>JBKBWZ010000007.1:5442-93492 GCA_046314385.1 Alphaproteobacteria bacterium | reverse complement strand
TAACATAGTTGCGCGGTAACAATATTAGTTTGAATTAAAATTATGTTTTATCTCTTGCAAAGATAATTTTAAACTTATGAAAAAATGTTTGCTTTTTTGAACGCCCGAATGTTATAATACCCTTGCTTAGATGCAGGGAGCCGGGGGGTTTCTATCCACATAAAAACAATAATAATCAATATAGGCCCACCTTAAGCACAAAAAATCCGGCCCGCATCGCCCTTCCCAGTGAAGGCTCAAACTTAAAAACAAAAAAACAACCCCGCTTACCGGCCTCCGGAAGCGGGGTTTTTATTTTCCATGTTATCCGCTGTAACCCGCGGCCTTGGGCCGGCGTATAGGCTTTGACACGTGAACCCCCTTGAAAGGAGATAACATATGTCAAAACTATCCACCCTGATCGAGGCGGGCGGTTGCTGCCGTAAAGACTTCGGCGCAGCCGTTGCCTTGGTTCAGCCGCAAGAGCCCGTGCCGATGCCAGAGCATCTAATCTGCCCTTGCTATCGACCCAAAAAGAACGCGCCCTAACAAGCCGCGTTTCACACTGCGGGCGCCGCAGGGGAATAACTCTCTCCTGCGGCGTTTTTATACTAACTGTTGGTCAGAGCTTGCGTGGAAAGTCGGGATTTTATATCCAGAAAAGGCTTCTCAATAGAAAAGTGAAGCGTGGTTGCAGCAATAAGACTAATACAAAAATATCCTAAGGTATAAAGCATAAAAGATCCCACATCTAAAGCTGACCACAAATGATATGCCATCGGTGCGAGAGGGAAATGTACCAGATAAAAGCTATATGATATTCGTGATAAATATTGTGCAACTCGGTTATCGAGTAAGCGGCTGTTATAGCCAGCAACGACAGAAAAAACCAAAAGCGCGGCGCATCCAGCCACAATAATCGGCTGTAATGTAGCGTCAAAAAGCCCAATCGTCTCCATCATCTCATGCGAGACCACCAGCAAGATCATCGCCGCCAACCCTGCATAGAAACTATTTCTACCTTGAGACAGGGTTGCGGCGCCTTTCTTTTTTTGCCAGATGGCGATCGCAACACCCAGCAATAGAGTTTCCCAATTAGCATGAAACGGCGCGCGAGCGCTTTCAAAAAAAGCCGCATAATTTTGTGGGTTCGCCAAGAGAAAAGAAAAAATACGTAGTAGAGCACCCGTGGCTATCAAACCAACAATCCAAAAAATCAGACGATATGGCGACTTTTTTTCGCCGCGGCCTGCCAGAAATAAAACTAGAAATGGTGCGACGATATAAAACTTTTCCTCCACACCCAGTGACCAGAAAACAACGTTGATATTTGCTGGAAAATAATCTTGCAAGAAAAGTAGGTGGTAAAAGATGCGCCAGGACAAGCTTTCTGAAGGGACAAGATAAAAAGGAAAAGCTCCCGTGACACAGAGTGCCAAAACCACAACATATGCAGGCGCGATGCGCAAAAACCGCTTTTGTGCATAGAGTTTCCAGTCGTGCTGGTGTATGCGCAACAAAGAAGCAGAAATAAGATAACCAGAAAGAACAAAAAAAAGATCAACCCCAATCCAGCCGTTCAGCATAAAATTCCAGAGCCATGCTGGTTCCGCTACTTTTCCCTGTTTCTCAAGAAAGAAATATGAATTATGTCGCAGAAACACGAGCATAATTGCCAGGGCGCGCAAGCCCTCCAGCCCAGGCAATCTCTGCGCTGGATTATACGTCATGCGCCGCGGACGTTCATGACGGAAATATTCTTCGGATTTCTTGCCTTCCATATCTTTGCATCAACCACATAATGATGGAAGTTCACGGCCTGAAAGGTCATGATATATAGAAGTGTGAGCAGTTCTTTATCGTCGCCGAAAACCCAGCTATACCCGTAGATCATACTACTGTAAACTATCGTTGTGGCCAAAAGACAGAAGGAAAAATATATAAAAACGCGTACTGGGGTACGTTGACTAAGGTAAGCCATCACCCCCGCCGCGTGAGTCGTCCCCTTAAAGCGATTTGTATTATAGAGCCAAACAAACAAAACATACTGAGCGTTGTGCCAAATGTTCGCGACGAGCCAGCCAATATTAATGCTATCAATAACGACATAGCCTATATAAAAAGCGCAAATATGCGAAGCAATAAAAAGATTGCGGGCCAAAGACAGCCTTGATTGCTGCCAAGCAACAGCGCAGGTCAGCAGCCACAGGGCTGTAGACACTGCTGCAACAGCGCCCGCCATCTGTACAGCCACAAGCGGTACAGATGGCATCCAAATTTCGTGAAAGAGAAATTCATCCCAGCCTTGATGACAACGGTAAAGAACACCCCAAATAGGCACAGACCAGACTACAAAATTATTGATCCACTTCTCTTCCTGCACATAAGGTGAGGGCTTTTCTTGCTTACGGAGGTAGAAAGTTGCAATCCCATAGGATTGTCGAACATAGTGGTACCACTGCCAAAAGAAGTAGATTGTAATAACCGTCCATACGCCTAAACCCGCCGCCAGCGAGCCGACTACTGCGAGAATGATAAATGGCAGGTAGAAGATAAGAAAGCGGTTTTCGCGGCGATCTTCTTTCGTGCCTGCCAATTTTGTAAATGTTGAAATCACGTGGTGGTACCCCAAAAGCCACAAGTCAGCAAGCATCACGTATAGAAATAGGTCAGGCCGCGCCAAAACAAAAAGTCCCGAAACTAAGGCCAGCCCCAGAACGCCAAATATAAAAGTCAGATCATAAGAAGGCGACAAAAGCCATCCGCCCTGATAACGCTTAGAAGTTGCGGATGCTATATTCGTCATGGGTTTTTTTCCTTAAATAAATCTCAACTGGGACTTCTGTTGAGAGTGCTTATCTTTAAATTATATAGCAGCAAGTAAGAAAATACCGCGAAAAATAAAGGCTCCATGCTCAAAAAAGCTAAAGGTAAAGCACCTGCAGCTTTTTGAGCATGATAAATATTAACCACATGGTCTCGACTCGGTGGACTCAAACTCTTCAGAGAGAGCCTAGCCTACTGGCGACACTATTTCTTGATCACAAAGGTCGCGCGTTTGGAGAATTCTTTCAGCCGTGATGCGCCGACATAGGTGCAAGCGCTGCGCAGGCCGCCCAGGATTTCCTGAACGGTATGGGCGACGTCGCCTTTGTAATCGATGCGCACGACACGTCCTTCGGAAGCACGGTGTTTTGCCATACCGCCCGCGTATTTGTTCATCGCAACTTCGGACGACATGCCGTAGTATTCGATCTGGTTATCGTTTTCGGCCAGCGCCGCAAGCTGCTCTTCGCTCAGCGTTTCAGTATGACCGGCGAACATACCGCCGAGCATGACGAAATCCGCCCCGGCCGCAAAGGCCTTGGACACATCGCCCGGCATTTTACAGCCGCCGTCGGCACAGATAAATCCGGAGAGGCCATGCGCCGCATCCGCGCATTCAATGATCGCCGAGATTTGCGGATAGCCAATGCCCGTCATCGCGCGCGTCATGCAGGCAGAGCCGGGGCCGATACCGACCTTGACGATATCGGCACCTGCCAAAATCAGGGCTTCGGTCATATCCGGCGTGGCGACGTTACCGGCCATGATAACCTTGCCCGGATGGTGATCACGCACCCGCTTGATGAAATCGAGGAAATATTCGGTATAACCATTTGCGACATCAAGGCAGATTTTATTGATCGAATTGCTGCCCAGCGTGCTCATCACATTGTCGATTTTGGTGATGTCATCAATACCAAAGGTCACAAAAGAAAACGCACCGGAAATATCCGCCGCTTTCATATCTTCAAGCGGGATATGCTTGTGAAGCGCGGTAAAGATATCGTATTCCGCCAATGCCGCCGCCATTTTAAGCGTGCCCACAGTGTCCATATTGGCCGCAATGACCGGCACGCCGGTCACTTCAACGCCTGCGTGCGGCATTCTGAAGGTACGGCTGACATCGACTTCGGCGCGGGATTTGAGGCGCGAGCGTTTGGGGCGGATCAGGACATCGTCGAAATCAAGCTTGGGTTCGGCTTCAATTCTCATAGCAGCTATTCTCCGGTAAAGGGGCGCACGAAAAACCCGTTCGGCTTTTGGCCTTGCGGATACGGTGAAACCTCGTACCTGGCATGCAAGCATGCGGATGTCTGGGGGTTTCGACTATACGTAGACGGTTTTCGCCGCTTTGGCAAGTATTTGAAATCCGCGCGCGATTACAGACACTTCAGCGCGCGGGCGCCGCATTCAGGCGAATCCGACTGTTATTTTCCGATACAGAAATCGCGGAAAATTTTGTCCAACAATTCTTCGACATGTACGCGCCCCGTAATGCGCCCCAGCGCCCGCAGCGCCATACGCAGATCTTCCGCCGCCAGCTCCGGCAGGGTGGCTGTGGCTGCACGTGCAAGATGTTCGCGCGTTTCTTCGAGCGCGGCGCGGTGACGTTCGCGCGTGAGCGCCGGTGCGCCGGCGGTGCTGCTGCCCAAAACGGCACCCAGCCGCGCCGTGAGCGCCTTCAGAAACTCTTCCATTCCCGCGCCGGTTTTAACCGATAGCGGATGACCCTGCAGCGGCAGCCGGACGCCTAAATCTGTTTTGGACAGGACAACAACCGTTTTATCGTCGACCAGCGCCATGGTTGCCGCATCGGGCTTTTCTTGTGTGGCGTCGAACAGCGCGATTTTAAGATCGGCGTCGCGCGCACGGGCTTGCGCACGGCGGATACCCTCGGCTTCGATTGTCTGGTCTGTTTCGCGCAGGCCTGCGGTATCGGCCAGAATGGCCGGATAGCCGCCCAGATCAAGATGGACTTCGATAACATCGCGCGTGGTGCCGGCTTCTTCGGATACAATCGCCGCATCACGCGCGGCAAGCGCATTCAGCAGCGATGATTTACCCGCATTTGGCGCCCCGATAATCGCAACCATGACACCGCTGCGCAGACGCTCGCCGCGCCGGTTGTCGTTTAGATGGGCGGATATTTCACCGCGCAGCTCTTCGATTTTTGGCGCAAGGGCATTTGACAAACCCTGCGGCAGGTCATCTTCGGGGAATTCAATATCGGCTTCCTGATGCGCAAGAATACCGGACAGGCGGTCTGTCCACCCTTGATACAGCGCGCCGAGGGCACCGCCCAGCTGGCCGAGCGCTTGCAGACGCTGCGCTTCGGTTTCCGCATCGATCAAATCGGCGATGGCTTCGGCTTCGGTCAAATCCAGCTTGCCGTTTTCAAAGGCGCGGCGCGTAAATTCGCCGGGTGCCGCCATACAAAAACCTTCTATACGCCCCAGAGCAGCCAGGAGAGATTCAATAACAGAGCGGCCACCATGCACATGGTATTCGACAACATCTTCGCCGGTGAAACTGGCAGGCGCGGCAAAATAAATTACCAGTGCGCGGTCAATCTGTGCGCCGGATAAGGGGTCTGTAATCGTCACATAATAGGCATGGCGCGGGCGCGGGTTTTTCTTACCGCACAGCACAGCAAGGCTTTGCCGCGCACCAGAACCGGAAACGCGAACCACGGCCACCCCCGCGCGCAGCGCGCCGGAAGCAAGCGCAAAAATCGTGCTCATGGCCTCAGCCGCATGCGGCACCGCCGCCGCATGACCCGCCGGTTTTTTGTTCGGCGCGCAGTTCTTTTTGCTCGTTCGTCAAAAGCAGGCGTTCGACAATTTCGCCGCGCATCAGGTGCTTGTCTGTAATTTCATCGATGTCTTCGCGCGATGCATAGGTATACCATACGCCTTCGGGGTAAATGACCATGACCGCGCCCAGTTCGCAGCGATCAAGGCAGCCCGCCATATTCACGCGTATGCCTTCTATTTTAAGTTCGCTGACGCGGGATTTGAGGTAATTGCGCAAATCCACGCCGCCCCTTTCCTTGCAGCAGCCGCGCGGATGCCCCGCCGGACGTTCGTTGCCGCAGCAAAAAACATGCCGCCTGAAATAGGGTTTTTCGTCAAGGCTGTCGTTGTGCATGGCAGAATCCTTTGTCTTTGGCTAAACTAGGCCATGATGTTGAGGGCGACAAGATGAATTTGCTCGGCAGTGCGGCAAGCCCCTATCTGCGCCAGCATAAAGACAACCCCGTGCACTGGATGCCCTGGGGGCAGGATGCTTTTGCCCGCGCGCGCAGCGAAAACAAGCCTGTTTTGCTGTCTATCGGCTATGCCGCCTGTCACTGGTGCCATGTCATGGCGCATGAAAGTTTTGAAGACCCGGCCACCGCAGACCTGATGAACACATCCTTTGTGAATATCAAAGTCGACCGCGAAGAGATGCCGGATGTCGATGCGCTCTATCAGAACGCGCTCGCGCTGATGGGGCAGCAGGGCGGCTGGCCGCTCACTATTTTTTTAACGCCGTCGGGGGAGGCCTTTTGGGGCGGCACTTACTTTCCGCCGCATGCCCGGCATGGTCTGCCGTCCTTTCGTGATGTTTTACGCGGCGTTTCAGAATCTTTTATGCTGGAGCCTGACAAAATCACCCACAACAGCCGCAGTATTGCCCGCGCATTGGAAGCGATATACAAACCCGACACCGGTGCGCTGCCGCTGCCAGCCCAGAGCGCGCAAATCGGCGATGCGCTTTTGCAATACTATGATCCGCTATATGGCGGCATGGGCGGTGCGGAGGGGGCAAAATTTCCCTGCCTGCCCGCGCTTTCTCTTTTGTGGGCGTGCCATATCCGCAGCGGTCTCGATAAATACAAGGCCGCCGTGGTGCATAGCCTGACATCCATGTGTCAGGGCGGTATTTACGACCATATCGGCGGCGGGTTTTGCCGCTATACCGTCGACGGCGCATGGGAAATTCCGCATTTTGAAAAAATGCTGACAGATAACGCCCTGTTTATTTCTGTTCTGGCCGAAGTTTACCGTGATACGCAAAGCCCTTTGTTTGCCGCCCGTCTGGCGCAAACGGTTGATTGGCTGCTGCGCGATATGACCGTGACCGAAGACGGCCTGACTGCCTTTGCCAGCAGCCTTGATGCAGACAGTCTGGAGCCCGCCAGCGGCAGCAAGGAAGAAGGCGCGTTTTATATCTGGCGCGCCGGCGATGTGGCAGAAATTCTTGGTGCGGATGCCGAAAATTTCTGTGCTGTCTATGACATTACCCGATTTGGCAATTGGCCGGGTCAGCCGGGGTTTAGCATTCCGAACCGTCTGCGTCAGGCCGCATGGCAGGGCGATGCGGAAGAAAAGCGGCTTGATGCGCTTTGCCGCAAGCTGCGGTTTGAACGCGCGCGGCGCGAACCGCCCGCACGTGATGACAAGGTCGTTTGCAGCGCAAATGCGCTTTTGGTCGAAGCCCTTTGCAAAGCGGCTTTTGTTTTTGATCGCGCCGACTGGCGCGCGGCGGCGGTTTCTGCTTACCAATACCTCAAGAAGTTTTTATACCAGACAGACGGTACGTGGCTGCGCAGCCGCTGTGACGGTCTGGCAGGGCCAGTGGCGCGGCTTGACGATTACGCCCATCTTTGTGCCGCCGCCACCGCGCTTTATGAGGCAACGCGCGACGAGCTTTATTTGCAGGACGCTGCCGCTATTGCAAAAAAAACGATGGACACCTTCGGCGCAGCAGACGGCGGTTTTTATATGAGCCCGCCGCAAGAAGTCTGCCTGCCCCAGCGCCCGCGCCACGCAGACGACAACGCCCTGCCATCGGGCAATGCCGTTTTTATCCGCGCGCTGACGCGGCTGGGTGGTTTGACGGGTGCCGCCGTCTGGTATGAAACCGCCCGCCAAACCGCAACGACATTTGCGGGCGCGGCGCTGCAAAATCTTTTTCCGCGGGCGGCCATGGTCGAAGCCGCGCTGGATCTGGCACAGCCGCTGAACATTGTCGTGACCGGCGAAGATGCCGCGGGCGGCGCTTTTATGGACGTCCTTCGCGCCCTGTCTTTGCCGGCGGCGACAGTGATATGCATAGAAGACGCGGCAGGATTGCCGGCGGAGCATCCTGCTTACGGTAAAAAGGCAGATACGACCGCGGCATGGATTTGCAGCGGGCCGCGCTGCCTTGCGCCTGTCACCTCCGCGCAAAGGTTTCGGGAAATGCTGCGCGCAGAGCGGCGCAGCACCCAAAGGCCCCCCGCAAACGACGAATAGAGCGCTGCCGATGCTTGACGCTCCGGCTCAAACAGGTAGTCTGTAGGGCGGCATAAAAACAAGCCGGAACAGGGGGCAAAACATGACAAAAAACATCACCATTCAGGCGCATGACGGCGGGTCTTTTTCGGCTTATGTTGCCGCACCTGCGGGTGCAGGGCCTTTTCCCGCGGTTATCGTTATTCAGGAAATTTTTGGCGTAAACGATGTGATGCGCGCGATTTGTGACGGTCTGGCCAAAGAAGGCTATATTGCCGTTTGCCCCGATCTGTTCTGGCGGCAGGAGCCGGACATTCAGCTCACCGACCGCAGCGAAGCGGAATGGAAACGCGCCTTTGAGCTTTTTGGCGGTTTTGATGTTGATCTGGGCGTTGAAGATCTTAAATCTACCCTTGCCGCCGCGCGCGTGCTGGACGGTGCTAGCGGTAAAGTCGGCAGTATCGGGTACTGCCTTGGCGGCAAGCTTGCCTATCTGATGGCGACGCGGTCGGATGCGGATGCGAACGTCAGCTATTACGGCGTTGGTCTGGATACATTGCTGGACGAGGCGGGCAATATCGGCCGCCCGCTGTTGATGCACATCGCCGAAAAAGACAAGTTTGTGCCGCCGGACGCGCAAAAGAAAATCGTGGATGCCCTGCTGAACAAGCCCCATGTAACGCTGCATGTTTATCAGGGTGTGGATCATGCCTTTGCCCGCGTTGGCGGGGAGCATTACGACGGTGCGATGGCCGAAACCGCCAATGACCGGACGCGCAGACATCTGAAGGCGCATCTCGGCTGATTTTTTCACTCTGACTTTATGGTTCCGTCATGTCGCGTCTTGAACAGCTGCCCCCAGAACCTGCCGAAGAACATTTTCTGATCCCGCTCAAGGGGACAAAAGAACTCGCCCTGATGCTGGACGGCAACGGCGTAAAAGCCGATCAGGTGCGGCTGGTCAAGCATGATACGCAGGTTCATGTCGTGCATGCGCAGATGCTGATCGAGATGAAGCCGGATATGACGTCCAGCCAGCGCAGCGGTAACCAGCCTGCCGGAAAGACAATGCCCACCAAAGAAGCCGTCATGGCGGATTCGGTGGCGCGCGCCATCGTGCTGGCAAATGACGCAACCGTGCAGGCAGAGATTGGCGAATTTCTGGATAAAAAGCCGGGCCGAAGCTTTGGCGAAAAGCCTTTCCGCTTCAAGCTGGCCGCCGCGCATGAACAATACAGCGTGGTTGATAAATGCCTCAAATGCAACGGCGCCACAACAAACCCCTGCAAAACCTGCAACGCCAGCGGCAGCGCCCCCTGTACCGGCTGCGTCGGTAACGGATTCACCCAGTGCCCGGTTTGCTATGCCACGGGCCAGCAACAGCGCGCAGACGGTACGCGCATGCCCTGCACAAAATGCAGCGGTACGGGACGCAGCATGTGTATGACCTGTCAGGGTCAGAAATTTTTGCGCTGTGCCGTCTGTACCGGACAGGGACGCACCAGCTGCACCGAATGCGACCGCACGGGTTTCTGGACGCATATTTTTGATGCCCATTGGCATGTTGAGGCTACGTTCGAGCTGGAGCGTAAAATGACGCTGCCCGAAGTCATCGAAGTTGTCGAGCTGCTGGGCGTCCAGAAAACAGCCACCGAAGGACATGCAGAGATTTTGCGGCTGGTGCCGGAAATTGCAGGGGATAAACTCATCCTGCCCTATGCAGCGCTTTTGCCCGTGGCGCAGGTTGAATTTTCGATCATCGGTAAAACACATCCCGCCGTTGTGGCCGGATTGCACGGCCGGATTATCGAGATTGAACCGCTGCTGGATACCTATATCAAGCCCGGCGTCAGCGCGCTTGTGAAACTATCAAAAGGCCCGCTGGCCGCAGCCGCACTGGTGGCCAGCGCCTGCCGGTTTAAAATGATACGGCAGGTTCTGGCGGGGCTTACGCACCACAGTAAGGGACATGTCTACCAAAAGCTCAAAAAAGAATACCCGCTGGTGGTGACGGATAAATTCGCCAAGGCAACAATCCGTTATGCCGATCTGGCCTTGCTGGCGCTTGCCGAAGGGCCGCGCTGGAAAGGGCTTGCTGTTGGTGCAGCGGCTGCCGGTGCCGCTTATGCGGCTTATTTCATGACACCGGCGCGTGAAGCCGTGCGCGGCCTGATGGTCAGTCAGCGGCTGGAGCAGCATTTGCTGGCCATAGACGTTCTTGTCTGGGTGATCGGCTGCGGCATTGCCGTGATTGCTGTCAAAATTTTCGCGGCGAAGGCACTGAAGAAAATTCTGCCGCAGACCGTACAGGTCAAAGAACACGGGCTTCCTGCCGCCGGACGGCAGGGCTGGATCGGCATGCCTGTTACGCTGCTGCTCTGGATTGTTTTTGCCTTTCTTAGCCAGCCGCGCCCCGAATGGCTGAGCGCTGCCCTGCAAAAGATAGGGGTGAGCCTGTAATGCGGTTTTGGCGCAGGCTGCGGTGTTTTGTTTTTTGTGTTGCTCTCTGCACAGCGCTCGGCGGCTGCGCCGGTATTTCGCGCGGGATTGCCGAAGCCGTTCTGGACCGTAAAGTCGAAGATACGCGGCAATGCCAAATGCAGGGGCCTAAATTCACCGGCCTCCGTCAAAGCCTTGCGCAGCATGTCGACGGTACCATTGGCGCAACCAAAGTGCTGATGGTGCATGGCGTCAGCCACCACACAACAGGCTATTCAAATCGTTTTCGTGACCGGCTGGTTGCGGCGCTGGAACTTGATATCGTCGACCCTGAAGTCAAAAACATCCGGCTGGTCGCCCCCGATCTTGCCAAAGAGCCAGATAGCCGCGAGCCGGATCTGGGCACCCTGCGCGTCACCCGCCATGTCAGCCGCGACGGCAAGCGCAGCCTGCTGTTTTACGAACTGACCTGGTCGGCGATTACCGAGAATGAAAAGAAGCTTATTCTTTATGATACTGCCAATACCGAAGGACTGGGCCGCAGCGGCATCAACCACACGCTGAAGGGGTTCATGAATGCGACTGTGCCGGATCTGCTGATTTATATGGGCAGCGGTCATGCCAAAATCACCGCCGCGGTGCGCGAATCTGTTTGCTGGATGTTTTCAAACGACTGGCACGGCCTGCCGTCACGGGCAGGGCGGCATGCTTGTTATGACTGGCAGAAAACAGATCTCGCTTCAATCGCGCAGGATGATTATTTCTTTGTGACACATAGTTTGGGCAGCCGCATTACGCTTGATACTTTGCAGTCTTTTGCCACAGACAGCAGCAGCGCTCTTGCCGGCAGCCGTCTGGAAAGTATTCGCGGTATCGTTCGCCACAAAGATTTTACGGTTTTCATGCTCGCCAATCAGCTGCCGCTGCTGCAAATGGGACGCGCCGAAGCCAAGGTCACAGGGCAATACCGCGCCTATTGCACAGCAAACGGGGAGCGCCAGCAGGAACGTATTTTGCGCCGCCTTAATATTGTCGCCCTCAGCGACCCCAACGATATTTTATCGTATCCGGTACAAGACGATTTCGCACAGCAATATATCGACAGCCGCGTTTGCCCGCGCCTGGCGAATGTCAGCATCAATGTGGCGCAGCAGCGTGATATTCTAGGTGCGGCAAGCTTCGCCGATCCGCTGACCGCGCATAACGGATACCTCGAAGATCCGCGTGTGATTTCGCTTATCACCGATGGTACAGGCGGTGCCGAAAGTGCAGGCCCCGCAGACGGAAAATGCCAGTGGCAGGAAGTACGCCGCACAAACCACTCAGATAAATAAACACGCGGCAGGAACGATAACAAAAAGGCGCCCCGTAAAGGGCGCCTTTTTGTTTCGGCAAGAACTCTTTTTACTGGTTCATCAGTTTAAAGAATTCATCGTTGTTTTTGGTGTCTTTCATTTTGTCGATCAGGAATTCGACGGCATCGACAGTACCCATCGAAGACATCAGCTTGCGCAGGATCCACATCTTGCTGAGCATGCCGTCATCGACCAGAAGTTCTTCTTTACGGGTGCCCGATTTTTGAATGTCGATGGCAGGGAAGACGCGCTTGTCGGAGATTTTGCGGTCAAGCACGATCTCGGCGTTACCTGTACCTTTGAATTCTTCAAAAATGACCTCGTCCATGCGGGAGCCTGTATCGATCAGTGCGGTTGCAATGATCGTGAGTGACCCGCCCTGTTCAATGTTACGCGCCGCACCAAAGAAACGCTTGGGGCGCTGCAGGGCGTTGGCATCAACACCGCCGGTCAGGACTTTACCCGACGACGGCACAACCGTGTTATAGGCGCGGCCAAGACGCGTGACGGAATCGAGCAGGATGACAACATCACGTTTATGTTCGACAAGGCGTTTGGCTTTTTCCAGCACCATTTCGGCAACTTGTACGTGACGCGCGGCGGGCTCGTCAAAGGTGGATGAAATGACTTCGCCCTTTACCGAACGTGCCATGTCGGTGACTTCTTCCGGACGCTCGTCGATCAGCAAAACGATCAGATAAGCATCGGGGTGGTTGGTTTCGATAGAGTTGGCGATGTTTTGCATCATCACCGTTTTACCCGTACGCGGCGGCGCAACGATAAGCGCGCGCTGGCCAAAGCCAAGCGGCGATACCAGTTCGATCACGCGCTGCAACTGTACCTGTACGGGGCCTTTGTTACGGCGTGGCGCGCCGATCGTGCCGGCGGTGGGGTCGTCCAGTTCCAGTTTGATTTTACGGTCGGGATAAAGCGGGGTCAGGTTATCGAAGTTAATGCGGTGCCTGATCTGCTCCGGCGCTTCGAAATTGATCTGGTTGACGCGCAGAAGGGCAAAGTAGCGCTCGTTGTCTTTGGGGGCGCGGATTTCACCTTCGACCGTATCACCGGTACGCAGGCTGAAACGCTTGATCTGGCTGGGGGAGACGTAAATATCGTCGGGGCCGGGCAGGTAGTTTTCTTCGGGGCTGCGCAGGAAGCCAAAACCGTCTTGCAAGACCTCGAGCACGCCTGCGCCGGAAATGGGAATATCCTGTTCGGCAAGGCGCTTGAGGATGGCAAACATCATTTCCTGTTTGCGCAGCGTGGAGGCGTTTTCGATGCCCAGTTCTTCGGCATAGACCAAAAGATCGGCGGGGGATTTGCTTTTCAGCTCTTGCAGATCCATCGGCTTGACGTTGGGGTCGCGGCGGGCGGCGGCTTCTTCTTCAGCGGCGAGTTCTTCGGCTGTCGGTTCATAGGGCGTGCCATGTCCACCGCCGTTGCCATGATGATTACCGTTTCCATTGCCGCCGTGGCGGGAGCCGGAATGCCGTGAGCGTTTTACCACTGGGATACTCTTTCGTTGAATTTTGTCTGGTTGGTCTGGTCTCTATCTGGAAGCCCGGGAGAAAATGGAGAGGGGATGTCAGAAAAGATTGTGCCGAATGCACAAAAGTCACGCCGGAAACTGTCCGATATATCAGGAGGATATCAAAAGACGGAAAAGTCTTTTTTCGGCGGATATCCTTAAGGTATCAAAATTCCATATGACTGTCAACGGCCATGCGTTATTGCCCGCCCTGTTTTTGACATAATATTTTAAGCGTGATAAAATAGGCTGTCTAATACGGCTCTGGGGGCATAAGTATGCTGCGCGCCTTTTCGAACTTTGCAAATAATACCGATTTTCATAACCCTCTCGGCAAGCCCGAGCACCAATTGTTATCGCGCAAGGAGAAAATCAAGGGCCGCATCCTCCCGCTGCTCGGACAAGTGTCCCTTTTCGCGCTTTCGGTCGGTATGAGCGCGATGACAAGCGGCGTTTCGGACGCCGTCTTGGGTGTTGCCGTTCTGAGTGGTGTGGTGACATACCTGCGCCGCAGCAGCTACACGAATTACAAGAAAAAGATTTTGCCGCAAAATACCTACGACCCGAATATTCCAGCAGATATCGTGCGCTTCAGGGAGAATTATCCAGCCCACTCTGAACTACCCCTGCAGCTGCGCCGCCTGAGCGGGGAAGTCGGACTGGAGAAAGCGCCGCTGATACACGTGGGCAAAAATACGACTTTTGCAGGTATCATCGATCTTAATCTCGGCAAGAAACAGGATCTTTTGATTGAGCTAAACAGCGAGTTTCTTGAAAAACAAACACCGGAGCTGCTGAACCATATTTTGGCGCATGAACTGGGCCACGGAAAATTTGGACATACCAACAGTCTGCCGGGCGTTGTATCGGGCACGGCTGTTGCAACCCATATCAGCGTTGGTATTCAGCTTGGATTGGCCGGAAATTATCTGGGCGGTATTTTTTACGCAGCGGCAGCCTTTGCCGGGCATACCGCCGCAAACGCAAAATTGCAGCAATACAAGGAACGCGAATGTGACCGCCATGCGCTGCTGGTATCGGGCGTTGTGCCGGAAGCGGTTGCTTTTTTCGAAAAAGAAACCGTTGCTCTCGGCAAAGACGAGCCGACCGGTCTGCGACTGGCTTTTGGTGCGCTGAAGACCGTCGAAAGCATGTTTTTTGCACACCCGAGCAGTGAAAAGCGCGCAGATTATATGCGTTCTTTTAACCGCGCGAATAAGGGATATGTCGAAAAAAAGCGTGCGCTTAACGGCATTGCCCCACATAGACCACGGACGGATTTTAGAATGGTTTGACGACCGCCAGAATGACAATGGCGATCATCAGCAGCGTCGGTACTTCGTTTATTTTCCGGTAAAATTTATGTGATTTTTTGTTTTCATCGCGCAGGAATACTTTGCGCGTATAGGCCAGATAGCCGTGAAACCCGCTCATCAGCACCACCAGCAAAAGCTTGGCATGCATCCAGCCCTGTCCCGTCATCAGGCCGATGTTTGAATGCAGCAGCAGCAGACCCAGAACCCATGTGGCGATCATGGCGGGGTTCATGATGATCTTGAGCAGTTTGCGCTCCATGATTTTCAGCGTTTCGGACAGTTCGGAGCCTTTTTCGGCTTCGGCATGATAAACAAAAAGCCGCGGCAGATAAAAAATGCCCGCCATCCACGAAATCAGCGCGATCAAATGTAATGCCTTGAACCAGAGATAATATGTCGCGACGAAATCCTGCATAGCCTTTAATCCTTTGTTTTGTTAAAGCGCGCAGCCGCAGCGTTTGAAGGTTGCGGGACAGACGCGTTGCCATTGCGTGCCCGCCAGCCTGTCTTCGACCAGCGCGGCAAGGCCCGCGATAAAATCCGGATGCGTTGCCACAGTCGGCACGCGGGCAAAATAGGGGACGCCTTTTTCATGCGCGTATTCGCGGTATTCTTCTTCGATTTCGACCAGCGTTTCGACATGCTCGTTCACGAAAGCATGCGGGTAGACAAGAACCCCGACGCCGTCGGCGGCCGCTTTATCGAGCGCTTCTTCGGTTGACGGGCCTATCCATTTCAGCGGGCCGACGCGGCTTTGATAGCAGATTTGCCAGTCGAGGCCGTCAATACCCAGTGCATCGACAATTTTTTGCGCCGTCTGTTCGCATTGATGTTGATACGGATCACCGCCCGCGACAATTTTTTCAGGCAGCCCATGTGCGGAAAAAAGCACGCGGGTTTTCGGCGGCGCCCCGGCCAGTTTTTGGCGGATCAGTTCGGCGGAGGCGGATATAAACCCCGCCTGATAAGGATAACAGCAGATTTTATCAGTTGGCGTATCAAATCCTGCGGCTTTTGTTTCACGCTGCCAGTTTTGAATGGATGAGAAACTGGTGGTGGTTGAAAACTGCGGGTACAGCGGCAAAAGAATAACCCGCGCTGCGCCGAAATCTTTGACCGCGCGCACAACTTCTGGCGACAGCGGATGCCAATATCGCATCGTCACAAAAACTTTGAGCGCCGGCCAGGATTTTTGCAAAAGCGTTTCCAGTGCAGCGGCCTGCGCGCGGGTGTTTTCAAGCAGCGGCGATTTCCCACCCAATGCCGCATAGGATGTTTTGGCCGCGCCGCGCCCCCGGCTAAACGAAATCCATTTCGCCAGCAGCCAGCGGATGGGCAAGGGGGCACCGATAATATTTTTATCCATGAAGAAATTAAACAAGAACGGCTTGATATCCGCTTCCTGCAGCGGGCCGCCAAGATTCATCAGCACAACGGCTATTTTCTGGTTTTGGTCTGTCATGAGAAGGCTCCGTTTAAAATCAGCCCCTTCATATGGCGCGTTTGTGGTGGCGAACAAGGGATATCAAGGCCGTGACATGTTCGGGCGGGGTTTCCTTGATAACGCCGTGGCCCAGATTGAAGATAAAGGGTCTGCCCGCTGCAGCATCCATGATACGCATGACCGCCGCGCGCATATCATCGCCGCCCACCAAAAGCAATTGCGGGTCCAGATTGCCTTGCAGGCATATATTTTTGGGCATCGCCGAAATATCTGCCTGCGGGTCAAGGCCCAGCGCGGAAACACCGGTTTGTGCAGCATAATCTGCATAATGCCGCCCCGCCTGACGGGGAAAGCCGATGATGGGCACATCGGGATAGACCGCTCTGATCGCCGATACGATACGCATCGTCGGTGCGATGATATGATCATAAAAACGTTCATCCGGCACCAGCGCAGCCCAGCTGTCAAAAATCTGCACGGTATCGGCACCGTGTTTTATTTGTGAAATCAGATAAGCCGCCGTGACATCGGCGAGTTTGAGGAGAAAGGTTTTAAACCCCTGAGGATCCGCGGCTGCCATTTCTGTTGCGCGTTCGAATTTTCCGCCGCCGCGGCCATGCAGCATATAACAGGCAACTGTCCAGGGTGCGCCCGCAAAACCGATGAGCGTTTTGTCGGCCGGAAGTTCTTTTTTAAGGCGCGAAAGGGTTTCGTAAACCGGCGCAAGTTTTTGCTCGAAGCCGGAAACGTCAAGCAAATCAAAATCCGCGATGGTTTGCAGTGGCGGCAGAACCGGCCCCTCGCCTTCAACAAAATCGAGACCTTGGCCGAGCGCATGCGGAATAACCAGAATATCGGAAAAGAGAATAGCCGCATCCAGATCAAAACGGCGCAGGGGCTGCAGCGTGATTTCAACGGCCATAGAGGGGTTGTAACAGAGATTGAGAAATGACCCCGCTTCGGCGCGCAAAGCGCGGTATTCGGGCAGATAACGGCCTGCCTGACGCATCAGCCAGATCGGTGTATGCGGCGTGACCTGCCCGCACAAAGCCTGAAGCATGGGTTTTTCGAAAGATAGATTATTCATAGATACCATCGTTTGCATGCTTCTTTATAAGCCATGCGGGAAGGACATCCAATATAAAGAAAAGATATATAAGAAGGTTGTAGAAGCAGTAGGCCTGCGGATTGTGGGGATAAAGCTGTTTTAATCGTTTTACTCACAGCTGCGCCGCATTTTTGGGGCATAGGCTGTTTATAAAATACGGGACAAATTAAATTTAGGTTTTTAAATCAAGGCTATTTTGGGCTGTTGATAACGGGGATAAAAAATGATTCCGTGAAATAGACTTATCCCCGCTTTGCTATTCCGGAGTCCTTGTGGGGATGAGCGGACTCATAATGTGCTGGTTTATCCACGATGGCGGGGGCGTGCAGCTTTCACGGCAGATCATCCGCAGACTTATACAGGCTCTGTCCACAAACCATATTCATGTAGGTATTAAAGTTGATCAACCGTTCCGGCTTTTCTTCGCGGCAGAATGCCGATAGGATAAAGACAGTGCTGAAAAACATCTTGGATCAAGGCAAGGGTTGATGAGCGAAGACTGGCAAAAAATGGATGTAGAGCGCACAGCGCGCATTCTCTCTGAAATCAATCCGGCGCTGGAGCCGGTGCCGTTTAGCATGGAAACCACAACCATCCGCAGCCAGCGTTTGCCGTTTTACCGCGACTATGAATTTCTGGAGCTGACAGATCTGTCTGCTGTGCCGGCGGCGCGTAAATACGCCATCTATAAACCGGGCGATGTGAATGTCATCAACTGGACAAACGAAGCGATTTACAGCACGAACGAAAAAGCGCCGATACAGCTTGATGCCCGCAGTGTTGTTGCCTACGTCAAATTCTTTTTCGGTTATGTGCGTGGCCGTCACGGGCGTTTTTTGATTATCGAGACCATCGACGATATTCGCTGGCAGATTGAACCGCCGCTGCAAGGCCGCAAAGTCATGCAGCAGATGCTGGAGCCGATCACGCTGCTGGAGCAGGAAGAAGACGGCACTTTTGTTCTCGAAGCCTTTATGGTTTTCAAAGATTCTTTGTTCAAGGCGCGCGTTAACGTCAAGAAAGACGGCCTTGTCAGCCTTTCAGACGAAGAACTGAAAATCGAAGGCATGCCCATCCTTCAGGATTATGCGGCGTGAGATGACGCCTGCGCCGCTGTGTTTTTTTGATCCGCCTGCCGCGCGGGAATCCAAACCAAGTTTTGATCTGCTGCCGCCGGACATGCGCCAGAAAATCGAAAGCCGCCTGTCGGGCGAAATCGTTTCGGGCGATGTTGTCTATGGCAGCCTGTCTTCTTCGGCCGGATACGTTTTGACGTTTGACAGCGGCCTTAAAGTCTTTGCCAAGGGCAGCCATCCTGATGAAATGTCACACGGCACGCTGCACATCCGGCAAGAAATCCGCGCCTATGAATACGTGCCCGTTTTAAAAGAAACTTCGCCGCGGCTTTATAGCTGGGTCAGCGATAACAACGAAGACGGCTGGACGCTGGGTCTTTGGTCGTTTATCCAACAGGACGAGAAGGTACATTTTACGCAGCGCGTTTCCGATGTGATGGCGCTTGTGGCGCAGGTACACGCGGCCGTGCCGCCCGATAATATTTTGCCGGTAGCACAATCACACAACTATATCGGCGCGTTTTTAAAAGACGAAAAGAAATGGCGCCGCATTGAATCCGAAGCGGGCATTAGCACAAAATTTTTAAATCTATTTGAAGACCCGGCGGCGGCGCAGGTCTGGCTGGCACAGAACATTGCCGCACTGATCGCGCTGCAGGCAGAGACCGCGGCGCGCGACGATACGCCGTCGATGATCCACGGAGATTTACGCACCGATAATATTATATTCGGCAAAGACCGCAGCTGGCTTGTGGACTGGCCCAATGCCTGTTTGGGTCCGCGCGTTTTTGATCTGGTCATGCTCTTTACGCATCTTGAATCCACCGGGTTTGGCGCGGCGGAAGATTTTTTGCCTATCTATGACGCGGCGGCTGGCACGCGTTTTGCGACATCCGACATAGAAGCCGTGGCGGCAATGGCGGGCAGCATGGCCGGATATTTCGCGGATCAGGCTTATCGCAGCGTACCTGAAAAGCTGCCGCGGTTGCGATGGATGCAAAAGTCGTTACTTTGCGGGCAGTTACGGCTGCTTTCGCGTCTGGGACGAATCGAATCACCCCCCCGCTTTCTGGGCCAGCGGGATATTTGACGCGTGGTTATTTGAACTGTTGTTCAGTGCAGCATGGCAAAAAATGCCTATTTAATTACATAACTATAATATTTTACTGCTTTTTCGCCGTCAAAAACCGGATGTTAACCAGCCTTACCGCATGATGAAGATGCTAAGGGGAAAAAGCGGCCTGCTTTTGAACAACAAGGAACCGGATCAAGACAGATACCAGACTATCAGTATGAGAGCCCGGAGCGGCTCCGTCGGTATCAACGGCCAGCAAGGCCAACACGACCGCAAGACTTTGACTTCAGACGCAGGCAAGGGAAAAAGGTGTGTAGATGGCAAACGAAGTAGACAAAGACGGCGAATTCTCATTGCCCAAGCCTGACAAGCGGCGTTTCCGCGACACGACGGGCAGATTGCGCCAGGGCAAAGAAAAACATCTTTCGCACCGTGCCAGCCTTGACTGGCGTTTGGATCAGCGCAGCGTTTGCGAAGTTGCCGCCGCTGGCGCCGATATCGTCGCAATCGAAGACCTCAAAGCCGTCCTGATGCAAAGCCGTACAGCAGAAACCCTGCTGACAGGCCCGCAAGCCGAGACGCTGCACATTGTTTATGATGCGCAAATGCCTGCATCGCAATTTTATCCGCCGACCAAAGATCGCGCCGCGACGATCACGCTGAACCCGTTTCGTCCCAAGGGCGACTTGCTGAACCTTCTGGCGCGTGAACTGCGCCGCAACTGGCAGCATTTCCATGGCGCGTTGGTCAACCCGATGGATTTTGAACCGGATGAGGCCATCCTTGTAAACCGTGCACAGCAGGCGGATGTTTTGATGGTTTCCATCAAGATCGGCTGGGAGCTGAAGCTGGGCGGTATCAGCGAAGCATGGGATTATCTGGTCGGATCGCCAATGTCCGATGTCAGCCGCACATTCGAAATCAAGGCGCAGACAGATTTCCGCAGCCTGAACAATGGCGAAGCCGCGCGCGCCGCCTACGATAAATTCTTTGAAGACAGCCGCACCAAGATCCACGACAAACGCATCATTCACCAGATGCTGCTGGACGAAGCTGGCTACATGAAGTCGCAAAAAGAACGCAGCCGCGTATCGATGGAACTGTTCAAGCGTCTGGGTGAAATGCCGCACGGTAAAAACTATCTGTCGATGAAAGCCACGCGCACACCGCTGGATACTTGCTATGCGACAGTCGAAGACCGGTCTAATGCGAATTTCCTGTGGTTCATTAAATTCGAACGCAGCTTTCAGGAGAAAGAACAGCAGATGATACGGGAGTCTGTGAAACTGTCTGCCGAAGTTGTCGACTTTGCCCGCTTCGCGCATACATCACGCCGCACCGGCGCGGCAGACCAACAGGCATAAATCCCATGGATACAGCAGCAGGCACGGCGAGAATAACCTTTCCGTTGTCGGCTGCGATCGAAATGTCAGCGCAGGAGCGCTATGACAGCCCAGCCGCCTGGCATTTTTTCACGGCGCTGCGCACACTGGCGGGCGTCATGGAAAAAAGCCCCGCGGGGCGTGCTTTGCTGCGGGCGGCTTTGCTGCGGGATATTTCTATCGGCCTTGATCCGCTGCTGGAGCCGCAAACCAGCTTTTACTACCCGCTGCAGAAACGGCTTGATCTTGGTTACCAGCCAGAGGCGCTGCAGAATTCGCAAAAGGGTGTCAGCCAGTATTTGACAAGTTTTACCGGCGGTTTGCGCCGTGCCTGGCAGCAGGGACGCGCGCTGGCACCGGATACGGGGCTGAAGCCGGAAGATTTCCTGCGTTACTGCCGCGCCTTCGAGGCAGATGTAACAGCGATCACCCATATGGTCGCGTGGGAGCTGCGCGGCGCCGGCCCGTGTTTTTTCTGGCGGCATCTATTGGCAGGGCCGGATGCGGATATTGCGGCGGCTTTTTCCCGCACGGCCAGTGCACATCCGCGGCATCAATTTGACGGCACTGCACTGCGCGCCGCCTTCCTGCAATGGTTTCAGGTGGCGGAGGGTGTGGATGCCAGCGACCATCTGGCGCTGGAAATGATAGATATGGCCCTGCTTACGCCACCACAGTCGCGCGGCAGCATTGGCCAGCGGATGCTGGATCATCGGCAGCTTTGCCTGCTGGGCGTGTTGCCGCAGGGGGGGAATTATCTGACCGGTATGCGCTTTCGTGCGCCGCAGATGCGGCGGGGCTGTGACCCGTTTAACCGGACGCACCTGCGCCATATCCAGCGCGATATAGAATATCTGTCTGAAAACCAAGAAATTTACTGATAGGCTTTGACATATCGCTGGAATCGCCTTATCGTTAACACATCGTTAACAATTTAGCATTCAGGGGTTACGCCATGGCGAACGATAACACGTTTCAGCAATCCAAGCTTAAATCTGCTTTTCAGGGTGTTGCTGGCGGTCTTTACGCAGCGATTGGCGAAAACCCGAACATGGGTATCCAGACAGCGGGCTACGTTTATGACCGCGTGAAACTGGCCAAAGATCAGGTTGTTCAAGGATTCAAAACAAAATTTGCCTGATCAAGGCAGGCAGGACACTCATCGTCCGCCGAAAATAATCTTTGCAAAGTAAGCCGGAGCCCGCCTATTTGATCATATCAAGCAGGTGGGCTTCGCCTCTTTTGGTCAGCCACTCGCGCGTCAGCTGCATGGCGTTTTCACGGTCGCGGCGGTTAAGACGGCTGAAGACGGAATCGCGGTCGCGCCGAGCGGCATTTTTTTCTTCTCCCTCGGGATAGTTGATTAGTGAGAGCTGCAACCACATGAGTGCTTTGATCGGGTCTTTGTGTGTGCCGCTTCCCGTAAAGCTCATCACACCCATGTGGTGCTGAGACAAGGGACGGCCTCTCTCAGCAGATTCTGAAAGAAGCGTGTAGGCTTTTTGAGGATCTTTCTCAACACCTTGACCAAGATTATACATGATCCCGAGGATCTCTTTTGCAGCTGTGTGTCCGCCATTTGATAGTAGCTCAAGATGGGGTAGGGCGCGTTCATATTTTCCCTCTTTATAAAGCCTCAGAACAGCTTCATAAGTAAGCGCCACCTGTTTTCCTGTGTTTTCTTCTGCTTCTTTTTCGACGATTTCTTCCTGAGTTCTCTCGCTTAACAGCAGGCCCCTTCCGACACTATCGTACTCTGATACGTCTGGCACTGTCTCTGTGCGGCTGCCGATTTCAAAAACAGAATCCTGTGCCTGTGCGCTGTTGAGCGGCGCGGTGGCCGACAGCATCGCAAGTGCGGATATAGCGGCAAGACGTATAAGGCGATGGTTCATAGCGGCAAAATCCTTATTCAAATACTTTTATAAGTATAAGGCTTTTCGGTTAAAAAACAAAATATGTGCAGGTCCCGCGCCGTTAAGCCGCCGGTTTTTGCAGAACCAGCGCCCGCCAGTCGCCTATTTCGATTTTATCGACCAGAACAAGGCCGAGGGCGGTATGGGCAGCGGTCACATCCTGTTCCTGACGCGCCAGCAGACCCGAAAGAACGCAGAAGCCGCCGGGCAACAAAACATCGTTCAGATCGCCTGCCATATCAATCAAAGGCCCCGCCAGAATATTGGCGCCGATCAGGTCATAGGGTGCGTTTTGTCTGGCCAGCGGTGCGGCGTAGCCGTCACCTGCCTGCATGGAAATCATTTCTGCCGCGCCGTTCATGGCGGCATGGCGTTCGGTCACGATAATCGATTCAGGGTCGATATCGATGGCGGTTGCGCGGATACCGGGCCAGATTTTGACCATGCCGATCGCCAGAATGCCGGAGCCGCAGCCCATGTCGAGGCCATTTTTAAAATGGTGCTTTTCAGCCAGCCGGTCAAAGGCCATGAGGCAGCCTTTGGTGGTTTCGTGCTCGCCGCTGCCAAAGGCGGTGGCGGCATCGATGCAGAGGGGCACCAGATTATCCGGCTTTTCGCCTTCGTAGTGGGAGCCGTAGATAAAGAAACGTCCGGCCGTGACGGGCGGGAAATTGTCGTGTACGTGACGAAGCCAGTCTTTTTCGGGCAGTTTTTCGGCCTGCAGCGTCATGCCGTCTGTTAAATCAGCGAAGCCGCCGTCTGCGGCGGCGGTTTGTATCTGGGCGCGGATCATGTCCAGATCGGGCGCACCGTAGGTTGTCAGGCTGACCGTCCAGCGGTCACCGTCGGTGGCCTCTTCGTTGCGTAAGAATACGGAAAGACCCAGTTCTTCCAGCGCCGCCCCGATTTTTTCAGCGACCGCACCACTGATGCGGTGCTCAAAGGCAAAGCTTACTTTGTAGAGCAAATGCGGCACGATATTGTCGTAGTCAACGAGCGGATGGCTGGACATGGTTATTTCCCCCGTAAGGCTTTCTTGCGGCAATCATTCTTGATATTGGCGGCTTTGTCCATCATATTGTTTATTCAATGTATCTGATTTAACGGGGTTTTTATGCAGCACAACGTGGTTATTGCCGGATACGTCCGCACGCCTTTTCATTTCGCCGGCAAGGGCGACCTTGCAGGTATGCGTCCGGATGATCTTGCCGCACTGGCGGTGCGGGCGCTGGTGCAAAAAACCGGCGTTAATACGCGAGAGATTGAAGATCTGATCCTCGGCTGTGCCTTCCCCGAAGGCGAACAGGGTTTTAACGTTGCGCGCATCGTGGCGAATATTGCGGAGCTGCCGTTGTCCGTGGCGGGCGTCACCGTCAACCGTTTCTGCGGATCGTCCATGCAGGCCATTCACATGGCGGCAGGCGCGATCCAGATGGGCGCGGGCCATGCATTTATTTGCGGCGGTGTCGAAAGCATGTCGCGCGTTCCCATGGGCGGCTATAACCCGCTGCCCAACCCCGCGCTGGCCGAAACCTTTCCGCAGGCCTATATCGGCATGGGGGAGACGGCAGAAAATCTGGCGCGTAAATATGTGATCAGCCGTCAGCGTCAGGAAGAATTCGCCCTGTCTTCGCAGCAAAAAGCCGCCGCCGCACGCGGCGCTGGCAAGCTTTCAGCGGAAATAACCGCCGTGACAACGCCGGAGGGGGCGGTGGTCAGCGAAGACGGCTGCATCCGCGGCGAAACAACCGCAGAAGGCCTTGCCGGACTGAAGCCCGCTTTTGATGCCGAGGGCAGCGTCACCGCCGGCACGGCGTCGCCGCTGACTGACGGTGCGGTCGCCACGCTGGTGACCACCGAAGAATTTGCCAAGGCGAACGGTCTTCAGATCATGGCGCGTGTGCGCAGCACCGCGGTTTCGGGCTGCGCGCCGGAGATCATGGGCATCGGCCCTGTCGATGCTTCGCGCAAGGCACTGGCGCGCGCAGGCCTGACGATCAGCGATATCGATATCATCGAGCTGAACGAAGCTTTTGCCGCACAGGCGCTGGCCGTTTTGCAGGAACTGGGCGCAGACGAAGCCAAGGTCAACCTGGATGGCGGGGCGATTGCGCTCGGCCATCCGCTTGGCGCATCGGGCGGGCGTATCACCGGAAAGGCCGCCAGCCTTTTGCAGCGCGAAGGCAAGAAACTTGCCCTCGCCACCATGTGCATTGGCGGCGGTCAGGGTATTGCGACCATTCTTGAGGCGGTCTGACGGCGATGGCGGATCTCTCGAAGCTGCCCAAAGTTGATTTGCACATTCACCTCGAAGGGTCGATCACACCGGCGATGGTGCGTAAGCTGGCCGAAAAAAACGGCATCGATATACCCGAAGGCCTTTTCGATGCCGGCGGCGAAAATTTCCATTGGCCGGACGATGGTACGGCAGCGGGTGCGCTCAAAGGCTTCGTCGAGGCCTACGACAAGGCGACATCGGTGATGCGCGGCGCGGAAGATTTTGAAGCTGTCACATATGACTATCTTGTGCGCAGCGCCGCCGAGGGCTGCATTTACGCCGAGCCGATTATCTCCGCCGAACACGGTGCGATGGCAGGGCTGACCTATCCCGATATGATGGCGGCGATCACCGCCGGATACGAACGCGCCAAAGCCGAAACAGGCATCGAAGCGCGTTTTATCGCGACCTGCGTGCGCCATTACGGTGCAGCTGCGGCGATACACGTGGCCGAACTGACCCGCGACAACCCGCACCCGCTGGTCACGGCATTCGGTATGGCGGGCGACGAAAATGCCGGCACAGTTGCCGATTTTAAACCCGCATATGATATCGCCGCCCTGCCATACCGCAACGCACATGCGGGGGAGGCCGCAGGGCCGGACAGCATCCGCGCCGCGCGCGAACTGCTGGGTGTGCGGCGTTTTGGCCATATGGTGCGCGCGATTGAAGACGCCGCGCTGATGCAGGAGCAACTGGAAATCAATGCCGTGCCGGAAGTTTGCGTCTCGAGCAACCTGTGTCTGAAAGTCTATCCGGATTACGCATCACATCCGCTGCGCAAATTTTTCGATGCGGGATTAAAAGTCACTCTCGGCAGCGACGACCCGACTTTCTTCGGCACGTCCATCGGCCGCGAATACCAGATCGCCCACGACCACTTCGGCTTTACCGAAGCCGAGCTGCTGCAAATCTCCCGCAATGCGATTGAAGAAGCGTTTTGTGATGAGGAGACGCGCAGAAGCCTTCTGCTGAAAATAGAGAATTTCAGCCAGGTCTGACATTCAGACGATCCGAAGTAAGTTACATCACGCGTTTTGGTGCAGGCGCTTGCGGGGTGATGGTTTTTTCGACGGCTTTGACCAGTTCGGGGCCGAGGGCGGGGCTGAGGGCGACGATGTCGGCGCCGGCGCCTTTGAATTCGCGCAGGGCGGCGAAATGTTCGGCGCTGCGCAGGTTGATTTTGAGGTCGGGCGCGCCCTCGTTTGCTTCCGGTGCGGTGCGGCTGCGCGCCGTGAATTCGGCTTCGCGTGATTTCAGTTTTTCGGCGGCGGCATAAAACGCATCAAGGGCGGCGCCGGTCCGGTCACGGTTGATTTCGGGCTGGCTGCCGACGATTTCGCGGTGCAGGCGCGTGACGTCGCTGGCGGCGGCAAAGCTGCTGCCGAGCTTGCCGGTGAGCGCGGCCAGCGGCGTTGTTGTTTGCGGCTCTTTTTCCTGTATCTCTGCCATGATATAAGGCTCTTGTCCTTTGCGCGGATTTCCGCTACTTATTTTCCCTAAAAGGCCAACCTTTATTCTTAAGCCCAGTATAGCGCATCTTGCGGCTGTTTATGAACAATCGTTTGGCTTACAATCTTGCCGATTTGTGAAAGATTGTATTAACCCTATCAAGTGATTGATATGTCAACGAAATTTGATGTTATTGTGATTGGTGGCGGGCATGCGGGCTGCGAAGCAGCTGCAGCATCGGCACGTATGGGCGCAAAGACCCTGCTGCTGACCCATCGAATCGATACCATTGGCGCGATGTCGTGCAATCCGGCCATTGGCGGGCTTGGCAAAGGGCATCTGGTGCGCGAAATCGACGCGCTGGATGGCGTGATGGGCCGCATCATCGACAAGGCGGGCATCCAGTTCCGTATGCTGAACGCGAGCAAAGGCCCGGCCGTGCGCGGCCCGCGCGCGCAGGCTGACCGCAAATTATACCGCGAGAATATGCTGGCGTTGCTGCAGGATTACCCAAATCTGACAATCATCGGCGAAGGCGCCGAAGATATTTTGCGCGATGCCGAAGGTAATATCAGCGGCGTTGTTTCGTCTGCGGGTACGGTATACGGGTGTGCGGCACTGGTTGTGACAACGGGGACGTTTTTGCGCGGCGTCATTCACCGCGGCACGAGCCAGCACGAAGCCGGACGCATCGGCGAGAAGCCGTCTGTCGGGCTTGCGCTTGCGCTTGAAAAACTGAACCTGCCGCTCGGCCGCCTGAAAACAGGTACGCCTGCGCGGCTGGATGGCCGCACCATCAATTGGGCGGTCTGCGAAGAACAGCCGGGCGATACGCCGCCGCAGCCTTTTTCTTTTATGACAAAAGAAGTTACGGTGCCGCAGATCAGCTGTTATATCACCTATACCAACGATAAAACGCATGCGGTCATCAAAGACAACCTGCATGTCGCGCCGATGTATTCGGGGCAGATCAAATCTTCGGGGCCGCGCTATTGCCCGTCGATAGAAGATAAAGTCGTGCGTTTTGCCGACAAAGAACGTCATCAGATTTTTCTGGAGCCCGAGGGGCTGGACGATCATACCGTCTATCCGAACGGTATTTCGACATCCCTGCCCGCCGAAGTGCAGGACGCGATGATCCGCACTATTCCGGGGCTGGAGAATGTGACGATTATCGAGCCGGGCTATGCCATCGAATACGACTATATCGACCCGCGCGCGCTGAAACGCACGCTGGAGGTTCAATCTGTCGCAGGCCTGTTTATGGCGGGTCAAATCAATGGCACCACAGGTTACGAAGAAGCCGGCGCACAGGGGCTTATGGCTGGCATCAATGCCGCGCTGGTGGCGGCAGGCCGCGCCGAAGAATTCACGCTTGACCGCGCGGACGGTTATATCGGTGTGATGATCGATGACCTTGTGACGCAGGGGGTGACAGAGCCCTACCGCATGTTCACCAGCCGCGCCGAATACCGCCTGCTGCTGCGTGCCGACAATGCCGACCAGCGGCTGACACCGCTCGGCCTGTCGATTGGCTGCGTTGGAAATGACCGCGCGGCGGCTTTTGCAATCAAGCAAGAAAAGCTGGAAGCGGCGCGCGCGCAAGTACACAGCCTGCAAGCCCTGCCCGTGGAGCTGGAACGCCGCGGCTTTAAAATCAATCAGGACGGCGTGAAACGCTCCGCCCACGATCTGATGCGTTATCCGGATATTTCATTTGCCGCACTGACAGAAATCTGGCCGCAGCTGGCGCAGATCGAGGCAGACATCGCCGAGCAGATTGAAATTGATGCGCGCTATGCGGGTTATATCCAGCGGCAGGAAGCAGATATTCAGGCTTTCCGCCGCGACGAAAACCTCAAGCTGCCCAAAGATCTTGATTATGGCCGCGTTGGCAGTCTGTCGAATGAAATGCAGCTGAAACTGCGCCAGCATGCACCGGATACGCTGGGCGCGGCGGCGCGTATTCCCGGGGTAACGCCCGCGGCGCTTGTGGCCCTGCTGCGCCATGTGAAACGCCGTGACCGTAGCGAGGAGCGTGACGTTGCCTGAAGAAACCCTCGATAAAGTTTTCCAGCGCTATGGATTCACTGTTTCACGTGAAACACTCGAAGCGCTGGGCGTTTACCAGACCCTGCTGATGAAATGGCAAAAGGCGATCAATCTGGTAGGCCCCACCACGCTGGATGCCGTGGCAGAGCGGCATTTTTTTGATTCTGCCCAGCTTCTCCGCTTTATACCGGATGTGAATGTGCGGCTGGTGGATATGGGCTCCGGCGCCGGATTTCCCGGCCTTGTCTTGTCTCTATTGGGGGTGGCCGAGGTTCATTTGATTGAATCCGACGTCCGCAAGGCGACCTTTCTGCGCGAGGTTTCACGTGAAACAAAAGCCGCCGCCAAGGTCCATGACACGCGCGTCGAAGACATCACATTGCCCAAAATTGACGTTTTTACCGCCCGCGCCCTCGCGCCGCTCAAAGACCTGCTGTCTTATATGCACAGGCTTTCCACGCCTGACCATGCTGCCTACGGCCTGTTTATGAAGGGCATGCAATATCAGGACGAGCTGGAAAAGGCCGAAAAACAGTGGTCTTTCGACGTCGAGCTGTACCCCAGCATGACCGATCTGGCAAGTAAAGTGATTAAAATCAGTAACTTAGTTAAAAAATAAGTGTCTTTCTGCCGTTGTTTCACGTGAAACAGCGCAAACCCGCGAAACATAATTTGCCTTGATCGCACGGCGGGATTCGCGCTATTTACAGTGCATGACCCAGCCCTCAGACACATATTTTCCGGCAGCAGAGACGACCGCGGACGGCACATCCCCCTCCGCCCGCCTGTCCGGCCCCCGTTATATTAGCATCTCCAATCAAAAAGGCGGTGTCGGCAAAACGACAACAGCCGTGAACCTTGCGACGGCTCTGGCCGCGGTTGGCAAGCAGGTTTTGCTGGTGGATCTGGACCCGCAGGGCAATGCCTCGACCGGCCTTGGTATTGATCGCGCCGACCGCGACTGCGGTTCCTACGAGCTGTTGTTCGGCGAAGCGACCGCCGATGACGCCGCCGCACCGACCAAAGTGCCGGGGCTTTACTGCATTCCGTCCTCGATGCATCTCTCGGGCGCGGAGATTGAACTGATCGATGCAGATAACCGTGAATTCCGCCTCCGTGACGGTCTGCGGGCCGCTACGCGCCGCTACGACTACGTTATCTTTGATTGCCCCCCTGCGCTCAACCTGCTGACGCTGAACGCTCTGGCGGCCTCTGACGGCGTGCTGGTGCCCTTGCAATGCGAATTTTACGCGCTCGAAGGTCTCAGCCACCTTGTAAACACCATCGAGCGGGTGCGGGATGCCTTTAATGACCGTCTGGAGCTGCTCGGCATCGTTCTGACGATGTATGACAAACGCAACAATCTGTCAAATCAGGTCGCCGACAACGTGCGCGAATTTTTTGGCGATAAGGTTTACGACACCGTCATTCCGCGCAACGTGCGCATTTCCGAAGCGCCCTCCTTCGGCTTGCCCGCGATTGTCTACGACATGGCCTGCACCGGCTCGCAGGCCTATATCCATCTTGCCCGCGAAATGCTGAAACGCGAGAAAGCCGCCCGCGATGCCGCGCTCAAGGCAATGGCCACAGCCGAAGGAGTCTCCGCATGAACACCGACCCGAAAAAACGCGGCCTTGGCCGCGGCCTTGATGCGCTGTTCCGCGATGTGAAAAAAGAAGAAGCCGCGTTTCAGAAAAAAGAAACGGCCGCTGCGGCGCCTGCCGCCAAAACAGCTGCCCCTGTCCAGTCGGCGCCCGTCCAGTCGGCCGCCGCCCCCGTGCGCCGCGCCGAAGAAATGCTGAAACCCGCCGAAGCGAACGTCCCCGCCGCGCCGCCGCGCCGCCTGCCGGTTGACCGTCTGAAGCCCGGCAAATACCAGCCGCGCACGCATTTTGACGAAGCGGCACTGGCACAACTGGCAGATTCGATTGCCGCGCATGGCGTTTTGCAGCCGCTGCTGGTGCGCCCTGTTGAGGGCATGATGTATGAAATTATCGCCGGTGAGCGCCGCTGGCGCGCCGCGCAAAAAGCGCGCGTGCATGATGTGCCCGTGGTCATCCGTGACCTCGATGACAAACAGGCGATGGAAATTGCGCTGATCGAAAACCTTCAGCGCGAAGATCTGTCGGCGATCGAAGAAGCCGAAGGCTACGAGCGTTTGATGCAGGAATTCGGCCATACGCAAGACATGCTGTCGCAGCAGCTGGGCAAAAGCCGCAGCCACGTTGCCAATACCATGCGCCTTTTGAAACTGCCCGCGCCGGTGCGCAAAATGGTGCAGACCGGCGCGCTCAGCGCAGGCCATGCCCGTAATCTTGTCGGCCTGAAAGAGGCTGAACAGATGGCAGCGGCCATCATCAAACGTGGCCTGAGTGTACGCCAGACCGAAAAAATGGTGCAGCAGCTGGAGGCCGGCGACAAGAAAAAACCCGCCGGATTCAAAGCCAAGGGCTTTGCGCAAAAAGACGTCGACATTTTGGCGCTGGAGCAGAAAATGTCCACCCTGCTCGGCACCAAAGTTGTCATCGACGGCGAAGGCGCATCTGGCAAGCTGATGATTGAATATAAAAACCTCGATCAACTGGATGACTATATCGCCCGTCTGTCGCGCGCGCCGCAGAAATACTAACCGCCCCCGAAATGCCGACGGCTCGCCTCTGCTGCGCCGCAAGATTGACTCGTGCGGTCTCTGCGCTAAACTTTGCGCATGGAAAAAATCAAAGCACTTTGGCAGCGTTTGGCATGGGCCCTCACGCCCCCTGCGCGCAAGACCGCGCAAATGGCCGCTGTTCTGGATGTGCTGAAAGACATCCCCGAAGCCGCTGCGCTGCTGGATCTTGCTGCCGCAAAAGGCGTCTCGATTGGTTTTGATCGCGGACTGATCGGCAAAAAAACATCCGGCGTTTTTACGCGCAGTAGTACGCCCGGCAAAACACGCATCGCCCTCAAACCAAACCGTCCTGCCGGTGAAACGGCGGCGACACTGGTGCATGAACTGCGCCATTTGTGGCAGGCAGAGGTGCTCGGGCTGGACGGTGCAAAGTCCCTGCGCGGTGAATATATTGATCCTGCGACCAAAATCCTTGTCACGCGTATCAAAGAAGCGGATGCCTTTGCCTTCACGCATTATATCGCCAGCCGTGTCGAGCGGATGAACCGCGACCTCGCCGAGCTGGGCGAAATGCTGATGACGATCAAAGGCGATGCGCCGAAACTATCCCTTACGGACGAAGATCGCGCGCGTATCGATACGCATTTCCGCAAAAAGCATAAAGACATGGAGAAGCAGGATATCGAAATTATCCGCGCGCGCTTTCTGGAAGAACTCACCGATCTGGACGGCTATGACCGGCGCGCCCTGCGCAAGTATCATGCGCTTTACACCCACCCCGATTTCGAGCCGAAAAAGAAGCCGCCGGAAGACGCGCGCTTCGAGCTGGCAAACTTGCGCCGCATTTTGCGCGCCGGCGTTGGGCAGGACGCGCCCGACTATATGGCAGATCTGGATGATGCAGCACTGGCCGCCAAAATCCTCGCGCCTGTCGCAGCCGATGTCAAAGAAGCTGTGCGTCTTATGACGGCCTTTGAAAAAGCCGTCGCCGATAACCGCTTGCCGCCACAGGAAGCTGCAGAGACAAAACGTGAAATTCACAAGGCGGTAAAGGACGTTACAGCCCTTTTGCAAAAGAAACAGCTGCCCAAGGGCAGGCTTTGAAACGATTCTCCAGCGTTAACATATATGAAAGGGATCTTCGCTTATAATGGGGGCGAAAAGCGCGCAACGCTTGCCTGTTTTAAAAGGAGGTCTCTATGTCTGTTCTGATTCCCTTTGGCTCTGCTGCACAGGCGGAGACTTCACTTGCCGAGCGCGCCGCGCAAACGCTGCACAATCTCAATAATGCCGATAGCCCTCCGCCGGCAGTCGAAAACCCGAGATACGCCGAGAGGGCTCTTGACGCCTTACTCGAGAAACATGCGACGATGACGGATCTTACGGCCCCGCGGGGCTGGCGCGTACTGGAGATCGACCTTGTCGGGATACGGCAAGAAGAAAAGAAACGCGGCGGCTATGAAGGGAAGCTTGTGGCGATGATCGACGGTCTCGAAGAGCGCGGCGGTGTCTGGAAAGGCGAGCGGCTGCATATCCGTACGAATGACCCTGAGATCGAGAAGCATATGCGTGTGCTGAGAGAGCAATGCGGTGCGCAAGAAGCCACATGCGATACTTCTTTGCAGCATGACGTCAGTGTCCCAGCCTCTCCCAACATCCATAAACGTGCGCCGAAGCTGCCTACGTAAACATCGGGCGTTCAAGCACGGCGGCGCAGGGCGCGGGCGGCGGTTTGTGTCAGCGACAGAATCGCACGGCCGCAGAGGATATTCGGGTCAGATCCAGTTTGTTTGCACTTTGCTTCGACCGACATCAACAGCGTCAGTGCCTGCTGTAATTGCTCCGCCCCCCAGCCGGTGACTTGCGACTGGAAAGCGGCTTTGTGCTTCCAGAAAACTTCGGGGCGCAGTTTTTTCATGGCGACTTCGATATTTTCACCGCGGTCACAGCGCGCGCGGGTGACCGACAGGCGGGTAAAATAATTTTGCAGCGTGCGCAGCACGGTCACGGCGGGCACGCCTTCGGACAGTACAAAGGAGAGAATACGGTCCGCCTCGGCATAAAGTCCGCTGGCAACGTGTTTGGAAAGATCGTCCAGTGACAGCGCCGCGCTGGAGCCGACGCAGGCGATCACATCATCGATGGTGACATTGCGGTTTGCCCCCATATAGGTGATAAGCTTTTCGATTTCAGACCTTGCCACGCCGCGGTCGCCAACAACGTTTGCAGACATATAAACCAGCGCATCTGACGGCATGTTGTATCCGGCATCGCGCAGCCCGTCTTTCAGCACGCGCGCGATATCGCGTTCGTCTTCGACATAGCAGGGCAGCGCCGCCGCATGCGACGACGCTTCGAACATTTGGCGCAGGGCAGAGCGCGGCGGCAATTCACCCGCCGAAACCAGCACCAGATTATCGCCGGGACGCAGGGATTCCAGTGTTGATTTCACGGCATTGGCAGCTTTGTCGTCTGCATCGCGCAGACGCACCACGCGGCGGCCGCCTAGCATGGAAATAGATTGCGCCTCATCCAACAGCCGCGCCGGATTATCGCCCAGATCGCCTGCGGAAAATTCAACAACGCCAAAGGGGTCATTGGCATCGGGCACAACATGGCGGGTCAAAAGATTAAGACGCTCGCGGATCAGGCCTTCATCGGGGCCGTACAGCAGAACCGCCAGCATATCCGGCGGCGGGTTTTTGGCGAAGCCGTCGATGGCTTTGAAGGCAAGCTTGACCATTTATTCCGCCTCGCTGGCGGTTAGCGCGGCGCGGAAATGCAGCGCCAGCGCGGTCTGGATGCTATCGGCCAGTTCTTCAAGCAGGCGGTCATTCAAACTGTCGCGCGAAGAAATCGTCGCAAACTGGTTGTCGAGCAGGTTATAGCTGCCCTGCGCGCGCTGCGCCCGGTCCAGCACGACTTCGCCGCTTTCGCGGTCGCGCAGGCGCAGACGCGTTGAAATTTCCATCAAAGAGCGGGTATAGGTCGCATCCTTGCGCACGGCCTGATTTGTTGCCGTTTTTTGCAGCGGCGCAATTTCCAGTGCATAGCGCGCCGAAGCGGGGCGGCCCGCGACATAAATCCTGTCGATTAGCGCATTGCGCAGATACTGCCCGTCACGGTCGGGGATATTGAGGATTTCAATATCGGCATATTGCGCGGCAACGCTTTTATGCGCGGCGCTGTCCGGCACGGCATACATCGGCTGGAACCCGCAGGCGGCGGGCAGGGTGCAGCATATCACCAGCGCGGATACGCGCAAAACCCGGGCGGATACGCGCAAAAACTTGGTGGCAGTATAAAAGATGTTACCCGACCACATTGATGATCCTGTTTGGCACGACGATGACTTTTTTGGGCGCCTTCCCCTCCAGCGCTTTTTGAACGGCAGGGTCTTCGAGCGCCAGCTTTTCGGCGTCTTTCTGGTCGATATCGCGCGGCAGCTGCACAGTGGCGCGCAGTTTGCCGTTCACCTGAATGGCAATGGTCACTGTATCGCTGCCCAGCAGAGCGGCATCGGCCACGGGCCATTTTTCATCGACAACAAGGGTTTTATGACTCAGATGTGCCCAAAGTTCTTCGGCCAGATGCGGCATCATCGGCGCCATCAGGCGGATGGCTGTTTCAATACCTTCGCGGCGCACAGCGGCATCACCACCGGCATTGGTGAAATCTTCAAGCGCGTTTGACAGCTCCCGCAGGCGGGCGACGGATTTGTTGAAATGGAACCGGTCAAGATCCTGCGTCATTTCGTGGATGGTTTTGTGGATCTTGCGGCGCATCGTATCGCTGTCAGCTTTACCGTTGCCTTTGACATCGCCGCCCAATTGCACAACCAGACGCCACAGGCGGTTCACGTATTTCCACGCGCCTTCGATACCGCTTTCGGTCCATTCCAGATCGCGCTCCGGCGGGCTGTCGGACAGAATAAACAAGCGGGCGGCATCGGCGCCATAGGTCTCCAGAATTTCCACGGGGTCGACCGTGTTTTTCTTGGATTTGGACATTTTTTCGATGCGGCCGACGGTCACGGGTGATTTGTCGTCTTTTTTATAGACAGCATTGCCGCTGAATTCGATATCGGCGGGATAAAGCCATTTGCCATTCTGGTCTTTGTAGGTTTCGTGCGTAACCATGCCCTGTGTGAACAGCGCGGTGAACGGTTCGTCAAAATTCAGATAACCGCATTTTTTCAGCGCACGGGTAAAAAACCGCGCATAGAGCAAATGCATCACGGCATGTTCGACACCGCCGATATACTGGTCAACCGGCGCCCAGTATTTGACTTTGTCGGCGTCAAAACCGCGCGTGGTATTTTGCGGGTCGCAATAACGGAACTGATACCACGAACTTTCAAAGAACGTGTCAAACGTATCCGTTTCACGCTCCGCCGCCGCGCCGCAAGACGGGCAGGTGGTGTTCTTCCATGTCGGATGGTGCGCAATCGGGTTGCCGGGCAGATCAAAGCTGATGTCTTCGGGCAACGTAACGGGCAGGTCTTTTTCCGGCACCGGTACAATCCCGCAAGCGGGGCAATGGATGATCGGCACGGGGCAGCCCCAATACCGCTGGCGGCTGATGCCCCAGTCGCGCAGGCGGTATTGCGTCGTGCCCTGGCCCTTGCCGAGTTTTTCCATGCGGGCGATGGCTTCGCGCTTGGCGTCTTCCCAGCCAAGGCCGTTCAGGAAATCAGAATTATACAGCTTGCCGGGGCCGGTATAGGGGCCATCGGTTGCCGCAAAAGATTTCGGATCTTCACCATCCGGAATAACAACGGGGATGATGTCGAGGGCGTATTTGCGCGCAAATTCAAAATCGCGCTGGTCATGCGCAGGGCAGCCGAAAATGGCGCCTGTGCCGTATTCCATCAAAACGAAATTGGCAATAAAGACGCGCAGGCGCTTGTCCGGCGCAAAGGGATGGATGACTTCAAGCCCGGTGTCAAAACCGATTTTCTCTGCCGTCTCCAAAACTGCTTCGGATGTACCAAGGCGGCGGCATTCGGCGATGAATTCCGCCGTGGCCGGATGTTTTTCGGCCAGCGCGGCCGCAATCGGGTGGTCAGGCGACAGCGCGACAAAAGACGCACCGAACAAAGTATCGGGCCGCGTGGTGAAAACTTCGATTTCAGACGCGCCGGCGTCTGCGCTCAGGCCGTTTTCGGCAATATCAAAGCGGAAATTCAGGCCCTGCGATTTGCCGATCCAGTTGCCCTGCATGATACGGACTTTTTCCGGCCAGCCGGGCAAAGTGTCCAGCCCCGCCAGCAAATCATCGGCGAAATCGGTGATTTTCAAAAACCACTGTTTCAGCTTGCGCCGTTCAACGGGCGCGCCGGATCGCCAGCCGCAACCGTCGACAACCTGTTCGTTGGCCAGCACCGTGTTTTCGATCGGGTCCCAGTTGACGAAGCTTTCTTTTTGATACGCTAGACCCGCCGCCAGAAAATCGAGGAAGAATTTCTGTTCGTGCCTGTAATATTCCGGCGTGCAGGTTGCAATTTCGCGGTCCCAGTCAATCGCCAGACCCATCATATCCATCTGCGATTTCATGACGGCAATGTTCTGCTGCGTCCATTTCGCGGGATGCGTTTTGTTTTCAATCGCGGCATTTTCGGCGGGCAGGCCAAAAGCGTCCCAGCCCATCGGATTCAAAACATTAAACCCCTGCGCGCGTTTAAACCGCGCCACGACGTCAGACAGCGTGTAATTGCGCACATGCCCCATATGCAAACGCCCCGATGGATAGGGGAACATCGCCAGCGCGTAAAATTTCGGCTTGTCGGCATCTTCGGTCACAGCAAAGCAGCGCTTGTCGCGCCAGACCTGTTGCCAGCGGCTTTCCGCTTGCTTGATATTATATCTGTCTTGCATGGATATATCCTTGAGGCTTGGCGGCGGTTGGCTTCGCGGGGGCGGCTTAGTTCATGCGGCCCATCTGTGCAACGCGCAGTTCACGCGCGCGCGACAAAATGGCGTTTTCAATGCCCAGCGCCATTTCAGGCCCCACGGCGGCATCGCGCCAATTGCCGTTTGATTGTTTATTCTGTTTGAAAACGGCAACGCGCACGCCGTCTGATCGCAGCTGGCGGTCAAGGATAAAGACGTTCAGCTTGAAACGCTCGCCCGGCACATCGGGGTTTTCGTACCAGTCGGTCAAAATCACCCCGCCAAAGGGGTCGGCGGATGCCAGCGGCATAAAGGCCACGGTGTCCAGTGACGCGCGCCACAGAAAACTGTTTACGCCAATGCCTGCGCCGCCGCCTTCTTCTTTTTCGCCCGTGCCAAACAGACGGTCAGACAACGTGCGGCCTTCGCCCCAGATGGTATCGGCTTTCTGGTCGCTATAGACAATGGCGTCCGTGCCCTTGGGGCGTGTCGGATAGCTGGCTTCGCGCTTGATGCCCTCCCCGCAGCCGGAAAGGAGCAGCAGCACAGACCCCACCGCAGCAAAGCGGCTGAAACGGTGCAGAGGGCGGCGGGCGGTCTTCGTCATGGGCAGTGTCCTGTGTGTTGGCATATGTGGGTATATAATAGAGCACATTAAATACCACGAACCGCCCGCGCCATACAATAGAACGGGGGCTTTGGCCAAAGACGCAAAAACAGCCGCCCCCCGCGCATCGGGCTGCGCCTGTGTTGTCACAGATGCTTTAGATACGGCGCGGCAGATGTTTTTGGCGGCGGCGGCGAAGACAAAGGCGGATTCGAGTCGCCCGCGGCCGCACATTCACAGCGCGCAAAGCCTTGTCGCGCCTGCATGCATTTAATATGACAAAATTACATCAGGCCGGTAAAAACCGCCCGAAACCCGCAGAAAGACTGATAAAATTCAATCTTATTTTACCTAAGCCAAGATATGATGATGTTGCAGGGATGCCACACAACCGCCTGTATGTGCCCCGATGGCTTTTGTTCAGGTTGACCGCCTGCCGCTGCCTCGGATATTCCTTTTTGTAATGGTGAAAAAGACTTTTCACGGTCTTGTCTCACTCAAGTCAAAAACGCTCACGAAATTCTTCGGGGCACTTTGGAGGAAAAACACGATGAAAAAAGTACTTCTCGCAGGTACGGCTATCGTAGGCGCTGCTTTCTTTGCAGCCCCCGCTCAAGCCGAACTGAAGCTTGGCCTCGGCGGCCATTTCTCTGGCTACGGCGTATACGTTGACGAAGATGAAACTGGCAACTTTGACAGCTTCGCTTTCCGTCGCAACACCGAAATCCACTTCACCGGCGAAACCACGCTGGACAACGGCCTGACCGTTGGTGTGCATGTTGAGCAAGAAATCGAAAACGCTCAGATGAACAACGAATCTTACGCATACTTCTCCGGCGGCTGGGGCCGCGTTAACTTCGGTAACGAAGATGGCGCTGCTTACCTGCTCCAAGTTGCTGCTCCTTCTGCTGACAGCAACGTTGACGGTCTGCGTTCCACGATCCAGGGCTTCACCTACGATGGTGGCTCGGCTGTAACGACCAACACCTCGCTCGATTATGCACACGCGCATTTCGGCAACGGCCCGACCGACACGACGGTTAGCCCGACCGACCGCATCACCTACCTGACGCCGAAATTCAACGGCTTCCAGGCTGGTGTTTCTTACGCTCCCCGCGCTGAACTCGCTACGGGCGTAGTGAACCTCTCCCAGACGAACACGTTCGAAGACCTGTGGGAAGTTGCTGCTCGCTGGGATGGCCAGTTTGAAGGCGTTGGCGTCAGCATCGGCGCTGGCTACAGCACCTCTGACAACGTTGCGGCTGCTGGCGCTGAGCCGGAAGGCTGGAACGTTGGTTTCAACCTCGCTTGGAACCAGTTCTCCTTCGGCGCGGTCTATCTTGATGAAGAAGATCGTTACGGCGTTCAAGGCGTTGACACCAAAACCTGGGTTGTCGGCGCTGCTTGGGACAACGGCCCCTGGCACGTTGGTGCTTCCTACCTGAACCGCGAAGATGATATCTCTGGCGGTACGTCGGAAGACAGCTACAAAGCAACCATCGGCGGCGGCTATGCTTTCGGCCCCGGCATGACCTTCCGTGGCGCGATCGCGTTCGGCGAAGCTGCTAACAGCGCTTCCGGTAACGCAAGCAACGAAGGCGACTTCACGCAAGTCACCATCGGTACCGACATCCGCTTCTAATGACATGCAGGGTTAAACCTGCTCTGTCATAAGAAAAAGATAAAGAGGGGCGGCCCCACAAGGGCCGCCCTTTCTTTTTGTGCCGGCGCTGGATTATGCACCGGTTTAAAAAAACATCCCTGCCCCCCGCGCCCCCGCGTACGAACAGAATTGCCGCCGCCGCCTTTCTTTTGTTAGGCTGCGTTATGGTCGGTTTGTTTGTGGCGCTGGTTTTTGTTTTTTTGCTCCTCTGGCTTGTAGTCCAGCGGCGGCGTCATGCCGCGCCGTCAAAAAACTGCACGGCACAAACCCCCGCCCCGCCGGCGGGCGATCTGCAGGGGGTTTGGCATCACAAAGACCTCGACCGCATCGGCCAGGACGGCATTCACATCCTTTACCGTTGCCGTCATTGCGGCTTGACGCTGCGCCATACGGATGATTAGGCCAAGCCTGCGCGTATGCGGCTCTGACGAACGGGACGCCCGCGGCAGATGCCGCAGCTATCCGCGCAGCGGCATGCGAAGGACGGAAATAAAAACGGGCGCTCTCTATGCGCCGCGCCGGTTCCGGCAAGGCCACAGCAGAAAACGCAAAGACCTGCACGAAGCCCGTGCGGCGGACTGCATAATGCGGCTTGACGTTTTTTTGCTTTGCTCTAATTTGCCGCAAGACAAAGGGGAAGCGTTTTGCATAAAATAATATCGCCCTATAAAATCCACCCCGCCGCTGCGGCCAGCTTTGCCGCGGCGCTGGTTCTTGTGGCGCCGTCGGCGGCGGCCAATACAGGCTCCGCCGTGGGCGGGCCAAATGTCGATGCAGGCAAGACAGCCATCGAATGGCGGCTGGCCGCTTCCCATGACGATGACGCCGGACAAGACAAACGCGTACGTACGCGCGTACACATAGATCACGCGTTTTCAGACCTTTACGCCGCGCGCTTGGTTTACAGTATGGACCGGCGCAAAGGCGATAGCCTTGAATTCGACGGGCTGAGCTTGCAAAACCGTTTTCATCTGCTCAAAGCCAAAGACCATGGTTTTGATGGCGGCATCCGCCTGAATTATACTTTTGCCGACGGCGATAAAAAACCCGATGTGCTGTCGCTGCGTTTTTACCAGCGCGTCCCCTATGACGCGTGGGAACTGCGCTTAAACCAGATTTTTGAATCCGAAATTGGCGAAGACCGCGATGGCGGCGTTATTGCCGAATGGCGCACGCAGGTGACTTATGGCGTGACAGACGATCTGCGCCTCGGCCTCGATCTCTTCCACGACTTTGGCAATCTTGAAGAACAATCGGGCTATAGCGGCCACGAACACGCTGCCGGCCCCGTCCTCAAGGCCAGATTTGATGGCGGCTATAGTATCGAAGCGGCCTATCGCATCGGCCTGTCCGATGCCGCGCCTGATCAGTCCGGTACCTTCATTCTGACCCGTAGCTGGTAAAGCCGAAGCCGCACCGCTATAATCGCGGCTGGGTTTCCACGGGGGGGCGTGACATGCATCTGAAATATATTTCCATCACCGGCGCGGATGATGCGGTGGATCCGGCGGATCTTCTGGCGTTGTCGCACGCATTTCCGGCGGCTGAATGGGCGATTTTGCTGCTGCCGGAGCGTGCGGGCACACCGCGCTTCCCCAAGCCTGACTGGATCAGGTCTTTTGCCGTGCAGGCGGCGGGCCTGAATACCGCCATGCATCTCTGCGGCAGTGCGCTTTTGGGCTTTATCGCCGGTGATGACGATATTTTCGCGGCCATGCAGGGATTTTCGCGCATCCAGCTCAATCTCAAATTCGGTGACGTCGAAGGTCAATATGACCCCGCCGCACTGCTGAAACGCGTCGCCGATAACCCGCGCTGGCAGTTTATTATCCAATACGCCAAAGACAAACAGGGGCTGCTGCCGCTGCTCAAGGATATTCCCAACCACGCCGTGCTGTTTGACGAATCCGCCGGACGCGGCATTTCACCCGATACATGGGATGCGCCGCTGGCGGGTCATTTCTGCGGTTATGCAGGCGGGCTCAGGCCGGACAATGTGGCGCAAAATCTCGAGATCATCGCCAAGGTGGCGGCAGGACATGAAACATGGATCGATATGGAAACCGGCGTGCGCAGCGATGATGTTTTCGACCTCGCCAAAGTGCGCCGCGTGCTTGAAATCGCCAGTGCCTATGTGCCTCCGGCACGGGCAGCGGGCTAAAGAGGTTGATTTCAGCACAGGGCGTGGTTAAATCATCCCCATTGTGCGGTGCGGGATCTGGATTTGAACAGCCGCCGCGCCGCCGCTTTGGCCATTTTGTTTTTTGACCCTCTTTTGCAAAAGGATTCTTCGCATGACACAAGCACAAGACCCCGTCGTTATCGTTGGTATGGCCCGCACGCCGATTGGCGCGTTTCAGGGTGATTTCTCCGCACTCAGCGCCTCCGACCTCGGCAAGATCGCGGTCGAGGCAGCCGTCAGCCGCGCCGGACTGAAGCCCGCCGACATCGAAGAAATTCTGATGGGCTGCGTGCTGCAGGCAGGCCAAGGCCAGGCGCCCGCGCGTCAGGCCGCAATCAAAGCTGGTCTGCCCGACAGCGTACCTGCCACGACCATCAACAAAATGTGCGGCTCCGGCATGAAAGCCGCGATGCTCGCGCATGACAACCTGCTTGCCGGTGCGGCGCAAATCATGGTCGCAGGCGGCATGGAAAGCATGACGAATGCGCCCTATCTTCTCGACAAAGCACGCGGCGGTCTGCGCATGGGCCACGGCAAAATTTCCGATCATATGTTCCTCGACGGGCTTGAAGATGCCTACGACAAAGGCCAGCTGATGGGTGTCTTCGCCGATGAAACCGCGCGCAGCTGTCAGATCACACGCGAAGATCAGGATAACTTCGCGCTGCTCTCCCTCGCGCGGGCGAAAGAAGCCACCAGCACGGGCGCCTTCTCGTCCGAAATTGTGCCGGTTGTGATGAAATCCAAAACCGGTGATGTCACGGTGACCGAAGACGAAAGCCCCAAGCGCGCCAAGCCGGAAAAAATTCCGACGCTGAAGCCCGCCTTCGGTGCGGACGGCACGGTGACGGCGGCAACGTCCAGCTCTATCTCCGACGGTGCGGCGGCGCTGGTGATGATGCGCAAATCCGAAGCAGACAAGCGCGGCCTTAAAATCATCGCCACCATCCGCGGCCATGCCAGCCACGCGCAAAAACCTGCCGAGTTCACGATTGCCCCCATCGGTGCCATGCAAAAACTGTTTGATAAAACAGGCTGGAGCGCAAAAGACGTTGATCTGTTTGAAATCAACGAAGCCTTTGCGGTTGTCACCCTTGCGGCGATGAAAGAAATGGGCTTGCCCGCAGACCGCGTCAATGTCAACGGCGGCGCCTGCGCCCTCGGCCACCCCATCGGGGCGACTGGTGCGCGCATCATGGTCACGCTGCTGGCGGCGATGGAAAAACGCGGTGTAACGCGCGGTGTGGCTGCACTCTGCATCGGCGGCGGCGAAGGCACCGCCATTGCACTGGAGCGCGCGGCCTGATCAGAAAAGGCTTCGCTGAAGGAAAACAGTGACACGCAAAACGTCTAAAAAGAAAAAAGGGCTGCGGGCAACACCCCGCAGCTCTTCTTCTTCGCCGCGGCGCAAACGCGGCGGCGGCTTTTCGTGGTGGCGGTTTGTTTTTGCGGCGGGGCTTTTCTGTTTTGCGGCGGGGCTGCTGGTGCTGGTGTGGTTTGCCTATGACCTGCCCGATACGCGCAATGTCCAGCCCATCGACAAACGCCCCAGCATCACGGTTCTGGCGCATGATGGCACAATGATTTCCCGCTACGGCGGGCTTGAAGGCGATCTGGTCAAGGTGCGTGATCTGCCGCCCTATGTTGCAGGGGCGGTGATGGCCATCGAAGATCGCCGGTTTTACAGCCATTTCGGTATCGATCCGCTTGGTCTTGCGCGGGCGATGTGGGTTAACTTGCGCGTGGGCCGCTTCGCACAGGGCGGGTCAACGATCACGCAGCAGCTGGCCAAAAACCTGTTCCTGACGCCCGACAAAACCATCCGCCGCAAGGTACAGGAAGCGATGCTCGCCCTCGTCATCGAATGGCGGCACGACAAGGATGAAATCCTCTCGGCCTATCTCAACCGTGTCTATTACGGCTCCGGCGCCTATGGTATCGATGGCGCGGCGCGCACCTATTTCGGCAAGACGGCGCAAGATCTGACGCTGTGGGAAAGCGCTTTGCTGGCCGGCCTTCTAAAAGCCCCGTCACGCTATGCCCCCACCGCCAACCCCAAACTGGCGCGTGACCGTGCGCGTGTTGTCATCAGCGCGATGGCCGATGCCGGATTTATCGGCAAGGCCGAGCGCGATCAGGAAATCAAATCCGGCAAAATCGAACTGGCTGGCACATCCGAGGCGGGCGATCTCAACCGCTATTACGCCGACTGGATTATCAACCAGATCGATAGTTTTGTTGCCAATAACGACCGCGATATCGTTGTGCGCACGACGCTGGATATCGGACTGCAAAGACTGGCCGAAGAAAAAATCGACGCGCATGTCGCCGCGCTCAAGCCCGAACATAAGGGCATGCAGGCCGCTGTGGTAACGCTGGCCAAGGACGGCGCCGTGCTGGCCATGATCGGCGGCACCGATTACACCGAAAGCCAGTTTAACCGCGCCACGCAAGCGCTTCGTCAGCCCGGCTCGTCCTTTAAGCCCGCTGTGTTTCTGGCGGCGCTTGAAGTCGGTTTTGATCCGGATCATCTGATCGAGGATGCGCCGATCACGACCGGAAAATATCGTCCTAAAAATTACGACGGTAAATATTTCGGCATGGTAACCCTGACCGATGCGCTGGCGCTGTCGATGAATACGGCAACCATAAGGCTTTTGGAGAAAACCGGCGTTACGCGTTTGATTGATGTGTCGCGGCGTCTGGGCTTTACGCAGAAAGTCGCGCCGGAGCTTGCTGCCGGTCTGGGCGCCAGCGAAGCGACATTGATTGAAATGACAAACGCCTATGCCGTAATTGCCAACGGCGGCCATGCCATCTGGCCCTATGCGGTTTTGTCGGTGGAAGATACCGCAGGAAATATTCTGTACCGTCATACGCAGGTGAATGCGGCACGGCTTTTTGCGCCGCGCGATATCAAAAATCTTGACAGCATGCTGGTGCAGGTCGTTGCGCGCGGCACAGGGCAAGCCGCGCAGCTGACCCGCGGCCATGTTGCGGGTAAAACCGGCACCTCGCAGAATTACCGCGATGCGTGGTTTATCGGTTATACCGACCGGCTGGTGACAGGCGTATGGATGGGCCGTGATGACAATACGGCGATGCAGCGTGTTTCGGGTGGCGGCTATCCGGCGCGGCTGTGGCGCAGCTATATGGAGCAGGCGATTGACCAGAGCATCCCTGTATTTTCCCCTGACCTGCAGCGCAGCGGGCCATCGGCGCAGGGCGGGGATAGTTTTTCCGATATGCTGAGCCGTTTGTTCGGCGGCGGCGAGACGGTAACGCCGTCAGGCGCGGGCGGCAGCCTGCGCGAAAGATTCAGGGGTGACAATAGCCGCCCCACGTATAACCGCTGATTTTTGTTGTTATGAACGGCGGCGGCGGTTGGCGGGCGCATGACCCAGCAAAGGCTTGCGCCAGAAACCCAATAGCTCGCGGTGGTTTTCGCCCCTGACGGGCGCTGCCCAATCCGGCATATGCGCACCGTTTTCGATGGCAGCAACAAAAGCACCCGGAAAAGATTCCCGTCCGGCGCGCAAACCGTTTTCAACCAGTGTTTTGGCGACCAGCTCCGGCGGATGGCCGGATACGGCGGCGGTTCTCTCGATTGCGACATAAATGCGGTAATAATCATCTGCGCCGCGCAGTGATTGGAATTCATGGATAAAGGTTTTGCAAAAATGCAGCGTCAGCGTATTCGCCCCTTCGGGCGGTGCGGGCAGGCTGTAGGAACGCGGTGACGTCATGCAGATCTCCCTATCAAAAAGAAGCAAAGCCCCGTCTCAGATTCCAGCATGCGCCTGAAAATCCTAATAAACGATTAAATATCAGATGTTTAAGAATCCGCTGTGGCTTCGTCGCCGCTATAATCGGCGCTTTTTTGCGGGATATGGGCGCGGGCAATGGCGTCAACCCGTTCGTTTTCGACATGGCCGGCATGGCCTTTGACCCAGACCCAGCGCACATCGTGGGTTTGTAGCAGCGCGTCGATGCGCTCCCACAGGTCACGGTTTTTGACTTCTTTTTTATCGGCGGTGCGCCAGCCGTTACGTTTCCAGTTCGTCATGTATTTGGTGATGCCGTCCATCACATATTTGCTGTCGGTATGCAGCGTCACATGGCATTCGCTGCTCAGAGCTGTCAGCCCCTCGATCACGGCCATCATTTCCATGCGGTTGTTGGTGGTGTTTTCTGCGCCGCCGCCCAGTTCCTTTTCATGCGCGCCATAGCGCAGCAAAGCGCCCCACCCCCCGGGACCGGGGTTGCCGCTGCACGCGCCGTCGGTAAAAAGATCGACTTTTTTTATTTTGCGCGCGGTCATGCCGTGAATCCGTAGACAGCGGCACTGTCTGCTGATTGGTGAAACCGCAAAATGCGCAGGTGCTCCATCGGGTCTTTGGCGGTAACCACGGCATCTTTGGCCGGGTTGAACCAGTCATAAAGACGCGTCGCAATAATGCGCAGCGCTGCCGCGCGTCCCAGCAGCGGCAAGGCTGCAATTTCCGCCCCCGACAGCGGCCGCACCGCGTGATAGGCGTTCAGCAGCGCAGCGGATTTGTCTGTATCAACCCTGCCCGCCGCATCAAAACACCACGGGTTCAGCGTCAGCATCAGGTCGTAGGCGAAAATGTCGGTGCAGGCGAAATAAAAATCGATGACCCCGCTCAGGACATCGTCTTTAAAAAAAACATTATCGGGAAAAAGATCGGCATGCACGGCACCTTGCGGCAGGTTGCGCGGCCATTTCTTTTCGGTATCGTCCAGTGCCGTTTCCAGCGCAGCGAAAAGCCCGTCTTCAAGTGTGTCTGCTTCCTGTGCACAGGCGTGTATCAGGCTGCGCCATGCAGGCAAGGCCATGCTGTTGCGGCGTTTGGGCGAAAAGCTTTTGGCCGCCAGATGCATCTGCGCCAGTACGCGCCCGACAGCGGCGCAATGCGCCGGTGTGATGTCGCGCGGCCATGCACCTTCCAGAAACGTTGTGATGATTGCGGGCTTGCCGGCCAGCGTAAAAAGCTCCGCACCGCTGCGGGTTTTTTCGGCCGCGGGGCAGACAATACCGCTGTCTTGCAGATGGCGCATATAGGATAGGTAAAAAGGCAGCTCTTCGCGGTTCACGCGTTTTTCGAACAGGGTCAGTATGTAGCGTCCCTGCGTGGTATGCAGATGATAGTTGCTGTTTTCGATACCGTCCGCGATGCCTTCGGTGCGCAGAAGCGTGCCGATATTGAAATCGGCAAGGCGGCTTTCCAGTTCCTGTGCGGTGATGCGGGTATAAACGGCCATGTCGCCGAGATTACTGCTCAAAAGTGCGAAAGGGAATCATAAAATGATTCCCTTTCTGCTTCTGTGCCGGAGATTTTCGGGTCTCAGGGGTGGCGGGGTGCGCCAAAACCGCGGCGCGGCGCGGGCGGTGCAATACCACTGCCGTCTGCCGCTGCGGGGGCAAAGGGGAAAGCGGTTGTTGTGCTGTCCAGTACGGTGATCCGGCCATTTTCGCCGCCGCGGCCTTGCATAAACTGCGGGCTTTTCTTTTCGGCAACATCGATCTGGCCGTCGTTGCCCAAAAAGCTGATGCGTATCGATTTATCATCCGGATGGCTGGATTGAATTTCAACGGCGGCGCGGGTTGCGGTGCTTTCGATTTTGAAAGGATGCGCGCTGTTGATTTTTTCGATCTCGTACATCAGCTCGGCAATCGCGACTTTGCGGGTATAGGGGTCGGGGTTGAACGGCTGGTCGCCCGCATCCAGTACCGCGGTGCGTACAGCATTTGCCCAGGCACCAAAGCCTTCGGCCTGTTCGGGGTTGGATGAACCGTCCGCGGTGCGGAAGGTCAGCATATAGCCAAGGCCGCCATCAATATGCGGGCTTTTGACGTCAATCGCCAGGCAGTAGGTCTTCGCCATAACAGTCCTCTCGTTGTTCTGTGTCGATACCCTCTATCAGCACATCGTTAAAACGTACAAACGAATGACAGTCCGTGTCGGTAATGCGTCTTGCGAAATCGAGCCTAACTATAGGGACGGGGGGGTCAAAATCAAGGTTTTAATTTTCAAACCCGATTTCAATGCGTTACGCTGCCTGTGTTGCAACGCCGCACGCCAGCTGCGTGTTTATGTGGCAAGCACGCGCGGAATTTTAAACTGCACGTTTTCTTCGGCGACGATGCTGGTTTCAACGGTAACATCATAACGCGCGCGTGCGGCATCGATCACGCCCCGCACCAGCACTTCGGGCGCGCTGGCACCGGCCGTCACGCCCAGTACCTTGATATCGCCAAGCGCGTTCCAGTCGATGTCTTCGGCGCGGTCGGCCAGCACGGCATGCTTGGCGCCATAGGCGCGGGCCACTTCGACCAGACGGTTTGAATTTGATGAATTATGCGATCCGACCACAATCACCGCATCGGCGCGCGGCGCGATATCTTTAATCGCCATCTGACGGTTGGTGGTGGCATAACAAATATCTTCTTTCTTTGGTGGCGCGATATCCGGATAACGCGCCTGCAACGCCGCGACAATTTCAGCCGTATCATCAACCGAAAGCGTTGTTTGCGTCACATACGAAAGCTTTTCAGCCGCGCCAAAAGAAAGACCAAGCACATCGCCCACGGTTTCCACCAAGGTGACCGCGCCTTCGGGCAATTGACCCATAGTGCCGACAACTTCGGGGTGGCCGGCATGGCCGATAAGAATAATATGGCAGCCGTTTCTGTGATGTAATTCGGCTTCGCGGTGCACCTTGCTGACCAGTGGGCAGGTCGCATCGACGTAAACCATATTGCGGCGGGCCGCTTCGGCGGGCACACGTTTGGGCACACCATGGGCGGAAAAAATAACCGGCGCGCCTTCGGGCACTTCGTCCAGTTCTTTGACAAAAACGGCGCCTTTGGCGCGCAGGTCATCAAGGACATGTTTGTTGTGCACAATTTCATGACGCACATAAACCGGCGCGCCGAATTTCTGCAGTGATTTTTCGACGATCTCGATTGCGCGTTCGACCCCGGCGCAAAAACCGCGCGGCTGGGCAAGCAGAATGGTCAGGGCTGGTTTGGGTGCGGTGTCCATGGCAGGAATATAAGCATGCCGCGCCGCCCTGTCGAGTCTGCCGCGCAGCGCGCTATCGGCCTTGCGAAGCACCCTGCAAGGGGGCTATTCTGTGCCGGTTCGGTCCCGATGCCGCAGGAGGTTAATATGCTTTTTAAAAACAACACCGGCCGCAGGGCGACCCCCGGCACCGCGCTGCTTTTTGCCCTTCTGCTGGCAGGTTGCAGCGGCATGGGCAGCAATGTCGAAGCGCCGCCCTGCCCCGAGACAGGTTTGATTTTGACCGCGGCCAGCATGACGTCTTTTCATGCAGCGCCAGCCGATGAAAATATAGTTGTCGAAGCCACACTGGCCAATTACCGCGGCGCCTGCCGCTGGCGGGAAGAAGTGCTGGAATTTATGCTTGAAGTCGATGTGGCGGCACGCCGAGGTGCCGCGGGTACGACCTTGCGGCGCGGAGAGTTTCCATATTTTATCGCCATCCTCGATCCGGAGGAGAACGTCTTGCAACGGCAGGGCTTTTCTACTACCGTTTCTTTCGATAATAACGGCAGCGGCATGAGCACCGAAAAGCATGTCCTGCGCCTGCCGCTGGAAAACAGAAAGAACGTCCGCCTGCACAAAGTGGTGATCGGCTTCGAGCTTTCGCCGGAGCAGCTGGCCTATAACCGCCGCGACGAAAAACCCGCCGCCAGCCCCGACAAGCCCGGCAAAAAGCCCCAGGCCCGAACCGGCAAGAAACAGTAAACAATACCCGCAAACCGCGCGGGCCAAGACAGGAAAAAAACATGTCCTTCGATACGCAAAATTTCTGGCAATCCGAATTCGCCGAACATGCGCAGTGCATGCAGGCCACGCAGAAAAATCTGCAAACCGCGTTCACCGCGCTTCTGGATGCGGCGGCGGCAACGATTGAAAACGGCGGCAAAATCCTGTTTTTCGGCAATGGCGGTTCGGCAGCGGATGCGCAGCACCTCGCAACCGAATTGACCGTGCGCTACAAAACAGACCGCGCCCCGATTGCGGCGATTGCCCTGACGACAGATACCTCCGCCCTCTCGGCGATTGGCAATGATTTTGGTTTTGAATATCTGTTTTCGCGTCAAGTCGATGCGCTGGGACGCAAGGGTGATCTGGCGATCGGTATTTCTACGTCGGGCAATAGCGCGAATGTTATCAAGGCGCTGGAATCCTGCCGCGCGATCGGTATCACCACTGTGGGTTTGACCGGCGAAACCGGCGGCAAAATGCCCGCGCTTTGCGATATCCTGCTCAACGTGCCTTGCAAAACCACGGCACGTATTCAGGAAATGCATATCATGCTCGGACAGATGCTTTGCGGTGCACTGGAAATGAAACTCGGCCTTGTCCCCGCCGCAGATTGTGCGGCAGACGTCCAGAAACGCGCCGTTTAAACGCTTAAACCAAGGAAACCGTGATGTCCAAAGACCTTGAAAAGCTGAGTTTTGAAGATGCGCTGGGCGAGCTGGAAAAAATCGTCCGTACGCTGGAATCCGGCGCAGGCGATCTCAAGACGTCGATTGACGCCTATGAACGCGGCATGACGCTCAAGAATTTTTGCGAAGCCAAACTGAAAGAAGCGCAGGGCCGCATCGAAAAAATCACCCTCGCCGCCGATGGCAGCGCCAAGGCCGAAGCTTTCTCGCTCGGCGAATAAGCCCCCTTTCCGGATATGTAAAGCCCTGCCGCTATGCCACGCGGCGGGGTTTTCTACATCGGAAAAATCGAAAAAAGATGACTTTTTTCTGTGGCTTGGGGTATAAAAAGAAGCCCTTTAACTACCCGTCAGGAAACGTCACATGGCGCCATCTCTCAGAGAAGCCTCCCCCAAACTCAAGGATGCGATGGAGGATTGCCGCGAAAAGATGCAAAAAACCATTTCGAGCCTGCTGCCGCAGACCGATTTGGCCGAAGCGCCGCTATTTGACGCCATGCGCTATGCTGCCCTCAGCGGCGGTAAACGTCTGCGCCCCTTTATGGTTCTTGAAGGCGCGCGCGTCTTTGGTGTCGATCAGGGCCGCGCCCGCCGCGTTGCCGCCGCTGCTGAATTTGTGCATTGCTATTCTCTGGTGCATGACGATCTGCCGTCCATGGATAACGCCGATACGCGCCGCGGCAAACCTTCGCTGCACAAAGCTTACGACGAAGCCACGGCTGTTCTGGCCGGTGATGCGCTTTTGACGCTGGCCTTCGAAACACTGGCCGACCCCGAAACGCATGAAGATCCGCGCGTCCGCATTGAACTGGTCGCGCTGCTGGCCGGTGCAATCGGCATGCACGGTATGGTCGGCGGGCAGATGCTCGACCTGATTGGTGAAAAACAGGAATTTGACGTCGGCACTATCAGCCGCCTGCAACGTCTTAAAACCGGCAAGCTGATTGCTTTTTGCTGCGAAGCTGGCGCGATCCTCGGCAAAGCCAATCCGGCGCACCGCCAGTCGCTGCGCAACTATGCGCATGATCTGGGCCTTGCGTTTCAGGTTACGGATGACCTCCTCGACATCGAAGGCAAAGCCGAAGAAATGGGCAAGCCGGTCGGGCAGGATGCCAAAAAAGCGACCTTTGTTTCCACGATGGGCCCCGACCAGGCGCGCCAGCGTGCGCAAATGCTGGTTGAACAAGCCGTATCGCACCTGCGCGTCTTTGACGGCGGCCGTGTCGATCTGCTGAAAGACCTTGCCTATTACGTGCTGGAGCGCCGCGTTTAAAGCGCCTTATCATCAGGAGATAATCTAATGCGTACTGCCGTTCTTTTTGTCGCCGCGGTTGTGGCGCTGGGTTTTGTAATTAGCCCTGTTCTGGCGCAGCGTCTGGCACTGGTGGCACCAACGCCGCCCGCGGCCGAAATGCCGGCAGAAGATATCGTCTGGGAAGAGCGCGCGCTGGGCGATGCTGCCGCCCCTGTCACGATTTACGAATACGCATCGCTGACCTGTGGCCACTGTGCGGCTTTTCATGAACTGGTATTGCCGCATGTCAAATCAGAGCTGATCGATACCGGCAAAGCGCGTCTGGTATATCGCGATTTTCCGCTCAACGCCGGTGCGGTCAAAGCCGCGACACTGGCGCGCTGCATGCCGGCATCACGTTTCTTTCCGTTTATCGCCAGCGTCTATCAGACGCAGCAAAGCTGGGCGCATGGCGAAGATGTTGAAGGCAGCCTTGTAAAGCTTGCCGCCCTTGCCGGACTGGATGAAACGCGCGCGCGCGCTTGCATGAACCACGAGGCGCTGGAGCTGAAAACTGTCGAACTGATGCGCGAAGCGCAAATGAAATACCGCATCAGCTCTACGCCATCGTTTGTCTTTTATGACGATAAAGGCCAGCAAATAAAGGAATACAAACCCTTTACTGACCTGATGGACAAACATTTCAAAGATCCGCACAAACATTAATTTGCGGCGATCAGGCTCGGCGCAGGTCACCAAAAAACTGCTCCACCCGGCTTTTAAGCGTTTCCGATTCCCGTGACAATTCCCGCGCCGCAGACAGCACCTGCGCTGCCGCACTGTCTGTGCGCAGGGTTGCCGCGCTGACATGCATAATATTGTCAGCGGCGCCCCGTGCGCCCATTGCGGCGCGCGCCACGTTTTGCGAAATTTCGCCTGTGGCGGCGGTCTGTTCGTCGACGGCGGCGGCAATCGTGCCGGTTGATACGTTGATAGACGCAATGGTGCCCAGAATGCCGCGAATGGCCGCCGCCGCGCTGCGCGCGCTTTGCTGCATACTGCTGATCTGCTGTGAAATATCCCCTGTTGCCGCGGCTGTTTGACCGGCCAGAGATTTAACCTCTGCCGCCACTACGGCAAAACCGCGGCCCGCATCGCCTGCGCGTGCGGCTTCGATAGTGGCGTTCAGCGCCAGCAGATTGGTCTGCTCCGCGATATCGGTGATGACTTTGACGATATCGCCAATTTTTTGCGCCGCGTCTTCCAGCCCGCGCACTATATCGTCTGTATCGCGTGCTTTGCGCACAGCTTCGTCGCTGATCTGCGTTGCGCGGATAATCTGCCGTGAAATTTCGCCAAGCGAGGCATTGATTTCTTCGGTCGCGGCGGCAACGGTTTCGATGTTTGACGATGTGCCGCGTGCCGCGTTTTCGGCGGCCTGTGCCTGATGTCCTGTATCGCGCGCCACGCCGCCCATCTCACCGGCGGTGCTTTCAAGTTCTGTGGCGGCGGCGGCAACGGTTTTAAGAACGCCGCTGACCGAAACGTCAAAATCGCGCAGCAGTCCTTCCAGTGTTTCGGCGCGGCGCTGCTTTTCCTGCGCCAGCCTGCGGGCCTCCAGACTGTTGCGCCTGAAAATATCCAGCGCGGCCGCCATGCGGCCAATCTCGTCGCGCCGCGCCTGTGCGGGGATGGCGATATCCAAACGCCCCGCTGACATTTCCGCCATCAGCTGCGTTATTTCCTGTACCGGCCTTGAAATACTGCGCGCCACGGCAAAACATCCGGCGCATCCGAGCGCGAGCAGCACAAACTGCGCCGTATAAACCGCATGGCGCATCTGCGTCAACGCCGCGTCAACATTTTTCCCCGCCGCGTCCAGCTCCTGCAGTTGCAGGGCCTCCAGCGCCAGCGCGCTCTTTCTAAAAAGGCGAATATTGTCTTCGTCCGCGCCGTGATAAAGCGACAAGGCTTCTGTGCGTGAAGCTTCCCCTTCGGCGGCGGCGGCGATAATCGCGTAATTTTTTTGCATCGCGCGCCAGGCACCGGCGGCTTCGGCATAGATCCGGCGCGGCGAACCTTCCGGCAGCTGTGCCAGCAGGGCTTCTTCCAGCGCTGCGTAATGCGCGAAAAGATCTGCCGCTTCGCTTTGGGCGCGGGCGCGGTCGGCGCTGTCAGCAGAAAGCAGGTTGTGCCCTTTGATCGCATAAAGCTGTTCGGCCAGTGTTTGCATATCGGCCAGCGCATGGATACCGACATACTGGCGGCTGCGTAAATCGCCCGAGATATCTTCGAGCGCGTTTGCGTGATGGGCGACAAGGCCCGTCATCAGCCCCGTCAGCAGAATGATCATGCCGAAAATTGTCACCACCCGTGCCGTCACCGGCATGTCCTGTATCCAGCGCGCCATGATTCCCCCTCGTTATACAATCCTAAGCTGTATACGGTTAAATTTTATTGAATTTTTATATACTCAAGATTGTATGCATACAGGGGGATGCCGCTTTGGCCGCCAGTGCAGAAAAAAGGCCGAAAATAGACGTTTCTTCGCGGCGGCGGCGGGTTTATAACAAATCAGCGCCGGACAAGACCGGCGACTCAGAAAGATAAAAATGACCCGAACCCCGCTTCTCGATTCCGTGCCGTTTCCCGCTGACCTGCGCAAGTTGGATAAAAAACAGCTGCCGCTGCTGGCCGAAGAATTGCGTGCGGAGATGATCGATGCGGTTTCCGTGACCGGCGGGCATTTGGGCGCGGGGCTGGGCGTGGTCGAACTGACCGCCGCCATTCATTACATTTTCAACACCCCCGAAGACCGGCTGATCTGGGATGTGGGGCATCAGGCTTATCCGCATAAAATTCTGACAGGACGTCGTGACCGCATCCGCACGCTGCGGCAGGGCGGCGGGCTTTCCGGTTTTACCAAAAGATCGGAAAGTACCTATGATCCTTTCGGCGCGGCGCATAGCTCGACATCGATTTCTGCGGGTCTGGGAATGGCGGTTGCCAGCAATCTGGATGGCCGCGATAACCGCGTGATCTGCGTTATCGGCGATGGCGCCATGAGCGCCGGCATGGCCTACGAAGCCATGAACAACGCCGGCAGCATGAAAAGCAAACTGGTGGTTATTCTGAACGACAACGACATGTCGATCGCCCCGCCGGTGGGCGCGATGAGCGCCTATTTATCGCGGCTGATTTCATCCAAACCTTATTTGGGGATGCGTGAACTGGGTAAAAAAATCACCGGCAAACTGCCCGGCCCGCTGAAACGCGCTGCGGCGCGCGCCGAAGAATACGCGCGCGGCATGGTAACGGGTGGCACCCTGTTTGAAGAGCTGGGTTTTTACTACGTCGGCCCTATCGACGGGCATAACTTTGACCATCTGCTGCCCGTGCTCGAAAACGTACGGGATTCGATATACGAAGGTCCGATCCTTGTGCATGTTGTCACACAAAAAGGCCGCGGCTATGCGCCGGCTGAAAACGCGGCAGATAAAATGCACGGCGTTGCCAAATTCGATGTGCTGACAGGCGCCCAGAGCAAATCCCAAACAAACGCGCCGACCTATACCCGCGTCTTTGCCGACAGTCTGATAGCCGAAGCGCGCAAGGACGATAAAATCGTTGCCATCACGGCGGCCATGCCGTCCGGCACGGGGCTGGATCTTTTTGCCAAAGAATTTCCGGCGCGTACGTTTGATGTGGGCATTGCAGAACAGCATGCCGTGACCTTTGCGGCAGGGCTGGCGACAGAGGGATACAAGCCGTTCTGTGCGATCTATTCGACCTTTTTGCAGCGCGGCTATGACCAGCTGGTGCACGATGTGGCCTTGCAAAACCTGCCCGTCCGCTTTGCGCTCGACCGTGCCGGACTGGTCGGTGCGGATGGCGCCACGCATGCGGGCTCTTTTGATACAGCCTATCTTGCCTGCCTGCCGAATATGGTTTTGATGGCCGCCGCCGACGAGGCGGAAATGAAACATATGGTGACGACCATGGCGGCTTATGATCAGGGGCCGATTGCCCTGCGTTATCCGCGCGGCGAAGGTCTGGGCGTTGAAATGCCGTCCGAAGGTGTGCCGCTTGACATCGGCCGCGGCCGTATCCTGCGCGAAGGCACGGCAGTTGCACTGCTCAGCTATGGCACGCGCCTTGGTGAATGTTTAAAGGCGGCCGATCTGCTGGCCGCGCGCGGGCTTTCGACCACGGTGGCCGATGCGCGCTTTGCCAAGCCGCTGGACCGTGACCTGATCCTGCGTCTTGCGCGTGAACACGATGTGCTGCTGACCACCGAAGAAGGCAGCACCGGCGGTTTTGGGGCGATGGTGCTGCATTTGCTAGCAGCCGAGGGTATGCTCGACCGCGGCCTGAAAATCCGCACCATGGTTTTGCCGGATATGTATATCGACCACGACGCACCGCAGCTGCAATACGATCTTGCCGGCCTGAATGCGCCGCAGATCGCACGGCAGGCCATGGATGCGCTGGGCATACCGGCGGATACGACACTTGTCCGGCCCGCCTGACCAAAACCCGCCGCAAAACCGCGCCGCGTCTCTCGCCGCGTGTTTTCGCAGTTCTCTCTGGCTCGGCTTGACGTCATTCGGCGGGCCGGTGGCACATATCGGTTATTTCGAACGTGCCTATGTCCAGCGTCTGCGTTGGCTGGATGCTGCGGGCTTTGCCCAGATCGCGGCGCTTTGTCAGGTCTTGCCCGGCCCTGCCAGCAGCCAGATGAATTTTCTCATCGGCTGGCGGCGCGGCGGGGCGCTGGGGGCGCTGCTGTCGTTTATGGCCTTTACCTTTCCTTCCGCGCTTTTGATGGTCGCTGCGGCGGCCTATGCCGGTGCGCTGGGCGGCATGGATACGCTGGTGCATGCGCTCAAGCTTGTCGCTGCCGTTATCGTCGCGCAGGCAGTACTATCGATGGCGCGGACGCTCTGCCCCGACCTTGCCCGCCGGATACTTGCTGCGATCTGCGCTGTAATCTGTGCGCTTGCAGGGGGGCTTTACGTTCAACTTGGCGTTATCTTTATCGGCGGTGTTTTTGGCCTGCTGCATAGACCGCGCGTTGGTGCAGCAGCGGAAACGGCAGACAGCCTGCCGCCGATGATTGCGCAAAAAACAGCCTGGCGTGCGCTGGCTCTTTTTGTCTTGCTGCTGGCGGCGCTACCTGCCTTTGCGGCACTGACCGGGCATCAGGGCGTTTTGCCACTGGCCGACGTTTTTTATCGCAGCGGGGCGCTGGTCTTTGGTGGCGGACATGTGGTCTTGCCGCTGCTCTATGATGCGCTGCCTGCCGCGCGCGACAATATCGTGCTTTTTTACGGTCTGGCGCAGGCCTTGCCGGGGCCTCTGTTTACGATTGCGGCGGCGCTTGGCTATACGCTGTTTTCAGCGGCGCCCTGGGCGGGCGCTTTGCTGGCGCTCGGGTTTATTTTTCTGCCGGGGCTTTTGATCGCTGTGGCGGGGTATTATTTCTGGCAAAAAATGCTCGCCATGCCGCGCCTGCTTGCGGCGCTATCGGGCATTTCGGCGGCGGTGGTGGGCATTTTGGCAGGCGCGCTGATTGACCCTGTGCTGACCGGCGCCATTCGCGGCTGGGCCGATGCCCTTTTTATTTTGGCCTGTTTTTCGCTGGCGGTCTGGAAAAAACTGCCCGCCGTTGCGGTGATTGTTCTGTGCGGGGCCTATGCACTGTTGACGGAGGTCTGGGCATGACCGCACGGCTTGATCAATACCTTTGCGAAAAAGGGCTTGTCCCCAGCCGCGCGCGGGCGCAGGCCGTGATCCGCGCGGGGTTGGTGACGGTTGATGGCGCGGTGCAAACCAAACCGGCAGCGGGCGTCCGCGCCGATGCGGTGGTTATTGTGACAGGTGATGTGCATCCGTGGGTGTCGCGCGGGGGCGTCAAGCTTGACCATGCGCTCGGGCATTTCGGCATTGATGTGGCTGGCGCGGTTTGCCTTGATCTGGGTGCATCGACAGGCGGCTTTACCGATGTGCTGCTTACGCGCGGCGCGGCAAAGGTCTATGCGGTGGATGTGGGGCATGGCCAGCTGCATGATAAACTGCGCGGCGATGCGCGCGTGGTCTGTCTGGAATCGACCCATGCCAAGGACCTTGATCGCAGCATGCTGCCGGAGGTGCCGGATATTCTGGTGGCCGATGTCAGTTTTATCAGTCTGACCAAACTGCTGCCTTTTGTGCTGCCGCTGCTGGCTGCATCCGCGCGGGTGGTGCTGCTTGTAAAACCCCAGTTCGAATCTTCCCCCGCCGATATCGGCAAGGGCGGCATTGTCCGCGATGCGGCGGTTCAGCAGGCGGCAATCGAATCGGTGTCGGCTTTTCTGCGCGGTGCGGGCTGGCAAGGGATTGCGGCCGCAGACAGCCCGCTCGATGGGGCGGATGGCAACCGCGAATTTTTAATATATGCATATAGGTCAGACACATAGACAGTCATTTGACATAAAAAATACACCAGTGTATATTATATGCATCTCGGGGAAAATCAGGCACGACATGCAGCGAAGCTATCGGAAACCACCAGAAACGGATATCGCCGCCGCGCGCAAAGAGGTCTTGGATACCGTGCGTCAGACGCGGCTGGGCCGCGGGCTGCTGTCGGCGCTGCGCAAGGCGGGTGTCAAAATTGTTTTCACTGAAAACGTTGCGGCGGCCGCCGGTCTTGGCGACCAAAAAGATATCTATGGTCTTTTCGACCCCCGCAAAGATACGCTTTACGTAGATGCAAGCGTCCCGCTTCATGCGCAGCTGCATTTTTTTGCGCACGAAGCACGCCATGCGCTACAAGCACAGCAAGATGGGAAGATCAACGATCCTTCCGGAATAGACAATATCCATCTCCTCTCCCCTGTAACGGTGCTTTACACGACACGCCTGCGGGAAATCGACGCAGATGTTTTTGCCGTCTGCTTTGTTGCGCAAACCGATCTGCACACAGGCAGCAATCATTTTCAGGAGATGTCCAAGCGCGGGGGACTGTTCTCGGCAACCGATCCCTATGGCCGCGCCGCTCTTTACGATGCTTTTATGCAAGATTGGCAAGCGCAGGAAAAGCCTGGTGATATGGCGCGTGCGGCGCGCGCGGTTTTGTCGGCCTTTGTGGAGCACACACCACTTTTGAACATATATAATAACTTTGCCCTGCATGCCTGGGAGAAAATGATCTTTTCTAGCGCTGTCGATCACGCGCAAAAACCTGCCAGCGACTACTACAAACAATTCCGCGCGGCGGCGCTTAAAAAAGACAAAACCGAAACGCCCGCGCAGATATTCAACAAACGTGCCGAAGCCTATAGCAAGTTACTGGTCAGAAGCGGCGCGCCCGATTATCTCTCCGGCATCAAAACGGATGATCTGGCAAAATTCATCTGTGAAGAAAATACGCAGGCACATCCCGAGCATACAACCAATCACGCCTACGAACGTGCGCTGGCAAACTTCGAGAGGGCGATCAAGCATTACACAGCCGCGCCCGCGCCGCCCGCCAACAGCAACGCGCCATCCCAGCCGCCGCGCGCAAAGGCGGGCCCTAAACAATGACCTTGCCCGCCAGCACAAAAAATAGCCTCAGGGCGCGAATGCGCGAGACAGTCGCCGATTATTGTCATGTGCTTTTGCACGGCAAAGACACCACGCGGCGCGACCAGACGATGAGCCTTTTATACGAAACACCGGAAGGCAAGGCGCTTTTGGATACGGCGGCGGAATATGGTGTGCCGATCCGTTTCGCGCGGGCTGGCAAGGTCGGCGCACTCGGCTCCCTCTCTAAAAATCCGGATGATGCCACAGTGTGCATTTCTGTTGCCAATACAGGCAATCTGCCGCAGATGGTGCTGACGCTTTACCATGAACTGCGCCATTTGCAGCAGCAGGCCGAACAGGGCGATATCCGCAAAGGAGTTTTTCAGAGCCTGAAAAATCCCCGCCGCTCGCACATGCTATCGCTGATGCAGGAAGCCGATGCCTTTACCAGCGAAGCGATGTTTGCGCTGGACCGCGGCGCGGCAGGCGACAGAAAATATCTGGACAGCATGCTGTCGCGCAGAGACGACGTTGCGCGTATCTCGGCGCGCTATATCAAAACCGCGCCTGTGCCCTATGAACAAGACCGCGATGCTTTCCGGCGCGGGCTGTTTACGAATATCATGCTCGAAGGTCTCGCCGGATATTCAGCATCGTATTTTATTGGTTATGCCGCCACCTTCCGCAAGGCGGCCACCAAACAGGAATTCGCAGATTTTATCGACGGGTTTGGCGAGCTGCGCAAGCCGGACAGACAAGGGCCGCTGGTATCGTCCTATGGTGATCGCTATATGGCGACAACGGCCATGACGGCGCTGCCCAGACTGTTTTTCAAAGCCCTGCCTGAGCCGGAACAGGAAGCGCTGCGGCTGATTGACAAAACCGTCCGTGCCCTGCCGCAAATGACCGAAGAACAGTACCAAAAAACCCGCGAAGCCGCGACAGACGCACTATTGGCGATTTACCGCACAGATCCCGAAGACCTCGCCTATAGCCGCGAAGGGATGACCGCCCGCGAAATTATCACCGAAGTCGCCACCGCCCAAACCCCGGACCTGCGCGCCGCCTTCGCCAAAGTCGCCGCGCGCAAAGTGCAGCCTGTGCGCAACATCGCTATGCGCCCGCCGCTGCCGGGGTAGTTTCTATCTTTTTAAATCCTATGCCGTTTCTTTAAACAGTTCGCGGCCGATCAGCATGCGGCGGATTTCGGATGTGCCGGCGCCGATTTCATAGAGCTTTGCGTCGCGCAGCAGACGGCCGGTCGGATAATCATTGATATAGCCGTTACCGCCGAGGCACTGGATAGCCTCCAGCGCCATCCAGGTTGCTTTTTCGGCAGCGTACAAAATCGCGCCGGCCGCATCTTTGCGCGTGACTTCCTTGCGGTCGCAGGCCTTGCCGACGGCATAGACATAGGCACGGGCGGTATTCAGCGCGACATACATATCGGCGATCTTGCCCTGCATCAGCTGAAATTCGCCGATGCTCTGGCCGAATTGTTTGCGCTCGTGTACGTAAGGCAGAACAATATCCATGCAGGCCTGCATAATACCGATGGGGCCCGCCGCCAGCACGGCGCGTTCGTAATCAAGCCCGCTCATCAGCACATTCACGCCTTTGCCGATGGTGCCCAGCACGTTTTCTTCGGGCACTTCGCAATCTTCAAAAACCAGCTCGCAGGTGTTAGACCCGCGCATGCCAAGCTTGTCGAGTTTTTGCGCCGTTGAAAAACCCTTGAATGTTTTTTCGATGATAAAGGCCGTCATGCCTTTGGCACCGGCGGCAGGATCGGTCTTGGCATAGACGACCAGGGTATCGGCATCGGGGCCGTTGGTGATCCACATTTTATTGCCGTTCAGGATGTAACGATCGCCTTTTTTCTCTGCGCGCAGTTTCATGGACACAACGTCTGATCCTGCCCCCGGCTCGCTCATGGCAAGTGCGCCGATGGTGCGTCCGGCGCAGAGATCGGGCAGGTATTTCTTTTTCTGTGCTTCCGAGCCGTTCAAACGGATTTGGTTGACGCAGAGGTTTGAAAACGCACCATAGGAAAGCCCGATAGAGGCGGAGGCGCGGGAGATTTCTTCCATCGCAATAATATGTTCGCAATAGCCAAGGCCGGAGCCGCCGTATTCTTCCTCGACCGTGATACCCAGCAGCCCCAGTTTGCCGAACTCGGCCCAGAGGCCATTTGGGAATTCATTGCTGCGGTCGACACTCGCGGCGATGGGGGCGATATTGTCCTGCGAAAAAGCGCGCACGGTTTCGCGGATCATGTCGGCGTTCTCGCCCATGTCGAACTTCAGCGATGGATAATCCAGTGCCTTTGGCACATAGCTTTCGACATGCAGGTTATCGGCGGAATGGGTATCCTTGTGGGACATGGGCTGTGCTTTCATCGGTTGCGGCCTTTGTTTTGTTGGAAACACAGCATACCGAAAACAAAGCCGCTTGGCGACAGTCTGGATAAATTATGGAACGCGCGGGTGTTGCCGCCGCAATCCCGCCGACAGGGTGCAGCAGCTGATGCGGACATTGCGCGGCAGGCCTTCGGTGATGATGCGGATATCGGCTTTGAGCTGCGCCTGATGCGCTTTGCGCCGCGCGTCTTCCGCCGCACCGGGCACGGGGGCGATATGCGCGGCGATGCTTTCATAGCCCAGCTGCGCCGCCAGCTCCTGCACGTTTTGCCCCTGATCGTTGCGCAGATCGGGATTGGCGCCGGTTTTCAGCAACAAGTCGATGCAGTCTTCGGCGCACCAGCTGACAGCAACATGGAGCGCCGTCCAGCCGCTGTCGTCGCGGGCATTGATAATATCGGGCAGGATTTCGGTGTGGCTCTCCAGTGTTTTTTGCAGCGCTTCTGCGTCGCCGGCATCGCAGGCTTCCAGAACCGCGTCGCAAGCGGCGGCGAGCATGTTTTTGCGCAGGCCGCCGACGCCATATCCGGCGCGCGCGGATTTTGCAGGTTTGTGGGCGAACGAATCGCGTGCTTGCTGGCGAAGAGAGGGCATGGCTGGCGCTTTCATATAACGCCTATAGCCTAGCATCCGCCTTTATTATGTCCAGAAAATTTTGCGCAGCGCGGCAAAAGTGACGGCAGGAGAAGGGGATTCGCTACAGCAGGAAAAGCGTGGCAAGCCCGAGGAAGGTAAAGAATCCGACCACATCCGTGGTGGTGGTCAAAAAGACCCCTGCGACGGGCGCGGGGTCAAAGTTAAGCCGTGTCAGCAGCAGCGGCATAAAAGCACCAAAGACACTGCCAAAGGTAACCGTCGTGATCATGGCAGCGCCAATGACAAGCCCCAGCGGCGGATTGTTGAACCAGAACGATGCGATCAGCCCGATGGTGATCGCCAGCATCGCGCCATTCAATAGCCCGACCGTGCATTCCTTGGACAGGACGCGCAGCGTGTTGGCCACGGTCAGTTCACGCAAGGCCAGCGCACGCACGGTAATGGTCATGGCCTGCGTGCCGGAATTACCGCCCATCGAAGCAACCACGGGCATCAAAATAGCCAGCGCGACAATTTCCGCGATCGATGCTTCGAAAAAGCCGACAACGCGCGACGCCAGCAGCGCGTTGAACAAATTGATAAAAAGCCACGGAAAGCGCAGGCGGATACTACCGCCGATACTGCTGTAAATATCCGAATCCGTAACGCCGCCAAGACGCAGGACATCGTCCGAGGCTTCTTCTTCGATAACGTCGACGATGTCATCGATGGTGATCATGCCGATAAGCCTGCCGACATCGTCGATGACAGGGGCAGAGACAAGATCCTTGCGGCGGAAAATCTGCGCCACCTGTTCCTGATTCATATCTACCGGAATTTTGACATGGTTTTCATCGACGATGGATTCCATCTTCAGGCTGCGCTGCGTGCAAAGCACATCGCTCAGCGCGACGGAGCCGATGTATTTGTGCATCGGGTCAACGATGAAGATGTCATAGAATTTATCGGGCAGCGATTCAGATGCGGCGCGCAAATAATCTGATGTTTTGCCGACAGTCCAGAACTGCGGAATCGCCACAAATTCCCGCTGCATCAGGCGACCGGCGGATTCTTCGGGGAAGTTCAGGCCTTCTTCGACAACCGCGCGTACCTTGCGCGACAGGTGGCGCATAATTTCGCTGCGCCGCGTTTCGTCCAGCTCGTCGATCAGGTGAATGGCGTCATCTGATTCCAGCTCTCCCACAATCGCGGCGATATGCGGGCCGGACATGTTGTCGAACAGGTCGTTGAGAATTTCATAGCTCAGATAAGAAAACGTTTCCGGCGCCAGATCGTCTTCAAGAATATCGATCAGGCGGTGGCGCAGCGGGCCGACTTTGGTCAAAAGCTCCGCCGCATCCGGCGCGCCCAGCGCACCACATTTTTCACGAATGGCGGCTGTGGCGTCTTCTTCAAGAAGCAGAACAATCTCGCGGATAAAATCATCCGACAGGCCAAGCTGCTGCTCCGCCGCGATATCCGCGGGGGCGGTGTCAACGGTTTCGTCCGTTGTCAGCTCGTTGTCTTTATTCGCCATGACTGCGCTTTCCGGCTGGTTCAGGCACGTTTGCGGCGGGCCGGTTTGGACGGTTTTGCGGTTTTGCCCTTGGCGGATTTAGCGGATTTTGCCGCCTTGGCCGCCGCGCTTTTCTTGCCCGCGGCTTTGCGCGGCGCAGGCTTTTCCGGATTTTTTTCCTTCTCCAGCAGCTGGGCGCAAACAGAGGCATAAGCCGCCGCATTGACAATCCCGCGTGATGTGACCGAGGGCACCATGATATGCACCGGCCGTGCCGCGCCCAAAAGCAGCGGGCCGACGGTGATGCCATCGCCCAGCGCGCGCATGATGTGGAAGGTGATATTGGCGGCATCAATATTGGGCATGACCAGCAGATTTGCCTCCCCCTTCAGGCGCGAATTCGGGAACATCATCTGACGGACATCTTCGGACAAGGCCGCTGCAGCGGTCATTTCACCTTCGACCTCCAGATCAGGTGCGCGCTCGCGGATCATTTCGACGGCGCGGCGCATCTTGACGGTGCTGTCGCGGTCAATGCTGCCGAAATCGGAGTGTGACAGCAGGGCAACCTTCGGCTCTACGCCAAAACGGCGGACTTCATGTGCGGCCATGATCGTCATGTCGCAAAGCTGCTCGGCGGTCGGGTTCGGGTTCACATAGGCATCGCAGATAAAATACGTGCCCTTCGACAAAATCATGACATTCATTGCGGCATAGGTTTGCATGTCGCAGGCATGGCCGATAATGTCGGTGACGTATTTGAAATGACGGTCATAACGGCCAATCGTGCCGCAAATCAGCGCATCGGCATCGTCTTTATAGACCATCAGCGCGGCAATAACCGAATTGCGCGTCCGCACAGCCTGTTTGGCAATAGCGGGCGTCACGCCCTTGCGCTCCATCAGCATGTGATAGGTCTGCCAGTAATCGGTGTAGCGGCTGTCGCCTTCGGGGTTGACGATATCGAAGTCGATGCCTTTTTTCATGCGCAGGCCCATACGCTTCAGGCGCGTCATGATGACTTCTTCGCGGCCAATCAAAATCGGACGGGCGATTTCGTCATCGATAATCGTTTGCGCCGCATGCAGCACGCGGGTTTCTTCCCCCTCTGCAAAGGCGATGCGTTTGGGGTTGCCCGCGGCACGGTCAAAAATCGGGCGCATCAACTGGCCGGATTTGAACACGTATTTTTCCAGCGAAGCGCGGTAGGCGTCAAAATCCTTGATCGGCCGCGTGGCCACGCCAGAATCCATGGCTGCTTTGGCGACAGCAGGCGGCAACTCGAGGATCAGGCGCGTATCGAAAGGCTTGGGTATCAGATAATCCGCGCCAAAGCTCATCGGATCTTCGCCATAGACGGCGGCCATTTCGGCGCTGGTTTCGGCCATCGTCAGGCGTGCCAGCGCATGGACGCAGGCCAGTTTCATTTCTTCGTTGATCGTGGTTGCGCCAACATCCAGCGCGCCGCGGAACATAAACGGGAAGCAAAGAACGTTATTGACCTGGTTCGGGTAATCGCTGCGGCCGGTGCAGACAATCGCATCGGGTTTTGCCGCGCGGGCTTCTTCGGGCATGATTTCGGGCGTCGGGTTGGCCAGCGCCATAATCAGCGGTGCATCGGCCATGGTTTTGACCATGTCGCCCTTAAGCACGCCGGGGCCGGACAGACCCAGAAAGACGTTCGCGCCCTTGATCGCATCGGACAGCGTGCGCGCCTTGGTGTTCTGCGCAAACTGTTCTTTTTCGGGGTCCATGCTTTCGTTGCGGCCCTTGTAGACGACGCCGGCGCGGTCGGTCAGCGTAATATTTGCCTTGGGCAAGCCCAGCGCGACAAGCAGGTTGACGCAGGCCATCGCCGATGCGCCCGCACCGGAAGTGACGAGTTTCACATCCTTCATCTTGCGGCCGGAAAATTTCATCCAGTTGGTAAAGGCCGCACCGACGATAATGGCTGTGCCGTGCTGGTCGTCATGGAACACGGGGATGTTCATGCGCTCTTTCAGGCGGCGTTCAATTTCGAAACATTCGGGTGCCTTGATGTCTTCAAGATTGATCCCGCCAAAGCTCGGCTCTAGCGCGGCGACGATATCGACGATTTTGTCGATGTCTTTTTCGTCAAGCTCCAGATCAATCGCATCGATGCCGGCGAATTTTTTAAACAGCACCGCCTTGCCTTCCATCACCGGCTTTGCCGCCAGCGGGCCGATATCGCCCAGACCCAGAACAGCCGTACCGTTGGTGATGACAGCAACAAGGTTGCCGCGCGCGGTATACAGCGATGCCGTGCTCGGGTCTGCGGCGATTTCTTCGCAAGGGGCAGCCACACCGGGAGAATAGGCCAGCGCAAGGTCGCGCTGCGTGCCCAGCGCCTTGGTCGGCGTGATGGCGATCTTGCCGGGGCCGCCCGGATTTTTGTGATATTCAAGCGCCGCCTGATAGAGTGCGTCTTTTTTCAGTGCCATGTGCGAAAACTCCCGATGAAGGGCGCGTCTGCAAAGCGTGAAAACGCCGTCGCCGCCCGTGCGCGAAGACTAGCACGAAACGTCTAAGTTTTGAAAATCAAAAGGAAAAAGAGAGAATGGTGCGGTCAAGAAGACTCGAACTTCCACGGGTTGCCCCACAACGACCTCAACGTTGCGCGTCTACCAATTCCGCCATGACCGCACAAAAGGTAGGGCAGTATTTAAACTGCCGTATGGAAATATCAGATCGCATCCGGAGTCGCAAGGAGATTCGCGGGTGCGTATATTACATAATATAAAAGAGCCTCTGTTTTACTCGCGCGGGCTTTGCGCTAGACTTGTTTTGCGGCGATTCTCGACCGCTAGAAAGCAGACTTCATCTCATGGATATCACAACAACGCAGCTTCTTGTGGCCTTCGGTGCCACGGCCGCCGCCGGCCTTGCGACCGCGATTGGCAGTTTTCTGGTTTTCGCATCCAAAGCCCCCAGCCCGCGCATGCTGGCCTTTGGCCTCGCTTTTGCGGGCGGCGCGATGGTTTTTGTCTCGCTATCGGAAATTCTCAACAAATCCGTTTTGTCCTTTACCGGGGCTTATGGCGATCAGGCAGGATTCACCTATGGCATGCTCGCCTTTCTGGCCGGTGTTTTTTTGATTGCCGTCATTGACCGGCTGGTGCCAAACCCGCACGAAACGCTGGAAGTCGACAACCCGCATTTCAAAGAACAAAACCGCGCCTATATCCGCCGCGTCGGATTGATGACGGCGGTTGCCATCACCGCGCATAACTTCCCCGAAGGCCTTGCGACGTTTTTTGCGATGCTGGACGATCCGGTCGTCGGTTTGCCGCTGGCGATGGCAATTGCCATTCACAACATCCCCGAAGGCATCGCGATTGCCGTGCCGGTTTACTATGCGACGGGCAGCAAGAAATATGCCTTTGGCGCCAGCCTGCTGTCGGGACTGGCCGAGCCTGTTGGTGCGGCGATTGGCTATCTGCTGCTCGCGCCGTATTTGTCGGACGCGGTCTTTGGTGCGGTCTTTGGCGTGATTGCCGGCGTGATGGTCTTTCTGGCGCTGGACGAGCTTTTACCCGCCGCGAAACGCTATGCCAAAGGCCACGAAACTGTCTATGGCCTTGTCAGTGGCATGGCCGTGCTTGCGGTCAGCCTTGTGCTTTTCAAATGGTAGGTTTCTAGCGCCCTGGCGTGCGGTAATTCACACGCGCGATTCCATCATTGGCAGAGCAGCCGCGGGCGTGCGTGATTGACTCGACATTATCTTCGGCCAGAGTTTTTTCGAACTTGTCTTTGTGCATGTTGAAACACACATCGGCTTCGGCAAATCGCGCCAGACCCTCTTCGGCGGCGGTCAGCGGGCCGTTTGTGCTTTTGGTATATGAACCGCCGCCGCGGTGGTCGGTCACGGTCAGCGTATCCGATTTAAAATCGAAAACCACCGTCCGGCTGCCGTCTGTCATCGTGTGGCGCAGGCCTTCTGTTTCAAAACTGAACGTGCCCGGAAAAAGGCCGTCCGCTAAATCGTTTTTGGCCGCGGGTTTTTCGCCCGGGTCGCTGCAACCGGCAACGGCGATAAAAGCGCTCAGCAAGGCAGCCTTCGCCACAGCGAATCTGGACATATTTCCCCCATCCACGTTTTTGAACGTAAAGTTATGTTAGCAGATGCGGGTTAATTTTCGCTTAGGGCACGCGCGCTTGTTTAGTTGGGACGATTGCCGCCGTTTTTGGGCGCGGCCGGTTTGGCTGCTGCGGGGGCGGCCTTGGCCTTGGGCGGCAGGATACCGCCGCGCTCCGCGTGCTTTTCAAAGAACAGCTCGTCCATCTGCTCGCGGAAGGCTTGCGGCAACAAACGGTAGGCCGCCATGTAATGGAAATCCGGCTCCGGCGAAGGGGCGGTTTCTTTGTACTTCATCAAAGATTCTTCCATGTCACGCAGGATCAGAAAAGCCGCATCAAAATTCATGCGGAATTCGTCTGTGTTGCTGCTGATACGGCGGCCCGTGTATTTGGTGATGGCGTCGCGGTAGGCGCGGCTGACTTCCTGCACGCCGGCGGTCACGGTCTTGATGTTGTTCTGGATCGAAATCGTCCAGTACCCTTCTTTGGTACGCTTGGCAGTCAACTGCACAAATTTGTCGGTACCGTCCAGATCGGGCACGGGCAGTTTGCGGGTGGTCATCTGTTTGACGTCGTCGAAGGAGTTTGCCGCCTTGTTGAACCAGCTTTTGAACATATGCGCGCTCTCCTTCTTTTTACAGAATGATATAATTTTCTAAAAATAAATGGCTTGTGCTGGAATTTTTCTAAAGACCGTGGCCGGATATGTCAAGGGGGGCTTTTCAACGGCCCTGCGAAGGATTATGTTCATAACATTCCAGAGACTTGATTTTTAAATATAATGAAAGCGATTTTTAAATGGCTGTCGCCCAAAAAATGCCCGCTGCCGCCAAACCCGCGCCCGCCAAACCGCGCAAGGCGTCTCAAAAAATTCCTGTGCAGTGGCAAACCGAAGAGCGCCCCGTGCCCTATGACCGCGCCCTCGCGTTTATGGAGGCAAAGGTCGCCTTGATCCGCGAAAAAGCGGAGCGCGACATGATCTGGCTGCTCGAACACCCGCCGGTGTATACGGCGGGCACCAGTGCCGACCCCAAAGATCTGCTCAATCCGCGCTTTCCAGTATATACGGCAGGGCGCGGCGGCCAATATACCTATCACGGCCCCGGCCAGCGCGTGGCCTATGTGATGCTGGATCTTCAGCGCCGCATGGAAAGCGCGCCCGATCTGCGCGCCTATATCACTGACCTTGAGGAATGGATCATCCAAACGCTGACAAGTTTTGATGTGAAAGGCGAACGCCGTTCAGATCGCGTCGGCATCTGGGTCGATATGAAACCCTACGGCAAACCCAAAGGCACCGAAGCCAAAATCGCCGCCATCGGTGTGCGCGTGCGCAAATGGGTGGCCTTTCATGGCGTGTCGGTCAACATCAGCCCCGACCTGTCGCATTTTGACGGTATCGTCCCTTGCGGTATTGCGCAGCATGGCGTCACCTCGCTTGCCGATCTGGGCATCAAAGCGACAATGCCGGAATTTGACCGCGCCCTGCAGGCCGCCTGGCAAAAGGTTTTCGGATAACCATGTCGATTATTCCCGCCTTTCGTGCCGTGCTAAAACCCGATGTCACAGACAACCAATGCCAAGCGCTGGAAAAAGACGTCCGCGCGCTCAAAGGCGTGGTGCAGGTTATTTTCAACCGCACGGCGGCAGGCGAAAAATACCTTGATGTCAATTACATGCCCGGTCAGGACGTCGAACGCCACGTCGCCGCAATGGACGGCATCCTGCGCACCCATAACAAAATGCCCTGATATAAACGCGCGGCGGGTTTTTTAACGCTTGATTCGCATCTGCTGCATCGCAACGGGTATATATGTACCCTTATATGCTCAATTCTGAAATATAGTGTTAAATAATGATTTCATTGATTAATTTTATTACAAAAAAAGGAGATTGATTTTAATAATATTTTCGCATAACAATAGGACACCTTAACGATACTCAGATACCGGATACCAAAGACTGCACCGCTTAAACGACGGAGGCACTATTGGCACAAAGGGTTTCGGCCGAAACGATCACCGAGATCACATCCTCCCCGGGGTTTGTACCGCCGGGCAAGTCCCCGACCCCGCCGTCCCCCGAAGAGATCATCCAAAGAACCCGCAAAGAACTGGACGAGCGCATCGTAAAATTTACGCGCTCTCTGGCGGGCAACCTGTCGGAAGAAGACCGCCGCCGCGCCACAGAATCTCTCGAAAAAGCGCGTTTCCAGCGCAAACAATTCGACCAGCTGCTGAACGAAGTGCCCGAAGGCTTCAAACTGGTGCCGGTCTACTACTCTAAAATCACACAAGACCAAAATGGCGCCGTTCACGACGAATACCTGTCTAATGTCCGCGCCCGCTTTTTGAAATTTATCGGTGAAAACCACGCGGATGCCGCACGCGCCCTCGGCGTCTGCGAATATGGTATCGAGCGGATGAAAATGGGGCTCGACCCCACCGACAAAGACGGCCGCCAGTATGACATGAACATCGATCACATCATCGAACGCGCCGGCAGCGGTCTTTGGGCGAACAGCAAAGAAAAAGACCCCGACCAAAAACCCGAAGTCGAAGACAAATTCCGCCAGAACCATTTCGGCAATCTTATTCTGATCCCGACCAAAATCCACGACTACAAAAACACGCTGAACGGTTTGCAGAAAATCGGCACGCTGCAGCCGGGCGAAGGCCGCTGGATTTTGATGATGACGCCGGAGCGCAGTGAACAAAAACCTGCCTTCATCTGCCCGCCGCAAACACCTGGCAGCCGCTGGGATGTTCTGTCGACCAGAGAAAAAGACCCCTCTAGTGAAATCCATCATGCCGATTTCACGGTCAAACAGGCGGTCGACCGCATCCGCGAACTGCGCGGAAACCCGCTGATCGACAAGGCTCTGCTGACGATCGAAGAAATTGCCCGCGGCTATAAGCGCGATGCGGCACAAATGGCGAATGACAACATCAAAGGCCGCCGCAGCCTTTCCAAAATTTTCAATGATGTGCTGGAACATGACGAGTCCGCGCATGAAGCCTCGCAGCTGCTTGCGCCGGCGCTGAAAGAAGTTGCCAATAATATTGCCAAATCTTTCGACGGTGTTGCCGACAATCTGGCGGGCGACAAGGGTCATAAGCTGCTGTATAACTTCAACCGGTTTTTCTGCAGCAATGCGCTGCGCGGCCTGCGTGAAGAAGCCGCCAAACTGCCCCTGCCCGAAGCAAAAGAGATTGTCGATATTTGCGCCACGATTGAAGCAGATTTGAAAGTCCTGATCCCGCCGAACGCGCATAGCGAAGAGCGCGGTGGCGAAGGAAAACCCAAAAGCGATGCGCGCAAAAATTTCAATGGCCAGAGCGTCCGCAAACCGCGCAACGACAATGCCGCCACCCCCCAAAAAGATGGCTGGAAAAAGAAGAAAAAGAACAAGAGCAAAAAGAAAAGCAACGACCGCGGCAACGCGCGCAAAGGCGGCTGGCGCGGCTAATTTTTGACCGCACAGCACAATCCGCCGAGATGCCCCATGTCCGCAATTCTGCCCCTGCCCGAAATGCTCGATGTCTTTGATGCCGCTGGCGCCGCGCTTGACCCGCCGTTTTTATCGATAGATGACGTACACCGGCGCGGCCTGTGGCACAGGACCTTCGCCTGCTGGCTTGTGAGCCCGCGCGCGACAGTGCTGCTACAAAAACGCGGCCCGCGAAACCGCATTGACCCCGGCAGCTATGACGCCGCCGCCTCCGGCCATCTGCGGGCGGGAGAGACGCCGGATGACGGCTGGCGCGAATTGCACGAGGAGCTGTGGATAGAGGTGCCTGCACCAGACCGCTTTCCAATCGGAATCTTTCGCAATCAGGCCGTGCGCGGCGTCTATATCAACAATGAATTTTGCCATGTCTTTCTGGCGCGCTGGCAAGGCCGCCTGCAAGACCTGACGCTGCAGGCGGGCGAAGTTGCAGGCTGCGCCGAAATACCCATCGCTGGCGGTTTGGCGCTTTTTGGCGGACAGCAGTCCGAAGCCCCCATACAGACAGGGGCGGCGGGCGCGGGTGTTCTGCGCCGGACAGATATGTGCAACGCCGCGGCACGCAGCGGTGAAAACGGCTATTATCTCAAGGTTATGCAGGCCGCGGACGATCTGCACGCGGGGCGTCCTTTGCGCTGGTTGCCGCCCCTCTAGCCATTCGTGCGCCGTCCAAAAGCTTTGCAAAGCAAGGCCGATATGTTAAAAATCGGGCGATTTTAATCTTTTGCGCCGATGGAGGCCTTTGCCATGTCCACCCCCTTGCCCAGCCCCAAGCCTGTCTCTGCCGATGCGGGTCTCGGCATTGATGCGCTCTGTGCCCGTTTTGTGAACCGCGATGCGGTGATCGGGGTTGTCGGGCTTGGCTATGTCGGCCTGCCGCTGGTCTGCGCGATCTGCGCAAAGGGTTTCAAGTCGATCGGTTTTGATATCGATGCGCAAAAAATTGACCGGCTGAACAAAGGTCAATCTTATATCGGCAATATCCACAACGACAAAATATCCGCGCTGGTCAAAGACGGCGCTTTTGTGCCGACCGCCGATTTCAGCCGTCTGGGCGACGTCGATGCGATTTTGATGTGCGTGCCGACGCCGCTCAACAAAAACCGCGAGCCGGATATGAGCTACGTCGAGGAAACATCAAGAACCATCGCCAAAACCCTGCGCCGCGGACAGCTGGTGGTGCTGGAATCAACAACATGGCCGGGCACCACGCGCGAACTGGTGCGTCCGATTTTGGAAGCTGGCAGCGGTCTCAAGGCGGGGGTTGATTTCTATCTCGCCTTCTCGCCGGAGCGGGAAGACCCCGGTAATGCGAATTTCCACACCGCGATCATCCCCAAAGTGGTCGGCGGCGATGGCGCCGATGCCCTGAAGCTGGCGCAGACTATGTACGACCAGTTTCTGGCCAAAACCGTCGCGGTATCTTCTGCCGATACGGCCGAAGCCGTCAAACTGACCGAAAATATTTTCCGCGCCGTCAATATCGCCCTCGTTAACGAGCTCAAGGTTATTTATGACGCCATGGGCATTGATATCTGGGAAGTGATCGAAGCGGCCAAAACCAAGCCTTTCGGCTATATGCCGTTTTATCCCGGCCCCGGTCTTGGCGGGCATTGCATCCCGATCGACCCGTTTTATCTGACATGGAAAGCGCGCGAACATCATATTTCCACGCGTTTTATCGAACTGGCCGGTGAAATCAACGTGCTGATGCCGCGCTTTGTCACCGGACGTCTGGCCGAAACGCTGGATACGCGCTTCGCCCGTTCGCTCAACGGCGCGAAGATCTTGCTGCTGGGCATGGCGTATAAGAAAAACGTCTCCGACATCCGCGAAAGCCCCGCCTTTGCGATTATGGAGATTTTGCAGAAACGCGGCGCCAGTTTGTCTTATCATGACCCTTTCGTCGACGTTGTACCGCCCACGCGCGAACACGCGGAATTTACCGGTATGGCTTCTGTCCCCCTGTCGCCCGAGACCGTCGCGGCGGCGGACGCTGTTATCGTCGTCACCGACCATACAGATGTGGATTATGGCATGGTCGCCAAGCATGCAAAGCTGGTCGTCGATACGCGCAACGTCTATGCCGCTCTGGCCGAGCGCGACAATATCGTCAAGGCGTGATGGTGCGATCACCAGACTTGTTGATTAAAAACCGGCGAGCCCCTAGACTTGGCTTGTTCACGGGAGGGATATTCTGACATGTTTGGTTTCGGTAAAAAAGAAGAGGTAAAACTCGTCGGCGCGAAAGCAAAGATAGAACACGCCAAGAAATTCGGTAAAAATTTTCAGGTTAAATCCAAGCGCGAAGGCAAAGAGCCCAATCCGACGCTTGCGATTGTTATCGTCTGGGGTCTTGCGGTCGGTCTTGCTGCGCTGCTGACCGAAGGCGTCCTGAAAACCGGTGCGGGGATCAGCACCGGCAACGGCGGCTTTGACAAGCTGATGTTCGGTCCGGGCGAACCGGCGCTGATGGGTTCTTCCGAAATCGACTATCTGCTGGTGCTGCTTATTCGCGGCACAGGCATTTTTCTGGTTGCGGGGATTATTCCCGGCTGCACGGTTTTGTGGCAGCGCCTTCTCGATAAGAACCAGATGAATGTCTATATTTCTTTTTGGGGCGTCAGTATTGGTATTGCGGTTCTTTACTATCTCGCCAAAGACATTCTGGCCGATATCTTCAAGGAAGTGCTGGCCGTCTTTATGTGACGCATCCCGCGCTGTCCTAGCCCCTGCCTTGCCCCCTCTTTTGAGACCGGAGAAAATCTGTGGATAAACCTTTGTGGATGTGGGCGGTCTTTTTTGGCGTCGTCTTTCTGCTGCTTTTCCTCGACCTTGGCGTTTTTCAAAAGAAAAGCCACGAAATCGGTATGCGCGAAAGCCTGAAAATGAGCGGCTTTTACATCGGCGTCGGCCTGCTTTACGGCGCATGGCTGTGGTTCGAACTGGGCGCGGCGCAGGGCAGTTTGTATCTGACCGGCTTTTTGGTCGAAAAATCCTTGTCGCTCGATAATATTTTTGTGATCTCTCTCGTCTTTGGCTATTTCAAAATTCCGCGCCAATACCAGCACCGCGTTTTGTTCTGGGGTATTCTGGGTGTGATTGTCCTGCGCGGGACCACGATTTTGCTCGGCGCGACAATCATCCATAAATTTGAATGGGTGCTGTATATCTTTGCCGCCTTCCTGATCTTCAGTGGCATCAAGATGCTGTTTATGAAAGACGATGACGATAACCAGGACATCGGCAATAATCCGGTGCTGAAATTTTTTAAAAAACATCTGCGCGTCACAGATGAAATACATGGCGATAAATTCTGGGTGCGCAAACCGTCGCCGAATAAACCCGGCCAGATGATGCTCTATGCAACGCCGCTGTTTCTGGCGCTGATCGTGATCGAATTTGTCGATCTTATTTTTGCGGTCGATAGCATTCCCGCCATTTTTGCCCTCACAACCGATCCATACATTATCTTTACCAGCAATGTTTTTGCCATTTTGGGGCTGCGGGCGCTCTACTTTGCCCTCGCGGTTATTCTGGTGCGCTTCAAATATCTGAAATATGCGCTGGCGCTGGTGCTGGTTTTTATCGGGGCCAAGGTTTTTGTGGCGGGGATTTTGGATATCGAAAAGATTCCGGCCGTGGTTTCGCTCGGCGTGACGCTGTCGCTGCTCGGCGGCGGGGTGCTTTATTCGCTCTATAAAACGCGGCAGGAAAACAGCGCGGCGACCCCCTGATCTATTCGCCATAAAGCTTGAAATATTCATGCACAGCTATGACAAATTGCAAAGCTATGTGATTGGCTGCGCATGATTTTCTTTGCGGAAAAAAAATCATTTTCCGACTTTACGTAGCGTTATTCATGTTCCATACTCCTTCGAAATAAAAAAACAGCGCGCAGCTTTATAAAAAGAACGCGACTCGTGGTTTTGCAAAAAGCCGTTAAACGGCCTTTGTAAAAACCGGTAAACCAGGGTGTGGCCGAAATTCAACTTTCTCAAACGAGAGGCCTCATATGTCTGAACCCAAAAAAGTCGTCATCGCCGGATACGTCCGCTCCCCCTTCACCCCCGCCGGCAAGGGTGACCTCAAAGACATGCGCGCCGACGACATCACCGCGCAGACTGTACAGGGCCTTATCAAAAAAACCGGCGTCGATCCGGCGCTGATCGAAGACCTCAAGCTTGGCTGCGCCATGCCCGAAGGTGAACAGGGTCTGAACCTTGGCCGCCTCGTCGCGCTGCGCGCCGGTCTGCCCGAAGAAGTTGCCGGCGTCACCATCAACCGTTTCTGCGGCTCTTCCATGCAGGCCATTCACGATGCTGCCGGTGCGATCACCATGGGCATGATGGATGCCGTCATCTGCGCAGGCGTCGAAAGCATGACGCGCGTACCGATGGGCGGCTTTAACGTCTCGCCGAACCCGGCGCTTTACGAACAAAACCCCGGTGCTTACATGAGCATGGGCGAAACCGCCGAAAACGTGGCCGACCGCAAAGGCATCAGCCGTGCGGAGCAGGAAGAATTTTCGCTGAAATCACAGTTTAAAACCGCGGCCGCGAAAAAAGCCGGCAAATACGATGCCGAAATCGTGCCGATTGTGAAGCCCGATGGCCGCGTTGTCAAAGAAGACGGCTGCCCCCGTCCGGATTCAAACGCCGAAGGTCTGGCCAAGCTGAAACCCGCCTTCAAGGCAGATGGTACGGTGACAGCCGCGACATCTTCGCCTGTGACAGACGGTGCAGCGGCGGTGCTGGTCTGCTCCGAAGAATTCGCGCTGAAACACGGCCTTGAAATTCTGGCCGAAGTGAAATCTTTTGCGGTGGCGGGCGTTGATCCTACGGTCATGGGTCTCGGCCCCGTTCCGGCGACTGAAAAGGCCTTGGCCAAAGCGGGCGTCACCATGGACAACGTGAAATTCGTGGAAATGAACGAAGCCTTTGCTTCGCAGGCAGTGGCTTGCCAGCGCGACCTGAAAATCGCGGATGAAAAGCTGAACGTGCATGGCGGCGCCATCGCGCTCGGCCACCCGATGGGCGCTACCGGCGCGCGCATTACGGGCAAAGCCGCACAGCTGCTGCATGATGAGGGCAAGGACGGCGATTATGCCATCTCTACCCAGTGCATTGGCGCAGGGCAGGGCATCACCACGGTTCTCAAAAAATATTCGCCCAAACCCTGATCGCCGTTTTAACGGCCCCAGCGGTACAGCACATCTTTAAGGAGACTTTGACATGGCGATTAAAAAAGCGGCAGTGATCGGCGCGGGCGTGATGGGGGCGGGTATCGCCGCACATCTCGCCAATGCGGGGATCGAGGTTGAACTTCTCGACATCGTGCCCAAATCAGCACAAACGCCGGGGGCAGACCGCGATGTCATCGCCAAAGGCGCGGTCGAGAAAATGCTCAAGACCAACCCCGCACCGCTGATGCACAAACGCAATGCAAAGAAAATCCGCGCCGGAAATACCGAAGACCACATGGACCGCCTGAAAGATTGCGATCTGATCATCGAAGCCGTCCTTGAAGACCCCGTGATCAAAGCAAATCTGTTCAAAAAAATTGACGCCAACCGTAAGGAAGGCTCCACGGTGGCGTCCAATACCTCGACCATTCCGCTGCAAACCCTGATCGAAGGCCAGTCGGACGCATTTAAAAAAGATTTCGTCATCACCCACTTCTTTAACCCGCCGCGCTATATGCCGCTTTTGGAACTGGTGACGTCCGAACATAACGCGCCCGAAAAAGTCGCCGAAGTATCCCGCTTTATGGATGAAAAACTCGGCAAGGGCGTTGTCGTCTGCAAAGACACGCCGGGCTTTATCGCCAACCGTATCGGCACATTCTGGATTCAATGTTCGATCAACGAAGCGATTGACCGCAAATTGAAAGTCGAAGAAGCCGATGCCATCGTCGGCCGCCCGATGGGCATCCCCAAGACGGGTATCTTTGGCCTCGTTGATCTTGTCGGTCTTGACCTGATGCCGCATATCAGCAAAAGCCTGACCGAAAAACTGCCCGCAGATGACGGGTATGTTAAAATCAACCGTACATCGCCTGTCATCGACAAAATGATTGCCGACGGCTATACGGGCCGCAAAGGCAAGGGCGGTTTCTACCGCCTGAATGACAAACGCGAAAAGATGGCGGTTGATCTGCATACCGGCGCCGAGCGTCCGGCCGAAAAAGTCAAAATGAAAGCCGCCGAGAACGCGCAGAAAAAAGGCCTGCGCGGCCTTGTCGACACCAAGGACAAAGGCGGTGATTATGCCTGGGCTGTTTTGAAACAGACCCTCAGCTATGCCGCCGAACATGTGCATGATATCTCCGGCAGCATCATGGACGTCGATCAGGCTATGAAGCTGGGCTATAACTGGAAACAGGGCCCGTTTGAAATGCTCGATAAAATGGGCGTGGATTACTTCATCAAGCGTATGGAAGCCGAGGGCGAAAAAGTCCCCGCCTTTATCAAACAGGCGCAAGGCAAAAAATTCTACAAAACCGAAAACGGCAAATTGCAGTTCATGCAAAAAGACGGCAGTTATGCCGAAGTTGTGCGGCCTGAAGGTGTGCTCTTGCTCTCCGACATCAAACGCGCCTCCAAACCGGTGCTGGACAATACCAAAACCATTCCGGGTATCGGCAAAATCGGCGCGGCGCTGTGGGATGCAGGTGACGGCGTTCTATGCCTTGAATTTACATCCAAGATGAACTCCCTCGATTTCATGAGCCTCAAGACCATCAACGATGCGATTGATATCATCGAAAAGGGCAAGCACGGCGGCAAATTCCGCGCGCTGGTTATTCACAACGAAGGCGAAGATTTCTCTGTCGGCGCCAATATCGGCGTCGCGCTGCTGGCGGCCAAGGCCAAGCAATATTGGGTCGTCGATAAAATGGTGAAGATGGGCCAAGACACGCTGAAGCGTATGAAATACGCGAAATTCCCCATCGTCTCCGCCCCGTCGGGCAAGGCGCTCGGCGGCGGCTGCGAAGTTTTGCTGCACAGCCATCATGTGCAGGCTCATGCCGAAACCTATCCGGGCCTCGTCGAGGTCGGCGTTGGTTTGCTTCCTGCCTGGGGCGGCTCGACCGAGCTGATGACCCGCGCGCAGCAAAACAAACGCCTGCCCAAAGGCCCGATGCCGCCGGTGGCGACGGTCTTCGAAACTATCTCGACCGCCAAAGTCGGTCTGTCGGCTTTTGAAGCGAAAGACCTGATGATCCTGCGCGACACCGACGGCGTGACGATGAACAAATCGCGCCTGCTGGCCGACGCCAAGAAAAAGGCGCTGGAAATGGTGCCCGATTTTAAACCGGAGCAAGCGGTCGAACTGAAACTCCCCGGCAAATCCGGCGCTACGGCGCTGAATATGGCGGTCGATGGTTTCTACCTCAAAGGTCAGGCAACGCCCTATGACGTTGTGGTGTCGTCCAAAGTCGGCGATGTGCTGACGGGCGGCGACAAAGCCGGCCCCGGCGTGACGGTCTCGCAGGATTATCTGCGCGAGCTGGAACGCAAAAAGTTTATGGAGCTGGTGCACGACCCGCGCACGATTGCGCGTATCGAAAGCATCCTGAAGACCGGCAAACCGCTGCGTGAAAAACCCATCGCGGGCAAACGCGCCAACGACCTGCGCAAAGAAGCCGATGCGCAGTCGCCCGGCCTTTTCACCCGTATGGTCAAAAACCCGCTGCGCCGCATTTTCGGCAAAGCAGCCGGCAAACCGCCCGCCAATGACAATGCCGGCCTGACGCCCGATAAAAAGGCGCAGGTCAACTGGCCCAAAATTGGCAAGCCGAAACAGGGCTAAATCCAGACACTCTGCACACAGTGAGAAACGCCCGCCGGTTTTTGACCCGCGGGCGTTTTCTTTAAATATCTGAATTTTAATGTTTTTTATGAAGCGCCGGTGGCATGATTTGGTTTCTTGACAAAGCGCGCTGTCTGTCATATTCCTATCCCACCTGTGAAAAGCAGATTCTTTTCACCCGCCTGTCAAAAGGCTATGCGGATGTAGCTCAGGGGTAGAGCGTTACCTTGCCAAGGTAAATGTCGAGGGTTCAAATCCCTTCATCCGCTCCAAATCTTTGGATTCCATTAACCATCTGAAACATAACGGCAAAAATCAGTGATTTTTGCCCGTGTAGGTTTTGTGTAGAAAAATTTGCGGAATCGTTCCGTCGCAACCCGCAACAATCCCCCTTCAGTTCACCATCTAGCGGATATGAGTGTGTATCCTGCCGAATCAGACAGACTTGGCTTGCCCTCTAAGGCTCGATAACCCTCTCTACGGCTTGGCGGCATGATGCTGGATCGCTTTGCATATGCGCTCCCCGTGTCCAGCCATGCTGCACCCCTGTCCAGTATGGACGTAACATGCCGTAAGTACGCTAGAGAAGCCCAAAGCGCCCTTCGGCGGGATTCCTGGTGAATACGGTCATTTTCAGCTTCCCCTCAAACTTTGAGGGCGGATGCTGATTTTCAATGATTATGACTTGGCTGTCACGGCTGTGCTGTTGGATCAGGTATTCGTAAAAACGCTCTTTGAGATCGGTTCCCTGCAACGCTTCGTCATCTTCGCCCTCAGGCTCGAAGTATGCAAGCAAAGGGGAATCCATAACCACAAAGCCGGGATGCGGGAGGGATTGCTCGCGGCAATATTCCATCAGGCCAAGCGTGACTGCGGCATGTGTAATCGCACGAAGGCCTTTGCCTCGGCTCCCCCGTGGTTTTCCGTCAATGACGAAATCCCGTTTTTGCTTATCAAAATGGACATGGCAATCTCCGGGAAAATGCCATGCGCGCAAGATCCGCGCGATCGTCATGGAAAGGGCGTGCGCAGAGGCTTCGGGAAGCCCTGCTTCAATCGCCGACGATTCTGGGGTGTCTGCTTGATCTTCGTCGATCAGAGCCTGACGCCGTTCTTGCAATTTCTCCAGCCGGTCAAACATATCGATAGCGGCTTGAACCTCGGAACGCTTCTCTACGATCTCCGAGAACTGTGATCGGGCTTCGACAACCAGCGGTGAAATGCTGGATCGAATTTCAGCGTCGGCTTCCTGAAACAATGCGTGCTTTTGCGACCATGAAGTGGTGATACCGGCTGCTTCACGATGGAGGTCGGTGACAGTCTGTTGCAATTCCAACAAGAGCTGATTGATTTTCGCGATTTCCGCACTCGCTGCATTGACGATGGCATCGACATCGCCTTCGCATTCCTCCACGACGTGTTGGTCCTCGGGATTAGCACCACAAAGCGGACAAGCGGTCTGCGCAACGTGCGCAAACATCGAACCGCTTTCCTGAATTGCAGTCAGCCGCTCTTTATCGACAGCATAATGGGTTTGCAGGAGATCGAAACGCGCTAGCAGGTCGGTGATTTCGGATTGTCGACTCTGAAAACCAAGGCATTCGTCATACAGCTCTTTACGCCGCTCAATCCTCTCGTCCAACGCTCCCTGAACAGACTGCATACTCGTCCGTTGCGCGTCGATGGTGGCTTGCAGCTTTTCAAATTGATCTAGAAGCTCGGGCTTTTCATGCCCCATGTCGCTGATTTCCGATGATAGGTCAGAAATTATTTCGTCGATAAGAGTAAGTTGCCGTGCGTTGTCGGGGCTTTCTACTAGCGTTGCCACAATAGCGGAATCATCAACGCCTGTGAGCAAGAGCTTGACGGTCGCCAGCTCAGCGGGGTTGGCAATCACATTCTTAGTCAGGAACGGCGATCCTGAATCTTGAATTTCTCCTTCTTGGACAATGATCAGGCGTGCGAGATTGCGGAAACTCAGGCTTTGGGTCGTGCCTTTTGATTTGCTTTTCAGTATCCGCTTGCTCAGCAAACCGATCTTATCGAGCAAAAATCCCGAAATGTTATCAGTTCGACCATGCGCGTGTTGTTGCTTTAATTTGGTCGCTCCGTCTCCGTCGGGAGTAACGGGGACCAGTTCAAAATTCCCCCCAGCAAGCGCACGTTTCACTTCCCATCGGTCGGTCGCACCAAAATTGAAGCTCATGTTCGCGCTGGCATAAGGCACCCGCTCAGGAATCTCCTTGAGCGTGGAACCGCCAAACATATAGTCGATAGCTTCGGCGAGAAATGACTTTCCGGTATCGGATGCGCCACAGATGACGTTGACGCCTTCCGCAAATTCGATGACTCGCTGCCTATCTGGGCCAAGAAATTCGATTTGTTCGAGTTGGATGGAACTACCGGCCATGGGTCAACCTATCGCTTTCATGGCTTCAAATTCGCTCGTCCAATGCTCGAAAAAGCGGCGGATCAAACCTCGAATTTCTTCCGTCGAGAAGCCCGCAAAATTATCGACAAGCCAACGCGCGCGTTCGCGAAGCTGGAGAGTGTATGGGGCTGTTAGGCTTGCAAGATAGGGCGATGCAGTTTCGCCAGCCACGTATTCGATACCATCACTCGCGGCGCGGCGCTCAATCAGACCTTTGCTCATCATCAAGAGCAACCCGCGCTCGATAAGCTGACGCCTGACCAACAGTTCGCCCGCGCGAAGCGGCAATGGTGCGTGCAGGCTATCTGGGCCGCCCACGTCGGCAGAGTGGACAACCAGATAATCCATTTCGACCAACCGCTGCAAATCGTAGCTGTTGGGAAATGCCGCCTCCAAAATAGCGAGGGATCGCAGCCCTGTTTCCAACGGGCTGTTGAATGGCTCGGCTTTCATCGGGCTATCCATTCTTCACCACCCATTTCAGCCGATCATCATTGGCGAGTTGGTGGCAAATGCCCTGCCTGTCTTGAGTGCTGGTTGCAGGCGACAATGGATTAGATGTCGATGCGATTGAAGCTGCCTGGGTGACGGCGGCTGTCATTCGTTCAAGCCCGTTGGGATGATTGGACTCGCATACATCGACGATGCCGTGATAAATCTCATCCTGAAGCTGGGCAAAGGTTCCCTCAGGAACCGTATCGCGCGCGAAATTTCTCAAGGCTTCTGCATGATAGAACCGTTCCCTTTGACGGCGAAAATTCCCTGTCATGGCATCGTTCTCAGCAAGGACGGTAAGATCGGCGTACTCTGAACCAGCGTGTTCTCCGTAGGCATCGAGAAGCTGACGGATATAGCGGCTTTCATGCTGCTGGGGCTGCTCCGGTGGTGGATCATGGATCGGTCGCGGCGGTAACCCGCCGCCAAACCGAATCGCGTGAAACTGGGTGTTGGCATGCCCTTGCACAAGTTCGAGCACTGACTTGGACGTGAAAATGCTGAAATCGAACGCCTCAAAGTATGTCAGAAAATCGCCCGTCAACGGGATAGTTTTCGTCGATGTTATCCCCGTTTCACATTTGTCAGCCCATGCCTCACGGCATTTCGCCTTTAACTTCGCCGTGGCGTTCAGCAGTTTTTCGAGTGTCGTACCTATCCCTTGCGACGCACAAAAATAGTGCTTCTGCGGAGGGGGATATTCTCCGCTGAACGAATAATAGATGATCTTCCCGATCTCGACCCAAATGTCGCTGGGACGAAGGGCGTGATCGTACCGCTTGCATTGGTAGTTATCCCAACCGCCCGCGAAGCCCTGATCCGTGTGAAAGCAAGCTATGTCCATGCCCATGTCGCCCGATCCACCAAAGCGGCGGACTTTCACGTATGCCGCAGCAAGCGAAGAGGCGTATTCCTCGGTGAACATTTCCCATTCGTCGGGTGAAAAAACCTGCACGCGCAAAGTTGCAGGGATAGGAAGCCCGCTCGATACGTGGCTTGCCGAAGCAGTCGAAGGCGCTCCGGTAGGGGCAATCGGTTTCAAGTCTGCATCGTCGATCATGACAAATCTCCCAGGGGCGGGAGCGCCTTCACGATCTTCATCGTCTCAAGGCTGACGGTGATGACACGCTGGAACAATTCCAGCGGGTAGGCTGGATTACCTATCGTCTCGTTCGCGTAGCGGTTGGCGTCATTGACGATCCCGCTGGCAGGATCGGTTTTCACGCATTGGCGCTCCATCACCCAATCGAGCGCGGACTTGCCGTTGACGACATACTCGTATGCCTCAAGCGGGATGTTCTCCATCGTGATGCGCGGATTGTAGATGACGGTCGATTTATCGACAGCGCCGCGTTTGCCCGCATATTTCATTTTCTCGACACGGAAATAACTCACCGGATCGCCGATATTGGCAAGCCGCAAATCGCCTTCCTTGATGTGGACAGGGTATGGCTCGACGGCATCATAATCGACGTGAAGCGAGGCAAGATTCCGCCCTGCCGTGCTGAACGAGTGGAAGTTTTCAATGCCCTTTACGAGCGGGATACGCGGAAGCTGTTTGGACAGGTTATCGCCAAAGCGCGCGCGGTAGTCCGGCGAATGGAACAGGCCATAGATGTAGTAGAAAATGTCCTCACGAGAAATCGCCTGATCGTCGTAGGTCGTGCGGAAATGAGCAAGTCCCTCTTCCGTAATTGCGTCGCGTCGAGTCCCTTTTGCCGGAGCGGGAGCACCTTCAAAAAGGCCATCGTCCTCAGATGGCTCTTCGATGTCATAAACGTAGAGCGGAAAGCACTGCGCCTTCGACACCATATCAAATGAGGGGACAAATTTTGTCATGAGGCATGAAAAGTTGGAAACGCCCGTGCCAGAAGCGGCGATCATTAAGTTATCAGATGAGCCATCGGGAAAGATTTTCGGCATCTGATACACACGTTCATTTAAGCGGCGATTATAGTAGAGCCATTGCTTTGTGAATGGACGGTAGATGCTCGGAACGATGCAAGTCGCATCGTAGGGCACTTCCTTCTGCTTTCCTAAACTGCCTTTCAAATTGCCCGACCAACTAATCCTAGTTGAATCAGTGGTGACGAAAGAGTCGACGAAATTTTCCCGTTGTTTCGCGTTCTCGAACACCGGCTTCGTCGTTTCGATGTAGCGGTTGCGCTCAGATTCATACGTGTCGAGCATCCGCGCGACGTTATCGGCGACGGCTAACTTCGATGGGTTGTAGCACCATGCATCCCGCGAAGTCAGAATGCCCTGCGAGTAGTTTTCGAAGAGCTTGATCGGCTCAACGCTGTCTTTGTCAGCGATGGCGACAAACTCGTTGAAGCTGTCATCACGTTGCGCAAGCCAATCGCCATGCTCATTCGGTTGAATCGGTTGCCAACCGTTCGCCTTGTCGATTCCTGACAGGGCTTTGAAGCGCTCAACAATCGCAAGCTTTTCTTCCTTGGTGAGGTAGTCACCAATGTCATGAACGCGAATGACGCCCCGTTCGGTGGCATCGGGATTTTGGACGCACACCGCAATCGCGACAGGGGTGCGCGTGCCTTGCCCGAACACATTGTCCTTTTCTTTCTGGCGCTGCTCGCCTTGCGTCCGAGCATTGCCGCGAAGATGGAACAAGTGGATGCTGGAAAAGTCTTGCTCAAGGCATTTCCGCAGCCCGTCCATCGCATTGCCATCGAGCCAACCGGCATTGGTCACGAATGCCATGACGCCACCGCCGCCCTCGCTCAGCCGGTCACTACCCCAACGGAAGGCGCGGATGTATGGATCGTAGATTGCTTTAGACAATCGTGCCGTCGATTGCGCCGCATAGGTTTCTCGGATGCGCTGATCCAAATGCGGGTATTCGACATTCGCCGCATTGTCGTTTTCACTCTTCTGCCCCACCGAATAGGGAGGGTTTCCGATGATGACTCGGATTGGCAAACCCTTCTGACGGGTCCGCCGTGAGGAGTTGTCCACCATGAGCGAGGAAACCAAATCGTCCTTCTCATAGAGCTGGAAGGTATCGGTCAGACAGATTCCGGGGAATGGCGTGTACTCGGCATTCGATAGCTCGTGATAGACGGCTTCGATGTTGATCGCCGCCACGTAGTAGGCGAGCAACGCAATCTCATTCGCGTGGATTTCTTCAGCATATTTGCGGGGAAGCTCAGCGGGATCAATCAATCCGGATTGAAGCAAGCGAGTAATGAACGTGCCCGTGCCAACGAACGGGTCGATGATGTGGACGCCCTCGCTGCCGAGGTTCTGGCCGAACTCCGAACGCAGAACTTCATCAACCGAATGAATGATGAAATCCACGACCTCGACCGGCGTATAAACGATGCCGAGTTTCGCCGCCGTGCGCGGGAACGCGGTTTTGAAAAACTTTTCATAAAGGTCTTTGACGATCTTCTGCTTTGCCGCCGCATCATCGATGCCTTGCGCGCGCAGCCGAACGCTGGCGTAGAATTTTTCGAGAGTCTGGGTTTCTTTTTCGAGATGCTGGTTATCCAGCACACTCAATACATCCTGTAGCGCAAGGCTGACGGGGTTTTCCGACGCGAAGCTGTGCCCTTCAAAAAGGGCGTCGAACACTGGGCGCGTGATCATGTGCTGCGCCAACATTTCGATTGCGTCTTCCTCACTGATCGACCCGTTTAGATCGTCGCGGATTTCGTGGAGGAAGCGGTCGAACGCTGCCTTCTCATCGCTTCCCGCCTTTTCAACAGCAGCTTTCAAGCGCGTGACATGAATCTCAGCGATGCGGGCAACGTCCTTTGCCCAATCTTCCCAATAAGTGCGCGTGCCGCACTTTTTGACGATCCGAGAAAGGACAGCCTTCGCGAAATCGTCGAATTGGAACGCCATTTGTGGCGATCCCTTTCCGCCACTCGAACCGTCGTCATCTCCCGTGCCCGCGCCGCCTTCACCGATACCCAAGCCTGTCTTGGCGGACTTGTTCTTTTCGGGGAGCGTGTTCGATACCGCCACGACCTCTATGCGATCCCCAGGATCGACACCCAGGTCAATTTTGTTGATGGTCGCATCCAAGCGGTCATCATGAGCGCGAAGCGCGTTCAGGATTTGCCAGACGACTTTGTACTTTTCGTTGTTGTCGAGGGCCTCCTCCGGCGATACGCCCGCCGGCACGCCAACCGGCAAGATGACGTAGCCAAGGCGTTTGCCTTCTGCACGGCGCATAACGCGACCAACAGACTGCACGACATCAATCTGCGATTTGCGGGGGTGAAGGAACATGATCGCATCAAGCGCTGGCACGTCCACTCCCTCGGACAGACAACGTGCATTGGAGAGAATGCGGCACAGCTCGTCATCTCCGGTATTTTCTTTCAACCAGTTCAACCGCTGTGACCGCGATGTTGCGTTGAATGTGCCGTCAACGTGGTCGACCTCGCAGCGAAGCGGTGGCAAGGTCTGGTCTTCGGTTTCGCTGTCGATGAACGCGCGCCATTCGTTGACGACACGCGCGAACTCGGCCGTAAAAAGTTTCGAGCTTTTGATGTCCTTTGTGAACGCGAGGGCTCGGTGCATTGGGCTTAGGTCGCCAGACACTTCGTCCAGCACGTCCGCCTTTGTCAGCGCGCGATAGCACCCGATGATTTTGGTCGCGTCGTCCAAAACCAGTTCGCTGTTTGCATCCGAAAGGCGCGATTGGACGCTGGCGCTGATCGCGGCTTCATCAACCGCGAGCACAATGACTTTGTAGTCGGTTAAAAGATTGTTCTGCACCGCCCACGAGAAATTCCGCGTGAAGAGCGTTTCACCATACAGGGCGGGGTCGTCCATGGAGCAAATTTCAGCTCCAACTTCCCGCGCCGTGTCGCGGACGCCTTCGCCATAAATGCGCGGCGTTGCCGTCATGTAGAGGCGCTTTTTGCCCGCGATGAAACTCTGATCGTGGACGCGAACGAAATTACTTTCGTCGCCTTCTTCGAGCGTCACGCCTGTGGTGCGATGCGCCTCATCGCAAACGATCAGGTCGAACTCGGGCAACCCGTATTGCTGCTGTGCCTCGGAAATCGCTTGAATGGATTGGTATGTCGAAAACACGACAGTCAGGCGGTCAGGGGTTTCAATATTTGCCTTGGCAGCAAGAGCGGGCGGATAGGTCGTCGCGGGAATTTCAAGATCATGAACGTCGATGTCCGCGAGGTCATCGTTGCGCGCACGGCGCACACCTACCTGAGTATCGGAACACACCGCAAAACATCGAAGGTGGGTTTCGGTATCAATCGACCATTCCCGCACGGTCTGCGACATGAGTGCAAGAGAGGGCACAAGATAAAGGACACGCCCGCCAGCGCCGACAAGGGTCTCGGCGATTTTTAGCGCGGTGAAAGTTTTGCCAGTGCCGCATGCCATAATGAGCTTGCCGCGATCCGCCTCTGCGAAGCCTTCGGCTACTGCTTGGATGGCTTCCTGCTGGTGGGGTCGAATCCGTTTTTTGGGTTCAAGCTTCGCTTCGCCCGTCTTGGCAAACGTGTCCCAATCAATGCCGCTTTCCTCAAGGTCTGAAAGGCCAATGCGGCTGGTTGGGACAATCTGATCTTGGAGTGCGTTCTCGGCGTGCTCACTCCATGGCGCGTCGGTAGAGTCGATGATGATGCGGCGGGCAAAGGGTCGCTTGCCTGATGCGGTGAAGAAACTGTCAATGTCAGCCCGCTGGATGCGATAACCATGTGCGTAGAATTTGCATTGGATTGCGCACCAGGTATCGGGGTCGTCCGCAAGCTGGGCACAAAGATCAATCCCGACATCGCGCCTGTCCTCGCGACGCTCCTCTGCCCACTCGGCAAATGTCAAAACACGAAGAAATTGATCCGACTGCGTAGGCGCCACTTCGAGCCAAGCCTTCGTTAAACGCTCGAAATAATTACCCTTTTCTCTTTCAGATTGGGAAGAATCTCTAAATTTATCAAGTAGCTGCCGTAAGCTAGTTTTCATTCAGAGTCCCCCTTGTCCGCGCTTTGCGCGGAAGCCCCACCATCTTAAACCGCCCTCGGATGGTAGTATTCCACCGTGAATCGGCGCGCCGCCATCTTGGCGGATAGCCTAGAACAAAGTTCCCTGTTTGTCTTACTGTTTATGCCTTTTACGTACACGACAATCTTACGGAAATCCGTTGCAGATTCAGCCTCTTCTACTAATTAGCTCTTACCCAGAGGGCGGATGCAATACCGAGGTAGCCATGGCACGGGCACGGCGGAGACAGGACGAAGAACACATGAAGGCGCGGGCGCGCCGGATCATGGGCCTGTGGTCGCGCGGGCTGTCCGGCGTGGAACACTCCCCCCGTGCGGTCGGGCGCAATGCGGCGACGCATTGCCGTCCTTGCTCCTGCCATCTGTGCAGCGGCCATAAGGACGTGCCGCCGAAGCGGGAGCGAGGTTTCGATTATCAGGGCTGAAAGCCCCTTTCCGGCGCGGCCCCCCAGGCCGCGCCGGCCC
>JBKBWZ010000007.1:0-5432 GCA_046314385.1 Alphaproteobacteria bacterium | reverse complement strand
GGGGGGGGGGGGCCCCATAAGGAATAGCCGCCGTCAAGGATGACGGCGGCTCCATAAAGGCCGGAGGGTTTCCCCTCCGGCGCTTCACTGTCAGGCGGCTTCCTTCACCTCCACGGCCTGTGGCTGCAAACCATGCAGATAATCGGCGGCGCGCTGCGCTTGGGCGGCGGCGCTGAAGATGGCGCGTTTGTCCTCTTTGAGTACGTTCAGCCAATGCCCGAGATAGGCAGCGTGTTCGTCGCGGGGCTCGGGGCTCAAGGCCAGATCGGCGCAGAGAAAAGCCGCGCCAAGCTCGGCGACAAGTTCCTCCATCGCATAGCCTGAATCGCCCCAGCGCTTGCGGCCAAAATCCCGCTCAAGGCGGTCTTTGCCTTTCGTCCAATGGGTCATTTCGTGCGCCAAAGTGGCGTAATAGGCTTCGGCATCGCGGAAGGCTTCGATGGGGGGCATCTGCACCTTGTCCTCTGCGGGGCTGAAAAAAGCGCGGTCTCCGCCGTGGCGAATATCCGCGCCGGTCGCGGCAAAGAAAGCCTCGGCATGCGCGATGCGCTGCACGGTCTCGGCGGGACGCTCGGCCAGCGCGTAGAAATGCGCCGAAAGCCCTTCCACCTGCTCGACGTTGAAAACGGTGTATCCCTTCATAAAGGGAATATCGCGCTCGTTCTCCTGCCCGTTCTCGTCGGTCTCGGTCTTGGTGATGGTGTTGGCGTAAACGACCAGATTGCCCTTTTCGCCCTTGCGGACGTGGCCGCCAAGTTCCTGCGCCTGTTTGAAGGTCATCCAGATGGGGGCGCTATATCCGCGCTCGCTGGCGGCTCCCCATAGCATCAGGACATTGATTCCACGGTAGGGCTGGCCGTTGGCGCGCAAAGGACGGGTAATCCTCCCTGCGGCATGCTCGGCATTCCACGGCTTGAACCAAGGGCGAACGCCCTTTTCCAGTTCGGCCACAATGTGGGCGGTCACTCTCTCATAAACATCTTGTTTCATTGCCTTTTCTCCTTGGCTTAGGGGTTGCGCATGCAACCGACTAGCCACGCGGCAATGAGCGGGGGTCTGCTGTCAGGACCGGAAAACGGGTGGATGGTGCGGGCCGGAGCGCAGCGACTACACGGCCTCCGTTTTCCGCCCTCGGGCTTGGTCTTGACAGCAAGGGGGCGGCACGCCCCGAAACAGAAGCGGCGGCCCCAAGGCCGCCGGCGCGGGTGGAGCCGGCTCGAAGACCCCCCCCCCAAATGATGAGCGGGGGATCGTCACCGCATGGCCGAGACGCCGCTCTTTAGGGTTGCGCGGGAACCGCGTCGGCGGCTCGGTGGCGCGCCTTCTTGTGCACACGAGCACAAATAGCGCCATAGAGCCCATTCCGGCTAAAAGCCGGACGCGCCCCACGCGGCAGGTAGAAGGAACAGATCGTCGGGTCTTGGAGTTATTTGCCCTTCAAATTAGGCAAGGGCAGCTCCCTTATACCCTCGACGTAGAATCTTTACTGCAATCGGCGAAGTGATCATCTGGATCACTGCAAAGAATGCGGCAGGCACCGCGATTTCGGAGGGCAGCCCAGATGCGGCGACGAACGCAGCAGCGATGCTGAACTCCTTTTTGCTGGTGGTGAAGAGATAGGCGATCAGCTCTTCCCGATCCTTGGCGAACAGCTTGGCGGTCATGCCCACAGCATAGCCGATTAGATTCAGCGCCAAAGCCGCCAGAGCAATCACCAACGCATACCAGCCGTAGCCGAGAATGGTCTCGGCGTTTGGCCCAATCACGGCCAGCAGCAAAACCAGATACAGTACCGATCCAAGGCCGGTCCACGCAAAGTCGAACCGGGAAACTTGTGCCAGAAATCGCGTGCGCAGCCAGACACCGATCACAGTTGGCACCACCACGATCAGGATCAGCTCCAGAACCACGGCCTCGACGGGCACGGTCAGCTCGATGCCCGTCAGCCACAGAAACAGGAAGGGGATGATGAACGGAGACAAAGCCGTGTTTATGGCGTTCAGGACCGCAGCCAAGGCGACATTACCCCGCGCCAGCAACACCAGAAGGGGAGCCGACACATCAGTTGGAAGCATGCCGACCAGTGTCTGACCCGCTGCCAGATGCCCGCTGCCGAAGAAGATACGCCCGGTCAGCCAACCTGCCAGCGACATCGGCCCATAGACCAGGCCCAGTGCCCAAAGCTGACGGCTTGGCTTGCGAAATACGATCCGCACGGCCTTGGCGTCGAATGTCAGGCTGATAACCAACATCAAAAGCGCCAGAAGAGGGCTGATCTCCGTCTCCAACGCCATCCCGATCGAGGGCACCGCAAGGCCGAAGGCTGTGGTGGCAACCGCCATGAACAGAAGATTGTTTTCGACGAAACTCAGAATTTTCCGCATGTCAGACGTCACCGGTCGAAGTGGTAGGACGCCCGCTGCACTTGGCAAAAAGGGCAATGGCCTGATCACACCACGCACAATGGCCCTCGCAGCAATCGTGCATCAGGAAGGCGACCAGATCGGAAAGAGCGGGGAATCTGGCGCTGTAGATAATCGACTTCCCGTCGCGCCAGTTTTCCACCAATCCTGCGCTTTCCAACTCCTTGAGATGGAAAGAAACAAGGGATGGACTGGCGTCGCCCAAGGCTGCGGCGATGGCCCCGGAAGCCATGCCTTTCGCTCCCGCGAAAACCAGCAATCGAATGATCCGCAAGCGAATTTCATGAGACAGGGCAGCAAATCCCGCCAAGGCAGCTTTTTCTTCCATATCAATTCAACACTACAAGAATTGTTTGAGTGATTATCATTTAAGCAAGCCGGGGTGTCAACCGGGGTTCATGGCCAACGACGGCTGTGTCGCGCGTAGCAGACCTGCCCGCACCGGCTTATGACCCGCGAAGAGGGTGCGCGGCAGGGCAAGCGCGGCTTTTGTCGTTTCACGCCTCGGAGCGGGTTCCGCCATGGGAATGGCGGCGGAAGCGGCGATAGCAAGCGCGAACTGATCTTTCTGACGGGGCTGTGCTTTCAGGCGAAAAGCGGAGTCTCCGGCATGCGGCCACCCCACACAGTCCTTTTGATCCTGCACCCTGGCATCAATCTTCCCTATGGGACGCAAGCCCTGTCGGGCTCTTTCTCTTGCGTTGCAGTCCTTCGGATGCGTCCCGGCAATCCTGCTGCCGGTATCGGGGCATGAAAGGCCGTGATGGTTGCGGCCTCAGCAACAAGGAGACAGCCCCATGCGCCTCATCGTCGCCGCCGAACTCGATCACCTGCCGGAAACCGTTCTGCACTCCAAATTCTACCGCGTCAGCCAGGAACTGGCGCACAGCGAACCGGCTACCGCCGACCGCACAAATGCGCTGGCTTCTCTCGAAAACATCAACCGCGCGATTATCAAGCGCCGCCTCAAAGGGCCGGGGTTTTAACCCCGCCCCCCTTCGGGGTTCACGGCCCGGAGGGCCGGTTGAAGCGCCCGCGCAAAGGCCGGTTCGGCCCGCGGGGCGGCTTCGACGGCGGCTCGGGAGATTTGGGTTTTGGCGTGGGCGGCGCTGCCGGTGCCGAAAGAAACTTCGACCGGAAGGCCAGCCGCGATAGCAAGGCGCGCAATCCGCGCCTGCGACGGTTTTTGCCGCGCGGCTTCTTCCCCTGACCCAGGAAGCGCGAAAGCACGCGGCGGAATGTGGGCATGAAGGTTGGCACCAACTCGGGCGGATCGTCGAGGGCATCGCCTTCCTTGTCCGTCGCGGTTTCGTTGTTAGTCGGCGGCAGGGCAGCTTCTTCGATTTGCAGGAAGCGTGACCTCACGGCGGCTTGCAGCGCCGTGATGTCGAACAGCCATGCAAAGGCGCTGTCGGCGATGCTGCCGCCCTTATCCGTGGCAACCTTTTTCTTTTTGGTGCGGCCCGGTTCCGGTTGCAGGAAACGCGAGCCGCTTACTTTGTCCTTCCGGGCGGGCCGTCCGGCCCGCGCCCCTGCCGGCGCACATGTTCTTCCTGTATGCGGCGGTCTTCCGCGATCTGCTCCAGGAGCCGCACTGCGCGCGCGGCGTCCTCGGCGTAGCGTTCGCGCTCCCGCGCAAAGAGCGCCTGCTGTTCGCGGCTCTGCTGTGCATGGCGTTCTTTCAGTTCGTCGAGATGCTCGGCCCTGTTCTGGGCAAGCAATACTTCCATGTCGGCGCGCTCGCGCTCTTGCCGCGCGTACATCTGCCGCCATTCCTTCTTGCGCGCGGCCAGCTTCTCGGCTCCACGGCCCGGATTGAGGCGGTTTTGCAGCGCCTCGATAAAGCCCTCGATGCCGCTGGCGGCTTCGCGCTGCGCGCGTTTCAACCTTTCGCGCTCCGCCGTGTGTTGCCGGTCGAGACCGGCGAGTTTCGGCGCGTCGTCGAGTTTCAGGACGTATTCGGTCTGGCGCAGTTCGGCGGCATGCCATTCGGCCAGCTTGGCGGTGTCGGCCTGTTCGCGCGCGGCAAGGGCTTCCGCGACGCGGGGATCGAGCGTGGCTCCATCGGCAATCTCGCTCGGCGCTTCCGGCGCGGCGAGATCTTCGATGGGCGGCCTTTGCATTTCAATGTCGGGTGCGGGAACGGCTGTTTCTGCTCGATCCCGCTGCGCCGCCTTGGCTTCGGCGGCGGTCGGGAGCGCGGCGCGGTCCACGTCCGCCATGAAGGTGCGCACCTCGGCGGCCTTCATTTTCAGCTCGCGGCTGAGGCTGAGCACAGAGCCTTCCGCCGTCACCAACACAAAGTCCCGCTTGTCGCCCTGCGCCAGCACATAGCCCGCTTCCTCAAGCGCGGCTTTGAAGGCCGTGCCATTGTCGCTGGCTTCCTTGAGCGCGGCGATCTGCGCGCGGCGGTCGGCAACGCTGATCCCGCTGCGCTCGGCCTGCTGCCATTCGCCATGATTGACCTCGGCGCGGGGGAAGTCGGGCTGCTTGCTGCGGTCGCGCTTGGCATGTTTGCCGGGCACGGGCTCATGCCCGAACGCCAGTTCAAGTTTCTGGCTGGCGCGTTCATGGGCGAGATAATTGTTGCTGTCCGAGCGCATGGTCATGGTTTCAAGGTCGGTACGCGCCCAAACGATATGGATATGCTGACGGCCCTTTTTCTCGTGCAGCACGACCGCGCGCGGCTGGCCGTCCAGGCCAAGTTCCTTTTCCAGCACCGCCACCGCCTCGGCCCATTGCGCGGGCGTCATGTCATAGCGGGCGTCGGGGTCGATATTGACGTGATAGAGCCCCTTGGTGCCGCGCGTGCCCTCGGAGAGGGTCTGCCAGTCGCGGAAGGTCGCGGCGAGATCGTCCACGGCGGAGTCCAGCTCCAGAATGTCAATGCGCTCGTTGGTGTCGGCGCGCAGGAGGTGGGCGGCAAGTTGCTGTGGTCCGGCCCGCGATCCCCCTTTGATAATCATGACCGCCCCTCATGATTCCGGCGGCGATGGTGGGGGTGACGGC
>JBKBWZ010000006.1:0-140162 GCA_046314385.1 Alphaproteobacteria bacterium | reverse complement strand
GGTATTATAACATTCGGGCGTTCAAAAAAGCAAACATTTTTTCATAAGTTTAAAATTATCTTTGCAAGAGATAAAACATAATTTTAATTCAAACTAATATTGTTACCGCGCAACTATGTTATAATAATTTATCTGGCAAACACTACCGAGTCCTTTTGCCGAAAACGCAGCGCAGCAAAACGCAGAGAATCGGGATACGAAAATTCCCCGCATCCTGCTCTGGGCAGGCATCAAAGCTCAGGCGATTGTTTGTCAGATAATGATTGACCAAAATTAAAAATATCAGTAGGTTGCGAAGCCTTATTTAAAGACAACCGCTAACGAGACCGAATTGGATTCGCAACATGAAAAAGACATCTTCTCTTAAATCGCTGAAAAGCCGCGACAAAAACAACAAGGTTGTCCGTCGTCGCGATGGCAAGGGCAAAATGCGCCTCTATGTCATCAACAAAGAAAACCCGCGCATGAAGGCGAAACAGTAATCTGTTTTTAGCTGATGTTTCTCGCAGCCTTTGGGGAGCGGGAAAAATAAAGGGGAGCGGGGCGCGCGATGTTTTCGAAACTGCTGGGACTCATGTCCACCGATATGGCGATTGATCTGGGCACGGCCAATACACTGGTCTATGTGCGCGGACAGGGCATTGTGCTGAACGAACCTTCGGTCGTTGCGATGGAATACATCGACGGCCGCAAATTTCCCAAAGCCGTCGGCGAAGACGCCAAGCTGATGCTTGGACGTACGCCCGGTAACATCATGGCCATTCGACCGCTGCGTGACGGCGTGATTGCGGATTTCGAAGCCGCCGAATTCATGATTAAATATTTCATCAGCAAAGTGCACAACCGCCGCAGTTTTGCGTCGCCGCGCATGGTCATCTGCGTGCCTTCCGGCTCTACCGCCGTTGAACGCCGCGCGATTCAAGAATCTGCCGAAAGCGCCGGTGCGCGCGATGTAAGCCTGATCGAGGAGCCGATGGCTGCTGCGATTGGCGCCGGCCTGCCGGTGACAGAGCCGACCGGATCGATGGTTGTCGATATCGGCGGCGGCACCACCGAAGTGGCTGTGATCTCCCTCGGCGGTATCGTCTACGCGAAATCCGTGCGTGTTGGCGGCGACAAAATGGATGATGCCATCATCAGCTATATCCGCCGTACCCACAACCTGCTGATCGGCGAAGCAACGTCGGAGCGTATCAAAAAAGAAATTGGCTCCGCCTGCCCGCCCGAAGAAGGCGAAGGCCGCATGATGGAAATCAAAGGCCGTGACCTGATGAACGGCGTGCCCAAAGAGCTCGTGATCTCCGAGCGTCAGGTTGCCGAAGCATTGGCCGAACCTGTAGGTGCGATCATCGATGCTGTCAAAGGCGCGCTGGAACATACTGCCCCTGAACTGGCCGCGGATATTGTTGACCGCGGGATTGTGATGACCGGCGGCGGCTCGCTCCTCTCCAACCTTGACTACGTGTTGCGCTATGCAACCGGACTTGCCGTCACCGTGGCGGATGATCCGCTGTCTTGCGTGGCGCTGGGCTCTGGTCAGGCGCTTGAAACGGGCAAGAAGCTCAACGGCGTCCTCAGCAAAATGTATTGATCCGCCCCGCGGGGACGGAACGGAACAGCCATACCGGCGTATGGTGTGCAGCCCGCAGGCTTCTGCGGCGATAAACTGCATCGTTTTCAGAGGTTTGGGCAAAAGTCCTTTTGCCTTTATTAATAAATCACTGTTATAATTGGGAACAGAGAGACGTTCAGCCAGGGGAGAAGCTGTCCGGTGACCCGGAGAAGCCGCAAAGATACATTACAAGCCGTGACAATCCGCAGTCTGGCCCTCCGCCTGACGCCGGCGGCACTGATCCTGTTTTCGCTTACCCTTATGGTTTTCTACAAGATCGATAGTCTGCCGGTCGAGCGCCTGCGCGTGGCCATGACCGATTTCATGGCGCCGGTCATGTCCGCTGTCTCCAAGCCTTTTGCAACGGTGGGCGATTCCGTTGGCGGCATCCGCACCATGCGCGAGCTGAAAGCCGAAAACATCCGTCTGCGCGAAGACAACGCCAAGCTGCAGCAATGGTACGAAGCCGCGCTGAAACTTCAGGCGCAAAACCAGTCTTTCCGTGAACTGCTCAATGTCAAAGCTGACCCGGCGCTTGTCTTTGTTACTGCGCGTATTGTTTCCGACCCCGGCGGCGCTTTTGTAAAAAGCGTTCTCTTGCCGGTCGGCTCCAGTCATAACGTCACCAAGGGCAATGCCGTCATGTCCGGCCACGGGCTGATCGGCCGTGTCGTCGAAGCCGGCACCCAGTCATCGCGCGTGCTGCTGATTACAGATCTGAACTCGCGCATTCCCGTGATGGTGCAGGACACGCGTACCCGCGCTATTCTGGCGGGCCGCAATACCGATCTCCTGCGCCTTGAACGTCTGCCGATCGACAGCGGCCTCAGCGTTGGCCAGCGCATCGTGACCTCCGGTGACGGCGGGCAGCTGCCCCCTGATATTCCGATTGGCACCATCGTCGACATCGGCCCGCAGGGCGTGCTTGTACGGCCGCTGACGGCCATCGAAAAAGTCACCTATGTGCAGGTCATCAATACATCGGTCGATCAGGCCTTGGTGACAGGTACGCTGCAAGTCTCCCCGTCACCGTGATTTTCTGGACATAAGCCATGGCTTTGCGCACGCAGGACGGCTGGAAAGGCCTTTTGGTCACCGCCGCCGCCCGTCTTGGTCTGACGCTTGTGGTAATTTTTGTGCTGCTGATTGCCAGCACATTTCCTTTGCCTGGCCCGCATTTTTCCGAAGTGCGTCCGGCTTTTGTATTGATGGCGGTTTTTTACTGGACGATCCTCTGGCCCGGTGTCTTCAGCTATTTCCTGACTTTTTCAATCGGCATCGCGCTTGATCTTATGGCCGGATTTCCGCCCGGGATGAACGCCCTGCCGCTTGTGCTGGTGCAGTGGATTACTTATCGGCAGCGTAAATTCATGCTCGGCCAGCCGTTCCGCGTGATCTGGGCCGGGCTGGCACTGGTCGCGGCCTGTACGGGTGCCTTGCAGTGGCTGATGTATTCTGTTTTCAGCGGCCATGCCATGGCCATCCGGCCACAGGTCATGAGCGTACTTGTTACCTGCGCGCTTTTTCCCGTGGCGGCGCCCGCCCTTTCCGCTTTTGGCCGCTGGGTTGCGGCGCGGTCTTCTCTGGCGGGCAAGTGAAAACGCGTTTAAGATAGCCGCCATGAACCGCGACATGGAAAGATACAAAGAATTTTCCCGCCGCGCGCTGCTGATCGGCGCGGGGCAGGCCGCTTTGTTTGCCGTGCTGGCGGGGCGGCTGGGCTGGCTGCAGGTTGTCGAGCAGGAAAAATTCCAGATGTTGTCCGACCGCAACCGCATCAGCCTGCGCCTGATACCGGCGGGCCGCGGCGAAATCATGGACCGCTTTGGCGTGCCGCTGGCCATCAATACGCAGAACTTCCGCGCATTTATCGTCCCCGAACAGACAGATAGCGTAGAAAAAACGCTGGATAAGCTCTCGCGGCTGATCCCCGTGACCGAAGAAGACAAGCAGGAAGTGCTGGTACAAATGAGCCGCCACCGCCGCTTTACGCCGCTTCTGGTCAAGGAAAACCTGACATGGGATGACATGGCACAGGTAGAGCTCAACCTGCCCGATCTGCCCGGCGTATCGATTGACGAAGGCGAAATCAGATCTTATCCCTTTGGCGCAGCGACGTCACATATTATCGGCTATGTCGGGCGCGTCAGCAAAGCCGAGCTGACCGATGACCCGATTATGACGCTGCCCGGATTTCGTATCGGTAAAAACGGCGTTGAAAAAAGTTTCGATGAAACGCTGCGCGGTACAGCCGGTCAGGTTCAAGCCGAAGTCAACGTCGTCGGCCGCGAGATACGGGAGCTTAAACGCACCGATGCAAAACCCGGCCATCGTCTTACCTTGACGCTCGATGCCGACCTGCAAATGCAGTGTCAGGAAATGCTGGCGCGCCACCGCAGCGCCTCGGCTGTTGTGATGAATGCGCATAACGGCGAAGTTTACGCGCTTTGTTCACATCCCGGTTTTGATCCCAACCTGTTCAGCCGCGGTATCCCCGCTGATGTCTGGGAAGAACTTTTGGCCGATGATACCCACCCGCTGACCAACAAAGCGGTGTCGGGGCAGTATCCGCCCGGATCGACATTTAAAATGGTGACGGCGCTTGCCGCGCTCGAGGCGGGGATCAGCCCGGGCATGCGCGTTTTCTGTCCGGGCTTTACAATGCTGGGCTCGCATAAATTCCACTGCTGGAAACAGGGCGGGCACGGCAATATGGATGCCGTGCAGGCGATGGCGCAGTCTTGCGACTGCTATTACTACGAAGTTGGCAAACGTATCGGTGTCGATGCCATCGCCAAAATGGCACGGCGGCTTGGTCTTGGCGAACGGCTCGGCTTTGATATTCCGAACGAAGGCCCGGGCCTGATACCCGACCGCGCATGGAAGCTGCGCCGTTTCCGCGAAGCCTGGCAACAGGGCGAGACATTTAATACAGCCATCGGACAAGGGCATGTTTTGACAACGCCACTGCAGCTGGCGACGATGACGGCGCGGCTGGTCAATGGCGGGCGGGCGGTCAAACCGCTTTTGGTGCGCAACATCGAAGAAGAAGGCAGCCAGCTGAAAAACTGGCCGTCACTGGGGCTTGATCCAAACCATCTGGCCATTGTTATTCGCGGTATGAACGCTGTTGTAAACGAACCGCGCGGCACCGCGCTCGGCTCGCGCATTCAAGAAGCCGGCTATTCCATGGGCGGCAAAACAGGCACGGCGCAGGTGCGTGCCATCACGGCCGCACAGCGCGCGGCGGGCGTCAAAAACGAAGATTTGCCGTGGCGGCAACGTCACCATGCACTTTTTGTCGGCTATGGTCCGGTTGTTAACCCGCGCTATGTCGTCTCGGTCGTGGTCGAACATGGCGTCGGTGGCAGCAGAGCCGCCGCGCCGCTGGCGCGCGATATTTTGCTGGCAACACAAAAACGCGACCCGCAGAAAATCCACACAGTTGACGAAGCGATCGAAGCTGTGATGCAGGAAAAAACCCGCCTTGAAAAAGAAAAGCAAAAAAAACCTGCCGCCACGCCGCGCAAGCGCGGGGAGGGATAAAACATGGCCATTCGTAACTACAGCCGCGACAACCTGACACTGTCGGAAAAGTTTTTTTCGATCAGCTGGCCGTTTATTGCGCTCTTGGTGGTGATGGCAGGCATCGGCTTTATCTCACTCTACTCAGCGGCGGGCGGTAAGATCGAAACCTGGGCGGGGGCGCATGCCGTGCGTTTCGCCGCCGGCCTTTGCGGCCTTTTGATCGTTGCGATGATTGATATCCGTCTATGGCTGCGGGTGGCCTATGTGTTTTACGGTCTTTGTCTGGCCATGCTTGTCTTTGTCGAGCTCAAGGGGCATATCGGCATGGGGGCACAGCGCTGGATTGATCTCGGCTTTATGCGGCTTCAGCCGTCGGAAATTATGAAGGTGTCGGTTGTTCTGGCGCTGGCGCGGTTTTTTCATGGATTGACGCCCGATGAAATTCGAAACCCGCTGTTTTTGCTGCCGCCGCTCTTAATCGCCCTCTTGCCGGTGGGAATGGTGGTTATTCAGCCGGATCTGGGTACCGCGCTGATGATCCTGATGGTGGCGGGTGCGATGTTTTTTATCGCCGGTGTCAGCTATTGGATATTTGCAGCCATTCTGGTCGCAGGGGCTGCTGCGGTGCCCGTCGTCTGGAACCTGCTGCATGACTATCAAAAGAAACGGGTGATTACTTTTCTGGATCCGGAAAGCGACCCGCTTGGCGCCGGGTATCATATTATACAGTCCAAAATCGCCCTCGGCTCCGGCGGTGTTTCGGGCAAGGGCTTTCTGCAAGGTACGCAAAGCAGCCTTAATTTCCTGCCCGAAAAAGAAACCGATTTTATTTTTACCCTCTTCACCGAAGAATGGGGGCTGATCGGCGGGCTTGGTCTGATGGGGCTTTTTGCCGCTGTAATCGTCTATGGGTATTTCATCGCTTTCAACTGCCAAAACCAGTTTGGCCGGTTGCTGGTGACAGGGGTTATCATCAACTTTTCGCTTTATATTTTTATCAATATCGGTATGGTCATGGGCTTGTTGCCTGTGGTGGGCGTGCCGCTTCCGATGATTTCGCACGGCGGGTCATCGATGCTTGCCGTCCTCTTCGGTTTCGGCCTTCTGATGTCGGCGCATGTGCACCGGCATGTCAAAGTCACCCGCCGCGGCATGGATATGGTGTGAAACGTATAAAATCGATGTGACGAAAAGAAATCATGAAATCCCGCAAAACTGCCGCCAAAACGCCCGCGATTAAAATCAAAAAAACGCTGGTCAAACCGTTGACGACGATCAAGCCCGCGGCAAAGCCCGCCAGGACCGCCGCCGGAAAGCCCGCCGCCCGCCTGCTTCAGCCGGGGGAGCCCGCGCCGTACCGCATTGAAAACGCCAAGGGCAAGGCCCCCATTCTCATCGTCTGTGATCATGCCAGCAACCGCGTCCCCAAGATTCTGAACGGTGTCGGTTTGGCCAAGGCCGATCTTGAAAAACACATCGCCTGGGATCCGGGCACCGAGCATATCGGACGCTATATGTCTGAAAAGCTTGATGCTACGGGGTTTTTTGCCTGCTATTCGCGCATCGTTGTGGATGTCAACCGCGGGGAGCGCAGCGCAGAATGTATGCGCGAAGTTTCCGATCATATTCATGTACCGGGCAACAAAAACCTCAGCGCCGCGGAAAAACGTCAGCGCCTGGACGAGATTTTCTGGCCCTATCACCGCGCCCTTGCCGCCCAGATCAAGGGGTACCGCAAAAAGGGTATTGTGCCACTGATCGTGTCACTGCACAGCTTTACGCCGGAAATGGACGGCTATAAACGCCCGTGGCATATCGGCGTTCTGTGGAACAAGGAAGAAAAAATCGCGCGCCGTCTGATCGAAGAGCTGCAGGCGCGAAACCCCAAAATGATTGTGGGTGAAAACGAACCCTATACGCTGAAACAGGCCAATCTGACCAAAAACACCATAAAAACCCACGCCGAAGATACGGGCCTGCCGTATGTGATCGTCGAATTCCGGCAAGATCTTGTGGCGACCAAGCGCGATGCGCTGAAATGGGGCCGGATTTTCCTCGAAGCCTTGGCGCCGATCCTTCTTGATCCGGCGATCTACCAGCTGCGGCGCGACCGTGAAAAGCCGGTTTCCAAAAAAACGGCCGCACGTAAAACAGCGAAGCGCAAAACGGCCGTCAAAAAGCCGCTGCGCCGCGCGGCCAAGTAACCATAATCACAAAAGCGCGCCGCCGCATCCAGCCTTGGTGAAAACCGCGGAAAACCTAACTTTTGCTTGGGTTTTGCGGGGGCGGTTGATATAATCCGTGCATCACAGAACAGCTTTTTTCGATGGACGGGACGCCATGAAATTCACCATTGACCGCGCCGACCTGCTTCGCTCGCTCAACCACGTACATAGTGTGGTTGAACGCCGCAACACGATTCCAATTCTTGCCAACGTTCTTTTGCTTGCCGATGCAGATACGCTGTCCCTGACGACGACCGACATGGATCTTGAAATCGTCGAGTCCACGGCGGCCAAGGCATCGCAGCCCGGCGCAACGACAGTCCCTGCGCATACGCTCTATGACATCGTGCGCAAATTGCCCGACGGCTCCAGCATCGAATTCACCAGCGGTGCAAACGACACAACTTTGCAGGTGAAGGCCGGCAAATCCACGTTCCGCCTTGGCTGTCTGCCGACCGAAGATTTCCCGCGTATGGGCAGTGCCGATAAATTCGCCTATAGCTTCAAACTGCCGGCCGCCGATCTGCGTACGTTAATCGACCGCACGCGTTTTGCGATTTCTAACGAAGAAACCCGCTACTATCTCAACGGCATCTATCTGCATGCTGCAGAAAACGAAGGCGTATCGGTGCTGCGTGCCGTGGCGACCGATGGTCACCGTCTTGCGCGTTTTGAAATGCCGCTGCCCGAAGGCGCGGGCGACATGCCCGGCGTTATTATTCCGCGCAAGGCCATCAACGAAATCCGCAAGCTGATCGACGAAGCCGGCGACAGCATTGAAATCAGCTTGACCGACAACAAGCTGAAATTCAGCTTCGATCACATCACACTGACAACCAAGCTGATCGATGGCACCTTCCCTGATTACGAACGTGTCATTCCCAAAAACAACGACAAGGTGCTGGAAGTAAACCCGGCCCTGCTCGGCAGCGCGGTTGACCGCGTCTCGACAATCTCCAGCGAAAAATCCCGCGCCGTTAAACTGACGCTGGGCGGAAAAACGATGACGCTTTCGGCAAATTCGCCGGACAGCGGCTCGGCTTCCGAAGAGATTGAAATCCATTTCAATGCCGGGCCGATGGAAATCGGTTTTAACTCCGCATATTTGATGGATGTGACCAAGCAAATCGAAGGTGACGGCTGCCGCATGTCGCTGTCTGACCCCGCATCGCCGACAATTATTCAGGATGCCAGCGATACATCTTCGCTCTATGTTCTGATGCCGATGCGCGTTTAGACACCCTCATATAAAGACTTTTCTAAAAAAGGGCAGCCGGTCAGGCTGCCCTTTTTCTGTTATACGGCGGTGCTTTCGGCGGGTTTGTTTTTTGATACGGCATAGGCGATAACAGTTTTAAGGACGCAAAGAATAACCGCACCCCAAAACAGCTCGCCGGTTTGCATACCAATCGCAACGCCGAAAAAAGCGCTGATGAAAAAAACGAAAAGGTTTTTATAAGCGCTGCCTAAAATTTCCGGATGTTCCTGCGCAAAGCGGCGCGGCAAAACAAAATCGGTGATAAAAACAAAAAGCTGCCACGCAAACACAACCGGCAGCACCGCCCAGAAATTCATATTGTCGATCACGGCAAACATCGGCACCAAGGGGCCGGTGAGCGTAACGCTAGAGGCCTCTTCGGCCAAAAAAGACCCGACAGGAAAGCAAAGAACGACAAGAAAAAACCCGAAATGCAGCGGAAAGAAAACAGCTGTCAGCAGATAGCCAACCGCGGCGGCGGTTTTTTTGCGGTAAAAATCATAGAACGCGGCCATGACCAAACCGAGCAGGGCAAAAACGCCAACCGCCGCCAGCTCCAGCCAATAAAAAGCCATCACATCAAACGGCCGCCACGCCCCGTCGATGACAAGCGCCAGCGGGAAAAGGTTGAACAGGATCAAGAGCGCGTCGCGCAGACGTAAAGACATATACCGATCATAAAATAAAAAGGGCGGCTGTCAAAGCCGCCCTTTTTAAGATGCCCGAAGGCGTCTTACAAATCAAAATCGTTGCTGCGTTTGCCAAAGTCAACTTTGCGCGGCGGCAGTTGCGGCGACAGCATGGCGTTTTCAAGCGCGCCGTCTTCATAGCTTTTGCTGGCGTCCACGACCAGAATGGCCTGTCCGCCAAGTCCGCTACCACCTTTTGATTCTTCGGCGGTAACGCCGATCAGTCTCAGCGCGACATTCATATCGCGAGCGGTTTCGTGCAGGCGGATATAACCGGGCAGATTGTTGACATCGGTCGCCGCAAATTGGGTAAAGGTGGTCGAAATCGGCAGGCCGAGTTTTCTAATCGGGCTATACAGCGGTTCGCCATCCGGGCCGATCGATGTGACGGCATCGATAATCATCGGGTTGCGGCTGTCGGGCTTGCGGCGCGTTTCGGATTCGACTGCGTTGTTAAACTTGTCAAAATCGTTTTCAAAGATTTTGGGCAGACGGGTTGCCACGGTATTAAAGATGTCATCCAGCTTCTTGAGCTGGATAGCATCACGGCGCGGGTCATCCAGCGCGGGTTCAAGGACGGCGCGGATACGGTCGCCAACGGGGATTTTTTTGTTTTCTTCGGACATAAATTTGCTCCCGGCAAAGATCGTTCGTTGTTTCTGGCAAAGCCTGATTATTCGATCATCGAAGTATATACGTTTTCATATTTTTAATAAATTGTTAATTTTATTTCCCGCAATTTATGTGAAATTTTATTTCAAAATCAGCTTTCAAATTGGCTTTTCCCTTTGAAAACATTATAAACAGAAAAGGGAACAAAAATCGTGCCGCTGAGCCTGCAAAAAGTCAGTCTGACAAATTTCCGTAACTATGAAGCGCTGCGACTCGACGTTGGCGGGGCGCGGCAAATTGTGCTGTCGGGTGCCAACGGCGCCGGCAAAACCAATATTCTGGAGGCGATCAGCCTGCTTACCCCCGGCAAGGGCCTGCGCGGCGCCGAGCTGGACGATCTGACCTGCCGCAGCGCGGCGGGGGCGACGGGACATCCCGCGCTCTGGGCGGTGGCGGCAGAGCTGGAAAGCGCGGCCGGTCTGCCGCTCCGGCTGGGCACGGGGCTTGACCGCGGGCGCGACGGGCTAGCCGCGCGCCGTGTTATCCGTCTGGATGGCAAAGAAGTCAAAGGGCAGCGCCATCTGTCCGAACATGTGGCCGCCGTCTGGCTGACACCGCAAATGGACCGGCTGTTCCTCGAAGGCGCAGCGGCGCGGCGCAAATTTCTCGACCGTCTGGTCTTTGCCTATGCGCCCGACCATGTCACGTATCTGAACCGCTACGACAAAAGCCTGCGCGAACGCATGCGCGTGCTGACCGATAACCGCACGCCCGATCCGCGCTGGCTGGATACCCTCGAAAACCAGATTGCGGGCGATGCGGTATCTATCGCCGCATCGCGGGCGTACCTGATGGTAAGGCTGTCGTACCATCTTGCCGTGCTGGCGGCGCAGCAGTCTTTGTTTCCCGCGCCGGATATAAAATTGTTGTGCCCTGTGGCGCAAGCCCTCGAAACCGCTCCCGCACTTGAAGCCGAACAGCAGGTTGCCGAAAATCTGCGCCGCAACCGCGTCGCCGATGCCGCAGCAGGCCGTACGGCAGCAGGCACGCACCGCGCTGATTTTGCCGTGCGCTATGCAGCCAAGGACATGCCGGCAGATCAATGTTCAACGGGCGAGCAAAAAGGTCTTCTTCTTTCAATCGTCCTTGGACATGCGCGTATGATTCAGGCGGAAAAAGGTTTTGTGCCGCTGCTCTTGCTCGACGAGGTTGCAGCACATCTGGACGATGCGCGGCGCGCGCAGCTTTTCGGACATTTGCAGGCATTGGGCGGGCAGGTCTGGCTGACGGGTACCGATGCCGGTTTGTTTGACGCGCTGAAAGACGCCGCCGTCTTTGATATCGACAATGCGCAGGCTGTGCCGCGCCCCCGCAGCCTGCGCGGAGTATCCGGGCTGTGACAATTTTTGCCGGCGCCGGTTTCGATGGTTTTATGACGGGCACCGGCTGGGCATGGTTTTCGCTTGTCTCGGCTGTTTTTTCGGCAGGGTTTTATCTGGTCAACCAATATTGGCGCATGCCGGGTGATTTGCTGGTCTTTACGATGCGCATCATGATTGTCGTTTTGATGACGCCTTTTGTGCATGCGCTGGACTGGCCTGCCGATCCGCTGTTCTATGCGGTGGTGGCAGTGACTGTTGCGCTGGGCACCAGTTCGGATGTACGCACCTTCAATGCCAGCGCGCGCTTTGGCGCAGGCATGGTATCGCGCCTGATGCCGGTTACGGTGCTGGTGGCATTTTTTCTGTGGTTTGCGGTGCGGCCTGCGCTTTTGTTTGAATACCTTGCAAGGCCAGGGCTGACACTGGGTGTGCTGCTGTCGCTGGCGTCCTGTGTGTATTTTGCCATGCGGCTGAACCGCTGCGAAGTGTCGCGCAGCGCCATGATTTTCATGGCCCCTGCCCTTGCCGGTTATACGCTCACGACAGTGCTGAATAAATACGCGATGGATTTCGGGGCGGGCGCGGCGGATTTTTCTGGCGTGGTGCTGGGTTATATGTATGTGCAATCGCTTATCGCGCTGGTCATGGTGGGGCCTTATATTTTGTGGCAGCGGCGGCGGCGTGCATCGCCGCTGACGCAGGCGGTGCCCGTTGTGGCGCCCGCGCCGCTGCTGCAACTGCGCCCGCTACTCTGGGCTTCTTTTGCGGCGGCGCTGGTCTGGCTTGCGCATATGGTGTTTAAAAACTATGCGATGGCCTATGCCGAAAATCCGTCCTATCAGGCGGCGATTGGCCTCACGGCACCGGTCATGATCGCCCTCGTCTATCGCGGCGTCGGCCACCGCGAAGAAACCGATGTGCGGGCGGGCATGGGGATTGTGGCCGCGGCTTTGCTGCTCGTCATCGTGACAGCCTTTAAATAGGCCTAGCCGCCTATTTTGCGCCTTTATAATCAATCATTATGGCAAACAAAAGCCGGATTCCCGCAAATAAAACAGGCAAAATCAAACCGCCGCCGCAGCGATGCGTTTTCGGCCGAAAAATCAGTCTAAAACTTTGATTTTTTTAAAAAATAAGGGCATATTAGAGATCACCTTTTCCGGCAAAATTTGCTAGGGTTATGAATAGAAAATCATGCACGCATGACAGAGGATAAGCATATGACCGAGACGGCCAAAAAGTCTGACAAACAGGCTGCTGTCGATGATTACGGCGCCGATTCAATCAAGGTTCTGAAGGGGCTCGATGCGGTACGCAAACGCCCCGGTATGTACATCGGTGACACCGATGACGGTACGGGCCTGCACCATATGGTCTACGAAGTCGTCGACAACTCCGTTGACGAAGCGCTCGCCGGTTATTGTGATGGCGTGGATGTGACGCTGAATGCCGATGGTTCCTGCACGGTGCGCGACAACGGCCGCGGCATCCCTGTCGAAATCCACAAAGAAGAAGGCGTCAGCGCCGCAGAGGTCATCATGACCCAGCTGCACGCCGGCGGTAAATTCGACCAGAATTCATACAAAGTTTCCGGCGGCCTGCATGGCGTGGGTATTTCCGTTGTCAACGCGCTGTCCAAAACGCTCGATCTGCGCATCTGGCGCGACGGCAAAGAATGGCATATGCGTTTCCGCCATGGCGTGGCCGAAGAACCGCTAAAGCCGGTTGCCGATTGCCCCAAAGACAAAACAGGCACCGAAGTTACTTTTCTGCCATCCGAAGAAACTTTCACGATGGTTGAATTCAATTTCACCACGCTGGAACATCGCCTGCGTGAGCTGGCGTTTTTGAATTCCGGCGTGCGCCTGACGCTGATCGATAACCGCAAGAAAGAAGCGCGGAAAACAGAATTTATCTATGAAGGTGGCCTGATTGCTTTCGTCGGCTTCCTCGACCGCTCCAAAAACGTTCTGCACAAACCGCCGATCTACGTGAAGGGCGAACAGGACGGCATCACCGTCGAAGTCGCCATGGAATGGACGGATGCCTATCACGAAGATACCGTTTGCTTTACCAACAACATCCCGCAGCGCGATGGTGGTACGCACCTCTCCGGTTTCCGCTCTGCCCTCACGCGGACGATCAATACCTATGCCGAACGCACGGGTTTGCTCAAAAAAGAAAAGGTCGATCTGACCGGCGAAGACATGCGCGAAGGCCTGACCGCCGTTGTATCTGTCAAGGTCCCCGACCCGAAATTCTCCAGCCAGACCAAAGACAAACTGGTATCAAGCGAAGTCAAGCCAGTGATCGAAGGCGTGATCGGCCAGCAGCTGTCTGACTGGTTCGAAGAAAATCCGGGCGAAGCCAAAAAAGTCGTCGGTAAAATTATCGAAGCCGCCACAGCGCGCGAAGCCGCCCGCAAGGCGCGCGAACTGACGCGCCGCAAGGGTATCCTTGATATCTCTTCCCTGCCCGGCAAACTGGCCGACTGCTCTGAAAAAGACCCCGCCCTCAGCGAACTTTTCATCGTCGAGGGGGACTCGGCCGGCGGCTCCGCCAAACAGGCGCGTAACCGTAAAAATCAGGCTATCCTGCCGCTGCGCGGTAAAATCCTCAACGTCGAGCGCGCGCGTTTTGACCGCATGCTGGGCTCTGCCGAAATCGGTACGCTCATCACGGCGCTGGGCACAGGCATTGGCCGCGACGAATTTAGCGCAGACAAGCTGCGCTATCACAAAGTCATCATCATGACTGACGCGGACGTTGACGGGTCCCACATTCGTACGCTGCTGCTGACGTTCTTCTACCGTCAGATGGCGGATGTCATCACGCGCGGACATCTTTATATCGCCCAGCCGCCGCTGTACAAAGTCAAACGCGGCAAAGGCAATGAACGCTACGTTAAAAATGACGCCGATCTTGAAGAATATCTGATCGACAGCGCCATCGAAGATCTGCGTTTCCGCGTATCGGGCGGTGAAATTGTGACCGGCGCCGACCTGAAGCGCACGCTCGCCCTTGCCCGCAGCATCCGCCAGAATCTGGAACTGCTGATCGAACGCATCGGTCACCAGCATGTGGTTGAACAGCTGGCTGCGGCAGGCGGCTTTGCGCCCGAAAACCGCACGCAGCAAATCGCCGACCGCGCCGCGGAGCGCATGAACGCTGTCTCGCCGTTTTATGAACGCGGCTGGCAGGGCGAAATGCTTGAAGACGGCGGCTTTGTTTTCAAAAAGACCGTGCGCGGTGTTGAAACCCGCATTGATGTTCCGGCAGATAACCTCAACGGCCACGACGGCCAGCGTATCGCCAAAGCACATGAATTCTTCACGGAATTTTTCCCCGCCTCCGGCGCGCTTGTCGCCACCGAGGGCAAGGATATTCCCGTGCACGGCCCCTATGATCTTTATACCAAAGTGATCGAGGCCGCGAAAAAAGGCCTGACCATCCAGCGCTACAAAGGTCTTGGTGAGATGAACCCCGAACAGCTGTGGGAAACTACACTCGACCCCGAAACCCGCTCGCTCCTGCAGGTAAAAATCGACAAGGACGATATGGCATCGGAAATCTTCTCGACGCTGATGGGCGATATCGTTGAACCGCGCCGCGATTTCATTCAGGAACACGCGCTGGAAGTGCAAAACCTTGACGCCTAACAGGGGTTGTTTGCACGCGTGAATATTTTCTAGCGCTAAAAATCCGCCTTGGGCGGGGCGCCGCCAATGGTGGCTTGCGGCGGTTTGACGCGCTGGTGCGCAGCTGTTATCAGGCTTTCAAAAGCCTTTGTCCGTATGCCCAATGTTCCCGCCGCCGCATGCAGGGAATCCAGAAGTGCTGCTTTCACGTTATCAATTTCTGTTGTCATGCTGCCCCGCTGCGCCTCCAGCCGGTAGCGCGCATCTGAAAACTTTGCGCCGTTGCTTCTACTGTACTCCGGCCCGAATTTTGAAAACGTAACATCCGCGATATCATCAAATCGCTTGTCTTTTATGCCTGCGGCTTCTAGCGCGGCATTAAAAACGCCGATAGCTGTCTCCGCTTGGCGCAAATCACGCTCGCTGTTCCGGCTGCGCTGCAGCGCATTGAAATAGTATTTATTATTCGCCCACTGCAAACGGCCTGATGCCTGCGCGCAGGATATTGCCGCAACGCCGGCGGTACTGCGCGCTTTCACGCCGCTATCCAGGGCTTTTTCCAGCAGGTCGATTTTCATCGCCGCGTCAGGGGCGGTTTTGGCAAGTGCGGGGGCAATCTCGCCCGCCAGATGCGATACGGTATCGGTGATAAAGCGGTCGAGGATAGATTGATCCCGCTGCAGACCCATCTGCGCAAGATCCTGATTATACAAAAGTATCGGCGCACGAATGGCGAAGTCAAAAGCCTTGCGCAAATAGCCGCCTGTGCGCGCCGCAAGGCCGCCTTCGGGGACGGGGGTTTTAAGGGCATCGAGCTTTGCGGTGATGGCCAGATATTCGCCGCGGCTCTCCACAGCCTTTTGCTGCAAGGGGCCGATTCTCTCATGCCATTGTTCTATAATGGTATTTATCTGCTCCATGCCGCCGCGCGCCCTCTTGTCCTGATGACAGTATAGCGGCCGGATGTAAATAATATGTTAAAAATTCTAGGGCTTCGGCCAGCGGCCATAAGGCGTCACAGACAGGCTGGCGTTTTTATAGCGCAGGTCTTCGGTGACCTCCGTCCCCAGCCATGCGGGGCGGGTAAAGCTCTCCGCGCTATGCGTCAGTTCGATTTCGGCGACGATCAGCCCGGCATTATCACCGGCAAATTCATCCACTTCGAAAACTTTTCCCTCATGCGGGATGCGGTATCTGGTTTTATCGATCACACCCGGCAGACAAATTTTCAGCATCGCCTCGGCGTCGGCCTTGGGAATGGCGTATTCAAACTCCGGCGTTTCCAGCGGCGCATCGGCAGGCGGTTTGCCCTTGATGGTCAAAAACGCTTTGTCTCCGGCGATGCGCACACGCACGGTACGCTCCGGTTCGCGCGACAGATATCCCTGCACATAGCGCGTGCAGTCTTCGGCGTTTTCACGCCAGCTGTCATTTATCACCAGAAATTTTCGTTCAATCTCGACAGCCATTTAGGCGGCGGCCTTGTCTTTGGCGTCGGCAGATTTTTGCGCGGCGGGTTCTCCGCGCAGAAAATGCTTGCGGCACAGCGATATATACATGTCATTCCCGCCAATGGCCACCTGCGCGCCTTCGCGCACGACATCGCCTTTGGATGTTACGCGCGCGGTAAGTGTCGCCTTGCGGCCGCACCAGCAGATGGTTTTAATTTCTTCAAGATTGTCGGCAAAACGTAAAAGCGCTTCCGAGCCGGGGAAAAGTTTACCCATGAAATCTGTTTTCAGCCCATAGCACATAACAGGAATGCCCAGATCATCGACAATCTGCGTACAGGCAATGACTTGCTCAGGGGTCAAAAACTGTGCCTCGTCAACCAAGACGCAATCGACTTTCTTGTCTTCGTGCGCTTTTTGCACCAGCGCCAGAACATCGGTCTGCGCGTCAAAGGTCTCGGCATGCAGATCAAGGCCGATGCGTGCGGTGATCTTGCCGTCACCAAAACGGTCGTCGAGTTTTGCGGTCAGCGCCATCGGGTTCATGCCGCGCTCGAAATAATTGTAATGCGCCTGCAAAAGCTGCGTCGACTTGCCCGAATTCATGGCGGCGAATTTGAAATACAGCGATGCCATCGGCGTTTCCTCCCGTATATATCTGCTTTATGTGCGGTCAGGCATCTTAACAAAGATGCCGCCCGCCCGCCAGAGCGTAAAACCCTGCGTCCGTAAAAAGAAATTATTGTTTAGGTAAGGGTAATAAATCTCAATTTACAGGAGAAACAGGATGAACAAATATATCATGACGCTCACCTGTCAAAGATTCAGACATAAATGACTTTCTAGGGCAGGCGTCATGATATGCTAGCGCCCCCCCACCAAGTTGTGAAGGAGGGATTTTCTGTGTGGCTAGGTGATTCAGAATGGCCACTGCCTTGCTTTTCGGATCGCGCCGAAGACGCGCGGTGGAAGCATCTTCAAATTCTAAAATATGTGCACCGACTGCATCGCTCTCTTTTGTTCCCAGCATTGCCGAGAGATACATGGTTCTGTCTTTCATAAACAAAGTGCCACCTGTAAGGCGAACAAAATCGCCCATCGCGGCTAGATCTCTCTCTCTCAGTGCTGTACCAAGATATCGCCAACTGCGTGCGTGATCTGTAGAGGCAAGAAGTATGATGCGGTCCGGAGCGTCTTTTCCCTGAACGAAAGCAGAAAGAGACATAACGAGCACATTATCCACATTAACAACACTTGGGCGTGCGTAAAAGTAAACGTCCTGAAGGTCTCTGTGAAGTTTGTTTAGTTTTGTGGTTGTGAGGTTTGCGTAAGGCTGCGGGGGCGCTCCATCGCTGGCGGACAAAATCCACTCCTCCGTTGACCAATCCATGCCAATTGGATTGCTTGTGTGGCGCATGACAATCACACTGTAAAGACGAGCAAGCGGAGCGTTTTCGCTCCAGAAATAACGATACGCAAACAGCTTCCATTCTCGACCGGTGTCCGCGGGATCATAAACGATGGACGGTGTTTCTGCTCGCCACGCACCCTGCGCTACAGGTGTCAGTAAATCAGGACCGATCAGGGTGTCGGGACGAAGCTCGATTTTTCCTGTAACGGGCGTCCAGTGCATACAGCTTGGCTGCCCCTGAGAGATAAGGACTTCTGTGCCAAACGAGCCATTCGAAAGAAGGCTTACGCTTGTATAGGCCATTAATCTTATTGACCCATCTGATGCTACCGAAGGGTCAAGAAGTCCGGCATAGGTGGGAGAGCCAGAAATAGCGACGATGCGGGCGCGCTCTTTTTCTGGGCTGTGTATGAATAAAATATACGTCACATAGAAAATCACGAAGACAATAAAAATACTGCCGATGACGACGACAATCTTTAACGGAAGGGGAATATCGCGGAATATTTCCCCGGCGGTTCTTCTGCTTTCTTCTTCCATGTGTTTGCGCTACCTCAGGCTGCGGGGGGGAGATCCATTTCAAGGATGGCCATGTTGAAGTCATAGGAAACATCGCCTTCGTCTTCATCACGGTAGATAACACCGATAAACTCGTCACCCATCAGCACTTCGGCAGAATCGCCTGCTTCTTTGCGGGGCGACAGGCGGATATTGCGGTTGCCGAATTTTTCCTGCAGGTATTGCTGAAGGCGGGTGATTTCGGATTTTTGCATGATGTTAAGGCTCCGCAGTAGAAAGAGGTGAAACAGATGCAGATTGTACCCTGCGCGCGGCGGCTTTTAAATGCCAAAAGGCGGCGGGATATAAAAGAAAACCAAACCGATCAGGCATATAGCGCAAATTATATTGACATAAAGACAAAACCCGCTTTAATGCCGTTATCTCCCGCGGATACAGAGGACATAAAAGGAAAACCGCTTGCGCCAGACCCGCCGCACCGCCGACCACCGGCCCGTTTTTGATGCCGCTGCGCTGCCCTGGGCCGCGCTGTCGGCGGCTTGTCTGCGCGGCGACCAGACGGCTCTGGAATCCCTGTGGCAGACACACAAGCGGCCGGAGCAGGCGCGCGCCGCCGCAATCCGCGCGGTTTTTTCAGGCGCCTGCGCGGCAGAAAATCTGCCGCTGGCGAAATGGGTCTGCGCGCTCTACCCGCAGCATATCGATGCAAAAACTCTGCGCCAGAGTGCGCAGACCGCCCTTCGGCAATCCGAGCGGAATGTCTGGCCGTTCCTCTGTGCGCAAATCGACGCAAGACCGCTGGCGGCGGACGGCATCTATAAGAGCCTTTTCAAACCCGCGCTTGAACACGCCTCTGTTGCGGCTGCCGAAAAAATCTTTCCGCATCTGGATGCCCCCGCGTCTGAATATTTATACGCCGCCGTTCTGGGCGATAATATGCCCGCGCTGGTCTGGCTCACCGACGTCTCCCGGCGGGAGAATTCTTTGCGGCAAGGTGACCTCGACAAAGCCTTGCTGCTGGCCTGCACGCGCGCACAAACGCCGATGGTGCAGCATCTTTTGACGGCAGGTGCGAATGCAGGGGCTTTTGCCGAGGCCGCCCTGAAACGTGCTGCACCCCATGCGGACGCCGATCAAGGGGCGCTGCTGGAGATGCTCGTGCGCGCCGGCGCGCACCCACAAATGGCGCAGGATATTGCGCAGGCGACAGAACTGGGCGCGGCTGCCGTTCGGCGTCTGGCCAAGGCCGCAGAAGAAACAGCCGCGCATCACCTGCACATCGTCCTGCAGCATGGCGGCACGCCGCCGGATGCCGCGCGGCTTTCGGTTGCGCAGGCCGCGCTTGGCGGGACTGGTTTGCATTATGCTGCCGAACATCGCGTGCTGCACTGTTTACCGCAAAGCAGTTTTACCGCAGGCGGACTGGCACAAAAGAACACGGATGGCGAAACGGTGATCGATGTGCTGGTGCGCCGCGGTGCATGGGCGGATTTTTTCAAACCGGAGGCCTGGGCCGGTCAGGTTGAAAAGCTCTCCGCGGCGCTGGATTTGCTGCCGGACGCTGTCTGGGATGCGGCGGGCCGCACCGCCTGCCTGCGCCGCGCGGAGCGTCTTACCCTCGATGCGGCTGTGCCGGCAGAGGGGTTTACACTCGCGCGGCGGCCAAAGCGCTGATTTTAAAGCGGGAATCCTTGATTGACATAACGCACGCGGGCGACTAGGATAATGCATATTTCTTTTTAGAATCAAAGAGACAATTGATATGACCGCCGAAAAAGACACCAGCGTACAGGCGCGCCTGCAAAACGATCTGCGTCAGGCCGTGGTCGAAAACGATGCGGCGCGTGTCGAACTTCTCATGGACGGTGAAACGCTCGACGAAGATTTCCGCTTCGAGCTGATCGGCGGTCTTGTTGCCGCGGGGGATCACTGCGCGCTGGTCGGGCGCCTGCTCGCCGATGCGGGCGAAAACGTCACGCCGACCGCCTATATTTCCTATCTTTCATCCGCGGCACGTCAGGGCCATGCCCAAACCGCCGCACTACTGACCGAAAAATGCATGGCAGCGGGCATAGCTGCCGATGAATGCGATGGGCTGGTCGTTAAAAACACACCCGCGGATAAAATTGTCGAAGTCGCCCGCGCGGTGGTTGCAAAAGACGCCGCGTCCGAACAGCGTTTTGCCAATATGACCCTGACCGCGGCAACCAATGCGCAGCACGAAACGCTGTCTGCGCTGCTGTCAACCGGCGCCGATCTGCGCGGCCATGGCAGCATGATTTTACTTATGCTGATTCAACAGCGTGAAAATCGTCTGAGCGCGCTGGACGATAAAGAAAACTATCTCGCGCTTTGCGGTCAGGTAATAGACGCTTGCCGCGACGGCAAAGATCTCAAAACCCTTGATCTTGTGACAATGCTCGTCGCCTATCGCTTGCCGGAAAACAAAGAATATCCCGAACTGATGCACAGGCTGCTGGATTCAGGCGCAGATCCTTTTTATATGCACGAAGAAGCAAAACGCTTCCTGCTCAAGGAATATGACGAGAAAGACAACCCCGTAGAGTCCAACAAATGGCGCAGCTGGTTCGATGACCACAAAGAAAAATATACGGCGCGGCATGCGCATGTTTTCGATACGCTGTACGGCACAGATTTCCGTGTGCAGGATTTAAAGCAGATCGCCACAGACGAGGGTGACAACGGCCTGCAGCTGGCAGCCAAAGCGCGGCGTCTGCCGCTGCTGATGAAAAAACTTGCAGACAGTGGCGATCTTTCCATCGACGATCTTTTCGACGAAAACCGCCGCGGTGAAAGCCTGCTGAACCTTGCGATTGACCGCGGCGATGCGCCGGTACTGCTTTCACCGTCCTATTGGGGACGCTTTGATGTCGATGTGATGGCGGTGCTGGACAAGAAACTCAGCGATGACCGCAAAAAATGGATCGATATGGGGACCATTGCCGCGCAGATCGACCACCACGCGCTCTACGACATCGCCGAAGAATTCCAGCCGCAATTGCGCGCGCGTCCGCGCCTCCGCTGAAAGACGGCTGTACCATGACAGACCCTGCTGAAAACGCCAAACCAAACGATGTGCTGTGGCAATACTGGTTTGCGCTTAAATCCGATGCACGCGCGGCGAAATGGGAAACGCTGCGCCACCGCCTCGGCCAAGAACCCGATCATCCGCTACCGCCGCATCCCTTTGTGACCGAAGTTTTTCACAGCGCCGCCAATGCCGGCCAAAGCGATATCGTTGAAACGCTGTTCGACCGCGGCTTTAAACTGGATGCCGAAACGCTGACCGAAACGGTCAAACGTCTCGCCCTGCACTACACAGCCGCCGCACAGGATGTGCTGCGCGTGCTTGTAAAGGGTGCCGCCGGAACAGACGATGCCGCAATTACCGCCGCCACCAAAGGCAGGCTGGATGCGCTGATCGCGCTGGACGCCGCCGGTGCCGATGTGCGCGCGGGCAATAGCAGTTTCTTTGTCGCGCTTTACAGTGGCCAGCCTGCGGCCATGCATTACCTCTTCGAAAAAGGCGCAGCCTTGTATCATCCGGCGATTATCGCGGCACAATACGGCCGCCGCCTTGAACTGCCCGCAGAAAAAGCCGCGATCGCTATTGGCGTTTATCATGATCTGGTCGCGCAGGATAACGAAACCGCCAAGGCGGTTTACAAAGACGCCGGCGGCGCCCCCTCAAACATTCAGGCGCTGCGCGAAAAAGTCGCCGATGAAAACGGATATCTTTTTACCCGTCTGCAACTGGCTGTGCGTGCGGGGCAGTGGGATGACATTCGCCGCGCCGCTCTCGAGGATACGGCGCAGACACTGCGGGCAGATGATTTTCTGACGCCCGACGGCAAGGGTTTGCGCAGCTTTGATATGATGGCAGCGCAGGGAAATCTGGCCGCGCTATTCGATGCCGCGGTCTGGTACCGCGCACCGCAGGAAGCGGCCAAACTGCACGCCGCCCTTGCCGATTTCCGCGCCGAAGCGGCGGCTGATTTTACGGCGCTTACCGCCGGTATGCACCGGCGTGAACTCGATGACCTTGCCGCGCCTGAATCTTTCCAGCTGGCACGGCGAAAGCCCAAACGATGAATGATCCGCAAAAAGTAACACCGGCGCAGCAGTTGCTGCGCGCCGCGCTGGAGGGTGATCTTGCCCGCGTGCGCAGCCTGACCGATAACGGCGCGGATACCGACAGCGATAGCACCGATGCCAGCGAAGTGCTGCGCCGTGCGGAAAACGACAATATACCGGGCGGAAAATTCCGCACAGGCTTGCTGGAGACACTCGTGCTGCATCAGCAGCATGGACGGCTCAATGCGGCGATGTATCTGGCGGCGTTCAACGGTTTTGATACGGTGGTGGATCATTTTCTGAAAAAATCCGCACAAGATCCGCTTGCGCTCAATATTGCGCTTTTTGCCGCGCTGCGTTCGGGGCGCAAGGCGCTGGCCGAAAAATTGCTGGATGCCGGCGCGGATGCGGCTTTTAAAAAAGTGCTGCCCCTGCGCGCCGCGATTGATAGCGGCGATGCGGATTGCGTGAAACTGGTGCTGGCGCATGGCGCGCCGCGGACAGAGGGCTTCGCCTATGCCGCATCGCGCGGCAATATGCCGATGGCCGCCTTGCTGCTGGAAAAAGACGACGACATCCGCGATGCGCTCCAAAGAATCTGCCACAGCCTGTCGGACAAACGCGCCCTGCCGGATAGAATAAACCTGCTCGATATTCAATCTGTCGCCGATATGATGCTGGCCATGGCCGAAGCGCGCGGTGATGATATGCAGCGCGAGGTCATCTGGCTTGCCTTTACCGCGGCGCGTGAAGAATCCGCCGCAATGATTGACGTTATTTTGCGGCAGCGGGCCTTTAGCGTGATGGACGCCGCAGAAAAACGTGGCCTGTTTGATGTTGTAACGCCGCTTCTTTTTGCGGGCATAAAAAAATCAACACATGCCGATGTGCAAAAAACGCTTGTGGCAATTATTGAATCGGGCGGTGCGCAAAGCCTGCTTGAGGCCGCGGCAGGCAGTGGAAACGATGAATGGGTTGTGCGTGCTATCCGCGCCGGTGCCGACGCCCGCCGCGATCGGGGCAGGGCGCTGCGCATCGCGGCGCAGGCACAAAAATCGCGCGGGGACGCAGCGGGCACGGCAGACCTGATTCTGCAGGATGTACAGCTGTCAACCGCGGCGCTGATGGTCATGGATGAAAAGCGTGCGGCGGCGGTGCTGAAAGATGCGGATCATCTGCTGCAAAACCTTCGCCAGCCGGACAGCCGCCGCGGCACAACCGGACTGATGGCCGTCATTGCCGCAGGCCGTGCCGAAGATCTGGCCGAGATGCTCGGCAAAGCGGCAGGCGGCCTCGCCGCCGAAGATTTTTTGGCGGCAGACGCGCACGGCTATACCGCGCTTGACCGCCTTGCCGATGCGGGGCAGCAGGAATGGATTTTTACACCGGCCCTCTGGCGCGGTCAGCCGTCCGAATATTATCGCCTCTGGGCGGCACTGCCCGAAGACTGGCGGCAAGAACGGCAGGCCGCGCACGGTGCGCTGTTGACGGCGCTGGACGTCGAGGCGCAGCAGCGCGTGCTGCACGACGCTGCAGAAACACTCGAAATCAAATTGCCGCAGCGCCGCAAAGGCAGCCCGCCGCGCGATACCCCCTGAAAACTTGAAAACACTATCCTAAACAAACACTTGCAGCCTGCTGCCGCTATTGACGGCGCGTGCTGTTATGTCTAGGGTTAATCATCAAGAAAACAATCCAGGCGCACAGGTGCGCATTTAGACCTGTTGGTATCATGGCCGAACACGATCCGTCCGACGATGGAAAGAAAAAAAAGAATTTCCTGACGCGCAGTTTCAACGGCGCGCGCGACGGCATGCGCAAGGCCGGTATGGTTTTGCGTGCGGGCAGCGTTGAAAAAGCGCTCATCTATGGCTGCACGCACGGGCTTGATACATCCGTCTCTTTTTTGCTGGCATCGGGCGCCAATCCGCGCTGTCAGGCTTCCGCGCCTATGCGCGCGGCGGCGGCAGCAGGGCAGATCAGCGTCATGAAAATTCTTCTGCGTCAGGGCGCTTCTGCTGATGATGACAATAGCACGGCACTCCATGCCGCGATTGCCGCGGGGCAGCGCGAAGCCATGCGTCTTTTGATCGCACACGGCGCCGACGTCCATGCCCAAGATGATAAGGCCATCCGCATCACCGCGGGTCTCAATAACATGCGCATGATGGAAGATCTTATTCGCGCCAAAGCCGATTTAAACGCCAAAGGCGGGGAGCCGCTGCGCATCGCGGCGTCGAAGGGTCACGAACATATCGTGCGCCTGCTGGCCATGTCGGGCGCCGATGTGGCGCATGACGATCACGCAGCGCTGTATTGGGCATGCCGTAACGGCCATAAAAATGCCGTCGAAGTGCTGCTGGCGGCGGGCGGCGACATGCATGCCAGAAACGGCCTGATGCTGGATGTTGCGGCGGCTTTCGGCCATGTACGCGTTCTTGAGTTTCTGATCCAGAAAGGCATGCCGGTTGCCGATGATGGCGGCCTTGCGCTTAAATGGGCGCGCCAAAACGGCGCCGAGGCGACCGTGGCCGTGCTTGAAAAACATATCGCCGCGCAAAAAGCGGCGCGTGATGCAGCGGCTTTGCCGCCAACGGATAAGGCTTCGCCGCCATCGGATAAGGCTTCGCCGCCAGTTGATAAGCTTTTGCCGCCGCCTGATTTTCCGCCGCCGCCGCCTTCTGCCGGTGGTGCCAGACCTTCTGCGCCGGGGTTTTGATCCATGGACGACCACCGCAAGGATTTTAACGCCGCCGGAGAAAACCCGCGGCAAGGCAGCGGGCGTGATGCGCGGCTGGATGCCGCCGCGCTTGGTGAAAAAGTATATCTGGGGCAGGATGCGGCGGCCTTTGCCGCCGCCGAAGCCGCCGAAGCAGGCAGCCAGCTGCCGATGCTGATGGCACTTGCGCGCGAAGCGCGCGCGCCGAACGGCACAGCGGACCGCCTGTGTGCGCGTTTTGACTGGCTCGGCTTCTGGTATAGCCACGATTTTATAACGCCGCTGTTTGATGGCAGCGCGACAGGCGGCGAACGCTGGTTTGAAAATACGCGGATGACACCGCGCGGCCGCGACGATGGTTTTATCATCAAAGCGGCGATCGTATCGGACTATGCCGCTTCCATGCTGCCGTATTTGCTGGATCTTGGCGACGTCGATCTCAATACACGCAACGACCGTCCGGTGACGCTGGCGGTTATTCTGGGCAAGGCGGATTTGCTGCCGCTGCTGGCCGAAAGCGGTGCCGATCTTTTTGCCGCGAATGCCGAAGCCTTTAAACTGGCACGGCAGCAAAGCAGCTTTGACGTTTATACCGAACTACAGGCCGCTGCCAAAAACGCCCAGCGCGCCAGCCAGAAAAAGCTGATGCAGCGCACACCGCGCGGCCTCTCTGCGGCGGATCTGCGTGCGGGTGACGACGAAACTGGCCTGCATCTGGCTGCCAAGGCGGGCATGATGCGGCTCTTGCTGGCGCAGGATTTATTATCGGGCATGACGGCGGCAGATTTCCTGAAACCCTCGCAGAGCGGGGCGATGCCAGCGGGTATTCTGGCGGCCATGGGCGATTATGGTGCGCTGTTCGATGAACGCATCTGGGGTCGCCGTTTCGACGAAGCGGAAAAAGTTTTCCGTGCGCTGGATGCGCATGACCAGGCGCAGGCACAAACGGCGTGGCGCAGCCTGACGCGCGGGCGCGATATTGCGCAGGAAATACAGGATATGCAAAGCCGCTGGCCGCTTTTGTCCTTGCCGCCGAAAACAAACAAACCGCCTGCGCCCAAAGGGCCAAAGGACGCACGATGAGCGGCCGTAACCCGTACAAGCCAAGCCTTGGCGACAAATTCTGGCGCATGGCATGGCTGCCGGGCCGCAAAGGCCGCGAGCTGGAAGAAGATTTCCACTACGCCGTCACCGTCGGCAAAATGTGGCGGGCCGAGCTTTTGCTCAGCGAAAAAAAAGTCGATATCACCTCTGGCGATCATTTCGCTGTGCGCTGGGCCGCCAATGGCGGACATGTCGATATGCTCAAACTCCTGTTCCGTCATGGCGGCGTTGATGTCAATGCCAAGGACGGCGAGGCGCTGATCCGGGCCGCCACGCGCGGGCATCATGCAGCGGCGGCACTGCTGCTGGAACACGGTGCCGATGTAGCGCGGCAAGATTACAAGGCGCTGCGCATCGCGGCGGCGCAGAATGATACGGCCATGCTTGCGCACCTGCTGGCGGCGGCAAAGGATGCGCAGTCCGTCGTGCGCGAATTGCTAACCGCCGCCGAACAGCAAGACCCGCCTGCTGAAAAATCCTGCTTGCATCTTTATCGGGCTTATCTGGCGCCGCGTGCCAGCGGCCCAGGGCCGCAGGGCAAAAACGACCAAGGGCCGCAGGGCAAAAACGCAGCACCGCCGCATCCGCCGCAGCGCTGATCCGCGCCCCATCCTTCCCCTTTCAGGAACGCAAAAGAGAAGAGGCTATCCATGCCAGACCGTGATTTGATGAGTATAGAAGATTTCCGCAGCGCCGTTCTGGCCGGGCTCAGTCCGGCGGCGCTCAACGAGGATTTAAAAACCGCGGTGCGCGCCCGCTGCCGCGAAACGCCGGTGCGCGATATTGTCGCGGCGCTGGGCAAACCGGCACGCATCGACCTTGAAATCATCGTCGATGCCGCCGAATACGGCCATGTTGCAGTCATTGACGCGCTGGTCGGTGTGGTGCCTGTCCAAGACGCGCAGGATTATTTTGACCGCGCGCTGATCGGCCTTGCGGCGAATGATTTCGCATCGCCGCAGGAATATCTCAGGATCGCACAGACACTGATTGCGCATGGCGCCAACCCCGAAGCCTATGAAACCACCTGCCGTCAATTGGCGGGAAGCTCGGCGAAGAAAGAGCGTATCCACGATCTTTTTTGCGATGTCATCGATGCCCGCGCCGCTGCCCGCGACCAGGCATGGCAGGCCGAGCTGCGCCAGCGCAGTGCCGCACCGCGCCGCTCATAACAAATAACGGATAACAAAAAACCCCGCACGCCGGCGGGGCTTTTGGGGCTGCGGCAGTTTTTACGGCGCTGCCGTTATGCAGCCAGCGCACGCAGCGCAGAAGTTTGAATGTCTTTCAGATGCTGCGGGCCTGCTTTCAGTTTGCCCATCGTGCGCAGCGAAAACATAACGCCCATAAAAAAGCGTGCGCGTTCGGCGGGGTCTGCATCGGCGGGGATTTGACCCATGTCCTTTGCACGGCGCAGGCAGATGGTAAAACTGTCTTCCATGGTCTGCATATAGCCGCGCAGCAAATCGCTGATATTGTCGTTGATCTGTGTGATTTCCAGCAGAGAATTGATGATGAAGCAGCCGGGGGTCGCAACCGCACCGCCGCATTCTTCGACCACGCGCGTCATCAACGTTTCCATCGCGCCCAGCGGGTTGTCCGCGGCGATCAGGCGCTGCATTTCCGGCATAACATATTCATCGAAATGCAGGCGCAGCGCGGATTCAAAAACCTTTTCCTTGTCGCCAAGCGCGTTGTAAACCGAACCAAGGTGCAGCCCGAGTTTTGCGGCCAGATCGCGCATGGATGTATGTTCATAGCCTTGCGCCCAGAAATTCTCCATGGCGGTATGTAGTGCTTTTTCGCGGCAGAATTCCAGCTTGCGGCCCATATGGCGTATCCTTCAGGTGCTAAAAATGGATGGTTCAAAAACGCGCTTTTCATCTTATTTCGAATATAACGGGCGCAAAATATGTGCACCAAGGATGAAAGAGCCTTTGCGTATATAAACGGAACGCCGCGTCATTGCAATATTTGATGCTGTTTTTTGGACGTCCTGCGGCTTTAAGATTCTTTTCATAAATTAAGCATAGACTCATTAGAAGATGCGATGCGGGGGCATACCGGCACCCGCCGCACAAGCAGGACACGGCTCTATAGACATGCATGCCGCTATAAAATTATTAAATAGCAAATGTTTAACAGATGCACCCGCCGCCGCGCCCCTGCTGCCGGCGGTGCAAATATTTGATAACGTCAAGGAGATTTAAACGGAATGGGACAGCTCGATAAAACGTTCAACGAAGAATCATACGAAACCCGCGAACTTGCGTGGGAATTGCAGCAACCACACCCTGATCATGGCCGGGTCAGGCTTTTTTTGGAACAAGACGCCAATCTGCGCGATGCACTGCGACTGGCCAATATCGAAGAGCGTGATCTTTTGAAGAAACCGGCACTTCGCACGCTGCATCTGGAGCGGCATCTGCACGGCTAAAAGCAAACAGAAACCGGCGTTATTTTTTGACGTCGTTTGAAGGGCGGCGCATCGCGGGTTTGTCCAGTGCGCCCTGCGGCGCTTGCTTTAGTTTATCTATCTCGGTTTTGAATTCTGCGCGCAGCTCGGCCAGATCGCGCTCGACGCGGCGCAGGCGTTCGATCTCTTGTTCCTGCTTGTGCGCCATCTCGAAAAGGACATCGGTCTGCATGGACAGCGTTTCTGCCATGAAACGGGAATCCATACGGTCGTTATCGCTATGCTTGCTGTGATACTTGAAGATCGCCGCCAGTTCGTGCAAACGGCCGGAGAGGGTTTCCTCTTCCAAAAGCCATGTTGTCTTGTTGCCTTCGCGGCGGATCTTTACCATTTGTCTGCGTCTCCCGATGTGGGTATATTACGAAAACTGAGGTGCGGAGTCAACCCATCCGCGTCGCATAAAAAAATCCCCCGCCGTGTTGAAACGGCGGGGGATTTTTTTCTTTTAGTACAAGATCTTAAAGATCATGCGTGCCGTCACGGCCGGGGCCGCGCGGCTTCGGCGGCTTGGGCGGTGTGACGGGCGGTTTCGGCGGCTGCTTGGGGCCAGCACCGGGGAAGCCGGGCATGCCGCCCATCAGGGCGCGCATTTCGTTCTGCAGGTCGCCTTTCAGCTCTTGCAGGGCTTCTGCCGCATCGGGGTTGGTGCGGGCAGCCTGTTCCAGCCGCTGCATCGACGTTTGTACCTGCATCAGCGTCGGCATCAGCTGCATCATCGCTTGCTGCGGGTTCATGTTCGGGTTGTTTCTCTGCAGGTTCAGCGCAGCATCGATTGCGTTGTTGAAACTGTCGCTCAGCTTTTGAAACAGCGGCTGTGCGCTGCCGGTATCGGCATTGGCGGCACGGGCGAAAACATCTTTCAGACGTTCCATCGCTTCCATGACGTCCTTGGGATCGGGCGGATTGAATCCAAAATTCACGGCGTATCTCCTTCGCAATCGGCGCTTGTTGGTGCGCCTTGTTTTAAACAGGGGGGTGTGTGCGAGAAGCTTACGCCGCAAAGGCGGGGAGTCAATACGCAAAACCGGCAATCGTTATAATAATATTCCAAAGCCGGGTGAAATAATGTTTCAAATGCCGATTTTTTAGCTGTTTTATATGCTTTTTATTGCGAAATGCCGGGAAATTGCCCAAGATACCGGCATTCGTCTGATACAACGATTTTTGCGCCAAAGGCGTCCACAATTTTACGCCCGCCGCGCCCACAGGATTGCACCGTCATGTCGCTGAAACGATTTTTCAACCGCCTGCGTCTGGGCAATACGCTTGATAAGCCGGGGCTTGAAGGCGAAACGCTGCTCACCCGCGCCGTTAAAAGCGGCGACGAGCAGACGGTGCGCGAATTCCTCGACCTTGGCGCGGATCCGAATGTCAAAAACAAATCGGGCGAAGTGCCGCTGCATATCGCGCTGACGATGGAAAATCTCAAGATCATGCATCTGCTGCTTGAAACAGGCGCGGATATTTTCAAAAAACAAAACGGCCTGACGCTGCGCGAACACGCCGAGAAACTTGAATTAAAGACGATTGCGCGCACCCTGCGCGAACTGGAAGTAAGAAAACAGGAAGCGCTCATCGCCGCGGCCAGCGTAATGCCGATGGGCATCATGGGTGTTGCCATCGTGACGCCGCCGTCGATGCGCAACGTCGTGCTGCGCGATCATCTCAAAGAGCAGGACGGCGAAAAACCCGCGGCCAAGGACAAACCCAAAAAACCGCGCGGCGGCACAGACAGCCGCGGTCCGCGCTAAAAACGCCGGATTTTTCCGCAAAAAATACTTTTTTGAAAAAATATTTTCAAAGACGGAACTGCCGATTTTCGCCGGCGTTTCGCAGATTCAAAGCGGTGAAAGTGTCGCTTGAACAAAGCGGGCTAAACGATTCAAAAATGGAATCTTTGCCGTATAATTCTTTATCCCGCGTTCGTGAAACGTCCCCGCCCCGCTGCCCGATCTCTGCGCAATATGACAAGCTAAGGCCTTGATTCCACGGCTAAAATATATGCGGTGTTAACTTTTTATTCATCATCTTGTGGTGTATAATGAACTCATCTACCAGATATAGTGTTTCGCCCGTGAAGACGAAAGGAGCTTGCGATGACGCCTCCCACTGTCACCACCGACCTTCTGGCTCATAACTTCAACTTGGATACGCCCGATCTGGCGTCCCTGCTGGGGCGCGGACGCCCCGTCGATCATCTGGGGCAAAGCTTTATGCATGACCTCGCCCGCGAAGGCGATGTGCTCAGCGCAGAGGCGCTCTTCGATGCCGGTCTCGACATCGACCGCGCCGATGACGAAGGCCGCCGCCCGCTGCACGAAGCGGCCTTTGCCGGCAAGCTCGGCATGGTGCAATTCCTGCTCTCCGCCGGTGCAGTGCTCGATGCGCCCATTCATCCTTTTGGCTATACCGCGCTTTTCTACGCTGTGCAGCAGGGGCATGCCGATGTGGCGCGTTTCCTGATCACGCAGGGCGCGCGTCTGGATGTTACCGAACGTCTGACGGGTCAGGGGCTTTTGCATGTGGCCGCCGCACGCGGCGATATGCAGATGACAGGCATCCTGATCGCCGCCGGTATCGGCACGCTGACCGAAGACGGCCGCGGCCAAACGGCACGCGACCACGCCGCACGCGGCAACCACAAGGCGCTGGAGCGTGTCCTGCTCAAGGTCATGCAGCACCACGCGGTTTACGGCGGCGTCTGATATTCTGCCGCTTCCCGGCTGCAGAGCAAAAGCCATACGGCATTGTTGGCATCTGCCTGCCGCCGCGTTTCTTCGCTGTCGCTCTCTGCTGTATAAACGGGAATATACAGTGCGCAAAAACTAGCGGGTGAAACGCGCGCGCACGCGCTTGGCAAAATCATCATCACGCCGCAGGCGATCACGAATATCGGCTGCTTCCAACAAATCATCGCTTTGTGCCTCCAGCTGCCTTGATTTTTCCGCGCGCTGTCCGGCGCGCCAGAGCGCCACACCCGACACCGCCAAAGCAACCAGCAGGACCAGCACCAGCGCCAGCAAAGCCCAGCCGTTCATGCGCCGCCGCCATGATCACCGCCATCTTTTTTGTCGCTCGTAAAGGCGGCAATAACGCCCGCAAGTGACACGCCGGCGGCGATGACGGCTTCGGTCTGGAATTCTGTCAGGACAATCCCCAGTGCGGTTGCGATGGACACAATCCCCAGCCAGGTCGAACGTTCTTTGGCGCGGGCAAGAATAAAAGATAGAAATTTTTTCATGGCGTGACCTTTCGGTTTTGGGAAGGGGCGGGCAAAGGCGGCAGCATTGCGGCGGCTTCGGCATAAAGCGCGGAGGCATACCAGAACGGCGGCGCACCGGCGGGCGGATGGCCGTTTTCGTGCCGCGTAATGGCCTCGGCCAAGGCGGTTAAAACGGTGCGGTCGGTCAGATCCAGCCGGTCGCGGCGGGAAACTTTCAAATGCCGTGATACGCTGTAAATGTAATGGTCCGTGGCATTTTCATGCGGCGGTGCCCAGCGGTTGATAATGCTTTCGACCGTATCCAGCCCGTGTTTGAAATGATACGTCAGCAAAACCCGCATCAGCGCGCGCAGACCCCATACCGGTGCGGTAAATTCGACAAAAGACGTATCGGCCTGTACGTCTTTCTGTCCCTGCCAGCGTGTGGGCGACAGGCGGATATTGCCGGGGTTGTTATTGCGAATGCCGCGCGGCATAAAAATCGTATTCATCTGCTGTGTCCTTTCGTCAGGCGCGCTGGTGAAGAAAAAGTTCGATGCGCTGGATACCGTCGTGCAGATGGTCAATACGCTGTTCCAGCGCGGCCAGCCGCTCGGCGGTGTGTTCGTGATGCGTGATCCATTTTTCGATGTAATCGACGCGGCGGCTGATCGACGCCGCCCACCAGATGGTGCCAAACAAATGCGCCATCAGCGTTGCCGACAATGTCAGCAGGGACAGGATTTCGGGGCTCATGTATACTTGCTTTCCTAGGCTTTGATTTCTTCGACAGTCAGTGTTGATGCGGCCGCGCCGCCAAATACGCGGATGGTGCTGGTGCCGTTCATGCGCACATTGCCGCTGGTGCCCGGCCCTACGCGCACGCTATAGGTATGCGGCGCCGTATCGCCGGGGACATACTCGAATTCAAAGCCGATATGCTGCGTTTGTCCGGCGCTGGTGCCATAGACGCTGACGGCCTGCACCGCGGCACCGCCGTCAATGCTCAGAAAGGCCACAATCGGTATATTCCCCGATGCGCTGCCAAAACCCGAAAACCGCACGCGCACGCGGTTTGACGCGCTTTTCGGCGTCAGAGTTGTGCTCAGAATTTGCGTGCCTTCCGAGGGCTGGGGAATGCTGTTGTCGTGCGGAATGATAGAAACCAAGGCCGTATGGGTGGTATAAACCGCATAGGCGCTGCCGATAATGCTGCCCGCAGGTATGTCGTCGTCGCGCGTGGGGTTGGTCACAACAAAATGCGTGCCGTCATAAACCAGCACATAGGTCCTGCCCGCGCGCATATCGCCCGCCTGCAGGGCGCTGCCGTCCCCGCGTACGACATCGCGCACATCCAGATCACCCAGCGCCAGCGTGGTGGCACCCGTAACATCATATGCGGGTATCAGCACCACCATCTGCCCGCTTTGATGTTGCGGCGGCGCGGGCAGGGGGCTGACGGCACAGGCGCTCGCCGTGCCCGTATCCGCCGCAAAAGCACAAAGCCGCAAAGCCGATGTCCCCAGATAAGGCAGAAAACTGTTGTTTCCGGCATGCAGCGTGCCCATGACAATCCAGTCGCTGCCGTCAAACAGCTTTAAACGCCAGGGCGTGGCGCTGTCATCAAGCCAAAGTGTGCCGGCTTCGGCATAGGCCGGGGCGGCGGCGCCTTTGTGGTGGCTCAGCAGTGCCTTTTTGCCGTCGTTGTCTTCCTGCCGGTAAACAAGGCCGCTCTTGTTCGCACCGATGGTCGGGCTTGCCTGTGACATATCAATACTCCTTGGGTGTTAGGTTTCTTCGCCATAGCCTTTGGCCATGTAATCGAAATCACGGCTGATGCCGTTTTCGGCGGCATCGAAAAACCGGATAAAAAAGCCGCCTTCACTGACGTCTTCGATGACGTAATAATCGCCGCTTTGCATGTTTTGCGCGGTAATGCCGATGGCGGGCAGGGCGCGAAAAGCGCGGTCAAACACAACCGCCGTGCCCGCAGGATCAGATACGATATGCCGCGCCGATATCGTGCGGTCGGGCATATCGACATGCAGCGTCAATGCCGCCACAACCGGTGTGATGGTGGGACTGTCCGATTCCAGAAGCGCGCGGCATTCAAAAGCGCGGGCGGTATATTCACCCAGCGCCACATCCTGCCAGACCGTCCAGACAGGCGTATCGCCGCCGGGGTCATCCATCGTTGTGCGCAGTTGCAGGCGCAGCCGCCAGCTTGCCGGGTCGGTGCTGCCGTCGCGGTTTTCAACAAGGTCGTTGTCAGGCCAGTCGTCGCTTGATTCAGCGCGGTCAATCCCGCCTGCCAGCAGGGTGGTTGTGATCAGCGACGTATAGACCGCGCCAAGATCAAGGGGGGCGGCGAAAGTATAAACACCCTGTGTTTGCCCCTCTGCCAGCTGCAATGTGCCATCGACATTTTGTGTGCCGTCATGGCTGCCGGCAAAATCAGGCGCCTCTGCCATACTTTCAACGGCGTTATAGCCGCCCAGACCGGCAATGCCCGACACGGCGATAGACGGCGTCTCGCTCAGTCGGCCGCGCACATCGACCGCCTTGAGTAGAAAGCTTCCAATCGCGGCCGGAACGGACAGCGATGTTGTATCGGCCGACAGGCGCGTGACAACATCTACGGCGCTGTTCCACTCCGCCCCCGACAGCACGGGGGCAAAGCGCAGCATAAAATGGCTAATGCCCGCATCCGCACGGTCTTCCCAGTTCAGATAGGCCGTACTGCCGATAACATTCATCGACAAGGTAGGTGCGGCGGGCGCGTCGGGCCCCAGCGCATCAATACGGTAGCCTGCAATATGCAGCGCGGGCGAAAAAACACCACTATCGCTGACATAGCGCAGGCGCAGGTCGTAAATTTCCCCTTCGCCCAGCCGTTCGATGGCGGCGCGGCCATCGCCGGTCAGGCTGATATCGGCGGGGCTAAAGAAGTTTTCATCCTTTGCGCGCAGCTCGGCGCGCAGTGACAGCGGCCGCGGAAAGCCATTTGCTGCCAGCGTCAGGATCAGGCGGCTTTGCGCGCTGCCGTCGGTATCCGCCGCTGTAATTTCCGCGCGCATATGCGTGACCTGCGGCATCGGCGGGCGCCGCAGCTCCGGCGGGGTCGACATCTGGCTTGAAAAAGCGGGTATCACGCCGCTGTCCGCGCTGTGAATAGCAGGGGCGGCATCCACACAGGTGATACGCGCGGCCAGATCACCCTGCGGCTCGATGGCCCGTACGATTAAGGCGACGCTCTCGCGCCCGCTCTCGCCATACATCGCCAGATCACCGGCGGCAATGTCCATCGTCTCTGCCGGCTGCGGCGTGGACAGGGTCAGGCGGCGCGTGTCACCTTCCGAGGTGTCGAGCGCCAGCACCAGCGAGGTGCCATCGCGGCGGCGGATGCGCAGGCTATAGTTCCTGTCCGTCTCCATCGTCACGGCGCTGTCGATATCAATCGCGCTGATTTGCGCGGCATCTTCGCTATCTGGCACCAGACCCGCCACGCGGGCAGCAGCAATTCCGAACATCGGCACATCATGCGTAAAGCGCACCAGATCGCCGCGCGTGCAGACAATATGTTCGACATCGCAGAAAAAATGATAGGTCTCGGGCCGTAAAATCGCGCTGGCCAGATGGTAACGCCCGTCGCGCCAGGCTTGCCGCGGGTCGGTGATGCCGGGCAGGGTAATCGTTTCATAGCGCTGCGCCGTATCAACGGTCACGCCGTCGCGGAAAACAAGCCGTTCATCCTGCCGCCAATCTTTTTCGCGGTTGATAAAACGCACGCGCAAGGCTTCGGGTACGTCGTCAAAAGCTTTACGCCCCTGAAACCCCCATGTATTGCGCGGGCTGAAATGCTGCACCGGCACGCTTTGCGGCTTGTCTTCGACCACGCCCCATTTGCCATCAGTCAGCGCGGGCGATGCCCGTCCGGCGGCGGCAATATCGGCCAGCACTTCGCGCACCGAAACGTCATAGTCAATCACAGCATTGAATTCGCGCCCCTGCGCCGCACAGCTGTCATGCCAGGCCTGAATTTTGGCCAAATCAAGGCGATGGTCGGCCAGTGGCCGCGCATTGCCCGTGCCCTGCAAAACATGGCGGTATAGCGCCGCCGGGTTCGACGTCGGCTGCAACACCCAGTTTTCACCGTCCCAGTCCGGCAGAACAGATTCGCAAATGCCGTTAAACCGGTCGACAATCCCGTTCAGCTGGTCGGTCGCCTTGATGCGCAGCGCCGTCATCGCCAGACCCTGCATGCGCACAGGATAGGCATAGCGTACCGTCCGCAATGCCGTCCAAACCGTATCGTTAAAGGTGTTGTCGTCAAGGCTGTCCGGCGTCAGGCGGCGCAGACGTACATCGTAGCGTCCGCGCGGCACGCGAAAACTGACTGTACGCCGTACCGCCGCGCTTTGCTTCGCGCTCAGGTTAAAACCGGCAAAGCGCAGGCCGCCTGCGGCAATCTGGATACGGTTCGCGTTAAACGATGTGCCGGCGGCAAAATCGCCGCCGCCCTCGATCGCGCCGCTGTCCAGTGCCGCGCCGCGTGCGTCACTGATGCGGTCTGCCGGAATCACATCGGGGTCGCCCGACCGCCGCTCGGCGCGTGCCAGCAGCAAAAACCCCTCCGGCACCAGCGGCGGCGGTGGCGGCTCGCTGTCAAGGCCGATGCGGTACAGCGTGCCCGGCAAAACTTTTGCCTTGCCGCTGGCGGCATCCAGCACAATGTCATCGGTACGGCTGACGACATAGGTTTTCAGCCCTTGCCGGAAAGCGGCGGGTTTGGCAGCAAGCAGCAGCGTCTGCGCTGCGATGGTTTTATAGCTGCTGCCGCCCGCGCTCCAGTCTTCTTCGCCGGCGGGGCTGTACTGGACTTCCACCTCGACAGCGGCGGCGATTTTCTTGCCGCTGCTGCTAAAGGCGACCAGACCGCGCGGCAATGTCAGATCGACAGAAATTTCATCCGCTTCGGTTTCGGCGGTGCGCATCACATATCCGTTTGCATGGCGCAGCACGACTTCCATATCGCTTTGCATGACGCTGTTGCTGTAAAGCGTCAGCGGCGCATCATCGGGCCAGCCCTGGCGTGTTTCGATTTCTACCCCGTCGAATTCCGACAGCGGCGTCTCGCCGATGCGCAGGCTGCTGATATTCAGCGGGCCATAACCCCAGACAAAGACCATGCGCAAGTACTGGTCGCCGCCGATGGTTTCGGTATAGGGCATCGCGCCCAGCGGCGGCACAAACCGGTGACGACCCAAAACGCGCGGTACGCGGCCAAAGGCATAGGCCTGATTGCGCGCGCCCTGCAAAAACAGCGTCGGGCTTTCTTTTTGCCCAAGGCCAAAACGCGGGCGGCCGGGCGGTGCAATCGCGTTCAGCGCCAGACGGCCCAGAATATTCACACCGGCAGTAATCAGCCGCGCCGCGCTGATGCCCATAAAAGCCGCCTGCGCCCCCACGCCCAGCGCGCCTGCAATCGCACCGGCCAGCATCGGGCTTGCGGCAACCAGCGCCAAAGACAAAACAGTGCGCAGCGGGTTTTTACCACCACCGCCGCCCATCGGCACCATGCGCAGGGTGACAATGCTGCCGGCATGCGGGTATACGCGCTGCCAATTGCTGTGCGGCACGTAATGACCGCCGACAAAAACATGCAGGTAAGGCGCAACGTCGGGCGCGATCCCTGCCTGTTCGACCAGCGCGGCGATATGACCGCCCGCCGGCAGGCGCGCGTCGATCCGCTCCAGCGCGAAAGGATGCGCAGCATGGCGAAGCGTCACGGCGCCGTCATTGCCAGCAGGCAGCGTCAGCGCGCTGTTCTGTGCGTCTGAAACAGATAAGGGCATGGGGGTCAGTCCTCGGCGGTTGTCCGGATCAGGGAGCGGTGGCGGTAAAAACCGTAAATGCGGTCTTTCCAGCGGGTCTGGTCGTACCTTTCAATGGCGCTGTCGATGCGGGCTTCGACATGCAACATATGCCGATCACCCAAAACGATGCCGACATGCAGCGGCTGCCCGTGCAGGCGCAGGACAACAACATCGCCGCAATGCTCCGCGCCGCTGTCAAGCGCATGCCATGCCGGTATTTGTGCGCGGATGACGCCGCTGATATCGTCCAGCGCCAGCGTATGTTCGTATTCTCCGGACAGTGACGGCAGGGCGATACCGAATTGCTCGGCCATGACCAGACGCACCAGCCCCCAGCAATCAAGCCCGGAGCGGTCGCGCCCGTGATCACGGAAAGGCAAGCCGATATAACGCCCCGCCCAGATCGGGACGGGCATGGGGGTTTATCCTTGTCGGGTCAGCAGGGCCGGAAAAACAGGCATGAAAAAACCCGCCGGTTCAGGGCGGGTTTTTTCAAAGAGGGTATTGAATATTGAATATTGGTTTAGAAGCCGCTGCCCATACCGGGCTTGCCGCGCGTGGTGGCGGGGGCGGGTTTGTTCTGCTCGGTAGCGCCGAGGACTTTTTCAACCCAGGCGTTCAGGCCTGCCGTATTGGCTTTGTCGGGATTGGCTTGTGCAAAATCCTGCATAATCTTGATGTCGGCAGCAAGGCCGGCAGTGACACCGCCGCGGGTATCTGTCGTCATGCCGCGCAGCGAACAGTCAAGATACTGTTCAAAGCCGCTTTGTGTTCCGCCGACAAATTGTGATTTCATGTAAAGCCCCCTAAGCCTGCCCGTGGGACAAGTGTTAAAGCATCGCTGAGAACGTAGATTCTTAACTGATTTTTAACAGCTTATCCCGATTTTCTTTATCTTACCATAAAAAAATTAAATGAAGCGTTAAAGCCGAGGATTCAAAACGTGATTCCAGCCACTTAGCCCCCTAGAAAAGTCCCGGAAACAGGCTCGGTGAAAAGCAGGCGGCCGGATAAGGCTCGGCGGTAAAATCCTCCACGGTCAGATCGCCTTCGACGACCTGCGAATCATAGCTGATATCGGTAAAGCGGAAATCTTCAAACCGTGCTTCCACCACATCAGGCGCGGCACGGCGGATGATTTCAATTGTCACAAAAGGCGACGATGTCAGGCGGCGCACGGCTTCGACAATCTGGCGCTCTACGTTGTCGATGCTCAGGCGCGCGCGCGGCGCACGGCCGTCCTCGTCTTCCGGCAGCGCCAAGGCAAAAGGATAGGCGGTAAAAAGCGCGCCGCGGCTTGTCACATCCGCACCGCCATCGCAGACACGTATCGCAACCTCCAGATCGGGATGCGCGATGGTCAGCAGCACGGTGAAAATCTCTGCCGTCTCCGGCGCGTTCAGGGCGCGGCGGGTGTCCGGCGTCAGCGGCCGGCTCATGCTAAAACCTCCAGCGTCAAACGGGCGCGGAAATATCCGCCATTCAGCGCGGCATATTCCGGCGGCTGGGCCATACGGCACGATATGGCGCCGCCGTGGCGCGGATGCGTAAAGCCAAACCGCCTGACGCCGCCCGCCAGCGTCTCGGCATAAAAATAATCCAGCACAGCGCACTGCGCGGCATCCAGCATAAACTGCGCGGTGATTTTGGCGGGCGCCTCCGTGCCGCGGCGGCGCAGCTTGGCGGGGCCTTGCTCCATCTTGGTGCGCAGCGTGTTGTCCGGCAGTGTTTCCTGCAGCCCGTCCAGCAGCGGGCTTTGCGGCAGGTCTTCGGGCCATAAAATATCTGTCATGGGCTTTTCCTTTTTGACAATCAGCGGCCGATCAACGAAGGCGCAAGGCCAAACAGGCTTTGCAGCACAGACCCCGTTTGCCGTCCGCGTACCAACGATTGTGCCACCATCTGGTCGATGGTGATTTCCAGTGTCTTCTGGTCGTATCCGTCACTGGTTTCGCGCGTGCTTATCTGTGCGGGTGTATTGTTGTGGATAACAACGCTGATACCGCCGCCGCGCGCGCTGCCTGTCGGCACAAAGACCTGCCGCAGGGCTTCGCCCATACCGGCCTTTAAGACCTTTGCCAGTTCGGCCATGGCCACATCGCCGGTGTTTCTGGCGCTGCTGCTTGTGTTTTGCCGCGTTTGCTGCTGCGCGGCGCGTGACAGGCGGTCAAAGCCTTCCTCGGCGAGCGTGCGCAGACTGTCGTTCAGGGCGCGGCTGCGGGTTTTCATGTCGTCAAGGGTTTCGCTGAGATCTTGCGTTTCGTCATTCAGGCGCATGGTGTTTTGTCCTTCGGGTTATCGGGGTAGCGCGCCAGCATGCGGCGCATAAAATCGCTATCCGGCAGGTCTTGCGCGGCGGCTGCCGTGCCGCGATGGGCCATATAGGCTTCGCAAAGATCGCGCAGCTCCGCGCTGTGCCGCACCACCTGCGGCGGCCAGCCGATGACCCCCATAAAAAACCCGCGCAGCGCGGGCAGGTTCAGGCGGTGCGGGGCGGTGTTTTTTATATACCGGCTCTTGCCGGTGCGCGCTCCCCCGGGCGGGGGTCCTTTGCGGCGGCATCGACAGGCAAGGTTTCGCGCGCAATGTCTATGCGCGCCAGCGGCGTCAGCACCGCGGCCAGCAGTTCTGTCGTCAGCCGCGCGGCGGGCAGGGTCATCAGGTAATCGCTGCGTGCCGCGTCTTTCATCGTACAGCCGGCATGGCGGTAAACACTGTCCAGCAAACGCAGCAGATCGCCATGGGCAGCATCGCCCGCCAGCAGCGCGGCGGCCAGCGCATAGAGACTGCCGGCGCTATCTTCCATCGTTTCGACCAGCGCCAGATTGAGCGTGACCGGCAGCGCGCCTTCGGGCAGCGGCAGGGTAAAGGGGGATAAATGCGGCATCGGTTATGCCTCCGGCACTTCGGCAGGGGTGAAATCGCCCGCACCGCTGCGCGCCAGCGTCACCGAAAAAGTTTCAAGGCCATCGTGGCTGCCGCCGCGGCTATAGCTTTCGACGACAAAGGCCGCAGTATAGCTGTCCCCGTTGGGGAACTGCAGACGGTAATGCCGCAGCGTCCGGTCAAAAGCCGCGGCACGCAGCGTTTCTTCGGCGGCGCTGTCTTTGAACAATCCGTCCAGACGCAGGCTCAGGCTTTGCACGCCGGCCGCCGCGCTCAGCGCCTGCACGCCGCCATCGGCCATGGTCGTCGCCTCGACCGGCTGGTTATTGATGACCAGTGCGGCCGTACGCGCGGCGCCGATGGCCGTAAAATTTTCCTCCTCGGCGCCGTCGCCGATTTTCAACAAAAGATCGCGGCCTTTCTGGCTGGGCATAGGGGTTCTCCTTGGGGTTGCATGAAATAAAAAACAGGGCTCAGGTCATCGGCTCGACGATCAGCCGATAATCGGCGGTGGCATGGCGGGTTTCGCCATCGGTTTCGATCACGGCGGCGCTGCCGGTTTCGCGGCACAGCACCAGCAAATGTCCGGCAATGTTGATGGCGCCGTTCTGCATGGCATCCGACAGGGCGGACAGAATACGTTTGACTTCCCGCTGCCCCTCGCCGCGGCTGTAACAATGGAGGCGCAGGCTGACGTCATAGGCTTTGTGGGTCTGGGTGTCTTCGGGGCGTGCCTGCATCGCGCCGATGACGATATAGGGAAAAGCGGCATCGCGCGGTACTGCATCATAAAGACTGCCCGCCCCCGCGGCCAGCAAGGCGCAAAGCGCGGTGTTTTGCGCCAGATGGGTATGCAGGGCAGCCTGAAGGTGCCAGAACGTGTCGCTCGACATAAAGTTCCTTTCATAAAAAAATGCGCTGCAGGACGGCTTTGGCCATGGCGCGGGGTTTGAAAAAAAACGCCAAACCGCTTATCCTGAAAGAAGGGTGTTTTCGGATTCTGTTTTTATCACCGCGCCGCCGCGCCTGCCCCGCGCCGCCGCAGAGGAGTTCTCATGCGTTTCAAGGTTCTGATGCTGGTTCTGGCTTTCCTGGTCGCCCTGCCGATGGCGGCGCATGCAAACTTTACCGAAGGCAAGAAATCGTATGACAATAAAAACTGGCGCCGCGCCATTCTGCATCTGCGCCCGCTGGTCGAACAGGGCGATGCCCGCGCCATGGTGCTGATGGGCAATATGTATGCCGAAGGCCACGGCGTGGAAAAAGACACTTCCGAAGCTTTCGTGCTGTATCACCGCGCGGCGGAACGCAACAATCCCGACGGCATGCTCGCGACCGCCACGCTCTACCAGACCGGCGACGGTGTACCGGCCAATACGCGGCTGGCGATCATGTGGTTTGAACGCGGCGCACAGCTGGGGCACCAGACATCGGCGTTCTTCTATGCCATGCATTTATATCAGGGCAGCAAGGGTCCGACTTTTGATTTCAAGCCCGACCATGTTGCGGCCTATAAATGGTTCCGCATTGCCGCGCGCAGCCGCGGCAATCCCCGACTGGCCAAAACCGCAGATACCATCGCCGAAAAACTGCGCAGCGAGCTGCATTATAACGATGTCGAAGCCGCCGACCGCGCTGTGGTCGAATGGGTACCGATCGAACCTGCCAAACTTGGCCCCCTGCCCGAACAGGTGGTAGCGGCAGAACGTGAAGCAAACGGCACCGTCGCCAGCCCGCAAGAAACACCGGCCGAAGAAAACGCGCCCGCGGATAAAAAAGCGGATGACGAAGAAACAGCACCTGCGCCCAAGCCCGCCGAATAGAAAGGCTCTATATCAATCCCGCGGCAGTGCCTCGCGCAGCAGCGTGAAGTGGCCGAGGGTGATCTTGTAATCATCCCGCGTCAACGTCACGCCGAAGCCGAACCATTTGGCGGTACAAAGCAAAATATAAGCACCGGCCAGCATAAAATCCTGCAGGGCAATCATCATTGCGGCGGCAAAAAAAACCGGCAGGGCATAGCGTAAAACTGCCGTCTTGTCGGGGACGTCAAATCCGCGTTTAAGCTGCGGCGCGTCGTTTGTGCCGCCGGTTTGCCGCCAGTCGTGGCCTTTGGGTACGCCCCCGTCAAGCGGCAGGCACGCCGCCAGCCGCGCCAGATCGGCAATCATTGCGCGGTGTTCAAACCGGTGAAACAGCGCCATCAGATATACAAGCAGCATAAAAATGATAAAAGCCATTCCTGCATTTTGCCCGTCTGCGGCGCGCAGGGCAAGTCTTACAGCGGTTTTTTCAGCGCCGAAATCTCCAGCCAGCGCGCATCGCCCCTGGCGTCGTGCAGCGACACAATCTCGTAGGCGGCCGCGCCTGTGGCATCGACCAGCCGCATGCCCGGTACGACATCTATACGGTAGCGGATACGCAGGCGATGGCTGATCGCAGGTACGCGCTGATGCTGGCGCAACACCTCGCCGCCGCCTGCGGTTTCAATCGCGGCGTAAATCACGGGGTTTGATGCCGCATCCTGCCAGACCAGATGCCAACCGCCGCCGCCGTCGGGTGCGCGGTGCGCTGTTTGCAGACGCAGCGCATGTCTCAGCGCGCCGATCATGCCAGCCTCATCATGCGAAACGGACGAAACAAAATACCCGCGCCCGATAGCTCCAGCGCACGTTCCGCCGCATCCCCGCGGTTTTCGTACATATGCGCGGCCAGCTGCTTCATGCCCTGACGCAGCATCGCGGGCACGGCCTGCGGCGCGGTGCCGAAACCGGCGGTATAGCGGATTTCGATGCCGTTTGCGATGCGCTGCGGCTGAGGCGCGGCGCGTCCGGCCTGCAGCAAAACGCGCCCCGGACGGCGCAGTGTATCGGTGTAATAATTTTCCGGCGCAAAGGGCGCGGCATTCCCCGCCGTGTCATAGATATAAATACCCTCCACACTGCACAGCGGCGGGCGCGGCAGCAAAACCGCCTGCGGCGTCAACATGCGTACGCCGTCGCGCATACCGTCCCACCAGCCGCGGCTCTCGCTGCCCGGCCAGCTGTCCAGCCACAGGCTATATCCGCGGTTGATCAGCGCCAGACCTGTCGTCTGTTCGCAGACCATGCGCGCGGTGGCGATCAGCCCCGCAATCAGCGCGTCTTCGGCATCGTGGCTGATGCGCAGGTGCAGGCGCGTTTCCTCCAGTGTCAGCGGCTCCGCGCCCGCAGGCGTCGTCTCCACCAGATGATAGGCGGGTGTGGTCATTGTTCTTCTCCGTTTGCGGGTGTCGTTCATCGCCGCCCTGCGGCGCTTAAAATATCGCCGCTTTGCGGCGCGCTAAATATAGCCGCCCTGCGGCAGTCAAAAATCCGGCAAAGCCGGGCATGTTAAAATCTGGACTCGGGGCGCGGCTGAATTCCCCGTTTTCGCTCGGGATGACAATGGATAAAAAGCCGAAAATCTCAGCTGAGGTTGGAATCTGGTCAGGCCGACTTGCAGGCAGGCGGCCCTACTTGTCCTGCGGCCTCACGACTTCGACCCAGCTGTCCGTTGGGATGCCGTAGTCCTTCCAGGCGACTCTTTGCGCGATTTTCAGGGTATCCTGCAGGTCGTCTTCATTGTGATTCGGGCAGCCGAATTCGGGATCACGAACGTCCTTTTCGAAGTCTGCGAAAGAGTCGAAATACAAAAACAGGTAATATCCCGCAGCTCCCGCATAATCGATAATGGCATTGATTTTCTCTGGATGATCGTAGGTGCTGAACCATTTCATGCCCGTCAATCCTGCGGTGTGCCGACTTCGACCCACGAGTCCACCGGCACGCCGTAGAACTCAAGCGCATCGTCCGCAGCGGCTTCGAAGGTGTCCTGAAGGTAATCCTCCTGATGGTGCGGACAACACCAGTTGCGTCCGGCATCCTTTTCATACAACTCTTCAAGAAAATAGACGAAAAGGTAGTAGCCCACCGGTTCCTGATGCTCGATAATGAACCGCATGTTCTCAGGGTGTTTGTATGTCGATGTCCAGTGCATTTTTTAGGGATCCTTTTTAAAATACAGCCGATGTTCCTTTGTCGCATCCCGCCACTTTCCGCTTCTGAACTCTTGAAGATGAAAGTGAGGATCGTCGGGCGTTTTTCCGTCTGTTTTGGGGCCGGGGTTGTTAACATCCATCCTGAATTGTTTATCCCCTTTTATGATAGTTAAATCTTTTTTCTTATTCAAGATCACCCTATCCGGCTTGCCGCCGAGGAAGTCCTCGACAGCGTCGGCGGCGCGGCGGATTTTGGCGTTTGATTCTTCGGCGGCGCGTGTGCCATTCAGACGGGCGCGCAGGGTGCTCATCATGCCCGCCGCTTCGCGCAGCGTGGTCTGGCCGAGCGCGGCCGCTGCTCGTGTCGCCTGCACGGCGGGCACGATCAAGAGCGCATCCGTCAGCGGATTTCCGACGCGGTTCAGCGGTGGGTCGTAAATGCCCGTTGCGGGGTCGTAATACGGACTGCCCTCGTGCGGCGAGGGTGGTCTTTGTCCGGGCTTGCGGCGTGGCAATGTGACGCCATTCCCGCCGCCGCCGTCCGTCCATTGCCCGCCATTCGCATGTCCGGCAGGGACGCGCGGCTGCTGCGGGTTATAACTTTTTTCCAGCCCGTCCAGAATGTCCATCGTCCAGCCACGCAAGGAAGCGGCAAGGAAGCGCAGGTCGTCTGCCGATACCTCCGGCGGCGCATTGGAAAGGCGTGTGTTCATCGGGCGTGTCCTGCAAAAAGGGCGGGCGGGGTGTGTAAAACGCAGCCCCGCCCGCCAAGGCGGGAGGCTTCGGTCAAAAAAGCACAGGCAAGGATCAGCCGTTGTCGACAGGCTTCTGCGCGGGGTTGCCGCAGAGCGCGATCATCGCAATCGGTGCGCCGTCGTCCAGCCCCGCCGGCACGGCGCTGACCCTTACAAAGCGTTTTTCACCGCGGTATTCCAGCGCATAGCGCGTATTTGCTTCTGCATTGCTGTTGATGCGTTTGAAAACGCCGCTGCTCAGCGTCATGTCCGGCAGCACATCGGCGTCGGTGCAGGGGGCAAAGGCGGCGGGGTTGCCCGTGCCGTCGTCATCGGCATGTTCGATTTTAAGATCGATATAGACCGCCACGCCCAGCGTATCCGCCGCCGCGCCGACCAGCACCGCCACAGCGAGCGTGCCGATGCCCTGCGTGTCAATGACCGCGCCCGTGACGGCCGCGTTTGTGATCATCTGCGGTGCCGCAACCTGCGACAGGCCGATGTTGTGAATGATGTCGTGCATATGTTTGTGTCCTTTCGCGTTTGTAAAAAAAGAAAACCGGAAGACGCGCTGCAAAGCGGCAAGGGGGGAGGGTGGCCGCGCGGCCGCGCCTTCCGGCGGCGCAGGGCGCTGTGCGCCTGCGCCTGTGGGGGTTGTTTAGGCCTCGGCGAATTTCATCAGCTTGATGGCGTCAAAATTCACCACATCACCGCCGACACGCTTCGTCGTATAGAATTTGACGTAGGGTTTGGCGGTGAAGCTGTCGCGCAGGATGCGGATACCCTGCCGGTCGACAATCTGGTATCCGGCGCTGAAATCACCGAAAGCAATCGACAGACTGCCGCTGCCGATACCGGGCATGTCTTCCGCTTCGACAACATTAAAGCCGAGCAGCGTGCCGCCCTGCTTCATCTGGAAGTCGGGCTGCCAGATGTAATTGTCGTTGCCGTCTTTCAGCTTGCGCACCTCGGCCAGTGTGGAACGCTTCATCATGAAAACCGCTTTTTCGCGGTAAGCCGATTTCAGCGCATAGACCAGGCTGATCAGCGCATCGCCGGGATTTTCATCGGCAAAGGTACCCGCGCCGCCTGACAAAACCTGTTCGATCGTCGAAAAACTGCCCGCCGTGGGCGCGCCCGCGGCATAGGTCAGGAAACCACGCGGTTTTTTGACGCCGTTGCCGGTGACAAAGGCTTCATTTTCCATGCGTGCCAGACGTTCGGCGATTTTGCCGGCCAGCCAGTCTTCGACATTGAACAAACTGTCGTCGAGCAGTTTTTGCGTGGCGCGCGGCTCGGCATATTGTTCATGCACGGGGATGCGGTATTCGCCGATTTTGGGTGCGGCGGTTTCAGGGCGCGCTTCGGTTTCGCCAACCCAGCCCGATGTGGCTTCGTTGAGGTCGTGGATACCTTCCAGCGCGTCGGTGCCGATGGTGATGACATTCGCCACCTGCCGCATCGGCGATGTTTCGCGCACCAGCGCCGCGATGCGCCCCGACATGTCGGGCGTGACGGTAAAGCCGCCATCCGGGTCAGATCCGACCGACAGCGCCTTGATTTCATCAACGCCCGATCCGGCGTTGTTCTTGCGCAAATACGCACGCAGGGCAGATTTATACTGGCGGTATCCGTCAAGGCCGAGGTCGGTATCGATGCGGCCCTTGCGCTCCAGCATAAACAGCTCGGCCTCCTGCCATTCGGCATTGCCGCCTTGGCCCGGGCTGCGGTGCAAGGCGGTTTCGATCTGCTCCACGCGGCGCTTGGCGGCGTCGGCGGCGTCGATGGCACGGGTGATCTCGCCGTTCAGGCGGTTCACCTTCATTTCTGTCATCGGGTCGGCGGATCCGCGCCGTTCAATTTCGCGCAGGCGCTGGTCGTTGGCGTCCTTGAAGGCTTCGAAGGCGCGGCCGAGGTCGAAAACGGCCGAACGAATATCATTTGTCATGGCAAATTCCTTATGCTGTCTGTGTTGAGGATGGAAAGTTTTCTTACGTCAGGGCGCGGATACGCGCGGCCAGTCTGGCCAGCAGCGCGGCATCATCCGCGGTATCGTCCCCGTCCATCGCGTCACGCGCGGCAAGGGCTTTGTAGCCATGCGCCATCAGCGCCTTGGCTTGCCGTCGGCTCAGCCCTGCATCGCGCAGGTGCGCCTCGACATCTTTTTCCGCGGGGAGCATTCCGGCGGTAATCTGTGATTTGACCGCACGCACACGCGCGCGGTCATTGGCAGGAAACGTGACGATAGAAACCTCGAGCAATTCCAGCTCGGCCAAAAGCCGCACGCCGGTTTTGCCGTCGCGCTGCGATTCCACCGTGCGGTAGCCAATCGAAAGCCCGCTGACGACGTTTTCTTTCAGCAGCGTATAGGCTTCGCGTGCCTGCGTAATATCATCGGTAAACAAACGCCCGCGCACATAAAGACCGCTGCTGTCTTCGTGCATATCTTCCCAGATGCCAATCACGCGCTTCGGGTCGTGCTGCCACAAAAGCGGCGGGAAACGCCCCGCGCGGCGGCAGGCGGCAAGGCTGGCGGTGAAGGCGCCCGGCAAAATCCGGTCGCCCGCGGAATCGACGTTGTGAAAAACAGCGGCATAGCCTTCAAAAACGCCGGTGGCCGGGGCAAATTTCAGCTCCAGCGGTGCGGCGATGGCGGCGGTATCGGATATAAAATCCATCAGGCAGGCTCCTCTTCGGCGGGCAGAATAACGGGGTGCAGACACAAAGTGCCCTCGGCGGCAACCAGCGTACGCCCGCCAATCGTCAGCCGCAGCTGGCCAAAAAAATCCCCCAGCATCGGCTGGCCGTTTTGCACCAGCGCGCCGGTATCCAGGCTGACGGTGACGGTCTCCGCGTCAATTGCCACATTGCCGCTATCGCCGCTGTGCAGCGTCAAAATGGCGCGCGCGCCGGCGCGGCGTGCCAAACGGTATTCAGCGGCCGCACCGCCCAGATCAATCCCCGCGCCCGCGCCATCGGTGACGGTAAAGACCAGCTCGGCCGTTTCGCCGCTGTGTATATCAATCGGCGGATGAATGCCTGTGTGCATGTGTTATCCTTTTTGTTGTCAAATCACGATGGCGGCGGTGAATCTGTGCCTACCTGCAAAACGCGCGGGAATCTGCCGTGCGCGGGCAAATTGTGCACCGCGTGCTGTGCGCACGGCAAAGACAGCCTCTGCGCCATGCCGCAGGATAAATGCGGCGCAGACGACGGATTGGGGCATAAAGCTTGCGGCCATACCGCGGCGCGCGGCGGGCGGGGCGGGGGCGCCAATCGCTGCCGCGCCGATGGGCTGCGCGGCGCTCATGCCCGCTCCATAAAAATCGCTTCGTAGTCGATGTAAAGCAGCCGCGCCGTGGTGCCGACGGCTTTTTGTATTGCGGCAGAAACGGTGTTATAGCTCAGGGTGCTGATCAGCTGTGTATGGCTGGCGCGGCTCTGGCCGTTGATAAAAAGCTCTGCCGTGACATCGCCATCGACAGGCGCACCGCTGATGACCAGCTCCATGTCGTACCACACGCCGGCTTCGACGGTCACGTCGGTTTCGACATCGCTGACCGCGGCCGAATTGCGGCGGCGTAAAACCCATTTGGGGTTATCCTTGTCGTAGTACCAATACATACCAATGGCGGTTGCGGGGTTGGTGGTAGCCGCGGTGCCGATGGTAACGCCGCCCCAGACCCTGATTTCCTGCGACCCTGCCGCCGTCAGATTGGCCAGACGGATACGGCTTTGCAGACGCAGGTTTTTGCCTGCCGCATGCAGCATTGAAAAACTGTTGCCAAAACTGCGCCACGCTGCACCGGTGGCTGTTGTGCCGGTTGTCATCCGGTAAACGCCCAGTGCATCGGTATTGATGCCATAGTCGTTTTCAATCGTCGCCGCATTCGCGCCCGTGCCGGACACCGCGGGTATAAACCCGCCGTAATCAGCGCCGGTGAAATGGTTTATATGTGCGCTGCATTTGGGGTAAAACCCCGCACGCAAAAGCCGCGCATCGGCGGCGGCCAGTGCAGCCGCCACATGCGCACCGGTCACCAGCCGGCGGCCCGTATCGTCAAAAGCAACATCGGGCGCCGCGGGCGGTGGCGGTGCTTCGGGGATTTCCGGCATCTCGGGCAGGGCATGAAACCCTTTTTCGCCACTGCCGTTTGTGCCGTAATATTTTCCGGCGCCGGGGCTTGCGTCATCGCCGCTCAGGCTCAGGCTGCGGTCGGCCGACAGATCGCCGCCGCCGCTCAGGCTGCCTGCTGCGGCGATTATCCGCGCCGCTGCGGCCTTCCCCGCAAGCGCATCATCCAGCCCCGTAATGGCCGCGGTGGTATGGATATGCGACAGGGGCGCGCGGCTGTCCAGCGCATCGCCAAGGCCGCTGATATCGGCAATGCTGTGGCCATGCGTACCCGCCGCCTTGCCCGCCAGCGCGGCGCCGAGGCCGGAGATATCCGCTATGGCATGTTCGTGGTCGGCAGGGGCATATCCGGCCAGTACTTCGTCCAGTCCCGTGATATCGTCGCTGCTATGCGCATGCGCCGCGGCGGCTTTGTCATCCAGCGCGGTGCCAAGGCCGGAAATATCCGCAAGGGCATGCGTATGCGCGGCATTCGCTTTGCCGGCCAGCGCGCCGTCCAGTCCCATGACATCGGCTGTGCCATGCGTATGTGCGGCGGCGGCCTTGCCGGCAAGGCTTGCGCTCAGGCCGCTGATATCGCTTTGCGCGTGGCTATGCGTGCTGGCGGCTTTGGCAGCCAGTGCGGCCGAAAGCCCGCTGACAGATGTCACCGCGGCCTTGGCGGCATGCCACTGCGCGCCGTCATAAATCAAAAGATCACCCGCCGCGGGCGCCGCCGGCAAAACCAGCTGCCGTTCTGCGGCGATGTCATTGACGACATCTTTCTCGCCTGCCGAAAAAGCAACCTTCGCGCCGCCATTGCTGGATGAAATGACGGTGTCACGCACCAGTGTTGCGGCATCGGACATATGGCCGGTGCCGGCTTCCCACTCGGCGGCGCTGCGGTGACGGATGCAGTAGAAAAACATGTCGTTGCCGCCCGTGCCAAAAGCCTCGGCAAAGCCGCGGCAACCGGCGGCGGCGGATAAAAGCAGCGCGCCCGTGCCAACCGATACGGTTTTTTGCTGCACCAGATTGGCAATCGCCGTCATGCGTTTTGTCCTTCTTCGTCAAAGGGGGCCAGAAAACGGCGCACCGCCGCCAGCGGCGCGGCCAGCCCGGTGGCCAGAATTTCGTCGCCGAGGGTATAAAAATCCGTGCTCTCGCCGCAGGCCTGCAAAAACATCTGGGTGATGGTGATCAGCTCTGTCATGCGCCAGCCGCCGGATTTGAATCTGAGGGCAAGCACGGGCAGCGCGCCCATTTCGTCTTCGATGGCACAGGCCAGCCGTGCATCGGGCGCAAGACGGTACAGTTTACCGCCATGGCGGAAATTAAACGGGCTCATGCGTTATCTCCGTGCGGCCGCGCGCTATTTTCCAGTGGCGGCAGACCCAGTGCGGCGCGTTTTTCATCCGTGGTCAGAAAATCGGCATCGCTGATACGCTTCCAGACTTTTTCGCGCCGCTCCGCATAGGCTTCGATTTTATCGATGTCGTAATCGATGCGGATATCATCGCCAAAACGCGGCGCCAGCCAATGGTTCAGCTCGTCCTTCACGTGGTCGATCAGCGGCAAAATCGCATCGTCAAACAGGGCAAGGCGCGCCTGTTCGAAATTCGCAAAAGTCAAAGACCCTTCGATCCCCACCAGCTGCGGCGGCACATGAAATGCCAGGGCGATTTCACGTGCCGATACGTCTTTTCCCGCCAGCCAGTCCATGTCTTTCGGGCTGAGCGACATTTCGCGCCAGTCCAAACCGCCTTCCAGCACCAGCGGACGTCCGGCATTGCCCGCGCCGCTGAAAAAATTCTCAAGTTCGGTTTTCAGCATCTCGCGCTGCTCGTCGGTCAATGTGGCGGCGGTGTCGCTATGCGGCGGCTTGTAGACCAGCGCGCCCGACGGCCTGCCCGATGATTGCAGCAGCGCGGCGTTCCATTTTGCCGCATCATTGTGCTGGTCGATGCTGGCGGCGGCGGCTTCCAGCGGGCTCATGCCGTACCAGTCATCCAGCGGATGAAAAGTTTTCAGATGCAAAAGATCCGATGCACCGGTGATGGTATCAACGGCAAAATCGACACTCTGCCCGCCGATCTGATAGCGATAGGCCGCGGGCAGTCCCGACCGTCCGGGCACAACGCGCATGCGGTCGGGCCTGAGCGTCCATAGCTCCCGCGGCAGGGCGTTTTGTGCGCCGACGGCTTCGATATAGCTATTACCCGCAATCAGATAAAATCCGTAAATCGCGGCAAACAGCTCCGCGCCGCCCTGCATCGGGTTGGGCTGCGCCAAAAGCGTGGCCAGCGGGTGGTCTTCCAGCCGCTTTTTATACGCGCCCTTGCCGCGCGTTACCAGCCATGGCACGGCAGCGGCATTGCGGCTGACCAGCTGCACACAGCGATAGGCGATGACGTTTTTCTGATAGCCTTCCTTGGCCAGCTGGTCGTATTGCCGCGGCGTAAAGCGCGGCTGCAGCGCACCCGATTGCACCAAAAGCGGTGCGCCTGCGCTGGCCTTCGCCTGCGGTTTTCGTGAGAAAATGTTTTTCCAGCCCATGCGGGTACTCCGGTTGATTGAATTTCAATTTTTTGTTATCCCTCGCTGCGCTCGGGATGACAGTCGGGGGAATCTGTCTTCTCTTTTTTAGTCCGGCTGCCAGATCATCGGCTTCGGCGTCTGGCGGGCGGTCAGCATCAATTCGGTCAAAGCCCAGACGCGCGCATCCACGCGGTCGGGGCTTTTGCTGTCTTGCAGCGGGTCAAAACGGCACATCTGGTCTTCCAGCGCGGGAAAGGCACCCAGATGATGCACCAGGCCGCGCGCATCCAGCGCGGCAATCGGCTCTGCGCGCGCGATCTTGCCGCGGCTGGCGTGCACGGATTTATAGGCAATAGCGGGGTCAAACCCGCGCAGCGTGTGCTCCACCAGATCGCCACCCTGGTTCACTTCGGCAACCACGCGGTCAGCCTGATATTTGTAATAGGCGCTGACAACCGCCGATGCCCACTGCGCCGGTGTCATGCGCCCCGACAGGTCGGCGATGATATAGCCGCGGTTGTCGGTGCCCAGTCCCGCGACAATAATGCCGGTTTCATCGCTGCTTCTCCCCGATGTCATGGCGGGGTCAACGGCAATGACGATGCGTTTCATATCGGGTGCATCGCCGGGGTGGCGGCGGCTGCGGTCAATGCCGGCGCGGTCCCACAGCGCATTCGGGCGGTCGCTGTGGAAGGCTTCTTCGGCGCTTGACGGATATTCGCGGCGAAACGTCCAGATACCGCCCAGCTCTTCGATCTTGATATGCCGCCAATAGATTTGCGCATCATCAAGACCGTACTGCGTTTGATATTCACGCTCTTCCACGCTGGGTATAAAATCTTCGGGCGGGGTTTTGCGGTATTCGGTCTGCCAAAACCACGGCACAAAAATAAAAATATATCCGCCGCGGCCTTTTTGCGCTTCCATGCACATTTGGTAAAACAGACCCGCCGCGCCCGCCGATGTACTCTCCAGAATAATCTCCGTACCTTTTTCATCCGGCACAGCCTGCAAAATACCCGAGACATGGTTTTCGGCCTGCGCCCAATAAGCAACCTCGGAGCCGTGAAAATATTGCAGCGTATGCGCGCGCCCGACGCCGGATGATTTTGCCGTACCGACGGCATAGCCTGAATCAAGCCTGCCGAAGATCATTTCTTTCGACGACCGACGCGCGGCTTGCGGGCGGACAGCTTCGGGGCAGTTCTCGTAGAACCGCTGCACCATGCCGTAAATCCCGCGCGAAGCGTCGTCCAGATGCGTCAGAATAAAAGCGCGCACGCCGCGGCGGTGCGTGACCTTCCAGTAAAACCGTGCCTGCACATAGGTCGAACAACCCTGCTGGCGGCCTTTTAAAACCAGCGCGCGCACGCGGCCTGTGGTGATCAGCTGTTCTTCCAGCCGCGCGTGGATATATTCCTGTGCGCTGTTCATTTTCATCGGCACAATGCGCCCGTCCTTGGCGCGGATTTTCAGGCATTTTGCGGCGTAATGCGCAAAATCCGTCATCAGCCGCGCCCGGATGCGCCGCTCGCGTTCTGTTAATTCCATGCGCCTTTATTCCAGTGCGCCCAGCGCATCTTCATGCGCGGCGATATCGCGTTTCAGCGCATCGTGCTGTGCGGCAGGGCCGGCCGTGCCCTGCGCTGTCATATCGGGCAGCGTTTTTTTCAGCAGCGCCAGCGCCGCGCCGACCTGCGTTGCCGTCATTTTCTTTTCACCCAGCACATGCTGTTCCAGTGCATCGATGATGGCGCGCACTTTGATGGTCTTGCGCGGATCCCGCGCGGTGGATGTTCTTCGCGGCGCTTTGGTGCGCGCCGGTTTTTTGCGCGCGGTTTTCTTTTTGACGGTCATATAAAATCCGTAACAAAAAACCCGCCGTATCGGGGGCGGGTTTGAGCTGGGTTCGGGCTGAAGTGTTTCGCTCGCAATTCGGGAGCATGTTTAGATTTGGCCAAAAATGATCCCCGAGCGCAAAAGATTTTTTTGCGCCAACGCTATCGCGCCCGCCGCCGGTGCGAAATTTTCCAGCCGCTGCAACGGCTTGGCCGGTTTCATTTTTTGCCGCCGCCCGCGCGGCAAACCGCCTGCGAATCAAAAAATGCGGCGGGTTTCATCGGGTTTCATTGGGTTCCAGAAACGCGGCGGCGCGCCAGACTGTGCAGCTAAAACAGCTTGTATTCAGACAGTTAATATCAAAATCCCCCTCAAATTTGACATTTACATATATAGAATCTAAGATAAAACCCGTTCAGCCCCGTAGATGTCTGTGACCCATGCCCAATCTTGCGAATGACAGCGCCACCACAGATTTTATCAAAGCCGCCCGCGAGGGCGATCTCGCCGCGCTTGAAAAAGCGCATGCGGCGGGCGCTGCCGTCAACCGTTCCGACCGTCAGGGCAATACGGCGCTGATCTGGGGCGGGGCGCGCGGGTCTATCCCTGTTCTTTCTTTTTTGTTCCGGCACGGCGCGGAAAACCACGCCGAAAATGCCCTTGGCAACAACGCGCTGATGCAGGCCATCGCCGCGCATCACGAAGAAGCCGCCGCGTTTTGTCTGAAACACAAATTCAATATGGCGGCGGTCAACCATGACGGGCAAACCGCTTTTGCCATGGCTGCCGCGCGTAATTTTACCGCGCTGATGGACGACATGGCTGCGCGCGGCGCAGACGTAAACGCGCCGGATGCAAAAAAATGCACACCGCTGATGCTGGCGGCGGCGGGCGGACAGCTTCTTTCCATCGAAAACCTTTTGGCCAAAGACAAAGTCGATCTGGAAGCGCGCGATTTCGAAGGCCACACGGCCTTGATGCTGGCCTGTCTGGGCGGCCACCGCGAAGCGGCGCTGGCACTGCTCAAAGCCGGCGCCCGCGCCGATGTTCACGACAACCGCGGGCGCGATATGCATTTCTATGCGGGGCAATGGGGTTTGGAAGCCGACGTCAGCGAAGCCTTCAAACACTATGATCTGGTACAAGCCACCGAAGGCGCGCGGCGCGAGATCAGCCTGATGAAGCCGCTCAACGTGCGCCGCCGCCGTCCGGATTAAATACCGGCTTTATTTCCTGAAAAGAGAATCGCCCTTGTCGGGGTTGCGGTTAAACTGGCCAATACCCGTTTTGGTGGTCGGTGCCGCTTTGGCGGCGGCCTCGGCAGCGGCTTTTTCTTCCAGTTTCTTTTCAAGCTCGTCCACTCTGGCCGCGGCGTCTTCGGGGGTCATCGGTTTTTCCGGCTCCGGCACGGCAATGACGGCGGGTGCCGGCGTGGTGCCCATACGCCGGTGCTTGGCATCACGCATGCGCTCGATTTTTTTGATGCGGTCCTGACAAACGTTATAACCGTCATAAGAATCCGCAAAATCCGCGCAGGGGTCTTCCACGCCAGGCGCGGCGGTGTCTTCGCTTTCGGCGGCGCGTACGGTGTCGAATACGGGCGGCAATGTCGGCGGCGCGGGATCGGCAGCACGCTGCGCCGGAGCCACAGCGCCCGGCGGCAAGGCGGGGGCTGGTGCGCTGGGGTCGCGGCCAATATAGCCCTGTGTGGCGCTGCCGCTATATGCGCCGCCATCTTGTGCGGCGGCGGGCGCGGCAAAACCGGCCATCAGCGCGAACACCGTTATAGCCAGAGCCTTGCGGCAGATGACGATGGAAAAACGCATGGGTTTCCTTTCGCACGGCGGAATATCAATCTCCGCCATTATTTTCTGTGATTGATTATATCACAAAAATATTAACGGTTGTAACCGCTGTCCCATTCGGGGCGCGGCGGGCGGGCGGCAGGGGTTTCGCGGATATCGCCAAAATTGGCGGCGCGGCGCGGGCTTTCATCGCGCCGGACGCGGACGAAGTTGCGCGGGCTTTCCGCAGGCGGCGGTTCTTTTTCGGCACTGTCTTTGCTGGCCGCATCTTTTTGGTTATCGGCGTCTTTGCCAATTTTTTTATCGGCTTCGGTTTCTTTACCTTCGGCACGGCGGCGCTGCAGTGCGTTCAGGCGCATATGGCATTCCTGATAAGGCTTCAGGTAATTGCTGCGCACGGCGGCGGCTTCGTCCGGCGGCAGTTTGTCGAGACAGTCCTTAAGCGGGGTGACAACGCGCATACCACCGCCCGGATTTTCCACCGCCTGCTGCTGCGCGCTGAAAACATCTTCCATCGCGGCGGCGGGTGCGGCACTCAACAGGGCAGACATCACAAATGCCGACAAGCAAAAGACAAATCTCTGCGTCACAATAAAATTCCTTTTCTACGCCGCGGACGGCGGCGGGTTATGGTACGGCCGCTGCGGCGCCGGTCAGGGGGATGGCGGTTTGGGCGGCGCGGGCGGTTTGCTGTTTTGCGGCGGCGGGTTCTTGGCCGCTGCTTCTTCTGCTTCCTCGCGCACGGCGGCGGGCAGCAGCATGTCAAAAAGATAACCCTGTTCGGCGCGCATGACAATATCAACCGGCGTATCGCCGCTGTTGTTGCGCGCAAGGCTTTTGGCGCCGCGGTCGGTCAGCAGGGCAATCATGGAAAAATGCTGGTTGCGCACGGCGATATGCAGCGGCGTGTCGCCGTCGGCATTGGCACGGTTGATATCCGCACCGCTATCCAGAATCTTTTCAGCGGTGATATGCGCATCGACGCGCGCGGCGATATGCAGCGGCGTATTGCCGTCCTTGTCGCACAGCGTATCGGGCTGAATGCGGCGGGCGCGCAGTGCATCGGCCAGCGCCAGCGCAACATCGCGCTGGTCGCCGATCAATGCGGTGTGCAGCGCCGAAAGACCGCCCGCGCCGCTCACCGTGATATCGGCACCGGCGGCGAGCAGTTTTTCGATTGATTTTATAAATCCGGTACGCGCGGCATGAATCAGCGGCGTGTCGCCATCGCGCGACAGCACATCCAGATCGGCCTTTGCGCCCAGCGTGGCGACATAGGCGTCGATAACGTCATCGCTGCGCGTGTCCATGGCGCGGTGCAGCGGGGTCAGCCCGTCGTTGTCCACGGCGGTCAGGTCGGCGCCGCGTTCAATCAGCATTTTAACGACAGCGGTTTTTTCACGCGCGCAGGCATGGTGCAGCGCTGTCCAGCCATCCTTGTCGCGTGCGTTGATGTCGATATCGGTGGCGCCGAGCAGAAAATTGCAAAAATCCGCCTGCCCGCTGCGCGCGGCCAGATGCAGGGCACCGCGTTTTTCCGCATCGGTCTTGAGGATATTCGCGCCCGCCGCCAGTAAAAGATCGGCAATGACACGGTTGCCGTTTTCCGCCGCCATCAACAGCGGCGTCATCGCCATGGCGCTGCGGTCCGGCACATCGACGGGCGCGCCTTTTTTCAGCAGCAGCTTGACTGACTGCACATGCCCGGCTTCGGTGGCGACATGCAGCGGCGCGCGCTGCACCAGCGGCGAGGGGGATATGCCCGGGTCCGCGCCGGCGCGCAGCAGCGCGTCGATCAGCTCCGGCATGTCCTGATTGCGGTATGTGTAATTGTCGATCAGCTCGTCAATCGGGCGCTGGCCATAGCTGTTCAGCCCGTTGGGCGCCGCGCCCAGTTGCAGCAGGCACAAAATCTGTTCGGCGCGCGTATAGTCGCAGGCGCGGTGCAGCGCGGTCTGGCCGTTTGAATCGGTGGCGTTGATATTCGCCCCCGCACTGATGATCAGGCCGAGGATTTCGCGGTAATTTTTGTCATTCACCCAATGGATCATCGGCGATTTGTTGCTGGTCGACAAAACATCCCGTCCGGCATCCGCGCCCAGCGCAATCAGCTTGCGCACCGCATCGGCATGTCCGCCTTCGACGGCGATAAACAGGCTGTGGCGGTTTTGATTGTCGGTTTTGTTAAGGTCGGCGCCATGCGCGGCCAGACGTTCGATGATATCGGTATGGTTTTTCGATGCGGCAAGCATCACCGGCGTAAAGCCGCTGTGATAGGCAGCATGCTGGTTGATGCTGCTGCGCACTTCGGGCAGGGACAGCAGAAAATCCACGGCGGGCAGGTTGCCCTTTTCCGCCGCGATATGCAGGGGGGTTACAATATCGTTATCGCGCTGTACGGGGTTGGCGCCAAGGCTGATCAGCTTGTGCATGGCCTCCAGCTGTCCGTGTGCGGTGGCCAGATGCAGCGGCGTCTTGCCGTCGTTGTCGCGGCCGTTGATGTCGAGACCCTGCAAAACCAGCGTTTCGATCAAATCGGCGCGGCCCTGTTCGGCGGCGCGGTGCAGCGGGGTGCGGCGGGTTTTCTGCGCCGGTTCGAAAGGCGCGCCATAGCTGGCGAGAATATCCAGAAAGATCGCATCCGCGCCGTTTTCAATCGCCCAGTCGGCCAGACTGCGGCCCTGCTGGTCGCGGTGGTCGATTTTGCCGCCGCGCGCGGTCAATAGCTCCAGCATGTTCTGATGGCCGTGTGCCGCGGCTTCGAACAGCGGGGTCTGGCCTTGTTTGTCGGTCTGGTTGATATTCGCCCCGATGCGCAAAAGGCGGATTGCCGCAACCTCGTCATTTTTTTCAACAGCCAGATGCAGCGCGGTGCGGCCGCGGTCATCCAGCGGGGCGTTGACGCCTTGCGGCGGCTTCTGTGACGAACGGTTGAAAGCAGGATACATTCTTTTATACCTCGGTCATAAGCACAAAATCAGGGTGCGGGCGGACGCTTTGGCGGCGGCGTTTCCACGGCGGCGGCACGCGCGGCGCGTTCGCGTTCGATGCGCGCCGCGCCATCGGCCAGACGCAGGCGATCGACAATCGGATCTTCGCTGCCCAGAAGGCTATGCGCCAATTGCAGCGGCGTATAGCCAAACCCGTCAACGCAAAGCGCGTCGGCACCGGTCTTGAGCATCAGGTTGATCATCTCCAGCCGTTTGTGGCGCACGGCCAGATGCAGGGCGGTTTCCACCGGCGCGCCCTGCTGGTCAAGGCGGCAGACATCGGCCTTTGCCCCGGCGGCGAGCGCTTTTTCCAGCGCAGAAATATTGGCGTTGTCGCGCACCAGCGTATCAATCGCGCGCAGGCCATCCGGCATCGGCACGTGAATATCCGCACCGTGGGCCAGCAGCAGGTCGGTCATCGGTTCGTTGTCGGTTTTCAAGGCATGCAGCAGCGGCGTCATGGCATTGCTGCTGCTGACGCGGCTGGGGTCCGCGCCGGCATTCAGCAGGGCCTCGGCGGCGGGCAGGTTTTTTTGGCGCACAGCGACAAAGAGTGGCAGCGTGCCTTCGCCTTCGGCACCGTTCGGATCGGCACCGCCGGTCAGCAGCGCGCGTACCAGCGGCACACATTTGCTGTCACCGGAAATGGCGAAATAAAGCGCCGAGAGTTTATTGGACGGGTTGACGGCATTCGGATCGGCACCAGCTTCAAGGATACGCTCCAGCGCCGCCAGCATGCCCATCGATGCATAGCGCGCCACCAGCGGCAGCCCGTGGTTATCGCGCGCATCGGCCGCCGCGCCGTGATCCAGCAGCAGGCAGGCCAGTGTTTCTTCTTCGGGGCGATGCGTGGTGCCTGCGTGGCGCAGTACGGCCAGCAGCGACCGTCCGGTCAAATCTTCGTAACGCGCCACATCGGCACCATGTTGCAGCAGCAGCCGTGCCATGCGCACATCGTAATTACCAAGCGACAGGGTCAGGGCGGTGTCGCGCATATCGTTCATTTCGTTGACGTTGACACCGGCGCGGATCAGCGCGCGCGCTTCGTCATGTTTGCTGTCTTTGGCGGCCTTGAGCAGCGCGCCCAGTTCGATAGCCACGGGTGCAGCCGCCTCTGCTTTTGGCGCAGTGACGTCTTGGGCGTTGTCGTTAAAGCTGTCGGAAACGTTTTTCGGCTCCATGGGCGTCCTGTTTTATTCCGGCGCGCGGCGGCAGGGCTTGGGCGGCCGTCCGGCGGGTTGATAAAAGATGTCCAGATCGTTCAGATTCTTGACATATTGTTATCATCAGGTCAATGCTTCAGGCCCTTACAAAGCCGCGTTTTTGCTGATGTTGCAGCGCATTTCGCGCGCGCGCAAACAGATCGCAACAATGCTATAGGATTATGAAACAGGCGGCCGCATAAAGTAATCACTACGCCGGTAGCGGCGTATTTAAAACGGCGATGGCGTTGGGCTTTTACTGCGCGGGCGGCGCGGCGCGGCGTTTGACGTTCAGCGGTGTGGAAACCACGATATCGTGATCGGTCACAGGGCTCAGATCGGGCGGGTTTTTTTCAAGGGCGGCCAGCCATGCGCCGCGCAGAACATCTTTCAGGCGGCTTTCTTTTTTGACCAGTGTAAAGGGCGTGTCGCCGCCGCGGTTTCTGATGGTGACATCGGCACCGTGTACAATCAGCAGCGATGACATATCCACGTTATGGTTCTGGCGTGCGGCCAGATGCAGCGGGGTTTCAAGATTGCGGTCCTGTGCGTTGATGTCTGCGCCCAGTTCGGCCAGAATATCGATGGTGCGGCTAAATCCGCGCTCGGCGGCGATATGGACGGCGGTGCGGCCTTTGTCGTCGCGGCTCTCCAGCGATGCGCCTTCTTCAAAATAATGCCGGACGCCTTCAAAATCGCCATCGCGCACCGCTTTCAAAAAAGCGGAATGTACGGAAGAAGGCTGTTTTCGGGCCATCGGCGGTGTCCTTTTGCGCGCATCCGGTAGATGGGCTCCTATCCTATAGCCCTCCCCCGATTATGTCTATGAAAAATTTAGTCTTTTAGCAATAACAAAGGCTTAGTAATACCCTCCCCACGGCGGGCGCGGCGGTTTGGGCGTATAGGGCTTGGGCGATTTTTTCAGCTGGTGCTGGCGGAACAGATCCACAATCAGCGTCTTGCGCTGGCTGTGCGCCATGTCATAGGCATTGCTGCCATAGTGGTCTTCGGCCAGCGGGTCGGCGCCTTTTTCCAGCATCTTGCGCACCAGATCGGCATTCACATAGCCACCCTGCATCATGTTCATCAGCGGGGTGCGGCCCATGTTGTCGGCGGCATTCGGGTTGGCGCCTTTTTCCAAAAGCTTTTGCGCTTCACGCTCCAGTCCCAGATTGCAGGCGATATGCAGCGGCGTCAGCTTGGAATAACTGCCCGCCGCATTCACATCCGCGCCCTTGTCGATCAGCAGGTTGACCAGCGCGGGCTGGCGCAATTGCAGCGCGGCATGCAGCGGGGTGAATCCCTGCGCATCGCTCACCTTGGGGTTGGCGCCGCGTTTCAGCAGCACTTCGGCCAGCGCAACGTTGCGTTCCTGCACGGCGCTGGTCAGCACACTGCGGCCCCAGGCGCTGGTGGCATTCACATCCGCGCCGCCGTCGATCATTGCTTCGACCTGTTTTGCCGGAATAGTGTTTGTGCAGTAATGCAAAACGTTCTGCCCGTGTTTGTCGGTAACGGCGGTATTCGCGCCGCTTTCCAGCAGCAGCGAGACCAGCGCGGCGTCGCCGCGTCCGGCGGCGGCCATCAAGGGTGTTTGTCCATCGTCGTTGGCGGTATTGACGTCGGCACCGGCATCCATCAGATGCTGCAAAATCCGTTCGCTGCGTTTTTGCTGGATGGCCAGCACCAGCGGCGGTGTTTTGACATTGGCGGCGCGGCGGCTGACATTCGCGCCGCTGTCGATCAGCAGTTTGACCATCTTGGGGTTATTGCCCATGACCGCTTCGTGCAGCGGCGTCATGCCGCCGCGGTCCGGCAGGTTGACGTCGGCACCGGATTCAATCATCGCGCGCACCAGTTTTTCGCTGCCCGCCTTGATCGCGGCATGCAGCGGCGTCTGGCCGTCCAGATTGACGGCATTGACCATCTGTACGGCTTCGGTCCGCAGCAAAAACAGCGCGACTTCGGGGTCGCTGCGCCGCGCGGCCAGATGCAGCGCGGTATCGCCCTGCTGGTTGGCGCTGAACACGGCGACACGTTCAAACAAAATGGTTTGCACAACATCGACGCCGTTGCTTTCGGCGGCCAGATGCAGTGGCTGCGCATAGGCTTTGTCGGGTGCGTTGGGGTTTTCGGTTTCTTTCAGCAAGCGGCGCACAACAGTATTCGATGCATGGGCGGCGGCATGGTGCAGCGGCAGGCGGCCTGTATTATCGGGAATATCCGCGCGCGCGCCGATGCGAAAAAGCGCGGCCAGCGTGCGCGGCGCCTGCGGCGCATCCAGCGCATCATGCAGCGGTGTGCGCAGCGTTTTATCGCGCGGGTTTGATTGCGCGCCGTAGGAAGACAACAGCGCAATCATGTCGGTCTGCCCCAGCCGCGCGGCGTAATGCAGCGGCGCTTTGCCTTCTTTGGTGGTTTTGTTGGGGCTGGCGCCGGCTTCCAAAAGACGCTGCGCGCCTTCCAGATCACCCGACAAAATCGCATCGATCAGCCGTGTGCGGCCGGTTGCGGGGTCGGTGATTTTATCCGGCTCCTTCACATAGCGTCCATTAAAAGCGGCGGCGGGACGCTTCGCATCGCGCGGCTGCCGTTTGCGGGCGGGCGTTTGGTCGGTGGTCTGTTTTCTTTTTTTCACGTGGACGTCCTTAAACTTGTCTGGCACCCTTTATTGACCGCCGCCGTGAATTTTTATTTTGTGCTTACGGGCCTTTTTTGCGTTTTTGTTCGCGGTACTGTTTTTCAAACAGCTTCGCGGTGGCTTTTTGTTCGGCATCGATCAGCATGGTTTTAGGCTGCGGCGCGGAAAAACCCATCATCGGGTCATACTGGCTGCGGTTGTTTGACGGATTGTCCTGCGCGATTTTCGCGGCGGTGCGGTTGAATTTGTCGGTCAGCAGCACATCGGCTTTGTATTTCAGCAAGACCGCCGCGCAATCGGCATGGCCTTTGCGCGCGGCGATCATCAGCGCGGTTTCATTGTTTTCAAGCGCGTTGCGCGCATCTATTTTTGCGCCGGCAGCCAAAAGCTTTTCGGCCGCGCGCGCCGCACCGGATTCGACGGCAAACATCAGCGGCGTGCGGCCCTTGGCGTCGCGTGCTTCCAGATCGGCGCCCTGCGCAATCAAGGTATCCAGCACTTCAAGCCGGTGCATATTGCCTGCGGCAATGTGCAGGGCGTTTTGCCCCTGCGTGCCGCGCGCGTTGATGTCGGCACCCGCGCGCAAAAGCGCCAGCACCATACGCGGCGCATCGTTGCTGGCCGCTTGCATCAGCGGGGTGAAGCCGCTCAAGGGGGCGGCGCTGTTGAGGTCAGCCCCCGCCGCCGCCAAAAGCGGGATCAGGTCATATTGATATTTCTGCACGGCCAGCGCCAGCGCGGGTGTCTTTTCAATCTCGCCGCGCGTATCAAGGCCGGGGGCATTGATGTTAAGCGCGCCGCCGCCGTCCAGCACGGCCGCCAGTATATCGGCGCGGCCGCGCAAAACGGCGGCCGTCACGGCGTTATAGGTTTTACCGCCTGCCGTATAGGTCGGCGCGGCACCGCGCTGCAGCAGCGCGGTCACGGTTTCGGCATTGCCGAATTCAACCGCATAGCGCAGCGGCGAATAACCATCGTTATTGACCGGATTGACCGCTGCGCCATAGGTATCAATCGCCGTGCGCACCAGCGCCGCGGACGCATTGCCGCGGCACAGCGCGTGCAGATAGCGGTTACCCGCATGATCAACCGGCTGGTTGACAGTGGCGGCGCGGGGTGGATCCAGACGGTCAAGGCTCGGTGGCTGCAAGATCGGGATTCCTTCTGCGTCGGGGTTTTCCGGCGCGGCGGTTTACGAAAAACAAACTCAGGCAAACATTATGGCCGATTACCGCCGTCGTTTGAAGGCGGTTTTTTGCCAAAAGGACGCGGCACAACCGCGCCGCGCCGCATCGCGGGGGAATCGGGGCGGTGACGGGACGGCTTGCTGCTGCGCGCAAAGCCCGTGCGCAGGCGATCGTCGCCCTCTTTTTGCGGATTTTTCGGATTCTTTGCCCATTCCTGCTGCGCGCGCTGGATCATCCGGTGCACAGGCTTGCCGCGTGTCCGGACATGATGGTCGGCGGTGCGTCCGTGGCGGTCTTTGACAAGCGGGTCGGCGCCGCGCGACAGCAGCGTTCTGACGGCATTGTAATTGTTGTTGCGCGCCGCGATGTGCAGCGCGGTCTGCCCGTCGCGGTCTTGCGCGTTGATGTCTTTCTCTTTCGGCGCGGGTGGTGGCACCGGCGGTTTTGTCGTGGCCGCGGACGGGTTGAACTTACGCTGCAAACGCCCGCCATATTTGCGGTTTTTGCGTGCCCAGTCTTCCTGCGCTTTTAAAACCAGACGCTGCGTATTGACCTGCACCGGCGACAGACACAGGCGGTCGGGCGTGCGGCCGCGCGCATCCGTGATGGTGGGGTCGGCACCGCGCGCAATCAGGGTTTTTACAACGTCGCGGCGGTTGTGATGCGCCGCGATATGCAGCGCGGTCTGGCCGGTGCGGTCCGGCGCATTGATATCGGCGCCTGCATCGATCAGCAGATGAATGGTTTCCGCCGTGTAATGATGCGCGGCGAAATGCAGCGCCGTCTCCAGAAACTGGCTGCGCCGCGCCGCATCGGCACCTTGATCCAAAAGCAGATACATCGCTTCGGGGAAATCGGCTTTGGCCGCGACCATCAGCGGCGTTTCGCCCCACAGGTTTGCAGCTTTGTCACCATCCGCGCCATTTTGCAGCAGCAGACGCACCATCGGAAGCGCTTCGGCGCGCGTGCTCCGGTGCAGCAGCAGCCAGTGCAGCGGCGTGTGGCCTTCGCTGTCGCGGCGGTTGATATCGATGCCGTGGCTGATCAGGCGGCGCACGATCGGCGCATGTCCGGCCTTGAGCGCAAGGCGAAAAGCATCCGCGCGCGTCTTGCCGTGGTCGCAGAAATCATTCATGCGCCCCGCATCCGGATGCGCAAGAAGCAGATCCAGCACGGCAAGGCTATCCCCCTCCGCCGCCATATGCCAGGCGTTTCTGCCGCCCTTGCCGGCGGGGGATGTCAGCGCAGGGTCAGCGCCGCGCGCCAGTAAAATCCGGACAATATCGGCATGTCCGGCGGCCGCCGCGCGGTGCAGCGGCGTATCGCCCGCGCCCGCATCGGGGCCGTGCATGCTGCCGCCACCGGCGCGGATATCGGCAGCCGCCCCGGCATGCAGCAGCGTTTGAACGGCGGCGGTCATGCCGCGTTCGGCGGCCAGATGCAGCGGGGTGTTTCCCTGCGGGTCGGCGGCGGATATTTTTGCACCGGCGGCCATCAGCGGCGCGGTCAGGTCGTCAAAGCCCGCCTCCAGCGCATCGTGCAGCAGGCTGCGGCCTTTGCTGTCAAGGCCGCTGGCGAAAGATGAAAAAACAGGATTGTCGAGCGCGTCCAAAAGCGCGCTTTTGTCCCCTGCGGCGATCAGGCCGCTGAGGTAATCGCGGCTCACAGTTCCCACTCTCCGCTGCGCGGCTTTTGCTTGCGCCGCGCCGGCATTTCGGGGGCGAATTTTTCTTCGATCATCGCGGCGATGGCGGGGGCATTGGCGGCACCCGCATATTCGTTGACGATGTTATCGCGCGCATAAGACAGTGCCGATTTGCCGCGCGCGTCAAACAGGCGCGGATTGGCACCGGCGTCCAGCAGACGGCGCACGGTATGCGCGTCGTCATTTTTTGCCGCGGCAATCAGCGGGGTCGACGCGTCTTTCATATGGCGCGCATCGGGCGGTGCACCGGCGGCCAGCAACATTTCCAGCCCCTTGGGGTTTTTCAGCGCGTGGAAGACGGCGTTCATGCCGCTGTGGTCGAAATGGTCCTGCGCGACCGGATGCGCCAGCAATTTTTGCAGCGACGGCAGTTTGTCGGCGCTGGCGGCCAGAATCATCAGCGGGGTCTGGCCGGTTTTGGCATCCTGCGTATCGGGGTCGGCGCCCAGACGCACCAGCGTATCAATCATTTTGGCGCGGGCCGCTTCGTCGCGCAGTTCGGGCGCGGCGGCGGCGTAATGCAGCGGCGTGCCGTGATCGTTGGCGCGGTTGATATCGGCGCCGCCCGCAACCAGCGAGGTGACCAGCGATGAATCACCGCGGCGAATGGCATGCTGCAGCGGCGTCATGCCGTCGGCATCCTGCGTGTTCAGCTTGGTACCCTTGGCGATCATTTTGCGCGCAATGGCATCTTGCCCGCGTTCAACGGCCAGTTGAAAGGCGGTACGTTTCTTTTCATCGGTGCGGACGAAAAGCGTGTTCATCTGTTCGGCCACGCCGGGATAATCCAGCAGCATATTGGCCACATCGCTTTGCGAACGCATAACCGAAATCAGCAGCGGCGTGGCGCCGTTGGCTGTGGGCTCGTTACCATTCGCGCCGGCTTTTAGAAGCGCTTCGACCAGCCGCGGCTTGCCCTTTTCGCAGGCGCGGTGCAAAAGGCTCCAGCCATCGATTGTATTGCCGGGCAGATAGCCGCCATGCCGCGCCAACAGTTCGGTGATTTCGGGTTTGCCGAAATTGACAGCATCGTCGAGCGGCAGATGCTTCGGGTCGTCTTTTTTGCCGATACGCGGGTCGGCCTTATGCGCCATCAGCAGTTCTGCCATTGCCGTCAGATTGCCGCGCGCGCATAGATGCAGGGGCGTGTCGCCGCTTTTGTCATGTACGTTGGGGTTCAGGCCGGATTCAAGCGCGGCCTTGACGGCTTCCATCTTGCCGGTCTTGACGGCGCGGAAAAATTTGTCGATGTCGTCCGGTTTGCGCGTGGGGTCGATCTGCGACACCTTGCCGAACATATCGGATACTTTGCCGAAAAATTTATCGACAGGATCCTGATCGTCCGGCTGATCCGGCTGGTTGCTGTTGCTGTTGCTCATCCGGCCATGTTCTTTCAGGCTGCGGGCGGCGCAAAAGGCGCGCGGCACCGGCGTCGGTTGTCTTTCAATTTCTACGTGTCTGATCTTTGCGGGTATAGCATGCGGGGGCGGGGGCATCAACCGCTTATGAAAAGATTATCCGCGGGCGCGTGCTGCACTGCCGCAGTAAAATAGCGCCGCCGCCCCGCAAAAATCCGGTCAAAAGTAAAAGGCAGGGATGAAGGAAAAAATCAGACCTGCGGCGCGGCGGGGCCTTCGGGCTTCTGGTTTTTCATATTGCTAAAGTGCAGGACGGCTTTTTCAATCTCGCCCACCATATTGGCGCGGCCCTGCTGGCGGGCAAGGTCAAGCGCGCCGCGACCAAAGCCATCCGCCTGCAAAGGATCCGCGCCGTTTTGCAGCAGCAGCGAAACCATAAACGGATAGTCGCGCGCAATAGCGGCATGCAGCAAACGCGTCGAGGGGCTGGAAAGGTTGGGATCACCGCCCTTGAGCAAAAGCAGATTCGCAGCAACAACCTGATTGCGCATGACGCAGGTCAGCAGCGGGGTCATGCCGTCTTTGTTACGGGTGTTGACGTCTGCGCCCGCTGCAATCAGTTTCTCCGCCATGTCCGATGTGCCGCTTTGCAGCGCGGCGATCAAAACATAATCACCGTGGCGCGTCGTGCGGTTCAAATCCACCTTGCCGGATGCGATCAGATAGTCCGCCGCATCTTCGTGGTTGTAAAACACCGCATCATACAGGGCCTGCGTGCGCGATTGCAGCGCGTCTTCTTCCGCGACTTCGGCGGGGATTTCTTCCATCAGGTATTTGATCGCAGGCAAAAACCCGTTCCAGCCTGCGATATTCAGAGGTGTGCGTTTTTCGTTATCTATCTGGTGCGGATCGGCACCCAGATCGCAGAGCGCGCGCATCGCCGCTTCGTTCTTGTTGATAATCGCCGTATGCAGCGCGGTATAACCGGCAGGGTTTTCTACGCGGATGATATCGGCATGGCCTTCGCAGACCAGCGTATAGATCATACCCACATCGTTTCGCGCGGCGGCGCTGTGCAGCGGCGTCATGTTCTGGGCATCGGGAATATTCACATTCGCGCCCGCCGCGATCAGGACGCGCGCGGCGTCTTCGGCGCCTTCGCGCACGGCGGCATGCAGCGGTGTCAGTTTATCGGCGCTGGGCATGCGGCTTTGCAAATGTGCGGCACCGCCGCCGGCCAGTAAAATATCCAGCGCCGCCACATCATTCGCGCCCGCCGCCATATGCAGAATATTTTTATGATCCGTATTGACCGCGCCGATATCCGCGCCCAGTTGCAGCAGGGTTTGCAGGGTATCGAATGCGCCCGCCTGCCAGGCGCGCATCAGCGGGGTCAGACCGTTTTTGTCCGGCGCATTCAGATCTGCACCGGCATCAATGATAAGGCGCAGCGTGGCGCTGTTGTTGGCCGCTGCCGCGATACCCAGCGCTGTGCCGTCTGTGCCCGCAAGGTTGATGCCGCTGCGGTCATAGTCAAAAAGCGTTTGCAGCATGGCCATATTGCCAGCCTGCGCGGCAGCATGTACGGCGGTGTCGCCGTTATCATCAAGGGCATAAACCTCCGCACCGCCTTGCAGCAGCATGGGCAGGGTATCGCGGGCCTCCGGCTCTGGCGCGAAACGGTGCAGCAGGCGCGGGGCGGCGGCGCGGTTGAATCTTGTGCGGGTCATCGGTTTAGCTTTCGGCGGGGCGCGGATGCGGGCGCGGCGGCGGCAGGCGCGGCGTAGACCGGCACTTTCCAGGCGGCAGCAGCGGCGGCGTTGTCGTTTGCACCGCGCTGTGCCTGCAGCGCTTGCAGCCGCGCGGCGGTTCTTTCACAAACCGCGGCCAGCTGCGGATCGTCGATATGGGTCACATCGGGATGCTTGCGCAGATAGACGGTGTCATGGCCGTCAAGCCGCGTCATAAAATCTGTGCTATCGGTCAGGCGTGTAAAATTTTCCGGCGCGGCGATGATCGCGGCATCCAATTGTTCGATGCGGGACATCACCTTGTTTTCGTAGGTCGCGCGCAGGGCGATATCGTAATAAAACGCGCGGAAACACGCCGCCATGGCGCGGTCCGGCGGCAGGCTGCCGTCTGCAAGGCGCGGCACAATACCGGCCAACAGTTTGGGCATGACATCGATATCGACCTTGGCTGCGGCGTGCTGCGTTATGCTGTCAAAGCGGATGCGGTTTTTGTCTTCGCCGGCGGCGGGGTATTCAAGCTCCAGCGCGATGATGATCTCATAGGCGCGCGCATCGGCTTCAAGGGCGAGGAATTTTTTCAGCGCATGCCGCGGGTGGTCTTTGATGACGTTGATATCCGCGCCGCCATTCACGCGCTGGCTGACATGCGCCAGTTCATGGCCCATCGTAAGCGCAAGCAGGCGCGGGTCGATTTGTTTCGACAGAAAAACCAGTTTCTGATCCCAATCGACATAGCCGCGCAGATTTTTATCCGGATCATCGATAAAAACAACGCCGTAATCCGCGGCAATCGCGGTTTGCATCAGGCGGCGGCCGGTCGCGCTTTGCGACAGAATAAAAATCGCTTCTTCGGCGGTGCTTTCGAACCCGGCCAGTTCGGCGGTTTCGAATACGGTCAGGTCGCAAAGTGCGGCTGCCGCGCCGGCGGGGCGTGCATAGGGCGCAGGCGCGATGCCCGTATCGCCCGTGCGCGCGGCGGCGGCAGAAAAATCGGAAGCGCTTCGGCGGCGGGGCGGCATGATCTGCTGTGGTTCCTTGCGCGGGGCGGCTGGTGCGGGCGACTGCCGTTAAAAAGCGGGTTTTGAAAAAAGAACTGGAATCGGCATAAAAATACACAATATGAAAAGACATGTAAAGCGCTTTGCGCCGCGGCGGGCGGGCGGCGGATAAAAAATATCTATAAATAACATATAGTTATATATAGATCCGGCCTGCCAAAGCGCCGGTTTGGCGGGCAAGAGAGCTGGAAATACGTTAAAATAGAGAAAGCACCGGCGCAGGCCGTAAAAACCGCGCCCCGTCCTGCCGCCGCCGCAAAGGGCGATAGGGTGCAAAGGCCGCTTGCGGTAAGCCGCTGAATAAAATAGTATTTCACTCTGGGGTCGGGAGGCTTTCATCAGCAAAGCCGTCCGTCTGCCCCGCCAGTACCCGCTTTTGCGCCGTTTCGCGGCGGCATGCGGGTTATAGGGGACAATACAGGGGATACATATAGTATGGCCGACGCGGGACGCGACACGAACGAAACCGACATCGACAATCCGGCAATCGATCCGGCAGCCACAGATGCGCCCGCGCCTGCGGCCAGCAATCCGATGTCGATGCTGAGCAAGGTTCTGGGCGGCAAGCCCGCAGCCCCTGCTACAGCGGCGGCGGCCGCCGTGGAAAAACCGGCGGCGCCTAAAAAAGGTTCCGTCGCAGAAAATCCGATCACAAAACCCGCACCGATGCCGGGCGGCCCGCTCGTCAGCGTTGTGACGCGCAACGAATTTTACCGCGACGGCTTTCGCAATCTGATCAAAATCGTGATCCTTGAAGGCGTCATCATCGTCGGGCTGATCCTGACGCTGATCGTGCATATCAATAACTCGGTCGCCTATGACCGCTATTTTGCGACCACGGCAGATGGCCGTATCATGCAGCTCTCTCCGCTGAACGAGCGTTTCCTGACCGACTCCGCGCTCGTGTCCTGGGTCGCGCAGGCGGCAACCGAGGTCATGACCTTCGGCTTCCACGACTACCAGCGCCGCTTGCAGCAGGCGTCGCGCCATTTCACCAAAACGGGCTGGGAAACATTTTCGACCGCCATGGAAAAGGCACGGATTATCGAATCCGTCACGGCGCAGCGTCAGGTTGTTGTGGCCTCCCCGCGCAGCGCCCCGGTTATTCGCCAGCACGGTGTCGCTGGTGGTAAATATCGCTGGGTGCTGGAAATGCCGATGTCGGTAGAATATCGTGCGCGCGAACAGGCACGTACAGAAAACCTGAAATTGACTCTTGTGGTCGAGCGGGTCTCCTCGCTCGAGAATCCCAACGGGGTTGGTATCCAGCAGTGGCTTGCGGAAAGCGGACAATAGCGGCCAGACTTTCCCGCTGAGGAAAGTCGATCGCATAATATTCACAAAGGCAGAGCATAGCGGTGACGACGGCGGAAGAAAGAAATGCGACGGCAGATCTCGAAACCTTACTTAGCTATCGAGATGGCTACAAGAACATGTTCCGCATTGCGATTGCGCTTGTGCTTGCAATCCTTGGTCTGCTCGTCGTTGTTTTTTATCGTGTCAGCTACGTATTACCGCAAGACCGATATTTTGCGATTATGAGCGGCGGTCAGGCTATGCCCCTTGTTGCGTTGAGTGAGCCTTACATTAGTAACGCACTTCTTTTGGATTGGGCGGCACAGGCAGCGACCGAAATTCTGACCTTTGGTTTCAACGACGTCAACGAACGTTTTGCAATATCGCAACAATATTTCTCGCCCGAGGGGCTAACCAGCTTCCGTCAGTCTTTTGGCAAATCAAGCCTGTTCGAAAATGTGCAAAAATTCCAGCAGGTCATCACGGCAATTCCTGCCGCGCCGCCATCTATAGTCGGACAAGGTATGAACGAAGGACAGATGGGCTGGATGATTGAGGTGCCACTGACGATGACTGTTCGGGCCCCTGGTATAGAAAGAGCCATACGTGCCACGGCGACAATGTTTGTCGTAAGACTGCCAACAACAGTCAATGCAGCCGGGCTTGGTATCTTTACCTGGCGCGTCGATTGATGTCAGGCTCCGTTGTTCGCGTAATAAGGATTGTGCGGCAGGCGGGGCGTAGGGTATAAATATGTTGCTTCTCTGTAGAGCACAGAGTCAGATGCTGTGCTTCGGAGAACAGATTTTTAAGGAGATAACCGCGATGAGGCCTTTGGTTTCAAGTATCGTTTGTGTGGCGCTAATTGGCATGGCCCCGTCTTTTGCGTTTGCACAGGCAGATCTAAGCGAGTTTGAAGCTTTCCGCCAGAGAGCTGAGCGCGGCGCTGCGGTGCCCGCCGATAAACCCGCCAGAGGCCCCAGCCCAGAAGAACAAATTATCGATCCCATGGCTGCAATGCGCGGCGATCCCATGATGTCAAATCCTCTGGGTCCGGCCGGCGGCTTGCCTGTTGGCCCGATGATGGGCGGCACATCGAGCGCGGCTGACTTGCAAGCTTTGATGGAGCAGGAGGCCGAAGAGCAAAAACGTAAAATGGATGAGCAGGCCTTTGAAATGGCGCTTAAGCAGCTCTTGCCGCTGGAGGCGGCTCAGATCCGCAGGACGCTGGAAGTTTTCAAGGTTAAACGCGAAGCTGCGGAAACGCCGATTACCGTGCCTGAACCCCGTCAGGTCGTTCAGACCCTGTCTCTGGACCCAAGCGAGGCGCCTGCACTCATTAAGATGTCTCCTGGACATGTGACGACGTTTACCATTCTTGATTCTACCGGGGCGCCTTGGCCTATTCAGGATATCGGCTGGGCTGGTAAATATGAAATTACTACGCCGGAATCCGGTGGGCATATCATTCGCATCACTCCGGTTACGGCGCATGGAGTTGGAAACATCTCAATCCGACTGGTTGATCTTATTACGCCCGTTACGGTGCGGCTGGAAACCGGTCTTGACGAAGTGCATTACCGTTTTGATGCGCGTATACCGCGCCCCGGCCCGCTGGCCAAAACGCCGCTGATTCAATACGGCGGTCTTAAGGCGGTTGCAGGCCGTGATGATAACATGACAGGCTTTCTGGATGGCACGCCGCCCAAAGAAGCGGTGCGCGTCAATGTCATTGGTGCCGATGGCCGCACGACAGCATGGAAGGTTTCCGACCAGCTTTATCTGCGCACGCCGCTGACGCTGCTTTCTCCCGGTTGGGATTCCAGCGTTTCTTCGGCCGACGGCATGAATGTCTATACGCTTAACCACGCACCCGTGATCCTGCTTTCCGACGAAGGCAGGATGGTACGCGCCCAAATCGCCGCTGACGAGGTAACCACGCCATGACCAATAACGAAAACGATATCGATATCGATCAGGAAGACGATTTCGAGCAGGACGCCGGGCCAAAAACTTCTTTCAAAGAAGCATGGGACAACAATCCTCTCATGAAAATTGGCGCAGTCGTGCTTGGGGCTGCGGTGCTTTTTGGCGCCTATATGATTTTTGCGCCGGCAGAAGAGGGGCCTCAGGGGCGTGCAGTGACGTCGATTAGCGGAACCGAGCAGGTCAAGAGCACCCCCGGAACCGTCGACAATATCGACGTGGATATGCAGGAGCGTCTCAAACAACAAAACGAACAGCAGCTGCAACAGAGCGCGCAGGGCGGTGGAAGCTTTATTCCTATCGCAATCGATTCGGCCAGTTCGGATAACATTACTATTCCGGCACAGCCGCAACAAGACATGGACGACCCTCTGGCGCAGTGGCGCCAGGCTGCGCAAGAGCGCGCGCGGCTTGAGCTCGGCCGTGCACCCGATCAAGATGCTCCGAATGAAAAAGAGCCTGAAATTGTGCCGATGCCAACTCCTGTCCGTCCGCAGCAAGCTGCGATGAAAATGGATCCGGACGCAGCCAAAGCATTGGCCGAACAGATGCGTGTGATCATTTCATCACAGGCGCCGCAGCCCTCCAAGGTCGCAGGGATTACAAAAGAAGACTCCGCATACGCAATCATGAAGGCCGAACGAGAAAAGGCTGAAAGAGCAAGCTTGACCGCAAGCAGTTCCAGCTCGATGGGCATGGGGATGGGTATGCCGGGCGCAGCCGGTGTCGGTGCAGCCGGGGGGGTTGTTGCAGCGAGCAACGAGCCAAAAACCCGTATCATTACGCCCGCAGGATCTATTGCCTATGCGCAACTGCTCAATGAATTGAACTCGGACATTCCCGGGCCGGTTCTCGCGCATGTCCTTTCTGGACCTTTCGCGGGCGGGCGGGCTCTTGGAAAATATAGTGTTCAGGAAGAATACCTTGTCCTTGAGTTCTCGGTTATCGTCAAGGATGCCGTGGGTTATACAATCAACGGTATCGCGCTCGACGAAAAAACCACGTTGGCCGGCCATGTGACGGATATTGATCGTCACTATTTTCGCCGTGTGATTTTACCAGCGGCAGCAAAGTTCCTTGAAGGCTATACCTCAGCTGCTGCCAAGGCTGTCACCTCGACGACCACCGGTCCCGGCGGCGCTGTGATCCAGCAGGAAGACGAGCTCGACACCAAAAAAGAATTGATGGCGGGTGCAGAAGAGGCGGCCGGAGAGATCGCAAGTGCCATGACCGAACAGGCAAAGCGTCCGATTACTATTCGACTGGCCAAGGGAACAACTTTCGGTATTTTGATGCTTTCGACTGTGACCACAGACGAGGTCGGAATGAAGGTTCGGGCGGGCCAATAATCCAGACAAAAAGGCAAAACACAGATGAGCAACAAAGACGAATTCGAGCTTGACGTTGAAGATACAGAAGAAGAGTCTTTTGACGACGTCAGTCTCGATGAGGAAATCGAAACCCCGCTAGAGACCACGCCGAAACAGAAAAAATCCGGCGGCGGGCTGATAGTGACGGTTTTGCTGCTCGCGGTTCTTGGCGGCGGCAGTTTTGCTGCGGTTAAATTTCTGGGCGTGCAATTGCCTTTTGATGTTCCGGGCCTGACGCAAACGGCACAGGTACCGGTGTCGCCGCAGCCAACGGCGGAAGATGCGCGCGATACAATGACAACCTCGGCCGATTTGCCCATGGGTGATTTGCCCCCACAGCCGGCTGTCCCTGCTGACAGCATCACGGCAGATGCCGGAAATCTGCCTTTTGGTATTCCCGACGCCGCGCCGTCCGAAGATGCCCCAACGGTGAATGCGCCCTGGGGAATGGAAGAAACGCCGGCGGCGGCGGCAGAAGCTTTCAAGAAAATGCCCGTTGAAACATTTGATGATGGCGCACAGGCCGATACACAGGCCGACAGCGGTAACATCATTGATCCTTTTGCGATGATGGGTGCTCAGGACGTCACCGATGCCGTGAATGCTCCCGAGGCCACGACATCTGCGCCGGTACAAAATGATATCGTTGATCCTTTTGCAGCAGCGCCGGTAACGGCTGCGGCAACAGCGGCACCGACGACTGCCCCCACCGAAGATACCGGCGCGAAGGCGCACGCCGAAGCGCTCGAAAAGAAACTGGCAGTAACAGAAAAATCGCTTGCCGACGCCGAAAAGGCGCTCAAGCAGGCGAATGACGAGCTTGCCAAGAAATCCGCAGCGCTGGCACAAGCGCAAGCCGATCTGAAGACAGCACAGGCCGATGCCAAGGCTGCCGCAAAAACAGCGGCGACCGCCAAGTCCACCCCCGCCGTAGCGACCAAGCAAACCGGGACAGCAGCAGCCCCTACGGCCGAGAAAAAGCCGGTAGCAGCACAGCCTGCGGCACCGGCCCGTAAAGTCGATTGGGTTTTGCGCTCGGCAAAGCCTGGTATGGCCTGGGTCTCTGAAAAAGGGTCTAGCGAGATGCGCACGGTCAGTGTCGGTGATACGCTCGCCGGTATCGGTAAAGTCACGGCGATTGCAACCGATGCGCAGGGCCGCTGGTTTGTTAACGGTACGCGCGGCTCGATTAACCAATAACTAACTTTTGAGAATCATTCTCAGGCCTTTTTCTTCTCTGGATGCTCCAAAATCCTAAAAAACAGGTAAAATTTAGCCAAATTCTCCCTGTTTGTACGCTCGCCAAGTACGTATTTTTATCTATTATAAACAGCAACTTAACTGGTATACGGTTATGCTTGATCAACAGCTTGTTTGCACAGTTTTGCAAAAGGTGATGTAATAAAGTATGACCTCTTTTACACACCGAGGGTGTATCGCATGATGTATCGCCATATCTGCAAAACGCTGTTATTCGCTTCGCTGTTTACAGTTGTTGCTGCAGATAATGCTTTTGCCGGCCAAAAAATGGGCGATGTCCTTATAAACACATTACGGGCCACTGATGGTATTACCATCATTTTTTCGACAATTGCCTACATCACAGGCGCACTTCTTGCGATAACAGGTATTTTCAAATTCAAACAGCACGTAGATAACCCGCAACAAACCTCCTTGTGGGAGGGCATCAAGCGCATGGTTGCGGGCGGATGTTTCTTGTCTCTGCCTTTTATGATCCGTATCGTTCGAGGCTCGATTTTCGCCGGTGAAGCGATCGGCTCGAACAAGCTAGGTAATACGGGCACGACCAAAGCCGCGCTTTCAGGCGGCGGCCTTGATAAAATGGTTTTCGATTTTATGAGCAACATCGCCGGTCCGGCGGAAGCTCTGTTGACGGCGATAGCCTATCTTTCGGCTATTGCGCTCTTGCTTGTGGGTATATCGCGCCTGACCAAACGTGTCGAGGAAGGGCCGCGCGGCCCGGGTGGCGTGGGAACAATTACGACATTTGTTGCATCGGGCGCTCTTTTCTCCTTCGGGGATTCGATGGGGACTTTTGCCGACAGCCTTTTTGGCGGCACGGGCAATACGCTGAAGACCAACTCGCTGGTCTCCAATACGGTAATTACGGACAACGTATCTCGCTTGCGTGTCCAAACAGTTATAGAAGCGGTGATGGCCTTCGTCATGTTGGTCGGCTATATCGCTTTTATCAGAGGATGGTTCGTTTTAAGAGCTTTTGCCGATGGCCAACAAGGGGCCACCGTTGCACAAGGTCTGACGTTCCTGTTCGGGGGCACTTTGGCGATCAACCTGGGTGAGTTCATTAACGTGATCATGCGTACGGTGAACGTCACAGGGCTCTCATTTAACTAGTAGACACGATAAAAGCGTGCTACGCTAACTAACTGTGTGTAAGTAAAAGGAGAACTACAAATGAAACGGTCAAAACTCTCTCACAAACTCGCGGCTGCCGCTACGGTAGGCGCTCTCATGGCGGATAGCTCAGATGCTATGTCTGCTACTGCACTTGATCTTAGCAACGCATCCAAGAACGTTGTTACTGCTGTTTCCGGTACCGTCGGCCTGATCTCTACCCTCGCGTACATCGCTGGTGCTGGTCTCGCCCTCGCTGGTATTTTCAAACTGAAGCAGCACGTTGACAACCCGGCTCAGGCCCCGATGAAAGACGCACTGATCCGTCTTGCTTGCGGTGGTATGTTCCTAGCGCTTCCGTTCATGATGCGTATCATGCAGGGTTCGATCTCGAACGGTGACCAAGCGAAAGCAAACGTTGCCGGTCTGAAACTGGGTAACTCTAGCACCCTGTTCGTACCGTAAGAAGATTGGCCACTTCAAAGGATTTTTGATATGGCCTATTTAAGGATATCGCCCGGCATCAGCGGATTGTCCGATGCCGGGCGTATTCTTTCTCAGGATGTGCATACGCCGTCCGAGGATATACGCACAAAGGTGCTGGAGCGTGACCAATACACCTGCCGCTATTGCGGTTTTCAATCGCGCAAATATCAGGAAATAAATTATATCGGCAAAACCGGTCAGGCCGGCGGCGAAGACGACTACGCGACAGCCTGTACATTTTGCCACCAGTGTTTTCATCTGGAGCGCGTGGAGCGTATGCAGTCCGGCGCCGTGATCTGGCTGCCTGAAATCGGACAGGCCGCGCTGCACCATGTATGCCGTGCCATCTATGTGGCGCGTATCTCGCAGGGGCCGATGGCCGATGCTGCGCGCGATGCGCTCGAAGCGCTGCTGGCGCGCAAGGAAGAAGCGCTCAACAGGCTCGGCACAGACAGTCCGCGCATATTGGCGACGGTCTTGCAGGATTTCCTCGAGGCCAAGGAATACAAAAACCGCCTTTCACGCCTCAAGGGCTTCCGTATGCTGCCGCTCGACCGCCGGATCATCAAAGAAGGCGATCTGGAGTTTAACCAGTTCCCGCAGATCCTCGCCTATTGGCGTTCCAAAGATGGCCCCTTCGGCGATGTGCCGCCGCGGCGCTGGGTCAATTTGTTCTATGATCTGCGCAACCGGACGAATAACAAACAATCTCCCCCCGTTAGCGAATAATCTACGTTTTAAATCTCCCTCTCGTCCGTGGCACCGCCCCTGTTTTTGACGCGCATCAATTACGTTAAAACGGGCGTTGCCTCTTACGGCACAGGCTGCGCTGGACATAACCCGCCGCGCGCCGGGCGTGCCGGTTTTTGAACAAAAGACCTGTCTTTACAAGGCTTATCTGATATATTGTTGAATGCTGCGCCATTGGCGGGGTCTACCGGTAAAAATCATGGCGGCAAAATCAGGGATGCTTGTCTAATGGGTATGTTCGACGCTCTTTTGAAACCCTTTGTGCGGCTTTTGCGCCAGCCGCTTGAATCGTTTATTCGCCTTGAAACGGCCGATGACGATACGACGCTGGTGGCCGAAGACGGCTCTTTGCTGACGGTTGTGCGCGTCGATGGCGCGCGCCAGATTATCGGCGATGCCGAATACAAAAAAATCCTGTCTGACTCCGTTGTTAAAATCGGCACGCGCTTTGACCGCCCCGGCCATGCCATGCAGGTCTACTTCACCCGCGATCCGGAACGCAGCTATAACGAGCTCAAGAAACTTTTGCGCCCGAACTACATGGCAGCAAAAAACACCGGCCTTGAGATCGACGATATTTTTGAAGAGCGCGCCAAAAACCTCAGCCACTATGTCGCCTGGGAAGAAATTTACTTCGTTTTGTGGACGCGCCCCTCAGTCCTCAGCAAATCAGACCTTTCCCGCGAAGCCGAGCGTGCCCGCGGCAAAAAATGGGTCAATGCGAAAGACGCGCAATATCCTTTTGCCGCGATTGACGGTATCCGCACACGCCACAACAGTTTTTCGATTGCAACGGTAACGGCGCTCAAGGAAATGGGCATTCAGGCCGCAACGATGGAAGTGCATGAAGCGCTGGCGACCATCCGTGCCAATCTTTTGCAGACGAGTATTGATAGCAAGTGGCGCGCCATTCTGCCCGGCGACAAGATTCCGCCGCGCGCGCCGCAAAAGAAAAACGATATGTCCGATATTCTCTGGCCATCACTGCGCCAGCAGCTGACCATGAGCAATGCCCGTGTCATCAACGACCATGTGGTCGAAATGGGCAAATATGTCTGGGGCGGCTGCGATATGGTGCTGGGCCCGACCGATCCTATACCTTTCCCCGCTTTCCTCGAGCGGATGTCCGAAGCGCGCATTCCCTTCCGCATGTCCTTCCTGCTCGAAGGCGGCGGCATTCAGGGTATGGCGATGCAGCAGTTCCTTTCATCCATCTTCGCGGTTACAAATGCCGAAAACAAGATGGTGAAAGAAGCGCTCGAAGCGCTCAGCGTGATTGCCCGCAGCGAACCGGTGGTGAAATTCCGTCTGTCTTTTGCGACCTGGGCGCCCAAAGACGATATCGAACTTCTGGAAGACCGCCTCTCTACGCTGACGCAGTCCGCAGAATCCTGGGGCTATGCACAGGTATCGATGATCTCCGGCGACCCGCTGGATCAGGTCATGTCTTCCGCGCTGGGTATTCACTGCGCATCGACCGCGCCGCCGGCGGTTGCGCCGCTCTACGAAGTCATGAAGCTGATGCCGTGGCAGCGTGCCTCCAGCCCATTTGAACAGGGCGCGATTTTGTTCCGTACGCCCGATGGCCGCGTCTGGCCTTATCAAACCGGTACCAACGTTACCACGACATGGTTTGACCTTGTCTTCGCGCAGCCTGGTGGTGGTAAATCTGTTTTGATGAATACGCTTAACCTTGGCACCTGTTTGACTGCGGGTATGGCCAACCTGCCGTTTATCGCGGTCATCGACATCGGCCCGTCTTCGGCGGGTCTTGTGTCGCTGCTCAAAGACGCCCTGCCGCCAAACCGCCGGCACGAGGTGACGTCTTACCGCCTGCAGATGACAACGCAATACGCGATCAATCCCTTTGACACCAAACTGGGCATGCGTATGCCTCAGGTGTCCGAGCGCAGCTTCCTGATCGAACTGTTGACGTTGATTTGCACGCCGCCCGGCCAGCCGGACCCCTATGACGGTATCTCGCAGCTTTGCGGGATGGTGGTCGATGAAATGTACCGCTGGCGCGATGACAATACCGCCAACGCCGAACCGCGCCCCTATCTGCCGCGTATCGACCAGACGGTTGATGATGCGATCCGCGCGCATGATATCAAAATCCAGCCCGGCGCCTATTGGTGGGATATCGTCGATCTGCTTTTCGACAAAGGCCTCGCCTACGAAGCCGCCATGGCGCAGCGTTATGCCATGCCAACGCTGGGTGATGCGATTGCCGCCGCCCGCCGCCCGCAGATCAGAAACCTGCTGGAAGAAACATCAATCGGCTCTTCGTCCGAGGGGGTTATCCACGCCTTCGAGCGTATGATCACTTCCGGCGTCCGTGAATTTCCGATTTTGTCTTCGGTGACGAAATTCTCGCTCGCGGAAACGCGCGTCTGCGCGCTCGATCTGGCCGACGTTTGCCCCTCGGGCGATGCGACGTCAGATCGTCAGACGGCCGTCATGTACATGCTGGCGCGTCAGGCGCTGGTCACACCGTGGTGGATCAACGAAGAAGCACTGGCGCAGATGCCGCCGAAATTCCGCGCCTATCATGAAGGCCGCCTCAAAGATCTGGCCGAAACGCCCAAGCGTCTTTGCTATGACGAGTTCCACCGTACGTCGAAAACCAAATCTGTGCGTGCGCAGATTGTCCGTGACGTCCGCGAGGGACGCAAACGCGGGATTCAGATCATCCTTGCCTCCCAGATGCTGGACGACTTCGACGACGACATGGTCGATTTGGCGACGGGTGTATGGGTTCTGGGTGCGGCCATTTCCGATTCTGCGGTTGATGCCACGCAAAAACGCTTCGGTCTGACCGATACCGCGCGCTGGGTCATGCGTAACAAGCTGACCGGCCCGAAAGCTGGCGGTGCGCCCGCGCTGCTGGTTCTGGGTACGACAGATGGCCGTTACGAACAGCATCTGATCAACACACTGGGTCCGATTGAACTTTGGGCCTTCTCGACCACGGCCGAGGATGCGGCCATCCGCAACAGGCTTTATTCGCGTATCGGTGCGTCGCAGGCGCGTAAGCTGCTCGGGGTGAACTTCCCCGGCGGTTCCGCCCGATCCGAAATCCGCCGCCGCATCGCGGCCCTGTCTGAAAAAGGCGATGTCGAAGGGGCGTCGCTTGGCAACGTCATCGAGAAAATTGTCGAAGAACTGGTCGGCAGCACCAAGGTCAAACTGGAAGACATCGCCGTGAACGACCCAAAGCCGCCGGAAGCCAAAGCCCCCGAAGCCGCGGCACCCGAAACCGGTGGTGGAGACAAACCGGCCGGTCAATAAGACAGTTCTTTTCTACAAAACAAAAAAACGCCGCATTTATCTGCGGCGTTTTTTTATGATCAAATTCAGCGCGGCTATTCAGTTAGCGGGCGGGCTGTGACAGGCGCGGCTTGCCAATGCCGCGGTGACCGGCCGGCAGATCATCCGGCGGCGGATTGCCGCCCAGCTCGACCAATTTGGCGCGCGCGATATCAAGCGCGGCAGGGCCGTAGTCGTCAAAAGAGGCTTCGGTTTTAAAGGCATGTTCGCCGACGGTATATAATTCACTGACGCGGCGCGCGGCGAAATCAAAAATCACGCGCAGCTGTTCATTGGCTTGCACCGTCTTGCGCTCTACCAGCGTGCTCGCATCGACCGCGTCATAGCGCGCGTATTCCCAGTATATCTTGCGCAAAAGATCGCGCGCGGGCTCTTCTGCCAGAAAACTACGTGCGTTTTCTTGCCAATAAGGCAGGTAAAAGCTTGAATCGCTCTTGCCGCTGCGCGCAAAAACGCGTGCGATATCTTCGCGCCCTTCGCGCAGCAGGTCGAGAAAGACCTGACCATTCTTCGACGAAGGCAGCGCGCCATGTTTCAGCAGCGCCGTGGATGTTTCGAGGTTACCGCTTTCGTGGAGCCCTTCTGTCAGCGTGCCGGGCGCGGCGGCCCATTTGAGGGCATCGACAAGATTAAGCCGCTGTTCTGCCTTGCCCGCCGCGGCAACGATGGCATCGATATCAGCGGCTGTGCCCATCAGCGCTTTGGCGCAGAGGATAGTATCCCAGTCCATCATTTCCTGCCGCGCGGCGGCGATCAGCGTCTCGGTGTCGGTCTGGCCAAAAATGTAATAGGTGCCGGCAGTCTCCCAGCCCTCGCTATCCAGCCGCTCGCTATAGGACTGCACCAGATCCTGCAGGCTGTCGCGCAGCTCGGTGATGGCGTCGTCTTCTTCGTTGTCGTAGACGGGCAAGGATTGCAAGGCCGGCGCCAGCCGCGCCATATTATCAAGGATCGCCGCGGCGGCTGCGCGCCATACATCGGCGCCTTCGGTTTTTTCAAACAGGCTGTCGTCCATATCGTCGGCATGCGGAATGCGCGAGAGGTGATCTGTCATGGTTTTTGTCCTTCTGCCGCGGCGCGTTTCAGACCCTTGGGTACGGCAAGCGGTTTGCCGGTGGCGCGCAGGATATCGGGCGCGCTGCCGCCAAGCTTTTTCAGCTCCGCATGCGCATCGCCCAGCATGGCGGTATTGTAGTTTTCGAAGTCATAGGATTTCATGATGGGGGCGGTATTGGCCGCTTCATATATTTCATGCACGCGCTGCGCCCGAAAATTGAAAATAGTACGAAACAGGGTCACACCGTTAAAATCACCCATGCACTGCGTCTGCACCAGCGTGTCGTCGCCTGTCGTGGTCATAAAACTGCGGCCATAGACCAGCGGAAAGATTTTTTTGCGGACATCGTTATTGCCCTCGGTCATGACAGCAGAGATCGTGTCATAGCTGCCGCCGTGGTCGATAAAGGGCTTTAGGCTATCCGCGTTCAGGTTGCGCAGCGCCTTGGCAAACCAGCTGCCGCCGTCATGGTTGGGGTCGGCGCCCCATTCCATCAATTGCTTGATCACAGCCGGTTCGATTTTGTTGCGCATATTGCCGATCAAAGCGTTGGGATAAGATATCCATGTCAGTGCCGAATTCAGGCTTGGCTGTTTGCCTGGCGCCGCGTATTGATCGGCGGCGGCTTTGATGACGCGCAGATCGTCGATCGCCCCGAAAAAAGCCGCACCCGTAAATACCGGCCACCACGGGATCAGCCCTGCGCGGGCAGCAAGAATATTTTGCGGCGTCTCCCCCGTGCCAAAAGTATACACGCGGCGGTCATTTTGCCATGATGCCTCGCCGAGCGCGGCCATGCCGGATTTGACGGCTTCGGGGACAATGACGTTGCCGCCGTCATCTTCGCGCAATTGTGCGAAAAGCTTGCGGACTTGCGCATGGGTGCTGCGCCATTGCAGCTCGGTTTCGGACATCTCGGCCATGGTTGATTCTTCGCTAGGGAAAACGAAGCCAAAGATTATGCAAAAACGCACCGTTTGTCAAGACCGGAGATCAATATCAACGCATTGATATTTATAGGAAATATATGCAGGCCGCCCCACCGGAAAGCTGCAGTGCCCTTTTCGTCAGACGGGCAGCATATTTCTGCCTGCCGGCCATAACGCGGGGTGTCCCGCGCCGCTGCGCGCGGCCTTGCGGGTTAATCTTACAAAACAGGCCGGTGTTTATTTCCAAAAGCCCCAGCGGTCGCGGCGCGGCGGCGCCTTGAGCGGCGGCTTGGTCGGGTCGTCGTTCTTTTTGAAAACGACATGGGTCACACCGTCCAGCCCCAGCACCCAGCGCACCGCGTCTTTCATATGCACGCCGAAATTTTTCAGTTTCGGCTGCGGCGTTGTGGGCAGGTGGTCTGCGTAAAATTTTTCGACTTTTTTGATGGTCACATCGGTCAGCCCGCTGTGGCGCGCATCGTCAAAAGTCAAATGCGGCGCATGCTGGTTGAGATAGGCCTTGCCGCGATGCTGGATGCGGTCTTTGATCCATTGGCTGTCGACGTCTTTGGCGAAATGTTTTTGTACCCACGGGAAGCGGCCTTTCAGATGCGGCGCATAGGTATCCGCCCATTCGATATGCGCGTCTTCATAGAATGTGCGCAGATGAAAACTGTCATAGAAAGCTTCAAACGCCGCCGCCACGCTGGCGCCGTTGCGGATGTTGTCGGCCTTGCTTAAAACACGCTCCGCCGCATGCATGATGTCGGGGAAACGCTGGCGCATCTGCTTGAGCGGTTCCTGGAATTTGATCTGGTCGGCGGGGCCATCCGGGTCGCCATAAGCCAGCTCCAGCGCGATTTGCGATTGCTGCGCATAGGCATCGGCTTCGATGGCAAATGACAGTTTGATACCTGCTTCGGGTTTGTGACGCGTGGATGGAAAAATATCGTGCCGCGTATTTTGCACCGCATGCACCGCTTCGTGGCCGATCAGCAGTGCCAGATAGGCGGGGTTGTCATGCCCGCGCAGAATAATGGTTTTGTCGGACGGATCACACAGACCGCCCGCGCCACGCTCCCCCGTGCGCTTGTCGTCAAAAACAACGCGGTATCCTTCTTTGGTCATTTGCTCCAGCACATCGCGGCCGGTCGGGCTTTGCGAGAGGATGAACAGCGCCTCGTTCAAAACCCGCTCGTTGCGATCTGCGGTTTTGTCCAGCTGGGCCTGACGTTTTTGTTTTTGTTCTTCGGTCGCAAAAGGGTCCGGCCGTTCATGAACGACCGTTCCGATGAAGTTGACCGCAACCGTTTTCCGTGCCCAGCCTTCGGGGGTGGGTTCTGTCCAGTCGCCGCGGTTGATAACGGGTGGTGTGGGCGGCGTGGGCGGGGTTTGTGGCGGTTGGCTTGAATCAAAAAAGAACGGCGTGAGGCGAGCCGGCAAACGAGACATGGAAGAACTCCTTGAAACCCTGAGGAATTTGTCTTGGTCACACCCTTTGGGCCGCCGTTTGCTTTTATATCAAAGCACAGAACGGGGCTTTGCGCCAAGAATTATCCACAAATATACAGAATACATGAGCGCACAAAAACATACCCGGCATGGAGGCGCCGGGTATGAAAGGAAGGGGCTCACAACAAAAAACCGAAACTTAAAGCGGACGCGAAAAGCCGGGGCCGTGATGGTGCACGACCTTGACTCCATTCTCCTGAATTTGGGTAGCGCCAGCTTGCAAGGCCGCTGGGTCTGCGGCGGGGCGGGCGGCTTTGGAGTCGAAGTGTGGTTTATGCGTCATAGATCAATCTCCATATTTTTATATTACATAAAATTTTAACTGTCTTCAAGAAAAACCGCGCGAAGCAGGCTGATTTCTTCTTTGTTATCAGTGATGTGTTAAGATTGACTTAATTTTCCCGCCCCCTAAAATCCCGCATTGGTTGACCCTGCTGCCGCAAGCCCTTATAAAGGCAGAGTTTCGTAAAAACACCGCCTGTACGTACCGTTAATCTCTGGTTTTGCCGCTTTTTTGCCGCAAAGACAGACGTACGGGCGAATCGGGTTTAAATCCGACATGAAAGGCTTCGATGTCTGCCGCCGGAATTGATGACGACGATGAAAAATGGCTGATACATGTGCGGTCGCAAAACGCCGCACAGCTGGGCGATGTGCTGTGCAAGGCTGCGCGCAGCGGCGATGTCTGGCGCGTGGAAACGCTGCTGGATATGGGGGTCGATATCAATTACCGCGAAGGCCGTGTGTTGTTGAACGCCGCCGCGCAGGCTCATCACAAAGTGGTCGATCTTTTGATCGGCCGCGGCCTGCTTTTGACGCAGGGGGTACTGGATGACGCGCTGGGCGAAGCTGCTGCTGCGGGCGATGCAAAGCTGGTGCAGGATTTTCTGGCACGCGGCGCCAATGCCGCGCAGGACGATTCCGCCGCCCTGATGAATGCCGTGCCGCGCGGGCAGCCCGATGTGATCCGCGCCCTGCTGGCGGCTGGGGCGGATGCCAATGCCTATAACGCCTTTGGCGCGCCGGCTCTTTGCAGTGCGATTTCGCACGGGCATGCTGCTGCCGCGCTGCTGATGCTGGAATACGGCGCCGACCCGGCCGCCATGATGCGCGGTATGAACGCGCTTGACTGGGCAATTAGTCTGGGCATGAAAGACGTTGCCGATACCATCCGCGACGGCGCGAGCGGTGCGGCGCAAAACCGCGCGTTTTTTGAAGGCATGGACACGGAGAGCCTGCGCAGCCCGCTGCCGATGTATGGCGGTCAGACCGCTTTGCACCTTGCCGCCAAAGCAGGGCATTTTGATGTGGTGCGCGATATTTTTCTGGCGGCGGGTGCAAAGCTGACGGCAGAAGATCTGATGCAGAAAACATCCGCGGGGCAGACGGTTTTGCTGCTGCTGGCGCAAACCGGTCAGCTGGAGCGTGTTTTTGATCCCCGCCTGTGGGAAGGCCGCCGCGCAGAAGCCGCCGCGCTTTATGCGCAGCACCTGCCCGCCACGCACCGCGGCGATATCGATATTGACCGCACCCTCAGCGCCATCGACCATCTGACACTGCAAAATCAGGCAGAAGGATTCCAGATCAAGCCGCGCGCGCCGAAACCGCCCAAGCCGCCGCAGCCCTGAGCCAGAAAATCAATCTTTCTTTTTACGCAGGCGCACATAAAACGCGCCGTCGCCGCCGTCTTCCGGACGGGCGGGGGTGCAGGCCAGCACCTTGGCGCGCAGCGGCGGCTCCTCCAGCCACAGCGGCAACAGACGCCGTAAAACCCCGCCACCGGCCATGCGGCTGCCTTTGCCAGTGATGACCAGCAGGGTGCGCTTTTCCTGCCGCACCGCGCTGGCGACAAAACGCAGCAAGGCCTGATGCGCCGCCGCCTGTGTCATGCCGTGCAGGTCGAGGGTTTTGTCGATTGGCCATTTCTTCTTGCGCAGGCTTTGTGCCGTGCCGTCATCGGGCAGCGGCTGGCGCGGCGCGGGGGTGATACGCACAGCCGGGCGCGCGGCGGGCGCGGTTTCGGATGCGGCAGGTTTTTTGACCGCCGCGGATTTTTTCGCTGCCGCCGGTGTGGCGGCGTTTTCTTCTGCGGCGATACGGCGCTTCTCAGCCGCGCTTTCGCGGCGTTTTTCGGCCGCGCTTTCGCGGCGTTTTTCATAGGCACGCACGCTGCGCGTCACGTGCTGCCATAACGCGCGATCTTCATCCGAAGTTCCTGATTTCCGGTCTTTTTTCATGCCTGCCGCTGTTCAAAAAAATTAACCGCTGTTATGATATACTATCGTTTGAAAGACCGATAGACACGACCGCACGAGAGGATAAACAAGAAGTGACCTTCGCCAAAAAAATTGCCGGTTTTGCCTGTGCTCTCACCGCCGTTTGTCTGCTGGCCAGTCTGCCGGCCGCCGCCCAATGGGGCGCGAGCACAACGGGCGGCGAATACCGTCCGCGTATTTCCACCGCCGAAGAAGTGGCGATTGTGCAGCATGTGCTGTCCGCCGACCCGCCCAGCGCGACCGAATGGGCGCGCCACAGCAAGGAATACCGCGAAGCAAATGATTTCGACCGCGAAGCGGTGCTGGATGTCAAACGCCGCGAATACATCGAAAAATTCCGACTTTTCGCCAAGCCGGAAACGCTCGTAATCGGTGCAAATATTATGTTGTCTTCGTATAGCCAAGCCAACAAAGGTTTTATCATTGAAAGCTTTAATGACCAGACGTTTTTTGCGTATGAATTCGCCGGTCAAAGATATGCGATTGTTGTTCCAAAATTGATGGAATATCAGTGGATGTCAGTCGAGCCAGATGTTGCCGAAAAGCTGCATGTCTCCACAGTAGGCGCTTCTGGGAGGGTTCGCATGATTTTAGAAATCGAGCCTAATTTCGCGGATAAGAAACCAATTGAGCTTCAGGGCACGCCTTATCGTCTTTTGGCGGGAGAAGTTGCGATGATGTCAATTGTCTCACCCCTTACCGGAGAGGTTCTTTGGGCGCGCAACGGACCCGGCCGAGCAGAAAGGATGCGTGGAGATATGATGAAGCTCTACGACAGAACGAAGTAAGACAAATATGTTTGCGGGTGCGGGCGATTTTTTCAGGCCGGTCGACCCGCGCAAGGAAATCTCTCCTTCGTCCCCGATCAGGCCAGTATCGCGCAGCGGCGACGAGCCGCAAAAACGTAGCGGCGACGAGCTCAAAGATACAGATCACACAGGCCAAGACAGCGCCGCAGAAAACTTTCCCGAAGGCATTTCCGCAGATTCTTTTTCCGGCGATGCGGTCGAACTGAGCATCGCCGCGCTTTTTGTTCTGCTGGCGGGTCAGACGCCGCCGCAGCGTGATAATAACCCGCCGCCGTTTCAAACGCCGGATACGGGTCTGCCGGCCCCTTTTGTTCAGGAAACGCACCGTGCTTTTGACGCGTATCAGCGCGCGGCTTCGGCTTTGCCGCCCGCTGCTGCCCCACACCGATCTGCCCAGACAGGGGGGCAGGATGCGGGCGGTGAAATTTTTTATATGCTCGCCGCGCTTGAAAAAGCCGGTGTGCAGGCGCTGACGGTTGCGGGCGGGCAGACGATCTATGCCGCGCTGCGGGCGCAGTGCCGCGCGCATGATATTGCCCTTGCCGTGCCGGCCGCCGCGCCCGATAATAACGCGCGCTGATGCAGAAACATTTAACCCGAAAGACGCCGCCGCCATGACGACAGAAACGCCGCCGCTGCATATTCTCCAGACCTATACGCCGCCTTCGGCCGTGGCGATGCTGCGCAAGGCGATGATTGCCGCGGCCTTGATGGTGGCGGCGCTGGCGTTTATCTTTCCCCTGCTCAGCGGCAGTGACGATATGTTTCTTACCTTTATTTTTCTGGCTGTGGCGGCGATTGACCTTTTGATTGCGGTTTTTCTGCCCGCGCTGCTGGGGCGCAGGCCGACGCCGCTGCGCTATGCGCTCTATCGTGACCGGCTGGAGGTGGTGCAGGGCGCGACAGCAGAAGGCGGCGGGCGGAGCATGGCCAGCATCCCGTTTTCGGCCATCGCCCGCGTCGAGGATGCCGAGCCCCTGCAAGACCGTGACCGCGCGGCCGGATTTGGCGGGGTGCGGCTATTTTTGCACAAGGATCTGCCGCAATTGGCGCGATTTCCGCATTATGACAGGGCGGGCGGGCCGGTCCTGACGCTGCGCGGCCTGCGCAGTGACGAAAGCCCGCTGCAGCGGATCAAAGAACTGGTTGAGAAAAGCAAAGCGGCATAGGATAATGTCTGCAACCGCTGAAGGTATATTCCTATGGAAAAAAAACAACCACTGCTGACGATTCGTCCGCACTTTGATCAAGGGCTTGTCACCATACAGGCACTGCTCTTTACAGCCGTTGCGTTTTTGCTGGTGACGATGATCGGCGGCACATTGTTTTATATCCTGCTGCATATGATCGGTATCGGCCGTTTTTTCAACGCGGGTCATATCTATGGCTTGTTTCTGATCGGCAGCCTTGTTGTATCGCCGCCGCTGTTTTTCGAAGTAAAGAAAAAAGCCTATGCGCGCACCTTCTTCCGCTTTTACGAAGATTATCTTGAATATCAGTATTTCCAGTTCCTGATCAGCCCGCGCCGTGGCCGCGTGCGCTACCGCGATATTGATGATGTCATGCAGGCCGGCGGCGCGCTGCAAAGCCAGCGCATGCTGACAAATATTATGATTGCCGTGCCGGGGCTCAACCGGCATCCGCGCGCTTTCAGCGGGCTGAAAATCGAAGATGTGCCGCAAAAACTCGATCTGATGCCGCGTATTCTTGATTTGATCGAAGACAGCGAATACCGCGCGATTGCACGCGTATCGGCGGCGGTTGCCGCGCCCGCCCCTGCGCCCGCGCCGGACAGCTTGCCGGCTGATGCCGCAAAGTAAAAAAACACCTGTCCCGCTTTTGCGGCTGCGCAGCCGTTTTGATCCGTTTGTGCAGCTGTGGCGGCATCCGGTGCGGCTGACGGTCAGTCTTCTTCTGATTATTTTTTTGCTGCCCGAAGCGGCAGCGCTGGGCAGCAGGTTTCTGGGCCTTGGCGCGGCGCTTTCGTATCTATTGTCGACGGCGGCGGTGCTGCTGCTTGTCATTGCGCCGCAATTTGTTGTTGCATCGATTAACTGCCGCCATGTTTGTTACGATTTTCATGGCGACCATCTGTCTTTCACCGAAAATGTGCTGCTGCGTGATGCGATCCGTGTGCCTTACCGCAGTATCGCGGCGGTGCATGCGCGCCGTACGGCTTTGCAAAAACGCGCCGGTCTGGGCGATATCGTGATTGAAAGCCGGCCGGCGCGGCATCTGGATCTGCGCGGTATCGACCATGTGATCGAAGATATTCCTGCCGCCGGAAAGCAGAAAGTGAAAATTGAAAAAATTATCGCGGCCTGGCGGGAGGCGCAAGGCGCGGCGGCTCAGGCCTCTTCTTCTGCCGCGGCGGCAGCGGCGGGCGATACCGACAGGCGATAACCGCCGTCATCGTCGGTGAGCAGCAGATTTTCAAGTCCGCCGAGCGCAGCCAGTTTCTGGCGCAGGCGATAGACGTGGGTTTCCAGCGTATGGGTATCGACACCCGGCTGATAGCGCCAGACATGGTGCAGCAGCGCATCACGCTTCAGCGTCCGGCCGTCCTGCCGTGCAAGGCAAAGCAGAATATCCACTTCTTTGTCGGTCAGTCCGGCGCTGCCGGCAGCCGCATCAGCGGCGGCAAAAATGGTTTTTTCCTGCGGCTGGAAAACCGCTGCGCCAAGCACGATGTCATCCAGATAAAAGGCGGGGCTTTCAATCATTTGCCGAACGCGGCGCAAAATGCCGCCAAGACGCTGCGGCCTGCGCAGGTCAAGCGTCAGGCGCGGCACAGCGGGCGATAACCCCTGCGGTGCGGCGCCGTCTGCCGGATAAAGCGCCAGATCGGCCCCTTCCGGCGCGGCGGTGATATCGGCGGCAGCGCCCAAAGCCTCCTCCAGCGCGCCCGCCAGGGCGGGGGGCAGGGCCGAACAGCAGATTTTATCCTTTGTTTTCATGGCGCCATCCTACACGAAAACACTTTTTTAAGACAGACTCGGCTAGAGTAGGAAGGGGAGAAAAAGGAAATGGCTGAAATCATTAGCGAATACGAAGTTGTCTTCGCCACGCGGACGGGGGTTACGATCCTGATGCCGCGTCTGGCTGTTTTTGACGGCGGTATCGAAGTGCCCGCGCGTTTTCGCGTCAGCCCCGATAACCCGCGCGATGTGCTGATTACGGCCGCCGAAAAATCAGCCGTGCTCAAAGGGCTGCGCAAGGATTATCTTGATGAGGCGATCGAGCGCGGCATTATCATGTTCTATGAATTGAAAGACGACGAAGTCGTGCGCTGCACGCCCTGCAGCTATCACGGCGTCGCCTAAAAAGGCTTCGGGCTGATATTCAAATTTCAACGACGTCGCTGCTGCTGCTGCTGCTGTTCTTGTTGCTGTTGCATCCGCTGCATAATCTCCCGATGCTGCGCTTGATTTTGGCGCTGCCGTGCTTCGTTTTGGGCTTCTAGTTGGGCGTGCAGCGCTTCGGCACGAACACGATTGGTGTCCATGATTTGCTGCTGGCGCGCGAGGCGCTGTGCCTCTCGTTTTTCTCTCTCTGCGGCCCGGCGCTCATCAACGCTTGTACCCGAGCTGCGTACAAATTGATAAATATCTCCTGCAGGTGCAGCGCCATAAGGGTTGGTCGCGCCTTGCTGCGATTGCCAGCCCACAACCCCCTCATAGCCGCCGCCGGAGTCTTGATTACTGCGCCGTGGGGGATTGTACCCACTTTGCGTTTGTATAAGACCCTCATAGCCTTGTGCAAGAGAGGGCTTGTCTGGAGAAACGACAAAAAAACATGCCAATGCCACAATAAAAAAGAAAAGGCGAGAAACGCGGCTATCAGTCCTTTGCGGTTGGTACGTCGTCATGTCAGGATCCTCTTTTTCAAATAGCTTATTGCAGCGGGCGTAAAATTTTAAACGCCTCTTCAAAGCGTGCCATTGCGCGTTCATTTGCCTCGTGTTCCTCGGCGATAAATGTATCACTCAGACCGGCATTTTTATACATTGCGTCAGGAACCATGCGGCGGGTCATGATGCCATCAACATAGCCCAGAAGTTGGTTGTACCCGTTACGGGCATTTACCTGACGCTGTTCATTTGACAGTGCAGGATGATTGATACTGGTCATTATGCGATCAATTTGTGTTTTGGCTAAAAGCTCCATCGGTAGCATACCATTTACACGTGGTTGCTTCGGGTCGGGTAGTCCCAGCAGCGCGGGAGATGGTTTTACTCTATCGTTAATTACGCTGTTAAAGTCGAGATTGACGCCGTTCAGTCTTGCAAGCAGCATCAGCTGCTGGGCGCTCGAAATATTCCCAACACGCGCCCGGCCTGGCCGCGGTGTCATCGGTATTTCTGGGCGTGCTGTTTGTACCGGCTGTGGCCTGAGAACCGGCGATGTCGTCGCGCTCGGGGGCGTTGCCACCGTTCCCGGACGTGCCGGCGAGACCGGGCTGGTCGCGCCCGGATTTTCAACAGGTCTTTGCGGTACGGCGCCGCGGATCAGGCCCTCATAGCCGGGGGGTTCTTGTGTGCCGCGGGTATTGCCGCGCGGGGCGGGTTGGCTGGGGGCCAGCAGGCCGTCATAGCCATCTGTGGTTTTCGATCCGGACATCAGCCCGTCATAAGCGGCGGCGGTGCGCGGCACGGCATAGCTGCAAAAAACGGCCATGCCCAGTGCGGCGGCAAAAAACAGGGCGGGTTTCATTTGAAACAGAACGGGTTTCACGCGGGCTCTCTCCCTCTAGACAGCGTCTTCGCGGCACAAAGCGGCGAAGTGCTTGATACGGCGGCGCAAAAGAGGCAAAACTCTTTTGTGAATATTTCCTATTGTATCATATCTGCAAAAAAATCGGCGACAACCCTGTGAAGATTAAACATAAACCACTGAAAAGACATGAAAAAATACAGCCCGACCTTTGCGGCCTGACAGCCGCGGTGCTGCCGAGTCTCTATGCGTCCGGTGCTGTGTCGCCGCTGGATGTGACGGTGGCCGTGCTGGACCGTATCCGCGATTATAACCCGCAGCTGAATGCTTTTTGTCTGGTAGACGCAAAATCGGCGATTGCCGCGGCCAAGGCATCGGACAAACGCTGGCGGGCGGGCAGGCCGCAGGGCGCGCTCGACGGGGTGCCGGTGTCGGTCAAGGACTGGTTTCATGTCAGGGGCTGGCCGACGCGTTTCGGCTCCCGCCTGTCTTCGGATGCGGCGCAAAAAACAGATTCGCCCGCCGTGGCACGGCTGCGCGAAGCGGGCGCGGTCTTTATCGGCAAAACCACGCTGCCCGAATACGGGCACAAGGGCGTGACCGACAGCCCGCTCTATGGCATCACGCGCAACCCGTGGGACGATCGCAAAACATCGGGCGGGTCATCGGGCGGCGGCGCGGTGGCGGCGGCCTGCGGCATGGGCGCGCTGCACATGGGGTCGGATGCGGGCGGGTCGGTGCGCATCCCTGCCAGTTTCTGCGGCGTGGCGGCTTTCAAGCCCAGCCCCGGTATTGTGCCGTCTTTTCCACCCAGTCTGTTTTCGACGCTGTCGGCGATTGGCCCGATGGCGCGCAGCATCCGCGATTGCGCATTGATGCTTGATGTCATTGCCGCGCCGGATGCGCAGGGCCGCACGCCGGACTGGCACGCGCTGCCGCTTGAAAAACCTTTCTTTGCAGCGGCGATAGACGCGCCGCTGCCGCGCCTGAAAATCGCCTTCGCGCCGCAGATCAATGACGTAAAGATGAACCCCGATGTGGCTTTGGTGATCAATGCGCAGCTTCGGCATCTGCGCAAACTGGGGCGCGTTGATATTGTGCATCTGGATGTGCCGGATATCATCGATGTGTTTAACAAGCACTGGATGGCGGTGGCATCACATATGCTGGCGGGCTATACAGCGGCGCAGAAAAAAAAGACCGACCCGCGGCTTGTCCATTGGGCGGCGCGCGGCGATAAATTGCCGCTGCACGGCTATCTGGCGGCGGAGCGCGCGCGTATGGATATCGGTGCCTATTTTAAATCGGTGCTGGATGACTATGACATTCTGGTCACACCGACGACAGCCATGGCGGCCTTTGATGCCGGCGCAAATATGCCGAAAGACGCAAAAGGCAAACCGTGGGAAGACTGGACGCCGTTTACCTACGGCGCAAACCTTGCCAGATTGCCGGCCGCCAGCATTCCGGCGGGCCTGACGGCGGCGGGGCTGCCCGCGGGTTTGCAAATCATGGCGGGCTATCTGAAAGATGCGCTGGTTTTGCAAACTGCCCATGCGCTGGAGCAAAAAATCGCCTTCGACCCCTGGAGCCCGTGATGACAAAACCGCCGCTGAAGCTTTTTGTTTTTTATATCGGCGGGTCAACCGCCAATTCGCTGATCGAATTGCACGATGTGCGCATCTGTGCGGGTGCGGTGATGCAGGATACCTATGATCTGATCCGCGCCGAATGGTGGGGCACACCCGAAAGCCTGCATCTGGATTGCTGGGGCGAGCTGACCTCTGCCGACGGGCATAACGTTATCCTCTCGGAAAAACCGTCCGAGGGTGCGGATAAACTATGGTTCGTCAATCTTGGCGGCTATGATCCGGCCGATTTCGCCGAACAGCATAAAAATGTTTTTGTCGTCGCGCCGACGCAGTCCAAAGCCAAGGTGCGCGCGCTGAAGCAGATACAGCACTGGAAATCGCACCACGAAGATTACAGCTATGACATCGAACAAATGACCAGCGTGAATGATCTTCTGGCACGGCAGGGGCTTCATATCCATCTGCAAAAAACAGATGCGCCGGTGCCGTTTGTTTTTGACTACGGCTTCAACCGCGAAATCCGGCAAAAGAAATAGGCCAAATACCAAGGCATTTTGTCATGCAGACGCCCTGCCGCGCGCGCGGGTTTAGCGCGTGCTGGCCAGCGCCTTGCCGATACGCTCGACGATCTGGCCGATATGGCTTTCGGTCACAATCAGCGGCGGCGACATGGCCAGCGTATTGCCGGTAAAGCGCATCACGGTGTCTTGTTCGAAATAAAGACGGTCGAAAACTTCCATCGCGCGCGACATTTCGTCGGGGTATTTGCGGTCGGTGCCGGGGTCCAGCTCGACGCCGCCCATCAGGCCGATGGTGCGGATGTCGATGACATGCGGTTTGCCCTTCAGCGTGTGCAGCGCGTCCGACCATGTTTTTTCCAGCTTGGCGGCGTTTTCAAACAGGCCTTCGCTTTGGTAAACTTCCTGCGTGGCAAGCGCGGCGGCGCAGGCAAGCGGGTGACCGCTATAGGTATAGCCGTGGAAAAATTCAATGCTGTATTCGCCCGCGCTGGCAAGGAAACTGTCATAGATGCCCTTGCGCACAAAGGTCGCGCCCATCGGCACGGTGCCGCTGTTGATGCCCTTGGCGGCCGTGATGATATCGGGCACGATGCCGAAATATTCGGCGGCGGTTGCTTTGCCCAGACGGCCAAAACCGGTGATGACCTCGTCAAAAATCAGCAGAATGTCGTGCTTGGCGCAAATCGCGCGCAGTTTTTCAAGGTAGCCTTTGGGCGGCACCAGCACGCCGGTGGATCCCGCGACAGGCTCCACAATCACGGCGGCGATGTTTTCGGCATCGTGCAGCGTGACAAGATTTTCAAGGTTATCGGCCAGATGCGCGCCCCATTCGGGCTGGTGACGCGAAAACGCCTGTTCCTGCGGGTTATGCGTATGCGGCAGGTAATCGACATTCGGCATCATCGCGCCTGCAAAAACTTTGCGGTTCCACGGAATACCGCCCAGCGACACGCCGCAGATATTGACGCCGTGATAGGCGCGTTCGCGGCTGATGATTTTGGTTTTGGCCGCCTTGCCGCGCGCGCGCCAATAGGCGAGGGCGATTTTAACCGCGGTATCGACCGCCTCGGATCCGGAATTGCTGAAAAACACATGGTCGATATCGCCCGGCATTTCGGCGACAAGGCGCGAAGCCGCCTGAAAACCCAGCGGATGGCCAAAAGAAAAATTCGGCGCGTAGTCGAGCGCGGCCGCCTGTTTCTGGATCGCTTCGACAATTTTCGGATGGCTGTGCCCCGCATTCACGCACCACAGACCGGCAGAGGCGTCCAAAAGCTCACGCCCGTCATCGGAATAGTAATACATGCCCTTCGCGCCCGTAATCATGCGCGGCTTTTTCTTGAAAGATTTCTGCGCCGTAAAGGGCATGAAATGGGCATCGAGATCGTTGGGCTTCAGGCTATGGGACATCGTCGGCATCCTTGGCTTTATATAAATGTCGTTGGTATTTGCATTCCGAAAGTGCCCAGAGCATACTCGTTTGCAGGATATAAGATCAACCCCCGTATCAATATGTCAAACGATCACGATAACGAAAAACCGAACGGCCAAATGAACGGCCAGCATGACCCGAAAATCACCAGATTTCCGGCCGCCGACGAACGCGCGGCGCGTGCGGCGCAACAAGCCGAAGAAAAAAACGCTGCACTGCCGCAAAGCGGATCCGAGCCGATTCTCAACCTGCCGGCCGGTATCAAATATCTGTCGCTTATACTGCTGGCCTGCATGGGGCTGCGCTATGTGCTGTCTGACGAAGCGTTTTTCGACCTTGTCATGCATTTCGGTTTTGTGCCGGCGCGCTATACCGGCGTGCTCGATGCCGATTGGCGCGCGGTGCTGGCGCCGGTCACGCATATGTTTTTGCATGGCGGCTGGCTGCATATCGGCGTCAATATCGGCATGCTGATGGCTTTTGGCAGCGCGCTTGAAAAAACCATCGGGCTGAAACGCGCGGCCTTGATTTATTTTTTATCGGGCGTGATTGGCGCGGGGCTGCATTTTGCGGTGATGCCGCAGGATATATCCCCGTTGATCGGCGCATCGGGCGGTATCAGCGGGCTGTTTGGCGGTATGCTGATTTTGATGTTCCGCTCCGGTCTTTTGGGCGGCGAAGGCTATCGCCGTCTGATTTTTCTGATCGTGCTGTGGATCGGTATTTCCCTTGCTTTCGGTTATGCCGGTATGCCGGGCACAGAGGGCAAAGTCGCTTGGACAGCGCATGTCGGCGGGTTTATCGCGGGGCTTGCGCTTTACCCGCTGCTGGTGCGCGAACGCCTGCGGCTTGAATAGCGCGGCGGTTCTCGCCAGCCCTTATTTTCGCCGCAAAATCCGGCACAGCGCAAAGTTCCGCATCTTCGCAATAAAAAAACACATTCAAGGGCTTGAGTGCGATTCGCGCCCGATATAAAGTGCGCGCGGGCAACAGGGAGACCAAGACCATGAAACAAGTCACAATGCAGACCGTGCAAGACCCGCAAAGCGGCAGCGCCGCCGCGCGCCTTGCCGAAATCCAGCAGCAGATGTTCGAACTTTGCGTGCCGAAATCGGGCGCGCCCTACGGCGAATTCTACAAAGTCACCACCGAGCGCGGCTTTACCTGTATTACATTGCCGACAGGCAAAAACTAAAAAAGCCGGCAGGCGCGCAGCCTTAAGGCCGGATATAAATCGCGGCTTCATCCGGCTCCGGCGGCGAAAACATTTTTTTCAGGCTATCGAACTGCGCCAGATTGCGGCGGGCAATGTCGCCTTCGCGTTTTTTCAGCCGCGTCAGAATAATATCATCCGGTGTATCGATATAATAATGCACGGTTTGCGCGCCCATGGCGGCAATGCGGGCGCGGGCGTCGTCGCGGCTCTCGCGTGTCCAGAAACCGAAATCCAGAATAACATCGCGCCCTGCGGCGGTCTGTGCGGCGGCTTCCTGCCACAGCGCGGCGATGGCGCTTGCGAAGCAGGTATCCCAATCGGCGGTGACTTGCGCAGGCGTAAAGCGGGCGGCGACATATTCGTCGGCATTCAGCCGCAGGGCGGCGGTTCGGGCAGAAAGGCTGCGGGCAAAAGTGCTTTTACCCGCACCGATAAAACCGTGCATCAGATAAACCGCGGGCGGTTTCATACGGCATCATGATCGGGGCAAAGCAGGTTGAACAGCCAATGATCAAAGCGCGATGTCGGGCCATAGATCATAATCGCATACATCGTTTCGCGCGGCACAAACAGCCGCGCCACAATCAACCAGACAATCACAGACAAATACATGAGGAAAACAAGCAAAACGCAAAACACAACCCCCATCACGGCGACTTCGCCAATGCCTGCGACTTGTTTGTCCATGTCAAAGCCGACCAGCGGCGGCAGCACGCGCGCCGCCAGAATAAAACCGCCGCCCATCACCACCGTAATCGACAAAAGCAACGACGCCCAGCCCGCGCCCTGACGCGGCAGCGGATTTTCATCTTCTGGCGGCGGCGGTGTCTTCATGCGTTTTATCTTGCGGCAGAAAGCGCCACAGGCGGCGCGATGATGTCGTTATCGGGCAAGGCCAGCGCGGGCTGCGGTTTATGGGCGTCACCTTGCGGCACGGCCCAGCCGAGCGCATCAAAAGCGGCACAATGCCCGCAGAGCACGCGCCAGTCCGCCGCGATATGGCCGCAGCTGCCGCAGATCCAGCGCGGCTCCGGCGGGTAATCTTCGGCGCGCTCTAGCCATTCGCGGGCTTTGGCTTCGTTGCCGGTTTCGGCGCGCTCCAGCTTGGCCAGTGCGCGGAAATCGGCGGCGGCGGTTAAACGCTCCCGCGCTTCTTTCCACAGGCTGGCGTCAAGCGCGGCATGGCCGATCATGCGCTGGCTCAGGCTATGCTGCGGGTTCACATCACCCAGCTTGCGCGCCCATTGATAGGCATCGCGGCCGGTGTCATAGACCGAAGGTTCTTTGCGCGCGGGCGGCATCAGACGCATCCACAGCGCAGCCAATGAGGGGTGCGGCTGCGTCTTCCATGCTTTTTCCAGCGTGCGCAGCGCCGCGCGTTTCTTGCCAATCCGGCTATAAAGATCGGCCAGCAAAAGGCTTGCGGGGGCGAAACCGTAATCCAGACCCGCCGCGCGCGCGGCCTGTTTGGCGGCGATGGTCAGATAGCCCTGCTTTTCGTTTTCCATCGCCTGTGCGGTCAAAATGCTTTGGCGGTGGCGGCGCGCGGTTTGCGTATCATAGATGCGCATTTTTTCGGCTTTTTTCAAAACCTCCAGCGCTTCGGGCCAGCTTTTGTTGCGGGTTTCGATATCAAAACGGGTGCGCACGACCCAGACGCGTTTGGGCTGCAAGGCTTCGGCTTTGCGGATCAGTGTTTGCGCTTCGCCATAGCTGCCTTCTTTCAGCGTCTGCGTCAAAAGACCGCGCAGGCCAAAAAACGCCGCCTCGCCGTCTTCGAGCAGCGCGGTAAATTCGCGCCGCGCTTTGGGCGCATTGCCGTTCAGCAGCGCCGTCTGCGCGGTCAAAAGTTTTGTCAGCGGCGTTGCGGGTATCAAGGCTTCGGCTTTTTTCGCGTGCCGTTCGGCGCCCTGCGGGTCACCGGCAGCGACAGACACAAGGCCGGAGGTCAGCGCACGGTATCCCTTTTCGCGCCGCACCGTATAGCGGTAACGGCGCAGCGTGGCGGGCATCGATACAAACCCGCGCCACAGGCGGTCGATAAAAATCACGCCCAGCAACAAAACAGCCAGCACCGCCGCGGCAAAGCCGATGGCCAGTTCAATGCGGTAGCCAAGCCAGTCAACCGTAATCCAGCCCGGCCGCGCGGCCAGCCAGCCGACCGCAAAAACAAGCACAGACAATCTGGCCAAAAACCATAGGGCGCGGATCATATTTTTCGGCTCCGGTTCATGGGGGGGTATCCTTTCGGGGCGGGGGCGGGTCTTGCCCTGTTTTCGGATTCAAAAGACACAAACAAATAAAAAATCAAAACCGCAGACAGCAAAACAAAAAAACAGCGTACAGGTTAAGGCATCGGTATTTCCAGCTGCGGCATATTGCCCAGCCCGTGGTTCTGCTGCTGCAGCGAGGGTGACAGATAGGGTACGGTGGTCTGGCCGCCCATGTTGGGCAGCTCGCCGCCGAAAATATCACCCATCGGCATTTGTTGCAGCAGATCGCCCACCGCGCTGTTCAGATCGATGCCGCCGAAACCGCCGCCGCCCGCAAAGCCGGAGAAAACCCCGCTGCCACCGCCGTTACCCAGCATGCCCAGCACGGTTTGCAGCAGCACCTGTGATGAATCATCGGCGGCAACATGACCTTCGGCCTGCTGCACCCATGCCGATGCGGTTTCGGCCGGCGGACCTTCCAGCGATTGCAGTTCGCGGATGGCGCCCTTGATGTCGCCCTGATCGATCAGCAGTTCGGCGCGCGCCACGGTGGCATCCACGCTGTCACCCTGAATGTCGTCGATTTTGCGCATCTTGGCGTATTTGGACAGACGCTGCATCACGCGTTCGCGCACCGAAGCATCTTCGCCCTGCAGTTTTGCCATCACGATATCGGCGGCAATGTTGCGAAAATCTTTTTGCAGATGCTGGCGGCTGAGAACACCGCTGCGGGCATAGGGCGCCACGCGTTTCAGCGCGGCCTGCATTTCGGGGTCGTCGCTTGCGTATTTTTCGATGATTTTCAGGTCGCTTTCAAACGACTGCCCGCCGCCGATATTGCCGCGCAGCTCGTTCATCGTCAGCAGCATGGCCGCGGCGCCCAAATCTTTCGGGGCCACGCCGCCCATGATTTTTTGCAGCGTCGGGTCAGTTTTTTGCGCCTGCTCGACGGCTTTGCTGAGCCCTTCGGGGTCATTCGGTGCGCCCGCCATGACTTGGCGCAGGCGGCCCATCATGCCGTCTGCTTCCTGCGTGCCTTCCTGCGTGCGGGTCAGGTTGTTCAGCATCGCCAGCATACGCATCAGGCTCTGAAACCCTTGATAGGTGTCGGATTTCTGCACGGTTTTTTGCGCGCCTTCAATCGTGCCGCCCACCGTGGTTTTTACGGTATCGACCGCGCCCTGCACGCGCAGGATGCTCTGGTTCATCCGCTGGCCGATGCCGGGCGATGCGGTTTGCTGCGCCGGCGCCGTGTCCAGCGGCAAGGGTGCTGCGCCTTGCTGGCGGCGCAGCTCGTTCTGGCGTTTTTGCAGCTCGCGGATCTGGTCTTCGTATTCTTTCAGCTGCTGCTCGTAGGCCTTTTCGCGGTCGCGGCGTTCGGCGAAGGAGAAAAATTCCGGCGCCATAACAAACGTGCCGGCCAGCGCCAGCGCGCCGATAAAAAACGAAACCATAAAAACGGTGCGGGTGATAAAACGCATTTTTTCATCACGCACGCGCTGCTGCACCCGCGCCTGATGCGCACGGCGATCCCCGCCGGTGCGGCGGTCAGGGCCGCTATAGGTGGCAGATCGCACATTGCCATGCGCGTCATAGGCGGGGCGGTTCTGGCGGCGGTCGGGGCCGCGGCGGTCGCTTCCTTGTGCACCGGGGTGGCGGCCGCCTGCGTCATCCATAGTCATCTTGTATTGTCCTTTGGCCAGCATGGCGTTGATGTCGATGTTGTCTTCTTCGGCGGCGGTGTAAATGGCTTCGACGCGCGCATCGGGGATGATACCGCGTTTTTTCCATCCCTGCACCGTCGATGCCGTGATGCCGAGACGGTTGGCCAGCGGGCGAATACCGCCAAAAATATCAATGACAGGGTCCGCAGGCAGGGCGATCGGCAGCGGCGGCGCCGTATCCGCCCCGCGCAGAATGTCGAGCACGGCCTCTACCTGCGGGCTTTTGGCGACCTTGACGGCGCGCCATGGTGTGCCGCGTAGTTCGGCGGCAACGCGGTCGCTCAGGCAGACGGCTTCCAGCTTGGCGCTGGCGGTGCGTAAATCTTCGCGCGATAGAATTTTAAGCCAGTGCTGCGCCGCGCGGGCCGAGAACAAGAGAACGGTATCGATCTTCCCCTCGGTCAGTGCGCGTTCAATTTCCGGCGGCAGCTGGGTGATAAATTCGGTGCGGTAGACGACGCGCTTGTGCGTGGCAATGCCGCTGTCAATCAGCAGCTGGCCGAGATCCTCGGCCGTATCTTCGCCCGAAATATGCAAGATGGCATCCAGTGCCAGCTCGGCCTTGCGCGCAATCAGCGTCTGCGCCAGATCGCGCACATCGCCGCCGGCGGTGATGACATGGGCAAATCCGGCTTGCTGTGCGGCTTCGGCAGTGGCGGCGCCGACAGCGAAAACCGTGGTGTCGCGCGATTGCGGTGCGGGCGGAAACTGCGCCACGCCCTGCGCGCTGGTAAAGACCAAAGCCTGGCAGGTGGTGGCAATGTCCAGATCGGCCGCAACCGGCACATAACGGCTCAGCGGTGCCAGATAGGCTTCAAAGCCCTCGCGCCGTAATCGGGCGGCCAGTTCGCTGCCGGCCGGTTCGGGCCGTGTGACGAGAATGGAGCGCATATGCTTCCTTTTTTTCTGTTTACGGCGCCGCGCGGCCTTGAACGGGTGCTGCGGCGGTGCCGTCTTTTATAATATATATCGCCGGTGAACATCCCGTTAAGGATTAACTGGTTTTTTTGTTCCCCTCCGCGGTATCTTTGCGGCGTTCAGATGCGCGTTTTTGTCCGGCGCGGAATTATGTTATGCCGCCGCCTGCCGCGCGCGGATATCGGCCGCGGCCTTGCGGCCCAGACGCTCGGCGTCTCCTTCGTGCAGCACCTGCATCAGATAGCTGACCTTGTGCAGGTCTGTGCCGTCGGGGTTGGCCGACAGCGCATCGAAGCGCGCGCGTCCTTCGGGGTCGGGCACAGACATCAGCGCGGCCAGCGGCGTTTTGCAAGACCCGTCCATGGCGGCCAGAAAGGCGCGCTCGGCACAGACGCGCAGCGCGGTCACAGGGCAATGTACAGGGGCGAGCAAGGCCGCCATCTCCGCATCCTCCTCGCGGATTTCGATTCCGACGGCGCCTTGCGCCACGGCGGGCAGCATCACATCGGGCTGCAGCACGGTTTGTATCAGATCGCTTTTGCCAAGCCGGTTCAGCCCCGCCACCGCCAGCAACGTGGCATCAACCGCGCCGTCTTGCAATTTTTGCAACCGTGTGCCGACATTGCCGCGAAACATCACGACTTTCAGATCAGGCCGGCGGGCAAGGATGATCGCCTGACGCCGCAGGCTTGAAGTGCCTACAACCGCGCCTGCGGGTAAGGTGTCGAGCGTTTCGCCGCCGCGGCTGAAAAAAGCATCGCGCTCATCTTCGCGCGGCAGCAGGCAGGGGATGACAAGACCCGCGGGCAGTTCGGTCGGCATGTCTTTCATCGAATGCACAGCGGCATCGATGCTGCCATCCAAAAGCGCCTCTTCGATTTCTTTGGTGAAAAGACCCTTGCCGCCTACTTCGGACAGCGGACGGTCCTGAATGCGGTCGCCGGTGGTGGTGATGATGACGAATTCAATCGCTTCGGGCGCGGCCAGATGCGGATGCGCGCGGCGCAGCGCGCTTGCCAGCAATTCCGCCTGCGCCAGCGCCAGCGGGCTGCCGCGCGTACCGATATTGATCTTTGTTTTCATGTCTCTCGTCATACTGCTGTGTTTGCTGCTCCCTTTTTTATTAGGCTTTTTGTGCGGGAAAGCCAAGGAACATGCGCATTTTTATGGGGGCGGCGGCTTATGTGAAGGCGCCGCCGCGCAGAAAAAAACCGGCGCAGGGGCCGGTTTTTTAAACGGGGGCGTTTGGCTGCGGTTTTAGTACCAAGCGCGCGGCCCTGCGCGGCCAACGAGCGGACGATTTTTGGTTTCCGGCTCTTTTTCTTCTTTTGGAGGCGCAGGCAAGTGCTTTTCTGGCGCGGCGCTGTTAGACGAGGCGGCGCTTTGAAAAGCAACGACAGGATTAAGTTTGATTGTTTTGCGCATTATATGTCCCCGTATAAATATAAAAAATCAGCCCTGACGGAAACGCTTTACGTTGCCGAAACGATCGGTATCAACCGTGATGCGGGTATCTGTCTTGCTGTTATCAAACATCAAGGCCGTGCCGGGCGGGAAAATACGCGCCTCATGCCAGCCGGCTTTTTGCGCTTCGTCATAAAAACGCGCGGCATCCAGCGGTGCATAGGCCATGCTGTTGAAAGCTTCGGTAAACTGGCCGCGCGTACCGGCGGCGATGTTTTTGGGGAATTCCATTTTTTACACACCTTTTATTATGAGAATGAACTTAACGCGCGCTTTGCAATATGTCAATAAGCTGCGACTATATCACCTGATCTTGGCGACAGGCTGAACCTCAGAGCGAAGTTCGTGGCAGAAAGGGATGTATTAATGTTTAAATATACAAATTAAAACAAAGCCTTGGTACGTCTTCATCCGCGCCGCGGCGTTAAAAACGGACAAAGCGGTCTATATTGTAAAAAAAATGCCACCGAAGCTGCCGACATGGTTATTTTTTGGCCTTTGGGGGGCTTTTTTTTCAGTCGCGTCATGGCTTATGCCATGATCCGAAGCTTCCGGGTTTTCTTTTGCGGAGTTTCCAGCGTCGGAAATTTTATTAAACGATACCATAGAATTAAGGCTGATTTTTTTACGCGTCATGAGCGGCTCCTTCTACCGGAAAGTGATTATTACAACACAAACAGCTTCACAAGAAATTTTTAACAGATATCAGCTGTTTTTATTCCTTGTCCTGCGGCGAAAGGCGGGCAGCTTAAAACGCGTTGATCGGCCCGTTGACGCTGTATTTCACGGTCACGCCATCGCATTTTTTGGGTAATTTGGCGTCTTCGGCGGCGGTCGGTTGACGCTCCAGCCCGACGGCCACGTAATAGCCGGCCTGATCGTGGCTGAGGCCGACACTGTTCACGGGCAATGCGGCGCCGTTAAAGCGGCCCATCAGCTGTTTTTCCAGTTTATCTTTGGCGGCGCGTGCCTGATCGATTGTCGTCATAAAATCTCTCCGTCATAAAAACAATCAGCGCAGTCTGCGCGAAGGCGGCGGGGCTGTCAATTGCACGCATTATGGCATCTCTTTACGGGTGAAATCCGCGCCGAAGACTGATATAAGGGGGGCATGACAAAACCGCGACTGATATTGGGCATCGAAAGCAGCTGTGACGAAACCGCCGTCGCCATCGTCGGCGAAGACCGGCGTATTCTGGCGCATCAGGTGCTCAGCCAGCGCGAGCATCTGGCCTATGGCGGCGTTGTGCCCGAAGTTGCCGCGCGCGCGCATCTGGAACATATGGACCATCTGGTCGAAGACGCGCTGCATGACGCGGGCGTGACGCTCGATGATCTCTCCGCGATTGCCGTCACGGCGGGGCCGGGGTTGATTGGCGGCGTGCTGGTCGGTGTGATGACGGCCAAGGCAATTGCGCAGGTGCGCGGCCTGCCGCTAATCGCGGTCAACCATCTGGAAGGCCACGCGCTAACCGTGCGGCTGACGGACGATGATGTTGCTTTCCCTTATCTGCTGCTGCTTGTCTCCGGCGGGCATTGCCAGATTTTGGTCGCAAAAGATGTCGGCGACTATACGCGCCTTGGCACGACGATTGACGATGCGGTGGGCGAGGCTTTTGACAAAACCGCCAAACTGCTCGGCCTTGGCTGGCCGGGCGGGCCGGCGATTGAAAAACTGGCCGCCGCATGCGAAGACATCGCGGCCGCGCGCGCAAAATATCCGCTGCCGCGCCCGATGCTGGGCAAACCGGGCTGTGATTTTTCTTTCTCCGGCCTCAAGACCGCCGTGCGGCGCATGATTGACGGCTTTCCGGCGGGTGCCGTTTCACGCGCCGATGCCGCCGATCTCTGCGCCAGTTTTCAGGAAACCGTTGCCGATATTCTGGCCGACCGTATCCGTCATGCAATGATCGATTATCTGGCGCTGTCGCCGCCATCGCCCGCGCTGGTTGTGGCGGGCGGCGTTGCGGCAAACAAACGCCTGCGCAGCGTGCTGGAAGGTATCGCGGCAGAAAAAGGCCTGCGTTTTATCGCCCCGCCGCTCAAGCTCTGCACCGATAATGCCGCCATGATCGCCTGGGCGGGGATGGAGCGGTTGCTGCGCGGCATGACAGATGATATTGATTTTCCGGTGCGCGCGCGCTGGCCGCTGGACCCGGCGGCGGGTATTGTCGCCGCCAAATCGCAAAAGGTGTGACGCCATGACAGAAACCGCCATCAAACATATCGCCGTCATCGGCGCGGGGTCTTGGGGCACGGCGCTTGGCGACATTGTGCGCCGCGCGGGCGGCAGTGCGGTTTTATACGCGCGCGATGCGGGCCTCGCCGATATCATCAACGCCCGGCACGAAAACCCCGTCTATCTGCCCGGTTTGAAACTGCACGAAGATCTGCGCGCCACCGCCGATATCGCCGCCGCGCTGGAAGGCGCCGATATGGTGCTGGCCGTCACGCCGCTGCAATTCCTGCGCGAGATGTGCGGCAAGCTGAAACCGCATCTGACAGCGGGCGTGCCCGTCGTCAATGCCGCCAAGGGTATCGAAATCGCCACCGGCGCGCTGCCCTGCGAAATTATGGCCGCAGAGTTGCCCGATAACCCTTATGCCGCCCTGTCTGGTCCGACGTTTGCAAGCGAAGTCATCCGCGGCCTGCCCGCAGCCGCGACCTTTGCCACCGCCGCGCCGCCTGCGCAGGCGGCGGTTTGGGCGCAGGCGCTGAAAAGCCCGACGTTCCGCCCCTATCTGGGGCAGGATGTGGCGGGCGTTGATGTGGCGGGTGCGATTAAAAACGTCATTGCCATTGCCTGCGGCATTGTCGAAGGGCAGGGCCTCGGCCAGAATGCGCGCGCCGCCGTCATGACCCGCGGCATGGCCGAGATCAGACGCTTTGGCCTGACGCGCGGCGCAAAAGCGGAGACGTTCCTCGGCCTGTCGGGCGTGGGGGATTTAATGCTGACCTGCAATTCGATGACGTCGCGTAATTTCTCGCTCGGCCATGCGCTCGGACAGGGGCAAAGCCTGGGCGAGATCATGGACAGCCGCCGCACTGTGGCCGAAGGCGTCGCCACCGCGCGTGCCCTTGCCATCGCGGCGCATACATCGGGCATCGATATGCCGATTTGCGGCGCGATCGACCATATTCTTCATCACGGCGCAAAGGTTACGGATATGATCCACGACCTGCTCTCGCGCGCCATCAAAACGGAGGCTGACTGACATGACCGACAAAACCGAAAAACCGAAACGCATCATCATCACCCGCGCCGATGAAATGGTCAAAACGCTGGATACGACGGCGAATGACAACAGCGGCGCAAAGGTTGTGGCGGTTTTGTCGATCGAACATCCGGGCGTGCAGCCAGGCGCGAAGGGTGCCGCGCCGCGTCTCGACGAAACGCCGCATGCGCAGGTGCCGCAGATGATCCTCAGTTTCTGGGATTCAGAACAAGTCGTGCATCAGGGCCCCGATCTGGCGCAGGTCGAAGCAGGGCTGGCCTTTGTCATGCAGCATCTGGAAAAAAACGAAGACGGCGCCGTGCTTATTCATTGCCATGCCGGTAAATCGCGCAGTGTTGCGCTGGCACTGGGCGCTTTGTCGCTGATGCATCCGGAGAAGGGCGAGAAAGAAATTCTCGACCTCCTCCTCGATATTCGCCCGATTGCGGCGCCGAATATCATCATGGTTGAAATGCTCGATACGCTGACGGGACGCGAAGGGCGGCTTTTGCAGGCCGTGCTGGATCATCCGGTCATCGATGCGCAGCGCAAAAAGACCGAGCAGAACCGTCAGGACCTGCTGCGCGAACGCCCCGAAATTTTGCAAAAAATGCACCCCGAAAAATTCTTCCCGCCGCCGAAACCCTGAGGAGATGTTAACCATGGCCTATTGGCTGATGAAATCAGAACCCGATGCCTATAGCTGGCAGCAGATGGTGAAAGACAAAAAAACCGGCTGGACCGGTGTGCGCAACTATCAGGCCGCCAATAACATGAAGGCGATGAAGATCGGCGACGAAGCGTTTTTTTATCACTCCAACGACGGCAAAGAAATTGTCGGCACGGTTAAAATCACCAAGCTTTACCACCCCGACCCGACGGACGAGACCGGCAAATTCGGTATGGTCGAAGTCAGCGCCGGCGCGCCCTTCAAAACCCCCGTCACGCTGGCCGCGATCAAGACGCATGAAAAACTGGCCGAGATGGCTTTTGTGCGCCAGTCCCGCCTCTCCGTCTCCCCCGTCACGCCAGCGGAATGGAGAATCATCTGCAAGCTGGGCGGGGTTTGAGCTGCGAGGTTAGCCGTCGTCACCGCCTAATCTTTCAGCGTTATGTTTTTCTGCGGCGCAGCAGGGCTTTTGATCAGCCGATAAATACAGTGTACGGCGGGTGCGGGGCTTTACCTCGCGCGCAGCCTTGCTATTCTTGGTGCAGCATTTTTCAAACCTGAGCGTTTTATCAGCATTAACGAGGAGGCCGCCCGTGTCCACTTCCCAGCATCCCGAATATTTTCCGATCCCCGCCAGCATGAGCGGCGCCAAGATCACGCCCGCAAAATACGATGCGATGTACAAACAATCGGTCGAAGACCCCGAAGGTTTCTGGCGCGAACACGGCAAACGTATCGACTGGATGAAACCCTATACGCAGGTGAAAGACGTCGATTTTGCCGATAACGCGCGTATCCGCTGGTTTTACGACGGCACGCTGAATGCCTGCTATAACTGCGTTGACCGCCACCTGCCCGCGCGCGCCGGCCAGACCGCGCTTTTGCGCGAAGGCGATCAGGCGGGTGACAGTTCTGCCATCACCTATGCGCAATTGAAAGACGAAGTCTGCAAACTGGCCAATGCGCTGAAATCGCGCGGCGTCAAAAAAGGCGACCGCGTGACGATCTATATGCCGATGGTGCCCGAAGCGGTTTATGCCATGCTGGCCTGCGCGCGCATCGGCGCGGTGCATTCGGTCGTTTTTGGCGGGTTTTCGCCGACATCGCTGCGTGACCGTATTCTGGATTGCGATTCAACCGTTGTGATTACGGCGGACGAGGGCCTGCGCGGCGGCAAAAAAGTCCCGCTGAAGGCCAATACCGATGCGGCACTGGCCGAATGCCCCGATGTATCGACCGTCATCGTGCTAAAACGCACGGGCGGCGATGTGCCGATGAAAGAGACGCGCGATATCTGGTATCACGATATCTGCGGCGCGCAATCCACCGATTGCCCCTGCGAAGAAATGAATGCGGAAGACCCGCTGTTTATTCTTTATACTTCAGGCTCCACCGGCAAGCCCAAAGGTGTTTTGCACACAACGGGCGGCTATATGGTTTACGCGTCGATGACGCATGAATATGTTTTTGATTACCGCGAAGGTGATGTGTACTGGTGCACCGCCGATGTGGGCTGGGTGACAGGGCATAGCTATATTGTCTATGGCCCGCTTGCCAATGGCGCGACGTCGCTTGTCTTTGAAGGCGTGCCGACCTATCCCGACTACGGCCGTTTCTGGGAGACGGTGCAGCGGCACAAGGTCAATATTTTCTATACCGCCCCCACTGCTATCCGCGCGCTTTTGCGCGAGGGCGACAGCTGGGTCAAAAAATACGACCGCAGTTCCTTGCGCATTCTGGGTTCGGTCGGGGAGCCGATCAACGAAGAAGCCTGGCTGTGGTATTACGAAACCGTCGGCGACAAACGCTGCCCCGTGGTCGATACATGGTGGCAGACCGAAACCGGCGGCATCCTCATCACCCCGTTGCCGGGCGCGCATGAATTGAAGCCGTCCTATGCCTCCAGGCCTTTCTTTGGCGTGCAGCCCGCGCTGGTCGATGCCGACGGAAAATTCCTCGAAGGCGAAGCCGAGGGCAATCTGGTGCTGACCGCCAGCTGGCCGGGGCAGATGCGCACGGTCTACAAAGACCACGCGCGTTTTGTGCAGACGTATTTTTCGGCCTACAAAGGCATGTATTTCACCGGCGACGGCTGCCGCCGCGATGCGAAAGGCTATTACCGCATCACGGGGCGTGTCGATGACGTGATCAACGTCTCCGGCCACCGCATCGGCACGGCAGAGCTGGAAGATGCGCTCAACAGCCACGACATGATTGCCGAAAGTGCGGTGGTGGGTTATCCGCATGACCTCAAAGGGCAGGGCATCTATGCCTATGTGATTTTGATGGAAGGCGCGAGCGCGGACGACGCCCTGCGCAAGGATATCGTGGCGCATGTGCGTAAAGTCATCGGCCCTATTGCCACGCCGGATGTGGTTTTGTTCGCCCCCGGCCTGCCTAAAACGCGATCGGGCAAAATTATGCGCCGCATTTTGCGCAAGGTGGCCGAAGATGCTTTCGACCAGCTGGGCGATACCTCGACGCTGGCCGATCCGTCGGTTGTGGACACCATCATCAGCAACCATAAATCGCTGACGCAAAAAGCCGCCTAGACAGAAACGCAGCAGCGACTCCCGCAAAAAATCCCGGCTGTCATCGCCGGGATTTTTTTAAGGGCGGGGTTGATTTTTGTAATTTACAGCATACGTCTGGTAAGAATTTTTTTTACAGCAGGAGTTTCCATGTCCAATCTCGCCACCCAAGACGCTATCCACGCGCGCCGCGCCGTTAAATCTTTTGACCCCGCCCATAAAATGACAGCGGCAGAAGAACAAAAACTGTTTAAACTGGCGCAGCAATCGCCATCGTCTTTCAATATCCAGCACTGGCGTTTCGTCAAGGTAACAGACCCTGCGCAGCGGCAAAAATTGCGCGATGCGGCATGGGGGCAGGCGCAGGTGACGGATGCCAGCCTGTTTCTGGTCATTTGCGCCGATCTGAAAGCATGGGAAAAACAGCCCGAACGCTATTGGCAAAACGCGCCCGAAGATGTGCGCAATTATCTGGTCAAAGCGATCGGCGATTTTTATCGCGGCCGGGAATGGCTGGCGCGGGACGAGGCCATGCGCTCCGTCGGGCTGGTTGCACAGACCTTGATGCTGGCTGCTAAGGATATGGGCTATGACAGCTGCCCCATGATCGGCTGCGACATTGATGCTGTCGGAAAACTTGTCAATTTGCCGGACGATCATGCCGTGGGCATGCTGCTGGCGATCGGCAAGGGAATCGTCCCCGCGCGCGGCAAAGGCGGGTTTTTGCCGCTGGATGAAATCGTGACCGAAAACGCCTTTGCCTGACCACGCCGCCAAGGCAATAAAATCAATACCTTAAACCCGCATCCCCGCGCCGGATGCGGGTTTTCCTGCGGCAGGTTTTGATTTTATGTGAAATAAAAGCTATAATGCTTTCAGGTATTTAAAGAATAGCCGAGGGCAGCGATGTTGGAAAAAATCAAAAATATCTGGGCCAACCCCTATTACGCCCCACTGACAGAGCCGCTGGGCAATGTGGGCAGGACGGTGCGCAAATCGATTTCCCTCTATCTGGATGCCGCGTACGAAGGCTTCCGCGCGCCCACGGAACATCAAAAAAAATATTCGCCAAGGTATTACGAACAGCCGCGCCTGAAACGCGTCCTTGGCGAGCTGATGGATGACGCCCACGGCGACGGCTGGCCGCTGCTCAACGGGCTCGGTATGGTGATTGGTGGCGCGGTGGCGGGCATTGCAGGTGCCGTGCCTGTATGGGGCGCGATGGGCGGTGCGGGTATGCTGGCGCAGGTGCTTGTCGCGGGCGCGGCTGGCGTTGCTGCTGGAACGCTGGGCGTGATGGCCGCGCCGGTTGTTTTGGCAACAACGATTGCCGCCGGTGCGGCTATTGTCGGGGTCGTCACGGGCGTTGTGCCGGGTTTGATCGGCGGCACGATGAAGGCGATCAAACATCACAAAGACCTTAAAAACCCGCCGCCGCCGGCCGCAACGCCTGCGATCGCTGCGGTACTGTCTGCACAGCAAAGCCAAAACCTGCTGCGTGAACAGATCAAAAAAGATTTTGACGGTCTGGACAAACAAAACCAGCGCCGCGTGATTTTAGAGCTGGAAAGAGCCACAGCCCTGACGCCGCAGGAAAAAGTTCTGGCCGCGGTTCATACGCTGAGCGAAGACCAGCGTATTTCGCTGCTCGAAGCGATGGAACAGAAAATCGGCAGCGCCTTTGACGCTGTCGCCCGTAAAAAAGCCGCCGAAGCCGCCGCGCTGGAGGGTGATATTTCGGTTCAGCCCATCGCCACCAAGCTAAAACGCCGCAATGCCGAAGCCCCTGGGGGGACGTCCGCGGGCTAGAAGTTACAAAGGCCGTTTGTCCAGATCATGCGGCGCGTGACGCAACCCGTAGAAAACGGTGAAGGCAAAAACAACGATTGTCAGCAGCATCAGCGAAAAAGCGATCACCGGCATCGGCACGCCGAGGCCCAGTGCAACGCGGTCAATATCTCCTTGCAGGTGGCCGCCTTTTTGCGCGGCGTAAACCATGCGGCCGATATCGTGAAACATCAGCAAACCCGTCAGCGCGATGTTATGCACCATCGTAAAGCAGCCGAAGACCATGTTCAGCCAACGCTCCACCGCGCCGCGTGCGCGGTTGGTTGTGCCCAGAAAGGCGCGCAAAAGACAAAAGGCGCCAACGCCCACTTCGGCAATATGCCCTGTCGCAATCGGCAGAATTTTATCACCGCCGGAGAGCAATAATATCCCGTGCAGCAAGACCACGCCGCCCAGAAAACCCAGCTCCCGATAGGCCCTATGCTGCCACAGCCATATACCCAGCCCCCCCGCCGCGATCCAGACAATACCCAGCACCAGCCACGATTGCGAAAATGAATATGTCGTGCCGCCGCCATAGGTGAAATTGAACGTCGGCACGGACGGATAACCAAAAAGCCACCAGCCGATCATATGGCCGATTTCATGGAACAGCAGCATCATATACGTCAGTCCGTCCGCGGGGATCAGCAGCCATCTCGACAACCGTTCTTCCGACGCCATATAGCCCAGCATTTGCGGCAGGCACAGCACGCTGGCAATGACAAGGCTGATCAGGAACATTTTCATGCGGATGTCTCCCCCCCGCTGTTCAGCATGGGGACAGATGCAAAAAAAGTAAAGCGGCTAAAATCAGCGCAGGCGCGGCGGGCGCGGGTCGGGCGTGCTGTCCTGGCGCGGGGCATGCACTTCGCAATCATGTCCGTGGCCGTGCGTATGGTGATGTGCAGGCTCATGCCGGCCTTGGCGCGGCGGGCTGTTATTGCCTTGGGGCGCAGGCGTGCCGTCGTTGACGATTGGATAAAAACGGCTGGCGCTTGTGGGTCTGCCTTCCAGCCGTGCCAGTTCCAACTCCAGCTGCGCGTAATGCGTCAGATGCTCTGCCAGCACGCGGAATCCCTGATGCAGGTTTTCCGCCGCCGCCAGCCGTGCGGCGACATCGGCTTTGCGGCTCGCGCTATCGGGTTTGTCGGGCAGTACGGTATTGGTAATCGCCGCCGTTTCAGCGCTCAGCACACTGGCGGCACTGAGTGCGGCAGCAACAGGCGCTTGCAGGGAGGTTTGCGCTTCGGGTGAAAGCGATATGCCGCCAAGTCTGCGCAAGTAATCGCTAAAGGCCTCGGCCGAGGGCGTGCCCTGCATAAGACTGGCAAGGCTTTGCATGCTCTGATGCGCGCTCTCCAGATCGCCGCGCTGCATCAGGTCCTGCGCAAACTTAATATCGTTTTCAAGCGGCTGGTTCTTTTGCGTGGCAATGCGCAGATGGGTTTCGTCGTAATTGCCGAGGAAGGTAAACATCCGCTCCAATGCAAAACGGCGATATTCATCGTGCGTCAGGCCGTCTTCGCTGGCAAATTCGGCAACCAGCCGGCGTGCTGATACCATTTCACGATTACCGCCCGGCAGGGGGGCATCGGGCAGTTCCATCATGCGTTCGGCCATAAAATAGGCACTGAAAGCAAAAGCATCCGCCTCCAGATAGCGGCGCAGTGTCCATTGCTGCTGCGGTGTCAGCAGGCGGTTTTCCATTTCGCCATAGCCCAGCACCATATCCTGCCAGGCGTGGCGCAATTCATGCGCCAGATACATCACCTGCTCCGGCATCGGCTGCGACGGGTCCATACGCACTTGTTTGTTGCCGGCGTTATAGGTGCCGGCGGCGGTGCTTTCGATCAGCGCGTTATCGTATTGGATGCTGATATTATGCGCCGCTGCCAGGGCCAGCATATCGCGGCCCAGCGATGTGCGCGAAAATTCGCTGCGCAGCTGCGAAATATCGGACTGCACGACGTCCATCATCACCGGCTCGCTACGCACGGGGTCAGTATGATAAATAACCATCGGCGCCGCAAGGCCGATAGCCAGCGCCACCGTTGCCGCCCCGCGCACCAAAGCGCGCATAAACGAAGGCTTTTTGTCAGGCTTGGTATAAACCAGACGCTGCGCCTGCTGCGTGACCAGCGGGCGCAGTTCTTCGTTGATAAAACCTTTGATGGCTTCGCTGCCGCGGCGACTGTCCAGTTTGGCGCGCGGGCATTTTTTGACAGCTTCCAGATAAGGCGCGCCCAGCTGCATGATGGCTGCACGGGCGAGGGCCGGATCCCCCAACCGCAGCCGCGCGCGGGATCGGTCAAAATCGCCGGCGGCCAGATCGTCCATCAGGGCGACCTTGATTTTGCCCACAAGAATCTGCCCCTCGGCTTTGGAAGGTTTTTGTCTGGGGGGCAGGGGAGAATCGCTCATATCTCTCGCTCTGGCAGGCCGGTTGAAATCAGGTGATTACATTATATGAAAATGAAGACGCAAGGGCAACCTCTAAAAGCCGTTTGCTGATTCCAAGCCCCTGAAAATGAATGAAATTTTATTTGCGGCCGTTGGCCCAGGGGTTATTGGAGCTGGTTGTATCCGGCGGCGTGGGGGCGTCAAACCCGCTGCTAGGAGCCTGCGGGAAAATCCTGCCCGGCGGCAGGGGGGCGCGTGCTTCGGGCGGTTTGCCGCCGCTCCAGGGTTGGCTGGGGGCGCGGCGCAGGCTGACGGGCAATTCGGGCACGGGTGTATTGGTCATCTTGGCAATCGCCTCGATCCGTTTGGGGATCGGCGGGTGCGTGCTGAACATGCCCAGAAACCGTGTACTGTTTTCGATGCACATCTGCTGCACCTCGTCGGGCATGCCGCGCACTTTGTCTTGTCCCGAAATGCGCATCAGCGCGCGCATCATGGCTTCGGGGTTGCGGGTCAGTTCGACCGCGCCGGCATCGGCCAGAAATTCCCGCTTGCGTGACAGCGCAAAACGAATGACCAGCGCAAAAAGATATCCAATGCCCAGAATAACCGCCGCAACCAGCAAGATCAGCGCAGCACCACCGCTTTCGCGGCTATTGCCGCGGCTGTAAAATGCAGGGCGCGCGCCATAGCGCAGGGAGCGAAAAGCCATTTCGGCAAAAAAGCTGATCATACCGACAAAGATGACCGAGATAATCAAAAGCCGCACATCGCGGTTGAGAATATGCGCCAGTTCATGGGCGATGACGGCTTCCAGCTCGTCGTCCTGCAGCTTTTCGATGATGCCGCGGGTCAGGACGATTTTATAGGTTTTTTCGTTGATGCCGGCGGCAAAGGCATTCAGCGCCGGGCTGTCGACCACTTCGAATTTCGGCATCGGGATGCCGCGCGAAATACACAGGTTTTCCAGCATATTGTAGATCTTCGGCATCTGCTGGCGCGTGACCGGCTGCGCACCGGCAGCGGCGCTGATCATCGACCCGTGAAAAAACCACGCAATCGTAAACCATATCGCCGTGATGCCAATCGCGATGGGGCTGTAATCCATCATCCCGCGTGCGCCATCGCGCAGGGCAAGATTCCAGTTGACGGTGCCGGGTGAATTATAAGGCGGTGCGGGCTGTGCGGCGGTGCGGCGCCGGTTATCGGCGGCATCGCCAACAAAACTATAGCCGCCCGGCTTGTTTTCAAACGTGCGCCATTCTGTTTTTGCGACTTTGCCGGCGGCATTGTGATAGCTGCCGCTGCCCTGCTGCAGCGCGCTCATGGTCATAAAAAACGTGGCCGTCATCAAAAGCAGCAGGAAAGGAAAGCCCATGAGAAGAATCACGGACTTGATGTGGTTATTCATGATATGGGTCGCAAGACCCGCAGAGCGGAGGATCATGTCACGCCTTTATCGCCCCCGTACCGATTACACCGGTCTTAGCTGCCGAAGCTGACGTTCGGTGCTGTGTTGACGGCTGTTTTTTCTTCGGCGTTCAGCTCAAAGAAGGCTTCTTGTTTAAAGTTGAAAATACGCGCCACCAGCACGGCAGGAAACTGCGTGATGACGGTGTTGTATTCGCTGGTCGCGTTGTTGAAGAAACGGCGCGCAGCGGCGATTTTGTTTTCGATGTCCGACAGCTCGGATTGCAGCTGCAGGAAGTTGGTATCGGCTTTCAGCTGCGGATAGTTTTCCGCAACGGCCATCAGGTTCATCATGGCGGCGCCCAGCATGCCTTCGGCCTGCGCGCGGTCCGTGATGGCACCGCCGCGCATGGCTGTGGCGCGCGCTTCGGTCACGCGCTGGAAAACCGCGCTTTCATGCGCGGCATAGCCCTTGACCGTGTTGACAAGGTTGGGCACCAGATCGTGGCGCAGCTTCAGCTGCACATCGATATCGGAAAAAGCGTTCTTGCGGCGCTGGACAAGCGCGACGATCCGGTTGTAAAGAACGACCAGAAACAGCGCGATAAGACCCAGAACGGCCCAGATGACCCAGTTTTCCATGTGACGCAACTCCTTGTTCGCCCGCGCGGGGCAGCCTTGGCGTGAAGGCAGTCTCTAATGAAATCCTGCCGATATCTTTATAGTTTCAGGTAAAACGGCGCGCGGCGCAACGATAATCGAACGCGGGCGTGCCGATTTTGCCGGACAGGAAAACTGGAAAATAAACGCCGAAAACGGATCGCGGAAAAGAGATCAGTGACGGGGTGCGGGCGGGCCGCAGGGCTTTGCGCCGTTTTGCGGCGGCACCGGCGTATCTGGCGGGCGCGATGTTTCAGAATCCGGCACAGGCGCGCCGCCATGTCCGGTGCCATGTTTCAATTTTTGCGCGGCCGGTGCGTTTTCTTCCCAAAGCTGCATGTAATCACGCGCGGTCCAGCCCTGTTTATCGTTGATATCGTCTTTGGCGCCGGCATTTTTAAGGTCGCGGATAATCCCGCTGCGGCTTTTCATGCCGCCCGACAATGCGGCGCTGTGCAAAGGTGTCCAGCCGTGTCCGTTATCGATATTCGGCGCCGCGCCCGCTTTGAGCAGCAGGCTGACAATCTCGCCTTCGCCCCAATAGGCGGCCTGATGCAGCGGCGTCAGCCCGTGGCTGTCGGCGATATCGGGGTCTGCCCCCGCGCGCAGCAGTTTCTTGACCGCGCTGACATTGCCTTCGCGCGCGGCGCGGTAGAGCTTGGTTTCGCCCTGCTCGTTCCGTTTGTCGATTCCGTTGCCGGTAATGGTATTAAACAAGTCGTTCAGACGCAGCATGACTACCCCGATCCGACACCCCCATAAAAACACTAACCTAAAAAATCGCAGGCCGCAAATGCGCGGGCGGGGTATCGCTGCACCAGACTAGGCTGCACGGCTTAAGATAGAGTTAACCGCCACAAGATATCGCGGCCATGCGCGCGGTTTCGTACAAGATAAGGTAAACAGCCGCGCGAAAGCTGCGGCATAAGGCGCATTACGGAATTTGAAAATATTTTTTCGGCTACAGCTGTTCCGCCGCGACGTATCTAGAAGCCGTATCCGCGCCCTGAAACGGGCATCCGCGCCGCCGCGCCGCGCAGCAGGGTGTATTTGTCGTCAATTGAAAGAATATCGGGCGCGGTTTTCTCGCCGGATTTATGCCTGCGGATAAATGCGCGCACGGCATCGCTGCCGGTTTCCTCCAGTCTGGTGATTTCAGCGCCATAGGCACCGCCGCGCAGGTTGTGCAGACTATGGCCGTCAGCCTCCAGACGTTTGGCAAAACCGGTGCGGCCGTGCATCAGCGCAAGGGCCATCGCGCGGGCGCCCATTTCCGGCGGCACAGTGAAGGCACCGCGCAGGATGTGTTTGGTGCGTGTCTCTGCGTAAACCGTCATCATCTTGCGCAGATCTGCGCGCGTCAGCGCGTCTTCGAGATGCGCGGTCAGTTTTTCGTGTCCCATATGTTCCAGCAAGCTGCGCATTTTCAAAAGCGCGACAGCTTCGCCGCGCGCATCCAGAACGGGGCGGATATTCGGATCGGCATTGCCGTGCAGCTGGTCGGCCAGAATTTTTTCAACTTTCTGTTCCCATCTCAGCTGGTCGGGCGATACGTGCCATGTTTTCAAAACGCCGGCCTGCAGACAGATGGCTTCGAAAATCAGCGGCTTGCGCGCGGCAAAGGCCTGATAGGCCAGCGTGCCCGGTTTGGATCCGTGATAATAGGCCAGCTTGGCGGTGGCGTTTGCATCCGCGCCCCAGCGCAAAAGCCACTGCGCGGCTTCGGCTGTTTGCGGATTGTCTTTGCCTGTCGCAATCAAGGCCGCCAGCGCCTGCGTCAGCGGCTTGCTGTCCATGTAATCGCGCTTCTTGGCGATAAAGGTCAGTGCCGGAATATTCCCTGCACTCGCCGCGACAGCCAAAAGACCGTCCCAGTCGAAATGGATAGTCTCACGGCGTTTTTGTGCTTCCGCCGCGGCGGTTTCCATCCGTACATAGGCATCGGGCAGCGTGTCGCTGCGGCCTTCGGCGATATCGGTTTTGAGGCGCTCGAAAACCCCCGATCTGGCCGAGGTGCTGAGACCCACATTCATCGCCGCGCGTGTAAAAGCCGCCGTCAATGACATCTGGGCGGGTTTGTTGTTTGTGGCGGCGGGCTTTGGCGCGGCGGGCTTTTCATTGTTTTCCGTGGTGACGGTTTCCGGTTTTGGCGGCGGGGGCGACAGACGCGGGTGGTTCGGCGTAGACCGTTTCATATGATAGACAAAAGGCTTATGCGCCCAGAAAGCCTCCTGCGCTGCTGCTGGCGCAAGTGCAAAGGGGCTTTCGCCGCTATTGTTGACGATTTTAAAATCTGCCTGACGTTTCAAAAGCACGGCCACGCCATCGCTCTGGTCAAAATGGGCGGCGTAATGCAGTGCTGTCCAGCCGTCGCGGTTTTGCTGTGACAGGCTGACCAGCGGGTGGTTGGCCAGTACATGCAGCGCCTCCGTATTGCCGCGCGCGGCAGCAACCATCAGCGGCGTGACGCCATTCGCGTTTTGAAAATCGGGCGGCACCAGCGGGTGCTGCGCCATGAGTGCGGCCAGCTGCGCCGTGTCATGGCGCGCGACAGCTTCCATCATTTTTGCCTGCGGTGATTTCGGCTCCAGCCCGTGGCAAAAAAACAGATCTGCCCCCCCGCGATGCGGCAGATAGACGGCCTGCATGCCTTCGGGGTTGAAGTGCATGTGATTGCGCGGTGGCGGCTGGGGCCAGGGATGTGGCGGCTGTACCATTTTTCGGCCTTCGGGTTGAGCGTGTATAATATTCCATAACATCAAAAAAGAGTCAAGGACGGCACGGCGTCGCGCCTGCGCTGAAATTCTTTTTTAATTCAAAGGCTTGGAATTGTCTTCGGTGAGCTGCCGTGCCCGTGCGAGGAAATCATCGATGCCGTCCGCCGGTGGCAGGCTGTGGAAATACGGCTCCAGCCCCGATGCATATTGCGGCCGCGGATCAAAAGTATCGCCGCCCAGATAGCCCAGCGCCAGCAGCGAGCCCATAACGCCAAGGGTAAAAAACCCCGCCGCCAGCGCCCGCCGGCGCGCAGTCATATGCGTGGCCAGCGCCAGGCTGCCATAGATCAGCCCCGCGATCAGTACGCCGTTCAGTATATATTCGCAGGCCGCGGCAAAAAGATTTTCAGACGTCAAAAAATTCAGCATATCCTGCAGCGGCCAGAGCAGCGTCGCCGCCAAAAGGCACAGGCTGACCATCGCCACATGCGCGCGAAACGCAGAACGGTGGCGGATCAACCTGCCCGCAACCGACCACGGCAGGGCCCAGATCAAAATGCCCAGCGCAATGCCGCCCGCTGTTTTGGCCACTTGCGCTGCCGCATTTTCGGTCCAGAAATCCAGATAGTCCATCAGGCATATCGCCGCAATCGCCAGCGTAAAATACAGCCACGGCAAAACACCGCCTGTGATATGCGCGATAAACGGATGTGTCTGTTCCAGCTTTTCTGCGGCGGGTACCGGATGCTGCGGATCGAAAACCGCAACGGGCGTGCGCCCCAGCATAAATTCGTCGCCGGATGTCAGGCGCGTCTGTGCCCCCCGCAGCGCCGTGCCGTGCAGAAGGATGCCGTTTTCGCTGCCCAGATCGCGCAAAATCCAGTCCGTGCCATCATGCAGAATTTCGGCATGGTGTGCCGATGCGTGCGGATCGGGCAAAATAATGTCGTTGCCAAAACCGCGCCCCAGCGTGATCGGAAAATGCGCCGGCCGGTGATAGACAACGGCATCGTCGCCGTCATGATCGCCGATGCGAATGACGAGTTTGGTCATGGCGCTGCCCCCGCGCTGTCTTTATGGGCGGCCTGTTCCGGTGCATCGGCGGCGGTGAGGGATGGCGGCGGTTCTTCGGCGGCAATCGGCTGGGGCGTCATGGCCGACATAAAACGCTGTATCAGCGAAAGTCCGCCGTCTTTGGTGACGCCCTGTGCGCCGAGGGTGATCACCAGACCCTCGCGGCTCTGTCCCAGCTGCGCCATATACAGCAGCATGTCATGCAGTCCGGCGTATTCTTTGTAATGCCGCGTGCAAAAAGAAGCTTTCCAGCGCTGGCCGTCCATGACGACAAAACGGGTGTCGCAATCAAAATTGGAGACGTCTTTTTCGCGCGCGTTCATGGAAAAAAACGCATCCGAAGGATTGGCATAGAGCTGCTGATAGATATTATAAAACCGCAAACTGCCAAACCCCTTGCGCGCGCGCAGCAGCTCGTAGCTATAGCTAAAGCTGCCGGTCGTGAACCCGTCGTCCAGATAAATACTGTCTTCGGTCGAACAGCTGGTGCGGTGATGGGTATAGGGGCTTTTATCGGTATGGCGCTGGCTGGCCCAGCATTTAAAAGCGGTATCAATGCGCCCGGGCACCATCATGCGGCCAAACGGCACGTTGTTCCAGTTGCCGACCTGCATGCGCGCAAGGGCTTTTGCCTGCGCCTCGATCAGCTGCGCGCCGATGCGCTCTTTGGCGGTTGCGGTAAAATCGGGCGCCGTCGCACCGGCGTCTTTGAGGGCGGCGACCATATCGCGCAGCGGCTCCACCGGCACCAGAAATCCGATCTGGTTGCCCGCGGTCATGACGTTGATACCGGCAACGCGGCCATCATGCCCCAGCACCGGCCCGCCGCTCATGCCCGGATTGACCGCGCCGGAAAAATGGATTTTGTCGATAAAGCTGTCGCGCGAAACGCCGTTGTAGGTGCCTTCGACAATCGTAAAGCCGATGTCATGCGGGTTGCCCAGTGAAAAAAGACGCGTGCCCTTGGGCAGGTCGGATTTTCCCAGCTCGACATAGGCGGCATGCGGCGTTTCCAGCTGCAAGATGGCCAGATCATAACGCACATCGGCGGTCAGAATTTTCAGCCGCCCCGTGCCAAAATGGTCATGGACGAATTCCAGCCGGTTGGCTTCGGGCCGCTGGATCGCATCGGCGACGACATGGTAATTGGTGGCAATCATACCGTCTTTGGTGAATTGAAAGCCGGAGCCGATGGCGGTTTTCTTTTCAGTGACCAGATCAATCACCTGTATCTGATAAAGCGCATCGCCGTATTTGCGGTAGATGCGCTGCGCTTCGTCATCCATAGCCGCGGGTGCGGCAGGCGTTTGTGCGGCGGCAGAGGTATCGGCCAGCGCCGGCGGCGCATCATGGGGTTGCGCGCGGGATATGTGTACAGGCAGCAGCAGACAGACGGCCAGCAGCAGTGCGGCGGCAAAGGCAGCGGCAGGGCGGCGCAGGGGCGTGCGGCGGGCGACAAGCGGGGACATAAAACCTGACATCAAAAGGGGCGCGGGCGCTGTTTTTTGAGCATCTGCGCGGTATTTTCTGTATTTGGCGCGGCATGGCGGCCATGCCGGAGATACTTATTATATACTGTCAGGCGGCTCCGTCCCTGTGCAAGTCAAAAAAATCATTTAATAACAATGTTCTGGCAATAGACATGCTTTGCATGTTTTAACTGAACGGCGTTAATTGTAATAAAGTTGCGTTTTGCCGCTGTTTTTTAATGCAGGGTTACGAAGCGGCATAGACTCGCTTTCCACATCATGCTAATTTTTTTCTCCGTAAGCAATTTTGCATCATCTGCCGGTCTTGTCCGCTTGGGGCATGGCTGGCCGGACACGGGACGCGCCGAATTGAAGAATTTCTTTAACGCCATGGCCGGTTTTTTCAAGGGCGACCCCAACAAGGTCGACGAAAACGGATTCACGCGCCTGCAGCGCGCGGTGGCGAATAACGATCTGGCCCGTGTTGTCTCGCTGATCAAATCCGGTGCCGATGTGAACTTTCGCGGCGCGATGTTGTTTCCGCCCCTGCACCTTGCCCTCGACAAAGACCGCCACGGCATTGCCGTTGCGCTGATACAGGCCGGCGCCGATATCGATCTCAAAGACGCGCAGGGCCGCACCCCGCTGCATCACGCCGCCGCGCAAAGCCAGGATAATTTTGTACAGATGCTGCTGAAACTGGGCGCGGATCCGAATATCGCCGACGAAGACGGCCGCCGTCCGCTGCACAAACTGGGTACGGCGCGCCCTGCCTTGATCGACCTTCTGGTCAGCGGCGGTGCCGATCCGAATGCCCGCGACGAAGACGGCAAGACGCCGCTGCATCTTTTCCTCGACAAACCGCTGATGGTGGAGCGTCTGCTGCGCAACAAAGCAGACCCCAACCTGCGCGACGAAGACGGTAAATCGCCTTACATGTATATGATTGACGATGAACGCCTGCAGCGATACCCGCAGGTGTTGCAGCATATGCTGGCCGCCGCCGCAGATGTTTGCGCCGTCAATGACAAGGGCGAAAATCTTTTACATCTTGCCGCGCGGCTGGAAAAAGCCGATGCCTTTGCGTCCGTGCTTGACCGCGCCGATCTGACACAAAAAGACAATAACGGCAATAACGTCCTGCACGTGCTGGCGCGCACGCAAAGCGTGTTTATGATTGCCCGCGTGCTCGACCGCGCGCCGGAACTGCTGGCTGAAAAAAACAATGCTGGCATCACCCCGCTGGGCGAACTGTGTGATTGCGTGCATGGCCGCCACTGGACGATGCAATCGGGCAGTCTTGAAAGCGCGGCGCGCATCATGCTGATCCGCGGTGCCGACCCGGATGCGCGTGACCGCGCGGGACGCACGCTGATGCACTTCGCCACCGCGACGGGCAAAATTGATCTTGTCGAATATTTGCTGGCGCGCGGCGCAAGCCCGGATATTGCCGATGCCAAGGGCGCATCGCCGCTGCATCTGGCGATTGAAAAAAAGAACATGGATATTCTCGACCTGCTGCTCGACCGCGGCGCCAACCCGGATCTGACGGATGACCGCGGCTGGACGGTGCTCGACCGTCTGGCAGAAAAGGGCGATCGCGACAGCACCATCGTGCAGCGTCTGATCGTGGCGGGCGGGCAGTATCAAAAACAATTGCCGCTCAATCCCGAATTGATGCGTCCGCGCGGCAGTGCGGCGAAAGACAAGGACGCAGGCACGCTCGACAAAGCGCGCGGCAAGGTGCTGCGTCTGCCTTCGGCGCGTGATTTCGCCAAACCGGCTGCGCCGGTGCCCAAAAATGACGCGCCGCCGCCGGCAAACGAAGACCCGAAAGACGGCAACCTCTCCCAAAAACGTGACGGCGGCCCCCGCCGCTAAGCGACTCGGTGACAATGACGATGCATAGTCCCCGCCGCAGCGTTGCGGCAGGGCATTGATCTTTTTTGCTTTTTTCCGCAGTGCGACAAAAATGTTGACATAATAAAAACACGGGCGCAGTATTTTGCGACGATGAAAATATTTCAGGCGACCTTTGCGCCAAAAGATGTTTTAAATCATGTACCTAAATGATCTAAACGGCGTCACATTTCTGCCGCCGCAACAGGCCCCAAGGGCTGATAGATGGGTGTGTACCATGACGTATGATTCTTATGAAGCGGCCGACGGCGCCGCCGCGCTGCAAAACGAACAAGACATGCTGCAAGGCAACATGTCTGCCGATAGCGGTCTGGTCTCTAAATACTTTCACCTCAATGATATTATCTCGCTCTCGAGCGGTTTGATGCTCGCGCAGGAAGGCTCCGCGGCGCTGCACCGCCTTGTTGCTTTCGTCATGGACTGCGATGCCACCGCCGCGCAAACGCAGGCGAATATCGAAACCGTCAAAGCCTGCCTTGAAGAACAATTGCCCTTTCTGGCAGACCTGAAGCTGGACGGCGTTTATCCGATTTATAAAATCGACCCGTCGCCGGCCAATCCCTATCTGCGTGTCTGGCTTGAAATGCAGGCGCTGCGTTTCGGTGACGAACATCCGGTCGTCAGCTTCGCGGCATGGCAGGCGCAAAAAAAACAAAATTGCCATGCGGCCCCGGCAAAGGATGCTGCAAATCACAATACCTGCAGGGCTGCGCGCGAAACCCTCGGCGGTTGATAACGCCTGCGGCATCGGCCGTTTTTTACATGCATGATTGTTTTTTAAAAGCGCTGGCCTAGCGCGGCCCTGCCGTGCGCGGCTTGAACCTTAGCGGCGGCATCAAGGTGATGGACTGCTGCAGCGTGGCGTTTTGGGCAGCGATGATTTTGGCGCGGTCTTTTGCGGCCTGTTCCAATACAGATACGGCATGGCCCCCTTCGGCAGCGCACAGGCTGCGCGGCGTTTCACCGGCGTGATTGGCGGCGGCAGTATCCGCGCCCGCCTGCACCAGCCGCGCCAGATGATCGAAACGCAGCGCCCGCGCGGCATGATGTGCGGCGGTATTGCCTTCTTTGTCGGCGGCGTCGATAGCTGCGCCGCGCTGGATCAGGGCTGTGATTTCGGCGGCGCTGCCTGTGGCGGCGGCAATCATCAGCGCCGTGCGTCCCGCATCATCGCGGCCGTCAATTTTTGCGCCGCGGGCGATGAGCATATCGACAATATCAAATTCACCGCGCCGCGCTGCCAGATGCAGCGGCAAGGTGCCGCGGTGTGGTGCATTGGTATCTGCGCCCGCCTGCAGCAGCGCGGCCAGCCATCCGCGATCGCCGTTTGAAATGGCGATGACGATGCCGTTTTCCGGCTCACGCGGGGGAGAGGGGCGGCCGCGGCGGCTATGTTTCATCCAGCTCATCGTCTTATCCGGCTTTGGGGTTTTGGCGGATCTGTGCCAATCTTTTCTGCCTGCCAGACTAGACCTTTTGCGCGTTTATGGCAACAATATGGCAATGCAGCAAAATTAAGTATCTGTAATCGCTCGATCTATACAGTGTCAGTGCCTCTTGCCTGCGGCGAAAAAAACGATAGACTCGGCGCATACAACATCGATGCCCCAACCCGTAAAGCAGGAGTCACCGCGCGTGGTCAAAGCCGTTTTTCTCGACATGGACAATACGCTGATCGAAACCCAGCAAATCTACATCGACGCCGAAAACCGTTTCGCGGACTTTATACTCGGCTCCGGCGTGCACGAAAAATCCGAAGACGTCATTGAACGCCTGCGCGCCCGCCAGATCGAAATTTTTGACAACTACGGCTACGGCAAGGAACTGTTGCCGCAGGCCTATGAAGATGTCCTCAAAGAATACCTGCCCGATGCCGATGCCGGTGAAATCGCGCATGCGCGCGACATGGCCTATAACGTCTATCGCACCGAAGCAAAAATCAAACCGGGCGCACAGGACGCCCTGCGCGCCATGGCCGATGCGGGGCTTGATCTTTATCTCATCACCGTCGGTGATCTGGATGTGCAGAAAAACCGTGTCGCCGCGCTGCCGTTCAAACACATGTTCCGCGATGTTTTTGTTGTCGAAGATAAAAACCCGCAGGTTTATGCAGCGGCGCTGGCCAAGGCCGGACTGAAGGGCGAAGACGCCGTCATGATCGGCGACAGCCTGAAATCGGATATTATCCCTGCGCGTAAAAACGGCATGGAAGCGATCCACATCCCCGCGCTCAACTGGCATGGGCGCGAAATGGCGGGGCAGTCCCTGCCCGCAGGTGCCAGCGCAGAGCGCAGCATCACCGATGCCGCTGCCGATGTGGTCGCGCGTTTTGGTGCACCGCCGGACATCAAACGCGATGCGCCCGCGCGCAAATTCGGCGGCTTTCACCCCTGATCGCGTCTAACGTCTTTTGATTTCTTTTTGATTATCCGGCGCGCGGCAATCTTTGCGCGGCGGGTTTTGTCTGTGCCAGCGTGTCGCGCGGCGGCACGGGGCGGGGGGTATCGGCATCGCCTTCGGGCTCCGGCAGGGCTTCGGGTTTTTGCTCTTCGGCGGGTTTTTCTTTGGCGCCGGGCACGATCTCCGCAACCGCGGCGCGTGCGGGTTTCAGCGCGGCATCCATATATTCATGCAGATAGGCGAATTTCTTTTTCCCCTCCGCATCCGGAAAAGCGTTTTGCTGCATCAGCTTCAGCGCCGCTTCGAAATCAACAGCCAAATAAGGGTTATTGTCAGCGACTGCCGCGCGGCGTAAGGCCTGCGTTTGCGGATGATCCGCGCCCAGTGACCGGCGGTGCCGTTCCAGATCAACCGCGGCATAGGCCTGACGCATCTTGTCGTTGCCGGCCAGCAGTTTTTCAAGCGGCGGCACACGCGCCCCGCGGGTAAAACTTTCGCCGCTGCCGATTTTTCCGGCGCTGTCGGTCTTGCTCTGGCTATAGCCGCCGCTGCGCAGGGTGCGCTGGCCATCCAGTGCGCCGCTGGTGACGTCACGTATATAGGTCGCCAGTTCGAAATTCAGATAAAAATCCAGCCAGCCGGGGTTATCGAACATACGCGTCCACAAAGCCTTGCCGACATCGCGCAGCGCGGCGTCATCGGTTTTGCCTTCGGCTTTTGATTGCGCCCATGTTTCTTCGGTCAGTGTATAAAGCCGCGCATCGCCATAAGAGCTTTGCTGCGCATATCGGGTGCGCATATGATCCCACAGTTTGGCATCGCCCTGCTGTTTCATTTCAAAAGCGACCATCAGCTCGAAACTCAGCGCGGCGGCTTCGATCGACAGGTTGCGTGCCAGCCGGCTGTGAATGTCCCAATCGTACTGATAAGACAGTAAGCCGTTTTTATCCTGCGCCGCATGTAAAATTTCATGTGCGATGCGCAAAATCATCGGCTCCGGCGGCATGTTGCCGGGCACCAGTACAGCACCGACCGGCGGCACGTATTGTGCGCCCATGCCTGCAGGCAGATGCTGGATATTGCAGAACTGGATATTTTCGCGCGCGGCCATTTCGACCAGCGGCCGGCCGGTCAGCGGCAATTTCGCCAGATCTTCCAGCGCGCGGCGCATGGCGCGCTGTTCTTCTTTGGGCGCGCTTGCGGTCGTGAAGCAGAGCTGATCCAGATAGGCGTTGATCCTTTGTTGCTCGGGCAGACGGTCGTTCACGGGGGTGGGCATATTGCGGCGGAAAATCGCTTCGGTTTCGGCACTCAGTTTGCGGCCTTCGGCATTTTTGGACGGGGTGACCGCAGCGACGGGTCTGTGCAGGTCGGCGTCACCCGGCGTGTCCTGACGCACAGGCGTGCCGCTGCATCCGGCCAGCGCGGCAATACCCATCGCCGATACCAGCAGCGTTTTTCGCGCGGCGCGTTTGAATTGATCCTGCAATCGGCGTTTGTCTGCCATGCATCCTTGCCTGACGCGGCGCCGCTGTTTTGCGCTGCTGCGTGTTGTTGTCTGAAACCAAGGCTTTGATTCCGTCGCAGTCTACCAGACCGGCAATTTTTGACAAGGTTGCATACGGCGCAGTGATACTTTGTTATCTTGCGCCGCCGCATTTTAAAATGAATATAAAAACAGGGGTTTAACTTGGGTGCCGCAGTCTTTGCGTTTTAATTCGCGGCCAGCATGCGGCCAAGGGCGCGGCCGCCGACCAAATGCAGATGCAAATGCGGCACTTCCTGCCCGCCGTTCAGCCCGCAGTTGGACAGGACGCGATAGCCCGCTTCGGCCAAGCCTTCGCTGCGTGCAATCTGCCCCAGCGCACGGAACAGGGCGGCGATTTCGTCGGTGCTGGCGCGTGCGGTGAAATCGTCCATATCGACATAGGCGCCTTTGGGGATGACCAGCACATGCACCGGCGCCTGCGGCTGAATATCGCGGAAAGCAAGAACGTGATCGTCTTCAAAAACCTTGTTGCACGGAATTTCCGCGCGCAGGATGCGGGCAAAGATATTGTTGGGGTCATATGTTTTTGGGGTGGCGGTTTTTTGGGGGGCGGCTTCGGTCATGGCTTGTCCTTTTTTCGCGCGGTGGTGTATTTTGTGTCATCATAGCACCGCGCGCCGTCTGTTGAAAGATGCCGCGCAAAAAGGGCAGCGCACACCCGCAGGAGACAACACCCGATGTTCGATATGACGTTTGATATCATGATGGCATTCCAGCAGGCGGGTTTTTTGCTGGGCGGGGGGCTTTGTGCGCTGATCGGCGGGGCAATTTTGCTGCACACGCTGCATACGTATTTATATGCGCGGCGTGTACCAGCCGTCATCACCGGTGTGCGCCGCGACGGCAAAATGTTTTACCCGGTTTATAAATACATGATGCCGAACGGCGATACCTTTGAAGAAGTATCGGATACCGGATCAGGATTTATCAAAGGCAAGGAAACGGGGCGCGAAGTCATGCTCTATGTTTTCGAAAGCGATCCGCAGGGTATCCGCAGTGATTTGCGCGCTGCGATTTTTATCGGTCTGGTGTTTCTTGTGCCGGGGCTGGTTTTATTGGCGCATGGCATTTTTTCTTTTCCGTTTACACCGGCGACATGGGTTTCTGCGGCGATATTTTTGCTGGTGGCGGCACAGCGGCTGAAAAAAACGCTGCTGCCCAAAGACGGGCGGCCGGACAAACAGGGCTTTCGCGCGCAAATCCGCAAACGCCGCAGCGGGCGGTTTCTGGCCGCCGAGCTCACCACCATCGAGGCCTATTTGCAAACGCCCGCCGGGCGGCGCATGCAGGCGGACACCGAAAAAAGTCTGCGCGTGGGCACGCCGCTGGCTTTTTTATTCGGCCTGGGGGCGCTGGGATTCGCGTGGCATATGGGCACGCAGCTGCGCGATCTGACGCTCTATGGCCAACAGGCGCAGGGCGTTATTGAACGTTTTGATGCCAGACAAGGCAGCGATCACAAGACGATGTACCGCGCCAAAATCGGCTTCACTGATGCGCGCGGCGATCATCATGTTTTCGCCGCCAAAGTGGCCACCAGTTCCCCGCGCGGGCGCGTGGGTGATATCGTAAATGTGATTTACCTGCCCGATGCACCGGCAGAATCTGCGATGATTGATGGCGGCCTCTGGCTTGATGCGCTCTGGCCGCTGTTGCTGGCGCTGCTGGGCGGCGGGGTGCTGCTCGGCGCGTTTCATTTGCTCGGCCAAATCCGCACAGCCAAAGCCGCCCGATAAAACCGTTCATACGAATATTCAAAAGAAGATAAAAAAAGAGCCGCCCTTTCGGACGGCTCTTTAGTTTTCCCCATCATGTCCGGGAGGACACGAAACCCGATATTTACGTCCCGGCGGACGAGTCCCCATCATAGAAAGTACCGATATAAAAATATCCTAGGCGTGCAGTCCGGCCGGTCGCGGCTGGCGTACCGGCGCGGGCGGCTTGACGGACTTGGCGGCTTTTCTGCCAAATTCGCTGCTGGCGGCAGCACTGACGCCGTCGAGATCTGCCTTGGCGCGGGTCAACTGGCCGAGCGTATCGGCGAGATCGGGCCGTGATTTAAGTTTTTCAATTTGTTCGTCGACCTGATCGGCGCGCCACTGGATAACACCGGTGCGCACACGCAGCTGGTCTTTGGCATTTACGTTGCGGAAAGCATTGGCAAGGCTCTCGGCCTCTGCCTCGCGGCCTTTGTGCACGATAACAAAGCGCGCAACGTCCGCGCCCAAGCCGTTGTTGGCGGTGTCATCATGGCCCTTGCCGACGTAGAGATAACCTTTGATGTCGCTCATTGTTGTATCCTCCCGGTGTTTATACGATCGCGCCTTTTGTTTGGGTTTGATGCCGTTTCTTGTAGGTTTTCAGGGCATCAGCGTTTTCGTGTATACATTGACTTTATGCAAATAAAGTTAATGATTGGTGAATGCACCGCGGTTTTGACAAATTTCAGCGTCAGGCGCGTTTTGTTATTATCTTTCAAGGTATTACCAGACAACGCCGCCCCGCATTTTTTGCGCGCATTTTAGGAATATTGCAGGGATTTTACCGCCGCTGGGGTAAATCGATTCTTGCTTTCGGCGGTAATATGTTGAATCATGCGCTGCCCGATATATTTATGCGCTGCCTGTCCCGCCGGTTTTAAACGGGGCTGACGGCATTTTTTTGAGCTTTTACAGTCAATGTCCGACATGCAAGACAAACCAGACGACATAGCCGTCGCCCAAAGTGCCCCCGCGCCCGATGCGGCGGTGGCGACGACGGTACCGTCTACCCCTGCATCCGCCAGCTGGTGGCAGCGCACACGCAGCGGCATCGCAAGCCGCGCCCGCTTTGGCAAAAATTTCACGCGCGAGCTTTTGCACGAACACGAATTCTGGGTGCATGCGCTGGCTGTAAAAGGCGGTGCAAGCGCGATTGTGGTGTCAGCGGCACTGGCGGTATCCTATGTCGTGGCCGCGCCGTTTATGCTGGCGGCGGCGGGCATTGCGGTGTGCGGCGCCGCTGTGGGGCTTGGTATCTATGGCATTACCGCGGGCAGTATGCGGTCGTGGTACCGATTGCGCAAAATATATTCCAACGTCACAGGAAAGCCGCTGCCGCCCAAGCCGGATGTGCAGGGGCCAAACTGGCTGCAGCGCCAGTGTGAAAAACCTAGCATCAAAAAACTGCTGGAAACAAAGCCCGTCAAAGCCGTTCTCGGCAGCCGTGTATGGAAGATGAGCCGTAAACTGGCCGTGGGTCAGCAAGACAACCTGCTGGGCGGGCTTGCGGTCGGCGGTGCGGTTTTATCGCTGGCGCTTGGTGCGGCGACACTGGCCACGCAAATTCTGGTTTTGCCGGTCGTGGCGGTGGGCGGGCTTGTCGTCGGCGGCGCGGTGCTGGCGACCAGCTATCTGGTTTCGGGTGTCAGCGGGCTTTATTTCGGCATCGTCGGTATCAGACATATGCGCGAAAAGAAACGTGCCAAGGCCGCGGCTGCGGCGGCCGCTGCGGCGCAGGCGCAGAATGCAGCAGAACCTTTGCCCGAGCCGGAGGCCGCCACGCCTGTGGCTGCCCCTGCGAATGATGCCTTTGGCAAGGCGGCACAAAAAGACCCCGCCGCAGGCACGGCCCCAACAACGCCGGCAACCGCCGCCGAACCTGCTGCACCGCGCAAAAATATCGCAGGGCCAAAAGCCTAAGCGCTTGTTTTCCTTCGCCTAGAATCCTTAAACGTCCTGCGGGCTACGCGGGGCAAAAACCTGTGTCCTATTATTGTTTCGGTCACCGGCAAAAACCTTTGCCGCTCTATGAAAAAATGCTAGTCTGAGCCCGCTGATTTTACTCAAACATTTATGATGATTCCGCCGCCCGACGAGAGGACACCCATGACCACCTCTGCGCCTGACACCGCGAAGCCGCAAAACACGGCAACCGAAAAGCCGCTTAATCCCGATACATGGATGGCGCGCAAGATGCTGCCGGATCTGGATCCGCATTCGCCCCTCTTGCCGACGAATAAATGGATCATGGGCACGCTCAAAGACATGGTGAAAACGCACAAAGGCATTCGCGTCTCGCTGAAACGTGCGGGCGCACTGGCGCTCGGCGGTTTGGCGGCGCTAGGTGCGGGCGTTGTCGCCGCCGTGATGGCACCCAGCCTGATTGTGGCGGGCGCTGTGGGCGCGGCCGCTGTGCTGGTATCGGGCGCGGCGGGTTTCTTTGCCAAAAAGCAGCTTGAAAAGATCAAGAACGACTACATGAACGATGTGCAGGAAATCGTCAAAAACAAATACCTCGAGATGAAGACAAACGAGCTGAAACGCGCCTGGCAGGAAAAAGCCGTGCTGGCCAAACGTGCCCGCGAAGAAAGACAAGCTGCGGCCGCGGCCAAAAAAGCCGCCGAAGCCAAGGCCGCGGCCGATGCTGCCGCACAAAAAGACGCCAAGGCCGCGGCCGATAGCGCACCGGCAGCGGATAAAGCCGATGCAGCAGCGGATAAAAAACCTTCCGTTCTCAAAACTTTTGGCCGCTGGGCGGCGCTGAAGGCAAAAGAAGGCCTGCATGCGGCCGAAGACAAGCTTCACGATGCGCTCGAAGACAAAAAACCCGATGCGCCCAAAGAGGCGACGCCGCTGCAAGATAACAATCCGCCGTCCGCCGCGCCGCGCAAAAATGCCGCGCCGAAAAACGGCGGCTGATGTACTGGTTTATTTTTTCACGCCTATGAAAGGGGTTTCATCATGGCAGAGGGTCTAACCGAAATCACCGTGGCCGATAGCGGCGATGGCAACTATGTGCAAAGCGTGCAGGGCAAAACGCATGTCTTCCTGTCTGACGCGCCCGTTGAAAAAGGCGGTCAGGACAAGGGGCCTGCGCCTTGCGAACTGCTGCTGGCCGCGCTGGGCAGCTGTACCAGCATTACCATTCGCATGTATGCGGAGCGCAAAGGCTGGCCGCTCGAAAAGGTTTCCGTGCGCATGACGCACCACCGCGAAGATGACATGGGCAATGCTGTCATCGATATCATCACCCGCGACATCACGCTGGAAGGTAATCTGGATGCCGAACAGCGCGCGCGCCTGCTTGAAATCGCCAATAAATGCCCCGTGCACAAAACACTGGGCAATAACCCGCGCATGATGTCGCGGCTTGAAAGCTGACGGCTATGTCTTCGGATGATGCGGAAATTACAATCGATGAAAAATTTTCGAACCTGATCGCGCAGGGCGATCTGGCGTCGATGATGTCGTTTCCGGATCTGCCCGCCCGAGTGCGCGCGTGCGATGACGAAGGCTGGACGCCGCTGCATTGGGCGGCGCTTTATGGCCATGCCGATTGTGCGGGGTTTTTGATTGCCCATGGCGCACCCGTTGACGCCCCGTCGCAAAAGGGCGAAACGCCGCTGATGATCGCCGCCGAAAGCCGTCAGAAATCCGTCTTTGCCGTGCTGCTGGCGGCGGGCGCGCGCGAAGATCTGCCGCGCGCAAACGGCGATACGGTCGCCGCTATTCTGCGCGAACAGAAAGCGGATGATTTCCTGTCCGTCCTGCGCGACGCGCTGGCAGAACGCGGCAGCGTGCTGCAAAAAGCCGTATCGGTTTTACCCTCTCCCACCATTCGAAAGAGGCTGCCCTGATGGCGCGGGCGGCTTTCAGGCGTGCGGCAGGTGCCGCCGTTCTGCTGACCGCCGCGGCCGATGGCGACCTCTCCGCGATTCACGATTTTGTGAAAACGCGCAAACAGGATATCAACGATACAGATGACAGCGGTATGAACGCGCTTCTCTATGCGCTGGAAAACGAGCATGAAGATGCTGCCGCTTTGCTGCTGCACCATGGCGCCGATTACGATTATGCGGCGGGCAAGTCAAAAACCACGCCACTGATGATTGCCTGTGAAAACCTGATGAGCGGCGCGGTCGAACGTCTGGTCATCAAAGGCGCGCAAATGGATGCGCAGGAAACCACAACCGGCGATACCGCATTGATGAAAGCCATCCGCGCCAAACACGGCTGGGCGGCCTGCCGTCTGATCACCGCCGGCGCGGCGATCGATATCGCAAATCAAAAAGGCGAAACGGCAGAAACGCTCGCCCGCCAGCATCTCAGCGCGGAAGATGTCGGCTTTGTCACAGCCGCGCTTTCGCGCCGCCGCCAAGAGGCCGCCGCCGCACAGGCCGAAGCGCAGGCGCGCGCCGTGACCGAGAATTGCATCCTGCAGCGTGACATCGCACCGCTCAAGGTCATCACCCTGCGTCCGCGCGGCCCGAAATAACATATAAACCTTTGATGTAAATATATAAAATTACAGTAAAAACATTTGACAATCTGTTTTATGGCAATATACTGGGCCGTGATTTAAAACCCGCTATACAGGATTCGCTTCGCGCAGCCCCTTTGCGCGCGCATCTTGCAAAATGATCGTGAAAGGCAACACCATGAGCGTCAGCTACGAAGGCAAATCCCCCGGCAAACTTTGGTATTTCTATCAAAAAACCAGAGGCATCTTTGCCACCAAGCAGCAAAAGCCGCTGGTGAAATCGACAGCCGGCACGGGGATCAGCGGCGCATCGACGTATCTGATCACGCAGCAAATCGGTATTGTGCTGGCCTATCTGCCCATCGCCACGGCGGGGCTTGTCGGCATGGCGGGGTATAACGCCTACCGCGCGGTGCGTCCGTCGGACAGCGACCGCAAAGAACGCGTCTCGGCGCAAGACCGCTGGGTCAGCGCGGCGAAATACGGCGGCGCGGCAGCGGCGGTTTTTATTCTGACGCCGATGCTCACGACATGGGTTTCCGTCGGTGCCATGGCCGCCACGGGTTATTTTGCTTTCCGCGGTTATAAAAACTGGAACGAGGGTGCGAAATCCATGCCGGTGCGCAACTTCATCCGCGACCAGGAAGCGAAATGGGTCGAGCATAAAAAGAACGGCACGTTCAAAAAACGTCTTGGCCGCGCTTTGACCGCGGTTAAAACGGCGCTGCGCAATACGGCGCTGCGTGCGGGTAAATACGGCGGCTTTGCGGCTTCGGCGGCGGCGCTGGTTGTGGGCGGCGTGGCCGCAGCACAGGCGGCCGGTGCGGCAATTGTGCCTGCGGGCATTGCCTCTTCTGTTGTCGGTACGCTGACGGCGGCGGCGGCCACGGTGGGTATTGGCGCCGCGGCGGCTGTGTATGGCGCGGCGGCAGTTGTGGCGCTGGCGGTACCTGTGGGTATTGTGACGGGGCTTGTCTGCCGCAACAAACTGCGCGAAGCCGCACCTGCCAATGACGATAACGGCAAGCGCAAACCTTTCTACAAAGGCCTGTCCGAAGATATCACCGCCGATGTGCGCGCACCGGTACAAAAACAGCAGCCGGCGAATGCCAACACCTTGGGTGAAAAAACCGCGGCAGCAACGTTCAATACCGAAGCCGACAAACCGGCAGCAGAAAAACCCGCTGCCGCCAAGCCCGCAGTCAAACCTGCGCCGCAACCGGCAGCCGACCCTGAAGCGGATGCCATGCGCAAACGTGCCGCCGAAGAGCGCGCCCGCGCCCGCCGCAAACGCTAGGCTTTTTTGATAGGACGTTCGATCAAAGGAGATCGTGAAAACCCTGCCCCGTCAAACGGGCGGGGTTTTTGCTTGTGCGTTTGTCTGGAAAAATCGGCTGGGTTCGCAGATAAGAAAAATCGGCTGCGCCCGCAGATAAAAAAGTCAGCTGCGCCCGACAATGGCATAGATCGCGGTGATGCTGCTGCGGGATATTTTTTCTTCGCGCGCGGGGTTCAGATATTGCACGGTCAGAAAATCGCCATCGCTGCGTATCAGGCGGCAGATCGACAGCGCGCCCGATGCACCGGCAATAACGATGTCCTGCGGCGGTGCGGGCGGGCGGTGCGGATGCACATAAACGGTTTCACCCGGAAAATACCGTGGTGACATGCGGTCGTCTGTCACATAAAGCGCAAAGGCGGCACGGATACCGGCCTGCGCAGGATGGCGGGGCGTCCAGTCAATCGGCGTATCGTCGCCGCTCAGGGCGTCGCGCACCGGTACAGGCGCCATTGTGTCCGGCAGGGCGGGGGGCGTGCTATGTGCCTGCGGCGGGGCTACATCGGCCTGCGGCACATCCGACAGCCCGCGCCGCGCACCGGCGGCAACCTCGGTCAGATCCAGACGCTGGCCAAGATAGGCTTCGATGACCGGAATTTCTTCGGCCATGATACCGCGGCGGCCATAGAGCATACGGTTGACGGCCGCGGGGTCCAGCCCCATACGTTCGGCCAGACCGCGCTGGGTCAGCCGGGGGGTGGTTTCGATGATGCGGCGAATTTTGTCATGTAAACGAGTCATGAATTGAGCTTAATGCATTTATATATTTGTGAAAAGTGCAATTTATCAACAGGCGCCATTTGCCGAAAATAACAATATACTGTCAATTTTACTGCGAATAACGAAATTTTTCTGGACTTGGAATTGCGAATGTCGCAATATTTCCCCGAGCATGATTCGTCCGGCAACAACCAAAGCCGGTGCGGCCGGTAAAACGGCGGCACCGGCGCCGCCCAAAAACAGCAGCAAAGCTGCCGGCGCGCATCGCAAGCAGAAGGGGAGCCATCGCCTATGGACGGGTTCAGAATGCAAAACGGCGTCTCGCAAGACCCGCGTCTGGCGGTTGTCGCGCGGCGCAGCGGACTTGGCTACGCAGAGGTTCTGGCGCTCTGGCTGATACTGTATGACCATGCCAGCCGCAACCGTCCGCGCGGCTGCCTTGACGGTTTGGGCGCGGATGAAATTGCCGCGATGCTGGATGTGGATATTCAAAAAATTGCGGCGGCGCTGGATACGCTTTACGACCGCGGCATGATCACCACCGAAAATCATCTGGCCGAATGGACGCGCGTGCAGCGTCTGTCAACCGAACGCGTGCGTGCCAGCCGCGCGCGCCGCCGCCCCGATGTGACGGTCTCTGCCATCCCCGAAGGAGAAACCCTGTGATGCCATCCGATGATAATAAACGCGGCGGCCAGCATGCAAAAACCCTTGTTCAGACGGCGTTTGGCGACCCCTGGGCAGATTGGCGGCCGGAATGGCCGATGTCCGAGCCGCGCCGCAAACGCCCGCAGGACGCGGCAGCAACAGGCGCGATCAGCGTACATGCGCATCAGGAAAAAATCGCCCCGAGCATGCCGGTTCAGCTGCGCGGTGCGGCGGCGGGCACGGGCGCCAGACGCCGCATTGTCGATGCGCGCCTGTGGGATGCCATGACCGGTGCGCAGCAAGATGCCGCACTGCAAATCGCCGAAGCCTTCGAAGCCATGAGCCGCGGCCTTGGCTATGTGTCATCCGACTGGCAGCGCCTGCCGGGCGCTGCGGGCCGCAGCAATGCGGGCGCTGTGCACAGCCGCCTGATCCACGGCTATGTCGAATGGACAAAAAACTGCCACCGCGAAAAAATCAGCCATGCGATGATTGTGGATATTCTGGCCTTTGGCCATAGCTGCCGCCAGCAGGACCGTGACCGCCGCCTGCGTAGCGGCAGCGCGCGCCGCAATTTGATGAACGGGCTTACGCTCTATTGCCTGTTGCAGGGCTGGCCGACGGTTCGCTAAAATGCCCCTTATGAAGCCGAACAAAGACAACCTGCCGCCCAGCCCGCCGCCGCCGCGCAAACCCACGCCGGCGCTGCAGGATTTTATCAAAGCGGTCCGCCCCAAAGGCGAAGGTCCGGCGCGCGATCTGACCACCCGTTTCCGCGAAAGCCGCCAGCGCGATTCCGGACGTTCCTTTATCGTGCCCAGCCCGCCCAAGGATTCGGCGGAATACTTTGTCGAGCTGCGTATCCGCGAATGGATGATGCGCAAAGAGCGCGAAGAGGCCGAGATGCGCCGCCAGCAAAAAGCCTACAGCGACCGGAACAAAAACAGCCCGCCGCCCCCCTCAGCGCCGCCGCGCCGCTGATCTGGCAAAAACCTTCATTAAACCCGCATAAACCCTGTAAAAATACGGGTTTGTTCACTTTCCGTTAATGAACTCCTGATACCTTTGGAGGGGTAGGGATATGTGCAATTTTTTAAACCAGAGGTGCGCGGAATGACGGATGCCATCGGATCTGCCGAAAGCAAACTGAAAACGGCCTTTGCTGCCGCCAAACCGCAAAAGCAGATTGCCGCCGCCGAGGCCTTTATCAGCACCATCCGCGATCTTTCTGAAACCGGCAACAAACCGAGCCCCGATACCCTCAAATCCGGCGAAAAACTGCTCAATACGCTGGAACAGCAAGCCGAAGTCTATCTGTTTCAAGCCGCCGTTCTGGCCGGACAGGAAGCGGGCAGCGAAGGCGAGCTGGACCGCAAAGTCCAATCTATCGGCAAAGAAGCCGAGCGCGTTGAAACCACCACGCGCCAGCTGCGCAACATGCTGCAAAGCTTCGCCTGATTTTCCCGCGATTTTCGTGATAATTCAGATGCTTCGTGCCCTATACCGGCATTGACCCCGCCTGCGTGCGTGGGGTATAGTTTTATTTCCTTAATGAAACCGGACGAATCAGGCGCTTTGGCGTCTGTGCCGCGCACAGGAACAAGCGACGACCATGATGTATCCCATATGGCCGTATGACGGGTTTATCGATACGACCGAACGCGCGATGACCGCGCGTGATTGGTCGGATGCCCTGACGCGTGCCCTGTGGCGCAAAGATGCGGCGGCGGCGCGCGACCTTTTTGATCATACTTTCTGGTTCAAGACCGATTTCAAACCCGACTGGTTTCATCTCTATGTCGCCGTACAGCAGGAAAGCCGCGAGCTGGTGCAATTGATGGTAACGCACGGCGCGCGCTGGGATGCGCAGCAAACAGCGATTGCCGCAAGATCTTTTGGGGACAAAATCAAACCGTTCAAATACGTTCTTGCGGGCGGCGGCATGCATATCGATGCGCCCGTGGATAAAACCGCAATCGATGCCCTGACCGCCGTGGCAATGGACCGCCGCTTGCTGGCCGAAAATGAAAAATATGGCGGCGTGAAACCACAGGATGTCGCGGCGTATAACCTGACGGTCAGCCAGCTCTGTGCGCAGGCGGCACTGCAGGGTGATGCGGCATTGGTAAAAAAATTATATACGTACCATACCGAATCTGCGGGCGGGCTGGATATAACCCCGCTGCTGGCGCAGCAGATCAGACAGGCGCCTACGCGTTTTGGTATGACGGAAATTATCAGCATTGTCGACAAGCTCAAAGACGCCGGTGTGCCGCTGAAGCCTGTCAATCTTGGTGCTATGCCGGAAATCGCAGACGGTTTTTACAAACTGGTCACGGCGCTGGATACGCGCCGGCTTTTGGGCGGCGACAAAACGGCTCTGCGCGAAAAAATGTGGCATAGCTGGAGCTATACGCAGGAAAAAATATTTGCCGCCGCCGATGTGCCGCTGGACTTGCCCGCAGAAGTCGTGCGCAAAATGCGTACAGAATTTGCCGAAGCCGCGGGTGTTCTCTGCCGCAGCGACAGTGATTTATCGCCGCGGGATGTAGAGGCTTTCACCACACGGCACAGCCGAAGCCGCAATCGAGATGCGTTGACGCATATGGATGAAACGCTTATGGCTGCCGGATTTTTCGGCAACCGCGCCTTTGATGCCGAAAGCCTGCGCGCATTGGCGCAAAGCGCACCGACAGAGGGTCTCAGAGAGGCTTTCAACCGCTATGCACAAGGGCGCGAGATTGATGACCACGGTGTGCATCATTTCCTGACGCCCAAAAGATTCACCGAACTTGTGACGGCGATGCAGGACAAGGCTTTTATGCCCAGCCCCGAAGAAACCCGCGATATCGTGACCTATCTGCATGGACGTTGCAGCCGCCGCGAGGTGCCGCAGGATGTCGTAACGGCGATGACCGCCCTGCGCGATTGCGGCGCGAATTTTATTCTGGTCGATCCGCTGCGCTATATGGGATCGAAACATCCGCTGCTGGCCGAAACGATGCTTGACCTTGATATTATCCGCGCAAAAGACATCAAGCTGCAGCGTCTGGCCGCCAAAATACCGCCGCATCCGGGTCTCGGCGGCATGTTTGCACAGCCGGACGACAGCGATTATGCGCGCCGCGAATTTTTGTACCGCGTGATGTATGAACGCGCCTTCCCCGAAAAAGCCGCCGCGCTGCGTAGCAAGAGCAGCAAAAACTACCAGCGTCTTTTCACGCTTGAAAAACTGAACAAAGCCCTGGATGCGATCAAACAGCACCCGTCGCCGCGCCCCAAGCCGCTGCCACGGCCAAAATCTCCGCCGCCACCCCGTATCAAGGGACGGCACGGGCCGCGCCCGGGGTATTGACGCCCCCGCCCGGGATATTGATGCCCGCGCCCGGGGTATTGATGCCGCCAGTCTGCGGTTGCGGCGATAGGGCTGGGCGTTTATAGTTGTTATCATTCATTCATATGGCGCGTGTTATGTTCTTCTGGCGTAAAAAAAATAAAAATGACAAAGACGCACCGCCCGCTGCGGATAACGACAATCCGCCGGCCGCAGATCAGCCGCCGCCAAAGCCAACCCCCGCACCCGCCGATGTACCCCAAGGCAAAAAGCCGAAACGCAGTTTGATGCAGGCTTTTGGCGACGGTATTCGCGGCCTGCGCAATCTGACGATGGACGACCTGCGCGGCACGGCGGGTGAAACGCTGAAGGATCTGCGCAAACCCAAAGAGGTCGGCATCCTGATCGTCGCGATTATCGTGCCCGGGGGAATGTTCGGCTGGG
>JBKBWZ010000005.1:0-153716 GCA_046314385.1 Alphaproteobacteria bacterium | reverse complement strand
GAGTTGGCAAGATGGTTTGTGGGGCTGGCGGTTTATAACCAAGTGAGCTGTGCGGCCTTTTGGTGTTGTAATGCACGCGCCAACGCTCGATCAATACCTGCGCCTCATGCAATGTATCGAACAGCTCCCGGTCTAATAACTCATCCCTGAGCTTGCCATTAAAGCTTTCATTATAGCCGTTCTCCCATGGACTGCCCGGCTCGATATAGGTTGGTTTGACCTCCATTTTCTTCAGCCATTCCCGCACGGCGATGGCTGTAAATTCCGATCCGTTATCGCTGCGGATATAATCTGGCATCCCGCGATCAATGAACAGATTTTCAAGGACCTCCAGCACATCGCCGCTCTTGAGTTTTCGTTTTGTCACAATGGCCAGACATTCCCGGCTGTATTCATCGATAATCGTCAGCATCCTGAATGCCCGCCCGTCTTTTGTGCGATCATGCACAAAATCATACGCCCAGACATGGTTCGTCCATGATGGGCGCAGCCGTATGCAAGACCCGTCATTCAGCCATAACCGGCCTCTCTTTGGTTGCTTTGTCGGAACTTTAAGCCCTTCGCGCCGCCAGATGCGCGCCACGCGTTTGTGATTAACGCTCCAGCCCTCCGCCTGTAAAAGTGCTGTTATCCTGCGATAACCATAGCGCCCGTATTCGCTGGCAAGCCTGATAATGGCCTCGGTGAGCGCATTCTCATCACTGCGACGAGCAGGCTCACGGCGCTGCGTCGAGCGCGGCTGCTTTATCACCGAGCAAGCCCGGCGCTCCGAGACGCCGAGCTTGTCGGTTACGTGATCCACGCATGCGCGGCGGGCGGAAGGGCTTAATACTTTCCCGAAAGAGCTTCCTCCAGGATCAGCTTATCAAGCGTCAGATCCGACACCGCCTTGCGAAGACGCTGGTTTTCTTTCTCCATATCTTTCAAGCGTTTGGCCTGATCGATATTGATACCGCCATATTCCTTGCGCCAGCGGTAATAGGTCTGCTCGGTAATACCGCAAGCCCGAACGGCTTGCTCTACCGTCTGACCGCGTGCCGTGTAAATCTCCACTTCACGCAAAATTTTGATGATTTGTTCCGCTGTATAACGTTTGCCTCGGCTCATAATCAGTCTCCTTTCTTAAAGACGATAATAAACCGAAAACTAACTTAAAACATGGACCGATTTTCGGGGGCTGGGTCAAGATGCTTGAAAGAAGCCTTGAGTTTAAGCAACGACAGGTTTCTGGTGGAGGTTTAACGCCAGAACAGCAGAAGAAGCTGAATAATCTAGTTGCTCAGTACAAACGCAATCCGGAACATTTTGATCAAGTGAATATGTCAGCGATAAAGCCGGGCACACGATTGGTTAGAGTATGGAAGGGCAAGCGCTATAATGTAATTATCCGCGCAAATGGTTATGAATTAGATGGGAAGATTTATACAAGCCTTTCCCAAATTGCCGCTGATATTGCGGGTACCCGCTGGAATGGTTGGGTGTTTTTTGGATTGAAAGACAGGGAGGCCTAGTGGCGATAGCTCTCAAAAATTGCGCCATTTATACCCGTAAATCCAGTGAAGAGGGGCTGGAACAAGGCTTTAATTCCCTTGATGCGCAGCGTGAAGCTTGTCTTGCTTACATCACTAGCCAAAAGGCTGAGGGCTGGGCTTCAATAAAAGAACAATACGACGATGGTGGCTTTTCGGGCGGGAACATGGACCGTCCAGGGCTTGCGAAACTCTTAGAAGATATTCAAGCCGGTAAGATCAATATTATTGTTGTTTATAAGATTGATCGCCTAACGCGATCTCTGATGGATTTTGCCAAGCTTGTGGAGATCTTTGATAAGCATGGCGTTACTTTTGTCAGCGTAACACAGTCTTTCAATACCACGACGTCGATGGGTAGGTTGACGCTAAACGTGCTTTTATCCTTCGCGCAATTCGAGCGTGAAGTCACTGGCGAGCGTATCCGGGATAAGATTGCAGCCAGCAAGAAAAAGGGAATGTGGATGGGTGGTGCGCGCCCTACCGGCTATGACGTTCAAGATAAACAGCTAGTGATTAATCACGCGGAAGCAGAGCTTGTAAGATTATTGTTCCAAAAATATATCGAACTTGGTTGTGTGCGGAGGCTTAAGGAATATCTGGATTTTCAGGGAATCAAAACGAAGAACTGGACATCAAGAAAAGATCGCGTGCATGGAGGAACTTCCTTTGGCCGTGGTATTCTTTATAAGATTTTGAGTAATCCAATTTATATCGGAAAAATTCGACATAAGGAGAAAACTTACGAGGGGCAGCATGAACCTATCTTGAGTTACCCGATATGGGATCGCACACAGGAAATGTTGTTGAAAGCCACCGTATCATCAAAAGAAAAGCCAGCGGTTGAAGGTAATCTTCTGAAAGGCAAGCTGTTTGATTATGTGGGCAATCCTTATAGCCCTGTTTTTACCAGCAAGGGTGCAAGGCAGTATCGCTATTATACCAACCAAGCGCTTTTACAAGATCGCACGGTACCCTCCGATGTTGTTAGCCGTATTCCTGCCCAAGACATAGAAAGTTTAATTGAAAATCAGGTGAAGCAGAGTTTTCCTGATAGGGGAATATCGGAAGTTTCCCGGGTTACTATTCATCCGGGTCAATTAAAGATTACGATTGCTGACACCGAGCTACTGGTACCTTTCGAGCCCATTCAATCAGGGAGAAGCTTTGTAATCCCCAATAATGTGCCGGTCAGAGATCCGCTCGATTTACCTGCTCCGCAGCTCAAGGCGCTGATTAAAGGAACAATCTGGCGCGATGACTATTTTGGCGGAATGTCTATGGGCGATATCGCCAAGCGTGAAGGTACGGATGAACGTCATGTGCGGCGTTTGATCACAAACAGTCTCACGATCATTTAATAACAAAGCTGCTAAATCGCGATATTGGTCAGTTCGAACCGGACTGGCCTTTTTACATTCTGAGAGAATGCGGGAGAGCGGGTGAGAGCGGCTCTATCTCAAGAAGTCCGGTTCTAGATACAAAAACGCAAATCGCCGCAATTGCGGGCATATACGTTTATATTTCTCAGGAATGCCGGTTACGGCAGAATAAATGGCGGGCAGACAGTCATGCATACTCAGGAGTCCTGTTCGATTGTTTTGTAGTATTCAAGCGCGGGAATCCATGATTTAGCGCGGGTTTTTAGGCGGTGGTTTTGGGGTTGAGAAAAGTTAGCGATAGACTCAACGCCCGGCATTCGTGTAGTTGCGAACCGGCTATCCGGAGATTCGAACCGGACTGGCAAAACCGAGATCTGAGAACAGGTGTGAGAAAGCTCGAACCGGCAATTTTCTCAGTAGTCCGCTTCCTAGGGATAGAGTCAAAAAGCCCGCTATATGCGGGCCAAAATAGTCATTTTTCTATTTCAAATCAATCACTTAGAATGAATGGCGGAGAGGATGAGATTCGAACTCACGAAACCTGTTACAGTTTACTCGCTTTCCAGGCGAGCGCCTTCAACCACTCGGCCACCTCTCCGCATCTTGGACGTCTTTTTTTGCCGAAGCCCCGTGGTTGGGGGCTTTGTTTTACAGGGGGGGTGCGGCCTTCCCTGTCGTCAAAGGCAGCGGCAAGTTTTATGCACCTGCAACTGTCCGGTGCATCCGCGCGGAGCGGATACGGTGCAACAAATTACCCTTAATACGTTTCCGTATCAAGGGTAATTTAGTCGATTGAAAACAATCATTTAAAGCGTTTTGCCGCCGCGGCGGCAAAAGAGCCGTCTTAGTTGCTAAAGCGCTTCAGCAGATCCAGCGGCAAGGGCAGCACGATGGTGCTGGTCTTGTCGTTGGCGATCTCCTGGAATGCAGAGAGATAGCGCAGCTGCATGGCGCCAGGCTCGGTTGCGAGCAGGCGCGAAGCTTCGACCAGTTTGCCGGCGGCTTGCATTTCACCTTCGGCGCTGATGATTTTCGCGCGGCGTTCACGCTCTGCTTCGGCTTGGCGGGCAATCGCGCGGATCATGCTTTCGGCGATGTCGATATGCTTCAGCTCTACGTTGGCAACCTTGATACCCCATTGGTCGGTCAGGCCGTCAAGGATTTCGCGGATGTCGGCGCTGAGCTTGTCGCGTTCGGACAGCATTTCGTCCAGCTCGTGCTTGCCGAGGACAGAGCGCAATGTGGTCTGCGCCAGCTCCGACGTTGCGCGCATGAAGTCGGTGACTTTGTTGATCGCATTATCGGGGGATACGACGCGGAAATAAACAACCGCATTGACCTTGACCGAAATGTTGTCTTTGGAAATAACGTCCTGACTGGGGACGTCAATGGTGCGGACGCGCATGTCGACGCGTACCATGGTCTGGACACCGGGGATCAGGATGATCAGACCGGGGCCTTTGACGCCGGTAAAACGGCCAAGGGTATACACAACGCCACGTTCATATTCACGCAGGACGCGGAAGGCATAGCCAAGGAAGACCATGCCGATGAGAAGAATAAAGCCAAGAAAACCGATGCCAGCCATAAAGTAATCCTTTCGTAGAGAGACAGATAAAGCAGTTGTTAGGTTGCGCAGGGCGCCGCAGGTGCACGGCGGCTGTGCTTATTCCTTGTGTTCCTCGACCGTGAGGATGAGGCCGTTGATGCCCACAATGCGGACTTTGTCGCCTTTTTGCAAGATGGCTTCGCCGCTTGAAATGGCTTTCCAGACTTCGCCGGTGACGCGGACCTGCCCCTGACCTTGCGACCAGGTCATAATTTCGCCAACGGCCGTTGTCAATTCTTCGATGCCGGTTGTTTTGGGGCGGCGCTGGGCTTTGAGGACAAGGGCGAGGATAATAGAAAGAAAAGCGACGCTGACAAAAGTAATGCTGCCGGCAACAAGGATATCAACCCCGTAATCCGGCGTATCGCTGTCGATCAGCATCATCGCGCCGGCAAAGAAGGCGACCGCACCGCCGACCCCCATAATCCCGAAGGAGGGGGTGAGCGCTTCGCCCGCCATGAGTGCAAGGCCGACAAAAATCAGCGCCAGACCTGCATAATTGATTGGCAAAATATTAAGCGCGAAAAGGCCGAGCAGCAGGCAGATCGCCCCGACAATACCGGGCAACAGCGCGCCGGGATTGGCGAATTCATAGACAAGCCCGTAAAAGCCCAGCGACATCAGCAAAAGGGCGACGTTGGGATGCGTGATAACTTCCAGCAGTTTGTGGCGCCAGTCCGGCACCACGGTTTCAACGATGGCGCCGCGGGTTTTCAGCTTCATCGTCTTGCCTTCTTTCATCTTCACCGTGCGGCCGTCCATCTGGTCGAGCAGGGTGGGGATGTCATCGGCAATGATATCAATGACTTTTTTGCTCAGCGCTTCGGTCGCGGTCAGGCTTTCGGCGCTGCGCACGGCGCGCTCCGCCCATTCGGCGTTACGGCCGCGCATTTCGGCCAGGCTGCGGATATAGGCCGATGCATCATTGACCATTTTCTGGTCCATCGGCGAGCCCTGGGTGGGGACGTCTTTGTCTTGCTGTTTTTGCGGCCCGCTATCGTTCATCTGTACGGGGGTTGCCGCGCCCAGATTGGTGCTGGGCGCCATCGCCGCGATATGGCTGGCATAGAGAATATACGTGCCTGCGCTGGCCGCGTGCGATCCGGCAGGTGCGACATAGGTTGCAACCGGCACCGGAGAGTCGAGGATATCCTGAATGATTTCCTGCATGCTGTTATAAAGCCCGCCGGGCGTATGCAATTGCAGGATCATGATATTCGCGCCGCGTTCGCTGGCATAGACAAGATGGCGGCTGACCAGATCGCGCATGGCGGGGCTGACCACGCCTTTGACCTGCAGAACATAGGCGAGGGGTTTAACGTCTTCGTCTTTTTTCTTGCTGTCCGCATGCAGCGGCGCCATGAAAAGCATCAGGCCGGTAAAAAGGCAGAGCGCGTAAAAAAACTTTTTAAGAACAGGCAAAGCATTCCCCCCGTTTGAAAGCATCGTGCTGAAATCATAGCAAAATCTAAACCCGAAACCTATAAAATCCGGTTAACGCCGCGCAGCAGCGCCTCGGCAGGCGGGAAAAATATCCGGCAGATATGTTATGGCATCGAGGGCGGGCTGGGCGGCGGCAAAATGGCCGCTGGACGGGCGTTCTTGCCGACCTGCGGCTCCGCGCCGCGGTGCTGGATGACGTCCGATGCCCAAAGGGCACCCTGCGCGGCGCTGTCGGGTGCAGATTTTCCCTGCGCCAGTCCATAGATGAAACCGGCCGCGAACTGGTCGCCCGCACCGTTGGTGTCGACAAGGTTGTCGACCTTGCGGGCGGGGGCATGGGTCAAAGTGCCGTTTTCGATCACGGTGGCGCCTTTTGCGCCCGCGGTGATGGCGGCGGTGAATCCGTGTTCGATGACTTTTGCGGCGGCCTCTTCAAAAGTTGAAACGCCAAACAGCGCCATAAATTCCTTGCGGTCGCCAACCAGAATATCGGCATGGGACAGCGCCAGGGCCAGATATTTTTCCTGATTTTTGGCAACCAGCGCGGCATCGTTCAGCGCCATGGCAACCTTGCCGCCGTTTTGTTTTGCCAATGTCGCCGCATGATGTACAGCGTCCTGCCCGCTCTGGCTCAGCCACAGGTATGAATCCAGATAGGTGATTTTTGCCTGTGCAATCAGGTTTTCATCAATGTCTTCCGGCGTCAGTTCATAGGCCGCGCCGCTGGCAAAGGCAAAACTCCGTTCGCGGTCGGGTGTGGTCAGAACCATCACGGCATTGGTCGCGGTCTGCGGGTTGGTGCTGAGGACGGGGCTAAAGGCAACGCCGTGATTTTGCAAACGGTCTGTCAGGAACAATCCGGCATCGTCATGCGCGATCTTGCCGATCAGCGCCACATTACCGCCGCGCAGCGCGATACCGCCCGCAACGTTGCCGCCGGGGCTGCCCGGTGTTTTCAGCGCATCGTCGCTGAGGTTGATCGCATGGATCGTGTCGGCGGAAACCAGATTGGTCAGCCCTTTTTTCAGGCCATGGCGGGTAATCTCGCTTTCGGGGACGGCAGATTGAATATCGACGCAAAGCGCGCTCAAGGCCACGACATCATAGGGCTTGCGATCGGTCATCTGATTCTCCGTAAAATAGGTGAAGCCCAGCCTAACAAAGCGCGGCGGCCGCGCCAAGGGGCGGGGGCTCAAGATTCCGGAAAAAAATGCCGTTTGGGCGATTTAATAGGCATCCCTCAGCCGACGGACACTGCGCACATGCCCCTCGGCGGCGGTGCCGTGCAGCTTGAGCAGGATTTTGTCCGTCACATGTGCCTTGCCGCAGATGACCACTTCCCGCCCGCCGCGCACCTGACTGCCGAGAAAAACAGTCATCGCCATCATGCCGGTCATGTCGATCATCGGTACATGCGTCAAATCCACAATTATTTTTTTGTCGGTGTCGCGCGCATCGGCGATGCTGCTTTCCAGCGTTTTGCCGATGGTGCCAAAAAAAAGCGGACCGTCAATGCGGTAGACCAGTACATTTTCCGGCAAGCTGTCATCGGTTTCAGATGTGTGCAGGCTGATATCGGTCAGGATCGCAATCCGCCGCATAAACAAAAGCGCCGCCATGACCATACCAACCGTGATGCCCGCCACCATGTCGACGAAAACCGTCAGCAGGAAACAGGTGACCAGCACGGCGCTGTCGCTGCGCGGCGCGAGTTTCAGGATCATCAGGCACTGCGGCGCATGGGACATCCGCCACGCGACACCGATCAGCAGCGCCGCCAGTGACGCCATCGGGATATGGCTGATATAGGGCGCGAGCGTCATCACGTATAAAAGCAGGAATAATGCATGAAAAACGCTGCTGAGCGGCGTTTTGCCGCCAGCTTGTATGTTTGCGGCTGTTCGCGCGATGGCTCCTGTCGCCGGAATGCCTGCGGCAAGGCCGGAGAATATATTTGCAAGCCCGATACCGTTCAGCTCCGCGTTCGGGTCGTGGCGTGTGCGGGCAAGCCCGTCGGCGACCGTCGCCGAGAGCAGGGATTCAAGCGCTGCCAGTGCCGCAATCACCAGTGCAGGCATCAAAAGGCTTTTGAACTCCGCGTAGTCCGGCAGCGCGAAGAGTGCATCACCGCCGGGTAAATGTAGTTTAGGCGCATAGGGCGGGATGCCCTGCAGCACGGCGCCATCTTCTGCTGTATAGCTGAAGCGGGAAAAAAGTGTATCGACCGTCATGCCCGACTGCTGCAAAACCCACGCGGCAGCAAACCCCAGCGAGATACCGAAAACCGCCGCGGGGATTTTTGGCGCGAGGCGCGGGGCAAAAACCAGACCAAGCAACGTGACAACCCCGACGATGAAATCCGGCAGGTGCAGGCCGGGCAGATGCGCGATGATGGTGTACGCCTTGTCGATATAATGCCCCTCCAACTGGCGGATGCCGAGGCCGAAGAAATCGTTCAGCGCCAGTGTTGCAATCGTAACGGCGATGCCGGCGGTGAAACCGGTAACAACCGGATAAGGTACGTAATTGATGAATTTGCCGAGCCGTAACATACCAAGCATGATCAGGGCAGTACCCGCCATGATTTGACACCAGATCAACCCGTGCAGGCCGTATTTCGCGACAATCGGTGCGACGATGACGACAAAGGCCGCGGTCGGGCCGCTGACCTGTGCGGTCGACCCGCCAAAAAGGGCGGCAACGATGCCGGCGACGATGGCGGTATAAAGCCCGTGTTCCGGCGGCAGGCCGACGGCAATCGACAGCGCCATGGCCAGCGGCAGCGCGATCAGCGAAACGATCAATCCTGCCGTCAGATCGGCGCGCAGCGTCTGGCGGTTATAGGTTTTGAGGCAGGAAAGAAGGGCGGTCGCGAGGGGGAAGGTCTGTGTACGGTGTGCAGGAAACTCTTTTTGCTGCGGCATGGTTTTTTATGGTGTTCAGGGCGCGCCGGTCAGGCGTAGAGCCAGAACATTTCCTTTCTGTGCCGTTTTTCAAAATGGTCGATCGCGTCTTCGTGCTCCAGCGTCAATCCGGCAGCGTCAAGGCCGCTTAGCAGGCAATGGCGTTCAAATGCGGGCGTTTCAAAGTGGTACTGCGTGCCGTCTTCGATGCTGACGCTTTGCTTTTCAAGATCAATCGTAAAAAGTTTTTTATCGGCGGCGGCGGCGGATAATTTATGCGCGGCGTCTTCGGGCAGCTCCACCGGCAAAAGGCCGTGGCGGTAACAACCGGCGCGAAAATCGCCGTCAAACCGCGGCGATATCACGGCGCGAATGCCGAAATCGACCAGCGCCCAAAAAAGATGATCCCCCGTGACGCCATGGCCAAAATGCGCGCCCGTCACCAAAATGGCAGATTTGCGCCAGGCCGGCTGGTTGAGGATAAACGCGGGGTCTTCCCGCCCGTCCGGTTGATACCGCTTGGCGGCAAACAGAAATTTTCCCAGTCCCGCGCGGCGCAGGGTCAGCAGGGCGTCTTTGGGCAGCAGCGCATCGGCAGCGATCTGGCTTTCAGGCAGCGGGGCGGCGATGCCCTTGATGGCGGTAAACTTTTCCATGCTCAGGCGCTCCTTTCCTGCGGCAATGCCAGCGTTACGGCAGCGTCATAGGCGGCGTCTTTATCCGCGCCCAGCGTTTCCCAGTATTCGCAGGCAAAAGGCCAGTCGCGGCCGGAGGGCGCATGGCCGCGGCCTTTGAGCCATTCGGCGGTTTTGTCGTCGGGCGGGGTCAGGGCGCCATAAACGGCAACACCTGACAGCACGAAGCAAAGCCGCAGGCGCGCATCGATATCCATCGCCGTCATGCCGTCGCCTGCAAGCTCCAGCACATGGCTGCGCAGAGCGGGCAGCCCTGCCTGCGTGACCAGCAGCGCCAGAATATTTTCAGCACTCAAGGCCGCCGCACCCTGCGGCAGCGTGACGCGCAGGACAGGCGGCAGCGTCAGGCGCAGGGTCTGTGTGGCCAGCAGGTGTTCACATGCGCCGGCATCGGTAAAAAAACATACCGCGCCAAGCCCGCCAAAACGCGCGATATCGCTGCGGTGACCGCAGACAACCATGCCGCTTTGGATGATACCGTCTTCAAGCTCTCCGGTTTCAAAACGGGCAAGGTGGTATTCGTGCGCATTCGCATCCAGCGTGTCCAGAAGCTTTGCCCGCACCGGATCGCCCGCTGGTGCGTCGGCATGCGGCGAAAGGGTCGCTTCGGGTCTGCGCACATCGCGGTGGGCAAGGCGCAGGCCGTCAAAGGCCTGTGCGCTGGTTTCGGGGTGAATGATATGGCGGTCGGCATAGATAATCATCTCGCCGCTCTCTTCGCGGTGCACGGTATGGGCGGCGATGATTTTTGTATAGGTGCTGAACGCGTCCGGCATGGCCTGATCCTTTGACAGAGCTCAAGCATAAGCCTTCACAGCGGGCAGGGTCAACAGCGCGGCGCGGCTTTATTCGGCAACGTCTTTATTGCCGAAATGCTTTTCCCAGCGTTTGCGATCACGCGCGGCCATCCCTGCGAGCCAGACCAACAAGGCGGCGGCGGCGCAGCAGAGTCCCGCTTTCTGCGTATCGCCGCCGTTCAGCATAAGCATAGCCGTATAAACGGCCAGCACAGCGGCGGCGACATACATCAGATGCGGCAAAAAAGCGGGCACAGGTGTCCAGGGGGCGGGCGAGGTCTGGTCAAGCCGCGTTTCCATCGGCACAACGGGCCCCAGCCTGGCGTCGCGTGCGCTATGGGTTTCGTTCATGCGCTGTTTTTGCGCGGGGGTTGGTGCGCGCGCACTGCGCCAAAACCACAGCGCCGCGAGCAGCGGCACAATAGCTGCGGCGTAAAGCAGTTTATACGGCTGTTCAACCGCCGCCTGCAAAAACAGCCCGCCGATGACCAGACAGCCCAGCGCCAGAGACAGCATCAAAAAACCGGCCGTGCGCACATAAAGCGGATCATCCGGGAAATAAAGCAGATCGACCGCTTTGCCGGTTTCGCGCCCGCCGGTCAGGCTGGAGCCGCTGCGCGCCGTTGCGCGGCAGGCAAGCCCGTCTTTGGTTACAAAATCATAGACCGTGTAATACACGCGCCCGCGCCCGCGCACACCGGCGATGACGGCCTGTACGCGCTCTGCGCGCAGCCGCCAGAAGGCTTCGCGGCAAAGCAGTGCCAGTCCGGCGATTGTGAAGACCGCGCCGACCAACAAAAACTGCGCCTGCCTCAGCGTGCCCAAAAAGATAAAATCGTCATAAAAAAAGCCCATAGGCGTATATCCGATCTGAAAACAATAAGGGCTTAATCATAGAGCGGCGGCGCGATGCGCTCAACCTGTAAAGCCGTCACAAAAAAAAGCCCCGCAATGACGCGGGGCTTTTTTGTATCGGTGATCTGCCAAAGATCAGGCGCCAACGGCCTTTTTCTCGACGGCTTTTTCTACCGGTGCAGACTCGGAAACGGTTTCCGTGTCGCGCTCGCGCTCGGCGATGCGGGCAGATTTGCCGCTGCGATCGCGCAGGTAATACAGTTTACCGCGGCGAACCGAACCACGGCGGACGAGTTCAATGCTCTCGATGCTGGGGCTGAACAGCGGGAAGACACGCTCCACGCCTTCGCCGTAGCTGATCTTGCGCACGGTGAAAGCCTGATGGATGCCTTTGCCGCCGCGGGCGATGCAAACGCCTTCGAAAGCCTGAATACGGTGACGGATTTCTTTGCCGGTGTTCTCAACGATTTTGACGTTGACGCGCACGCTGTCGCCGGGCTGGAATTCCGGAATTTTTTTCATGGTCGCTTGCTGTTTTTCCAGCTGCGCCTGTTCGAATTTCTGAAGGTCGTTCATGGTCTTTAGCCTTTTTCGTTTGTCGGAACCCGTCAAGTTCGGACACGCATTTTATAAACGGCGCGCGCCGGCGGTTCACATTTTGTTATTACCGAATGGCCTGTAGACCCGTGAGTCTACAGTGATGGGCGAGATTCATACAGAAAACGTCAGCCTATTTCAATATTTTATTCGTTTTTCTTTGAAAGGGCGAGATATTTTGCAAAAAGGTCGGGACGGCGTTCTGCCGTCAGTTTCTCCGATTCTGCCCGCCGCCAGGCCTCGACCTTGGCGTGGTGGCCGGAGGTAAGTACCTCAGGAACCTTACGAATAATCCCGTCCGGCCCTTCCCATTCGGCGGGGCGGGTGTAATGGGGGTATTCCAGCAAATGGCGGGTAAAACTTTCCTCGCTATGAGTTTCCATATTACCAACAACATCGGGCAGCAGCCGGATCACAGCGTCGAGCAGAATCATCGCCGCCGGCTCCCCGCCGGACAGCACATAATCCCCGACCGAGATTTCTTCGGCGCCATAGGCATCCAAAAGCCGCTGGTCCACCCCCTCGTAGCGGCCGCAGAGCAGGGTCAGCCGCGGCTCCCGCGTCAATTCCTGCGCCAGTGCCTGCGTCAGCGGACGGCCGCGCGGGCTCATATAGATAAATCGGCCGAGGGGCAGATGCGCGTCCAGCGTCTTCGCCAGAACGTCCGGCTTCATCACCATGCCCGCGCCACCGCCAAAGGGGGCATCGTCCACGGTTTTGTGCAGGTCTGTCGCAAAGCCGCGCGGGTTGATGGTATCAAAAGACCAGATGCCGCGCTCCATCGCCTTGCCCGACAGGCTCTGCCCCAGAAACCCGGGAAACATTTCGGGGAACAGGGTGATGATATGGGCATGAAAAGGGGCGGTATGGCGCAGGGTCATGATACTTCAAATTCGCATGTCACGGGGGGCGGGGTCAATCCACACGAGACAGGCCGTTTTTTGGCTTATGTTAATAAAAAGTTTACCGCTCAAATGTTATGGTTAGTTCAATCGTTCAAGAAAGGGCGGAATCATGGTGGTCAATGCTGCGGTTTCAGGTGGTTTGGTAAAAAAGATTTTTGGCGCGCTGACCAATATCATTCCCTATGCCCTCAAAAAATCAGGCCTGCCTGACGATGTGGCCGAGGCCATGGGTGCCAAAGGTAATTTCTGGGCCGGTGTCACGCTGGGCGCCGGTGCGGCGCTGCTGGCAGGCGGGGCGCTGCTGGGGGCTTTGTCGGGCGGGGCGCTGATTGCGCCGGGCTTGCTGGGATCTGTGCTGCTCAACGGGGCGGTTGCCAGTGCATCGATTGCGGCGGGGGCTTTCCTGCTGCGCGAAACGGCAAAATCACTGGGTGGTAATCTTTTGCAAAAAATCGGCGGAGCGATCTTCGGCAAAATCTTTGGCCGCTCGAACAGCGCGCCGAAAGACAGATATGCCGAACACAAAATGGGCGTGCGTGCGCCGCGCCACAAGCTGCACCATGTGCCACGCGCGACGGCTTTTGGCGCAGAGACGCTGCGGTCACGCTTTTCGCACGCCAAAAACCGCGAGATGGCGCCGGTCTTCGCCTATGTCTCACCGCGTCTCGACTTCGGCTTTAAAATGTAAATCGGGTATCACAACAAAAAACAGCGGCGGCCTTCGCGGGCCGCCGTTTTGTTTTGTGTGCTGAATATTTCCGTTAATCCAAAAGCCCCGGCGGCGGGTTGACGGTGACGGTGCCGCCTTTGATGTCGACGTCGGGCACGGCGTCGTCGGTAAAGGGCACGAAGAAACTGGCGCCTTTGATCGGGCGAATTTCAATCAGATCGCCCGCGCCGAAATTGGCGACGTTGACAACTTTGCCCATCGGTTTTCCGTCGGGCCAGCGTGCGGCCAGACCGATCAGGTCGATATGATAATATGTGCCGTCTTCGGCAATGTCGGGGAAGCGGTCGCGCGGAACATAAAGCTTGGCACCGCGCAGTTTTTCGGCAGCGGTGCGGTCGGTAACGCCGTCCAGCTCGGCCAGAAAAGTATTGCCGTGCGCCTGCACGGAAAGAAGATCAAAGGTCTGTTTCTGCGCCGCGTCGCAAAACGGGGCATAGTCGGGCAGAGCCTCGGGGTCTTCGCTGAATATTTTCAGCTTGATCGCCCCTTTGACACCATGCACGCCAACAACCTCGGCCATCAGGACGAGATCATCGGCATTCTCCGACGCTGCACCCGTTTTGCTCACGGTTGAACCGGATCAGCGGGTGGCTTATTCAGCCGCCGGCGCGTCAGCAGCCGGTGCTTCGGCAGCAGGCGCTTCTACAGCCGCCGGTGTTTCAGCAGCTTTTTCGTCTCTCTCGGCTTTTTCTTTGGCGCGTTCGACGGCTTTGGCTTTCGGCTTGGCTTTTTGCGGGTTGTTTTTCTGTGCAGGCATGGGGGCGAGGCCGGCCTTGCCAACAAAAATCGCAACGCGGTCGCTCATCTGTGCGCCATTTTTAACCCAGTGCAGGATACGCTCGCCGTTCAGCTTGACGCGTTCTGCGTTTTCACGGGGCAGCATCGGGTTGTAGGAACCGACTTTTTCGATGAAGCTGCCATCACGCGCGTTGCGGCTGTCGGCCACGACGATGTGATAATAGGGTTTTTTCTTTGCGCCTGCGCGCGCCATTCTGATTTTCAGCATTCTCTGTTTCTCCAGTGTTGATCCGGTTGCGTTGTTTGATCTTCGCCCGTGCGGTGCAACCATGTGCCGCGCGGGGAAATTTCTAAAAACCTATTTCTTGTGCTTTCCGCCGTTCATCAGCCCGCCATCCGCCATAAAATTCGGGTCGTCAAACGGATTGGGGCCCAGCCCGCCGGCATCGCCGATCTGGCCTTGCATGTTTTTGGCCATTTCTTCGAATTCGGACATATTGCCGCCGCCAAAAAGCCCGCCCATATTGCGCATCATGCCCTTGCCGCCCAGTTTCTGCATGCGCTTCATCATGGTCTGCATGTCCTGAAACTGTTTCAGCAGGCGATTGACGTCCTGCACGGTGGTGCCGCTGCCTTCGGCGATGCGGCGGCGGCGCGATGCGTTCAGCACTTCCGGCTTTTCGCGTTCTTTGAGGGTCATCGAAAGGATAATGGCTTCCTGACGTTTCAGGATGCTGTCATCCACATTCGCATTCTCCATCATGCCTTTCAGCTTGCCCATGCCGGGCATAAAGCCCATCAGTCCGGAAAGCCCGCCCATCTTTTTCATCTGGCGCAGCTGTGACAGAAAATCGCCAAGATCGAATTTGCCCTTGGACATTTTTTCGGCGATGCGTTTGGCTTCGTCGACTTCGATTGTTTCGACGGCTTTTTCGACCAGGCTGACAACATCGCCCATATCAAGGATACGTCCGGCGATGCGCTTGGCGTCAAAGGCCTGCAGCGCATCCATGCCTTCGCCCATGCCGAGGAATTTGATCGGCTTGCCGGTGATCGCGCGCATCGACAGTGCCGCACCGCCGCGCGCATCGCCATCGATACGGGTCAGAACGATACCGGTGATGCCGATACGTTCGTTGAAATTCTTGGCAGTATTGACGGCATCCTGACCGGTCAGGCTGTCGGCGACCAGCAGGGTTTCGATGGGGTTTGCCATGTCGCGCACGGCAGAAAGCTCGTCCATCAGCGTATCGTCAATCGACAGGCGGCCCGCGCTATCGAGGATCAGGACGTCATAGCCCTCCAGCCTTGCGGCCTTCAGCGCGCGCGCCGTGATCTCGAGCGGTTTTTCACCGGCGATGATCGGCAGGCTGCCGGCGTCGACTTTTTGTGCGAGGATTTCGAGTTGTTCCTGCGCCGCCGGACGGTAAACGTCGAGCGAGGCGAGCAATACTTTTTTGCGCAGCTTGTCTTGCAGGAATTTGGCAAGTTTGCCGGCCGTCGTCGTTTTGCCCGAACCCTGCAAACCGGCCATCAGGATGACAGCGGGGACGGGGACGTTCAGGTTGATCTCGCTGTCTTCATGGCCAAGCGTTTCGATTAGCGCATCGTTGACAATCTTGATAACCTGCTGGCCGGGGCGCACCGCGCGCAGGACTTTTTCGCCCACCGCTTCGGCCTTGACCTTTTCGACAAATTCTTTGGCAACAGGCAGGGCGACGTCGGCTTCGAGCAGGGCGACGCGCACCATGCGCAGGGCTTCGGCGACGTCGGCCTCGCTCAGGATGCCGCGTTTCAAAAGCCCGTCAAAAATCCCGCCAAGGCGGCCTGTCAAACTGTCGAACATTTTCTGTTCTCCAAATCCCAAATACATTTGCGCCCCAGTGAGCGTAATTTCGCCGACTGGGGGACGCGGAGCGTGAAAACCTATCCATGTAACGGATAACGGCTTTGCCGCAAAAACTGCGTCTTTATAGGCGGGTTATGGCCAGAGAGTCAAGGCAGGCGCGGATTTTTTGCCCATTTTCTGGCTTGTTTGCGATGAGTGGGGTATTAAAGCACCGCAATCTTCATTGACCTGGCAAAATTATTATGATAATAAGATGGTCAAGCACAATCCAAAAGGAATCAACCCCCGTGAGCCTCGCCACCCGCCTGATCGATGCCGTAAAGGTCGACAATGATGTCGCCGCAGCGCGCCGTGCGCTCAAGGCCGGAGCTGACCCGAATACCAAAGCGGGGATGGACCGCGTGATGCTTTATTTTGCCGCGGACAACGGCAACAAAGACATGGTCGAACTGCTGCTGTCGTACAAGGCCGACCCGAACCCGCTCGACGAAGAAGGCTTTGGCGCCTTGCATCAGGCGATTGCCGGCGGTCATTTCGATATTGCCGATCTGTTGATTGCCGCAGGGGCAAATGTGAACGCGCAGGACAAATACGCCATGCTGGGGCTGACGCCGCTGCATATCGCCTTTAACGCCGATCTACGCGAAGAAAGACTGGACCGCGTCATCTATATGCTGGAAAAGGGCGCAGACGATGCGCTGACCGATACCAGCGGCCGCAGCGTCATGGCCACGGGACGCGAACGCGCCGGGCAATTCCCCTACGCCGGCGAAATCATGAGCCATATGAAAGAATTTCAGCAAAACAAAGCCGATGCCGCAGATCGCGCGGCGGTTGCAGAAAAACAAGCTGCCGATAACGCCCTGCGCGCCAGCGTTAATGCCGGTATCACCAGCGATGTGGCCGTGCCCCGCCTGACAATCCGCCGCCGCGGTACACCCGCCCCCTGAAAACAGAAATGCCCTGAGTCGCGCTTGCAGTCTTCTGGGCGGCAGCATGGCTGAGGCTTTTTGTGACGCGGGAGCGCGCCGGACTTTTAATCCAAGCCATTATTATAAATCAATAATATTGATGAACATACGATTTATTTTGACATAAACGCGGCCGCGGCGTACAACAAGGGCGTGACATCAAAAAAAGTTATGAAAATATTAAGCTTTGTTCCCTAACCCAAATCTGGAGTGTGTGATGAATATTACCCCGAAAAAAGTCCTCTTGTCTTTCACTGCCGCTGCGGCCCTCGTAACGGCTGCCAGCTCTTTCACGATCCTTGATGAAACCCAGCGCGGCGTTGACTATCGTCTCGGCAAAATGGTGACACAAGATGTGAGCGAGCTGCGCCAACCCGGTTTCAGCCTGAAAACGCCCTTCTTTACCAGCGTAAAGAAAGTGGACGTTTCTTTGCAACAGCGCGACTATTCGGATGTCGAAACCTATACCAAAGACAACCAGGTTATTAACGCAAAACTTTCCATCTTCTTCACCATTCCGTCCGACAAGCTGCTGCACATCTACAGAAACAGCCCGGATTGGGAACAAAAACTGGAAACAACGGTTCTCGATGCTGCAAAAAGCGCACTTGGCCGTCAGGAAGCGCAAAACGTTGCCCTGAACCGCGAAGAAATCATGAAATCCGTGACCGAAGATACCCGCCGTCAGGTTTCGGCGCTTCTCGGCATTCAGGTGCAGGAAGTCAAACTGCCGAACTTCACGTTTGACGATGCCTTCGAAAAAGCGGTTGCTTCTGCGGCGAATGCCAAAGCGGTTCTGAACCAGAAACAGACCGAGCTGGAACAGCAGCGCGTCGAAAAAGACAAGACGATCGTTGATGCAGAGGGAAGAAACGAAGCGGCCAAGCTGGCGGCCGATGCCGAAGCCTACCGCCTGCAAAAAGAAAAAGAAGCCGAAGCAAAAGGCCGACTGGCGATTGCTGAAGCCGAAGCGAAAGGTTTCCGCGAAATCGTCTCTGCGATTGGCCGCGAAAACATCGACACCTATCTCAAAACCAACAAATGGGATGGTGCCGAACCTCAGGTTCTTGGTGGTGGCAGCACCATCGTGGATCTCCGCGGTGCCGGTACAACGGCTGCGGTGACACCGCGTACGCCGGCTCCTGCCGCGCCTGCACCCAGATAAGACTTGGCTTTAATGTCACAGAAACGGCTCCCGCAAGGGGGCCGTTTTTGTTTGTGCGTTTGGGGGTTTTATCGTCGTGCTGGCCGTGCTATGAACGGCGCATGTGGTGGTATCCGGACGCATTCGCACGTAAAGTGCCCTATCTTGAAGAGCGCGCGCAGATTATGCAGCGTGTGCGTGATTTCTTTGCCGCGCGCGGCTATCTGGAGGTGGATACGCCTGCCCTGCAAACCGCGCCGTGTATGGAGCCGCATCTGCAGGCTTTTAAAACCGAACTGGTCAGCCCCGATCTGCAATCGCGCCGCACGCTTTATTTGCACACCAGCCCCGAATTCGCGATGAAAAAACTGCTGGTGGCAGGGCTGCCGCGTATTTTCCAGCTCGCCACCGTCTTTCGCAATGCCGAAGGGTCAAACTGGCACAGCCCCGAATTTTCGATGCTGGAGTGGTATCAGGCCGGTATGGATTACACGCAGATGATGGACGAAACCGCGGAGCTGGTGCGCTATGCTGCGGGGGCAGGCAATATGCTGATCGCCAACGGCAAGACCTGTAACCCGCACAAGGATTGGGAAAAAATCACAGTCGTCGAGGCGCTGCGCAAATATGCGGATATCGATATCGAACCGCATCTGGGCGATCTGGACCATATCCGCGCCGAAGCGGCGCGTATCAATGTGTATACTTCGCCGCAGGATGATTGGGACAACGCGCTTTTGAAAATTCTGATGGATAAAGTCGAGCCGCATCTGGGCATGACCGTGCCGACCGTCATTTATGATTATCCGGTATCCATGGCGGCATTGGCACGGCCAAAGCCCGAAGACGGGCGCTTTGCCGAACGGTTCGAGGTTTATGTCTGCGGCATCGAACTTGCGAATGCCTTCGGCGAGCTGACCGATGCCAAGGTGCAGCGCGAAAGATTTGCGCATGATGTTGCCGCGCGTAAACGTATCTATGGCGACGATTACCCCGTGGACGAAGATTTCCTCAAGGCTATCGAATACGGTCTGCCGCCATCCAGCGGCAATGCCCTTGGCCTTGACCGGCTGGTGATGCTGATCACGGGGGCGGATCATATCGATATGGTGCGTGCCGCGCCGGTATAGCTGTGCAGATTTTATATATAAAAAGCCCCGCAATCTCTTGCGGGGCTTTTTGTTTGCGGGCTTTGGTTATTTGCCCATGTAGATATCCATGATTTTATCGAGCATCTTGAGCGATTCCTCGCGCGGGCGCTGGAAGCAGTTGCGGCCGATGATGGAGCCGTTACCGCCGCCTTCGTAAATCGCGCGGGCATCGTCATAGACGCTGTTTTCATCCTTGGTCGCGCCGCCGGAGAATACCACGATGCGGCGGCCGTTAAAGCTGCACTGCATGATGTGCTTGACGCGTTCTGCCTGTGTGCCGATGGCGATTTTCTCGCTCTCGTAGACTTTCTTGGCTTCGGGCAGCTCCAGATGGTCAGTCGGCAGTTTGACCTTGATGATATGCGCACCCAGCAGGGCGGCCATATGTGCGCCATAGGCGATTGTGTCAATCGCGGTTTCGCCATCTTTGGAAATGCCGGGGCCGCGGACGTAAGACCACATGACGGTGGCAATGCCATAGGCTTTGGCTTCTTCGGACAGCTCGCGGATTTCTTCCTGTTGCTCCAGCATGTATTCGGAGCCGGGATAGATCGTAAAGCCGATGCCCGAGCAGCCGAGGCGCAGCGCATCCGCAATCGATGCGTTGATCGACTGGTCTTTCGCCGTAATCAGGCTGTTCGAGGAGTTCATTTTCAAAATCAGCGGGATCTGACCGGCGAAAGTATCCGCGCCAGCCTCCAGCGAACCGAGCGGTGCCGCATAGGCGTTGCAGCCGGAATCAACCGCCAGCTGGTAATGGTAATGCGGGTCATAGGCGGCGGGGTTGATGGCAAAGCTGCGCGCAGGGCCGTGTTCAAAGCCCTGATCGACAGGCAAAATCACCATGTTGCCGGTGCCGGCCAGTTTGCCGTGCATCAGCATGCGGGCAATATTTGCTTTGGTGCCGGGGCTGTCGCTTTCGTAGTACGACAGGATCTCTTTTACTTTTGCGGTCATTTTCATTGTTGTTGTTCCTTTTGTCTTATTTCAGCTTCGCCATCGCAACGGCGGTATCCGACATGCGGTTCGAAAAACCCCATTCATTGTCATACCAGCTCATCACGCGCACAAAGCGGCCGCCGATGACTTTGGTTTCGTTCAGCGCAAAGATCGACGAATGCGGGTCGTGGTTGAAGTCGCTCGACACCAGCGGTTCGCTGTAAACGCCCAGGATGCCCTTGAGCGCGCCGTTCGACGCTTCGATGATCGCGTTGTTGATCTCTTCAACCGTCGTGTCACGCTTGGCGGTGAATTTGAAATCAACCAGCGATACGTTGGGCGTCGGCACGCGAATGGCGGTGCCGTCCAGCTTGCCTTTCAGCTCCGGCAGGACAAGGCCGACAGCTTTCGCCGCGCCTGTCGATGTCGGGATGATATTGGCGGCAGCGGCGCGGGCACGGTGCAGGTCTTTGTGCATCGTATCCACGGTATTCTGGTCGCCGGTATAGCTGTGGATGGTGGTCATGAAACCGTGTTCGATGCCGATTTTATTGTTCAGCACAAAAGCCACGGGCGCAAGGCAGTTGGTGGTGCAGGAGGCGTTGGAGACCACCAGATGGTTCGCCGCCAGTTTGTCGTGGTTGACGCCATAAACAACCGTGATGTCTTCATCGGTGGCGGGGGCGGAAATCAGCACTTTTTTTGCGCCGGCGGCGATGTGCTTCATCGCGTCGTCTTTTTTGGTAAAAATACCGGTGCATTCAAAAGCGATATCCACGCCATGCGCGCCCCAGGGCAGTTTGGTCGGGTCGCGTTCCTGCACCATGGCGATTTCGTGCCCGTTGACGGTCAGCTTGCCTTCGGCAGCTTTCACATCGCCGGGGAAACGGCCATGCACGGTGTCGTATTTCAGCAGGTGGGCATTCGCTTCGGATGTTGCAAGGTCGTTGATGGCGACAACGGAAACATCATTGCGGCCGCTTTCCATGATGGAACGCAGCACAAGACGGCCGATGCGGCCAAAGCCGTTGATGGCGATTTTGACGGTCATGAGGGGTATCTCCTTTCACACTCTATTAAACCTGCCGCCCCGCGCGGGGTGCGGCGATATTGAAACCGCACAGGTGCGGTGATGCCGAAGGAAGGCGTTAAAAAGCCGCGCCGGTCTCTCCTTCGCGGAGCCGGCGCGGCAGATAATTATTTCAGGCGTTCTTTCACCGCATCCACGACATGTTTCGCCGTGATGCCGAAATGTTCGTAGAGCTCCTGGTAGGGTGCGCTTTCGCCGAAGCTCGACATACCGACGAAAATGCCTTCGGGGCCGATGATCGCATCCCAGCCCTGACGCACGGCGGCTTCGACCGCGACATGCAGCGAAGAGCCATCGGTCAGCTTGCGGCGGTAGTTTTCCGGCTGCTGCGCGAAAAGCTCCAGCGTGGGGGCGGAAATAACGCGCGTGGTGATGCCTTCGCTCTCCAGCGTTTTTTGCGCAGCAAGGGCGATTTCGATTTCCGAACCCGTCGCCCAGATGGTGACGGCAGGATCGGCGGAAGACGCTTCGCGCAGGATATAAGCGCCCTTGGCGGAGAGGTTTTCGTCCGTGTGTTCGGTGCGTACCAGCGGCAGGTTCTGGCGCGTCAGCACCAGCACGCTCGGCCCCGTGGTATGGGTCAGGGCAATTTGCCATGCTTCGGCGGTTTCAACCACATCGGCGGGGCGCAGCACCAGTACATTAGGGATGCAGCGCAGCGCGGCGACATGTTCGACCGGCTGGTGCGTCGGGCCGTCTTCGCCAAGGCCGATGCTGTCGTGGGTCATGACATAGATCACGCGCTGTTTCATCAGCGCAGACAGACGAATGGACGGGCGGCAGTAATCGGTGAAGCTGAGGAAGGTGCCGCCATAGGGGATCACGCCCTTGTGAAGCGCCATGCCGTTCATGGCCGCGGCCATCGCATGTTCGCGCACGCCATAGTAAATATACGCGCCGCCAAAGTTATCTTTGGCCACCGCGCCCATGTCTTTGACAAGCGTGAGGTTGGAGCCGGTAAGGTCAGCCGACCCGCCGATCATTTCCGGCAGCGACGGCACGAGCGCTTCAAGCACTTTGCCCGATGCCGCGCGGGTGGCGATTTTCGGTGCTTCTGCCGTGGCTTTTTTCTTGAATGCGGTCAGCACGGCGGCAACTTCGGCCGAAACATCGCCTTTCATCATGCGATCGAACATTTCGCGCGCGCGGCCATCCATTTTGTCGAGACGCGATTGCCAGTTCTTGCGCTCTTTCTGGCCGATTTCGCCGACCGATTTCCAGGCGCTGGCGATTTCTGCGGGGATCACAAAGGGCGCGTGATCCCAGCCGAGGTTTTTGCGGGCGCCCTGAATTTCGTCGTCACCAAGCGGCGACCCGTGCGATGACGCTGTGCCTTCTTTGGTCGGTGCGCCAAAACCGATTTTGGTTTTGCAGCAAATAAGGCTCGGCTGTTTTTCGTTCATTTGTGCCGCAGCGATGGCTTTGGCGATGGCTTCAGGGTCGTGACCGTCAACAGTGAAGGTTTCCCAGCCATAAGCTTCAAAGCGCTTTGGCGTGTCGTCGGTAAAGCTCAGCGATGTCGGGCCATCGATGGTGATGCCGTTATCGTCATAGAGCAGGATCAAACGGCCCAGCCCAAGGTGGCCGGCCAGCGAGCAGGCTTCATGGCTGATGCCTTCCTGCAAACAGCCGTCACCGGCGATGACATAGGTGAAATGGCTGACGATTTCGCTGCCAAAACGTGCCTGTAGCAAACGCTCCGCCAGCGCGAAGCCGACGCCGTTCGCAATACCCTGTCCCAGCGGGCCGGTGGTGGTTTCAATACCGATATCCTGCATCACTTCGGGGTGGCCGGGGGTGAGGCTTTTCATCTGTCGGAAGTTTTTGATTTCCTCCAGCGTCATTTTCTCGTAGCCGGTCAGGTGCAGCAGCGCATAAAGCAGCATGGAGCCGTGACCTGCGGAAAGGATAAAGCGGTCGCGGTCCGGCCACAGCGGGTTTGTCGGGTCGAATTTCAGGAATTTGCCAAACAGCACGGTGGCCACATCGGCCATACCCATCGGCATGCCGGGGTGGCCGGAATTTGCCTTTTGCACGGCATCCATCGACAGGGCGCGCAGGGCGTTGGCCATGTCTTTGTGGGTGACGGTTTGCGGGGTCTGGGCGGCGGCGGTCTGGCTGGCGGTCATGCGTGTCTCCTCGGCTGTGGCGCGGGATGCGGATCGGCTTAAAAAACCACCTGCACAATGCCTTTTCCCCTCTCCCGCGTCAATGACGGATGCGGCGGGAGGGGCTGTTTTTATTGACATAAATGTGCCCCGACGTATAAATCTTGCCCCGCTTGTCTATTGCGCCGGCGCCGCTAATTTTGTCTAATAGACAAAGCAGCCGAAAGAAGGAAAGCCATGGCATCCAAACGGCCCGATTTCAGAAATATGACGCCGGAGGAGATCAAAAAAGGGATCTCGTCGCTCAACCGCGACATCCGTGCCCTGCGCGCGCAGGTGAACCGCACCACAGGCAAGTTTTTTATCGGGCAGGCGGCCACGGTGGGCGTCGGTGTGCCCGCAACGCTGATCTTTCCGCCGCTGGGGCTGGGCATTATGGCGGCGGGCATGATTCATGGCGCCGAAAAAACGGCCGAAAGTTCTGTGCAGCGCGCGCAGCTCGCCGAAGCGGAATCGCTGCGCAAAAGCTTCAAGGCTGTCTGGCGTGCGCGCCCCGGACGCCCGTTCCGCGATGTGGATGCACGGTGCAAACGCGAAGCCGAACGCCGCGCTGACAAAGAGCGCAACAGAACCCTCAATCAATACAACAGGAAATTCGGCTTTGGCCCGTAAACGCGGCGGCGTTTAGCGACCGTCGCGTTTGGCTTGTGCGCGTTTACCGGCAGATTTGACATGCCCCAAAATCGGCTTGCTGCGCGATTGTTGCAGCTGCGCGCGTTTGCCCGCATCTTGCGCCGCTTTGCTGGCAAAACCGCCCCAGCGTACAGTTGCCGCCGGAGATTTCTTTTCCGAAGCGGCCAGCGCTTTTTTGCTTGTCAGCGCAGGTGTTTTTTTAGCTTTGACTTTTTCGGCGCGGGATTTTTTGCGTGCGGCTTTGGCGGCGACGCGGGCCTGCGGGGAGGGTTTCTTGGCGGCCGCTTTTTTGGCGGGTGCCTTGGCGGTTTTCTTCACGGCCGATTTTTTTGAAGAAACGGGCGAAGCTTTTTTCAGCTGTGCCAGCTGGTCTTCAAAAGCCTTCAGAACCTGATCGAAAGCCTGTGCTTTTTCAGCCGTGCGCGCATTCAAATCGGCACCTTTGCCGGCGGCGCGTGTCTGGCGTTTGTAAAGGTCGCGGCCTTTGTCGCGCAGGGCGCGGGCACGCTTGATATTTTTGACAAGATCTGCTGCCGAGAGTTTGCCAAGTTCCGGCGCGAGACTCTTTTGTGCAAGGCTGAATTCGGCGGCAGTGCAAAGGCTGCGCAGCTGGGCTTTATTAAACGGCATGTCGAAACTCCCTTGATTGAAAAGATTGTTTAGTATGCGTGAATTATATTAACAAAAGATTACAGTGCAAGGTTTAAATCTCGCGGCCCTAGAATCTGACGCCCAGTGTGACGGTGCCGAAAATATCACCTTTGTCCTGATCGTCAAACTCGCGCGTGCGGTAAATCAGAGCATAACTGACGCGCGTGCGGCCATATGTCAAGGCGATGCCGGCCGTCGCGTCACCGACCAGATATTTTTTATCGACGCTGTGACTGTCGGTAAACGTATTGCCGTCCAGAAAAATATTACGCCCGATCAGCCGCGCTTCGGCACCGCCGAACAGATACCAGTTCAAGGTGTTTTCGGGCACGACAAAAGCGCCTGTACCGGGCATGGCGGGGCGCACGCGCACCGGCGTGTCCTGAAAGCGCCCGCTGTAAGGCGTCAGATAAAACGTCACGCCGGTATTGGCATAGGTATAGATATTGCCGACAGTGGCGCCGATATAGGGCGTTGCGCCCGCGCTCCAGCCCAGCGCGTCAAGACCGTAGCGTTCGCGCCAGCTGCGTTCCCACGACAGCATCAGGCCCGGCTCGTTTTTCAGCTGATGACGCCAGCCTTTGGGCATCGGTGAATTCGATACGTGGCGGTGGATGAATTTCTGTATCTGCTCGCCCATGGCAGCGGGGCCGACAAGGCCAACGGTGGCTTCCAGGCTGTCGATATGATTTTTGGTGATGCTGACAAGACCGGCAGAGCCATAGACAAAAGCCGCCCACGGACGGTCGTCGTCTTGCCGCGCGGCAACGGTGATATCGCTTGGTGTATAAAGATTATGGCCGACCGACCATGAAATGCTGGTGGTTTCATTAATCGAAAACGTCGGCACCAGACGGTCAACGGCATGAAAAAATTCGGGCATCGGTGTGCCCAGACTGAAATAGGTCAGGCGTGCGCCGTTGGTATAATTGCGGTCTTTGCCGCCGCCATAAAGATCGTTTTCGGAATTAAGCGTGATAAATTTTTCGTTCTGCAACTTGCGCAATTGACGCGTCACATCGGTTTGCAGCGTGGGTTCGGTCTCCGGCGTGGTGCCTGTGACCACGGTGGTAGGCGCGGGCGATTGCAGTGCGGCGGCGGCCGCGGCGCGGTTCTGCTGCAAATGACGCTCCACGGCTGTTTCCGCCTGCTGTACGGCAGGGCTTTGCGCCAAGGCCGGAAGCGGGGCCAAAAGGCCGATCAGCAGCAGGGCAAGGCCGGCGGCGCGGCGTTTTTTCATGCGGCCTTTTCCATGTAGCTTTCGATCGGCGGGCAGGCGCAGACAAGATTGCGGTCACCCGCGACATGGTCGATGCGGTTCACCGGCGGCCAGTATTTATCCTGTGCGACAAATGGCGCGGGGAAGCCGCCCTTGGCACGGTCATAAGGCCGCTGCCAGTCATCACCGGCCACATCGGCCAGCGTATGCGGCGCCATATGCAGCGGGTTTGCGCCCTGCGGCAGGCTGCCGTTTTCGATGGCGGCAATTTCGCTGCGGATAACGTGCATGGCATGAATGAAGCGGTCCAGTTCTGCCTTTGATTCCGATTCCGTCGGCTCGATCATCAGCGTGCCAGCCACGGGGAAGGACATGGTGGGCGCATGAAAGCCGAAATCCATCAGACGTTTGGCAATATCATCAACGCTGACATGGGCCGTGTCCTTGAAGCTGCGGGTATCAAGAATGCATTCATGCGCGACAAAACCGTTTTTGCCGACATAAAGGGTTTCGTAATCGCGCGCGAGGCCTTTTGCGATGTAATTCGCATTCAAAATAGCCACCTGCGTGGCACGTTTCAGCCCTTCGGAGCCCATCAGGGTGATATAGACCCATGAAATCGGCAAGATAGACGCCGAACCCCAAGGGGCCGCCGAGACGGGGCCGATGGCCTGCTCGCCGCCCACGCCGCTGCGCAGCGGGTGGCCGGGCAGGAAAGGCGCCAGATGCGCTGCGCAGCCGATAGGGCCCATGCCGGGGCCACCGCCGCCGTGCGGAATGCAGAATGTTTTATGCAGGTTGAGGTGCATGACATCCGCGCCGAATTTGCCGGGGCAGGCCAGACCGACCAGCGCGTTGAAATTCGCGCCGTCCATATACACTTGCCCGCCGTTTGCGTGAATGGTGTCGCAGATATCGCGGATTTCTTCTTCAAAGACACCGTGCGTGGACGGATAGGTGACCATCAGGGCCGCCAGCGTGTCTTTGTGTTGTTCGGCCTTGGCTTTGAGGTCGGCGACGTCGATGTTGCCGTTGTCATCGCATTTCACAATCACAACCTGCATGCCGGCCATGACGGCGGAAGCGGGGTTGGTGCCATGCGCCGATGACGGGATCAGGCAGATATTGCGCTGCGTATCGCCGCGGCTCTGGTGATAGGCCTGAATAACCAAAAGTCCGGCATATTCGCCCTGCGACCCTGCATTGGGCTGCAACGACACGGCGGCGAAGCCGGTGAGGGCACAGAGTTTTTGTTCAAGGTCTTTCAGCATCAGCTGATAGCCCTGAGTCTGATCGGCGGGGGCAAAAGGATGGATATTGGCAAATTCCGGCCAGGTGATCGGAATCATTTCCGCCGTCGCGTTCAACTTCATGGTGCAGGAACCCAGCGCGATCATCGAGCGGTTGAGCGCGATGTCCTTATGTTCCAGATGGCGCAAATAACGCAGCATTTCCGTTTCGCTGCGATAGCGGTGAAATGTCGGATGTGTCAGGTATTTGCTGGTGCGCTGCAGGTTATCCGGTATCATCGCATCGGTCTGGGCATCAAGGCTTTCGACGCTGAACGGTAGCGCGCTTTTGCCGGCAAAAATCTGCCACAGCGTAAAGACTTCGGCGCGGGTGGTTTTTTCGTCAAGCGAGATGCCGATGCGGCCATCGCCGAAATCGCGCAGGTTGAAATTCTGTTCCTGTGCGCGCGCCAGAATATCCTGCGCCTGCGCCTGCGCATCGATTGTCAGCGTGTCAAAGGCGGCGGCATTTTCGACATTAAACCCGATTTTCTCAAGTCCGGCTGCCAGCACGGTGGTCAGGCGGTGGATACGCAGGGCGATGGTGCGCAGCCCTTCGGGCCCGTGCCAGACAGCATAGAAACCGGCGATATTGGCGAGCAGCACCTGCGCGGTGCAGATGTTGCTGGTCGCTTTTTCGCGGCGGATATGCTGTTCGCGCGTTTGCAGGGCAAGCCGGTAGGCGGGACGTCCCTTGGCATCCACCGAAACGCCGACGATACGGCCGGGTGCGGAGCGTTTGTATTCGTCGCGCACGGCAAAGAACGCGGCATGCGGGCCGCCAAAACCAAGCGGCACGCCAAAACGCTGCGAAGAGCCGAACACAATATCCGCGCCCCATTCACCGGGCGGCCGCAGCAGCGTCAGCGCAAGCAGGTCCGTGGCCACCGCGACGATCATGCCTTTGCCATGTGCTTTATCGCAGAGCGCGGCGTAATCGCCGATATCGCCATGCGTGTCGGGATATTGCAGCAAAATGGCAAAGCCATCCTTTTCAATCAGCTGTTCGGGCGTGCCGGTGACAACCGTGATCCCGAGCGGCGCGGCGCGCGTTTCGATGATGGCGATGGTCTGCGGGTGGCAATTGCTGCTGACCAGAAATGTATTGCTGGTATGGGTGCCTACGCGTTTGGCTAGCGTCATCGCCTCGGCGGCGGCTGTGCCTTCGTCCAGCATCGATGCATTGGCGAGCGGCATGGCGGTCAAATCCATGACCATCTGCTGGAAATTGACGAGCGCTTCGAGGCGCCCCTGGCTGATTTCCGGCTGATAGGGCGTATAGGCGGTGTACCAGCCCGGGTTTTGCAGCACGTTGCGCAAAATCACATTTGGCGTCAACGTATCGTAATAACCCGTGCCGATGAGGGACCGGCAAACACGGTTTTGCTTGGCCATGTCCATCAGCTCTTCAAGTGCTTCATGCTCGCTCATGGGGTCGCCGGTGACGGGCGCGGATTTTTCGAGGATGGCGGCAGGCACAGATCGCGCGGTCAGTTCGTCCAGACTGGCTGCACCGACAGCTTTCAGCATCTCTGCGATATCTGCTTCGCCGGGGCCGATGTGGCGGCGGATGAAGTCTTCTTTTTGCTCAAGCTCGGTGATGCTGTATTTCATGGTCGTGTCCGCCGTCGGGGTAGGGGTGAATTAAAGGCTTTCGGTGAAGGCTTTGTAGCCTGCTTCGTCTTTCAAGACCGAAAGTTCGCTGTCGTTGGCGATTTTGATTTTATAAAACCACGCCGCGCCATGCGGGTCGCTGTTGACGAGCGCGGGGTCATCGGCCAGCGCCTGATTAACCTCGGTAATCTCGCCGGAAACGGGGGAATAAATCTCGCTCGCCGATTTGACGGATTCAACCACGCCGGCCTGTCCGCCCTTGGCGACGGTAGCGCCGACTTTCGGCAGTTCGACATAAACGACGTCGCCGAGCGCCTTTTGCGCGAAATCGGTGATGCCGACCGTACCGATACCATTCTCGATCTTGATATATTCGTGATCTTCGCTGAACAGAACTTGCGTCATGATGGTCTTAATCCTTTTTATAATTGTGTTTGACAAAAGGGGTGGGGGCAACAGTGCAGGGACGGGGTGTGCCGCGCACCAGCGCATCAACGGCCGTACCGTTTTTGGCATAGGGCGTTTCGACATAACCCATGGCAACCGGCGCATCGGCTGTGGGGCCGAAACCGCCGCTGGTCACCATGCCGATTTTTTTGCCGCCGGCATGAATTTCCGCACCTTCGCGCACAGGGGCTTTGCCTTCGGGCTTCAGCGCGATGCGCAGGCGCGCTGTGCCATCGGCCAGTTGCTTCAGAATGGTATCGGCACCGGCGAAGTTGGCTTCTTCGCGGCGGCGTTTGGCAATCGTCCATTTCAAATTGGCTTCAACGGGCGTTGTCTCTTCGTCAAGGTCGTGGCCATAGAGGCAAAGACCCGCTTCAAGGCGCAGGCTGTCGCGCGCGCCAAGGCCAATTAGCTTAACGTCATCATTCGCCAGCAATTCGCGCGTAAAGCTTTCGGCAAAAGCGGCAGGCAGGGAGATTTCATACCCGTCTTCCCCCGTATAGCCGCTGCGGCTGATATAAAGCGGCTGGCCTTTGTAAACGGTTTTGAACGACGTCATAAAAAACAGCCGTGCCGCATCGGGGATCAGGGCGGCAAGCGCACGCTCGGCTTTTGGGCCTTGCAGGGCCAGCAGCGCGCGGTCGGCAAGGTATTCCAGCTGTGTTTCCGCGCCGATTTTTCCGCGGATATAGGCGAAATCTTTGTCTTTGCACGCGGCATTCACAACCAGCAGCAGGGTGCGTTCGTCCCAGCGTGTGACCATCAGGTCATCGACAATGCCGCCCTTGTCGTTGAGCAGCACGGTATAGCGCATCTGCCCCGCGCTCAGCCCCGCGATATCACCGGGCACGAGTTTTTCAAGGATGCGTGCGGGGTCTGCGTCTTTTGCGGTCAGCACCGCTTGCCCCATATGCGAGACATCGAAAAGCCCCGCATGGCTGCGCGTATACAGATGCTCTTTTAAAACACCCATATCGCCATATTGCACCGGCATATCATAACCGGCGAAGGGGACCATTTTGCCGCCCAGCGAAATATGCAGTCCATGCAGGGGCGTTTTATGAAGAAGAGTGTCAGGTTTCAAAGCAGCGTTTTCCAAAGCAGTGTCCTTTCATGACAAAAACTCATGCAGAATCAGCACCGCCCCGCTCTGTCTTGTGACCTGAGAGTTTTCGCCTGTTCCCGTTTCGGGAAGGGCTTGCTCCGTCGGTGCGCGGCGGGCGCCGCGCTGTACAGAGAAGCTATGAGCATTCTTGACGGAATGCCCTGCCGTGCGGTCCTTTTGCCTGAGAGTTTCCGGGGTGGTTGCTCCTTCGGCGCCGGACGAATCCGGTCTCTCCCGCGCGGCGTGTCGCTTGTGAGGTTGACAGTAATGCGTCTTATTCTAAAGTCAACTGGAGCGCGCGGCGCTTTGCAGGCGTTTGGGGATAAACAGGGGAAATTTTATGGTAAGTAAAAAAGCGGCATCCGGCTCAAACGCCAAAAAACCATCTAGCGTTATTGCCGGCGCGCGTGCAGCCGCCGCGGGGGGGTTGCCGCCGGTGCTGGCACCCGTGATGGCCTCCAGTTTCGCGCTCGGGTTTATTGTCGTCTGTCTGGTGGTGTACTTGCTGCATATTGCGGCGGCGATCATGATCCCCTTTGTTATCGCGGTCTGCCTTTGGTATCTCATCAACGCGATTGCACGCGGTATGGCCCATCTGCCGCTGGGCGGATACAAACTGCCGCGGTTCATGTGCTTTTTGATGGCGATTTTATCGATTGTGGTGGGGGTGTGGTTCGTCCTCGACCTGATCAACAACAACATGCAAATGGTGCGCGCGGCGATTCCGCAGTATCAGCAGCGGCTGGAAATGCTTCTGCCCGGGTTGCTCGAACGTGTGGGGCTTGAAAAAGAAGCCTTCATCCACGACCTGCGCCAGTATATCAACTTGACGTCAATCTTCACGACGCTGGTGGCGACGTTTACCGGCCTGGCGGGCAAGACGTTGGTGGTGATGTTCTATACGGGGTTTTTGCTCTATGAGCAGCGTTTCTTTAACCGCAAGATCATCGGTATGATCGAAGATCCGGAAACAGAAACCCGCGTGCGCAACATCCTCAAAAATATCGACATCAAAATCCAGCGTTATATCTGGGTCAAGGTCGTCGTCAGCGGTATTACCGGCACTTTGACCTATCTGACGCTGGCGTATTTCAAGGTCGATTTTAATCAGTTCTGGGGTCTGATGGCGTTTGTGCTGAATTTCATCCCCTATATCGGCTCCCTGCTGGCGATTGCGATGCCGTCGATCATTGCGCTGATACAATTCGGTGATGATTTGTCGCTGGTGTTTACGATCTTTATGGCGCTCTGCGTCATCCAGATAACGCTGGGCAGCATTATCGACCCGCGTATGCTGGGCGACAGCCTTAATATCAGCCCGATCATGATTATCTTCTCGCTCGCGGCATGGGGCATGATCTGGGGTATTCCGGGCATGTTCCTGTCCATTCCCATTCTGGCGATGGTCGTCATCACGCTGGGGCAGTTCCCCAAGACGCGGCCGATTGCCATTCTGCTTTCCAAGACGGGCGAGCTGGACAGGCAAGACGCCGAAGCGCCAGCGGCCTAGCGCCTTTAATAACGACGTAAAAAAAGCCCGGCATCGCTGCCGGGCTTTTTTCACCGCTGCGAAGTTCACAGACGCGGCGGCTTCGGTGGTTTGTTGCCACCGTTTTTCGGTTTGTTTTCATTTGCGGCGGCCTTGGCTTTTTCTTCGGCGACCAGCGCTTTTTTGTCGGGTTTACCGATCATGGTCTTGGGCAGGCTGTCACGCTGCTCCACCAGTTTCGGCATTTCATAGGGGGCAAGGCGGTCTTTGAGGTAATCCGTCAGCTCTTTCTGGTCCATCTTGTGGCCTTCTTTGAGAACAACGAAGGCCTTGACGGTTTCGCCGCGGTATTCGTGATCGACGCCGATGACGATGGCTTCGGATACTTTCGGGTGCGTCATGATCGCTTCTTCGACTTTACGCGGGAAGACTTTCATGCCCGAAGCGTTGATCATGTCCTTGATGCGGTCCACGATAAAGACATAGCCGTCTTCGTCAATATAACCGACGTCGCCGGTATGGAAGAAGCCTTCATCGTCCATGACATGCTTGGTTTCTTCGGGTTTGTTGTAATAGCCCTTCATGACCTGCGGGCCGCGCAGGCAAATTTCGCCTTCCATCTTGATCGGCTGGGTCTGGTCGGGGAATTGCAGGTTGGTGATTTTCACCTCCGTCTTCGGCACAGGCATGCCGATGGAGTTGATTTTCTTTTCGCCATGCACCGGGTTGGCAATCGCCAGCGGTGATGTTTCAGACAGGCCATAGCCTTCGACCAGATCAAGGCCGGTCAGCTTTTTAAAGCCTTTCATGACGTTTTCGTTCAGCGCCGCGCCGCCCGACATGCAGACTTTCAGCGAAGAAAGATCGTATTTCTTGACGTCTTTGCTGTCGATGATCGCCTTATAGAGTGTGGGTACGCCCGCGAACATCGTCGGTTTTTCCTTGTCGATGGTCTTCAGCGTTTCTTTCAGGTCGAACTTCGGCAGCATCACCAGCTCTGCCCCGATTTGCAGCGACATGTTCAGTTGAACCGTCATGCTGAAAACGTGGAAGAAGGGCAGGACGGCGAGCATTTTTTCTTGGCTCTGCGTCGGCTTGCCGCCGGTGAACCACAGATTGGCCTGATGCAGGTTCGCGGTCAGGTTGCCGTGGCTCAGGGCTGCGCCTTTGGGTACGCCCGTTGTGCCGCCGGTATATTGCAGCACGGCGATGTCATCGGGTGTGATGTCGACAGGCTTCGGTTTGCCGGGACGGGAAATCATTTTGGCAAAGGACAGATGCGTCTGGTCCTGTTTGACCTTCATCGTATCCGATTTGCCAAACAAACCCTTGACCGCATTCAGCGCGCGGAAGGCAAAACCCTTTACGTTCGGCAGCGCATCGGCAAGGTCGCAAGAGATGATTTTTTTCAGATGCGTGGTGCCGAGCATTTTCTCGACCTTGGATTGCACCTGTTTGACGTTGACCGTCACCATCATATCGCACTGGCTGTCGTTGATCTGGTGTTCCAGCTCTTTTTCGGCATAGAGCGGGTTGAAATTCACAACAGTGGCGCCCGCTTTCATCGCGCCGTAATAGGCGATGACGTAAAACGGCGTATTGGGCAGGCACAGGCCGACTTTCGATCCTTTGCCAACGCCCTGGTCTTGCAGGCTTTTGGCAAAACGGTCGACGGCTTCGCCCACTTCGGCATAGGTCATCGTCTTGCCCATGAAATTCAGGCAGGTACGCTTGCCGTGTTTTTTAACCGAATCTTCGAACAGCTTGATCATGGTCGATTGCGGCACATCGGCGTCCCAGTCGATATCGACGGGATATTTGCGCGCCCAGGGCGCGGCGGGTTTTTTGCTGTTGTCGTTTTCGCTGGCGGGGGTTGCGGAGGGTTTCGGTTCTGCGCTCATTATTTTTTCTTTCGGGTCTGTGGTTGTCTTCGCGCGCGCCCGCCATTGCAGACACGCAAACACACACACCCGTCGCGCCGTTCGCCGGCTTTTTTTCCGGCTTTTTTATTCTTGGTTTTTGAAACTTGATGAAAGTTAACAGCTTGGCCGCGGCATGTAAACCCGCTGGCCATATTATCCGCAGCGCGCATGATTATGGTTTTCTGCGCTGCGGTATAACCGCGCAGGAGTATAAAAAAGCGATTTAACCAAAAAGCCGCGGGGTTAGCGCTGCGGCGGTCTTCTGAACCAGCCGCTGTCTGACCGTGGCCCCAGCGGAAAGCCGTCCTGTTTCAGTCCGTCGCGGATGCTGCGGGCATGATCGAGGCTTTTTCCTTCGGCAGAGGGAAGGCCTTTTATATGCGGCGGGCGGGGCGGAGGCACCGTTCCGCCCTGAATATCAAAGCTGTCGGCGATAAAGTGCATGAAAGATTCTTTGTCGAGCGCATAGGTACCCTCCGGCGGTGTGACATCCTTGATGTAGGGCGGGAAGATATAAAGCACGGCTTTTTGTTTGGTACCGCTCAGGTTTTCTGTGCACATCAGGCTATAGCCGTCATTCGCATAAAAGCCGAGTGCCTTGCCAAGTGCCATGGGGAAGTAAACGTCGTAGGGCACCTCATCGAGCATTGCGCGCAGGGCAGAGCCTTCGCGGGTTTTCAGCTGTAGATGACGCATGCCGTTCATCTCGCGCGAGGGATAGGATTCTTCCAGCCCTTCTTGCAGCAGCGATTCTTTTGCGCGCTGATAGTCTTTTTCGGATAGCACCAGCGTCAGTTCGCGCGCACGGTCTGGCAATTTATACCCGGCAAGTTCGTAGCGGTCGATCTTGCAGTCAGGCGCATCCTTGCGCAGGATATCTTCGATGCGGCGGCGGAAGCCGTCATTTTTGGTGCGGCAATCGCTGTCAGCTTTTTCAAAAGCCTGCAAGGCCTTGAGCGTATCGCCGCCGATGCGAAAAGCGTGGCTAGGCGGGTTGTTCTTGTCAAAGTAATCTTCCGCGCTGCTCAGGGCGGCGTATTCGTCAGCGCTCAGCGGTGTGCAATCGGCGTTCGGCGGCTCTACCGTGCCGATATTGGACGGCAGACGGAAAGCAAAAATACGCGTGTCCGGATCTTGCGGCCTTTCGATATGCATATAGGGGAAACCCAGTTTTTCTGCATTGAACGCCTGTTTCCTGTCAATCACGCTGCCGGGCAGCGTGCTGTGCAATGCGGGTTTGCGCGGCTCGGCCGGCACAGTCATCAGAAAATCGGACATGATTTGTCTGGCGATGCTGTGGTTGCTGGGGCGCATATCGGCATAGAGGATTCCGTTTTCCTGCTCCCGCACGGCGAGAATATCGCAAAAATATTCTATGCGGGTGCGATGTTTTTCAAAGAACGGGCGTGGCATACGCAGCGAAAAGAAAAGCTCTTCTTTTGGCGCGGCCGTATCTTCAATCCACACATTCACGGGGGCGGTATCTTTGCCAAACAACAGCGGGCGCAGGAAATCTTCAAAGCGGTGCCTGAAATCCTGAAACGCCATTTGCCAGTCCTGATACGCGCTGTCATAGGCGGCGATTTCTTTTTGCACATCGTCTTGCAGGATAAAGTTATGCGTGGCGCTGCTGATGGCAAATCCTTTTTTGGGCAGGTGTTTGACCGTCAGGTGTTTTTCCGGATCGAAATCCGCGGGCATGTCCGTGCCTTGGTCGTATTCGCGGTAGTGCTCGAAATCATCCTCGACGCCTTCATGAGCGTAAAATTCGTCATCAGTCAGCTTTTGCGCGCCCGGGGGGGCGAAGTGGTTGCCCTTGTAGTCTTCATAGCTGATGCAGAACGCCGTGCGTTCCTTGGGCTGTGTGTCGGGCTTGTTGAAAAGATCGGCAAGGCCGAAAAACATCTTTGATGTACCCGGGTTCATCAGAAATTTGGGCAGGACTTTATAGGCGCGGTAAATCGTGCCATCGGCATAATCCCTGACCTGCACGGGCAGGTCGTGAAAGCCGAGCGCCTTTTGATAGGCTTTGATCTGCGCTGCGTTGAAATCCTGCATCAGACCCCGCGCGGGCGTGGCGGTATCGGTGTTTTTCGGCTGCTGCGGCGTTTCTTCGCCGCGCGCCGTCCGCACCTGCTCCATCAGGCTTTCAATCTTCCAGTCGGTTTTGATGCGGTCATATTCGATCAGCCTGTCGAGCGCGTGAAGGCTCTCTCCGGCAAGGCGATAGAAATGGCGTTTCGGGCTGGACATGGGCGGCACCTGCGGATGAATGTTGACAAGCCTTTTTAATGGCCTTGGCGCGTTATGTCAAGTAATCTTCTGCCGCTTTTACAGCGCCGGATGTGATGATTTACAGGGCCTTGGCGAAATAAAAACGGCTGCCGTTGCGGGCAGCCGTTTTTTGGATTTTTTACCGTATCAATCAACCGGCATTCGGGCCGTTTGGTTTTTTCGCCTCGGGCGCTTTCGGTTTTGTTGCATCGGTTTCCGGCACGGCGGGGATCAGCATGTCGAGCAGGCTGGAGCCGGTGCTGGGTTTCTTCGCTTGCTCCGCGCGGGCCTTGTCGATTTGTTCGCCTGCGGCGTCCGTGCCTTTGGATACTTTGTCTTTGACAACATCAAAGGCGCCTTTGAGTCTTTTGCCAAGCGCATCGGTGGCTTCATCCACTTTGCCGGCAATCGGCTGTGCGCGACCGGCCAGGTCAGCGGTTTTTTCGGTGATGGTTTTGCCGATCTCATCGGCTTTTTTGGAAGCCTCGCCGTAAGCCTTGATGCCTTTTTGCACCAGCTTGCCAGCGGCGGCGGCGCGGCGAATGGCGCGGGCGTTCTCTTCGCGCTTCGCGTTGCGCTGCTCCTGCGGGTCTTCGGATTTCTTCAGCTTGTCTTCGGCGTTCTCTTGCAGACGCTTGAGCCAGTCTTTCATACCCATGGCACCTTTCCTTTAGGAATAAAATAGAATGTCTTATTGTTACGATATGTCGCAACGCTAGACAAGCACGCAAGACTTGTCAATCCTTATGGGAAAACGTCGGAAAACAGCGACATAGCGCCCGTGCCGTCAGAGCAGCCGGCCCTGCAGCGCGGGGGCGGGCGATTCGGTATCGGCGGTAATATCAAAGACATGCAGGGCGGCGCGCGCTGTTATATCTGCCAGTGCTGCTGGTGTGCTGTCCCGCGCTAGCCAGCGGTCGATATCGCCGCTGTCGGTCAAGATCACCGGCATGCGGTCATGAATGCCGTGCAAGGCGGCCGCCGCGGCGATGGTCAGTATCGCAAAACTGTCTGTGCTTTGCCCGTTTGCGGGATCTGTCCAGCGATCCCACACGCCGGCGAAAACAAAAGGGCGCGGCGGCGGCAGCGTAATCTCATAGGCCGTCTTCGGGCTGGTGCGCGCATCCCATTCGACAAAACCATCCGCGGGAATCAGGCAGCGGCGCAGGCGATAGGCATCGCGGAATGATGGTTTCTCTGCCGCGCTTTCCGCGCGGGCATTGATAAAGCGGCCGGCTTTGGCGTCCTTTGCCCAGTGCGGCACAAAACCCCAATTCAGGTCATCGATGAAACGCCCCTGTGCATTTTCGCGCAGGACGGGCAGGGGCGTGCCGGGGCGGGCCGTGCCATAGGCTTCTTTTTGCCGCGTGCGGCGGCGCGCACGGAACAGGTCGGCCAGTACATCGCCGTCGGTGTTTTGTTTATAACGTCCGCACATGACGAATATTTACCTTTGTCGCGTTTATGGCCTATATTGGCGCAAACAGCCGAAACGGCAAGCATAAAGGACGAAAAGACATGGCGGGTAAAACGGTTCTGACAGGTGTACAGGCAACGGGTATGCCGCACCTCGGCAATTACATCGGCGCCATCCGCCCCGCATTGCAAAAAGCCGCGCATGAGGGGAAATCTTTTCTGTTCATCGCCGATTATCACGCGCTCAACAGTGTGCGCGATGCCGCCGCGCTGACGCGCGATACCTATGAAGTCGCCGCTTGCTGGCTCGCCCTCGGCCTTGATCCGGCCAAAACGATTTTCTATCGCCAATCCGACATTCCCGAAATTTTCGAACTGACCACGGCACTGATGGCCGTGACTCCCAAAGGTTTGATGGACAGATCGCATGCCTACAAAGCCGCCAAGGATAAAAACGAAGCCGAAGGCCGCGATGTCGATGCGAATGTCAACATGGGGCTTTATACCTATCCGATTTTGATGGCGGCGGATATTCTGGCGATGCGCGCGCAGATCGTGCCCGTCGGTCATGACCAGACGCAGCATATCGAATTCGCGCGCGATATTGCGGGCTATCTCAACAACAGCTTCAAACCCGTGCTGGTACAGCCGGAGGGGCTTATCCAGCCGCAAAGCGCAACGCTGCAGGGGCTCGATGGCCGCAAGATGAGCAAGAGCTACGGCAACCACATTCCGCTCTTTACCGACGCCAAGGCGCGGCAAAAGCTGATCATGAAAATCGTGACCGATTCCAAACTGCCCGCCGATCCCAAAGACCCCGATACCAGCACCATCTTCCAGCTCTACAGCTATTTCGCGCCCGAAGCCGATGTGGCGGCGATGCGCGCGGCTTTTGTCGCAGGCGGTATGGGGTATGGCGATGCCAAAAAATTGCTGGCGGCCGCGGTCGAAGAGGCACTGGCCGAGCCGTCGCGTATCTATAACGAATACATGAACGACCTGCCCAAGCTGGACGCCATCTTGGCCGAAGGCGCGGAAAAAGCCCGTGCCGTGGCCCGTGCCACCCTGTCCGATGTGCGGCAGGCTGTGGGGCTTAAGCCGCTGAAATAGGTCATTAATTTCCGTAAATAAACAAAATCGCCGCAAAACTTGCTTTTGGGCCTGCTTTTGGCTAGGTTCTTGGCCAGAGGATATCCATGAAACACGCCCTTTTGATCGCCGCTTTGCTTTTTGTCTGCGCCGCACCTGCGGTGGCAGCGGAGCCGTCCGCGATCAAAACCCGCGCCGAAGTCCGCGCCGAGCGTGCGGCGCTGGCCGAGCTGATCTCCGCCCGTCTTAAAGCCGCGCTGCAGGGCGAAGCCTATGTCCTCGACAAAACCTGCGACGACAGCGATTGCAGCATATCCATTCGCCCCTGAAAGGGTGAATAAAGACGTTTCCAAATATATCGTTTTAGACCTAGACCCGCATGCCCCGATGGGGCATTTTGGCAATCAATTCACGTTACCCAGCGGAGAGACGCGCCCATGACCACCGAAGCCCCCGATTACGGCCATACCATCCACCTGCCCAAAACAGATTTCCCGCGCCGCGCGGGACTGGTGGAAAAAGAGCCGCAAATCCTCGCCCGCTGGGAAAAGATGGATTTGTACCAGCGCCAGCGCGAAGCATCGAAGGGGCGCGAAAACTTTATCCTGCACGACGGCCCCCCCTATGCAAACGGCGACATCCATATGGGCCATGCGGTGAACAAAATCCTCAAGGATGTGATCAACAAATACTGGCAGACGCTCGGCTACAACACGCCCTATGTGCCGGGCTGGGATTGCCACGGTCTGCCGATCGAATGGAAGATCGAAGAAAAATACCGCGCCGAAGGCAAAGACAAAGATGATGTGGCGGCGCTGGATTTCCGCGCCGAATGCCGCGCCTTTGCCCAGCATTGGGTCGACAAACAGGCAGGGCAGTTCAAACGTCTGGGTGTCACGGGCGATTGGAAAAACCCTTACCTGACGATGACCAAGGCCGCCGAAGCCTCCATCGTGCGTGAAATCCACAAGGTTTTGCAAAACGGTCTTTTGTACAAAGGCGCAAAGCCCGTGATGTGGTCGGTCGTGGAAAAAACGGCATTGGCCGAAGCCGAAGTCGAGTATCAGGAACATAAATCCATCACGGTCTGGGTCAAATTCCCACTGCAATCCGGTCCGCAGGAACTTGCGGGCGCCAGCGTCGTGATCTGGACGACAACGCCCTGGACCATCCCCGGCAACCGGGCCATCGGTTTTGGCAAGGATATCGAATATGTCGGCGTCGAGATCAATGAAGTGGCCGAAGGCAGCCTTGCCAAAGCCGGCGAAAAAATCGTTGTGGCCGCCGCCCTGCTTGAATCCGTTCTCAAGGATGCAAAAGTGGTGGCCGCTGCAGAATTCTGGCGCGGCGCGGGCGATCATTTTGCCGCTGCGCATACGCATCATCCGCTGCACAGTCTTGGGTATGATTTCGATGTGCCGATGCTGGCGGGCGATTTTGTGACCACCGAAGCCGGTACGGGTTTCGTCCATATCGCCCCCGGCCATGGTCATGACGACTGGATGCTGGTGATGAACTACAACGCGGGGCGCGATGCAGACAAACGCATCCCCATCCTCTCCGCTGTCGATGACAACGGCGTTTACACCGATAAACACCCGCATTTTGCCGGTATGGATGTCTTTACGCAGAAAGGCGAGATGGGCACGGCCAACGTGGGCGTCATCAAGGCACTGCTGGCGGCAGAGGGTTTGTTTGCCAAGGGCAGCGTACGCCATGATTACCCGCATTCGTGGCGGTCGAAAGCGCCTTTGATCCACCGCGTCACGCCGCAGTGGTTTATCGGTATGGATGATAAATCGACAGACAGCACCCTGACGCTGCGCGCCGAAGCGCTGAAGGCGATCGGCGAGACGCGCTGGGTGCCGTCGATTGGTGAAAACCGTATCCGCGCGATGATCGAACAGCGCCCTGACTGGTGTATCTCGCGCCAGCGGTCCTGGGGTGTGCCGATTGCATTGTTTCTGGATAAAAAAACCGGTGAGCCGCTGAAAGACCCCGCTGTCGACAAGCGCATCTATGATGCTTTTGTGGCCGAAGGGTCTGACGCATGGTGGTCGCATCCGCCGCAGGATTTCCTCGGTAATAATTACAAGGCCGACGATTACACGCAGGTCTTTGACATCGTCGACGTCTGGTTCGAATCCGGCGCGACCCATGCCTTCGTGCTGGAAGACCGGCCGGAGCTGTCATCGCCGGCGGATTTGTATCTCGAAGGCTCCGACCAGCACCGCGGCTGGTTCCATTCTTCCCTGCTTGAAAGCTGCGCCACGCGCCAGCGTGCGCCATATAAAACCGTGCTGACACATGGTTTCGTGCTGGACGAAAAGGGCTATAAAATGTCCAAATCGCTCGGCAACGTTGTCGACCCGCAAAAGCTGGTCGATGAATATGGTGCAGACATTGTGCGCCTGTGGACGATGATGTGCGATTACGCGCAGGATATCCGCATCGGCCAGAACACGCTGAAAACCACGGCAGACGTTTACCGCCGTATCCGCGGCACCTTTTGCTATCTGCTGGGCTCGCTTGATGGTTCGGGCGCGGGGGTAAAGGCCGAAGATCTTTCGGGGCTTGATCAATACATCCTGCACCGCCTGTGGGAAATTGACGCCGAAGTGCGCCGCAATATCGAAGAGTATAACTTCCAGAATATGGTGACGGTCGTGCATAACTTCTGCGCGCGCGAACTGTCGGCGTTTTATTTTGATATCTGCAAAGACACGCTTTACTGCGAAGCGCTTTCCAGCAAAAAACGCCGTGCGGTTGTGCATGTGCTCGACCATGTATTCGTGCATCTGTGCCATTGGCTTGCGCCCGTACTGACGTTTACCTGTGAAGAGGCCTGGCTCAGCTACAAAGGTCTCGCGCTGGACGACACGCAGGAAAGCATCCATCTGTCGGTGATGCCAAAGGCGCCGGATGCATGGCGTAACGATGCGCTGGCGGCGGATTGGGACAAAGTCACCGCTGTGCGCGGCGTGGTCACCGGCGCGCTGGAAGTCAAACGTGCGGAAAAGCAGATCGGGGCCTCGCTCGAAGCTGCGCCTGTGGTTTATGTCGCCGATGCCGCGCTGGCCAAGCTGCTGGAAACGGTCGGTTTTGCCGATGTCTGCATTACCTCCGGCCTTGCACTTAAAAATGGCGCGGCACCCGAAGGGGCTTTCAGCGTGGCGGGTATCGACGGTATCGGCGTGGTCTTTGCAGAAGCCGATGGACAGAAATGCCCGCGTTGCTGGAAATATACCACTGATACAGGCGCTATCGCCGCGCATCCGGATCTGTGCAAACGCTGCGGCGAAGCTGTCGAAGCCGACCCGCGCGCGGCAGCGGCATAAATCAGATCACGGCCCGGACGGACGGGGACGCGGCAGCGGGATATTTTCCTGCGGCGCCGGATCTTCGAACGTATTGGTATCGAATTTGTTGCTGAAAATGCCGTAAACTTCGTTGAAGCTGCGCGCACCGCCGCCGCGTTTGTAAAAAATATTCCGGTTCGATGCGGCCGCGGCGGGGAAGACGGTGGCCGCGGCGTGCCCGCCATTGCGGTTCATACGCGAAATAAAAGTCACAGCATTGCCGGAGCCGAGGAAATGCGCCAGATACTGATCGGTACGGTTAATGTCGCGGCTGGGCAGCGCGGCGCTGAGATTGTCGTAGTTTTCCTTGACGAATTCGGCGCCCATCATCGACGACAGGCGCGGGTTGGTGCGCAGCGACAGAATATATTTCTGCACAAAGGGGTTTTCGACCGAAGGCACGGGGTATCCATTACGGTCTTCGCTGATGTCGATGCGGTCGGCCAGATCGGCAAGGCCATATTTCGCGCCATGCCCCTTGATCATCAAAAGCCATGTGCTGTCAATAAACTGGAACAGACCCGTCGCGCTTGATGTCGATGCTTCGATATCGGAAACAAATCCGCTTTCAGCGCTGACCAATTCCATCATATAGCCGTAATCAACGCCGACAACGGTGGCTGCGTGGCGGATGGCAAAGGCATCGGCGGGGGTGACGGTGCGCCATTGGTTGGTATAACGTTCTGAATCCGCAATGGCCTGTTCGGCGGCCTGCCGCAGCAGGCTTGCCGTTGTCTGTCCTTCCGCATAAAGCGGCCTGCTCATCATACCAAATTCATGCAAGCCCGCGCGCGTCAAGGGCCCTGCGATACCGTCTGCACCGCGGATACCAAGATCAAAGCCGAGCACGAGCATATGGTTTTGCTGTTCGCGCATCTCCGGCGTTGATTGCTGTACGGCGCGGTGGAAATGCACGGCCTGCGGCATCTCCGCGCTGTTTTGCAGATACTCTGCTCCCATCAATGCAGACACGCGCGGATTGGCGCGGAAAGAAATGATATGGCGCAGCACGGCAGGATCATCAACCGATACCTGCGCCGCGCCATCGGGTGTTGTGGTCACACGGATCTGGTCGGTGAAAAAGCCAAAACCATGATTGCCGCCGTATTGCTTCATCAGATACAAAAACGTCGGCACGTTGAATTTGAAAAGATTGGTGCGCGACAGACCGCTGCGGTCGGCGCCTGTGACGATACCGCCGGTTTCTGTCAGGCGTTGCATATATTCGGCGGAATCGACACCGGTTTGGCGGGCGGCAAAATGCAGCGTTGCCACCACGGCCAGTGGCATTTTATAGGTCTTGGCATCGGCGCGCGCGCCTTCGGTGATCTCGGCAATCAGGCGCTGTTCGTCGCGGGTGATCGCGCCTGTCGTTTCATTGTCGCCGCGCAGGGCACGAAATTCGCGCAGGCTCTGCCGGTTTTGCTTGAAGAAAATATTCCGCTCTTTTTCTTCGTCGCTGCCGAGAATTTTTTCAATCGACGGCGCAGGCGGCAGCGGCGGCGGCGTGTAGACAATCGGCGATGGAGCAAAGGCCTGTACCGTGTCCACGTTTTCGGTCGGAGAGGCGTCAGGATTGGCCGAATCGGGCCGCGGCTGGTCGGCATGCGACAGGGTGGTAAAGGCAAGAATAGCCGCGGCAACGTTGAACGCTTGCCGCGCTTTGCCTTTGAGCCGGAGAGGATGCCGCTTTTCTTTTTCCGCCAATGCCTGCGCTTTCATGAACAATTATTCCATAATCAAAATACCAGCCGTGTCTTAAAGAATGGTTAGCGGCCGGTTTTGTTCCGCGCTGCACAAAAAAACTGCCAAACCTTGGTTTTTCGCGCTATATGGCTATATCTGCATCGCACGGGCACCTGTTAAGGCCGCCCCGCCTGCCGAAATAACAAAAACCCGCAAGAAAAGGACCGCCGATATCATGACCGTACACGAATTCAGCCCGCAAAACTCCACCCTGCCCACCGCCACGCTCGACGGGCTGCGGGATCTGCTGCCTGATTTCGCCAAGGACATCCGCCTCAATCTCGGTGCGGTATTGAAGGAAGACCCCGCTGCAGGGCTGAAACTCAACCAGGTCATGGGCATCGCGCTGGCATCGGCCTATGCGACGCGCCATGCGTTGGTGATTGCCGCCATCGAAGGCGAGGCCGCCCCCGTCCTGTCGTCCGAAGAAAAAACCGCCGCCAAAGCCGCCGCGACGATCATGGCGATGAACAATATCTATTACCGCGCAACCTACATGACCGGTGACGAGGAATTGGGCCGTATGCCCGCCGGCCTGCGCATGAACGTCATCGGCAACCCCGGCATCGACAAGGCAACCTTCGAGCTCTATTCCCTCGCCGTGTCGGCTCTCAACGGCTGCGGCGCCTGCGTGCAGTCCCATGCCGCCAAGGTGCAGCAGGAAGGCCTCTCCAAAGCCGCCGTACAGCAAAGCTTCAAAATCGCCGCCGTTCTTTCTGCCGCCGCACAGGCACTGTCGGTCTGACGCCGTTTTTCTTGCTGAAAAGCCGCGCGGTTTTAAACGCCGCGCGGCTTTTGCTTTTTGGGCGCAGGGGCGATAGAGTGTTTTTATGTTTCTGAAATTAAAAGATTCTCTATCTGCCGCCGCACGGCTTTTGAAACGGGCGGTGGCCGCGCTGTATTATGCGCTGCGTGACCGGCGTGCGCCTTGGTCTGCGCGGGTGGCGGGGGCGGTGACGCTGGCCTATGCGCTCAGCCCCATCGATCTGATACCGGATTTTATTCCGGTGCTGGGGCTGCTGGATGATCTTGTTCTGGTGCCGGCGGGTTTGTGGGCAACATGGCGCTTGATGCCGCCTGCGCTGAGGGCGGAATATCTGGCCAAAGCCGATATCTATACAGATACCCTGCCGCACAGCCGCACAGCGGCAGCGGTGATTGTCTGTCTGTGGATTTTTTCCCTCTATCTGCTTTACCGCGCCTTTGCCTGATCAGGGCGGCGCGCTGCCGGAGAAATAGGCGGCGAGGTGGTCGATAAAGCTGCGGCTGCGCGCGCTCATATGCCGCTGATGCGCCCAGGCGGCCTGAATGGTCAGCGAAGGCTCTTCGAATTCCGCCAGCACAATCTCCAGATCGCCCGCCACGACATGCGGCCCCGCCAGAAACGTCGGCAGCAGGGTCAGGCCGCAGCCGGCAATCGCAGCTTCCAGCAGCAACAACCCGTTATTGGCGGAAAATCTGCCCGCCACCGGTTGCAGCCAGCGCCGCCCGCCGATTAGAAACGGCCATGATTTGCCTTCGTTCAAATTGCTATAGCTCATGCAGCTGTGATGCTGTAATTCCTGCGGCCTTTCGGGGCGGCCGTGCTTTTCGAAATAGGCGGGGCTGCCCACGACGATACGGCGGCTGTCCGCCAGTTTGCGCGTGACCAGCGTCGGCGTATCCAACGTGCCGATGGCGATGGCCAGATCGAAATCTTCCGTCTGCAAATCGACCAGCCGGTCATGCAGCATCAGCCGCACGGCAACCTCCGGATATTTGTCGATATATTGTGCGATGGCCGGGCCCAGATAGCGCACGCCAAAGCTGACGGGGGCGCTCACGCGCAGCTCCCCGACCGGTGTTTCGTTTTGTGCTTTCAGCTGCGCCTCGATCTCGGCCAGTTCGTGCAGCAGGCGGCGCGCATGCTCCAGATAGCGGTATCCGGCATCGGTCAGGCGCACCTGCCGCGTGGTGCGGTGGAGCAGCCGCACCCCCAGATCGTCTTCAAGGTCTTTGACCCGCTTGCTGACCACCGAATTGGCCAGATGTAGGCGTTTGGCCGCCGTGGCAAAACTGCCCGCTTCGGCGACGTAAACAAAGGCAGCGATATTTGATAGCCTGTCCATATCCGCATATTATTCGATTTAATCGAATAATAAATTAAATATTTAGCTGATTATCCCGATTTTAGAAGATGTTATCTTGAAATTAGAAGAGAAACCCATAGCCAAGGAGGAAAGCATCATGACAACACAACCCGTTCTTGAGTACAGACCCTCCGCCGCGCGCGGCGTTACGGAAATTGACTGGCTGCAAAGCCGTCACAGCTTTTCTTTCGGCGAATATTACGACCCCGCGCATATGGGCTTCGGCCCGCTGCGCGTGATCAACGAAGATGTGGTCGCGCCGGGTGCGGGCTTCCCCATGCACGGCCATGCGCATATGGAGATCATTACCTATGTGCTGTCGGGCGCGTTGCAACACCGCGACAGTCTGGGCAACGGCGATGTTATCCGTCCCGGTGATGTGCAGGCCATGAGTGCGGGCGGCGGTATCCACCACAGCGAGTTCAACCCGTCCAATGATGAAGGCGTGCATCTGCTGCAAATCTGGATTTTGCCGCAGACGCGCGGCGGCGACCCGCTCTATCAGCAAACATCGTTTGATCCTGCGGGGGCGCAGAATAACTGGCAGACGCTGGTAACGCCGGACGGGGCGGGCGGCACGCTGGCCATCCGTCAGGATGCCACGCTGAAAGCCGTGCGGCTGGATGCGGCGGCAGAGGTTGCCATTGACCTGCATCCGGATAGAAAATATTGGCTGCAGATGGCGCGCGGTCATGCCACACTGGCCGCGTCCGGCCTTACCACACGGGCCGCGTCCGGTCTTGAAAAAGAGCCGGGCGACGGTCTGCGGGCCGACTTGCGGGCGGGCGATGGTCTCGGGCTTGAAAAGGCCGCAGGCAAAGCCATCTTGCAGGCATCGCAAAATGCCGAAATTCTGCTATTCGATCTTCCTCAATAATCAAACATCCAAGGAGCTTTCTGATGTCTTCGCCTGTTAAACTTGTCGCTTTCTCCGGCTCTTCGCGCAAGGAGTCATTGAATACCAAACTGCTGTTGCAGGCCGTCGCTGCTGCGCGCGCGGCGGGCGCAGACGTCACGGTGGTCGAACTTGCTGCCTATGAGATGCCGATGTACGACGGCGACGACGAAACAGAAAACGGCCTGCCCGCAGGCGCTGTAGAATTCAAAAAATTGCTGCGCGACAGCGACGGTATTCTGATCGCTTCGCCCGAATACAACAGCGCCTATTCGGGTTTGCTGAAAAACGCCATCGACTGGGCATCGCGCAGTGGCAAGGACGAGCCGCCGGGTTCCGTCTTCGCCGGTAAATACGCGGGGATTCTCTCGGCATCGCCGGGGGCGCTGGGCGGTCTGCGCGGGCTTTTTGCGCTGCGGGAGCTTCTGCAAAACCTCGGCGTTGCTGTTTTGCCGAACATGCATGCCGTGGGGCAGGCGATGACGGCTTTCAACGATGACGGCACGCTCAAAGACGAAAAAACCGCCGCCGGTGTCGCTGGTGTCGCGGGCGGCCTTGTCAAGACGCTCGAAAAACTGAAAGCATAGGAGACAGACGCCGAAAGCATGAGCCCGCACCGAAAGACGCTGCTGGAAGGTAATGTGCCGCCGCATGTGCTGCGGCTTGCGTTCCCGCTTGCGCTGGGTATGTTCGCGCTCAATGCTTTCAGCCTTGTCGACACGTGGTTTATTTCGCAACTGGGCACGCGCTATCTGGCGGCGTTGGGGTTTTGTATTCCTATTATCATGCTTTATATGGGCGTGATTTTCGGTCTCAATGTCGGCACCTCTGCCGCGCTTGCCCGTGTCTATGGCGAAGGCGACATGGAAAAATTCAGCCGTATGGCGACCGATGCCCTGACGCTGGGCGCGGTCGTCATTACGGCGGCGGCGGCGCTGGGCTTTATGCTGATCGTGCCGATTTTCCGTTTGCTGGGCGCGGGCGACGCCCTGATGCCGCTGATCTGGAAGTATATGGCGATCTGGTACTGCGGGCTGCCGTTTCTGGGCATGATGATGATTGGCAATGCCTGTATCCGTGCAACGGGCGATACGCGCTTTCCATCGGCGATGATGATCTCGCTTTCTGTCTTGAATATGGCGCTCGATCCTTTTCTGATTTTTGGCTGGGGGCCGTTCCCGCGGCTGGAGCTGGCCGGCGCGGCGGTGACCATGGTGATATCGTCTTATATCATGGCCGTGATTTCGATGTGGTTTCTGATTTTCCGCAAGCGTGTTCTGGTGGCGCCGGTCTGGCACAGGGATATTTTCGCATCGTGGAAGCGCATCATGCACGTAGCGATCCCGAGCATGATCAGCAACCAGATCTCCCCGATCTCCGCCGCCATCATCACCGCCATGGCGGCGGGCTTTGGCAAAGAAGCCGTGGCGGCGCTGGGCGTGGCGACACGGATCGAAAGCATGTCGACACTGGTTTTTTACTCGCTCGGCGCCGGGCTTTCGATTTTCGCGGGGCAGAATTTTGGCGCCGGAAACTATGGCCGTATATACGAAGCGGTACGTGCCGCCAGCAAATACGCGCTTTATTGGGGTGCTTTTATTGCGGCGGCCTTGTGGCTGGCGGCTTATCGCATTCCGCTGTTTTTTGACGATAACGAAACCGTGGTCGCCTATACGGCAAAATACCTGCATTGGGTGCCGCTGACCTATTTTTCGCTCGGCGTCATGGTTGTCTATAACGCCAAGCTGAATGCGATTGGCCGCCCGTTCCGTGCCACGGCGCTGATTTTGCTCAAGGCGATTGTGCTTTACGTGCCGCTGGCCTGGTATTTTCAGGGCAAAATGGGGTTCGAGGGGATTTTGCTCTCGCTCGTTATCACCAACCTCGCTGTCGGGGTGATTGCCGTCTTGTGGAACCGCCGTGTCCTGGGCTGACGCTGATCCCGCTTGACAGCGGAGGGGGGCGGCGATCTATGATCTGCCTTGTATCCTCCTTTTTGCAGGTGCAACATGCCCGTCGCGGCCCAGACCATTCTTCTGCTTCTCGCTTCCAATATTTTTATGACCTTTGCCTGGTACGGGCATCTCAAACACAAGACAACAGCTTTGTGGATTGTCATCCTCATCAGCTGGGGCATTGCGTTTTTTGAATACTGCCTGCAAGTGCCCGCCAACCGCATCGGCCATAGTATCTTTAATGCCGCGCAGCTGAAAACACTTCAGGAAATCATCACACTGGTTGTCTTCGCCGGATTTTCTGTCTGGTATCTGAACGAACCGCTGCGCTGGAATCATGCAGTCGGCTTTGTTTTTCTGGTGCTGGCGGCGTTTTTTATCTTTAAAAAATGGTAGCGTCTTAATCAAAAGCGCGGCGCGCCGGTTATCTATAGACGCGGTACGCGTCGTGACCCAGGCCAAGGGCGACGCTGGCCATGCGTTCGTCTTCGGAAATGTCTGCCTGCGGAAAGCGGCTGCGGATAGCGTCTTGCAAGAGCGGCGTTTCCGTCGGCCCGCCGGTCAGGATCACGATATCGATTTTTGCGGCGTCAATTTGTGCAGATTGCAGGCAGTCGTCCATTGCCGCCAGAATATCCGTCATGTTGCCGCCGATGGCGCGGTCAAAATCATCGCGCGTGACCTCGGCGGCAAGGCCGCTTTCGACAAAATCGAGCGGGGCGGCAGCAGAGGTTTGTGCTGTCAGCGCGATTTTTGTTTCTTCGACGGCGGCAAGAAGGTTGTGGCCGTTTTCATGTTCCAAAATACGGACAAAGCGCGCGAGTTTTTCGGGGGTATGGGCTTCGCGCAGGATCAGCGCCATCTCGCGCCGCTGCTGCGGTGTGTAGAGAAAGTTGATTTTCGACCATTCCGACATATCATGAAACGGTGCCAGCGGCACGGCAAGATCTTTCTCGCCATAGGTGCCGCGATAGCCCAGCAGCGGCATAAAGGCGGCAAGGCTGAGCTGCTTGTCGAAATCGTTGCCGCCGGTGCGGATGCCGTGGCTGGCAAGAAGATCGTCTTTGCGGTCCGGCTTGGCGCTGTAATCCGCGCAGATTTTTATCAGCGTAAAATCCGATGTGCCGCCGCCGATATCGACGACAAGGGCAAGCTTCTCGCGCGCGATACGGCGTTCATGGGCAAAGGCGGCGGCAATCGGTTCGAACTGGAAATGCACCTGCGCAAATCCGGCCTGACGCGCCACGGCGGCCAGCTGTGCCTCCGCGATTTGGTCGGCGCTGTTGTCGCCATCGACAAAATGCACGGGACGTCCGATAACGGCGGCATCAAGCGGCGCGCCCGCAGCAACCTCGGCACGGGATTTGAGATGTTTCATGAAATCGGCAATGATGGTGTCAAAATAGCGCGGCTTGCCGTTGACGACGGTCGCCTGTGTCATCAGCGAAGTGCCCAGCAGGCGTTTCAGGCTGCGCATAAAGCGGCCTTCCTCGCCTTCGAAAAACAGTTTTTGCGCCTTGCGGCCAACTTGCGGTATGCCGCCTGCCGCAGCGTAAAACAAAGCCGTCGGCAGGGTACCATGATGGTCTTCACAGGCGGCAAGGGTCACGCCGCCCTGCCTGTCCGGCAGGGCCACCGCTGAATTCGATGTGCCGAAATCCATCCCGCAGGCGTGCATGGCGTGATCTCCCGCGCGGCGGCGTTTAAGCGGCTTTTTTCAGCTTGTTGCGGTGGCTGATCAGGAAGGCGAAGTTGAGGATTTTATACGCCAGCTTGGCGGCGACAAAATCACAGCCATGCAGATTGGGCTTCGGCGCCAGTTCGTTAACATCGCCGCCGACGATATGGCCGACCTTGGCGACTTCGCGGATGATCGTCATGGCATCGTCCCAGAACAGGCCGCCCGGCTCCGGCGTGCCGGTTGCGGGCATCAGGCTGGAATCAAACCCGTCGATGTCAAAAGTCACGTAAACCGGCTTGCCTTTGAAATGCTTCAGCGCGTCTTTCATGTTCCACTGAGCTTTTTCCCGCGCCCAGTAGATTTTGACACGGCCGCTGTTTTTCTCGAGGAAGGGGATTTCTTCTTGCGAGATATTACGAATGCCGAAAGACACCAGTTTCACATGCGGATTATCCAGCACGCGGCGCATGGCGGCGGCATGTGAATAATGCTCCCCGTCATAACCATCGCGCAGGTCGGCGTGTGCGTCGATCTGCAAAACGACGAGGTCTTTGTAACGCTTCGCGAAAGGGCGGATGGCGCCGGCCGTGATTGCATGTTCGCCGCCAAAAACCAGCGGAAATTTGCCGGCTTTGAGCGCGCTTTCGACCATGCCCTCCAGCTGCGTCAGTGCCTTGGCCTGTCCTTTGGCGATGCGCGGCGGGTTCATGGTGGCCACGCCATAGCGGCGGAAAGGTTCGCACCAGAATTCATCGTCGAACAGTTCGACCTGATGGCTGGCGTCGATCATCGCCTGCGGGCCTTTGCCCGTGCCGCCGCCATAGGAAACAGAGCTTTCCAATCCGAAGGGAATAATCACGGCTTTTGCGTCTTTGGCGGGGCCGGCATCTGCCTTTTTGAGGCCAAGGAATCCTTTGGCGGGGGAGAGGAATTGCATGGCTGGCGTCCTTTCAAATCAGAATAAATTGTGGCCGCCAGCATAGCGGGAAATTCGTATTTGGCAAGCATGGCCTGCGATAGAAAAAGGCGGCTACCCTGCGGCAGCCGCCTTTTTTGGTATCAAGGCTTATTTCTTTTTACCGAAGAGTTTGGCCCAGTTTTTGGGTTTGCGCTTTTTCCAGTGGCCACGGTGATAGGCATCGGAGGCCAGCAGCGGCAGGACAGATCCGGCTTCGGCAAAAACCATCTGCTCGAGCGCGACGTCGACTTTGCCCCAGCTGCAAGCTTCTTTCAGCGTGGAGGAAGAGCAGGCGCCGTCGCGTACATCCGCCACGGTCAACTGGATAGCGTATTTGTGCATTTCCGCATCCTTGCCGAGGATCTCGGCGCAGACGACGGTGTCCTGCGTGAAGTTCTTCGGTACGCCGCCGCCGATCATCAGAAGGCCGGTCGTGCCCGCCGCGATTTTGATATCGGTCAGTTCGCGGAAATCGGCAACGCTGTCAATCGACATATAATTGCCGGGGTTTTTGACCTGGTGCAGCACCAGACCAAAACCGGCAGAGCTATCGGTGAAAGCGGGGCAGAAAATCGGCACGCCGTGTTCATAGCAGGTCTGCACCAGCGAGTTTTTCTTCTTCGCGTGTTTGGTCAGGTATTTGCCCATCTCCCAGATAAATTCGCGCGAAGAATAGGGGCGCGGCTCCAGCGTCTGCGCGATTTCAAAAATCGTGTGGTCAACAGCTTGCAGGTTTTCTTCGTCGATGTAGGTATCATAGATGCGGTCGATATACAGGTCGCGCAGTTCGCGGTCATCCACGGCTTCGGGGGCCTGATAGTGTTTGAAGCCGAGGGCTTCAAAGAAGTCCATGTCAACAATCGACGCGCCGGTCGATACAATCACATCAACCATGTTGTTCTTGACCAGTTCGACATACAAATCCATGCAGCCGCCGGCCGAAGTAGAGCCGGCGATGGTCAGGATGCTGGTCGATGCCTTGTCTTTCAGCATGGTGTTAAAAATCTCGCAAGCGCGGCCAAGATCGCGCGAGGTGAACGACATGTCGCTCATCTGCTTGATGATCGGGCGTGCATCGAAAGATTTGATGTCGATGTGCTTGACGGGTTTGGACAGCAAAACGGCTTTGCGGTTGCTTTTGGGATGCGGTTTGACGGATTTCAGCGCGGGTTTTGCCTTGGCCGCTTTGGGTGCGGCGGCTTTCGGCGCGGGTTTCATCTTGACCGTTTTCAGGTTTTTCATGTGCGTTCTCTCTTTCCGGAAGGAAATGTCTGCGGTGCGGCGCGCGGCCTTATGCGACGCAGAACTCTGATGCATCCGTCGTTTCGGTGGTCTCTGCGTACATCGATACGACCGGCGGCGTTTTGACGCTCACGATTTCGTGCGCGGAAAAGCCGTTGAAGCCGGTGCGCATGGCATTGCCATAGGCGCCGAGCTGGCCGATTTCGATGTAATCCCCCTCCCCGATATTATCGGGCAGGAAGAAGGGGCCGGGCATGTAATCAATGCTGTCGCAGGTCGGTCCGTAAAAACGGAACGGCTTCAGCGCGGATTTTCTGCCGCCCGCCGGCTTCGTGCCGGCTATTTTAACTGCGGAAGATATATCCGCAGTGTGTACCGCATCTGGCGTCGGACGGATAAGACGAACCGGATAGCGGAAACCCATATGACCTGCATCGAACAGGCTGCCGTAAGTGCCGTCATTGATGTAAAGCACATCGCCTTTGCGCAGCTCTACCTTGACCAGCACCGAGGTGCTTTCAGCCACCAGCGCACGGCCGGGCTCGCACCAGAATTCATAGCGGTCCGGATGCGGCAGTGCATCCAGCCCGCGTTCAATCGCCGCCTTGTACTCCGACAGCGGGGGCGGCGTCATGTCGGGATAGGCAGACGGAAAACCGCCGCCGATGTCGATGATATCGACCGGTGTGCGCGGCATCTGGCGCATGATATCGCCGCAAAGACCCAGCGCCGTGACATAGGCATCGGGGTTCATGGTCTGCGAGCCGACATGGAAACAGATACCCAGCCGCGCCGATACCTTGCGCGCCGCGCGCAGCAGGGCGATGGCTTGTGCGGGCAGGCAGCCGAATTTGTCATTCAGCGGCATTTCCGCGTTCACGTTCGGCACGGCAAGGCGCAAAAGCAGGCCGAGGTCCTTGCTGTTGCCGGTCGTGGCGACGATCTTGTCAAGCTCGGCCAGGCTGTCGAAGGAGAAATCGCGCACGCCATAGTCGAAATAGGCGTGTTCGATGGCATGGCGGCTTTTGACCGGATGCATAAAGGCGATATACGCGCCGGGGCATTGGCTGCTGACCTGTTCTATTTCAGGCAGGGATGCGGCGTCAAAGTGGCGAATGCCGGCCTCAAACAGGCCGGCCAGCACAAAAGGGTCTGGATTGGCTTTGACAGCGTAGAGTGTTTTGCCGGGAAAATTGTGCAGGAACCAGCGCGCCGCGTTTTTCAGCGCCGCGGGACGAAAGCAGGTTACAGGAACTTCTGGGCGCGAACGTCGCACCACATCTTCCGGACCGTCGTAATCTTCCATTGCATGTAAACCCTGTCGCGTTGTTCTTGTATAGAGGGCATCCGGCTCGTCGGGTGCCGGCGACAAGGTCGCGCCGGTCTGATCGCGTTTGCGCGACCCTCATACTTTCAGGTTATAGGACGATTCGATTCTTTGTAAAGAATTTTTACCCCCTCCGTGCCGTCACAGGGGCATATGGGCGGATATGGGGCAGATTTTTTGCCGCGCGTTGCCGTGGTGCATCACTTGTGCGGTGCTATGGTGCGCTGCATTTTTCGTGCGGAGATCAGCGCGGCCCGCGTGGCGGGCTGTGCGGGCAGCCGCAGGCCGGCCTGTCTGCGGCATTCAGCGGTGCCGTGCGGATAGGCGGCAGCTCGGCCGTGCGCGCGGCGGCGGGCGCCGGCATGCGGGGGCCGACAAAAACCTCCGGCTCTGCGGCGCGGCCGCGCTCCAGCAGGTCGCGCTCGGCGACTTCCAGATCGACGCCGCGGACATAGCGCGTGAAAATGCCCTTGAGAATGGTCATTTTTTCGCGCGCCAGCTTGTCGTCGGCGCCGTGCAGTTCGCCGTGCAGCTCGTTCTGCATGACGCCATAGGTGCGGATCAGCGTTTCAGGGGTGATTTTGCCATGGCGTTCGATGGCGCGGGTCTCCATCTCGTCCACAGGGTCCCATTCTCTCAGTTTTTCTATCAAATCGGTATCCGGCGGCACAAGGGCGGCGATAATACTGCGCAGCATCTGCTGGGGCATGGACGGCTTCAGGATTTCAAGCGCCTGCGCGATACCCGCGGCGGCATCCGACCCGGCAGCGGCCGCTTCGCGGCGTGCGGTGCGCCCCTCTGCATCTGCCAGCAGATAGTCCGCCATGGCGGTGATCTGGGCGGGTTTCAAGGCGGTCGCATCGTTTATTTCAAAATACAGCGTGCGGGCTTCGGGCATATCCATCTGCAAGAAAGCTTCCATACCCATCTCTGCGATACGGGTTTTCAGCAGATTCAGCCCCTGCACCGAATAATGCATATAGTCATGGCCGACCTCGTTTTGCCGCCATCTGATCATATGGTCGATCAGCGCAGGGTCATGGCCGCGGCGGATCATGTCGCCGGCAGCGCCGATATCGGCCAGCGCCTCTTTGTGGTGGATCACGCTGGCGGCGATGGCCAGATCGGGATTGTCCACGATGGCGCGCATATTGCGCGGGCTGTTTTCGTTCAGCGCATCCATTTGCGCCTGTGTCATGCGATAGCGGTTGTCGAGGCAGTGCCAGCCTTCGTGCGTATTGGTGAATTCGATTTTCTGCGCCTTGGTCATGCCCGGCACATCGAAAGGCAGGGCATGGTCGGACACGGGGATAATCAGGCAGGGGCGCGCCTCCGGCTCGGTCATATTCGGATAGGCCGAGGGGTTCTGGGTATAGGTCGGCATGCCCAGTTCTGACCGATGCGGGCGGGTGGCGTTGGGCGCGGCGGTCTGTATCATGCTATCGGGCAGCGTCCGGCCATCACGCATGGCGGCCTGTTCAATCGCGCGGCGCACGGATACGCCCAGCGCAACGGCCACATCGACTTTAGACGGGTCAAGCACCACGATGGCGTTGTGCATGCTGGTATCGCCGCGGCCCAGATAGCTATTGAGACTGTCTTGCAGGACTTTCAGCTGGCTGGAATAGCCGGTCTGGGCGGCTTGGGAAAGTTCGGGATAGCGTTCCTGCGCATCGTGCAAAAGAATACGCCGCACTTCGGTGCGGTAGCGCCGTTCTTCGGCGGTCAGCGTATCGGCGGGGGTTTGCGGCTGTGCTTCTTGGGGCGGCGGCGTCTGCTGCAGGATTGTGGCGGTGGTGTCTTGTGCGGGCGGCGTGGCGGCATGTGCGGGGCCTTGACCGTCCAGCGTGGTCGCGCAGCCGCTGATCAGCGCCGCGCTGAGCAGCACCGTCGAAAAATGCCGCCGTGCCGCCTTGGTGAAAGAGGCAGCGAGCGAGGGCGGGCGGGCGCTCTTGCGCGCGTCTGGATCTTGTTGCGGTTTCATTCAGATTTAGCCGTGCAATAAACGAATCTTTTTAAGCGCTTGTTTTGAAATATAGTATCACTTTTTGCCATAAATACGAAAGGGTTTTTTCCCGGGCGCCGACGGGGGTGCGGAATTCTATTTTACCTAAAAAATCTCTTGAAAAATAAATATTTATCAATAAGATGCGCGCACGTTTCGCCAAATTTACCGGCGAAGAGGGATAAAAGCGCAGCATCTATATTAAGAAGGCACAAGAAGTTACATGACATCGAAGCTCAGAAACATCGCCATCATCGCCCACGTTGACCATGGTAAAACCACGCTGGTTGACCAGCTCCTGCGTCAGGCAGGCCAGTTCCGCGACAACCAGCATGTGGCTGAACGGGTGATGGACTCAAACGATCTGGAACGTGAACGCGGGATCACCATTCTGGCCAAAGTCACTTCGGTCATGTGGAACGAAACGCGTATTAATATTGTCGATACCCCCGGCCACGCCGATTTCGGCGGCGAGGTGGAACGTATCCTCAGCATGGTTGACGGTGTTGTTGTGCTGGTGGATGCCGCCGAAGGCCCGCTGCCGCAGACCAAATTCGTTTCCGGCAAGGCGCTGCAACTGGGGCTCAAGCCGATTGTCGTTATCAACAAGGTTGACCGTCCTGACGCGCGCCCCGACGAAGTGCACGAAGAAGTCTTCGATCTTTTCGCCGCGCTGGAAGCCACAGATGAACAGATGGATTTCCCCGTGCTTTACGCCTCCGGCCGCGACGGCTGGGCCGCGACAAAACTGGATGCAGAGCGCAAGGATATGGCGCCGCTGTTTGATCTGATCTGCCAGTATGTACCCGCGCCGGTTGTTGAAACAGCCGCGCCGTTCTCCATGCTGGTCACCCTCATCGAAAATAATCCTTATCTGGGACGTCTTGTCACGGGCCGCATCATGTCGGGCAGCGTCAAGACCAACCAGAATGTCAAAGGCCTTGACCTTGACAATACGCAGGTTGAAACCTCGCGCGTCACCAAAATTCTGGCGTTCCGCGGTATTGACCGCGTGCCGCTTGACGAAGCGTCTGCCGGCGATATCGTTTCTGTCGCTGGCATGACAGAAACCACCGTGGCCAATACGATTTGTGATCCGTCAGTCATGGCAGCACTGCCGGCGCAGCCGATTGATCCGCCGACGATTTCGATGTCGTTTTCGGTCAATGACGGGCCTTTCGCGGGCAAGGAAGGGACGAAAGTCACTTCGCGCATGATCCGCGACCGCCTGTTCCGCGAAGCGGAAACCAACGTGGCGATGAAGGTCAAAGACGGCCAGACGTCCGAGACGTTCGAAGTTTTCGGCCGCGGAGAACTGCAGATGTCTGTTCTCATCGAAACGATGCGCCGTGAAGGCTTCGAGCTGATGATCGGCCGCCCGCGCGTTCTTTACAAAACCGACGAAGCCACCGGCGAAAAGCTGGAGCCGATCGAAGAAGTCATGATCGACGTCGATCAGGAATATTCCGGCACGGTCGTGCAAAAAATGGCACTGCGCAAGGGCGAGATGATGTCCATGCAGCCCTCCGGCGCGGGCAAGGTCAAAATGACCTTTATCGCTCCGACGCGCGGCCTGATTGGCTATCACGGCGAATTTCTGACCGACACGCGCGGCACCGGTATCATCAACCGTCTGTTCCACGGCTATGCGCCGTTCAAGGGCAACGTGGATGGCCGCCGCACCGGCGTTCTGATCGCCATGAGCACGGGGCAGGCCACCGCCTATGACCTCTGGAACCTTGAAGAGCGCGGCGTCATCATGGTGATGCCCGGCACGGATGTCTACGAAGGCATGATTGTCGGCGAACACAACCGCGACAACGACCTGCCTGTCAACGTTCTGAAGGGCAAAAAACTCACCAACGTCCGTGCTTCCGGCTCTGACGAAATGGTCAAGCTGATCCCGCCGCGTATTCTGACGCTGGAACAGGCGATTACCTATATCTCCGACGACGAACTCGTCGAAGTCACGCCCAAATCCATCCGTCTGCGCAAGCGTATCCTTGACCCCAACGAGCGCAAACGCGCCGAAAAAATGGCCGAGGCGGGCTGATCAAAAGCATAAAAAAAGCCGGGTTTCACGCCCGGCTTTTTTTTTAATTTTCGCTGTCCGATGTTTTGCTGCCGCGGGATTTTTTCCCTTTTTTGCTCTTTTTGAGAGAAAGAGAGGCCGCTGTCGCCGTAGCGGCTGCTGCGGCGCCGGCTGTGTTTGATGTCAAGGCTTCTATCTCTCTTTTCAAATCGGCGATGCGTTTTTCGGAGGCTTTGAGCTTGGCGACGGTATCGAAATCGCCAATGGCGGCTCCCTTGCTGTCGTAGACTTTGCGGATCACAAAATTGACGCGGCCGCGGCTGGTTTCCGCATAGGTTTTTTCCAAGTGCTGGATGTTGACCGGAAGTCTAAGTTGGGCGCTGTCGTCTGCCCGCAGGCCGGGTGCGGCGAAAACAAAAGTGCCGCTGGTTTCGTGCCATAGCTCGCCTTCCGGGGACAAGACGCTCATATCGAAATCTATTTCTGAAAGCATCAGGGCGCTGTCATTTTGTATGCGCCCAAACGCCATCAGAGCAGGCTTGGCGTTGAATACCGGAAACTCGACAAGACTTATATTGCTGGGCCTGATATCTTCGTAGAGCTCTTGTGCCAAAGGTGTTTTGCGCAGGGAAAGCTTATGCGCAGCAAGGCTCATCTCGGCAATCTCTAACTGTCTTTTCAGTGATTTGATTTTCTGTGCGTGGCGCACCTCCGCCGCGGCGTCCAGAATTTCTGCGGCGGTCATGCCGGCGATTTTCTTGTAAAGGGCTTCTTCTGCTTTGCCCGTGTTTGTTTTGTCTGTGACGTCTTTTGTCAGCAATATCAGTGCGTCGTAAAAGGCGGCGCCTTGTTGTTCGTCCATTTTATCATACATTTTTTCTATGGATGCGCGGGCATTCTTGACCGAGCTGGCATCGACGGTAGGCTCGCAAGCGCTCAGCAGAAAGACAGCGGCGATGGCAAAAAGGGATTTCAGAACAGGCACTATTTTTATCTCCTCTACTTTTTACAGCAGGGGAGTATCAGGGTTTAGGCGCGTCATGACAACCCTTGATCGTGGCCGCGCCCGGAAATTTTTGGCGCTCAACGCGGCTTGAAAAGAGCCGTACCTTTTTTGTGCAGGTCGTCGAATTCGCGCTCCAGCCCCGCGTTGATGCCGCGGCAGCCATCAACGACGGATTTTGACCAGTCGAAATATTCCAGCTTGCGCGTGTTGTCCCAATCCGGCGGCGGGCTGTCGAGAATAGAGCGCAGGTTGGAGGTTTTATCCGCGATCTTCACCAGCCGCGCGCGCTCCGATTTATGTGGCGCGTTTTCGGCTTGCAGGCGTTTGCGCTCCGCTTTGGGCAGGCTTTTGTCATCGGTGCATTCGCGCACAATATCGGCAACGTTTTCGCCGAATGCGCGTTTCAGCTCTTCGTATTTCGTTTCGGTGTCTTCAATGGTGTCGTGCAGTGCGCCGGCCATCAGCAATTCGGTATCCGTGCCATCGGTGTGGCGCGCCAGCGTATCGACAACGTCGATCAGGTGGTTGACGTAAGGCTCGGCGCGCGCGCCTTTGCGGCGCTGGTCGGTGTGTTTCTGCGCAGCAAACATCAGCGCGCGCGTCAGGCTCGGGATCGGGGCGGTCATTGATTTATCTCTCCACTTTTTTTGATACCCAAAGCATGACGCAAAAGCATGATGACGGCAAGGGCGGCGCATTTGCCGCGCGCCTGAATAAGCCATTGATAAAATTTAAGATACTTAGAAACAGGGCCGCACGGGCGTATGAAAAAACAACGTTTTAGATGCTTGACGGCCACTGTGCAGGTGTTATGAATATCCAGTATAAGCTTATTTCGAGAGGGATTACCCTCATACGCATTCATTAAATTTAGACTGGGTATAAAATGAAAAACAATAGACTGACGAAAGTTTTCAATTCGATTGCTCAAGAATTCAAAGACAATCTTGTCTCCGATGGCCTTACCGTGACGGCCGTAACGGGGGTAGGGCTTGTCATGGGCCCACTGACAGCGCCCGTACTTCTCGGCGGCTCGGTCCTGGGTGTTGGGACTTACCGCGTTGCCAAGGGAACGTATAAAGGCTTCAAGCGGGACAACTAGTCGCGCCCCGCCGCTGCCTTGCGGCAGCGGCCTTTCGATACGAATCTCGTCTAGCTAAAAAGAAGAAATGGTGCCGTTGAGAGGAATTGAACCTCCGACCCACGCATTACGAATGCGTTGCTCTACCCCTGAGCTACAACGGCGCGCCGCGCGTTTGCGCGGAAGCAAGATGGGCGGACAATAAGGGAAATCGGCGTTTTTTGCAAGCCTTGGGTGGGCTGGGCGGCTTTTACATCGGCGGCGCATGATTTTTCCTGATTTTTCAAATAAATGTGCGGTCTCCGTCGGGGGTTGACGCCCCCCCCCTTGGCCGTGCCACTCTGTAGCTCTCTGAAACTACTCCTGAGGAATCAGCATGGCCGACGCGCCGCATACACCGGTTTTGACCGATACCCCCGATGGCCAGTCGGCCGAAGCCTTCTTCGAGGCCAATCCCGACATCGAAATGCTCGAGGCCTTTATGGTCGACGTCAACGGTGTGCTGCGCGGCAAGCGCGTACCGGTCAGCAAGGCGCTGTCTACCTTCAAAAGCGGCATGCGCATGCCGCGTTCGGCCTTTGCGGTCGATATCTGGGGACATGATGTGCTGGAAGCGGGGCTGGTCACGCAAACCGGCGATAACGACGGCGTCTGCCGTACCGTGCCGGGCACGCTTTGCCGCACGCCGTGGATGAGCGTGCCGACAGCGCAGGTAATGATGACGATGCAGGACGCCAACGGCAAAGGCTTCTTTGCCGATCCGCGTCAGGTGCTGCGCCGTGTGCTGAACTTTTTTCAAAAAGAAGGCCTGACGCCGGTGGTGGCGGTAGAGCTGGAATTTTACCTGCTCGATAGCAAGCGCGACGAACGCGGCTTTCCGCAGCCGCCCTTGTCGCCGCGCACCGGCCAGCGCGTGCAGGCCTCGCAGATGTTCGGCCTTGGCGAGGTTGAGGAATTCGGCACGGTGCTGTCCGATATCAACCGCGCCTGTGCGCTGCAGGGGATTCCTGCCGATACGACGATTTCAGAAAACGGCCCCGGCCAGTATGAAATCAACCTTTATCACGTACCGGATGCGATGCTGGCGGCGGATTACGCAACGCTGCTGAAACGCGTCATCAAGGGCGCGGCACGTAAAAACGGCTTCGATGCGACATTTATGGCCAAGCCCTATGGCGACAAATCCGGCAATGGCATGCATGTGCATTTCAGCATTCTTGATAAGGACGGCAAGAATATCTTTGCCGGTGAAGATTATCAGGGCTCGGCGGCGCTGCGCCATGCCATCGGCGGGCTTTTGTCGGTGATGACGGAAAGCGCCGCGGTTTTCGCGCCGAACTTTAATTCCTATCGCCGTTTTATGCCGGGCTCCCACGCGCCGACGCGTATTGCCTGGGGCTACGATAACCGCACCGCTTCGCTGCGCGTGCCGGAAAGCGAGATTGAGGCCACGCGCATCGAACACCGCGTGCCCGGCGCCGATGCCAACCCCTATCTGGCGATTGCCGCGATGCTGGCGGGCGCTTTCCACGGTATTCAGGGACATATGGATCCGGGCGAGCCGCTGACGGGCAGTGTCTATGAAAGCAACGCGCGCCATCTGCCCGACGTCTGGGAAGATGCGCTGGAGATTTTCGAGCAGTCCGGCTTTATGAAGCATTATTTCGGCGAGTCCTATCACAAGGTTTATTTCGCCTGTAAATGGAGCGAGAAAGACCAGCTGGAACACCATATCACCAGCATCGAATACGATGCCTATTTAAGGGATTTGTAAGATGACGCAAGCACAGGCCAAGGCTGCAGGCGATACCGCTGCCCCCGCGCAGGCCACGCCGGATCTCGGGCATACCGGTTCTTACTATGCGGCCACCGCGAATGCATCGCCTGCGCGCCCCGCGCTGGAAGGCGCGCATGAATGTGATATCTGCATCATCGGCGCAGGTTTTGCCGGTATTTCAACCGCGCTGCATCTGGCTGAAAAAGGCCTGAAGGTGTATGTGCTGGAGGCCGCAAAAGTCGCCTATGGCGCATCGGGCAGAAACGGCGGGCAGATCATCAACGGCTACAGCCGCGACTATGACACCATCAAATCCCGCTACGGCGAAGATACGGCCAATGCCGTGGTCGGTATGAGCTTTGAGGGCGGCAATATCATCCGCGAGCGCATCGAGAAATACGATATCAAATGCGATCTGAAACCGGGCAGTTTTTTTGCCGCTTTTACCGACAAGCAGATGAAAGATCTGGAACACGGTAAAAAAACATGGGAGCGTTTCGGACATACCGAACTTGAAATGTTCGACAAGTCGCGCATGCCCGAAGTGGTCAATGCAAATTTATACACCGGCGGGATGCTCGACAAATGGGGCGGGCATATCCATCCGATGAACCTTGTGCTGGGGCAGGCCGCGGCCATCGAAAGCCTCGGCGGTAAAATCTTTGAACAATCGCGCGTGATCTCGGTTGACCGCGAAAGCTTCAAGCCGGTGGTAAAAACCGCCAAAGGCCAAGTAACCGCGCATTATGTCGTGATTTGCGGCAATGCCTATCTGGGCGATACCGTGCCCGAGCTGAGCCGACGCATCATGTCGGTCAGCAGCCAGATCATCACGACCGAAGTCTTGGGCGAAGACCTGACGCGCCAAATGCTGCCTGCGGGATATTGCATCGAAGATTGCAATTATCTGCTGGATTATTACCGCATCACGGCAGATCACCGCCTGCTTTTCGGCGGCGGCGTGGTCTACACGGGGCATGAACCGGCGGATATCGAAAAACGCCTCTGGCCGCATGTGCTCAAGACCTTCCCGATGCTGGAGGGCAAAAAGGTCGATTTCGCCTGGAGCGGTAATTTCGCGCTCACCCTCACGCGTATGCCGCATGTCGGACGCCTGACGAACAAGATTTATTTCATTCAGGGCGACAGCGGGCACGGCGTGACGACGACGCATCTACTTGGCCGCCTTGTTGCCGAAGCCATCGGCAATCAAGCCGGACGTTTCGATGTCTGGGCAAAAATGAAAAACTATCCTTTCCCCGGTGGGCGTGCCTTGCGCGTGCCGTTGACTATTTTGGGTGCATGGTATTACGGCATGCGCGAAAAAATGGGTATCTAACGTCAAAGGAGACAGAAATGGCCAAATACGTTGACGGTTTTGTTATTCCGGTTCCGAAAAAGAAAATCGCGGCGTACCGCAAAATCGCACAGATTGCGGGCAAGGTCTGGCGCGAACACGGTGCGCTGCAATATGTTGAATGCATCGCCGAAGATATCAAATCGCCTTTCGGTGTGCCCTTTGCCAAACTGGCGAACCTCAAGGCCGGTGAAACCGTCGTTTTTGCCTGGATCGTCTATAAATCCCGTGCGCACCGCGACCGCGTCAATGCCAAGGTCATGAAAGACAAACGCATCGCCGGTATGGACCCGAAACAGATGCCGTTCGATTGCAACCGCATGAGTTTCGGCGGCTTTGATGTGCTGGTCGAGGCAAAATAAGCACTTTATTTTCATAAGCGGGCGCGCTGCGCCGCCGTCAGGGTTTAGCTTGCGGCGGTGATGCGCTATTCTGTGTGCAACAACAGATTCCCGCTGCCAGAGAGGACGCCCGTGGCCAAAAAATCCGCCGACGCGACGACAACGACCCCCACCGCCAAGCCCGCCGAATACCGCGTGCTGGCGCGTAAATACCGTCCGCAGAATTTTGCCGAACTCAAGGGGCAGGACGCGCTGGTGCGCACGCTGACCAATGCGATTGAATCCGGACGTATCGCGCATGCTTTTATGCTGACCGGCGTGCGCGGTGTGGGCAAGACGACAACGGCGCGCATCGTCGCGCGTGCGCTCAATTGCGAACAAGGGCCGACGATCAACCCCTGCGGTCAATGCGAACAATGCCGCGCCATCGCCGAAGACCGCCATGTCGATGTGCTGGAAATGGATGCGGCGTCCCGCACCGGCGTGGATGATATCCGCGAAATCATCGACAGCGTGCAATACGCACCGGTCAGCGGCCGCTACAAAGTCTTTATCATCGACGAAGTGCACATGCTATCCAAGGCAGCTTTCAACGCGCTGCTCAAAACGCTGGAAGAGCCGCCGGAGCATGTCAAATTTGTCTTCGCCACGACTGAAATCCGCAAAGTGCCGGTGACGGTGTTGTCGCGCTGCCAGCGGTTTGATCTGCGCCGCATCAGTGCGGATGTGCTTGAAAACTATTTCATGGAAATCACCGGCAAAGAAAATGTCGAAGCGGAGCAGTCGGCCATCGCCCTGATTGCGCGCGCCGCCGATGGATCCGCCCGTGACGGGCTCAGTTTGCTTGATCAGGCTATTTCCCGCGAACAGGGCAAGGTGACCGAAGATCAGGTGCGCAGCATGCTCGGCCTTGTTGACCGCAGCGTGACGCTGGATCTCTTCGAAGCCCTGCAAAAAGGCCAGAGCGACGAGACGATGGGCTATCTGGATGCGCTCTACAAAGGCGGCGCCGATCCGGTCATGGTATTGCAGGATTTGCTGGAGCTGACGCATTACCTGACCAAAGTCAAAGTCAGCCCCGAAATGGCGCGCGATCAGGCCCTGCCCGAAGCGGAGCGTGTGCGCGGCGCGGCGCTGGCCAAAACGCTCTCCGTGCCCGTGCTGACACGCACATGGCAGATGCTGACCAAAGGCATCTCCGAAGTGCAGCAGGCTTTTAACGCCCAGCAGGCGCTGGAGATGGTGCTGATCCGTCTTTTGTTCGCCGCCGAGCTGCCGACGCCGGGCGATCTGATCAAACAGGTCAAAGACGGCACGGCAACCGGCATGGCAGGGCAGCTGGGCGGCGGTATGGGCGGGGGCAGCCCGCGCGGCACGGCGATGCAAAATACATCTGCGGTATCCGCCGCACGCGTGACCGCGCCGGAACCGCAGCCGGCATTGCAAGCGCAGGCCGTACTGAACAGTTTTGAAGATGTCGCGGCATTGTTTGGCCAGCGGCGCGAAGCGCTGTTGCAAAACACCATCGAAACCCATGTGCATCCGGTTAAATTTGCGCAGGGGCATCTCGAAGTCCGCCTGACCGAAGACGCGCCGCGCGCGCTTGTCGGGCAGATGGCGCAAAAACTGACCGAATGGACGGGGCAGCGCTGGGTTGTCAGCCTGTCGCGCGAAGAAGGTGCGCCCACCATTGCCAGCCGCAAACAGGCGCACATGCAAAACCTGCGCGCCGAGGTCGAGGCCAGCCCGATTGTTGCCGCTGTCCTGACGGCTTTTCCCAGTGCCAAAATCACCGAGATCAAAAACAAAACCGACGCCTGATTTTATTTTTCACGCAAAAACAAAGCCTTGCCCTCTGCTGCGCCGCCGCAGAGTGGTGCGGGCATTGTTGACTTCGGCACGGGCGGGGGATAGTTTCAGGCATCCGATATTTCAAAGATCAACCACTGCGTAAAAAGGGGCGTGTGACCTATGGCGAATATGATGCAGATGATGCAAAAAGCACAAAAATTCAAACAGCAGATGGAAGAGATGCAGGCGCGCGTGCAGTTGATGGAACTGGACGGCAGCGCCGGCGGCGGTCTGGTCACCTGCAAGGTGACAGGCAAATTTGAAATGCGTTCGATCAAAATCGATCCCTCGCTTCTCAAGGCCGACGAAGTCGATATGCTCGAAGACCTCATCGTCGCCGCGGTCAACGATGCGCGCCTCAAGGCCGAAAAAACCATGGCGGACGAAACCGAAAAACTGATGCGCGATATGGGTCTGCCGCCCGGTATGGGCTTGCCGTTTTAATTTTTAATTACGTACCGAGAATTTTTTTAAGGAGCTTTAAGTGGCATTCGATTACAGCAAAAGCGGCTTGCCCGCCAACGATACTTGGGAACTGGCTGCAAAAATGTGCAACCGTTGGCTGGATACGCGCATGAAAATGTTCGGCCCTGACCGTATTGCCAATTTCATGAACGACCAACCCGTCACAGCGGCAAAAAACCTGCTGACACATTGTCCGGATGTCTCGCCGGAATCTGTCACCGTCGCTCTGCTGGGGCCTGCCAAGGACGCTCTTCTATCCGGCGCAGAGATGGAGGTGCTGGTACGACATACTTTCGGTGACCGTGCTGTCGACCTCGTGCGGACGCTGGTGGATCCGGCGAACGCGACCGATGCGGCGATGAAGCGCGATGCGGAGCGCCTGTTTCTGGTTGAGGGCCTTTCGACCATGACCGACCAGATGATTGGTCGCCAGCGTATTGACCAGCATCACCAGGATCGCTGGGATATTCTGCAGGGTTTCGAAGCACGATTTGGCGATATCAAGGGGCAAGATCCAGGGCTGGATTCACTGTTCGAAGAGGCGCTGCGCGAATCCCGCAAAACGCTGGCAGGCCTTGATCGCGCTGCCGCCGCTGCAAAAAAGCAACCGAAACCCCCGGGGATGTAACCTGATGCGCCTGATGACCTGGAACATCAATTCCGTGCGCTTGCGCCTGCCCCTGCTGATGCAGGTGCTGGGCAAGGTCAAGCCGGATGTGTTCTGCCTTCAGGAAACCAAAACGCCGGACGAATTTTTTCCTGTCGATGCGCTGACGGCTGCCGGCTATGCGCATTACCATTTTGCAGGTATGAAGGGGTATAACGGCGTTTGTATTTTCTCCAAATACCCGCTGTCCGACAAAGACGTCTATAAACGCTGCGGCAAAAATGACATGCGTCATATTTCCGCCAAGGTCAAAGCACCCGGCAAGGCCTTCGACCTGCATAACATCTATATCCCCGCCGGCGGGTATGAGCCGGATGTGACGATCAACGATAAATTCCAGCACAAACTGGATTTTGTCGATGAGCTGACGGATTGGTTTTCTGCCGCGCGCACCGCAAAAACGCCGATGGTTGCCGTGGGTGATTTCAACATCGCGCCGCTTGAAAACGATGTCTGGGATAGCAAAAAAATGCAAAAAGTCGTTTCGCATACGCCCATCGAGCGCGAAAAATTTGCGCGGCTGTTCGGCGGTCTCGGCTGGACAGATGCCGTGCGCGCCTTTGTCCCCGAAGACAAAAAGCTCTATTCGTGGTGGAGCTACCGCGCTGCGGATTGGGACAGCGCCGACAAGGGCCGCCGGCTTGATCATATCTGGGTGACAAAACCGCTCGCGGGCGGGCTAAAAAAACAACAGGTGCTGCGCGATGTGCGCGGCTGGGAACAGCCCAGCGACCACGTGCCTGTCGTTGTCGATCTCGAATGCGCGGCCTAGGGGGAAGCATCATGGCGTTTAACAGCCCTGAAGAAGAATGGTCGGCGCGTTTGAAATTGCAGCTGGATGACCGCATTGCCATGGCAGTGTCGGAAAACAATGTGGATAAGCTCAAGGCCGCGCTCAAAGAAGGCGCGGATCCTTCGGCAACGCGCAGCAAAGGCCTGCGCCTCGCCGCTGGTATGGGGCAAACCGAAATGGTTGCCGTCCTTTTGCATGCGGGGGCGGATGTGCAGGCGCTCGACAATGCTGCACTGCGCGCGGCAGTTAAAGGCGGGCACAAAGATGCCGCCGCGCTGCTGCTGGGTGCCAAGGCCGACCCGAATGCGGGGGAGGGTGAATGTATCATCGATGCCGCTGCGCGCGGACGTCTTGAACTGGTCAATCTTTTGCTGTCTTTTGGTGCCAGCCCGCATGCCGAAGACGATCAGGCGCTGCGCAAGGCCGCCTTTGCGGGAAATCTGCCGGTGGTGCAGGCGCTGGTGCGTGCGGGCGCGGATGTTTTTGCGATGTATGGCAGCGCCCTGTCGCTTGCGCGCGCAGATAAACATGACCATGTGGTTGAATATCTGTCTGTCGAAATGGCGCAGCGCCGTGCCTATTTCCGCGCTGAAATTGAGGGTATGGAGGATATGGCCGCCGATACGCTGCGCCGTCCTTTTGTCGATATGGGCGGGTATGACACACGCGAAGCGGGGCTGATCCGTGCGCTCAAGGTCAATGAATTTGACCGCGCGCTCGATATCATCGAAAAATTCGGCGGCGGCCTGACGTCTGAAGATGTCTACGGGTTTAAAGACCGTGAAGGCCGCAGTCTGGCGCAGCTGGCCTCGGCGCGCGGGCAGCTCAAAAAAATATTCGATACGGCGCGCTGGGGTGGACGCTTTGGCGATTTGCGCAGCGCATGGGAAAAACTGCCTGCCGCTGACCGCCGCGCAGGCGCGATGAATGACGACGATTTCGCCCATCTACAAGCCGCCGAAGAACAGCGCAAACTGCAAGGCGAAGCAGAAGACTTCACGCTTAAGCCGCGTCCGCGCAAACCGCCGTCGCCCTGATTATCCTGATTGTCCTGCCGCCTTATTTGCCGACGATCAAATGAGCTGTATAGCTATACGCATCGGCCCCGGCGTTGCCATGGACGGCTGTTATTTTTAATTTAAATCTGTCCGCACCGATGGTGCCGTCATAGACCAGTTCACGCCAGATTTCGGTTTGGGTGCCGCTCTCTATTTTGGCCAGGCGGGCCAATTGTGCTTGCGCGTTTATTTCTGCCGCTGCGCCGGCGGCATTTTCCAGGCGGATCATGCCATTCCTGCCGCAGGAAACACGCCATGTTTCGTAACCAATTTCAATCGCGGCCGAATTGTGACGGCTGTGGCCCGGCTGGTTTTGCTGAGGCATCGGCAGCGCGGCGCGGCAGATGTCGGTGGCCACAATATCAAAACCGCTGACATCAAAAGAAGCAGACGGGTCGCTGTGATGAAAGGATATTGCGGGCAATGTCGGCGGCGAAACCGGCGGCTTTGTGCTTTCAAGGTCGACAACCGCGGCAAAGAAAAACGCCGCCGCAAGGAGCCCCAGCGCTTTGCCCAGCGGCTGCGGCACCTTGCTATCCGATTGCAGCGCGGGCGGCAAAGAAGAGAGCATCATAACGGCCAGCAGCCAGACCAGCGGCAGAAAAAACAGCATCAGCGTTTTGATCCGCAGCTGTATGCCGTCTTCGGGGATACCGGCTGCCGCAAATATTCTTTCTGTTCCGGCCAAAAATGCCGCGTAAAGAAAAAGGCAAAGCGCGGCAAAAAACAAAATCTTTAAAAATTCTATGCCCGCAGATGAAAAAGGCGCAAAGCCGCGCGTGCCGATACGCGGCGCAGCCAGCAGAGCGATACAGATCGCAATCAGAAAAATCAGCGGAGACGGCGCGGCGCTTGAAAATCCCGCCCAAATCGCCGCAAAACCCGCCAGTGTCAGCCCGGCGGCGCGCCAGCCTGTGACGACAGCGCTCTCGCGGAGCAGGGCGGCGGCCGTCGCCCAAAGGGCGCTCAGCAAAACAAAAGCACCCAGCGGCCGCACAAAATTGACAGGAAAAATCTCATAGGCCGCCATGCCTAAAAAGGCCGCAACCAACAGGCAGGCAAGCGGAAATCTTTGCAGCACAATATCGGTTTTGCGGCGAAGAGGGTCATGCCACGGCGTTTCAACGGAGCCCTGAAAAAACGAGGGGACAAAAAAAGTCTTAAAGATTGAGCCTATTTTGCGCATGACCTTGCTCCTTTAGACCAGCGTAAAGGGTTGGTCGCACAAACAAAAGCATAAATGTCACGGCCGCTGTGCCAAGCTGCACCAGGGCGATTTTGTGCCGCCGCCATAGGGCACGGCCAGCCGCTGGGCAATCATGTGCCGGGCGGCATCTGTCCCGTCTGGGGCGGTGATGTCGGCCAGCAGGCGCCCGCCGTATTTCTCGTATTTGATATTGTGCAGGGTGACGCTGCGTCCCTCCAGCAGACGGCGCATTTCGTCGGTGGCTTCTTCGGCGCGGGCGGCTTCTTCTGGGCATTTGGCGCGGCCTTTTTTCTCCGGCGTATCCATATTTGCGATGCGGATGTCGATCAGCACGCGCGTGCCCGGCCAGATTTCGGCTTCGGTCTGCACGGTATCGCCATCGCCGGTTTTGATCACGCGCGCCGCAACCGGCCCCTTGACGACATCCTGACGCGGGCGCAGCGCCGGCGCAGACGGTGCCGGCTCTACAGCATCGGCAGCGCCGCTGCGCGCCAGATTATACAGCATGATTTTCTGGCCCAAGCGCGGCGCCGCGATATCTGCGCCTTCGGCTGTGCGCAGATCGGCAGTATACTGGCAGGCCGCGGTAATGCCGCGCGGACAGACGCTGACGGTATTAAACTGCGCCACCCAGACATGCGCGCGTACGTGCAGCACCTGCGTGCCATCGATATGCAGAATTTCGCCCGCAACGGGCTGCGGGTGCGCAGCCGCCATTGTGGCGGGGGCAGGCATGGTCACCGAAACGGCGGGCGCGGTGTCTTGGGCCGGTGCTTTAAATTGATCCTGATATAACGCCCCGACGCCTGCGATGCTGCCTGCGGTGATACCGGCGGCCAGCGTGAAAAGCGCCGCATGTTTGCGCAGGGCGGCGGTATTGAAAATCTGGCGCGTCATATCTTTTGTATCCTGTGCCGAAGAAGAGGGGCGAAAAGCTGCGCCGGAGTGTACTGCCGCGCGATTGTTTATGTCAATGCCGAGAGCCATCACGCCAAAGACGACGCAAAGGCCAGAAATCCAATATATTGCGGCGCGCAGAGCCAGGGCTTTGACCTCCTCCGCCTATTATAAACAATTTTAAGTTGTATTAAAAATGAATTTCGCGTAATGGTTGTTTTGCAAGCGGAATATGACCGCATGCCGGGCGAATCATCCGGGGCTTTTACACGGGGCACAAGGATGATGCGGCCGGAGGCTGCTGCCGCCATCGTTTTTCAGTACGTTATGATGGTCGGGCGGCGGTGGCTTCCGGTAAGCCGCGGCCTGCGGCTATTCGCTGCGCGCGCGCGGATGTGCCTTGTCGTAGATGGCGAGGAGCTGGGCGTTATCATAGTCTGTATAGCGCTGCGTCGTTGTCACCGATGCATGGCCGAGCAATTCCTGAATCACGCGTAAATTTACGCCGCCCGCAAGGATATGCGTGGCAAAACTGTGGCGCAGCGCGTGCGGTGTCAGCGTTTCGGGCAGGCCCAGCGCGCGGCGCAAATCGCGCAGGCGTTTTTGCGCAACGCCCTGATGCATACGCTTGCCGCGCTCGCCGAGAAAGAGCGGGGTTTTCTTCTCCCACGCGGCCGGCGCACCCGCGACATAGGTTTCGATGGTTTTTTCGACAATCGGCAACACGGGCACGATGCGTTCCTTGCGGCCTTTACCCATGACGCGCACTTCGCCGTCTTTCGGGCGTGTGCCAAAATCCAGCTGCAAAGCCTCGTCAATCCGCAAACCGCAGCCATATAAAAGCATAAACAGTGCGCAATCACGCAGCCCTACCCATTCGGCATCTTCGGGCGCGAGGATACCGGCATTGTCCATCAGCTTCATGGCCTGATCCGGCGGCAGGGCACGGGGGATCTTTTTGGGCTGTTTGGGCGTGCGGATGCGCCCGATGGCGGGGTTGTGCAGATGGCCGTTTTTGTCCAGCCACTTCATGAAGTTGCGCAGCGATGCCAGTGCGCGCGCCCGCGTGGCTGCGCCTGCACCTTCACCCGTGCGCCGGGCCAGCCAGCTGCGAAAGTCGCGCAGCGATGTTTCGCCAAGGTCTTGCAGCGATGGCGGGCGCGCCAGATGCGCAGTCAGAAAATCGCAAAAATAATGCACATCGGCCAGATAGGCGCGCAAGGTATGGCGTGAAAAATGTTTTTCATGCGACAGGTACAGCGTCCAGAGGCCGAAGACCTGAACAAGATCCGGCGCGGCGGAAAGCGGCGTATCTGTCAGTCCCGAATGTCCAGCCATAGACGGAAACAGCGCTCCACCACCTGCGCGAGGAAGCCGATCTGGTCAATCGCCATATCGGGGCGGAAAGCTTCGGGGTCGCGCGATCCGAAAGCCATGATGCCGGCGGGCGTGTTATTGCTGATCTCCAGCCGCAAAAGTGCCTGACTTTTGACCAGTCCCGCGCCGGGGCCGAAAATCTCTTCAGTGCCGCTGACGTTGGATTGCAACAGCGCATCGCCTTTGCCAAGATATTTTTCCGTCGTGCCGCGGTGCGCAAAGCGGATACCCGACTGGTTGACGAAAGGAATTTCCTTCGATGTGGATTCGATCACCAGATTGACGGTATCGACATCCAGCAAAACCGGAAAGTCCTGCGTCATGACGGAAATAAATTCTTCAAAGCTTTCGGCTTCCAGCAGCACCAGCACAGCGGTCTGGATACGCGAATAGTTCGACATATTGGCGCGGGCCGTTTCGATCAATTCCCGCTGGACACGCTGGGCGTTGCTTTTGTCTGCTTTCAGGCGGCTCAGCAGCGCGGACTGGAAATTCACCACGCCTTGCCCGCCGCCTTCGACCGGTGCGTCCATGTCTTCCAGCACATCGGGGTGACGGACAAAGAAATCCTTTTGTCCGCGCAGGTACAAAATCACATCGTCTTCGGTCATGCTGTCTGCAGCTGTCATATTCTTTGGCGTCATCGTTTTGGCTTGTCCCCTTCTCAGGCGGCGTCGAGGATGCTCTGGCCCGTCTTCGCCCAATCGGCGACGAAGGCATCAAGCCCGCGGTCGGTCAGCGGATGGCTGTAAAGCTGGCGGATAACAGCCGGCGGAATGGTTGCCACATGCGCGCCCATCTTGGCCGATTCAACCAGATGGATGGGGTTGCGCACCGATGCGACGAGTACTTCGGTTTCGATCATCGGGTATTGGTTGTAAATCTCCACGATTTCGGCAATCAGGCCGAGCCCGTCCTGACCGATGTCGTCCAGACGGCCGACGAAGGGAGAAACAAACGTTGCGCCGGCCTTGGCGGCCAGAATGGCCTGCGCGGCAGAAAAGCACAGCGTGACGTTGACCATCGTGCCATCGTCCGACAGCGCCTTGCAGACTTTGAGGCCATCGGGCGTCAGCGGTACCTTGACCGCGACATTCTTGGCGATTTTGGCAAGGCGTTTGCCTTCTTTCAGCATTGTGGCGTAATCCGTCGCGGCGACTTCCGCGCTGACGGGGCCGTCGACAACGCCGCAGATCTCTTCGATCAGGGCAATAAAGTTTTTGGCGCCCGATTTGGCAACCAGTGACGGGTTTGTGGTGACGCCGTCCAGAAGACCTGTCGAGGCTAAGTCTTTGATTTCGGCAATATCGGCGGTGTCGACGAAGAATTTCATGGCGGCGTCCCTTTCATTTGAACCGGACTTAGTGTATCTGATGGGTATGTCCCAATCCAGTTTTTTATCGCCGGAAAACCCGCCCGCCGACGGGGTGGAAACGGGGCGGCGGGTGCAGGTTCTGGTGCCTTTGCCGCTGGGGCGCGCCTATGACTATCTGCTGCCGCAAGGCATGGAAGCCGCGGCGGGGGATTATGTAAGTGTACCTTTCGGTAAACGCGATACGGCAGGGGTCGTGTGGTCAGTTTCCGTGCCGGATGCCGCTGTCGATCCGGCAAAATTGAAACATATCCGCGAAGTCTATACGGCTTGCCCGCCGATGCCGGATGTGCATCGCCATTTTCTGGAACGCGCCGCACGCTATACGATGGCCGATATGGGCGCGGTTTTGAAAATGTCGCTCAGCGTACCCGATGCGCTGACGCCGCCCAAATCCGTGCCGGCCTATACGCTGGGTGATGCGGCGGCGCTGCCCCCGCGCAAAGCCAGCGCGCACCGCCAGAAAATTATCGATGTCCTGTCGGACGGCGTGCCGCGGCGCGGCGCTGAAATTGCGGCCATGGTGGGCTGCACGCCCGCCGTTGTGCGCACCATGGCGGCCACGGGCGTTATCAAAGCCGCCTCTGTCGCCGCACCTGTGCCGTGCCGCGTGATTGATCTGTCGCCGCCGAAGCTGGATTTTACCGGCGCGCAGGCCGCTGCCGCCGAAGCGCTGCACGATATCGCCGCACAAAAAAAATTCACGGCGGTGCTTCTGGATGGTGTGACGGGGTCTGGCAAAACAGAAGTATATTTCGAAGCCGTTGCCGCCGCCCTTGCGCAGGGGAAACAGGCGCTGGTGCTGCTGCCGGAAATTTCTCTCTCGGCGCAGTTTATGGACCGTTTTGCACGGCGTTTTGGTACGGCGCCTGCCATCTGGCACTCCGAAGTGCCCACGGCGCAGCGGCGTTTGGTCTGGCAAGGCGTGGCAGAGGGGCGCACCAAAGTCGTCATTGGTGCGCGTTCGGCTCTGTTTTTACCCTTTGCCGACCTTGGTGTGATTGTTGTCGACGAAGAACATGACGCGTCATACAAGCAGGAAGAAGGTGTTCTGTACCACGCGCGCGATATGGCGGTTTTGCGCGCGCGCCTGGGTGATTTTCCGGTCGTGCTGGTCTCCGCAACGCCGTCGCTTGAAACCATGACGAATGTGCGGGCGGGCAAATATGCCTATCTGCACCTGCCTGCGCGTTTTGGCGGCGCGGCGATGCCCGCCATGCAAGTGGTCGATCTGCGCCGCGATGCGCCGGCGCGGCAAAAATTTATTTCGCCGCCGCTGACCGCTGCGCTGGCCGAGGCGCTGGAAGCAGGCGAACAGTCGCTGTTGTTCCTCAACCGCCGCGGCTATGCACCGCTGACGCTGTGCCGCACCTGCGGCCACCGGTTTCAATGCCCGTCCTGCACGGCATGGCTGGTTGAACACCGCCGCCACAGCCGTCTGCAATGCCACCACTGCGGGTTCAGCCAGAAAATGCCGCAGGCCTGCCCGTCGTGCAACGACGAAGGCAGCTTCGCCGCCTGCGGCCCGGGCGTGGAGCGGATACAGGAAGAAGTGCAGGAATTATTACCCGCCGCGCGTACGCTGGTGCTGGCAAGCGATATCACAGGCAGCGCGAATATGATCCGCGGCGCCATTACGCAGATTGAAAACCGCGAAGTGGATATTATCATCGGTACGCAGATTGTCGCCAAGGGACACCATTTTCCCGCGCTGACGCTGGTTGGGGTGATTGACGCCGATCTGGGGCTTGCAGGCGGTGATCTGCGCGCGGGCGAACGCACATTCCAGCTGTTGCAGCAGGTATCGGGGCGCGCCGGCCGCGGCGACAAACCGGGCCGCGTTTTTTTGCAGACCTATATGCCGGAGCAAAACGTCATCCGCGCCCTCGCCGCCGGTGACCGCGATGCTTTTCTGGCCGCCGAAGGGCGGGAGCGGGAACGCGCGGGTATGCCGCCGTTCGGCAAGCTGGCGTCGCTGATTTTACAATCGCCGGATGAAATGAAGCTCGACCAGTTTTGCCGCGCCCTCGCACAGCGCGCGCCGCGCTATGACGATATCCGCGTGCTGGGCCCCGCGCCTGCGCCGCTGGCGTTTTTACGCGGCAAGCACCGCCGCAGATTTTTAATCCGCAGCGGGCGCGATGTGAACATGCAAAATTATCTGGCCGAATGGCTGGACGGCGTGAAGACCGGATCAAACATCCAGCTCAAAGTCGATATCGACCCGCAGAGTTTTTTCTGAAGTGATCATTTTGTCTTGTCATCCCGACGGAGCGTAGCGACGAGGGATTTGGTGTCTTGCGGCAAGGGAAAAGATTCCGCGCATGCGCTCGGAATGACAAAAAATGATAAAGGTTTCAAAACACCGGCGTAAAATGTGCCGCCAGACGGGTGTTTCCGGCATCCATCAGCGCCCAGTCATCGGCATCTGTTTCAAAGACGGCCAGCGTTGCGGGCGGGAAACCGTCGAAGGCCAGCGCCTCTGCCCCTGCAAGATGCAGGGCCAGTTCCATCGTGCCCGGGTTATGCGCGACAAGCAGCAGGCGGTCGAGTTTGCCGGTAACGTCCTGCACATGGCCCAGCAGCGCATCGGCGGGCGCAAGGTAAAGCGTGCGGTCAAAACGGCTGGTGACGGGGCTTTTGCGGTCGCCGAATATTTCTTCGGCCACCAGCCGCGCCGTCGACATCGTGCGCAGCGCATCGGAGGCGAGGATGAATTCCGGCACCATGCCGCGTTCTTTCATGAAACGGCCGACTTCGCGCCCCTCGGCGCGGCCGCGCGCTGACAGCACGCGCCCGTGATCGCCATCGGCAAGACTGCTGCCGCCTTCGGCTTCGGCGTGGCGCAAGAGATAAAGCGTTTTCATTTGACCTTGTCCGGCGTTATTTCCTATAGAATGAGAGAGTAGCGCAGAGAGGGAGTGTTGTCATGCCGGAAGCCGCCTCGACCAGAGATTATGTCGCCGTGCTCGATATCGGCTCGAACGCGGTGCGTCTGGTGGTCTACGACGGTATGAACCGCATCCCCGTGAAAATACATAATGAACGCGACCTGTGCAGTCTGGGTGCCGATCTGGGCAAGACAGGGCGTTTGAATGCCGAAGGTGTGGAAAAAGCCATGCAGAGCATCGCGCGCTTTGCGGCGTTGATCGGGGCGATGAAAATCGGCACCGTTATGGCCGTGGCCACCGCCGCGCTGCGCGATGCCGCCGACGGGCCGGATTTTATTGCGGCGGTGCAGAAAAAATACGGGCTTAAGATCCGCGTTATTGATGGGGAAGAAGAGGCGCGGCTCTCGGCCATCGGTGTGATGATGAACGGCCTCGGGTCGCGCGGGATGATCGGCGATTTCGGCGGCGGCTCGCTCGAGATTATTCATGTCGAAAACAACCGCGTGAAGCATAAACAGAGCCTGCCGGTCGGCTCGCACCGCCTGCATGCCGCCGAAGACCGTACGGCGCAGCGCGCCTTGGTCGAAGCGCAGCTGGCCAAGGCCGATTTTATCACCAAGGGTGCTGGCGGCGATTTTTACGCCCTCGGCGGGTCATGGCGCGCGATGGCCAAGACGCATATCCGCATGACGGATCATCCGCTGAAAGTGATGGACCAATATACATTGACCGGCGCGCAGGCGCTGGAATTCGCGCAGCTGATGGCGCAGCAGAGCGTGGCCTCGCTCGAAAAAACGGCGGGGCTGTCGAAAAAGCGCGTGCAGGATATGGGCGCGGCGGCCTTGGCTTTGGCCTGCGTTCTGGAGAAAATGCAGCCGGCGCGGGTGATTTTCTCGGCAACCGGTCTGCGCGAAGGGGCGATTTACGATGCCCTGCCGCCCGCGGTGCAAAAGCAGGATGCGCTGATCGCCAGTTGCCGCAAGGTTGCACTGAAAATCAGCCGCTTTGATGATGTGAAATCTTTTGCCCGCATGGCCGCATGGCTATCGCCGCTGTTTGCGGGGCAGGAGACGGCTTTTTTCCGCCATCTGGAAGCCGCCTGTTTGCTCAGCGATACCGGCTGGTTCGAACACGAAGACTATCAGGCGCTGCATGCCTTCGAGCGTATTTTGCTGCTGCCGCTCTATGGTATCGACCATACGGGGCGGGCTTTTCTCGCGCTCGCCAATTACGTGCGTTATGGCGGCACAGGCATCGAAGACGCCGCGCGCACGGCACGCAAGATTTTAACCGAAGACGGCATCACACTGGCGATTGTCGCAGGGCTGGGCATGCGTGTGGCCTATCTGCTGACGGGCGGCGCGCTCAGCTTGCTTGCGGGGTCGCGTCTGGAGATGACGGAGGATCAGGTCGTGCTGCACCTCGGCCAAAAATCGGCGGGGCTGCATGCGGCGGTAATCGACGAGGCGATGAAAGACCTTGCCGAAATGCTCGGCCGTGCCTGCCGTGTGGTGGTGGAATGACAAAAGACCGGCAGCCGCCTTCGTGGCGCGTGCGCCTTGGCGCCGCAGTGCGCGATATTGTTTTCCCGCATCTTCATGCGCAGGGGTTTGTACGTACGGCAGATGCGGCGCGGGATTTTTCGGGCTTTCATCGCCGGCGTGCCGATGGCGGCTATGATCTTGTGGAAATCCAGTTTGATAAGAATGCGCGCCCCTTCTTTTTTGTCAATCTGGGCATCGCGCCGCCCGAAGGTGTGACGCTGCCGGACCAGAAACAGATAGAACCCGCCGATGTTCGTATTTACCATCTGGCGGTTCAGGCACGCTTCAAGGGGGTTTTTGCTTTATCTCTGGCGGGGCGCTGGTTGTGGCCCGACAAGGTATGTGGTGATCTGGCGCGGCGCGCTGTCCTGCGTTTTGAAGATGCCGAGAAATGGTTTTCCGCACCGGCCCGCCCGCCGGCGTCTATAAATGTGCATGATTATTCGGATATCGCCGCGCAGATGCAGCGGCGGGGGATTAAGCCGTCTTGACCAGCTTGAGGCGGCTGTTTTCGACGCCGATCGCCACTTTGCCTTCACGCAGGGCGAGGGCTTCCTTGCCGAAAATTTTGAACCGCCAGCCCGACATGGCGGGGACTTTCGATTCCTTGCCATAGGCGGCGATTAGCTCCAGCTCCGCGGCGGTACAAAGTAGTTTTGCCGCAACCTGTTCGTTTTCGCATTTCAGCTTCAACAGCACGCGCAAAAGATCGATGGTCGGTGCGATACCGGGCGGGAAGGCCGCGCGCGGCTCCCACTTCGGGCAGCTGTCAAGGTCGGCTTCCATGCCGCGTTTGACGGCTTCGAGCAGGCTCTTGCCGCGCTCGCTATTGCCAAACCCCTGATGCACGTTGCGCATTTTATTCAGCGCGTCTGATGACGTCGGCGGATGCGTGGCGATTTCGGCCAGTGCCTCGTCTTTGAGGATGCGTCCGCGCGGCACATCGTGCTGCTGCGCCAGCGTTTCGCGCCATGCCGCGATTTCCTGCAAAATACACAGCGTGCGCGGTTTGTGATTTGGGATGCGGATACGCTCCCAGGCTTCTTCGGGTTTGGTCAGATAAAGGCTCTTGTCCATCAGGCCTTTCATTTCGTCGCGGATCCACGACGTGCGGCCCATTTTTTCCAGCTTCTCGGTCAGCTTGACGTAAATTTTGCGCAGATGCGTGACATCGGCCAGCGCGTATTTCAGCTGCTTGGACGTCAGCGGCCGCGCGGCCCAGTCGGTGAAGCGGCTTGATTTATCGATCTGCTTTTTGGCCAGCGTATTGACAAGCACTTCATAGCTCACCTGCTCCCCAAAGCCGCAGACCATGGCGGCGATCTGGGTGTCGAAAACGGGGCTGGGGAGCTTGCCGCTTTCGGTGAAGAAAATTTCAAGATCCTGACGGCAGGCATGAAAGACTTTCTGGACTTTTTTGTCCTGCATGACCTCGTAAAACGGGGCAAGGTCGATGCCGTCGGCCAGCGGGTCGATGGCATAGGGCTCCTCGTCGTCGCCGCAGACCTGAATCAGGCACAGATGCGGCCAATAGGTCTTTTCACGGATAAATTCGGTATCGACCGTCACAAAGGCCGACTTTTTAAGCCGCGTGCAGAGAGACTTGAGGTCTTTTGTGGTTGTGATGAGTGTCATGCTGGATTTAAAATAATCCAAAACCGATGGTTTTGCCATAGGGTATTTGCGCGCCCGGTGGAAGAGGGAATTTTGCAGAGGATAGATTGTGGCCGAGGGCGTTCTTAAGTCGATTCTGCGTATTTTGGTGACGTTAACAAGCGTGCCGCTGCTGCTACTGGGGGTTTATGCGGCATTGGCAGACCGAAGTGCGGATAATCCGGCTTTGCAGGCGTTTTTTGCCGTGATCGCGGCGATGGCGCTTCTCAATATTGTGGTTGCTTGGCGGTGGCTTGCAGCACCGCAATCCGACTTCAGTTTTCTATATCTTTTGTGTCGCTGCTTTGCCTGGGCTCTAAATATTGTCATTTTTGCATTTGTTACTATCGGTGTTGTCGCCATGGGAGATGCACGAATGTTGTTCGTGACGCTTCCTGTAGGGCTTGGTCTTTTGGGTTTATTTGTAACTCGGAGAAAAGTGGAGGCTATGCCTTCCGAAGTTAAAAGTGAATCCGCACCGGTTGTGGCAGATAGTTTTGATCTAAAGACAGAAACCTTTTTGACAAAAACGACAGATGTGGAAGAGCCCGCCTTTGAAAGTCACCGCACGGAAATCACCGTGCCAGATTCTCGGCGCGCTGAGATCACGGAAGAAGATTTAGCGTGCCGTATTCTCGGACGGACGGAGGCGCAAAAAAGAGCCTCCATTATTATTATACCTTTGATGGTTTTGGGTTTATATTTCATGCGCTATGGTTCATATATTCCTTCTTGGCCGTGGATAGTATGCTCAGGCGTTCTGGCGCTGGGGTTTTCTTATCCGCTCGCACGGATAGGGTTAGATTCCCTGCAGGCGCCGAACAGCCGCTTCTCTTTGCAGTCGGGGGATATTAAATGGCTCTTGCCGATTGCGGCGGGCTTCCTCTTCTTCACGCTCAGCTATGGTCTCGGCTATCTGCTTAATGGCGCCGTGGGTGACAAGACACGAGCCTCCTTTGCTTATGCGAAAAGTAACGTCAAAAAAGAATGTCTCAACGTGACGGGTGACGTTGGTCAACTATCGACCAAATATTGTATACGGCGCGAAGATGCGGCTTATTTACCGGATCGGGGTCAATTGGATTTTACCGGACGCGAGTCATGGTTTGGCGTCTCTCTGGATGGATACTTTATGCCGTTCCGTTAACGGGACGGGTTTTCAAGCCGGATGATCTATGCGGCCTGAATATTTACGGTAAATAGGGGTGCCCCGCAGCATTTGTTTTCCCCGCAGGTTTCTGTTAAAAACGTAGCCTGACGCGCCCGTGTTGCCGCAAAAGGCGGCGGGGCGCCGGATTTGCGCAAAAACCAGAGGAATATCATGCACGCCTATCGCTCCCATACCTGTGGCCAGCTTCGCCTTGCCGACCAGGGCCAGAACGTTAAAATCTCCGGCTGGATCCACCGCAAACGCGACCATGGCGGGCTGCTCTTTATCGATCTGCGCGATCATTACGGCCTGACGCAATGCGTTATCAATACAGATAACCCTGTTTTTGCCGACATTGAAAAACTGCGCCTTGAAAACGTGATCTGCATCACGGGCGAGGTTGTCGCGCGCACCGCCGAAACCGCCAACAAACATCTGCCGACCGGCGAGATCGAAGTGCGCGTCAAAGACTTCACCCTGCTGTCCGCGCCTGTCAACGACATGCTGCCGCTGCAAGTCAATTCGGATGAGCCTTATGGCGAAGAGGTGCGTTTGCGCTACCGCTTCCTCGACCTGCGCCGCGATGTTTTGCACAAAAATATTGTTCTGCGCAGCGATGTGGTGTCATCCCTGCGCCGCCGCATGATTGAAGAAGGTTTCCGCGAATTCCAGACGCCGATTTTGACGGCTTCGTCGCCCGAAGGCGCGCGTGACTTCCTGGTGCCTTCCCGCCTGCATCCGGGCAAATTCTATGCCCTGCCGCAAGCGCCGCAGCAGTTTAAACAGCTGCTGATGATGTCGGGGTTTGACCGTTACTTCCAGATTGCGCCGTGTTTCCGTGACGAAGACGCGCGCGCCGACCGTACGGCGGGGGAATTTTACCAGCTCGACATGGAAATGTCGTTTGTGACGCAGGATGATATTTTTGCGGTCATGGAAAACGTGATCGGCGGCGTCTTTGAAGAATTTTCAAGCTTCACCGGCAAGAAATTCGACGTTTCGCCCGCGCCGTTCATCCGCATTCCTTTTGATGAATCGATGCTGAAATACGGCAACGACAAACCCGACCTGCGCAACCCGCTGGTGATTTGCGACGTGACCGAGGTTTTTGCGCGCGAAGATGTGGAATTCAAAGCCTTCAAAGGTGTGATTGCCGCGGGCGGTGTTGTTCGCGCCATCCGCGCCCCCAAAGTCGGCGACCGTCCGCGCAGTTTCTTCGACAAGCTCAACGATTGGGCGAAGAGCGAAGGTGCTGTCGGTCTTGGCTATGTGGTATTCGAAGGCGCCGACGGAAAAGGTCCGATTGCCAAATTCATTCCCGCCGCGGCGCAAGCCAAGCTGAAGGAACTGACAGGCGCAGAGGACGGCGATGCCGTGTTCTTCGTCTGCGATCAGGCCGCCAAGGCCGCGCCGCTGGCCGGCAAGGCACGCACCAAAATTGCCGAAGATATGGACATCATCGACAAATCGAAATTTATTTTCTGCTGGATTGTCGATTTCCCGATGTTCGAAATCAACGACAAAACAGGCAATGTCGATTTCTCGCACAACCCGTTTTCCATGCCCGCAGGCGGGCTGGAGGCGCTGAACACGCAAGACCCGCTGAGCATCAAAGCCGTGCAGTATGACTGCGTGCTGAACGGTATCGAACTGGCATCCGGCGGTATCCGTAACCATATCCCCGAAGCGATGGAGAAAGCTTTTGAAATCGCGGGCTATCCCAAAGGTTCGGTGCAGGCGAAATTTGGCGGCATGTATAACGCCTTTAAATTCGGCGCGCCGCCGCATGGCGGCTGTGCTTTCGGTATCGACCGCATGGTCATGTTCCTGGCCGACGAGCCGAACGTACGTGAAGTCATTGCCTTCCCCATGAACCAGCAGGCCGAAGATTTGCTGATGGGCGCGCCGAGCGAGGCAGAACCCAACCAGCTGCGCGATGTGCATATCAAACTGGAGCTGCCCAAGCCGCAGGCGAAAGCCGACGCCCCCGTCAAAGCGGCGGGCTGACAATGACAGCGCCGCACGCGCAAACCGGCGGGCATTCCGCCGGCAAAAATCGTATCTCCGGTTACGACGGCAATTATTATGCGACGACCCTGACCGAAAACAGGGAATGGCCGGCGCTGGAGGGCGCGCAGGAAGCCGAGGTCTGCATCATCGGCGGCGGTCTTGCGGGGGTGAATACGCTTTTGGGTCTGCGTGAACGCGGCATTGATGCCGTGCTGCTCGAATCCGCGCGCATCGGCTGGGGCGCATCGGGGCGCAATGCCGGTTTTGTCGCCAAAGGCTATGCCGCGGGCGAAGGCAGCCTGCTCGCCAAATACGGCATGGACAAGGCAAAAACATTGGTCAGCCTGACCAAAAACGCGCGCAGCCTTATCCGCGAACGTATCCAGAAATACGATATTGACTGCGGCCCTGTGATTGATGGCGTGCTGACCGTGTCATGGCATGACCAGCCGGCCGCGGTTGTTGATGCGATCAAAACCGCCAACGATCATTTCGATCTGGGGTTTGAGTTTAAAACCCGCGAAGAAGTGCGCGAAATGTGCCGCACCAGCCGTTATCATGATGGTATCTTTTCACCGCATGACTATCAGATGAATCCGCTGAAATTTCTGCGCGGCCTTGCGGCGGCGGCCGATAAAATCGGCGGGCGCATTTTTGAACAAAGCGCGGTGACGGCGCTCAGCAAAGACGACGCGGGCTGGCTGGTGAAAACCGCACAGGGCAGCCTGCGCGCGAAACATGTGGTGCTATCGACTGCCGTATATGGCGATGCGCTCGATAAACGCCTGCAATTCGCCGCCATTCCGGTGCAAACCTATATCATGGTGACCGAGCCGATTACCGAAGACGCCTATGCGGCATCGCTGAATACGCGCTATGCGATTTACGACAGCCGTTTTTGCAGCGACTATTACCGCCGTCTGCCTGAAGGACGCTTGCTCTGGGGTGGCCGTGTCGGTTTGTTTGCGCATCCGGATAATATTGCCGAGGCGATGACGCAGGATATGCTGAAAGTCTATCCGCAGCTGCGCGGCATCGTGAAGCCTGCTTTTGCGTGGTCGGGGCTGCTCAGCTATGCCGCGCATAAAATGCCGATGATCGGCAAACTGGAAGACGGGCTTTGGTACAATACCGGCTATGGCGGCCACGGCATCTGCCCGACCACGGCGGGCGGCGAGATTGTGGCGGCAGCAATTGCGGCGGGTGATACCGGCTACCGCGCCTTTGACGATTTCCGCCTGTCTTTTACCGGCGGCAAGGCCGGACGCTATGGCGCGCAGATGGTTTATCTCTGGTGGAAGCTGAGAGATCATTTAAATATCTGATAAAAATAGATATTTTTTCGCGCCTTTTTACGTATCCGCTATTGACATAATGACGCCATCTTTCTAAAGTGGCGTTCAAATCCGTATTTTTTATTTGAAGATTCTGCGCGGCGAAAGGCACAAAACATGGCATCCAACGACAATATAAACGACGTCAACCCGCCCCGCCGTCTGGGCGAGGATGGACGCGCGCTGCGCGCGGCTTTTGGCCGGTTTTTCAAATCGTTGAGCCTTTACATGACCGCGCAGGACACGCTCGATACGCGCGTGCTCGAAGCGGTTACGGCGGGCGATATCCCGCGCATGCAAAAGGCTGTGGCCGAGGGCGGGAATATCAACAAAAACCGCGCGTGGCGTGAAGAATCTCCGCTGCTGCAGGCGATTTCTGCAGAAAATGCCGACATGGTTGCCGCGCTTTTGGATCTGGGCGCCAATCCGAATATCAAAATGGGGTACCGCGAAACCACGCCGATGTCGGCGGCGGTCAAAAAAGGCAATCCGGACGTTTTGCGTCTGCTGCTGGACAAAGGCGGTCATGCCGAAGCAAAAACGGATACCGGTCTCAGCCTTTTCACCTATGCCGTGGCTGTGCGCAACGACGCCATGGCCGATATGCTGCTGGCCGCGGGCGCAAAGCCGGATACGGGCGGGCAGGGCGGTGACTGGACAGCGCTGTTCTACGCAGCACGCAGCGGCGATGAAAAACGCGTGCGCCAGCTGCTGGATTTGGGCGCGCGCACTTACTTGCGCGACCGTGATGGCTGCAGCGTGCTGGATGTCGCCGCCGCGCACGAAAAATTTGCCGTGCGCGACATGATACAGGCGCATATCGATGCGCAGGTACCGGCATGGCAGGCCGTAGACGACAACAAGGTTGCGCATGTCAGTATCCTGCGCAAACAGGGATATCGTCTGACCGAGGTTTTCAATTTTGAAACGCGCGAGGCCACGCTGGTCACACATAATTTCGAAACCGGCCTTGACAGCACCGTCGTGCGCGATTTCGCCGAGGTGAAAAACAAGGCGCGTATCACCGAAGCCGCGGCAAAACTGCCCAAACCCGCTGCACAAAAACAGCAGGCCGCGCCTGCCGCCGGTCAATAGGGGGACGATAAAAATGGGTGCCGATAATAACCATTCCCTGAGCAATGCCGAATACGACCGCCGCATGCAGCGGCCGCAAAAAGATTTCGAAGTTTTTCTCGATATGGACGGCGTCTTGTCGGATTTTGACAAACATGCGCGCGACCACGGAAAATTCGATGCCAAGGGCCAACCGAAATGGGATGAACTGGATTTCGGCTGGTGGTCAACCATGCCTGCTTTTGACGGTATGAAAAAATTCTACGAAGATATGAAAGAATTCGGCAATGTGCGTATGCTGACCTCGCCGACGCTCAGCACAGATTGTTTTCACGGCAAGGCCGAATGGGTGAAAGGGCAGTGGGGCAAGTGGGGCCTGCGCGATCTGATCATCTGCCGCGCGCAGGATAAACAGTTTCTTGCCCGTCCGAACCATATTCTTGTCGATGACCGTCAGAAAAACATCGACGAATGGACAGCCGCCGGCGGCATCGGTATTCTGCACAAAGGCGATTATGCCGATACGCTGGCGCGCGTGCGCACGGCGGCCGCCGCTTTTTTGAATGCGGCCCCGCCCCGCGTGGCAAAACCGGCCGACAACCCCCCCGCGCCCTGATCCTGCCGATAGGGCGCAGCGCGTAACAATAAAAAAGAAAAAACGCCATGCCGTTTTGATGCGGCATGGCGCAGTTGTTGGGGGGTAAATCAGGCGCGGTTCTGGCGGCGGCGGCGGCGTTCCAGTTTGTCGGTGTAAAGAGCGCGGTCGGCGGCGCGGTACAGATCGGCATAAGCGGTTTTGGTATCGACGGCCACCGCACCAAGGCTGGCACCCAAACGCAGCGTGGTACCGTTATATTTGAGCTCGATGCGGTTTAGTTCGGCACGCAGCAGAGCGATGCGGCCTGCCGCTTTTTCCATGTCGGTATCGGTCAGCAGCACCGCAAATTCATCACCGCCAAAACGGGCAATACCATCCAGCAAGCGCAGATTGCGTGACAAAATGTCGGCAACCTCGCGCAGGCAGGCGTCACCGGCATCGTGGCCATAGGTGTCGTTGATTTGCTTGAACAGGTCAAGGTCGATCAGCAGCAGGCAACCGGCGGAGGCTTTGTCCTGACGGCGCTGGCGTGCACGTTCTTGCGTAAAAAACCCGTCAAAGCCGCGGCGGTTCATCAGGCCGGTCAGGCTGTCGGTGACGGCGAGGGCTTCCAGCTCGCGGATGCGCTTTTCCTGTGTGGCGATCAGCTTTTCGGCGCTGCTCAGCCGGCTTTGCGCATCGCTCAGCAGGGCTGTCGTGGTGCTGTGCAGGCGGTGGATGGCCGTTTGCTCGGGCTGCATAAACCCATGCAGGCCGGCATTCAGGCTGGTGGTTTCGGCAAGTGCGATATCGGCGACAGGTGCGGTCATGTGGATATTCCCCTACGTAAAGCGTTCCTACGCAGATGATATATGCCAAATCTGTGCCAGTTTGCCCGCGTGGCGATATCGGGCACATTCTGTATATATAACAATAAGATAGATATTTTAAGCCCGCGGCGCGCGCACGGCGTAGGCTGCCGCGGGGTAAAATCTGCCCGTGGCGCTGCGGTTGTTTTTGCCCCGCCATGCGTTACATTGGAATAAAGTATTATAAGCACAAAAGCGCGGCGAAAGGTGTTTCAGGCATGACAAGATTTTTGACGGTGGTTTCGGCAGGGGCGCTGGTGGCGCTGGTCACGGGTTTTGCGGCTTCGGATGTCGGGGCATCCGGCAAAGCGGCACCTGCGGCTGTGGCATCGCCTGCGTCTTCGGCCATGACGTCAGAGACTTTTGCGCCGCATAAGGCGCTTTATGAGCTCAAGCTGGTCTCGGTCAGCTCCGGTGCAGGCGTGACAGATATCCGCGGCAATATGCTCTATGAACAAGACGACGCCTGCGACGCCTGGACGACAGACCACCGCTTTACGATTGAATATTACTATCCCGAACGTCCCGCCAGTGTGAACACCACGCATTACGTGTCGTGGGAGGCGAAAGACCAGAGCCAGTTCCAGTTCAGCTCGGAGCGGCAGGAAAACGGCACACCCACCGAGCAGCTGCGCGGCGCGGTCACGCGCGGTGCCGATACAGCGGCAGTGGCCGAATTCTCCCGTCCTGAAGATCTTTATTACGAATTGCCCAAGGGCTATGTGCTGCCCAGCTTCCATACGCAGGAGCTGATCCGCTATGCGCGCGAAGGCCGCCAGACCTATCATTCCGTACTTTTCGATGGTACGGACAAAGACGGGCCGATCGAAGTCAATGCCATCATTACCCGCAAGCTGACGCGCGAAGACGTCATGCGCCGTGTTGCCGCCGCCCCCAAAGAAGGCGAAAAGATGGATAAAGATCTTTTGTCTGCCGATGCCTGGCTGGTACGCATGGCGGTTTTCCCCACGACAGATGCTGAAAATATGTCGCCGACCTATGAAATGAATCTGGTGCTGCATGGCAACGGCGTCGTCAGCCACGTGCTGGTCGATTATAAAAGCTTCAAGGTCGAACAGACGCTCACCGCGATTGAGCCGCTGCCCAAAAAAAATTGCCGCTAATTTTTTTGCGCTGCCGCCTGTTTAAAGTTTGCTAACGAATCTTAACGAATTGTTAAGCTTTTCCCGCGTATAACCAAGGGAAAGGCCGCGCGGCGTGCCTGACATCAGGGGAGATGTCTATGAAAAAGAAAGTGCTGATCGTCGAAGACAACGAATTGAACATGAAATTGTTCGAAGATTTGCTGGGCGCCCATGGCTATGACACCATCAAAACGCGCGACGGCGGGCAGGTGCTCGACATCGCCCGCGAACAAAAGCCGGATCTGATTATCATGGATATCCAGCTGCCCGAAGTGTCGGGGCTGGAGGTGACGCAGTGGCTCAAAAGCGACCATGAACTTCGCGCCATTCCTGTTATTGCCGTCACCGCTTTCGCCATGAAGGGCGACGAAGATAAAATCCGTCAGGGCGGCTGCGAGGATTATGTCAGCAAGCCGATCTCCATCACCGATTTCATTCAGGTGGTGCAAAAGCATCTGGAGAAATGACCCGAATAGTCTTTTAAAAATAAGGCTTTAAATCGGGTAATTCTTCCTTTAACATTTTGCTTTAGGGTTGTTTAGGAAGGTCTCCCTTCCGCAAAAAGGTTCGGGTTCAATTACATGACAGCACGCGTACTGGTCGTCGACGACATTCTGCCGAACGTCAAACTGCTCGAAGCCAAGCTGAGCGGCGAGTATTTTGACGTCATTACCGCGACCAGCGGCGCGGAAGGCATTCAGAAAGCCGAAAAAGAAAGTCCGGATATCATCCTGCTCGATGTGATGATGCCCGGCATGGACGGTTTTGAAACCTGCCAGCGTCTTAAAAACAATCCGGCGACCGCGCATATCCCCGTGGTGATGGTCACGGCGCTGACCGATGCGACCGACCGCGTGCGCGGGCTTGAATCCGGCGCGGATGATTTCCTGTCCAAGCCTGTCAACGATGTGGCGCTGATGGCGCGGGTGCGCTCTTTGGTGCGCCTCAAGATGACGGTGGACGAATGGCGTATCCGCGAAAACACCGCCAACCAGTTCGGCTTTGTCGGCAACAAGGGCACTTTTTTGGCCGAGCCGTCTGAAAAAGCCCGCGTCATGATTATCGAAGACAAGAACTTCGAAAGCGAAAAGTTTATCGAAACGCTCAAGCGCGACGACGACGAAATCGTCGCCGTGCGCAGCGGCGACCAGGCGATGGAAATGGCGCAGCAAAGCGATTTTGACATCATCATGGTCAGTCTTAATTTGCAGGCCGAAGACGGTCTGCGCCTGTGTTCGCATCTGAGGTCAAGCGAGCGCACGCGCGCCGTGCCGATTTTGATGGTCGCGGAAGAAGTCGATATGAAACGTATCGCGCAGGGACTTGAAATCGGCGCGCATGACTATATTCTGCGCCCCGTTGACCGCAACGAGCTGCTGGCGCGCGTGCGCACACAGATCCGCCGCAAGCGGTATCAGGACAGGCTGCGCAGCAACTATGAACAGAGCCTTTCCCTCGCGCTGACCGATAGCCTGACGGGGCTGTTCAACCGCCGCTATCTGATGGTGCACCTTGAAAAACTTTTGAATAAAAACAAGGAAAGCAATAAATCCCTTTGCGCCCTGATGATGGACATCGACCATTTCAAAAAGATCAATGACACCTATGGACATCAGGTCGGTGATGATGTGCTCAAGATTTTCTCCGAACGCGTGTCGCAGCGTTTGCGCAGCTTCGATCTTGTCGCCCGTCTGGGCGGCGAAGAATTTGTGGTTGTCTTGCCCGATATCAGTCAGGACATGGCTTTTCAGGTGGCCGAACGCCTGCGCAAGGGTATCTGCAATACGAAATTCGAAGTGTCCGGCCCGAACGGCCCGATTGATGTGTCGGTCAGCATTGGCGCCGCCATGATTTCAGGCATGCAGGAATATAAAGTCGAAGACGTCCTGAAGCTGGCGGATGACGAACTGTACCGCGCCAAGGAAGGCGGCCGTAACCGCGTCTATTTCATGGGGCATGGCCATGTCCAGCTGCCCGATCGTCCGCCGGCACCGCCACCGCCGGCAGATGGCAGCGCGCCGGCCGAAGAAAAAGTCAGCGGCGATACGATCAAGAAAATTATCTGACGATCATCAAAGAAAAACAAAAAAGGCGGCGCTGTTCAAGCGGCCGCCTTTTTGTTTGCGCGAGGGGCAGAGAATTATTTCATCTTGCCTTCGGTATAGACTTCGTGCGCGCGCTTCTTCGGATTGAACTTTTTCAGTTTCAGTTTATCCGTCGTGTTGCGCGAATTCTTTTCAGAGTAATACACATGGTCGCCATCGGGGCTGACCAGTTTGATTGTCGCGCGGGGACCTTTTTTTGCCATCGTCGTCGTCCTTAGGGGTTACGTCTTGTCGTCTCGATAAATTTCATAATCGCACAAAGGCCATATTGGCCGTGAATCGCAAAACCGCGCGATAACCATGCGAGTGGCTGAAAATACCTTTTCGTTCCGTAAAGTCAAGCGGAAATCAGGAAACCACGCTAAACTTGCGGTTTTAAAGGCCTTTATCGCCTAAAAACGCCAGAAAAAGTTGAAAAAACGAATGCGCGCCTGTGCAAAACGCAGCGGCGCTTCGGTCAGGGTCAGGCACAGACAGCCCTCCGCACCGGCCTTGGGGGCATGCACAAAGCCTGCGCCTTCGGCAATCACCAGATCGCCCGCGCGATAGTGGCCGGTATGATCGCTAAAGCCGCCTTGCAGCACCAGCGTCATTTCCCGCCCGCCGTGGCTATGCGCAGGGGTCTGCTGGTGCGGCGCCAGACGCAAAAGACGCAGGCGGTGGCGGCACGGGCTGCCGGCGGGTACATGCAGCGAAACGGCTTCGACACCGCTGTGCAGTTTTTGCCAACGGATACGCCGCTCGGTGCAATTGCCGCAGAGCAGTGCCATCACAGACGGCGGGATTGTCTCGTCAGGCTGCATCGGCGCGCGCGGGCTGGCCGCAGGTGCGGGGGCGGGCTGTGCATCGATCCGCGCCATGATCTTGTCGAAACAGTCGCGGGTCAGCGGCGCGGTATCTGCTTCGGGGCTGTCGCAGATCATTTTGGCGCCGATGGCTTCATAGGCTTCCAGTCTGCGCCGCGCGGCGGGGTTGATGGCGACATGGCAGGCGACAAGCAGCGCCTCGGTCGGGCGCAGATGACCGGCGGCATAATGCATCAAAACAGTTTCGATCAGGGTGGGGTCAATCATTTTTCATCCCCTGTTTCTTTTCGGCGTAGTGCCATACCGCCGCGCAATTTTTCAAGCGCCAGCCGCAGTCGTGATTTGACGGTACCCAGCGGGATGCGGGTTTCGTCGGCAATCGCCTGATGCGTTTTGTCTTCGAAAAACGCCATGCGCAGCAGGGCCGCCTGATCTGCGGGCAGGGTTTCGATGGCGGCATGCAGTTTTTCGACGGTGGCGGCATCGGTATATGAATCGTCGGGGGCATCGCTGGCGGCCAGATGCAGCGCCGGATTATCGCTGTCGATCTCGATATATTTTTCGCGCCGCAGCGTGTCGATACGGCGGTTGCGCGCAATGGTAAAAATCCAGGTGCTGGCGGCGGATTTTCGGGGGTCATACTGCGCCGCCTTTTCCCAGACGGTGACAAAAGTATTTTGTACGATTTCCTCGGCCGCGCTTTCAGAGGCGCCGTTTTTGATAAGATAAGATTTCAGGCGTGGCGCATAATGTTCAAACAGGGCGCGAAAGGCGCCGCGGTCCTGCCGCGTGCCCACCTGCACCAAAAGATCTTCGTGCGGCGCGGTCTGCGCGCTTGTTGGGGCGGATGCAGCCGCCCGTGCACTGTCATGTGTCGGTATCTGTGCCATAGGCTTTTTTAGGCGTGCGGCAGGCCGAAAAGCAAGGCTTTCCGGCAGGTAAAAGGCAAAGGCGGGGCAGAGCATCGTCATTTTACATCTTGTTCCGATCTTGTCTCTTTTTACGGTTTTTGCTTGGCTTTGGATCATTCACGGGCTAAGTTACTCATAAGGTTCAGAATTTTTAAAGGATACCCTCGATGAAACATACAGCGGCACTTCCTTCCGGCTTCCGCGCCCTCCTTCTGGCGGGCGGTTTTTGCGCCCTGTTGGTGGCGGGGACGGCTTTTGCCAATGCCAATACCCAGTCTCTCGGCGTTTTTGGCGACTGGAAAGCACATAGCTTTCAGGATGCCACTGGCAAGGTCTGTTTCATGACCAGCGAGCCGCAAAAATCCGAGGCCAATGTCAAAGGCGTCAATCGCGGCAAGATCGCCTTTTTTGTTACCCATTGGGCGGGCGATAAAACCAAAAACGTTATCAGCGTGTCGATGGGCTATCCGCTCAAAGAAGGCACGCCTGTCACCGTGACGGTTGACGGCAAAACCTACGCGCTGGCAAGCAACCTGTCGAACAAAGCGGAAGAGGCCGAAATGGCCTGGGCACCGGATCAGGCGACCGACGATGCGCTGGCGGCAGCTGTACAAAAAGGCAATCGCCTTGTCGTCAAGGGCACATCGCGCCGCGGCACGCTCACGACCGATACCTATAGCCTCAGAGGCACAGGCGCGGCCTACAAAGCGATCACAGATGATTGCGGTTTCTGATAAAACGCGCCGCGCGGTTTTTTGAAATAAAAAAAGGCCCTCCAACCGGAGGGCCTTTTCTTTATCGGGCTATGCCCGCAGTGCTTATCGGGCTATGCCCGCAGTGCTTATCGGGCTGTGCCCGTCGTGCTGTATCGGGTTTGAAGCCCGCGATACGGTATTATTTAGTTGGCCAGCGACCATGTACCGTCGCTGTTTTTGCAGGCGGTGCCATAGGCGGTTTCGGCCTGACCGTCAACGACGATGGTCTGACGGTACTGGCGGCAGACGCCACCGGTAGAAGAGTTGATGCCTTCGCGTACCGGCGTCACCGAACCGCTATGGCCGGATTCCGGATTGCTCCAGTTGATCGTCTGGTTCAAAGGTGCGCTGTAAGCCTGATTGACAGCGCGGTTGTGATATTCCATGTCGGCGCGGTCAAGCGAACGACCAATCGAGCTGCCAACAAAGGCGCCGATCAATGCGCCTGCACCGGTCGTCCAGAGACGGCCGCTGCCGCTGCCCATCGTCGAGCCTGCAAGGCCGCCCAGCACCGCACCACCGGCCGTACCGACCGTTTGCTTTGTGCCCATGCCCCATGCGTGATCCGACCCGTCCTGTGCACAAGCGCCGAGCGCGAGCGTGCAGGAAAGTATTAATGCCATAAACCCTTTTTTCATCTTGTTGTCGCCTTTCTTCCTGAATCTTCACAGGGAATTGTTTTTATCTCCCTGACACTTTATATAAACGTTCTAGCACAAGTTTTGTTCACGGCAATATTGAATAAAAATAGCCGTATAACCTATGTCACGGATAGACCATGGAAATCCTGCGCAGCCAAGACCCTATTTCCTTTTTCCAGAACTGGCTTGCCGAAGCGGCGGCCAGCGAACCCAATGACCCCGAAGCCACCGCCCTGGCAACCGTTGGGGCAGATGGCATGCCGTCGGTGCGTATGGTTTTGTGCAAATATGTCGATGTGCAGGGCTTTCGTTTTTTTACCAACGCCGGCAGCCGCAAGGGGCAAGAGCTGGCCGCCCATGCCAAAGCCGCGATGTGTTTCCACTGGAAATCGCTGCTGCGTCAGGTGCGCATCGAGGGCAGCGTCGAAAAATTGCCGCAGTCGGATGCCGAAGCTTATTTCCGCACCCGCCACCCGCTCAGCCAGCTGGGCGCCTGGGCCAGCCGGCAATCCGCGCCGCTTGAAAGCCGCGCCGTGCTGGAGGCGCGGGTCGAAGACATGCGCCAGAAATTTGCCGGACAGGATATTCCCTGTCCGCCGCATTGGTCGGGTTATTTGCTGGCCCCGCAAAAAATCGAATTCTGGCAGCAGGGCGAAGGCCGCCTGCACGACCGGTTTTTGTTTACCCGTTCGGGCGAGGGGTGGGACGTCGCGCGGCTGAACCCGTAAAACAGTCCGTTTTCAAAGCATTTTTGCGGCCTTGAAAGCCGCGGCCGGAAGCCTTATTTTGAGGGCATCCAGATATATGGTTTTCAAGCGATTCTAAAGGAGTTTGATGATGTCCGAGAAAATGGAATTCCAGACCGAAGTCAGCCGCCTGCTCGATATCGTGGCGAATGCCCTTTACACGGAAAAAGAAATTTTCCTGCGCGAGCTGATCTCGAATGCTTCCGACGCCTGCGACCGTCTGCGCTACGAAGCCATCGCCAAGCCTGAATGGATTGCCGGTGATGCCGATTTCAAAATCCGCATCTGGTTCGATACCGATGCGCGCACGCTGAGCATTTCCGATAACGGCATTGGCATGGATCGGGACGCGCTGATCAAAAACCTCGGCACCATCGCGCATTCAGGCACGCGCGAACTGGTGCAAACGCTCGAAGAAGGCGCCAAGAAAGACGTTAACCTGATCGGCCAGTTCGGTGTCGGTTTCTATTCCGCCTTTATGGTCGCAAACCGTGTCGAAGTCAGCAGCCGCCGTGCGGGTGATGACAAAGCCTATGTCTGGTCATCTGACGGCCGTGGCAGCTATACCATCGATGAAACGCTGAAAGACACGCGCGGCACCGAAATTGTGCTGCATATCAAAGACGAGGCATCGGAATTCCTGATCGAAGAGCGCCTGAAAAACGTGATCAAAAAATATTCCGATCATATCGCTTTCCCCATCCTGCTGGGCCCCGGCGACAAGGGGGTGATGGTGAATGCGGCGTCTGCCCTGTGGGTGCGTCCCAAGTCCGACGTCACCGAAGACCAGTACAAAGAATTTTACCGCAGCGTCTCCGGCGCTCTGCAAATGGACGAGCCCTGGATGACAATCCATTGGCGCGCCGAAGGGGCGATTGAATACAGCAACCTTTTGATGGTGCCGAGCATGCGGCCGTTTGATCTTTATGATCCGCGCCGCCACCATGGCGTGAAGCTGTATGTAAAGCGTGTCTTTATTACCGATGGCGTCGAGGGGTTGATCCCGCCGTTCCTGCGTTTCCTCAAAGGCGTGGTCGACAGCGAAGATCTGCCGCTCAACATCAGCCGCGAAATGCTGCAATCGAACCCCGTGATTGCGAAGATGAGCAGCGCGATTACCAAAAAAGTCCTCTCCGAGCTGGAGCAAAAAGCCAAAGACGATATCAAGTCGTTTGAAAACTTCTGGGCACTGTTCGGCCCCGTGGTCAAAGAAGGGCTTTATGACGCGCATAACCACCGTGAACAGCTGTGCCGTGTGGCGCGGTTTTACTCTACGCAGGGCGACGGGCTTGTGTCCCTCGAAGAATACCTTGCGCGCATGGTCGAGGGGCAGGATCATATTTATTACCTCTCCGCCCCCACGGTCGAAGCGGCGCGCAACAGTCCGCAGCTCGAAGCTTTCGCCGCACGCGGGGTGGAAGTTTTGTTTATGACCGACCCCATCGACGAATTCTGGCTGCCGATGCAGAACGATTTCAAACAAAAGAAATTCAAGTCCATCACGCGCGGCGATGCGGAACTGTCAAAGATCAAACCGCTCTCCGGCGAAGAAACACCGGAGCAGAAACAGGAAGAAAAAGACAGCACCGATCATCTGATCGCCCGCATGAAAGAAATTTTGTCGCTGGAAGTCAAAGACGTTACGTTATCGGAACGTCTGGTCGATAGCCCGGTCTGCCTTGTGGCGCCTGAAAACGACATGGACATCAACATGCAAAGGCTGCTCAAGAAAAATCAGGCATATGACGGCATGCACCAGCCTATCCTTGAAATCAACGCAAAGCATCCGGTTATCGCCCGTCTGCAATTGCTGGCCGCCAACGACGGCGCGGCATCGCAGGAACTTTTGCGCGAAACGACGCTGCTGTTGCTCGACCAGGCGCGGATTATCGAAGGGGAGCCGCTGAAAAATCCCGCCGATTTCGTCCGCCGCCTCAGCCGTGCAATTGAAAAAGGCCTGATGGCCAGCTGATGTCGCGGCCCCTGCGAACCTAAAAAAAGCCGCCCTGTAAGTGGCGGCTTTTTTCAAAAGCGCTGCACACAAAAAAAGGCAGGATGCGCATGATGCGATCCTGCCTAGATAAGGAATGTGTGTCGTAAAAGAGAATGTAAATCAGGGTGCCGCTGTGCTGCCCCCTGCTGCGGCAATCAGCGCGATAATCTGCGGCGATCCGGCCTTGACGGCAATCGACAGGGCATTCCAGCCATTACGGGTTTCGGCGTTCAGTTTTGCGCCCGCCGTGATCAGCTCGGCCACGGCTTTGAGATGATGGTTCTTCGCGGCTTTCATCAGCGGCGTCCAGCCATGCGCATCGCCGGCGTTTATATCCGCGCCGTCTTCAATCAGGCGGCGCAATGTGCGCAGGTCGCCGGTTTCGGCGGCGCGTAAAACGGCGCCGTGGTCAGCTGCGGGGGCGGACAGCGCGGCAAAAGGTGCGGCGCGGCGTTGCGGGCGAGAGGGGGAACGGGATAAAGACGGCGCAGGCTGCGCATAGGATAGTGCGGACATATTTGCCTCCTCGGCATAAAAAAAGCCGCCGACGTATAGCACACGCGGCGGACTTGTCCGCCAACGCTTTAGCTGAATTTATTGAGCGCCCGCAAGCTGTCGGCTTCAAATCGGCGCTATCTTTCTATTATCTCGCGAAAGGCGGCATTTGTCAAGCGCGAGGTAAACAACAGGGCACGGCGCAAAAGAAAAGGGCCGCCGCGCGTGATCGCGCAGACGGCCCTCCCTTTATAAAAGGAGCAACAAGACGCCAAGAAACCCCTAACCGGCGTCGTTGTGCAGGGCCGTCGCCCCGAACATGTCCTCCTCGTACATTTCGATGTCTTCGGGTGTGAATCCGAAGTGATGCCCGATTTCGTGCAAGACAACGCGGTTGATCAACCGTGTCAGATCTTCGCTGCTGTCCGCCCACTGATCAAGGATCGGTCGGCGGTAGAGATACAGCGTGTCCTGCCGCTTGGCGCCCGCACCCAGATGACCGGTCAAGGCCGGCCCTGCGCTTTGGTAGCAACCAAGCAGATCGAAGGGGGTGTCCAGTTCCAGTTCCTGCTCGACAAAAGCATCGGGGAAATCTTCTACGGTGACTTTCAGCTTGCGGATGTATTTGGTCATCCCTTCGGGCAGTTCGTCGATAATGGATTCCGCAATCTCCTGAATGTCTTCAAGAGACGGCGGTACAGTGAATCCCACAAAGATGGCTTTGGTTTCCAACTGACTTAACCCCGAAAATCGCTAAACTGGTTTCACTATATCGAATCGGAGAGAATCGGACAATGAAAAAAGCGACACTGAGTCAAGAGATCGAATCGTTTCTTCAAAAAAAGAACGGCTGGCAGCGTCTGCGTGGCCGCAAAGCTATCCATAAGACATATATGTTTGCCGATTTCAGTGCCGCTTTCGGCTTTATGACCCGCGTTGCGATCAAAGCAGAGCAGATGAACCACCATCCGGAATGGTTCAATGTCTATAGCCGCGTCGATGTTACGCTGACAACGCATGATGCAGGCGGCGTGACGGAAAAAGATATCGCCCTTGCACAGTTTATGGACAAGATCGCGCCGAAACAAAAGGGCTGAGATTTTCTACGGCGCGGCAGGTGCGGGTGCGATGGCTTGCGGCGCGCTGCGCAAGAGGGCGCGCTGCATCGCACGCCCGCAGGCAATGCCATCGAGACTGCGGTTGATGCCGTCTTCGCGCGGAATAACAAAGCCGTAGTATTTTTTATCTGCCGTAACCCAGACATAGATGCCGGATTTGCCGACAGCACTATAGGCCTCGACCGCGCCGGTATGCATATTTTTTTCAACCCAGTGGCCAAGACTGTAATCGCGGTTGCGCGGCGCGGGGGCATAGGAAACACCCGCAGGGCAGGCATGGGTGTCAAGGCAGACGGCATCGCGTCCGAGCATCGACGATATCACAAAGTTGTCAGAGATCAGCGCGCGCAGAAATTTCGACAGGTTATTCGGCGTCATGCGCAGCCCGTCCAGAATACGCATGGTTTCAAACTGGAAATGTGTGGCCGGCACGCCCAGCTCTGCGCTGTATTCATCGCGCATGTCGCCGTCACGAAATGTGCCAAGATTAAAATCCATCGCCATTTTTTGTAAATGGCCGGGGCCGTAATAAAATTTTCCGTCCGAAGCGGTTTTGCCTGCCGCACCGCCCAGATTGCCAAAGCAGCTGCCCACGCTGGTGGCGATATTGCAGCTCTGTGACATGGGGGCATTAAAGCCGGAGCGCATCGTCAGCGCCGCCGTTTGTTCGGGCGTGAACGTGCCTTTTGTACGCTCCGCGGCATAGGCGGCAAAAATCAGCGCAGAAACCTCATGCAGTGGCACCAGAGCAGTCGCAGACGGCGGCGAGCCTTTCAGGCTGAAGTCACGGGTGATGATTTTTTCGGCATCGCCCACTTCCCAGATAAAACTGCCCAGCTTCACGCAATTGCGCTGCCGCCACATCATACGGCGGACGTCTTTTTCCCATGCGGGTTTGTCGAAAATATTGTTTTGCGCCGGTGCGGGCGTGGCGGGGGCAAAGGTAATGGCCGCCGCAAAAATCGCGGCGCTCAGGGCATATTTAAAACCCGTGCGCATGCGGTTTATTTCGGCGCCAGACGCACCGCGCCGTCAAGGCGGATCGTCTCGCCGTTGATCATGGCGTTATCGACGACATGCAGCGCCAGCTTGGCGAATTCTTCGGGCAGGCCAAGGCGTTTGGGGAAAAGCGTTGTGGCAATCAGGCTGTCCTGTACTTCCTGCGGCATGCCCAGCAGCATCGGTGTGCCGATCAATCCGGGCGCGATGGTCACAACACGGACACCGAAACGCGCCAGCTCCCGCGCGGCGGGCAGCGTCATGCCGACCACGCCGCCCTTGGAGGCGGAATAGGCGGCTTGGCCGATTTGTCCTTCGTAAGCGGCGACGGAGGCGGTATTGATGATCACCCCGCGCTCCCCCGTGTCGTTGAGCGTATCGAGCGTTGACATTTCCGCCGCGGCCAGGCGCAGCATATTGAAAGTGCCGATCAGGTTGACGCCGATGACTTTTGCAAAAAAGCCCAGATCATGCGGGCCGTCTTTGCCAACGATGCGCGCACCGGGGGCGATACCGGCGCAGTTCATCAGAATGCGCACAGGTCCATGTGCCTCCCGCGCGGCGGCAAGGGCGGCCGTGGCGCTGGCTTCGCTGGTCACATCGCATTCAAGGCCCAGCCCGCCGATTTCTGCAGCGACCGCCTCGACATTTGCTTTGTTGATGTCGAGCACGGCAACTTTCGCGCCGGCACCGGCCAGATGCCGCGCGACTTCTGCGCCCATACCAGACCCGCCACCCGTGACAATTGCCGCAAGACCTTTGATATCCATGTGATGCTCCGGTGATAAAAGGGCGTGTTTACGCCCTATCGTTATTATTATTCCTGCGGCTCGCCGCTCACGGTATCGCCGTCCTCTTGTGTACCTTCTGCGTATGTATCGCCCTCGGTGTCGCCTTCGTAGCCTTCGGCAACGCCGGGCTCGCCTTCGGGCATGACCAAAACCGCATTGCCGGTTTCGTCACCGGCGGCGGTTTCGGCTGCGGCCAGTTTCTGGCGCTCCAATGCGGCAAGGAAAGACGCGCGGATGCTTTCGCGCGCATCACCTTCGTCCATGGCTTTTTGCAGCTCGGCCTGTTCTTCGGGCATAGTGGCCAGCACGGCTTCAAAGGTCAGCAGCGCTTCGGCCAGCGCCTGTGCTTCGGCGTCGGTTGATCGGGCCAGCCATTCGCGCGCCTTGGTGACGCTATGATCCACACCGATGCCGCCCATATAAAGCGTGCCTGCATAACCGATAGCCTGCTCATCTCCGGCAGCGGCGGCCTGAAGGATCAGCGCGGCGCCTGCCGCATCGCTTTGCGCCGTGCCTTCGCCAAGGAAGGCGGCGCGCGCAGCGTCAATCAGCTGATCTGGCGTGCGGCTGTCTGCTGCTGCTACTTCGATTGCGGTGCTTTTCTGCCCGCCCGTCAGGTAAAGCGCCCCGCCGCCGATAACGGCCAGACCAAAAGCGCCAAGGAAAAGGAACGTGCGGTTCATGCAGATGCCCCGTATAGGTTGTGATGATTGTAATAACGTCATTTATATAAGCGCGGCGCGCACTTGGCAACCGCCGACATCTTCACATAAAAACAAGACCTTGCGCGCCTGTGGTTGAAGGCAGGGGCGGTTTTACCTATACTGCCCCCTATCCGCCGTCCATGCGTCCCCGTAGCTCAGCCGGATAGAGCAAGCGTTTCCTAAACGCTAGGTCGTAGGTTCGAATCCTATCGGGGACGCCAATTCTGCCTGTAACTTTGATCGGCCCCGCGACGAAAACGTCTTGCTGACCTATATTGATATCAGAGCAATTGTGAAAGGAAATTTCATGCGCCGGTTTTTACATGTCTTTTTAACCCTGTTGCCGCTTTTGGCGCTGTCTTTTCCGGCCGCTGCCGAAACACCAACGCGCGAGGCTGCGGTAGAGGCGCGGGCGGTTTTTGCGGGCGGGTGTTTCTGGTGCATGGAATCTGAATTTGACAGCCAGAAGGGCGTGTTGAAGGTGACCTCCGGCTATATGGGTGGCAGTGCGGAGACGGCGACGTACAAACAGGTTTCGACCGGCCGCACCGGACATGTCGAAGTGGTCGAGGTCGTCTATGACCCCGCGCAGGTGGGTTATGATACGCTGCTGGAGATTTTCTGGCGCAACGTTGACCCTTTTGATGCCGAAGGACAGTTCTGCGACAAGGGCAGCCAGTATGCCGCGGGCATTTTCTACATCGGCGATGCGCAAAAAACGGCGGCCGAGGTCTCGATTGCAGCAACCGGAAAAAAACTCGGGGCAGAGGTCGCCACTTTTCTGCGCCCCGCCGAGGCTTTTTACGCGGCGGAAGATTACCATCAGGAATACTATAAAAAGAACGTCCTTGCCTATAAAGCCTACCGCAAGGGCTGCGGCCGCGACCGCCGGCTGGAAAAAATCTGGGGCGGCAAAGGGAAATAACCATGGAAACGATCAGCTGGCAGGATTTTATGAAGGTCGGTTTGCATTTCGGCACGATTGTCGAGGCCGAAGTTTTTGCCGAGGCGCGCAAGCCCGCCTATAAACTTAAAATCGATTTCGGCCCCGACATCGGTCTGCGCAAATCATCGTCGCAAATCACCGAGCGGTATAAACCTGAAGAGCTGATCGGGCGGCAGGTGCTCTGCGTCGTCAATTTCCCGCCCAAGCAGATCGGCCCGATGATCTCTGAAGTGCTGACAACCGGTGTCGATGACGCCGAGGGCAAAACGGTGCTGGTTTTTGCAGATGGCAAGGTCGAAAACGGCGCGCGGCTGCTCTAGCGCGGCGCAAAAGACCTTGTTTTTATGCGTTTTTTACAAGGCAGACTTATTTTTTAGCGGGGCGCAGGATTCAAGCTGCCCCATCCGTGTTATACTTGATAGAGATATCCCCCAAGGAGAACGATGATGATTGCGCGCTTTGCCCGTCCCTGTGCCGCCCTTTTGATCGCTGTGCTTTTGGCTGCCGCGCCTGCCGCGGCGCAGACAACGCAGCAGCAACAGCCGGGGTCGCCGGTTTTCTCCGGCGTGGCCAATATGTTTTCAAAAGAGACCGAGCCGCGCCCGCAAACCCGCGAAGAATACCGCGCCGCGCGCGAAGCCCGCAAGGAAGCCGAAAAGCAGCGGGGCCTGCCGATGCCGGAGAATGTTTTCTTTGACGAGAGCACCGGCCAGTGGAAAAAAGTCGTCAGCGGCAGATCGGGCGGCAAATACATCACCGCCACCACCTGCTATGAAATCACGCATCAGACCGAAAGCTCGCGCGTGATGCGTCCCGTGGCCTGCATTATGCCGCCGCGAAAATAATCATTGTCGTTTTTTTAAACCGTATAAGGCGCGGGCGGGCCTGCGGGCCCGTATCTGCGTAAATCTTCCAGCAGATTTTGCATGCTGTAGAGCGCACGGTATCCGGGCAGTTGTTGCCTGTCTGGAATATCCAGCACCCGCGGCTTGCGTGTGATATCAAGCCCGTGCTGCGCCATCAGATCTTCGAAACCGGCATAGCGTGCGCGAAAGCTGCTGCCTGCGCCTGCTGCATCCCAATTTGCCAATTCTTGCGGGCTGTAATCATAGGCGCCGTCGATGACATATACAGGGGCGGCTTCGGGCAGCGCGCCAACGGTCAGCAGATCACAGGCGGCAAGGATGGCGGCATTTACATCGGTCACATGCACCGCGCCTTTCATAAACCACTGCGCCCAGCCGATAAAATCACTGTAAACCGCGCGGTTCCAGGGCGGCACAAATGCGCGCGGACGCAGAAGGGCAATCTGCATGCCGTGTCGCTGCGCATAGGCGCGGCACATTTCTTCGTTCAGGACTTTTGTATGGCCATAAACGCCAAAGCGGTCTTCGACGCTGGTCGATGAAATAAAAACAAAATTTTTGACGCCTGCACCGGCCGCGGCCTCAAGGATGTTGAATGTGCCGGTCACGTTCAGGTCATGGAAATCGCGCGCTGTCTTGCCGGTCTGTTCGTGAATGCCGTGCCATGCCGCGATATGCACCACCGTATCGTGACCGCAAAGCCGCGCCGGCAGCGCGTCATGATCCAGCAGCGATGCCGCGATATGCACAGCTCCTGCGACTTTGGGGGGCGCAAGGTCAAGGTTGGTCACGGCATCGCCGCGCGCCAGCAGGCTTTGGGTCAACAGCGTGCCTGCATCGCCCGATCCGCCGGTTAAAAAATAGCGCATGGCTGTTCCTTTCGGTTGCGCTTCATTATATAGTCGCGGCCAAAGCGGCAAAAGACCTTTCACACCCAATACAGGAGCATCCCGTGCAAAACATGCAGGAATGGCAAGATATTTTCGCAGCCAAAGCGCAGGTGCTTTACCCCGCATCCGATCCGTCACACGACATGCTGCATATCCGCCGTGTGGTGCGCGGCGCACTGAAGCTGGCGGCTGAAGAGGGGGCGGACCCCGCCGTCGTCATGCCCGCCGCATGGTTTCATGACTGCGTCAGTGTCGCCAAGGATGACCCGCGCCGCGCGCAGGCATCGCGCCTTGCCGCCGATATGGCGGTGACGCTACTGACAGAAATGAATTATCCGGCCGCGCATTTTGATGCCATCCATCACGCCATTGCCGCACATAGCTTCAGCGCCGCCATCAAGCCCGAGACGCTGGAGGCGAAAGTCGTACAGGATGCCGACCGGCTCGACGGTCTGGGGGCGATCGGCATTGCGCGCTGTTTTACCGTAGGGGCGCTGCTAGCGCGGCCATTCTATTTTGACGGTGATATTCTGGCGCAAAACCGTGCGCCAGACGACCGCGTCTATACGCTGGACCATTTCTTTGTGAAGCTGTTCAAAACCGCCGAAACGCTGCAAACCGCTGCCGGACGCGCCGAAGGTGCGCGCCGTGCCGCCTTTATGCGCGATTATCTGACCCGTTTCGCCGCAGAAGCGGGCGAAGAGGCTTGATTTCAGGCGCCGCGCGCGCTTATATCTCAGACAGCTGTTTTTCTTTATTGTCTGGAGACGCCCCGCATGAAAAATCTCGTCAAATTCATCCTGCTTGCCGTTATCGCTTTTGCCATGGGTGCCGCGCTGGCATGGTTTCAGGGGCGTCAGGGCGCGCCGTCTGCCACGCAAGAACAGGCCGCGGCCGCACAGCAGGTCATCGATATCCAGCCCGTGGCGATTGGGGATCGCCCGCGCCGCGATAATATTCTGGATGGCGCCCCCGCCATGCCCGACCCGCTGGATGCGCTTTATGGCGATGACGCGGATAGCGCCGATACAGCTTCGTCAGATGAACCGCAGGTGACGCCTGCACCGGAAGGGCAAAAAGTCGCCGGCTCCAGCGTCGGCGGTGCTTTCACCATGACCGACCACAACGGCGCGGATGTGACCGAAAAATCATGGCCCGGCAAGAAAAAGCTGGTTTTCTTCGGCTTTACGCATTGCCCCGACATCTGCCCTGCAGCCTTGGATAAAATCGGCGCGGCACTGGGCGCATTGGGCGGCAAAGCTGAAAAGATACAGCCGCTTTTTGTCACCACCGACCCCAAGCGTGATACCGCCGCGCGTCTCAAGGAATATCTGGCCGATTACGACAGCCGCGTTGTCGGGCTGACCGGTACAGATGCGCAAGTCGATCACATCAAAAGCATCTACAAAGTCTATGCGGCGATTGCCGAAGGCGGCGATGTGGACAATTATCTGATGGATCATTCCGGCTATATCTATTTGATGTCGGAGAATGACGAGCTTCTGGAAATTTTTGGCAGCAGCGATACGGCCGATACAATTGTCAAAAAATCGACGCCGCACCTGAACTGATCAAATATTACGAAAAACAAAACCGCCGGTACAGCCTGTGCCGGCGGTTTTGTTTTGCCTGTTTTTCGCCCCTTTGGGCGGAGGCGGGGTTTTTGGTGCGTTTTTTAAGGATTGGCGCGGGATTCAGTTGCATCCGGTCTGCGAGTCATGTTAAATCCCCGCTCGTAGGCGTAGATATGTACCGCGCTCGTAGAAAAACGTGATTTTTTGAAAGGGGTTGACAGTGGCTTCCCGTACAGGAAACCAGGACACCGCAAAACGCTACGCCACAGCCTTTTTTGAGCTGGCGAAAGAGCAGTCGCAGGTCGAAACCATCGCCCGTGACATGCTGACTCTGACCGCCCTGCTGGAAAGCGGCGGCGAGGTTCTCTCCTTCATGCACAACCCGACGCTGCGCCGCGAAGCGCAGGCAGAGGCGCTCAAGGCCATCGCCGCGCATCTGAAGCTGGCGCCCGTGACGGCGCAGTTCCTCGGCATGCTCGCGCTCAAGCGCCGGCTCGACATTCTGCCTTTGGTGGTAGAGGCCGTGCAGGGCATGATCGCCGCGCACAAGGGCGAGATCACCGCCGATGTTACCGCCGCACAGGCGCTGGAACAGGGGCAGATCGACCGTATTGCCGCCAACCTGAAAAAAGCGCTCGGCGCCGATGTCAAAGTCAGGCTCAGCGTTGATCCCGCGATCATGGGGGGGCTGGTTATTCGCGTTGGCTCCCGCCTGATCGACAGCTCCGTCAAGACCAAGCTCGAGCGCCTGCACCGTGCGCTCAAAAGCAGCAACAACACATCCGACCAAAAGAAAATGAAAGAGGTAGCGTAACCATGGAAATCCGCGCAGCTGAAATCTCCTCCATCCTCAAAAGCCAGATCGAAAAATTCGGCGCCGAGGCAGACGTTGCCGAAGTCGGTCAGGTCGTGTCCGTCGGTGACGGGGTTGCCCGTATTTATGGCCTCGACAACGTCAAGGCCGGCGAGATGGTTGAATTCTCGAACGGCATTAAAGGCATGGCGCTGAACCTTGAAACCGACAACGTCGGTGTGGTTATTTTCGGCGACGACCGCGACATCAAAGAAGGCGACATTGTGCGCCAGACCGGCGAAATCGTCTCCGTCCCTGTGGGCAAAGGCCTGCTCGGCCGCGTTGTTGACGGTCTTGGTAACCCGATTGACGGCAAAGGTCCGATCAAATCCGACGAAAACCGCCGCGTTGACGTCAAGGCGCCCGGCATTATCGCCCGTAAATCGGTACACGAGCCGATGCAGACCGGCATCAAGGCGCTTGATGCGCTTGTGCCCGTTGGCCGCGGCCAGCGTGAACTGATCATCGGTGACCGCCAGACCGGCAAAACCGCGATTGCCGTCGATACGATCCTGAACCAGAAAGAAATCAACAAAGGCACGGACGAAAAGAAAAAACTGTACTGCGTGTACGTCGCCATCGGCCAAAAACGCTCTACGGTTGCCCAGTTGGTTAAAACGCTCGAAGAAAACGGCGCGCTGGAATACTCCATCATCGTTGCCGCCACCGCATCCGAACCCGCGCCGCTGCAATATCTTGCGCCCTATACCGGCTGCACGATGGCGGAATACTTCCGCGACAACGGCATGCATGCCCTGATCGTATACGATGACCTGTCCAAACAGGCCGTGGCTTACCGCCAGATGTCGCTGCTGCTGCGCCGCCCGCCGGGCCGCGAAGCTTATCCGGGTGACGTATTCTATCTGCACTCCCGCCTTTTGGAGCGTGCATCGAAGCTGAACGACGAGATGGGTGCCGGCTCCATGACCGCGCTGCCGATCATCGAAACGCAGGCCGGTGACGTTTCCGCCTACATTCCCACCAACGTGATTTCGATCACCGACGGTCAGATCTTTTTGGATACCGGCCTGTTCTACAAAGGTATCCGCCCCGCGATTTCCGTCGGTCTGTCGGTTTCCCGCGTCGGTTCTGCCGCGCAGACGAAAGCGATGAAACAGGTTGCCGGTACGATCAAGCTCGATCTCGCGCAGTTCCGCGAGATGGAAGCTTTCGCGCAGTTCGCCTCTGACCTCGATGCCTCGACCCAGAAACTGCTCGCCCGCGGCGCGCGCTTGACGGAACTGCTCAAGCAGAACCAGTACAGCCCGCTGTCGATGGAAGAACAAGTTCTGTCGATCTTCGCGGGTGTGAACGGTTATCTCGACAAGATCGCCGTGGCCGATGTGACGCAATTCGAAACGCAGATGCTGAGCGCGGCCCGTACGCAGGCGCCGAATGTTCTGAAAGCCATCCGCGACGAGCAGAAAATCAGCGACGAAACCAAAGCCGCGCTCGAAAAGTTCATGCAGGATTTCTGCACGACCTTCGTCGGCTCCAAAAAGGCCGCCTGATAACAGCTGCGACACGGATACGGATAAGGTAGCAACATGCCCAGTTTGAAGGACTTCAGAAACCGGATCGCCAGCGTGAAATCCACGCGCAAGATCACATCGGCCATGAAAATGGTCGCGGCGTCCAAACTGCGCCGCGCCCAAGGGCAGGCCGAAGCCAGCCAGCCCTATGCCGCGCGCATGTCGGGCATGCTGGGACGTCTTGTCGCCAACATCGATATGGGCAGCAGCGCGCCGCTGCTGATGGCGGGCACGGGCAAGGATGATGTGCAATTGCTCGTCGTCATTACGTCCGACCGCGGTCTGTGCGGCGGCTTTAACGGCTCTATCGTCCGTCTGGCGCGCCAGAAAATCCGCGATCTGGTGACGGCAGGCAAAACGGTCAAGCTGGTTTGCGTCGGCCGCAAGGGCGCGGCTTCGCTGAAGCGCGACCATGGCGATAAAATCGTACAGGTTTTTGAAAACCTCGGCAAAAAACACCTGTCTTTCGCCGATGCGGCGCAGGTGTCTGATTATATCCTCGATGCGCTGGAGCGCGGCGAATTTGATGTCTGCAATCTGGTTTATAACCAGTTCAAATCGGTGATCCGCCAGGTGCCGACGGCTTTCCAGCTGATCCCGCTGTCGGTTGAAGACGCCGCAGAAGGCACCGAAGAGGAAAAACCGGCAGAGGCCGGCGCAGCCAAGGCGCTGTATGAATTCGAGCCGAACGAAGAAGCCATCCTCGCCGATCTTTTGCCGCGCAATCTGGCGGTGCAGGTCTTCCGCGCGCTGCTAGACAGCGCCGCGGGCGAACAGGCCGCGCGTATGACCGCGATGGACAATGCCACACGCAACGCCGGCGATATGATTGCCAAACTGACGCTGAAGTACAACCGCGCGCGTCAGGCCTACATCACCAAAGAACTGATCGAGATCATTTCGGGTGCCGAAGCCGTATAAACCGCGCGAAACGAAACACAAAAGACAAAGATTTTAGGTATAGAAGGAGCAAACCCCATGGTAAAACTGGCCGCACAAAACGCAGGCTCTCCCGGCAAAGTCGTGCAAATCACGGGCGCCGTCGTTGACGTACAGTTCGAAGGCAACCTGCCGCCGATTCTGAACGCGCTGACCGTTGACAACGACGGCAAGACGCTGGTTCTTGAAGTGGCGCAGCACCTTGGTGAAAACACCGTGCGCACCATCGCCATGGACGCGACCGAAGGTCTCGTGCGCGGCGCCGCTGTTGCCGATACGGGTAAGCCGATTTCGGTGCCGGTGGGTCCCGCAACGCTCGGCCGTATCCTGAACGTCGTCGGCGAGCCGATTGACGAGCGCGGCCCCGTCAATGCCAAAGAACACTACGCCATTCACCGCGCCGCACCGGAATTCACCGAACAGGCAACCGAAACCCAGATGCTCGTCACCGGCATTAAAGTCGTCGACCTTCTGGCGCCCTATGCCAAAGGCGGCAAGATCGGTCTCTTCGGCGGCGCCGGCGTTGGTAAAACCGTGACGATTATGGAGCTGATCAACAACGTCGCCATGCAGCACGGCGGCGTGTCGGTATTCGCCGGCGTGGGTGAACGTACCCGCGAAGGTAACGACCTTTATCATGAAATGATCGACAGCGGCGTTATCAAGCTGGACGGCGAAGGCTCCAAGGTTGCCCTCGTTTACGGCCAGATGAACGAGCCGCCGGGCGCGCGTGCGCGTGTGGCCCTGTCCGGTCTGACCCTTGCGGAATACTTCCGCGATGTCGAAGGTCAGGACGTTCTGTTCTTCGTCGATAACATCTTCCGCTTCACGCAGGCGGGTGCCGAAGTGTCGGCGCTGCTCGGCCGTATTCCCTCTGCCGTGGGGTATCAGCCCACGCTGTCGACGGAAATGGGTACCCTGCAAGAGCGTATTACCTCGACCAACAAAGGCTCTATCACCTCGGTTCAGGCCATCTACGTTCCTGCGGATGACTTGACCGATCCGGCACCTGCAACGTCCTTCTCGCACCTTGACGCGACGACGGTTCTGAGCCGCCAGATCGCCGAAATGGCGATCTTCCCCGCGGTGGATCCGCTTGACTCGACCTCCCGTATTCTTGACCCCCGCGTTATCGGCGAAGAGCACTACAACGTCGCCCGCGCGGTGCAGAAAACGCTGCAAAGCTACAAAGCGCTGCAAGATATTATCGCGATCCTTGGTATGGATGAATTGTCTGAAGAAGACAAACTCACCGTTGCCCGCGCGCGTAAAATCCAGCGTTTCTTGTCGCAGCCTTTCCACGTTGCCGAAGTTTTCACAGGCACGCCGGGCGTTTTCGTTTCGCTCGAAGACACCATCAAGGGCTTCAAGGGTATTGTGAACGGCGATTACGACCACCTGCCCGAGGCCGCCTTCTACATGGTCGGCACCATCGAGGAAGCAGTCGAAAAAGCCAAGAAAATGGCAAAAGCGGCTGCGTAATCTAACGAAGACTAAGGATAGCGGACATGGCCGAAAAGCTGACCGATAAAACCTTCCAGTTCGAACTGGTCTCGCCGGAGCGTATCCTTGCTTCCGAAGAAGCCAGCATGGTGATCGTTCCGGGCGGCGAAGGGGAGCTGGGTATTCTGGCCGACCACGCGCCGCTGCTGTCGAGCCTGCGTCCGGGCGTGGTATCGGTAACGTCGCCGTCGGGTGAGGTGCGCCGTATCTTCGTTTCCGGCGGGTTTGTCGATGTGACGGGCGATCTTTGTGCCGTCCTGGCCGAAGAAGCCGTCAACGTCAGCGATCTTGACCGCGATGTGCTGAACGAAAAGCTGAAAAACTTCGAAGACGATCTGGGCTTTTCCAAGGACGACCCCAGCAAAACCGCGCATATCCAGAAAAACATCGATATCGTCCGCGCCAAACTGGCTGCACTCGCGCAGGCGGCATAAAGCCTCAAAGGCCTCCCCAAAAAGCCGCCGTATTCCGGCGGCTTTTTTGCGTTTGAGGGGGTGAAGGTCTTGATGCCGCAGGGAATTTGCGCGGGGGTTGCCGCCGCGCCGTAAACCCGCCATATTATTTGCATCATCTTTCAGGAGAAAACATCATGTCCCAGCCCCTGCGTAAACCCGAAGAGGTGGCGGCCGCACTTAAACTCAAAGACCCCACGCTCTGGCGCGACCAATGCTATATCGATGGCAAATGGGTTTCGGCCGACAGCGGCAAAACGGTCGATGTCACCAACCCCGCAACGGGCGATGTGCTGGGTGCTGTGCCCAATATGGGGGCGGATGAAACCCGCCGCGCGATTGCCGCTGCCGATAAAGCTTTTGCTGCATGGCGCAGCCTGCTGGCATCCGAACGCGCAAAAATTCTGCGCCGCTGGGCCGATTTGCAGACCGAGAATATCGATGACCTGTGCCGCATCCTGACAGCCGAGCAAGGCAAGCCGCTGGCGCAGGCCAAGGCGGAAATTCAAAGCGGCATCGGCTATGTCGAATGGATGGCCGAAGAATGCCGCCGCATCTACGGCGATATTATTCCCACGCATAATACAGCGCACCGACTGATGACGCTGAAACAGCCGATTGGTGTCTCGGCGATGATTACGCCGTGGAATTTTCCGTCTTCGATGATCACGCGCAAATCCGGCCCCGCGTTGGCGGCGGGCTGTACGGTGGTGCTGAAACCGTCGGAACTGACGCCGTTTTCGGCTTTGGCCTTGGCGGTTCTGGCGGAGCGTGCGGGCATTCCGGCGGGCGTGTTCAATATCGTCCTCGGCGATGCACCGCCGATTGGCAAGGAAATGACCGAAAACCCGACAGTGCGCAAAATCGGCTTTACCGGATCGACCGCTGTCGGCAAAATTTTGATGGCGCAGGCGGCATCGACGATCAAAAAAGTCTCGCTGGAGCTGGGCGGCAATGCGCCGTTTATCGTTTTTGACGATGCCGATATCGATGCCGCGGTGACAGGCGCGATTGCGTCGAAATTCCGCAACAGCGGGCAGACCTGTGTTTGCGCCAATCGCGTTTTTGTGCAGGAGGGGATCTATGATGCCTTCGTGGAGAAATTCACGGCAGCCGTGGCGGCGATGAAAATCGGCAGCGGTTTTGACGACGGCGTCGAGCTGGGCCCGATGATTAATCAAAAAGGCGTCGAAAAAGTAGAGCAGCATCTGAAAGACGCCACCGCCAAAGGCGGCAAGGTCACCACGGGCGGCAAGCGCCACGCGCTTGGGCAGACATTTTTCGAGCCGACGGTTGTTTCGGACGCAACGCCGGATATGGCGTGTTTCCGCGAAGAAACCTTTGGCCCGCTGGCGCCGGTCTTTCGCTTCAAGACAGACGAAGACGTCGTCAAAATGGCGAATGATACCGAATACGGCCTTGCGGCCTATTTCTACACCGCCGATATCAGCCGCGCGTGGCGCGTGGCAGAAGCACTGGAATACGGCATGGTGGGCGTCAACAGCGTGGCGATTGTTGCGCCGCAAGCGCCCTTTGGCGGTTGGAAACAGTCGGGCATTGGGCATGAAGGCTCCAAATACGGGATCGAAGACTATCTGGAGCTGAAACTGGTCGCGCTCGGCGGCGTTTGACGTTTCCGTAATGCTTTCGCGCGTTTTTATTCATGCATCGTTTACCTGATACCGCTAAACTAAAAGCGGGTTTTTCAGGGAAGTTGAATGCGGCTGCGCGAAAAAATATTCAGAATATTCAGGGATTATACTGAACCTGCCGGCGGCGGGAAGCTGAACGCGCCCGAAGCGGACCATTACAGCGTGACCGCACTCGGTAACGACGGGCGTATCGTCCTCGGCGGCGAGGTTGAAATTTTTGCGGGCAAGCCGCTCGATGCTTTCGCCAGTTTTGAAACCCGCGCTTTTGAAGCGCGCGACCTTCGGGATGGCAAACCGCTGCTTGCGATGACAGTCGGGCGCAGCCGCTGTCCGCGTATTTCCGTTGTCGGTTCCTATCAGGCTGTTAAAACGCCGCATCTTTTGAAACTTGTCACGGCAGGTATTGTCGAATGGCCGGCTGAAACCAAACAGGTATATGTTTTTGTTTTTGACCTGCCGCCTGCACGCCGGTTGTTGCCGCTGGGCGCCGCGCGCACGGTGCGCATCAGTGATGACCGGATCATTGCCGCGCTGATCCAGCCTGCGGTATCGGTTCTGGAAGAGCTTCAGTCGATTGATATGGTGCATGGCGCCATCACCGGCGATAATATTTTTATGGCGGGCGGCGAGGGGTCGGAAGTAGCGATCCTTGGCGAATGCATCAGCAGCGCGCCGTTTTTCCGGCACAGCCCTGTTTTTGAAACAGTCGAGCGTGCCATGGCGCAGCCCGGCGGCCGCGGGCCGGGTTCGATCAAAAACGACCTTTATGCACTGGGTGTTTGCGTGGCGATGACGCTGCGCGGCGGCAATCCGCTGGTTGGAAAAAGCACCGAAGAGATCATTCAGGAAAAGATAGAGAACGGCAGCTATGGCGCGCTGATCGGCAGCGAGCGGTTGCCGGCCTATCTGGTCGAATTCCTGCGCGGCGTCTTGCATGACGATGAAAGTGCCAGATGGGGGCTTGATGATGCGCTGCGCTGGCTCGAAGGCCGGCGCCTGAGCGCGAAGCAGCCGCACAATACGATGAAAGCCCGCCGTCCGTTCGTTTTCCGTGACCGGAAATATTGGGACTTGCGGTCATTGGCGATGTCACTGGCGGCGCATATTTCCGATACCGTGGCATTGGTCGAAAAAGACAGTCTTGATCTCTGGCTTAAACGGAATTTTGAAGACCGTGATCTCGAAGCCCGGCTGGAAACCTTCTGGAAGAAAGAAGATGGCGCCATGCGCGAGCGTGTGGTGGCAGAACTGTCGCAGGTGCTGGACCCTTATGCGCCGGTGCGTTTCAAGGATCTGGCGGTTTTTCCGGAGGGATTCGGCACGGCGCTGGCCGATGCGATGGCGCGCGGCGAAGATGTGCAGCATTATGCCGAGCTGATTTCGCTGCAGCTTTTCAACGGCTGGGTTAACCAGCGTTACGAAGAAATTCCCGATGCCAGCGGTATCGTCACATTGTTTGAAAAGTGCCGCAATTTTCTGGCGCAAAAAATGCCGGGCTATGGCATCGAACGCGTGGTCTATCTGCTGAACAAGGAAATCGTCTGTCTCAGCCCGCAGCTGCGTGATTATTATGTTCTGGGCCCCGGGCATTTGCTTTTGGCGCTGGAAAGGCTTGCCCAGCGCGGCCAGCGGCTGGAGCCGATTTTAGACCGCCATATGATCGCCTTTATTTCGGTGCGTGATCCCAAAATGATCGATCCTTATCTCGGCCATATTATCTCGCATGACCGCGGCTATCAGATCATCGGTGTTTTACGTGCGCTCTCTGCTATCCAGCGGCGTTTCCGCATTCAGCCCGTGCCGGCGCTGGCGCGTATATTGCTTGCGCAGATGACGCCGGCTGTTGACCGTTTTTATGACCGCGACCTGCGGCAGGAAGTCGCGCGGCGGCTGGCCAGCGCGGGCGATGGCGGCAATCTGAACAGCCTTCTGGATATCGTCGATTCTGCGGCCGTGGTACAGGATGACCAGATGCGTTTTGCGCAGGCGCGGCGCGAATTTGCGCTTTTGATGCGTGAACGTGCGGGGCTGGAGCAGCAATTGTCCCGGCGCAGCACGTTCGGGCTGGCCTCCGGCCGTCAGGTTGCGATGCTGGTATCGTCTGTATTTGGCGTGGCCTCGGTGATCCTGACCGTTCTTTACCATTATTTGTGGAGCTGACGATGCCAGGTACAGTCAAAAACAAAAACCAGCAGCGCATGCCTTTTTCGGTGCGCATGGCGATTTTTTGTCTGATGGTGACGGCCGCCATATTTTATCCAACCACTGTTTTGTTCTGCGGCTGCATGCTGCCGGCTTTTGTGGCGGCATTGATTGACAACAAGCCGGATAAAACGGCGGGGCTGACTGTGGCGGCGATGAATCTTGCGGGCACGATGCCGGCGCTGCTGGATCTTTGGCAAATGGGCGGACGTATTGATCATGCGCTGGCGCTGCTTTTGCAGCCGCAAACTCTTTTGCTTGCCTATGTCGCCGCAGCATGCGGATGGATGATTTATTTTCAGGTGCCGGGTGTTGTCTCTGGTATTTTGGTCAAGCGCGGGCAGAAGCGTCTGGCCGAAATCGATCGCCGGCAGCAGGAGCTGGCGCGTAAATGGGGCCCCCAGATCGCCGCCGAAGCGCCCAAACCGCCACCGGCGTCCTCCGGTTAAAGCGGCCATATTTTTGATTTTTAAGGCTTATTTGGGGGGTGTTAACCTGTCCTTAAACCCCGCGGGCGTAAAATAGAGCAAGGGACAGTAGGAAAGCCCGCATATCCGTGCGCCCGGCGCACGGCAAGACGGGAGGGGGACTGTTTCAGGGGCTGAAACGATGTTTAGACATTTTCACAGATGGCGCCGCAGGGAAGATGGCGTGGCCGCGGTTGAATTCGCGTTGATTGCCACTCCGTTTTTTTTGATGATTATCGGCATCCTCGAAATCGCGATGTTCTTTGCGGCTGGAACCGTCCTGGAGGGCGGCGCGGCTTCTGCTTCGCGTCTGATCCGCACGGGTCAACTACAAGCGCAAGCCGATCCGGAAGAAGCGTTCCGCAACGCCCTTTGTGACCATGTCAGCTCTATGATTGCCTGCAACAGGCTTCAGTATGAAGTTATCCTTTTGGAAGAAGGCACCTTTGCGGCAGCTTCGAACTATGAACCGGAATTCGATGACGATGGCAATCTGGTGCCGGCAGAGTTTTCGATGGGCGATTCCAGCGATGTTATTCTTGTACGCACGGTGTACCGCTATACGTTTTTGACGCCGTTTCTGGGCAGCATTATCACCGGTGATGTGGGCCGTAATTGGTCGATGCATACGGCGATGTCAGTTATTAAAGCGGAACCTTACAATAATGAAGGCGGATAGGCCGTGAAAAAAGTATTTTGCCTGAAAAATTTCCGTTCTTTTTTGCGTGGCGATGGCGGCGTTGCCGCGATAGAGGCCGGATTTTTATTTCCGATGATGCTGACGGTTCTTTGCGGCATGATTGACGTCGGCTCGGCACTGATTGCAAACCTGAAAGTGACAACTGCGTGCCAGATTATCGGTGATCTTCTGGCGCGCGAAGGGACGACAAACGATGCACAGATCGAAGATGCGATCGTCGCAGGACGACTCGCCCTCAGCCCGATGAAGACAGCGAGCTATGGCGTCGATGTTGTGGGTATCCGCTATCTCGGCTCCGATCTGACGCCGACGGTGATCTGGCGCGAGACCGTCAACATGGAAGAAGGTGACGGAATAGTTGAAAGAAGCGCGGGGCTTGGGCGCGAAGACGAAGGCATCGTTGCTGTCGCCGTGACCTATACCTTCAAGCCGTTTTTTGCTGGCTATGTCATGGGTAATGTCGAGATGCGTGAAGAGGCCTTTACGCGCGGACGCAAAGGGTTATTTGTGGAGAAATTATGATGTCTCTCTGGACGCGCGGCGGCCTTGGCCGGATAGTCAGGTTTTTCACCCAGACGGGCGGTGCAACGGCTGTTGTATTTGCGATGTGTATGCCGATGTTTATCGCCTCTGCCGGGATTGCGGTGGATCTTGCGCTGGCATACAACCTTAAAGCACGCCTGAATAACGCGGTCGACAAGGCGGCGCTGGCCGCGGCAACCGTGCGCGGCAGCGATGAGGATATCCGGCAGGCCGCGCAGGATTTTTTTGATAAAAACTTTCCTGATCACAGGATTGGCGAGACGCTTTCTCTGGATGTCGACATAGGGTACAAGGATCTGAGCGTGACAGCGACGGGTCAGGTGCGCACGATGTTCATGGCTATTTTCGGCAAGGAATATGTCGAAGTGCGCGCCTTTGCCGAAGTGACCAAAGCTTTTTGGAACGATATCGAAATTTCTCTGGTTCTGGATATTTCTGGCTCAATGGCGGGCGCGCGCATTGCTGCCCTGCGCGAAGCCGCGGGCGACCTTGTACGCATGATTGTGCCGGATAATCCTGAAGTGCAGGAAAAATACGCAAAGATCGCCATCGTGCCTTATTCGATGGGCGTCAACGTCGGCACGTATGCGAATCAGGTGCGCGGCCCGTTTACAACGGGCACCTGTACAACGCCGGGCTGCCAGTATTTTCGTTTTACCAACCCGAATAACCAGTTGCGGACGCACCAGATAACGAACTGCGTGTCGGAACGTATCGGGCCGCATGCCTATACAGACACACCGCCCAGCACGGCCTATGTCGGGCGCAACTATCCGCCCAGCGGTAACCCCTGCCTGTCAAACCAGATCACGCCGCTGACAGACAACAAAAACCTGCTGCTAAGCCGCGTCAACGCCCTGGCGGCATCGGGGTCAACAGCGGGGCAGGTCGGTATTGCCTGGGGCTGGTATTTGCTGGCACCGACGTTTAATTATCTTTGGCCCTCCGCCAGCCGGCCGGCCGATTATCTGTCCGAAGATCTCTATAAAATTGCGATTATCATGACAGACGGGGAATACAACAGCCCCTATTGCCAAGGCGTGATCGCGCGCGATTCAACATCGGGTAGTGGTGCCGTCGCTGACCATATTAATTGTGATGCACCCAATGGCAGCTCCTACCATCAGTCAGGGCAACTATGCGAAGCGATGAAGGAAAAGGGTATTATCGTCTATACGATTGCTTTTGACCTGATCAATGCGCCGGCAGCTTTGACCCTGATGCAGGAATGTGCAACCGACGGCAGCCATTTCTATCGGGCCGATAATACCAGCGAGCTCAAGCAGGCATTTCGTGATATCGCGCGTAAAATTTCTTCTATTTATCTGTCCAAGTAACACGAGGGATACGGCAGCGGCTTAAAAAAAGAGTTGTGAATTAACTAAATACCGGGTTAGATTCACTGAATATTAAGGCATACGGGCATAGGATAGAATTATAGGGTCTAGGGTTCACATTTAAAACAAACGTTCCATGGAGGGAAAAATGCTGTTGAAATTATGGGCTATGAAAGAGTCGTTCGTACGTTCCGAAAAAGGCGCGACGGCGATTGAATACGGTCTGATTGCGGCAGGTATTGCTGTTGCCATCGCGGCCGTTGTCTTCACCTTCGGTACCGAACTTCGCGAGATGTTCCAGGAAGCCGAAGACAAGATCTCCGCACGTGAGTCGATGGATTAATCCTCCGGCTTTCCGCGCAGAAAACAGAAGCCCGCCGCAATGGCGGGCTTCTTTTTAAAAAGGATCCGACAGGGATGAGGATGCTGCACTTTCTCAGCCTTTTTATCAAAGACCGCCGCGGCGCGACGGCCATCGAATACGCGCTGATGGTGGCGGCCTTTACTTTGGCGATTGTCGCCGTTGTCTTTACGATGGGCGACGAACTGGTCGAAATGACCGACGATATTATCGGCTTTATTCAGGGACGCGAAACGATGTCCTGATGCCGGCGCCGCAAGCTTAACGCCGCGGTAATCTTTTTTCCTCTATACTGGGTTTTATGATCGTTGCGCTTTTAACATGTCTTATGCTGGCGACCGCGCTGCTGAGCTGCATCAGCGATGTGCAGCGTTTGCGTATACCGAATACCTATGTGCTTGTTGTGCTCGGGGCGTTTGTGGCGGCCTTTGTGCTGTCGCCGTCTTCTTTCGGCGTCTGGTGGCATCCCTTCGCGGCGGGCGCGGTGTTTTTGGTGATTACCTATGTGATGTTCGCGCTGAATATGCTGGGCGCAGGCGATGCCAAGCTGGGCGCGGCGCTGGCGCTGTGGGTGGGTTTGCCGGGGCTGATGGCCTATGTGATGTATATGGCGATTGTGGGCGGCTTGCTGGGGGTTGCATCGCTGATTTTAAAGAAGCGCAAACCGTTTAAAAACCCGCGCGAAGGCAGCTGGGTGGCAACCGTGCAGGGTGGTGGCAATGCTGTCCCCTATGGCATTGCCATAACTGCCGGCGCCTGTGGCGCGATGTTACATAATGGATTCATTTTTCATCAAATAGATGAACTTATTAAAATAATTCATTAGAAACATTCAATTTTTTCTGGACACATCGGGGTGTTTCCGTGCAAGAATAGAAACGGGGAAGAGGAAGCGCGTGCTTCCGGGGAGTTTTTAACATGAATAAAAGCGTTTTAATGGTTATGGGCGGCGCGATGATCGTGGCAATCACGGTGGCGCTGATTGTGCAATCGAAGCTGTCGCCCAAGGGCGGCGCGCCTGCGCCCAAAACAGTTGAAATCCTCGTCGCGAACAAACCGATCCTTGTCGGCGACACATTGAAAGCCGCCGATGTGCGCTGGCAGTCATGGCCTGAAAACGGCGTGTTCAAAGGCGTCATTCGCAAGACAGCCGAAAGATCCGATATCGACAAGCTGGATGTTCTGCGCGCGCCGGTGCGCCGTGCGATTGAATCGGGTGAACCGGTCACGCGTCAGGCATTGGTGCCGGATGTGCGCGTGGGCAATAATTTTCTATCGGCGCGCATCTCCCCCGGTATGCGTGCGGTGGCTATTCCGGTCAAAGCCAGCTCTATGGTCGGCGGCTTCATGGCGCCGGGCGATCATGTCGATGTGATTTTGTCCTATACGCCGAATTTGCCAAACGTCGAAGATGAAGTTTCCGATGAGGTGGTGCGCCGCTTCGCCAGCCAGACAATCCTAAGTAACGTGAAAGTTCTTGCCGTCGACCAGAATGCAAAAGACGAAGACCGTCCTGCCAAGGTGGCCAAGACCGTCACGCTTGAAGTCACGCAGGAAGGCGCGCAGATCCTTGCGCTGACCGACCGCATGGGCGAGCTGAGCCTTGCGCTGCGCCGTATCGGCGAAAAAGACGCGCCGGTATCTGTGGCCGTGCCGCTGACCACTGACGCCACCACCAGCGCGGTTGTCAAAAAAATTAACGAGCTTAACCGTAAAACCAAAAACGCCGGCGGAACGATCCGCATGTATAGCGGCTCTCAGGTCGTAAATGTGCCTGTCCGCATTGACGCCGAAAGCGCAGGAGAATGAACATGAAACATTTCCTTTCAAGGATGTTGTTGATGCCGCTGGGCCTTGCGCTCTGCCTCGGAGTTTCCGCGATTGCCGAAGGCGCGACCAAAATGACGCGCACCGTCACGCTGACGATTGGCAAGGCCGATACCATCGACCTTGGACAGCCCGTCGCAGATGTTCTGGTCGCCAACCCGGCCGTGGCCGATGTGGGCACGCTGCGCTCGAACCGCCTGTATGTCGTCGGCAAAGAAATCGGCGATACCAATATTCTGGCGTTTGACAACGAAGGCAACCAATTGGCCGATATTGCCGTGCGCGTGCGCGTGGATGAAAAAACGCTGCGCGATGCGGTCAAAGAACTCTTTCCGGCCGAAACCATTCAGGTCAGCACCGTGCGGCAGGATATCGTGCTGCGCGGACAGGTCTCCACGCCTGCGGTTTCTAACCAGATCCGCGATCTGGCATCGCGTTTTGCCGCAGCCGCCGACCGCCCGATTGTCGATCTGATGACCGTGCGCGGCGAACAGCAGGTCATGCTGCGCGTCAAGGTTTTGGAAGCGAAGCGCGCCGTGCTGCGTGAATACGGCATCGATACGCAGTTCAATTTCAACAAAGGCGCGTCATCGGGCGGTCTGACATCGATCGGCACGGGGCTGATCACGGCACCGTTTGCAACGGGCGCGCTGGTGATGAACCCCACGGGTGGTTTCGGGCCTTTTAACTTTGATCTGGCTGCGATGGAGCGTGACGGCCTTGTCAATACGCTGGCCGAACCAAACCTGACTGCGATTTCCGGTGAAACCGCAGGCTTTCTGGCGGGGGGCGAATTCCCTGTGCCGGTTGGCCGCGATCAGGACGGCAACGTCACGCTTGAATTCAAACAATTCGGTGTCGCGCTTAACTTCACGCCGACGGTGATGTCGAACGAACGCATCGCGCTGCAGCTGTCGACCGAAGTATCGGCGAAATCCGCCGAAGACGGCATCACCCTTGTCGGCATCACTGTGCCGGGCTTGACGGTACGCCGCGCTGAAACAACTGTGCAAATGGGCAGCGGCGGCACGCTGATGATCGCAGGTTTGATCAAATCCGACACGCTCGATTCCATCAACGGCTTGCCGGGTGCGAAAAACGTGCCGGTGCTGGGCGAGCTTTTCAAATCGAAATCCTTTGCCCGCAACGAAAGCGAGCTTATCATTCTGGTCACGCCTTATATCGTGAAGCCCTATGCGGAGCCAGATGCCTTTATGGAGCAGCCGATGCAGCGTGAAGCACGTATGGCGACGCCCCCGACATCGCCGCCGGTCTCCCCCGAGCTGGGCCGCGAAGCGCGTGTGACGCCGGTTTCCGCCCCCGCACAGGCCGCCCGCCCGCAGCCGGCGGCAGAACGGGCGCTCTCACAACGCTTCATGAATAACCTGCATACCGTTTATGGCAACCGCGTGCCTGCAAAGGTAGGCAACGGCGGCGCTTACGGCTATATTGTGGATTAGGGAGAGTTTTTATGACGGCTATCATCCACCGCATGTTTCGTTTTTTCTGTGCTGCCGGCCTGACGCTGGGGCTTGCCGCCTGCGATATGAGTGTGCCGTCACAGATTGAAACCGGCCATATGCGCCTGTCAGAAGAAACCCGCAGTGTTGCCTTGCCTGCGGCCAAACCGGATATCGCCACCGCACGCCGCATTGCCGCGGATTTCCGCGACAACGGCCGCGGCGATATGCATCTGGTTATGCCGTACCGCAGCGGCGACCCGCTGCATGAAACGCAGGCCCGCCGTCTGGGCAAGGAATGGCAATCCGCCCTTGCCAAAGGCGGTGCACAGGGCGTGAAAGTCGAATATGTGGGTATGACCGATGCCGCGCTGCTGGAGCGCGCTGTGGTCAGCTATACCGTCCTTGCCGCATTGCCGCCGGTGGGCTGCGGGCAGCGGCTGACGGGTTATCAGGGCGGGGATACGCTCGAAGACCTGCATAAATACCGCATCGGCTGCGAAACCCGCACGGCCTTCAGCAAAATGATCGTCAACCCCGAAGATCTCAAGGGGCGTGACGGCAGTGAACCCGGCGACAGCCGCCGTCAGGGCACAGTGTCCGAACGTTATATGTCCGGCGAAGGTATGGAGCGTCTTGAAACCACCAGCGCCAGCGGTATCGGGAGGTAGTTGGGTATGAGCGACGACATCACCGCCATTCTATTGCCTGCTTCGCGCGTGGATGTTTTCGCGCTGGATGACGGCACGGCGGCAACGGCGGAGAAAATCTCCGCCGATTGGCGTTTTGCCCGCGTAGAGATCGGCCTTGTCCGCGGCGACATGGAAGCGGCGGTGGAACGCTACAGACATAGCGCATCGCCCGAGCTTATTATCATCGAAACCAACGATATCAGCGAAGCTTTCACCGCGCAGCTGGGCGCGCTGGCCGAGGTCTGCGCCGAAGGAACAGACGCCGTTATCATCGGCCCGACCAATGATGTGCATCTGTACCGCAGCCTGATCGGCATGGGGGTGCGCGACTATCTGGTGCGGCCTGTCAGCGAAGATGACATGGTCGGTATGATCGCACGCACGCTGGTGGAAAAACGCGGTCTGGCCGGCAGCCGTCTTGTTGCCGTGACGGGCAGCAAGGGCGGCGTAGGGGCTACCGTGGTGGCGCAGGCGCTGGCCTGGGATATCGCCGAAAGCCTGAAACAAAAAACCATGCTGATCGATGCCGCAGGCAGCGCCGGCACCATCGGTATTTCTTTTGGTCTGGAGCCCGCATCGACGTTTGCCGATGCGGTGCGGATCGGCGGCTCCGGCTCTGACGACGACCTCAAACGGATCATCCAGAAGGTAACAGAAAATCTGTCCCTGCTGGTATCGGGCGGTGACCCCCTTCTGGTCGACAGTCCGGATGCCGATGCCATCGAGACGATGATTGAACGCATCATGAAAACCTATCCCGTGATTGTCGCCGATTTGTCAGGTGCATCGCCGTCGGTGCAAAAAAGACTGATCACCCGTGCGGCGCATGTCGTGGTGGTGACGCCCCCGCATATCGCCGCGCTGCGCAATTGCCGCACGCTGGTGAATGAAATCAAGAACGCGCGCGGCGGTCTTCAGCAGGTTGAACTGGTTTTGAACAATGTCGGCATGCCGGGTGCTGAAGAAGTCCCTGCGGGTGATATCCAGAAACTGATGGATATGCAGCCCGTGGTCAAAATTCCTTTTGCGCCGAAAATTTTCATGCATGGCGAAAGCGCCGGAAAGCCCGCCGGCGAAAATCGTGCCGCGCAAGACATCATGAAATCGCTGATCGCCGTTGCGGCGCATGCATCGGGCGTGGAGGCAGAGAGCGCGGATGAAAAATCCGGCGGCTTCAGCCTGCTGCGCGCGCTTGGCAAGACAAAGAAATAAGGAGGGGCGGCATGTTCGGTAAACGCTCAGGTTCCGCACCACCACCACCACCGCCGCCGCCGAAACCGGCAGAAGCGCCACCGGCCGATGACGTAGAGACGCAATCAGAGGGCGCAGTGCCCGCCGACGAAGCGGCCGCGCCTGCAGCGGCGTCCGAAACGCCTGCTGCCGCGGCGCCCGTGCCTGCTGCGGCGCCAAAACCGGCAGCGCCTGCGGCCAAAAAAGCGGAAAAACCCGCCGAAGCGCCGCCGCCGCCCACCGCCGTCGCCAGCAACCCGCGCATGGAGCGTGCGCGCAAGCGCATCTGGACAGATTTGCGCGACGGCATCGATCTGAAATCCCTCGCCCGTATGGATGTAGAGGCGGCGCGCGCCGAAATCCTTTCCGCCGTGCAGGAAATCGGCCAGTTCCGCGGACTTGATGTGACGCCTGCCGAATTGGCGCAAATCGCCAAAGAGGCGGCGGATGATATGCTCGGCTTCGGCCCGCTCGAAGAATTGCTCGAGATGGAAGGCATCGCCGACATCATGATCAACGGGCCGAAAACGATTTACATCGAATTGAGCGGCAAAATCCAGCGCGCCAGCATCGAATTCCGCGATAACCAGCACCTGCTGACAATCTGCCAGCGTATCGTGGGCGTCATTGGCCGCCGCGTTGATGAATCATCGCCGATTTGCGATGCGCGCTTGCCCGATGGTTCGCGTGTTAACGTTATTATTCCGCCGCTCGCGGTGGATGGCTGTACGATGACCATTCGTAAGTTCGCCAAGGAAAAGCTGACGCTTGATAAACTCGTCGGCTTTAACGCGATGACGCCGAATTGTGCCGAGATGATTAAAATCGTCGGCAACTGCCGCGCGAACGTGCTTGTTTCGGGCGGTACAGGTTCAGGCAAAACAACGATGCTTAACTGTCTGACGCTTTACATCAATCAAGGCGAGCGGATTATTACCTGCGAAGATGCCTGCGAATTGCAATTACAGCAGCCGCACGTTGTGCGCCTTGAAACCCGCCCGCCAAATCTGGAAGGCATCGGCGAAGTGACGATGCGTGACCTTGTTAAAAACTGTCTGCGGATGCGCCCCGACCGCATTATTGTGGGCGAGGTGCGCGGGCCAGAAGCTTTTGACCTTTTGCAGGCCATGAACACCGGTCACGACGGATCAATGGGCACCGTGCATGCCAACAACCCGCGCGAGGCGCTGTCGCGCATGGAAAACATGATTGCCATGGGCGGGCTTAATTTGCCGACGCAGGCAGTGCGCGAACAGATCGCCTCCGCCGTGAATGTGATTATTCAGGTACAGCGCCTGCGCGACGGTTCACGCAAAGTAACGCATGTCACCGAAATTACCGGTATGGAAGGCGAAGTCGTCACCATGCAGGATCTGTTCCGTTTTGATTTTGAAGGAGAGGACGAGTTTGGCCGTATCATCGGCAAACAGAAATCCAGTGGTCTGCGCCCGATTCTGTATGAACGCGCGCGGATGTTCGGGCTTGAAAAGAAACTGCTCGATGTCATGTCGGAGGCCTATGCATAAGCCATGATGGGGATTACCGTCTTTCTCGTTGTGCTTATTCTTGCCCTTGCCATCGGTGCTTCTGTCGCCCTGAGCGGCCAGCAGAAAAAGCGTGACCGCTACATGGCCGTCATCGCCCGCGATGGCACCGCGATTGGCAGGGACGATAAGGACAAGCTGGCGCGCCAGCGGTCCGATAATATTGCGCGCAAGCTGAAAGCCGCAGGCGCCGAAGAAGCTTCCAAGAAAAAAGACAAAGACAAAACCAGTATTCGCCAGTTGATGGAACAGGCAGGCTACGAAGCGCCGCTGTCGCGCTATTGGCTGTTTTCGGGTATTTTCGCGCTGATTGTTTTCGGCTTGTTGAAGCTGACCAGCTGGCCGTCTATTGCAGTGTTTTTTGTGACTTTTACCGCCTTTGCCGGCGTGCCGCGGCTTTTTCTGAAATGGAAAGCAGGGCGGCGCCAGCGCAAGTTTCTGGAGCTTTTTGCCGATGCGCTGGATGCTTCGGTGCGGCTGTTGCAAGCGGGTATGCCGATCAGTGAAGCGGTTGCGATGGTTGCGCGCGAATTTGAAAGCCCGCTGCGCGATGAAATGATGCGTATCTACGAAAACCAGAAAATCGGCGTGCCGCTGGGTGAGGCGGCACTGCAAATGGCGCGGCGCATTCCGCTGCCCGAAGTGCATATGTTTGCAACCGCCCTTCAAATCCAGAGCGAGACCGGTTCTTCGCTGAGCGAGGTTTTGTCTAATCTCTCCTCCGTCATTCGCGCGCGTTTCCGTCTTAAACGTAAAATCAGGGCGCTGTCATCGGAGGCAAAAGCCTCGGCTGCGATTATTGCCGCCTTGCCGCCGCTGGTCTGTCTGGGACTTTATGCCGTTAATCCCGAATACATCAGCATTCTCTTTACGCTGCCGAAAGGCAAAATGCTGCTCGGCGGGGCGATTTTCTGGATGTCTTGCGGCATTCTGATCATGAAACAGATGATTAACTTCAAGGTATAGTGGATATGGAAGGGCTCAATTCAAATTTTGTTATTGTGGTGGTGAGCGCGCTTGCGGCAGCGATTTCTTTTGCTGCCTTTGCCCTGCCGCTGTTGCGCCGTACCGAAAAGAAAGAGCGCTACAAAGAAGTCATCGAAAAAAAACGCCGCGCCCTGTTTGATCAGGCGCGCGAACAGGTCGATAAAAAAGGCAAAAAACAGGATATGTCGGCAACGCAGTCGATTGCCCTGTTCTACCGCCTGCAGCGGATTGCAGGGGAGGCGAGCCTGTCGGCCCGCAACCTGACGCAGCAGGCCGGTATGCGCAGCCCCAATGCGCCGATTATCTATCTGGTGATGCGTATTTTGCTGCCGCTGGTTTTTGTCTCTATGGCGATGATGTTGATCGCCCTGTCGGATAAAGAGATTAAACAGGGGCTGGTGTTGATCATTTTGATGTCGATGGCGCTCTTCGGATTTTTTCTGCCGCGCCTGCTGGTCAAAAACACGGCAGACAAGCGGCAGCAGGAAATCTCGCTCAGCTTTCCCGATGCGCTCGACATGATGTTGATCTGCGTGCAGGGCGGTATCGGGATCGAAGCGGCGATCAACCGCATCGCCAATACGGTGTCCGAGCATTCCGAAGCGCTGGCGGAAGAGCTGGGGATTTTGAGCGCCGAGCTGGGTATGCTCAACGACCGCAAAGGCGCGTTTCAGGGCTTTGCCATGCGCGTGGGGTCGGGCGCGGCGCGGTCTTTCGCCACCGCCATGCTGCAGGCAGAACAATACGGTACCTCGGTTTCGAAGGCGATCCGTGTGCTGGCCGATGAATCGCGCGAAATGCGCATGGCCACGGCAGAGCAAAAAGCCGCCTCCCTGCCGCCCAAACTGACAGTGCCGATGATTTTGTTTTTCCTGCCCGCGCTGTTCATCGTCATCCTCGGCCCCGCTTTTCTGGGCGGGCCGCAGTAGGATACTTCAGGGTTTCAAGCGGCTGATTATTTTTTAAGGCTGACAGGCGCTTTGGGCACAACGGCATCGCGCAGCCCGCTGATAATGTCGATGTTGCGGGCGATTTCTGTTTTTTCCGGCGCCATGATCTGCGCACGGCGCAAGGTGGTCAGCGCCTCGTCAAACATGCCCTGGCTTGCCAGATTGAGGGCGAGGTTGTTCATGACCGATGTGGGGTCACCCTTCCAGCCATCCAGCGCCTGACGGAAAAGTTTTTCGGCGGCTTTATGCTGCCCCTGCGCATCCTGTGCGATGCCGGAAAGATTGCTGGCATCCGGATGAAACTCCGCTAGCGTCGCATCGCCCAGCACGCTTTCCAGCATGGCCTGTGCGTGGTCGAATTTGCCGGTTTCGATCAGGGCGGCGGCATATTCATTTTTCAGCATGGCACGCGGGGCGCGGGCTGAATCCTTGCGTGTGCCTTCGGCAAAGGGGGCCAGAATTTTAACAGCCTGATCTGCTTTGCCGCTGCGGCGCAGCAGCTGCGCGTAGTTTACAGCGACATCGGGATTGTGGCTGTTGCGCTGATAGAGCTTTTCGTAGTGGACAAGGGCTTCCTGTGTTTTGCCGCCCTGCATGGCATCGGCTGCGGCGGTTGCAAGGCGGCGCTCGGTCGCGGCGCGCTGGCCTTGCAGGCTGTCAAACGGATCGCCCACTTGCGTATCGTTCTGCGATACACAGCCGGCCAAAAGAAAGGCAACCAGTGACAGGCTGATAAAACGTGCCGCAGAAGGGCCGCGGGCGCTTTGCGGAAGGGGGGCTTTTGTCATTCTGCTTCTCCCTCAAGGGCATCTGGTGCGCCGTCGAAGGCGTCGTCTTCAAGTATGCCGTCGTCTTCGCCGGGCATGGGGCCTTCGATTTCTTCGGCGATCATCGGGTCTTCGGCCATCGTGCCTGCGAAACCCTGTGCAGCATTACCCTGTACTTCGGGGATATTGGCGTTGTTTTCGTGAACAACGGGGGTCACTTCAAAACAGCCGTCGGGGCAGTAATAATAATTGGACGGCTGGCAGTCATTGGCATTGCCGCAGACGCGGCGTACACGCACGTATTGTGGCTGCGCCGCGCTGACGATGATGTTGCGCTCCAGCAAAACCTTGCCGGCGGCGTTGAGGACGGTGAAGGACGTTGTGCCCGGCTCCCGCGGCATCAGGATCAGCAGGCGGGGGGAGTCGAGCGTCACGGAGGCATGCGCCGGATTGGCGACGATGACACTGGCCGCGCTTTCGCGCAGGCGGAGAATTTTGGTGCGGTCGGGTGTCAGCCGTATGGCCTTGGGATCGCCCGAAAGGGTGGTTTTGGCGGCGGTGGCCGTTTGCCCCTGCGTCTGGGCAGAATCACCCCCCTTGAGCAGGCGGGTCATTTCCGTCATGCCATCGGCCGCAGCCGGCGCGGCGGCCAAGCCAAGCAAGGCTGCGATCATCCAGACCGTAAATTGATGTCTCATGTAAACCTGCCCCTTAAACAGTCACTCCCGTCTTTATGATGCGCTGAAGATGGAGGCAAGTAAAGCAATATGTCATTGGAATCTCTTGTGATTTGAAAGTTATAGAAAATCGGCGCCTGTCCGGGCCGGACAGGCGGGCGTCAGGATTTTTCTGGCTTTTTTGGGGGCGCTGCATTAGGAAGAGGGCGCTTCAATATAAATAGTAGCAACATTGACATAATATTTGACAGACGGGCGCTATAGGCGTATAAATTTTTAGACATAATTGTTAGTAATTTTGTTACTAATTTGGACTACCCTTATATGGAATCAAAATTAAGGGTGTCCCAAGCATCAGACGGAAAGCCAAAAGGGGAATAAAATGGCAACAAACAACACGACGGCGGCAACCAGCGCACAGACTCTCTCTCTCGATCCCAAGCAAACCCTCGAAATCAGCGTAACGGCAGGCCAGAACCTGTCAATTGCCGCCGGTGACGCGACGGTGCAGGGCATCACGATGGGTGCAGGGGGCGCGATGCAGATCATGCTCTCGAATGGCGCAACGCTCGTTATCAAAAATTTCTCCGACATCGCTTCGATGTCTCCGGCACCGACACTGAGCCTGCCCAATGGCCAGAAGCTCGATCTCGCCCAGCTGCAAGCGATGGACTCCCCGGCCACCGCACAGCCCACGGCTGAAGAAACCCTGTCGGATGCAAAAACAATTGAAATGCCGAAACCCGGCGAGACGCTGGTCGTCAAGCTTGAAGAAGGCAGCGAATACACCTTCGGCTTTGCGATGAACGAACCGAAAGCCGTCAAAGACAGCGGTGGCCAGCTTGTCATCACGTTTGATAACGGCGGCGAGATTGTCATCCCCAACTACGGTGCGATGAAAAGCAGCGGCATGGAAATCACGCTGAAAGACGGCGCGGAACTGCCGGTCAGCGATTTCGGCAATATCCTTGCCTCCGCCACCCAACTGAACCAGATCGAAGCCGCGGCCGGTGAAGGCTCCTCCGGCGGCGCGCGTAACGGTTTTGGCTTCCAGTCGAACTTCCAGTACACGCAATTCAACTCGCTCGATAAAATCGGCGAGATCAACCCGACGGCGCTGCAATACGAAGCGCCCGACCGCCGCCCCGACCCGACGCTGGGGCCTGCTGTCAGCCCGAACCTGAATGTGCAGGACGTTGTCGTTAAAGAAGACGGCTCCACGACGCTTAACATCACGGCAACACCGAACAACAGCAACGAACAAATCACCATTACCATCAGCAATATCGATACGGGCTGGACTGTCGATACCTCGACGTCCGGCGGCACCTATGACCCTGCCACCGGTACGTGGACGATTACACTGCCGCCCGGCCAGAGCTTTGGCGGATCGCCCACCTTCTCGCCGCCCGCCGACAGCGATGCGGATATGAACGGTATTGTTATTACCTCGACCGTGACCAACGTCATCACCGGCCAGACGGTAACCGTGACCAAAACCGCGAACATCGTGACCGACGCTGTGATTGACGATGTCGAACTGGAAGTCGCCGATGTGACCGTCGATGAAGACAACGATGCACCGATCAGCATCACGACCCGCACGGGCGAAGAAGCCAACGGCACCACCGATGGCTCCGAAGAAATCACCAAAGTCGTTATCGAAGGCGTTCCGGCGGGCTTTACGCTCTCTGCCGGTACAGACCTTGGCGGCGGCGTCTGGCAACTGACGCCGGCAGAGCTTGCCGGTCTGAAACTCACCCCGCCGGCCAACTGGTCGGGCGAAGTGACGCTGACCGTGACATCCTATGCCGAAGAAACCAGCCTGTCTGGCGTTGAAGTCGATTACAGCGACAACCAGACGCAGATCACCAAAGAGCTGAAGGTGACCTTCAAACCCGTGGCCGATGTGCCGAACCTGACCGTCGAAAACGGCCAGATCAAAGAAGATGGCGCAGCGCATCCGGACAGCAAGAACTTAAAAATCTCCGCAAGCCTGAACGACACGGACGGCTCGGAAATCCTCGTCATCACCGTCTCCGGCTTCCTGCCGGGCTGGAATGTGGATACGGCCGGTGTTGGTGGCACTTATGATGCTGCCACGGGCGTTTGGACACTGACATTGCCGCAGGGCGTTACATCGTTCTCGGGCGAACTGGTGGCAACGCCGCCTGCCGATAGCGATGCAGACGTCAGCCTTGTCGTCACCGCCACCGCACACGAAGTTGTGAACGGTGTCATCGTGGATTCCGCATCGAACACAACGAATGCGGCGATTGTCGTCGATGCGGTTATTGACCCGATGTCTCTCGACGTTGCCAATACCGAAGCGAATGAAGACACGCCCGCTGACGTCACAATCACAACCGCGACCGGCGAAGCCGCCAACGGTACAGGCGATAATTCAGAAGCCATCACAAAAGTCGTTATCGAAGGCGTTCCGGCGGGCTTTACGCTCTCTGCCGGTACCAACCTCGGCGGCGGTGTATGGGAGCTGACGCAAGGCCAGCTGGCCGGTTTGAAGCTGAACCCGCCTGCCAATTTCAACGGTACGGTCACCCTGACCGTGACATCCTATGCCGAAGAGGTAAACCTCAGCGGCGGCGAGTGGGATACCAGCGACAATAAAACACAGCTGACCAAAGATCTGACGATCACCTTCAACCCCGTGGCCGACGAGCCGAACCTGACGGTGCGCGACCAGTTTATCAAGGAAGACGGCAGCGCGACGCTGGATATCAGCGCATCGCCGAATGATCCGGCCGAATTTGTCACCATCACGGTGACCGGCATCGATAGCAGCTGGGAAATGACCAACCTTGCCGGCGGTACCTATGACGCCGGTACGGGCACATGGACCATCACGCTGGCGCCCGGCGCTTCGTTTAGCGGCGGCCCGACGTTGAAGCCGCCTGCTGACAGCGATGCCGATATGACCGGCCTGCAAGTGACGGCAACGTCAACCGCAAGCAATGGCGATACGGCAAGCGTTTCCGTGCCGACCAAAATTGTGGTCGATGCGGTGATTGATACCCCGACGCTGACGGCAACCTCGCCTGGCGGTGAAGAGGGCACGCAGATCGCGCTCAACATCACGACCCAGACGGGTGAATCCGTCAACGGGACGACCGATGGCTCCGAAGCCATCACCAGCATCATCATCAAGGGTGTGCCCGATAGCTTCTCGCTTTCTGCGGGCACCAAACTGGCGAACGGCGACTGGTCGCTGACAACAGCGGATCTGCCCGGTCTGATGCTGAATACCACCAAAGGCTGGGTTCCCAGCCAGTCGGCCACCTTGAAGCTGACGGTTTTCGTCACCGCGACCGAGGTGAACCTCAGCGGCGAAGAATACGACTACACCGACAACCAGATGACAATCAGCCAGACGGTCAAGATCAAGATCGAAGCCGACGATGTGCCTGAAATCATTACCCCGCCCAAAAAAGTCGTCGACGAGACGGATCTTTCCGGTGGTGTGGTGTCGGTATCCGGCACGGTGCAGGCGGACTTCTTCCGTGATGGTCCCGGCAGCTTCAGCGCCAGCGGTGCGAATACTTTCGCGGCGTCCGGCTCCGTTGCGGGCAGCCAGCTGACATCTGAAGGTTATCCGGTCACGGTCACGCTCAGCGGCAATACCTATACGGGTACGGCAAACGGCCAGACAATCTTCACGCTCAGCATCCAGCCGAACGGCCAGTATCAGTTCAACCTGATCGGCACGCTCGACCATGCCGACAAAAATGATCCGAACGATGCGATTGACCTAAAATTCGGCATCACGGCAACCGACAATGACGGCGATAGCGCATCGACGGTGATTACCGTGCGTGTTCTGGATGACGGCGTCACCGCTTTTGACGACCGCAATACCTTTAGCACCGACGACGGTGGCACTTTTGGTAACGTCATCACCGGCCTCAACGGCGGCCCTGGCGCGGCAGATAGCACCAGCCAGGATGATGTCAACAACGTGGTCAAGATTTCCTTCGGCGGCAATACGATTGACGTACCCGAAAACGGATCGGCCAGCATCAACGGCGACTACGGTACGCTGACGATGTTCTCTGACGGGTCTTACACCTATACGCTGTTCCCCGAATATGTGGACGGTGTCCCGACGACAATCTATGAACACAGCTTTGACGGCGGTGTAACCTTCCCGTTCGTGGCAGAAGGTCTCGTTTACGCCGGTACTGAAGCATTGGGTGTTTTGGCATCCGATGTGACAGTAGCCTATCCGACGTCGGCAACGATGACGTTTGTCAGCGAAGGTGCTGGTTATTCCAACAGCGTTGGCTCCTATATCATCGATCCGACAACGGGCGAAATTACCGGCGTCAACATGCTGTTCCTCAACGGCAACAACACCAGCGTTGGCACGCAGGCAACGTTTGATATCCCCTTGGCTGGTGGCCAGATCGGCTTCTTCCTTGTCGCGGATGGCTTCTCTCTGAACGGGGGCTATGCAGGCATTGATTTCAGCACCGGCGAGATGGCGTTTATCAACGTGACAACCGGTCAGCCCGCAAAAATCACCGATAACGCAGCAGATGTATCGCTGGTCTTCACCGCACAGGACGGCACGGTCACCACGCTGAGCGGTCCGGTGTATCACACAACGCCGCGCGGCGAAGGTGCGGGGCTTAACCCGGATGGCAAAGTGCACACGCTGTCGGGCGCACCGACGGACGGCACGACCGACACGCTGCGTATCAGCTTTGAAGATCTGCCCAACCTGGGCGATATCGATTACGAAGATTTCATCTTCGATCTCGTGATCAACAAAGTTGTACAGCCCGGCGATTGCCCGACAGATCAGTTCACCTATGTTCTGCAAGACGGTGATGGCGACAGCAGCTTGGCCAACCTGTATCTGAAAGGCATTGTGCCCAACGATACGCCGGTGATTGTCACCCCCTCGATCAAAACCGTTGACGAGACGAACCTTGCGGGTGGCGTGGTCACGACATCCGGCGCGGTGCAGGCGGATTTCTTCCGTGATGGCCCCGGCAGCTTCAGCGCAACGGGCGTGGATACGTTTACGGTCGGCGGCTCCGTCGCTGGCGGTACGTTGACATCCGAAGGGCGTCCGGTTTACGTGACGCTTAGCGGCAATACCTATACCGGCAAGGCAGGCGGGGAGACAATCTTCACGCTCAGCATCCAGCCGAACGGCCAGTATCAGTTCAACCTGATCGGCACGCTGGACCATGCCGACAAAAATGATCCAAATGATGCGATCAATCTGCAGTTCGGTGTCACGGCAACGGATAATGACGGTGATACCGCAACAACCGTGATCGGCATCAAAGTACTGGATGATGGCGTTACGGCTTATGACGACAGAAACAGCTTTGACGTCGAAGCGGGCGGCGCGTCCGGCAACGTGATCACCGGCCTGAATGGTGGCGCCGGCGCGGCGGACAGCACCAGCCAGGACGATGTCAACAGCATCACCAAAGTGGCTTTCGGCAGCACAACGGTCAATGTTCCGACCGGCGGCTTCACGACGATTGACGGTGACTATGGTACGCTGAAAATCTTCTCTGACGGCTCTTACACCTATACGCTGTTCCCTGGCGCGGGCGTGGGTCTGACGACTGTTTCGCTTGATCCGACACCGTCGGATGTTGCGGGTCAGCAGACAAGCATCACCAAGAACGGTATCACGGTAAGCATCAAGCCGCCGCTCGGCAGCTCGGTCTCCGGTCTGGGTGATCTGAAATGGCATGATCTGGGCGAAGGCGCCGGTATCGGCGTCGGCGATAATGGCAGCGGTGACAACAAAGTCTGGCCCGCAGGCGAGATTTTGAACATCAACCCCGACCAACCGGCAGATAAAATTGTCCTGACGCTGGCAGACATTGGCGCGAACAACGTGGGCAACCCGCTGACCCTGCAGGTCTATCTGGAAGGTCAGACCACTCCCGTTGAAGTGACGATGAACGTGCCGAACCCGCCGCCTGCAAACCACCTGTGGGATATCACCATCGACAGCGCCAGCTTTGGCGGTGCCAAAATCGACAGCGTGGATGTTTACAACAAGCCGGGCAACAAATCCGTCTCGTTCATGCTCAATAACGTCGCCGTTACTTTCGGCACGGAAGAAACACCGAGCGATGTCTTCACCTATACCCTCACCGATGGTGATGGCGATTCCAGCACAGCCAAGCTGTATCTGGATGGTCTGAAGCCTGTTCTGATCGTGGGTAAAAACACCAGCGATACAGAGGGTTCGACGTCTTCCTACGAAGTCGGTACAGGTACGGGCACGATCACCGGCGGCGGCGCAGGCGATATCCTGATCGGCGACGTTGGCGGTGCATCGCAGATTGCGCAGAACAAGGACTATAACATCGTCCTCGTCCTCGACATCAGCGGCTCGATGGGTTCTAAAACCGATCCGAACTCCAAATACTCGCTGTTGATGAAAGCAGTCAAAAACCTGATGGCCGATTTCAACGACTATCAGGGCGGTAGCGTGAAGGTTCACATCGTGCCCTTCGCAACCACCGCGCTGACATCGGGCACGTTTACGGTGACGGATGATGCGGGCTTTAACGCAGCCGTCAACTTCGTGAATGGTATGAGCAATTCGGGCGGTTATACGAACTATGAATCGTCCCTGATGGCAGCCATCAGCTGGCTGAGCGGTTCGCAACCGATTGCCGGCGCCGAGACCTATACCTACTTTATCTCGGACGGCGAACCGAACCGCTTTGTCAACAACAACGGCACCACCGGATCGGGCAATGAAACTGAATCGATGAACCAGATCCGCGGTACCGACGGCTCCAACGAGATTGCAATGCTGAAATCGCTCAGCACCGAAGTTATCGGTGTCGGCATCAGCATCGGCAGCAAGATCGCGAATATCAACGAGATTGACAGCAATGGCATCTCTTTGAATATCACGGACCCTGCCGATCTGTCGCAGGCGCTGCTGGGTGCAAGCCCGCTGAACCAACTGAGCAACGTCGGCGACGACAAGCTTGTGGGCGGTGACGGTAACGACATCATCTTTGGTGATGCGGTCAATACCGATGCGCTGGCACTGGCGCAGGGTCTGTCGACCTTGCCGGGCAGCGGCTGGGAGGTTTTTGCCAAGCTTGAAGCCGGCGAAAGCGCTGCCAGCCCGAGCTGGAGCCGTGCAGACACGCTTCTCTATATCCGTAATAATGCCGAAGAGCTGGCACAGGAATCGGTCGGTAGCGGCGGCAGCACGCGCAGCGGCGGCAACGATTACCTCGAAGGCGGCAATGGCAATGACTGGCTGTTCGGTCAGGAAGGCAACGATACGCTTTATGGCGGTGCCGGTGACGACGTCCTCTGGGGCGGCAGCGGCGCGGATACCTTTATGTTCAAGGCTGGCGATGCCGGCGTTGATACCATCAAGGACTTCAGCCTTGCCGAGGGCGATGTGCTGGATATCAGCAATATCCTTGCCGGTTTTGACCCGCTGACGCACGCGCTTTCGGATTATGTCAATCTGTCACAGGCGGGCGGCAATACCATCGTTCAGGTCGATGCGACCGGCGGCGGTAACTTCCAAACGATCGCTATTCTGGAAGGGGTCTCGGTCGATCTCGACGCCTTGACAACAAACGGCAATTTGATTGCTTAGACCAGTATAATGTTGTAAGCATGGGGCTGCGGTTTTCAATACCGCAGCCCCATTGCTATGAAAACCTCAAATTGATACGGATGAAATAAAGGGTCTGAAATGAAAAACAAATTCGTTCTTTTTTGCGCGGCATCCCTGCTGAGCGTGTCTCTGGCAACCGTTGCCGTTGCATCGGGGCAGGATGATAACCTGACGCTGCAAGATGCCGTGAGCAAAGGTGTTTTGACCAATCCGTTTTACGGCGTTGTTGCAAACGACAGCCTCGCCACGCGCGAAGAATTGTCACAGGCAAAAGCGCTCTGGATGCCCTCTATCGATTTTCTTGGTGAAACCGGATACGAACGTACAGACACCCCGACCATCGAAGACGAAAGCCTCTGGCGCAACCGCGCGTCCCTGACCCTGACGCAGCTGCTCTTTGACGGCAATGGCGTCAACAGCGAAATCAAACGCCAGAAGGCCCGCGTTGAATCGACCGCCCACCGCGTTGGCGAAGTCGCCGAATTCATCGGTCTGGATATCGTCGAGGCGTATCTCGAAGTTCTGCGCCAGCGTGACCTTCTTGCTATTTCGCGCGCCAACGTTGAAGACCATATCAAAATTCTCGAAACCATCCGCACCGGCGCCGCTGCAGGCACTGTGACCGAAGGTGATGTGTCTCAGGCGCTTGCCCGTCAGGCGCAGGCGCGCGCAACCGCCAGCTCGACCGAGCAGGCACTGCGCGAAGCAGAGGCACTGTTTATTCAAAAAGTCGGCGATACGCCGGGCAGCATGGCTTTCCCGGATATCCCGCGCGACAAACTGCCGCCGAGCGTTGAAGACGCTGTGCGCCGTGCGGTTACCAACAGCCCGACGCTGGCGATTTTTGAATCCGATATCAAAGTTGCCGAAGCTGAATTCGAAGGCTCCGGCTCCACGCTCTATCCGAAAGTCGAACTTCAGGCCAATGCCTCTGTCGGTAACGACCTCGACGGTATTGACGGCAGCGAAAACCGCCAGTCTGTTTTGGCCGTCATGCGCTGGAACCTTTACCGCGGTGGTGCCGATCAGGCGCGCCAGCGTGAATTCATGTATCGTCACGCGATTTCAAAAGAGCGCCGTGCCGAAGCCGCACGCGGCGTCGAGAAAAACATGCGTGACACCTGGGCCGGCATGATTGCCTCGGCTGAGCGTGCGCAGCAGTTCCTCGACCAGGCGAATGCGAACGAGAAAGTGGTCAGCGTCTACCTCGACCAGTTCAGCCTTGATCGCCGTACCCTGCTGGATGTGCTTGACTCGCAGAATGAACTTTTCGTTTCGCGTTCCAGCCATGTGAATGCGCTTTATACCGAAATGTTCGCTGTCTTCCGCGTTCTGGCGCTGGAAGGTCAACTGCTGAATACGCTTGGTATTCCCAAGCCGCGTGAAGCAAAAGTGAACATGAAATAACCATCCGCGCCTGACGCGGGGGAAGCGGGCGCGCCTTGGTTTCCGATAACGACCTTCATATCAAAAAAAACTCCCATCCGGCGGCGGATGCGGGCGCACAGCCCGCCGCCGCCGATGGTTTATCTGACGCGGGCAGCAATTGGCCGCTCGAAGCCGAACGCCTGTCGCTGGATGATCCACTGCTTGAATGTCTGGCTATTCTTGCCGGTACCTATGGCCGCCGCGCGACTGCGGCCGCGTTGTCGTCCGGTCTGCCTGTCCACGGGCAGGAAATGGCATCGCCTGCCGCTTTTGTCCGTGCTGCCGACCGTATTGGCATGACCGCTCGGATGGTGCGCCGCCCGCTCAAAGATCTCGTCAACAGCCCCAATCTGCCGTGCATTGTTGTTCTTAAAAATAATCAGGCCTGCATCCTCTCGGGCCGCGGAAAAAAAGGCGCGCTGCTGATTTTCCCCGAAACGCCGGATGTGACGATTGAAATTTCGTTTGCCGATTTACAGCTGCGCTATGGCAGCTATGCGTTTTTTGTGCGGCCCACTGCCAATCTCGACAGTCGCGCGGGACCGGCGCAAATCGAAACCACCCGCGACTGGTTCTGGGGTGCGATCTGGCGGCATAAAAAGATTTACTACGAGGTTATGCTGGCCGCCGTGGTCATTAACCTGCTGGCGATTGCAAGTCCGCTGTTCACCATGAACGTCTATGACCGTGTTATTCCGAATAGCGCATTCCCGACGCTCTGGGTGCTGGCTTTTGGTGTTTGCGTTGCCTATATCTTCGACTTCCTTTTGAAAATATTGCGTGCGCATTTTGTCGATACGGCCGGCCGCAAAGCCGATAACCTGATCGCGGCGCGTATTTTCGAACAGATGCTGGCCATGAAAATGGCGGCGCGCCCGCCCAGCGTGGGCGTGCATGCGGCCAATCTCAAAGAATTTGAAACGCTGCGCGATTTTTTCACTTCTGCGACGATTATCGCGGTTATCGATTTTCCGTTTATTATTCTTTTCATCCTTTTGATCTGGGTGATTGCGGGGCCGGTTGCGATTGTGCCTGCTGTGCTGGTGCCGCTGGTTCTGGCGGTGGGGATTTTGCTGCAACGTCCGCTCGACAAAGTGGTCAAGGAATCGATGCGCGAGGGCGCGTACAAAAGCTCTCTTATTTTCGAAACCCTCAGCGGCCTTGAAACCATCAAGGCGCAGGCGGCCGAAGGCCATATGCAGCGCAAATGGGAAGAGCTGAATGAAATTACATCACGCACCCATGTCAAAGCGCGGGCGATTTCATCCTTTGGCCTGAATGTGGCGGGTACGGCGGCGGGGCTTTGTTCTGTCGGTATGGTTGTTTACGGCGCCTATCTGATTGCAGACGGGCAGATCACGATGGGTGCGCTTGTGGCCTCCGTTATTCTGTCGGGCCGTGCGATGGCGCCGCTGGCGTCTGTTGCCGCGATCCTGACCAAGTTCAGCCAGTCCAAAGAGTCGCTGGTGCGCTTAAACGAGCTGATGGCCTCGCCGGTCGAGCGGCCAAGCGGGCAGACGTTTATTTCGATGCCTGTCATGAAAGGCAAAATCGATTTCCGCGATGCGGTTTTCCGCTATCCGGGGCAAAAAACACCGGCACTGAACATGATTAACTTTTCCGTGCAGCCGGGCGAACATGTCGGAATTATCGGTGCCGTCGGCTCCGGAAAGACAACAATCGAGCGTTTGATCCTTAACCTATACCAGCCCGAAAGCGGTTCTGTGCAAGTGGACGGCGTCGATGTGCGGCAGATTGATCCGGCGGATCTGCGCCGTAATATCGGCGTTGTGCAGCAGACACCGTATTTGTTTTTTGGATCGGTACGTGAAAACATCACGCTGGGTCATGAATCTGTGCCGGATGCTGCGGTGCTGCGTGCCGCTGAAATGGCGGGAGTCATGAATTTCCTGCGCGATTCCGAAGCCGGTCTTGATACACAGGTCGGCGAGCGCGGCGATAATCTTTCCGGCGGCCAGCGTCAGGCCATTGCGATTGCCCGCGCGCTTTTGTATAACCCGCCGATTTTGCTGCTCGACGAGCCGACGGCTTCCATCGACCCCGGCTCCGAACGCCGCCTGTATGGCCATTTGAAAGAATTGATCAAAGGCAAAACAATCCTTTTGGTTACGCATAAAAGCGCCGTTCTGGGGCTGGTCGACAAGCTGATCCTGATGGACCGCGGACGTATTGTCACGGCGGGCCCGCGTGACGAGGTGATTGCCAAATTGCAGTCCGGCACCTTCAAAGGGCAAGGGGGCACGGAATGACCGAAGATAAAACCACCAAGCCCAAAAAAAGCGCCGGTGATAGCCGCACGACTGAATACGATGCGTTCGACCTGCGCCAATTCGATCTGACGCGCAAATATGACGATGATTTCTCTCCGGCGGATGGCATTGCGTGGCGCGACCATGTTTTGCTTTATTTTATCACGGGGCTTCTTGTTATTTTTATCCTCTGGGCGAATTTGGCCAAGCTGGAAGAAGTCTCGCGCGGTGACGGGCAGGTTATTCCCTCATCGGAAATTCAGGTGATCCAGAGCCTTGAAGGCGGGATCATCGAATCCTTCCCCGTCAAGACGGGAGACCGCGTTGAAAAAGGACAGGTTATTCTGATGCTGCGCAACGAGCAGTTCAAATCAGATCTTTCTTCCAGCCAGCAGAAATACTACGGCATTCTGGCCACTGTGACGCGTTTGCAGGCCGAAGCAGATGAAAAGCCGCTTGAATTCCCCGAAGAAGTCACGCGTCTGGTGCCGGATTCCATCCGTGCTGAACGTGATGCCTATAACGCCAACCGAAAGCAGCGCGAAGGCCAGCTGGGCGTTCTGGAGCAGCAGCGGTCCCAGCGTCAGCAGGAAGTGACCGAGCTTCAGCGCCGTATCTCCGATATTGCCAGCGTGCTGACCCTGTCGCAGGAAGAACGCGCCATGGTGGCCCCCATGGTGGAGCGCGGTGCGGCGAACAAGATGGAGCTTTTGCAGCTTGACCGTCAAATTGCCCAGCAGCGTGCGGAGCTGAATGGTTTGCGTCTTGCACTGCCGCGTTCGCAAACGGCGGTCAAAGAAGCGGACGAGCGTATCAACGAACTGAAAAGCGGCTTCCGCGCCAATGCCCAGCGCGAACTGGCCGAAAAAACTATTGAAATGAACACGGTGCGCGAAACGCTGAGCGCGCATCAGGACCGCACGGAGCGCAGCGAAATCCGCGCGCCGATGACGGGTATCGTCAAAGACATAAAAATATCCACGGTCGGCGGTGTGGCGCGCGCCGGCGAGCCGATCATGGAAATTGTCCCGGTCGATGACATTCTGGTTGTAGAGGGGCGTATCAAACCCTCCGACATCGCGTTTATCAGCGTCGGACAAAAAGCTGTGGTGCGTTTGTCGTCATATGATTTTTCGGTTTATGGCGCGATGGACGGGCAGGTGACGGATATCGGTGCCGACAGTTTTACCAATGACAAAGGCGAAAGCTTTTACCGTATCCGCGTGACAACCGATGCCTCCACGCTGCGCAAAGGCGGCAAGGAATACGAAATCAAGTCGGGCATGCAGGCCACTGTCGATGTGATTACGGGCGAAAAAACCGTCATGCAATACTTGCTCAAGCCCTTTATCAAGGCCTCCCAAACCGCGCTGCGGGAGCGTTAATCAAGCGCGCATCCCGGCTACGCCTACAAAAACAAAAAGCCCCCGCATAGACGGTGGCTTTTTGTTTGCGGCAGGTTGAATTTAACCCAGCGCCTTTTCCAGCTCCGGCAGGGCAGTGAAGAGGTCTTGCACCAGCCCGTAATCAGCGACCTGGAAAATCGGGGCTTCGCCGTCTTTGTTGATGGCGACGATGACTTTGGAATCTTTCATCCCGGCCAGATGCTGGATCGCGCCGGAAATGCCGACAGCGATATAAAGCTCCGGCGCAACAACTTTTCCGGTCTGTCCGACCTGATAGTCGTTGGGCACAAAACCGGCATCCACCGCCGCGCGCGATGCGCCGATAGCGGCATTCAGCTTGTCGGCCACGGCTTCGATCAGCTTGAAATTATCACCATTGCCCATGCCGCGCCCGCCGGAGACGACGATGCGCGCGGCGGTCAGCTCGGGACGTTCGGATTTCGTCAGTTCCTGCCCGGCAAAAACGGTCAGGCCGCTGTCGCCCGTGCCCGCGATGTTTTCCACAGCGGCGCTGCCGCCCTCTGCGGGGACAGCATCAAAGGCGGTGGTGCGGATGGTCATCACTTTTACCTTGTCTGCCGATGTCACAGTAGCGAAGGCATTGCCGGCATAAACAGGGCGTACAAAGGTATCGGCGTTTTCGATGCCGCTGACGTCGGAAATCGGCTGCACATCGAGGAGCGCACCGACGCGCGGCAACATATTTTTGCCGGTCGTGGTCGCAGCGGCAAGGATATAGTCGTATCCGCCAGCAGATTTGACAACCAGCGCGGCAGTGTTTTCCGCCATCTGGTGCGCATAAGCGGCGTCATCGGCGCACAAAACCTTGCGGATACCGCTGATTTTTGCAGCAGCAGCGGCGGCAGCGGCGCAGTTGTGGCCGGCAACCAGAATATCAACCTCGCCCAGTTTTTGCGCAGCAGCGGCGGCGCAGAGCGTGGCGGGCTTGATGCCCTGATGGTCATGTTCGGCGATAAGAAGAACGGAGGCCATGTCAGATCACCTTTGCTTCGTTTTTGAGTTTGTCGACCAGCTCGGCGACGTCTTTGACCTTGATACCGGATTTGCGCACCGGCGGTTCCGATACTTTCAGAACGGTGATGCGCGGCGTTACATCGATGCCCAGATCGGCAGGCGTTACGGTCGCCAGCGGCTTTTGTTTTGCCTTCATGATATTGGGCAGGGAGGCATAGCGCGGCTCGTTCAGGCGCAGGTCGGTGGTGACAATTGCGGGCAGCTTGACCGAAAGGGTTTCAAGCCCGCCATCGATTTCGCGCGTGACTTTCAGGGCATCGCCGTCTTTTTCGACTTTGGAGGCAAAGGTCGCCTGTCCCCAGCCGAGCAGGGCCGAAAGCATCTGTCCCGTCTGGTTGTTGTCACCGTCGATCGATTGTTTGCCGAGGATAACCAGCTGCGGCGTTTCTTGCGCGACCAGCTTTTGCAGGATTTTAGCGATCGCCAGCGGTTCGGGCGCGGTATCGGTCTGCACAAGGATCGCCTTGTCCGCGCCCATGGCAAGGGCGGTGCGCAGCGTTTCCTGTGCTTGCGCGGGGCCAATCGATACGGCGACGATCTCTGTGGCGAGACCTTTTTCTTTCAGCCGGACGGCTTCTTCGACGGCGATTTCGCAGAAGGGGTTCATCGACATCTTGACGTTGGCAAGCTCGACCCCGCTTTGGTCGCTTTTCACGCGTATCTTGACGTTATAATCAACGACGCGCTTGATAGGCACAAGAATTTTCATATTGTCCTCTGGCTTCGGTTCGGAGGAGGTCTCGCGCGCAAGGCGGCGGGCATAGAAAAACCCCCTCAAGAGCTTCATAACATAGCATCTCGAGGGGGTTTGGCAAAGGGCGGGGATGACCCGTCAGCGTGCTTATTCTGCAGCGCTCTCCACGGGGGCTTTCGACGTTTCGTCGGCGGCCACGGTCATTTTAACGATCTTGTCGGGATTGGCCGGCGGCTCGCCTTTGGCGATGCCGTCTACCAGTTCCATACCCGAAACGACCTTGCCCCAGACGGTATATTGGCCGTTCAGGTGGGGGGTTTCGTTAAAGTTGATGAAAAACTGGCTGTCGGCGCTGTTCGGGTTGCTGGTGCGGGCGGCGCCAATGGTGCCGCGCACAAAAGGCTCCGAAGAAAATTCAGCGGCAATGTTTTTACCGGAACCGCCGGTGCCATCTCCGCGCGGGTCACCGGTTTGCGCCATAAAGCCCGGAATGACGCGGTGGAATTTCAGGCCGTTGTAAAAGCCCTGACGCGTCAGTTCTTTAACGCGTGCAACGTGATTGGGGGCGAGATCGGGACGCAGTTCAATCACAACGCGGCCGGTCGCCAGATCGAGGTAAAGGGTGTTTTCAAGATCCTGCGCGCGGGCATCGCCAATGGCGAAGGTTAGGCCCAGCAGCAGGGCGGAAAAAAGGCCAAGAAGTTGTTTTTTCATGATATTCCTCGTAAAGGTGTTATGGCGGTGTCTTGGTTACAGTCACGCAGCCAGCGTGAAGGAAACGATTTCGTCCGGATTTGCAGGCGGTTCGCCAACGGCGATGGCGTCGACAAGTTCCATGCCCTCGGTCACCTGGCCCCAGACGGTATATTGGCCATCAAGGTGCGGCGTTTCGCCGAAGGTGATAAAAAACTGGCTGTCCCCGCTGTTGGGATCCATCGCGCGGGCCATGCCGAGCGTGCCGCGCACGAAAGGCGCATCGCTGAATTCGGCGGTGATTTTTTGTCCTGATCCGCCAAAGCCTGTGCCCTGCGGGCAGCCGGTCTGGGCCATAAAGCCGGGAATAACGCGGTGGAATTTCAGGCCGTTGTAAAAGCCGCTCTGGATCAGCGTCTTGATGCGTTCAATGTGTTTGGGCGCCAGATCGGGGCGCAGCTCGATGGTGACGCGGCCGCTTTTGAGTTCCAGATAGGCGATGTTTTCCTGAGCAGACAAAGTCGTCCTCCTATAGGGGTTGAGGGGGGCTTATAAAGCTGCCCCATGCTGAACCAGATGGCCGCTAAAATCAATCCCGCAAAGCTATTCAAAGGGCGTTACGGGGCGGCCTAGAAATACTCCGGAAAATCTTTTTCTGTTTCCGCTTTCATTGACGCCAGAGACCGTGCAATCGGCCCGGTGGGGTCAATCTCCGCAATATGCGCCCAGTAAAGCATGGCCGTCGGAATTTCTAGTGCAGCGAAGTGCGTCTCAGCCATGTGCTGGTAAATTGCCATACTGTGTGGAATTTTTTTTAGCGTTTGTAATATTTGATTACGGGCAGCGCGTAGTTTTTCTGTTGCCTCCTTGTTGAGCTGCGGTTTTTTTTGTAATACATCGCGCGTATGGCGGGCGATAAAAAAATCAAGTATCCATGTCATATCATCAGAGCGCAGCTTTGCGTTTTCAAGGTTATCGATATATTGCCTAAGCTCCTGATCGTTATCGGGAGACTGAACTATTGAAAGATAAGCGCCTTTCTCAAAGTTCTGTGCAGCCTTAATGCCCGCATTGAAGCTGCTTTGTTGTGCTGCCTGTTCGGATGCCGTCATGGACAGCTTCGCTTCCTGTACCTTCAAAAAAGCAACCAGATACTGGCGCTTGTCGATCATCGATGTCACCTGCTCCTGAAAAGCGGCGGCATCGAAGGCATAGGGTGTCAAGGCTGCCTTGAAAGCGGCGTCAATTTCCGCATCGGCATGGTATATCCGTTTATAGCCTTCGGAGATTTCCGGTGCAGCAGCATCGCCTGCCGCGGCATCTTTCAACGTCCATGTATAGGTGACGGCAAGATTGCGAAACATATCGCGATTGGTGAATTCAAGCGATTTGAAAATATGTGTCTGTGCACCCAGCTGCTTCTTGATTTCCGGGTGCAGCGAAAATTCATACACAAAAAGCTTTGCGTAGGTTTTGCGCAGCGCGGACGGCACGACATCACTGCCAGACAGCGCGCTTGCCAGCCGCAGCGCCTTGCCGTCGGTAAAGGTGATATTGTCGCCTTCTTTCTGCGATTTGATCTTGCTGGCGGTTTTGTTGTTGCTGCTGCCCGACAACATCATGTCGATATCAACATCTTCGGTCAAAACGCTGATCGGCAAGGTCGTGCCGCCCGCGCTTTGCTGATAAAGATTTATCTTCATGCCCAAACGGTTGAGACGGTCGCGGGAGCGAAAAATCGCCACGCTATGCAGGGGGTAAATCGTGTAAATCTTGGCGCTGTGGTTAACCACGGTGAACGTTTTTTTGCCGAAGTCATAGATATTTTCAGTCTGGCCCGTGCGGCTGCTATAGGCATCCGGATAAAGCGTTACGGTTTGTTCGCTGTTTTGCGCACCGGAAGACGCGGCAGCGCCCGATGTCAGCTGCGTCATCTGCATAGTTTTGCCAAATTCCAAGGTCAGGGATTGCGCCAGAGCCGGTGCAGGCAGCAAGCTGCTCAAAAAAGCGGCGGCGCATAAAAAACGGATGAAAAGGCGGTGCATGGTTCCGGCTCCTTTGTGGCGGGCGGATATCGACAGAACGGGCGTGTCTGACGCCTGCTGCAGACATTGTGCCGTATGTTGATTAATCATCTGTTAAATATGCGGGGGCTTCAAGAAAATTCTGGCGATAAAATAAGGGCTTGGCGTTCAAAAAAGCCAATCATGCCTTGCAGGGGGCAGGCGGTCGGTATAGCCTGAAGCAAAGGAAGTTTCGATGACGACGATATTGCTGCTGCTGATCCAAATTCTGATGTATGCCCTGATGGTCTATTTCTGGATCGTGACGGCCACGGTGCTGATGAGCTGGCTGGTCGCGCTGAATATTGCCAATACCCGAAATAAATATGTTTATAAATTTTGTCTGGTGCTCAACCTGGCCACCATACCCGTGGTGCGTGTGGTGCGGCGGTTTGTACCGCCGATGGGGGGATTTGATTTCACGCCAATGGTGATTATTTTTGCCATCTGGATGTTGATGGAAGGCTTGCAGCGGCTGGCTGTATATATCGCGCATTAATTATTTTTTCAGACAGGGGCGGGGATATGGGGATGAGCGAGCAGAAAACAACAGCCGGACACGGCGCTGTCATCGACGGAAAAGCCGTTGCCCGGAAACTCCGCCAGTCAATCGCGCATCATGTAGATGTCTTGGTCAGCGATCATAAAATTATGCCGGGTCTGGCGGTGGTGCTGGTTGGTGACGATCCGGCCAGCCAGATTTATGTCGCCAACAAAGAAAAAATGGCGCTTGCCGCCGGCCTGCGCAGCTATGTGCACCGATTACCTAAAAACACATCGCAGGATGCTCTGCTGGAATTGCTGCGCAAACTGAATAAAGATAAAAAAGTCCACGGCATTCTGGTACAGATGCCGCTACCTAAACAGATAGATGCCTCGACGGTTCTGCGCGTCATTGACCCTGCCAAAGATGTTGACGGGCTGCACATTGAAAATGCCGGCAGGCTTGCTTCTGGTATGCCGGGGCTGGTGCCTTGCACGCCGCTGGGCTGCCTGACGCTTTTGCGCGGGATCGTGCCGAATATGTCGGGCTTGCATGCGGTCGTTGTCGGGCGTTCCAATCTTGTCGGCAAACCGATGGCGCAATTGCTTCTGCGTGAAAACTGCACAGTGACCATCGCGCATTCCCGCACGCCGCAGCTGCCGCAAATCACGCGGCAGGCGGACATTCTGGTGGTCGCCGTGGGCAAGCCGCAGCTTGTCAAATCGGACTGGGTCAAACCGGGCGCGATTGTGCTGGATGTCGGCATCAACCGTGACGGCGGGCGCCTTGTCGGTGACGTTGATTTTGACGATGTGCGCCGCGTGGCCGGTTACATTACGCCTGTGCCGGGCGGCGTGGGGCCGATGACGATTGCCTGCCTGCTGGGCAATACCGTTGCCGCCTGTTGCCGCCAGAACGAGCTTACTGTCCCTGAGCTACGGTAAAGCCGCGTTTTCCGTCAAAATAATAAAGATTTTCGATCTTGATAAAATCAAGGCCGCTTTCGGCAATGTCGTGCAGCAACTGTACGATTTGCGCATGCGTCACCGTATCGCCGTCATTGGCGGCAAGAAAGCGGCAGCGCCAATGATCGCCTTTCTCGGCTTTGGCCATACTTTCCGGCCAGACCAGCAGGCCGCGGCTGTCGATGCTGGACAGCTTCAGGCTATTGCTCAGTGATTTGATCTGTGCGGCAAGCGCATCGACCGTACCTGCATCGCGCCAGTGCAAAAAGACATCGACGCCATGCAGCGTTTTGACGGCGGGTTCCGGCAGCGAAATGACCGGCATACGAATGGCATGCTGTTTTGTATCTGCGCCCCCTGCGGGTTTGAAATGCGTGGGCAGCTGGCCGAGGCGTTCGATCACGGCAGCGGCAAATTCGGCTGTATTGGCGCGGCGTTTGCTGATCTGCGGATTAAAAACATCGCCGGTATGTACGCCGTCTTCCAGTGTTTTGAGCCAGGCGTTGTGTATTTTATCCGCGACATCCCCTTGTCCGACATGATGCAGCATCAAAACCGCAGCATGCAGCAAGCCGGAAGGATTGGCGATGCCCTGTCCTGCGATATCGGGGGCAGAGCCGTGAATGGCTTCAAACATCGCGCCATGCTGGCCGATGTTGGACGACCCGCAAAGCCCGACCGAGCCCGAAACTTCGGCAGCGATATCCGAAATAATATCGCCATAAAGGTTTTCTGTGACCGCAACGTCGAAAATATGCGGCGCGGCGGCGATTTTGGCGGCGCCGATATCGACAATCATATGGTTCTTTTCCAGCTCCGGATACTCCGCACCCACGCGGTCGAAAACGCTGTGGAACAGCCCGTCTGTCATCTTCATGATGTTGTCTTTTGAGATGCAGGTGACTTTTTTACGGCCATGCGCGCGTGCGTATTCGAAGGCGTAGCGGATGATACGCTCCGATCCCGTTTCCGAGATCAGCTTAAGGCACTGCATGACGTTATCCGTCTGGCGGTGTTCGATGCCGGCGTAGAGGTCTTCCTCGTTCTCCCGCACGATGACCATATCCATGGTCGGCTGCGTTGTGCGTACAAACGGGTGATAAGAGACGCAGGGGCGGATATTGGCAAAAAGCGCCATGGATTTACGCACCGTGACGTTGAGGCTTTTAAACCCGCCGCCCTGCGGTGTGGTGATCGGCGCCTTCAGGAAACATTTGGTGCGGGAGAGGGATTCCCATGCGCTGTCTTCAATGCCCGATGCGATGCCGCGTTTGTATACTTTTTCGCCGATTTCAATTGTTTCAATCGCCAGTTTGGCGCCGGCTTTGTCGAGGATGTCGAGCGTGACGGTCATGATTTCGGGGCCGATGCCATCACCATAGGCAACGGTCACGGGGGCGCTTTGTGTCATGGGGAACCTCTGTTTGTTCAGGTCTTGTTTTTGCAGGTCAGGCGGATCAGCAGATAGCCGGTAATCGCCGAGACGATCGAACCGCTCAGAACGCCCAGACGCACAGGCGCCATCAAGGACGGATCGGTAAAGGCAAGCGTGCCAATAAACAGACTCATGGTAAAGCCGATACCGCACAGCGCGCTCAGGGCATAGAGCTGGAACCATGTCGTATTTTTCGGCATAGGACTAAGTCCGCTTTTGACGGTAGCGTAAATCGTCAGGAAAATACCCGCCTGCTTGCCGACAATCAGGCCCGCCATAATACCCAGCGGCAGCGGTTCGAACAGGTCAGAGAAAGTAACACCGGCCAGCGATACGCCCGCATTGGCAAAGGCAAAAACCGGCATAATCAGAAACGCGACCCAGGGATGCAGCGCATGTTCCATCTCTGCGATCAGGTTTTTGCTGTCCTTGCTGCCATCGGGCTTGCGGAAGGGAATAAAGAGTGCCGTAACGACACCGGCCAGCGTGGCGTGCACGCCCGACTGCAAAACGGCCAGCCACAGGAAAACCCCGACCAGAACATAAGCCGCACCGCGCCGCACGCCCAGACGGTTCATGGCAGCAAGCATGGCAATAAATACGCTGGCCGCGGCCAGCGCCTGAATTGAAAGGCCATCGGTGTAAAACAGGGCGATGATAATAACCGCGCCAAGATCGTCGATCACCGCAATGGCGGTCAGCAGGACCTTGAGAGAGATCGGCGCGCGTTTGCCAAGCAGCGACAGGATGCCAAGCGCAAAAGCGATATCGGTTGCCGACGGGATAGCCCAGCCATGCAGAAGTTCGGGATGGTCGCGGTTGATGAACACATAAACCAGCGCAGGCACAGCCATGCCGCCCACGGCAGCCAGTGCTGGCAAAATCGCGTTTTCCTTAGACGATAACTGGCCGCCCAGAAGCTCGCGTTTGATTTCTAGCCCGACAAGGAAAAAGAAAATCGCCATAAGGCCATCGTTGATCCAGTGCAGCAGCTGCTTGGAAAAATCGAATTCGCCAAAATAAACACCAACAGTGGTGTGGATCAAATGGTCATAAAACGTCGCCATACCTGTATTGGCCATAATCATGGCAAGGGCGGCGGCGATAATCAAAACGATGCCGCCGGCCGATTCCAGCTTGAAAAACTGTTGTATGCGGCGCGTTTGATTTTCGATGTTGTTAAAGACCTTTGAAATCATGGATAATGATATTGGTCTATTAGCAAAAAAATGCAACTAAAACCGTGCATTGTTTTTAAAAATGTGAGGATGCGCCAGCCATGCTTCCACAGGAAATCATTCGTCAAAAACGCGACGGCGGTAAACTGTCCGATGCCGATATTCGCAGCTTTATCGACGGCGTGACAAAAAGCCGTGTCAGCGAAGGTCAGGTCGCTGCGTTTTGTATGGCCGTTCTTCTGAAAAAGATGGATATGCAGGAGCGGGTTGCCCTGACATCCGCCATGGCTTCTTCGGGCACGGTGATGTCGTGGCAGGCCGAAAACCTGCCCGGCCCGATTCTCGATAAACATTCCACCGGCGGCGTGGGGGACAAGGTCAGCTTGATGCTTGCGCCGATTCTGGCCGCCTGCGGTGCCTTTGTGCCGATGCTGTCGGGCCGCGGGCTTGGACATACCGGCGGCACGCTCGACAAGATGGACGCTATTCCGGGATATGTATCGCAGCCGGATATCACCCTTTTTAAAAAAGCCGTGCGCGAGGCGGGCTGCGCCATCATTGGTGCCACGCCCGATCTGGCGCCTGCTGACCGTATTATCTATGCCATCCGCGATGTGACCGGCACGGTTGAATCGCTCGATCTGATCACGGCGTCGATTTTGTCAAAAAAACTTGCCGCCGGTCTGGACGGGCTGGTGATGGATGTCAAATTCGGCACCGGTGCCTTTATGCAGGATTACGGCGATGCACAGGCGCTGGCCGAAAGCATTGTGCAGGTCGCCAATGGCGCAGGTCTGCCCACTGTCGGGCTCTTGACCGATATGAACCAGGTGCTTGGCCGCACGGCCGGGAATGCGGTGGAAGTTATCGAAGCTGTCGATTTCCTCAAGGGTGTCAATGTTGATGCGCGCCTCTACGAAGTGACCGCCGCGCTGACCGCAGAGCTTCTGGTGCTGGGCAAGCTGGCAAAAGACACGCTTGATGCCCGCGCAAAAATTGCCGAGGTCTTGGGGAACGGAAAAGCCGCAGCGCAGTTTGAGCGCATGGTGACCCTGCTGGGCGGCCCTGCCGGATTTATCGATGCGCCGGAAAACTTCATGCGGCCTGCACCCATTGTGCGCGATGTGTTTCCGGATAAAAACGGACAAGTCACAGCGGTGGATGCGCGCGGCGTCGGTATTGGCATTGTCGAGCTGGGCGGCGGCCGCAGCAAACCGACGGACAATATTGATCATGCTGTAGGCTTGACGAATATTGCCGGACTGGGGGAGGCGGTCGGCAAGGGCGCCCGCCCGCTGGCCACCGTGCATGCGCGGGATGAAGAGAGTTTTGAAAAAATGGCGCGGACGCTGAAAACCGTTATGACGGTTTCCACGGCGGCAGCGCAAGAGGGGGATATTATCCGGCAAAGGATTGCAGCATGACGCGCGGCGGTATAAAACTGGCGCCGCAGAAACTGGCCGCACTTGCCAAGGTTGCGGCGGCGGCGCGTGACCGTGCCTATTGCCCTTATTCCAACCATCCGGTCGGTGTCGCGCTGGTGGCGGGCAGTGGCAAGGTCTATGCGGGCGCCAATGTCGAAGTGGCACATTACAAAGGTGTCTGCGCCGAAGCATCCGCTATTTCGGCGATGGTGACGGCGGGCGAGCGGCAGATACGCGCCGTTGTCGTCGTGGGGCCATCGATGCAGTACCTTTGCACCCCTTGCGGGGATTGCCGCCAGCGTCTGCGCGAATTTTGCGTGCCGGATGCACAGATTTATTCGATGTGGAAAGACGGCCGGCACGGCGCGACCCATGCGATGGCCGATTTGCTGCCGCAATCCTTCGGGCCTGAAAACTTGCAGGAGGTGGGGGCCTTGCCAAAGACGAAAGCCGCAGCCGGCGCCAAAACGGCCGGCGGTAAGCAAAAAAAAGAGCGTGTGAAAAACAAAGTAATCAAGCCCCTTAAAAAGAACAAAAAGAATGTCAGCCCCGGATCTCTCCGCCGCAGGAACACCCGACCGTCGTAAGCAAACCCTGATCGCCATTCTGGCCACCTGTGTGGCCTATGGCTATTTCAATATCGGCGATGCCGCCGTCAAGGTGCTCGCCGGGAAATTTCATTTCTCGCAGATCATCACATTTAACTGTCTTGTGATTATCGCTTTCATGTGCATCTTCGGTGCGGTGACCAAGGGGCGTGCGGCTTTTGTCATCCGTCAGCCAAAGTGGGTCTTCTTCCGTGCCGGTTTATCGGTTGTGGTCGCCATCATCAACACGCTGGCCTTGCCGCATATCCAGCTGACCACTTTTTATACACTGGTTTTTACGTCCCCTTTTTGGGTGGCTATTCTGTCGGCCGTTTTCTTGCGCGAAAAGCTGGAGCGGGAAAAAATCGCCGTCATCCTTTTTTGCTTCGCTGTGATCGTTTATATCTTCAGGCCGGGCGGCGGCATGTTTGATATGTGGGCGATTTTAATCTTGCTGGGCGCCTTTTTCTATTCCTGTTCGATGATTGTGATGCGGCATCTGGGGCCGCAAGAAAGCCGCACGATGATTATTTGCTCCGGTTCGGCTTTCAGCATTCTGGCCTGTTTGCCGTTTTTGCCTTTCTACTACATCACCCCTTCGCTTTATGACCTGGGTGTTTTTCTGATGATGGGTGTTTTGGGGGCTATCGGCGTGATGTGCATTGCCTTCGGGTTCCAGACCGCGCCGTCGGCGGCGACGGTGGCGCCGTATCACTACACGCAGATTGTCTGGGGGGCGCTTTTGGGCTATTTCCTTTTCGGCGAAGTGCCCGACCAGCGCACGATGATCGGTGCGGTGGTCATCATCGGTGCGGGTCTTTTCCTGATCTGGCGCGAAGCGCGGCGCAAATCACTGTGACCTGTCACATATTCGTGGCGTTGGACGTTTTTTCTTTGCCGTCGATTTCCTGAATGGTTTTCCAGGCCTGACGCATATAGTCATAGCCGGAGGTCACGGTGATGACGGTTGCAAAAAGAAAACCGATTTTGCCGATGTCATAGGCATAGGGGATCAGCATCTCGCCGTATTCGCCGGCAATAAGAAAGCCGATAAAAAACATCTGTATCGTCATCTTCCATTTGCCCATTTTCGAAATCGGGACGATGACGTTATAAAGCGCCATAAATTCGCGCACGCCTGCAATCAGAATTTCACGCAGGAAGATAATCATGGCAGGAATAATCCAGACGCCATCGAGACGGTCAAAAGCGACCAGCATCATCAAAAGCGCGCCGATCAGCATCTTGTCGGTCGAGGAGTCGAGGAATTTCCCCAGCAGCGTTGTCTGCCCGGTCGCGCGCGCAATCTTGCCGTCAAGAAAATCCGAAAGGCCGGCCAGCGCAAAAAGAAAGACATTGAGCCATGCCGTCACGGCATTGTCGAAATAGAAAAGCCCGACCATGACCGGAATAATAACAATCCGGTAATAGCACAGCAAATTGGGGACGTTGAAGACGATGCTGGGTTTGGACATTTTTTTCTCTTTTGCCTTGTTGGTCAGGAATCCGTGTCGTGGAAAAAGGCGTAGATACGCTCCGCCACGGCTTTGCTGATACCCGCCACCTTTTGTAAATCAGCCACCCCTGCTTCGGCAACCGCTTTTGCAGAACCAAAGTGTAAAAGCAGCGCCTTTTTGCGCCGCGCGCCAATACCGGCCACGCTGTCGAGCGGTGTGGCGCCGATGGCCTTGCTGCGGCGGGCGCGGTGCGATGTTATGGCGAATCGGTGCGACTCGTCACGCAGGCGCTGCAGGAAGTACAAAACCGGATCATCCGGCGGCAGGCTGAAGGCGTCGCGGCCGGGCATAAAAAAACGCTCCCGTCCGGCGTTGCGGTCAGGTCCCTTGGCGATGGCGACGACGCATATATCGCCGATGCCCAGTTCGGTGAGCGCCTCCAGTGCCGCGCTCAATTGTCCTTGTCCGCCGTCAATCAGCAGCAGGTCGGGCCAGACGGCAGGCATGCCCTCGGCTTCGGCTTTCAGCAGCGATTGAAAACGGCGTGACAGCATTTCGCGCATCATCGCGTAATCGTCGCCGCCTTTGATCTCGCCTTTGGCGTTAAATTTGCGGTAGGCGTTTTTTTGCAGACCTTCGGGCGTGGCGACAATCATGGCGCCTAGTGTGTGGCTGCCGGAAATATGGCTGTTATCATAGACCTCGATACGCTCGGGCGGGCTGTCCATGCCAAAGACTTCTGCCAGTTTTTCAAACATCGCTTCTTGTGCCTGTGCATCGGCCATGCGGCGGGCGAGGGCTTCGCGCGCGTTCTTAGCCGCCATATCGACAAGCGTTTTCCGGTCACCGCGCTGCGGCTTGAGGATTGTCACCTTGTATCCGGCTTTTTCGCGCAGCGCCTGCTCCATCACGCTTTGCGCTTCTACATCGCCGTTGACGATGATTTCGCGCGGAATCGGCTTGTTGGTATAAAACTGCGCGATAAAGGCGGCAAGGATGGCGGTTGAATCCTCATCCTTTTCATGGCGGGGGAAATAGGCGCGGTTGCCAAAATTCTGCCCCGCGCGGAAGAAAAACACCTGCACGCAGGATGCTCCGGCATCGCGGTGGATGGCGAAAACATCGGCGCTATCGATGCCTTCGATATTCACGGTCTGTTCGGCTTGTATCTGTGTCAGGGCGCGGATGCGGTCACGGTAGGCGGCGGCTTCTTCAAAATCCAGCCGCTCGCTCGCGTCCTGCATCTTCGCCGCGAAATCTTCCTGTATGGCGTGGCTGCGGCCTTCAAGAAATTGGCGCGCCATATCGACTTGTTCCGCATATTGTCTTTGCGTGACCTTGGCGACGCAGGGGGCAGTACAGCGTTTGATCTGATATTGCAAACAGGGGCGCGTACGCAGCGCAAAAATATGATCGGAACAATTGCGCAGCAAAAAAGCCTTGTGCAAAACAGCCAGCGTTTCATTCACCGCAAAGCCGGATGCGAAAGGGCCAAAAAATTCGCCCTTGCGGTCACGCGCGCCGCGGTGCTTGGTGACCTGCGGATAATCATGGTCGCCGGTGATGAGAATATAGGGAAATGATTTATCATCGCGCAGCAAAATATTATAACGCGGCTTGAGCTTTTTGATGAGGTTTGCTTCAAGCAGCAGCGCCTCAGCCTCCGTATGCGTGGTTGTAAATTCCATGCTGGCGGTGGCGGCAATCATCCGCTGGATGCGCACGGATTGTTTTTGCGGCTGGGTATAGGCCGTCACGCGTTTTTTCAGATGCTTGGCCTTGCCGACATAAAGCGGCTCGCCCGCCGCATTCAGCATGCGGTAAACGCCGGGGCTGCCGGGCAGGGTTTTGACGCAGGCTTCAATCACCGCCGCGCCGCTGCGCGTGGTCTGGGGGTCGGGCGTACCGGTCGTATGTGCTGTGTCTTCGGTCATGTTTTGATCCGGCCATAATATAGTGTCTGTGCGCCCAAAAAAGAGCGGAATTCTAACGCCTTGATTCTAAATACTATTTATTCGCATTTGCCTTTCATATACGTAAATGCTAAAATGAAAATATCACCACTGCGGCATTTCGCAGAACAGAGGAGGCAACAGGCATGGCATCCTGCCCCGTTAAATTATCGCTCTGGCGCGGTATCGCCGGCTTTAGTCTGTTGGGGGCGTCTTTTGCCCTGTTTCCGCACAGCCCGCTCGGTTTTGTCGCTTTGATGCTAGGGGCGCTGTATTTTTTCAAAGGCTGCCCTGCCTGCTGGGTGAACGGCCTGTACGAAGCCATCAAACTGAAGAAAAAAGCCGCTGCGCAAAATACCGCCCCGCCGCAGACGCATAACTGACGCCTCACCCCCAAGCTTGACGCCGCCCGCTCAAGTCTTTAGCCTTGGAAACATAAAACATGCACATGCTGGCGCCAAAGCGCGCCCGCAAGCAGGCGTGGCGGAACGGTATACGCAACGGACTTAAAATC
>JBKBWZ010000004.1:0-156570 GCA_046314385.1 Alphaproteobacteria bacterium | reverse complement strand
ACGGCCTCATTCCGCGATTGGCAATAAAACGCCCGCAGAATTTGCTGCCCTGGCTAGCCAGGGCAGCAATCCAAGGCTGGATTTTCTCTCAGCCGATGGTCCGAAGATTGGGTGAAGACCAATTCTGGTTAACTACTAACCTAAATCTGGACTGGATTATAGGGGGCGGGTCAGCAAGAGCATGGGTAATATTATTACCCTGATATATGTTAGGCACACATCTGCCGTTATTACATTTCAATCGGGGGTATTCCCCCCGTTACCCCCCTTGCGCATACGCCATGGCCGCAGTCGGCTTCTCTAAAGTAAATAATTTTTTATATATGAATAAAAACTGACAGTAAAAGTCCGCATTAAAAAGATTGACACAATAAGCCCTCTCGTATAAATTATTGTCAAAATTTCCCTTAAAATTTAGGAAAGCAAACTAAAACAAACCGGACAGTTTTTGAAAGTTCCGGTGGCACAAGCGCCCAATTGTTTTTGGTATCTTGCTTCCCCCGCTTTCAAAAGCTTGATCCTTTAGCCAATCATGGCTTGAGGTTTTCAAACGTGGCGGATTTTGTATGCATTTAAAATGCACAGATACGCCCTATTAAAAAGGCGGTTTCTCTTGCCTACCTGCAAGATACAGAAACGAAAAATAGCTCGAACGCTCAGTGAACTGCTCTGGCGTATGGTAGAGGCGCGCAGTTTTGTTCTGACGCAGAATCAATTCATGGATTTTCGTGCAATCTCGGAATTCCTTGAAACAAATGAGGCACGTAATGCGCTTGCGGAAAAAACAATCACAGACAAGCCCTGTGGAAACCCATCTGAAATTCAGCGCGTAGCCTATTCCGAGGCTACCTACAAAAAAGGAAACAATTAAATGTTTAAAACTCAAAAAAAAGAAATTATCTGGGGCGATAAAACGCTGACTATTGAAACAGGCAAAGTAGCAAAACAAGCGGATGGCGCTGTCGTTATTCACTATGGAGAAACGACGGTTCTTGTAGCGGCCGTCGTCGCCAAAAGCATGCAGGAAGGGCAGAATTTTTTCCCTCTGTCCGTACATTATCAAGAAAAATACTATGCGGCAGGAAAAATACCTGGCGGATTCTTTAAACGTGAAGGCAGACCGACAGAGCGCGACACGCTTATCTCTCGCCTTATAGATCGCCCCATTCGTCCCTTGTTTCCCAAGGAATTTTTGAATGAAGTTCAGATCATTGCAACCGTTCTCTCATATGACACACAAAATGACCCTGCCATACCCGCTTTAATTGGCGCATCGGCAGCAATGTCTCTTTCCGGTGCCCCGTTTATGGGACCTGTCGGCGCAGCGCAGGTAGGATATATAGATGGAAAATTCGTGCTCAATCCCACCAAGGCTGAAATGGTCGTCAGTAAGCTGGACTTGATCGTCGCCGGAACACGTGAAGGCGTTTTGATGGTAGAATCGGAAGCAGCAGAACTGCCTGAAGACATCATGCTGGAGGCTGTTATGTTTGGCTGGAGAGGTTTCCAGCCGGTTATTGAACAAATTTCAGAGTTAGCGGCAGCAGCAAGGAATGCACCAATGCTTCCCCCCGCCGCTTCTTTCGATAAAGCAAAATTGGAAAAGAAAGTAGGCGCTCTAATCGAAAACGATCTTAAAGAAGCCTATGCGCTGAAGATCAAGCAACAACGCATGACAAAAATTTCCGAGGCGCGTCAAAAAGCCATCTCTGCTTTTGTCGCTAAAAACGATTCTTCACAAGTTACAGAGCAGCTTATCGAGGCAATATGTAAAGATATAGAGGCGAATATCGTACGCTCTAATATCCTTCAAACGGGAATTCGAATTGATGACCGTGACACAAAAACAATTCGACCAATTATATCCGAAGTGGGGATATTACCTCGTGTACATGGCTCTGCTCTTTTTACGCGCGGCGAGACACAAGCCCTTGTTGTTGCAACTCTTGGTACGGGCGACGATGAGCAGTTTATTGACGGGCTTGATGGCAAAATGCATGAGCGCTTCATGCTGCACTACAACTTCCCTGCCTATTCAGTCGGCGAAACTAGTCGCTTCATGGGAACAGGGCGCAGAGAGATCGGTCACGGGAAACTAGCTTGGCGGGCTATACATCCCCTTTTACCTGAAAAAGAAAAATTTCCCTACACCTTGCGTGTTGTTTCTGAAATCACGGAGTCTAATGGCTCATCTTCGATGGCTACCGTTTGCGGTACATCGCTCGCATTGATGGATGCTGGTGTGCCACTCGTGCGCCCCGTCGCGGGTATTGCAATGGGCTTAATCAAGCAGGGTACCGATTTTGCTGTATTGTCAGATATTTTAGGTGATGAAGACTACTTGGGCGACATGGATTTTAAAGTCGCAGGGACGGAGCAAGGCGTGACGGCTTTGCAAATGGACATCAAAATCACTTCCGTTACAGAAGAGATTATGAAGATAGCGCTTGCCCAAGCAAAAGAAGGACGCTTGCATATTCTGGGGGAAATGCAAAAAGCCCTGTCGTCTTCGCGTGAGAGCCTGAACAGTAAATGCACCGCAAATTGTCACAATTCAGATCCCGAAAGACAAAATACGTGATGTCATTGGATCTGGCGGCTCGGTTATCCGCGAGATTGTCGAAAAAACAGGTGCAAAAGTTGATATTGAAGACGATGGTACAGTGCAGGTTTCTGCAGTGAATGCCGAATCCATTCAAAATGCCGTGAAATGGATTAGCGGGTTGACCGCTTCACCAGAGATTGGAACTGTTTACGATGGGACGGTTGTCAAGATTGTCGAGTTTGGGGCCTTTATTAACATCCTGCCCAAAACAGATGGTCTTGTGCATATTTCGGAGATTTCACATACACGACTCTCGAACGTAAACGATGCCTTGCAAGAGGGCGAAAAGGTTCGTGTCAAGTGTATAGGCATGGACGATCGCGGGAAAATAAAACTATCGATCAAAGCCCTTCTTGATGCACCTCAGAAAGAAGCCATATAAGGAGAAATACTACATATGAAGCCTTCCTCTGATGCAGATAGCCGCTCTTCTGAAAAGACGCTCGAACACGTCCTACGAGAAATACTCTGGCAAGTTGAAGAAGCAAAAAATATTCTTTTACGTGATCGTGAAAAGGCAAATATAGGGCATATTGCCAGCCTTTTGGATGTGAGCCACGTATATAAAACCTTAGGTATTCAAAAGTATGAGCAAGCGCCCGAGAGAGAAGATGGAGAGAACCTTGAGTAAAGAACAGAGAGATATAAAGGGTATCGCTTCTTGGATCATTCAAATGACTCCAGAAGCTTCTTTGGACGAAATATACAAAGTTGCGAGAACCTCTCCTGAACTAGATAATATAGACAAGCCATCTATTCTGGAAGCAATTCACTGCGTTCTTAAAGACAGAAAGCAGCAAGACAAAGGAAGCATCAGCGAGATGAAAAAACCAAAAGAAAAAGCGAAGGAAAGTATTTCTGGCCGGAAGAACTATGTTTACAAAAAATACAGGATCATTTCCGGCTTCAAAGATGACCAATATCTGGCAAATGCATATACTGACAACGGCTCTCGCCTGATTGCCAGTCTTAGCGGATCAGATGAGCCGAGCGTTACTCAAGAAATAAAGATACACATTGACCAGCATATCAAAGACCTTCAAAAGAGACGCGATGATCATGGTGTACCCTCAGCCCCAGAATATGGAGAAGCTTTTGAATGTTTGAAAGACAGTGCCTCAAAACAAGTCGCACGGGTGATTAAATTTCACGCTGAGAAGAACAACAGTCTGGTTTGCATTAAAGATTTAATATACGACTTGGACTGCACCTCACTTGAAGAGGCGGATATGCTTTGTACGAAAATGGCAAGGCAACTATCTTCATACACGGGATTCAAACCGGAAGCTAAAAACCTGCCTGCCAAACTCAAGGTTTTCGAAGCCGTGGCTGTACCAGTTGAAACAAGAAGCGAGGAGCTTTGGGTATGGTCAGTACGCCCGCAAGTCGTTGAGGCTCTAAAGTCCGCAAGAATTTAAATAAGCGTCTCTCTCTTTCGACAATGAAGTGATACTGCCTCTCCTCCAACACTAACATGAAACAAATGAGATAAAACATGTCTAAACGTACGGTAAAAGAGCCCTTTATACAGGTCAACATAGACAGCCCTCCATATATAGCAGAAGTCTTTGCGGTGTCAGGCGCTGAAAGACCAAGCCGGTTTAATACAGGAATTATGCATTCGGGAACGACGCCCGAAAATGCTGTATTAAACGCAGTAAAAGATTTCAGAAAAAAATACGCCGTTGAAAAATAAAGCTCGGTAGCATATCAAAGCAGTTCACAGGAATAATTGTCCGCTTTTACACAAGATCCCGTTTATTTTTACGCATCGCAAACCGTATAACTTTCTTTAAAGATGGATTTAAGCCTTTTTGGGATAAGGCCTGATCCCCAGAAGAATCTCCGCCTTTTCTGTAAGCTGCGCCTCCATCAAATTATCATCCGTGTATTCCGAGAGTTGCTGGCGCACCAGATCATAAACGGCTGTCCTATCTTGGCTTGTGTCAAGTTCAACACATTTATTTTTCTCTTTAAAATACGCAACCGTTGGCAAAGTTTCCGTTTTAAAAGTATCAAATCTTAACTTCATACTTTCGATGTTATCATCGCTACGACCAGAAAACTTTGCACGCCCTAAAATGCGTTTTTCAAGAACATCAAAAGGGCATTCAAAATAGAGCATTTTGGGAAGCACCTCTTCTCGCCCAAAAACTTGATGCCAAGCTTCCAAATTCGATAAAGAGCGCGGGAATCCGTCAATCAGAAAATTTTTCTTTCCTGTCGTGCGCATCACACGCTCCATGGCTTCTTTAAGCAGCCGGACAACAATTTCATTAGGCACTAGTTTACCGGCTTCGATATATTCCTTGATTATTTTAGTCGTCGAAACTCCAGATTCTTGTTCGGCACGCAACAAAACCCCCGTAGATAAATGTGTCCAGCCTAACTGAACCTCGGCGAGCTCGCACATTGTCCCCTTGCCCGCACCAGGGCCACCAAGCACAAAGACAATATGCGGCTTGGGGCAAGACTGCCTTGGATCAAAATAATGAATTTCGACTTTAGGAGCAGGAGCAAGACCCATTTTATACACATTCCATACTTTGTCCGTGGGAGGCAGTTCATCGTCACAGGTGATCTCGTACGCAAGGTGACCATCAAGGCGGCAAATGCGCCATGCTTTGTAGCTATTTGAGTATGAAAGCGCAGGGCTGCGCACGGATTTTCCGTCGGCGCGATCCCATGCCATTTTGCCATTCCAATACCCAAGGCTCGACAATGTACCAGATTCTGACTTCGCGGGAGGCGCTTTGGATGGAATATAAAGCCCGTCTACTTCAGGCATCCCTGCCCCTGAAACTTGAATAAACAAATTTTTTGTCTCGACAGTTTTATCTTTTATCATTTGATACTCTTTCTTCATTTAAAAAATACATGCACGAGGCAACACTCATGTTTTCTAACACACTGTATAGACACTGGACGCCACCATAGACTTCTTTATCGGGAGAAGGTCAGATGTCAAAAGTCTCTTTAAAACCACTTCCCCTTTTTAATCTTTCCCCTGAAGTATTCAATTTTCTGCTCCAATCTCGCCTTATCCATATTTCGTAATTCGGGAGCCATTGCACAGATCCTCTCTATAGTCGCCTCCGGATTAATTCTAAGACACCTGATAATCAGGTTATCTGTATTGATGGGCTCTATTTTGGTCATTTTCTCTTGAGATTCCTATGGCTCAACATAAATGTATAATTGAGTATTTTGTAAGCAAGCTTTGCAGCAATAAAATCGCATCCGTGCATGGTTGGTTTAGGTGCCAGCTCATTTATATCTCCTCCGACATAACGGGACACTTTTGCAACCTCCCGAATAATTTTCATGGCATCGTCCCAAAATAGACCGCCTGGTTCGGGAGTTCCCGTTGCGGGCATGAGGCTTGCATCAAACCCATCTAAGTCAAAAGTGATATAAACAGGCTTCCCTTTCATCCATTGCAAAGCTTCCTTTAAGTGCCATTGTTCTTTTTCTCTTGCCCAAAAAATTTTTATTCTATGCCGGTTCTTTTCAAGAAACGGTATTTCTGTTTCTGAAATATTCCTAATACCGAAAGAAACTACCTTGATGTTCTTATAATCCAAAACACGTCGGATGGCAGAGGCATGGGAAAAATACTGCCCTTGGTACCCATCTCGCAAATCCGCATGTGCGTCTAAATGCAGAACAACTAAGTCTTTAAATCTAGCGGCAAAAGGCCGGATTGCAGCGGCAGTGATTGAATGTTCTCCGCCAAACACCAAAGGAAATCTTTCGGCTTTTAATGCGTTTTCTACCATTTTTTCAAGCTGACTGAGAGCTTTGGGCAAGTTTCGTGAAACTTTAGGCTCTCGTGCCGTTATGACACCATATTTACGTACTGGTTCACACCAAAACTCATCATCAAAAAGTTCGACTTGGTGACTTGCTTTTAGCATAGCTTGTGGGCCTTTTGCCGTACCGCCGCCATACGACACAGAGGTCTCTAATCCAAAAGGAATAATTTCTGCTTTTGGCTTTTCGATCAATTGAGCTTCAGCCTTGTCAATACCAAGAAATCCTTTGTTTGATGGCATATACTTCATATCATTTATCTCCTTCAGCGCATTTAATGCACGATAATGTTGTGGGATCCAGATCTAGCCTTTTAGGGTTTATAGGCTCGTCACATTTTATGCAGAATCCGTAATCACCGTTTTCGATGCGCAATAAAGCCTGATCGACTTTATATATCATCATTTCATTTCGCCTTTTATTCGAAAGAGCCATTTGCTGCTGCTGCAATGCATCCATGCGAGACAATCTTCCAACAGCCGTTTGATCTAGCTCCGGCGGCGCGGCATTATTTTTTGATGTCTCCACAGACTTAATCGCGTTTTCTTTCATATTTAATAGTCTTTTTTTATATTCTTCTAATGATGTCATCACTTCGCCCATATTCTTAAAAGTTATGACTGCGTTTGTCCTCTCTCCCTTGTTGCACTAAATGACAAGTCTGGCCAGTCTTCTTGAAATTTATTCAGTTCCCATCCGTTACGTGCAAGAACCACAATGCCGCCATCTCGATCCTCCGCTAAGGAAGGCCGGTGCCTGTCAATAAATGAGTCGATTTTATTTTTGTTCTCTGCATCTACCCATCGGGCTGTAAAGTAGGGTGTCTGCTCGAAAGTGACAGCAAGGTTATATTCTGCTGCAAGACGGCTTGTGAGTACGTCTATTTGTAAAGCGCCCACAACCCCGATAACCCAGTCCGATCCGAACATAGGTTTAAAAACCTGAACCACACCTTCCTCTGCCATATCATCCAAAGCACGCTGAAGATGCTTGGCCTTCATCGGATCCGCAAGTCGACTCCTGCGCAGAATTTCCGGTGCAAAATTAGGAATCCCTGTATAAGCCAGATTCTCTCCTTCTGTAAGGGTATCCCCCACACGCAAAGTGCCATGATTGGGAAGGCCAATAATATCTCCAGCTATTGCCTCCTCTGCAAGCTCGCGCCCTTGAGCAAAAAAGAAAATGGGGCTATGGATGCTGATAGACTTGGCCGTTCTAGGTTGAAAAAGTCTCATCCCCCTTTTAAAGGTACCCGAACACACTCTGAAAAAGGCAACCCTGTCACGGTGATTGGGATCCATATTTCCCTGCACCTTGAATACAAATCCACTTACCTTATCCTCAGACGGCTGTATCTCACGCATACTAGACTTTTGCGGCCTAGGCGGAGGCGCGTATGCTTTTAATCCTTCAATCAGATCACTAACACCAAAGTTTTTGAGAGCGCTTCCAAAAAATACCGGCGTTAAATATCCTTCACGGTACGCTTCCAGATCAAACTTAGAGCAGGCGATCTTTACTAGACTAACCTCCTCTTTAAGTTTTTCATGTTGTTCAAAGCTAATAAAATCTCTAAGTCTCGGATCATCTAGTCCCGTGCATTGCATTGTTTGCGGTAAAGTGTCTTTCGGGTTATCTTCAAATACGATCATTCTGTCGTGGATGATGTCATAACAACCTCTAAAATCATGCCCCATACCTACTGGCCATGTAACGGGGGTAACATCTAAGGCAAGCGCATTAGAAATTTCATCCAACAGCTCAAAAGGGTCGCGAGCCTCCCGATCCATTTTATTGATGAAAGTTATAATCGGCACATCACGCAAACGACAGACTTCAAAAAGCTTCCGTGTCTGGTTTTCTATGCCCTTTGCGGCATCAATAACCATGACTGCACTGTCGACGGCTGTTAGCGTTCGGTAGGTATCTTCGGAAAAATCTTGGTGCCCCGGTGTGTCTAGCAAATTAAAACATACATCGTCATAGTCGAATGTCATCACAGAGGTTGTGACGGATATGCCTCGCGCTTGCTCAATTTCCATCCAGTCAGATTGAGCAAATGTTTTATTTTTCTTTGCTTTTACATGTCCGGCTAATCGGATAGCTCCTCCAAAAAGCAACAGCTTTTCAGTGAGCGTGGTTTTTCCTGCATCAGGGTGGGAGATAATTGCAAAAGTGCGGCGGGAGATATATGACATATTTACGGCTATGAACTAGAATTTCAGACAACACAAAGATCCGCTAAAAACAGCGGATACGTCTGAAAGTTCTTATGGCCGCGCAACATTCAAATTCATGTCTTGCTTATAAGCATAAGAACCAGAAAATACAATAATTTTTCTTGTTATGTCAGGAAAAGAATCGGGTGCAACATCAAGACGCCACGAGATAAAACGTCTTTTATCATAAAATTTCTCTTTTTGGAAAAAAGCGCAGACATTATTTCATTTAACAAGCTTTGAGGCCGTATTTTTTGCGCTGCACAAAAAAATAGATTGCTTCTGATCCATAATCTTTGTTAAACCGTTCAGTAACAATCAAGTGCCGACAGACCTCGCGAAGTAGAAAATTCGTTGACCCTCTCAATACTTGGCTCAGAACATCAACGATTTTAAGGAACCCGTTCTTTCAATGGTGGCTTCATCTATTTCCTATTTCAAACAGCATTGGTTTGGAAATGTTCGCAATGACCTTCTGGCCGGCATCGTCGTCGCGCTGGCGCTCATCCCGGAAGCGATTGCTTTTTCCATTATTGCGGGTGTTGATCCCAAAGTCGGTCTTTACGCATCTTTTTGTATTTCTGTTGTGATTGCCTTTGCCGGGGGACGCCCCGCTATGATTTCGGCGGCCACGGGAGCAATGGCTTTGGCCATGGTGACACTGGTCAAGGACCATGGTCTTGAATACCTTCTGGCGGCAACGATTCTGACTGGCATTTTGCAAATCTTCGCAGGCGTGTTTAAGCTCGGCAGCCTGATGCGGTTTGTATCACGCTCTGTGGTGACGGGCTTTGTTAATGCGCTGGCTATTCTAATTTTTATGGCGCAACTGCCTGAATTCAAGGGCGTGGGGGTGACCATGTACGCCATGGTCGCGCTGGGATTGGGTATTATCTACATTCTGCCACGCTTTACCAAAGCTGTTCCGTCGCCTTTGATTTGTATTGTTGCGCTAACAGTCTTGAGCATGGTCTTGGACCTTGATTTGAGAACAGTGGGGGATATGGGCGCATTGCCGGACTCGCTGCCTGTCTTCCTGCTGCCGGATATTCCGCTCAGTCTTGAAACACTGCTGATAATTATGCCTTATTCCCTGACACTCACGGCTATCGGCTTGCTTGAATCCCTGATGACCGCAACGATCATTGATGATCTGACAGATACACAGAGCAACAAGAACCGTGAATGCAAAGGCCAGGGTATTGCGAATATTATTACGGGTTTCTTTGGCGGCATGGCCGGATGTGCGATGATCGGCCAGTCGGTCATTAACGTGAAATCCGGCGGGCGCGGCCGTTTATCAACACTCTTCGCGGGGCTCTTTTTGCTCTTTCTTATCCTTGTAATGGGTAAATGGGTTAGCCAGATACCGATGGCGGCATTGGTCGCTGTGATGATTATGGTCTCGATCGGAACATTCAGCTGGACCTCCATTAAAAACCTCAAAACACATCCTAAAAGCGCAAGCCTTATTATGATCGTCACGGTTGCAGTGGTTGTCATCACGCACGATCTCGCCATCGGCGTCTTTGTCGGCGTGTTAATGAGCGCATTGTTCTTTGCACGTAAGGTGGCGCAGTTGATGCGCATCCGGTCGGAATTGTCCGAAGATAAATTGCACCGGATTTATACCGTGGAAGGTCAGGTGTTTTTTGCGTCATCTGACAGGTTCGCCGAGGCTTTTGATTTTAAGGAAGTCGTGGAGAATGTGACGATCGACGTGAAACAAGCCCATTTTTGGGACTTGTCGGCAGTGGGCGCGCTCGATAGAGTAGTTCTGAAGTTCCGTCGTGAAGGGACTGACGTGAAGCTGATTGGCATGAATGAAGCAAGCACGACGCTCGTTGACAGGCTGGCTATACATGACAAGCCTGATGCACTCGAACTCATGCTCAAGCATTAAAGGGAGCAATCATGACAAAAATTCTAGTTTGCATCGATGGTTCCATGTATGCCGACAATATTTGCACAAATGCTGCTTGGGCGGCGAAGCGTCTGGGTGCGGAGGTTGATCTTTTGCATGTCTTGCGCCGCACATCCGATTATCAGGCTGCTGGTGATGACCACACGGGCGCTATTGGTATCTATGCACGTAGTTCGCTGATGGATGAGCTCACCAAAGTTGATGAAGAGCGCGGCAAGCTTGACCAGCAAAAAGGCCGCATTATTCTGGCCCATGGCGAAAAGGTTCTGAAAGCTGAGGGGATAGAGAACGTCAACATTATTCACAGGCGCGGCAGCCTGTCAGAAACCGTGCGGGAACTGGAAGCAGATGTCGATATGATCTTTATCGGCAAGCGTGGCGAGCAGGCCAATATGCTGTCTGAATTTGTTGGCTCGAACCTAGAGAAAGTTGCACGGCTTATCCACAAACCGCTGTTTGTCGCTTCGCGCTTTATGCGCCCGATCAAGCGTTTTTTAATCTCTTATGATGGTAAAGAAAATGCCCGCAAAGCTGTCACCTTTGCAGTACAGTCGTCGCTACTCAAGGGATTGGAATGCCATCTGGTGACCGTTGAACAAAGTCAACATATTGATGCAAGCGAAGCTTTATCCGAATTGACTACCGCAGGCTTTGATGTAAACCACAGCAATATCAAAGCTGACCAGATAGATCAGGCCGTTTCCGGGTATGTGACAGAACATGAGATCGACCTTCTTTTAACGGGATCTTATAGCCACTCTGTTATGCGCGGCATGTTGCTGGGCAGCACCACAACAAGTTTGATTAAAGCCTGTCACGTGCCTTTAATTCTGTTTAGATAATTTTGAATATAACCGATTTTTTCCATACTTGTTCCGATTTGTTCAAACCGCACCTTTCTTATAGAAGGGGCATAACATGTATAGAGTAGAAAAAATTACATCTTAAGGCTGAACACACTTAAAAACTTACACATTTTCTTACACACTTTTACAAAGTAAGAAAATTTACCAAATAAAATCAACAGGATAAACCATCCATGCCAGTCTCGAAACTCGGTCATTTATCTCTGAAATCAATCAAAAAGCCCGTCTTCGTGGTAAATAGCCCCATTCCCTTGAAAAATCAGCGTTTTTCACTTATAAATGCTTTCAGCACGATTCTGGCGGTCTGGACAGTTTCTGGACAGGTCTTTTTGATGCCAAATAATTGAAGGAAAACAATAAGATGGCAAGTTACCAGTATGTTTATGTGATGAAAGACCTGTCCAAGACCTATCAGGGCGGGAAAAAGGTGCTGGAGAATATTTACCTGAGCTTTTTGCCCGGGGTGAAAATCGGCGTGCTGGGCCCGAACGGTTCGGGTAAATCGACCTTGCTCAAGATCATGGCCGGTATCGAAAAGGATTTTCAGGGCGAGGCCTGGTCGGCCGAAGGCGCGCGCGTGGGCTATCTGCCGCAGGAGCCGCATCTGGATGCCAGCAAGACCGTCATGGAAAACGTGCTGGAGGCACTGGGCGAAGTCAAAGCCGCGCGGGATGAATTTGATGCAATCACCGCAAAATTTTCCGAAGAAGACGCCGATTTTGACGCGCTGATGGCGCGTCAGGCGGAGCTGCAGGAAATCATCGACGCAGCCGACGGCTGGAATATCGAACGCACGGTTGAAATCGCCATGGATGCGCTGCGCTGCCCGCCGGCGGATTCTGCCGTGACCAACCTGTCGGGCGGTGAAAAACGCCGCGTGGCACTGTGCCGCCTGCTGCTGGAAAAGCCCGACCTGCTGCTGCTCGATGAACCGACCAACCACTTGGATGCTGAATCGGTGGCATGGCTGCAGCGTCACCTGCTGGATTACAAAGGCACGGTTGTCATGGTTACGCACGACCGCTACTTTTTGGATAACGTCACCGGCTGGATTTTGGAGCTGGATCGCGGCCGCGGCATTCCCTACGAGGGCAACTATACCGAATATCTCGACAACAAATCCAAACGTCTGGCGCAGGAAGGCCGCGAGCAGGAAGCCCGCGAAAAAACCCTGTCACGCGAGCTGGAATGGGTGCGTCAGTCGCCCAAGGCGCGGCAGGCAAAATCCAAAGCGCGTATCACGGCTTACGAGGATTTGCTGGCCGAAAGCCAAAAGTTCGAGAAGACGCGCACCTCGCAGATCGTTATTCCGGTGCCGCCGCGTCTGGGTCAGAATGTTGTGGAATTTGAAAACGTATCCAAGGGATATGATGATCGTCTGCTGATCGAAAACCTGACGTTTAAACTGCCGCCGGGCGGTATCGTCGGTGTGATCGGCCCGAACGGCGCCGGTAAAACAACGCTGTTCCGTATGATTACCGGCGAAGAAACGCCCGATACCGGCAAAGTAACCGTCAGCGACAGTGTCGTCATGGGCTACGTCAACCAGAGCCGCGATTCACTGGACGGCAACAAGACGGTCTGGGAAGAAATTTCCGAAGGCAATGATATCCTCGCCCTCGGCAAACGCGAAATGCCCAGCCGCGCCTATTGCGGCTCCTTCGGCTTCCGCGGGCCGGACCAGCAGAAAAAAGTCGGCGTGCTGTCGGGCGGCGAGCGCAACCGCGTGCATATGGCGCGGATGATGAAAACACCAGCCAACCTGCTGCTGCTTGACGAGCCGACCAACGACCTTGATACCGAAACGCTGGGCGCGCTGGAGGACGCACTTGAAAATTATGCCGGCTGCGCGGTGGTTATTTCGCACGACCGCTGGTTCCTTGACCGTCTTGCCACGCATATTCTGGCGTTTGAAGGTGACAGCCAGGTGGTGTTCTTCGAAGGCAACTACGAAGACTACGAAAAAGACCGCAAAAAACGCTTCGGCGAAGATGCCGACCAGCCGCATCGCATCAAATACAAACCGCTCCGCCGTGCTTCGTAACGGCTTTGCGGCACACAAAAAAACCCAGCAAAAAACCCGCCAGAACATGGCGGGTTTTTTGTTTGCCGAGGGGTGGCCAAGGATTATTTTTTACGGCCGCGCAGGCTGACAAGCAGGCTTTCGACCTTGCCGCCGCCGCGCTGGATGACGGCATCAAAGTCCGATCTCTGCGTAATCGCCATGCTGACGTTTTCGATGAAAACATCGATAACTTTCATCTGGCCGCCGCTGTTGCGCACGCGCCATTCGATGGCGATCGGCGGGCCGCCCTGCTGGATGACCTGGCTGGTCACAATGCTGTCGCGGTCGTTGAGCGCGCGTGCACCATTGACCTTAAAAGTTTGGCCGGAATATTCGCCGAAACGCTGGGCATAGGTGCGCACAATCATGTCTTCGAACAAGGTCAGATATTCTTTGCGCTCCGCTTCGGTGGCGGTGCGCCAGTGGGTGCCCAGCGCAAAACGGCCGATGGTCTGTACATCAAAGTTTTTGCGCAAAAGATCGCGCACGCGTTTCTGGCGTTCCGCCCCGTTCAGATCTTTGTCGGTGAGTTCGGTCAGGGCGGCATCGCCCATTTTCTGCACAAAGCTGATGGTGGCATCGGTCTTCTTCTCGGCCATGGCAGCAGCGGCAGGCAGAAGTACGGCCAAGGCCATACCAAGCATCATCACGCGGCGGGTCAGGGAGAGTGAAATCATGTCCGTTCAGTTCCTTGTGTCGTTGGTACAGAAGCTGCGGAATTATTCCCAGCCCTCATCATAGTATTGAACCGCCTGCGGCTTGTTGGGTGCATCGGGGTTGATGTCGCGCACCAAAGAGCGGCGTTTCTGCGTATAGGCACTGCGTACTGCAGCGTAGTAATCAAGGCTGTTGCGACGCATATCACGTACCGCGCCGACCAGCCGCGCGCGGTTGTCGAGACCCTCGACGGCACTGCGCGTGTAGTAAATCCACTCCTCGTTGCGGTTGAAGGCGTAGAGCCTGACCGGATCCGCAAAGGTATCAACGGCAAGGCCGGCGCCATCACGCAGCGACGAAGGGCCCAGAACCGGCAAGACCAGATAAAAGCCTTCGCCAAAGCCCCAGACAGCCAGTGTCTGGCCGAAATCTTCAGGCTCGTACGGCAAACCGTTTGCGCCCGCCATATCAAAAAGACCGCCAACACCGCCGACGGTATTCATGACGAAACGCGCTGTGGCCACGCCTGCGCCTTTGAAATCGCCTTGCAACACATTATTAGCAACGATCAGGGGGCTGCGAAGGTTCCGCATGAAATTCTGCACGCCGGCGCGGAAGAAGTCGGGGGTCAGAAAATTATAAACCTTTGCAGCGGGTTCGATCAGCGCGCGGTCAAGCGCGTTGTTAAAGGCAAAGACACCGCGGTTCAGCGGCTCCAGCGGGTCATAGACAGCGCTGGAATGCAGCTCGCTCTTTGCGCTGCTGCAGCCGGTTGTGGCGGCCATAAGAAAGGCGCACATGACCATAGCGAGGGATTTGGAGGCGGTTTTGGCGAGGAAGCTTTTGTTCTGGGGCATGAATGTCTCTCTGACGGAACCGTTGTCTTACTTTAACTGTTTATAATTACTCAATTCTTAATTGTCAGCCATCTTCCATGTGCAAAAGAGCCGAGGCGCCCATAAGCAAACTGACGATGGCAGGTGTCCAGGCCGCCAGATACACAGGAATTTTCTGCGAAATGCCGAAAGCTTGAAGAATAGATTCCATGAAGAATATAAAGAAACCAACGCCTACGCCAAGGCCTATCATGGCCCCTGTACCCCCGAATCTTTGCGGGCGTAGCGAAAATGTCGCAGCCAGCAGCACCATGGCCGCCAGCAGGAAAGGCAACGCCAGCAGAGACTGGAAGTGAATCGCCAGCCGTGTGCCCGAAAACCCCGCTTCTGTCATAATGCGCAAATATTCGGGAATTCTCCAAAACGATATGGTTTCCGGATTGGCGAAAGATTCTTCGATTTGCCGCGCCGTCAGCTCCGTCGGCAGCTGAACGATATCGACCGTGCGGGCGCCCTCGGCCGTATTGATCCGCGCCTCGGCGAGTTCCCAGAAGCCGTCATCCAGGCGTGCACGGGGGCTATCGACCCTTTTCTGGAAAGTGTCGCCGCGGTCAAAAAAGAACACAATCACATCCTGCATGCGCCAATGCTGCTGGTCAAAGCTGCTGGCATGGAACAGGGCATAGCCGTCTTCGGCCGGCTGACGCAGCCAGATGCCGGCGCGCGATACTGTGACCAGATTGGATGATGTGTTGAAATAGTTGCTTTCCATCCGCTCGAATTTTTCAAGCATGATGGCGCTGGCCGGATTGACCGCTGTTGTGACGGTGATGCCGATCAGGAAGGCACCCAAAATCATCGGGCTCAGAAACTGCCATGCCGAAATGCCGGCGGCACGCATCACAACCAGTTCAGATGTTTTGTTGAGTTTCCAGCAGGTATAGATCGCACCAAACAGCACGGCGAAGGGAATGACCTTCTGTCCGACTTCGGGCAGTTTCAACGCGGCCATCATCAGAATGGCGTTGATCGATATATCTTGCGCCCCTGCCGCGCGCCGCATCAGTTCGATCACATCAAAAATAAAAACAAGCCCGAACAGAATCATCACCAGCGCGCCAAAATTCGCCAAAAAATGACGCAGGATATAGCGGAAAAGGGTTGCGCTTGCGGTCATGCGGCCAATCCTTCGGTGGCGGGTGCGGGTGAACGCCGCCATTTACGCAAGAAGGCCATCAGCCATTGCTCCCCGCGCAGATGCATCAAAAATGCCGCAACAAATATGGGGATAAACGTAATCGCATAAAGGGCGGGCAGCAGCAGCGGCTGTTTTTTTGCAGCGCTGCCCAGCGTCATTTCCGCAGTCTGCAGGGCAATCACAATAATAACAGCGGCCAGAACCTTGCGGCTTTGTCCGCGGCGGTTGAACGGACCCAGCAGGATGCAGGCCAGCGATATCAGCGTAAAGGCAAGTGCGTTGAACGGTGCCAGCAAACGCAGATGCGCTTCGACAAGAAACGCGTCTTTGAAACGCTGGTCACGTTTGTCCTGCGGATCGGGGCGCAGCAGTTCGGGCAGGGTGCGCTCGCTTGCTTCGCGCCAGCGCTCCTGCGTCTCCCCCTCCAGCCCTTTGATCTCGATGGTATAGCGTGAAAAGAACAGGCGCGAGACAACACCGTTTTGCGGATCCATTTGCTGGCGCATACCGTCATAGACAAGGATGTTCGGCTCATCGCCGTTCATAAAAATCCGGCCGCGCTTGGCGGTGACCGTGACCGGCGGTTTGTCAGCATCGCGGCGGTCGTGGATCATCAGGCCCAGCAAATCACCCGCCGCATCGCGCTGGCGCACATAAACCGTCAGGTCATTGCTGAAGGTGTTGAAAACACCCTCGCGCAGCAAGAACGCCGAATACTGCGCCTTGATCTCGCGGCGCAGTTTTTTCATCTCGCCGTGGCTGAGGGGCGAGATAAAGCTGGTGATGGCGATTAATATCACCATAAAAGCGGCACACAGAACCAGCGCGGGCCGCGCCAGCGTGAACTGGTCAAACCCGCAGGCACGCATGACGACCAGTTCGTTATCCATAATCATTTTATTATAGGTGAAGAGGATACCGGTCACCAGCGCGAGCGGCAGGATCACCTCAAGGAAGCGCGGCAAGGTCAGCGCAATCAGTTTCAGAAAAAGACCCGGCGGCGCATCCGAATTGGCGACCAGCTCCAAAAGCCGCAAAGACTGGCTCAGCCAGATAACCAAAGCCAGCGTAACGGCCACAAATACCGTTACGGAAAAAAGATTTTTGAAAAGATACCGCGTGGTCAGCATCGGCGTTGCATCCGGGGGTGGCGTAACGCCTGTCGCCCTATTATGATCTTCATGGTTGCGGAGCGCCCGCATTTGCGGCGCGCTGTCTGCATGCTTTGTTTTTACCTTCTCCCGCCTCAAAAAGAAAGAAAAATAGCCGCCATGACATCCACTCCCGCCAAGATTGTTTTCGACCAGAAACCCGCCAAAAACGCCGATACACGGGTGGTTTTTGCCACCGAAGACGGCAAGAACGGCGCCAAGCTGACGGCCGGTGCGCGCGATCTGGATTCCAAAACCAAAGGCGCAATCAAACGCGCTGTGGCCGCCGCCGATTTCAGCGGCAAAAAGGCGCAGATGCTGGCTATTCCGGGGCCGGATGGTATCAGCGCAAAACACATCATCGTGGCCGGTCTGGGCAAACCGTCCGATCTGGGCACGCTCTGCTTTGAAAAAATCGGCAGCACACTGGCCGCGCAGCTGAACACGCGCAAAGCCGCCACTGCGGATGTCAGTTTCCCCGAAGAAGAAGCCAAGGCTTCGAAAATCGGCGCGGATGCCGCGGCGGCGCATCTGGCGCTTGGCGCACTTTTGAACACCTACCGCTTCGATAAATATCTGACCAAAGAGCCGAAGGACAAAAAGCCGACGCTGAAAACCGTGCAGCTGACCGTCAAGGATGCGGCCAAGACACGCAAGACCTTCAGTGCCGCACAGAAAGTTGCCGAAGGCGCTTTCCTGACGCGTGATCTGGTCTCCGAAGTGCCGAACGTGCTCTACCCCGAAAGCTTTGCCGCGATCATCAAAAAAGAACTCGCGCCGCTCGGGATCGAGGTCAAAATTCTGACCGACAAAGACATGAAAAAACTCGGCATGGGTGCGATTCTTGCGGTCGGACAGGGCAGCGCGCGTCTGCCGCGTCTGGTCAGCATGGAATACAAAGGCGGCAAAAAAGGCCAGCGCCCCGTCGCGTTCGTCGGCAAGGGCGTGACCTTTGACACCGGCGGCATCTCGCTCAAGCCTGGACCCGGCATGGAAGACATGAAATGGGATATGGCAGGCGCCGGCACGGTTGTCGGCCTGATGAAGGCACTGGCGGCGCGCGGCGCAAAAGCCAACGTCATCGGCATTGTCGGCCTTGCCGAAAATATGCCCTCCGGCGATGCCTATCGCCCCGGCGACATTATAACGTCAATGTCCGGCCAGACCATTGAAGTGCACAATACAGATGCGGAAGGCCGCCTTGTGCTTGCCGATGCGCTTTGGTACGTGCAGCAGAAATTTAAACCAACGCATATCGTCGACCTCGCCACGCTGACCGGTGCGGTCATTATCGCGCTGGGTCATGAATATGCAGGTTTGTTCAGCAACGACGACGCACTGGCCTGGGATCTGGTCAGCGCAGGCCGCGCAACCGGCGAGCCGGCATGGTATATGCCGATGCACGACGCCTGGGACAAGGCTATCGACAGCCCCGCCGCCGACATGAAAAATATCAGCGGCGGCCGCGATGCGGGTTCTGCCATCGGCGCGCATTTCCTGAAGCGGTTTATTCAAGATGGCGTCAAATGGGCACATCTGGATATCGCGGGCGTGGCATGGTCCAGCAAGGACCGCACGGGCGTGCCCAAAGGTGCATCGTCTTTTGGTGTGCGCCTGCTGGACAAATATGTTGCCGATCACTGGGAATAACACCCGCGCAGAGGATTAACCCTGCCGCGGCCGTATGAAGGAGAGAGCATGTCCATCCTAAAATCGCGGCGGTTTGTCCCGCTGTTTGTGACGCAGTTTTTGGGCGCGTTTAACGACAATTTGTTCAAGAACGCGATGTTGATGCTCATCACCTTCCGTCTTGCCGAACAGGCGGGGATGTCGCCGCAAATGTTGGTCACGATTGCGGCGGGTATCTTTATCCTGCCGTTTTTTCTGTTTTCGGCCACGGCGGGGCAGCTGGCAGATAAATACGACCGCGCCCTGATTGCGCGGCGTGTCAAGCTGGCCGAAATTGCGCTGATGGTGCTGGCGGCGATCGGGTTTCTCAGCGGCAATATCTGGATTTTGATGTTTTTGCTGTTTTGTATGGGGACGCAATCGGCATTTTTCGGCCCCGTCAAATACGCCATCCTGCCGCAGCATTTGCAAAAAGACGAGCTGTTGGCCGGTAACGCCTATGTCGAAGCGGCAACGTTTCTCGCTATCCTCGTAGGAACGATCGCAGGCGGGCTTTTGGTGATGAGCGCGCTCGGTGAATGGATTATTTCTGCTGGCATTATTCTTGTGGCGATTGCGGGTTATGTTTCAAGCCGCCAGATCCCCGAAGCACCCGGCCCCGCGCCAGCGCTTGCCGTCAATCCGCGTTTCTGGAGCGAGACGTATAAAATGATGCGCGACACGCAAAAAGATGTCGCGGTTTACCGCTGCATTCTGGCGATTTCGTGGTTCTGGCTGGTCGGGGCGACCTATCTGACGCAATTTCCCGCCTATGCCAAAAATTTTCTGGGCGGCGATGAAACCGTGGTGACGCTGCTGCTGACGCTGTTTTCGATTGGTATTGGCGTCGGCTCCCTTGCCTGCGAAAAGCTTTTGAAGGGCCGCGTGCAGTTGACATACGTGCCGCTTGCCGCGATTGGCATGGCAATATTCGGCGTCGATTTATATTTCGCAACCGGCGGCGTGATGCCCTTGGTGAGCGATGGCACGCTGATGAATGCCGCCGGTTTCGCAGCGCAGGCCGGCAGCTGGCGCGTGATGATCGATCTTTTTCTGATCGCAGGCTGCGGCGGTATGTTTGTGGTGCCGCTTTATGCCATGGTACAGCAGCGCGCCCCCGAAGGCATGGTTGCACGTACCATCGCGGGTTTGAATGTCATGAACAGCCTGTTCATGGTCGTTTCAGCGGTTGTCTGCGTTATTTTGCTGCAAATGGCGTTTACCATCCCCGCGATTTTCCTTGTGATGGCGCTGTGTAATATTCTTGTTGCGCTTTATATCGTACATCTTTTGCCGGAGGATCTGATGCGGTCACTTGCACGAACTGTTCTGGGCTGGGCTTATAAGGTCGAGATCAAAGGCATCGAAAATTTCGAAGCCGCGGGCAAGCGTGTCCTCATCGTTGCCAATCACACATCGTTTCTGGATGCCGCGCTGATTGCGGCCTATCTGCCGGTCAAAATCACTTTTGCCGTCAACAGCCATATCGCACAGAAATGGTGGGTGAAGCCTTTCCTGACGCTGGTGGATGCCTTCCCCCTTGATCCGACCAACCCGATGGCGGTCAAATCGCTGGTCGAAGAAGTCAGACAAGACAAAATCGCCATGATCTTCCCCGAAGGCCGCATTACCGTGACCGGCGCGCTGATGAAAGTTTACGAAGGCCCTGGCATGATTGCCGACAAGGCGCAGGCGCGTCTTTTGCCTATTCGTATCGACGGGGCGCAATATACGCCGTTTTCGCGGCTGCGCGGCAAGGTCAATATCCGCTGGTTCCCCAAAATCACGCTGACGGTTTTGCCGCCCTGTGATTTCCAGCTGCCCGAAGACGCGCGCGGCCGCCGCCGCCGCCAACTGGCCGCCTCCAAGCTTTATGATTTGATGTCGGGCATGATGTTTGAAGCCAGCGATTCAAACGAAACCCTGCTGCGTGCGCTTATGCGTGCACGGCGCCTGCACGGCGGCGGGCACATTGTCTGCGAAGATCCGATGCGCCAGCCGATGGGCTATAAGCATCTGATCAGCGCCGCGATGGCTCTTTCGCGTGTGATTGCGCGTGCCGTGCCGCCCGCGGCATCGGGTGCGGCGGTGCCCGCTGTCGGCGTGCTGCTGCCGAATATGACGGGTACGGTATTGACGTTTTTTGCCCTGCATGCGGCGCGCCGCACGCCGGCAATGCTGAATTTTTCTTCAGGCCCTGCCCAGATTGTCAGCGCCTGCCAGACGGCGCAGCTGACGCATGTGCTGTCGTCGCGGCGCTTTGTTGAAATGGGCAAGCTGGGCCCTGTGGTCGACGCGATGGCGGCGGCAGGAGTGCAGATGCTCTATCTCGAAGACCTGCGTACAAAAATCAGCTTGGGCGACAAGCTCTACGGCCTTGCGGCGCGCATCTGGCCCGAAGCGCTCGAGCGGCTGCAAAAACCGGCCGCCACGCCGGATGATGCGGCGGTGGTACTGTTCACATCAGGGTCCGAAGGCACGCCCAAAGGTGTTGTGCTGTCGCACCGGAATATCCGTGCAAATTGCCACCAGATCGGCAGCCGCATTGATTTTGGCCCGTCGGATATCGTCTTTAACTGTCTGCCGATGTTCCATTCCTTCGGTCTGACCGGCGGCACGTTGCTGCCGATCCTCTCCGGTTTGCGCACGTTTTATTATCCGTCGCCGCTGCATTACCGCATCGTCCCGGAACTGGTCTATGACACCAACGCAACCATTTTGTTCGGCACCGATACGTTTTTGTCCGGTTATGCGCGATTTGCGCATCCGTATGATTTCCATGCGATCCGCTATATCTTTGCAGGCGCGGAAAAGCTTAAGGATGAAACGCGCAAGACCTATGCCGAAAAATACGGCGTGCGCATTTTCGAGGGCTATGGCGCAACCGAAACAGCCCCTGTCATCAGCATCAACACGCCCATGCATAATAAACCGGGCAGTGTCGGGCGGCTTTTGCCCGGCATCACGCCGCGGCTCGAACCTGTCGAGGGGATTGATGATGCGGGGGCGGGCAAGCTTGTCATTCATGGCCCGAATATCATGAAGGGCTATCTTAAATCCGACGCGCCGGGCGTTTTGCAACCGCCCGAGGGGGGCTGGTACGACACCGGCGATATCGTTGCGATTGACGATGCGGGTTATATCACTATTCAGGGCCGCATGAAACGCTTCGCCAAAATCGGCGGCGAAATGGTGTCGCTCACGGCGGTCGAAGCTGCCGTACAAAAACTCTGGCCCGAGGCGCAGCATGCGGTCGTCAGCGTCAAAGACGACAAGAAAGGCGAAAAGCTGATCCTGTTTACAACCCAGCCAGAGGCAAGGGCCGATGCGCTTGCGCCGCATTTCCGCGCGCTGGGGCTGAATGAACTCTCCGTTCCGCGCCAGATACAGGCTGTATCGACAATCCCGCTGCTGGGCACCGGCAAGACGGATTACGTGACGCTGCAAAAAGACGCGGCGGCGGTTTAAGCGGCCGCCTCGGCGAACGGCGGCAAAACGGCGAAAGATTCATCGCTGCGCTTTTCCTTGTGGCTTTCGCTCAGCTCCCCGCGCGGTGAAAGGGTGACTGTCAATTCATATGTGCCGGTCTTGTCGCGCATGCGCAGTGTGGCTTGCCAGCCGTCATCGTTTTTTTCGCAGCGTGCGCGCAGCATGACGGCCGCCGCGCCGAAATAAAGACGAAAAGCGAGGTAATCTTCGATATTTTCGGCATCCAGTGCCAGCGGCGCCGCGGCATTTGCGGCATGGATGTTGGCGATGCTGCCATCAAGCGGGATGGTGTCGCCCTGCAGCAGCACGTAATACTGCAGGGGTGCTGCGGGCTGCGGTTTGCACAGCCGCGCCAGCTGCGCGCCGCCGCTGTAAAAGGGCAGCGCCCTCAGCGCCAGCGCGCAATCGCTGCCATACTGCGTCACAGGCTCGGCTGTGTTGATTTTATGCAGGATTTCGGTGGTCTGTGCGATGGAGGGGGAATGCCAGCCGTCAGTCATGCGGAGCCTCTTGCCTTTTGGATGCGATCGCCGAATAATAACACATCGTCTGTTTTGCAAACAATGCTACTGCGCCGCCGGGAAATCTTATGACCGATATACGATTTTATCACATGATCACAAAAAGGCTGGAGCAGGCATTGCCCGAGCTTCTGGCCAAAGCGATCACCGTGCAGCCGCGCATCGTCGTCAAGGCCGGCAGCCGCGAGCGTATCGAAACGCTGGACAGCCTGCTGTGGACGTTTGATCCGGCGGGTTTTTTGCCGCACGGCTATATCCGCGACGGTAACGAAGCCGAACAGCCAGTCTGGCTGACGACCGAAGATGACAACCCAAATCAGGCCAGGATGCTGGTGCTGACCGATGGTGCGACATCGCCGCAGGTGGCGGATTTTGATTTATGCTGTGAGTTGTTTGATGGCAATGACGATGCGGCTGTTGCCGCTGCCCGCGCGCGCTGGACGGATTATAAGTCCGCAGGACATGACCTGACCTATTTCCAGCAAGACGAACAAGGCCGCTGGGTCAAAAAATAATCTTACTGCGTGCAGGGAAATCCGCGGGCAATCGCCACGGCAACATTTTTTGCTGCCGCCCCGCGCAGGTTCTCGGGAAAGACTTCGGCATAGCTGCGATAAATATCGATCAGCTGCTGGCTGCGCACGGGGCCGTGGCTGCACGCGCGCTCCCCGTTTACGGGGCCGGTCAGCATGGCATTGGCGATACCGCTGACATAACCCGCGCAAAAACCGTAATCCGTATCATAGCGGCTGTTGCACATGGCCAGCAGCTCATGGCCGGTCATACCGGCGCTGTTGACAGCCGCGCCCAGCGGCGGCGCGGGAAAGATCAAAACAAGGCATAAAAACAAAACAGAAAAGAAAGACGGGCGCATCGATGCCTCCGGCAAGAGGGGAGCGGGAATAGGTTTTTGTACCATGCGGCCAGCATAAAAAAAAGGCGGCTTTGAAAGCCGCCTTTTTTAAAGGTTTTTGAGGGTCAGCGGGATGCCTGGCGCGTGGGTTTGCTGCGCACCGGCGTTTTATCGGCGATGATCATGCCGTTCATCAGCTGTTCAAACTGTTTGTCACGTTCGGCAACAAGGGCGTTGAACTGGTTGCGCTCCTTGCCTTCCAGCATCTTACCCGTGGGCAGTTTGAGCGAGGTCGGGTTGACCTGCTTGCCGTTGACCAGAATCTCGTAGTGCAGGTGCGGGCCGGTTGAACGGCCTGTGGTGCCGACATAACCGATGATCTGCCCCTGTTTGACGCGGCTGCCCGCGGTCAAGCCGGCACGGAAGCCATTCAGATGCGCATAGGCGGTTTGCAGGTCTTTGCGGTGACGCAGGCGGATATATTTGCCGTAGGCGCCGAGGACGCCGATTTTTTCAACCGTGCCGTCGCCCGCCGCGTAAATAGGCGTGCCCGTCGGTGCGGCGAAGTCGATGCCTTTATGCATCTTGCCATAGCCGAGGATCGGGTGGCGGCGCATGCCAAAACCGGAGCTGAGACGCGCGCCGTCAATCGGTGTTTTCATCAGCGATTTTTTAGCAGACTGACCTTTGTTGTCGAAATAGTCGCTGTCGCCCGATGGTGAATTATAGAGATAAAAAGGCATATCGCGGCCGCCCAGCTGCAGCTTGGCGTACACGATGGTATTGCGGCCGGAAACGACATCCCCGCCATCTGTTGCGAATTCCTCGTACATGACTTCGAATTTGTCACCGACCTGAATATCGCGCTGGAAGTCGACGTTCCACGAATACATTTTAATAAGATCAAGAATGACCGCATCCGGCACGCCGCTGTTTTTGGCGGAAACATAAAGCGAATTGCTGATCGTGCCGCGCGCGGCTTTCACGCTGCGGAAAATCGGCTTTTCATGCTGGCCGACTTTATAGCTGCCATCTTCGGCAACGTTGACCATGACGGTATTGATTTTATCTTTTTCGATTTGCAGGCCGCTGAATTTCGGATCTGCCACGGCGGGGTCTTTGTTGAAAAAGACGGTAATCGCATTACCGGGGTTGAGATCGCGCGGGTTATAAACTTTGCTGAGTGCCTGAATCGCGCTATAGGCTTCACCGCGCGGGACATCATTGCGCACCAGCAATTCCATCAGCGTATCGCCGCGGCCGACTTCAAGTTTTTTCTCGGCGACAAAAAAATCGCTGCCGGCCTGCAAAAGATTCTGGATGCTGTTTTGAATAAACGCCAGCTTTTCGGCAACGGCGGGGGGCACATCCTTGGCGGTGACGGCAGGTACAGGCTGCGGCTTGTCAACGGGGCGCTGTTCGGCGCGTGCGAATTCGCTGAATTCATAGTTGGCGGGTGCGGGCACATGGTTAAAGGCGTTTTTCATGTTGCCGGGCACGTTGCCGGGAATATTTTCAACGCCGGCGAAGTGCGTGGCGTTCGGTGCGGGCGCCATGATATCGGCGGCGGCCATGCGCGGCGTCTCGGCCGGTACGGTTGCAGGTGCGGAGAGAAGCGAGAGCGCGCCGTAGACAGTGGCAATCGCGGCAAGCGGAAGAAGGGCCTGACGCAAACGGAAACGGCGTTTGCGGAACATTCTTGTGCGCGGTGAATAATACTGCTGCAAGGTGCATACCTTCGAGTTGTTGCAAGGGTTAGGGAAGTGAACACCAGTACAGATGCGAATTCAAGACTTGACTTTGGCCGAAAGGCCGATCCCCGAATACATAATGTAACGCAAACCGTACTGTTAACAAAGAGTAAAGCGTATATTCCATAGAAGGTTCCGCGCGGCCTCATAAATAATTTTTTATGATATGAAAAACAATTGGCCCGTGCCGCGCGTATAACGCGCTGGACGCGACTTTATAAGATTGTGTAGGATGCGCGATATCATACAGCACGCAGGAAAATCCCATGAACGGACAGCCTGAACAAAAGGGTGAAAAAATGACACATGCCAGCACGTTGATGAAGGGCAAACGCGGGTTGATTATGGGCGTCGCCAATGACCGCTCGATTGCCTGGGGCATTGCCGAAACCGCGCACAACCACGGCGCAGAGCTGGCCTTCACCTATCAGGGCGAGGCGTTGGAAAAACGCGTGCGCCCGCTGGCAGACGGTATCGGCTCCAAGATCGTGCTGCCCTGCGATGTCACAAATGCAGACAGCATCGATGCGACCTTTAGCCATATTGAAAAAGAATGGGGCGGGCTGGACTTTGTTGTACATGCGATCGCCTATTCAGACAAAAACGAACTCGACGGCATGTATCTGAATACCAGCCGCGACAATTTCATCAAAACCATGGATATTTCCGTCTATTCGTTCACGGCCGTGGCACAGCGCGCCGTGCCTTTGATGAAAAACGGCGGCAGTCTTTTGACCATGACCTATTACGGCGCCGAACGTGTCATGCCGCACTACAACGTCATGGGCGTGGCCAAGGCCGCACTGGAAGCTTCTGTGCGCTATCTCGCCAGTGACGTCGGGCCGCAGGGTATCCGCGTCAATGCGATTTCCGCAGGGCCGATCAAGACGCTGGCCGCCAGCGGTATCGGCGATTTCCGCTATATCCTGAAATGGAACGAGCTGAACGCGCCGCTGCGCCGGAATGTCACCACGCAAGATGTCGGCGGGGCGGGGTTGTTCCTGCTCAGCGACCTCGGCGCGGGTGTGACCGGCGAAATTATGTATGTCGATAGCGGCTATAACACCATCGGTATGGTGCAGGTCGATAGCGCCAAACAGACGGCAGAACTTCTGGCGAGTATTTCCGGCTAATTTTTTCAGAACGGCAGGAATTTATGTCCGCCAATCTTTTCGGCACATTGCTGCGATATATCACCTGGGGCGAAAGCCACGGGCCGGCGATTGGCTGCGTTGTCGATGGCGCGCCGCCGATGATTGCGCTCTGCGAAGCCGATATCCAGTACCACCTTGACCGCCGAAAGCCCGGACAAAACCGTTTCACCACCCAGCGCAAGGAATCTGACGAGGTGCGCATCCTCTCCGGCGTCTTTGATGGCATGACGACCGGCACACCGATTTCGCTGATGATCGAAAACACCGATGCGCGGTCAAAAGATTACGAGAACATCCGCCACAAATACCGCCCCGGCCATGCCGATTTCACCTATGACCAGAAATATGGCATCCGTGATTATTGCGGCGGCGGCCGGTCTTCGGCGCGTGAAACCGCGTCGCGCGTTGCCGCGGGCGCTGTTGCCCGCAAAATTCTGCAAAGCGAGATTGGCGAAGATATCCTTATCCGTGCGGCTGTCGTTGAAATTGGCGGCATCGCCATCAACCGCAGCCGCTGGGACTGGGCGCAGGTTGACCAAAACCCTTTCTTTGCACCCGACGCCGATATTGTGCCGGCGTGGGAATCGGCGCTGGACGGCGCACGCAAAGACCTCTCCAGTCTCGGCGCCGTCGTTGAAGTCATCGCCAGCGGTTTTCCTGCCGGACTGGGCGCGCCGGTGATCGATAAACTGGATGCCGACCTTGCCAAAGCGATGATGAGCATTAATGCGGTGAAAGGTGTTGAAATCGGCGCGGGGTTTGCCGCCGCCCGTTTACGCGGCGAAGAAAATGCCGACCAGATCCGCATGCAGGGCGGTGCGCCGCATTTCCTCAGCAATCATGCGGGCGGTATATTGGGCGGTATTTCAACCGGGCAGGATATTGTGGTGCGCATGGCCTTCAAGCCGACAAGCTCTTTGCCGCAACCCTTGCTGACCATCGATGATAACGGCGATGAAACCGAGATTGCCACCAAGGGCCGCCACGACCCTTGTGTCGGTATCCGCGGCGTGCCGGTGGCCGAAGCGATGATGGCGCTGACGCTCTGTGACCATTGGCTGCGGCACAAGGCCCAGTGCCTGTAAACATATCCTGCACCTGACATCAGGAATGTGGCCGCGCGGCGTGAATAACAACGCAGCAGCGGCATAACAAAACGGTGCATACGCGGGATAAGGCTTCTTTTAGAAATCAGAATCTTGGGGCGGTTTGTTCATGCGCGTGCGAATCGCTGCCCGCCGCGTTCCTAAAAACGCAGCCTTTTCAGACACAAAGCAGGCTGCGCCCACCACCGTTTTTCCGGAGTCTGTTTTTTAGGGCGTTGAAAACAAATAATATTTTATGGGGTGGAGCGGGGTTGTAAAAAAGACTCGACTCTTATCCACAGAGACATGACACTCTGACTCGAGGAAAAGCACCGCCCAATTTTTTGGTTACGGTGCCTCCCTTAATACTTCGCTTCGATGATTCTGCCCCATGTGCTTCGGCATGTGGGGCTTTTTTTTGGGCTTGGTTGATGCCATGGAATATATCTGCAATTTATGTGTCGTTCAACACGCAATCTTGGGTTAGTCTCATAAAAATTTTCCGCACCTCCTTTAAAAGGTATTGACATGAGCGACATGCCGCAGCGACGCAAAGAAGATAAATTCTCCGCAAAAGTGTGGCGGTTTTTTTATCGCTTCTTTTTCATGATCGGCATCGCGATGTTTATTTCCATGGTCATGCTTATCATGACGATGTCGCGCATGATGAATTACACACCATCGTCGCTGCCCGATGAAATGGTGCTGACCTTTGTTATCAAATCCGATCTTGTCGAAGTTGTCGGGCGTCCTTCGCTGACGCAGCCGCTCTTGCGTCCGGCGACGACGCTGCAAGACGCCGTGTCCGCGCTGGACCTTGCCGCAAAAGACAAACGGGTCAAAGGTCTTGTTGTGCGCATCGAAGACATGAGTCTTTCTGCCGCACAATTGCAGGAACTGCGCGACGCGCTGCTGCGCTTTCGCATGGCGGGCAAACGCGCCTATGTCTATGCCGATACCTATGGCGGTTTTAGCGGCGGTATGGGTGATTATTATCTGGCGGCGGCTTTTGATGAAATCTGGCTTCAGCCGGTGGGCATTGTCTCGCTGTCGGGTGTATCGGCAGAGGTGCCTTTTGTGCGCGATTTGCTGGATAAACTGGGCGTCGAAACGCAATTCGTACATCAGGGACTTTACAAATCCGCCCCTGAAACCCTGACCGAGCGGCAAATGAGCGCGCCGCACCGCGAAATGATGCAATCGATTGTCAGCGACCTTGCCAGCCAGATGATGGACGGCATCGCGGTCACGCGCGGTCTTTCTCAGGCAGATGTACGCCAGCTGGTTGAACAATCACCCTTTGGTGAAAAAGAGGCCCTGCGTCTGAAGGTCGTCGACCGTATCGGCTATTTCGATGAAATGGTCACGCATGCGCGCCGTACGCTGTCGTCGTCCCTGGGCTCTGCCAAGGGCGCGCCGAAAAAAAGCGCGCCGGCCGAAAATGCGGATGCCACCACACCAGAAGAAAACACCGCCGCCGCGCCGGATGCAGATAAGCCTGCGGTGAATGAAAAAGACAAAACCCCTGCCGTGGCCGAAGAAGAAAAACCCTCCGCCGAAACGATTGCGCTTTTGGGATATTCTTTTGTCGCCGAGACGCAGGCGCTGGGCAAGGGCGTGCGCGGGTTCATGTCCAAGCTGACGCGCCGCGAAGCCCCGAAGGCAGAGCTGAGCAAAAAAGATAAAATCGCGCTTATTTACGGCTCCGGCGAAATTGTTCCGTTTACGTCGCGTTCGCAGGCTTCCCCTTTCGGGGCCAGTGATATGGCGGCAGATAAGATTGTTCAGGCTTTCCGCAGCGTGCAGGCCGATGACGGCGTGGCGGCGGTAATCTTCCGCATCGACAGCCCCGGCGGCTCTCCTGCCGCGTCTGAAACCATTCGGCGGGTGATTATGGAGACGCGGCGCAAAGGCAAGCCCGTGGTGGTTTCCATGAGCAGCAGTGCCGCATCGGGCGGATACTGGATTGCGGCGCCGGCCGACAAAATCATCGCGCAGCCGGGCACACTCACGGGCTCGATCGGTGTATTTGGCGGCAAATTTGTGTTTTCGGGCCTGTGGGAAAAACTCGGCGTGGGCTGGGACAGTGTCAGCGAAGGCAGTAATGCGCAGATGTGGTCATCGAACCGCAGCTTTACCCCCGCGCAGTTGCAGCGGTTTGACGATTTGATGGCGGAAACCTACGAAGCGTTTCTGGACCGCGTGGCCGAAGGACGCGATATGCCGCGCGACAAGGTCAGAAGCCTTGCCGAGGGCCGCGTCTACACAGGCAAACAGGCAAAAGAAAACGGGCTGATTGATGATCTGGGCGGTATCGATGTGGCTGTTAAGCACGCACGCGCACTGGCCAAGTTGAAGGAAGACGAGGATGTGCCTCTGGTGCGTTTCCCGCCGCGTAAATCGACGCTGGAAATGTTTATCTCTCTCGCGACCGAGGGGGCATTGTTCCGTCCGCAGTTCACCATCAGCGCCGCCGATGCCGCGCAGGCCCTTGAAACGGCTTTGCCGCCCGCAGGGTTATCCCTCCGTGCGCCTTATGCGGATGTACGCTGAGCGTTATCAGGTGTTATAGCGCGGCTTGCGGTTGTCGGGGATCAGGCTTTGCTGGATTTCCGCCAGCATCAGGATGCTCACCGGCGATACCTTCTGAAAGCCAAAAGGATTTGACCGTGCGGTAAAGCCGCTCTGCGGATAAAAACGCGGGTCGTCGTTCCAGATAATATCGTCTTTTTCATTCTCATCGTCGAACATCGGCAGCTGCGCCAGTATCGCCGCGGGGATGGATCCGCGCGCGGGCGTGGCGGCCGCTTTGGGCGCGGCAGGCTTTGCGGCGGCTTCTGCAACCTGTGTTTCGGGTTTGGCGGCCGCACCGCTGCCGCCGAATTTTTTATCAAAAAACGCATAGACTTCGTTCAGCGTGCGCGCTTCGCCCGATGCCTTGTCGTAGAAAACATTTTTATTCGCTTTGGCCGCGGCGGGAAAAATATCGGCAGCAATTGCATCGCCGTTGACGGCGCGGCTGTTCAGAAATTTCGATGCACCGCCCGCGCCCATGAAATGCGCGAAATAAAGTTCGGTCGCGCCGATATCGCCTTTGGTGTTCTTTTGCAGATGCGCCTTGTTTTCGGCGGTGAAGGCACCCGCCATCAGCGCGGCGATTTCAGGGTCGTTGCGCAGCGCCAGAATATCCTTGCGGTCGCAATCGCTCTGGCAGACGGCCTTGCCGTTCTTCATTTCGATTTTATTGGCGTAATCGCCCAGGCCGAATTTGTCGCCATGTTTTTTGACCATGTTTAACCAGGTACTTTCGATAAACTGGTAAAGGCCGGTCGCGCTCGATGTTTTGGCCTTGGCGGTGGGGTTAAAACTGCTCTCGGCGGAAGCTTTTTGCATCAGAAAGGCAAAATCTGCCCCGGTCTTGCGCGAGGCACTCTGGACAGCCTTGATCACATCTTGCGACGCAAGTTTCTGATATTTTTGAATAATATTGCCTTTTGCGGCGCCAAAAGCAGCTGTCATGTCCAAACTCCTTAACCTTGTGCGGGGCTTTCTGCCCTCTTCTGGAATATATCGTTGCAAACGCCGTGCCAAATCAGCGCCGCGGCGGGGGTGTCTTTCTTCGGGCGCGTAAATCCTTATACTCATTTGAAACAACGCCGAGGAGAAAGCCCCTATGCCGTACCAAGCCCCCGTCAAGGAAATGCGTTTCGTGCTCGACCATATCGCGGGGCTGGACGCGCTTGCCGCCCTGCCGGCCTATGCCCATGCCACGCCGGATATGGTGGATGCGATTTTGGAAGAGGCGGCGCGCGTGGCGCGCGATGTCTGGGCCCCGACCAATAAAACCGGCGACCGCCAGATGTCCAAAATGGCGGATGGCGGCGTTAAAACGCCGGACGGATTTAAAGACGCCTACAAGCAATTTGCCGATGGCGGCTGGAATGCTTTCGTCTGCACGCCCGACCATGGCGGGCAGGGGCTGCCCTGGGCGCTCGGTATGGCGGTCAATGAAATGTGGCAATCGGCGAACCTTGCACTCAGCCTGTGCCCGCTTTTGACCTCCGCCGCGATCGAGGCGATTGAAAAACATGGCACCGCCGCGCAAAAAGAAATCTATCTGCCCAAGCTGATTTCCGGCGAATGGACAGGCACCATGAACCTGACCGAACCACAAGCCGGTACAGACCTGGCAGCGATCCGTACCGTGGCGACAAAAAACGGCGATCATTATCTGATGAAGGGCCAGAAAATCTTCATAACCTTCGGCGAACATGATTTTACCGACAACATCATTCATCTGGTGCTGGCACGTATCGACGGTTTGCCCGAAGGCAATGACGGGCTTGGCCTTTTTATCGTGCCCAAGTTTTTGGTGAATGACGACGGCAGCCTTGGCGCGCGCAATGATCTGGGCGTGGTGTCGTTGGAACATAAAATCGGTATTCACGGCTCCCCCACCTGCGTCATGCAATACGGGGAAAAAGGCGGCGCAAAAGCATGGCTGGTCGGCGAAGAAGGCAAGGGGCTGCGCAATATGTTCACGATGATGAACAATGCGCGTATCGCCGTCGGCCTTCAGGGGGTTGCGCTGTCGGAAATGGCCTATCAGCACGCCCTGCAATACGCCAAAGACCGCGTGCAATGCGCACGCATGGGCGATAAATCCGGCAAACGCGTTGCGATCATCGAACATGCCGATGTGCGCCGCATGCTGCTGACGATGAAGGCGAATACCGAAGCTTCCCGCGCGCTGTCCTATTATGCGGGCGGCATGCTGGATCTGATGCGCCACGCGGCAGACGAAACGGCCCGCACAGCCGCAGAGCTGCGTGCGGATCTGATGACGCCGCTGGTCAAGGCCTGGGCAACCGATCTGGCGCTGGAAACAACGTCGACGGGTGTACAAATCCATGGCGGCATGGGTTTTATCGAAGAAACCGGTGCGGCGCAATATTACCGCGATGCACGTATTTTGCCGATCTACGAAGGCACCAACGGCATTCAGGCCAATGATCTGGTCTTCCGCAAACTGCTGCGCGACGGCGGGGCAGAGGCGAAAAAATTTATGGACGAAATCGATAGCTTTCTGCCGCAATTGACGCAAAAACCCAGCGACGATCTGGATGTCATCCGCGGCAGTCTGGCGGGCACGCTTGCCGAGCTGCGGCAGACAACGGACTGGATGCTCGCCAATGCCAAATCGAATACCGAAGCCGTGGCAGCGGGGGCGGTCAGTTATCAGCGGCAATTCGCATTGGTCGCGGGCGGGTATATGATGGCGCGTCTGGCGCTGGCTGCACACGAAGGTTTGTTTGACGGCGGCGCAGATGCGCTGTTTCTCAACACCCGCCTTGTCACCGCGCGATTCTTCGCCGAAGCACTGCTGCCGCAGGTCTATGGCCTGAGCAAACCGGTGATGGGCGGCAATGCTGCGGCGTGTCAAATTGCCAATGACCAGTTTTAAAGGTTTTCGCGCGCTTGATCGGGCGTTCATCTTTGCGGTTTACAAGGGCTGCCGCCTCGCATAGCATAACCTGTCCTTGGCGGGATAGAGGCAGTTCAACGTGAAAGCGACGGACGCCAGATGAAGCACGAAAACGGCTTTGACTTTGTCGAATACCCTTGCGCATCAGGCAAGGCAGACGGGCTTGTGATTATTCTGCCCGGTCATGCCAATCATCCTGTCATGTTTGACAAACTGGCCAAGCAAATCCGCAACGAACGTCCCAATACAGATATTCTGATCGTCAAGGCCCCCATCGCGCTGGGGGCAACCAAGGAACATATCCGCCGTAACGGCGCGCGCGGTGCGGATGATCTTTATACGTGGCACAAGGTCAGCAAAAACACCGGCGAAAATGCCAAGCTGGTGCTCAGTCATTTCTTTAACCGTATACCGGTCGTTGACCAGTTGAATGTCTTTGCCGATGCGCAGCTGGCCAAACGCGGTCTTGCCGACGAGGCGCTGGCACTTTTCGGGTTTTCGCTGGGCGGCGCGATTGCCGTGCAGATGGGGACACGGCGCGACAACAAAGTCGCCGCGGTGATCAACCACTCCGGCCCGGTTTTTCCGATCATCCGGCCCAAATCAAAGCCGGAAACGCTTTTCGTCATGGGCGACAAAGATCATTTTTTCTATGAAGGAAAAATGAACGTGCAGCCCAAAGGCAAGCTGAAAAAAGCTTTTAACGAAGCCGTATCGCATGTCAGCCTGCATTTCGACGACAGCCTGCGCCGGCTCAAAGGCGCGAAGCTGCCGGTAGAGGAAAAAGTCATCCCCGGTCTTGGCCATACCGTCAACAAAGATTCTTTTACGCCGACGATGGATTTTATCCGCCGTAAACTGGGCAAGTAAAATAGGTTTGGTACAAAAAAAGCCCCAGCATAAACCGGGGCTTTTTCTTGACGCGGCTGCGTCTTATTTTTTCGGGTGGCAAGAACCGCCGCAGCATTTCTTTTTGGGCGCGTCGGGTTCTTTTTGATCATTTGCGGGCGGGGCGGCCGGCGCTTTCGGCGCGTCTTTGGCTTTGTCGAAAGCGTGGCAGCATTTGCCTTTGCCGCTGCATTTATGGTTGCTCATACTCGATCTCCTTAAAAAAAGGGTGACAGAAGGTGTGCTTTATCATACGCCCGCCGCAGCGCGATAGCCATAGGCTGATTTGCGTAATTTTATGTCGCAGCGGCGGGTTTCGGCGCCAGTGCCGCATGGCTGCGGCGGTGCGCGCGCACATCGCCGATCGTTTTGAAAAGTGTCAAAAGACCCAGCGCCCAGATCGGCTCCCCCATCATCATGGTAATGCCGCCGCCCAGAATAATTGTAATGTGCAGCGCGATCATACGGCCATAAGGTGCATGCATCAGCTGGATCAGGCCGGTGCGGTCAATCTCGCCGCCGCGGAGGAAATTGAAAATAAACGAAAAGCCGTGACTGGCAACAAGCCCCAGCGCCGCGAGCAAAAAGAACGGATCGGCAGCCACGCCGCGGAGCAGCACCTCGACGTCGTGCCATTCCGCACTTTGTCCGGCCAATAATTTGAGCCCGAAGAGGGCAATCACAAAAACCCCGTGCTCAATCTAAAACTTGCTTTAATTAAAAAAAAAACACGGCACTATGGGAATAGCAATCCAGAGTCGTTTGCGGTTCATCACGGCAAGCATTTTGAAAATATTCAAAATGCCGATGATCACATTTTCGATCCAATACAGCAGCAGAATGTCAAAGACCTTCCAGCCCCACAGCACCGCCCCTGCCAGCGGCAAAAGATTGACAGCGATCAGCAAGGATTCAGACGGTGTTTGTGGACGGGGCAGCTTCATTGTATGAAAGGTCTCGAAAAAAAGCGGGATACAGCGGTAAACAGATGCCGTATGTCTCACAATAATGTAAAAAGAAAAGCATGACGACTGTTTTAGAGGCCTATGAACAAAAGCTGGCGGCAGGGACGCTCCTGCCCGATCCCGCGCAGGCGGCGGCGCTGGCCGCTTTGGACGGCCTTGCCCGCGCGCTGGCCGGATACAGGCCGGCGCGGCGCGGTTTATTTCGCAAACCGGCACCGGCCCCCAAGGGATATTATTTTTACGGCGGTGTCGGGCGCGGTAAATCGATGGTCATGGACTTGTTTTTTGCGCAGGCGCCGACCACTAAAAAACGCCGCGTCCATTTTCATGCTTTCATGCTTGAAGTGCACGATTTCCTGCATGCGCAGCGCAGCACGCGCCGCAAAGACGAAAAAGCCCGCATCGATGGCGATCTGATCGCCTGCGCCGATGATATCGCCGCGCGCGCAACGCTTTTGTGTTTTGACGAATTTCAGGTGCGTGATGTAGCCGATGCGATGATCCTCGGCCGGCTGTTTACCGCGCTTTTGGCCCGCGGCGTGGTGGTGGTGGCGACGTCGAATATTGCGCCGGATGATTTATACAAAGACGGTTTGCAGCGCGACCGTTTTTTACCGTTTATCGCGCTTTTGAAACAGAAGCTGCATCTGGTCGAATTCGCGGGACATACCGATTATCGTCTGGGCCGCATTGCGGGGCGCAAGGTATATTTCTGGCCGCATGACAAAGACGCACAGGAATCGCTGGAGGGCATTTTTCGTACGCTCAGCGACGATGATGCAGGCGCGCCGCAGGAAATACACATCAAGGGCCGCATCATACGGGTGCCGCGCGCGTCGCGCGAAGTGGCGTTTTTCAGCTTTGCCGATCTGTGCGAACAGCCCAAATCCGCGCTGGATTATCTGGAACTGACAAAGCTTTACCGCGTTATTGTGCTGGCAAATGTGCCGGAAATGGATGATACGCGCCGCGATGCCGCTTTGCGATTTGTCACGCTTGTCGATACGCTCTATGACCACCATATTGTTTTGGTGATGTCCGCCGCGCTGCCGCCTGAACGCCTCTACCGTGGCACGATTCATGCAGGGGTTTTTGGCCGTACCGTCAGCCGTATCATGGAAATGCAATCCAGAACCTACAGGGATGCCGCGTAGAATGTTTTCTTTCATCAAAAATTTCCGCGCAAAACGGCAGCAAAAACGCTATGACCTGCAAAAACGCCAACTGGCGGCAGGCGAGACGAAGAACTGGCTGGCCCTGGCGCGGGACGAACAGACCAACCCCGAAATTCTCTATTACCTTGCCGATAAAGGCGATGCCGAGGTGCGCCGCGCTGTTGCGCACAACAAATCAACACCGCTCAAGGCTTCCAGCCTGCTGGCGCAGGACCGCAACGGCGATGTGCGCCTTGTTCTGGCAGAAAGGCTTTTGAAACTGCTGCCGACGCTGACGCCGGAGCGTCACAGCCAGATATATGCTTTTACCGTGCAGGCGCTCGGGCTGCTGGCGCAGGATGAAATGCTGCAAATCCGCCGTGCGCTGACGACATCGCTCAGCGACTATGCGCTTGCCCCGCCGCAGGTTGTTGTCCGCCTTGCCAACGACCTTGCCCGCGAAGTGGCGGAGCCGATTTTGCGTTTCTGCGTTGCGCTCAAAGACGACGATTTGCTGGATATTATCTCAGGCTATTCCGCGCCCTGGGTCGTGGTGGCGATTGCCCACCGCGAGAGTGTTTCGGAGCGCGTATCCGATGCTGTGGTCAATACCGGCGAAGCCGAAGCGACAACGGCGCTGGTCAAAAACCCCGGCGCCAGATTGACGGGCGAAGCTTTGCAGTCAATTGTTGATCGCGCGAAAGATCATCCCGAATGGCTCCAGCCGGTGGCGATGCGCAAGGAATTATCGACAGAGCTTGCCCGCCAGATGATCGGCTTTGTCGACAAAGCCGTGCTGGACATGCTTGAAAAGCGCAGCGATTTCGATGCGCCAGCACGCAAGCAGATATCCGAAATGGTCGGCCGCCGCCTGAGCTATCTGCACGATGCCCCCGAAGGCGAAACTGAAGAGCGCAAGGCCATCCGTTATATCCAGTCCGGCAAGATGACGCGGGATGCGCTGGCCGATGCGCTGGCATGGCATGAAAATGATTTTGTGATTTTTGGCATTGCACATTTTGCCGAAGTGCATCCGCAGGTGGTCAGGCGCATTGTCGAAACCACAACGCCCAAACCGCTGGTGGCGCTGTGCTGGAAAGCAAAACTGCCCATGCGGTTTTGCATCGATATTCAGCAGCGTCTGGCCAAAATCCCGCTCAAGGAAATTTTGTATGCCAAGGGCGGCACGGAATACCCGCTGACGCTCGACGAGATCAAATGGCAGCTGGAATTTTTTGGTATAGAAACGTGATATAAGCCCGCTCAGGGTTTGCGCTGCGGCGCGGCGCGCGGCGGGGCGGCATCGGGCGCGGGTGTTTGTGCCAGCTGCCGCCACTTGTCGATGCTATTCCCCTCCAGCGGTGCCAGATTGATGCACCATTTTGTCAGGTGGCCGCTTTCCGATACCCATTCGAGCGCATCGATATCGTCTTCGATCAATTCGTGGTGATAGGGGTCGTAATAGGCCACGCGCTGCCCTTCGCGGCAGAGAAACAGCACATAGTGCCCTTCTTCCTGAATGATATTCGCAATTGCAACGCCGCCTTGATAGCAATCCTCGCCGCTGGAAACAAAGGGCAGCGTCTTTTCGGCCAGCGCCGCCATGTCGAAATTATCGGAGCCTGTTTGCGGGTTGGGGCTGAGTGCGGCGCGATATTTGTCGTAATCCATCGTCTTTGCGTCATAGACGGCGGCGGCGCTGGTCATACAGGCGGGGCCGCAGGAAAACTCGTCGCGCTGGCGGCTCAGAAGCGCGCCCAGAGCGCTGCCGTCCAGCGGGATATGTTTGGCCGTAGGGTTTTTCATGCCGCCATTATACCATCGGCGCGGGGTGTGAAAAGCCGCTTTGGCGCGCAAATTTTGACATAATTATTCCGCGCCCCGACGTCGCCCACAGTGACGTTTTGCGCAAAGTTTGTGCAAAGCAAAAATCAAGCCCCCATCTTGCGGAAAACCATTGTTTTTTGAAGAAATATGGCCTAGCAACAAAGCCGATTTGTGCTAGTTTTTACGCAGGTTCGAGTCCTCAAAAGCTGGACGTAATCAAGAATATGTTAGGGAAAACGCAGCGACCGCGGCGACCCGTAAAAAACAGATAGAAAAGGAAGATTCAGAACATGTCCCGTAAAAAAATCGCGCTGGTCGGCGCAGGTCAGATCGGCGGCACTCTCGCGCTTCTCGCAGGGATGAAACAGCTGGGCGATGTTGTGCTCGTGGATATTGCCGAAGGCGTGCCGCAGGGCAAGGCGCTGGATATCGCGCAGGCTGCCCCCGTCGAAGGTTTCGACGCCGTTTATGCGGGCAGCAACGACTATGCCGCCATTGCGGGCGCGGATGTTGTGATTGTCACGGCGGGTGTGCCGCGCAAACCGGGCATGAGCCGCGACGACCTGATCGGTATCAATACCGGCGTCATCAAGGCTGTTGGCGAAAATATCAAAAAACATGCGCCTGATGCTTTCGTGATCGTTATCACCAACCCGCTCGACGTCATGGTCGGCATCATGCAGGAAGTCACCGGCTTCAAACCGGAAAAAGTCGTCGGCATGGCGGGCGTTCTCGACAGCGCGCGTTTCCGTCATTTCCTGGCCGATGAATTCAAGGTTTCGGTCGAAGATGTTACGGCCTTTGTTCTGGGCGGGCATGGCGACACCATGGTGCCGCTGACGCGTTATTCGACGGTGGCGGGCATTCCGCTGCCGGATCTGGTCAAAATGGGCTGGACGACGCAGGCGAAGCTTGATGCCATTGTTCAGCGTACGCGTGATGGCGGTGCCGAGATTGTCGCGCTGCTCAAAACCGGCTCTGCTTTCTACGCGCCGGCCTCTGCCGCGATTGCGATGGCAGAAAGCTTCCTGCTCGACAAAAAACGCGTGCTGCCTTGTGCGGCGATGCTGACCGGCCAATACGGCGTCAAGGGTCTTTACATCGGCGTGCCGGTCGTGATCGGCGCGAAGGGTGTGGAGAAAATTATCGAAGTGACCTTTACGGCCGAAGAACAGGCGATGTTCGATAAATCTGTCGAAGCCGTCAAAGCGCTTTGCGAAGTTGCCAAAAACCTCAAGCCCGCCGCGGCCTGAGACCTGACCATCCAAGGAAGGAACTGTAAAAAATGAATATCCATGAGTATCAGGCCAAGCAGCTTTTGAAAGCGCGCGGCGTGCCCGTTCTGAACGGCGGCGTCGCCTATACGGTCGAAGAAGCCGTTGAAGTCGCCAAGACACTGCCCGGCCCTATTTACGTGGTCAAGGCGCAGATCCATGCGGGTGGCCGCGGCAAGGGCGGCGGCGTCAAGGTCGTCAAGTCTCTCGACGAAGTGAAAGAAGCCGCAAGCAAAATTCTCGGCATGCAGCTGGTCACGCACCAGACCGGCCCGCAGGGTCAGGAAGTACGCCGCCTGTATATCGAAGACGGCTGCGATATTGGCCGCGAACTGTATCTGGGCATGCTGACCGACCGCGCGACATCGGGTATCACCATCATGGCCTCGACCGAAGGTGGGATGGATATCGAAGAGGTCGCCGACAAACACCCCGAAAAAATTCTCAAAGTGCATGTCGACCCTGCAACGGGTTTTCAGGCCTTCCATGGCCGCGAAGTGGCCTTCGGTCTGGGGCTTGAAGGCAAACAGGTCGGCAAATGTGTCGATCTTCTGCACAAGCTGTATAACACTTTTGTGGATCTGGACGCCTCGATCGTCGAGATCAACCCGCTGGTCGTGACCAAAGCCGGCGATGTGCTGCCGCTTGATGCCAAAATGAACTTCGATGACAACGCAATGTTCCGCCAGAAGGCGATCGAAGAGCTGCGCGACGTCGCCGAAGAAGATCCGGCAGAAAAACGCGCGAAAGATCATGAACTGAACTACGTCAAGCTTGACGGCAATATCGGTTGCATGGTCAACGGCGCGGGTCTTGCCATGGCGACGATGGACATCATCCAGCTGTATGGCGGCGCGCCTGCAAACTTCCTTGATGTCGGCGGCGGCGCAACCAAAGAGCGTGTAGCCGAAGCTTTCCGCATCATCCTGTCTGACCCGAACGTCGAAGGCATCCTCGTCAATATCTTCGGCGGCATCATGCGCTGTGATGTGATTGCCGAAGGTGTGATTACCGCCGCGCGCGAACTGGGGCTGACCATGCCGCTGGTTGTGCGTCTCGAAGGCACGAACGTCGAGAAGGGCAAAAAACTTCTCAAGGAATCGGGTCTTAACATCATCGCTGCCGACAATCTCGCCGATGCGGCGCAGAAAGTCGTCAATACTGTCAAAGCGGAGGCTGCATAATCATGGCCGTACTTATCAACAAAGACACCAAAGTCATCTGTCAGGGCTTCACCGGTGCGCAGGGCACCTTCCACTCCGAACAGGCTGTTGCCTATGGCACCAAAATGGTCGGCGGCGTCACGCCCGGCAAGGGCGGCACAAAACACCTCGACCTGCCCGTCTTCAACACGGTCAAGGCCGCGGTCAACGACACGGGCGCAAATGCGTCGGTTATTTATGTTCCCCCGCCGTTTGCGGCAGATGCGATCCTCGAGGCGATCGATGCCGAGCTGGATCTGGTCGTTTGCATCACCGAAGGTATTCCGGTGCTGGACATGATCAAGGTCAAGCGCAAGCTGATCGGCTCCAAAACCCGTCTGATCGGCCCCAACTGCCCCGGCGTGATTACGCCCGGCGAATGCAAAATCGGCATTATGCCCGGCCATATCCACAAACGTGGCAAAGTCGGCATCGTGTCGCGCTCCGGCACGCTGACCTACGAAGCGGTGGCACAGACCACAGCGAATGGTTTGGGGCAGACGACCTGCATCGGTATTGGCGGCGACCCCGTCAATGGCACCAGCTTTATCGATGCGCTGGAAATGTTCCTCGCCGATGACGAAACCGAAGCCATCCTGATGATCGGTGAAATCGGCGGCAGCGGTGAAGAAGACGCCGCAGAATTCATCCAGAAAAGCAAAAAGAGAAAACCCATCGCCGGTTTCATTGCCGGTGTGACGGCCCCGCCGGGCCGCCGCATGGGCCATGCCGGTGCGATTATCGCGGGCGGCAAGGGCGCGGCGAAGGATAAAATCGCAGCCATGCAGGCCGCGGGCTTTGTCGTATCGGACAGCCCCGCCGGACTTGGCGATGCCGTGATGAAAGCCATCAAGGCAGCATAAGACGTTCAGGGGCGGCCGTTTGTGCCGCCCCGCGCGTCTGCGCACTCAACCACAAAAAAGACATATCCTGAAAGACCGACAGCATGTCAAATCACCACGCGCTCAGTTTTCTCTCCGCCGTCGATAGCGATTATATCGCGGGCCTCTACGAAAAATTCTTGCAAAACCCCGCAGCGGTCGATGCCAGCTGGGCGGAGCTGTTCAAGGATATGGGCGCGGAAGCAAAAGAACTGATCGCCGAGCTGAAAGGCGCCAGCTGGACGCCGTCTGCCGAAAAACTTTCTGCCGTGCTTTCGACCGCTGCCAATAACGAAGACGGCGCGCGGCCTGCCAAAAAAACAGATAAAGCCGCCCCCGCCGCCGCCAGTGCCGCAGATGTGCGCGCCGCCGCGCAGGATTCGATCCGTGCGCTGATGATTGTCCGCGGCTATCGCGTGCGCGGACATTTTCTTGCCAATCTCGATCCGCTTGGTTTGTCGCAAAAAAGCCGCCATGCGGATCTCGACATCCATACCTACGGTTTCACCGAAGCCGACTTGAACCGCGAAATTTTTGTTGATGGCGTTTTCGGCGCGGAAAAGCTGACGCTGGCGCAGATCGTCGAGCGGCTTGAAGAGACCTATTGCCGCTCCATCGGTCTTGAATACATGCATATTCAGGATCTGGGACAGCGCCTGTGGCTGCAGGAACGTTTTGAACAGCCGCATGCCGGCATGAATTTCAGCGCGCCCGAGAAAAAACATTTCCTGCAGCGGCTGACAGCGGCAGAAGGATTCGAGAAATTCCTCGACATGAAATACACCGGCACCAAACGTTTTGGCGTTGAAGGCGGCGAGGCGACCATCCCTGCACTCGAAGAAGTCATTGCGACCGGCGCGCGTTTGGGTGTGCGCGAAGTTGTCGTCGGCATGGCGCACCGCGGCCGTTTGAACGTACTGACCAACGTGATGGGCAAGACCTTTACGGCCATGTTCTCGGAATTTCAGGGCACGCCGGCCAAGCCGGACGATGTGCAGGGATCGGGCGATGTCAAATACCACCTGGGCACATCGTCAGACCGCGATTTTGGCGGCAATATCGTGCATCTGTCGCTGACGCCGAACCCGTCGCACCTCGAATTCGTCGATCCGGTCACGGTCGGCAAGGTGCGCGCCAAGCAAGACATTCGCAAAGATGAAGAACGCATGTCGGTGATGACGCTGCTTATTCACGGCGACGCTGCGCTGTCAGGTCAGGGCATTGTGCCGGAAACGCTGATGATGTCCGATTTGCCGGGTTACCGCGTTGGCGGTACGGTGCATGTTGTGATCAACAACCAGATCGGCTTTACGACGGCACCACTCTATTCGCGCTCCGGCAACTATTGCACGGATGTGGCCAAGATGGTGCAATCGCCGATTTTCCACGTGAACGGCGACGATGTGGAGGCCGTGATGCATGCCACACGCCTTGCCGTCGAATTCCGCCAGACGTTTAAAAAAGACGTCTTCCTTGATATCATCTGCTATCGCCGTCACGGCCATAACGAGTCGGACGAGCCTGCCTTTACGCAGCCCCAGATGTATAAGGTTATCAAAGGTAAAAAAACCACCCGCACGATTTACGCCGAGCAGCTGAATGCCGAAGGCGTGATGACGGCCGCGGAAACCGACCAGATGTATGCCGATTGGAATGCCTATCTGGAGCGTGAATTCGAAGCAGCCACCAGCTACAAACCCAACCGTGCCGACATGCTGGAAGGCCATTGGTCCGGCCTTAAACAGGCGCATGGCGATGAACGCCGCGGCGAAACGGCGATCAGCGAAGAAATGATGCAAAAAATCGGCAAGGCATTGACAACCGTGCCGGATGATTTCGACCTCAACAGCAAAATCGCCCGCCAGCTGGAAGCAAAAAAGAAAATGTTTGAAACCGGCGAAGGTTTCGACTGGGCAACGGCCGAGGCGCTGGCTTTTGGCAGTCTTGCGCTTGAAGGCCACCCTGTGCGGCTGTCGGGTCAGGATTGTGGCCGCGGCACGTTCTCGCACCGCCATGCGGCATTGACCGACCAGACGACCGAAAAACGTTATATACCGCTCAACAATATCGACCCCGCGCAGGCGACATTCGAAGTGCATGACAGCCCGCTCAGCGAAGCCGCTGTGCTGGGGTTCGAATACGGCTATTCCACCGCAAACCCGAAATCTCTGGTGTTGTGGGAAGGCCAGTTCGGCGATTTCGTCAACGGCGCACAGGTTATCATCGACCAGTTCATTGCCTCCGCAGAAACCAAATGGCTGCGCATGTCGGGTCTTGTCCTGCTGCTGCCGCACGGCTCTGAAGGGCAGGGGCCGGAGCATTCCTCGGCGCGGCCAGAACGTTTCTTACAGCTTTGTGCCGAAGACAACTGGCAGGTGCTCAACTGCTCCACGCCGGCCAATTATTTTCATGCGCTACGCCGTCAGCTGCGCCGCGACTTCCGCAAACCGCTCATTATCATGACGCCGAAATCGTTGCTGCGTCATAAACTTTGCGTTTCGCCGGCATCGATGTTTACGGGCAGCCAGACTTTCCACCGCGTGCTGCACGAAGACAACCCGCCACCGGCCAAAGGCATCAAGCGTGTGGTCATTTGCAGCGGCAAGGTCTATTACGATCTTTTCGAAGCGCGTGAAAAAGCGGGCATCAAGAATGTCGTGCTGCTGCGCCTTGAACAGTTTTATCCCTTCCCCGAAAAACCGCTGGCGGATGAACTTGCGAAATATCCGAATGCGGATGTGATCTGGTGTCAGGAAGAGCCGGAAAACCAGGGCGGCTGGCATTTTGTCGATCGCCGTATTGAAAAAACACTGTCCGGTATCGGGCACAAGGCCGGACGCCCCGTTTTTGTCGGACGCCCTGCGGCGGCGGCACCGGCGACCGGTTCTCTCAAAACGCACAACAAGGAACAAGAGGCGCTGGTCATGGCCGCGCTGACAGTCTGATCCGCGTCTTTTAAGCAAAGAAGGTAGTAAAAAATATGGCCACAGAAATTATTGTCCCCGCCCTCGGCGAATCCGTCAAGGAAGCGACTGTTGCGAAATGGCTCAAGAACGTCGGTGACGCCATCGCCGTTGACGAGCCTTTGGTCGAACTGGAAACCGACAAGGTAACGCTGGAAGTAAACGCCAAATCCGCCGGCGTTTTGAAAGAGATCAAAGTGCAGACCGGCGGCAACGTCGAAGTGGGCGCCGTTCTCGGCTTCATCAGCGAAGGCGGCGTTGCTGCAGCCAAAGCCGATAAAAAAGCCCCCGCGGCAAAGGCCGAAGCGCCCAAGGCGCAGCAGGCTGCGGCCAAGGCTTCTAACAACGACACGTTCCTGTCACCGGCGCCGCGCAAAATCGCCGATGATAACGGGCTGGATGTTTCCGGCCTGCAAGGCTCCGGCAAAGATGGCCGCGTGACCAAGGGCGATGTGCTCGAAGCGCTCAAGGCCCCTGCCGCTGCCCCTGCCGCCAAAGCACCGGCGCAGCCTTCAGGCCCGCGCAGCAAGGCCGACCGTGAAGAGCGCGTCAAGATGACCCGCCTGCGCCAGCGCATTGCCGAGCGTTTGAAAGAAGCGCAAAACACAGCGGCGATGCTGACGACCTTCAACGAAGTGGACATGAGCCACATCATCGCCCTGCGTAACCAGTACAAAGACAGCTTTGAAAAGAAACACGGCATTAAACTCGGTTTCATGTCTTTCTTCGTCAAGGCGGCCATTCAGGCGCTGAAAGACTTCCCTGCTGTGAATGCTGAAATCGACGGTACAGATATTGTTTACAAGAACTACTACGATATCGGCGTGGCCGTTTCGACGCCCAGCGGCCTTGTTGTGCCCGTAGTGCGTGATGCGGATATCAAGGGTTTTGCCGGTATTGAAAAAGAAATTGGCGATCTGGGCCTACGCGCGCGCGACGGTAAACTGGGTCTCGACGAGCTTTCCGGCGGTACCTTTACCATTACCAATGGCGGCGTTTTCGGCTCTCTGCTCTCTACGCCCATTATTAACCCGCCGCAATCGGCGATTCTGGGCATGCATGCAACCAAAGAACGTGCAGTTGTGGTCAACGGTCAGGTTGTCGCCCGCCCGATGATGTATATTGCGCTCAGCTATGACCACCGGATTATTGATGGCAAAGAAGCGGTTTCCTTCCTTGTGCGCATTAAAGACGCCATCGAAGACCCGCAGCGCCTGCTGCTGGACGTTTAAAACGGGGAGGGGCGCCGCAAGGCGCCCCGTTCTTATGCGCATTATTCTTTGCCTTCTATTGTTTCTCGCCTTTCCGGCGCCCGTGTTTGCGCAGTCTGCCGCGCCGCAGGCCGCGGGTGATTACGTTGTGCTGATGCATGGCATCGGGCGCAGCCCGGCGGCAATGAAAAAAATGGAAACAGATCTGCGCCGCCGCGGATATGAGGTATTGAACCTCGGCTATGACTCGCGCAAATATCCGATTGAAACGCTGGCAGACAAAATGCATGCGGATGTCGAAGCCTTTGCCGCCGATAAATCGCGCAAACTACATTTTGTCGGGCATTCGATGGGTGCCTTGGTTATTCGTGCCTATGCGCAGAAATACAAACCCGTCCATATGGGGCGTGTGGTTGCGCTCGGCAGTCCGAATGCGGGCAGCGAAGTGGCCGATTTCCTGAGCCGCAGCGGCCTTTACGAAAAATTTTACGGGCCGGCGGGGTTGGAGCTGACGACGGTGCACCGCGCCGGACATCCTTTTGCCAAACCTTTCTACGAAATTGGCACGATTGCGGGTGACCGCACGATTGACCCGCTGTCATCGGTGATCATCCCCGGCGATGACGACGGCAAAGTATCGATTGCCAGCACCCATGTGACGGGCGAAAAAGACCATATCGTCCTGCATGCCAACCATGCCACGATGCCGTCGAATGCGGCAGTTATCATCGAAACAGCGCATTTTCTGCAATACGGCTTTTTCAAGCGTGGTGCGCCAACGGCCCGTTAACCTTTTTTTTCCGCACCATCTTTATAATAACAGGTACAAAAGGGAGACCAGCCATGCCGCTGAAAAAATGGCTCAGCCAGAACGAAGATGTCATGAGCGGGCAGCTGGTATTTCGCGGTACGCGCGTGCCGGTCAGCGTGCTGTTTGACAATCTGCGCGATGGCCTGCCTCTGGATGACATCCTCTCGGCGCATCCGACAATCCCGCGTGCCGCGGCGCAAGCTGTGCTCGCCTATGCGCTGCAAAGCCTGCAGGATGCAGCTGAGGAGGGCGGGCTGTGAAGAAAAAAGTTCTCATAGACGAATGCCTGACATTCCGCCTGACGATGTGGCTGGAAGGCTGCACAGCCGAAACCGTTGCGCAGCGGGGCTGGGCGGGCAAGGATGATGGCGAAATTCTCCGCCTTGCCGAGCAGGAAGGGTTTGATGTTCTGCTGACAGCAGACGCCAATATGAAAGACCAGCAGCGCCTGCAAGAAAAAAATCTTTGCGTCGTTGCGATACCCACCAACCGCGAGCGTGTTGTGCAAATGATTTTGCCGCAAGTGCAGCAGTCGATTGATCTCGCGCGCCGCGGCGAATTTGTTGTTTTGTCTTTTTCAAGCCCTGATTTTGCACAATGGCCGAACGATACGCAGCGCATGGAAACGCGCAGCGAAAAAGCCGTCTATCATAAATACGTGGCACCGGCGGTAAAAAAATAATACAGCGCGCGCGATGATCAGATGCCGAGAGAACCCTGTTTCGGTGCAGCGGGGCTGTTTTTTGCGTCAGGTTTTTCGTCGGGTGTGAATTGTGTCGCGCTCACAACTTTCCAATGCATGTCGATAAAAACGACGGGGCGGTTTTCATCCAGCTCGCGCCGTGCGCGCTGCGCTTCGTGCCAATGCAGCGACGGGCGGGCAATCAAATGCACAGCTTCTCCGCGCAGGGTCTGGCGGAATTTATCATCCGTATCGGCACGCTGTAGCAGAACGATGCGCTGGCCGGGCTTTTTGAAAATATTGATCGGCGTGCCGCGCAGGGCCTTGGTGCGGCCTTCGCGGCTGCCCTCGGTGGCGCCAAAGCGGATCAGGCGCGGGAAATCGGTGATCTCCTGCACGCTGTGAATGGCGTCGGGGCCGTCTTTGACCTGCCGCGGCGTTGCCTGCAGCGTCAGATACATGCTGTTCAGCAGCGCGCGGTATTTGTCTTTGCTGTCGATGACGAATTCATCCAGCGGCAGGGTTTTGCCCTGATAATTCACGCGGGTTCTGGCGCGCGCCGCATCGCCGCCTTTTTCGTTGATGGTGTCGATATAATCCAGCATGTCTTCGATATTGCGCGCGCCGACGGCGACGTAATCGCGTACGTCATGCGTACTTGACTGGCAAACCAGCGCGCCGGCCACGCCATTAAAATTTTCCATCAGCCGGACATTAAGGTTGATGACGATGTTTTTGTTTTCACGAATAGCCTGTTCCAGCGATTTACGCTGCTTGGCCTGAATGGCCAGCTGTTCATGCGCATTGCAATCGTGGATATGGTCTTTGACGCTTTTGGAAAAGAAGTGCGCGCTTTTGAGCGCAAGGCTGCCATGGGTGAGGGCTTCTTTGCGAAACCCCATCTGCGCGCCGCAATCCGGATCGGCGCAGTGCAGGTCGCTGCCGTGTTCGTCGCGTTTGTATTGATGGGCCAAAACCACTTGTCCGTCGGCCAGTCGTGCTTTTTTCATGTCCGTTGTCCCCGCCTGCGCGCATTTAACATAACAAAATAGCCTGCGAGAGGCAAGATAAAGTTGCCAAATCCCTGAAAAAGAATAAAATTCCCTTATAAAAGGTGAAAGGGCCGGTGTTACGGACCGGCCCTTTCTTCCTTGTAGACACCCTCTATCAAGAAACTTCTTCGACAGCAAAGGAGATCGCTTGAATCGAAGATTCCCGAATATCAAACCACGCGATTCGCGTCAAGATAGTTTCTTTATAAAACAATATTTTACAGAATAAATTTGACCTCCCGCACGGATGCGCCGCGGGGCATTTTTCTCGAAAGCGGCGCATATTTCGCGTAGAGTCGGCACAGAAAACACAGCAAAAAAACAAAGAGGGAAATATGTCTGACAGTTTTGATCTGGTCGTGATCGGCTCTGGCCCCGGCGGCTATGTTTGCGCCATCCGCGCCGCGCAGCTGGGCTTGAAAACCGCCTGCATTGAGAAAGACAACACGCTGGGCGGTACCTGCCTTAACGTCGGCTGTATCCCGTCCAAGGCGCTGTTGAGCGTCTCGGAAAAGTTTTCGCATGCGGAGCATGACTTCGCCGGACTTGGCATTGATGTGGGCAAGCCAAAAATTGATCTTAAAAAAATGATGACGCACAAAGATAAAGTCGTGGCCGCCAATACGCAGGGCATCAGCTTCCTGTTCAAGAAAAACAAAGTGATGCATTTGGTCGGCACCGGCAGCATCACAGCGCCCGGGACGGTAGAGGTCAGCGGCAAAGATGGCAAAAAAACCACGGTACAGGCAAAAAATATTGTCATCGCCACGGGGTCTGAATCGACACCGCTGCGCGGGATCGAGGTTGATGAAAAACAAATCGTCACATCCACCGGGGCGCTGACGCTCGACAAAGTGCCCGCCAGCCTCGCGGTCATTGGTGGCGGCGTGATCGGCCTTGAAATGGGTACGGTCTGGCAACGTCTGGGCGCGAAAGTGACGGTGATCGAATTCCTCGACCGTGTATTACCGGGTATGGACATGGAAGTGTCCAAAGAAATGAAAAAAATTCTCGGCAAACAGGGCATGGAATTCAAACTGGGCACCAAGGTCACCGGGGCCGAGGTGAAAAAAGGCAAAGTCACCCTGACGCTGGAGGCCGCAAACGGCGGCGCGGCGGAGAAGCTGGACGTCGAGACCGTTTTGGTGGCCATTGGCCGCCGCCCCTATACGGCGGGTCTGGGGCTTGAAAAAATCGGCGTCAATGTCGATAACCGCGGCGTTGTCGAAATCGATGATCATTTCCAGACGAATGTGCCCGGCATCTATGCCATCGGCGACGTCGTGCGCGGCCCCATGCTGGCGCATAAAGCAGAAGACGAAGGCGTGGTGGTGGCCGAAATCATCGCAGGGCAGTCGGGTCATATCAATTACGATGCTATTCCGGGCGTGGTTTATACTTTCCCCGAAGCGGCCAGCGTCGGTAAAACCGAAGAGCAGCTGAAAGAATCCGGTACGCCTTACAAAACCGGCAAGTTCCCCTTCATGGCCAACGGGCGTGCGCGCGCCATGGCGGCGACGGACGGTTTTGTCAAAATTCTCGCGCATGCGGAAACCGACCGCGTTCTCGGCTGCCATATCGTCGGCCCCGAAGCAGGTACGCTGATTGCCGAAGTGGTGGCGGTGATGGAATTCGGCGGCAGCGCCGAAGATATCGCGCGGATTTGCCATGCGCACCCGACGCTCAACGAAACAGTCAAAGAAGCGGCGCTGGCGGTTGACGGCCGCCCGATCCACATATGATGTGCCGCATGAAAATTATCGCAGCGGTTTTTCTGATCGCTGTTATATGCGCGCCCCTGCAGCCTGCAGCCGCGCAGCAGCCGGACACGGTGGCCAGCGAAGCAAATACGCTGTTTGACAGTCTCTGCCTTGCCTATCTTGGCCACGGGCAGGAAATGCTGGATCAGGCTTATTCTATCGGCGCTTCGGCCATTCCGCAGATGTTTGCGCAGCAGTTTCTGGGTAAACACCGCGGCGTTGCGCTGACGGTTCCGGGCAGCGGCAGTCTTTATATGCTGGGCCTGACCGAGCAGCCGTCATGCCTGATTGCCGCCCCCGAAGCCAATGCAGCGGCGGTGATGAAAATCTTCGCCGAAGGCAGCCGGCGGTTGCCTGTCACCTATGGCGAGGTCGACGGACAGCATCAACAGGTCTTTGCGGTTATTCGAAAAGACGCTGTTTCGGGACAGCAGAAAAGAATGATTGTTATTGCAACCATGTCGCCGCAGCAAGGCGCCCGCGGGGTTATTCTCAATGCCCTGCCTGCAAAAACGGCGGCCGATATCGGCATCGTGCCCGAAAAATGGCCGGAAGAATAAAAGCAGACGAGAAATAAAAAAAGGCCGGAGATATTCTCCGGCCTTTTTGTTACCGATAGGTACGTTTAGGTTTTGAACGTGGGCACAACGCGGTGGCCACCGATATTTTGCGGCATGCGCTCCAGATCGGGCGCGGTATTGTCCGCGAAAACAAAGCGGATCACCGGCTCGCGGCTGTCGATATCGATCGCCATATTCACATCGACGAGCTGGGACGCAAAATCGCGCGCCACGCTTTCGATCTGTTGGGCGACGCGGTTGAAAAGTCCATCGAGGTCGCGGTCAGTCCAGTTACGGGGGGAATTCATGGTATCACCTTCTATATCTTGTCTTTTTTTATGGTTGGGTTTCGGCTTTCAAAAAAATGCGGCATCGCCGCAAGACCGAAGCGAAGGAATATCTGCCTGTTTTATGTAACTGTCAATCGCTTTGCAACGCCCTGTTGCTTTGTGCGGCAATGGTGTATGGTTTTATATCATTATTTCAAACAGTTAAGGTGTGCCATGTCAGCTGAACCCGCACGCGTCAACAAACGCATCATCAAAGCGCCGCGCGGCACCGCGCTCAATGCCAAATCGTGGCTGACCGAAGCGCCGTTGCGCATGCTCATGAATAATCTTGATCCCGACGTCGCGGAAAATCCGGACGAGCTGGTCGTCTACGGCGGTATCGGCAAGGCAGCGCGCAATTGGGAATCTTTCGACAAAATTGTCGAGACGCTTAAAAATCTCAACACCGATGAAACGCTGCTGGTGCAATCCGGCAAACCGGTCGGTGTGTTCAAAACGCATAAAGACGCGCCGCGCGTGCTGCTTGCCAATTCAAATCTTGTGCCCAACTGGGCTGACTGGGCGCATTTCCGCGAACTGGATGCCAAGGGCCTGATGATGTACGGCCAGATGACGGCGGGGTCGTGGATTTATATCGGCACACAGGGCATCGTGCAAGGGACCTATGAAACCTTTGTCGAAGTGGGCCGCCAGCATTACGGCGGCGATCTGAAAGGCAAATGGTTTTTGACCGGCGGGCTTGGCGGTATGGGCGGCGCGCAACCGCTGGCTGCGACCATGGCGGGCGCATCGATGCTGGCCGTGGAATGCCAGATGAGCCGTATCGAACGCCGCCTTGCCACCCGTTACCTCGATAAAAAAGCAACGACGCTGGATGAAGCGGTGGAGATAATCCACGCTGCGCATGCGCAGGGAAAAGCGATCTCTGTCGGTCTTTTGGGTAATGCGGCCGAAGTTTTTCCTGAACTGGTCAAACGTGCTAAGGCAGATCCGAAATTCCGTCCCGATGCCGTCACCGACCAGACATCGGCGCATGACCCGCTCAACGGGTATCTGCCCGCCGGCTGGACATGGGCAGAGGCAGAACAAAAGCGCCAAAGCGCACCCGACCAGGTGATCCATGCCGCCAAACAATCGATGAAAACGCATGTGCAGGCGATGCTGGATTTTTATGCCATGGGCATACCAACCCTCGACTACGGCAATAATATCCGCGCGATGGCAGAGGAAGAGGGGCTTGAAAATGCTTTCGGCTTTCCGGGTTTTGTGCCCGCCTATATCCGCCCGCTGTTCTGCCGCGGCATCGGCCCGTTCCGCTGGGCGGCACTGTCGGGCGACCCGGAGGATATTTATAAAACCGACGCAAAGGTCAAAGAGCTGCTGCCCGACAACAAACACCTGCACAACTGGCTCGATATGGCGAAGGAACGCATCCAGTTTCAAGGGCTGCCGGCGCGAATTTGCTGGGTGGGTCTGGGCGACCGCGCGCGTCTGGGGCTTGCGTTTAATGACATGGTAAAAAATGGCGAACTTTCCGCGCCGGTCGTCATCGGCCGCGACCATCTGGATAGCGGATCTGTCGCCAGCCCCAACCGCGAAACCGAAGCAATGAAAGACGGATCGGACGCTGTATCGGATTGGCCGCTGCTCAATGCGCTTTTGAATACCGCCAGCGGGGCGACATGGGTGTCGCTGCATCATGGCGGTGGTGTCGGCATGGGGTTTTCGCAGCACAGCGGCATGGTCGTTGTCGCGGACGGCACAGACGATGCCGCGCGCCGGTTGCAAAACGTGCTGACCAATGACCCTGCCACGGGGGTGATGCGCCATGCGGACGCGGGCTATGATATTGCCATCGATTGCGCGCGTGAAAAGAAACTGCACCTGCCCATGATTTCCGGCGCCAAAGGAGCCTAGAGATGAAAAAAATCGTCATTGAACCCGGCGAAATCAGCCTGTCCCTGCTGCGGATGGTGGCCAAACACCATTTCCCCATTGCGCTGGCGGCTTCGGCCTATAAAAATATCGACCTGTCGCACCGGCATATCCAAAATATTATCGATGACGGCCAGACGGTTTATAGCATCAATACCGGATTTGGCGCGCTGGCCAAGGTGCGTATCGATCCTGACGATTTTGAATCTTTGCAGCGCAATCTTATATTGTCGCATGCAGCCGGTATCGGGCGTTTTATGGACGATGATATTGTGCGGCTGATTTTGCTGCTCAAGATTAACGCCTTGTCGCAAGGATACTCCGGCGTCCGCCGCGAGGTTGTTGATTTCCTGATCGAGCTTTATAACCGCGAGATTTATCCTTGTATCCCCGAAAAGGGATCGGTCGGCGCTTCGGGCGATCTGGCGCCGCTCGCGCATCTGGCGCTGCCGCTGATCGGGGCGGGGCAGGTGCGTGTCGGTGGCATGCTCAAAGATGCGCGAAATGAAATGAAGAAACAGGGGCTCAAGCCGCTGCAACTGGCGCCCAAAGAAGGCCTCGCGCTGATCAACGGCACGCAGGTATCTGCGGCGCTGGCGCTGCGCGGTCTTTTCCGTGCCGAAGATTGCTTTGCCGCTGCCGTGGTCGCGGGCGCGCTGACGGTGGATGCAGTCAAGGGCTCGACGACGCCTTTCGACCCCGATATCCAGCGGGTGCGCCGTCAAAAAGGCCAGATCGATGTCGCAAAAGTTTATATCAATCTACTGAAAGGCAGCGCCATTCGCAAATCGCACGAAACGGCTGACGATCAGAAAGTGCAAGACCCGTATTCCATTCGCTGCATGCCGCAGGTGATGGGGACATGCCTTGATCATATCCGCTTTGCGGCGGATATTTTCTTGAACGAAGCGAATGCGGTTACAGATAACCCGCTGGTCTTTCTTGAAACCGGCGAAGTAAAATCCGGCGGCAATTTCCATGCGGAGCCGATTGCGATGGCGGCCGACAGCCTTGCCCTTGCCGTTGCGGAAATCGGCAGCATGAGCGAGCGGCGCATTGCCATGCTGATTGACAGCAAAATGAGCGGCCTGCCGCCGTTTCTGGTCAAAGACGCCGGTGTCAATTCCGGCTTTATGATTGCGCATGTAACAGCGGCGGCGTTGGCATCGGAAAATAAAATGCTGGCGCACCCTGCCTGCGTGGATAGTATTCCGACATCGGCCAATCAGGAAGACCATGTCAGTATGGCCACGCACGGCGCGCGCAGGTTGAATGATATGGCGACGAATACGGCGAATATTGTGGGTATCGAACTTCTGGCGGCGGCGCAGGGAATTGATTTTCAATTGCCGCTGCTGACGTCCCGCCCGCTGCAGGATGTGATGCATATTTTGCGCGCGCAGGTCAGCCATTACAGTGAAGATCACTATTTTGCCCCCGATATCCGCATCGCCACGCGGCTGGTGGAGGCGGGGACGTTCCTGCCCTTCGTCGGGCGCAAAACCTTGCCGTCCTTTGCAGCCTGAAGACAGGGGGCGCGGCGATGCAGGTGCGCAAGATTCTTCAAGGGAATACGCCCTTGCTTGTCAGTATTCCGCATATGGGTACCTATCTGCCCGCGGATATCAAACAGCGTCTGACGCCGCTTGGCCGCACCCTGCCCGATACGGACTGGCATCTGGATCAGCTCTATGACTTTGCGCCCACGTTGGGCGCGGGGGTTCTTATGTCGACACATTCGCGCTATGTTGTCGATCTCAACCGCGCGCAGGAAGATACCGATCTCTATCCCGGTCAGGTAAAAACAGGTCTGTGCCCGCTGCAAACGTTTGACGGCGATGATATTTATCTCGGCGGCGAAGCCCCTGATGATGTCGAAAAAATCAACCGTATCGCGGCTTATTGGCTGCCGTATCACGAAGCACTCGCGGCTGAAATTGCGCGCATTAAATCGGTTTTCGGCTATGCCATTTTATATGACGCCCATTCAATCCGCGCCGAAGTGCCAAGGCTTTTTGAAGGCCGCCTGTGGGATTTGAACCTGGGCACCGCGCACGACAGCACCTGTGACCCCGCAATGTCGCAAGCCGCGCTCGCGGCGGCAGCTTCGGGAGATTATTCGGCGGTACTGAATAAACGTTTTGTCGGCGGCTATATCACGCGCGGCTATGGCCAGCCCGCCGAAGATGTCCATGCCATACAGATGGAATTGACATGGGATTTGTATATGGATGCAGGCGCGCCCTATCATTACCGCGCAGAAAGGGCCGATCAGCTTAAACCGGTTCTGCGTGCTGTGCTGCAATCCCTGCTGGATTGGGGTCGCCAGCGCTACGGACGCTGATGTTATCCTGCAAACCCGTGCCATTCACCGGCTTTGACGACGCCGACGGCGGGGTTATTGCCGAACATATAGCAAAGATCGCGCGGGTGCGTGATATCCCACAAAACAAAATCCGCAGCCTTGTTTTCTTCCAGCGTGCCGATGTCGCCGTGCCAGCCGAGCGCGCGGGCGGCATGGCGGGTGGCGCCCGCCAGAGATTCTTCGGGTGTCAACCGGAACAGGGTGCAGGCCATGTTGAGCATCAGCAGCAGCGACAGACAGGGCGATGTGCCAGGATTGTGGTCAGTGGCCACAGCCATGGGCACAGCGTGTTTGCGCAGCAGTTCTATCGGCGGCAGCTGTTTTTCGCGCAGAAAATAAAACGCGCCGGGCAGTAAAACGGCGACGGTTCCCGCGTCTTTCATCGCGCGCACGCCGTCTTCGTCCAGATATTCCAGATGATCCGCCGACAGCGCCTGATACTGCGCGGCCAGCCGCGCGCCGTGCAGGTTCGACAGTTGCTCGGCATGCAGTTTGACGGGCAATCCAAGGCTGCGCGCCGCATCAAAGACGCGCTGCACCTGCCCCGCGCTGAAGGCAATATTTTCACAAAAGGCATCTACCGTATCAATCAGACCTTCGGCGGCCAGCAGGGGCAGCATTTCGGCGCAGACCATGTCGATATAATCATCGCCGCGTCCGGTGAATTCGGGCGGCAAGGCATGGGCCCCCAGAAAAGTCCGCTGTACACGAAAACCGTAATCGTCGCGCAGGCGCGTGGCGACGCGCAGCAGTTTGCGCTCGCTTGCGGTATCAAGACCATACCCGGATTTGATTTCAAAAGAGGTGACGCCCTGCCGGAACAGCGTCAGCAGGCGGAACAGGGTCTGGTCGAAAATAATATCTTCGGATGTTTCGCGCACGCTTTTGACGCTGGCATTGATACCGCCGCCGCCAGCCGCAATGTCCTGATACGAAACGCCGTGCAGCCTTTGTTCAAATTCATTTGCGCGGTTGCCAGCATAGGCCAGATGGGTATGGCAATCGATCAGCCCCGGGGTGACCCATTTGCCTTCGCCGTCGAGAACGTAATCGCTGAGCGTATCGGGCGCGCCGGGCAGATCTTTTTTCTCGCCGATCCAGCCGATGCGCCCGTCTTTGATACCGATCACAGCGTTATTGATAATGCCATAACCGTCATCTGTGGCCATCGTTGCGACATTGATATTTTTCCAGAGCGTATCAAACATGACTTGGCCTTTTGCGGATGTGGATATACATTTATAAATGATTTTTTGGCCAAGGAATATACGGCATGACCACGATTTTCGCCCCCCAAGCGCTGCTGCCCGACGGTTGGGCAGATAACGTCCTGATCGAATGCGACAAGGACGGCTGGATTGTCGGGGTCGACAGTTTTAAAGCCGCCCCGCCCGCAGACGGCCATGCCGATATCGTCACGGGCCCTTTGATCCCCGGTATGCCGAATGTGCATTCCCATGCTTTTCAGCGTGCCATGGCGGGGCTGACCGAACGGGCCATCGGCAAAAAAGACAATTTCTGGAGCTGGCGCGAGACGATGTACCGTTTCCTCGCCTTTCTGACGCCGGAGGATATGGAGGCGCTGGCCGCCTATGTCTATGTCGAAATGCTCAAGGCCGGTTATACCACTGTTGGCGAATTTCACTATATTCATCACGATGCAGACGGAAACCCCTATGCCGACCCCGCTGCCATGTCGCGGCAGATGATCCGCGCCGCGCTGGAAACCGGTATCGGTATTACGCATATGCCGGTGCTCTATGCGCATGGCGGCTTTGGCGAAAAACCGCCCGCCGAAGGGCAAAAACGATTTATTGGTGATGTAGGCAGCGTGATGCGCATCGTGGAAAATCTCTACGGTGAATTTTCGAGCGTGCCGCAGGTGACCATCGGTTTTGCGCATCACTCCCTGCGTGCCGTATCACCGGCGATGCTGCGGGAAGGCACGGATGCCGTGCGCCGCCTGCTGCCCGACGCGCCCATTCATATCCATGCGGCAGAGCAAATGGCAGAGGTAGAGGGCTGCCTTGAATGGTCAAACAAACGCCCCGTCGAATGGCTGCTGGAAAACGCAGGCGTCGATAACAAATGGTGCTTTATTCACTGCACCCATATGACACCCGAAGAAACCCGCGCGCTGGCTGCCTCCGGCGTTGTGGCCGGTCTGTGTCCGACGACCGAGGCAAATCTTGGCGATGGTATTTTCCCGCTGGTCGATTATTTTCAGGCGGGCGGCGCCTTTGCCATCGGTTCTGACAGTCATATCAGCGTGAATATGGTGGAAGAGCTGCGCTGGCTTGAATACGTGCAGCGGCTGCTGCACCGCGAACGCACGCTTATCAAAGATCACGAATTGCCGTCTGTCGGCGCCATGCTGTTTGAACGGGCGACGCAAGGCGGCGCACAGGCGCTGGGCCGCAAATGCGGGCGCATTGACATTGGCCACCGTGCCGATTTTATTGTGCTGGATCCGAACATGGGGGTGATGACGGGCAAGCTGCGCGATCATATCCTCGATACGGCCATCTTTGCGGCCAGCCGCAGCCCCGTGAAAGACGTCATGGCGGGCGGGCGCTGGGTGGTGCAGAACGGCCACCACAAACGCGAAGACCAATACCGCGCGCGTTTCCGCGAAGTATTGGCAAAAGTCGTTTGAGGGTCAATTTATATTCATAATATAAAAACTTCCTTTCAAAAGGTGCTAAAGAGCCGTATTTTTTGTGCCTGAATGTCTAGGCAGGGGATGGGTATTCCCCTAATATTGCCGCAGTCAAAAAATCAGAATCAGGAGTACACGCAATGGATTTGCGCATCCCCCGCACGCCCGAAGATGACGCTGGCGGCCCGCCGCTCGACCTCGCCGCCGCTATCCGTGAATTCTATAGCGACTTCCCCGAACATAAAGACGATGTGTTCATTCTCAATCATCAGGCCTTCGCCCGTGGCCGCGATGCGGTGGCAGCGATTGCGCCGCAAATCGCCGCGCTTGAAGCGCGCCATCCGGAGGCAAAAACCGGCATGGCGAAATCTTTTGCCCTCGGCGGATTTGAAGGCAAATTGCCGATGAGTGTGAATATTTCCGAAGCCATGTTCAACCAAAAGGCAGAAAGCCGGATTTTCGCCCGCATTGTTATTCCGGCGGGTGATCAGTTTAGCGCAACCTTGCTCAAATCTATTTTTGTTGCGGGCGATCACCAGTCAAATGCACGCTTTCCCACGATGGCGGCGGAACACAACAATACCGAGATGTGGCAGCGTTACGTCCTTGACCACGAACTGGGACATGCTGTTACGATGCTGACGCTGGATAAACAGAGCATGAAGACCAGCAGTTTCGGCAACAAGGCGGAATGTGAGGCAGATGCCTATTCGATGATCCGCCATTATCAGCGTTACGGTGCGGACAGCAGCTTCCCTGAATATGTGCGCGACCTGCGTAACATGAACGCCGTGCATAAAATGGACATCACCCATTGGACATCGCGTGCGGTTCAGAAAGTCATCGATCTCAACAAAGAAGACAAGCTCAAAGACCTGACGCCGCAGCAGGCGCGTGATCTGGCAGTGAAAATCGCGCAGGAAACGCATTTGTCGACGGATGCCGAACACAATGCCGGCAAGGCTTTCAAGCCTATCGTCATGGCCACCATGACACAAAAGATGACAGATGCCGACAAGGTTGCCCATTTGCGCGATGCGGCGGCACGTACGGGAGCTGAAACAAAATCTCCCGCAGTGCTGGAAATCTGCAAACTGTATATGGACACGATCGGGCGTTATATTCCCGCGCACCTGCCGCAAAGCAAAACGCCGGAGCAGGCGCAGAGTATTGCAGAAAATACGCAGCTGATGGCGGAAAAAGAATTGGCCGGAGAGCCGCAGATGACCGGCCTTGGCCGCATTTTCCGCGACGCCATTCTGGATGTTCAGTCCGGCAAGGGAGCCGCGCAGAACGACAACAACAAGAAGCCGCCGCAAGGCCCGAAACCGCCGCGGCCATAAGCTGCTGGCTTTGCCTGCTATATTTTGCGCGGGGCGTTCGTTCAGTCGGTCGCCCCGCGCTGCTTTTGCACAGCCCTAGACCAGATGCCGGCGACACCAGAGCATAATCGTTTCGGCAACGAATAGCGCGTCATCACCGCGGTTTTCAAACAAATGCGTGGCGGCATCGTCAAGGCGGATCAGCTCCGCATCGGCATGGGCCGCGCGTGCCGTGATGGTTTCGGCGTTGTCATAGCTGACAATACGGTCATGCGGGGCGTGAAAGACCATGAGTTTGCGGTCAAGCCCGGCGGTGTCCTCGGCCACGGTTTGCGCCAGCATATCAGGCACAAAATGTGCACCGAAATGATGCGGCGTGCCCAGAACATTGATGGTGGCGCCGTTTTCATTTTCATCGATATCGCCGTTGCGGCGAAATTTGGCAATCACGGCAGCCGGGTCGCTGGGCGATCCGATGGTGGCGACCAGTCCGATATCCGGCATATGCCGCACCGCCGACAGCGCCGCCGTGCCGCTGATGCTATGGCCGATAATGATTTTTGGCGCGGCATAGGCGGCGGCCAGAAAATCATAGGCGGCGCGCATATCGCCGATGCGGCTGGTGAAATCGGTATCGGCGGCGCGGCCTTCACTGCCGCCGACGCCGGTGACATCAAAGCGCAGCATGGCCACGCCGTCTTCGGCCAGCGCGCGGCAAACTTTGGCTGCGGCATGGGTTTCTTTCGGGCAAGTAAAACAGGGGCCAAACAAGCCATAAAACAGCGGCGTGTCTGCCGGTGCATCCAGGATAGCGGCCAGTTGCTGGCCACGCCCATTCGGAAAAGAAATTTTGGTGCTGGTACGTGCGTTCATGCACGGATTATAAAGAAAAGAAAAAGCCGCAGGCAAGGAAAATGCCTGCGGCTTTCATCTTTAAAGCGGCTGATTATTCAGCTGCGGGTGCTGCGGGTGTTTCACCGCCCTTGCCGCCCTTGCGATATTCGCCGCGCTTTTTGTATTCGCCGTCTTTTTTGCCTTTATGTTCGCCCCATTTGCCGCCGCGCTCTTCGATGCGCTTGCGCATTTTCTCTTTGGCGGCTTCCTGTTCTTCGGGCGTCATGCCTTGGAAACGGGCTTTCATATCGGCGTTCCATTGTTCGCGCAGCTTCATGTGGCGTTCTTTCAGCGCCGCTTTTTGCTCCGGTGTCATGGCGTCATAGGCGGCTTTGCTTTTTTCACGCTGGGCGGCTTTTTGCTCATCGCTCATCCCTTCCCAGGCTTTGCGTTTTTCGTCCATATAGGCGCGGCGCTGTTCGGCGTTCATGCCCTCCAGTTTGGTGAGCTCCTCTGCGCTCGGGATGCCATGGCCGGCACCGCGTGTGCCGGTTTTGGGGCCTTTCTCGCCGCGTTCTTTGCCCCATTTTTTACCGGGGGTACCGTCGCCGCTGCGCTCTTTGGCGACAGGGGCGGCTTTTTCTGCGGTTTCTGCCGCAGCGGGCGCGGAGACGGCCAGCCCGAAAGCAAACGCGATTGCGGAAAAAGCCATCAGGCGGGTTGGGATCGGGTTCATATTGTTACTCCTTTGATTTTAATAGAAAAAATCTACGCGGCCGCTGTGGCCTTCAAGGTTGTCACGCGCAAAAGACGCAAATCATGCGCGAAAAAGGTTTTAAAAAAACCGTCTATATCATACATAAAAACCAGCCGCCGCGCAGGATTTCGCCGCCCGTGCCGTGACATAAGCGGTACAGGCCCTAAACCGCGATCTTCACAAGGGGGGCGGACAGTGTTGCAGCTCAGACCTTTGGACCAGCGGATGCAAGAGCCTTTGAATATAACCCAGAGCACGGACGAGGCACGGGATGACGCCCAGCTTATGTCACGCATCGCCACAGGCGACCAGCGCGCGCTGCAGGCTCTTATGCAGCGGCATCTGGGCCGTACGGTGCGTCTGGCCACCCGCGTTCTGGGCAGTACAGCAGCAGCCGAAGACGTCGCGCAGGAAGCCTTCATCCGCGTCTGGAAACATGCCGACCGCTGGGAAACACCCGAAGAAGCCGGCGCAAAATTTTCAACCTGGCTTTATCGGATCGTCCTTAATCTATGTATTGATGAAAAGCGTAAAAAGACTTTTGGCAATATCGACGATGTACCGGAACAGCCTGACAGCGGCCCCGATGCCGAACGCCGGATGCAGCAGCAGGAACAATCCGCCCGCGTGCGTGCCGCGCTGGCCGAACTGCCGGAGCGTCAACGATCTGCATTTGTCCTGTGCTTCTACGAAGATTTTTCAAACCGTGAAGCGGCAGACATGCTCGGGATCAGCGTCAAGGCGCTGGAATCTCTTTTGGTGCGTGCGCGCAAGGCCCTGCGCGACCTTTTACAGGGTGAGCGCGACGATACTCTTCAGGAAAACGGGGGATAAGCCATGATGACACGTGACGAATTTACAGACCTGCTGGATCTTTACGGCGCGGATCTGTCGCGCTGGCCGCAAGACCGTCTGAAGGCGGCGCTGGCTTTGACCGAAAAAGATACCGAAGCCCGCGCGCGTTTTAACAGCATGCTGGCGATGGAAGAAGATATGCGCGCATATACACCACCGCAGGGAGATCTTGCCGCGCTGGAAAGCCGCATTCTTTCAGCGGTCGCGGCACTGCCCGCACCGCAGGTGGCGGCGGACACGGCGGCGGAGGGCTTTTTCCGCTGGCGGCCGGCCTTTATCTTCGCGCCTTCGGGCGGGCTGGCCGCGCTGGCGGTGATTGGATTCTTTATTGGCATGCAGCCTGCGATCCAGCCGGAAAAGCTAATGAACGCGGTTTATCACCAGACAGAACAAATTCTGGTCGATGACAGCGATCTTTATGACGGGAGAATTTTTTAAATGAAACCGCAAAAACTGACTGTCGTCCTTGCTGCGGCGCTGTTTCTGTCCCTTTCGGTCAATTTCTTTTTGGCGGGCCTGATGCTGGGCGACGCGGTCGCACCGGCCGTCTTGTCCGATGCGCCCAAAGATAAACCGGTGGCAAGCAGCCGCGAGCAGCGCCGTGCCGAATGGCAAAAACGCGAAGAAGCGCTCCACGCGGCCCTGAGCGAGGCGGACCGCGAAGTGATGAAACAAGCCAAAGCAGCCTATGACGCGATTTTTGACGAGCTGCGCCGCGCCCTTGATGAATCGCGTGCCAAAGTGGCTGCCGCAACCGAAGCCGAGCCGCTGGATCAGGAAGTGCTTGATGACGCGATTGCGACCGAAGCGGCCATCAAATCCCGCCTGCTGCAGGAAATGACGGCGGCGCGTCTGAAAACGATGGAACGACTTTCGCCCGAAGGCCGCGCGCTTTTGCGCCAGATGATGCCGATGCGCCGTGGCGCGGCAAGGCCCGATGACGGCAGAATGCCGCCGCGGGAAGGCCGTGCCATGATGCCGGCGCCGCATCCGTCAGACGATGATGCCTTGCCGGAAGAGGGCCCGCCACCGCCGCACGACGACATAGAACAGCCCCCTGCGCCGACGCTGCCCTGATACCGCTGCACCGAAGCGGCCGCCTTGATTGAGGGGGCCGTTTTCTGCTATCCTGCCCGTAAATAAGCAACGTAAAAAGGGAGTGCCTGCCGTGAAAAAATTCAAGAAATGGATCCGCTGTCTTGCGCTTGTTGCCATTCTGCTGGCACCGCTGAGCGCCTGCAATACGATGGAAGGCCTCGGCCGGGATACCAAGGCCGCAGGCGATGCGCTGACCGGCGCCGCCAAGGATAACAAAGGCTATTAATCAGCCCTTTGTCACAAAAAAACGCCCGCATTTTTTGCGGGCGTTTTTTATTTTAAAGGGGGTTGCGCTTTGGCACGGTCTGGCTTTTTGTTTTATACGTAGAGGCCTGACGCGGCAGCGGATAGCGCAGCGTATCGCCGGTTGACAGTGGCGCGGCCGCCGCGCTGAAATCTGCGTTCAGTGCGGGCAGCTTGCGGGTTTCCTGCTTTGCACCCATGGCCTGCGCCAGCAGATAAGGCGCAGCATCATCGGTCAAGGCCGGTTTGACGGAAATTTCAAAAGACTGCGCCATCGACAGCGTCTTGCCCAGGTCACGCACCCACGGCATTTTCTGTGTCTGTTTCATCGCCTCGCCGCGGCCTTCTTTTTCAAGGCGGTCAAACAACGTGCGTGTCCAGATACGGTCGAGACTGACATGGTATTTGTCCTGATCTGTATGGACATATGTCTGGTCTTGCGCGGGGTTATAGGCAATCAGCGACGCGCGCGAAAGGTTGATAACATCCGCGGGTACTTCCATCATGCCCACGCCGTTAGGGGCCGTATTTTTAATCAGATTGGAGCCAACGGTTTCAAAGCCTTTTTCTGCCCCCAGCTTTTTCAGCGCGGCATAGGCGGTATCGGCATCGGTTTCCGTGCTCAAAATATCCTGACCGACGATCATGTAAAACATGTTCTTTTCGGCGTTGAAATAGGCATCTTCGATCATGCTTGTATGCGCAATCAGGTTTTCAACGGCAATCACGCCGGGAGATTTTTTAAGGCCCTGATAGAGCGCCTCGGCAAATTCCGGATCTTCCGTGCGGACAAAGCCGGGTTTGCGCGTTGGCCCGTATTTGTGGCAGGCAAAACCGGCTTCGCCGTCGCTGCCGTCCTGATAGCTGAGATATCCAAGCGCGCGCAGGTTGAGGGCAAGCGTATCTGCCGCCTGCAGCGGTGCGGCAAAACCGTTATCGGCCTGAATAACCGCTGCGATTTTGTCGGCGGCGGCCTTGCCGGGCAAGGTGATACTATAAAGATATTCGCCGCTCTCGGCATGTTCCAGAAACTCGTCGAATTCCTTGCTCTCTGCGCGGAATTCCAGCGTCTTGCCATCGCCGCTGAGCGACAGGATAGACGCCGCCTGCGGATTGAACCAGACACCACCAAGATCAAGCAAGGGCTCTTGCGGTTGCAGGCGGATTTTACCTTCCAGCACATGTGCAGCGCCGTATTTGTCCACGAGCAGATGCGTGCCGTCTTCCAGCGGTTGCAGCAGCAAAACAGATTTCTGGTTGATGCTGAACGTGCCGCTGCCTTGCGGGTCATCTTCGTGCAGGAAATCGGCGCGGCGGTGCAGCGCTTCTGCCTGCGCTTCAGTGCCGTTGAAATCGCCGGTATGACGGTGCCATGCGATTTTGGTGCCCTGCGGCGAGGTGACGATGCGGTCGATATTTTCCGGTTTGACGAGGCCATCGTATTCCGGCTCAAACCCGGCTTTGCGCTGGATCAGCGCCAGTGTTTCATCGGCCATGTGCTGGCTGACATTTTCCTGCAGCAGCTGGCCAACGCCGCTGATGGTGAAACGCAGTGTTTTCGGCTCCGGATTATACCAGATATTTGCGATGCGCGACAGATTGGTCAGCAGCCTGTCATCGTCAAGGCGGATGTTTTCACCGGTAAACGCGGCTTCCATGCCGGAGAGGATTTTTGCGGCGGCGGGCGTTGCGGCGTTATCCGCGGCCTCATGCAAAATATTCGCGCGCACGATGCCCGCGGCATAGGGTTCGATCAAAGCCGCGACCCAAGCCAGTTTATCGTTTTCAGAGAGGCTTTTCGAAGAGACGACTTGCTCCAGCCAGCCGCCGCTGCGGGTCAGCTGCGGGCGCAGTTCGTCAAGCCCGCCGTTCAGGAAGCTGGTGGCCAGCATCTTGCGCGCGGCATTGATTTCAAAGGTTTCGCCAGCGGCCAGCGACGGGATGATTTGCCCAGCGATAAACGCGATGGCTTTGGCGGCACTGCCCTTGATGGCGTTGCTTTCGGCGCGCCATTCATCATTCATGCCAGCGGTAATCAGCGCGTCGGTCATTTGCGCGATCATTTTGGGCGGCGCGCCGGTTTCGGTGATTGTGCCGGCAAGCGAACGGCCGGGATATGTCAGCTCCCAAAGTGCCATAAAAGCCTGGCCTTTGTCGGTAACACCGACACTGCGCAGGCTGTGCAGCAGGGCGGAGGAGTCTTTGTTTTCTACCGCTGCGGCGACATCCGCGACTTTTGCGGCAAGGCCGGCGTCTTGCGCGCCGAGGCCAGCCAGAATTTTACTATTGGCGGCGCCGATACGTGCGGGCTCTTTGGCGAACCGCGCGGCGATCCGGCTGAAAGGTGTGTTATTCAGGGTGTAGAGTTGCAGCAGGTGGAATCCGCTGTCAATCTCGCGGCCCTTGCCTTTGCGAAGCTTGTTCAGGGTCAGTTCCAGTGCGGCGGGGTCGAGCGGTTCGGGCTTCAGCACTTCGCCCAGAACGCGTTCAAAGATTTGCGCATCGGATTTGAGACCGGCAATTTCGAATTTCGGTTCATAGCTGAGCGCGGCGGAGAGAAGCGCGATGCGGTCAGCGTCTTTTTTAACATGCGTCAACGCAAGTTCGGCAAAGCTATCAACGCCGAAATCGGTGAGCAGTAATTTTTTGCTCCGCTTGCTTTCGGGCGTTTCTTCGCGCGGGAACAGGCCGGGCATCAGTTTAATAAAGCCCTGGATGTCCTGTGTATCCAGCTTGCGCGCCAGTGCGGAATAATCAAGCGCCTGTGCATTCAATCGCTGCGTCCGGCCTTGGTTAACCTCGGCATAGTCGCGCTGGGCGAGATCGATGACGTATTGCGGGTTCTGGTATTGGTGCATCATCACAGGGGTGATGGCCTGCGGATCTTCCGGCTCCAGATTTTCAGCGACCCAATCCATGAAGCTGTCGACATAGTAATGACGGTCGCTTTGCAGGCTGATCAGCTCGCCGCGCAGGTTGCGCCAATGGCGTTTGATGGCTTCTTCTTTGCGGCGCGCCTCTTCTTCGGGGTCTGCGCCTTTGAACATTCCGCCAATTGATGACCAAAAGCCTTTTTTCTGGTCGTCTTCGGCGGCAGCGGGGATTTCGACACGGGTATTCAGGCCGATGGCTTCGACGGTTTCGCCTTCTTTGGGGACGCGTACCGCGGGCAGGTCTTCAAGAATATCGGCGGGAAAGCCGCGCGGTGCATCACTGATGGCTTTGGCCAGTTTGGCATTCTCGCCAAATTGCGCGCGCGCCAGAGCCGCAAAATCCTGCAGGTTGAGGATGAAACCGGCGGTTTCGCCCAGCTCGCCGAGAACCTTGAGCGCTTTTTGCTCGTCTTTGTCAAAGGTGATGGCGCGTACAAGGCGGTGGTGACCGACGATGATGTTATTCTGCTGCTGCTCCAGCCATTCGCTGATGGAATCGGTATTGCGTTCCAGCGTGGCAAGGTAATCGCCCAGCTGGTCGCGCAGATGGGCGAGCACATGCACATCATCTGGCAGTTTGAAAGATGTCGTCGATGGAGTGGAATCGGCCATCGTGCCTGTAATCCTTAGATGTTTGATATGAACCGTAGGCAATATAGCACCCGTATTTTCTTTATGCAAATCTTTTTCCGGAAAATGAATCCAGAAAAAATTGTCAATTATTTCATGGTTTTAGCTTTACAAACGGTGTGCTTTGTCTAGCATGCGCCCCGTGCCTTTTGACCGGTCCGCGCGGGACTCGGCGAGGGATGTTTTAAACCCGCCCCAACCCCTTTGGAGAGAGACAAGATGATTCAGGAATTCAAAAAATTCATTATGCGCGGCAATGTGATTGATCTGGCCGTCGGCGTCATTATTGGCGCGGCTTTTGGCAAGATCGTGGCTTCGCTGGTCGATGATATTATCATGCCGCCGCTCGGGCTTATTGTCGGCAAGGTCGATTTCAGCAATTTCTTTATTCCGCTGTCTTTGACGGATCAGGAATTCAATACCATTGCCGAAGCCAAAGCCGCAGGCGTGACGACATGGAACGTGGGGATGTTCGGCAACGCGATGTTCAATTTCCTGTTGGTCGCTTTTGCGATTTTCTTTTTTATCGTCAAACCGATCAACAAACTTAAACAAAAAGAAGAGGATAACGCCGCCAAGACACCGCCCGCGCCGCCAAAAAGCGAGGTTTTGCTGGCCGAAATCCGCGATCTGCTGAAAAACAAGTAAAAGACCGATATGCACGGCAAAGAAGGCCGCCGGTTGACTCATGCCGGCGGCCTCTTTATATCTGGGCTATATTCATAAACAGGATCGGTCATGACAGAGACCCTGCAAGATACGCTCGACAGAGCGCTTATCAAAGCTGCCGCTCAAGGAAAAGCGGAGCAGCTGGTTTCTTTGTTGCAGCAGCGCGCCAACCCCAATGCGGGGGCGGGCGCATCGCCTGCGCTGTTTGCGGCGGCCGCCGGAAACCATGCCGCTTGTATCCGTCTTTTGCTCGCTGCGGGCGCCAAGGTTGATGTGACCAACAGCAAAGGATCGACGCCGCTGATGGTGGCGGCCTTTAATGCCAATCTCAAGGCGATGCGGGTGCTGCTGGATGCGGGGGCGGATCGCAGTTTAAAAAACCGTGACGGCGCGGATGCGCTGGCCTTCGCAAGGGCGCGTGAATCGTCCGAAGCCATCGCGCTGTTAAATGAAGATGCGGACGAGATTATACAGCGCAGCCGTTTGGGCGACCGCATGCTCGAAGAAATTTTCAATTTCCGGACGCTGGAGCGGATTTCGCTGGTGCGCAAAGGGGCGGGACAACCGATCGAAGCGCTCTACCGCGAAAGCTTCACACAGATTGAAAACCTGCCTGCGCTGCGCGAGGCCTTCCAGAAACACCGCCAGCGCGGCGGCAAGCGCACGGTGGAAGACGTCTTCCCGCACCGTCTCGACAAGCAAAAAGCCGGTCTGCGCCGTAAACCGGAATAAATTTCAAGCTTCAGGCCGCGACCAGATCGCCTTCAAGGTCGTATTCGTCCGATGCAGTAATTTTCACGCGCACGATGTCGCCCGGCTGCATCCCATCGCCGCTCACGCGCACAATACCGTCGATTTCCGGTGCATCGGCGCTGCTGCGTCCGGTGGCGCCGCCTTTGCCGGTTTCGTCGATAATCACATCCAGTGTGCGTCCGACTTTTTGGGCAAGCCGGGCAGCGCTGATGCCTTGTTGCAAGGCCATAAATCTGTGCCAACGCTCTTCCTGCACTTCAGGGGCAACGGCGCCTTCGATCTCGTTTGCCTTTGCGCCTTGGACCGGTTCGTATTTGAAACAGCCGACGCGGTCCAGCTGCGCTTCCTGCATCCATTGCAGCAGAAATTCAAAATCTTCTTCCGTCTCGCCGGGGAAGCCGACGATGAAGGTGGAGCGGATGGCAAGATCGGGGCAGGCCTTGCGCCAATCGTGGATACGGTCCAGCGTCTTTTCCTGATGCGCGGGACGGCGCATATTTTTGAGCACCGCGGGCGATGCATGCTGGAACGGGATGTCGATATAGGGCAGGATTTTTCCCTCGTTCATCAGCGGAAAAACTTCGTCTACATGCGGATAGGGATAGACGTAGTGCAAACGCGTCCAGACGCCCATCTCGCCCAGCTCGCGGCAGAGGTCGATGAATTTCGTGCGTACGGTGCGGTTTTTATACGGATAGGCCTGATAGCGGTTGTCGATACCATAGGCCGATGTGTCTTGCGAAATGACCAGCAGTTCCTTCACGCCGGCTTTGACCAGACGTTCCGCTTCCGCCAGCACCTGAATGATCGGCCGCGATACCAGATCGCCGCGGAGTGACGGAATAATGCAGAAAGAACAGCGGTTGTTGCAGCCCTCGGATATTTTCAGATAGGCATAGTGGCGCGGCGTCAGCTTGATGCCCTGCGGCGGGACAAGATCGACATAGGGGTCGTGCGGCGGCGGGGCGACTTTGTGCACGGCGCTGACGACTTCTTCGTATTGCTGCGGGCCGGTGACGGCCAGAACCTTCGGGTATTCTTTGGTGATCTGCTCCGGCTCTGCACCCATGCAGCCGGTGACGATGACTTTGCCGTTGGCATCCATCGCTTCGCCGATAGCCTCGAGAGATTCTTTTTTCGCGCTGTCGAGAAACCCGCAGGTATTCACAATAACAACGTTTGCATCCTCATAACTGGGCGATAGCTGATAGCCTTCGCTGCGCAGCTGCGTCAGAATCCGTTCGGTATCCACCAGTGCCTTGGGGCAGCCAAGGCTGACCACGCCGACGGTGGGCGCTTCCTCGTTCTTGGTGTTTTTCTTTTTGGCAGGTTTGTTTTGTGCGGCGGTCATGAATTCCCTCGGTTTTTGCGCCTGTTTGTATATCAAAGCCTATAAGTTATGTAAAGATTTTGTTGAAAGTCTTTGAAAAAAGGGCGGATATTCTATACATAATGTCTCGCAAGGAGCCATCATGCAGGTCAAAAACCGGCAAAAACAAGACATCGCCAATCCAAACAACGATCCGGCCATCGCCGCGGTCATGGACCGCTATGCTGTGTCGCTGACCGATACCGTGCTGGCCGCGATGGATGCGCAAAACCCGCAAGACCCCGTGGCGCGGCAATATCTGCCCGCCGCCGCCGAGCTGGTCAATACCCCCGAAGAGCTTGACGACCCCATCGGCGACGATGCCCATAGCCCCGTAAAGGGCATCGTGCACCGCTATCCCGACCGCGTGCTGCTCAAGCCTGTGCATGTCTGCGCCGTCTATTGCCGTTTTTGCTTCCGCCGTGAAAAGGTCGGGCCGGGCAGCGAGGCTTTGAGTGCCGAAGAGCTTGCTGCCGCGCTTGATTATATCCAAAGCGCGCCCAATGTCTGGGAAGTGATCCTGACCGGCGGCGATCCTTTCGTGCTGTCACCGCGGCGGCTGGCAGAAATCATGGCGGCTCTAAACGCGATTCCGCATGTCGAGGTTATCCGTTTCCACACCCGCGTGCCGATCGCCGCGCCGGACCGCGTGACGACCGATATGATTGCGGCGCTGGCATCGGACAAGGCGGTTTATATTGTTGTGCACGCCAACCATGCGCAGGAACTGACGCCACCGGTCAAACAGGCTCTGCGCGCCTTGACGGCGGCGGGCATACCGCTTTTGTCGCAATCAACGCTGCTGCGCGGTGTGAATGACCATCCGCAGGCGCTGGAAAATCTTTTCCGCGCGCTGACGGCTCTCAAGGTTAAGCCGTATTATCTGCATCATCCTGATCTTGCGCCGGGCACATCGCATTTCCGCCTGCCTGTTGCCGAAGGGCAGAATTTGATGCGCCGTTTGCAGGGGCGTGTGTCCGGCATCGCTTTGCCGCGCTATATGCTGGATATTCCGGGTGGTCACGGCAAAGTGCCGATCGAACAGCGCTGGATCGAACCCGCCGCCGATGGCAACGGTTATACGGTCAGCGATTATCGCGGCGGCACGCACGCATACGAAATCAAAAAACCCGAAGACGTTTAATAACGGCGATTGTCGTTGGCGGGGCAGGGGTTGCGCCGCACATTGAGCGGGTATGCGGTAATAACCTCGCTTTTATCCCCGTTCAAAACGATGCGCATGCGGATATGATCTGCCATGACATCCGCAGCGTAATAACCGTTTTCTTGCAACCGCCATGGAATATTATCGTTGGCGGCGGCGCGCTCCACGGTGCCGATGATTTTCTCCGCGCTCCATTCCGCCGGAAATTCCGATTTGCAGGGCTTGCCTGCGCCATGCAGATGCCCGCCGCCGGTTTGATCGCCGTATAAAATATGGTTGCGGCGCAGCCCGCTGATAACCGGTGTCTGCCGTGCGGCTTTGCCGTGCTGGCTATCGGTTTGTTCCTGCCCATAGTCGGGCACCAGCAAACGTGTCAGCCCCATCGGGTCTTTCTGGTCCAGGCGCGATAGCTGGCTGACCGACAGCGGGCCCAGCAGGACAACCGCAATCAGGGCAATAATAATCCGGCGAAAAGACGAGCGGCGACGGCGGCGGATGCGAACCATGATAAATCCCTCAAAAAATTCTTCCGGGGCAGCAGAGAAATTCTACACCGCGGCAGATGGCGGCGGCAAGCGTCCTTCCAGTGCCGCGCGTGCCGCGGCAAGCGTGGGGCTCGCAAGTCGAAGAGCTTGCTCCGGTGCGGCGGCATCATCCAGCGACAGCAGAATATCATAAGTTTCCGCAGCGGCCAGCGGGTCCAGCCATGCGGGTGCGGCGCCAAAAAGGCTTTCTGCATGGGCTTTAATATCCGTCAAAGTGGCTGCGTAAAAAAGCACGCGGTGCGCTTGCCGCGCCAGCGCCGCGCCCGATGCTATGTGGCCGCGCGCAATGGTGGCAAAATCACCCGGCTGCAATTGCGCCGCGCTCCAGCCGTTTATGTTGCGGCTAAAATCATCGATCAGCGTTTGTGTGTAATCGGCGACATGGCAGGTATGATAGGTGGCGGCCAGTTCGGCCGCCAGTTTGCTGCGCGCGGCGCGGTCACCCCCGCAAATACCCACGCGCTTTAAAAAATATGGGCGTACGACAGGGTTCAGGTGGCTCCAATGCCGCCACGGGTCAGCGCGCAGCGCCGTGCCGGAAATCTGCACCGATCCGCGTGCGGTATCGACGGGGATAAAACGAATACCCAGCGCCCATGCCACCTGATACCCGTAGCTTTCCGAGGCAAAAAGCGCGTCAAAATCATCGCGCGGGCAATGCTGGCGCAGCGTGTCGCGCCAGGCATGGTAAAATGCGATATCGTGCGGGTTTTTAGGTTCCTGCGGCATATCGTGGTCGTGATGCACGACGGTGCAGTCCGGATAAAGCTCTTTGATCCAGCTATAACGCAAATGTCCGGGGATGGGTTCGTTATCCAGCGTCAGGACAACAATCGTCAGCCGTTTGCACGACCGGCGTGCAAAATCGATCATATACAAATGCCCGTTTGTCGGTGGCATAAATTTGCCAAAGACAAGGCCGTGTTCGGCCAGCGGCGCATCGATGCCTTTTGTGATATCTGTGGTGATTTCGATGCGACTCATGCGGCTTTGTTTCCCTTTCTCTGGCCTTTGAGGCGATCAATTGCCGTGCAAGCAGCCAAAAACTTCTGATCCCATGTGCCGGAGAGTTTCTGGCAGGGGCGGGTTTCATCGTGCAGCGTCTTTTCGCAAACGGCCAGAAAATCCGCGCGGTTATCAGGCAGGTAGCGGTGGATGTCCTCCACCCAGGGCGTATCGATATCCATGAGCAGATAAAGATCGTAATGCGTCCCGCGCGCCAGGGCTTCGATCCATGCCGGGCAATCACCAAACAGCCAGCGGCTCCAGATTGTCGTCGTCAAAAGATCAGTGTCGCAGATGAGCAGGGTGTCTGCCGCGGCTTCGGCGGCGGCCTCGGCGCGGCGCTGGCCTGCCGCGATTTGCGGTATATCCGCAAGCGTCAGGGTGCCGTGATTTTTTTCGATATGGGACTTGGCGTATTCTTCGCAAAGCGGAGCGCCGTAATGTGCGGCCAGCTTTGCCGCCAATGTCGATTTTCCGGTCGATTCTGGCCCGAAGAGGCAAATTTTCAGCGGGACAGGGGCGCTTGCGAAAATATTGCGCATGTATAAATCTATCAAGGCATCATCCGGTGCCGGACAAATAATGCCAGCAGGCAAGAGATACTTGTCCGCTTCGGCCGTATCAAAAACAACATCGGTTGCCTGAAACAAATCCATGATGCGGTGGCGGGCATAGTCATCCGGCGGCAGGGCGCGGCACAGTCCCAATGCGGCGGCGCTTTCCGCCGTATCCATCGGGCGGTTTTGCAGCATATCCTGCCAGTCTTGGGTGTTGATACGAACGGGGCCATGTCCGGCGCGCGCCATGGCGGCGGTAAAGCCGCCAAGCGATAAAGGCGTCTTGGCGGCGATGTGATAAATACCCGCCGGCGCGGCGGCCGCCAGATGCAGCATGGCGCGCGCGGCATAATCAACCGGCGTGATATCGACATGCAGCTTGTTATCAAACCCGTCCGGCAAAACGCCCAGTGCCGCCAGCCCGCGCCCGAACATAGACAGGAAATCACGCTCCGGCGCGGCACCGCTGCGGGTGTCGCCAGTCAGCAGCCCGAAACGGTAATGCCAGATGCGACAGACGTCTTCCGGCACTTGCAGCAGCAGGCATTCGGCAGCGAATTTGGTTTGTGCATAGCCGCCATAGACGCGGCGGACATTTTCAAGCCGGTCTGTTTCGCGCAGGATGCCGGTATTCTGGTCGGTGCCGACAAAAACAGATAGCGTGGATGCCGCATGAATATCTTTGCGGCATCCGGTCAGCGCAAAATCCAGCACATGGCGCACCGCATCCAGATTGGCGGGTGCCAGCGTGTCTGCATCGCTCAGCATATTGACCGTGGCGGCGCAGTGATAAACGGCAGCAGTATTATCCGCAAGCCCTTTCCAGACCGCCAGCGGCAAGCCCAGATGCGGCAGGGAAACATCGCCCGCAAGTACATGCAAACGGCACCCGGCATCGGCAGGCAGGGGCAGATCGTATTTGGCAAAGGTGGCCAGCGTACGCTTGCGCGCGGCGATATCGTTTTCGGCGCGCGCGATCGCATAGACGGTTTTTCCGCTCGCCAACAGCCCGGCAAGAACGCGTGCGCCAAGGCAGCCCGTCGCCCCCGTCAGCAAAACCGGTTGATCTGCGGCGCCTTTTGTCTGTGCGCGTTTCGCCGCGGCGCGCAGACGCGCGTGCATTTCTGCATCAAAAGAAACCTGCGCGCGCAATTTTTGCGCGCTGGTGCAAAAAGCTTCGCCCGTGGTCTGGCTGGCAGCGATATCGCGTATCGATTTGCCCTGCGCAATATCGGCGGGTGCGGCATCTATACCGCTACGCGCAGCATCCAGCGTCAGGCGTATAATACCGAGTGAATCTCCGCCCGCACTGTAAAAACTTTGATCGATGCCGAATTTGCTATGGCCGATGACGCCGCGCCATAGTTGCCACAGCTGTTTTTCTCTCTCGCTTTCGGGCTGCGAAAAAACGCCGGATGTTTCAAGCGGTCTGGCGGCGAGGGCCGCGTAATCTGTTTTGCCCGTCACGGTCTGCGGCAGTGCTTCCAGAGCGATGATGCGCGCAGGGATCATCCAGACCGGCAGGTGTGCCGCCAGACTTGCCGCAATATGCGATTCATTAATTGCGGTTTCGGCGATCACGTAGGCAACCAGCTGGGCCGGTTCGGGCGTTTTGATGACGGCGGCCTTGCGAATGCCGGGGCAGCTTTGCAGCCGTGCTTCGATTTCATCCGGTTCGACCAGCTGGCCGCGCAGCTTGAATTGCCGGTCAATACGGCCAAGGAATTCAAGGCCGCCGTCCGGCATCTGCCGGACGCGGTCGCCGCTGCGGTAAAATCTTGCGCCGTCCAGCATCACAAATTTGCGGGCGTTTAAATCCGGCAGGTTCAGGTATCCGCGCGCGGTTTGGCAGCCGCCGATATAAAGCTCGCTGTCGATGACCCTGTATTCAACCCCCGCGAAAGGGGTGCCCAGCAGCGGCCTGTCCCAGCGCGCTGCATCGCAGACGCAAAGGCTGCTGCAAATCGTCGTTTCTGTCGGGCCGTAGACGTTGATGACGTTCAGGCGCTGCGCCCAGCGGCGCACGGCATCGGGGGGGCAGGCCTCCCCGCCGATAATGACGGTTGCGAGGCAGGGCGGCATATCATCCGGCAACAGGGTGCGCAAAAGGCTCGGCGGCATATCGCAATGGGTGATGTGGTGCTGGCGCAGAAAGCGCGTCAGTTTTTCGCCATCGCGCAGCGTGTCCTCCCCCGCAATCACCAGCGCACCGCCCGACAGCAGCGCGGTGCCGATATCGGACAGCGATGCATCAAAACTGATCGACAGGTAAAACAGACTGCGGCTTTGCGGCGTCAGGCCAAAGGCTGCAATTTGTGCTTCCAGCACATTGCAAATGCCGCGGTGTTCAACCAGAACGCCTTTGGGCGTGCCGGTGGACCCTGACGTATGCATCACATAGGCCAGCCGCGCCGCATCATAAGGCAGGGGCGACAGGGCAGCGTCTGCGGGCAGCGGCGCGGGCAGGCTCTGCGCATCCAGAAAAACGCGGATATCCGCATCGCGCACAATATAGTCGCGGCGTGCGGCAGGCAGTGACGGCGGCAGCGGCGCAAAGGCCAGCCCCGCATACCATGTGCCGATCAACGCGGCGATATAGTCGGCCGATTTTTCAAAGCAAAGTCCGATGACGCTTTCGGCGGGCAGGTTTTGTGCCTTCAGCATGTCGCCAATCGCGGCGGCGCGGCGCAGCAGCAGATCATAGGTTGTCATGCCCTGCGAATCTTCAATCGCGGTATGCATGCCGTATTTTTTGGCAGTGGCTATAAAAGCCTGAATAAATCCGTTCTTCATGGCGGCTCCTCAGGCGCTCAGGCTGAATTTCTCGTCGAGCAGATGCGCGGTGAGCAGGGTCATCAAAACAGGCTCCTGCGCGCGGCGCTCTTCGGCGGCCATCTTGTCAAACTCTGCAGGCAGGGCGCGCGCGGCCTGCGTGTCAAAAAACGGCAAGGCGGCAAAACGGCTTGATGCGAAATGATCGCCGACCATTTCAGTCAGCGCGGGGCTGCTGAACAGGCTGACGGGCGGCGCCATAAAAGGGTGTTTCTGACGCCGGTAAACCGTATCGGTGATATAAGGCTTCAGCGCGCGGCGCAGGATATATTTTTCCTGTCCGTTTTTGATTTTCATCGATACCGGCAGGCGGCGTGCCGCCGCAAAGAGGTGGTGATCGAGGAAGGGCAGACGCCCTTCGATGCTATGCGCCATATCCATGCCATCGCCCAGCGTGCGCAGAATGTAATTGGCGAGCGCGGTTTTGCTCCACAAGAAAGCCGAACGGTTGACGTTGTGACGGCCCGCCGTTATTTGTGCCGCCTGCGTTTCCTGCATCAAGGCGGCATAGGCATCCACACCGGAAAACCCTGCGCGAAAAGCGGGGGAGAGCAGCGCATGTACGCGTTTCCCGAGTGTCGCTTTGGCCACCAGAAAAGCGGGCACATAGCCCATTGCCTCCGCTGCGCCCTGCGTTGACAGCCCCGCGCCCAGCGCAATCTGTACGCCGGCCGAAGCGCCATTGGCTGTCAGCAGCGCAGCTTGTTTTTCGGCCAGCTGGGCGTCGTTTGCGGCATCCATCGCCCAAAGATCCTGACGCAGATGCGGATAGCCGGCAAAAATTTCATCCGATCCTTCGCCGGACAGTGCGACTTTAAACCCGCCCGCGCGAATGGCGCGGTTCAAAAGATATTTGCCGGCAAGGTGGCCGTTGATGGCAAGCCCTTCGCCATGATAAACCGCATCCGGCAAGTGGGCGACGAGGTCATCTTGCGTGACATCGACCACATGCAGGCGCGCGCCCTGTGCGGCGGCGGTTTCGGCGGCAACCGGATATTCGTCATAACCGTCCTGGCCAAAACGCACGGTAAAAGCATCCTGCGTCTGTCCGGTCATGGCGGTGGCCAGCCCCAGAAGCCCGCTGGAATCCAGCCCGCCACTCAGATGGAAACAGACAGGCACATCGGCGCAGAGTCTTTCGCGCAAGGCATCTTTCAGTGCAGCTTCGATCATTTCGGTGGCGGCGTTTTCATCCTGGTCTGTTTGCGCTTCGGGCAAAAAATCCATTTCCCAGTAAATGCGCGTCTCGATGGTTTTGCCGCGGGCGAGCATCATTTCGCCGGGTTTCATCTGGCGGATGCCGTCGAACAGGGTGCGGCCGGGCAGGGTATATTGCAGGCTGGCAGCCATATGGAACGATTCCATATCCCACCGGGCCGGCGCACCCAGCGCGAAAAGCGCCTTGGCTTCGGATGCCAGCATCAGCGTGCCGTCCGGCAATTGCGTATAGCAAAGCGGCTTGATGCCGAAGCGGTCGCGCGCGGCGAAGATCAGATTTTGACGGCGGTCATGCAGAATAAAAGCAAATTCACCGCGTAGATGTTCAAGGCATCCCACGCCGTATTCTTCGTATAGATGGATCAGAATTTCGCTGTCCGACAGCGTTGCGAAATGATGTCCGCGCGTTTCCAGTTCAAGGCGAAGAATGTCATGTCCGTAAAATTCGCCGTTGACGACGGCATAAATATCACCGGTTTCATTTTTCAGCGGCTGGGCGCCTGTTTCCAGATCGATGATCGACAGTCGGCGGTGTGCCAGTGCGCAGCGCCGGTCTTCGCTGATATAAAACCCTTCGCCATCCGGCCCGCGGTGCGCAAGGGTATGCGCCGCGCGGCGCAGGTTGTCTTTGTTGACGGGTTTTGCACTGTTATAGATGCCGATGATGCCGCACATGGCTGGTCTCCGGTTTTGTTTGTTATTTACGCGGGTTGAAAAAGACCTTGCGGACTTCGTGGGTTTTGGAGCGCTCGAAGACATCTGCGTATTCGTCCAGCCGGTATTCTTCGCCCAGAAGATCATCAACAACAATACGGCCAGACGCCATCAGATCGATGGATTCGCGGAAATCACCGTAATTGACGGCGCTGAGCGTGATTTCTCGGCGTACCGCTTCGGCCAGCACAAGCCCCACGGGTTCGTGCTTGCGGCTTTTGAGGACGATACGGCCGGCCACGCGCACCATGCGCATCAGGTCGCGCAGCGTTTCGGTGGTGGCCAGTGTTTCAATGGCGAAATCATAAATACCTTCGGGCAGCGCGCCATCTGCGGCGGGGTCGAAAACCGTGACATCCTGAAACCCATAGGCGTGCAGAATACGTTCGATCAACTGGCCAAAACGGTTTTTGCCGTAGATAACGCCTTTTTCGTCCGGCCGGATGCCGGATTTCAGCACCGACAGGGCGGCCGCCACCGGCTCGCTATAGGCGGCATGGCGGAAGGATAAATGATCGGGTATCGCGTAGACCGCACTGGCGGGCAGTTTGACCTGTTCGGCAAAGGCGCCGTCGTGCTCAATGCCCAGCATGGTGGTGTGCTGGCAGCTGATACCGCGGCCTGCCGCACAGAGGGCGCAAGCACCGCAAGGCAGCACAGGCATGGCGGTGACGCGCTGGCCGGTTTTGATATTTGCATTATCACCCGCGGCAATGACGATGCCGGAAAATTCATGGCCGAGGACGAGCTGCGGCGTTTTACCGGCGATTCGGCCTTCGGCGACAAAAACATCGGTGCGGCAAAGGCCGGCCAGTGCGACGTTGATGATCACATCATTGTCTTTTGTAACGGCGGGCGGGGTAATGACATCGACGGCGATGCCGGTGGTGTTTTTCAAAAGGGCGCGCATGTAAACCTCGTTCGTTTCGGCGTCGGTGCCGATTATCTTCTTTTTGAGCAGAAATATACTCTATAAGAAGATATTTATACTCCCATAGAGTATAAATCAAGCGAAATCTATGACAGGCGCCTCAAGGCCAAAATCGTATTAAGGATTTGAAATATAACAAAAAACACCCGACCTCGCGGTCGGGTGTTTCATGTATCAGCTAGAAATAAAGCCGATAAGGCAGGCGATTACTCAGCCGGAGCCTCTTCAGTGGCTTCTTCATCAGCAGCGCCTTCGTCAGTGGTCGTGGCGTCATCTGCCGGTGCTTCCGTTGTTTCTTCAACAGCGGGGGCAGCGTCTTCAGCCATCGCCAGAACCGGCGTACCCGCCAGCAACATGAGGACAGTGGCGGCGCTCATCAGTTCGCGTGTAGTCATGATCAATAACTCCTGTTTGTATGTTAATAGTGAAAACCGTTCGATTACTGGGCTTCGGAAAGCATACGCACCAAATCTCGTGGCAGTTCCTCAAATTTTATCATTTATTATGAAATTTTTAGTTAAACGCCTTCCGGCCACGGCAGGGCTCATTTAAAACATTGATAGTCAATAATTTATTCGCCGCCTTCGCAGGCGCTTTATTGCCGTGCAGGCTGGCGATGTGTCCGTTTTGAAGAATCCCCCCGTGCATGCTACAAGGGTACCGCTTCACTCCCACAAACAGAGGGTCTTATCTCATGACAGTTATTTACAGCGCCCATGCAGCAGCCAAAGGCGGCCGTGGCGGCCATACCGAAACCGATGACAAAAAGATCGCACTCGATCTGTCGCCCCCCGGCAGCAACGGACCGGGCACGAACCCCGAACAGCTCTTTGCCTGCGGCTATGGTGCCTGCTTTGGCGGCGCGCTGGCCTTTATCGCCGGCCAAAAGCAGATTACCCTGCCCGAAGTGCCCACGGTGCAGGTCGATATCCATCTGCATAAAACCGAAACCGGTTTTCATCTCAGCGGCGCGATCAATGTGGCGCTGACCGGCGTGGATGAGGCTGTGGCGGCGGATCTGGTCCGTGCCACCCATGATTTCTGCCCCTATTCCAAAGCGACGCGCGGTAACATCGAAATGGCGCTGAGCCTGAACGGCAAGCCTGTCTGATCGCGCAGGACATCTAAAAAAAGCCGCCAGAGAAATCCGGCGGCTTTTTTTATGCGCTGCCTGCGGGGACGATATGGCCGTCCACGATGTGAATGATACGATCGGCCGTGGCGGCAAAAGCGGCATCATGGGTGACGACAGCGACGGCGCGGCCGTGCTGATGCGCGAGGTCTTTGAGGATCGCCTGCACATTCAGGCTGGAAGCGCTATCGAGATTGCCGGTCGGCTCGTCTGCCAAAAGAATGGGCGGGTCATTGGCCAGTGCGCGTGCGATGGCGACGCGCTGGCTTTGCCCGCCGGAAAGCTGTTTGGGCAGCTTGTGCAGATGTGCACCCAGCCCGAGGCTTTCAAGAAGATCGCCCGCCCGGGCGCGCATCGCGGCAGCACCGATACGGCCCAGACGCTGCATCGGCAGCATGACGTTTTCCATGATGCTGAATTCCGGCAGCAGAAAATGCGATTGAAAAACAAAACCGATCTGCGCAAGACGGATATCGGCCAGCGCATCGCTGCCAAGGCGTGTTGTTTCCTGCGTCCCGATCCACAGCCTGCCATCTGTGGGCCGGTCAAGCAGCCCCATCAGATACATCAGCGACGATTTGCCCGATCCGGACGGGCCGGTGATGGCAATAAACTCGCCGCTAAAAATCTCGACATCCGCGCCTTTGACCAATGTCACGGGCACTTCGCCGTCCAGACGGCGCATCAGCTTTTCGCTGCGAATGGCGGTTTTGCGTGCTGTCATGCCGCACCGCGCAGAATATCGACCGGCTCCACATGCGCGGCTTTGCGCGCGGGCAGCAGGGCGGCAAAAATGGATGCCAGCAAGGCAAAAGCCGCCGCCAGCGCGAATTGTGGCCATGACCAGTCCAGCGGCATGGCAATCGGCTCCAGACTGCCGGGCGGCTGAATGCGCACCTGCATCAAAGCCGCCATCATCGCCATGCCTAGCGGCAGACCGGCCATATTACCGGCGATGCCCAGCAAGATACCTTGTATCAGAAAAATCCTCTTCACATCGGCAGCGTGGAAACCCATCGATTTCAAAATGGCGATGTCGCGCTGTTTTTCCATCACCACCGTCGAAATCACGTTATAGATACCAAAAGCCGCAACGACCAGCACGGCGCTGACAACCGTGTACATGATGATGTTGCGCACAGCCAGCGTGCTCATCAGATCTTCCGACGATTCCTGCCATGACATCGATTTATAACCGATGCGCGATTCCAGTTCGGCGGCAAAACGCCGTGCGTCATAGGGGTCGTCCAGTTTGATGATAACGCTGTTGGCGCGGTCGGCGCGGTCCAGCAGCGCCTGTGCGCGTTTCAGCGAAACAAAGGTCTGCGTTTCGTCATATCCGGCGCGGCCGGTGCGGAAAATGCCGACAATCTTAAAAGCGCGTACCTGCCCGTTCGGCGCGGCCAGCGTGATGGTGCGGCCGCGGCGCAGCGACATTTTGCGCGCCAGTTCGCCGCCAATAATGATGCCGTTCGGGTTGGCATCGAGGTCTTCGATGCGTCCCTCGGTCATATGATCGGCAATGGTGGTGACGGCGATGATATCTGCGGGGATCATCCCGTTCAGCGTGACCGCTACATCGCGGCCGGCAAAGCTGACCAGTACCTGACCGGTCAGCGCGGGCGATGCCGCCACGCCCGGCATGCCGCGCAGGCTGTCCAGAATTCTTTCAAACCCGCGAATACCGCGGGTTTCGGTTTGCGGGCGACTGCCACGCAGTTGTATCACCGCATCCGGATAGGCGGCGGTGACTGGCTGCACGCGCGGATTGCGAAAATCGTCCGACACCGTGATATGCGGCGCATTGTCAATCAGGCGGCGGATAAAATCACGCTCCGACCCCTGCATCAGCGAAGAAATCGTCAGAAAAAAACCAACGCCCAGAATAATACCCAGCAGTGACACAAGGCTCTGCCGCTTGCGGGCGAGCAGGTGGCGCAGCGCCATGGAAACCAAAAGACGCATGGGGCTAGTTGCCCCCGCGGCGCAGGCGAATGCGCGCGCCATCGACCAGCTCCGGCGGCGGGCTGAGGATCAGACGGGCGTCTGCGGGCAGGCCTTCGGTAATTTCAACTTCGTCCAGGCCGCGGATGCCGGCTTTAACGGGCGTGCGGCGCACGGTGTCGCCCGTTAGCACAAAAACATCGCCCCCGCGCAGCGCGCTAGCGGGGATCAGCAGCGTATCCGGCTTCTCCGCGATCAGAATATTTGTCTCTGCCGTCATGCCGATTTGCAGCGGCGTATCGGCGGGCAGCGAAAGGCGCACGCGATAGCTGCGCGCAACAGGGTCGCCCTTGGGTGTGATCGACAGCACTTTGCCTTCGAACTGTGCATCGGGGAAGGCGTCGGCGCGGATGAAAACATGCTGTTCGGGTTTGACGCGCGCGATGTCTTCTTCGTCAACCTCCGCACTGATACGCAAGGGCGCGCAGCAGCTCATCCAGAAAACCGGCTGATTGGCGGGGATCATCTGGCCAATTTCTCCATCGCGCTGGATCACGCGCCCATCGGCAGGCGCGATCAGGCGGGTGAAAGACGCTTCGGCGCCGACCCGGGCGATACCGGCGCGGATAGCATCCAGCTCCGCCCGTGCCTGATCGAGCGCGGCGCGGGTTTCATACCCGCTTTTGGCCAGTGCGGCCTTGCGGTCATAGTCTTTTTTCAGGAAGGTTTCGCGCGCCCTGAGTTCGTCCAGCGTTTTTTGCAGATCTGAATCTTCAAGCTGCGCCAGAACGTCTCCTTCTTTGACGTCATGGCCTTCGTCGGTGTTCAGCTTCATCAGGCGGGCGGTTATACGGGCAGAAATCGGCAGCATCACGGTGGCCTCGACTGTGCCGGTGGCATAAACCGCATCGACAGCCAGGCCGCGGCGCGGTGATGCCGTATCGACAGCAGGCACGCCCGCAGGGCCAAGGGTGAAATACCACGCCGCCGCCAGCCCGAGGCCGAGCAACATGCCGAATATCGTAAAAAACGTTTTAATGGCCGCACCTTTTGGTTATATCAGGCCATTCTAGGCGCTTTGCGGCGCATTTCAAGCGGCGGCGAGCAATTCTTTCACCTGTGCCGCCAATGCGGCGGGCGCAGCCGCTGCGTTGTCACCGATAGTTTTGACAAGCGCGCTGCCGACGACAATCGCATCTGCCTTGCCGGTCAGCGCGGCCACATGCGCGGGGGTTGAAATGCCAAAACCGACGGCCAGCGGTGCCGTCAGGTGGGCGCGAAGGTCGGCCAGCTTGTCCGATAGCGCCGCGGGCAGGGCGCTTTGCGCGCCCGTGACGCCTTCGCGCGATACGTAATACACAAAACCGGTAGAGGCTGCATCGATCAAATCCAGCCGTGCAGGGGCAGTGGTGGGGGAGCAGAGAAAGACCGTCTCCATCCCTGCGGCTTTCATCGCGACCAGATAATCCGCAGCCGCTTCGGGCGGCAGATCGACGATCAGCGCCCCCTGCGCCCCTGCCTCGCGTGCGGTGCGGGCAAAAACGTCATAGCCCATGTGAAAAATAGGGTTGAGGTAGGAAAACAGACAGACGGGTATCGACAGCCCCCGTCCGCGCGCCCGTTTCAGCATATCAAACACACCGGCCAGCGTGGCACCGGCGGCCAGCGCCCGCTCCGCGGCCTGCTGCACCGTCACGCCATCGGCTACGGGGTCAGAAAAAGGCACGCCAAGCTCAATCGCTGCCGCGCCGTTTTCTTGCAGCGACAGTAAAATGTCGATGCTTGTTGTCATGTCTGGGTCACCGGCCATGACAAAAGGCACAAAGGCCGATGTTTTCGCGGCGCGCGCATCCAGCAAAGTCTGGCGCAGGGTTTTTGTGGTCATGGTTTTTTATTCTCCTCATAGCTGCGCAGAATGCCGATGTCTTTATCACCGCGGCCAGACAGATTGATGATCATCAGATGATCTTTGGGCAACGTCGGTGCGGTTTTGATTGCATAGGCAATGGCATGGGCGCTTTCAAGGGCGCAGATGATCCCCTCCGTTCGTGCCAGCATATGAAGCGCCGTCACGGCATCGTCATCAAGCGCATAGGTATATTCGGCGCGGCCCAGCGTTTGTAAATACGCATGCTCCGGCCCGACGCCGGTGTAATCAAGGCCTGCCGATACGCTATGTGTCAGCTCCGCCTGCCCATCTGTATCTTGCAGAATAATCGTTTTCATGCCCTGAAAAATACCCATAGACCCGCCGGAGAACCGTGCGGCATGCTGGCCTTTGGCAATGGCCGTGCCGCCCGCCTCGACACCGATCAGCTTGACCTGCGCGTCATCGACAAAGCCCGAAAAAATACCAATTGCGTTGCTGCCGCCGCCGACGCAGGCGACGATGCTATCGGGCAAGCGCCCCTCCGCGGCCAGAATTTGCGCGCGTGCTTCGCGGCCGATCACCGATTGAAAATCGCGCACCATGCGCGGATAAGGATGCGGGCCAAGGGCGGAGCCCAGCAGATAATAGGTGTCATGCACATGGCTGACCCAATCGCGCATCGCTTCGCTGACGGCGTCTTTCAATGTGCGTGATCCGGATGTTACGGGCACAACCTCTGCCCCCAAAAGACGCATACGGTAGACGTTCGGCTCTTGCCGTGCCATATCGTCCGCGCCCATGTAAACGATGCATTCAAGGCCGAAAGCCGCTGCTGCCGTGGCGGTGGCCACGCCATGTTGCCCCGCGCCGGTTTCGGCAATAATGCGTTTTTTACCCATGCGCCGCGCCAGCAAAATCTGGCCGATGGCGTTGTTGATTTTATGCGCGCCGGTATGGGCCAGATCTTCGCGTTTGAGGTAAATTTTGGCGCCGCCCAGCTGCGCGGTCAAACGGTGCATCGGTTGCAGCGGCGTTTCACGCCCGACAAATTCGCTGAGCAGTCTTTCGTAATCCGCCCAGAACGCGGGGTCGGCATGGGCTTTGTTATAGGCATCCTCAAGCTCGGCGAGTGGCGCCATCAGCGTGTCGGGCACAAATCTGCCGCCGAAATCGCCGTAAAATCCGGCGCTGTCGGGCAAAGTATTGGGCAGGGGGTTTTTGAGCGCGGTCATGGGTTTATTCTCCGGCTGATCTCGAAAAGGGTTTTTATTTTGGCGGCGTCTTTGATACCGGCGGCGGCTTCAACGCCGCCTGCCAGATCAAAAGCAAAGGGGGAGACAGCGTCTTGCGCCGCCAGAATATTATTTGCATCAATACCGCCCGACAAAATCAGCGGCAGGCTGTGGTCTTTGGCACGGACGGCCAGCGCCCAGTCTGCGGTTTGTCCGGTGCCGCCGTATTGTCCGGCAACGGCGGCATCGACCAGAATATAATCGGCGATACCCTGCCATGCCGCAATCTGGAGCAAATCGGCATCGCTTTGCGGGCGGAAGGCTTTGATGATCTTGCCCGCAAAAATATCCCGCAGTGCGCGCGCTTCATCCGGTGTTTCATCGCCATGCAGCTGCACCGCGGCCAGCGGAAAAACATCAAGAGCCGCAGCAATTTCAGGCATCTGGTTCACGAAAACGCCTGTTGTCTGGGCCTCTTTCGGCGCTATTTCGGCGGCGGCGGCGGGCGTGATAAACCGTTTCGATTTCGGATAAAAAATAAAACCGAGCGCCCAGGCGCCCGCCGTATGTGCCAGCCGGGCGTCTTCGGCGCGGGTCAGGCCGCATATTTTGATGCGCGCGCTCATGCGGCGCAACCTTCCAGCAGTGCGGCCAGTGCCGCGCCGGGGGAGGGAGTGCGCATAAAATGCGTGCCCATCAGAAAACCGTCATGGCCAAGCCCGCGCATTTCTTGCAGCTGTGCGGCGGTCGAAAGCCCGCTTTCGCAAATCAGGACATCGCCGGTGCGTTTCAGCGGTGCAAGGCGGCGGCTCGTGTCCAGTGATGTCTTGAGCGTTTTAAGGTTGCGGTTATTCACGCCGATCATGCTTGCGCCCATTTCCTGCGCGCGCGCCATTTCCTGCGCATCATGCACTTCGACCAGCGCGGTCAGGCCGAGCGACTGCGCATTTTGTAAAAGATCTTTGGTCAGGGCATCTTCGGTCATGGCGACGATCAGCAAAACGGCATCCGCGCCATGGGCGCGCGCTTCGTGCAGCTGATAGGGGTCGCAGATAAAATCCTTGCGCAGCAGCAGCGCCCCGGGCGCGGCGGTACGAATAGCGGAGAGATATTCAAGGCTGCCCTTGAAATACCGCGGCTCCGTCAGCACCGACAGCATGCGTGCGCCTGCCGCCAGATAGTCCTGCGCAACCTCGACCGGTGCGGCGGGCATGCGGATATCCCCCTCGGAAGGGCTGGCGAATTTCACTTCGGCAATCACATGCCAGCCGTCCTGCGCAAAAGCCGGCATCACCTGCGCAGGGGCGCGCGCATAAAGCGGCATATCTTTGAGCGCGGCCAGCGGCTTGGTGCGCCGCGCGGCATCGACGCGGTCTTTGGTCATGTCGTGAATTTTTTGTAAAAAACCGCTCATGCTGCTTGCGTCCGTCCGTCCATGCGGCGCAGCAATGCGCCCGCCGCGCCGTTTTGCAGCGCCTGCCGCGCCAGGTTATAGCCGCCGCGCAGATCCGGTGCTGCCGCGCAAACCCACAGCGCCGCCCCTGCATTCAGCGCGACCATATCGGCGGCGGCACCTGCCGGTGCGTCAAAAACGGCGCGGATAATCGCCGCGTTTTCTGCCGCATCGCCGCCCGCAAGGTCATCCAGCGGCTGCAGCATAAGGCCGGCGTCTTGCGGCGTCAGCAGCAATGTTTCGATGCGACCGTCTTTCAGGCGGCGCGCCTGCGTTGCGGCGGCAAGGCTGATTTCATCCAGTCCGTCATCGCTGTGCAGCACCAGCATATCTGTTTTCCCCAGCGCGGCGGCAGCTTCGGCCACGGGGGTGAGATATTTTGCATCGTAAACGCCCATCACCTGACGCGTGACGCGCGCCGGATTGCAAAGGGGGCCCAGCAGATTAAAAAACGAGGGCTGACCATAGGCGCGGCGTGCGGCAGCGACATGTTTTAAAACAGGATGAAAAGCCGGCGCTGCCACAAAGCAAAGACCGAAAGCAGAAAGATCGCGCTGCGCCCCCGCCGCATCCGCGCAGACAGATACGCCAAGCGCGGCCAGCACATCGCTGCTACCGGACTGGCTTGAAACGGCGCGGTTGCCGTGTTTGATAACATTCTGCCCGCAGGCGGCCACGACAAAGGCGGCGGCGGTTGAAATATTAAACGTCTTGATGCCGCTGCGGCTTTTGTCACCGCCGGTGCCGCAAACATCAACCGCCGCGGTATCGAGCGGCAGCGGCATCGCCTGCGAAAGAATATAATTTGCACAGGCTGCCAGCATGCTGCCGTCGATTGCGCGTCCGGCAAGCGTTTGAAGCGCGGCGGCTTTATCCGCATCAGCCGTTTTTTCATCGCAAAACGCCTGCATCAGCGCCGCCCAGTCTTCGGGCGCGGGGTTTTGTGCATGCAAAAGATGCTGCGCAAGCGTGGCGAGCGGCGCGGTCATGCAGCCCTCGCCAGATATTGCATGACGTTTTCGATCATCTTGTGCCCCGCATAGCCGTGCATGGACAGAACGGATTCGGGGTGGAACTGTACCGCCCAGGCGGGCAGCGTCTTGTGCGCAATCGCCATGATAATATCATTTTCGTTGACGGCAATCACCTCAAGGCATTCCGGCAGCGTCTCGCGCCTGCCGTAGATCGAATGGTAAGCGCCGACCGTACAAGGCGCGGGCATATCGCCAAACAGCGCATGCTGCGCGGGCGCAATCGTCCATGTCTTGCCATGCCGCGGCGTCTTCAGATAATCCAGCGTGCCGCCGAAGGCTTCGAACATGCCTTGCAGGCCAAGGCAGACACCGAATTGTGGCACGCCGGCATCGGCAATCGCCCGCACGGTTTCGGGTACGTGGAATTGCGACGGCAGACCGGGGCCGGGCGAGTGCAAAACCAGATGCGGCTTGTGGGCAAGAATTGTTTCAAGCGGCGTGCCATGGCGATAGGTGATGGCCGCCGCGCCGGTCTGGCGAATGTAATCGGCAAGGGTATGGACAAAAGAATCTTCGTTGTCGATCAAAACCACGGTCTTTCCCTCGCCGGTGCGGGCGGCAGGGCGCAGGCTGGGCTTCGGAATATCACCGGCCAGAATGCGGCGGAAAGACTGCGCCTTGGTATGGGTTTCGGCGGCTTCTTCTTCGGGCACGGAATCATAGACAATGCTCGCGCCGGATTGGTATTGTGCGACGCCGTTTTTGATATGCAGTGTGCGAATGGTGATGCCGGTATTGACATCGCCGTTCAGGTGCAGGGCGCCAACGGCGGCACCGTAGAACTGCCGCGCGGCGGGTTCCTGCTGCTCGATAATCTTGGCGGCTTCGGTTTTGGGGGCGCCGGTCAGCGTGACGGCCCACATATGCGACAAAAACGCATCGACGCCATCAAACCCCTGCCGCAGCTGGCCTTCGACATGATCGACGGTATGAAACAAACCGGCATAGGTTTCGATCTGGCGCCGGGCGAGCAGACGGGTGGAGCCGGCTTCGCAGATCCGCGCCTTGTCGTTGCGGTCAACGTCGGTGCACATCGTCAGCTCCGCCGCGTCCTTGGCGGAATTGAGAAGCCCGCGCAAAATCTCGGCATCTTCGATCACGGCGGCGTCACCGGGGGTGCGGCTGCGGCGGGCGGTGCCGGAAATGGGGCAGCTTTCAACGCGGCGGCCTTCGACGCGAACAAACATTTCGGGTGAGGCGCCGACCAGCTGCTCATCCCCCATCTGCATCAGGAATTCATAAGGCGAAGGGTTGATGCGGCGGATATTGCGGAACAGCTGCGAAGGCGGCTGCGTGCAGGGGGCTGTAAAGATACGGCTGAGGACAACCTCGAAGACATCGCCTTTTCGGATATGTTCCTTGGCGCGCAGAGCCATGGCGGCATAGGTATCATCGTCCATATTGCTGGTGATTTGCGGCGCGGCTGCGGGCGTGATATCGCCTCGCCCTGCGGGCAGGGCATGATCTGCAGGGAAGTCTGTTTGATGCGCACCGAATGAAAAAGCATAATCGCGCCGCACCAGCGTTTCCTTGCGGCGGTCGAGCAGATAGATGCTATCCGGCAGATACAGATGAAAAAGCAGGCTGTCCGCCGCGCGCGTATGTTTGAGCGGTACAGGGTTAAAGCAAAACAAAAGATCATAGGCAAAGGCGCCATAAAAACCGGCAAAGCTTTCGCCCGCGCCGCTCGCCTGAATGATTTTACGCAAGGGCGAAAGCGGGGAGGGCTGCTGCGAGCGTTCTTCTTCGCTGAAGATTTTAGACGCGGGGTTGACGGTGCAGACCAGCGTGTCCGCATCAGGGACAGATACCGTAAAGGCCACATCAGGATGTGCGGCAAAAAAATCGCCAAGCAGCAAAACAAGCGCGCGCCCGTTTGCATTCAGGGCGGTGAAAACGCTGCGGTCGGCATAACCTCTCACCTCGAGCGGCGGTGCGGCAAAGCCGATATCCCAGCGCGAATAACGCCCCGGATAATCCGTGTCCGAAGCCATATAAAGCCCGCGCGCCGTATCGAGCGCGCCGATCAGAAAATCGAGACCTTCTGCATAAGGAAGGGGGGTGTCTTGCGAAATAATTTTCATGTGCCGTTACCGCAGGGGGTGCGCCGGAGGAAGCGATCCGGTGCAGGTGTCAACAATAGGACGTTCAGGGGGAAAAAGACAGAAAAATGGCGGCTAGATCCGCCACCAGATGCGGACCGTCAGGGCAAAGCGCACGCGCGGCGCAGGCTGCGGAATCATTTTTGTCATGCCCTATCGAAACACGGCGGGACTGCTTTTGTCAAGCTGCGCCGCCCAGCATCGCCAGTGCTGCCGTATAAGCGGCATAAAGCGCCAGCGCGACAAAACCGTGCCAGCGTGCCAGCCCGCCGCCGCGGCCGCGCATGGCTAGCCAGAGCAGAATCACGCTGCCCGCAAAGGCCGCGGTATTCAGCGCGCCCAGCGGCGTATCGAGCGGGTCGAGATCCGCCGGAATATCCACGGCGGTAAAGCACAAAAATCCGCCGATCATCAAAATGTTGAAAGCGTTGGAGCCGAGGATATTGCCAATCGCCATATCGGTCTGACCCTTGAGCGCGGCGCGCACGTTGACGGTCAGCTCTGGCAGCGATGTGCCGATGGCAACAGCCAGCACGCCGATCACAACGGGGCTGATACCGGCTTTGATACCAAACGCCGTCGCGCTGGCAACCAGAAAAGCGGCCGCGCCGACAAGTCCGGCCAGTCCGGCCAGAGCCAGTACCGCATTCATCCAGACAGGCATGCACATTTCCGCTGTATCGCAGGCGGCAATGTCTTCGCGCGGCACACTGTCGGTCTGGCAGCTGCGCCAGCAGTAATAGCCAAGCCCGCCCAGCAGCAAGACGCCAAAAGCCGGATGCAAGGCGCCTATAAACAGCTGCAGCGCAAAAAGCACCGTCGCCGCGGCGATAACCGCCATGTTAAAACGCCAGCTGTCGTCAGCCTTGGGGATAGTGCGCAGAGAGGCTGTCACGCCGAGGATCAGAAGAATATTGGCGATGTTTGACCCGATGACATTACCAATGCCCAGCCCCGCGTTTTCTTGCAAGATGGCGCCGATTGAAACCAGCAGCTCCGGCAGCGAGGTCAGCATCCCAAGCCCGATGCCCAGTGTCATCGGCGAAATGCCGAGCTTGCGGCCGATCGCGGCGATATGGTTGATCAGAATGTCGCTGGTTTTCATCAGCAGATACATACCCAGCGCCATGGACAGTCCGGCCAGCAGCGTGGTTGTTAAAAGTGCCGCCCCCATGCCTGATGTCCCGAGCACAACGCCGAGCGCGATACAAGCCATGCCAAGGCCGCGGTCTGAACCGATGCCGGATTTTAACGTGCCGAGCGCGCCGCCGTTTTTATCCGGCGCAGCTTCGGATTCTGGAGCAGAAGAGAAATCACCCTGTGACATGGTTTTTATGCCCTTTTCGCGGCATTATTCACGGCTTTTGCGTTTGTGTCAATTTAGCGGCAAAAGCCTGTCAAGGGGCAGGTTTTCTGAGAATGCCGGCGGCGGTCTGCGGGGTGTTTTTGAGGCCGAGCGCCTGCGCCGCGGCAATCAGTCCGGCACCGGCGGGCAGGATATCGACGCGCGCGCCCAAGGCGGGGTCTTTCAGCGCGAGGGCGGCTGCTTTTTGCGTGGCGCTGGGCAGGCTATCGCTCAGCACCAGTTTGTCGATGGCGAAATGTTGCCCGTCGGGGCGGGCGGACAGGATTTTTTCAAGCGCGCCGCCCGAAAGGATGCCGTGCGATGCGCAGGCGGTCACGCTGGCCGCACCGCGCGCTTTGAGCAGGCTCGCGGCGTTGATCATGGTTGATCCGCCGTCGATCATATCATCGACGATTACGCAATGCTTGCCCGCCACATCGCCGGTGAAGGCGATAATTTTGGTATCATTGACGCCGGTATGGGTTTTGGCGATCAGAAACAGTTTATCGCCATCGTGGCCGCCGAAAACGCTATCGGCCAGTGCGCGTGCGCGTGCCTGTCCTTCATCGGCGGCTTTGTCCGCGCCATCGGGTGCGCCGATGGCAATCTGTGCGGGGTCGCTGCCAAAACGGGCGCGGATATGATCTGCAAAAAGACCTGTTGCCTGTACGGGGGTAAAATCGTCACCGAAGACGTCTCTATAGGCTTTGATACCGGCCTGGGAATGCGGCGTCAGTGTCACGGCGGCATCTGCACCGGCGGCCTTCAGCTGCGCGGCAAAGAAACTTGCGCCCAGCGATACGAAACGTTTGTCAAAGGCGCGGTCTTGCCGCATGTAGGGCGCAAAGGGCATGACGGCGGTCACGTGCGCCGCGCCATAGGCCTTCAGCGTATGCACGGCCATCAGCAGTTGCGCGGTGGTTTCGCCGACGGGCTCGCCGCCTGACTGGACGACGATCACGGCGCGGCCTTTGAGCGCTTCGGCATTTTTGCCGAAATCCCCGCCGGATTTGGGGAACAATTCCGCAAAGGGCTCGCCGCTGGCAAAAAGCCCGATACTGGCGGGGACGGTGTCGATTCCCGCGCCTTGTGCCGCCGCGTCCGTCTGGGCGGGTGCAGAAGGCAATATAAGAATCAAAGGCTTAGACTGATTTTGATTTTCTTTTTTCATGGACTTGACACCGTTATGCTCATATAATAGATATATATACTCAGATTGTAGATATATCTTTTGCCGAAGGCAAGCCCCCTTGCGAAGCTTTTACAGAAGATATACAGATTCGGCACGGCGGGGTCTAGGAAATTCCCCGCAGCCAAAACCGGAAGGACAAGGCGATGGGCTTTATTGAACAAAACTACGGCATCGAACAAACCAGCCCGCTGATGACCGATAAATACCATTTCACCACCGCCTATGCCTATTGGCTGGAAGGCCGCGCCGATAACCCCGCCGTCTTTTATATGTTCGGCCGCAAAGAAGCCGGCGGCAGCGGCTATACCGTCGCCGCAGGTCTCGAAGGCGTTATCGATATCGTCAAGCGCTGGCAGGAACACGGCCTGACCCCTCAGGATACGGATTATCTGCGCACGCTCAAGACGCCCAGCGGCCAACGCCAGTTTCCCGATGATTTCATCGACTATCTGCAAAAAATGGAATTCAAGCTGAAAATCGACGCCGCGCCAGAGGGCAGCGTGTTTTTCCCGCAAGAACCGGTGCTGCGCGTCGAAGGGCCGATTGCGCAGGTCAAGATGCTGGAATCCGTCGCGCTTTGCCTGCTGAACGGCCATAGTGCCTATGCCACGCAGGGCGCACGCCAGACCGACGTCTTGACCCGGGAGATGGACAACGGCTCGCCCACAGGTGCGGCCAGCGTACAGGGCTTGCGCCGCGGCCCGGGTCTTGGCGCGGCTATCGAGGCCTCGCGCAGCCTTGCGGTCGGCGGCTATGCCAATACGTCGACCGGCACGGCGGCGAAATCTTTTGCGCAGGCTTTCGCGGGCACGATGGACCATGCCTGGGTAATGACCCACCGCGCGGAAGTGGGCGAACATACGTACCGCGACCTTCTGGATATGAGAGCTGCCGGCAAAACGGCCGAATTGAAAGACGCGCTCAAAAACGATGCCTTCCGCAGCTTTGCTTTCGCGCATCCGGAAAGCGGTATTTTGCTGGTCGATACGTATGATCCGGTGCAGGGGCTGGAAAATGCGATTACGGTGATCAAGGAGCTGCGCGCCGAGGGGCTGGGCGCCTATTACGGCGTACGTTTTGACAGCGGCGATATCGCGAAATACTCCAAACTTGCGCTGCGCCGCTTTGCCGAAGAAGGCTTCGTCGAGGGGCTGGATGCCGCGCAGGTCAAAAAAATGACCGATGCGCAGCTTTTGAAACATGCGGATAAATGCAGCGTCTTCTGCGCCGCCGCCGATGGTATTGACGAATATACGGCGCAGAAAATGCGCGAAGACGGCGCATTTTTTACGGCCTGGGGGATCGGCACGGCAGGATCGCACGTGCCGCCGCTGGGGCTGGTCTATAAAGCCGCCGCCGTTTACATGGATGTGCTCGACGGCAAAGTCGCGCAAGGTGGTACCGACATGACGCCGGTAATGAAAGTCGCGGCGCATGCCCCTGTCAAATCATCGAACCCCGGGCGCATCAATTCCCGCCGCTTTTATGACGATAACGGTCAGCTGGCGCAGGTGGTGATTTACGACGAACGCCTCGGCCTTGCCGCGGATGGCAAGCAGGTCAACCTGCGTGATTTTGCGGATGTGAAAGCTGCGCCCGCCAACCTGACGCAAAAAGACCTGCTGGTGCCGGTTTTCGATGCGGAGGGCAAATATGTGTACAAAGCCCCCGTGCAAAAAGAAACCTTTCCCGGCAGCGGCGTTTTGACGACCGATCTTGCCGCTATGGCGGGTTTTGTGCGCCAAGAACTGGAAACGCTGCCCGATGATGTTCGCCGCGTCAGCCGCAAACCCGAAGATGTGCTCAAAGACCGCCTGCTGGCGCTCTTTAACAAGGCACAGCAAAACGGTGAAGAGGCATTGAATATCGATATCAAGGCGCTCGCCGCGGAATTGCCGGCGCCGCAAAAACGGATCCCCGTCTATCTGGATGCCAATCTTTTTGCGCAGCGTATGGACTGCGAACAAAAGCACCTCGGCCATGCGGGTAACAGGTCGGGTGTGGAGAGCTATACCGAGCGGTTTGAGGGCGATACAGCCGCCCCCGCCGCCGCCCCCAAAGCGAAACAAAAACGTCCCAAGCTGGGCGGTAAATAAAAGAGATAAAGGATAAGATCATGACCAAGGTTCTGTTGATTGTAGATGTGCAAAACGGTTTCTGCCCCGGCGGCAATCTTGCCGTGCCGGAGGGCGACAGGGTTGTGCCCGTTATCAACCGTCTGATCGATGGCGGTAGATATGATTACATCGTCGCTTCGCAGGACTGGCATCCGGCCGATCACGGCAGCTTTGCTTCCCAGCATCCGGGCAAGGTCGTCTTCGAGATGGGCGTGCTTTCGGGCCAGCCGCAAATGATGTGGCCGGATCACTGCGTACAAGGCACCAAAGATGCCGAATTCCACCCCGGTCTAAAAATGGATAAAGTCGACTTTATCCAGCAAAAAGGACAAAACCGCGCGGTGGACAGTTATTCCGCCTTCCGCGATAATGATCAGGCGGCCGTGACCGGCCTTGCCGAACATCTCAGGAAACAGGGCGTCACCGAACTGCATGTCTGCGGCCTTGCAACCGAATTTTGCGTCAAATTCTCCGCGCTGGATGCCGCGGCGATGCTGGCAGGCGTCAAAGTCGTTTTTGTCGAAGATGCCAGCCGCGGCCTTTCTGCCGATGCTGTCAAGGAAGCAAAAGAAGACATGCGTGCCGCCGGTATCCGCATCGCGCAATCGGCAGAACTGCTGCCCGCACAGAATAATAACGCCAAACCGAAACCACGGAAATTCAACAGATGACCGATAAAATCAACGCCGCGCCGATCACGCTCAAGATCGCTTCTGCCAGCTGTAACCAGACCGGCGGCGACTGGCCGCGCAACGTGGCGAATATCTGCAAGGCGATAGACCGCGCAGTTGCCGACGGCGCGGATATTCTGGCGCTTGAAGAACTGGGCCTCAGCGGCTACGAGCGCGGCGATGACTTTTACTATTCCGACAACAATAAAACACGCGAGATGTTGCAGGTCATTGCCGATTACGCGGCCAGTCTTGACCCGAACCTTGTCATTTCGGTGGGGCATCCGTGGTATTTTGCCGATAAAAATCTGCCCGACCAGCCGGAGCGGCGCAAAAACCCTATCTATAACCGCATCAACAACAATTTTAACGTCCAGACGCTGATTTCGGGCGGCGAGGTCGTGTCGATGTCGGCAAAGCGTTATCTGTTCAATTACGAACGCGGCTACGAAAAACGCCACTTTGAGGAATGGAGCGACAGCCTTGCCAATGAATACAGCAATCACCACGGCAAAGGCCGCGACGGCACGATCATGATCGACCTGCCCGCCGTGACGCTGGCAGACGGTACCGAGATTGCCGAAAAACCCATCCCTTTCGGCAGTCCGGTGGTGGAAATCGGATCGGGCGCGCGCCGCGTCAACCTGACCCATGTGATCTGCGAGGAATACTGGGTCGGCTCACGTTTTGACAGCAGTGCGGATAACAGCGATTACGACCGCGACAATCCGCTGGCCGACAAGGCAAAGCGTTTTGACATTACCGTGGCGCTCAACCCCAATGCCAGCCCGCCGGTCGAAGATAAAATCGACAAGCACCGCGAACTGTGCAAGCTGGCCTCGAAACATTGCGGCGTGATTGTGCATACGGACGGGCTTGGCTCTTCCGGCTCTACCTTCGCGCAGTTCGGCAGCCGGTTGATGGCGCAAAATGGCGAAATCATCTCCGAAGGTATCCGCAGCAGCTTTGCGGATATGGCCTATACCAGCCAGATCGTGACCGTCGCGCCAGCCGCCGACAAAGGCCATGCCCCGCATGCGGCCGTCGCGCATGATTTCAAAGGCGCAGAGAGCGAACCGGTACAAGACGGCCCCGCGCCGTGGGAAAAAGGCCCGCGCCGCAGCTTTGAAGAAGAAATGCGCAACGAGCTTTTGTGGCTGTTTGACTATATGCGCAAAAACAAATTACAGGGCATCACGCAGGCGCTGTCGGGCGGCGCGGATTCCGCCTATAACGCCGCCAAAGTGCGCGTGATGGTAGAACTGGGCTTTGCCGAACTGGGCGTCGAGGGATTCCTCAATGCCATGCCGCATCTGACCTATAAAAAAGACGTACTGGCCGCGCATGCCGCAGGCGGCGCAGCGGCGGCGCTCGATACCTGCATGCGCCATATGCTGACTTGCGTTTATATGGGCACGGATAACAGCTCTGACGAGACGCTGCGCGCTGCGCGCACGCTGGTCGAAGGCGGCACTATGCCGGACGGCACGGCCTATAAAGGCATTGGCGGTAAATTTGAATATCGCAACGTGCAAAGACTGGTCGAGGTTTATGCCGAAATCTTTGCCGGCGTCAATCCGGGGCAGATCAGCGATGAACGAGATGCCGAAATTCGCCGCGAAATCGCCGAAATTTTGAAAGCACGCAAAGACGATACCACGCGCGAAGAAATCGATGCCCGCATCAGCGACCTGAAAAACAAATTCGAAGAAGTCGCCTATGACGTTGTTACTGTCGCCAAGGAAGAACACCAGCTGGCCTATGAGAATATTCAGGCGCGGCTGCGGCAGGTTTTGATTATGCTGTTTTCCAACGTCGAAAACAAAATTGCCATTTCCAACCCGAACCTTGACGAAGGACGCAATTCCTATGCGACATGGGGCGGCGATCTGCACGGGGGGATGATCAGCGGCAATGCGCATAAAAACAAAGCGCGCCAGCTGGAACATATGCAGCTTTTGTTCGATCATGGTCTTGACGGTATCGCGCCGCTCAAGGCGTTTTTCTGGGTGTTGAAAAACAGGCCTTCGGCAGAATTGCAGCCCAAAGCCAAAGACGGCAAGGTCACGCAGTTTGACGAAGACCAGCTGGGCCGCAGTTTTGTACAGATGGATGTGATTTCAAACCTGATGCTCAATGACCGCCCGCAGGCACAGGGCGATCGCAAAAACAGCCCGATTGAAGTCTTTGAAAAATGCCGCGCGCATACGGCGTTTGACGGGGATGGTATCGAACTGCTGCACGACCGCATTCGCCTGTCGTATGATAAATGGGCCCATGCACAGTTTAAAATCCACGGCAGCCCGATTGCCGCGACCTATGGCCGCAACGTCGACCATCAATCGTCACTGCGCACGCCGAATATTTCCGCTTTCCACAAACCGGAACTGGCGCAGCTGGCGCTGCATGCGCTGGCCTTGGCGGCAAAGCGCGATGGCAGCACGTTTGAAAAACTGAGCGGCGGACAGACACTGGCGGCGCTGCAAAAACGCGCGCTGCTGGATGCCGATTTCGCCAATGCGGTTTCTGCCAAAATGTGGACGAAGGGCGCGACCGATGGGCGCAGCATGAAGCTTTCGACGCTCTATGCCCATGTGAAGCAGGAAGGTTTCGGCGACATGCTGAAGCCAACGGCAGTATCCGCTGTGTTTGAAAAAGCGGCGGCCTGGCGGCAAAAACAGGCCGCGAACAGCGTTAAGCCGCAGCGCTCTTCGCGCCCCTGAAGGCCAGCGGCAGCTGGATCACGCAGCACAGCAGGATATACCCCGCAAACCACAGATACGACGTTTCAATGCGGAGCCCGCCATCGTACAGATAGCCGAGCGCGGCGGGGATACCGGCCGTGCCGAAAATCATGATCGATGTCGTCACAGACCGCACCGCACCCAAGCGGCGCGTCCCGTAAAGCTCCGGCCAGAGCGTGCCGCCGACGATGCTGATAATACCGTTGCTGACCCCCATCAGCGCCAGCATGGCGGGCAGCGCGGCGGCATGGTCTGCAAAAGCCAACACGACCAGCGCAACACCGAACGGCAGATTGACGAAAGGCAGCAGCTTCAGACTGCCGCCGATTTTATCGACCAGCCAGCCGCCAAAAAGTCCACAGACGGTGGTGCTGAGCGCGAAAAAAGGCATGCTGAAGGCAAAAAGACCGGCATCCCAGCCTTTGGCCTGTAAAAGATCACCTTGAAAAAAGAAAAGAGCCGTCGCAAAAAGCGGGATCGCCAGAAAGCCCGACATGATCAGATAAAACCGCGGATCGCCGAGGATGAATCCTTTTTCGGCAGGTTTCATGCGGCTATGCGCGCCGGTCTGGCTGTCGGCCACGGTCATTTCCGCCTGCCATTTGCTGTGCCGCGCCTTGTGCCCTTTGAGCATGAACAGAACGGCGGGCAGAACGGCGCAGACCAGAAACAGCGCGTAAATCCCCCAGCTTTCGCGCCAGCCGGCCTTGGCGATCAAAAAAACACAGACCGCAGGCAAAACCACCAGCCCCAGATTGACGCCAAGTGCCGAGATGCTCAGCGCGCGGCCGCGTCCGGCTTCGAAATAGCGGCCCATGCTGGTGCTGGAAATATGCGGCATTAATCCTTGGCCGGTCAGGCGCAGCAGGAAGAGTGCGGCGGCCAGCGCGCCAATGCCGGCATCCAGCGACATAAGCACGCAGGCCAGCGCCATAAAAAGAATGACCGCGACGGTATAGTAACGCAGATCGATATGGTCAATCAGCCGCCCGACCCAGACAAGGACGCCCGCGCCGCAAAGCGTGGCCAAGCCATAAAGCGCGCCAAAGTCGCCGCCGGTCAGGCCATAGGCATCGCGCAGCGGCTGGTTGTAAAAGCCGATAAAAAACGTCTGTCCGAAATTACAGACAAACGTCAGGGTAAACCCGAAGGCCAAGAAACGCAGATTTTGACGGATAAATTGAAAGGTGGACATGTTTTTTGCATCAGAAAAAGGGAGCGGCAGGGCAGTTTAGCGCGAAATGCCGGATGTTGCCATGCACAACGGGCGTGTTCCGTAAAAACGTGCCCTCATCGGGGGTGTTCCGGCGCGGCGGGCATGGTAGACTGTGGCGGTTTCTGACGATACGCAGCGCAAGGAATTTCCGCATGACGCAAAACCTGACCATTCAAGCTCCTGCCGCTTCGGGACAGGATCAAATCCTGACGCCAGCCGCCCTGACGTTCATCGCGGATATCGAAAAAAAATTCGCTGACCGCCGCCGCGGGCTCATGGAAGACCGCAAGGTCTTGCAAAGGGCTTTCGACCTTGGCTATCGCCCTGATTTTTTGCCCGAAACGGCAAAAATCCGCACCGCTGAATGGCAAGTCCGCCCCGTGCCAGCGGATTTACAGGACAGGCGTGTTGAAATCACCGGCCCTGTCGATCGCAAGATGGTGATCAATGCGCTTAATTCGGGCGCGAATTGCTTTATGGCGGATTTTGAGGATTCAAACACCCCCACATGGGCAAACCAGATTGCGGGCCAAATCAACCTGCGCGATGCAAACGCCGGCACAATTTCCTTTACCGATGCCAAAAATGGCAAAGATTATAAACTGAACGACAAAACCGCTGTGCTGCTGGTACGTCCGCGCGGGCTGCATATGGATGAAAAACATGTGCTGTTGGACGGGGCGGCCGTTTCGGCGTCGTTTTTTGATTTCGGAATTTATCTGTTTCACAATCATGCCGCACTGGCGGCCAAAAAATCCGGCCCGTATTTTTATCTGCCCAAGCTGGAAAACTGGCAGGAAGCCGCGCTGTGGAGCGATGTAATCTGCCATGCCGAAGATACCCTTGGCCTTGCGCGCGGTACGGTGCGGGTGACCGTATTGATCGAGACGATTACTGCGGCGTTTCAGATGGATGAAATATTGCATAGCCTGAAAGACCATATCGCAGGCCTGAACTGCGGGCGCTGGGATTATATTTTCAGCTTTATCAAAAAATTCTCGCGCGATCCGGCCTTTGTTTTGCCAGACCGCAGCAGTGTGACGATGACCTGCCATTTTCTGCGCGCCTATAGCCAGCTACTGATCAAAACCTGCCACCGGCGCGGCGCGCATGCCATGGGCGGCATGGCGGCGCAAATTCCGATCAAGAACGACGAGGATGCCAACAACAAAGCACTTGAAAAATTCATCGCCGATAAAGAACGCGAAGCGACGGATGGACACGACGGCACCTGGGTCGCCCATCCCGGACTGGTCGCCAAGGGGCGCGAGATTTTCGACCGCATCATGCCGCAGCCGAACCAGACGGGGCTGATGCGCGAAGATGTGCAGGTGACAGCAAGTGATCTGCTCGCCATTCCGGCGGGTGATATTACCGAGGCGGGCTTGCGTGCCAATATTCATGTCGGTTTGCAATATATGCGCGCGTGGCTGTCGGGCAATGGCTGCGTGCCGATCCATCATTTGATGGAAGATGCGGCAACGGCGGAAATTTCACGCACCCAGCTGTGGCAATGGCGCGTGCACGGCGCAAAACTGGCCGATGGCCGCGTGATCGACGATACGCTGATGGCCGAGATGCTAACGCAGGAATCGGACAAGCTGCGCGCAGCAGGCGGAGACGCCTATCTGGAAGACGCCATTCGGCTGTTCGATACATTGGTCATGAACGATACGCTAGAAGATTTTCTGACCACGCCGGCCTATGACATGATCCTTTCCTACGAGCAGGCGGCGTAAGATGGATATCGACTTTTCGTCTTGGCTCGGGCTTGCGCTGCGCTGGGTTCATTTGATTACGGGGATTGCGTGGATCGGCTCGTCTTTTTATTTCATCTGGCTCGACAACAGCCTCAAGCCGCCCGCAGACCCCAAGGATAAAAAAGACGGCGTTGGCGGCGAGCTCTGGGCCGTGCATGGCGGCGGATTTTATCACAAAAAGAAATATCAGGTCGCGCCGGACCATATGCCGGACGACCTGCACTGGTTTAAATGGGAAGCCTATGCGACATGGATCAGCGGTTTTTTGCTGCTCTGCCTTGTTTATTATTACGGCGCAGGGCTTTATCTGATTGACCGCGCCAAACTGGATTTGCATCCGGTCGATGCCACGCTGATCGGCCTTGGTTTTATTGTCGGCAGCTGGGTTGCCTATAACCTTTTGTGCAAATCGCCACTGGGCAAAGACAACCGTATTTTTGGTTTTGTCTGGTTCGCGCTGATGACCGCCGCGACGTATGTGCTGTGCCAGATTTTCAGCGGACGCGGCGCGTTTATCCATGCGGGTGCGATGATCGGCACGGTGATGGCCGCGAATGTTTTTATGGTGATTATCCCCAACCAGAAAAAAACCGTGGTGGCACTGCTGAAGGGGGAGAAGCCCGACCCCGCGCTCGGCAAAACCGCCAAGCAAAGATCGCTGCATAATAACTATATGACGCTGCCGGTCTTGCTGATTATGATCAGCAACCATTATCCGATGCTTTATGCCGTGCCTGCCAACTGGGCAATTTTGGCAGGGCTCTGCGCGGCGGCATGGCCGATACGTGAATTTTTTAACCAGAAGCATAAAGGCAATACCGACCACCGCTATCTGGCGGCGGGGGCGGCGGGGTTTGTGCTGGTGATGCTGGCGGCATCATGGCTGCAAACACAGGCGCGGCTGGAGCGTCTGGCCAATGTCGGCAAGGTCGATGATGCGGTGGTGATGGATATCGTCAAAACACACTGCACGGCCTGTCATGCAAAAACTCCCACACATGAATCTGTTGATGCGGCACCGCTGGATGTTGCGCTGGAAACGCTTAAGGATCTGCGCCAGCATGCCGTGCGCGTCAAGGCACAGACCGTGGATGCCGATACCATGCCGCTGGGCAATGAAACCGGCATGACGGCGGAAGAGCGGGCATTGCTGGGGGCCTGGCTGGAACAGCAGAAAAAATAAATCAGCTGCCGCGATAGGTGGAATAGCCGTAAGGCGAGACCAGCAGCGGCACATGGTAATGTGCTGCCGCATCGGTGATGCCGAAATCGATGGTGACGACATCGAGGAAGGGCGGCTCCGGCAAATCAATACCTTGCGTGCGGAAATAGGCAGCGACATCGAAGGTGAGGCGGTACCGCCCGGGGGTGAAGTTGTCTTCGTCAAGGATCGGCCCGCCGGTGCGCCCGTCGCTGTCGGTTGTTTTTGTACAGATCGGCTCCGGCGTTTCGCCCATGCGGTACAGGCGCAAAACCATGCCCGCCGCCGGACGGCCGTGGGTGGTATCGAGGACATGGGTCGTAAGTTTGCCGGACATGATTCACCTATGTAAAATGCGTCTGTGATATAATGGTTCAATACCATTATGGCTGATATTCGCATAGAAAAAAGCCCCGAAATATGCCCTTATTTAAGGCGGGATTATAAAGGGATCGGCCCATGACCACGCCGCCGGACGCGACATTCAAAGATACACGCGACTACAAAGGATATGGCGCCACGCCGCCGCATCCGCACTGGCCGGACAATGCGCGCGTCGCGCTGCAGGTGGTGCTGAACTACGAAGAGGGCGGCGAGAACTGCGTGCTCAACGGCGATGCCGGTGCGGAAACCTTCCTCTCCGAAATTATCAATGCCCCCGCGGTGCCTTCGGCGCGGCATATGAGCATGGAATCGATTTACGAATACGGCAGCCGTGCGGGCGTGTGGCGCTTGCTCTCGCTGTTCAAAGAATTCGATGTTCCGGTCACGGTCTTCGCGGTTGCTGCCGCGCTTGAAAAGTATCCTGAAATGGCAAAAGTCTTTGTCGATGCGGGGCACGAAATCTGTTCGCACGGCTATAGATGGATCAACTATCAAAACGTCGATATCGATACCGAGCGCGCGCATATGAAACGCGCGATCGATGTGATTGAAAAGCTTTCGGGCAGCCGTCCGCTCGGCTGGTATACCGGACGCACCAGCCCCAACACGCGGCAGCTGGTCGCCGAAGAAGGCGGTTTTTTATATGATGCGGATGACTATAGCGATGACCTGCCCTTCTGGTCGGTGCTGGGCGGACGGCCGCAGCTGGTTATTCCCTATACGCTCGATGCCAATGATATGCGCTTTGCCACCGCACAAGGGTTTCACACCGGCGAGCAGTTTTTTTCGTATTTAAAGGACGCCTTTGACACGCTTTATGCCGAAGGCGCGACAGCGCCTAAAATGATGTCGGTGGGCCTGCATTGCCGTTTGATCGGCCGGCCGGGCCGTATTTCGGGGCTGAGAAAGTTTTTTGAATATGTGCGCGGCCATAAAGATGTATGGATCTGCCGCCGCATCGATATCGCGCGGCATTGGCACGCGCACCATCCGTATAAGGGAGGCGTCTGATGGAAGACAAAATGCTGGCTGAAAAACCAAGTTCGATGTCACGTGAAAATTTCCTAAGAGTCTATGCCAGTGTATACGAACATTCGCGCTGGGTGGCCGAAGCTGTCTATGACGACAAGGACACCGGCAATATTGACACGGTCTGGACGCTCTATGCCGCGATGCGGATGGCCGTCGATATGGCTGACCGTGGCATGCAGCTGTCGTTGATACGCGCCCACCCCGAACTGGCGGCCAAAACACCGGATATGGCATCTTCATCGATAGCGGAGCAATCTGCCGCCGGTCTTGACCAGTGCAGCACCGAAGAGCTGGCCGCTTTCACGCGGCTTAACCATGAATACCGCGAAAAATTCGGCTTTCCCTTTATCGTTGCCGTCAAAGGCATGACACGCGGAGAGATTCTGAATGTCTTTAAACAGCGGCTGCAAAACGACCCTGAAACGGAATTCCAGAACGCGCTTCAGCAGATTCACAAAATTGCGCGTTTCCGCCTCGAAAAACTCACCTGACCTATCTTTAAGGAGCAATAGCCCATCATGTCACAATCCGTGGCTCTTCCCGATTTTGCCCGCAGCGGCATCGATCTTGCCCATCCTGCTCTCGGTGCCGAGGTTGTTTTTGCAACCGACGATTTTTTTGCCGATAAATCCCGCCTGATCAAGCCGGAAGAACCGGTCTTTATCCCCGATCTGTATGACGATCATGGCAAATGGATGGACGGCTGGGAAAGCCGCCGCAAACGCGGCTCCGGCTATGATCACTGTATCGTCAAGCTGGGTGCAAAAGGCGTTATTTCGGGCGTGAATATCGATACGCGGCATTTCACCGGAAATTACGCACCGGCTGCATCCATCGATGCCTGCGTATCGGACAAGGCCATGCCGGATAAAAATGCAAAATGGTACACAATTTTGCCTGTGACAAAGCTTGTCGGCCACAGCCCGAATTTTTTGCCCGTCTGCGATACGGGCGCATGGACGCATCTGCGCCTGAATATTTATCCTGACGGCGGTGTGGCACGGCTGCGCGTCTTTGGCCGCGTGTTCAAAGATTGGTCGAAAGTCAAAAAAAACGATACCGTCGATTTGCTGGCGATGGAAAACGGCGGGCGCTGCCTGTCGATGACCGATGCGCATTACGGGTCACCCGTCAATGTCACCAAACCGGGCAAGGGTATCAACATGGGCGATGCCTGGGAAACGCGCCGCCGCCGCGAACCCGGTTTTGACTGGGCGATTTTCGAACTGGGGCACGCCGGCATCATCAAGGAAATTCATATTGATACCGCCTTTCACAAGGGCAATTATCCGGATGCGTGTTCAATACAGGCCTTTAATCTGACCGCCTTTCACGAAGACACGATTGCGGCGCAGGCAATTTATTGGCCGTATCTGCTCAAAGAAAACAAGATGCAGGCGCATCACGTGCATAAATATACCAAAGAGATTGAAAAAATCGGTGTGGTGACCCATGTGCGCGTGAATATGATCCCCGATGGCGGCATCAGCCGCCTGCGGCTTTTCGGTACGCTCGGCGGATGACGGTTGTTCTGAAACCTGTGCCTTTGACGGCCGCGGCCTTTGCGCCTTATGGCGATGTGATGGCCGATGCTTCGGCGCGGGAGCTGCGCAATATCAACTACGGCTATACCGAGCGGTTTCACGACCTCGCCCGCCTCGATCTGGCGGCGGCGGGCGGCGTGCCGCTGGTCAGCCTCTTTCGCTCCGCGCCGCTACCGCGGCCCATAAGCGTGAAGGTGATGGAGCGTCATCCGCTGTCGTCACAGGCGTTTTTCCCGCTTGATGACAGGCCGTATCTGGTGGTGGTGGCAGAGAGAGGGGATTTCAAAGTCGAAAACCTGCGTGCCTTTGTCGCCGCACCCCGTCAGGGGGTTAATTATCACGCGGGGGTCTGGCACCATTTTTCTCTCGCGCTTGAAGCGCCATCCGATTTTCTGGTCATCGACCGCGGCGGCAGCGAAAAGAACTGCGACGAGATTTTTCTCGACGCCGAAAACATCACAATTGATTATTGAGGGTCTTAATAAGACGACCAGCCGCCATAACCGCTATAGCTGCGGCGGGGTTTTGGCTTTGGTGCGGGCGGCGGGGTCAGGGCCTTTTGGGCTTCCGGCGATAAGGCCCAGTCAGGATATTTTTTGACCACGCGCGCGATATGTTGCTGTGATGTGCCGTTATCGACATGCAGCGTGATTTTCTTTCCGCGGACGTCTTCCTGATAGGCTTCGGTGGTCACTATATGCGCGCCATCAAAGCCGATCTGGCAAAGCCCGAGATCAAAAGCCTTGATCATGACGGCTGCGCTGGATCCGCCCGGCTTTTCCACCGCGGCTTTCAGCATCTTGCCGAGCGGGCCATCGATGAAGACAATATTGTATTCGGTTTTTTCTTTGCCCGCGATGACCGTCCAGGCTTCGCTGTTGCTGGCAACGCGTATGGTGCGATACCCGCTGCCCAGATGTTGCTGAAATACAGATTTTTTAGGATCGGGCAGTTCTTCGCGTACATCGCCGCCATACATACCGCGGGCCACAACCTGTTTTTCGATGTTTACGCCGGCCTTTTGGAAGGCCTGTCTGATGAATTTGCGGTTTTTGTTTTCGTTGCCGCGGGATTGCAGAAAAATATCGACATCCTTGATGGCGCGTTTGTTGAAAAGGTCGCGCAGCGCGCCGCCGCCGATCAGGGCTTCGGGCGCGCCCGTCTGTTGCATGGTATGCAGTATTTGACGCCATTCTTTGGGCAGCAAGGCAGAGCGGTAATCGATAAAACCGTCATCGATGAAGGCTTTGATAACGGTTTTCTCAAGGCTCAGGTTTGTGGCGCTATCGGGCAGGGCGGCGGCTTCGGCGACGCTTTCTCGCAGCGCCTTGGGTGAAATGCCGTGACCGGCACGGCGCAGGGTCTGAAGATATTCGGGGTATTTTGCAGGAGATACTTTTTTGAGCGCCGCCAGATCGGCCTCGGTCGCGCGTGCGCCCCATGTCACCAGCAGGCGTGCCATGGGCACATCGCTGCGCTGGACGGCGATTTGCAGTTGATCCCATGTCGCGCGCTGCTCGCTGTCGCCCCAGAGCACTTTGTCGAAATGCGCCCGTGCACCCGCCAGATCACCGCGCGCGACGCTATCGGTCAGCGCATCGGCATAGGCAGGCATCGGTTTGGGCGGGCGGGCCATCGGCGTCCTTCTGCTGTCGGTCAGGGTGAATCAATGCCGCCAGCATAAAGAACTCGCATCTTTATGTCAATAAAGACGCATGGGTATCAATGTATTGATTTTAATCGACTTTTTGAGCCAGTGCGGTTTTGATAGACTCCACAAAGCCGCCGGCCAGCGGCCCCGTGGTGGGGCCTGCGGATGCCAGCACGCGGCCATCACGGCCGATCAGGTATTTGTGAAAGTTCCACCGCGGTTTGGAAGACAGCAGCCCGCCCACATTTTGTTTTCCCGCCCAGACATAAAACGGATGCGCCGCACCGCCGCTGACAGCAATTTTTTGTGTCAGGGGAAAGGTGACGCCATAGCTGTCGGTGACGGCTTTTTTGAGCGCATCGCCGTCCAGCGGTTCCTGCCCGCCAAAATCATTCGACGGCACGCCGATCACGACAAGACCGTCTGCGCCATAGGTATCGTGTAGTTTTTGCAGATCACGGAAATGCCCCGCAAATCCGCATCCCGTCGCGGTATTGACGATCAGCAGCACTTTGCCCTGATAGGCCGACAGCGGCATTTCGGTGCCGTCAATCGCAAAGAAGTCAAAGCCAAAGGCGCCGGGCGCGGCAGGGGCCGCTGCGGCGGGCGCCGCTGTTTGTTCGGCATGGGCGGAGAGGGGGACGGCAGCAAAAAGCGCGGCGGCAAGGCCAAGGGCGATAAAGCGTGACATTGTTTTGATCTCACTTTTATTTCAGGCGCGGATTTAGGCGGGGCTTTTTTTTCTGGCCCCTTTCTTTTTGTCAGCTAGGGCACGGCTTTCGTTTTTCAAGGGGCGGGCAACGGGGCAGACTTCCTGCACAAAGCCGTTCAGTGTATTGACCAGATTGTCGCGCACCAAAGAATAATGGACAAACTGGCCTTTCTTTTCCGCGCGCACCAGCCCTGCGTTTTCGAGGACGCCGAGATGTTTGGACAGGGCCGGCTTGGAAATGTCGAATCTCTCTGCAATCTCCCCCGCGGTCAGCGTGGCCGCAGAAAGATAGGCCAGAATCTTGCGTCTGACGGGGGAGGAGAGGGCGTCAAATATCTTTCCGGTCAGCATGGCGGTTCTTTTCTGTCCTTTTTTCGTCGGCGCGCCGGTGGCAATGCTTTGCAATTGACGGCGGCGGCCGAGATATGAGAAACTTTATTTAGCTACTTAGTTAAATATATCACCCAAAGCCGTCCACGGCAAGGGGGCGACATGCAAGCAGTTCAAAAACAAAAGGTTTTTCTGGTATACGACCATGATTGCCCTGTTTGCCGCGGATATTGCACCCGCCTCTCTCCACGTGATGATAGGACGGAGATCGCTCTCGTCAATGCCCGCACCGATGATTGTCTGATGCCGGAGCTGACCGACCGCGGTCTCGATATCGACGAAGGCATGGTGTTGAAAGTCGGCGATGATGTTTTCTACGGCAGCGAAGCCGCCTGGCGTCTGACCGCCTATACCCGCCGCGCCGGGGTAACAGGGTGGATTGACCGCATTTTCTTCCCGACCCGCCGCATCGCAAGGGCGATGTATCCGCTTGGAAAAGCCATTCGCTGCGCCATTCTGCGTCTTCTGCACATTCCGCGTATCAATAACCTGAAGCCTGAAAACGCGCTCAAGCATCAGCTGGGGGCGGCATGGGCGCGGCTGCGCCCCGGTATCCAGCAGCGTTTCGGGCGCGAGCCGCAGACAGGCGAGGTATTTGTCTATGACGGTATCATGCAAACCATTCGCCGCAGCCGCATGGGCTGGCTTTTTGCGCAGCTGACACGGGTGATCGGCAACCCGCTGACCCCTTACGCCGGCGAAGACGTACCGATGCAGGTGCGTCTTTACGCCAAAGACGAGGGCGTTTGCTGGGAAAGACTGTACCAATATCCCGGCCGCGCGCCGGTCGTGGTTTCGTCCGTCAAGCGCGAAAGCGCCGAAGGCGAGATGCTGGAAGTTGTCGGTGGCGGCTTTGGCATGAAATTGCGTGTCTTTACCGCAGACGGCCAGCTTTATTTCCAAAGCTATCGTTATTTTTTCAGTCTTTTGGGGGCACGGGTACCGCTGCCGCATCTGTTGACGCCGGGCGTGACGCATGTGGCGCATCTGGACCACGGCGACGGCAGTTTTACCTTTCGCCTGTCGATACGCCACCCCTATCTGGGCGAGACGTTTTTCCAGCAAGGCGTTTTTCGCCGCGCTTTTGACAAAAGCCTGCCCTGCGCCTAGGATGGGGCAGGTTTAAACGTCGGAAGCATATCCTCCATGCGCATACTTGTGATCGAAGACGACAAAGATGTCGCCGCCTATATTCGCGGCGGGCTTGAAGAAAACGGACATACCGTCGATACGGCCGCGAACGGAAAAGACGGCTTGTTTCTGGCCACCACCGAAAAATACGATGTCTTGGTTGTTGACCGGATGCTGCCGGAGCTGGAGGGGCTGACCATCATCAAAACCCTGCGCGGTGCGGGCAATACCGTACCTGTGCTTATCCTCAGCGCGCTTGGCGAAGTCGATGACCGTGTCAAAGGGTTGCGGGCGGGCGGCGATGATTATCTGGTCAAGCCGTTTGCCTTTGCCGAACTTTTGGCGCGGCTGGAGGTTTTGCAGCGCCGCGCACAGGGTGACGCCTTGCAAGAAACGGTTTTGCGCGCGGGTGATCTTGAAATGGATCTTTTGGCGCGTAAGGTTGTTTATGCGGGGCAGGTTGTCGATATTCAGGCGCGTGAATTCCGCTTGCTGGAATATCTGCTGCGTCACAAAGGACAGGTGGTGACGCGGACCATGCTGCTTGAGAATGTATGGGATTACCATTTTGACCCCCAGACCAACGTGATCGATGTGCATATCAGCCGCCTGCGCGGCAAGATCAGCCGCGATTCAAAGAAACAGCTTATCAGGACAGTGCGTGGCGCAGGATATATCATCGAATAGACGCTATTATCATAGCTCCAGCTTCAAAATGGCGCTGCTGTTTACCGTGCTGCTGGGGCTGGGCGTGCTGGTTATGGGCTATTTCGGCTATTACTTCAGCCGCGGCTATCTTATTCATGGCACCGAAGAGATGATTGATACCGAAATCCGCTATCTCGGCGAGATGCCGGATCTTGCCGCGCGCATCAATGCCGCACCTGCGCGCGGCGCGCGGCTTTATCTCCTCACAGACAGGCAGGGCGCGCGCATTGCGGGCAATATGCCTGTGCTGCCGGACAGTGTCTCGCTTCTGGCCGAAGGAACTGTTGTCTTTGCCACAGACAGCGGCGCACGCTATGCCGCCAAAATTCACACCCTGCCCGATGGCCGTTATTTGCTGGTGGCCGTCGATATTACTGCGACCGCCGCCAGCCTTTCGCGTATGCAATGGCTCAGCGCTGTGGGCATCTTTCTGATGATGCTTGTGATCCTGACTAGTTTTATGATCAGTACCTTTGTTGTCAGCCGCACCAATCGCATCGCCCGCACCGCCAAACAGATCATGGACACCGGTAATCTGTCACAGCGCATCGTGATTGACTCGCGCTGGGACGATCTCAGTAATATGTCGCGGGTGTTGAACGCGTTTCTGGCGCGGCTGGAAGACTTGCTGGGCGGCGTGCAGCGCGTATCGGACAATATCGCGCATGACCTGCGCACGCCGCTGACGCGTATGCGCAATAGTCTTGAGGCCCTGCGCAAACGGGCACAGGTTAAAAATGATGCAGATCTGGGCGCTGCTTGTGACGGGCTTCTGGCAGAGGCGGATCACCTGCTGGGCACGTTTAATGCGCTCTTGCGTATTGCCCGTATCGAAACGGGACGCCAACGCGGCAGCTTTGACAGTCTGCCCCTGCACCGGCTGGCCTTTGATGTGATCGAGCTTTACGAACCGCTGGCCGAAGAGAAAGACATACGTATTACCGCCGATATCACCCCCGCGGAAATGTATGGCGACCGTGATCTTTTGTTTCAGGCGCTGGCCAATTTGCTCGATAACGCGATAAAGTTCAGCCCGCCGGGTAGCAAGATACACGTGCATACAGCGCGCAGTGCAGCGGGCGGCGCGGTGCTGGAAGTTTCCGATGGCGGCCCCGGCATTCCGGCGCCGGAGCGTGAAAAAGTATTCCAGCGGTTTTACCGTGGCGAAGCCAGCCGCCACACGGCGGGAAATGGCCTCGGCCTCAGTCTGGTCGGGGCGATCGCCGTGCAGCACGGCGGACAGATCACGCTTGGTGATGCGGCGCCGGGCTTGCGCGTGCGTATTGATTTTCCGCCCCATCCGCCCGCGGATTAAATTTTTGTAATAATGCGGAGAGAGAAAAGTAACTGTAAATACGTTAAGTTTATTCAACAGAATATACATCCCCGCCAACATAGGCTTCAAACATGCGTATCGCAATCATCGGCACCGGCATTTCCGGACTTGGCGCGGCTTACCTGCTCGCGCCGCATCACGACATCACGGTCTATGAGAAAGAAACGCGGACCGGCGGCCATAGCCGCACGATCAACATAGAAATCGATGCCCGTCAGATACCCGTCGATACGGGATTCATTGTTTTCAACGAACGGAATTATCCGCATCTGACAGCGATGTTTCGCCACCTGGGTGTTGAAACGCAAAAAAGCGATATGTCTTTTGGTGTCAGCATTCGCGGCGGTGATCTGGAATATGGCAGTAAGGGCATGTTCAGCCAGAAAAAAAATCTGCTGCGTCCCGCTTTTTGGCGGATGATTTTTGACATCTTGCGCTTCAACCGCGCTGCCGAAAAAATGTTGGATCATCCGGCTGAAATGACGTTGGCCGAATGTCTCGACAAGCTGGGTATGGGGGATTGGTTCCGCCGCTATTACCTGCAGGCAATGGGTGCAGCGATCTGGAGCTGCTCGGTTGAGACGATTTTGGAATTTCCGGCGCATAGCTTTATCCGTTTTTTCAAAAATCACGGGCTTTTGACGGTTAACGACCATCCGCAGTGGTATACGGTCACGGGCGGCAGCCGTGAATATGTGCGCAAATTAAGTGCCGGTTTTGCAGATAAAATTAAAACCGGCACAGGAGCCACCCGTGTGCGCCGCATTGCCGGGGGGGTAGAAGTCACCGATGCGCAGGGCCATACCGAAATTTTTGACCGCGCCGTTTTTGCCTGCCATGCCGACGAAGCGCTGGCCCTGCTTGCCGATGCCGATCCGCTTGAAAACGATATTCTCAGTGCGTTTCGCTATAACGAAAACCGTGTTGTGGTGCATGACGATGTCAGTTTTATGCCGCGCCGCCGCGGTGCCTGGGCCAGCTGGGTATATTTATCCGAAGAAGCGCAGGACAAAGCGCCTGTCGTGTCGCTCAGCTACTGGATGAATAACCTACAAAATCTGCCAACAGAAAAGCCGGTGATCATCACGCTTAACCCCGGCCGCGCGCCGGCGGCAGGCAGTGTTTTGAATGAACATGTTTTCAGCCACCCCGTCTTTACGCTTGCTGCAATCCGCGCGCAGAAGCGTATGCACGAATTACAAGGCCGCCGCGACGTCTGTTTTTGTGGCGCCTATATGCGCTACGGCTTCCACGAAGACGGGCTTCTCAGCGCTGTTGATCTCTGCCGTGACGTCTTCGGGGTCAATCCGCCATGGCTGTAAAAACCGCGCCGCAAATTCTGACTGCGACCGTCATGCATAAACGCACCTACCCCAAGGTGAACGCTTTTACCTATGGTATTTACTATCTGTGGATGCCGCTTTCGCAGCTGGAGCGGTTTTCGGACGGCTGGCGTTTTGGCGTCAATGCGCGGGGGCTTTTGTCTTTTTACAACAAAGATCACGGCCCGCGTGACGGCAGCGCCCTGCAGCCATGGATCCGCGCGCATCTACAAGACTGGGGTGTGACGACGGCAGACGGGGAGATTATTCTGGTCACAATGCCGCGCAGCTTCGGCCATGTCTTTAATCCGGTCAGTTTTTGGCTGTGCTGTGATGTCGCGGGCGCTGTGCGTGCGATTTTGTGCGAAGTGCACAATACATTTGGTGAAATGCACAGTTACCTTTGCGCCCATGCGGATGGACGGGAAATCGTCTCTGATGACTGGCTTGAAGCGCGCAAAGTCTTTCATGTTTCCCCGTTTCTGGAGCGGCACGGCAGCTATAAATTCCGCTTCGCGTTGCAGCCGGAAAAATTCGGCGCATGGATTGATTTTTACGAACCCGATGGCCGCCGCCAGCTTCTGACATCGCTCGTGGGCACGCTTTGCGACTATAACCGTCCCGCACGGCAGCGCGCCTTCTGGCGGCATCCGGCCGTGGCACTCGTCGCGCTCTGGCGCATACACTGGCAGGCACTGAAGCTGGTGGCCAAGGGCATCAAATACATACCCAAGCCTCTTCAAAACAAAGAAAAAATAACAGCCGTCGACAATCTTACAAAAAAGTAATCTTGCGGTAAGGCGCATTTCAGTCCGGCTTTGCTATTGTTTAAGGTGCAACAATCCTGAAATTTTTTATCCGTACATATCGATGAGGTTTCCCGTGTTCGCTCTTCGTGCCGCCGACCAGTTCCTGAAGAAGCTTGATAATCTTGAATGCGGTCGCTTCGAGCTGGTGACGCCCGATGGTCAAACCCGCATTTTCGAAGGCCGCCGCCCGGGCCCCGCCGCCTGTCTCAGTCTGCACGACTGGCGCGTTGTCGCCAATTTGGCCGTGCGCGGCGATATCGGCTTTGCCGAAGACTACAAAGCAGGGCTTTGGGAAACCGCCTGCCTGCCCAATTTGCTGTCACTGGCCATGGAAAATGACCATGTGATCGACGGGTATATTTTTGGCAATGGCGGTATGCAGCTGATGGCGCGCCTGTCGCAGCTTTTGCGCCTCAACACGCTGTCGGGCAGCAAGCGCAACATCAGCGCGCATTATGATCTGGGCAATGATTTTTACAGCCTCTGGCTCGACCCGTCGATGACCTATTCGGCGGCTATTTTTGCCAATCCCGATGAAAATCTGCAATCGGCGCAAATGCGTAAATACGACCGCATCATCGACCGTCTTGCGCCGTCATCGGGCCGTATTCTTGAAATCGGCTGCGGCTGGGGCGGCTTTGCCGCGCGTGCCGCAGAGCGCTCCGACACCCACGTAAAAGGCGTCACCCTTTCCGAAAAGCAGCGCAGCTATGCTGCCGCGCGGCTGGGCGGCAAGGCGGACATAGCGCTTGAAGATTACCGCCACCAGCAGGGCCGCTACGACCATATCGTGTCAATCGAGATGTTCGAAGCGGTCGGCGAAAGATATTGGCCGACGTACTTCAGCAAGGTGTCTTCACTCTTGCGCCGCGGCGGTAAAGCCGTCATCCAGACAATCACAATTGATGATAACCGCTTTGAAAAATACCGGCAAAGCGGTGATTTCATCCGCAGCTATATTTTCCCCGGCGGCATGTTGCCCAGCCCTTCGCGCTTCCGTGCCGAGGCGGAAAAGGCGGGATTTATCATGACGGACCGTTTTGATTTCGGCAAAGATTACGCCGTCACTCTGGAGCGCTGGCTGGAAACATTTGACGCACGCCGCGCCGATATAGCCGCGCTTGGCTATGACGACGGTTTTATGCGTATGTGGCGGTTTTATCTGGCCGCCTGTATCGCCGGTTTCCGCACCGGACGCACCGATGTCATGCAGGTGGAGCTTCAACATGCTTAATGCGATTGTTTTTTCACTGGCGATTGCCTGTCTGCTTTTGCCGGTTCCCGAAGCGGAAGCAAAGCGCCCGTCTGACGCCGCGCCGCCCGCCTATGTGAAAGATGAAATTACCGATGCGGCCCATGTCGGCGGCGGACGTCTTACTGTTATGGTCTGGGATGTGTATGATGCAGCGCTTTTTGCACCCGGCGGTGTTTACAGCGAAGAAAAGCCCTTTGCCCTGCGTCTCAGCTATCTGCGCAAACTTCAGGGCCGTAAGATCGCCGATAAATCGAGCGAGGAAATCCGCCGGCAGGGCTTTAAAGATGAAATCCGGCTTGCCATCTGGCACCGCCAGATGCGCAGTATTTTTCCCGATGTCGACAAAGGCACCAGCCTGACAGGCATTCGGCGCAAAGACGGCAGTGTTGCTTTTTACCACGACGGAAAAATAGCGGGTGTGATTGATGATCCGGATTTTGCGCCGCACTTTTTTGGGATATGGCTGGCGGCTGATACTTCTGCGCCCGCGCTGCGTCAGGCGCTGACGGGGCGGAAATGACAAGCAGCCCAGACAGGCCGCAGCTTTCACATCGTGATTTAGCAGCTTACGGCAGTTTGGCTTTTCCGCTCGCTTTTGCGGGTATTCCGCTTTATGTGCTGGCGCCTGATTTCTATGCGGCGGAATACGCGGTGTCGCTGGCGGCACTGGCGGGGGTTCTGCTGCTCATCCGCCTGTTTGATGCGGTACAAGACCCTTTAATCGGCTTTTTCAGTGACCGCTATGCCGCGCAGCGCGGCAAGATTATTGCCGCCGGGTTTGTGATGTTCGTGCTGGGATTTGCGCTGCTGTTTCATCCTTGGGCGGCAGCGCCGCTTGCGTGGTTTGCGTTTTGTATGGTTGTGGCGGCAACGGGCTTTAGCGTGCTGGCAATCAATCTGGGCGCGCTGGGCAGCCTGTGGCGCCGCGCCCCTGCAGAAAAAGCGCGCATTACCGCGATGCGCGAAGCCATCGGTCTCTGCGGTCTTGTGCTGGCGATCACGCTGCCCGGTCTTTTGCAGATGAACCTGACGATCAAGGAGTCCTTTTCCGTTTATGCCCTGATCTTTCTTGCCGCGGCGATTGGCTGCGGCGTGGTTTTCCGGCGCTGGTTGGCGCATGCGGCGCTGGATACGACATCTGAAGAAACCCGCAGTAGCGACAGATGGCCGCACAAAGTTGTCAAAACCCGCGACGGGGTTTTTTATATTGTTTATTTCCTGAGCATGCTGGCCTCGGCGCTGCCGGCGGTGCTGGTAGTGTTTTATATCCGCGACTATCTGGTGGCCGAAGCCTATCTGGGCGGGTTTTTATTGCTGTATTTTCTTGCGGGGCTTGCCGGCATGCCGCTCTGGCGCGCCGCAGCGGCGCGATGGGGGGCGGGGCCGGTCTGGGCCGCTTCCATGCTATTTGCGGGGGTTGTTTTTGCTGCTGCCGTGGCCATACCGCCTGCCGGGGCGATGGGCTTGTACGCGATTGTCTGCCTGACGTCAGGTCTTGCCCTTGGTGCGGAGCTGTCATTACCGCCGGCTTTTTTATCGTCCGTTATCGACCGCCGCGGGGCCGGTGCGCAGACGGCGGCATGTTTTGCGCTGATGTCGTTTTTGATGAAGCTGGCGCTGGCGCTGGCGGGGGCGGGCGGTCTTTATGCGCTCGACCTTGCAGGGTTTCTGCCGCGCGCCGATAACGGGCCGGCGGCATTGGCATGGCTGTCGTTTTTATATGCGTTCTTGCCCGCCGTGCTCAAAGTCGGGGCCGGGGGGCTGATGATGTTTTATCTTTTCAAATCACGCAAGGAAGAGGATCATGAAAAAACTGTTGGCATCGATCGTATTGGGGGTGGTCATGGCGCTCGGGGGGTGTAGTTCATCGCCGATGAAGGAGTATAAGGGCACAACGCCTGACATTGCCTTCGAGGAATTTTTTAGCGGCGATATCAAAGCCTGGGGCTTGGTGCAAAATCGTAGCGGCAAAGTTATCCGCCGTTTTGATGTCGTCATGAAAGGGACATGGAGTGGCGATACCGGAACGCTCGAAGAAGTCTTTACTTATTACGATGGCGAAACGCAGAAACGTGTCTGGCATATCAAAAAACTTGCCGATGGCAGATACGAAGGCCGCGCCGATGATATTCTCGGCAAAGCCACAGGCGAAACCTCCGGCAGCGCGGCGCGCTGGAAATACAGCATGGATTTGCCCGTCGGAAATACGACATATAAAATCGCCTTCGACGACTGGATGTTCCGCATGAATGACGGTATCGTTATAAACAGGTCATACCTTAAAAAATTCGGCGTGACCGTGGCGGAATTAACGCTCTTTATGCAGAAGCAGGAACCCCAATGACCAAAAACGTCTTTGCCGGCAAAAACGTCTGGTTGATCGGTGCTTCGACCGGTATCGGCCGCGCGCTGGCGCTGGAGTTGTCGCGCCGCGGCGCACGGCTGGCGCTCAGCGCGCGCGGCGCCTTGGCGCTGGAGGCTTTGGCAGCAGAGACAGGGCGCAGCGATCATCTTTCTTTGCCGCTGGATGTGACAGATGCTGCCGCTGTCAAAGAAGGCTTTGCTGCGGCCGAGCAGCGTCTGGGTGCTATAGATCATGTCATCCTGCTTTCCGCATCCTATACGCCGATGGCACTGCGGGCGCTGGATATGCCGAAGGTATCGGAGATGATCTCTACGAATTTGACGGCTGCTTTTTATGTTATTGATACTGTGCTGCCGGCAATGCGTGCGCGGCGGTCAGGGCAGATCGCCCTGTGCGGCAGCGTCGCCGGTTATGTCGGTTTACCCAACGGCCAGCCTTACAGTGCAACCAAGGCGGCAATTATGAATTTGGCGCAAAGCTTGCGCGCCGAAGAAGCGGCGCACGGTATAGATGTGCGGCTTATCAGCCCGGGTTTCGTCAAAACGCCCCTGACGGATAAAAACGATTTTGCGATGCCGGCGATGATCACCCCGCAAGAGGCTGCGCGGCGTTTGGCAGACGGTCTGGCGGGACGGTCATTTGAAATCCATTTCCCGCGCCGCTTTACCCTTGTGATGAAGGCATTGGCCAGCCTGCCCTATGCCCTTTATTTTGCGGCGGTGCGCCGCTTTGTGCCGGCAAAAACCGGTACCTGAAAGCGGCACTTGCTTCGGCAGGGCGCATTTGCTTAAACTTGCGGGTATGAAACAGCACCTTGGCATCTGTTACGACCAGACCAGCGATTTCCAGCAGGAACAGTTCAATGTCCTGATGGCGCTTGTGCGCGAGGCCATACCAGACCGCGATCTGGCCGCCATTCGCAGCATGCTCGACATCGGCGCAGGTACCGGCGGGCGCACAGTGCAGTCTTTTGGCGTTTTTCAAAGCACGCAGCGCATGACGGCTATCGAGCCGGACCGCGATATGATGACCGTTGCGCGGGAAAAATACGCCGATCCGCGCGTGACCTATATCCAGTCCGCCGCCGAAGAGATAGACAGGCTCAGCATCGGCGGTGTCCCGCTGGGGGCCGTGATGTCGAATTGGGCGCTGCACTGGGTGCCGGACAAGAAAAAGCTGATGCAGGATATCAATGCCCTGACGCAGAGCGGTAGTTATTTTGTGTTCAGCACCTGCGAAAGACTGCCTGCGCTTTTGCAGATGGTGGATGCCTATGTTCGTGGAGAGTTTCGCATCGATGGCGCGCAAAGCCCGTTTTATTATCTGGATTTGAACGAATGGCGCGCACTGCTGGCTGAATTCGGCTGGCACATCTCTGGCGTCAAAGCCTATACCGTCGGCCATGAAGTGCCGGATACGCAGAAATATCTGGAGCATTGGTTTACCGCATCGACCGCGAAATTTTTGTATGGGCGGCATCTGGTGGAGCTGTCGTCATGGGCGCATTCGGATCTGATCTGGATGATGAACCGCGCCTTTCCGTCCGAAAAAAATCCAGAAGGCATGCTGTTTACCGAAGATGTCATGTTTGTCGTCGCGCAGCGCAAATAGCGCGCTGTTTATAAAAACCGGTAAATCACAATCCCCAGCACAATCGCCAGCATCGGCCCCGTATATTGGCGCAAGGCTGTGATGCTGCGGTCGTTTTCTTCGTCCAGCCGCAAAACGGCTTCGTTCAGACTGGCGCCGATATTGCCGCTGCGCTCACCCGCCCGCACCATGCTGAGCACCAGACGGTCAGCATCGGCTTCGGCGGCGAAAGCCTGTTCAAGGCCCGATTTTTCGCCAAGCCGCCCGGCGATGCGCATAAAGACAGATTTCATACCTGCGGCCGGTTGTACGGAGGCGGCGGTCGCAGCGGCCTCGCGCAGGGGTACGCCACTTTGATACAAAAAGACAAGGCTTTCGGCAAAGCGTGCCCATGCATCGCGCCGCAAGATGGCACCAACTACGGGTATATGCAGCAGGCCGGATAAGATAAAGGTGCGAAATGCCGGAGACAGGCGCCAGCCCGCAACCGTCACCACGGTAAAAAACAGCAGCAACAGCGCGCCGTCAACAAGCGTCTGCGCACCGCTGATGGCGCCCAGGGCAACGACGATAAAGGCGGTGATTTTCGGCTCCCGCGTGGCGCGGCGCATTTCGCGTGCACGGGTGGCGCGCAGGCGCACAATCTCTGCGCAGCGGCGGAAGGCTTCGACCATGCGCCCTGCGCCTTCGCCGCTACGCACCAGTGCGCGCAGCGTCGCATCAAAAAGGCGCGGGTGCGCGTCAAGCGCGTCCGACAGCGTGCGGCCGTTTTGCAAGAAGAGTGCTATATCGTTATAAGCCATGCGCAGGCGGCGGCTGGGCGCGGTGGCGGCAATATCGTCAAGTGTTGTCCGGAGCGGCAGGCCGGCTTTTTGCGCCTCCGCCAGATGCCAAAAAAATTCGTAAAGCGGAAGATGCCGGTTGCTCATACATAATCCTGTGTGTCCGCAGGTTGCTGGGGACAGCGCAATGTATCAAGGCGGCTGAACCATAGGGCCAAGCATATCATGCCCAATGATGCCGTTCAACAATCCAGCGGGGCCTGCTTTTCTAGGCGCGGTCGTCGAACCAGCCTTCGCCATAGGTTGTGCAGATTTCGGTGTTTTTCGGGATGGCGCGGGTGGCGCGCAGGGTGAAATAGACCGTGCCGTCGTCTTCTTCCCATTCGATGATGGCGTTCGGTTTTTCGTCATGGTTGCAAAAAGTCATCACGCCGAACAGCACGCTGCTTGCATGTTCGGGGTCTTTGATGCCGGTCTTTTTGCGCAGCTTGGCTGAAATATCACCAGTAACAAAGGTGTAATTGACCATATGGGTTTGGTCGACGGTCAGGGTTTCGTTCTCGTTCAGCAGCAAAGACGGCGTCACCTCGATAGCTTCGCCTTTTTTGATCGGGCGGGTGCAGAAAACGCCGCGTCCCTTGATGCTGCCCGTATGTTTCAGGTAAAGCCCTTCTTTGCGGTCAAGAAGGCGGGGTTTGGCGGCGGTGCGGGGCATATGTCTTTGTCTCTTTCTGCGGAGGATGGCTGTATGGCGGCATAATCTAGCCGTAAAAGTGCCGCGTTTCAACTGGCCGCGCCGCTTTTGCCGGGGTGATTTTTGCCTGCGCCTGTGGTTTTTCCTGACAAAACGTCAGAATATATGTATATTCCCGTCCCTGAAGCGGCAAAGGCACGGGAGGTGCCGGACATGGACAATCTTGATATTCTTTTGGCAAAACTGCCGGCGGTCGATCTCAGCGGTATCGACTTCGGCGCTATTTTTAGCGCGAGCAGCCTGTTTACATCGGTTGTGCTGATTGCGGTCGTTTTCTTTGTGCGCCGTTTGCTGGTCCGCCGTATCTGGCGCGACAGCGAAGTGCTGGCCAAAGAGCAGCGCAGCTGGATTATTATTATCAAGAACGGCAGTGCGATTGCCATCGTCATTGGACTTATTCTGATCTGGGCGCCGCAGCTGCATACTTTTGCGCTTTCTATCGCGGCCTTTGCCGTGGCGGTGGTGGTGGCGACCAAAGAGATGATCCTCTGTCTTATGGGGGCGATCATGCGCGTGACAAGCCAGCCGTTCAAAGCCGGTGACTGGGTCACCATTGACGGGGTAACCGGCGAAGTGGTCGATCTCGACGCCTTTTCCTTTCGCTTGCAGGAAGTGGACATGAAAAGCCGCAGCTATCAATTCACCGGCCGTACAATTGTCATACCGAACGGCAAGATTTTCTCATCGAATGTCGAGAACGCAAATTTCTTTAAAACCTTCATTTTTGAAGACGTCAAAATTTCAGTACAATTTTCCGATATCGATCCGCAGGCGGCCAGCGCGGCACTTGCAAAGATTACTGAAAAATATTTTGCCCCCTTCCGCACCGAAGCGCAGACCTTTAACCGCAAAATCCGCCGCCGCGCCGGTATTGCGATTGGGCCCGCAGAGCCGTCCTATGATGTTTCCACCAGCGATATGGGGCATTATTATTTTGGCGTGCGCCTCTTTTTGCCGACGCAGGCCGCGGCGGCGGTGCGCAGCGACATCACGGCGGATTTTCTTGCGCATGTGTATAAACAGCGTAAATCCGTTCAGGCGCGCAAAGAAGCCGGCGAAAAGGCCGCCAGCGGATAAGGATACCCCACAGCGCGCCGGAAAAGTTAAAAAAATTTAAATCTATCGCTGCCGTTTTCCGTGATACATCTTTCTGCGGATCGTTCCCCTATTCAAATATCCTTATTTTCTGGAGTCTCCCAACATGGCCGGCGGCAGCGCACTCGTGCTCCTTATTGATGAAATCGCCACGATGGTCAAAGTGACCGCCGAAAAGACGGTAACGATCACAAAACCTGTCGGCGCAGGCGGAGAGAGCAACAAACAGAACAGCGTCTATTTCAAGCATGACACGGGTTTGATTTTGGATATTGCCAAAGGGTCTTTAAAGAACAAGGCGCTTTTGGTTCCTGCTGCGCTCGCGCTGAATTTTCTGGCGCCCTGGGCGGTTCTACCGCTTGTTGCGGCGGGCGGTGTTTATTTCAGCCGCACCGGCATTCAAAAACTGCGTAAGACATTTAAAGGCGAAACAGAAGCCCATGCGCGTGATCAGCATGATACCGTTCCAACGCCGGCGGCACGCGCACGTAAAATCAAGGAAGCGCTGCGCACAGATATGGTTTTATCCGCGGAAATCGTCGCCATCACCTTGGCTTTTGTCGCCGCGATGCCTTTTGCGATGCAGGCTGCGATTATGTCGGGTGTGGCGGTGGGGGCCACAGTCGGTGCCTATACGGTTATCACCGGCATCATCAAGATGGAAGATCTAGGCGGCTGGATGGCAAATTCATCCGATCCTTCGAAAGCCGGTCAGTTAAAACGTGCGGCAGGGAAATTGATATTGGATGCAAAGCCGCGCGTGATGAACGGTATCTCGGCTGCCGGCACGGCGGCGATTTTTATGGTGGGCGGCGGGCTGATGTTCCATGGTATTCCCGCCTTTGGCGCGGGCGTCAGCGAAGCTTTGGCGGGCGTGATCTCATCGCCTTATGTGCAAAGCGCCGCGAAGCTGGGCATTGGCTTTCTTACGGGGCTGGGTGTCGGGCTGTCCTTCCATGCGGCTGAAACCGGCGTCAAGACGCTGCTGCAAAAGGTGATGCCGGATAAACAAAAAAAAGCGGCGGCCGTCAAACAAAAGCTCGCGGCACATACCGGCCATATGCAGCAGAAAATTGGCAAGGGCTTGTCTTATACGGCGCTCAGCATCAAACAGTTTTTTAACAAAACAGCATCATCCAAGCCGCCCGCCAACGATGCGCAGCCGAAGCAAAACCAGCCCAATCAAGCAGCGGCAGACAAAAAAACGCCTCAAAACAAGATGTAAAGCGACGATATTCCTTGATGCCGCAAGATTGCACAGAGGGCGTTGCTTTTTAGGCGGTTATATTTGAATATAAAAATATATTCCAAATAAAACCTGAAGCCGCGTGAATGAAAAAGTATAATCCCGACGCACCACCCAAGAGGGGCGAGAAGTATATGGTTGCCGCGCTAGCGGCCGCGATGGCGATCGGTGCTTGTTTTTTTACGCCGCTTGTGCAGGAAAAGATCTCCGGCGTTAAATACGCGCCTGCGGGCGAGCTATATGCAATTTTTGCTGTCTGTCTTTTGTGGAATCTGCCCGTCATGTTCTATCTGCTGCATCGCATGTGGTGCGCAAAAACCAACCGCAGCTTGTCTGTCCGAATGTTGGCGGCGATGATCGTCCCTATTTTTATAGCGGCTTTACCGCACCAAATTAATTTGATGCTGGCGCCTGTGCAAACATATGAAGTTTCTTTGCCTATCAAAGACAAATCCCGCCAATTGCGTACGCCGCGCGGGGGCGGATCTTTTCATGTCTACCGCCTGCATCTCCGGTTTGACAGCGTCCCGGTCGGAAATAAAAACCTTAGCGGAGAGCATATTGTTTTTGTCACAGAAAAAACATTCGGCGCGGCGCAAAGGGATGATTTATTTCCTCTAACTTTAAAAACGGGCCCCTTTGCAAGTTTTATGCTGCAGACAGACAACACAGTCAATTTGGTGCGATAGCTTCGAGACAGGCCGCACAAAGCAAAACAGCCCCACCGGATAGCGGGGCTGTTTTTTTGCCTATACGGGCATGTTCATGAAGGAAACGGTGGGTGGATCCAGTCTATGCCCGCGCTTTTTTGTCAGCGTTAGCGACAGGCTGAATTTGTATCGTATTTATTTGTTCTTTTTCGCGCGTTTTTCTTTTCTTTTTTCATCGGCCGTTTTCAAAGGCGGCTTCTTTGTATTCTTTTTTGCGTCCTGCGATTTTGACATGCGGCGGTTTCCTTCGGTTTTTGTGAGGTGATAGCGGTGAGTGCGGGCTAAAGGGTATAGCCGTTCTCTGGGGGGATTATAGCAGACTATAGGGTAAAATGGCGGTGGATGCAGTCTACCGATAAAAGCTCTTGCCCTAAACTCCCTAGATTAACTGGTAAAATACTGGAGATTTTCTGGTTTTTCAACATCCACGCCAGTCGGGATACGCGCTATACGACTGTAATGTCGCCTTAAATCGGTTTCTCGGGTATCGCATACTGTAAAAATAACTGGAAGCATAACAGGAGCAGTAACAGGCACGTCCTGCCAGGTAGTGGCCAGTTAGCGCATACGATTAAGGGGATCAAATGCAGGGCTTCCCATCTAACGCATTGTTTATCTTGATTTTTATACCACCGCAAGCTACCGTTTGAACACGGGCACAGTGCTGCCCGTCGGGGCTTGATAATCCCGTACTGAACGGTGGCGTGTCCGTCATCACGCCGCTTCTCCGACCTTTATGGCCGGGAGGCGGCGATGTATGTCCAAGCCTCGCGGCTAAAGATCGTCGCGGTCGTTTCAGTACGGCTTATCAACTCCCGGTCGCCAGAGAGGTCTATTGGCAATTATAACTAATTGAAAATAAACCTAAAAAATGGCCTAAAATATCCTGTGCAGAACTTGTGCAGGATATTTTTATATGGGGGCGCAAAAACGGCCCCGATAGCGCGGATAAAACAGGCTATTACGGCTGATAATCCGGCTCGTGATTCGATGATGGTTTGTTTGTGTTGCTGGCGGCGGCTCGATTAAATGCACCAGACATTTTCGCGCTTTTCGGCGCGTCTTCGGGATAAGGCTCTGCTTTAAATTCTGGCGGCATCTTCTCTCTGATTGTGGCCGCTTCTTCTTTGACTTTCTCACGCACATATTCGCTTGTCGTGTGCTTCGCTGGTTGGCCACGCTGACTGGCGCGATTGAACGCGCCGGACATTGTAGCACTTTTGGGCGTGTTGTCTGGGTAAGGTTCCGCTTTATATTCCGGGGGCATCTTTTCCCGGATTGTTGCCGCTTCCTCTCTAACTCTTTCGCAGACATATTCGGTTGTTGTAAATTTCTCCGGTGGTTTGTTCTGGCTTACGCTGTTGAACGCGCTCCGCATGGGCGAAGGCTCTTTATCTAGTTGCGGCGCGGGAGTCTGTTGCCCCCTATTTGCCAGTTCCTTTTCTATATGCTGCTGCAAACCGCGTGTTTTTTCTGACGCGGGAATAAGCCAGTCTTTGCGTTCTGTGCTTAGCGGTGCGGGTTTCTCTGCATCGGCTTTTGGTTGCGGGATAGCGCCTTTCTTGTTGATGGGTTCCGTTATGCGCGGCGTTTCTTTCGGTGGTCTGAATATCTCCGGTATGCCTTCGCGCAGCAATTCAGCTTTCAGCTTGAGTTTTGTAGAAAGTTCTAAATCAGTGATCGTGTTGTTCTTTGCGCTTTCCGTGAATTTAACGGCTGGATTCTCTGCCAGTGTCCTTTCTATCGTGTCCACGAATGATTTATATTTTCTATAGCTGGTTTGGGTTTCCTCCAGCATGGAAAGACGGGTTTTCATGGTTTGGATTTGTTCATGAATCCCTGTTCTGTAAGATCGCCCATAGCGAAAATTCTGCCGCACGATACGTGCTTGTGATTCCTGTTCAGACAGGCGCAAGGATTCTCGATTCAGGATGCGGTTAAATAAAAGCTCTTTTGAAAACCGGACAATCTCGACAATGGATTTTTTAATGACGTTGGGAAGGCTGGTCTTTGCATAGATGTTTTCAAACTGCCGGACTCGTTTGTCCAGTCGTGTCATTTCCTGCTCGATGGTTTTGATTTGTTCGGCTAACGGCAAGGCGGGCCATTTGCCGCGCTCGGCATTCACCCGCTTGATTTCTTCCACAAGGTCGCTACGGCTGCGGCCTTGGTCGATGGCCTTATAATCGACCTCATGACTTTTCTGGTTGGCCTGTTCCTTGTTCTTGGTTGGCGCGGGGGCTGGCCCTTTATCGCCGGAACCGCCGCCTTGCTTGCCGCTGCTGTCGCCGGACTTTCCTTCTTCCTCGTCCCCGTCCTTGTCGCCTTCGTCTTCTTCATCCTCCTTGTTTTCGGTCTTGTCCTTGGCGGCTTTGCCTTCCGGCCCGATATGGATTGTCGGTATCCGGTCTATGCCCTGATCGTCCAGCGTCCGGCGGTCAATTTTGGCATGGGACAGTCCCGCTTGCTCTAAGGCATGGTTAGCAAGCGTTTCCCAAATGGTGCGGATTAACTCGACCTCCTGCGGGCCTTGCTCCCGGTCATCAAGGACGCGGGTTTTCTTGCCAAGCCCGTCTTTTGTGATGACGCGGGTGGTGAATAAAAGATGGGCGTGATGGTTGCGCGGGTCGTGACCATCACCCTCAACGGGACTATGTAGGGACGTATCAACGGCCACGCTGTAGCGTTCCACCAGCCACAGGGCCATATCGCGGGCCAAGGCTGCGCGGGCCGTGGCTGGCAATTCATGCGGCAGGGCCAGAATAATTTCCCGCGCCACGCGGGAGTTTTTGCGGGTTTCCGCCGCTTCGACCGCGTTCCACAACAGAAGGCGGTCGTGGGTGGTTTCAGGGGCTTGCGGTGGTGTGATGATGAACGAGGCCACAACGCCCTTGCGGTTGTGGTAGCGGTGCGTAAAGCCCCGCCGTTCATCATGCAGCACCGCCCCGGCGCGGTACGCGGCGGCGGCCACGGCGGAGTGGCCGTCAGACCGTGAAAACACCCGCAATGAACAATGATAAATCGCCAAGGCTGCAAAGCCTTTCCCTCTATGGGCGATTTATTATTGTTCAAAAGTGTTGTTGTTTCGCCCGGCTTCCAAAAATTACCGGGCGGAATAACAACACGGGGACAGCGGCAAGCTGGCCCCAAGGCCCGGCAGGGCCGCAAAAGCACTCCCGCGAAGCGGGGCAAACGCAGTTTGCGTAAGTGCGCTCTTAAGCCCTTACTTTCAGGATAGCAGGAGGAAATTAAGGATTGTTTTACGGAAATATCAGGGCCGCCAACCCCTTACTTTTGCGGACTATAAAGCGATTCTTGAGGATGGCAATAGGATGACAAATCCGCCGCCACAATGAAGAAAAGGCTGGCGATTTCATTAAAAATACCGTATTTTATGTAGCATGACTAAAGATAATGAGGAAAAATTAAAGAAACTGCTGGATTCCCATTTACCGGGAACAGTCTATGTCGCTTCGTGGCTGGAAGGGCGCGGCATATCCCGCAACCTCCAAGCATACTACCGCAAAAGCGGCTGGCTGGAAACGGTCGGCACAGGGGCTTTCAAGCGCCCTAGCGAACAAGTGTCATGGCAGGGCGGCCTGTACGCCTTGCAAGCGCAAAGCGGCCTTCCCGTTCATGCCGGGGCACTGACCGCGCTGGCGTTGCAGGGCTTCGCCCATTACGTCCGCCTTGGCGCGGAAACCGTCTTTCTGTTTTCGCCCCCGAAAACCAGTCTGCCCGCATGGTTCAAAAACCGCGATTGGGGGCAGAAAATCCATCATTGCAAAACCTCCGTTCTGCCGTCCGGCCTTGCGCTGGCGGATTATCAGGTGGGGGCGTTCTCCATCAAAATATCCGCGCCGGAACGCGCCATTTTAGAATGTCTGTACCTGTCGCCCGATACGGTCGATTTGGTCGAGTGCTATCAGGTGATGGAAGGTCTGACGACCTTGCGGCCCAAGCTGCTGCAACCGCTTCTGGAACAATGCGGCTCGATCAAGGTCAAGCGGCTGTTTCTCTACATGGCGGAAAAGGCCGGGCATGACTGGTTCAAGCGGTTGGATGCCGCTAAATTCGATTTGGGCGCGGGGGCCAGAACCGTCACCAAGGGCGGGGTTTACGTTTCCCGCTACGGCCTGACCGTGCCAGAGGAGTTAGTTAAATTATGATCTCGGAAACCTACCGCGCCCAAGTCGATCTGCTGTTACAGGTCTTGCCCCATGTGGCAAAAGAAGAGTCTTTTGCTCTTAAGGGCGGCACGGCCATAAACCTTTTTGTCCGCGATATGCCCCGCCTGTCGGTGGATATTGATTTGTCCTGGCTGCCGTTCGATGATCGCGCCACCGCGCTTGCAGGTATTACGAATGCCCTGCGGCGCGTCAAGGCGCGGGTGGAAACGGCTATTCCGTCTTGTAAGGTCGCCTTGGTTCCGCAGAGTGACGGGCAGGAAGCTAAACTAACCTGTCAGACCCAAAACGCGCAAATCAAGGTGGAAGTGAATACCACTATCCGGGGCAACCTTTTACCGCCGCGCATGATGGACGTTGCCGATACGGTGGAGTCCGAATTTGGGCGGTTTATGTCGGTCAATGTCGTGTCCCATGCGGAATTATTCGGCGGGAAGATATGCGCCGCGCTCGACCGCCAGCACCCCCGCGATTTGTTTGACGTTTATCATATGCTGAACAATGAAGGGCTGACGGATGATATTCGCATGGGCTTCATGGCTTTGCTTTTGGGCCATTCCCGTCCCATCCATGAAATGATACGGCCCAATTTTCAAGATCAGAAAAAGGTTTTTGAAACTCAATTCGCGGGCATGGCCTTTACGCCGTTCAGCTACGTGGATTTTGAGGCGACAAGGGAACGTTTGGTAAAGGAAATAAATCAAGATTGGACGGATAACGACCGCGCATTCCTGCTCGGCTTTAAACAAGGTAAGCCAGATTGGTCGTTATTCCCCTTAGAAAACTTGTCGCGTATGCCCGCCGTACAATGGAAACTGCTGAATATTCAAAAGCTGATAAAGCAAAACCCCGATAAACACGCGGAACAGCTAAAAGCCCTTGAAGATCGCCTTATGTGAAGGTTGTCTTTGTTCATCTACTTTTTAGCATACTCCCGCCAAAGCCGGTTATATTGCGCATTATTTGACTGCATCTTGCAATCTTCCCCGCCAGCGTAAAAGGCGCATGGCATTGGCCGTTACCAGCACGGTCGCGCCTGTATCGGCAAGAATAGCGGGCCACAATCCTGTAATGCCCGCAATGGTGGTTATCAAGAATACGACTTTCAGGCCCAAGGAAATCACAATATTCTGGCGGATATTCCCCATTACCTTTTCAGACAGGGAAATCATGTTGACGATATCAAGAACCCTACCATGAAGGATGGCGGCATCCGCCGTTTCCAAGGCAACATCCGTGCCGCCGCCCATGGCAATGCCGATATCCGCGGCGGCCAAAGCGGGCGCGTCATTAATGCCATCACCTATCTTTGCGACGATGGAGCCGCCAGATTGCAGTTTTTGAATAATGGCCTGTTTATCTTTCGGCATCATGTGCGCGTGAATCTCTGAAATTCCCATGCTCCTGCCAATAGCGTCCGCCGTCCGCTGATTATCGCCTGTCAGCATCAGCGTAACGATTCCGGCGTCCCTCAATGCTTTAAGCCCCTCAAGTGCATCTGCGCGCGGCTCGTCGCGTATCGCCAATAATCCCGCAATCTCTCCGTCCACAAGCAAAGCGGATACTGTTTTTCCTTCATCGTTAAGGGCTTCAATCATAGATATCTGATCTAAACTTAGCGGTGCCATGTTCTGCGCTGCCGATGGGGAACATAAATAAACGGTCTGGTCGGCCACGACCCCTGAAACGCCCTTGCCCGCAATGGCTTTGGAATCCGCGGCCATTGGAATGCTCACCTGTGCAGCTTTTGCCCGCGCGACAATGGCAAGTGCAAGGGGATGGGAGGAACCCGTTTCTATGGCGGCGGCAAGTGACAGGATGTCAGGCTCGGAACGCTTCAAAGCTATTATATCTGTAACGACCGGCTTGCCTTCCGTGATGGTTCCGGTCTTGTCTAAAGCAACATGCGTGACAGATCGTAAATTCTCTAGTACCGCGCCGCCTTTCATGAGAAGGCCACGGCGTGCACCTGCCGCCAGTCCGGCGGCAATAGCGGCGGGCGTGGATATAACAAGGGCGCAGGGGCAACCTATCAAAAGGATTGCCAGCCCCTTATAAATCCATTCATACCATGATTCACCCATGAACAGGGGCGGGATAACCGCCACCGAAAAACCGAGCAGCAACACGGCGGGCGTGTAATAGCGCGAAAACCGGGTAATAAATCGTTCCGTGGGCGACTTGCTTTCCTGCGCTTCCTCGACAAGTTTGATAATCCGGGCGATAGTATTGTCGCTGGCCGAGGCCGTGACCCGGATACGCAGAACACCGTCGCCGTTGATTGTACCCGCGAAAACCGCATCGCCCGTTTTCTTTTGCTTTGGCACGCTTTCACCTGTGACGGGGGCTTCATCTATTGCGCTCTGGCCCTCGATGATCTCACCGTCCGCCGCGACCCTATCACCGGGCCGCACCAGAATAACGGAACCAATAGATAAGGTTTCGGCCAGAACCTCGCTTGTCGTTCCGGCTTGTTCCAAAAGAGCCGTTTTAGGAATAAGCGCGGCAAGGGCTTGAATGCTGGCATTCGCCTTGCGCGCCGCTATACCTTCCAGCAATTCGCCAATAAGAAACAGCAATACGACCATTGCGGCTTCCTGCGTGGCACCGATAAAGAACGCCCCCGTCGCCGCAATCGTCATAAGCATTTCAATAGTGAAGGGGTTTCCTTGTCTGGCCCCGTCATAAGCGCGGCGCATAATAGGAATCAGTCCTACGGCAAGCGCGGCCAGAAACGCAATATCCTCTAAAGAAGGAATCAGGAAGCCAATAATATAGGCAAGCCCTAGCGCAGAGCCGCATAATATCGTCATTCGCATTTGAGGATTTCCCAACCAGCTTTTTTCTTGCGGCTTTATGTTCTTCCCGCTGCAACAGGATGACATTTTAGAAGTCTGGTGGTGTTCGTGCATATCTTAAAAACTTTCTATAGTCTGGTTACAGGAGGGTGCGGTTTTTCAGGCCGCACCCTCTCTATTATTTATTCAGGGAATTGCGCCGTTACGGCTGATACAGTGTTTTCACTAAATCCTTTTGTGAAGCCAAAAGAGAAAGCGACTCGGAGGCACCCGCCTTGTCGTTATCTTCCGCCGCATGGTGGAAACGATCAACCGTCTTTGAAAGCTGTCCAAGGGCTTGCCCCAACCGTTCATTACCTTTATCGGAAAAATCTTGCAGGGCTTTAACGGCGGCCTCAAATTTTTCGCCGGATTCATGTAAAGCGTCCGCGTTACCCGCTTCAATAGCCTTTTCAGCAGCAACAATGGTTTCATCTATTAAAGCCCATGCCGCCGCCGCGCTGTCCGGCTTGGCGACGGAAAAATGAGGCTTTCCGTCATCATGACCATGCCCGTCGCCATGCGCTTCGAAAGATTCATGAGCATGTACCTTATCGTCTGCATGGCCGTGTCCATCTTCCGCGTATGCCGGAAATGATAAAGCCAGAACGCTTAGCGTTGTTAAAAGCAGTCTTTGTTTCATTCTATTCACTCCTGTTAGGGTTGGGGTTAAATCTATAATCAGTGTGTTATGCTTTCTAAAAATTCTTCATCCCCGACGGCCTGGTCTTTCTTTGAGAACAGTTTGTAAAGCGCGGGCAGAACAATCAAAGTCAGCAGCGTGGCCGTGACTAGCCCGCCGATCACGACGGTTGCCAGCGGTTTCTGCACTTCGGCCCCGGTGCCGGTCGCCAAAGCCATAGGCACGAAACCAAGCGAAGCTACAAGTGCGGTCATAAGGACAGGCCGCAGCCGCGTTAAAGCCCCTTGCACAATCGCCTCGCCGGTCGCAATGCCTTTTGCGACAAGATGATTGATATAGGTAATCATCACCAAGCCATTCAGGACGGCAATACCGGACAGGGCGATAAAGCCCACCGCCGCCGGAATTGAAAACGGCATGTCGCGCAGATACAGCGTTAAAATGCCGCCCGATATCGCCAATGGAACGCCGCTGAAAACAAGCAATGCTTGTTTGGCCGAGCCAAGGGCCGTAAACAGCATCATGAAAATCAGGAAGAAACACGCCGGGACGACGATCATCAAGCGGGCGCGCGCCGCCTCAAGATTTTCAAACTGCCCGCCCCAGTCCAGCCAATAGCCGGAAGGGATTGCAACCTGTTCACTGAGTACGTCTTGCGCTTCCGCCACGAAAGAACCGATATCCCGGCCCCGGACGTTGGCCTGTACGACCACGCGCCGTTTGCCGTTTTCGCGGCTGATCTGGTTTGGCCCTTCGGAAAGGCGGAAGCTGGCCAATTCCTTCAAAGGCACGAACGCGCCGCGTCCGCCGTTTTCATGCGGTACGGGAACGGGCAGGTTTTCAAGCGCGGGGATATCCTGCCTGATTTCTTCGGGCAAGCGCACCACAATGGGAAAACGCCTGTCGCCTTCAAAGATGAGGCCCGCTTCCTGTCCACCTATCGCCACCGCAATCAGATCAAGGATATCCCCGATATTGAGGCCATAGCGGGCAATCGCCCCTTTATTCAGGTCGATATCCAGCATGGGCAAACCCGTTACCTGTTCAACCTTTACGTCCGCCGCGCCCGCTACCCCGCGAAGGGCAGAGGCAATTCTATTCGCGGTCGCGCCCATAACGTCAAAATCGTCGCCATAAACCTTTATTGCTACGTCGCTGCGAACGCCCGCTATCAACTCGTTAAAGCGCATTTGAATAGGTTGCGTATATTCATAGTTATTGCCCGGCACCTGTTCGACGGCGGCAGAAAGTTTTTCAATAAACTTTGCCTTGGTCATGGATTTATCCGGCCACTCATCTTTGGATTTTAAAATGACGAATGTATCCGATACGTTGGGCGGCATGGGGTCGGCGGCCATTTCAGCCGTGCCGGTCTTGGAATAGACAAACGCGACTTCCGGTAATGCGCTGATAGCCTTTTCCACCTGCAACTGCATGGCGGTGGATTCGGATATGCCGGTGCTAGGAATACGCATAGCGTGCATGGCGATATCTTTTTCATCGAGCGTCGGGATAAATTCCTGTCCTAGCCGTGTTCCCACCAGCATTGAAAACACAAAAAACGCAAGCGCGGCGAGAATAACCGTTTTTGGTCTTTGCAGGCTCCAATTCAGCATAGGCGCATAGCCGGATTTCGCTTTCGCAATGATACGGTTTTCTTTTTCTTCAACCTTGCCGCGGATAAACATGGCAATCATAGCCGGGATAAAAGTGATGGACAGAATGAAGGCGGCGACCAGCGCGATAATGACCGTCATGGCCATAGGTTCAAACATTTTGCCTTCAACGCCGGAGAAGGTCAGCAACGGCAAATAAACCGTGATAATAATAGCCTGTCCGAAAACGGCGGGCTGAATCATCTGGCGGCTGGCTTCCATTACTTCTTCCATGCGTTCCGACAAGGTTAAAAGGCGGCCCTCATGGTGTTGCCGTTCGGAAAGGCGGCGCAGGCAGTTTTCGGTCACGATCACCGCGCCGTCCACAATCAGGCCAAAATCCAGAGCGCCAAGGCTCATAAGATTCGCACTGATACCCATTTTTAACATGCCGGTGGCAGTCATCATCATGGCGATAGGAATAACAAGCGCCGTAATCAGGGCCGCGCGGAAATTGCCAAGCAGCAAAAACAGAACGACAACGACCAGTAATGCGCCTTCACCAAGGTTTTTTTGTACCGTGTGAATGGTGGCATCCACCAGCTTGGTGCGGTTCAGAACAGTCTTTGCTTTGACGCCTTCGGGAAGGGTTCTATTGATTTCCGCCAGTTTTGCGTCAACGGCCTTGGAAACAATCCGGCTGTTTTCGCCTTTCAGCATCATGGCTGTCCCTACGACGACCTCATGCCCATTTTCGCTGGCGCTTCCTGTCCGTAATTCCTTGCCAAGCGCAACATTTGCCACATCTTTCACATATAAAGGAATGCCGCCGCGGGTTGATAAAACGACATTGCCGATTTGTTCAATCGTTTCCAGCCGCCCGTCTGCGCGCACAACATAAGACTCTCCCTTTTGTTCAAGAAATCCCGCGCCGGTGCTGGCGTTGTTTCGTTCAAGCGCTTCGATCACATCGGAAAAGGACAGGCCAAGCGCGGCCAGTTTTTGCGGGTCGGGCTGCACATGATATTGTTGCGCGTATCCGCCGATAGCGTCAACTTCCGCAACGCCCGGAACGGTTTTAAGCTGCGGGCGGATAATCCAGTCCTGCACTGTTCGCAGATACATGGCTTTTTCAAATTCATTTGCCAGCACCCGGCCTTCCGGCGTGGTATAGGGCGCGTTCGGGTCTTCATATTCGACCGTCCACATATAGATTTCACCAAGGCCGGTTGAAATCGCGCCCATGCGCGGCTCTGCGCCTTCCGGCAAAGATTCCTTGGCTGTGGTCAGACGTTCATTGACTTGCGCGCGCGCAAAATAAAGATCGACCTTATCCTCGAAAATAACCGTGATCTGCGCGAAACCGTTACGCGAGATCGACCGCGTATAGACAAGACCGGGAATGCCCGCCATTGCCGTTTCGATAGGATAGGTAACTTGCTTTTCGACCTCGAACGGGGACAAAGACGGCACTTCAATATTGATTGCCACCTGATTGTTTGTGATATCCGGCACGGCGTCGATAGGAAGCTTGCTCAGGGAATACAGGCCATACGCCGTCAGAACGGCGGTCATCATGACGATTAACAGCCGGTGCGCGATAGAGAATTTAAGGATACGTTCAATCATGATAATTTCCAGCTTTCTTAGTGGGCGTGTTCGGCTTCGGATTTTCCAAGCTCGGCCTTGAGCGTGAATGTATTGGAAACGGCAATGGGTTCACCAAATTCGACGCCGGAAATAATTTCTACATGGCGGCTGTCTTCCCGGCCTATCGTTACGTCGCGCTTTTCAAAGCCCTTGCCTGTCCGTACAAAAACGGCAGGCTTTCCTTCAATGGTCTGCACCGCCTCTTTCGGAATAATCAAATCCGTTTCCTGCGCGGAGGTCGCAATCGCGGCGTTTGCAAATTCGCCTGGCCGCCATGCGCCGTCTGCATTGTCCAGTTCAATAATCGCCTTGGCGGAACGCGTTTCTGTGTCAATGGCGGGGCTGATGAAAATCAGCTTTCCCTCAGCCCTGTTACCACTGCCGGTGACGTTTGCGCTTTGCCCTTCCTTGACGAAAGGCAGGTCGCCCGGCGCAATCGCCGTTTCCACCCAAACCATGCTTAAATCCGCGACCGTATAAGCGGAATGCGTGGAATCCACATATTCCCCCAGCGTCAATTCACGCGCGATCACGCGCCCCGGCAAAGGGGAACGCAATTCATGAAACCGCAATCTGTCGGCATTGGTGCTTTCATAGGCTTTGAGCGTTTCTGCGTCGTGGCCTAATGCCTGTAACTTCTGGCGGGTCAGATCAAGGCGAATTCTTGCCTCCTGATGCGCGTTTTTTGCGCTCAAGAAATCCTGTTCCGCGGTGATTTTCTTATCCCACAATCCTTTTTCACGATTGAAATTCGTGCGTGCCAGTTCCTCGCCGCGTTTTGCAGCCAGATAATCTGCGACCGATTCCGCCATTTCCCGGCTTTCAATCAAGGCCAGTATTTCGCCTTTCTCGACCGTATCGCCTAAATTTTTTCTGGCCTCTGTCACAGTGCCGCTTACTTTCGGAACAATCTGCGCCATGCGGTCGGCGGACGCGACGATCTTACCCGGAACGGAAACCTCGCGCGCCAGTCTGCCGGGGCCGACGGCGGCCACCTTGATACCGGCAGCCGTGATTTGCGCTGCGCTTAAAGAAACCTGACCTTCCTCCGCATGGCCGCCTTCGCCGCCATGACCGTGGCCGTCCTCATGCGCGTGGCCGTGCTTTTCCGTGCCTTCATCATGGCTTTCCTCGCCTTCCTCATGGCCGTGCGCGTCGCCATGTTCTTCAGCGGCATAACTCGGTGGCGTGAATTCCTTATAGGCGAACCCGCCGAGCAGCGCGGCAACCGCCACCGACGCAATCAAGAATGTTTTTAGCTTTGTTTTTTTCATGGTCTTATTCCTTGTGAGAAGTGTTTTCATGCGCGTGGATTGCGGTCATGCGTTCGATAATGGCGCGCTGTTTGTAGTAATCGAAAATGGCCTCGTTATATTGCCTGCGGGCGTCAAACAAGGTGCGCTGCGCGTCCAAGACTTCCAGATAGCCGAATTTGCCCGCGTCATATCCTTGGCGGGAAAATGAAAAGGCTTCCTCGGCTCCCGGCAAAACGGAATCATTCAGCGCGCTTGCTTCGCGGTATGCGCTTACAAAATTTTCGTATGCTTCCGTTAATGAGAATTCCAGCGATAATTGCCCGCTGCGCTGTTCCAGTTTCGCGGCATTCAATTCATGCCCGGCGCGTTGTATGCCCGCGCGATTGATATTGAAGACCGGAAGCGGCAAGGAAATACCCGCCACGAAAGCCTGACGATCATCTTCGCGAAATTGCTTTACGCCAAAGCCTAATGTCGGGTCGGGGAAGGCATTGGCTTTTTCCAAGGATAGCGCGGATTGTGCTTGTGTGACATCGGCCTCAAAGCTTTTAACGTCGGGGGTTCTAACAAGCTGTTCCCTGTAATACATGAACGGCTCCGGTTCTGCTAACGTGGGAAGGGTTTGCGCATCAACGATAAAGTCGCCCAAGTTACCGCCCATCAAGCTTTCCAGTACCTTCCTTTTTGTATTTACGACGCGGCGCGCGCGTTCAAGCGCGATATCGCTTGAAGAAAGCTCAATCTCGGCCTTGTTTCTTTGGATAGGCGGCTCTTTTCCGGCGTCCACTCTGGCGGCGACGCTGTTCCGCACTTCCGCCGCAAGGTTGCGTTCTTCCTCGATCACGGCAAGATCACGCTGCGCGGCGACCAATTCCGCATAGGCGATTGTTACGTCCCGTATCAGATCAAGCCGCGCACCGTCGTGGGCATAATGAATCTTTGTTTTTTCGGCTTCGGCCACCCGGACGCGGCTACCACGCTTGCCCGGCAGTTCGACAAGCTGCGAAACACCATAGGTAATTTCTGCGCCGTCCATTCCATCATAGGGGCCGTCGCCGTATATGTTTTCAGCCTCAATAGAGATTTCAGGGTTTGGCAACGCGCCCGCCTGTGACCGGCTGGCATTGGCGGCGTCAGCGCGGCTTGCGGACGCGCCTAGCACCGGCGAATGTTCCAAGGCCCACGCTATGGCCTGATCGAGAACAAGTGTTGCGGGCGCGGTGGGCTTCTCTATAGCGGGCGGCTCTGTCGCTGTTTGCGCCAAAGCGGGGGAAGATATTAAATAAGCAGTCGCCAGAAACCCCGCCAGCATCAGGCGTTTTGCGGAAATAGTCATTTTGAAGTCCCTTGTCGTGATTAAATTGCATCAAGAGCAATGCCGCCTTTACAGGGCGGCATGAAGGGACAGGCCTAATCGGGCCAGAATCCCTTTAATCAGACGAGGTTTTTGGGAGGGCGCAGAAGCGAGAATAAAAGGTCGCTATGATGTACGGCTTCTGTCAGGGGATTAAGGACTGAAGCCTGTGGGGGAAAGCTGTGAAAGTAAGCGGAAAGGCCGAGCGCATGGGACGCGCAACAATGGGTACAATCCAGACACGCGCCTTTTGACGCTGTACCGTTAGAATTATCTGCCTTGCTTGTTTCGGCCTGACCTTCCGGGCAATCCGTCATGCCTGCCGTGTCGTGACCCATAGTAACGGAGTTGCAGGAAACATCGGCAAAAGCATGTGCGGCGGCTGAATAACCACCGAATCCAATTGCAAAGATCAAGAGCATAAGGAATACACGCATAGCCGTTTATATATCACCGCAGCATTAAACTAGCAATTACCTATCTCACGGTTTTACAAAAGTGAATTCAATAAAAAATACATAAATGTGCCTTTCCACATATAACACGCTGATTTTTCTTAAAATCCGGCTATGTCGTGTTGAGGGTTTAAAAGAATCAAGGGTATTGTACGAATCTCATACAAGCCTTAAACAGGCAAACTTGCCTCTATATGATGCCACAAACCGGGGTGCATCGAACTCGATCCCCCCGTTTCCGGTTGATGGCGTGGCTTATCCCTCCGATTGAAGTCGCGCCAGCGGCGCATCGGATGGGTGGCGGAAAATATAGGACGGCTGGTGCAGCGAACTCGCAGCCCTGTTTCAACCGCCCTTGAAGAATGATTATTTCTTGCCCTTTGGATTCTTGCGCCGTTCGGGACCGGGGCGGGCCGCCCCAGCTTTTCCGCTCTGGCTATTATCCGGTTTGTTGTCGTCTTCGGGTAAGGATTCCCAGCTTCCCATGCCATGCAACACGCGGTCGGCGTGTTTGACGGTGTTTACATGGCCGTAATGCTGTTCAATCATTTCAACTGATGTTCCCATTTGCTGCGCCAGAAAATAAACGTCAACACCTTCGCCTAAACGGAATGTTGCATAAGTATGACGGAAACAATAAGTCGAGCGCGGAATCCCTGATGGGCCTTCGCGCAATTTCGCTTCTATTAAAAGTTGGGTTACAAGCTCCGCATAAAGGGATTTTGTGGCTTTTCCTACCTTGGTCGTAAATACCGGGTCGTCCGGCCCGGTGGATTTGGACATGGCTTTAACCCGGTCGAGATATTCCCCGACACTCGGCGGGGCGACAAGCTGCCTTGATTTTCCCTTGCCTCGGACAGACAGAATAATAAGATCGCGTCCGTCCTTGTCTTTCCCTTTGGAAATATCCCGCCAGCGCAAATTTTTGGCTTCCGGCGGGCGCATCCCTGTATTGCACATGATAAGGACGAAATTATAGGTCATGGTGCGATACCAGATGCTTGAGTCCTTGGTCGCTGCCTTGACCCATGCGCGGCCCCGCGTGTGCAAGGCGCGGTATTCTTCAATAGAAAACGCATCCCGGCGCATCAGCTTGAATTGCGGCCTTCCTTCAAACCGCTTATCGGCGGTGATGTAGCGTTTTTTGATGGCAAAATCCATGATGGCCCGGAAAATCATCATTTCAAATTTGACCGTGGCATCGCTGACCTGCTCACGAAACTGGCCCTTCCCGTGTTCACGCCGCCATGCGGGATAATTGGCCCATCGGTCTTGACCGATCATGCTGATTTGAATGTTTCCTACATAGGGGTCTAAATGGTTGTTGACAGAAGATTTTAGCTTTCTGACGCGCTCATGCCCAATCTCGCCCATCTTTGCGCGTAAATTCTGGGATTCAATGTATTCCTTGGACACATCACTAAAGGGCTTATCGAATATCGGAACTTCGTGCTTTATCCGAAACCTGACATCTGCATCGTAATCATAGGCGCGGTCGCGGGCTTCGTTGATATTGGAAGTCTTGAGGGAAATAGTTTTATAGCGGTCTGCCTTGGGAAGTTTGATGCGGCAATAGAAATTCTTATGCTCCACATCGCCCCGGCGGAAGATAATCAGGCCGGGTTTCAGTTCTTCTTTGTCGATGATAAAGGCCATAACCCTTGTCCTTTTTGTGCAGATTCCGTGCAGCTTTCAGCCGTAAGTCCTTGATCTGTCGTGGCTGTGCATACTATGTGCAGACCATTATGTAATAAAATAGTAAATAAAAACAGAAAGATAGGATGACTCTGTCATCCCAGAGAAATCTGGCGGCCGATTGTTTTAACGGAGAAAGAGAAGCCGATGTTCAGATATAAAATCATACTTGCGGGGCTGTTGTTCCTGACTGGCTGCGCAACGCCCATATCACCCGAAGAAATCGCCAATGCCGATTACGGGCCGCCGCCACCGGCGCATCACCAGTCGATGATCCGGCAGGAATTCGCAACCTTGCTAATCGACCCCACATCCCCGCTTTATACCTTCGAAAAACCCGCCAAGGGCTATTTCAAGGAGTCTTCGATGTACGGCACGCAGCAGATGTTCGGCTGGAAGGTCTGCGGAACCGTGAACAGCAAAAACAGGATGGGCGGCTATAATGGCGCCGTGCCTTTTGTGACGCTGTTCCGCGATGGGGCGATTGCCCAGACGGTGGTCGGCAAACCGGCCGACATGCAGGAGGCCTATTACCTGAACGGCGCCATTCTTGATGTATGCAGGAGATAATTATCATGCTCACTCTGAAACAATTGCTGGACACCCGATCAACTGTGCTGGAGGGGAAGCGGGTCAAGCTTGTCCGCCACAAAGACAATCGTGCGCAATACCGCGAGGTTGTAAAAGACCGTAAAAAACTCCTCGCGTACCAGAAAGAACAGGGCCGAGATGTTTTTGCGGACTGTGACTATATCGTGTCATTTATCGGGCTCGAGCGTGGACGGTCTCTTTTCTTCGGAGTGTTCAAGGTGCTGGGCGGGCGGTTCGTGCGCGGCCATTATGTGTATGATCTCGAGCAGGTGCCGGATTTCAACCCCCTTGTCGACCGGCTGGTGATTGACTGGGGCGCAAGCGCGCGGGCATGGCTGCAGTGGTATCACCGGCAGCCGAAAACGGTCATCGAAATCCTGCCGGAGGGATATATCGGCAACTTCCCCGGCCTGCTCGACTTCGTGCTCGAATTCGACGAGCTGGAGACGCTGATCCGCAATCCGGAGGCGAACCATGACTGGAAGCATCACCTCTCGGCGGTCAATGGCGTCTACCTGATCCTCGACCGCAAGACCGGCAAACAGTATGTCGGCTCGGCCTATGGCGACGAGGGCATCTGGGGCCGCTGGAAGAGCTATGCGGCGACCGGCCACGGGCACAACAAGGAGCTCAAAAAACTCCTCGCCGAAGACCCGGCCTATCATCGCCGGCACTTCGTGTATTCGATTTTGCAGACTCTGCCGAGCAATGTCAGCGCGCGCGAAAGTATTGAAATCGAAGCGCTCTATAAACGAAAACTCGGCGTGCGTGTGCACGGCCTGAATGCCAACTGAAAATTCTTGATTTCGGGAGCGAAATTTGACATCATTGAGTCATCCCGGTTTGAGGGTGGCGCATGGTCGCCGTGTTCTGGAGAGAGGTCAACATGGCGTGGCCCGGTCTATAAGCTCCTGAACCAGCCTCAAGCTCCTGTATCGCGGCATGGTCCGGATGGGTTTCAACACAGACATGGTTCTGGTTGAAGTTTTTTTCCGGAAACCATGCCTTTTTTTATTGCCCGGTTTCCGCACGTTTAACGCCATCTATGTGGAAACCGCTATGATTCATAATCATCTGCAGGTGGAATACCTGCGCCTCGAGCTGGTCAAAGATTACGCCCGCCAGTTCCGTATTCCGGGCAAGAAACAAATCCTCAAAACCGAGCGTATGATCCGCGAATGTGGCTTTATGCCCCCCGTGGTGATCGACGCAGATTGCAATACAGTGATCGGCGCCCATCTGGTGGCGGCCGCGCCCCGTTTGCAGATGGAAGAAATCCCGGTCATTCGCGCCGGCCATCTGGCCGAAGAGCAGCTGCGTCTGCTGCGTATCGCCCACGACCGTATCGCCGAAGAAGCTAGCTGGGACCACGCCCTGCTTGCGGCGGAGTTTCAGGAAATCATGATCAAGCTGCCGGATATCGACCTGACGCTGTCGGGCTTCGAGGTGCCGGAGCTGGATATCATACTGGAGCCGCTCGTGCCTGGCGCAGATGAAGATATTCCGGCGCCGGCGACAGGACCGGCCGTCGTGCGTCCGGGCGACCTCTGGCAGCTCGGCGAGCACCTGCTTTACTGCGGCGATGCGACGCAGCCGGAGAGCTATGCCGCCCTGATGGGAACGGCCAAAGCCCGCCTCTGTTTTACAGATGCCCCCTATAACGTCAAAATCGCAGGCCATGTCGGGAATTCGGGCAAGATCCAGCACCGCGAATTCGCCATGGCCTCGGGAGAGATGGATACGCAGGCCTTTACCCAGTTCCTCTATCAATCGCACAAGCTGATGGCCGATTATGCCGAAGACGGCGCGATTATCTATAGCTGCATGGACTGGCGCCATATTGACGAGCTTTCCGCAGCGGGCGACATGGCAGGCCTCGGCCTTCAGAATCTCTGCGTCTGGGTGAAAGATAACGGCGGGATGGGCAGCTTTTACCGCAGCCGCCACGAGCTGGTCTTTGTGTTCAAAAAGGGCACGGCGCCGCATATCAACAACATCCAGCTCGGCAAACACGGCCGCTACCGCACCAACGTCTGGGAATACCCCGGCGTCAACTCCTTCGCGGGCGGGCGTATGCAGGAGCTTGCCATGCATCCGACGGTCAAACCCCTCGCCCTCGTTGCCGATGCGCTCAAGGACGCCTCCGCCCGCGGCGATATCGTGCTTGACCCCTTCGGCGGCTCCGGCACCACCCTGATCGCCGCCGAAAAAACCGGCCGCAAAGCCCGCCTGATCGAGCTCGACCCGCTCTATTGCGACGTCATCATCCGCCGCTGGGAGAAGTTTACAGGCGGCCGTGCATTGGCTGCGGGAGCAAAAGCATGAGCGATAAAGGAAAGGACAAAAACGATGGAAATTTGCCCAAGCGTCGCCAGTTCGGAGCGCCTGACGGAAACCCGATAAACCGTGGCGGCCGTCCGAAGGGGAGCAAAAATACAAAAACCGAATTCGGTATTTTTATGCGCGACAAGCTGTCCGGCAACAAGAATCTCTCTACGCGCCAGGCGCTCTGGATGACACTGAGACATCAGGCGCTGGTAGAGAAAGACCCGCGTGTCCTGATAAAACTGATCGAGATGGACGCGCGCTTTTTCCCCGAAATTTACACTCAGAACGTCACGGGACCGCATGCAAACAAGATTGCGGAGCTGGAGGAGGCGCTGGCCAAAGAGAAGGCGAGAAAAGGGGGTGGCGTGCTAGTCGTTTCTGGCACGCAGACTCTGGAAAAGTTCAGAATAGAGGCCGAAGAGCAGCGCCAGATCATGCTGCGAGATCAGGCCGAAGCGATGCGCCGCTGGGAAGCAGGGGAGGATATTTACTGAGCGGGTATGGTTGCCGATACGATAAAGGCCAGCTCCCAGCGTGGTGGCATCGTTCTGGACCCGCTCTATTGCGATGTTCCGCTATCGGAGGAAGAATGGGAAAGAAAGGCGGATGAATATCGCTTAAATGACAAGGCAGCATTGAAATGATGGGTCAAAAATATGCGCCCTTATCAGCTTTATACGGATGAGGGAGTTTTAGCCTGTTGTCTGCTAAACTTGGGTGCGTCCTTGCGGTTGAATTCCGGTAACTGCGAATGCAGTTCAAGGTACTTGGCCATGCAGTAATATTCCAAACGGTGGGCCTCTCCGATCCTCCTTAGACAATCAGGCGTAGTGCTTGCTGCGGTATTGCCAATGGCGATGACGCTCACGTAAAGTTGCGATATGAGCGAATTATATTCTGGATATTTAAATAATACGCGATCTGCTCCACCATGCTGTTTTCTGCGTTGGGCGACGGTATCGTCGAATTGTCGAAGCCGTTTTTTAAGTGCGCCGGATACGCCAAAATAGATAATGTCGTGCGACCAATCAAAAGGCGTTCCGTTAAGATCCACTTTCGATTTTGCCAAGGCATACACGCCAGGTGCGTTAAGGCTGGATAGCTCATTACGTGCTTGCCAGATGACCCATTTACTGAAATTGAAATCTATGCTCATAAAGATTAAGTTACCGCTTTAGCTCGTTTCCCAATTTTAAGCTTTCGTTTCCAATCCGTAGCGGAGTGCTTGGTTATACCTGTTACATACGCAAGCAACCTTAGGCCGCCAGTTTGATTTTTTTGACTTGCGGCTTCTTTTTATGTGATGTCTTTATTTCAAGATATACATGTGGAAAATGATGCAGGTTTTCACGGTATGGCAGAGCATCTACAATTCCAATCCAGACATGGCCTGCATCTAGCGTAAAGGGTGTTTTGTATGTTTGGTCAATAATCGCCTTGTCATGTGATATAATTCCCCTTCTTGTTTTCTTGAGTACAGGCAACTTGCTGAGCAGGGTGTCTATCCATCCATAGTTTTTAGCGCGTATCTCGATTTTAAGTATAGATGCCGTCATTTGTCCAACATTTGTAATGACGACATGGGTCGCATACCTGTACCCTTCTTCATCCGGATTACAGTCATTCTTAACCTTAAACTCGTCTCTGATGATGATGCACTCGGGTGAGACATCTACCCGCAGACGCGGCTTGGAGTGCAGGTATTGGATGAGCTGGATAAATAGTGCAGGTACACCGGAAACCGCTCCTATAATGCCGGCCCATTCTGGCCAAGTGAGCTGAGATAAGGGCATTTTATAAGGCCTCCATTTTTTCCACAGCTTCAAAGCCACGTGTTTTCGTGAACTTCATATTGTGTATAAAATTCCTGAGATAATCTGACGGGTCAATACCCCTGAAGTTCAGGCCGCTCATAGTGGATCTGACAATAAGTGCGGAAACAATGACCTGATCTTCCATGCGGCCGGTTTGTGAGTTCAGGCAGTTTACGAGGACATTAGCCCTTATCTTTTCCATGGGAATCAGGCCGAATATTTCCCGTGCCACTGCGCCTTTTCTCCTTACTGAAGTTATCGTGTACATCTAGTGGTTTAAGTTGAACAGATTCTCTCTTGATATATAAGTACAAAAAAAGAGCATTTTAGAGCGTATAGTGTCTATAGTTGCATTTTTAGGCCCAGCCAGATTAAAAATACACATTATATGTGTTGTCAACACGAATTTCGGGTGATAATTATGTCTCCATAAGGAGATCAAAATGAAACGTCTGAAAGCCCTTCGGCAGTCCGGTAACTACACGCAGCAGCAATTGGCTGAAAAGCTTAAAACGACGCAGCAGACAATTGCGCGCTGGGAAAGCGGCAAGGCAGAGCCCAGCATGAGCGATCTGCGGGATCTTGCGATGATCTTTTCGACAAGTGTGGACGATCTGCTCGATGTCAACCCATTCTCTGACAAAGTAGCGACTAACCATCTATGCTTCTCACTTGCCGGCCGGGAAAATATTACGGATGGATTCTGGGGACACATCGGACTTCTTCTTCCAGGGCAGGAGAAAGTCAAATGGTTCCCGATTACATTACAAACGGCCAATGAAGTATCAAGCGCTCTTGCAAAAATAGCGAAAGACGAAGAATGGCTCTGCATATCAACATTAAATAATAGAATGCTGGCATTTAATCCGAATAAACTGCGTCATATATATTTGCTGGATGATGCAAGTGATATGTGCAACGCGTGGAACGATGAGGCTAAAGTTGACTACAATGGACAGCCGCTTGAGTTTTATAGGGGACTTGATGCCTGGGCATCCCATGACGAGGATTGGGAAGAAACTTCTTCTGCCGCTTATCGTGAGGTTATAGAAGAATTCGTCAAGGAAAGGGGCATGGATGAGGAAGACACTCTTGCCTTCCTTCATCATTCCACGGTCTACACGGTTGATGGCATATCCAAGTCTTATTGGGCAAATGCACAAAGGCTGAGCAATGTAATTTTTGAAATCGAGATGGAATGCCTGTCTAAAATTGTCGCCATACACGCGGAAGGCGGCGATTTTGAGAGTTACTATCCACAAGCCAACCTTGCGGCAATAGAGATGCCCCTTATTGACCTGATTGATGCAGCTAAGGAAGAACTAAAAGAGCTGGAAGGAGCAGCAGCATAAACAGCCATAACATAGAGGTTTTCTCATGAGCGCCGCACATTATAACGATCAGCCTATCCAGGAGCCCAAGGAAGATCTTTTTGGTATAGACCCGTTTGCCCAGGCGCTGGCCCGGAGCGTGCTAAAAATGTCTTCTCCAGTAGGGTCTGTTATTGCACTGAATGGCCCGTGGGGTTCAGGAAAAAGCAGTGTTGTTAACCTTGTCTTGCATCACCTGCAGGAAGCGGTTGACAAAGGGGATCTGAAGATCATTCGTTTTAACTGTTGGTGGTTCAGGGGGGAAGAAGCACTGGCATTAGCATTTTTTCGCGACTTATATGCCGGGATCGGCCCGAGCCTCTCTAAAAGATTTAAGAAGCTCATGCCCAAGCTCGGTGCACAGCTCCTCCGTACAGGCTCAATAATAGAGGCTGCCGCTGAAACCATGGGGGCTGGTGGTTTGGGAAAAATCGCTTCGGGGTCCATGGGATGGCTAGGTAGCTTGATTAGTCAGGATGAAAGCGTCGAGGGACTGCATGCTGAACTTTCGAGGATGCTGGCCGAACAGAAGAAAAGGTTCCTTGTCATTATTGACGATATAGATCGCCTGTCCCCGGAAGAAGCCTTGCTGATCTTCCGCCTTGTCAAGTCCGTGGGCAGGCTTCCGAATGTCATGTATCTGCTCGTGTATGACCGCCCGCTCGCGGAAAAGATTGTTTCCGAGCGTTTTCCTTCCGAGGGCCCGCATTATCTGGAGAAGATAGTCCAGGCGTCGTTTGAAATACCCGAGCCACAGCAGGAGGATTTGCATCGGCAGCTGCTGTCTCATATTGAGGCAGTATGTGGCCATCCCGGGGATAGCAATATAGTCAGATTTATGAATTTGTTTAATGATATCGTTGCGCATGAGATCAAGGCGCCAAGGGATGCCACAAGGCTAGGCTACACCCTTACCGTGACTTGGCCATCTATAGCAGGGCAAGTGGATATCGGTGATTTCGTGGCCTTGGAGGCATTACGCTTGTTCCAGCCCCAGCTTTACCGCGCATTACGCCAGAATAAGCTTCTTCTCTGTGAAAAGGGGGTTAATTATTACGCGTCAAGCAGGGATCAGGCGGCTAAATACGATGAGGTCTTCTTGACTTCCATTCCGGAAGCGGCGCGCGCCCGCTACAAGAGAGGCCTCTACCGGTTATTCCCCCACTTAGAAAGCATCTGGAGCAATGTCCACTATTCGTCTACTGATGAATGGGAACGTCAGCGCAGAGTATGCTCAAAATCACATTTTGATTCATACTTCCGCTTTTCAATTAGTCCAGATGCCGTGCCGCAGCAGGAGATAGATGAACTCATACGAAGAGCAGAAGATAGGCCATTCATTCGATCAAAGCTGCAGGCCGCGCTTCAAGTAAAGAGGAAATCCGGTGGCACAAAATCAGCTCTTCTTCTGGAGGGCATGACTTTGCATGCTCAGGATATCCCTTTAGAAAAAGCACGGCCCCTTCTGGAGACTGTATTTGCCTTGGCGGATGAACTACATACAGATGCCGATCTAGCCGGGGCATTTTCAGTCGGGAGTAACGAGCTAAGAATTCACTGGTTACTCAGGAAGCTGACCTTGGACAGGACTTCCTTGCCTCAGAGATCAGCTATATTCATGGCGGCCTGTCGACAGGCGTCCTTGGGGTGGATCGTTGATTTCACTTCCTCCGCGTACTCGGGGTACCACCCCAGGGAAGGAAGGGAGCCTGAAACAGAAGAAAACTGCCTTGTTACCCGTGCGGACTTGGATGAATTGGTGCCTATGGCTCTAGAGAAAATCAGGACATCCGCCGCTGATGATAGCCTCCTTCAGTGCCGAGGCCTTCATAGCATTTTGTTCCGTTGGCGCGAGTTCGCCAATGATGGGGGTGCAGAGGCAAGGGTCTGGACATCTTCAAAACTGGATAATGATGAGATGGTTGCCCACTTTGCGAAGATTTTCACCTCTCACTCATGGACCCACACCATGAGCGATACTGTAACACGCCGTACTGTTCGCGCTGCTGTTTCAGGCTTAGATGATATTATTGATCGTACGCGGTTTCGTCAGAGGCTGGAAGAAATCGAAACCAGAGACGGAGATGCTTGCCCTGAGGTCATTAAGACATTTCTAGATGCATGGAGAAGGCAGGAAACTTCAGGCAGAGATTGCTAGCATCAGATGTTTCCGAAGCCCTGTAGCCATAACACCGAAGGCGTTCTATCTGATCCTTTCTACATCGTATGTTATCACTCAGGCAGTGCAAAATAGAGGTCATTTATTTCATAATATGGCGCGGTCATTTAGATATTTTGCAGTGGTGCCCGTAAGCCCAATTGCGTACTTAAAAGTTGCAATGGTGAAGTTACTGGTAAAACGAAAAATGTTATCCTCTCCAGGATTTTTTACAAAAAAGTGTGTTTGAAAATGGCGTTACCCGAGGGTGACATAGATAAAGTTCGAGCAAGCAACGAAGGCCATGCTTTTCACGTAGTTTGGGCGGCAAGAAGATGCTTAATCTTATTGAACCCTCTTTCGGATCTGAAGGCTGTGGGCGTCGAATCGATTAGCCCGCATGATACTGCCACGGCGGAAGATGCAACGCTTAAATCAGATACCACGGAATACTATGGGGGAGAGGACTTTGAGGGCGCGCGTAAAATTGTGCGCGCACAGCTAAAGTATTCTCCCAGCGATTACCACACTCCTTGGCCCGCAAGCGGCATTGCAGAAACCTTTGGGGCTTTTGCGCAAGACTTTGAGGAAAAATGCACCAAGTATGGCGAAACTGTCACTCAAGGGAAGCTGGAGTATCTCTTTGTAACCAATCGGCCAATTTCTGAGAACGTCAAAAAAGCTTTGGTAGCGGCTTGTGAAGGGCGACAGGAAACAGGACATGCGAAAAACGCCCTAAATAGTCTAAAGGCCGCTGCAAAATTATCAGATAGCAGATTTAGGCTGTTTTCTAGTCTATTTAGGTTTCAATCAAACGAGGCCAGTCGACCAGACCAAGAATGGACCCTCAAAGGCGAGATCAGTAAATATCTACCAGGATATGATACTATTGCCCCTCTCAACCTAGAAAAACTTGTTCGAGATAAGGGACTTCTAACAGATAACAAAAAACCTGTGCGTCGACATGATGTCCTTACAGCTTTCAATGTATCCGAAGGTCAATTGCGTCCTGCCCCGCCTTCAGAGGAATATAAGCTTCCTGAGAAATATATACCACGTGCTCAAGAAGGGGAAATTGCGGAAAAAATAATTGAAGCTAAGTCTGCACTAATTATACACGCTTCTGGCGGGGTGGGGAAATCTACCTTGGCATTACGCCTGCCCGCCCTTATGCCGGATGGATCTGAGAGTGTTGTTTTCGACGGTTTTGCGGGCGGTTTATACAGGGATCCCAGCAATCCAAGGCATAAATATGATCGTGGCTTGGTCCAGATAGTTAACGAGTTTTCGTCCAGGGGGCTGTGTGATCCCCTGATTCCTTCTGCTAGTGCGGATAGGGGACAGTATATTGCCGCTTTCTTGAATCGTCTGACACAAGTTGCTGCTACTATCAGGCAATTTAAGCCAGATGCCTTGGTACTGGTAGTGCTGGATGCAGCAGATAACTCTCAAATGGGGGCTGAGTTAGAGGCCCCTAATTCACAGTCTTTCACACAGAACCTGCTGAATGTGCAGGTGCCCGCCTATTGTCGCTTGGTATTTGTCTCCAGAACTGAGCGCGTCACCTCTCATTTGAACCCTGCCCCTTTTATTGAACAGCTACCATTACACCCCTTCGAGTTATCGGAAACCGCGCAGCTTTTGAGAAGTCATTATCCTGAAGCCTCAGACCAGACGGTTAGGGAGTTTCATCGTATGTCCAGTGCCAACCCGAGGGTGCAGGCCAATGCTTTATCTTCAGAAGGCTCTTTGCAGGATATGATGTCCAGCTTCGGGCCAAAACCATTAGGCGTGGAAGACACAATATCGCACCAGCTACAGAAAACCATCGCGAAAGTTAAAGGCGATTCTGCATTACCAACGCAAATAGATACTTTATGCATTGCGCTCGCTGCCTTGCCTCCCTTGGTTCCAATAAAAACGCTGGCCCAAGCAGCTAATGTATCAGAAGCGCTAGTTCGCAGCTTTATCTCGGACATAGGCCGCTACTTAATGGAGCTGGATGGCGCCCTTCATTTCCGGGATGAGCCGGTAGACACGTGGTTCCGTGACAATTTTGCAAAGCCAGCACAATATCTCCAGCTGGTTAATGCGCTAGAGCCACAAAAATCAGATCCATATGTAGCCATGGCCTTGCCCGAACTACTCTGGCAGGCAGGACAGATTGGAAAGCTGATGTCACTTGCCTCGGGAGATGAGGCATTGCCTACAGATAATCCGATAGAAAAACGGCGCATTGTAATGCGACGAGTCCACTTTGCATTAAAAGCAGCAGTAAAGGAAAACCTATATCTAGACGCGGTAAAACTTGCAATAAGAGCTGGGGAAGAGGCCGCAGGGAATAGCCGTGAGATAGATATTCTTCTTGATAATCATGATTTGGTTGCGACCCTTTTTGGTGCCAAGAGAGCTCAGGAAATAGTTTTCAGGCATCACGCTGGCGAATGGATGGGGTCAGGATTTGCCTATGGAGCACCCATTTTGGCGGGAGATGAGACATGTCAGGGAGAGGCCCGCAACATGCTTCGTTGTGCCGAGGAATGGCTTAATCACTGGGCTGACCTTTCTCAGGAAGAGAAAAAAGCACAGCCGATTGACACGCACGACAGGTCTGCAATGGCACTTGCCCATCTTATGTTGCATGGCCCGAAAGAGATGATGGCGTATCTGCTGCGCTGGACTTACAAGCCGGTCTCTTTTCAAGTGGGCTCGCCTGTAATATCTCGCCTGATAGACGCCGGCCATTTTGATTTGGTAGACCAAATTGCCGCTTTGGCGTCTAAGAAAAGCCTTTATCTCTCCCTCGCGCTTGCCAATGAAGTCGGAAAAATATCCCGTATCCCGCCTGAGACAGCCATACAGGAAGCCCTATCCTTGCTCTTCAAGACAAAGAAAATCGAGCGGGAAAAAGATTCTTTCCATCCAGATAATATTCTGGACGGAATTATAGCGCTCATAGAGGCTGGAGCACAAATAAAGACCTTCAAGAAACCCCTGTTAAGTCTCCTTGACAGGTATATGCCAGAAATTCCCCAGTACGGTTATTCATCTGATCACAGTAGGGATCGGGATGCCATCCTCAGATTTAACTGCCTTAAGGCGGCCCTTGAAGGGAAGGAGATACAGCTACTTGATATTGCCCCGGACAAAATAAAGGAAATCCCTGAAAATCAGAGGGGGCATAATTCAGATTTCAGGGAGTTTAAAGAGGTCATCGGAACACTGCTTCATTGGTACATACTAAGAGCAAGAATAATCACGCAAGACAATGTGCCCGTACAGGATGAAGTCGACAGGATACTCGCCCTTACAAAAAATTATCGTGGATATGGTCACCCGGAAACACGCGTAGTGAATGAAATCGCTCCTTTGTGGCTGGATATCCTGGTTCGCTCCCAAACGGCGAATACAGGCACTATAAATCAGCTGGAGGTATGGCTCAGGGAAACAAAGGTTTTTATTTTTATTCCACGAAAAACAGCCATGACCAGAACAATGGCACGCTATACCCCCGCACATGAGAAGGCCTATGATTTTGCAAAGTGCGTAAAAGATGACAGCGATGAATATAGGGGGGATGCGACACAAAGAGCTGAATGCTATACAGATTTGGCAAGGGCCATGCTGGCCTTGAGCAGAAATGAGGCTGCTGCATATTTCGGTGATGCCTTGGAGATAGTTAATCGCTTTGGAGATGAGCTTATAAACCGATGGGAGAGTATTACAAACCTGGCTGTAATTGCAGGGGAGGTATCGGGGTCGAATCCTGAACTTGCGTATAAATATGCTAGGGCAGCCGAGGTAGTGAGTGAGCATGTTCCTGATCACTTTCCTTGGGACACGGTGATCTGCAATATTGCAAAGATTTGTCCTGTATCAGGTTTTGCGGTATTAAGCCGTTGGCTTGATCGGGACAAAGGCTGGATAAGAGAAATGCTGCCATCTCTTACCTCGTTCTTGTTAAAAAATGATTTGATTTCGCCAGAGGCTGCATTCTCTTTATTGTCCTTTAAGGGAAGATGGGGCATAGGGGAGTTTTCTGATGCCTTGTTACACAAGGCAAAACAGAAAGAATATATGTTTCAGCATCTGGTTAGGGATATAAGTATTCATGGAAAATGGGAGGAGGCCTCAGAGCTACAAGTCATAGCGGATAAATATGTCCTCTCACATAAAACTCTTCAGGAGATTATAGGCCTCCATAAAGAAAAGGGTTCTAGAGAGCGCCACAGCAACGATGATTATCTGTCTGCGGATAAAGAACCTCCGGTTGTTGACTGGGGAGGGATTATTGGCAGTAAGACCTTTACTAATACAGCAGAGATTGATGCTGCAGTTCGTGAGGTTAAGAAATCCAAGCCATACGGGCCTATTCAGGAGCTGTTTAACCGGATGCTTGCACAGGTTCCGCGAGATCAGGAGGTCTTCCACCTAAGGGCTCTTGCCAGTTCTTCGGAGCTGGAGCTTTGGAACACTATTAGTGCGCTAGAAGACGCAAAGGTTTCATGGCGTAACAGGGTATCTGTACAGAATGGACTACGGGCTGTTTGCCTTGAGTTAATAGAAAGCAGGATTCAGGCTTTTTGTAGAAGTATATACAGCTTGGAAAAAGACCTGGAAAAGATGGGCACTCTGGGTTCAATTGGTAATGAGGCGTTAATGGCCTCATTGCTTAAGGGGTTAGCAAATAACGTAGAAAAACTGAATGCTTCAAATTTATTTGTTGCTGCCCATAAAATTTCACGAATACTAACGCCTCAAGATGCAGTCGACGCCCTCGAATATGCCCTCGGAAGGGTAGATATAGAGGTCAGAGATACAGACGCTGATGGGCCATGGCATAAAGACCTTGTTCCACCAAAAGACATGGATAGCGCTGTTGCTGCCTTTATTTACGTTCTGCTGGCTAACCCTAGAGCAAAGCTAAGGTGGCAAGCTGCACATTGTGTGGTTCATTTATGCCGCTTAAAGGCTTCAGGTGTTGTTGCGGAGCTTATCAACTTAATGGACATAGAAGTCCTGCCTGCGTTTACAGACAAAACACTTCCCTTCTACTGCTGGCATTCCCGCCTGTATTTAATGGTTGCATTAGCAAGGGCCGCCAAAGAAGTTCCTGATTCCTTGGTGGCCCATACCAATATGTTTCTGCAATGGTCTTTAAAACCCCCTCATCATGCCCTAATCCAAGAATTTGCAGCACAAGCAGCCTTAGCGATCGGCCAAGCATACCCAGATATAATCTCTGCTGGTGATATCAGCCTTTTAAAAGAGGTTAATGTTAGCCAGTTCACGCCGGAACCACGAAAAAAGCCAACGGGGTGGAATATGAATGCGTGGCGAGCTACTGAATTTTATTTTCCCCACGACTTTGATCGATATTGGATTGGGCCCTTGTCTACTGCATTCAATCTCTCATATGAAGAAATAGCGCAGCCTATATCAGACTGGGCTATAAAAGAGGGAAAGAATAAAACTACGGGGAAATGGAATGAAGATCCACGTAAATTGCGTGGGAATTATGAAGGTGAAAACACCATGTGCAATGGTGGAGCCTATCCCGGGGTAGACACTCTTTCATTCTATCTCAGCTATCACGCTATATTCTCAGTAGCTGCTGGCCTTCTTGCTACCAAGCCTACAGCGGTACTAGAGACTTGGCAGCAAAGCTGGGCTAAGTGGCTCAGGGGGCATTTATTAACCAGAGAAGATGGATTTTGGCTTGCAGATAGGAGGGATGCTATTCCTCTGGAGAATAGGCGCTGGCAAAAAGAAACAATGAATAATGAAGCATACCAGGAATGGAAGTGGCAAATTATCCCGGCTGATTTTGATGACGCACTATTCATTGGAGGCAGCCTAGAGAATGATATGGTTCTTCGGGGTTCATGGAATGTGTCAGAAGGAAGCTTAGTCGAGAATATATCTATCAGTTCTGCGGCCATTTCGCCTTCTGGGTCTGTTGATTTATTAAAGAGATTGCAGACCTCAATAAATCACTACGATTACTTTGTTCCTGATGATGATGAAGAATTTAGGTCCAATGAGCATAAAATGTATGGGTGGGCTAGCGATCGGCAGAATGAGGCTGGGCTTGATAAGCTTGATCTCTTGTCAGGTAAGGTTTCCTGGCCGGGATTACAGCCCTCTAAAAGAACACGCCGTTTACTCAGGCTAAAACTGGATCTAGATCAGCGTATCTGGAGACAGGGCGGGTCTCCTGTTTTGTTCTCCCAAGTGTGGGGAGATCGCCGGGAACATAGGCACGAACAAGCGGCAAATTATGGGGAGCGGTTAATAGCAAACACCAGTCGCCTGTTGGACAACCTACAAAGACTCAAACAGGACCTTATTATTCAAGTGGAGATTCGCCGTGAAGATGGAAAAAAAGACAACATCGAATATTTTGATCGAAACTACACACGCGTATATCTTTTAAAACACAGCGGAGAATTGTGTACTTTGTATGCCAGCCGTTTTCTTCGTGATAAATAATAACTTATTTTTTCAGGAACCAATAAGGCAGCGGATGTAATGCTGGTTCAGCGGGATATTAAAAAATCGTCTTAGTCGAGCGTAAATCGAAAAGATCTGCAGGATAGGTTTCAATACTGAGAGTTAGCTTAAGAGTTTTTTGCATGCCCTGCGTTCTGTAGAGCCTGGAAATTAGAAGCTGTCTGATAACGTTAAATTGTGGAAAATAATGGACGGCTTGAATATTATGGCATTTATGTTATATTCGTGGCCTACATAAATGCTATTTAATTTTGCCATTTGAAAACTGGGAGAGCTTATGACTGACATTAAAGATGCTATTAAGCAAGCGGCAGAAATTGCGGAATTGGTTCCAAAGGATTTACGCGAAGCAGCCTTTAATCGCGCGCTCGACTCACTTTTAAAAGGGTCATCTTCAAATACTGATGAACGCAAAGCAGCAAGGCGATCAGACGCTCTGTCAAGAGAAGATAAGGTCAATCAAGATGCTGTGGCAATTTTATTAAAACAACTTAATCGAACAGCTTATCCACAGGTCATGAGTGCCCCAAGGGTGTTGGAACGATCTCTTTTCTTGTTGCGTGCTGCTAGCGACTACGATGTGGATGGACTTGGAGCAAGTCAAATTGCGATGGTGTTAACAGATAAATTTAGAGTGAGGACCACGCGCCAAGCTGTAACGCAAGCACTAGATGATGCGGGTGATAAAGTAGATAGAAGTTCTACATCAAAAGGAATTATATATCGCTTAATGCAGCCTGGGGAAGATTATTTGGATGCAGGAAATTTCTCATCTGTGAGAAATAAACCCTCTAAAATTTTTAAAAAGCCCGTTGGAAAAAATAAGCCAGCCTCTCCAAAGACTTCTACGTCTTCACCTGTTGCGCACGAGAAAAAAGGCTCTCAAAAAAAGAAGAGTGGGCGGCCGGGACCGGGCGCGATGCTATCTATGCTTTCTGAGGAGGGTTTTTTTTCTCAGCCACGCTCAATTTCGGATATCCAAAACCACTGTGAAAAAAAACTTGCGCATAAATATATTTTGCAAGAGCTATCAACCCCCCTTCGACGGGCGGTTCATAATAGATTATTAAAGCGGGAACAGAATGACAAAGGCCAGTATGAGTATGTCGACGCAAAATAGTCTACTTGAACAAGCTTTAGCGAATGTGCCTGCAAAGTATCGCAGTCAAATTATAAACGCTTACCAAGAAATTAAGAAACGACAGATTGAAGCATCTTATTCAAATGAGATGGACTCTGTTGGGATTAGCGTTGGTAAGTTTTGTGAAAGCGTAATTCGTCTTTTACAGCATGTGACCTCCGGAAATAATGTACCTTTTGGAACGCATATTCCGAATTTCCCAGATGCATGCAGGGTTATTATCCAAGCAAATGCCCCAAGCGTTCCTGAAAGCCTTCGAATCATCATTCCTAGAGCTCTCGTTTTTTTATACACGATGAGAGGAAAGCGGGGGATTGGCCATGTTGGGGGTGATGTTGAAGCGAATTCAATAGATATGGCTACAATTGTGAGGGTTAGCGATTGGGTCATGTGTGAACTTTTACGGACCTATCACAATTTGCCCATTGAAGACGCGCAAAGCCTTTTAGATTCCCTTGCTGCCAAAACTCTTCCATTTATTTGGGCGATAGATGGCAGACATCGCGTGCTTGAACCGGATATGAGTATGAAGAAGAAAGTCCTCTTACTATTATATTCATCGCCGGAGAGTTCTGCATTAGCAGAGGAGTTATTTGATTGGATTGAACATTCTCATATATCGAACTTTCGACGTGATGTACTGAGGCCGCTACATAGAGAAAAATTGATTGAATATAATGAGAGTGACGAGATTGTGTATCTTTCTCCTAAAGGGGTTGAAAAGGTGGAAAAAGATATAATCGAAAAAGCTGATTGCCCAGGCTGATAATGCGTAGATCTGGACAAAAGCACTCGACTTTCTCTACGAATGGAGCGTGTATGGAGATCGCGAGGTGTTCTTACATGCGACGAGTTGATAATGATATTGCTCAGTTATCTTTATTAGATCATCTTTTTTCATGTCTATAATCTTTAAGCCAGAGGGTGGCCACCCCCATAGGGGTGGCCATTCTCTTTAAGCCACCTGTAACTGCAGTTGCTGAAGCTGCGAGGGATTCACAGAGTAGGTATCTTTTTGGCTCTCGTTCAAGAGCCCATTGCTCAGCAGCGTCTTCAGATATGAAGTCAGATTGCTGATATATGAGCTTTTGTGATAAGAGCTCGTCTTCATCTCATCAATAAGTTCCTGGCGGGTGAACTTTGACTTACCCTGAACGAGGGTCAATTGCAGCGCGGCTGCCTTGATGAGGTCAACCCCATTGTTGCACCCCAGCTTCGACGCGATTGTGTTAGTGGTGGCTTCGAGCTGGCCGCTCGCAAAGGGAACAACATTGTTTGCAGTGCCGATAGGAGCTTGTTGTGTCGAGGCCGCCGCCGCGGGCAAGTAGCCCGAAACCGTCTCCAAGATCTCCGTCAGGTGCGTCTTAAAATCGGTGATGTTTCCTTCATACTCGATTTCAAAGTTCCCCGTTTTCAGCCTGATTTTAGAAGTTACTTCAGTCATGTGGTTGTGCCTCCTAAGCACATAGTTGCTCAAGCTCCCAAGGAAACGTCGGGTACTTGACTTTAGATTGAGGGCCCACTATCCTGAAATCGTCAAAAAGCAGGGTGGGTTTCCGCCCTATGTTTAAGGTCTCCCTGGTGGAGGCCTTATTCTTTTTCATCCATCTCTTCGCTTTCGTCATCAGTTACGACGGTATTCAGGGCTCGAATGATCTGATCGCGGTCAGCTTCATAAAATGGATATGGCACTACCAAGTACGCTTTTCGTCCTCCTTTTAAGCGCACCGGTATAGTGTCGCTTTCGCCGTCTATATTGACGGACGGCTTTGTTTGACCCAGCGCAGACGGCGGCTTCGCCCCTCCATTATTCACAGGAGACGTTGAAGCGGGAGCGACGCTTTCGCTTATGTCCTCTCCATCGGTTTGTGAGTCAGTGGCAGCACTGTCAATAATCACACCTACTCCGGTAAGGAAGCGGTACGATGACAAGAAGTTCTCCGTACACTTGTCTGCCGCTTCCGGTGTGAAACCATGCTCGTTCATCAGGGCATAGCTAATAGACTGCTGAGATGGTAGTCCGTCCGAAGCGTACTTTGCCAACAAGGCGTTGAAGATTTGCGGTCCCCGCATCCAGTTAAGCAAGAAACCGTTCTTGGTTTTTTGGTCTGGAGCAAATAAGTACGACACGAATTCCTTAGCCACCGAAACCTTGCCTCCGCTGACATTCACCAAGCCATAGTATCCAAGGCAAGCAATGGTCTTCTTGTAAGCGCCGTTATTCGAATCTTTATAGCCGATCGAAACCGCCACGACGTCCTGACCAGCTGCGTACGCTTTGTTGGCATCATAAATCTTTTGAGCCTTGCTAATCGCCTCAGGCAGATCCCAGAGGGGGTAACGCGGGCTTCGGGTGGGTGTATCGGTCATACCGTTCTCCTTATTGTGATTATGATTCGAGACTACTGCACATGCGGACGAAGTTCAAGTTGAAAAAGTTAAAATTGAACTTTTTGGCGTCCCAATATCGGCTTTATTTATAACATATTGATTTAATTGAATTTATTTAATTAAATTAGACCCATTATAGAGCCAATAGTCTATCTTTTGGAGCTAAGTCTATGGAATCTTTCTACGTTTTATTGAGAGTTTGATGGCCCTATACATTCCTAACATATGTCGCACATCTGCAGTGATTAACTGGACTTCCTTCTCGAATGGAGCGTGTATGGACACAGATGAGGTGTCTAATACATGCAGAAAAAAATGCTTCCTAATAACGACGTTGCTCCGATGCTGTTGGCGGAATTACGCCAACAGTGGGCTGAAGCCTGGGGTGTACAGCCCCACCGCTACATTCGCCGCGAGATGCTTGAAAGAAGCCTTGAGTTTAAGCAACGACAGGTTTCTGGTGGAGGTTTAACGCCAGAACAGCAGAAGAAGCTGAATAATCTAGTTGCTCAGT
>JBKBWZ010000003.1:0-181345 GCA_046314385.1 Alphaproteobacteria bacterium | reverse complement strand
AATCTGACGATGGACGACCTGCGCGGCACGGCGGGTGAAACGCTGAAGGATCTGCGCAAACCCAAAGAGGTCGGCATCCTGATCGTCGCGATTATCGTGCCCGGGGGAATGTTCGGCTGGGGTGCTTATCGTCTGCAAAAATTCAAGGGCCGGAAACCGGCCAACGACAACCTGCCCGCGCCGGACAGTCAGAAACCCGCCCCGCCTGCCAAAAAATCCGGCAAGAACAAACCCGGCAAGGGCGGCCCTAAAGCCGGTTAACCGCCTGTTTTCGCGGCGGCTCTCTCCATCTGAACACCGTTTAAAATATAGCCAAAATCAGGGCTTTACATATTTTTAAGGCCTGCCCTCTATAATGTTCCTTAAGGGACAAAGCGGCGAATCCGTCTTTAAAAAAGGAAGGCCGCACATAAAAAGGGTGTGTAGACATGGTCGCTGCGGTAACGCCGTTTCATCCGGCATCTCATCAGGACAATCTGAACAGGCAGTTTTTGGCAGCGGCCGCCGCGGACGATATACCGGCACTGCGCCATATTCTGGCCGACGGTGCGCAGATCAACGCGCGCGGCGACAATAACGAAACCGCCATGATCTGCGCCGCACGCGAAGGCCGCAGCGTGATGATCGAAATTCTTCTGGGCCTTGGGGCCAGTCTGGATTTGCAGGACCGCCACGGGCGCACGGCACTGGCGCAGGCGGCGCTTTTGGGGCATGTCGGTATTGTGTCCATGCTGATCCGCGCGGGTGCGGATATCACGCTGGATGACAAGGAGGGCGACAAGCCGCTCGACATCGCGCTGCGCAGCGGTAACCCCGCGCTGGTGGCATTGTTTGAACAGCCGCTGAAAGATTTGCTGGCGCGTATTCCGTCTGCCGATACGGGGCCGCGTTTGCAGTCGCGCCGCGCGCCGGCCTGTCCGCCTGATCCGCATGGCGATACAATGTTGACCTGGGCGGCGCGCGAAGGACAGGAAAATGTGGTGCGCGCCATGGTGCAATCGGGCGCAGATGTATTTTTGCGCAACCGCGCCGGACAAACACCGCGTGCCGTTGCCGAAGCCGCCGGCCATCGTCTGATTGCCTGTATGCTGGAAGATGCCGAGCTGCGGCAGACCGCCGGACGCCTCAGCGAAGAAGGACTATCGCACCAGCCCGAAGCCTGAAGAAGAAACCGCGGAAAGACAAAAAAGAAGGGGCTTCCGTGAGGAAGCCCCTGTCAGTTTCACATCAAGGCCGAAGCCCCGATGATCAGGCGTTGAAATCTTTGCCGGCAGATTTGCGCGGTTTGCGCAGTTTTTTGCCAGCGTCGTCGTTTGCGGCGGGCGCAGCGACCAGTTCGGGTTCTTTTACCGGTTTCATTTCCAGTTTGAAATCCGTACCGAGTGCGCTGATGACCAGTTTCGCACCGCCATTGGCAGCGGCGAATGTCGCCAGTTCTTCTTTGTGACCCATCAGCCATTTGCCGAGCGGGTTTGCGATCTTCTCGCGGATGACCTTGCGCAGGGGGCGTGCACCCATATCGGGCTTGTAGCCTTCCAGTGCCAGTTGTGCTTTTACTTCCGGCGTGATCTCCAGCTTGACATCTTTCAGGCCTGCGCCCGTCGGGTTAGAGATCCGTTTGGAAACCAGATCCACCTGACGGTCAACAAGGTTCTCGATAACCTGCGGCGCCAGCGGGATAAAGGTAACAAAGCCGCCCAGTTCTTCGATACGGTTGACCATCTCCGGACGGAAGAAGGATTTGCGCTCGCGCTCATAGATCTTGGCGAGGATTTCCTGTTGTTCTTCCGGCGATTTTTCAAGCGTGCTTTCGCCCAGTGCAAGGCCGCTGTTGCCGCCGCTTTGCAGCGCCGCCATGGCTTCTTTCGCGCCCAGGTTCGACGTCATGATCACGATCACGTTGTTGAACAGAACGGTTTTGCCCTGGTTGTCGGTCATTTTGCCGTCGTTCAGAACAGGCAGCAGGACGTTAAATACATCAGCATGCGCTTTTTCGACTTCGTCCAGCAGCAGGATCGAATAGGGGCGCTGGCGAATGCGTTCGGTCAGGGCGGGTTCTGCGCTATCAAAGCCGACATAGCCCGGAGGTGCACCGATCAGACGGGAAACGCTGTGCTTCTCGCTGTATTCGGCCATGTTTTCCTGGATCAGCGCATCTTCCGTACCAAACAGGTAACGGGCGAGCGCTTTGCACAGTTCGGTTTTACCCGTACCGGTCGGACCTTGCAGTACGAAGCAGCCCCAGGGCTGGTTCGGATCGTTCAGGCCGGAGCGCGAGCCGATCAAACCATCGACAACTTTCTGGATGCCGGGCTGGCCCAGAACTTGTTGCGGCAGCTCTTTTTCCATTTCAAGGAAACGCTCGTGGTCGCTCTGGTTCAGGAAGTCGGCAGAGAGTTTCGACATTTGCGCAACAGCCGCGATCATGTCTTGCTTCTCGATCACGTTGGAGCCGCGGAATTTCGCCGATGCTGCCGCCATGTCGAGAGCCTTCTCGCCTTTGCGGGGCTGGCTTTCGTTCGGTGCATAGCGGTTCGTCATGTCGACGATGTATTCCATGTCTTCCTGCGCCAGATCTTCGGCCATGGCGTGGTGTGCTTTGATCAGGGGCCACAGTTTGTTCAGGATGATGAGGGTTGCGTCACGATCCGGCTCGCTGAGGTTTTTCTGTTCAAAGCGGCTGGCCAGCGCACCGTCTTTTTCGATGTGCTTGCGGTATTCTTCCAGCGTGGTCGTGCCCATGACGGCGATACCCTTGGAGGTCAGGAAGGGCTTCATCATGTTGCCCGCATCGGTGCCGCCTTCGGCTTTACCGGCGGTCAGCTGCGAGTGGATTTCGTCGATGGCCAGAATAACCTTGCGGCCGTTCAGGTAGCCTTCGCGCTCTTTCAGGCCTTCGATCAGCGGCTTCAGCTTGGCTTCAAATTCACCGCGGTATTTCGCACCGGCGTTCATCGCCTGCAGGTCAAGCTGCAGAACGCGCGCGCCGCGCAGGCTGTCGGGAACATCCTGATCGTCCGCGATGTACTGGGCAACAGCCGAGAACATCGCCGTTTTACCAACGCCGGCATCACCGGTGAAGCACAGGCTGGCCTGTTTGCGGCGGGACAGAATTTTGATGGAGTCCTGCGTTTCCTGATCACGGCCGACGATGGGATCCAGACGGCCGTTTGCCGCGCGGGCGCTCAGGTCTTCACAGTATTGACGGATAACAGCTTCGATCGCGCTGTCGGAAATGCGGGGCTTTTCCAGTACGGGCGGGCGGGCTGTCGCGGTGCGGTTGAAATCGGTCCCGGGCTTTTGCGCCGGACGCGGATCGGGGTTGTTGTTTTGGTTGCTGGCCGGTTTTTGCGTGGTCTGGCCGCGCGACTGGTCAAGGATATCCTGCGGCGAAGGCATGACGCTGGTGTTGTCCATGCCGCTGCCTTCCAGGGCAAAACGCGCCAGATGCGCATCGCGCGCGGTGTGGTGCGGCGGGAAGGACAGGTTTCTCAGCAGGCTCGGCGCGATCGAAACGGAATTGTTGATGCTGTCACGCTTCAGGCCGGGGTCGCGCGGGTCGATTTCTTCGCTGAATTCCTGCGGGAAGCCGGCGCCGAATTCGCGTTCTGCAACCGCATCGCGCGAGGTGGGGCTCAGCTTGTAGACAATGCTGAATTCGCCCGCAGCGTTCTGGCGGAAGATGACATCGTAATCAACGCTCAGCTCTTTCAGGTGCACGGGGGCGCCAGTGGGACCAATGTCGATCTGGTAGACGACCGTGCTCAGGCGGCTTTTGCCGTTTTCGCTCGTGGTTTTGATTTCATCATCAAAAGCGAAAATGGTTTCGTTGGGCTTGAAGCCTGCTTCACGTTCGTCTTCGGCGAAGACATGTACCGGCTTGGCGACTTTGCCGTGGTCATAACGCAAACCATATTGACGGGAATTTTTCGCGTCGAGCAAAAATCGTGTGCCGTGGTAGCTGTCTTCGTTTTCATACGCCATGATATAGGCCTCCTTGAGAGCAGGGGTTCTGTTTTTTATTTTGGATAATCGTTTACGTAAGTAAAAGTCAGGTTAAATCCGGACGGGCAGATAATCAAGGTAAAATTACAGAAAAACGTGATGGGAGCAAATTTTATTATGAAACAGAGTCATTTTCAGTAATTCTGTTTCAAAATAGTTTACATAATATTTTTATTAACTATTTTGCAACTGCAGCAAGGGCAAAATTCGCCGAGACTCGGGCGTTTGATTCTCGCGCCTGAAGCATAACTATTTGAAAAATAACAAAAAAACATGCCGCCGTGCCGGGCGACGTATCATCGCCAGGGTGCGAAAAAATGGTTAATTTCCTTTAAAAACAGCGCTTCGGCACAGGGGCCCCCGCCCGATGTTTTGAAACATCGCCGCGCACCGCGGTATTGGGTGTCTGCCGCGCACCGCGGCATTGGGTGTCTGCCGCGCACCGCGGCATTGGGCGTCCGCCGCGCACCGCGGCAGGGCGGGGTCTGGTGTTACGCTTTGACGGCGGCGGCAATCACGGGGCTGATGGTTTTGGCGTAGTAATAGCCCGAAACCAGCGTGCTGCCGATCTGGGCATAGGCGGGGTTGACGCCCCAGCGCACATAGCCCATGGACTCGTACAGGTGAATGGCGGCGGCCTGCGTTTCGCGCACATCCAGCTGCAAAACCTTATAGCCCATCTCCAGCGCCAGTTTTTCGGCGGTTTCGGTCAGTTTGCGTCCCGCGCCACGGCCGCGCGCCCAAGGGGCAATAAAGGCCGCCAGCAGGGTTGCGCTAAAAGCCTGCGCCTCGTTGTGGCGGCTGGGCTCGATCAGCTGTACGGCGCCGCAAACGCTGCCATCGATGCGTGCAAGCAGCAAATGCCGCTCCGGCACAACCATGACGCCTTTCCAGTACCGCTCCATCACTTCGCGGGCGGGCGGTACGACCCAGCCAAAACCGCCGCCGGCTTCGACAGCCGCATCGGTGGCATCGCAAAGATCATTCAGGTCGGCGGGGGTCAGTTGATCCACGATATCGATGGTCATCAGCGCATCATCCGGCAAGGACGGTTGTTTCGTCATAAGCGTCCTTTGCGGCGGTTTTTGAGCATGCATCTGATCGGCTCTCCTCTCGTGCAGGGGGCGGCGCGTGTATAGGGTGCAGTCATAAAGCCTGTATACCATACCCGCCCGCGATGAAAAACCTTTAATCCGGCGGCGGTGCGCAAAAGACCGGTATTTACAAGCCGGGCGGCACAATAAACGGCGCGGCGGGCGTATTGCCGTTCAGCAGGTTGACCATCGCCGTATTGCGGCTTTCGTTTGCCAGCTGTTTGATCGCGCCGCCTTGTGCATCGGCATTTGCGCCGTGTTTCATCAGGACGCGTGCCATGGCGATGTCGTTTTTGTAAACCGCGTCATACAGCATCTGCCCGCGGTTGGCATTGACGTCGATGACAGGACGCTCGACCAGCGTGAAGTTCATGCTGAACCCGTCGTCATAGCCGGAGAAAAACGGCGGCGGGCCAAAGCGGTTCGGGCTGATGTGGTTGTCGAACGGGCGGCCGCCTGTCCAGATGCTATAGGGGTCGGGCGGGGGGGAGGTAAAGACCGCCACCGTGCGCGTGACCGACAACAGCGCATCGGCGACATCGGCATGACCGCCCTGCAGCGCGGCTTGCATCGCCGCGCCGCCCTGCGCGTTTGCATCCGCACCGCGCGCGAGCAAGGCGCGTGCCAGCGCGCTATTGCCGTTTTCAGCGGCAGAGATCAGCGCATCGCTGCTGCGCGCACCGGCAAAGGCGCCGTTTTCAAGCAAGGTCAGGGCAATGGCGGCGTGGTTGTTTTTGGCGGCGGCAATCAAGGCGGCGTTTACTTGCGCATCGGCTTTGACGCCCGCCTTCAACAGTGCCTGCACGACATCGGCATGCCCCGCGCCCGCACCGGCGGCAAGGGCGCTTGCGCCGGCAACCTCGGTATTGATGCCATGTTCGGCCAGTGCGCGGATGCGCCAGCTGTCGCCGTCCTGCGCCGCGGCCAGCAGATCAAGGTCGCGCTGCGCTTCGCTTTTCATCCCCAGCGTCTGTTTCCACATCTGGTCAAACGGCGAGATGTTATAACCGTATTGTTCGGCCGATCCGATATTAAAGGTGACGATGGTATGGGTGTCGGTCACGGGGTCTTTCGGCAGGTTGTCGATACCCGCGCTGCCCGCGGTGATCCCGACCGCAGCGGCGGCGACCAGAAATGCACGGCGAAAACGGGAAATGCCGGGTTTGCGTCCCTTCATGATCCTGAACCTTCTCGTAAAATTTTGTTAAAGCACTCGGGCGTGTTTAGGCGGCGAACTGGCCGCTGTCAAGATGCGCAGTTTATGAAAATTTAATCTTTGCGCTTTATGATAGTGCCGTAAACAAAGGTTTCTTCGGAGTCTGTGATGATTAAACAATGGACAGACACGCTGCGTGAAAAATTGCTGGCTGCTTTTGGCCGCACCGCGCCGCCGCCCCCCGCGCCGCCCGCCCCGCCAGAGTTGACGGCAGAGGAGAAAATCAAACAGAACCCGCTTTGGGGCAAGCTGATGTTTGATGTGATGGCTGAAGGCCGTGCCGCGCCCGATCCCGATGTCAAACACCGTGTCCGCGTCATCGGCGTGCGCCCCAAATACCGCATTCACCAGACCGTGCCCTGCGATATCGTGACGCTGCAGCACGGCGACGATACCGCAGAACTGCGCGCCAAGCCGGGCGGGTCTGTTTTTGTTGCAAAACCGGTGGATTGGGAACGCGACGGCCAGCCGCGCCGCACCACCGTTTACACGCACATCAGCACCGAGACGCATAAATATATCTTCGACATCCGCGATGCCAGCGGTACGTCCTATCCCGATGCCGCGCGGCCGCAAAAAATCATCGACCTGATGGCGGCGATGCGGCAGCGCACGGCCGAGCGCGGTGACCGCTACGAGGGGCTTGATGCCTTGGCGCAAGATCTGGGTTTGCGCGTACCCGAAACCGTCACGCCTGTCAGCAAACCCGCCGCCCCTCCGGAAAAGGGCATCGAGGTTTTGCAGCCCGTGGCCGTTCGCCGCCGTTCGACAGCGGATATACCGTCAAACGGCTGAAATAAAATAACAAATTGGCATCGCTCTATAATTGACATAAATAAACAGGTTTGCTAGTCTCTGGCCAGAGGCGCGGCAGAGCGATTCATCAAAGCGATGAAGCGTCCGCGCTGTAACCCTTAATCCGGACGGTCAAGCCCAAGCCCTATGAGCCAGCAACAGGACATTCTCAACAACCTGCTGATCGAAGCGGTGCGCAGCAAAGACCTTGCGCATGCAAAGCTGTATGTGCAAAAAGGCGCGGATCCGAATTGCCATGCAGCGGGTATTCCGGTCACGGAAAAATCATCCCTCCATAACAGCCGTACCTTCAGTGTGTCCGGCCCTGTGCTGCATCTGGCAGGATGCACGGGACAATTCAACGGCGCACAAAACGGCTTTTCATCCGAGATGACAGATTTTCTCATTTCTGCCGGTGCACGCATCGACGCTAAAAACGATGCGGGTGATACCATGCTGATGGTCAGTGTCAAAGCCTATACGCCCGTGATGGTCAAATACTGGCTCGGCAAAGGCGCTAATCCGCTGGCCACAGATGCGCGCGGAGATATGGTCATCAAGCTGGCCAGCAACATTGATCAAAACAGTAGCTCGCGCCAGATAATCATCAATGCGCTGATGGCGAAAATGCCTGATACAGGCCCGCAAAACGCACCGGCACAGACGGCAGCCGCGCCGGCAAAGACAACAGCCGCCGCAGCAGACATTCAGGTCATGAAGCCCGTCACAGTTGTGCGCCGCGCCGGCAATAAACCGCGCCACGGAGGGTTTACCCTATGAGCGCGAACAAACAGCAAATCACCCCCGATCAGCAGCGCATTGTGAATGAAGAGATGTTTGCCGCGCTGGATTCCAGTGATTTTACCAGCCGCATCGATCTGTGCCTGCGCAAAGGTGCCGATATCAATGCGCGCAACGAACACAACCAGACACCGCTGATGCGTGCGGTCTGGAAAGAATCCCCGCAGCGCGTGCGCTATGTGCTGGGCAAAAAACCGGATTTGTTTTTGAAAGACTCGCGCGGGCGCACCGCTTTTGACCTCAACAAAGAAACGCGCGATGTGTCTTTTCGTGACACAATCACGGGGCTTTTGATGCAGGCCATGCCCGACGGCGCGCCCAAACAGGGGCAGGCCGCCCCGTCCGTATCCGCAGCGGCCGTGCCCGAAACGGGGGAGGACATTTTGCTCCCCCCGTCTGTGAACATCAAAAACCGCAAAAAACCCGGCGGCGGGCCCAGCGGCGGTTTCCGCCTGTAGCGAGGGCTTTCAAGCGGATGCCTGCCCTTGTTCGGGAGGTTCTGGCGTTTATCGGGCTGCCATCACGCCCGTTTTTTTTTGCATTATGGCATTTAACCTAACATCGTTTATAATAAAAAAGGGAGCATCCTGCGGCGGGGGCATGAAACAAATTGTCCCGCTGCGCCGAATGGATTAATCTTCAAAGCTGCCCGCTAATTGGCGGGTTATGCCGCCCGCGATGCGCGGCTTTATATTGAAAGATATCCAAAGCTTTCGACAGGGGAACGCCACAGCATGAAGACCGCGAATACCGCCTTATCCTCCAGCCCTATTTTCTGCCGCGTTTCCGGTCGCCCCGCGCATCGCGCTGCGGGCCGTGCGTTTGCCTTGCTGGGGCTTGTGGCTCTGCTCTGTCTGCCGCAGCCCGCGCTGGCGCAAAAAGCGCCGACGGCACAAACCGCTGTGCCCGCCGCTGCCCCGCGAAATGAACTACGCCATCCCGAGCTGGAAAAATTCAAGGCTGATGGCGGCGAAGTCGAATTTATCGGCCATGCTTTTGGTCTGGATGGCTGGCTTTTGACGCGCCAAGACCTATCGCCGCGCACGGCTTATACAACGGCAGAGGGCGGGCTTGTCCTCGGCCAGCTTGTCAACCGCGAGGGCGAGGTAGAAACCATGAGCCAGCTGCACGCGCTGAAAGCAAAGATGGAAGGCTCGCAAGAAGCCATGCCGGGCGCGGAAGAGCCGAAAAGCACGGCATCAAAAGCCGAACGTTTCTATGCAATGATCGAGCGCCGCGCCGCCTGGGTGCAGGCCGGCAAAGAAGACGCGCCCTATCTTTACATGATGATGAACGTCAATTGCGACCATTGTCAGGAATACTGGAAAGCGCTGCAGCCTGCGGTGAAAGAAGGTAAGCTGCAAGTGCGTCTGGTGCCCTTCGGCGCGCAGCCTGCCAACCGTGATGGTGGCGCGGCATTGCTGTCCAGCTCGGATCCCGGCACGGCATGGTCTGACTATATCAATGGTGACAAAGAGGCATTGGCATCCTCCAAAATCGTCGACGGCGCGATTGCCGCGATTGCCGCGAACAGCAAATTGCTCGGCGATTTTAATGTCCCGCAGGCACCCTTTACAATTTACCGCCGTCCTGACGACGGCAAACTGACGGTTATTGCCGGCAAGCCGGGCAATATGCTGCTCTTGCAGGCAGAGCTGGCCAGAAACTGATAAATGGATAACGACGCCACAGGCAGAAAGTACCTCACCGCATGATGACGGCGCACGCGCTGGCAGTTTGCATTTTTACGGCGGCGCAGACCTATTCGGTGCCGCCCTCCGTCATTCTCGGCATTTTGCATGTCGAAGGCGGGCGCGTGGGCATGGCGTCGAAGAACACCAACAACACCCATGATCTGGGCCCGATGCAGATCAATACGATCTGGATGCCGGAGCTGGCGCGCCACTGGGGCGTTTCGCGCGATGTGGCGCACAAGCTGGTGCGCGATGACGCCTGTGTCAACATCGGCGTGGGTACCTGGATTTTACGCAAGAAGATCAACCAGACCGGCAGTCTTTATCAGGGAATCGCCTATTACCATTCGGCAACGCCGCATCACGGCACCCGTTACCGGGCCAAAGTCATGGAGGCGATGCAGCGTTACCGTCTGGTGCGCAGCCCCGAAGATCTACTGTCGTATGCCCGCCCCGCCGGAACGACAGCGGCGACCCGCCGTAATCCGGGTTAACCTGCCCGCTGTAATTTGGTTAACGGCTCTACCGTAACCTTGGTGAAGCGGGCGGCCGCGACCCAAGGGGAATGCCCCTGCAGAGGGCGGTGAGGCCTGCCTGGCGCCAATTTCCAGATAGCGCAGAGAAAATGTTGAAAACAGAAGCATGCTGTTTGCATTGCGCTTGAAAATGGTTAAGATCAATCCACGCAAAATGTCTTTCCCTCTTTTCGGGCAGTGATGGAACAACTCTCATGAACAAAAAAATTTCTTTTCTCGGTGGCGCGATTTTGCTCGCTGTTTCTGCTTGCGCGCCGGTCGCGAAAGTTGACCACCAGATGGTGGCTTCTCCCGATCCGGTAAGCCTGCGTCTCGCGGCGGCGGTCGACAAGGCCTCTTCTGCGCTGCATACATTGGCTTCGGTCGAACAGGCGCGCAACCCGGGCGTTGCCGTGCAGGCTGCACCTTACGCACCGCAAGAACTTCGCCGCACTGTTTCCGTTGACTGGGTCGGCCCGATCGAGCCGATCGCCCAGCGCCTCGCAGACCGCGCAGGTTACGAATTCCAAGTGAATGGCGACATGCCGCCCGCCCCTGTTGTGGTGTCGGTACAGGCCAAACAAAAATCGGTTGTCGAGGTTCTGCGTGATATCGGTCTTCAGGCCGGCCTGCGCGCGAATATCGTCGTCGATCCCGAACAACGTGTTGTGGAGTTGAACTATGCCCCAGTTTCCGGTGGTTAAGTTTACCGCGGTAGGCCGCAGCTTTCTGGCGGTTTGTGCTGTTGCGGCGCTGGGCGTGATGACGTCTTCGGCGGTGATGGCGCAGTCGCTCACGCCCGATGCATTGGCGCAGGCTTTGGCTGACCAGCAGGCAGCGGCGGCATCCGCCGGCGCAAGCCCTTTTCCGATGCAGCAGGTGCCCAGCACGCCCTACGGCCAGGCGCCGATGGGGACTGTCCCCGGCATTGACGCGATGTCCGGCATGGGCGGCGGCAATTACACCGGCGACATCCTTGACCCCGACAGCCCGTCGTACAAGGCACAAAAACTTGCCGACGAAGCCAAGCCGAACCTCAGCCTTTTTGGTCTGACAAAGAAAAAAGAAACACCAAACCCGCTCGGCGGCATCAAGACGCCGCCGGAGATGATCCATCTTCAGCAGGTGCACAAAACGCACGGCACTTCGCCCGAAATTACCGATGATTTGATCGCCAAAGAAATTGCCATTGACATGCGCCGTGATGCGCAGCGCGAAGCGGCATTGTCTTACGGTGCGCGCGGCGGCCTTGCCAAGCGTAACTTCCAGATTCTCGAACGTCTGGGCGGCTACGAGCGCGTGCTCGACCGCGTGTTCGATTTCCGCCCGCTGCTCGTCAAGGCGCCGTCGGGTCTTTTGATTGAACCGCCGATTGTCAAAGAAGCGCTTGATGCCATGGTGATCACCGAAGGCGGTATCGAAGCGGCTGTTGCCGATCAGGTTCTCAAAATCAACCAGCAAGCAAAGATTGTCGCAACGTCGCGTAACTGGCGCCAGTATCTGGTTCTGAATTACGTCAGCGAAGTTGCGCCCCCGCCGCGCGTTCTGTGGCCAAAAAATAAAGAAGAGCAAAGCAATTGGAATATGTGGGTGAAAGAGGGCTGGGATGCAGGTTTCCTGCAGGCCGAAGCTTCTTTCGAAGCGGGTCTTAACCAGTTGACCGCCGATTATAACGGCATGGTGCGTTATCGCGTGCTTTTGGCGCAGGGTAAAATTTCGCAGCCGTATGCGCTGCACGAAGACCGCGGCGTGACCGGTGGCGGCAATGAAATGCGTGTGGGCGACCGTGCGCTGCGCATCACCGGCCCTTCGCAATTCCTGACAGGTGGGGAACTATGGAAGCCGGCAGACCGGTAAGCCTCCTTAAAAGAGGTGTCGACGATCTCAAGGAAACATGGCCTTCTGAGCCGGACCGCTTTCTAGAGCATCACATCGACCCTTTTTTGCTGTGGTGTGTAAAAAAAGGCGCGTCGGATATTACTTTCCAGTCCAGCCGTCCTGTATACAGCGAAATTCACGGTACGCTTTATCCGTCGACCTATCGCGCGTTTGATGCGGCAGATATGGCGGCGGTTCTCGTCAGGCTCTACGGCACCGAGGCGCTGGCGATTCTGGCCGGCGGCGCCGACATCGATTTGTCCTACGAGGTCATGACCGACCGTTTTACCCGCACGCGTTTTCGTGTCAACATGACGGCGATTCTGGCCGATGGCCGGGATGGCGTGCAGGTTACAATGCGTACGTTGCCTTCCGCACCGCCGACGATGAAGCAGCTGAATATCGAACCAGAAATTATTGCGAACTGGAAACCGCGTCAGGGGCTTGTACTGGTGACCGGCCCGACCGGTTCGGGCAAGTCGACGCTGCTGGCGGCAGGCAACCGTATGCTGATCGAAAGTTTGCACGGCTGCGGCAAGATGCTGACCTACGAAGCGCCAATCGAATTTACCTACGATACCATTACGTCCAAACGCTCGCTGGTGGCGCAGTCGGAAATTCCGCGTCACCTGCCCAGTTTTGCCGCCGGTGTGCGAAATGCGCTCCGCCGCAAGCCCGAAATTATTCTGGTGGGGGAAGCCCGCGACCGCGAAACAATTTCCGCCGCCATCGAAGCCGGCCAGACCGGCCACACTGTTTACGCCACGGTTCACACAACCGGCGTGGCGGCGACGATCAGACGTATGGTCTCGACCTTCGAGCCATCGGAGCGTACCGAGCGTGCCTTCGCGCTGATGGAAACCATCCGCATGGTGGTGACGCAAACGCTGGTGCCGAAAATTGGTGGTGGCCGTGTGGCTTTGCGCGAATATATGCCCTTTACCGAAGAAATCCGTGAACGTCTGCTCAGCCTGACGTTCGACCAATGGCCGCTCGAGCTTATGCAGATGGTGCCGAAATATGGCAAAACCATGGAAAAGGCCGCCAGAGATGCTTTTGATGCTGGCCTGATCGAAAAGCGTCACTACCTGATTTACAGGCAAGGGACAAAGCAGGAAGGTGACGACGAAGACCTCGGCAGTACGGGTGGCGGCGGACACGGAGGGGGGCATTAAATATGTCAGGTGAAGAAGAAGGCGGCCAGTCATGGCACTGGCGAAACACTATGAAAACCGTACGGTTTTTCACCTTTGATGCGCGCGCAGGTCTTTTTGTCGCGCTGCTTTTGGTGCATTTCCGTGTTTGGACGCTTTGCTTGATGGCAACGATGTTGATGGTTTTCTATGTGCTGGAGCGCAAGGGCCTGTCGTTTCCGGCGGCGCTGCGATCGCTGCGTGTCTGGCTGGTCGGCACCAAACGCCCGGGCTGGATATGGACGCGCCGGCGCAAGCTGGAAGATACCGGCTCCTGATCACAGCTGCCGTTTATCGCAACTGCGCGGCGGTATGACAGACTGTTGATCTCTACGGGTTTTTCGGACTATAACATTACATTCGCTTTTTTCACCACGCGCTTCACAGCAGGACAGTTACGATGAAACACACGCCTTCGTTTATGCAGTTTTTCGGCCGCGCCCTCGCCGTTTCCGGCGTCGCGCTGCTTTGCTTCAGCTCTCAAGCCGAAGCCGGTTTTGAATGGCGTGGACCGCTGGAGCCGCCCGTGCGCAAAGCTGCACCCGCGCCGGTACAAAACGATATGTCGGGTCTGGAGCCCGTCATTTCCTGGGAAGGCGCGTCGCCGGCACCTGCCGCTGTTGCGGCACCGACAGAACCGGTTGACGCCATGCCGGTCAGCCCCGCTCTCGCTCCTTTTGCCGCTACCGCACCGACCCCCGTGCATACCGAGTTCTCCGGTGATGTGGTTGCCGGTTTTGGCCGCGATCTGCCGCTTGTGATCGCGCTTCAGCAAGTCGCGCCGGCGGGTCATCAGTTTTCATTCGCATCGGGCGTCAATCCCGGCGTGATGGTTTCATGGGAAGGCGGCAAGCCTTGGCAAGCCGTGCTGAACGATATGCTTGCGCCGCAGGGGCTTGGCTACCAGCAGCAGGGCAATGTTATTGTTGTCGGTCCGTTCTCGACAGAAAGCGCCGTTTTGTCGCCGCAGGCGGCAGAGGCTGCTGCACAAATGTCGAACATGCCGTATGAAGATGACATGTCCGCACCGGTTTCGCTGACGGCACCGCAGACCGCGCCAGTCGAAGCAGCGCCCGCACCAGCCGAAGCCGCACCCGCGCCGTCGGGCGAGCCTGTCACCATTCGCCGCACCCGCGCAGATGCCGGATCCGATAGCCGCACAGCAGGTTCGCAACCTGCGGCGACCGCGCCCGCTGCAACCCAGCAGGCCGTAATGTCCTATCCGCCCGAAACGGCAGGCTCGCGTCCCGTTGCAGTGACATCTTTGCCGCCGTCTGCAACGCAGGCGCCGCTGAGCACGCCGCCGGCTGATCTGGCCGTGCCGCCACCGATGAATCATACGATGAGCCCCGCACCGGAAGCTGCCGCCGCGCCCGTGCCGCTGGTTGAAACGCAAGCCGTTGCTCCGGCTGCGCCGCAAGCAGCGCAGCCCAGCGTTGCCGCCGCGCCGCAAAAAGCGGGCGCTCCCTGGGGCGGCACAAAAGGCGCCACCCTGCGCGATACGCTGAAAAACTGGTCGGAAGCCGCGAATGTGGAGCTGTACTGGTCTATTGATTATGACTATAAGCTCAAGGGCGATGTAAACTACGCCGGCTCTTATGACGAAGCAGTGGGCAAATTGCTGGACCAATTCGCCGCTGTGCGTCCGCAACCTTACGGCCAGTTGCATCAGAGCAAGGACGGCCCCAGAGTCTTGGTGGTCAAATCTTATGACCTGACGCCGTAAGCGTTTCGTAAACTCCTGAAATAAATACTTATTTTTGAAATATATCACATTTTAGATAAATGTGATAGAATGAAAGGAATAAGGTTTTGTGCCAACCAGCGACTCCGGAGACGTCCGGAGGCGTGCGTGACAGGGGTATCTCGGGATATGACAGCTTTCGGTTCAGTCAAAAAACTCCTCACAGTCCTCGGTGTTGTTGCTTTTATGGCGGCGGGTTACTTCTCGCTGAACGTCGGAACATCCTGCAAAGCGCAAGCCCAGTGCGCATGTAGCATTTGCACAGATCAAACGGGCGGCATGAGCGTTGCAATTACTGAAATTAATGCATCTACAACAGTGCCAGGGCTGGTAACGGCTACCGGACTTGTGACCGCAAAGTTCGTTGAAGCGATGGCGGGCTTTACCGCAGCTGTAGGTGCGAAAATTATAGAAGTCGGTAGAAATCTTAACGACTGGTTCGATGTTTTCTGGCTTTATAACTTGCGCCCAGCAATGCAGGCAATGACGGTACAGCTTAACACTGCAGATTCGGATCAGTCTAATCTGATCGGTCAATACACGGATGGCTTTGATGCGAATCGAACGAATATGGCCTTGATGGGCACTGAGATCGAAACGCACCGTGCAATGCGTCCAAGCGAGAACGTTTGCGTTGGAGCGACGGCTGTGGGCGGCATGACCTCTGCCGCCAATATCCGCCGGGCATATGGTACAGCGGCGCCGCGCGCACGTCTTGCACGCTCTGGTGCAGCAACTGGCACGCCCGCCGCAAATGGCCCCGGCGCCGATCAGCGTGCTCGGTGGGACGATTACAGGACGAATTATTGTGAAACAAACATGAACGGCGGTGCTTCTGGTTGCGCAGCTAATGGTCCTTTGGCCGGGCGAGATCTTGATGTGACCGGCGAAATATTTATGAAAGACACAATTGATGTTCGCGATGCCAACACGCGAAAAGTCGTTGACGATCTGCTGATCAATATCATTGAACCCGTCACCATGGCGCCCATACCGGGTCAGATCCTGGATAGCCCGCAAGGGAAAGAGATTTTTCTACAGGGTGAAAGTTACAAAGCGCGCCGGCAGGTGCTTTTTGATGCTGTCTATCACATAGTTTCCCGACGTGTTCCGGGCAGTAATATGGGTTCGTTTATTAATCCGATCCGTGAGGCGGCAGGTATTGATCCGTCTAACTTTTCTGATAGTCCCAGCCATAACGAAGTCATGGAAGTAATGATGGCCGAGCGTTTCCGGGCAGGTACGATTGGCGTGAATCAGATTGATGAGCCGGAAAACAATAACCGTGAACTTGTAATTCAACAGGCATTTCAGGCCATGCAAATGTCAGATCACATAGATCTTCTGGACAGATATGCGCTGATATTAGCCGCGCGTGTAGGGACGAACATCACTGAGAATAAGCCAATGAACACGAGGCTAGAAAGCACACCTGTGAGGCCGTAATGAAAGCAGAAAAGAATAGCGTCGATAAAATCGCATCACGCATATTTTCGGGGACGCTCGCTATGTTGGTCGTCGTGGCGCTTGGTTTTGCGTCGGGCTACAATAGCGTGACATCTTATAACAATATGTGCCATGCGCAGGTAACCGCAGGCCCCGTTACTGTAGCAGGCGGGTTATGCGCCTGCTGTAAAACGTGTGTGACGCCCTGTGAGCCCACCAACACAGCCAGTGGCATACGTGATACAATTTATAATTCTTTTAATACCACGCTGGAGGCTGCCGCTACCGCTCTTGAGAACATATTGGGCTTGGCTGTCGATACAATGGTTCAGAAGCTTCTTGAAAAAATAAACGATATTGAGAAGAACATGATCCAATGGTGGCAGACTATGTGGCACTACAACCTGAACCCGAGCTTGCGCGCAATGACGGTTCAGATGAACACTGCAAACGCAGATCTGAACAAAAGCTATCAGGCCTCAGTCGACGCAGAGCACTCTACTCAACACAATACGGCCGTGATGCGTAGTGAAAGCCGCACTGCGCGTGTTGTGCGCGATAACGTTTGCCCCCCGGCGGGTCTGACGGGCGGCGCGGGCCGTGGAAAAACATTTGCCCGGGCGATGCGTAAAGGCTGGCAAACAAAAGCCATTAACACAGGGGCACAGGTTATGGGCGAAGAGGGTGCCCGTGGTGTAGGTGAATATCTGCGTTCTCGTAACGAGGCATACGAGGCCGCTTTCTGCGACCCAGCTGCCAACGGTGGAACTAACGTTTGCGGTGCCGTACCGTCACCCGCCGAATTCCACAATGCGGATACGCAAATCACAAAGTTTATCTACAACAAATTGACAATACCTGTGGATGATGACACCGCTACGACTGTGGTGCGTTACAACGTGGTTGACCCGGCAAGCCCGATTGCCATGAGCCGCGGAGATGTATATGAGCGGGCGATTAAAGAAAATATAGAAAATTTGATTGGCGTGCCTATGGCGAATCCGATTAATGCCGAAGTTGCGCAAGGTCCCCAAGGGCGCCAGATTATTTTGAATCGTCGTGACTATTTGGCCAAATATAATGCTTTGCGCAGTGTGCCGCAGCTGATTATCGGAGACCGCATGCCGGGATCGCAGTTGGGCACGTGGATAAGAGAGCTCCGCGAAGAGGCTGGCATACCTATGTCCGAGATTTCAGATAACCCGAGTTATCGTGAGGTCATAAACGCAATCGCTGTTGACCGGTTCAATAGCGGCAAATTTGCAAATGGTTTGCAAATGGAGCGTACGGGCGTGGAAATGGAAAAGCTGTCCATGGCTACGTTCTATCTGATGTTGCTGCATGACTATCACAAGCTATTGGAGCGTCAGACACTAACTTTGGCTGTACAGGTCTCTATTTTGGCAGATGACGTAAAGCTGCCAAGAATTGATAACGTAAGCCCTGTACGTAACTGATCCGGAGAGGGGTCGCATGAAAACGATTCGAAGAAAAAAATCTTTAGACTTTCTTTTGTCTCTGACGATTGTTTTTGTCGCGACGGCTTTGACCTTTGGCTTTGGCAGCAAAGCGCAGGCGCAGGTCATATGCGAGGTTCCGGGATCAACGGCTATTACCGCGGGCGTTGTGGTTACCGCACAGACCACTGCCATCGGTACCATGGTCACAGCTCTTACGGCTACCTACAACGGAGGAACCATGGCAGCCAGCGCGACACTGCTCGCCGCTTTGGAAGGGATGGAAACGATCATTAACCAGCGCATGCGCCGCTTCTGGCGCGACTGGGAAGAAGCCCTGAAAGCCATGACAACACAGCTAAACGCCGGGGTAAGTGATCAGGCACGGCAAATGTCCAACCTGTTCGATAGTAGTAATTTGACCGATACTGCCCGCGGCTTCCAGAGAGCAGAGATCGAGGCGCATGCGAATTTCCGCCCCACAGAGGCTGCTTGCCGTTTTGATACAACGGCGACATACATGGCGACAGCGGGCCGTACGGCGCAGGCTGCCAGTACCGCTTTGTCGCAGGAATTGTCCAACCTTGGTAATGCGATGCCGGGAACGCCGGCTGTCAACGGAACAGGCGCCGTGATCAATAACCGGTTTCAAACCTATCGCAACCGGTTTTGCGACCATTTGGCGAACAGCGGGAATACGGCCTGCGGCGGCGCGTCTGCAACATCGCCAAATGCGCATATCATGCCGAGCGTAACGCTCTTCGGCCGCGAAACGATCAACATGGCAAACCCGGATACCTTAGCTGCGGTTAATGAGTTGGTTTACAACATAACGAGTTATATTCCACCTGAAACAATTAACCCTGAGGTTCTTACTTCGCCTATGGGTAAGGAAAGCCGGCTGGATAATCGCGCTTATTTGGCTCAAATGGATGCAATCAACGCGCTTGCCTTTTCAATCGTATCAGAACGCGCACCGGGCCAGCCGGGCAATGGCGGCTTGCCCTCAGAAGTTCAGCAGATGCGCCAGCGTATGGGGATTGCCGATGCCTCGGCAAGGCCGTCAGAGCGCGAGATCCGTCAGTCAATTATCGAGCAGTTGTGGGATCCTGCCTACTATGTCAACTTGACAGACGGGGCAACCAGCGTTTCGCAGAAAGAAGTATTTTTGCAGGCATACAATCTATTGCTTTTGTATCGTATGTACGAAAAAACAGAAAGAATTGCGAATGCGAATGCGATAGAAACGGCAAACTTGCTCGAGAAAAAATCTCGTCCGCTAAGAGAAGGGGGCACGCGCTATGTTCCAGTTGGCAATTAATCATATGAAGCCGCGTTTCTTGTATACGGTCTTGGCTGTTATGATGGCTTTGCCAATCATGGTATTGCCAGGCGCAGCGCAGGCGCAGTGCGAGAACCCTTTTACAGCTACCGCAACATTTAACCAGATGGCGCAGAATATTGCGCGTGATATTAACCAGTTTATTGAGCAAGAAGAAAACTTTATCGAAGATAAAATCACCAAGACCGCCAAGAACGAGGTGATTACGCGCCTTGAAGAGTTTGATCAAAACATTCGGGAAGGTCTGTCAGCCTGGTGGCGCGAACATTTTGAGCCGGCTCTAAAAGAAATGACCTCGCAGTTGCATGCTTCGCAGATAGATCAATCGCGTGTGCTCGGGTCTATGATTGATGCTCAGGCCCAGAATGAATTCATGCAGGAGTTGCAGAGACGAGAAGTAGAAGCGCGCCGCCGCTACCAGGAGAATGAACTGACCTGCCAGATTGATACCGTTGCCCAAGGACAGACCAGAGCGCTACGTATGGGCCGCGCTGCTGCGCGGGCCCTGGCGAAAGATTCGCAGCCCCGGCGCATGAATGCTGCTGGCACCGCAGGCGCGCGCGGCCCCGGTGCCGAGCAAGCAGAAAGATGGGCGGAGTATACTTCGCGTTTCTGTGACCCTGACAAAGGGGGCCAAGGCTGTAACGGCACAGCGGGTGATCTTGCTGGACGTCACGTCGATTTACCTCGTTTGCTTTGGGCAGATCAGTTGACAGTAGATAGCGCCTCAGCGGATAACCAGCTTGTGATCGACGCTGTTATCAAGTATATGCTTTCACCTCAGTCTCAAAGGCCAATCCCGGGTGACATGATGGATACTCCGCCGGGGCAGCAGGCCTTTCTTCAACAGCGCACATTGATCGCGCGCCAGAACGCAATTTACAACTCTGTCGCTATGATGATTGGGCAACGCATGAGTGGCAGCGGCGTAGATACCCAAGATGTGCGCGAAGCCGCGGGCTTGCCACCGATGACAGAGTCGATGGACGCAAGCTATGCAGAGATCATGCACGCTGTTACAAAAGACAGGTTTCATAATCCAGAATACATTGTTCGCCTTATCCAAAATCCGGCTCAGATTGTCCGTGAGCAAGGCACGATGAATGCTGTCCGCTTACAGCAGCTCAATGATTTTTATAAGCGTACCGAAGATATGGTTTTTCTTGAAGCCGCCGCCTACGCGGCGCAGCTTGACTACCGTATCCCCAAACCTAGGTTGGATCTGGTGCCCGTGCGGCCGTGATAATTGTGATAAATCACCCCGCCGGAATCACCTTCCGGCGGGGTTTTTCTTTGTTGCGGTGCAGGGTTGGGGGCGGGGGTGATATTCTCTTTGCGTTATCAATTACTTGAACAATTGTTCGATGGCGCATCGACAAGCCGCGGGGGCTTTGGTATGATCATCCAGTTTCAAAAACGTGGAGCAACGTCATGCAACTGTCCTGGTCAGATCAGGATCGTCTTGCAGAAGCCCTCTGGGCGGCGCATCCCGAACAGGACAGGCTCGCGCTTGACTCCGAAGCCTTGCGGCGTTTGATCGTCGCGCTCCCCGCTTTCAACGATACCCCTCAGCCGCCGGGCAAACCGTGGCTCGACAAAATTCTCTGGACCTGGATGCGCATCGCCGACGAGCGCGCCTGTGCCGATGATGACAGCGCGCGCAGAGACGGCGCATCACCCCCGTGTTTCGCCGATCACGGCGCAGAAGGCAGGAGCTGACGCCATGACGCTGCCACCCGTCCCCCCTTCTGGTGATAACGGCGATAACGGCAGGTCTCTGCACTGGCATATTTTGGGCGGCAATAATAAACACCGCATTGGTATGAACAGCGGCCTGTGCAGTTACAGCGAAACCGACAGCATGGGCGAAAAACGCACCTGGAATATCCTGTTTGATGCCGGCGTGATGTCGGCCGACCCGCGGCATCTGGAAGATCCGGCGCTGACCGATTGCGATACGATCATTCCCGACTATGCCGATTATTTTTATCGCCGCGACGATGCAAGCCACAAACCGGCGCAGCCGGTCGATGCGATTTTTCTGACGCATAACCACTCCGACCATATGAATGCGCTGCCGATGCTGCTGCTGATGGGATATGCGCTGCCCAAAATTTATGCCACGCCCTATACGGCCAAACGGCTGGAACAGGAACTGTCGAATGCCGGCCTTGATCCTGCCGAATGGCCGCAGATTACCACGATCGCCCCCGGCAAACCGGTGCAGGAGGGGCCTGTGAAAGTTTCCGCTTTCTGGGTCAGCCATTCAACGCCGCAATCGGTCGGGTTTTTCATCGAAACACCTGAAGGCAATATGCTGAACCCCGGCGATTTCAAGCTTGATCAATCCGTTGTCTGGGGCCCTGCGTTTGATGACCAGCAATTTCAGCGTATCGTCAACAAGCCGGTCGACCTGCTGCTGCTCGATTCCACCGGTGCGGACCGCGATATTGTGCCGACAACCGAAGAAGACGTCCGCGAAGCCCTGCGCGAGTTGATGGAAAAATACCCCGGCAAACGTTTTGTGATTGCGGTGATGAGCGGGTTTGAAGAAAACGTCGCCTCCGTCGCCAAAGTATCGGCAGAATACAAACGCAAAGTATGGGTGGCGGGCTGGTCACATGAACAATCTTTGTCGGCGCTTCAGCAAACGGGGCTGACACTGTCGGATTCGATTGGTGAAAAAGTCGATGTGCGCGTGCTGTCCACACCGCGGTCTATCCGCGACCTGGAAGACAGCCGTCCGCGCGATACCGTGGTGATTGTGACCGGCGCACAAGGATCGCCCGGGGCGGCGCTGACCCGCGCGGCAGACGGGCATCATCCGGGTCTGACGCTCGATCCGCAAAAAGATATCGTGCTGTTCTGCGCCCCCGTTATTCCGGGGCAGGAAGGCCAGCATGCACGTTTGATGGCCAGCCTGAAAAACAAAGGCATCAAGGTCCTGACCCGCGCCGATGCGCCGCTTTATTCACAGGCGCATGCCCGCCTGCCCGAGCTGATTGAAATGGCGAAAATGGCCAAGCCGAAAACCATCATGCCGGTGCATGGCGATGCCAAGCTGCGCGCGTCCTGCGCCGATGCGATGGAAAAAACTGGCCAGAAAACGCTGACGGCAGATAACGGTGATGTCATTCGTGTCACGCGGGACGGTTGCCGTTCGGTCGAGCCGAAAACCAAGGGCGCGCCAAAACTGGTCGGCTTCAAAACGCTGCAAGGCAGTACCTGGTCAGACCGTCACTATCTGATGAAAACCGCGCCGCAGCAAAGACCGGCCGAACCCGCACCCGATGCGGCCAATACCAATAAACGCCGCCCCAAAATCTTTAACATCAATCCGAAATAATCCTTGCCGCGCTGGCTTTAGATAAAGTTGATCAGCGACAGTTTGCTGGTCAGGCTGGTGATTTCGTATGACGATGTCAGCTGCGTTTGCAGCGACTGGATTTTTGCGACGACTTCGGTGGTATCGGCGTTTTCTTTGTCGATCAGGATTTTGTCAAAAAGGGCACTGTCGAGCAGATGCTGCGTTTCCGACGTTTCCAGCGTAGCCAGATGCACGCCCAGCTGTGCGTTGCCGCGGTCGGTTTTGGCTGTACCGCCTTCGATCACGTTGACGATATGGGCGATGATGGCGTCCTGATCGGCCTGCGTCGGGCCGGGCGGGGCGAGTGCAGGGTCAACCGGCGTCAGATTGGCGGCCAGCGCCAGCGCGCGCATGATGTCTTTCATGCCGTTATCGGTTGCAATCGACGTATAATCGATGTTCAGGCTTTTGTCGATCTGCGTGGTGACCTTGCCCGCCGATGACAGCGCAGGGTTAAAACCCAGATCGGTATCCGACAGCGCATCAAAAGACGCAATCAGCTGCGCCGTGGTGATGCTGCCAGCCTGCCAGTCGCCCAGCAGGTTTTGCATGTTGAGGTCAAGCTGGCCGTAATTCGAAAAAGGCTCCTGATCCGTGGCGTTTCCGGCAAAAAGATAGCGTCCGTCGACTTCAAGATTGGCCACATCGCGCATCAGATCCAGCTGCTGGCGCGCCACAAGGCGGACAGTATCAACATCGGTGGCGCCATATTTGTAAAACGTGCTGACCGCATCGACCATCAGGCGGCCAGCGTCCGACGATTGTTGCAGCGACGATGACATGACCTGAACGCGTGTTTTGACCGTCGAAATATTGGTCAAAAAGGCATTCAGCTGTGTTTTATCCGCGCGTAGTTTCTGCACGCTATAGGCCTGGGCGCCGAAACCGCTGATGTTGTCGAATTTTTTCTGCGTGGTCAGCTGGCGCTGCAGATCATACAGGGTCGTGTTCAGCTGTTTCAGCCGTCCGATCTGCGTGGTGCTCTGGCCGAGAAATGAAATGCCGGGGGTATATGTCATGGCGGTTTCTCCCTGAAATTAGCGCACGGCCGCCAGCAGGTCATCGAACAGGCGTTCGGTGGCCGAAATAATGCGGGCGGCGGCGGTATAGGCGGTTTGGATGCGGATCAGCTCCGCGATTTCGGTATCGATATCAACGCCGCTGATTGCGCTGTTGCGTGCGTCCAGCGTCGAGAGGAAGCTTTCTTCCTGTGCATAGGCGCTTTGCGCTGCGTTATAGGTTTCGGATTGCATCGTGACAAGGTTTTTGCCGTAGTCGCTGATGCTCATATTGGCAGGCAATCCCGACGACAGATTGCCGGCAGGGCCCAGATTGTTCTGACGGAACGAAGGATGCGGCACATTATTGATGGTCACGCCCAGCGCGCCGACGGGCGTACCGGTAACATTCTGGAACGACAGGCTGCCGCCCTCGTTCGGCGTGATTTGCAAAACCCCGCCCGCGCCCTGCACCGCCGTCAGGCCGGTGATGGTATTGAGCTTGTTCAAAAGATCGGTTTCGGTATCTGTCGGCAAAATGGTGATGGTCACGGGCGGCTGGCCGTTGACGCTGACGCTGAAAGACGGGTTATCGGCAGCAAAAGTGCCAAAGCTGAAACCCAGATCGGCCATGCCCGCCGCGCCAATGCCGGGCACGCCGTCGGCGATGCTGATATCGGATGTGGTATTAAATGACAGTTGGCCCAGCTGGTTGATCGCCGCCGTGCCGGCGCCAAAGGCGGTATTGATGCTATTCACCAGATCGGCCGCCGTATCACCGGGGTTAATGACAATGTTCTGCGGCACGCCGCCAACGGTCAGCGAAAACGCCGCGGGCAATGTGATGTTGCTGGCCGCGCCCAGATCGGGCGTATAGCTGCCGAGATTGACGTTACCGGTCAAACGGTTGATCTGTGTCAGGCCGGTGGCGGCAAAGACGTTGCCCGTGATATCGACTGTGCCCAGCGCATTCTGCGCCGCGGTCGCGCCAAAGGCAAAGCTGTTGATGCGGTTGATCACGCTGTTCGATCCGGCATTTACCGCGGCGCCGTTGGTGCCATTGCGCAGCAGCGTCGGGTCATTGACGATATTGCTGTTGACGCGAATATCACCGGCAAAACCGCTATAGGTAACAGGCGCGGGCGGTGCGACACTGGCCGGCACATTGCCGCTGCTATCGGTAAAGAGACGCAGACCCAGCGTGTCGAAACGCTCGGCCATTTTTTGTGCCAGTTCGTCGGCCTGCGCCTGATATTGCGGCAGGGTCTGGTCGCGCAGTTCAAACAATGCACCGAGCGCGCCACCGATGGCGCCTTGTGAAATTTCGGTGCCGCCGGTCGAATTGATATAAAGACCGTTCAGCCCGCCATTCGGATAGTGTGATGTCGGTGTAAGATTGGCGGCGGCATTAAAGACCAGCTTTTGCGCCTTGGTATCGGCAAGCAGCTGGCCCTGCTTGGTGGATACGACCATGACGTTGTTCTGGTCTATATAAGTAGACACCTGCATATACTGCGAAACATTGCGCAGTGCCGTGTCGCGCTGGTCTTCCAGATCGGCAGTAGATTGCCCGCCGCCGGTCAGCTGCGCGATTTGCAGGTTCAGCGCGGCGATTTTCTCAAGGCTGATGTTAAGATCGGCGGTATAGGCGCTGATTTCACGTTCGGCCTGCACGCGCAGGTCGTTGATCATTGTCGTATAGTCGTTAAACGTCTTGGCCAGAATTTCGGCCGCTTGTACGGTCTGGTTCAGATAAATCGCATTATCGGGCGACGACGACAGGGCGGTAAAAGCATCCGACAGCTTGCCGATGCGCGCGGAAAAGGTACGCTCCAGCTCCGATGCACCATGAAAATCCTGCACACGCTCCAGATAATTTGTGCGCACCAGCGCGCTTTGTGTGGTGCTGACCTGGCCGAAAAGACTTTTCATCAATGTCTTGTCGACATTGCGCACCAGCCCGCCGGTGCTGACGCCCGCGGCCGTGCCGTTCACAATCAGCGTCGATTGCGGCAAAATTTTCCGGGTATAGCCCGGCGTAGAGGCGTTTGCGATATTGGCCGAGACGGTATTCAGCGCCTGCTGCGCTGCCTTCAGGCCGCTAAGGGCCGAGTTCAAGGATACTGACGTCATCGTTTTTACCTTGTTTTTCAGTCTATTAGTCTGTTTTCCCTGATCCTGCCGCCAAGGGCTGCACGGGATCTCCCGCTGATATATAAGCAAGCGCCGTGCCAGATGGGTTTTCTGGTCATAAAAAGGGATGCCGTGCCGCGCCGTTCCACCCGCCGGAAATGGCATGGTGCTTGCAAGGCTATTTGGCGAAGGGGAGAAAAAGAAGTCATGGCGTCGTCACCATCCAGCCAGATCGCACAGACGCAAGGCGCGCCCGCACAGGGTGCCCGGACATATAACAATGTCTATCGCACCGAATGGCAGGGCGGCGGACGCACGGCGGGCGCAGGATATAAAGCGGGCGCCGAAGACTTCAATCGCATGGTCAAACAATCAGACAGAGCCGCAGAGAGCCGCGCGGCATCTTCATCGAAAGAAGGCGGCGGGTTTATCGCTTTTATCAAAACCGTGCTCGATATTATCAATCCGCTGCAACATATTCCGGTTATCAGCACGATGTACCGGCATATCACCGGCGATGAAATAAGCCCCGTGGCGCGCATCGCGGGCGGCGCCCTGTTTGGCGGGCCGGTCGGTCTTGCTGCGGGTGTGGTGAATGCCGCGGTCGAAAATTCAACCGGCAAAGATATCGGCGGCAATATGCTGGCGATGGTATCGGGCGGTGATAAAAAACCATCGCCCGCAAAGCCTGCCGCACCGGCGGTTATGCTTGCCGCCCATAACGCGGTGCAGCCACAGCAGGCGGATATCGTCTGGAACGATGCGCCGCGCGGTGGCACCGCCATCGCCAAGAGCGGCCAGGATATTGAAAAACAAATTCGTGAATCGCGCAGCGCACAAATTGCCGCGCTTGATTCCAAGGCATTCCCCTCGTCCGATACTCCTACAACCCTACGCACGCGGACGGGCGGGAACAACGGGCCGGACGGAGGTTCCCTACCCTCCGCATCACCGGCCATTCAAGCGAAGAAGGGGATGCTCGCGCCCACGCAAACGGCTGACCGGACGCACACCGGTCAGGCGACGGGTGCCGGGTCATCAACGGCACCTGATGTGGGCAAAAGAAATCCTGCCTCGCATCCGGCGGAGGCCAGCCCTGTTCTTCAATCGCAAGATGCTCCGGCACAGGTTGCCAGAATGGCGACCTTGCCGGAGCAAATTGCTTCTGCGCCGACAGACAATGAGCGGCATCTGGGCATTGTGGCGCAGGTGGGCGATAGCCGCCTTGTACCGCAGCAGATGATGGCGGCGCTGGATAAATATGCGGCACTGAAAAAATCGCAAAATGCCGCTGCGGCGACAGGCCGCCTTGTCCCCTCGCTTCACTAGGGTCAATCAATATTTACGCGCCGCCCCTTGCCGATCTTCACTTGACCGAGCGTATTGATCTGTCATCATCTTTGTTATGAATGTGATTGTGCGCGCAACTTCGTGGGAAGCAACAACGGGTATGCTGTTTATCGGCGCCAGCCGCTATGACTGCACGCTTGGCCGCGGCGGCGTCACGCTGGATAAAAAAGAAGGTGATGGCGCAACGCCCGTGGGCACCTATCCGTTCCGTCAGCTGATTTACCGCGCCGACCGTATGCCGCCGCCGGAAACCGGCCTGCCGGTTGAAATTCTCGCCCCGGATACGGGCTGGTGCGAAGATCCGTCACATGCGGATTACAATAAAAAAGTGCTGCTGCCCCATCCGGCTGTCTGTGACCGCATGACGCGTGATGACCATCTGTATGATATGACCGTTGTCATCGGCTATAACGACGATCCTGTGGTCGCGGGCAAGGGCAGCGCCATTTTCATGCATCTGGCCCGCGAAGAATGGACGCCCACCGCAGGCTGCGTCGGGCTGAAACACGCCGATCTGCTGGCGGTTTTAAAACAGCTGACGCCGGAGAGCCTGATCACCATCCTGCCGCCGCCGGACCAGCCGTAAATCAGCCGATTCCCGATATTGACCTTGGCGCCGAAGGGGGTATCATGCCGCCCTCACATGAACCGCAGGATTGCAAAGCCGCATCGAGGGAGTATATATTTATGGCAAACGGAAATCTTCAAACCAAAGAAACCCCCGATAACAGCGGCGAAGTCTCCGGTGCCCGCCTGAAATCCTTTATCGAGCGCGTGGAGCGTCTGGAAGAAGAGAAAAAGACCCTCGCCGAAGACATCCGCGATGTTTACAGCGAAGCCAAGGCGACCGGATTCGAGCCGAAAATCATGCGCAAAATCGTGTCTTTGCGCAAAGCTAATCTGGAAAAGCGCCGTGAAGAGCAGGAACTGCTCGATCTTTACATGGCGGCCATCGGCATGGCCGAATAACACGGCCACCGGCGGTTCATTTACGAAACGCGGCAGAGGCTTGAAATTCAAGAAAAACTTGTGCGAAAAGCGCCTGCTGCGCACGCAAAGGCTTTTAACTTTTGCGCGGACGTATTATCTTGGCAGTTGTAAAAAGTTCCGTGTCCCTTTCAGGATATTCCCTCCGATGACGCTGCCCCGTTTTTTGCCGGCATTTCTGATCGTCCTGATGCTCTGCGCCGTGCCGGTGCAGCAAGCTCAGGCACAGGGCTTTCGTCCATCTTTCGAAGCGGGGCTTGCTGCTTTTAATTATGGCGATAACGATCTCGCGGCCCGACATTTCACGCGTCTGGCGGGCCAGGGCGATTCACGCGCACAATATTATCTCGCCTACATGCTTGATACGGGGCTTGGCATGCGACAGAACATTCCGCAGGCTGTCAGCTGGTACCGTAAATCAGCGGATCAGGATTACCTGCCGGCCGTTGTCTATATGGGCTATGTCTATTCCATCGGCCACGGTCTCAAGCGTGATGACGAAGAAGCTTTCAAATGGTATGCGCGCGCCGCGCAGCTGGGCGATGCGATTGCCCAAAACAACCTTGCCACGATGCTGCGCATGGGGCGCCCCTACAAAAAGAATTTGCCGCTGGCGGCACAGTGGTTCATGCAATCCGCCACGCAGGGCAATATGCGCGCCCAGTATAACCTCGCCACGATGTATCGCCTTGGCGAAGGTGTGCAGGTGAATTATCCGGAGGCGCTGCGCTGGTATACGTTTGCCGCCAATCAGGGTGATGTCTATGCGCAGAACGCACTTGGCTACATGTACAGAAACGGCATCGGCGTTGAAAAAAATCCGACGATTGCGCTCGACTGGTATCGCCGTGCGGCGGAGCAGGGTCATATGTCTTCCCAATTCGTGATCGCGCGTATGTACGAACTGAGCGAAGGTGATCCGACCAAGGGCGCGGAAGATGCTGCGATTTGGTATATGCATGCGGCCAAGACCGGCAACGCCCGTGCGCAGCACCGCATCGCACTGATGTATGAAACAGGCAACGGTCTACCCAAAGATTACACTTCCGCCGTCAGCTGGTACCGCAAAGCCGCCGAAGAAAATGCCTATCCACCGTCGATGATTGCGCTTGGCCAGCTCTATGAAGGGGGCCTGGGTGTCAGCCGTCCTAACCCCAAAGCGGCCTTTGAGTGGTATCAAAAAGCAGCAGATACGCTTTATCCGCACGGATTTATCGAGCTTGGACGCGCGCATCGACATGGCGTCGGTACGGAAGTCGATCCGATTACCGCCTATAAATGGTATTTCCTTGCCGCCGAAGAACTGCGCGGCCAAACATCTGAGCTGCGCAATACGGCTGTGCGCAATATCAGCGAGCTCTCGGCAACACAGCTCTCCGCCGCGGACAGAGACAAAGCCAACCGTGAAATAGAAGCATGGAAAGCGCGTCAGCAGCTGAACCTGAACCAGCGTGGTTCCGCAGGTCGCGGTACCCGCCCGACCGACCCTGCCTTCCAATACGAATAAGCCGCGCCTTGGCATCAGCCCAGACGGGATTTTCTTTATGACTGCATCCGATTTACCTTCGCCAAGCGCCGCCTCCGCCGTTGTCATCGGTCTTTCGGCGGTGGTCGTTGCTGTGCAGGGGCATGAGCCCAAAGTCTTTATCGTGCGCGGTGCAGAACATGCGCTGGCGGCGGGCGTCACCTCGCCGAACGAAGACGGCGATGCGCTGCCTTTTGGTCCTTTTGATCCCGTGCAGCACAAAACGCTCGAAGAAGGTCTGCGCATCTGGGTGCGCGACCAGACGCCGCTCAGCCCCGGCTATTTCGAACAGCTTTATACTTTCGGCAACCGCGGCCGCTATGCCGGACAGCGCGACGAGGCAAAACGCGTTATCTCCGTGGGCTATCTGGCCTTGACGCATGAAAAAACGAGTGCGGAAAAATCCGAACGTGTCTTTTTCGGCAGCTGGTATGACTATTTCCCGTGGGAAGATTGGCGCGACGGCAAGCCGCGCATTTTGCAGGACGCGATTGAACCGGGCCTGAAACGCTGGGTTGCCGCCGGCGAAACTTCCGACGAAAAAGAACACCGTCATTTGCGCGCGCAGGTTTGCTTTGGCACCGGCGGCGCGGCCTGGGACGAAGAAAAGGTACTGGAGCGCTACGAGCTTCTCTATGGCGCCAATCTGGTCTACGAAGCCATCCGCGACAAAGGCATGAAGGTCGATTATGTGCTGGTGCCCGGCCGCTCGATGCTCTACGACCACCGCCGCATTCTGGCGACCGCCATGGGCCGCCTGCGCGGCAAGCTGAAATATCGCCCGGTTGTGTTTGAATTGATGCCGAGCGAGTTTACGCTGCTCAACCTGCAAAAAACTGTCGAGGCGATTGTCGGCCACCGCCTGCACAAACAAAATTTCCGCCGCCTTGTCGAAGGCTCCGGCATGGTCGAAGAAGTCGCGGGTAAAAAATCTGCCGAAGCGGGCGGGCGTCCTGCCGCGCTGTTCCGTTTCCGCCGCGATGTACTGCTGGAGCGTCCCGCACCCGGCATGAAACTCTCGGCCAGCCTCGGCGCTTAGGTCTATCTCCCCGAAAACAAACGCAGTTTTTCATATTGACTGCGGACAGATTGTGCTTAACATCATGTTCATCAACAGGACATAAGGATGAACAGATCATGGCCAAGCAAAACCCCGCCAAACAGAACCCATATGACAGCAGCCGTATTTTCAAGCCGGTGCGTGCGCTGGATGATTTGATTGCCGGTCTGCCGACCTATACAGGTATCGAAGCGCGCGTCATGGCGGGTCCCGATGTCTATCGCCGGATTTATGCAGAAGCTGAAACTTTCCTGCAAAACAGCCCCATGCGCAGCGTCGACGAAGCCGCGCAAAAACAAGGTGTGACCAAAGAGGAATATATGCAGATGGTCGACCGCGGCGAAGCGCTGCTGATCGAAATCGAAGGCAAGCAATACGTGCCGGCCTGCAGTTTTGGCGCCGACGGCAAAATCGACCCGCTTAAAATCGATATCGCACGCGAATTCGCGCTGGAAGGCAGACAGTATTTTAAATTTATGGACTACATGGAATTTATGCATAAGCACAAGGCGGATATCGCCGACCTCGCGCTCAGCACGCAGCAGATGTCTGCGCTTTTCAATCAGGCCGGTCTGGCGGGATATCGGTGCAGCCTTACCGTGGAGGCCACGATGAACCAGCTGGCAGACCATCGGCATAAAATGCCGCAGGCTTTTGAGAGGCTGATAGATCATCTTGACCGCGCCCTGACGAGCGGGGGATGGGATCCGAGCGGCGGGCTGTCGCGCCCCTTCCGGGACAAATACGGTATCGAAGGTCAAACGATAGATGAAGAGCGCCGCGGCATTCGCCCGCCAGCGGCCGCGCATAAAAACAAGGGGCCAAAAGCCTGATCCGCGGCATGAATTAAGAGAGCTACGGCTGCGGCGTCCCCGCTTTTTTCTTCGGTGACGGGCGCAGGCCAAGGCTGCGCAGAGCGGCTTCGCTGCCATCAAGCGGGCGGATGATATTGCCGAGTTTTTTGCGGCGTTTGTCTTCCAGTGCGGCGGGGATGCCGGCTTCCACCAGCCGCAGCGCGACCAGCGCAGATTTTTTATCGATGGCAACATCAAGCGCGCTTTTGCCTGCTAAATCCAGTGCCGTCACATCTGCGCCTGCCGCCACAAGCGGCGCGATCACATACGCAAGCCCGCCGAGTGCAGCCGCCATCAACAGCGTCCGGCCGCCGTGGCTGGTTTGCTGCGCATCAAAAGGTTTTTTCAGCAGCGCATCGGCGGCGTCCTTGTTGCCGTGCGATAACGCCAGCATCAGCGGCGTGCAGCCTTTGCTGTCTACGGCACCGGTATGCGCGCCGTATTTGAGAAGAATACCCGCCGCCCCCGGCGCATATCGCGTCATGGCTGCATGATGCAGGGCGGTGCGGCCATCGCCATCGGGCTGGTTGACGTCTGCGCCCTGATGGACAAGAAACTGCAGCGTCTTGCCCTCGTCGCGGGCGGCATAGATATGCAGCAGCGTCATTCCGTTTTTGTTTTTATCGCCAAGGATGCTGCGGTCGTGTTCAATCAGAATTTCAGCGGCGGCATAATTGCGCTGCCAGAGGGCAAAATGCAGCGGCTGCATATCGCCTTTCTTTTCCCAGCGCACGGCATCCGGATACGCATGCAGCAGTGCAGGCAAGCCGCTGACATCGCCCTTGCCCGACAGTGCGCTACGCAGCGCGATGTAAGGTGCTTTGGGCGGCCAGAGGCCGACGGCTTTTTTGAAACGGTCTGTCAGTCGCATGGGGTGACAGTAGCAAAGCATTTTTCATAGGTCAAAACGATTTACACCATATGATTCGCAGCGGAAAGCGCCGCGCATGCGGGCGCGGCACCGGCGGTGGCGTGCTTAAATATATGTTTATAAACAATAAAATACTTATACTCATTTCATTGATAAAGCGCTTTACTTATGCTCTAATAGAGTATATAAAATGCTCATAGAGAGCAAAACGCCGGTCCAGACAATATCCGGCGCCACAGGAGAAAAGAAATGTTCGATACCGTCACCCGCACAGATGCCGACCTCAAATACACCCCCGCCGTCGCGCGCGAAACCGCGCCGCTGTATGAACGCGTCAAGAAGGTAGTGAACGAGCTGGACTGGAGCGTGCATGCGCCTTACATCCTCGAAATCAACCGCCTGAAGCGTGAGATGGGTGCGGTCATTCTGGCGCATAACTATATGACGCCGGAGATTTTTCACTGCGTGTCGGATTTTGCCGGCGACAGTCTGCAACTGGCGCAGCAAGCCGCCAAAACCGATTCCGATCTGATCGTACAGGCCGGTGTGCATTTCATGGCCGAAACATCGAAAATTCTCAGCCCGAACAAAACCGTCCTGATCCCCGATATGCGCGCGGGCTGTTCGCTTGCCGCGTCGATCACGGGTGCCGATGTGCGCCTGCTGCGCGAAAGATATCCCGGTGTGCCGATTGTCACCTACGTCAATACCTCGGCGGATGTAAAAGCAGAGTCGGATGTGTGCTGCACATCGTCGAATGCACTGAAAATCGTCGAAAGCCTGCCGCAAGACGAAGTTCTGATGATCCCCGACAAATATCTGGCGCGCAATATCGCCAAACAGACCAAAAAGAAAATCCTGACCTGGGAAGGCGCGTGCGAGGTGCATGAAAAATTCACCCCGAATGACATCAAAAAAATGCGCAAGGCATGGCCGGATGCAGTTGTCCTTGGCCACCCCGAATGCCCGCCCGAAGTCATTGCGGAATGCGATTTTGCCGGCTCCACCAAGGCCATGGCCGATTACGTGACCGACAAGCAGCCGCGCAAAGTGGTGCTGATCACGGAATGCTCGATGTCCGACAACCTGCAAGCCAGCAACCCCGATGTGCAGTTTGTGCGCCCGTGCAATCTGTGCCCGCATATGCAGCGCATCACGCTGCCGGCGATCCTGAAAAGCCTGCAAACACGCACAACCGAAGTGCATGTCGATGCGGCGGTAGCAGACCGCGCCCGTGCCGCCGTCGAAAGAATGCTTGCCGTTAAAATATAACTGTCATGTCCGGCAAAGCCGGGGGATGTGCAAAATGAAAACAACTTTCAAAAAGGGTATCGAAACCAAAACCGCCGATGTGGTCATCGTCGGCTCCGGCGCGGCAGGGCTGTTTGCGGCACTGACGCTGGCGGCAGATCAAAAAGCAGGCAGCCGGAAAGCGCGCATCATGGTGCTGAGCGAAAAAGCACTCGGCGGTGTTTGCGCCAGTGCCTGGGCGCAGGGCGGTATCGCCGCTGTGGTCGCACCCGAAGACACCACCGCCAGCCATATCGCCGATACGCTGAAAGCAGCGGCGGGCACGGCGGATCTGGCGGCGGTGAGAACATTGGTCGAAGCTGCGCCGCGTTATATCGAAATTTTGGCAAAATACGGCGTGCGGTTCGAACGCGACGATCACGGCGCCTATCGCCTCAACCGCGAAGCCTGCCATGCTTGCCGCCGCGTGCTCAAAGCCGCTGCCGCAGACGGCTTCGGCGCAGAGCTGATGCGTGCGCTCAGCGAGGCCGTGCGCCAGACGCCGGAAATCGAATTTATCGCAGGTGTATCGGCAGAGCGTTTGCTGCGCGAAGACGGCCCCAGCATGGGCGCGGTCAGCGGCGTGCTGACGCGCCGCCTTGACGATCAAATACCGGTGGTTTTTCTGGCCAAGGCGGTTTTGCTGGCGACGGGCGGCATCGGCGGGCTTTATGCCGCGACCACCAACCCGCTGCATGCGATTGGCCGCGGCGTGGCCATGGCGGCGCGCGCGGGCGCGGTCTTGTCCGATCTTGAATTTGTGCAATTCCACCCGACCGCGCTGGATATCGGCGAAGACCCCGCGCCGCTGGCCACCGAAGCCCTGCGCGGTGAAGGCGCCTATCTGCTCAACAGCCGCGGCGCGCGTTTTATGCTCGACTACCACGAAGCGGGCGAGCTGGCACCGCGCGACGTCGTCAGCCGCGGCATTTTTGCGCAAATGCAAAAAGGGCAAAAAGTCTATCTGGATTGCCGCCATATCGACACGGCACATTTCCCCGCGCTGATTTCGGCGGCGGGCCGCGCGGGGTTGAATCCGCAGCGCGATCTTATTCCGGTCATGCCTGCCGTGCATTACCACATGGGCGGCATTGCCACGGATCTGAACGGCCGCAGCAGCCTTGCCGGTCTTTGGGCGGCGGGTGAATGCGCGGCGACGGGTCTGCACGGTGCCAACCGCCTGGCCAGCAATTCGCTGATGGAAGCCGTCGTCATGGGCGCGCGCGCTGCCGAAGATATCGGCAAAGACATCGCCGTCAAAACCGCCGCCCCACGTGCCGATCTGACAGGCGTGCGCCTGCTGCCGGCAGCAAAAGAGCCGGTGGTCGAGCGTGATATCCTGCGCCAGATCATGAGCGACCTGGTCGGCGTGATCCGCAGCGAGAGCGGCCTTGTTGCCGCCATCGGCGATTTCGCAAAACTGGGCGCCGAAGCCGAGATGCGCGATGCGCGCACCGCCGATATGGCGCTGCTCTGCCGTATGATTGCGGTTTCTGCCCTGATGCGCCGCGAAAGCCGCGGCGGCCACTGCCGCAGCGATTACCCGCTGGCGGTCAAGGCGCTGCAAAAACGCAGCTTTGTAACGCTGAAAGAAACCGAAGCGGTCGTGGCCAGCCTGCTGCCCGCCGCCGCACCACAAACCCATAGCCTGACGGAGAAAGTCGCATGACCACGCCCGCGCCGCTGTCGCCCTTTATCATTGAACCTTTGGTGCGTATGGCGCTTGCCGAAGACCTTGGCCGCGCCGGTGACATTACATCGGACAGCACCGTGCCCGAAACCGCGCGCGCCTGTGTTGTGATTGCCGCGCGCGAAGATGGACGCATTGCCGGCATGGATATCGCCGAAGCCGCTTTTCGTATGGTGGATGGAGACCTCAAAGTCACCCGCCTGATCCGCGAGGGCGCGGATGTCAAAAAAGGCGACGAAGTGATGCAGGTCGAAGGCCGCGCAAGGTCTATTCTGACAGCCGAGCGCACGGCGCTCAATTTTATGGGGCATATGTCGGGCGTGGCCACGCTGACGCTGAAGATGGTGCGGGCGGTCGGCAACCACAAAGCCAAAATTGCCGCCACGCGCAAAACCCTGCCGGGTCTGCGCGCCGTGCAGAAATACGCGGTCATGGTGGGTGGCGGCATTCCGCACCGCTATGGCCTCGATGATGCGGTGCTGATTAAAGATAATCATATTGCCATGGCAGGCGGTGTCAGAAACGCGATTCGCGGTGCCAAGGCGCATATCGGCCATACCGTGAAAATCGAAGTGGAAGTCGATACGCTGGAGCAGCTTGCCGAAGTGCTGGAAGAGGGCGCCGATATCGTCATGCTCGACAACATGACCAACGCGCAGATGAAAACAGCCGTTGCCATGGCCGCAGGCCGCGCCGTGGTCGAGGCATCGGGCGGCGTCACCCTTGCACGTATCCCCGAAATTGCCGCGACGGGCGTTGATCTGATTTCCTCGGGCGCCATCACCCACAGCGCGCCCAATTTCGATGTCGGGCTGGATTACAAAGCCGCTGCCTGATAACCCGCAGCAGTCTGGCGAAAAAAGACAGGTTTCGCGTTGTTTCAGCGGCGCGGAAGGCGTATAGTTTTAAGCGACTCAGTGACGAGTTACGAAAACAAAAACGCCCGCCCGCAGAAAGCATCATGGCCGATACCTCGATGATCCCCGCTGACCTGATTTTGCTCTTGCTGGCAATCGGTTGCATGGGCGGCTTCCTCTCGGGGCTTTTGGGCGTGGGCGGCGGTATTATCTTTGTACCGGCACTGTTTTTCTCGCTTTCCTCCCTCGGCTTTTCCGAAGAACATGCGATGCATATCGCCATCGGCTCCTCCCTTGCGGTCGTGATGGCCACGGGCAGCACATCCGCTTTCAATCACTACAAACGCGGCGGGGTCGATATTGCCCTTTTGCGGGCCTGGATTGTGCCGATTGTGGTGGGCGTCCTTTTGGGTGCTGTCGTGGCCTCCAGCGTCAAAAGCGCGGTGCTGAAAGAAATCTTCGCCGGCATGACATTGATCATCGCCGTTTATATGGCTTTTTCCAAAGACCGCACCGATGTTGTACCGCTGCGTTTTCTGACGGTGGCGGTGCAGAAATTTTTGGCCGCGGTGATCGGTTTGGTATCGGCGATGCTGGGGGTCGGCGGGGCGATTTTGACCGTGCCGCTGATGAATTATATCGGCCTGCCCATGCCGCGCGCGGTCGGCACCGGTGCCGCGCTGGGCGTCGCTGTCGCCGTACCGGGGGTTCTCAGCTATATGGTGACGGGGTATTTCAGTGGCGAGGCCTTGCCGCCGTGGTCGATTGGCTATGTCAACCTCTTGACTGTGGCGATGATCATCCCATCTTCGATGTTGCTGGCGCCGCTGGGGGTCAAAGTCTCGCATAATATGCCGCGTGCCATGTTGCGGCGGGTTTTTGCGATGGTTTTGATGATCGTATCGGTGCGGATGTTCCTGAGTTTATAAAACATGACCGAAACCAAGGCCGAAAAAGATTATTCTACCCGTATCGCCGCATGGCTTTTTATCTGCGCGGCGGCGGTGTTTATGATGGCGCTCATCGGCGCGATCACGCGGCTGACCGAATCCGGCTTGTCGATTGTCGAATGGGCGCCGGTCAAAGGCGCCATCCCGCCGCTGAACGAAGCCGACTGGCAGCGCGAATTTGATCTTTACAAAGAAACGCCGCAATACATAAAGGTCAACCGCGGCATGAGCCTTGCGGAATTTAAAAATATTTACTTTTGGGAATGGCTGCACCGCCAATGGGGGCGGATCATCGGGCTGATCTATGCGCTGCCGCTTTTGGTTTTCTGGGCTTATGGACGTTTGCCGCCGGAATCCAAACCGGCTTTTACCGGTATTTTACTGCTCGGCTTTGCGCAGGGCGCGATGGGCTGGCTGATGGTCAAAAGCGGGTTGGTCGATCAACCGGCCGTCAGCCATTACCGGCTGGCCGCGCATCTGATGCTGGCGTTTTTGATTTATGTCTGTCTTTTGCGCATGGCCTTTGCCTTCAGCTTGCGGCCGGATCCGGATGCGGGGCGGGTGACTTGTCTGCGCGGCGGCGTAAAACTGGTGCTGGGGCTGGCGGTGCTGACGATGATCTGGGGCGCCTTTGTGGCCGGATTGCGTGCGGGCCTGGTGTATAACACTTTTCCGATGATGGATGCACATTGGTTTCCGCCCGAAATGCTGGCGCATAAGCCGGTTTGGAAATCGTTTATCGAAGAACCTGCAACGGTGCAATTCGTCCACCGCGTGCTGGGCGTATTGACTGTGCTGTCCGGCTTTTGGCTATGGTCGCGCGCGCGCGGATTTAACCCGCAGGGGCGTGTGCGTCTGTTGCTCAATCTTTTGCCGGTCGCGCTGGTGACGCAGGCAGGCATCGGTATTGTGACGCTTTTGCATGCCGTGCCGGTGCCGCTGGGGGCGCTGCATCAGGGCGGTGCGCTGGTGGTGCTGACGGTGCTGGTCTGGCTTTTGCACGACATTCCCGATATCAGGAGCAGTAAGTAAATGACCGTTGATTTTTTCCAGCTGCTGCAGCAATCGGCGTTGTTCCAGTATTATCTGGTCTCCGTGCTTTGTCTGTGGCCGGTGCTGCGCGCACTTTCGCGCATGGGGCTTTCGCGCGCGGCGGGTGTACTTTTGTTTGTGCCGCTGCTGGGCTTTGCGCTGGTGATGGCTTTTGCCGCGCTTAAAAAATGGCCGCATCTGCCGCCGCAGCCAAAGCGTGCAAAGCGGGAGAAAACGGCATGACCGCGCTGTTTCCGAATATGCCCGAATGGCTGTCGTATCTGATCGGCGGGCTGACGATTTTTGTGATGATGGCCAGCGCCTGCGTCATTGCAACGCGCGCAGGGCGCAACCCGTATTGGGGCGCTTTGGTGATCTTGCCGTTTTTCGCGCCGGTGCTTATCTGGGTGCTGGCTTATTGCCGTTGGCCGTCGTTTGATAAAACGGCAGAGCCGTTAGTGGACAATACGGCAGAGCCGTCGTTTGACAAAACCATACCGCCCGAAACGCCGCCTACCACCTGAGACGGCTGTTTGCGGGCACCGCCCAGACGCCTTTTTCGTTCATGGCGTAATAGGGTTTGTACGCGCTGCTGCGCGATTCCACCAGCCGGCCGGCCTCGCTACCGTCGTTGTCGAGAATGACAAATTCACTTTCCGCGGCTTTGCCGGTGACTTTGGTTTTGATGCTTTCCCATGCGGCAGTCAGCATGCCTGCTTCGCGTACATCGACCATCAGCGTGGCATGGTCAAGCACATCCACGCCTTTGTTGCTGACAGCAACAATAAACATTTTATCGGCAGGCACGCCCAGATAACGCAGGGCATGGTATTTCAGGATCGCAAAATCTTCGCAATCGCCGCGGCCGCGTTGCAGCGTTTCCATCGGCGATGCCCAATATTCATTTTTGCCGTAATTGGCGGGGTCAAGCGCATATTGAATTTGCTGGTCAACCAGCGCGTCAACACCGCGTGCCTTTTCTGCCAGCGGCAGACCTTTGAGCTTGTCCAGCTGCGACAGCCAGCGATGATATAGCGCACGGTTGTCGGCGTTCTGCAGCAGCTGTGCATGGCGGCCCTGTGCGGCGTACCATTCATCCATGATGTTGGTATGCGAAAAGAAAACACCCTTGGTGGCTTCGCCCAGAATGGCGGGCTGGTTCTGGTTTTCAAAAACAAAATCCATCTTGCCGACGAGGGGCGGCTTGGCCGCTTCGGCGCGGTCAATGCGCAGCGTGCGCGCGGCGATACCGTTGATATCTTCCTTCACACCTTCGGGTACGTAATGTTGATAGCTGCCGTTCACAAGGACGCCGGCCAGCGCGACTTTCAGAAACGTACTGGCAAAACGGCTACGTTTTTTCTCGGGCGGTTTTTTACCGTAGGCATAGTCGGCCATCTTGCGCGCTCCTGTGAATCGCTTTTGCAGATGTGCGGTAAGATAGCAGGTTTTGCCATAAAGTCACACGCAAAGCGCGGGCGCAGAAAATAACAATTATTTTCAGATGCTTATTGAGGCCCCGTCAGCGTCAATACCGCAATCGTCGGTAAATGGTCGGAGCCGATAGACGGGCCCAAACGATAGTCCAGCACCGATATTTCCGGCCCGACCAGCACATGGTCGATCGGGATGCGCAGCGGCGCGGGCAGCCAGACGGGCCAGCTGTGCAAAAGCCCGAAGCCTTCGCGCGCGTTGCGCAGCCGCAGATCATACGAAAGTTTTTTCATCGCGGGTGCATAGGGTGTCACGTTGATGTCACCGGCAAAAACCAGCGGGTCTTTGATGCGGCCTGACTGGCGCAAGCTCTGCACCAGTTCGGAAAACTCTGCGAATTCCAGTTCACGCCGCGCAAAACCCAGCGGCGGTGCCGAGGCATGGAAGGTCGCGAGGGTAAAGGGCCTGCCCGCGGAAACGGCCGTAAAGAATTGCGGACGGCTGAATACGCCCTCGTTTGGCGCGAGGTCTATTCTTTCGAGCGGCAGGCGCGAGAGAACGGCGGTCTGTCCGAAATAATGCCGGTGGGGATAAATATGGCCAAGCTGCTCCCCCATCTGTGTGAAGGCGCGGTTCAGCTCGGCAATCACGACAATGTCGGGGTCTTCCTCGGCGATCAGCGCGGCCAGCGGCGCGGTATTCTGGTTGCTTGTATAGACGTTGATTTGCAGGAGTTTGAAGCTGCCCGCCGCCGCGTCAGACTGCGCGGCCAGCGGCAAAAAAGGATATACCTGCATAAACGAAATACCGGCGCCCAGCATGGCAGGCAGCATCACGGGCGCCGCAAAACGCAGCGCGAAAGCCAGCACCGCCAAAACCGGCGCGGCCATAAGAATATAGACAGGAAAATGGCTGGGAAGATCGCTGAGGAAAACCGAAAAAGGCATCAGCGCTGTCAATGACGCCGCAAAAAGACAGCAGGAAGCGGCAAAGAAGGCGGCGCGGAGTATCCGCATAAAGCCCGATTTTACCGCCGTCATTTCGACAGCAGTATATATTGTGCGCCGTCGGGGGTGGCGCGGGCGATATGGCTGTTTTTCAGCCAGTTGATGGCAAGGACATCACCGCGCAGCTGTGCATCGAACATCGCCAGCGCCGCGCCGCGTACGGCTTCGAGCGTGTCTTCGTCGGCGGGGCCGGCGCCTGTAAAACGTACCGTGCCCGCAATGCCGCCGAAACCATGATGTGCGCCATCGATCAGCAGCAGATAACGGTCGGGCGCACTGGCGGCGTAATTCCAGCCTTCCATACGCCATTTGTAATCTTTGTCGTTTGGCACAGAGTCATCTTTTGTGCCGGTGATCATGATAAAGGGGCCGGTCATGGCGGCGATGGCGTCTTTATCCAGCTGTTTGCCGGTGCCCTGCGGCGAGACCATCACAAAAGCCTTGGCGCGTTTTTCAAGGAAGTCGTCACGCTCCCCGCGGCGCAGCAGGCGTTTGGTTTGCGCGCCCGCCAGCAGCATGGCCGTATGCGCGCCAAACGAATGCCCGCCGATGCCGACCAGATGGCGGTCAACGCGGCCCTTCAGCGCGGGGATGAGCGTTTCGAGGTTCTCGAGCTGGTCGATCAGATAAGATACTTCGCGCGGGCGCTGCGCCCAGTCTTTGAAAGCCAGCGGGTTTTTGACATTTGGCTTAGTGCCTTCACGCATGGAATCGCTATGCGTGGGCTGTAGCACCAGATAGCCGTGGCTGGCCCAGTATTCGACCAGCGGGTTATAGGCCGTGTGGCTGCCAAAAGCGCCATGCGACCAGATAATAACAGGCATGTTCTTCGCGCTGCGGCTGAAGGTGGCGCGGTATTGCAGCGCGGTCTTGCGGCCGGGCATGGGCAGGGTGCCTTCGTGCTTGGCGATATCCGTGTGGGCGCCATTGCCGGCTTTGTAAAACGCGGCGCGGTTGACGGGATGTTTATCGAACAGCGACTCTTCGGCCTGCGCCGGAGCAGAAAAAACAGCCATAAAACCGGCCAGCATCAAAAAACCAAGCAGACGCATATAAAAACTCCCGCATATATAAACCCGATGCCAGACTAGCATCGGGTTTTTATACGGGCAATAAAGCAATTATCCTGTGCTTTATGCTGTTTTTTCTGCCGCGGGCTGTTACGCCGCTTTTTTCTGCATCACGAGGTTCAGGTTCGAAATCAGCTTGTCCATAAACTGCTCGGTGGTCAGGTGTTTTTGCTCGGGGCCGACCAAAAGCGCGAGGTCTTTGGTCATGTCGCCTGCTTCAACGGTGTCGATGCAGACGCGCTCCAGCGTTTCGGCAAAGGCAACGACATCAGGCGTGCCGTCAAACTGGCCGCGGTATTTCAAACCCTGCGTCCAGGCAAAAATGCTGGCAATCGGGTTGGTGGATGTCGGCTTGCCTTGCTGGTGCATGCGGTAATGGCGCGTGACCGTGCCGTGGGCGGCTTCGGTCTCTACCGTTTTGCCGTCCGGCGTCAGCAGCACCGAGGTCATGAGACCCAGCGAGCCAAAACCCTGCGCCACGCTGTCCGACTGCACATCGCCATCGTAGTTTTTGCAGGCCCAGACAAAACCGCCTTCCCATTTCAGCGCCGAGGCGACCATGTCGTCGATCAGGCGGTGTTCATAGACAAGGCCGGCCTTGTCGAAAGCAGCCTTGAATTCCTGATCAAAGATTTCCTGAAAGATATCCTTGAAGCGGCCATCATAGGCTTTGAGAATCGTGTTCTTCGTCGACAGGTATACAGGGTAACCGCGGGCGAGGCCGTAGTTCAGGCAGCTGCGCGCGAAACCGGCGATGGATTCGTCCGTGTTGTACATGCCCATGGCCACGCCGCCGCCTTTGGCGAAGTCGTAAATTTCCCAGGTTTCGGGCGTGCCGTCGTTATCGGGTACGAAGGTCATCGTCAGTTTGCCGCGGCCGAGAATTTTGACGTCCGTGGCCTTGTACTGGTCGCCAAAAGCATGACGGCCGACGACAATGGGCTTGTTCCATGTGGTGACCAGGCGCGGAATGTTTTTGCAGATGATCGGTTCGCGGAAAACGGTGCCGTTCAGGATATTGCGGATGGTGCCGTTCGGCGATTTCCACATTTTTTTCAGTTTGAATTCTTCAACGCGCGCTTCGTCGGGCGTGATTGTCGCGCATTTGATACCGACACCATATTGCTTGATGGCATTGGCGGCATCGACGGTGATCTGGTCGTCGGTCGCATCGCGCGACTGGATCGACAGGTCATAGGATTTCAGATCGATATCCAGATAGGGTTTGATCATCCGCTCGATAATCATATCCCAGATAATGCGGGTCATTTCGTCGCCGTTCATCTCGACGACAGGGGTTTTTACCTTGATTTTGTTCATGTCTGCGCTCCTTGTTTCTGATGGGGGGAGGTGATTTTAATTCTGGTCATCCGGCTTCTCTCCGTCGTCGGCAGAGAACGCGTCGCCCGCGGCGGGTTCAATCGTCTCGGGGTTTTCAGACGGGGGTATCCGCGCGGCGGTATCGGTATCGCTATCCACGGGGGCGGCGGTTTTCTTGTCGGGTTTTTTCTGCGCGTCTTTTTTGTCGGGCGCGGCGGTTTTTTTCCATTCCTGCGCGGCCTGACGCGCGGCTCTGATTTGTGCGGTGGTCAGGCCGTGTTCCTTGACCAGTTCATCGCGCGCGCGCTGCGGCCAGCGGCGTTCGGCAGCCGGCAGCGTCTCGATCGCCAGTGTGTACCATTTATAGGCGTCTTCGGGTTTCTTGACGCGTTTTTCAAGTGCGGCCAGACGGATAAAACTTTGCGCATATCCGCCGCGCGCGCTTTTTTCAAACCATTCGCGCGATTTTTTGACACTGCGCGGCAGTCCGCCCTTTCCCTTGCCGTAAAGATCGCCAAGGATAAATTGCGCGCGCGTATCCCCTTCCTTGCCTAGCAAGAGAAGATCTTCCATCGGGTGCGGATCTTCCGGCGCCATTTTTTCGTAGACGGGGTCGGACAGATGTTTGATCTGCGCGGATGCCGGGGCGGCGCAGAACAGCAGCGCTGCAATCAAAAGACAAGGCAGAGGGGTCACAGGGCGGATCATGCTGAGGCGTCCTTGAATATTTCCAGCACTTCGCGGAGCGATGCGCTTTGTTTGATGGTTTTGCCGCCTTCGTATACCACGTATTCCGGCGGTTTCAGAAAATTGCGCGGCGGGATTTTGGCGATTGAATAAATGGGGCTTTCGCGTGACGAGCGGAAAATCGAAAACACCGCCATATCGGGCAGACAGTCAATCGCATAGTCGCGCCATTCGCCACGCTTCACCCGCTCCCCGTAGACGCCAAGGATGAGGCTGAGCTCGCCTTGGCTGAATGTGGGTTTGCCCGTGAATTTGTTTCTGAAATACAGCAGCATCGTGGTTGCGCCGGCACTCCCCGCGTTCAATAAAACTTGGGGCATTTTAGGGTGCGGCGGCGCGGAAATAAAGAAAATTGCGGCAATTCTCAACAATCAAGGTTGCGCGGGCCAAAAGGCTGCGTATCGCTGTACCAATGCGTTTTATCGGCAGGTTTGCGCGCGGGGGGCTTCCGGACAGCTGATTTGGGCGTATCGCCCAGACCCAGCCGCTGTCCGGCTGTTTGCAGGACAAAAGCCTGTGACGCCGCATCCAGCCCCGCCAAAGCGTCCAGTACGGTGGCAAGGGCGCTGGTTTCCTGTGCGAAGGTCTTTTGGGTGCCTGTCTTTTTGGCAAAATCATCTGCGGCTTTAGGCATGGGCTTCTCCTGTGCGTTTATTATGCTCTTTTTGAGTATAATGTAAAGTAATACGGAAAGGCGCGATTCGTCAAGCAAAAGAAGTTTGTGCCGCAAGCAGGCAAAACAGACCCGCGCCATTACGCACAGCCATGCTGCGGCGCAGGGTAAAAAACGTGGCGAGACAGGCGATTACGGGTTTACGCCCTGCGGCGGCCTATGGTAAAAACAACGCTCAAACGAATAACATAATTCTTTAAAAGGAGCCGCCGCGTGTCCCCCCGCAAGCCGCGCGACATCGACGATGACCAGCCGCTGGAAAAAATCCTCTTCTCCCTCGTGGGCGATGCGGAAAAAGCGGCGCGTCAGGCGGATGCCGATAACCGCCTGATTGCCGCGATGCAGGCTCCGGTCGTTGACCGTGCCGCTGTCGAAGCGGCGCTGCATGATGGCGCCTGTCCCGACAGAATTTTACCGGGCGGCATGCCGCCGGTGCATGCCGCTGTACAGCGCGGCGATCTGGACCTGCTCCGGCTTTTGATCAAATACGATGCCGAACTGTCGGATACCGACAATGAAGGCGCCAGCGCGCTCGATACCGCTTACCGGCTGAACTTTGTGCAGGGCATTCGCGTATTGTCTGACGCAGGCGCGCCGTTTTGTCTGATCGGCAATGACCCGCGCTATCTGCCTGACGATATTCTGGTGACCAATTACCAAACCCGTATTGACAACGTCCTGATGTCCGCCGTGCACAAAGGCACAGCCGACGACGTCAAACGCGCGCTGGCACTGGGGGCGAATGCCAATGCCGTTGAAAACGCAAAAGGCCGCGCGCGTTATTCTGCGCTGCACCTGTCGATTGCGCGCTGCGATGTGCAAAAAGTAACAACGCTTCTGGATGCGGGTGCCGATGTGCATGCGGCCAGCGGCCGCGGCGAAACGTCGCTGGATATGCTGTGGTGGGTGGGGGCAAAAGACCTACTGGGTACGGCGTGGTATGATATTTATAAAATCCTCGATGCCCGCGGTGGGCGCACATTGTTTAGCCGCCGCCCGGAAGAACTGACGCTGACCGACCTGCGCGCAACAGTGCCGATTGGTCTGGACGGTAAAACATCGGCGCTGCATTTTTTGGTGCGCATGGGCAAGATGGATCTGGTCATGGCCGCGATTGAACGCAGCGAAGACGGGCTAACCCGCGCCGATCTGATGAAACGCAGCGATTATTACGGCGGCGAAACGCTGCTGGATGCTTTTGTCGCCAGTCGCCGCCTGTCGCTGCTGTTTACGGCGGCGGTGTGGCGCGGGCGTCTGGAGGATATGCTCTCGCTCAAGCCGCAAATAGACGCCGATCCCCGTGCGCGGGCGCAAGTCGATTTTGACAGCGCCGCGCGTGACATCCGCCGCTATCAGCAAAACGAGCTGAGCCGCCGCGCAGATGAAGAGGCCGATGATATCCGTCTCAAACCGCGCCCCAGAAATGCGGCCGACAAAAAGAACGACAAACCGTCCGGCCCCAAGGGCGCGTGAACAGGGAATAAACAACCATGGCCAAAAAACCGCCCGCAAAAGACAAAAAAGAAACGCCGCATTTCGACGATGCGCAGATCGCCGATCTGATCGACCGGCGCGATGTGCCCGCATTGACGGCGGCGCTGGACGGCGGGCTCAACCCCGGCTGGACAGATGCGGCGGGCCGCGGGCTGGCGCATTTTGCTGCGCTTTGGGGCGATGCGGCGGCTTTCGATGATTTTACCGCGCGCGGCGTGGCCGCGGTGTCTTACGACGACAGGGGCGAAACGCCCGAACAACTGGCGCGCGCCCTTGGGCATGATGCGCTGGCCTATAAAATAACCCGGCTGCCGCCGCCGCCCGCCATGACAGAAACCGGCTATACATCGCTGGCCGATATCCGCCAGGCCTCGCGCGAAAATCTCAGTGATCATTTTGGTTATCTGGTGCAAAAAGGCGGTTTGGATGCGCTGCTGGCGCTCGCCCGCCGCGAGACGCCGGCCGAGGCCTTATGCGCGGCCGATCTGCTGGCGCGCGGTGCGGATGGTGATACGGCGCTTTTGAAAATCTGCCAGCAGGGCGCACTGGGCAAATTGCTCGATATGGATCTGTGGAAAGACCGTCCGGAAGAATTCGGCAAGCTCTGGCGCGCCGTGCCGCAAGATTACGCCAAGGGGCATGATGCCGACGGTTTTCTGGCCGCGATCCATCAGGCGCATTTGCAATCCTATGCGCAGTCCGATTTCAGCCTTGCGCGCCGCCCGCCCAAGCAAAAGACCGCGCCGAAATCGCCAAAGCCGCCCCATACGCCAAAGAATTAAGCGCGCGTCATGTCGTCCCTAGACCTTCAGGAACAGGAATTTCTCAAAGCCGTCCAGCTGGGCAGCCTTGCGGATGTGCGCCGTCTCTTGGCGGCGGGTTACAGCCCGAACGTGGCCGCCAAACGCCCCGATATCACGCCGCTGCACGAAGCGGTCATTCAGGGTGATCTTTTGATGGTCAAAGTACTGGTTGCAGGCGGCGCGGAAATGAACGTATCCGACCGGCTGGGTGATTTTCCGCTGGATACCGCTATCTATGAAGACCACGATGCGATTGCGAAATATCTGCGTAGTATGGGTGCGCGCCGTCACGACGAAGACGATCTGTCGCCGCCGGCACCTGAACCCGCGCCGCGTGCCGCGCGCGAAGACATCGAAGCCGCCCGCCGCGCCAAAGTTGCCGCAGAGCAGGAAAAACTGCATGCCCGTGCAGACGTTGATGCTTTCCGCCTGCCGCCGCGGCGAAAAAACGCGCCGCGCCCCTGATCCTTGTTTTTATGTTCAGATTTTGCGGAGGTTTCAGACTTTCGGCGCGCCGTCCTGCGGCTTTTGACGGCGGCGGGGCAACAGGTCTTTGAAACGCTCCGGCAGTTCCAGCAACCCCGTCTTGCTGCCGCGTGACAGCAAAAGACCGACGGTCTGCTGATAGGTGCCGACCTTGTCGGCGGCGGCTTGCACGAAACGCTCCAGCGTAAAGCTGGACTGACGCTTTTTCTGCAGCGAATCTTCCATCCACGCATGGCTCATCAGCGCGTAATCAAGCGCGGTATGCCCGTCGTTGTTGCGGATGTTCGGATCGGCGCCTTTTTCAAGCAAAAGCTCGGCAATTTGCGAATGGCCCAGCAGCGCCGCGGCATGCAATGCCGTCGAGCCCGCCGCGTAAGGCACGCGGAACATAACGCTGGAGGTGATACCTTGCGATTTGCTCCGGCTGTCAATTTCTGCGCCGTCGTCAATCAGCTTGCGCACTTCGGCCAGATCGCCGCGTTCGACGGCACGGAAAAGTTCGGTCGTACCGCGCAGATTGATCTTGTTGATCGATTCCATACGTTTTTGTGCTTTTTCGTCTTCGCTGGCGCGGCGAAACATGTCGCGGAAAGAAGGCATGCGGAATCTCCTTGTGGGTGGATGCCGGCAGCCGCGGACGGCGCGGCCGGAAACATCCATACGGATCAAAAAATCTCTAAAAGTTCAAAAAGAATGTCTAAATCTCATATCATTCACCCTTGGCAGCGTCAACCCTGCCTTATGTCAAAACGCTGCATGATCTTTACACTGTCAAGGCGGGGGGTTTTCCTTGACCGCAAGGGTGTTTCAGGCCAATTTAGGGCGGCATTTCAACGATATGACGACAAGGAACCGACGATGTCCGATGTGATGAGAGAAATCGACGAAGATATGCGCCATGAAAAGCTGCGCGAATTCTGGGTCGAAAACCGTGCCTGGATCATCGGCGGTATTGTTCTGGCGATTGTCATGACCGCCGCACTCAGTTTTTGGCGGCAGCACACAATAAACCGCAACGCACAGGCGACCTACGAACTTTTCTCGGCCATGGACCGCGCGGACGAAGCGGCGCTGGGCGCACTTGCCGAAACAGCCAAAGGCACACACGGCGCGTTGGCATCCTTTCTGGCCGCGGGCATTCACGGCCAAAAAGGCGAGAGCGCCGAAGCCGCTGCCATTTATGACCGCATCGCCGGCACGCGCGGGCTTGACCGCGTCTACCGCGATCTGGCGACGCTGCTGTCTGTCAGCCACCGCCTTGATACCGGCGATACGCAGCAATTGCATGCCACCCTGAAGCCACTGACTGCGGCCAAGAATGTCTGGCGTTTTTCCGCGCTGGAACTTCAGGCGCTTCTTTTTGCGCGTGAAAACAAAATGGCCGATGCGGTCAGCGCCCTGACGACACTGATCGGTGATACAGCGGCCCCTGCCGAAGTACGTGCCCGCGCCACAACGCTGCGCGCGCTGTATCAGGAATCCGCCGGCAGCGAGACGGGACGCTGATCATGAAAGCCCGCCGCATCATGTCCCGCCCGACGCCCCCCATGGCGATTTGCGCGCTGGCGCTCGTTTTGATGCTGTCCGGCTGCGAAACCGCCGAGAAAATTTTTGGCAGCGACAAAGATCCGCCGCTGCAAGGTGAACGCCTGTCGATTTTGCAATTGCAAAAAGACCTCTTGCCGAATGCCGAGCTGGAAGCCGAAGACATTGTCTTGCCCGCCATCTGGCAGAATAAATTCTGGCCGCAGGCCGGCGGTTATCCCAACCATGCCATGACGCATGTGGCACTGGCGCCGGATATTAAAAGAGTATGGACATCGTCTATCGGCTCCGGCGGTGATAAACGCACGCCGCTGACCGCGGCGCCGATTGTGGCGGAAGACCGGGTTTTCACCCTTGATACCGGCGGCAATCTGTCGGCATTTCATTTGCAAGACGGCAAGCGCGTCTGGCGGCAATCGGTCGTGCCGCGCGGCGAGGGGCGCAGCGGCGCTGTCGGCGGCGGCATTGCCTGGCATGAAGGCAAGCTCTATGTGACCGCAGGCTACAAACATTTGATGGCGATTGATCCGGCCACCGGCGGCGATATCTGGCGTGCGGTGCTGCCTGCGCCCGCCCGCAGCGCCCCCACGGTGATGGATGGCCGCGTGTATCTGGTAACCCTCGACAACCGGTTGATGGTCTATACCGCGGCCGATGGCAAGCTGCTCTGGCAATATACCGGCGTCAGCGAAGCGACAAACCTGCTTGGTTCGGCATCCGTGGCCGCGGACGAAACGCTGGTGGTATTGCCGCTGTCGTCGGGCGAGCTCTTCGGCCTCAGGCCCGAAAACGGACAGGTCGTCTGGCAGGATAATCTTTCGGCCGTGCGCCGCGGCGGGTCGCTGTCCGCGATTGCCGATATTCGCGGTTTGCCGGTTATTGACCGCGGCATGGTCTTTGCCGTCAGCTATAGCGGCCGTATGGTTGCGCTGGATCAGGTTACCGGCCAGCGCCGCTGGCAGCGCGAAATTGGCAGCGCGGAAATGCCCTGGGTGGCGGGGGATACCGTTTATCTGGTCACGGCAGAACAGCAAATTGCCGCGCTGAAGCGCAGCACCGGCGATATCCGCTGGGTAGTCGATCTGCCGCGCTGGGTGGATAGAAAACGCAGCGAGCCCGTTGTCTGGGCCGGCCCTGTGCTGGCGGGGGATCGTCTGATCCTCACGGGCAGCAGCCGCGAGATGCTGGAATTGAGCCCGCTGGACGGCGCAGTGCTTGCAAAACACCGCCTGCCTTCTGCGACCACAATGGCGCCGCTTGTTGCGAGCGGTACTATGATTGTTCTGTCGCAAAACGGCAGTCTCAGCGCGTGGCGCTGATAACAGAAACGGATATACGGCTCCCATGACGTTCTCTCTTGCCATCATCGGCCGCCCTAATGTGGGCAAGTCTACGCTGTTTAACCGGCTGGCCGGTAAAAAACTGGCGCTGGTGCATGACACCCCGGGTCTGACGCGCGACTGGCGCGAAGCGGATGCGCATCTGATGGGGCTCGACTTCACCGTTATTGACACGGCGGGGCTCGAAGAAAGTTTTGACCTTTCTATCCAAGGCCGCATGCGCCAGCAAACCGAACGGGCGCTGGCCCGCGCCGATATGGCGCTGCTGGTGGTCGATGCGCGCGTCGGCATCACACCGATGGACAGGCACTTTGCGGATTGGCTGCGCCGTCAGGATATTCCCAGCGCGCTGATCGTCAATAAATGCGAAAGCCGCGCCGGTCTTGATAATATGTACGAAGCCTATGAGCTGGGCCTTGGCGAGCCGATTGCCATTTCTGCCGAACACGGCCACGGCATGGAAGAAATATATGACCTGCTGCGCCCGCATGTGGAAGCTGCACAGGCTGCCGAAGCCGCTGCCGCCGCCCTGCTCGGCGAAGCCGCTAGCGAAGGCGAAGAGGATATCGAGCGGCTGTTCCAGAAATATAAAGAAGGCGATGAAACCGGATTCGGTGACGAAGAGGTTTCGGCCGAAGATCTCAATAAACCGATCAAAGTGGCAATTGCCGGCCGCCCGAATGTCGGCAAATCGACACTGCTGAACGCCATTTTGGGCGAAGAGCGCTCCATGACAGGGCCCGAAGCGGGTATCACGCGCGATGCGGTGCATGTCGATTGGGAATTTGGCGGGCGCAAGCTGCGGCTTGTCGATACCGCCGGTCTGCGCCGCAAGGCGAAGGTGGTCAACTATATCGAACGGATGGCCGTCGAAGACACGCTGCGCGCCATTCGTCTGGCGCAGGTTGTTGTCATGGTTATCGACGGCGAGACCCTGTTTGAAAAACAGGATCTGACGATTGCCGGCCACGTTATCGATGAAGGCCGTGCGATTGTGATCGCCGTGAATAAATGGGATCTGGTCAAAGACAAGGAACATACGCTGGACGAAATCCGCCATCAGCTGTCGAAATCGCTGGCGCAGGTGCGCGATATTCCGGTTGTGACCATTTCAGCCATCAAAGGACAGCGCGTTGATAAACTGATGCAGGGTATCCTCGATGTCTATGACCTTTGGAATCACCGCATCGGCACCGGCAAGCTCAACCGCTGGCTGCGCATCATGGAATCGCAAAACCCCGCACCGCTGGTCAGCGGCCGTCAAAACCGCTTGCGTTACATGACGCAGATCAAGGCGCGCCCGCCGACTTTTGCCCTGTGGGTATCGCGCCCCGATGACTATCCGGATACGCATCAGCGTTATCTGATCAACGGTTTGCGCCGCGATTTTGACATGCCTGCCACGCCGGTGCGTCTTGTTCTCAAGACCAGCCGCAATCCTTATACGGATTAATTTTATTTTTCGTCTGTTTGCGGCGGCTGGATCTGATGGTCAAGGCGGTGGTCGTCGATGCCCGCCGGCTCCTGATGCATCAAAATCTCCGATTTCGGGAAGGCGGCATAAAGCGCATTCTCCAGATCTTCGGTGATATCATGCGCGCGGTTCAGCGTCATTTCGCCGTCCAGCTCTACGTGGAATTCAATAAAGACACGCTCCCCCGTGCTGCGCGTGCGCAGGTCGTGGATAGACTCGACATGCGGATGCGCCGTGGCGATTTCTTCGATGCGGCGGCGGTCTGCTTCGGGCAGTTCCTTGTCCATCAGAATATCCGACGAAGACATCAGGATGCTCCAGGCGCCGCGCAGCAGGACGGCGGCGATCAGCAGCGCAAAAATCGGGTCGAAGTAAGACCAGCCCGTATATTGCGCCAGCAGCAGTGCCGAAATAACCGCAGCATTCATCAGCAAATCGCCGGTGTAATGCAGACGGTCGGCGGAGATGGCGACGGATTTTGTTTTACGCACCACATATTTTTGAAAGGTGATCAGAAGCCCCGTCAGGATGATCGACAAAAGCATAACGCCGACGCCGATTTCGGCATCTTTGATCGCTTCGGGGGTAATAAAGCGCCTTACCGATTCAACAATCAGAAACAGCGAAGATCCCAGAACGAAAACCGCCTGCGCCAGTGCGGCCAGCGCCTCCAGCTTGCCATGGCCATAACGGTGGTTTTCATCGGCAGGCGTGGCGGCATGAATAACCCCCAACAAGGTAACGAGCGATGCCAGCAAATCGAAAAAAGAATCCATCAGCGACGACAGCAGGCTGACGGAATTCGTCATCAGGAACGCCGTGACCTTGGCGATAATCAGAATAGTCGCCACCGACATACTGGCCGCCGTTGCCAGACGTTTTAGCCGCATATCGGCCAGCAGCGCGGCAGAGCTTTGAAAATGCGGGTTCGGCGTATTCATGCGGCGGCGACGATGCGGCCGGTATCGGTGAAATCTTCGGCCGCAAGGCGGACAAAAATATCGGTGACGTCTTCGGGCGCGGTCAGTTCGGCGGGGTTCTCGCCCGGAAAGGCGGCGGCGCGCAGCCCCGTGCGCAAGCGGCCGGGATTGACGATATTGACGCGCAGCGGGCTGAAAGAAACCTCTTGCGCATAGGTGGCCGCCATGGCTTCCAGCGCGGCCTTGCTGGCGCGATAGGCGCTCCAGAACGGCGGATGGTCGCCAAGCGTCTGGTCGGTTACAAAAATCGCGCGCCCTGCAATCGATCCGCGCAAAAGACCGTCAAGGCTGCGCAGCAAATGCACATTGGCCATGAAATTGATGCGCATGACTTCGTCGTAAATTTTGGCGTCCGACATGGCAACGGGCGATAGCGCGCCCAGAGTGGCGGCGCAGGCGGTCAGAATATCCAGTTTGCCGAAACGCTCGGCCAGTGCCGCGCCAAGGGCGGGAATTTTTTTGTGTTCGCCAAGATCGAACGGCAGCAGCGTGGCCGTACCGCCGGCGGCCTGAATGCGGTCGTCGACTTCTTCAAGCGCGCCCTGCGTCCGTGCCAGCAAAACAACATGTGCGCCTTCGCGGGCATAGGCCTCGGCGACGGCGGCGCCCAGTCCGCGCGATGCGCCCGTCACAAGCGCAAGGCGACCCTGCAAACGGCCTTGCGGAACATGAAGCGAAGATGTTGTCATGGCAGGTCTCCTTGTTTTTCGATCAGCGCTTCCAGCTTGGCGCGGTCTTTTGCGCTGTATCCCTGCTCCGGCTTCGGGGCGGCGGGGCGCAGGTTGATGGGTGCTTTGGCTTCGGTCTTGGCTTTGGCGGGCAGGGGTTCTTTGCGCGCCTTGCCCGACCAGACCGCTTCAATCATATTGTCGCGCGTGTGATAAACCGCAATAACGGCATCATGGTTGCGCAGGGACTCCGGCCAGTCGCGCCGCTCTGTAAAAGAAATGCCCGCGGCCGCCAGCATGACCAGCAAAACCAGCACCAGCAGAATACGCCCGAAAGTGCCGCCTTTTTTGGCGGGTCTGGATTTTTTGCCGCGCGCGCTCATCGGTGATTGTGGCTTTCGTCATCGGACAGGATCTCGCTATGGATATCGTCGGTGACATCTTCATAGGGGGCTTCGTCCGGCTGCGCCTGCTTGCGCAAAAGATCGTCTTCCATTTTCTTCAGTCTGCGGGTGAAGGGGCCGTCCGGCTTGTCGTCGCCGGCGCGGTCGGCCAGTTCTTCTTTTTTCTCGCCCATATATTTTTCAAGCCAGTTATAGCTGGCGTCGAGCGCAACGAAGCTCATGGATTCTTCGACCCAGTCGGGATATTTCTTTTTGTCCGGCGGCATAAAATAGGCGAAGGGCACATAAATCAGCAGCACCAGCAAAAACCCGCGCAGCGCGCCGAAAACCATCCCGAGCGCCTTGTCCAGCGGCCCCAGCCCCATCGCCTTGACGCTGGCGGCAATCGCCATGCCGGCAAGACCAAGAATGATGAGCGTGATAAAAAACACGGTGAAATAAGACAGGAATGTGCCCGCCACCTCCGGCGTGACAACGCCGAGAACTTTGTGCGCTTTTTCGCCATCGGCGACTTTTTGTCCGGCGCCCATCCATTTCTGGAATTGCGGGGCGAATTGTCCGCCCAGATACCATGCGGCGACGGCGGCGCCCAGCAGGTTGACGATGGTCAAAACCTCTTTGACGAAGCCGCGGAAGAAAGCGACGATCACCGACAAAAGGATGACGATGATGACGGCAGTATCAAGCAGGATCGGCGTCATGGAGTTATTCCTCTGTAAATAGCGGCAGCATGTCTTTCAGGTGCCGGATCTGGGTGAGTTTCATGCCCGGGGGGCAAAGCGGCGGCTTGCCGCCGGTGCCGGGGATTAGGGCGTGGCGAAAGCCGAGTTTGGCAGCTTCTTTGAGCCGGTGGTCGGCCTGCGAGGCATTGCGCACTTCGCCGGACAATCCGATTTCACCAAAAATCACCATGTCGGCGGGTACGGGCACACCGGAGAGCGAACTGACAAGCGCAACCGCCACCGCCAGATCGGCAGCAGGTTCTGTGACGCGCAGGCCGCCTGCGATATTCAGATAAACGTCATTCGGGCCGATCTGGATACCGCAGCGCGCTTCGAGCACGGCGAGTACCATCGACAAACGCCCGCTGTCCCAGCCAATCACAGCGCGGCGCGGCGTGCCAAGCGGCGAGGGGGCAACCAATGCCTGCGTTTCGACCAGCACGGGGCGCGTGCCTTCCATACTGGCCAGAACCGCGCTGCCGGAAATTTGTTCCTGCCGCTGCGCCAGAAAAAGAGCAGAGGGATTTTCAACTTCGGCCAGACCCTGTTCGGCCATTTCGAAGACGCCGATTTCATCGGTTGCGCCAAAACGGTTTTTGACCGCGCGCAGAATGCGGAAGGTATGGCCGCGGTCGCCTTCGAAATACAAAACGGTATCGACCATATGTTCGAGCACGCGCGGGCCGGCAATCTGCCCTTCTTTGGTGACATGGCCGACCAGCAAGACAGAGGTGCCGCGTTTTTTGGCAGTGCGGATAAGTTCCTGTGCGCTGGCGCGCACCTGCGCAACCGTGCCGGGCGCAGAATCCAGATTGTCGAGATACATCGTCTGGATGGAATCGATGACAATGACGTCGATCTTCTCCCGCTCCAGCGTTTCGATGATGTCGCGCACGTTGGTGGCGGCAGCCAGCGCCACCGGCATTTTATCGCAATCAAGGCGGCGCGCGCGCATGCGCACCTGATCGATGGCTTCTTCGCCGGAAATATAGGCACAGCGGCTATGCGCCGATAATTTGGCCACGACCTGCAGCAGCAGTGTCGATTTACCAATGCCGGGGTCGCCGCCGATCAAAACGGCGGAGCCGGGGACAAGCCCGCCGCCGGTGACGCGGTCAAATTCCTTGATGCCGGACACGCGGCGCGGCGATGCTTCGGCGGCGCCAGACAGTGCGGCGAATTCAATGACCTTGCCGCGGCCACGGCTGAGGCCTTGCGGCGGGCGGGATTCGGACATTTCTTCGACGATGCTGTTCCATTCGCCGCAGGCTTCGCATTTGCCCGCCCATTTGTTATGGGTGGCGCCGCAGGTCTGGCAGACATAAAGGCGTTGGGCTTTGGCCATGCGATATCCGTTATTTGACTGCTTCATGTTTAGCATTTTCCGCAGGCAAAAGAAAACCGCGAATGGCGTGAACCATTCGCGGTTTTCTGCATGGGGTCAAAAGACGCTTAGGCGGCTTTTTTCGCCAGTGCGGTTTTTGCTTGCTCGGCAATGCTGGCAAACCCGGCAGGGTCGCGCACGGCGATGTCAGACAAAACCTTGCGATCCAGCGTGATGCCGGCCAGTTTCAGGCCGCCCATCATTTTGGAATAGGTCAGGCCGTGCAGGCGTGCACCGGCGTTGATACGCTGGATCCACAGACCACGGAATTCGCGCTTTTTGTTGCGACGGTCGCGGTATGCGTATTGCAGGGCTTTTTCCAAACGCTGCAGCGCGATGCGGAAGCAAGTGCCGCTGCGGCCGCGATAGCCTTTGGCGAGTTTCAGAACTTTTTTGTGACGATTGATCGAGGCGGTACCGCCTTTAACGCGAGCCATTATGCAGCCTCCTTCTTCGCTTTGTTTTTCGCATTCAGCTGATGCTGTTTTTTCAGCTGCTGACGCGTTTTGCGCTTTTTGCTGCGCTCATACGGCAGGAAGTTGTCCAGAATGATCTTCGCGTCCATGTCCTTCATGATGAGGGTCGCACGGCCGTCACGTTTCATTTTTTTGGATTTGTTGGTCATCAAGTGGCGCTTGGCGGCGGCACGAGCCTGAACCTTGCCCTTGCGGGTCACACTGAAACGCTTTTTCGCGCCCGAGTGGGTTTTCATCTTTGGCATTTTGTTTTCCTTTCAAAAGATTGTTAAGCAGGCATCCGAGGCAGCCAAATACGAGCCAGGATACCGCCGCAGCCCCGAAAGGCCGCTTTTGGTCGGCTTTTATACGGCCAAGGCTTGCCAAGAGTCAAGGAAAAGCCATATTCCATCGTCATACAGCCAAGGCAGGCGGATCAAAAAAACGCCCTTGCCCGCCGCTGAAAAGGAAAAAATTATACATAATATTGAAAGACCGCTTCTTTTTATCGCGCGTTCAAGATTATGGCATTGAAAAACTTGACTTTTGGCCGCCATGGCTTAGAAAATATAAGGCAAGAGCAGAAAGGAGGGGTCCGATGATCCATCGTCTTCTCAATATACTCGGTCTCGGTGACGGCTCCCTGAACGGTGCGCCCGAATGGCGCCGCCGCCATGTGCGGCATGATATCCGCAGAGTGGGCGTCGAAGCAGAGGTCGAAATCAACGGCCGCGCCTATAGCATCCGCGACTGGAGCATGGGCGGTTTGTGTTTTGACGCCGATGCCGCGCCGCAGCTGGGGCAAAAACTGGATATGCAAATTCGTTTCCGTCTGCCGCACGAAACCGTCACCATCCGCCAGTCGGGCCGGGTGGTGCGGGCGATCAAACGCGGCGTGGCGACCGAATTTGCGCCGCTGGCCCCCGATATGCGCCGCCGTTTCCGGAAAGTGATCGACGGCCTGCAAGCCATCGAATTCATGGAATCGCAAGTGGCGTGACGGACCGCGTTGCTGCGGGTTGCGTCGGTACCGCAAAAAAGATAAAAAGAAAGAATAGCCACGAACCCCGCGCGTGATATCTGCGGCGGGCAGGCCTATCAACAGGAGTCCGCCGTCCCATGATCGGTGCGTTTATTTTTCTGCTCGCAATCATCGGTCTGGGTGTGCTCTGGGCTTTTTTCTCTTTCCAGCCGAAATACGTCAACCAACAGCAGCTCAAGGCGTTTAACTGGACAATCGTCAGCATGTGCACGATTTTCTGCATCGGCCTTGTCGCTTATATCTGGACCGATCTGTCACCCGAAGGCCGCCGCGACTATTTCTGGCCGGTCGCGCTGAGTGCCTGCATTGCGGTGGAAATTTTCTTTTTCACCATCGGCCTTTTGCTCCGCAATTTCTGGATTTTCGCAGCGCCGCGGCGTGGCCGCACCATTTTCGACTGATATCCCCAGCGCAGGAGTTCTCCGATGACCAAACCCGCCTTTGACCGTGACGCTGCCGCAGCACGGGTTGCCGCTCTTTTGCTGGATATCGAGGCGGTGCATTTCAATGCGCAGACGCCTTATATCTTTACCTCCGGCTGGGCCAGCCCCGTTTATATCGACTGCCGCAAGGTGATTTCGTTTCTGGATGCACGGCGGGAGATTATTGCGCTTGGCGCAGCGCAGCTGTCGACGGTCATCGATATCGATGCGATCGATTATATTGCAGGCGGCGAGACGGCGGGCATTTCCTATGCCGCATGGCTTTCCGAAACGCTCTCCAAGCCGATGCTTTATGTGCGCAAGAAACCCAAAGGCTTTGGCCGCGGCGCACGGATCGAAGGCAGCTTCCCCGAAGGGGCGCGCGTACTTTTGGTCGAAGATCTTGCCACCGACGGCGCCAGCAAAGTTTCCTTTGCCGATGCCCTGCGCGAAGCGGGGGCGCAGGTCAGCGATGTTTTCTCGGTCTTTTTCTATGGCATCTATCCTGAATCCGCAAAAATAATGGGCGATGCCGGATTGTCGCTGCACGCGCTGTGCACCTGGCGCGATGTTTTGGCCGAAGCGCGCCGCCGCGGCAGTTTCGCGCCCGAGGTTCTTGCCGAAGTGGAGAGTTTCCTTGCCCAGCCCGGCGCATGGTCTGCGGCACATGGCGGGGCCACGGTACGCGCCTGACGGCGGGCGCCGCCGCCGCTTCTATTGACATATTACACCCGGAGTGCTACCAAAAGGGGATCATCCAATCCCGTTTTCCGGACAGATTCGCCATGCCGATGGACAAAATAGATATAAAAGTGGTGCGCGATATTCTCGCGGCCGTCCGCAGTGGCGATGAGGTGACGCAAAAACTACTGCGCCGTATTGGCGACCAGCTGGAAAAAGATGCCGAGAATGACCGCGAAATAGCCCGCGCCTTTAACCGCACCGCCGCCGCGCTGGAAAACATGGCCGCCGAAATTCGCGGCCTGCGCGAAGACCTGACACCCGCGCTGCAAAAACCGAAAAAGCTGGCAGCACAAAAAACGCCGCGCCCGTCCGCAAACGGAGGCGGCGCATGAGCGATTGGGGATATTACGATAGACAACAAGTCATCAAAGACACCAAGAAAGCCGCAGCGGCCGTCGATACGACGCAAAAAGAGCTGAAAGACCTACGCGCCGAAGTAAAAATGCTGCTGGAAAGCCAGCGCAAACTGACCGAAGCCTTCACCCAGATGTCGCGCGAAATGCAAAAAATGCGCGAAGACATGTACCCTACCAGCAAGACAACCAAACCCGCGCTGCCGCGCCCGTCTGCCCTGCCCAAGTCGCACGGATAATCTTCAGGCTTTGCTGTTTTCGGCGGCAGATTTTTCGCGCGCGGTTTCCATCGTCGCAGAAATGAAATTTGCCAGATCACGAAAAGCGATAGTGCCGATAAAACGCTGGTCTTCGTCTGTCACCATCAAAATTTCGCGGCCATATTTCTGCATCCGCTCCAGCGCTTCATAGGCGTTTGATCCGGTGGTGATGCTGTTTTCGTCCGAAGGTTTTTCCATCACACTGCCCGCGTCCCGCTGGGACCATTTGTTGCGGTCAAGCGCCAGCAGGGCCTGAACAGTCACGATACCGGCCAGCCGCCCGTTCTCGATGACCGGAAAAGCTTTTTGGTAATGTTTGTGGGCATAGTCGTCGATCAGCGCGCTGAGAGTCAGGGCGGGGGTAATTGCTGTGACATCGGCCTGCAAAAAGCGTGATACTTTTTCATCGCCCAGCAACGAGCGGCTTTGCGTCTGCCGCATGTTATAGCCGCAGGCCGCATGCAGAAACAAACCCATGATGCCCATCCACATACCCGATAACGCATCGCTGTAATTCAGAATCTGCCACAGTGCATAAGCCAGCAGAAAATAGGAAAAAGCAAACCCCAGCGCCGAAGCGATACGTGTGGCCAGTAAAAAATTACCGCTATACTTCCAGATCGCCGCGCGCAATGCCCGCCCGCCGTCCAGCGGAAAAGCGGGTATCATATTGAACACCGCGATGATGATATTGAGGACGGCCAGAAAATGCATAACCTCCGCCGCCGCATCATATTCACGCAGCAGCATATAGACTTTATAGAAGGCATAGAAAATTCCGCCCAGCAGCGCGCTCATGGCGGGGCCGGCCAGTGCCATCAGGAATTCGCCCTTGGGGTGGCTGGGCTCCCCCTTCATTTCGGCGACACCGCCAAAGATAAACAGGGTGATGCTTTCAATCGGCATGTGGTAATGCTCGGCGATGATCGCATGCGCGATTTCGTGCGCAATAATCGATACCATCAGCATCGTCAATGTCGTCAGCGACATTATTTGATAAACATGGACATCCTGGCTCGGTATCATCATCGGGAAAGTATGCGTGGCCAGCATCCAGTAAATCAGCACAGACAGAAAAAGCCAGCTGAGATCGGCTTTGACTTTGAACCCGAAACAAATAAACAAGGTGGCTTTTTTGAAAAACACGGTATCGCTCCTTCGGGGATGGGCGCGGCGACAGGCGCAATTTCTTTTTTCCGAAATGGCATTACATATGCGCAAAAATATATGCAGCCACAGCGGCGATGACGGCGCGGCTGCCTGCCGCGTCTCGATAAATCCTTGGCAGGGCAGGCGCCTTCCTATTAAAATAGGCGACAGGGGATATAATACAACATGAATCAAACATCCACATCTGTTTCGCATGGCCGCGCAGCGTATCTTTGCCGGCTGGTTTTGCCGGTTCTGCTTTGTTTTTTTCTGACGTCTTGCGAAACGCTGGGCCTGCCTGCACCTGCATGGCCCGTGTCGTCGGGCGGCGGGTTCGAGCGCGTGGATGATCCGATGGCTGCGCAGGCTGTGCCGGCCGCGCAACCGGGCAGCGGCGCCGTCAATTGTGTGATCGGTCACGGCGCGGCGCGTTTTGCCCGCGGCTGGTACGATTTTGAAGAAACGCGCTTTACGCTGCGCGATACGCAGCGCGTCAACGTCACCCTGCGCCGCAGCCGCAGCGGCGACAGCATGGCGTTTCAGGGCGTGTTCGACAGTGCAGGGCAGAAAATGCTGTTTTGTCCGGTGCGCAGCGGCCCGCCAGACCAGCGCATTATTTGCGCCAGTCTTTATATGCTGGACGATGATCTGCAGGCGGGTATCAAACGCACCTTTGATATTCCCGATGCGGTGCGCGGCGGGACGATCAGCTGCGCTTATGACCGCGCGCGTGTCTTAAAACTATAGATTTTCAATCAGCAGGCCTTGCCCTCAGGGCTGCGGCGGCCCGTCGTTCTTTGGCTTGGGCGCAGACGGCTTTGGTGCGGCCGGTTCCTGCCGCGGCAGGTGCTGATCGATAAAACGGTTCAGCTCTTTCAGCTTGTCGGCAAAAAGACGGTCCAGCTCCGGCATGTCGGTGCGGCCCAGCGCAGGGGCGAAAAGCTGCTGCGACATAATGCTCAGCCGCTTCAGCTGCGTCATGTTTTCCATGATCAGGCTTTTCGGATATTCGGGGTGCTCGGCGATCACCTTCATAAAATACGCGCCGCCTTTCAGCGCATCGTCCATGACGGCAACAGCATTGGCGACGGCGACCTGACGGAATTCAATCGGCGCGCCCAGCACCTGCTGCGGATGGCTGATACGATGCACGGTCGCGGTATTCAAAATTTCGAGCACATCCCAATCCAGCTTTTTCTGCAGGAAGGCACTGTCATAGGCGCCCATTTCGCGGATGCCGACATCGATCAGGCTGGCGGCTATGGCGGTCGGGTTTTGTGTTGTCGATACGGTGCTCAGCAGCTTACCGACATAAAGCGCGCCTTCGAAATCTTCGGGCAGGACGCGGGTATGCTGGGTGAGCAACTGGTAAGCGGATCGGACTTTCGGGGTGTCCATCAAACCTGTTTCTTCAAAAGCAGGATAGCGCATTTCAACCGGCGCAAGCCCGGGCGGCAGACCTTGAATAAAAATGCCGACTTCGGCCATTTTTTCGATCATTTCCGTTTGGGCGCGTTTCATCGCATCGAATTTTTCGGCATAGAGCGCCTCCAGCCCCGGCGCATTGGACGTACCCGCGCAGGCGCGGGCAATTTTTGCAAAAGTATCAGGCGGCAAAAGGGGCGGGGCAGAAAAACCCATCGGGGCTTTGCCGGTTGCTCGGATGGTGCGCAGATGGTCTTCCATTTCCTCGGCCGCTTTTTGGAAACGGTCGAAAGAGGTCAGCGCACCGGCCATGGTCAGCTGCTTCACGGCCGGGCTGGCATCGGCCAGATAGGCATAGTGCGTGGCCAGATGCAGACGGCTTTCTTCAAGGTGCTGCGCGATATCCGCGCCAAAACGCTTTTTCACCACGCCCCAGGTTTCCAGCGGCATGAGACCAAGCAGCGCAAGGACAACAGAATCGTTCTGATCGGTATATTGACTGATAATGCGCGCCGCCTTGAGCGGGGCTTCGTCTGCTTTGATCTGCTCCGGCAAACTTTCCATGTTCTGGCGATAGGTGGTGAAGGCCTTGAACGTCGTCGGGTTATTGGGCAGTCCTGAATCGCGGAAATCGGTCATCGTCGTCACAGCTCCTCGGCGCGGGGAATCTTGATTTATTGTTTTTAAAATGTTTTTTGCCGAACAGTTTTAGCATCCCCGCCGCTCTATGTCAACCCGATTATGGGAAGAAAGGCGCGGGTGACCTCTGACAAAACACGTATAAAAAACAATGTGTTAAACCTGTTTTTCTGTGATAAAGTGACGCAATAGATTTATCCAAAGGGGCACGTGCCATGACCCAGACCACTTTCACCAGCCAGCAAATGCTTGCCCGTCTGGTCGGCTTTGACACCATCAGCACCAAATCGAATCTCGCGCTCATCCACTGGGTGCAGGAATATCTTGAAAGCTACGGCATCGCCTCCACGCTTATTCATGACGACACCAAAAACAAAGCCAACCTGCACGCCATCATCGGCGATGCGGACAAGGCGGGTGTGGTGCTGTCGGGTCATACCGATGTCGTACCGGTCGAAGGCCAGGCCTGGGACAGTGACCCGTTCGAGCTGCGCGAACATGACGGGCTTTTGTATGCGCGCGGTACCTGCGACATGAAGGGCTTTATCGCCGTCGCGCTGGCCAAGCTGCCGGAGATCATTGCGCGGCACAAAGCGGGCACCCTGGGTGCGCCGGTGCATTTCGCTTTTTCCTATGACGAAGAACTTGGCTGTCTGGGTGCGCATAGCCTTGCCGATACGATTGCGGCCTTGCCGGTCAAACCGCGGCTTTGCGTGGTCGGTGAACCGACGCTGATGAAGCCCATCACCGGACACAAAGGCATCTGCGATTATGACTGCACGGTGCATGGCAAAGAATCGCACTCTTCGCTTGCGCCCTATGCCGTCAATGCCGTCGAAGCAGCGGCCGAACTGGTTGCGCATATCAAATCCATCGCCCGCCGCATGCAGAGCGAGGGGCCGTTCAACAAGGCTTTCGATCCGCCCTTTACCACGCTGCACACCGGCGTTATGCAGGGCGGCACGGCGCTCAACATTGTGCCCAATCGCTGCGATTTTTCTTTCGAGATCCGCAATATCCCCGAAGTCGATCCCGAGCTGCTGGCCGAAGAAATCCGCCAATATGCTTTCAAAACGCTGGAGCCGCGGATGAAAGACATCGACCCCAAGACGGGGTTTGAATTCCGCGCCGCCGCCAAGGTGCAGGCTTTCGATATTGCCAACGATCACCCGATGGTTGATCTGGTTTTGCAGCTCACGGGCGCGAACGAGGCGGCCAAGGTCAGCTTTGCAACCGAAGCCGGTATCTTTCACGGCAAGGGCGTGCCGACCGTGGTCTGCGGCCCCGGCTCTATCGCGCAGGCGCACAAACCCAACGAATTTATCGCGCAGGAACAGCTGCTGAAATGCGAGCATTTCCTCGACCGGCTTTTCGGCGGGCTTAAGACGGCGGCATAAAAAACCAATCCGGCTTTGATTTCAAACCCTTGAAATCTTTGCCGCTTGCAATCCGCGCCGAGACATGACAACATTCGGGTCGGATTCTGAAGAATTGTTTCTGGAAAGGCAGAAGAGCATGTTCGATCAGTATAACTGGCAAAAAGTCGACGGCGCGCAGCTTGAACCGTTTCTCAAGCTCGTCAACCCGATTCAGGGGACACATAACGCGTCTGCTGCCACGGCAACGGTGGGCTGGTGCCAGCTCCCGTTTTATACCACCATCGGTCTTGTCCGCGTCGACGACACCGCCTGGCCGGCAGGAACGGGGCCTTTCTGGTTCCTCGCCAAGCAGGGGCGTATGTTCCTGCTCGACGGATCTTCTGCGCCCATCCATGACGCCAACGAAGCCGACCCGATCAAAGTCACCGAAGCCACGGTGCTCGATTACCTGCGCTTCTTCTGCTATTTCGTCCATGGCGATGAAGGCCCCTTCCTGATCGTCGAAGATATCAACCACGCCGCTATCGACCAGAGCAAACTGGAAGACGGCATGCGCAAAGTGATCGAAGACGCTGTGCGCCCGGCCGCTTTTGAAGGCGCCACCGGCGAAGGCGCGCTCGAAGCCAGTGCCATGGTTCTCTACGGCAATGCGCTTTTTGCCGCGCGTTTCTCGATGACCGAAAACGGCATGATCGAAATGATCGACGACGAACCCATCGCCGCCGATCTGCCGGTCAAAAAAATCAAACCGAATTATTGATCGATACCGCGCCGTCATGATAGACGCCGCACCGCAAAACAAAAACCGCCGCCGGAGAAAAATCTGGGCGGCGGTTTTGTTTGTGCCGCTTTTTCTCGGTGTGACCTTTTACGTCTGGTTTCTGGCATCATGGGCGAATGCGGCGCGGCTGCCGCCGCTCAGGGACGGTGATATTGTTTTTAATACCAGCACATCGCCCCAGTCACTGGCCGTGGGTCTGGCAACGCAAAGTCTGCTGACCCATGTCGGTTTTATCCGCCACCGCGATGGTGTGCCCTATGTGATCGAAGCAAGCCGTATCACAGGCGAAATGCCGCTGACGACATGGATCAGCGAAGGCTATGGCGGGCGGCTGCTGGTGATGCGGCCGGAAACATTGGCGCCTGCGCAGTTTGCCGCCGCCGCGCGCTTTGGCGAAAAGCATTTCGGCAAGCCGTATGATATCTTTTTTGCGCCCGGCCATGACGCTTTTTACTGCAGCGAGCTGGTGCATGACGCTTTTGCGGCAGGGGGTGTGACTTTGGGCCGGGTACAAAAACTGCGCGACCTGCATTTGACATCTGCGCCGGTGCGCAAATTGATCGGCGCGCGCTGGGCGCGTCATCCGCGCTGCAAAGACGGCGCGGCCAAAGACGCAGATGATTGTCTGTCCATGATCGGTACGCTGGATATTGTCACGCCCGTCAGCCTCTCGCGCGACAAATCGCTGCGCGTGGTTTATTCAAATTATCTGTTTTAGCTATTCGGCATTCTTGGTGCCACGACTTGTCTGGCCGGCGCGGGTTCTGCGGGCGGCGGCAGGGCTTCGCGGGTGTGCTGCGCGCGCGGGAAGCGTGTTTCGACGATGTTGCGCAGTAAAATATCCTCGGCGCTTGGCTCCTTACCGCTTTGTACCTTGCCCTGAGGGTGCAGCCAGATGCGCGTGTAATCGCCGATGATTTCGGCTTTTTGCTCCAGCGCGAAATTGTCAAAGCGTGCGGTTTCTGTCAGCGCGTAGTCATATTTGCGCACCTTGTCGAGGTGATGCAGGCTCCAGCGCCAGTTCTGGTTTTGCCAGACATGGGTGACTTCGTGCATAAACAGATCGGCCAGCGCGGCGCTGTCCTGCGCGTAATCGGCGCTGCGATTTTTCTCGCCGTAAAAATCGATATGGCTGAGCGGCGGCAAGACCATACCCGCCGTCGTCTTCGGCGCAAGCCGGAAAGCGATAGAGGTTTCGCGGAAATGCTTGCGGATTTTTGTGGCGTCGATTTCATCGCCGAAAATACCGACGACCAGTTCCGTTTCGGCGGGCGTCAGCGGCGCGCCCTTGCCCGCATATTGCGTGTGCAGATACCCGCCATAAGCCAGCGATGCCGCTGCGACCAGCGTAATCACAATCTTGGCCGCCGCCCGCGCAAACCGCCGCATCAATGACCCGCGCGGCGGCTTGCGCGGCGCGGCGGTCTCGTTTGATACGGCAAGGGCGGGGGATGTCATGCCTGCTGTCCTGCATTCAATAAAATGATAATTTTAACCACCGTATAGAAATAAAATATCGATATCAACCGATTTTGAGACGTTTAGTTTCTTGCGGCGCAGCAGATACGTGCGTGGATTGACATAAGCCGTGCGTCTGTCTAAACAGGCTTTATTGACTTTTCAGTTTTCGCAGAGACAGTAACCATGGCCTTCGGACACGGCAAAAAATTATCAGATGACCAAAAGCGCCTGCAGATGCAGCGCGGCTTGCTTCAGGCTGCCGATGCGGCACTGGCAAAACCCCTGCAGCCGCAAAATGCGGCCGATACGTATTTTGCGCTGGTCACGGTCAAAGAAGATATGGAAGACCTTCGTGAGAGTATCTTCGCCCGTTCGCGGCAAAAGGCCGACAGCAAGCGTTTCTGGACGGCCTTTGGCATCAATACGCCGCTTGTGGCGGGGCTTTTGCTGCTCGAGCCGGTCAGCGGCACCATCGCCGTGCTGGCCACCGTGGTGACGGGCTATACGCCCACAGTTTTGATCAAACGCATGCTGGACGATCACAGAGTGGGCGATGCGGCAGAGGCCAAAGCGGTCAGCATGGATATTGAAACCATCGATATTATCACCGGCGCATTGAAGCAGCGCTGCACCGAAGTTTCCGACCGCTATGCAAAAGAGATGCTGGCCGACAAAGACCACAGGCTTTTCAAACATTATCGGGAGCTGAAAGAGCCTTTCCAGCGTGCGGCGGAGCGCCAGCATATGGCGGCGCGCAGACCTCAACCCACCCCTCCGCAAAAGCGCTTCGGCGCCTGACGTCCGGCCGGATTCGCGGCGCGAATCTGTTCCCGTCACGTGGCGCCGGGCGAAATTATGTCAAAAAATACACGGGGGTTACTGCGGCAAGGGGTTGTTTTTACGCGATTTCCAGAGCCTTTTCCTCGGGCGCGACCGCCGCAAAAATGGCGGTTTTAAAGGCCTTCGGCGCGGTTTTGCCGCAGTTTTGCCGCGTTAATCTTTTATTCATTTGATTTCAAAGGTTTTTTCCTTGACGCCGGAAATGAAACTTGGCAACCTAAATGATGTAAGCTCTTGAAATACTGAAAAACGCCCGGATACCCTTGCCCGGACCCTTCTGTAAGGAATATTGAGGCCGCCATGACAAAGTCAGAATTGATTCTCAAGCTCGCCGAACTGAATCCGCATCTGTACCAAAGCCATGCGGAGCAGATCGTCGATACGATCTTTGAAGAAATCACCAAAGCACTGGCTTCCGGCGCGCGCGTCGAGCTGCGCGGCTTCGGCGCTTTCTCGGTCAAGCAGCGCAAGGCCCGCGTCGGCCGCAACCCGCGCACCGGCGAAACCGTACAGGTCGACAACAAACGCGTCCCGTTCTTCAAAATCGGCAAAAAAATGCACGAACGTCTCAACGGCATTTCTTCCGATACGTCCGGCGACGACGATTTCAACTAAATCACGCGGCGCCGTTTTGACGCCTGACCGGATTTTGCCGCGCAGGGAGTTTGCTCCATGCAATATCTAACGCTTGTTATTACCTTGCCGATCACGGTTTTTGCCGTGCTGCTGGTGCTGTCCAACGGCACGGCGGTCACGCTGCATTTGCTGCCCGATGATGATGTTTTTGCCCTGACCTTGCCGCTTTGGCAAATTGCGCTGGGGCTTTTGGGCGGCGGGTTTTTTCTGGGCGCGCTGTTTGTCTGGCTTCTGCATCAAAAAGCCCGCTTCCGGTTCTGGCAGGAAAGCCGCAAAGCCGCGCGGCTCGAAAAAGAGCTGGAAAAACTCCACGCAGAAGAAACCGCGCGCAAAGACCGCGATGCCGCCGCACTGGCCGCGCCGCAAACGCCCGCACACATCAGCGCGCAGAGCTGACGGTTTGCTTTTTTGAAACTTAAATCTTTGGCCCCGGAATGCTCACCGGCACCGTCGGCGTTTTATGGCCGAGGCGGCGCAGCGCGCGCGTGATATTGTCGCGTGTTTCGCGGTCGCGTTCGCGCGCATTCAGATGCACATAAAGCCCGCTGCCCGCAGATTGGGAACTGAGACCGCTGTGAACAGCGTTCATGATCCCCTCGACGATATGGCGGCGGTTGAGCGGTTCGGTTTCGCCGGGAAGCGCTTTGAACAAGGCTTTTGCGGCAATCTTCGCGCAGTCTTTATCCGCCTGCGCAAAGGCCCCAAGGCCGAGGATGCAAAGGCGGCGCGCGTTGTCGCCTTGTCCTGGTTTGCCCAGCGCAAAGGCCAGCGCAAAAGAAACACTTTGCGGCGATTCTTCGGCGATGCGGTGCAGCGCATGCGCGGCGGCAAAGGTTTTCTCAACCGGATTGTCCTGCGAAGGTGCGGCTGTCAGGGTTTGCATCAATGTGGCGATCACCTGCGGGCGCTGCGCGCCGTCCGCAGCGATGGTCACCAGCGTCCGCGACAGATGATGTGCCGCCAGCTTGTCTTTTTCAGCCGTAAAAGCCGCCGCCACGGCAGGGAAAACCGCTGCGCCCGCGGCGGGCACGGCGGCGCAAAAATCGGTCAGCTGGCCAGCCTGCAGGCAGCGCGTCAGCGTATCGGCAGATGTCTTCAGCCCGCCGGCAATCGCGGTGGCGGCGATGAGGGTTGTTTGCGGCTGCGCGGCGGCAAGATCGGCCAGTGCCAGTTCCATGCTGCGGCGGGCATAGGCGTCTTTTTCAGACCCCAGTGCGTCTGAAATGGCCTGCGCGGCGATGACGGCAGCGGCAGGCGTCTGGCTGCCCGCATCGCGCAGCAGCCCGGCGGTCATATAACGGATACCGCTGTCCTTTTCAGTGGCCAGCGCTTCGGCCAGCAGCGGGACGGCGTCGGCTCCGCCGGTCTTGGCGAGATCGCGGTAAGCCGTCCAGCGCAGGTTGAAAGGCTGCGCGGCGGTGGCGGCCAGATCAAAGCTTGGGCGCAGGGCGCCTGCAGACGGGGCGTTTTCGGATACGGAACTGGACATAGCACACACCTTTTTACTGGGGCTTTAAAATAAGCTTTATGGGGCAATGCGGCATTCTGGGGCCGCCGGATGTCTTCCCGAAGCGGGGCTACCTTGGCGGCGGCTCAGGCTTTGCGGGTCGGACTCGTCGAATTCAAAAAAGTTTACGCCCGCGCCTAAATTATGTCAAGAAAACCCGTATCGCGGCTGATTTTGTTATAAAATAACCTGCAAAAAATCAGCCGCCGCTGGCGCCGCGGGATTGATAGCCCTTGAGGAATCCTTTGAACATATCGACTTCGCCTGCGATTTTCAGGATGGTTTCGCGGTCACTCAGGGCGCTGCCGCCGCCATCGCGGGTCACGACACCAAAGGCATTGGCCTGCGGGGTTGCGGCAATGGCGGTGCCAAAACGGCGGCGCAGGTTGCCAAGCCCCTCGCTGTTGCCGCCCAGTTTATAAGCGACAGCAGCATTGACGACCATATCCGCGATGTCTTCTTCCAGCGTGGCGGGCGTGCCTTCGGGCAGCAGGGCTTCGATTGCCTGTGCGGCCGGAATCCACCGCCGTCCGCGCCAGAGGATATCGGCGCGCAGGCGTTTGGCCTCGGCGGTGTCAAATCCGGCCAGCGCGGTAATGGCGTCGTCGGTGCGGTTCAGCTGGGACAGGGCGCGGGCGCGCATCATCTGCCGTTCCTGCTCCAGCGGTGCGGCGATGTCGCTGCGCTGGCTGCGCTGCACGGCGGAGAGCGCTTCGGCCGGGCGGCCATCCAGCAGATAAACCGCCGCCAGCTTTGCGCCCAGTGCCGGAATTTTATCATTTGGCGCCGCGCCGGTGCGCAGCTGGCTGTCGATCAGCTCGGCGGCTTTTTCCAGCAGATCGACGCGGATCAGGAAATCGGCAAAATTCAGCGTGGCGACAGAGCCTTCCGTGCCGGTCGGCATCAGATTGCCATAGGCGCTGTGAATCGAAATCGCTTCCAGCGGCGCTATATTCTGCGCCTGTCCGCCGATAAAGATATCAGAGACCACGCGGCTCATATCCGCGCGGATAACATCGGTATCGCCCAGCAGGCTGTCGGCCAGCGTCATGGCCCTGCGCATGTCGCCGAGCCCTTCGAGGTATTGGCCGTTTTGTACTTTTAACTGGCCCAGATTGTGCAAAATTTGCACTTCCAGTCCGTCACCGCGCCAGGCAAAGCGCAGACTGTCGATGCGGTCAATGGCTTCTTTGAGCGAGATGATATTTTCCGCCAGCTCCAGATTGGCCAGCGCAAGGCTGGCTTTGGTGTGATAAAGCCGGTCAAGTCCGTTGGCAACGGGGCGCCAGATGCGGATGGCTTCGGCTTTGCGCCCCTCCTGCCGTGCGGCCTCGCCCTTCAGATAGGCGATGGCGGCGCGGTGATGGCCTTCGGTGGTATTGCTCCATGTGTCCAGCGTATCGAGCAAACGGATCGCCGTATCGGTCCGGCCCAGACGCAGCGCGCTTTCGGCCATGTAAATCGTAAAAGGGGTGGAAATCGACGGCGGATATTCAACCAAAAGACTGTTGTCGGGCGGGAAAGACCGGTTGGCCATGCGCCATTGTTCAGTGGCGGCAGCGGCATAGCCGATCCATAAATTGACTTCGGGGTGCTGCTGGATGGCCGGATGCGACAGGTCTTGCAGCGCGTCCTGATAATGCCCCGCCATTGCGGCGGCGGCACCGCGCAGGGCGATAAAATTGGGGTTGCGCGTCAGGGCGGGGCTGCGCATTTCGATCAGCCGCAGCACACCCAGTGTTTCCTGTCCGAAATTATTGGCAAAATACAAAAGCGCCATATTCATCAGCGCTTCATTGCGGATGTCGTCATTGGGGGCGGTTGCCGCGCGCTGTTCCAGCAGGCGGCGGTTGCGCGACAGATGTTCAATGCCGCCCTGCCGCCAGTTGGGAAAATCAAACAGGCGGGGATATTCGCCGACCATGCGGCTGCCACCCTCTGTCAGCAGAACCGGCCCTGCGTCCGGCGTGGCGCGGATGCCGTTCGGTGCGGTGACGATCACATAGTCGTTGATGCGCGTCACGCGCAGGCCATCGGCCAGCGGCCGCACCACCATACCGGCAAAGGCGGGCATGATTTCAACGTCGCTGAAGCGGCGGCCCTGGTCGATACGCTCGCTGGGCAGCGATACGGCTACGATATGCAGCGTGTCTCCGGCATCCGGGTCTTGCAACGTCAGCAACCTGCCGCTGCCTTTCAGTGCCGCCAGCAATTTGGCCTTGCCGCTGGCACTGTCAAATTCGACATGCACAATTTCGCGGCCCGGCGCCTGCAGCGGCAAAGAAGCCAGCGTGATTTCCCAAACCATATTGCTTTTGTCGACGGCAACAAAAGTTTGCGGCGGCAGTCGGTAACGATAAGCCGTGCCGCCGGAAAAACGCGAAATCTGCGGCGTGCCGATCAGCTTGGCCAGCGGGCCCTGTGCCTCCGGCGTTTGTGCGCTGCCGGTGCTGCCTTCGGTCACAATCCACAAATAATCCCCGCGCACAAAAACGGCAAGCTGCAGCGGCGCGACGCTGGAAAAACGCAGCGTTGTGCGGTTGTCTTCGGTCGCCGGGCGGGGCGCTTCGGCTTCGGGGCCGGTCAGGGTTTCGTCGATAATGACGTCCTGCGGCAGCATCGCTGCGATTTGCGCCTGTGCGGGGTCCGGCGTGGCAACGGCGGGCGCGGCGGCGGCAGGCAGTAAAATTTCCGGCACGGCGCTTTCAGGTTTAATCGCGGCGGGTTCTGTCTGATCCGGCGCGGGGGCGGCTTCGGTGCTTGCGGCGGCTATTTCGCCTGTGGTTTTGTCACTTGTGCTTTTTTCAGGCGCGGCAGGTTTTGGCGCAGGCGCAGGCGCAGGCGCAGGCGGTGCGGCTGCGGCGCGCGGTGCAGGTGTTGCGCTGCTGCGCGCGGGGAAGACATCCAGAACAACTTTGCGCATCAGGCGGTAATGTTTCACCGTGGCATCTGCGGGGATATCAAGGCTCAGTGTCGATGTTTTTCCGGCTTTGCCCGCAGTAACGCCGCTGACAATACCTGCGCGCGGGCTGGCGGGGGCAAGATCGGCATCGGCATCAAAAGTCACTGTGACACGGCCATTGGTATTATCGACCTTATAGCCGACCAGACGGTCAAAATCGACGACAACACGGGTATAATCGGCATGTGCGCCCAGCCGCACGCCCACGCGTTCTGCCCAGGCGGGCGTGGCGGTGCCAAGCCATAAAAAAGCCGCCACAGCCGCGCCAGCCCAGAGAGAGCGGCGCAGGCGGTTTTTTTTATGACGGCGGCGGCTGTCCATCTATCGCGTGCCTGCCGGTTTTGCGGGGGCGGCTTGCGGCAATTGACGTTGCTCGGCAAGGCGGATGGTGACAAGGCGTGCCTTGTTGGTGTCCATATTGGCGATGATGGGGGAACTGCGGCGTTCTGCCATGCGGCTGATGACGGCCAGCAGGACATCCATATCCAGCGTGTTGAAAATCGCGGCGGCTTCTTTCGGTTTCATATTTTCGTAGATTTTGACAAGCGATGCGATGCGGTCTTCTTCCATCGTTTGTTGCTGACCCAGCAGGCTTTCCAGTTCGCCGCGCAGCTTGTTCAGCTCGGCGATTTTGCGGTCGACTTCCTGTTCGGCGGCTTTCAGCAGCGCTTCTTCTGCCGCGAGTTTTTGTTCGCGTCTTTCTATTTCCTCGCGGCGGCGGGCGAGCGATTGCAGAACCTCGATTTCCGCCGCACTGAAAATCCGCTGTTCGGGGTCAAGCGACGGATCTTCGGTAATGCTGGCGGCACGGCCTGACGTTGCGGGCGCGGTGCGCGTCGGGGCGATTGTTTCATCGGCGGCGCGGGCGGTGTCGCGTACAGCCTTTTCAATATCGGCGGCGCTGATCGGCGGCGGCTCTTCGTTAACCTGTCTTTGTGCCTGTGCGGTGGCAATGGCGGCGGGGGCCTTGCCGCCATAAATCACGACATCGACAATACGAAAGACAAAAGCCAGCGCCATCGCGGCAATCAGCAGGGTAAAAACGTTCAGCGGCAGTTTTTTCAGAAATTGTTTCATCGCGCGCTCCTATCCGTCCTGCTTGGCGCGCAGGGCGTCCAGCAGCTCTTTTTCCGCGCGCGTGCGCGGCTCTTGCGGTTTGGCTGCGCCTGACGCCCGTACGGGGGCAACTTCGGCAACCGGTGCAGCGGCAGCGGCGCTGCTTTGGCGGCTTTTGGTCGCGGCTTCTTGCAGGCGTTCGGCCAGATTGTCGCCGGCCTGCAGCATGATTTCCAGCTCGCCTTCCAATGCGCGGGCGGCATTGACTTTGGATTGCAGTGCGTCGCCGGCCTGATGGGTCGCGGCTTTCAGGCCGTCGATGGCTTCGGCCGCGCGGGCGGTTGCGATATTCAGGGCAGAGATCAACTGTTCGAAGGCGGCGCGGTCTGCCTTGACCTGTTCAAACTGGCGGGACAAAAGCCATGCGCGGTGTATCGCCGCACCCAGAACGCCAAGCAAAACAATATCAAGCACAAGTCCGAGCGAGGGCATGGGGCTATTCCTCTTCCTGCTTGGGCTCGATGTATTCTTCGATACTGGCGGCGATTTGCCCCTGTTTCTGCCCGATCTTGGCCATAAACATCGGATGCTGGCCGACGCGCATTTCGATCAGGTCGTCGGGTCGGGTATTAAGAATAACCGTCGAGCCGACTTTCCAGTTCAGCAGATCGTCAAGCGGTACGCTGGTTTCCCCCAAGATCGCAGAAAGATGCACATCGGTCTGGAACAATTCGCGCGTCAGGTGGCCTTCCCAGATGCTGTCGCGGCCGAATTTTTCACCCATAAACATTTGCAGCAGGATTTCGCGTACCGGCTCCAGCGTGGCATAGGGGATCATAATTTCAACGCGGCCCGACCGGTCGCCCATATCGATGCGCAGCCGCGCCAGCACGCCGGCGTTATTGCTCTGGGTGATGGTGGCAAAACGCGGGTTGGTTTCGATCCGCTCCATGCGGAAAGAAACCGGCGACAGCGGATCAAAAGCAGCAGAAAGATCGTTGAGCACCACATGCACCAGACGTTCGATCAGGCGGGTTTCGATGGTGGTGTAGGGGCGGCCTTCAACGCGCAGCGCCGATGTCCCGCGCCGCCCGCCCAAAAGGACATCTACGATGGAATAGATCAGCGCGCTGTCGACAACCATCATGCCGCGGTCATCCCATTCTTCTGCCTTGAAGATGCTCAGCATCGCGGGCAGCGGGATCGAATTGAGGTAATCGCCGAAACGGACAGAAGAAATATGGTCAAGGCTGACTTCGACGTTGTCCGAGGTCAGGTTACGCAAGGATGTGGACATCAAACGCACAAGGCGGTCAAAAACAACATCCAGCATCGGCAGGCGTTCGTAATTGACGAGCGCGGAGTTGATCAGCTCCATGATACCGGTTTTGCTGGTATTTCCGGCATCGTCGCCAAAGCCGAGCAGGCTGTCGATTTCATCCTGATCGAGGATGCGTCCTTCGGTTTCGGCAGGCATGTCCTGCGGATCCGGCACGCGTGTTTTTTCTGTTGTTTCCGTCATTGTATCAACATCTCCTGAAAAAGAACGTCGCGCACTTTGACTTCGGGTGTGGCGGCGCGGACGCGGTTCAGCAGTTCGATTTTCATGCGGTAAAGTCCCGAAGACCCCTGCAGGTCGTCGACACGCAGTTCGCGCAGATAGGTCTGAAACTGGTCGACCACGCGCGGCATAACGGTTTCAAAGGCTTTTTGATCGGCGGCGCTTTCCAGCTCGACCTTCAGTTTGATTTGCAAAAACCGCGGCTGGCGGGCGGTGGAGCTGAGATTGACCACAATCGGCGGAATGTCGATAAAGACGCCGGGCCCGCCGCTGGATTTTGCCAGTTGTTCGATGCAGGCGGCGTAATTGTCATCGCCTTCCTTGACCGCAGCGCAGTTAAGTTCTTTGCCCAGCACGCTGTCGAGATAGCCCATGTAATAAGCTGCCGTCAGCGGCCCGCCCAGCACAATCAAAGGCAGGACGATGATAAGCACGAGTTTCTTTTTGCTGAAGCGGCTTTCTTCCGCCGCGCCGAGGCCTTCCGCGCCTTCGGCGGCGAGTAGGACTTCTTCCTTGCTGTCGCTGACCATTCTTCCCCTGCCCTTATGAAAAGCGGTGCTGTCCAAGTGAAAGACCGCGCATAAACACCTCAAAACCCTGCACATATCGTGCCACAGATTTTACCTCCGTGTCAGTTCATTTTATCAGCAATCATGCGTGTTTCCTAAATAATCAGTTTTCCTAAAATTGCAGCAATCACACGTGCCGCCCGATGCTGGCGGCAAAAACTGCCGCTTGGTGCGCAGCGCGCGGCGGGCAAGGGCGCGGCCGGTGGCAGCGGGGACACGGCGGGCAATACAAGTAATTGTTTTTACACAAAAAACAGGACTGGCACGGTTTCTGCAAAGACCAAAGCGGGTTAAGACGCTGTGCAGGCCGCATAGACATAAAACGGCAGCCGCCAGCGAAACAAAAACAGAAAGGTGGACGGACATGGAGAACATTTCCTACATCGGATTATCGCAGCAGCTTTCGCTGCAACAACAGATGAATATGACGGCCAACAATCTGGCCAACATGAGCACGCCCGGCTACAAGGCGCAGCAAACACTTTTCAGCGAATACATCACAAAGCCGCGCGGCGGCGATGTGATCCGTCAGGCTACCAACAGCGGCAGCTATCGCAATCTTGCTGTGGGTTCGATGACACAGACACATAACCCCTTTGACGTTGCGCTGCAAAACGAAGGCTACTTCGCGGTGCAGACGCCGGGCGGCATCCGCTACACACGCGATGGTGCCTTTACCCTCGATGCCGACCGGCAGCTGGTCAATAAAAACGGCTATCCGGTCTTGAACGAGAACAACGAACAAATTCAGGTGCAGCAGGATGCAACGCAAATCCGCATCACCGAAGATGGCGAAATCACCAGCGAAGCCGGCACGATTGGCCGCATCAAAGTCGCACGGTTTGAAAACCAGCAAGCGATGACCCGCACCGGTGAAAACATGTTCAATGCCGAAGGCCAGGCCGAAATTCCGGTTGAAAACGTCCGCATCGTGCAGGGGTTTATCGAGAATGCCAACGTCAATCCCGTCATTGAAATGAACCGGATGATCGAAATTTTGCGCACCTATCAAGCCGCGCAGCGCATGCTGCAAACCGACCATGAACGTATTCGCAATACCATTCAGAAACTTTCTCAGGTCTAAAACCTGAAACAAAATAGACAAGGAGAGAAGACATGTCATTGACCCTCGATATCGGCGCTACCGGCATGCTGGCCCAGCAGCTTAACGTGGATGTGATTTCCAACAACATCGCGAACATGACCACAACCGGCTATAAACGCCAGCGCGCGGAATTTCAGGATCTTTTGTACCAGACCAAAGTCCGCGCCGGCGCATCCTCGTCGGATCAGGGCACCACGGTACCTGCGGGTATCCAGCAGGGTCTTGGTGTCAAAGCCGGTTCGGTTTACCGCATCAACGAACAGGGCGCGCTGCAAATGACCGGCAACCCTTTTGACGTTGCGATCAAGGGCGAGGGATATTTCATGATTACCCTGCCCAGCGGCGAGACGGGCTATACCCGTGACGGCTCTTTCCAGCTGGACCAGAACGGGCAATTGGTTACTTCGGAAGGCTATAACGTGCAGCCGGGTATTACCATTCCGGCCGATGCCGTGGATGTGACGATCAACGCCTCCGGCGAAGTTCTGGTCAAATTGCAAAACCAGACGGTTCTGGCCAACGTCGGACAAATCCAGCTTGCCAGTTTTGCCAACGATGCAGGTCTTGAAGCCATCGGTAACAACCTGTTGCTGGAAACCGAAGCATCGGGCACAGCGATTGTCAGCAACCCGGGCGAGCCGGGCTATGGCCAGCTGGAACAGGGCGCGCTGGAAACATCCAACGTGAACATCGTGCAGGAAATCACCTCGCTCATTCAGGCGCAGCGTGCGTATGAAATGAACTCCAAAATCATCCAGACCGGGGACGAAATGTTGTCGACCGTCACAAACCTCCGTTAACGGCAGCGGCGGCTTCGGGAAAAGCCGCCGCCCTCCGCAAAGGATATAAAGATACTTTTATCAAGGGTTGGGAGACCGGATATGAAACAGGAAAAAATTACCAAGGCAGCCGCACTGATAACCGCAAAAATGCCCGACGGCAAAAGCGTTTTCATGGCATTGGTCATGACCGTGCTGGTCGTCGGCAAGGCCTGGGCGGGCGATATAGCCCCCCGCGCCGAAACGGTTGTCACGGCCGACGTCATCACAGTCGGCGATATTTTTCATGGTATAACGCGCCACGCCGATCATGTGCTGGCCCCCGCGCCCATGCTGGGCGGCGAGCTGGTTCTAAGCGCGCATGACCTTACCCGCATCTCGGATGCTTTCGGATTTGGCTGGAAAGCGCAAAGCCCGATGGATAAAACCGTCGTCCGCCGTGATGCGCAGGAAATCGACCGTTTCCAGATCGAAGCCGCGCTGCAGGAAAAACTCGCGCTCGCCCTGCCGGGACAAAAATTCGAGACTGCTTTTGACAGCCGCACCGGCGCTTTTTACATCCCGCCGCATGAAATTGCCGCTGTTTCGGTCGAAGACTTGCGCTATGACCTTGCGCGCGGTGCCTTCCGTGCCACGCTGGTGGCGGGTGATGTGCGCCGCGATATCGCGGGCCAGCTGCATCTGCTCACTTCGGTGCCGGTGCTGGCGCAGGCCAAGCGGTCGGGCGATATCATCATGCCGTCCGATATTACCTATCTGGACATTCGCTCCGCCGATCTTTCTGCGCAGATGATTGTGGATGAGAAGCAGCTCCTCGGCCTGTCGCCGCGCCGCAGCCTTCCTGCGATGCGCCCGATTGTTTCGGGCGATATTGTCCAGCCGATGCTGGTCAAAAAAGGCGAAATGGTCACCGTATCCCTGCAAAACGGCAGCATGTCGCTGACGACGCAGGCGCGGGCGCTGGAAAACGGCGGCGCGGGCAGCCTGATCAGGGTCATGAATATGTCATCCCGTCAGGTACTGGATGCTGTGGTGACGGGGGCGCAGAATGTCTCCGTTCGTGCGGCGGGCAGCTGAGCGGTAAAAACCCGCCCGCGTGCCGCCAGAATGGCACGAAGCTTGCAATGTTTAAATTCAAGAATAAACGGCAAAAAATGCCGGAGAAGTACAGGTTAGCAGGAGTAACAACCATGAAACGCAATCCGCCTATCCAGACGACTTTGACCATCGCCCTTTCTTTCGCCTCCGTATTGATGCTCTCCGCTTGCGGGATCAACGAGCGGGTCTCCAATATCGGCAAGCCGCCCAGCATGAGCGGTATCCAGACCGCACATAACAGCGCAAATAGCCCCGAGCTGATCAAACTGCCGATGCCATCGGCGCAAGAAGCAAACACAAATGCGAATTCGCTGTGGCAGCCCAGCCGCCAGACCTTTTTCAAAGACCAGCGTGCGCACAAGGTCGGTGATATCCTGACAATCAATATCGACATCAAGGACGAAGCCGATATACAAAACCGCACCGAACGCCAGCGCCGCGGCAACGAACAGGTCGGCTTGCCGAACCTTGCGGGCTTTGAAGGCTATCTGGGTAAAGTATTGCCGGGCGGCGTTGACCCCAGCAATCTTGTCGGCATGAATTCGAATTCGACCAGCTCCGGCGATGGCAAGATCAAACGCGAAGAAGAGATCAAACTCAAAATCGCCGCCATGATCACGCAGGTGCTGCCGAACGGCAATTTCATCATCCGCGGCCAGCAGGAAGTGCGCGTAAACTATGAACTGCGCGAACTGACGCTCGATGGCGTGATCCGCCCCGAAGACATCCTTAACAATAACTCCATCTCGTATGAAAAAATCGCCGAAGCGCGGATTTCTTACGGCGGCCGCGGTCAGGTCACCGAAATCCAGCAGCCGCGCTATGGCCAGCAATTCATCGACGCCGTCTTCCCTTTCTAAGCCGAAAGGGCCCGCCTCGCGGCGTTTCTTCCAACCCTTACTTTTACCACCGTACTCTTAACCTGTACGAAAACCTTGCAGGCCGGCATCCGGAAGAAATCCGGTGCCGGCCTTTTTTTCGATTTTTCAGCGCGGGTTTGATATGATACCGGCAGGAGAAAACCATGGCCAAAAAGATTCGCTATACCGTGCGCGCGCTGCTTTTCAATTCGGCGGGCGAAGTGCTTCTGTTCAAATACCGCAATGATCCGAATATCCACAATGTCGGCAAACCGCCGATGAACAGCGATTATTGGGGCACCGTCGGCGGCGGCATGGAAGACGGCGAGAGCGAAGAGGCCGCCATCCGCCGCGAAATCGCCGAAGAAACCGGGCATCAGAATATCACCCTCGGCCCGCTGGTCTGGCACCGCAAGGTCGATCTGGTTTTTTACGGCGATCTTTTGCATGTCGATGAGAAATATTTTATAGCCCATACCCCGCAAACGGATATTTCCATTGCCGGGCATACACAGATTGAACGTAAATTTGTTGCTGAAACGCGCTGGTGGACAGCCTCAGCAATTGAAGAGACAGATGAAAAGATATTCCCCGCTGTGCTGCCGCAGCATATCCGCGCCCTCGCCGCGGGCACATATCCGCAGGATATTTTGCAAATCGACGTCTGAGATCAGGAAAACCGGTCAATCACTTCGCGCAGCCCCGCCGCAGCGCGTCCCTGCATGCGCGGGACGCCGTTTTTGATATCCGGTGTTTCGGCGGCAAGTCGGATATGCGACAGCGCATAAAAAAGCGGCGCGAGAGATTCAGCCAGCGCCACGGCGCGCACCTGCTCCGGCGCGGCGATGCCCCAGCCGTCAAAACACGCAGCCTGCAAAAGCGCCAGGCGCGGATCATTGCCGCCGATCCCATATCGTCCGCCCAGCCGGCGCAGCAGCGAAGAGAGCGGCAAAAACGGATGACAAATGGCCGTCTCGCCAAGGTCTATAATAAACGTCTGGCCGCTCCGGCGGTCGAGGGTGATGTTATTGTCATGAAAATCGCAGTGGCAAAGCGTATCTGGAATGCCAATATCGGCCAACGCAGCGCAGGCCTGCGCCAGCGGTTTTTGTATGCGCCGAATATTTCCAATCTCGGCCGTGCCAAGGCCTTCACTTTTTAAAAAACCTTCGGTTTGTACAAGATCATCGAAAACAGCGGGCAGATTTTCCAAACGCCAGTCGGGCAGGCCGATCTCCCGTAACGTGCCGTGATGTGCGGCGGCGGCATCACCCAGCTGCCGGTATGTACCGATACCGCGGCATAAAATGGCTGTATCCAGCACGCCGCCGAAATGCATGCGCAGTGTTAAATCGCCGCAGGCCTGCATCAAAAAGCAGCCGCGCGCCTTGTCTGCCGCGATCAGCCGCGGCGTGATATCAAGCCCGAGGCTGTGCTGACAAAAACGCAACACCTCGGCTTCGATCCAAAGACCGGGCGGTGTTTTTTTAAGATAAAAAACGCCCCCGTCTGTTGCGATGCGCAGCACGCAAGACCACGGTGTTTCAGCCACAACATCGGCCGCACGCGCGGCGGGCGCGTCAAGTGCCGTCAAAGCCCAGTCGATGAGAGGTTGATGCACGGACACGGCAAAGCCTTTGGCACGAAACGGGGGCGCGCTTTGGTTTCCAAGGCGCCCTTTATTCTAGGCGGCCCGTGGCGCCCTGTCGCGCGGGATATATTAAACCTTTGTTTTCAATGCCAAAGAGCAGGGGTTGACCTCTCCGCCGCCCTGCTTTATGGATAAATAACCCGTCTTTAACATGACCGAAAACCAATGACCGGATTCGCCGATATCAAACGCGCGATTATCGATGCGCTGACGCCCGATCTTTTGAGCGCGCAATACCGTGCCTGCCTGAAAGACGGCGACCCGAAAGAGACCGGCCATTGCGCCGTGGCCTCCGAAGCCTTCTATCATCTGGCGGGCGGCAAAGCGGCCGGATTTATGCCCGTGGTCTGCGGCTATACCGTGACACCGGATGGCAAAATGCACTACGGCCCCGCGCGGGCGACAGCCGAACGTGAAGCGAATTCACAGTATGTGCGTGAAACGCCTTCAAGTTATGTGCGTGAAACGCACTGGTGGATCCGCGGGCCGAAAGACGGAAAGCGCGGTGCAGGCGCAGTTTTTGATGTGACGGCGGGGCAGTACGATTTCGCTTTCCCCTATGAAAACGGGCATAACACAGGCTTTATGCAGCCGCAGCAGAAACCGTCCAAGCGCGCGCAAGTGGTTATCGACCGCGTTGTGCAAAAACTCGGTGCGCAAAAACTCGCTGTCTATCGGCGCGCCAATATTGCGGCCTTTCAAAAAACGTCCGCGGCACAAACGCCGCAACAGAAAAAAACAAAAAACGCAGAGGTGCGGGTGCGCTGAAAACGCCCGCGCTGCCACCGGCATATGCCGCGCCGCGTCATGCCATAACCTCAAAAGAATATTAGCGCCGATCACGGCTTTAGCTTGCGCGCAAAAACCTATATAGTACTTGCCTATATTGCATTTATTTGTTGAGTTTTTCCGGAGCACACCCATGGCCAAGGCAGCACAAGCAATGACACAATCTCCAAACGTTTCTTCACCCGCAGCCGCCGCTGCATCCACCGCAACGCCGATTTTCGACGGCACGCAATGGATCTGGGAAAAATTTTATCCGCAAGGCATCTCGTGGAAAACGCCGCTCAATAAAAAGCCGCTGTTTCATGTGATGGATCAGGCGGCGCAGACCTATGGCGATAAAATCATCTGCGATTTCCTCGGGCGCAGCTGGACCTATGCCGAAATGGGCGCGCTGGTGGACCGTGTTGCGGCTGGTCTGCAAAAAATCGGCGTCAAAAAAGGCGTCAAGGTCGGGCTTTTCCTGCCCAATACGCCTTATTCGATTATGTTTTACTATGGCATCCTCAAGGCCGGCGGCACGGTTGTGAATTACAACCCGCTCTATGTCGACCGCGAACTGGTCAGCCAGATTGACGATAGCGAAACCGACATCATGGTGACCGTCGATCTTAAAGTCCTTTGTGACAAGATGAACCACGCGCTGCATTATTCCAAACTGAAGCGCGTTATCATCTGCCCCTTTGGCGCTGCGCTGCCTTTCCCCAAAAATATTCTCTTCCCCCTCGCCAAGCGCAAAGACATTGCGCAGGTGACATGGGATGACCGCCATATCGCTTACCGCGATATCATCAGCAACGACGGCAAGCCCGAACTGCCGGTGATTGACCCCGAAGAAGACGTCGCGGTGCTGCAATATACCGGCGGCACCACCGGCATCCCCAAAGGCGCGATGCTGACACACGCCAATTTGTACGCCAACATGGAACAAATTCTGAAATGGGTCAAAACCATCGAGCCGGGCAAGGAAACCATCGTCGGCGTCCTGCCGCTGTTCCATGTCTTTGCGATGACGGTGGTCATGAACTGTTCGCTTCAGGCGGGAACAAAAATTATCCTGCATCCCAAATTCGATCTGGCCGATGTCTTTAAAACCATCAAAAAACACCGCCCGACGATGTTTCCTGCTGTGCCGGCGATTTTCAATGCCATGGCCAGCTCCCCCGATGTGGGCAACTATGACTTCTCCTGTCTGAAATTCTGCATTTCAGGCGGCGCGCCGCTGCCGCTGGATGTGAAGCGTTTGTTTGAAGAAAAAACCGGATCGCAGGCGCTTGCCGAAGGCTACGGGCTGACCGAAACCTCTCCCGGTGCAACGTTTAACCCCGCAGTGGGCAAACGCAAGGCGGGCTCCGTCGGTATGCCGGTGCCGGGGACGATTGTTGAAATTCTGTGCCGCGACACCGGCAAGGTTCTGCCAGTCGGCGAAAAGGGCGAGGTTTGCATTACCGGCCCGCAGGTCATGAAAGGCTATTACAACAAGCCCGAAGCCACCGCAGATGTCATCAAAGACGGCCGCCTGCATACGGGCGACGTCGGGTATCTGGATCACGAAGGTTATCTGTTCCTTGTCGACCGTATCAAAGACCTTATCATCGTGCGCGGTTATAATGTCTATCCGCGCATCGTCGAAGAGGCGATCTATCTGCACAAAGACGTCGAAGAATGCATCGTTGCCGGTGTGCCCGACCCCGAGCGCGGCGAAACCGTCTGGGCCTGGGTCAAACCCGTCTCCGGCAGCAGCGTCACGGAGGCGGATTTGATGGCGTTTTTGCAGGATAAAATCTCCCCCATCGAAATGCCCCGCAAGATTATCGTGCGTGAAAAAACCCTGCCAAAAACAGCAGTCGGTAAATTGTCACGCAAAGATCTTCTCGCCGAAGAAGGCATTCAGCGTTAACAAAAAAAACGAAACCCGAGTCAAAACCAGAAAACCAAGAGGACGAAGACATGTCGAACGCCCTGCGCCTTGAAGACGGCCAAACCGCATCTGAACAAAGTCAGGATTTCCCCTGGCTGCAACATTACGCCGAAGGCGTGCCGCAGACGCTGGATGTGCCCTCTGTGCCCTTGTTTGCGCTGCTGGAACAAAGCGCGGCGACATGGCCGGATCGTCCGGCGCTGCGCACGGCATCATCGGTTTATGATTACGCATCGCTGCTGGCGCTGGTCAACAGCGCGGCGTCGGCAAAGGCGTCAAGGTCGGGCTGTTTATGCCCAATAGCGCGGCGGGCGTGGTCATGTATTTTGCCATTCTGCGCGCGGGCGGTACGGTCGTCAATTACAACCCGGTTTATGTGGAGCGCGATCTGATCGCACAGGTCGAAGACAGCGAAACAGATTATCTGGTCACGCTGGATCTTGCGCCGCTGAGCGAAAAAGCGGCGGGCCTGATGCATAAAACGCGCCTTAAAAGCCTGGTCATTTGCCCGGCGGCCGAAGACCTGCGTGCGCCGACTATCGCGCCGCTGGGCGACGGCATGATCTGCTTTGCCGATTTGCTGCAGGCAGGCCCCGCACCCAAGGGCGTGGAGATCGATGCCGATCAGGATATTGCCGTTTTGCAATATACCGGCGGCACGACCGGCACGCCCAAGGGCGCGATGCTGACGCATAAAAATCTCTATGCCAATGCCCTGCAAATGAGCCATTGGTATCATACCGCCGCAGAAGGCGAAGACAGCATGGTTGTGGTTCTGCCGCTGTTCCATGTCTTTGCGATGACGGTTGCCATGAATATGCCGCTGATGAAGGGCATGCAGATGTTGCTGCTGCCGCAATTCGGCGTTGCCGAGGTTCTGGGGCTGATCCGCGATCACAAACCGGCTTTTATGGCCGGTGTGCCGACGATGTATATCGCGCTGGCCAATGACAGCCGCGTGGCCGACCACGATTTCGGCTGCTTTAAATTCTGTCTGTCGGGCGGCGCGCCGCTGCCTGCTGACGTCAAACGTATCTTCGAAGAGCGTACGCGCGCGCGTCTTGTCGCCGAAGGTTATGGTCTTACCGAATTTTCGCCCGTGGCCACTTGCAACCCGCTCAGCAAAAAAGCGCGCGCGGGGGCGATCGGCCTGCCCATCCCCGGCACAGCGGTGGAGATCATCAGTCTTGAAGACGGTAAAACTGTTATGCCGTTCAAAGAAAAAGGCGAGGTTGTTGTGACCGGCCCGCAGATGATGAAGGGTTATTACAAACGCGACGCCGAAACCGAAAACGTCATCAAAGACGGCAAGCTGTATACAGGCGATGTCGGCTATATGGATGCAGACGGTTTCGTCTATCTGGTCGACCGTGTCAAAGATCTGGTGCTTGTCGGCGGCTATAACGTCTACCCGCGCCACATCGAAGAAGTGATTTATACCCACCCCGCCGTCGAAGAATGCATCGTCGCCGGTGTGCCCGACAAGCTGCGCGGCGAAGCGGTGCAGGCCTGGATCAAGCTGCGCGCCGGCGAATCGGTCAGCGCCGAAACGCTGAAGGCCTTTTTGAAGGACCGCCTGTCACCCACCGAAATGCCCAAGAAAATCATCATCCGCGACCTGCCTTTGCCGAAAACGGCGGTTGGCAAGCTGTCCAAAAAAGACCTTTTGGAGGAGGAGGGCATCGTCCGCGGTTAAACTTCACCTATGGGAACCTTTTTGCGCTATGTTGCGTTTGACGCATTGAACAAAAAGCAAAGAAGAGGGTCCCATAATGAATAAAAATAACATGATTGCGGTAGCGGTACTGATACTGGCTGTCGTTGTGGCGCTGCTGGTCTATGACCGCACGCGTACACCCCAAACACCGATGGAAAAGATAACCAGCAGCATTGAACGCGCGGCAGAAGACATCAAGGATGCCGCCGAAGAAGCGGCCGAAGAAATCAGTGACGAAATAGACGACCATACGACGCGCGAATAAAACCGTCGCCGTTCGAATAAAAAAGGCCCCGTTTATGCGGGGCCTTTTTTTATCCATGAAATGCCGTCTAGCTGCGCAGCACGCCGCCGGTTTGTGCCTTGACGGCTTCAACGATTTTCTGGCTGACGGCGGTGATGTCTTCGTCCGTCAGCGTCTTTTCGGCAGGTTGCAAGGTGACGGCCAGCGCGATGGATTTCTTGCCGCTCTCCACGCCCTTGCCTTGATAGACGTCGAAGATTTCGGCATGGGTGATGAGCTTTTTATCGCAGCCGCGTACGGTGCGCAGGATTTTCTCAGCCTCTGCCGCTTCGTCGACGATGAAGGCGAAATCGCGCCCGACCGGCTGGAAGGGGGAGGGGCGCAGCAGTTCTTTCTGTGGGCTTTTCTTGCGCGCCTGCGGCAGGCTGGGCAAAAAGATTTCGAAACCGGCATAGGTTTCGCTGCGTTTCATCGCGCCCAGAACGGCGGGATGGATTTCACCAAACCACGCCAGAACCGTGGGGCCCAGACGCAGCGCGCCTGAACGGCCGGGGTGATACCACTCCGGCGTGTCGGTAGAAATTTGCAAGTTTGCCGTATTGACGCCGCAAGCCTCAAGCACCGCCAGTGCATCGGCCTTGGCGTCATAAACATCGGCCGCGCGCGCCGCACCCGACCAATGGCGCGGGCGGGCATTGCCGCTGCGCAGGCCGGTGGCGGTCAGCACTTGGCCTTCCGCTTCGGTCGACCAATAACAATTGCCGATTTCAAACAGGGCGGCGTCGTCGATACCGCGGTCGGCGTTGCGTCCGGCGGCGGCAATCAGGTTCGGCAAAGCCGACGGGCGCATCACCGCCAGATCAACACTGATCGGGTTGGTCAGCGTCAGCGCGGCTTTGTTCTGCTGGCGGTTTACACCAAAAAGATCGGCCGAGGCCTCGTCCAGAAAAGACCATGTAATCGTCTCGCACAGGCCGCGCGCGGCCAGAATGCGGCGCGTCAGCGTGGCGCGGCGTGCCAGCGGTGACAGGGGCTCCAGCTTTTCATCGGCGGCGGGGCGCACAATTTCGGCGGGGATATTGTCGTAGCCTTCGATACGCAGAATCTCTTCGACGATATCGGCGGCGCCTTCAACGTCGCTGCGCCAGCTGGGTGGCTTGATATTCCAGACCTTGCCTGCATCCGTCACTTCAAAGCCGAGCGCGGCGAGAATGGCCTGCTGGCGCGCCTGCGGCAAATCCATACCGCCGAGCAGTTTCAGGCGCTCCGGCGCATAAGCGATGACGCGGCGGTGGTCGGGTACGGCTCCGGCAACGGCAAGGTCGCTTGCTTCACCGCCGCAAAGATCGATGATCATCTGCGTGGCAATCTCTGCGCCATCATGGGCGAAGGCGGGGTCGATACCGCGTTCAAAGCGGTAACGCGCATCGCTGTCGATTTGAAGTTTTTGTCCGGTCATGGCGGTGCGCACGGGGTCGAACAGTGCGACTTCTAGGTAAACATCCGTTGTGGCCTCTGTGACCGAAGACGGCACGCCGCCGATAATACCGCCCAGACCCAGCACGCCGGAATCATCGCAAACCGCGGTCATGCCATCGGCTAGCGTATAGGTTTTGTCGTTCAGCGCCGCCAGCACTTCACCCGATGCGGCGGGGCGCACATGAATATGGCCTTTCAATTTTTGCGCATCAAAGACATGCAGCGGGCGATTCAGCGAAATCGTCAGGTAATTGGTGATATCCACCAGCGCCGAAATCGGATTTTGACCGATGGCTTTCAGCCGTTTTTGCAGCCATTCGGGCGAAGGGCCGTTTTTGACGCCGCGAATGGCGCGGCCAATAAACAGCGGGCAGGTTTTGGTATCGGCAATGCTGACCTTGACCGGATTTTCAAAGGTCGGCGTCAGGGCCGGCGCGGCCAGCGGGCGCAGCGTGCCCAGCCCCGCCGCCGCCAGATCGCGCGCAATGCCGTAAATACCCGCGCAATCGCCGCGGTTGGGCGTCAGGTTAATTTCGATCACAGGGTCATCAAGGCCGAGCGCTGCCGCCGCATCGCTGCCGGTGGCGGCGGTATCCGGCAGCTCGATGATGCCGTCGTGTTCTTCGGACAGCAGCAGTTCGCGCTCCGAACACATCATGCCGTTTGATTCCTGCCCGCGGATGACGCCTTTTTTCAGGGTCATGTCGCTGCCGGGGATATAACTGCCGACCGGGGCAAAAACGCCTTTCATCCCGGCGCGTGCATTGGGCGCGCCGCAGACCACGTTCAGTTTTTCTGTGCCGGTATCGACAACAAGGCATTGCAGTTTGTCGGCATCGGGATGGCGCGCGGCGGTGACGACATGGCCGACAACAAAACCTTTCAGCGTTTCGGCGGGGTTGTCGATGCCTTCGACTTCAAGGCCGATCGCGGTCAGCTTGTCGGTGATTTCCGACAAGGTCGCGGGCGTGTCGAGAAAGTCTTTGAGCCAGGAAAGGGTGAATTTCATCTGTGTATACTCTGTCTTGTCGGGGTGTGCGGCGGATTAACCAAGCGCTTTGTTGGGCTGTTCCATCGGGCCGAAGCCGTAATGTTTCAGCCAGCGCAAATCGGATTCAAAAAACGTGCGCAGGTCAGGAATGCCGTATTTCAGCATCGCCACGCGTTCAATGCCCATGCCAAAGGCAAAGCCCTGATATTCATCAGGGTCGATACCGCAGTTGCGCAAAACATTCGGATGCACCATGCCGCAGCCGAGAATTTCCAGCCAGCTGGAACCGGCGCCGATTTTCAGCTCGCCCTTTTCGCGGCTGCAGCCGATATCCATTTCGGCCGAAGGCTCGGTAAAGGGAAAGAAGCTGGGACGGAAGCGCGTCGGCAGGTTGTCGACCTCGAAAAATCTTTTGCAAAATTCGATCAAACAGCCTTTCAGGTGGCCCATATGCGCGGTTTTGTCGATCAGCAGGCCTTCCATCTGGTGGAACATCGGCGTATGCGTCATGTCATAGTCAGAGCGGAAAGTACGCCCCGGAATAATAACGCGGATCGGCGGTTTGCGCGTTTGCATGACATGCACCTGCACCGTCGATGTATGGGTGCGCAAAAGACGCTTGGCGGCATCGCCGGTCTTTCCGTCCACATCGGGCAGATAGAACGTATCGTGCATCTGGCGTGCCGGATGTTCGGGCGGGAAGTTCAGCGCGGTGAAATTGTGGAAATCGTCTTCAATCTCCGGCCCTTCGGCGACGCTGAATCCCATATCGGCGAAAATGGTGATCATTTCTTCGATCGTCTGGCTGATCGGGTGGATGCTGCCCTTGTTTTCGGGGCGGGGCGACAATGTGACATCCAGCTTTTCGGCGGCGAGGCGTGCATTCAGCGCGGCCGCCTTCAGGGTTACCGCGCGCGCATCGATTTCGGCGGTGATTTCGTCTTTCAGGCGGTTGAGCGCCTGGCCCATTTCCTTGCGCTCGTCCGGCGACAGCGTGCCGAGGGTTTTCATGAGATCGGTCACGCGGCCTTTTTTGCCAAGGGCCGTGACGCGCACTTCTTCCAGCGACTGGATGTCGTTTGCGGCTTTTACCGTTTGCACGATTTCCTGTTTCAGGACGTCAAGGTTGCTCATATCCATGGTCTTTCGTTTGAGGGTCTCGATGTTTGTCAAAAACTTTACGGCTCGGAGCCGGGGGCAAGGGTCACCTCGATGCCGTCCAGTGTATCGTCCATGATGATCTGGCAGCACAGGCGGGAATCTTCGGTGACGTCAAAAGCTTCGTCCAGCATGTAAATTTCGTCCGCGCTGGCGGCGGGGATTTTGTCTTGCCATTCCTTGGCGACATAGACATGGCAGGTGCCGCAGGCCAGTGCCCCGCCGCATTCCGCTTTGATGGCCAGATCAGGGTCGGCCATGCCGTAATCACGGATGATTTCCATCACGCGCCAGCCGCTGATGGCATCCAGTTCGCGGCGCAGCCCCGCACGGTCGTTGACGATAATTTTCATGCCGTCACTCCGCGCTGCGGTTTGCCTTGCCCGAGCATCTGGCGCAGCGCGAACACGGCGGAGGCATTGAAAAAAGCCAGCAGCATAAAATTAAGCACAACGCGCAAAACTGTCAGCCCGGCGATTTGCAGCGGCGGCGTGTTTCCGGCCTTCATGGCGGTAACAAGGGCTTCTTCGACCGGCCCGGCGGCAATCGCAACGGGCAGCAAGACAATCATCAGCAGGGCAAACATCCGCACCGATACCATGATGCCGTTGACCTTGAAAATATAATCGCGGATCGAATAACCGATCGCGCCGAGGATATGCACAACCAGCAGCCGCAGCCCCCAAAAAGAGGCGCCGATCACAAGATAGAAAGAAAGATTGACGAAAGTGGCAGGGCTTTCCGACTGCATTTCGTTTTTCCAGTACATCATAAACGCCAGCAGCCCAAGGCCGGCCATTTGCAGCAAAAGCCAGAGCAGCGCCGAAGCTTCGAAGGCGCTGCGGCGTGAAAGCATATTTTCGGGGGCAATGTTTTCGCCGCGCTCATTAAAAACCATCAGCCGTGTTTGCAAAAACATAAACCACGCGGCCGCAACGCCGACGGGCAGCATGGTGAGCATTTCGCTTGTGATGCTGGGTTTCTGGATGCCGTAGATTTTCAAAATCTCGATAAAGGCGGTCAGGCCGACGGGCATCAGCGCGGCCGACATCAAATAGCGCCGCTCGGCAAAAACCGAACGATAACCCGCAAGGGCGCAGCCAAGAATGTCAAAACGCTGGGTATTCATATCTTGCTCGTCAAAGGGCCTTAAAAAGTCGCGCCTATTACAACACCGGAATCACTTAACGCCAAGTTTTTCCTGCAAATTCGAGCTGGAGGTGGTGTATTCAAACCGCAGCTTGCGCTCCGGATAGACATAACGGAAAGCCTGCTGTGCCATCAGGGCGCCTTCATGGAATCCGGAAAGTATCAGTTTCAGCTTGCCGGGATACCAGTTGATATCGCCGATGGAAAAAATTCCGGGCACGCTGGTTTCGAATTTTTCGGTATCCACGGGGATCAGCCCGTCTTTGAGCGCAATGCCCAGACGGTCACACAGCGCGCCGACGGGGCCCAGTTTCATGGTCAGTCCATAAAAAGCCAGCAGCGTATCGCAAGGAATATTACCGGCGGATTTATCGGCATAGGTGACGGCAAGGCTTTCGACCTGACCGTTTGTGCCGTTCAACCCGCCCAGATTGGCGATGACAAGCCGCAGGTTGCCGTTTGCGACCATCTCGCGCATTTTGGCGACGCTGTGCGGGGCCGCGCGAAAATCGTCGCGGCGGTGCAAAAGCGTGATAGAGGCTGCAATTGGCTGCAAATTCAGCGTCCAGTCAAGCGCGGAATCGCCACCGCCCGCCACCACCAGATGCTTGCCCGCAAATTGTTCGCGCTTGCGCACGGCATAAAAAACCGATGTGCCTTCATAGGCTTCGATGCCGGCAATCGGCGGTTTTTTGGGCGTAAAACTGCCGCCACCTGCGGCGATGATGACGACTTTGCCTTCGATCACTGTGCCGGTATCTGTGGTGACGCGCCAGCCCTGCGCGGTTTTATCAATCGCGCTGGCCATCTGGCTGAGATGGAATGTGGGGTTGAAAGGTCTGATCTGCTCCATCAGCTGGTCGGTCAGCTGCTGGCCGCTCACCACGGGCAGGGCAGGGATGTCATAGATCGGTTTTTCGGGATACAGCTCCGCACATTGCCCGCCGGGGCGGTCCAGAATGTCGACAAGATGCGCCTTGATGTCGAGCAATCCCAGCTCGAACACTGCAAAAAGCCCGACAGGCCCCGCGCCGATGATAATGGCGTCTGTGTGATGTACCGTATTCATGCCCCTGAATTAAGGTAAAAGGACAATTATTTCAAGGGTTTTTATAGGATTTATCCAGACAGAAAGGGCGACGGTTTTGCAGCAGGGAAGGCCGTGATTGCATTATGGGAAAAATAAAGCCGTATCCGCTTTGCGCCCGCCATAAGTTGCAATATATTGACCGAACTTTCTTTTAACCCGAACCGTATGGCGGCAGCGCAACCGCACAGGCATGACCAAATTTCATCTGCACCTGATTTCGGATTCGACCGGCGGCACGCTCAACAGCGTGGTCAAGGCCTGCCTTGCCCAGTTCGAAGGCGTGGAGAACGAACAGCATTTCTGGCCCTTGATACGCGCACCGCGCCAGCTGACGCCGGTTTTGGAAGCCATCGGGCAAAACCCCGGCCTTGTGCTCTATACGCTGGTCGATGACGGTCTTGCCAAGACGCTGGAAAAACACTGCCGGGCGCTGGGCGTGCCCAGCCTGTCGATTTTGCATCCGGTGCTGGATCTGATGAGCGTGGCGTTTGGTATGCAAAGCCGCGCCGAACCGGGCTTGCAACACCAGTTGAACGAAGAATACTTTGCGCGGATGGATGCCGTCGATTATGCGCTGCATCACGACGATGGCCAGAAAAGCGACCGCGATCTTGAAAAGGCCGATGTCATTCTGGTGGGCGTGTCCCGCACCTCCAAAACGCCGACATGTATTTATCTGGCCAATCGCGGCGTCAAGGCGGCGAATGTACCCTATGTGCCGGGCGTGCCTTTTCCGGCGCGGGTGCTGGAGCTGTCAAAGCCGATGTTTGTGGCACTGACCGCCGCACCCGACCGGCTGATCGATATTCGCCGCAACCGCCTGAGACAGCTGGGCGAGCGGCGGGAGACGGATTATCTGGAGCCCGCACATGTCGAAGAAGAAGTCGCCGAAGCGCGCAAGTTTTACAACCGCATGGGCTGGCCGGTGATCGACGTTACGCGCCGCTCGGTCGAAGAAACGGCGGCAGAGATTCTCTCGCTGCTCGATCATCACCGCGAAAGCCTTCATAACCACGAAAAAACCGAAAAGGAAACCGCATGACAGATGCGACCCCCAAACAGGCTTGCGTGATGGGCTGGCCGATTGAACATTCGCTCTCCCCCCGTATCATGGGATACTGGATTGCGCAGTACGGGCTGAATGCAACCTACAACGCGATGCCGGTGACGCTGGAGCAGCTGAAGGACGCCCTGCAGATGCTCATCGACAACGATTACGCCGGTTGCAACCTGACCATCCCGCTCAAAGAAGAAGCGATGGCGCTGATGGACAGCCATGACGACAGCGCGCTTATTTCCGGCGCGGTCAATACCGTTGTTGTGCGCGACGGCAAGCTGAAAGGCTACAACAGCGACGGTTTCGGCTTCATGGAAAGCCTCAAGATACAGTTCCCCGAATGGCGCGGTGACAAGGTTGTTGTCGTCGGCACGGGCGGTGCGGCGCGCGGCGTGATTTCGGCGCTGCGGGCAGCAGGTGCGCAGCACTTCGCCCTCGTCAACCGCACGCCCGAACGGGCGGAGAAAATCGTCAGCGGCCTTGGCCTGAATGCCGAGGTTTTTTCCTGGGAAAACCGCCAGCAGGCACTGGCCGGCGCGACGATGCTGGTGAACGGTTCTTGCCTTGGTATGGTCGGACAGCCGCCGCTGGAGATTGACCTCTCGACGCTGCCCGTGGATGCGGGGGTGTGTGATCTGGTCTATCGTCCGCTGCAAACGCCGCTTTTGATGTCGGCGTGTGCGCGTGGCAACCCCACGGTCGAAGGTCTGGGCATGCTGCTCAATCAGGCGCGCCTTGGTTTCCGCGAATGGTTCGGCCAAGACCCCGAAGTGACGCTGGAGCTTTACGAAGACATGCGAAAGGCAGCGGCATGATCGTCCTTGGCGTGACAGGCTCCATCGGCATGGGCAAATCGACAGTGTCGAAAATGTTCATGGACATGGGCATCCCTGTGCATGACGCCGATGCCGCCGTACATAAACTGCTGGCGGTGGACGGCGCCGGTGTTGCGCCTGTGGCCGCACTTTTCCCCTCTGTGCGGGTGCAGGATGCGGCGGGCAAAGATTACATCGACCGCGCCGCACTGGGCAAAATCGTTTTTGCCGATGCCGACAAGAAAAAAGCGTTGGAGCAGATTTTGCACCCGATGGTGCAGCAAGACAGCGCCGCCTTCCGCGCGGATAAAGAGCGCGATGGTCACAAAATGGTCGTTTTTGACATTCCGCTGCTTTTTGAAACCGGCGGCGAGACGCGTGTGGATGCCGTATTGGTCGTGACCGCGCCTGCCGATGTGCAAAAAGCCCGCGTGATGGCGCGCGCGGGCATGACCGAAGAGCGTTTTAACCACGTTTTGTCGCAGCAAACACCGGATGCCGAAAAACGTGCGCGCGCCGATTATATCGTCACCACCGATATCAGCCTTGACGATACGCGCGAACAGCTGAAAAAAATTGTTGATAAAATTCTGCTGCCGCAAAAGCCGCGCGCCAACCCGCCGACAAACGGAAGGCATTAAGCCTATGGCCGATATTCGCGAAATCGTCCTCGATACCGAAACCACGGGGTTTGAACCTTCCGAAGGGCACCGCCTTGTTGAAATCGGCTGCGTTGAACTGCTCAACCATCTGCCCACCGGCAACCATTTCCATGTCTATCTGAATCCGCAGCGTGATGTGCCGTCCGATGCGGTGCGCATTCACGGCCTGACCACCGAATTTCTGCAAGACAAGCCGCTGTTCACCGAAAAAGTCGGTGATTTCCTCGATTTTATCGGTGATGCCACGCTGGTGATTCACAACGCCGAATTCGACATGAAATTTATCAATGCCGAAATGAAACTGGCGGGTTTCCCCAAGCCGCTGCCGATGTCGCGCGTGATTGATACGCTTTTGATTGCGCGGCAAAAATTCCCCGGCCAGCCGGCCAACCTCGATGCCCTGTGCCGCCGCTTTAAAATCGACAATACCGAACGCAAGCTGCACGGCGCGCTGCTCGACTCCGAACTTCTGGCCGAGGTTTATCTGGAGCTGATGGGCGGTCGCCAGCATGGGCTTGGCCTTGCCTCCGAAGCCGTCTCGCTGACCTCCGCACAGCTCAATGCCAGCATCAAACGTCAGGATCGCCCGCCGCGCAGCTTCCCGCCCAGCGCCGACGAAACAGCGGCGCACGAAAAATTCCTCGAAAAAGTCAAAGACAACCTCTGGCACGCCGAAAAAAAAGCCGAAGGTTAAAACAAAAAAGCCGCCCAAATACGGGCGGCTTTTTTGTTTTTGAAAACGGCGCTTAGTTTGCGGCGGTTTTTTGTTTGTCTTTTTCGGCCTGCAGGCGTTTGATTTCGCTGACATAGATCGTCTCGAAGCTGATCGGCGTCAGGTACAGCGGCGGGTAGCCGCCCTTGGACGTCAGGCTGGCGACGATTTCGCGCACAAAGGGGAAGAGCAGCTTGGGCACTTCAACCATGATCACCGGCTGGTGGTTTTCTTTGGGGATGTTTTTCAAAACCGCCAGCGCGCCATAGGCGAGGTCGATGATAAAGCAAACTTTGCCATCGTCTTTTTTCTTGGCTTCGATGCGGAAATGGACGCTGCATTCATAAGCGTCGTCGCGCACCTGATTGTGGCGCAGCGAGATTTGTACGTTGGTGTCAGGCTGCGGCCAGCCGCTGACAAGGCTTTCGGGGGCGTTCGGATTTTCAAACGACAGGTCTTTGATGTACTGCGCGACAACTTGAATACCGGGGGCGGTATCGGCGGCGGCTTGCGGGGTTTGCGGGGTCTCGGCCATGGTTGTCATCCTCTTCTCGGGCGGCGTCAATGCCGCGCTTTCGTTACATAACAGGCCTTTCAGGGGTAGCATTCCACTGCACAGGGCGCAAGGGCGAATCCCTTTTCATAAGGGGGGTGCGCGGGTCAGGAATTTTGCGGCGGCAGGCGCGGGGCATCGCTGCTTGGCGGCGGCGGGTCGATTTCACTGTATTCCGCTTCAATAACCGTGGTCTCCGCGCCTGTGCTGCCGTGGCGGGTGGTATGGCTAAAGCGCGCATGGCGGCGGATAAACCCATCCGGACGCTTCTGGATGTGGCGGAAAATCAGGCGGCGCAGCGGCGGCACCAGCAGCGGCAAGGCAATAAAATCGCTGATAAAACCGGGAAAGAGCAGCAAAAGCCCCGCCGCCAGCATGCAAAGCGCGTCGAACATGCCTTCGATCACAAAAAGGTCGTCATCAACGGTTTGGACGCGCGCCCAGACATCACCCTGCCCGCGTAAAACCCAAATACCCAGTCCGGCACTGGCCATAAGCCAGAGCAGCGTATTGCCCAGCCCGATTTCACCGCCAATCACCACAAATCCGGCGATTTCAAAAAGAGGGAAGAGGATAAAAAGGAGAAGAAAGATATTCATTTCAGCAACTTGTTATTATTATGACACTCCGGAGGCTTGCGGGCAGGGCGCGCACGCACTATGTCTAAGGCTGCAAAACGCAAACACTATGTCTAGCCGCGTTGTTTTATCGTCTCCGGCGCTGGATAGGCGTATTCTTATAATATAGACTGCAAGCATGCAAGATCCATCGCCTGCCGCTGCGGCGGGTATAGGGCATTTTCAGATAGGGGTATAGCCGGCGTGTATATCGACATTCTTATTTTTGCGCTCATCGCGGCGTTTCTGATTTATCGCCTGAATGCGGTTTTGGGCAGCCGCCACGGCGAAGAGCGCCAGCGCCGCAACCCGTTCGATCCCGCGCTTGAGAAAAAAGCCGCTGCAGAAGAAGTAGAAGGCGCACTGCTCGAAGGCGAGCCGGTGCGCGAAAACGTCGTGCCGCTGGCGGGCGCCGAACGTCATATCGACGCCGCGCTTAATCTTGACGGACGCATCGAAACCGGCCTGCAGGAGATTGCTGCCGTCGACAGCTATTTTGAAATCAACAGTTTTATGCAGGGCGCGCGCGGCGCGTTTGAAATGATCGTGCTGGCCTATAGCCGCGGCGATCTGGACACCTTGCGCCCGCTGCTCAGCCCCAAATTGTTTTCCGATTTTGCAGCCGGTGTCAAAAACCGCGAAGCGCTCGGCCATACCAACGAGCTGACAATCCACCGCATCAAATCGGCGCGTATCGTCGAAGCGCATCTGGGCGGCACCATGGCCTATGTCACGGTCGATTTCGATGTCGAAGAAACATCCGTCACGCGCGATGCCAGCGGCAATGTTATTGACGGCAATCCGGATAAAATTTTCAGTGTCGAAGACATCTGGACATTCACGCGCGATACGCGTGCGGCAGATCCGAACTGGACGCTCATCGAAACCCGTGCGGCCGAAAAATAACCCATGCCAAGGTTTTTGACCCGACGTTTCCTGTTTGCGCCGCTGGCGGCGTTTCTGCTGCTGGCTGCTTGCGAAGATAAAAAACAACCCGCCGAACTGCCGCCCCCCGAAGATGGTTTTTATCTGCGTGCCGCCACGTTTGACGCTTTGCCCGGCTGGGCGGCAGATAACCATGCCGCCGCGCTGGAGACACTGCGCGTATCTTGTGCGCGCATTGCCCGCCGTCCTGCCGATGCGCCCTTTTTTGCGCAGGTTGATTATGCGGGCAGCATGAAAGACTGGCAGGCGCTGTGCCTGACCCTGCCCGAAGACGCCGCCGCCGCGCGCGGGTTTTTTGAAACGCAGTTTACCCCCTATGAAATATGGGCAGACCCGCGCCATCCGCAAACGCGCGAAGGGCTTTTTACCGGTTATTACGAACCGCAGCTGCGCGCCGCTGCGCCCGATGACGAAAAAGCAACGCCGCTTTACGCCCGCCCCGATGATCTGATCACCGTCAACCTCGGCGATTTCAGGCCGGAGCTGAAGGGGGAGGCCATATCGGGCCGCGTCAAGGGCACACAGCTGGTGCCCTATCATACGCGTGCGGAAATTGAAGCCGGCGCACTGATCGGCCGCGCCGAGGTGCTGGCACGTGTCGATGATCCGGTCGATGCGTTTTTTCTGCATATTCAGGGGTCGGGTCAGGTGCTGCATGCCGACGGCAGTATCGACCGCATCGGCTATGCCGCACAGAACGGCCATAAATACGTGGCAATCGGCCGCGAGTTGATTGCGCGCGGCGCGATGGCCAGAGAAGACGTTTCGATGCAGTCGATACGCGTCTGGCTGGAGCAAAACCCCGATGACGCGCAGGATCTGATGAACGCCAATCCGTCTTTTATCTTTTTTCAGCGGCTGACGGACGCCGGGCCGCTCGGTGCCGAAGGCGTTGTGCTGACGCCGCACCGCAGCCTGGCTGTTGACCGCCGCCGCATTCCCTATGGCGCGCCGGTTTTTGTCGATGTGCCAGAGCCGGAAGGCGCGGGGCGTCTGTCGCAGCTGATGATCGCACAGGACACCGGCGGGGCCATTCGCGGCGCGGTGCGGGGTGATTATTTCTGGGGCGCGGGCGAAGAAGCCGCGCACAAAGCAGGCCTGATGAAAAGCCGGGGCTACGCCTGGCTCTTGCTGCCGCGCGGCGTGACCTTGCCGGAAACGGTTTTATGGCGTCCCGATATGCCACCCGCCAAAACAGCGGAGTAGTATCCTAGGCGATTTTCTGGGGGGCGGGGACGTTTTCGAGTTGCGCCGTGATGTCTTCCAGCGTCGGGGTTTCGGTTTGCGCCCCCATGGCAAGGCACGACAGGCTGGCGCCGATGCTGGCGTGGTGCAGGGCCTCCAGCCAAAGCATGTTTTTTTGTAGGCAGGCGGCAAAAATGCCGCAAAACGTATCGCCGGCGCCGGTGGTATCGATGGCATCGACGGCCAGTGCTTCGACGGTGTAAATCGCCCCTTCGCGCGCCGCGATGGAGCCTTTGGATTCCAGCGTGATGATAAATGTCAGGTTGCCTTTTTTGGCGATGGCCGCAGCAATCTGCTGCGCATCTGTGGCGGTGATGCCAAAACCCTGCGCCAGCTGCATCGCTTCGATTTCGTTGACGATCAGATAGTCAATATGTGCCAGTGCCTCTTCGGGCAGATGTGCCACGGGGGCGGCATTTAAAACGGTTGTCGCGCCCAGCTCCTGCGCGCGCGCAAGGACGGAAAGGGTTTCTGCCGGTGTTACTTCCATTTGTGTCAGCAAAATATTTTTTTCGCCCAGCACTTCGTCCGGTACCTGATCGGCGGTGGCGTCCAGATTGGCGCCCGGCGCGACCATAACGATATTCGCACCCTGCGCATCCACGGCGATGGTGGCGCAGCCTGTCGGACGTTCCGACACGCCAATACCTGCCGCCCAGATGCCGTGGCTTTTGAGATTATTGATGCAGCGGCGGCCAAAGGAATCATCCCCCACCTTGCCGACAAAAGCGACCTTGGCACCCGCCCGCGCGGCGGCCACAGCCTGATTGGAGCCTTTGCCGCCGGGGCGGCTGAGATAATCCGCGCTGCACAAAACGGTTTCGCCCGGTTGGGGAAAATGCCCGACCGGCATGACGATATCGATATTCAATGAACCGAAAACAATAATCATTCTCAAAATCCCCCGCAGACGCTGGCAAGGGGCCCTGAAAAAACCCCTTATTACAAGCTTATGCGCAAGGCGCGGGGCGGTCTATATAAATTCTGCCCGCCGTATAAGGGGATATGCGGCACCCGGGCAGAGGGCGGCATATATCCACTGAATTTATGAATACAAACAGGTACTAAACGAGTCCCTTATGTCTAATTATATTGCATGCGGGCGGTCTGGCGTGTACATCTAAAACAGCCTGAAAAGCACAAGAACAACAAGGCAGAACCGCCATGACGCTGACCAAGCTTCCTGACTTTAAAAACCGCCCTCGTGCGACCGCGCTGGAATTTTACAACAGCTTTTTCAAGCATCGTCTCGACGATTTGCACAAGGAAGGCCGTTACCGCGTTTTTGCCGATATCGAACGTCAGGTCGGGCGCTTCCCCAAAGCCATCCACCGCGATGCCGAAGGCGCAGAGCGTGAAATCACCATCTGGTGCAGCAATGATTATCTCGGCATGGGCCAGCACCCCGATGTGATCGCCGCCATGTGCGATGCCGCGCAAAAAACCGGCGCCGGTGCGGGCGGCACGCGCAATATTTCCGGCAATACGCATTATCATGTCATGCTGGAAGAAGAGCTTGCCGATCTGCACGGCAAAGAGGCGGGGCTTTTGTTCACCTCTGGCTATATTTCGAACGAAGCGGCGTTGTCGACCATCGCCAGACTTTTGCCGGACTGCGTGATTTTTTCCGATGCGCTGAACCACGCATCGATGATTCAGGGCATCCGTGCTTCGGGCTGCGAAAAATATATCTTCCGTCATAATGATCTGGAGCATCTCGAACAGCTGCTGCAATCGGTTGAACGCTGCCGCCCGAAAATCATCGCCTTTGAATCGGTCTATTCGATGGATGGCGATATTGCGCCGATCAGCGCTATTTGCGATCTGGCCGAAAAATATGGCGCGCTCACCTATCTCGACGAAGTGCATGCTGTGGGCATGTATGGCGCACGCGGCGCCGGCGTGGCCGAGCGCGATGGCGTCATGCACCGCCTTGATATCATCGAAGGCACGCTCGGCAAGGCTTTTGGCGTGATGGGCGGGTATATTGCCGCCAGCCGCGCCATTGTCGATTGCGTGCGTTCCTACGCCTCCAGCTTTATTTTTACAACCGCGCTGCCGCCGGCTTTGCTTGCAGGTGCGCTGGCCAGCGTACAGCATCTGAAATCGTCGCAGGCAGAACGTGCGCGGCATCAGGAACGTGCGGCGACGCTGAAGAAAATCCTCGGCGATGCGGGGCTGCCGGTTTTGCCGTCGGTCAGCCATATCGTGCCGGTGATGGTGGGCGATGCGCGCCTGTGCAAAAAAGCCAGCGACGACCTTTTGGCGCGTCATGGCATCTATGTGCAGCCGATCAATTACCCGACCGTGCCGCGCGGCACCGAACGCCTGCGCCTGACGCCGACGCCGCTGCACAGCGATCAGGATATGTACGCGCTGCGCGACGCCCTTTTGGACGTTTGGGTCGGGCTTAGTCTGCGTAAGGCGGCATAGGGTGTTCTATTTGCTGCGGTTGCTGGCGGCCCTGGCAATTTGCGGCAGCTTTGCCATGCAGATGATCGGCACGCTTTGGCGCGGTTTTAAAACCGGTAAAATGCCGCACAGTGATAGCACTTCTTTTGCCGATCGCCGCAAGCAGCCTTTGTTTTTCTGGTTTCTCGCCGCACTCTTCGGGTTTTTCGTGCTGGGCGCCATTTATATTATTTATCTCGCTCTGGTTTCGCCTACGCGTGAAATGTTTGGCGCGCTCGAAAGCCGCTGAACCGCTTAGGTTTTGCGGCGGCGTATGGCGGGCAGTTTCAGCGGTGTAATATCCCGTTCGGTTTTGGTGACGGGCGGGTGCGGGTAAAGCTCTTCGCAGCGATCATTGATGACGATATTGTCTTTGCGCACCGGTTTGACTTTCCCCTGCCGCGTGACGGCGAAATGGCTGTACTGCCGCAGGCTGACCTGCCAGAAAGATTCTTGCAGTTCTGCCGATGTTTTGCCGAGGGCGACGATTTTGTTGGCGTCCTTGCCGCGCGGCGGGCGCGGTTTTTTGCGCAGTTTTTTTGCTTCCTCCGCCGTGATCACCCGTGCCGCGACGATGTAGAAAGCCGAACAGTTCTGCTGGTCGTTCTGCGCGTCATAGGGGTCTTTGCTGTCCGTCGGGCTGTCGAAAAAATAAAATTCCACCGCATTCGGCGGAATATCCAGTTTGCGGATATCGCGGTCCTGCACCTCATGCACAATCGCGCTGCCCGCCGGAATTTTTTTATGCGGCACGATATATTCAACAAAGGTTCTCAGCTGTTTCATGGTGCTTCGATTCAGGGCGCAGGTGGCGGCGTGGGCGGCCGGCGGCGCACCGCGCCCAATTTAGGCACCAGCACATCTTTTTGCAGCATGGGGTTGAATACTTCGGTGATGTCCTGCGCGTTATAGGTGGGTTTTGGCGCGCTCACGGCAGGATAAATTTGCTCCCGCCGCGCATTGATGACGATATGGCGGTCGGTAACCGGCTGTATGGCATTGCTGCGGGTGAGGATAAAGACATCGTGCGCGTCTATGCGCGGGTCCCACTGCATGCGGTTTGAAAAATTTTCAAACTGATCGCCCGCAACCAGTTTTTTGACATCCGTACGGTTCAGCGTTTCATGCGCCAGCAGATAGACTTTGGATATTTTTTCCTGCTGCAAAAGGCTTTCGGCGGGTGTCAGGCCGGCGGGGGCATCGTAAAAATAAAATGCGCAGGCCGCAGCGGGCACATCCAGATCGCCGAGGTTGCGGCTTTCAACCGCAAAGGGTACGGCGATGCCTTTTTGCGGCGCGCTTTTGTCCGGCACGATAAACGCCGCATAGGTCTGTTTTTTTACTTTCTGAGACATGTTTTCTCATAGCATATGTCTGCGGCATACGATAGGGCGCGGTTTTATTCCGAAACCGTTATATTTTTCAGCGCCTTATCTGCGTAAAGCCGACGGGTTTTTGTGAAATGTCTGCAGGGTTCTTTCATAGGCCGCTTTTTCTTCGGCGAAGCGCTTCTGATCTTCGGCGGCGTGGAAAAGCCCGCTGCTCTCCCCGTTCTTCACATACATGTGATAATCGGTGATGATACTGGCCTGCTGCTCTACGTTATAGGCGGTCAGCGGCTTGTCGGCCGTCAGGGTATATTCGTAATGTTCGTGGTACTTGTTGCCGGGCAATAGACGGCTGTAATTTTCAAACGCCAGTTTCAACGGGCCGGGCATCAACCCGTTTTGTCCCTGCCAGACATGTGCTGCTTCGTGCATCAACACGTATCGTTGATAACCGCTGTCGCATTGGCTGTAATCGTCACTGCATTTGTTGTTTCTCATGATGATGACGTTTTTATGCGTGACGCCCTCGGCGCCCTGCACATCCAGCCAGCGCGTGGCGGTATTGGAATGATGGATGCGCACCTTGCTGTAATCGACGGAATCGCGGAAGACCTCGCGCAGCATCACCGTCTCGCCTTCGGTCAGGGCGCGGCCGGGCAGGTTGGGCAGCGCCACCTGATCAACCCCCACCAGCGTGGCGGCGGTCAGCAAAAGCGTGCGGCAGGCCTTCAGCCATACAGGCGCCTTGCGGCTCACGGCTTTGCGCAATCCCGCACCGATTGCCTGCGCGGCTTTTGATTCTTTCATGTGTTTGAACATAATGCGTAAAGACTAGACAGCTGGTGTTTTGTGTCAAGACATAACGACATATTGTAATAATATTACTTTACCAAACGGAACATTTAGGGTACAAAAAAAGAAGAAAATCATTTTGCCAAGGTTATTTCAGTATGGTCCATCGCGTGAAGACGGTCGCCTTTCAGGGCGTCGAAGTGCTCGATATCGATGTCGAAGTGCAGATCACGCAGGGGCTGCCTGCCTTTGGCATCGTCGGCCTGCCTGACAAGGCGGTGGGCGAAAGTCGGGAGCGGGTGCGCGCCGCCCTGCATGCCATCGGCCTTGCGCTGCCCGCCAAACGCGTCACCGTCAACCTTGCGCCCGCAGATGTCCTCAAGGAAGGCAGCCATTTCGATTTGCCCATCGCGCTTGGCGTTTTGGCCGCCATGGGGGTTTTTCCGGGCGAAGAGCTGTCGCATTATCTGGCGCTCGGCGAGTTGTCTCTCGACGGTTCGCTGCGCGCGGTATCGGGCGTTTTACCCGCCGCGATTGCGGCATCGGCGCAAAACCACGGCATCATCTGTCCGAAGGATTGCGGCGGCGAAGCGGTCTGGGCGGGCGATCTGGATGTGCTGGCGCCCGATAACCTCGTTGCGCTGCTCAACCACATGAAAGGCACGCAGGTGCTGACGCGGCCGGAAGCAGTGATGGCCAGCGCCAATCCGGCGCGTTTGGATCTTGCCGATGTCAAAGGACAGGAAAGCGCCAAACGCGCGCTCGAAGTTGCGGCGGCGGGTGGTCACAATATGCTGATGGTCGGGCCGCCCGGCTCCGGCAAATCGATGCTGGCGGCGCGGCTGCCGGGTATTTTGCCGCCGCTGTCGCCGCGCGAAGCGCTGGAGCTGTCGATGATCCATTCCATCGCCGGTGCGCTGGAAGGCGGCAAGCTGGTGACCGAACGCCCGTTCCGCGACCCGCACCATTCGGCATCCACGCCCGCCATTATCGGCGGCGGTTTGCGCGCGAAGCCGGGGGAAATCTCGCTTGCGCATCATGGTGTTTTGTTTCTGGATGAACTGCCCGAATTTAACCGCCAGACGCTGGAGGCACTGCGCCAGCCGATTGAAACGCGCCGCGCGCTCGTTAGCCGCGCAAACTATCATGTGACGTTTCCGGCGCATTTCCAACTGGTCGCGGCGATGAACCCCTGCCGCTGCGGCCATGCCGGTGATCCGGCGCTGGGATGCGGACGCATGCCGAAATGCATGGCAGATTATCAGGCCAAAATTTCCGGCCCTGTTTTTGACCGTATCGACATTCATATAGATGTGCCTGCGGTCAGTGCGGCCGATCTGGCGCTGCCGCCGCCGCGCGAAACATCGGCGCATGTCGCGCTGCGTGTCGATGCGGCCCGCGCCCGCCAACAGGAACGCTTCGAAGCCTTGGGCGCAGGGCACTTACTGACAAATGCCGAAGCGGACGGCGATCTGCTCACGCAGATTGCGCCGCTGACGCCTGCCGCGCTCAAACTGCTCACCGAAGCGGCGGAGAAAATGAAACTGTCAGCACGCGGCTGGCACCGTGTTTTGCGGGTGGCGCGCACCATCGCCGATCTGGGCGGGCAGGAAATGGTCGATGTCCCGCAGGTGGCCGAGGCACTGTCATACCGCCGCATGCGCGGCCCGATGGCGCTGGCGGCCTGAGACCAAACAGATTCGCCCGCGCCCGCATACTTATAATATATGTATTAAAATCATATGCTTAAGCGCATATTTGCCGGTTTGCATTGTCGATAATACGTTATCTGTGTTAAGATAGCTTAATACTGAAGGCCTTCGACATGAAGAGCACAGGGAACCCGTGCGCCGCTAAGGCGGTGTATTGAAGGAGATTACGGATGAGCGTCGATACGGTACAGAGCGAGCAAGGCGTCGCCAATACACAAAACTTCGACAATCAGGCGGCTGTTCTAAAATATAGCAATCTTGCCGAGCAGCTGAAGCAGGGTGATCCGGACGCGATGAAGCAGGTCGGAACTATGCCGACAGGCGGCGGACGAAAGGACTCCGCACTGGATTATGTGGGCGCCGATGCGGTTGTGTCGGGCTCGAAATACACGGTGGCTATAAAATCCGCCGCAACGGTATGGGATCAGGCCCGCAGCCCCGGTGGCGGCATTACGGGAGATCTTGGACGCTCCAGAGATAGCCGCTTTATGCCCAGCAACGGGTATTTCGATGACAAGGCAGCGATCAACGAGAAAAAACGTGAAATGGGCAAGCTCGCTAGAGGCAGAGCGAGCAAGGCGGATGTTGTCGAGAGGGCGAATATTGCAGGAAGTTCCCTGACAAGCCACGCGCCGGTGGGCATGTCTGTTCCCAGCAAGTTTGTGGGAGCGCTGACGGCAGTTGCTGCTTATATTGGTACCGTTCTCAAGAAAATCCTCAACAACATCCAAACGGCACAAGAGAACATCAACACCCCCAGTCTGCAAAGCCTTACCGAACGTCTGGGGCGCGGTGATGATGATGCAGAAAGACAAGTTGCCAGACTTACGCCCGATCAGCAGCGGCAGATGGAGGTCGGCAAAGGGCAAAGCTTCCTCGCCCAGCAGGCCAACCAGACCAATGATGTTTTCGTTGATCGTAACACCAATACCCTCAAGGCGAATGCGCCAAGCGCGCCAAGCGCGCCGTCGCCCCCGAGTAATAAATCTAAATAAAATAAAAACGATTTATAAAAAAACGCCGCCCCGGTTTTGTGGGCGGCGTTTTTTTTGTGCGGTATATCGCCCGAAATTTATTCTTCTGTGTCGTCTGCTTCGACGTCTTTTTGTCCGGCGGCATAGGCATTCGCACGTTTTTGATAGTGGCGTACGCCAAAGGGCAGGGCCAGCAAATAAGCCGCACCGATCAGCGTCAGCGTCGGCCATGTCGCGTTGATCAGCCCTGCCAGCAAAATGGCAAAAAGCCCCAGTGCGGGAATTTTGAGCTTATAGGAGATATGCACCTGCTTGCTCGAAAACGTGGGGATGTTGCTGACCATCATCGCGGCGACGACCATTGCCCAGACGCCGACAACCATGGGGTTTTGCACAATCGCGCTCAAGGACGCCGGCGTTTGGAAACTGACGATCATCGGCAAAAGGCACAGCCCCGCCCCGACAGGCGAGGGGACACCGGTAAAGTATTTACGCATCGGGTCGTTGGGGTCGCCCTCTTCGCTGGCGATGTTAAAGCGGGCAAGACGCAGCGTCACGGCCATCGCAAAAACCAGCGCCACCGGCCATGCCCAGCGCGCGCCTTCCAGCGCGGCCGCTTCCAATGCCCAAAGATAAATAACAAGCGCGGGCGCGACACCAAAACAGACGAGATCCGAGAAACTGTCCAGCTCCGCCCCCAGTTTGCTTTGCGCTTTGAGCAGCCTTGCGGCGGCACCATCGAAAGCATCCATAAAACCCGCAACCACGATGGCAAGCACCGCGTGTTCCCATTTCCCCGCAATCGCGAATTTGATCGACGTCAGGCCAACGGCCATGGCCGTCAGCGTGATCATATTCGGGATCATCTTGTGTATGGGCAGCTTGCGCGGCGGTTTTTGCATGGCTTTTTCTTGGTGTGGTTTAGGGGGTTAGGGATTACGGTTCTCGCCGCTGCGGCGCGCTTCTTGAGACTGCAAATCGGCGATAACGGTTTCGCCGCCAACAGCGCGCTGGCCAACGCAGACCAGAGGCTCCGTCCCCGGCGGCAGATAGATATCGACGCGGCTGCCAAAACGGATCAGGCCATAAAGCTCGCCTGCTTTGACCTGCTGGCCGGCGGCCAGCTTACAGATGATGCGGCGGGCGACAAGACCGGCGATCTGCACAAAGGCAACACTGGTGTTTTGTCCTTTGACTTTCATCAGGACGGTCGAGCGCTCGTTCTCCAGACTTGCCTTGTCGAGGTTCGCGCTCAGGAATTTACCGGGATGGTACACAACCTTGGTGACATCGCCATCGACAGGAATGCGGTTCACATGGACGTCAAAGACATTGAGAAAGATGCTCACGCGCGTCACGGTGGGCGCATCGCAAAGGCTGTCGCCGGTGGGCGCGCCCTCTTTGCCGCGGCAATCGTCCAGCTCCGGCGGCAGGGGTACTTCGGCAATCAGCGACACCAGACCATCGGCGGGGCTGACAATCAGGCCTTCGCGCACCGGCGTGATACGCGCGGGGTTGCGAAAGAAATAGACACACCACAGCGTCAGCACCAAACCGACAAAGCCGAGGAAATCGGCAATCAGTGCCAGAATCAGCGCCAGAACGGCAAAACCGGCGATAAACGGCCAGCCTGCGGGATGCACAGGCACGAAAAGGGTTTTGCGAATAAGGTTGATAATGTCGTTCATGGTGATTTCCTACGGGTTGCTGAAGGTCAAAGGGTAGTTTTGTCGCTTATTGCGCCGCAAGACAAGCAAAAACGGATTGACATAACATTACAAAATACTGGACAGGCGCAGGCGCATTCCCTATACAGAACGTCCTGCCTGCCCTTGCTGCGGCAGCCGACATTATGAAAGCGATACAAAAACAGATGCCTAAAATCAGTTCAGCCTGCGTTTACTGTGGCACAGGCCATAAAGTCAGCCAAATCTACAAGGACGTTGCCGCCCGTCTGGGGCAGGTCATGGCCGAAGAGAAAGTGCGTCTGGTGTATGGCGGCGGCCGCGTCGGGTTGATGGGGATTGTGTCGCAGGCCTGCTTTGGCGCCGGCGGCGAGGTTGTGGGTATTATTCCCGAGCATATTCAAGACAAAGAAGTCATGAATGACGATGTGACCGAGCTTTTTATCGTCGACAGCATGCACACCCGCAAGCAGATGATGGTCGATAAATCCGAGGGCTTTATTGTCCTGCCTGGCGGTTTCGGCACGCTGGATGAAACATTTGAAATTTTGACATGGAAATACCTTGGCCTGCATGACAAGCCGATTGTTTTCTTGAACGTTGAGGGATTTTACAATCCGCTGATGCAAATGGTTGACCATATGGTCGACAGCGGCTTTACGCCGTTCTGGCACCGCAGCCTTTATCAGGTCGTCGAAACGCCCGAAGACGCGATCGTGGCGCTGTCGTCACAAACAGAACATATCGCACCTGACATTAAGCATTTGTAATGTTCTGAAAATGCCATAGGCACTGGAAATTGCCTTGGGTTTTCTTTATTTTAGTAATGTTACATTTTCAGTCGCGCAGGCGTTTTTTTTCATGAACAACCCGACAGACAAACACGATCCGAACGCCAAGACAGTGGCGACCGAGATTTCGATGCCGTTCATGTACAGCGAATCCCTCGAAAAAGTGCAGCAAATCGCGGTCAATGCGCTGGAGCGTATCGAGGTGCTCGACCTCAGGCCCGTGCCGGAAATGTACGAACTGTGGTACCGCTATTTTCAGGGCGATGTTGAAATCGTCCGTGCGATCGAGGCCTTTCAGGGCAAGATCGACGAAATCGCCTGCCACCAGATTTACCGCCGCTATATGAACGAAGCGGTACGTGACGAAGCGGTCAAGAAAATCAGCGACCAGATGCAAAGCGCGATTGCCGAACTGGCATCAATGGTCAGCACCGCAAAATCCGCAACCACCGAATATGGCGAAAACCTCAGCGATGTGTCGCAGCAGTTGGACAGTGCAGCCTCGCTCGAAGATCTGGGCGCTATCGTTTCCGCCATCGTTGCCGATACACGCAAGATGGTCGAAAAAAATCAGGAGCTGGAAGTACAGCTCGGCAATTCGTCCAAACAGGTGACGGAGCTGCGCAACAACCTCGACACCGTCAAAAAAGAAGCAATGACCGACGGCCTGACCGGCCTTTTAAACCGCAAGGCCTTTGACCAGCAGATGCTCGATTGCGTATCTGAATGTGAAAAAGAGCAAACACCGATGGTGCTGATGCTCCTCGATATCGACTTCTTTAAAAAGTTTAACGATACCTACGGCCATCAGGTCGGCGATCAGGTGCTGCGCCTTGTCGCGCGTACGCTAACCGACAACGTCAAGGGCCGCGACTTTGCCGCGCGCTACGGCGGCGAAGAATTTGCCATTATCCTGCCCGATACGCCTGTATCGGCGGGTCTGCGCGTTGCCGAAATTCTGCGCAAATCCGTCGAAAGCAAAGAAGTGATCAACAAGGCCAGCAACGAAAACATGGGCCGCATCACGCTGTCCATCGGCGTTGCCGAATATACGCCGGGCGAGCCGATTGTCGATCTGATCGAACGTGCCGACAAGGCGCTTTACGATGCCAAACGTGGCGGCCGCAACCGCGTGGTCGAAGCTGCCGGCGCGCCGCCCCGCGCATAATCCATCTATATAAATAAATATGAGGCTGGCGTGCCGCAGGTACCTAGCGGCGGCGCGGCTTTTTGCCGCCTTTGCCCGTTTTCCCGTTTCCGCGGTTGTCCGGCTTTGCGCCAGATCCGCGCCGATTATCTTGCCGGTGATGTTTCTGGCCGCTGCCTTTGCGCTCCGGCCGGCGCGGGGTATTGCCGTCTTCGGCGCCCTCGACCATTTCAAATACCGTGCTGCCGCGCTGCGGGTCTGCTTCCAGCAGGCGCACATAAACGGCATCGGCCATGCGGAAAGTGCGGCGCGTATCCTTGCCGACCAGCATATGGCGTTTTTCATCATGCACGTAATAGTCGCGGGGCAATTGGCGCATCGGCACAATCCCGTCAGCGCCGGATTCATCGAGCGTAACGAAAAGACCAAAAGACGCCACGCTGGAAATTTTTCCCTTGAAGATCTGGCCGATCTGCGATTGCAGGTATTGCGCGGTGAAGCGGTCCATCACATCGCGCTCCGCAATCATGGATCTGCGTTCGGTCAGTGAAATATGCTCCGAGATATCGTAGATACGTTCTTTCTCGTAAGGGCTCAGGCCGCCATCACCCAGCTTGTGCGCGCCGACAAGCGAACGGTGGACGATCAAATCGGCATAGCGGCGGATGGGCGATGTAAAATGCGCGTATTTCTCCAGCGCCAGACCAAAATGTCCGATGTTGTCGGGGTGGTAAATGGCCTGCGATTGCGTGCGCAGCAGCATGGTGTGAACAAGATCGGCCTCGCCGCGCTCGCTCGAAAGCTTCAGCAGCTGGTTGATGTTGCGCGGGTGAATGGTGTCTGTCTGCGGCAGGGAATAGCCCATTTCCTTGAGGAAAATCCGCGCAGCTTCGATCCGCTCGGCGGCGGGCTGGTCGTGGATGCGGTAGACGCAGGGCGCTTTTTTATCTTCCAGCGCATAGGCCGCCGCCACGTTGGCGAGGATCATAAATTCCTCGATCAACTGGTGACTGTCCAGCCGTGTGCGCGGCACAATCGCGGTGATCTGGCCTTTGTCGTTGATGATGGCCTTGCGCTCCGGCAAGTCCAGCTCCAGCGCGCCGCGCTTCTCGCGGGCGTGTTTCAAAAGGCTATAGGCGCGGTAGAGCGGTTTGATAACCTCTTCCATCAACGGGCCGGTGGTGTCATCGGGCGTGCCGCGGTGCGCATCTTCGACCTGTTCATAGGTCAGGCGCGCGGCGGAACGCATCAGCCCGCGCTTGAAAACGTAATCAATCATCCGCGCGTTTTTGTCGAGAGTCATAAAAGCCGCAAGACAGGCGCGCGGCACATGCGGGCGCAGCGAACACAAGTCATTCGACAGACGTTCGGGCAGCATCGGCACCACGCGGTCGGCGAAATAGGTCGAATTGCCGCGCTTGAAGGCTTCGGTATCCAGCGCAGACCCGTGCCGCACGTAATAAGACACATCGGCGATGGCGACGATCAGCTTCCAGCCGCCGGGGTTCTTCGGGTCGTCGTCGGGCATGGCAAAAACGGCATCGTCAAAATCGCGTGCATCGGCGCCGTCAATGGTGACAAGCGGGATGTCGCGCATATCCACGCGGCCGCCGGAAAGGTCGGGCTCGGATAGTCCTTCGGATTCGGCCAGCACATCGGGCGGAAATTCAACCGGAATGCCCTGCGTGTGAATGGCAATCAGGCTGATCAGGCGCGGATCATCTTTTTGTCCCAGCACTTCTATCACGCGCGCGGCATTCTTGCTGCTTGGATACTGGCGCGAGGGCGGCAGGGTTTCGGTCGATACCAGATCGCCATCCTGTGCGCCCGCGGTGAATTCGGCGGGTATCAGATACTCCAGCTTGTTTTTCTTGTCTGTCGGCGTGACCATACCCGCGCCGCGGTATGATTTGTAAAAACCGACCGTGCGCGTCTCGCCGTTTTCTTCCAGCGGCTTGAGGATGCGCGCTTCGTATTCCTGCGGCGATATTTTTTTCAGCCGCGCCAGAATGCGGTCGCCTTCCTTGAGGGCGGCGGTGGTGCGCTTTTTTTCTATCGTCACATAAATCATGGGCGGCTTGCCGCGGCCGTGCCAGTCCAGCGGGCGGGCACAAAGCTCGCCGTCGTCGTCCAGGCCGGTGATTTCGATCAGGCAGCGTTCGGGCAGGCTGTCCGGTGACTGGTAACTGCGCGCCGGCGTTTTTTCCAGCATGCCTTCTTCGGTCATTTCGCGTAAAAGACGGCGCAGCTGCGTGCGGTCTTGTCCCGTGATGCCGAAAGCGCGGGCAATTTCACGTTTGTTGAGCGCATCGGGGTTGCTGAGCAGAAACTCTTTCAGCTCTTCGCGGCTGGGCAGGGGGCGGTCTTCGCCGGACAGAATGTTGTTACGGGCGCCGCGGTGGGCGCGGGGGTGTTGTTTATCCGCGCGCTGTGTGGCGCGGGTCTCTTTTTCTTCACGGTGCGGACCGGAAGCGGGGCGTCCTGCTTTTTTGTTTTTGTTGCGGGACGGCGGTTTTGTATTTTTCAACGGATAGTCTTCTTTCTTGGGTTAGGTTTTTCGCGCCTTGCCCGCGGTTTTCTTGCTGGCGGGCTTTTTGGCAGCGGTTTTTTTAGCCGCTGTTTTGCGTGCCGTTTTGGGCGCGGCATTTTTACGGGCGTTCAGCCATTCCACGGCTTGTTCCATGGTGACGGCTTCGGCTTCTATCTCTTTCGGGATCGTCGCATTGACGCTGCCGTGCTTGACATAGGGGCCATAGCGCCCGCGGTTGACCGAAACGGCTTTGCCGTCTTCGGGATGCGCCCCGAGCTCTTTGATCGCGCCAAAACCGCCGCGGCCTTTGCCCTGCTGGGCCAAAAGGTCAACGGCGCGATTCAGGCCGATGGTCAGAACACCGTCGGGGTCGTCGGCGGGTATCGATTTAAATTTGTTTTGATGCACCAGAAACGGCCCGAAACGGCCGATACCGGCTTTGATCATCTCGCCGCTTTCCGGATGCAGCCCGACTTCGCGCGGCAGCGCCAGCAGCGCCACAGCACGGTCGAGATCCATATCGTTCGGATCCATGTTTTTGGGCACCGGCGCGCGTTTGGGTTTCGGCGCGGCGGGTTTTTTGGCTTTTTTCTTTTTCTTGCCATCCTTGCCGGTTTCTTCCGCCGGCTCTGGTACTGCGGCGGCGGCGATCTCCTCTGCGGGCGGGTCCATCTGGATATAGGGGCCATAAGGGCCATAACGCAGCGTAACATCGGTGCCCGAAGCGGGGTGTGTGCCCAGCAATTTGGGCGCCGTGCCGGTTTCGCCGCTGCCTTCGTTACCTTCGCCACCGCCCGACAGGACGGGGCGGGTATAGCGGCATTCCGGATAGCTGGAACAGCCGACAAAAGCACCGTATTTGCCAAGCTTGAGGCTCAGCTTGCCGGTCTTGCAGGTGGGGCAGCTGCGTCCCTCCGGTCCCGGATCGGGGAAGAGGATCGGCGCAAGGTCATGTTCAAGGGCGTTGATAACGTCGGTGATTTTCAGATCGGATGTTTTTTCAATCGCCGCCGAAAACGCTGTCCAAAAGGTACGCAGTACGCCCTTCCATTCGATATCGCCGGCAGAAATTTCATCGAGCTGTTCTTCAAGATCGGCCGTGAAATTGTATTCAACGTACTGGCCGAAGAAATTCATCAAAAATGCCGTCACAATACGGCCGCGGCTTTCGGGGATAAACCGGCGCTGGTCAAGCTTGACGTAGTCGCGGTCTTGCAGCACTTGCAAAATCGACGCATAGGTCGACGGGCGGCCAATGCCCAGTTCTTCCATTTTCTTCACCAGGCTTGCCTCGGTATAGCGGGGCGGCGGCTGGGTAAAGTGCTGGTTGGGGGTGACGTCGCCCAGTTTCAGCGCGTCGCCTTCTTTCAGCGGCGGCAGGCGGCGTTCTTCTTCGCTGGCGTCTTTGTCTTTTTCTTCGTCTTCCTGCTCTTCGCGGTAGACTTTCAAGAAGCCGTCAAAGGCGACAATAGAGCCGGTGGCGCGCAAAACAACTTTACCCGCTTCGTTCGCAATATCGACAGAAACCTGGTCCAGCACAGCGCTTTCCATCTGGCAGGCAACGGTGCGCTTCCAGATCAGGTCGTACAGCTTCGCTTCGTCTTCGCCCAGATATTCCGATACGCTGTCGGGCGTGCGGTGGACGTCGGTGGGGCGAATGGCTTCGTGCGCTTCCTGCGCGTTTTTGACTTTCGATTTATAGGCGCGCGGGCTGTCGGGCAAATAATTGTCGCCGTATTTGTTTTTAATCAGCTTGCGTGCGGCGGCGATAGCTTCGCCGCTGAGGGTTACGCCGTCGGTACGCATATAGGTGATCAGGCCGACGGTTTCCCCGCCGATATCCACACCTTCGTACAGTCTTTGCGCCGTGCGCATCGTTTTGGTGGCCGAAAAGCGCAGCTTGCGCGAGGCTTCCTGCTGCAAGGTCGAAGTGATGAATGGCGGGTAGGGGTTGCGGCGCACTTGTTTGCGCTCGATATTCGCGACGCTGAAATTCTGCCCGACGATGCGCGCAACAGCGGTATCTGCAGCAGCCTGATTGCCGATGGTCATCTTTTCGATTTTTTCGCCATCCAGCTGCGACAGGCGCGCGGTAAAGCTCTTGCCGTCCTTGGTGGTCAGCAGGGTTTCGATAGACCAGTATTCTTCGGCCTTGAAAATTTCGATCTCCGCCTCGCGCTCGCAGATCAGGCGCAGGGCAACGGATTGCACGCGGCCCGCGCTGCGCGATCCGGGCAGTTTGCGCCACAATACCGGCGACAGCGTAAAGCCGACCAGATAATCCAACGCACGGCGCGCCATATAGGCATCGACCAGATGGTGGTCGATATCGCGGGCGTGTTTGAATGCTTCCTGTACGGCGGTCTTGGTAATCTCGTTAAACGTGACGCGGCGGATTTTGACTTTGTCCGCCAGATATTTTTCTTTCAGGTATTCGCTGACATGCCATGAAATCGCTTCGCCTTCCCTGTCCGGGTCAGTGGCGAGATAGACGGTGTGGACTTTCTTTGCGCGCGAAATAATCTCGCCCAGCGGTTTATGCGACCGGTCGCCGATTTCCCATTGCATGGCGAAATCTTTGTCCGGATCGACCGAGCCGTTTTTGGCCGGCAGGTCGCGCACGTGGCCGAAGCTGGCCACGACCGTGTAATCAGGGCCGAGATATTTGTTGATCGTCTTCGCCTTGGCAGGAGATTCGACGATGACAAGATTTTGTGCCGACATGCGTTCTGGTCCTGTCCTTAAAATAGCCGCGTGCGGAATGGCGGCGACACATTTATATACATTATAATTAGTGTCGCTGGGCGCGGTCTAAATCAGGTTTACCCTATTTCCTGCCTGCCGTTCAATACGTCCTGCAAGCTCCAGCTCTAAAAGAATTGTCAGAATGTAGCCAATCGGCGCATTGAGGTCGCGCACCAGCTCGTCTATGGAAACAGGGGTCGGGCTCAGGCTTTCCAGAAGTTTTTCACGCAGGCTGTCGGGGATCTCGGCATGGGCCGGTGATTCGCTGCCGCCGTCATAGCCGCGCTGTGGGGGCTCGCGCAGGGGTTTCAGGCGCAGGCTGCCCAGAACATGCAAAATATCTTCCGCGCTGGTTGTGACATGCGCACCGTCTTTGAGGAGGCTGTTCGTGCCGCCCGCGCGCGGGTCGAGGGGCGATCCGGGCACGGCAAAAACTTCGCGGTTTTGCTCCAGCGCCATGCGTGCGGTTATCAGTGATCCGGATTTTTCTGCCGCTTCGACCACCAGCACGCCCAGCGCAAGACCGGAGATAATCCGGTTGCGGCGCGGGAAATGCCGCGCAAGGGGTTCGGTACCAAAAGGGCTCTCGGCGATAATGGCGCCTCTTTGCGCAATCTCGCGGTAAAGGTCTTCGTTTTCGCGCGGGTAAATCACATCGATACCGCCTGCGACAACCGCAACCGTACCGGTTTGCAGCGTGGCTTTATGCGCGGCGCTGTCGATGCCGCGTGCAAGGCCGGAGATAACAGCATAGCCCGCGGCGCCGATTTTGGCGCTGAAGCCTTCGGCAATTTTGCGGCCGCTCAGCGAGGCATTGCGTGCGCCCACAACACCCAGCGCAGGGCGCGACAACAGCGCGGTATTGCCCATAACCGTGAGCACTGGCGGTGCATCTTCGGTTTCGCCCAGCAGCGCGGGATATTCCGCATCCCCCTGTACAATCAGCCGCGCGCCGTATTTATCGATACGCGCCATTTCGTCTTCGGCGGCGGATTTTGAAAAAATGGCCAGCTCTTTTTTACCGCCGCCGCGCCGCGCCATGTCCGGCAGGGCTTCCAGTGCGCGCAGGGCGGTGCCAAAACGCTGCATCAGGCGGCTATAGGTAATAGGGCCGACGTTTTCGCTGCGGATCAGCTGCAGGCGCGCGCGTTTTTCGGCGGGGCTCAGCGGGGCGTTCACGCCGCATCCTTCTTGCTGCCGCCCAGATTGATCTTGCCTTCTTCGCCGCGCCACAATCTGCGCAGGTTCTGGTGATGGCGGATCCAGACAGTGACCGCAAGGATCATGACGGTCAGAGTCAATTGATAACTGCTGCTGAGCAAAAGCGTCACCATCGGCGATACGCCAAAGGCCGTCAGTGCAGCCAGCGACGAGTAGCGGAATATCATGGCCGTACCAAGCCAGATCAGGCACAGGCACAGACCCAGCAGCGGCATCAGCGCCCAGCAGATGCCCAGCGCCGTCGCAACGCCCTTGCCGCCCTTGAATTTCAGCCAAACCGGAAACAGGTGTCCGGCAAAAGCGGCGAGTGCGGCAAGCACCGCATAATCGATATGAAATTGTTTGGCGACCAGAACCGGAATGGCGCCTTTGAGCGCATCGAGCAGCAAGGTTGCCGCGCCGAGTTTTTTACCGCCCAGACGCAAAACATTGGTGGCGCCGATATTGCCCGACCCTGCCGCGCGGATATCGCCCAGCCCCGCCAGTTTGCCCAGGATCAGGCCGTAAGGCACGCTGCCCGACAGATAGCCGCCGATCAACGCGACAAGCGCCAGCGCGGGGTCGATATGGATTTGCGTCAGAAGAAACGACATATAAAATTCCTTTCACAGGCCGCCACTATTGCCGATTTGTCAGGGGTTTTCAATATGGCTGTCAGGGGGCGGGCTTGCCACAAACCGCCGCAGCCGCTGCCAAAAAGGCACCGGCGCCAGCGCAGCGCCAAGGTTCCGGCGGGCGGGCGCGTCATACTGCGCTGCAAAAGCGGCGGTTTTGAAAAGCGCAGGCGTGTCTAAAAACCCGCGCAGCACCTTGGCGCGTCCGGCGGCATACAGCGGGGCGGGGACATGGGCGTATTCGCGGCGGATATTGTCATCGTATTTTTTGAACGTGGATTCAGCGGCGCCCAGAATGGCCAGATCACAATCGGCCATAATTTTTTCGTCCAGCTGCGCGGCCTGCCCGTGCTGTGCCGTCAGGTCGATCAGCCGCGCGGCATCGGCAATCATGGCCGGGTCAAGGCCAAGAATTTGCGCATCGCGGCGCATCAGTTCGCGGCTTTGCGCTTCGTTGTCTTTGGCGCGCGCATCATAAACGGCGTCATGATAAAAAAGCGCAAGTTCGATAGTATCAAACATGCGCTGCCGCAGGGGCGGGGTAAGGCCTTGCAGCTCGCCGCTCTGGTCCAGCGCATTTTTTGCCCAGTCCAGTTTCTCCAGCACATCCTGCAAATGCGTTTGATTGTGATAGGCGCGGGCGGGATCGGCGTAGAGGGTCAGCAGCCGCGCGCCGGCCGCGGCAACGTCGGGGTGCGAAACCCCGAGGCGTTGCCACAGCGCGGTATAACGCGCATCCAGCGCGCTTGTAAGCGGCCTGTCCGTCATCAGCAGGCGATACGTGCGCCGCGGGTCAGCAGGTCAAGGCAGGCCATGCGCACGGCAACGCCCATTTCAACCTGTGTTGTGATCAGGCTGCGCGTCGGGTCATCGGCCAGCGCCGCATCAATTTCGACGCCGCGGTTCATGGGCCCCGGGTGCAAGATGACGGCGTTTTCTTTGGCCATCGACAGGCGTTCGCTCGTCAGGCCATAGGTCTTGAAATAGTCTTCTTCGGTGAAAGACAATTTTTCGCTCAGGCGTTCTTTCTGGATACGCAGCACCATCACGGCATCCGCGCCCTTCAGACCGGCGGCAAGGTCTTGCGTGCCGTCAACACCCAGCGGCAAAAGCTCGCGCGGGCCGATGCAGCTTTGCGTGACACCCATTTTTTTGAACAGGTGCAGGTTGGAGTGCGCGACGCGGCTGTGCAGAATGTCACCGATGATGGCGATATGCAGGCCGTCCAGTTTGCCGAAATGGCGGCGCAGCGTCAGCGCATCCAAAAGCGCCTGCGTCGGATGTTCGCGCGTGCCGTCACCGGCATTGATGACGGGGGCGTCGATCAGCTTGGCGGCTTCTTCCGCCGAGCCTTCGCCGCGGTGACGGATGATGACGACATCGGGGCGCATGGCGTTGATGGTTTTCAGCGTGTCGGTCAGGCTTTCACCTTTCAGGATCGACGAGCCGTCGGTGCTCATGTTGATGACATCCGCGCCCAGACGTTTGGCGGCCATATCGAAAGACAAACGCGTGCGGGTAGAATTTTCAAGGAAAAGATTGACGATCACCATGCCCTTGAGCAGCACGTTGGTCAGCGACCGGCGGCGGTTCTGCACCACATAGTATTCGGCCAGATCAAGGATAGTCGTGATGTCGTTTGCATCCAGCATGTCGACGCCCAAAAGATCGTGCTGCGGGATGCGCAGTTTGGATACGGGTTTCTTCTCGCTGTTGATACCGGCTTGCAGAATTGTCATGACACCACTCCTTGTTGACGCAGGTTAAGAATTTCGGCTTCGTTCAAGCCCAGTTCGGTCTTGAGAACATCATCGGTATCCGCGCCCAGCGGCGGCGGCGCACGGCGGTAACTGACCGGCGTTTCCGAAAATTTTACGGGGTTTGCAATCAGGTTGACCGGCGCAGGCGACAACGGGTGCTGCATCGGCGTGACCATGCCACGCGCCTGCACCTGCCCATCGGCAAAAACCTGATCCAGCGTATTGACAGGGCCGCAGGGCACGGCGCGTTTTTCAAGCGCGTCCATCCACCAGCTACGCGGTTTTTGCGCCATGATCTCACGCAGTTGCGGCAGCAAGAGATCGCGGTTCTGCACACGCCCCTTATTGGCGGCAAATCGCGGATCATCGGCCAGATCGATACGTCCGGCCACATCGCAGAAATCGCGGAACTGCCGGTCGTTGCCCACGGCAAGGATGATATAACCATCGGCCACAGCAAAAACTTCGTAGGGTACAATCGTCGGGTGGCCATTGCCCATACGCGGGGTCACTGTGCCCGATGTCAGGTAATATTGCCCCGCATTCGACAGCGCGGCGACCTGCGTATCCAAAAGCGCCACATCGATAAACTGGCCCATGCCGGTTTTTTCGCGGCTGTACAGCGCCGCAAGAAGCGCCGACAGCGCATAAAGCCCGCAGACAAGGTCAGACTTGGCGACACCGATTTTATAAGGCGGGCCGTCGGTGGGGCCGGTCAGGCTCATGATGCCGCCCATGCCCTGTATCAAAAAATCATAACCCGCGCGGTCTTTATACGGGCCACTATGACCAAAGCCTGTGATGGAGCAGTAAATAAGGCGGGGGAATTCGGCTTTGAGCTGTGCGTAGCCGAGACCGTATTTGTCGAGCGTGCCAGCCTTGAAGTTTTCAAACAGAATATCGCAGGAGCCGAGAAGTTTTTTGAGAAGCGCCAAACCTTCCGGCTTGGTAAAATCAATGGCGAGGGAGCGTTTGTTGCGGTTGGCCGAAAGGTAATAAGAACTTTCGGTCGTGTCCTGCCCCGCGGCGTCCTGTACATAGGGCGGGCCCCAGCCGCGTGTGTCGTCGCCTTGCCCCGGTTTTTCGATCTTGAGAATATCTGCGCCGTAATCACCGAGGATCTGCGTTGCGCTCGGCCCTGCCAGAATACGGGTCAGATCAAGGACGCGCACGCCCTCAAGCGGTCCCGGTCTGTGGCTGCCGTCCGTGAAGCCCGCGGCTTCAAACGCTCTGGTCATGCGTCCCGTCCGTTGGTCATGCCGCGTATTTGTGCGGCGTAGGGTTAACTCGGTGATGCCACTATAGCCGCTCATGCTGCGCTGCCCAAGGCGGATCAGCGTGTCGGTGCCGAAAATTATCGCCGTGCAAAGGGCACTTTGTGGTTATGTAATTTTAATCCGGATTGTACGCAGCGCAGGCTTCGGGGTATGCTGGTCGGGTCTATTTTTGTCAGGGGCAGGCCGCAAGGTCTGGGAATTTTTTTATGAAACGTTTTTTGCTTGTTGCCCTCTTTTTAACGACGACGGCGCTGGCCGTGCCTGCTGCCGCGCAGGCATCCGATGCCGAAGCCCAAAAAATGATGAAATACATGCCCGCCGACGAAGAAGGCTGGAGCGGCGGCGATGAAGAGGGTGTGGCCGTTGAATATCCGGACGCGCCGCTGGACGAAGAGCCCTCCTTTCAGGCAGAGCAAAACCCGCAGGACGCCATTCGCCGCATGCCCGCCCCCGCACCGGAGCGCGCGCCACAGCCCGCAAAGCGCTGATCGATATGCTGACGGACGATCTTGATGACGTAAAGCCGGCGGGTGCAGCAAGACAAAATAACCGGACGACCCTGTTGGTTCTGTTGATGGCCGCGATGATCACCGGCGGCCTTTATTATGCCTATCAGCAAACGCGCGACACGGCGCTGCGCAACGAAAGCGCACAGATAGTGACTGCGCAGATCATGCAATTCCCCGCCACCGTGCGCGCCGGCGTGGCGCGCCTGCAAAACGACGGCGTGGCACTGTCTAAAATCGATTTCTCGCCGCAGGGGATCGGCGAGCATGCCGTTTTTCACAAAAGGGGCGGCGGCGTCCGCTATCAGACACCGCCCGCAGGCCTGCTGGAAGGCGGCGGCCGCTGGATGTTCAAAACCGTCACGGCGCAGGGTGAAGGCTGGTTTATCGCCGGTCTTGGCAGTGACGATGCAGCGGGCAAAGATGTTTTTGCCTATCTGTCGGGCGTCCCGCTGGCGCTGTGTGAACGTCTCAACCGTAATTTAGGCTTGCCGCCCTTGCCGCGGGTTGAATCCGTTGCGGTCGATTTTGCCACACCCGCCGACAAGGACGCGCGCGCCGGTTTGAATCCATGGACGTTTTCGGCACACGGCAAGCCGATCGACGCCGAAGGGCAAAGCAGCAGCCCCAGCGCTGCCTGCGTGCGCAATGGCGCGGAAGGGGACTACGTCTACTATCACCTGCTCGCGGCGCAATAAACGCGGCGGCGGGCGCGAATCCGCTTCCCCTCTTTAACGGAATCCCCTTATAATCGGCCAGCTTCGATCCGGAGCAGGCAAAAGACGCAATCACGATAACGAGGGTAATAAAAATGGCTTATAAAATCGCCGTGGTCGGCGCCACCGGCAATGTCGGGCGCGAAATGCTGAACGTTTTGGTGGAGCGGAATTTTCCGGTCGCCGAAGTACATGCCGTTGCTTCCGCCCGTAGTGCGGGCAAAGAGGTTTCGTTTGGCGAAGACGATGTGCTGAAAATCCAGGCGCTCGATAAATTCAATTTTAAAGGCATCGATATCGTGCTGGCTTCCGCCGGCTCCGACGTCTCTGAAAAATTTGCGCCCAAGGCCGCCAAGGCGGGTGCTGTCGTTATCGACAATTCGTCTTTCTTCCGTATGGACAAAGATGTCCCGCTGGTTGTGCCTGAAGTTAATCCGGAAGACATCAAAAAATATAAAAAGAAAGGCATCATCGCCAATCCCAATTGCTCCACCATTCAGATGGTGGTGGCGCTGAAGCCGCTGCATGATCTGGGCACAATCACCCGCGTGGTGGTGGCGACCTATCAATCCGTGTCGGGCGCAGGCAAGGAAGCGATGGACGAGCTGTTCAACCAGACCCGCGCGCTTTATTCCAACACCGTGCCAAAGCGCGAAGTTTTTGCCAAACAGATTTCTTTTAACGTCATTCCGCAGATTGATAAATTTATGGATGACGGCCAAACCAAAGAAGAATGGAAAATGCGCGTCGAGACGAAAAAAATCCTCGGCAAGGATATCGAAGTGGTTGCTTCCTGCGTGCGCGTGCCGGTTTTTGTCGGCCATAGCGAAGCGGTGCATGTCGAATTCAAAAAACCCGTCACGGTGGCCGCGGCGCGCAAGGCACTGCAAAAAGCGCCTGGTGTCGTCGTCATTGACCGCCCCGATCCGGAAGACGGTTTCGTGACGCCTGCCGAAATTGCCGGCGAAGATGCGGTCTATGTCAGCCGCATTCGTAAAGACCCTTCGGTGAAAAACGGTCTGGTGATGTGGGTCGTCTCCGACAACCTGCGCAAAGGCGCGGCGACCAATGCGGTACAGATCGCCGAAGTGCTGGCTGAAAAATACCTTTGATTTTTGCGGCATAAAACAAAAACGCCCGCCGGTTTTATCCAGCGGGCGTTTTTTTATTTTCGGGCTGTCTTATTCGCCGCCGGCAGGTTCGATCTGCGCGGCTTCGGCGCTTTGCAGCAGGCGCGCGCTCATGGCGCGCAGCGTATCTTCGTTTTCGGGGAAGCGGAGGATATGGCTTTCGGCCAGCTCGGTCGGGACTTCTTCATCCAGTCCGATTTGTGCCAGCTCCAGCGTGATCAGCGTGACCGCGGCAATACCGCACGCCAAGGCGCCAAAACATTTGAAGGTCAGGCTTTGGCAAATCTTTTTCAAAAAAAGCATGATGCTTCCCTGAGCAGTTGAACCCGAGAATGTTATAGCATACTTCAGGCCAAAAAGCACCCGCCAAGAAATGTGATTTATCAGGTGATTAGGTGATTTTTGAAGGGGGTTATCGGCCGGCCGCGGGCTCGATTTTTGCGGCTTTGCTTGCCTCTTCCAAATAGAGGGCTGCATCGCGCGCCGTCTGGGTTTCCTGCGTGAAAGCCAAGAAGGCATCGCTAGATAAAATAGGGGGGGCTATTTTGGGCGCACCGCCTGCGAGCAGATGTGTATCTTTGCTGTCTAGCTTTTGTTGCTGCATATCTATACCCGCATGCGTGGTTTGCGTATTGCTGCGTGTGTTTTGCAGTTGCGCCGCAATGGTGGCTTTCATTTTCTGCGCGTCTTTTTCACCGCGCGAAGACAAGTCAACGGTGGCAAAAATCAGCACAGCGGGCAGCAACGTCAGCGCGGCAAAGCTTTTCAGGCTCAGGCCCATGCAGATATTGACCGCATTGTGGCAAAAAGCCTTGAGAAGGATTGTGCTGCGCTTGTGGAAATTGATGTATCCGTCAACGGCCTGTTTATAGGCCATTTTCAGCACGGGCATCATGTCGGCCTTGATTTTTGCCCAGCGCTGGTCGAATTTTTTGGCGAAAGACACATAAAACATTGTGCGCACCTGTTGCTTCCCTTGCTGCCGTTTGCAGCCTCATGGTGATAGAACATACAGGATTCTCGGCAAAAAGCTAAGTGAAAAATATTATGGTTAATAATTTTGGTGCAAATTTATTCGGTGCTTCATGCCAGAAAACGCATGACAGCCGGGGGAAATCAGTGCTAAATCATTCATACTATGACGTTTTTTCAGCTTTTGATCCTCGCCGCCCTTCAGGGGCTTACTGAATTCCTGCCGGTCAGCTCCAGCGGGCATTTGGTGCTGGCACCCCGTCTTTTGGGGGAGGTTGATCAGGGAATCCTGATCGATGTTGCGCTGCATATCGGCACGCTGCTGGCCGTGCTTTTATATTACCGCCGCGATGTCTGGCATATCGGCTGGAGCGTCCTGCAGGGCCGCCGCGCCAAAAATCCGCAGGCGCGCAATCTGGGCTGGTATATCGCCCTTGGCAGTATTCCGGCTTTTGCTTTCGGCGCGCTGATACATGTCGTTTTTCCTGATGGTATCCGCAGCATTGCGGTGATTACGGCGACGACGCTGTTTTTCGGCCTGCTGATGGGGCTTGCCGATATGTTTGGCAAGCGGGAGCTTAAAATCGCCGACAGCACCCTCGCGCGCGTCCTTATTATTGGCTGTGCGCAGGCGCTGGCACTGATTCCCGGCACCAGCCGCAGCGGCGTGACCATGACGGCAGCGCGGTTTTTGGGTTATGAACGGGTAGAAGCGGCACGGCTGTCCTTTTTGCTCGGCATTCCGGCCACGGCCGGCGCGGGCGCGATGGGGATCAAAGAGCTGTTCGAAGCCGACAACCCCGGCCTCTGGCATCAGGCTTTTACCGCGATTGGCCTGTCGTTTCTGGCGGGGCTTTTTGCCATTCATTTTATGATGGTCTGGCTGAAACGCGCCGGATTGATGCCTTTTGTTTTTTATCGCCTGTTCCTTGGCGGCTTCCTGCTGGTTTATTTTGTGCTCTAGGCTTCGGGGACGGTCTAATTTAGGCTTTCTTCACCCTTTTTTGCTTGAATGCGAGGGGGTTAGAAATTTATTGCCCCGCCACCCAAGGAATTCAGCGGCTGCGTCGTCCCATCCTGTAGTTCGCTCTTTTAGGAGATTTATCATGAAAAGATTTGCCGCCACCGTGCTGATCGCTGCCCTGTTGTCCACCAGCGCGCTTTCCGGCGCGCGCGCCGAGGGGACGGGGGAAATTCCGGTTGACCGCGTCGTCCTCTCTACCTCCGGTCTTGCGAATTTTGTGCACAAGATGCAGGTCAAGGACAACGCCACCGTCGAATTCCCCGTGCGCTTCGAACAGGTGGATGACATTCTCAAAAGCCTGATCATCTTTGACAAGAAGGGCAGGCTGGGTGGCGTGACGCTGCCGGGCAAGAAACCGCTGGAGCAGGTTTTCAAAGATCTTCCTTTTTCTCAGGCGCAGCTGTCGAACCCGATGCTGCTGCTCAACGCTTATCAGGGCGCGTCGATCACGCTGAAAGGCGGCGGCAATGCCGCCATCACCGGCAAGATCGTACAGGTCAAGCCGGAGCAGGTGTCGCTGGATGATAACAAGACCGTGACCAAGCACCGCATCAGCGTGATGACATCCGAGGGGATGCGTCAGGCGCTGCTCGAAGATTTGCAGTCGATTTCTTTTGACGACGCAAAAATCAGGGGCGAGATTGCCCGCGCCCTCGACAGCATCCGCGAGAACGGTACGTCGGAGCGGCGCATGCTCACGGTATCGCTGCCCGGCGAAGGTGCGCGCCCCGTGACGCTATCCTATGTGGTCGATGCGCCGCTGTGGAAAACCGCCTACCGCCTTGTGCTGCCCGAGGGTGAGGGCAAAGATAAAAAAGGTCTGCTGCAAGGCTGGGCCGTGGTCGAAAACATGACGGCCAGTGACTGGAACAATGTCGATATGACGCTGGTGTCCGGCAACCCCGTGACTTTCCGTCAGTCGCTCTATGAATCATACTATGTGCCGCGTCCCGAAATTCCCGTGCAGGTCTTCGGCCGCGTGATGCCGCGCACCGATAGCGGCGCCGTCAGCACGGCACGCGACATGGAACGCCGTGACTACGGCAACGTCGTGGGTGGTGCGCCGGCCGCACCCGCACCGGCGATGATGAAAGCGATGAGCGGGCGCGCAGAGCGCACGCGTATGCAGGCCATGGAAATGGCAGCCGATAGCGCGTCTTACGAGGGGGATGCCTCTTTTGCTTCCGGCGGCTATGGCGGTATGAGCAATGTCGCGCAGGCGGCGAGTGCCGCGCAAAGCGCCGAGGCAACGACGCAGGTGCTGTTCCGCTTCCCTGACCGCTTCAGCCTTAAATCCGGCCAATCGATGATGCTGCCCTTTGTCAGCCGCGAAGTGCCGATGGAGCGTGTCGCGCTGTATCAGCCCGATACCCACCCGCGCCACCCGCTTGCCGCCGTTGAAATGAAAAACGACGGCGACACGGGGCTGCCCCCCGGCGTTCTGACGCTCTACGAAGAAAGCGCGCTGCTGAAAGGCACCAGCTTTGTCGGTGACGCCAACCTGCCGGTTGTCGCGCGCGGCGATAAACGGATGGTGTCTTATGCGCTTGACTCCAAAACCACCATTGACCGCGAACAGAAAAGCCGCTCCACCGAAGGCCGCATCAGCGTCGCGCAAGGCGTCATGCGCACGGCCATGACCACGCGTCAGGAAACCGTCTATACGATCAAGGCGCCGGAAAAAGAAGAACGCACCGTCGTCATCGAACATCCGCGCATGGGTGACTATCAGATCGTCTCCCCCGACCCCAAAGATGTCGAAGTGACCGAAACGCATTACCGCGTGCGCGTACCGGTCAAGGCGGGTGAAAAGAAAACCTTTAGCGTCGTGCTGGAACATCAGGGCTGGCAAAGCTATACAATCGCCAGCTTTTCGACCCAGCAGCTTGTGGCCTATGCCACCAGCCGCGGGCAGATCGATGCCGGTGCACGCAAGGCCTTCGCCCGCATGGCCGATGTGCGCAAATCAATGGACGAGATCGACCGTAAATCGCAGGAACTTGACCGCCAGCGCAATACGATCTTTCAGGACCAGCAGCGCGTGCGCGAGAACCTGCGAAGTCTTAGCGGCACATCGGATGTGCAGCAGCGTTACCTGAAAAAACTGAACGAACAGGAAGATCAAATCTCCAGGATCGATGCCATGCGCGACCAGCTGGCGACGCAGCGCCAAAAGCTGGAGGGGGATTTGAACAAGATGATCGCCGAGCTGTCTTTCTAAATCCGCAGCAAACGCATAGATACAAAAAAACGGGCAGATTTTTTTGCCCGTTTTTTTTGTTCAAGTGCCGCGCAGTAAAAACCGCACTTCGGCCACGCCGTAATGCCGTGTGTCGGCCAGCGTGAATCCGTCCGGCAGCGGCTCGGGCTGTTTGCGGCTCATTTCCATCACGCAGACCGCCTGTGCGGCCAGCCAGTCTTTGGCGGCCAGCGCGTTCAGGGCTGCATAGCCCATATTCTTGCCATAGGGTGGGTCAAGGAAAACCAGATTGCGCGGTGCAATCCCTGCGGGGCGGGACGGCGGATGCAGGGCATCGGCGCGCAGGACTTGCGTCTTTGCGCCGATCTTCATCGAATCGATGTTCTGGCGCAGGACCTTCAGCGCCTCGGGCGATTGCTCCATAAACACAGCTTCGGCCGCGCCGCGGGAGAGGGATTCGAGCCCCAAAGCGCCGGTTCCTGCAAAAACATCCAGTACAGCAGCGTTTTCTGGTAATATAAAAGGGCGCCAGCTGGCATGTTCAAGAATATTGAAAACAGCTTGTCTGGCCCTATCGCTGGTCGGGCGTGTCGAGAGTCCCGAGGGACTCGCCAGAGTCTTTGCACGAAATTGGCCACCGACGATACGCATGAGACGACTGAATTTCCTTTTTATTCAATATACTTAATAACCATTATACTACTTTGATGCAGACATATGCCGAGAATTTTGCTAAAATTAAAGATATATGCGTCATTCATATGAACGTTAGGGTATCGCCATGAACAAGACCGTCGCCGTCACCGCCAGTTTTTCTGTTAAAAAGATAGTTTTTTCATGCATGTCAATGGCTTGCGCCCTGTTTATCAGCGCCGCCGCCCATGCGCAGGTGATTGAGGGATGCAATCCTGCCGTTCTCGATGCCATGCAGAAAAAAGCGCAAGCCAGAGTGGCTTATGACGTTGCTGTGACAGAGCAGATTGTGGTCAAACCCGATAGCGTACTTGCGATGACATGTTTCGGCAAAGCAGCCGGCGTTTCTGCAGAGCGTGGCGGTAATCTCTTCTCCGGCAGCTTCATGGGGAACGTGAATTTTGCTTCAGTGATTACAGATGCGCTTGCAGCCTTCTTTGGCCAGTTTGCCGATGCGGAGGGTTTTGATACTCCTGGTGTTGTCGATTACGCCGCGACCAACTTGCAAAATGATGCAGATTGCCCCGGCATCGAAAATCTATGGGAGCGCATCAAAGAAAAAGGCGTCGCGGGTGGCGTACCCTTTTTGACGATGGCGCAACTTATCGCGGGCGCGATTCCGGGCGGTTCCGGCGCACGTTTTACGGCTAACTGGGATACGGCCAATTCAGACGGCATTTTTGATCAATTGAATGATGCCATCGCGGCATTGCCTGTTGCTGCTATTCCTATCTTCAATAGCAATATGACATTCTGTCAGGTGCTGGAGACAGCGGGTGTTGCTGGTGCTTGTCCATAAAAGACGCACCGCAGTTTCTGCTATGACATTTTGGGTGCGAGGGGCGAAGGTATGAGGCAGTTCTGGTTTTTAACAGTTTTTTTCGCACTGATTTTTTCACTTTCAGTTACATCTGCCTATGCTTGTCAGCCAGGCTGCGACTGTAATAATGTCTTGCCAATAATGCAGAATGCAGCTGAGGCAAAACGCCTTGAAAGTAAAATGCACTCCCGTCAGGTTATTAAGCAGAATGACAACTCTGTTGGTATGACCTGTTTTGACCGCGCCCTGATGTTAACGGCGAAGTTGGGAGGCATTTTTTCGGATGTGTCCCCCGGATTTGCTATGCCAGCGGGCAATACAAATCTTTTTGGTAATGTTTCTTTCCCCGATTACGGGGCGTCAACCAAGCTTATTCGCGGGTTGGAAGCTGTCGTGTCCCCGACGATGCAGGGGCACGTAAGTAACTTTACCGACTCGTTATCTCATGCCCTCGGCGCGACAGTTGCAGGATATTTGACGGCGATGATGGCGCCAATTCAAAACTTGCTTAATGATATATCGGGCCAGGTTATTGGGCAGTTGGGGCCATTGGTTGATGATATAAATGAGGCTTATGAACAGCTACAGACATTGCTAAACCTTCTTGGACTTGCAATGCCAAACATTGTTTTGGTCACAGTAGGTACAATTAATGGCGTGATCTGGCCTGCGATAAATACTTTTATCAGTGGTGCAATGGCGGCGATTACCACCTTTATCAATAGCCTCGTCAACTCAATCGTCAGTATGATCAGCAGCGCTATTCACGGATTGCTGGCGGCAATGACTCCTGATGGTGAGTGTTCCCGCATCGCCAAGCTTTGGGGTAACGGCAATATGCCTGACCTCGGTATCTTCCCCGACTGGCGCAGTCTGATGGGCGGTGCGGTTGAACGCGGCACACCTTATTTCACGATGTTCCAGATGTTGACCGGTGCAATCCCGAATACCTTCGGTACGCCCGGTACACATTTGATGCAAGAATTGATGAATGCGACCAACTCCACAATCATTACAAATGCACTGAATGACCTGACAGGCGCGCTGAGCGGCCCGGGCAGCTTGCCCAGCTGGCAAATACCGCCGATTATTCCGGTCACGGCCACTGTCGATGATGTTATCAGTCAGATGTAGATTTTAAAAAACTCTCCAAAAAAAACCGGCTCTCTTTTCAGAGCCGGTTTTTTTGTGCCTGAATGTTGCCCTGCGGATGGGGCGGATCAATGATGTTGTAAATCCAGCAGCCGCGACATCTAGTGTGTTTTGGGCTTCAGCAGCGTCAATAGCTCTTTTTCAAAAGCTTCCGCATCCGGATGGTTTTGCAGGAATAGTCTGACAGCCTGCGCCGCGGCGTCGCGGTCATAGGGCACCATGCTTTCTTGTCCGCCGTGAGGCTGTTGCGACAGGGCTGCGGCCTGTGCGGCCAGTTTGAGCACGCGGGGGTCAAGTCTTGCGCGCTGCTCTTCGATCAGCTGTTTCAACCGGGCCAGCGCGGCCTCGCGGCTATTTTCAGGGGGCGTCACGGGCAGCTGTTCCTTGTAATATTGCGCATCTTTTTATTGTATGTCCCGCAGCAGGGCGGGCGCAAGAAAAGCTTGCTTTTATGGCCAAAACACCCAATCTTGTGGCATATTCAGCCCCTATGCCGCCGCCTTGCGCGCGCGGTGCAAAAACGCTCAAAAGGAAAACCGAAAGGCGCAATGTTGCTCGGCCTCTACAAAATCGCGATGCAGGCCTCCGCCCCGCTGCTGGAGGTGTATTTGCAAAAACGCACCCGCGCGGGCAAGGAAGACCCGGCCCGCGCGCATGAACGCCGTGGCCGGCCGCAGCGGCCGCGCCCTGCGGCGCCGCTGGTCTGGTTTCATGCGGCCAGTGTGGGCGAATCGCTGTCGCTGCTGGCGCTTGTTGCGCATGTGCGGCGCGACTATCCGCAGGCAGCTGTCATGGTGACAACGGGCACCGTGACCTCCGCCGCGCTGATGAGCCAGCGTTTGCCTGAAGGGGCTTTTCATCAATATCTTCCGGTTGACCATCCGGGCTGGGTGGCGGGGTTTCTGGATCATTGGCGGCCAGATGCAGTTTTCTGGGCGGAATCGGAGCTATGGCCGAATATGCTTTCTGCCGTGCGCGCGCGCGGTATTCCGGCCGTGCTGCTGAATGCGCGGATGTCCCGCGATTCTTTCAAACGCTGGCGCTATGCGCGCGGTGCCATTGCGCAGGTGCTGGGTGCTTTTACCCTCTGCCTTGCGCAGAATGCGGCAGAGGCCGAAAGACTTCGCGCCCTTGGCGGCGGCGATGTTCGCGTTTCGGCCAATTTGAAATATGCCGCCGCGCCGCTGCCGCATGATGCTGCCGCACTCGCGGAAATGCAGACCCGCCGCGCAGCGCGTCCAGCCCTTTTGTGGGCCAGCACCCATGCAGGCGAAGAGGGGCAGGCCTTTACACTGCATCAAACCCTCCGCGCGGCCCAGCCGGATCTGCTGACAGTCATTGTGCCTCGCCATCCTGCGCGCGCCGCAGAAATCATGGCCGATGCCGCAGCGCGGGGTCTGGCCGTGGCCCAGCGCAGCAGCGGCGAGGATATCCCGCCTGCAGGCGGGATCTATCTGGCCGATACAATGGGCGAGCTAGGGCTTTTTTACAGGCTTTGCCCGTTTGTCGTGATGGGCGGCACCTTTGCCGATATCGGCGGGCACAATCCGATTGAGCCGGCGCAGGCCGGCTGCACCATTTTCTGGGGGCCGGTCGGTTATAATTTTTTGACGGTGCTGGATGATTTCCGCACGGCGCAAGCGCTGGTCGAGGTCGGAAGCGAAAAAGAACTCGCGGAAAAAACGGCCGCTGCGCTGCGTTCGCCGCAGGAATGGCAGGCTTACGGCACACGGGCGGCGGCGATGACCACAGAAAAATCGACGGTGCTTGACGGTATCATGGCCGACATCGCGCCTGTTTTGCAAAATGCCCTGACACGCGCAGAGACGGCGCAGCGAGGCGTGCGATGATCGGTAAATGGAAAACACCGGCCTTCTGGTATAACGCCGCCGCCCCCTTTGCCGTTCAAAAAGCGGCGGCGCTGTCGCCGCTGTCATGGCTTTACGGCTTTGCCGTGCGCCATCGCTTTGATCTTTATTATCCGGTGCCTTTGGCGCGGCCTGTTATTTGTGTGGGTAATCCGGTTGCGGGCGGCGCCGGTAAAACGCCGGTGGTTTTATCACTGGTCGATCTTCTCAAAGACCGCGGATATAACCCGCATCTGCTGACGCGGGGCTATGGCGGCAGCGAAGCGGGGCCGATACAGGTCAGCCCTGGCCGCGACACCGCAGACGATGTCGGCGACGAAGCCCTGCTGCTGGTCACCAAGGCGCCGACATGGGTGTCGCGCAGCCGTCCGCTGGGCGCGCAGGCTGCGATTGATACCGGTGCGAATATTATCGTCATGGATGACGGCTATCAGAACCCTTCGATCTATAAAGATTTTTCGCTGCTTGTCATCGACGGTGCCGCGGGCTTTGGCAACGGACGGCTGCTGCCGGCCGGCCCCTTGCGCGAACCGCTGGCCTTCGGCTTGTCCCGCGCGCATGCGGTGGTGATTCTGGGCGAAGATAAATCAGGCGTGCTGGAGACCGTGCGGCAACATACAGATGCCCCCGTTCTTGCTGCGCGGATTGTGCCGGATGCGGATAATCCGGATTTGTTCGGCAAAAAAGTTTTCGCATTTGCAGGTATCGGCCGTCCGGAGAAGTTCAAAGACAGCCTTGCCGCCGCCGGTGCGGTCATTGAAGGATGGGGCAGCTACCCCGACCACTGCGCCTATAGCGAAGAGGATTTGGGCGAATTGCTGACCGCTGCCGACAAGGCGGGCGCGCTGGTGGTCACAACGGCCAAGGACTATGTCCGCCTGCCGGAAACGGTCAAACCGCGCGTGCAGGTTTTTGCCGTGCATGTTGAATGGGATGATCCGGCGCAGCTTTGCGATCTGATTGATGATGCCGTTGCCGTGGTGCACGGCGCGCTGCTATGAACGCCCGTCGAAGACGCGCCCTTGCGCCGCGGGGGAGGAGAGCCTTGCGCGCGTTTCGCTATGCGCTGGAAACAATTGCGGTTTACATCATATATGGTTTTTTCCGGTTGCTGCCGGTGGTGGCGGCGTCGAATACCGGCGGCTGGATTTTGTCACGTATCGGGCCGCGCATGGGTGCATCGCGCACAGCGCTGCGTAATCTGGCCTATGCCCTGCCCGAAAAATCGCCGCAGGAACATGCCGACATTCTGCGCGGCATGTGGGATAACCTTGGCCGTGTGATTGCCGAATACCCGCATCTGCGCCGCATCGCATCCGAAAGGGTCGAGATTGTGGGCGCTGAACATTTTGATCTTGTGCGCGGCGGTGCGGGCGGCATTTTTATCGGCGGTCATATCGGTAACTGGGAAGTCGGCGGAATTGTCGCGCAGCAGCGGGGCATCAAGGTCAATGTTGTCTACCGTAAACCAAACAACCCGTGGATCGATGGCTTGCTGCGTCATGCGCGCGGCGGTCAGGATATCGGGCATATCACCAAAGGCGACAAGGGCGCGCGTGAAATGTTCACGCGGCTGCGGGCGGGCGAGACGCTGGGTATTCTAATGGACCAGAAACTGACCGAAGGCATCGCCGTGCCGTTTTTTGGGCAGCCTGCATTGACGGCGACGGCGGCAGCGCAGTTCGCGCTAAAATTCAAATGTCCGCTGCTGCCGATCAGGATCGAGCGTCTGCCCGCGGCGCGTTTTCGCGTACATATCGCGCCGCCGCTCCGGATCGACGGGGACGGGGACCGCGATGCGGATGTCCTGCGCATCCTTACCCAGATCAACGCGCAGCTGGAAGACTGGATTCGCGCCCGCCCGTCGCAATGGCTCTGGCTGCATAAGCGCTGGGCGGACATTGATTAAAGTATTGATATATAATATGTATTTGAATCCCGCGAAGCTTGACATAATAATTATCGCTTGCTAGATTATGCCTCTCCAATGAAAGGCGAAACATGAAGAGCGCGGCGGCCTTCAAAAAGAATCTTTTTGCGCATAGCGACGACCCTTGGGTGCAAGTACTGGTGCCCGGGTACGAGGGCATGTCGGATAAAGACATCTATGCCTTTCGCGCACACGACATCAAAAGCCTGCGTGAATTTGGCCCCGCGCATACGGTAATAAAAATGCAGGACGGGCAGGAATTTTTGATTGCCCTTTCCTATGCCGCCACCATGCAAAAGCTTGACGAGCCGGATCGCGGCCGCGTCGACTTCAGCACGGTAACGATGACCGAAGGCAAAGACGCGCTTGTCAAAAAACTCAAAGAAGAATTTCGCCGTGCACAGGAACTGCAAAAAGAACCTGCGATCGCCGCCGTGACAGTCAAGGCCTTCGTGCGCGCATCACAGAGCAGTAAATTTGTTCCCTTTACCTTCGCGGGCAAAGATATTCGCCTGTCTGATATCAAAGAAGGCAGCAGCATCCACGGCGGGCCGACGGTGAATATGACTTTTTATACCGGTATTGATGCGCCTTTTGGAAAAAGCGAAGTGATCATCGAAGGTAAACTGGAAGAATTCCGCCGTCTTTGCGCCGAGGCGGTGGCCAAAGGCGAGGATACTGTCGACCTGTCTGAATATTCGATGCGCAAATTCAAAGATATGTCCCCCGCCGAAGCGCGCCGCAGGCATGAGCAGAAATCACCATGAGCCAGCCCCGGCCTGAAAAACATCTGGCGCAGAAATTTTCACGCCTGCGCGGCGGTGATAGCGAAAGGTTTATCACGGCACATGTGCCGACGGACGAAGGCGGCTTTGCGCCTGTGGTTTTCAGGGCCGCGCGCGTTGATATGATTGTCGGGCTTGATGAAAATATCTCGGCGCTGCGTCTGGATGATGGCGTGACGATACCCGCCGCCTTGCCGATGGCGACCTTGCGCGCGATGGTTTTTGATGATGACTACAAAAACAGCGGTGATATCGACCTTATGGCGGTTACAGGCGAAGCCGCCGCAGCGGCGCGCAGAGTCACGCTGAGCCGCAAGTTCAACCCCTTGGCGGAAACGGATATATCGGCCAAGGATGAAACGGGTGTTGATGTCGCGGTTTTTGTGCACAAAGAACAAAACGACCGCAAATTTCACATGGTGCGGTTCAATACATCCGACATGGCCTATTTCGAACCGCATGCCAACCGGCCGGCGGCTGAAACATTTATCAACCTGAAAAAAGAAAATGCCGCAACGGGTTTCAAAGATTTCTACATTCAGATGCCGATGACCACTTTTATGTGGCATCTCGAAGCTGCAAAAAAGAGCGGGCGCTCAACGCTCGATCTGACCGAAAGCACGCGCGCGCGGGATGCCAAGGGGTTTGAATTATGACCGACCAGCCGTCCAAAAAATTCAGCAAAAACATCACGCGTGCCGCAGAAGACCTGCTGATCCGCGCAAATGTCCTGCGTGATGACAGACAGACCTATGCGGCGGCCAGTTTTATGCGCGAACGTGTCGATTATCTGGTTGATCTGGGGGATGATATTTCGGGTATTGTTCTCAAAACCGGTGCGAAAATTGCTGTGCGCATGCCGTATGAAGAACTGGAGCGCGCTATTTACTTTGCGGACCAGCACGCATCGCCGGTTCTGGACTTGCGCGAAAAAACCGGTGGTGTTGCCGCAAAAGCAGTCTTCCCCGATCTCGGCCGCGATTTCACCGCCGCCGCACCGCAGCCGGCAAAGACCAGCCTTGAAGATGTGCCGCTGCGCATCGCCTTCTTTGCACGCCAGCCCCAGCAGCAAAACTTTCAGATGTGCGTGATCGACGAAGAAGACATCGACTGGAAGAGCGTCGATGGCGACGCGAACGGCAAAAACGGCCCCTTCACCAAGTTCAGGCTGGTTTACGGCCAAAGCCCGTTTGGCGGCAAAGACGTCCAGTTTGATATGCCGCGCCCGAAGTTTATGGAGCTTTATAATCTGGCCAAAATGCAAGGCGATGACACGCTTGATCTGCGCGACTGGACGCGCCGCCGCGACCCCGACAATACACCGCCCCCGCCGCCGGGCAGACGCAGCGGCGGGCCTGATTTCTAGGCATTAAAAAACCGCCGGCTTGAACCGGCGGTTTTTGTTTCTTCGATTTTCTTGCCCGGCTTTTTACTTATGCCGCACGACTTTTTTTGTCCAGCAGCGGGCGCAGGAAATGGCCGGTATGGCTGCGTTTTTCGCGCGCGACTTTTTCGGGCGTGTCCTGAATAATAATCTCGCCGCCCTTGGTGCCGCCTTCGGGGCCGATATCGATCAGCCAGTCGGCGGTTTTGATGACCTCAAGGTTATGTTCGATCACGACAACGGTATTGCCCTGATCGACAAGACGGTGCAGCACCTCCAGCAGTTTGCGGACGTCTTCGAAATGCAGGCCGGTCGTGGGTTCGTCCAGAATATAAAGCGTGCGGCCGGTGGACCGCTTGGCCAGTTCTTTGGCCAGCTTCACGCGCTGTGCCTCGCCGCCCGATAGCGTGGTCGCGCGCTGGCCGATATGGATATAGCCAAGACCGACTTCTTTGAGCGTTTCCAGTTTGTCGCGTATCGACGGCACTGCCTTGAAAAAATCCGCGCCTTCTTCAACCGTTAAATCCAGCACTTCGGCGATGGATTTGTTTTTGTATTTGATCTCCAGCGTTTCGCGGTTATAGCGTGCGCCTTTGCAGGCATCGCAGGTCACATGCACATCGGGCAGGAAGTGCATTTCGATTTTGATGACGCCATCGCCTTCGCAGGCTTCGCAGCGCCCGCCCTTGACGTTAAACGAAAACCGCCCCGGGCCATAGCCGCGCGCTTTGGATTCCGGCAGGCCCGAAAACCAGTCGCGGATAGGGGTAAAAGCGCCGGTATAGGTCGCGGGGTTTGACCGCGGCGTGCGGCCAATCGGTGATTGGTCGATGTCGATGATCTTGTCGATATATTCAAGCCCGCGGATATCGTCATGCGCGCCCGGCTGAGTGCGCGCTTTCATCAGCCGCCGCGCCGCACCCGCATAAAGCGTATCGATCACCAGCGACGATTTGCCCGAACCGGATACGCCGGTCACGCAGGTAAAGGTGCCGACCGGAAATTTCGCATGCACATTCTTCAGGTTGTTTTCACGCGCGCCGGTGACTTCGATATATTGCGTATCGGTACCTTTTTTGGTCTGCACGGATTTCCCTGCGCGGCGCTGCGTCGGCACGGGTATGCTTTTTACGCCGGACAAATATTGCGCGGTCAGGCTGTTTTTGTTTTTGAGAACGTCTTCGGCAGTACCGGCCGCAATGACCTGCCCGCCGTGCAGCCCCGCGCCAGGGCCCATGTCGATCAGATAATCGGCGGTGCGGATGGCGTCTTCGTCATGTTCGACGACCAAAACCGTATTGCCCAGATCGCGCAGGCGTTTCAGCGTATCCAGCAGACGGTTGTTGTCGCGCTGGTGCAGACCGATGCTGGGTTCGTCCAGCACATATAAAACGCCCGTCAGGCCGGAGCCGATTTGCGAGGCAAGGCGGATACGCTGCGACTCGCCACCCGACAGGGTGCCCGACATGCGGCTGAGCGAAAGATAATCCAGCCCGACGTTCATCAGAAAGCTCAACCGCGCGTTGATTTCCTTGAGGATGCGCAGCGCGATTTCCATGTCTTTTTTGCCAAGCGTTTTGTCGAGCGCGGCAAACCACTGCTGCGCTTTTTCAATCGACAGCGCGGAAATTTCCCCGACATGGCAGGCATTGACCTTGACGCAGAGCGCCTCTGGCTTCAGGCGGTAACCGCCGCAGGCCGAGCAGACTTGTTCGGTCTTGTACTGGTCGAGGTCTTCGCGGACATGATAGCTTTCCGTCTCCAGATAGCGGCGGTGCATATTGGGGATGACGCCTTCGAAGGTATTCGTGCTGGTAAAATGCTTGCTGCCATCCCAGTATTTAAAGGCGAATTTCTCTTTGCCGCCGCCCAGCAAAATCACATCGCGCAGCTTTTGCGGCAGTTTTTCCCAGGCCGTATTCATGCTGGCCTTGAAATGCGCACAGAGGCTTTCCAGCGTTTGTTCGTAGTATCCGGACGACGAATTCGCCCAGGGCGCAACAGCGCCTTCGGCCAGCGTCAATGTCGGGTCGGGCACAACCATGTCTGGATCGAAATGCATTTTGCTGCCGATACCGTCACAAGCGGGGCAGGCACCGAAGGGGTTGTTGAAAGAAAACAGCCGCGGTTCGATCTCTTCAACCGTAAAGCCGGAGACGGGGCAGGCGAATTTGGCCGAAAAAATATGCTCTTCCTGCGTTGTTGCATCCTCGGCAATCAAAAGCCCGTCGGCCAGCTTCAGCGCGGTTTCGATGGAATCGGCGAGGCGGTTGCCGATGTCTTTTTTAACGACAATACGGTCGACAACGACAGAAAGATCATGCTTCAGCTGCTTGTCGAGCGCCGGTACATCATCCAGTTCATAGAAAATGCCGTCGATCTTGATACGCTGGAAGCCTTTCTTTTTCAGCTCCTGCATTTCCTTGCGATATTCGCCCTTGCGTCCGCGCACGATGGGGGCGAGCAGATAGAGCTTCGTCCCCTCCGCCAGCGCCAAAATCTGGTCGGCCATTTGCGATACGGTCTGGCTGGTAATCGGTTTGCCAGTGGCGGGGGAATAGGGCACGCCGACGCGCGCCCACAAAAGGCGCATGTAATCGTGAATTTCGGTGACGGTGCCGACGGTCGATCGCGGGTTTTTCGATGTGGTTTTTTGTTCGATCGAAATCGCGGGGGAGAGACCTTCGATACTATCTACATCCGGCTTTTGCATCAGCTCGAGGAACTGGCGGGCATAGGCCGAGAGGCTCTCGACATATCTGCGCTGCCCTTCGGCATAGATGGTGTCAAAAGCCAGCGACGATTTGCCCGAACCGGACAGCCCCGTCACCACCACCAGCTGGTCGCGCGGAATATCGATGTCGATATTTTTCAGGTTATGTTCGCGCGCGCCCCTCACGCGGATGGAGTCGTTATATTTTGCGGCACCACCGATAGGGGTGCTTTTGCCTGTCTTGCCTGATTTTGCCATGTTATCCGCCGTTTTTGCCGCCCGTTTCGGAACAAATATAGAACATTTATACTGAAATGCTATCATAAAGTGGAGCGCGCCGTAAAAACGTCAACACGGGGCATAAGTACCACAAGGGCGGCTGTTTCACATAGTATGGTAAGGCCTCACAACATGAAAATCTTTTGCGCGCGCCGGAGCAGGCGCGTACCGACCCCGAAAGGGCACAGCATGAAAAAAGAACAGACCGATTTCAACCGCGCCGTTGCGCTGGGCAAGCATTACGCGCGCGAAGCACTGGTCGCCACCATCGCCTTTACCGAAGCCGCTCCCAAAGACGCCGCCGAAGCCTTCGTGGCCTATCTGCAGAAAAATGCCGTGCCGCATGACGTACTCTATATGCGCGGCGATATGATTACCTTCGCCACCGCGCGCGATGCCGACGTGGATACGCTGGGCGCTGAAAGCCGCACCCGTAAAATGGTCGCGGCGTTTTTCACCGGCAAATACGAAGGCTGCAAGCATATGGAAGCCTATCATCAGGAAGGCCTGCAAGACGAAGCCGCGAATGAAAACAGTGCCAAACCCTTTGCCGCCGTGAAGCGGGCGGTGCGCAGGGCGGCTTAGTTTTATTTAAGGTATCATGGCAACACGAAAGCATGCGGCCTTATACACGTGATATGAAAGAAAAAAAGTTATAGAAATCATGGAAAACGCTAATAAGCAGGATGCCGCCACGAGAGATTTTTTTAGATGGGCGTAGGGCACAGCTTTAAAAAGCAGCGGAAGTTCCTGTTTCCTTTTATAAGAAAAAACAGCGGCTACTAGCTGATATATAAAAAAGCAGAAGACAGCATAAACTGCGCAGATACGAAGAGATAGAGACTTGTATATATCGTCAACTCGCGCAGGAAAGGTAAAGTTATGAGGGGACAGGCCGTTCATATAAAAGTAAAAAAATCCCCAGCCCAATAGCGTAAAGTAGACGCTTGGAAAGAAAAGACGGTGCTGTAATACGGCTTTCAGAGCTGGAGTTTTGATGTGTGGCTTTTTAAGGTATTTGGTGGCTAAAGAGAGCACTATGCCCAAGTAGAGGGGCGCAAAAACTAAAATAAGATGGAGGTGATATTTAAGAGCGGTCCTTTGGAATGCTTCAAATATCGAGAGCAGACAAGTCTCATCCGAATAGTAAGTAGGGGGCATGTAGTACTCTACAGCTTCTGCGGGGCTGCATAAGAAGAAGATAAGGCCGAGTGCTAAAGCAACAGCCTGCCACATCAAGCCGCACTCTGCTCCTGCACCTCGGCCAGCAGTTCGGTGAAGCGCTGGACGTACTCGGCTTTGGCTTCGTTGGCGGAGAGGGGTTCGATTTTCCAGTCTTTGATCGTGAGCGGCGGCGGGCCGAAGAATTTGCGGCTTTCAAGGTCGCTGAAGCCGGCGATCTGCGTGGCTTCCAGATAGGCGGAAACTTTGTCGGCGCGTTTGATGAATTTTTTCAGCTGCGGCGAAATTACCGCGGGCAAGCCAAAGCGGATATGGATGGCTTGCGTCAGCTTGTCTTCAAAATCGCGGTAATTGATGCCGAGCGCGTTTTTAAACGGCGAAATCATATCGCCCACAACGTATTCCGACGCATCGTGCAAAAGCGCGGCCATCAGCCAGACGCGGTCGGCATCCGGCTCCAGCGTCGCGCAGATTTTTTCGACGATGACGGAATGCTGCGCCACGGAAAAAGCATGGTCGCCGGTGGTCTGACCGTTCCAGCGGGCGACTCTGGAAAGTCCATGCGCGATGTCTTCGATTTCGATATCCATGGCGGAAGGATTGATGAGGTCAAGGCGGCGTCCGCTGAGCATTCTTTGCCATGCGCGCATCTTATGGTTTCTCCTTCCGGTCGGTTCTTACGGGCCTGTTTCTACGGGCTTTTCTTGCCGCTTGTTTCAGCCGCAGGCACATGATAAACATAAGCCTATCAAGGCTTTTGCATGCGCTGGCAGATTCTCGCGGTGTGGATTTATCTTAATCCAGCCCCCCGGTTTTTCCTAGAATAATTGTCAAAAGCAGGTTTTGGAATTTTCGGAAAGGTACAGTCGTGGCAGGTAGCGTCAACAAGGTCATTCTGGTCGGTAACTTGGGCAAAGACCCTGAAATCCGCTCGTTCCCCAACGGCGGGCGCGTGGCCAATTTCTCCATCGCCACCTCGGAAAGCTGGAAAGACAAGTCGACCGGCGAGCGCAAAGAGCGCACCGAATGGCACCGCATTTCCGTCACCAACGATGCGCTGGTCGGCGTGGTTGAACGCTTCCTGAAAAAAGGCTCCAAGGTTTACATCGAAGGCCAGCTGGAAACCCGCAAGTACGAAAAAGACGGCCGCGAAGTCTATACGACCGAAGTCGTTCTGCGCCCCTACCGCGGCGAGCTGACGATGCTTGACGGTAAAAGCGGCGGCGGCAGCAATGATTCTATGGGCGGCGGCGATTACAGCGCACCCGCGCAATCTTCGGGCGGCGGCGGTTCGTTTGCAGCCTCCGGCAAGAACGATATGGATGACGAAATTCCGTTTTAAGCAGCGGGCGTCAGACGGGGAGCATCCGATATGGCCGGCCCGGTTCACAATTTGGTCAAAAAAAGCCTCAACCCCTTTCTGGGGGTTGGGGCTGTTTGCATGGTATGCAGCGGCGTCTGGCTGATCACGGCGGGGCATTGGTATGTGCTGTGGATAGCATCTTTGGCCTTCATCTTTTCCGCACTTATTTTTCCTCTAATGATGTTGCCTGCCGGGTTTTGCGCGGGCATGATGATGGCGACGGAAAGAATGAATTATCCGCGCGCATCGCGCATTTTCCAGACGCTCAGCTTTACATGGTTGGTGATGTTGATGGCGGGCTATACAACCGGCATGTTTTCGGTTGCGCAGGGTTATATCATGATGGATGAGACCATTACCTTGCCGGCGGTGATCTGGTCGATTGCGGCATCGGTCACGCCCTGGGCGTTTTTTGCAACGCGTGACCGTGACAGTGTTTTCTTTACCGGCCTTATTTACATGACCGCGCTGGTGGCATCGGGGCTTTTCCCGCTAGCACTGGCGCAGGACTGGGCCATGATGTCGCTGTTCTGGATTTTCTGTCTGGTTTTGGGCGGGCTGGTCGGCATGCAGGCGCTCTACGAGAAGTTTTTTTTCAAACCGCCGGTCTTTGCCGCCGCCGAACCCGCGGCTGAACCTGCAGAGCCCGCTACAGCACCGGCGGAAACCCCCAAACCCGAATAAAATATACGGCTCTATTTTGCGCGAACATCGCAGATTTTACTTTGCGCGAACATCGCGCGTGCCATCGCGCAGGCGCAGGCGCAGATCGTCACCCGTCTTGATGCCCTCCGCGCTGGAAACGATATGGCCATCTGTATCGAAAACAACGCTATAACCGCGCTCCAGCACGCGTTCAAATGACAGGCTCTGCAAAAGGGACTCAAGATTTTGCAGTTTGCGTGCACGCTCGCCGATAATTTTATTTTCGCTGTTTTTCAGCCGCTCTTCCTGCCCGGCCAGCAGGCGGGCGCTGTCGACCAGACGTTGGCGCAGCGGCCTGTCCGATACGCGCGCCGAAAGTTCGGCCAGCACCGCGCGGCGTTTTTGCAGCCATGCCGAAAGTCCGCTGTCGAGTTTCGCGCCCAGATGGTCAAGCCGCTGCATGGTATTTTCCATCAGCCGTTTCGGGTCGCCCAGCCCGCGGCCAAGGCCGGTCAGCTGGGTGCGGTAATGCTGCAGCCGCCGCTCCATCGTCATATACAAACGTTTTTCATCGTCTAGTACGGCAGCCAGCAGCTCGGCGCGCACGGGCACGGCTTTTTCGGCGGCGGCCGTGGGTGTGGGCGCGCGCAGATCGGCGGCGAAGTCGATCAGCGTGGTATCCGTTTCATGGCCGACGGCGGAAATCAGCGGAATATCGCTGGCGGCGGCGGCGCGCACGACGGCTTCGTCATTGAAAGGCATCAGGTCTTCAAACGATCCGCCGCCGCGCGCGACGATCAGCACATCGGGTCTGAGCGGGCTGTCCATGGGGATGGCGTTGAATCCCTGAATGGCGGCGGCAACCTGCTGCGCCGCGCCCGCGCCCTGCACCATGACGGGCCAGATCAACACGCGGCGCGGAAAACGCTCGTTCAAACGGTGCATGATATCGCGGATAACGGCGCCGGTGGGTGATGTCACCACGCCGATGACGTCCGGCAGAAAAGGGATCAGCTGTTTGCGCGCTGGATCAAAAAGCCCTTCGGCGGCAAGTTTCTTTTTGCGCTCTTCCAGCATTCTCAGCAATGCGCCTTGCCCGGCCAGCTCCATCGTCTCGATAATAATCTGATAATTCGATCTGCCCGGATATGTCGTCAGGCGGCCGGTGACAACGACCTCCATGCCTTCTTCGGGGCGCAGACCCAGGCGGGCAACCGTGCCTTTCCAGCATACGGCATCCAAAACCGACCCATCGTCTTTCAGCGCGGTATAAAGATGCCCTGATTTGGCGATGGTGACCTTGGAGATTTCGCCGCGCACGCGCACGAAAGAAAATTCATCCTCCACCATCCGTTTCAGTTTATGGCTCAGCTCGCTGACGCTGTATTCGGGCGGCGCGTTGGCGCCGGCGGGGGTGTCTTCGGGCGCGGGCGGCAGGCCGAAGGGATCGTCGTCGTTAAAAAGATCATTGGCGGCCATCAGCGTTTATCCTTGAAAAAATCTTTCATGAGTTGTGCGCAGGCTTGCTCGTGCATGCCGCCGTATACGTCGGGGCGGTGGTGGCAGGTCGGCTGGGCATAGAATGCCGCGGCATTTTCAACGCCGCCGCTTTTGGCGTCATAGGCGCCGAAATACAGACGGCGAATACGCGCAAAAGAAATCGCGGCGGCGCACATCGCGCAGGGCTCCAGCGTCACATAAAGATCGCAGTCCGGCAGGCGCGCCGCGCCCCGTGCCGCACCGCCCGTGCGCAGGGCCAGAACCTCGGCATGGGCGGTGGCGTCATGGTCGCGTTCGGTCAGGTTATGGGCCTCGGCGACGATCTTGCCGCTTGTCGCATCGACCAGCACCGCGCCGACAGGAATTTCCCCCGCGGCGGCGGCCAGCTGCGCCAGTTCGATCGCGCGCATCATATATTTGTTTTCGCCCTGCATTTGATTAAACTAGCAGAATGGAAGACCAAGATCAAAACACGGCAGCAGACGAAAACAAGGGCGAGCGCATCGCCAAACGGCTGGCCCGCGCCGGCGTTTGTTCGCGCCGCGATGCCGAGCGCTGGATTGCCGAGGGGCGGGTGGTGCTGAACGGCAAAATCCTTGAAACCCCCGCCGTGCTGGTGACGGAAGCGGATAAAATTATCGTCGATGGGCGCAGCATCGGCGCGGCGCCTGCCACACGTCTTTGGCGTTACCATAAACCCGCGGGGCTGGTAACAAGCCACCGCGATGAACAGGACCGCGATACGATTTTCCAGCATCTGCCCAAAGACATGCCGCGCGTGATTTCGGTCGGGCGGCTGGATTTGAATAGCGAAGGGCTTTTGCTGCTGACCAACGACGGTGCGCTGTCGCGGCATCTGGAGCTGCCGGCGACCGGCTGGTCACGGCAATACCGCGTGCGCGCCTTTGGCAGTGTGGGCGACGGCATGATCCGCATGTTGGCCAAGGGCATCACGATCGAAGGCGTGCATTACGGCCCGATCAAGCTGGAGGTAGAACGGCAGCAAGGATCCAACGTCTGGCTGCATATGACGCTGCATGAGGGCAAGAACCGCGAAATCCGCCGCGTGCTGGCGCGCTTCGGGCTGGAGGTCAACCGGCTGATCCGCGAATCTTACGGCCCCTTCCATCTGTCGAAGCTGGCTGCGGGGCAGGTCGAAGAAGTTACCCCCGCCGCGCTGGATAACGCGCTCGGCAAATTCTTGCAAAAATAAAAAAGATTACAAGTCTTCGGGCGATGCTTGCGGCAGGTGGCCGGTCAGGCGTTTCAGCGCCAGGTCATGCAGATGCCGCGCAATCAATAGCCACATCGGGCTGATCAGCAAACTGAGCGCGATCACCGCAATCATCAAACGATAACCGTCATCGGCAATCACGCCCACCGAAAAGCCGAGCGCGGCGATGATAAACGAAAATTCACCGACCTGCCCAATGACCACGCCGCTGTGGAACGAACGCTCCCACGGTTCGCCCAGACGGTGCAAAATCAGCACGTTGAAGGCGGTTTTCAGTAGCGTCACAATCACCAGCACGATCAGCACATGGCCCCAGTTTTCCTTGATAAAATCAAGATCAATCAAAAGACCGACGGACAGGAAGAACACCATCAGCAAGATCGCCTGTATCGGTTCGGCCGCTTTATGCATGACTTCACGGATGCTGGAATTGCCGATAATCATACCGGCGATAAAGGCGCCATAGGCAGCGGAAAGCCCCGCTGCGCCCGATAGCGTCGCCCAGCTGAAACAAAAAGCCATGGCCGCCAGCGGCACAATTTCGGGACGGGAAATAATCCATTTCGATCCCGGCAGTTCGATTTGCTCCCGGCGCGACAAAAACCACATAACGACCAGCATCAGGCCAACCGCCATGCCCAGTTTGATGAGGATCGCGCGGCCCGCGCTCTCGACGTCGCCTGTGGCCGCAAAGGCGCCGATGATCAGCATCATCGGGATAACGGCCAGATCCTGCGCGATGAGCACGGAAATCGTGGTGCGTCCGACCGGGGTTTTCAGATCGTCCGTTTCTTCGAGGATTTTGATCGCCACCGCGGTGGAAGACAGCGCCGTTGCAAAGCTAAACAAAATGATTTTCTGGATCGTCCAGTCTACAAAAAAGCCGAGCAGCGCAAAAACCGCAAAAGCCGCCGCAATCTGTAGCCCGACCGTGGCCAGCGCCGTTTTATAAACGGCACGGAAACTGCGCATGTTCAGTTCCATACCGATCAGGAACAAAAGCATGATCACGCCCAGTTCGGCGAGCAGCTTGACGGTTTCGGTGTTGGAAATAAAGCCAAGGCCGGTCGGGCCGAGCACAAGACCCGCAAGAATATAGCCGACAATCGCAGGCTGACGGATACGTATCAGGGCCAGCCCGCAAAGCAAGGCCACGGTGGTTACCATGGCGATGGCTGTCAGCTGGTCGAGATAATGTTCCATGAACCTTCCTGTCTGGGCAAAAAAACAAGCGCCTGACCATCATATCGTCAGGCGCCTGTTTTTGTGTAGGAAATAATTGTTTCCGTTTGTAACAGCGCGCCGTATGCGCTTATTGCAGATACAGATGCACTTCGCTGTTGCGCACGGCACTGCTGTTGGCGGCGTTCAGACGCACACGCTCCAGCGGCAGACCCATATGTGTCAGCGAGCGCAGGACAGATTCGCCGTTCTTGCGCGCTTCGGTCGAAGCCAGCGCCATTTCGGCGGGGTTGCCCTGCGACGGGCTGACAGCAACGAGGTCGAATTTGGCAGCCGGATATTTTTCCAGTGCCTGACCCACGGCGGAGTACAGCGCCTGTTCATAGTTCACGTTGCTGCGGTCAAAGCGGATGATGACCAGCGGGCGGCGGTTGGCCGTGTTCTGCGCGGGGGCAGGGGCGGCGAAGCTGGTCGCTTCCTGCGTGGCGCGTTTAAACAGGCTGTTCGACAGGTTCTGACCGTACAGCTCGCCATTGGCAACGGCCAGCGACAGGGTTTGCAGGTTCAGCTTTTCCGTGCGCAGGTAAGACTGGCGGCGGTTGATCTCGTCGCTGGTCGATGTCAGCAGGCGGTTGAGAACCACGATGGTCTGGTTGACCTCGTCTTCCAGCACGCGGAGTTTGTTGTGGTCTTCCTTGACCGCGCCCGACAGGCCATAGGCCGCGCGGACGTTTTCTTGCAGGAAGGAGGCTTTGGATGCCTCGTTCGCCAGATCGGTCGCAAGACCGTTCAGATGCGAAGCGTTTTGCGACAGGCCTTCAAGCCGGTCCTGCGCGATGTTCCAGCGTTCAACCAATACCGGGTTGCCGGGGGTGGAGCCCGCCTGCAGTTCGGTATTGATGGTGGCGATTTGCTCGTAGTATTGCGATGCAGCGTTGTCGCTCTTGACCTGAAGGTTTCTCAGGCGCTCGCCATAGCTGCCGGTGCTGCGCTTGAGAGATTCAAGATCGCGGCGCAGCTCGGCCACTTTGCGGGTGACAAGCGTTTCGACGTTTTGCGAATTATATCCGCGCACGCTGCCTGCCGTATTGCCGGCCAGAACGGTGTCGCGCGATCCGCGGCGATAAATGACATCGGGCGGCGGCTCGCTGCTGACGACAAGGCCGGGCATGCGGTTGCCAGATGATGTCTGGGTGCTGCTGCCGTCTGCGTGGCAGGCGCCGAGCAAAAGGGCAAGCGCGCAGGCGGGGAAAAGGGTGCGGAATGTCACAGTCGGCAAGACAATCACCTCGTAGATAAAAATGATGCGTATCCGGAAAGGCCGGAAGGGCGCGGGATTACTGTCCTTTTTAAACCAGATTCTTGAGTATATTCAATATTGAATCAGCAGCATCGGCACATATGCGGTCTTTTTTATTTGTCCTGTGGCGGTCCTGCCCGTAAATCGGTCGTTTATATTGCCATAACGAAATCAAAGCGCTTGCCCGCCCGGCGGCAACGCCGCCCGCCGCCCGGTCGGGTTTTGCCGCCGCGCGGGCACCTCCGGCAGAGAAAGCCGCAAAAGGGGCTTGCTCTTGGGCGGAGAATCTTATAGAAACCTCAAATCGGTGCGAGTGGCCCCAAGCCCTTCGCCCGTTCCTGCGGTTTCCGCACGGTACGCGCCCGTAGCTCAACTGGATAGAGCATCTGACTACGGATCAGAAGGTTAGGAGTTCGAATCTCTTCGGGCGCGCCATTTAAATCAATGCTTTAGACGAGAACTAAGAAAAGTAGAATACTCTGTGGCTACAGCATGGCTACAGCGAGAATGGGTAATGCTCTTACAAAAAAATTGTTTATCCCTTCCTGTCCTTTCTCGGTGCCGATTCGTTTCCCCCCTAATATTGACAACATATCCAGATCGCATTGCGCTGCCGCAAGGGAAGGGTGTCTAAGTAGCGCTAACGCATCTCACCCCATGGAGAACGAATGTGAAGGCTGCACAAAAGATTCAAAACGATACTCGTCCGCCCGTCTATATCCGGCAGGCGGACTTTAATTCCCGCAATTATTCCTATAAGTAACGCAACCTAGTGGCACTGGGCATGAGCCAAAACGTTCCCTGCTCCCGTAAAGCTGGGGCCGAGGTGCACTGCTCGGCGCTGAGATGACCTGCAGGCTTGGATGAGAGATCAGGGGTGGGCTTCTAACATTTTTATCGATGGTCGGTTAAAAACTCTAGGCTCGTTTTTGCCCAAGAACGAACCTCTCGATTGCTATCTTTGCATAGCTGCTTAAGGCATTTTATGATTGAAGGAGAGCGCTTAAGATGAAGCATCGCGGCCGCAGCAGAAAGTCGTACTTGAGGAGACTTGTCTTTCGCTGCCTTGAGTATAACTGCCTTTTTCTTATCAGCGCGCAAATGTCCTAAAGCGGAAATTGCAGCGCTGCGAACACTTGAGCTTTTATCTGCGCTTAGTTCTATCAAATATGGGAGCGATCTATTCTTATAGGGAAGTTTAGGAGCGCCTAGTTGCCCCAAGATAAAAGCGCATAATTCTCGTATGGTTACAGATTCTGCTTTCGCAAAGCTTACGACATAGTCAAATGTTTCCTTGGCGCCGCGGATTTGTAGCTCTCTGGCGGCAATTGTTCTGACGATAGGGCTTTTATCCTGCAAAAATTGATATAGGTGCTCGGTACGATATTGTTTGATGCTTTGCCAAACAAGAGTTCTAATCATCTCCCCTGGTTTATCTGCACTGTCATCTATCATTACCGTTTTCCTTATGATTAGCGAACTTTTCTGGTCTTTTACTCACGGTGCCTCCTACAGTTCCAAGCCTTTTCTGTCGCTATAACTTGGTCAGGTCGGTACTTATGCGCATTTTCTTTTAGCCATTGACACGTGTCTCGTAATTCTCTTGAAAATCAGTCGGGATGTGCTATACAAACGTAGTACACAGAGCTGTGCAATTGAGCCTATAACTATCTGTTTATCAATGGTTTTGTTTCGTAGGGATGGTTTCTCTTCGGGCGCGCTACCTCTTCTTGAAGAGGTATGGACTTTTGTGTAAAATAAAATATAAAATCAAATACATGCGGGTGGAGCTCGATGGTTGAGTCCTAGCCTTCCAAGCTAGTTGTGCGGGTTCGATTCCCGTCACCCGCTCCAAATCCTCCCGATATCGAATGCGCGCTGTTGTTTTCGCGCGGCTGCTGCAGGGTCATGAAAATGCAAATATGGGTTGATGCCGATGCCTGCCCCAAAGCAATAAAAGAAATTTTATTCCGGTCGGCGGACAGAACAAAAACCGCCCTGACCTGTATCGCCAATCAAAGAATAGCGCTGCCGCCTTCCGAATTCATTACGCTGGTTCAGGTGCCGTCCGGGCCGGACGTTGCCGATGATGAAATTTGCGCGCGCTGCCAGCCGGGCGATCTTGTCATCACCGCCGATATTCCCCTCGCGGCGCGTGTCGTGGAAAAAGGTGCTCTGGCGCTGGATCCGCGCGGCAGGCTCTATGACCGCGAGAATATCAGACAGATACTGGGCATGCGCGATTTCATGGACTCGCTGCGCGGCAGCGGCATTGAAACCGGCGGCCCTTCCGGCTTTGGCCCGCGCGAACGAAACCTCTTCGCCAATCAGCTGGACCAGATTCTTCAGCGTAAATAGGCTTCGCAAAGCTTTCGGGCATCGCTGCCCGCCGCTGCAAAAAAGCACCGAAGGTTAAAGCCGCAGGGCCGCCGGACAGGCGGCAGCCTGCGCAGTTTTTATGCAGCGCCTTTGTTTTTCTGCGCGCCGCTGCAGGGCGGGTAATGCTATAGTGCAGGCCGATGCCTGCGGCGCAGGGGCGGCATCGCAGCGGTAAAGCCAGCAAGGGGCAGGAGATGAAAAACAATAAAACAGACGGCGGGGTTTTGCGTCTGGTGCTGGGCGACCAGTTGTCACATCATATTTCCAGCCTGTCTGATATCGATCCGGCGCGCGATACCGTCTGGATGTGCGAGGTCTGGGAAGAGGCGACCTATGTGCGCCATCATAAAAAGAAGATCGCTTTTTTGTTTTCGGCCATGCGGCATTTCGCGGCAGAGCTGCGCGCCAAGGGGTATCAGGTCCATTACACAAAGCTGGACGATGCGGATAATGCCGGCTCTTTTCGCGGCGAGATGGCGCGCGCGATTGAAAAAACCCGCCCCGCAAGGGTTGTAGTAACCGAAGCGGGGGAATACCGCGTGATGCAAGACATGCGCGCATGGCAAGAGACGTTTGCCGTGCCGGTCGACATCAGGCCGGATACGCGGTTCTATGCCACGCCCGAAGAATTCGCGGATTGGGCTGCGCCGCGCAAGCAATTGCGCATGGAGTTTTTCTACCGCGAAATGCGCAAGAAACACGGCATCCTTCTTGCGCCCGACGGCGGGCCGGAAGGCGGGCAGTGGAACTATGACAGTGAAAACCGCAAGCCGCCAGCCGGTGACATGTTTATGTCGCAGCCGCTTTTTTTTGATCCCGATGAAATCACGCGCGATGTGCTGGCGCTGGTGGCGGCACGGTTTGCAGACCATTTCGGCGCGCTGGAGGATTTTCATCTGGCCGTCACAGCAAAAGACGCCGAGCGTGCGCTGGTGTATTTTATCGATGAACGGCTGGCGCATTTTGGCGACTATCAGGATGCAATGCTGCAGGGTCAGCCTTTTATGTATCACTCCTATATCAGTTTTTATATCAATTGTGGCCTGCTCGATCCGCGGCAGGCGGTGTCGCGGGCCGAGGCGGCGTACCGCGCCGGCAAAGTGCCGCTCAATGCCGCCGAAGGTTTTATCCGGCAGATTCTCGGCTGGCGCGAATATGTGCGCGGCATCTATTGGCTGAAAATGCCTGACTACGGGCGCGAAAACGCGCTGGACGCCACGCGTAAGCTGCCGTGGTTTTATTGGTCGGGCGACACCGACATGAACTGCCTGCGCCAATGCGTGGAGGAGACCAGAAAAAATGCCTATGCGCATCATATCCAGCGTTTGATGGTGCTGGGCAATTTCGCGCTGCTGGCCGGGCTGCATCCGGATGAAGTGAACGCGTGGTATCTGATCGTTTATGCCGATGCCTATGAATGGGTAGAACTGCCGAATGTCACCGGTATGGTGCTCTATGCCGACGGCGGGCTTCTTGCCAGCAAGCCCTATGCGGCGAGCGGCAGCTATATCAACCGCATGTCGGATTACTGCAAAAACTGCCGCTTTGACGTACAGAAAAAAACCGGCCCCGACGCCTGCCCGTTCAATTATCTGTACTGGGATTTTATTCTGCGCAACAAGGAAAAGCTGAAAGGCAATATGCGCCTGTCAATGGTCTATAAAACCGCCGAGAAAATGGATAAAGCCCATCTGGCCGACATGCGCCGCGACGCCGCCCGGTTTCTCTCCGGCCTTGAAGATAGCGGCGAGTAGGGTATAACAAGCAAAAGAAAAGCAGGGGAACAACATGAAAATCAATATCGTCGGCAGGGGTGTTTTCGGGTCGTTTCTGGCCGAAGAGTTTGCGCCGCATGCGGAGATTTCTGAAGAGGCGGATACGGTGCTGATCGCCGTGCCGTTGTCGGCCGTGCAGAGCGTTGCCGCGCAATATGCCGGAAAGCATCTTGTTAATCTATGTTCCGTGCAGGCCGCGCCGAATGCAGACTGCTTGCGTCACAGCCCGCGCGTCACCGGCATTCACCCCATGTTCGGCCCGCAAAGCCCGCGCACCAACCGCACCTGCATTGTCACGCAGCAGTGCGATGAAACGGCGGCGGTTTGCGCCCTGTTCGAAAAAATAGGGGCGGAAATTGTTACGCACAAAGGCGACACGCTCATCACCGGCGCATTGCACGACGACATGATGCGTAAAACCCATTTACCTGTTTTGATGTTCGGCGAGCTGGCGGCGCTGATTGTAGAGCAGGCGGCCGATGTGCCCGATAATTGTCTGCCGACGTCTTTCAAACGTCTCAAAGCGCTGGCCGAGCAGATGAAAGATATGTCACCCGGTACGGTCGAGAGCATCCGCAGCAATCTGCAAAAAAGCCCGTCCTAAGTCCGGGCGCGAGTGGTCAAGCCGCCTCAATAGCGTGAAGTCCTTTCATGGGGATCTTCAGGGCGGCTGAAGGCTGTTTGAGAAACCGAACCAGGTTAAATATTATGCCAAAACGATAGAGGGCACCCCGTCTGTGGAATACGGTAAAAGCCGCGCGTAAAAGGCCGGACGCACCGGACGCGGCTCTGCCAATAAAGTTTATAATAATCATGCACATAGGTAATTTAAGGGTGAATTAGATTACATTTTATTCAAATTTTTGATAAACTAGAAAAATAGGCTTAAAAAATATCCGTCCGCAGCGAGTCGGATTTTTCTGGGCTTCCGTGCCGTTTGTTACGTGGGTCGGTCCAATGACGAAAAACAATTTTCTGTGTTTTGCGGTTGTCTTGTTCCTCGGGCTCGGGCTCGGCGTAACGGCCAACTTCGCATATGCCAATAACTGTGCACCCGGTTGCCCGCAAGAAGCCTGCGAAGCTGCTCAAAACCACGCGCAAGCGAAACAAGTAGAGAGCAAAGCACACACAAGCGAAATTATGCCCCTTAATGACAACTCTCCTGGTATGACCTGTTTCGACAATGCTATGGGCCTTACATCGCGGCTTGGCAGCATCTTTTCCGATGTAAATCCAACCGGCATTATTCCGGTGGCAAACTCCTCCGTATTCGGGACGAGTTCTTTTCCGGACTTTGGCTCAGCCACTAAGCTTATGAGAGGTCTTGATGCTGTAGTGAATCCGACAATCCAGGCACATGCCAGCAATTTCGCAGATTCGCTTTCTTCTGCTCTCGGCGCTACCGTATTGGGTTTTATGAATGAATTCTTTAATTCAACAATTCAGCCAATTATCGATAGTATCAACGGTCCATTGGCTACCTTAAATGGTTACGTGGGCACTATGAATGGATACGTCACGGCTGTTCAAGGCGCCATGACAGCAGTCGGACTTGCCTTTCCGGGTACAATTACAGCTCTAGTGGCAGCGCTTAATGCAGCGTGGAATACAATCAACAGCTTCATAAGTGGCGCAGTCGCCATGATAACAAACGCAATAAACGTGATCGTAAACGCGATCACCTCGGCGATTAACAGCGTGGTGACGAGCTTGCTATCGGCAGCTACTCCTGAAGGTGCCTGTTCACGCATTGCCCAATTGTGGGGAAATGATGAGCCCCCGGGTTTCCGCAGCTTGATTGGCAGTGCGATTGAACGTGGAACCCCCTATTTTACAATGTTTCAGATGCTCAGTGCTGACATTCCTAGTTCTTTGGGGCCTCCCGGTATACGCCTGATGCAGGAAATTTTTAACACGAGCAATGCAACAATTGTCACTAATGCTCTGAACGATTTGCTGCCCGGCGGCGTATTAAGTGGGCCTGGAACATCTCCGTGGTGGCCAGCAAGGCCAACTTTTGCACCAGGTGCGACAACCGAAGATATTCGAAGCCTTATGGCAGCGCCCTGATCCTTCGAGACTGAATTTTCATTTTTGAAAACGCCGCCCTTGTCTCAGGCGGCGTTTTTCTTGTGGTCGTGTCAAAAACATCCGCCCCGCTGCACGCGGGAGATGCAGCGGGGCGGCTCTTCGGGGGTGGGAAAAACAAGTCCGTAGTCTTTAGTCATTCAGCATCTGGCGGTATTTATCTTGCAGGACGATGTCCTGCTGCACCAGCTGCGCGATGCGGTTGTATTCGGTGATGGTCAGTGGGGATTTCTCCACCAGATCCATCATCTCCTTGTTGGCTTCCGCGCTCAGGGCGCTCTTTTCGGTCACATCGCTAGTGGCCTGAATTTTACCTTGATATTCGGCGTTCAGGCTTTCGACTTCCTGATGCACCTCGGCAAACTCTTTCAGTTTGTCATCTGTTACATCTGCCGCCGTTGCGGGTTGTTCGGCTTGCGTGGCAGCGCCTGCAGCGCCGTCAAAAGCCTGCGCAGCGGAAATGGGCATCATAAACAAAGTTGCGGCGCCCAGCGCCATCATGGTGTGTTTGATTTTCATGGCTTGTGTCCTTTCGTGTTTTTTGTTTTCACGTTTTCGTTTCGTCACAAGGCCAACGATATGTGTTTTAGGCCTGTTCCGAAAAAGATTGTCGCTATGACAAGCGTGCGGTTAAGCCCATGAAAAAAGGCGCAAAAAACTTTGCGCCTTTTTGGGAATTGCGTGAATTGTTTCAGTGATGTTGCGCCTTTGTTACGCGGATTTTGCCAAGGCCTGTGCTTCGACCAATTTCAAGATGCTGGAAAAATCCAGCTTGCCGTGGCCGGCTTCGCTATGTGCCTTGTAAAGATCGCGCGCATGGGTGCCAAGCGGCGTTGACACATCGGCGCTGCCCGCAATCTCCATCGCAAGGCCGAGATCCTTGAGCATCAGATCGGTGCCAAAGCCGCCGGTATATCCGCGCGATGCAGGCACGTTCTCCATGACGCCCGGCATGGGGTTATAGACTTCAAGCGCCCAGTTGCGGCCCGAGCTTTTGGACATGATTTCCGACAGCACTTTTGGGTCAAGCCCGCCGCGCAGGCCGAGGTTGAGGGCTTCGCTGGTACCGATCATCAAAATCGCCAGCAGCATGTTGTTGCAGATTTTGGCCATCTGCCCGGCTCCGCTGGCACCGGCATGGAAAATATTCTTGCCCATTTTTTCGAGAAGCGGGCGGGCGGATTCCAGATCAGCCGCATCGCCGCCAACGATAAAAGTCAGCGTGCCCGCTGCCGCACCGGCCGTACCGCCGGATACCGGCGCATCGATCATGCGGAAGCCTTTTTGTTTGGCCGCAACCGCCACATCGCGCGCGACATCGGCGTTGATGGTGCTAGAATCGATTAGAAGTGCACCGTCTTTGGCATGGGCAAGGACGCCGCTCTCCAGATAGACTTTTTTGACATGGTCATTGCCGGGCAGCATGGTGATGACGATATCGGCATCTTTCACGGCGGCTGCAATATCTGCGGCAGCGGCGGCACCCGCATCGGTCAGTTTTTTGACGGCATCGGGCATCACATCGAAAACAGTCAGTGTGTAGCCGGCCTTGCACAGGTTGAGCGCCATCGGGCCGCCCATGTTGCCAAGGCCGATAAAGGCGATATGCTCTGTCATGTTAAAAATCCTTTCGTATGATATCTGCGGTCAATGAGGGGTTTGCGTCCTCAAGGAGTTTATGTTTTTGCGTTCTCAAGGAGTTTATGGTTTTGCGTCCTCAAGGAATTTATGGTTTTGCGTCCTCAAGGACGCTGCGCGAGACGATCAGGCGCATGATCTCGTTGGTGCCTTCAAGAATTTGATGTACGCGCAGGTCGCGCAGCAAGCGTTCAATCGGATAATCGCGGGTATAGCCATAGCCGCCATGCAGTTGCAGCGCATCGTTTACAATGTCAAAGCACTGGTCAGAAGCAAATTGCTTGGCCATGGCGCAGGCCGTAATTGCATCGGGCGCAGCGGCATCCAGCAAGGCGGCGGCGCGGTGTACCATCGTGCGCGCGGCAATCAAACGGGTGGCCATATCGGCGATTTTAAACTGCACCGTCTGGAAACCGGCCAGCGGCTGGCCGAATTGCTGGCGCGTATGCACATAGGCGCGCGCCGCATCATAGGCGGCCTGCGCCCCGCCCAGCGAACAGGCGGCTATATTGATGCGCCCGCCATTGAGGCCTTTCATGGCGATGGTGAAACCTTCGCCTTCCGCACCCAGCAGGGCATGATCCGGCACAAAAACATTGTCAAACGTCACGCCGCGCGTGGGCTGGCTGTTCCAGCCCATTTTTTCTTCTTTGCGGCCATATCCGATGCCTTCGGCTTTGGCATCAACGGCAAAGGCTGAAATACCCTTGGGCCCTGCGCCGCCGCTGCGGGCCATGACGACCAGAAAATCAGTTGCGCCCGCGCCAGAAATAAAAGCCTTCGCGCCCGTCAGTCGCCAGCCGCCATCTACTTTTTCGGCGCGGGTTTTCAGGTTACCCGCATCCGATCCGTTGCCGGGTTCGGTCAGGCAATAAGACGCCAGTTTTTGTGCAGAGGTCAGCGCAGCTGCCCATTCCGATTTTAGCTGTGCCGTGCCCCATGTGCAGGTCATCCACGCCACCATGTTGTGAATGGAGATATAGGCGGCAGTAGAAGGGCAAGCCGTTGAAAGCGCTTCGAGGATGATTGCGGCATCGAGACGCGAGAGCCCCATGCCGCCGTCATCGGGCGGGCAATACATGGCGCAAAATCCCATCTCGCCCGATTTTTTGATGACGTCGACGGGGAAATGCGCCGTGGCGTCCCATTCGGCGGCATGGGGGCTCATTTCTGCATCGGCAAAATCGCGCGCCGCCTGCTGATAGGCGCGTTGGTCATCGCTCAGATCGAAGTTCATGCCTTGCTGCTCCGCCGTTTTATTTCAGGCTGATTGTGGTATTGACGCCACCTGCCGTCGCAGCATCGTCAAACCAGCGTGCGGTGACAGTTTTGGTCTGCGTATAGAACAAAATGACCTGCTTGCCATAGGGGCCGAGATCGCCGAGCTTTGATGCGCGCGACCCGCTGAAAGAAAACAGCGGCACCGGCACCGGAATAGGCACGTTGATGCCGACCTGGCCGACGTCGATTTCTTCCTGGAATTTACGCGCAGCGGCGCCGGATTGCGTAAAGATCGCCGTGCCGTTGCCGTTGGGGTTGCTGTTGATGAAGTGGATGGCGTCATCCAGCGTTTCGGCTTCGGCAATACACAGCACGGGGCCGAAAATTTCTTTGGTGTAAATATCCATGTCGCCTTTGACGCCGGAAAAAATCGTCGGGCCGACAAAGTTGCCTTTCTCGTAGCCTTTGGGCGCGCTGTTGCGGCCGTCCAGCTCCAGCTTGGCGCCTTCTTTGATGCCTTGTTCAATCAGCGCGAAAATGCGGTCTTTGGCGGCGCAGGAAATAACGGGGCCGACATCGGTGTTCGGCTCGTGCCCTGCATTGACGCTCAGGGTTTTGGCCTTTTCAACAAACTCGGGGATCCATTTGCGCGCATCGCCGACGAGAACAACAACAGACGTCGCCATGCAGCGCTGCCCCGCTGCACCAAAGGACGAGCCGACAAGCGCGTTGATGGATTGGTCTTTTGCCGCATCGGGCAGGACGATGGCGTGGTTTTTTGCGCCCATCATGCACTGCACACGTTTACCGGCCAGCGTGGCGCGGTTGTAGACATGCGTACCCACGGCGGTCGAACCGACAAAGGATACGGCCTTGATGTCTTTGTGGTCGCAGATCGCATTGACCACTTCAGGGCCGCCATGCACGACGTTGAGCACACCGGCGGGGATGCCGGCTTCGATCGCCAGTTCCACCAGCTTCATGGTCGATAAAGGGTCTTGCTCGGACGGCTTCAAAACAAACGTATTGCCGCAGGCAATCGCCATGGGGAACATCCACAGCGGGATCATGGCGGGGAAGTTGAACGGTGTGATGCCGGCGCAAACGCCCAGCGGCTGCAAAACGGTATAAGTATCGACGCCGCCCGCAACGTTATTGGCCAGCTCGCCCATTTGCAGGTTGCCGATATTGGCGGCGTGTTCGACGACTTCAAGGCCACGGAAAATATCGCCCTCGGCATCCGGCAGGGTTTTGCCTTGCTCAGACGTCAGTACGGCGGCGATTTCTTTCATGTTCTCGCGGATCAGTTGCTGGTATTTCAAAAAAATACGCGCGCGCGCGCCGATGGGCGTAAAGCGCCATGTCTTGAAAGCTTCTTTACCGGCGGCAACGGCGGCATCCACTTCGTCGCGTGTGGCAAAAGGCACGCGCGCCAGAATTTCCTGCGTTGCGGGGTTGATGATGTCGCGCCATTCGGTGGTTTTCGATTCCACGAATTTTCCGCCAATCAAAAGCTTGACGGTAGGGACGGTGGCGGATTGTGTTTGCGGCTGGGCTGACGGGTTCATGGCGCACCTCTGTGATATCGTTTGCATGTATATATATGTTTGCTGGCACTGTTATGCCATGCGGCAAGCCCTGCGTAAACACAGGGCAGATTCTTTCGTAAAAACACGGTGCGATTTGGAACTTTCTTTCGCGCAAAAGGGTTGTTAATTTTGTGCGGCGCATTACATCATGATACGTGATCCCGTGCATCGGGCTCGATTTTCAAAAATTTCAAAAAAACACAGCAATCACTCAGGGAGTTCTAAAATATGGCAAAGAGTATTTGTGCAGTGCAAAACAACAGCAGCTGCGTCCTGCGTAAGGGTTTCGGTTTTGTGGCGTTGACAGCGGCGGCGGTTGCCGGCTGGCTGGCGTTCAGCGGCTCGGATGCGCTCTCTGCGACGGTCGGCGAAAAGGCGCCTGCTTTTACCGCCGCCACGGCTGATGGCAAAACAGTTTCGCTGGCGGATTTCGCGGGCAAGACGGTGGTTTTGGAATGGCACAACAAAGAATGCCCCTTTGTCGTCAAACATTACGAAAGCGGCAATATGCAGGCCCTGCAAAAAGAAGTCGCCGAGAAGGATGTCGTCTGGCTGACGGTCAATTCCTCCGCCACCGGCAAACAAGGCTATGAAACCGCCGAAGCGGCGCTGAAAACCGCTGCAGATGCAGGGGCTACGCCAACGCATATCCTGCTGGATACCGACGGTACGGTCGGCAAGGCCTACGACGCCAAAACCACACCCCATATGTACGTGATCGATAAAGAAGGTACGCTGGTATATGCCGGTGCGATTGATGACCGCGCTTCTTTCAAACAGGAAGACATCCCGGGTGCAAAAAACTATGTACGCGAAGCCGTGAATGCGCTGGCCGAAGGCAAAGCCATCGAAATCGCCTCCACCAAGCCCTATGGCTGCAGCGTTAAATACTAAACTTTTACACACGAGCCTTTCTTCCCAGGGCTGACACACAGAAAACCCCGGTGCTTCGGCGCCGGGGTTTTTGTTTGCCCTGTGATCAACCGCGCTTCGGCGATTGCCGCGCGCAACTGAAGCAGCCTGTCTTTGCATATTTGTGTATGCAGGGCGAAAAATTCTAATATCTATGCAACGGGGTCACAACAGGGTTGCCTCTGTCACAGTGGCTCGTTCAAGGCGCGCATTCGCCAGAGCTGGAATCGCAGCCGTCATCACCAGCCGCAGGCGCGAGGGCGGAGAGGGCGGCGGGGTCGATGATGGTAATATCCACGGCGCTTTCGGGCGGCGGGTCGCCGGGCAGGCCAAGGCGCAGGCGGCTGTCATCTATCGTCCGTCCAGACAGGCGCAGCAGCCAGCGCGCATAGTGGCCAGTGAATAGATCATCCAGAAACTGCAAAGACGTATCGCTGCGGCTTTGCACGCCGTAATCGCCGCTGCCAAGATAGTAATTTGCGGACAGCAAGGTCTGATGTGTTTTTTCAATCTCTACGGGGCCGCCAGCGCCGCTGTAGGAAAAATAGTTACCGGTTATTTCGGCAGCCGTGGTGCGCAGCAGGCGAATGGCCGCTGCGCCGGACTGCGTCATCGTATTGCCGATAATGCGCAGATGTTTGGCCCCTTCGGCAAAGACGCCGCCGACGATAAGCAGGTGTTTTATCGTAACATTATCCGCTGTGACGGTGATCGCAGGCGCATCTGCGCCGGATTCGATTTTGGCTGTTGTGTCGCCCGGATCCCCCGAGATTGTCAGCGGTTTTGCGATGACAAGCGCCGCGGAATAAACGCCCCCTTGCAGATGCAGCGTTGTTGAGCCGTCATCTGCGGCGCTGTCAATCGCCTGCTGCAGGTCGGCGCCGGCGCCAGCCACGATGGCGTTATTGAATGTTTTATTCTGGCCATCTGCATGCAGAATGATTTTTCCGTCTTGCTGCGAAAAGCGCTGCGCGGAGAGGACGCCCGTGTTGTTGACAATTCCGTTTGCGGCGGTCTGCGCGGCTTTGACGGTCAAATAAATATGACCGCCATCTGCCTGCACGGCGCCGCTATTGGCGGCCTCCGGCATGCCTTGCGCCAGCCCCTCCGGTACAGCGACCGACCACAGGCCGTCGCCATGCAGGTCAAGCGTCACAGTTTTACCACTGGCCAGCACGGCAGTGCCCAGCCGCGCGCGGATGATGCCGCTGTTGCGCACGGCGGGCGCGACAAATGCCGCAAGGCCGCCATCAGCCACGCTGATACGGCCATGGTTTTCGATGAAGGCGAGAGGGTTTGTATCGATGTCTTCAAGCGTGATGCCGCTTTCTGTGCGGCGCGCAAGATCACCGGTCGATGCAATCAAGGCAGCGGTATCCACCTGTGCCGATTTGCCAAAGATGACGCCGTTGCCGTCAAGAATAAAGATCGTGCCATTCGCCGTCAGGCGGCCATAGATCTGCGTCGGATCGCCGCTGTCGTTTGCGATGCGGTTGACCGCCGTGCCGTTTGACGGCTGTTTAAAATCAACATGCGCATCGCGGCCAATATCAAAGCGGCGCCAGTCGATGACCGCAGAAGCGCTGTGCTGCGTGAGGGTCATGGTATTGCCCTGAATATCCGGCGCATCCACAGAACCGGCCGATAGCGAAAAACCGGTCGGCAGGGCATTCGCTGCGGGTTCGGCGCAGGCGATTCGCGCGGCCAGCAGGGGCACGGCGGCCATAAAAACAGCCTTGCGGCCGAGGAGGGAGCGAAAAAGAGCCATGTCAGGCGGAGCATCCGAAAAAGGGCTGGCTTTGCGAAAATAACGCCGGCTTTGGTTAAAACGACAGATTCTAAAATAGCGGCATATGATTGCCATAAAAATAATACAATGGCAACCACCTATGCCCTCAAATCGTTAGCACGCAAGTACGAAAGAGTGTGTTTTTCATACGGATTTGTTTGATTTGGCGGGATAAAAAGCGTATAACCCATTCCCATAAGCTTAAAAAATCCGCAACACGTTCCTTTTCAGATAAAAGGTATTGAGATGTCATCTTCTATTGAAAGCAAGCTGGAGCAAATCGAGCAGTCCATCCGCCAAGAGTTGAAAAACAAGCAGGAGCTGGGCGCTGTCGCCAAAACCTTCGCCATCATTGGTGCGGTTTGCATTGCCGGTGTTGTGCTGGTGAAAGCGCCGATCTTTTTGCTCGGCGCGGCAGCGGCAGGCACAGGCTTTGCCGTGACCAGCTGGATGCGCGGCAAATCCGACAACCGCCTGGATCGCCAATACCAGACGCAGGCATCCCTGCTGATCGCACAGGAAGCGGGCCGCAAGGGACAAGAGCCGTCGATGGGCATGTCGCCCGAGGCGGGCCTGAAACCCGGCTTCGCGCAAAGCGCAAATAATAATGCGGCGGATGCCGACCGCGTTGAAAAGCTGGCCGAAACTGTTGAAGATCTGCGCCAGCAAGTCGAAGGCAAGCCCGCGGCGCTGGATAAACCCAAAACGCTTTTCAAAGGTTTCCGCCGCGATAAGTAAATCTCTGCGAGATTGAAACAAGCGAAGCGCCCCGTTCCGCAAGGACGGGGCTTTTCGTTGCGTCCTATTAGACGCGCTCTGTGTGCTGGGTGCGGAAGAGGATAGGGGGAGCTTTAGATCCATAAAAAAACCCCTCCGCTAGGGAGGGGTTTTTATGCGCCGCGAAGGCTGCGATATTACATCGCGTTCCTCGGCGGATTGGGCTTTTTGTCTGCGGCGGCCGGTGCGGGTGTTTCTGCGGCCGGTGCATCGTCGTTGGACGGAGACGCTGTATTGAAAGCCTCGGTGATCGCGAAGCGGACGCTGCGCAGCGCCTCGGTCTTTTCAAGCACAGCCGGTACGTCTTTTCTGACGCGGGCTTCGGTAAGCTCTTTTACCGTATCGGCAAACTGCTTTTTCAGATCGTCCGGCGCGGCTTTGAAGTAGTCTTCTTCCTGGTCCAGCTCGGCGTCTTTCAGTTCTGCTTCGGCATTGGCCATGGCGGTCAGGCTTTCGCGCTGGGCGCGGTCCTTATCGGCGTTGGCTTCGGCTTCTTTCAACATGCGCTCGACTTCTTCTTCGGTCAGGCCGCCGTTGGCTTTGACGGTGATTTTCTGAACGCGGTTGGTTTTCAGATCTTTCGCTTCAACTTTCAAAACGCCGTCGGCGTCGATGCTGAGCGATACTTCGATCTGCGGCTCGCCGGCCTTTGCGGGCGGGATACCGGTCAGGGCGAAGTGACCCAGCAGTTTATTATCAGCCGCCATCGGGCGTTCACCCTGGTGAATGAAAATATCCACCTGACGCTGGCCGTTTTCGGCGGTCGAAAAGACATCCTTGAATTCGGTCGGGATCGGCGTGTTGCGCTCGATCAGCGGCGTCATGACGCCGCCCTTGGTTTTGATGCCGATGCTGAGCGGGATAACGTCCAGCAGGATAACGTTTTCGACTTTACCGTCGAGGATCGCACCCTGAACAGACGCGCCCATAGCAACGATTTCGTCGGGGTTGACGTCGCGGCGGGGTTCTTTGCCAAAGAAGGCCTTTACGGTGTTCACAACCATGGGCATACGGGTCTGGCCGCCAACGAGGATGATTTCGTCAAGGTCGGAGATTTTCAGGCCTGCATCGCCCAGTGCCTTCTTGCAAGGCTCCAGCGTCTTTTCAACGAGGTCTTTGACCAGCGTTTCAAGCTGCTTGCGGGTCATGTTCATTTCGAAGTTGACCGTCTCGTTCTGCGCGTCCTGCATCAGGAAGGGCAGGCTGATGGTCGACATGTCCTGCAAAGACAGTTCGATCTTGGCTTTTTCAGCGACTTCGCGGATACGGGCGATTTGCTGCGCGTATTGCTTGCGCGACGCAGCATCGTTCAGATCAATGTCTGTACCATGCTCTTTGTTGATTTCCTTGACGAGGAATTCCGTGATGCGCTCGTCAAAGTTTTCACCGCCGAGGAAGGTGTCACCGTTGGTGGACAGAACCTGAACCATCGTGCCCATCTCTTTGTCGGACATGACTTCGAGGATCGATACGTCGAACGTGCCGCCGCCCAGATCGAATACGGCGATTTTGCCGCCTTCTTTTTTGTCCATGCCATAGGCAAGGGCAGCCGCGGTCGGCTCGTTAATAATGCGCTTGACGTCAAGGCCGGCAATGGCGCCGGCATCGCGCGTGGCGCGGCGCTGGTCGTCGTTGAAGTAAGCGGGAACGGTGATGACGGCTTCGGTGACCGGCTCGCCCAGCTGCTTTTCAACAGCTTCCTTCAGCTCGCGCAGTACTTTGGCACTGATTTCGGCGGGGGACATCGCTTTGCCGTCTACTTCAACCCATGCGTCGCCATTCGGCGCCGGCACGATTTTGTAGGCAGAAAGCGTCTGCATTTTCTGTACTTCCGCATCGTTGTATTTGCGGCCGATCAGGCGCTTGACGCCATTGATCGTGTTCAGCGGGTTGGCAACGGCACCGCGCTTGGCGTTTTCGCCGATGATCCATTCCTGCGAAATCTCGCCGGTGCCTTTTTCACGGGTTTTTTTGAGGGCGACCACCGATGGCGTTGTGCGCTTGCCGAGTTGGTTTTCGTAGATTTTCGCCTGATCGTTTTCGTAGATGGCAACGGCAGAGTTTGTCGTGCCAAGGTCGATACCGATAATTTTACCCATGGTTATGTGCCTCTCTTATATTCCGGGGTGTTTATTATAAGGTGTGATGCCTCTTGTGCGTTTCTTGTATCCGTTTTCTTGCCTGAATGTCCGCGCGCTTTGCGAGATGTTGTCCAAATCGCGCCTGCACCGCAATTATTATTGTCGGAACAGGCATCAGCCGCACGGATGATTATGTAACTTATATGCGAATGATGTGCATTATGTCAACGTGGTTTCGAAATTGCAAGCATAGGATGCCAAAAAAACAGAAAATAAGCTAAATATCTGAAAATATTAACCTTTATTATTTTGCATAAGCTCAAACAGTGCCGTGCCAATACGCACCTGATCGGCACCGCATCGAATCGCGGTTTCAAAATCCGCACTCATTCCCATGCTCAGGCGCAGCGGGTTTTCGGGCGAGATGTGGCGCGCCAGTTTGGCCAGCAGCGCGAAGTGCAGCGCGGCCACATCTTCTGCGGGCGGAATGCACATCAAACCGGCAACCGGAATTTTCGCCACATCACGGCAATGGGCGTAAAGCGCCGGCAGGTCTTTGGGCAGCACGCCGCCTTTTTGCGGCTCTTCGCCGGTATTGACCTGAATGTAGCAGGGCAGGGGGCGGTTCTGTTTTTGCATTTCTTTTGCCAGCGCATCGGCCAGCGCCGGACGGTCAAGGCTTTCGATCGCATCAAACAGACGCACAGCGTCTTTCGCCTTGTTGGTTTGCAGCTGGCCGATCAGATGCAGCGTGATATCAGGGTAGGCCGCGCGCAGGGCGGGCCATTTCTCGGCGGCTTCTTGTACACGGTTTTCGGCGAAGAGACGCTGACCCGCAGTGAGCAAGGGCAGGATTTTTTCGGACGACTGGTTTTTGCACACCGCCACCAAAGCCGCACTATCGGCGGGACGTTTCGCGTCAAGGCAGGCACGGCGCATGCGCGCCTGTATCTCCGTCAGGCACATGATCCTTAGCTGCCAGAACCGACAAAGGCCGTCGGGGCGGCGTCAATGACGCGGGCGCGGCCGCTTTGCACTTCCAGTACCGCAAGGCCGCGGTCATTCAAACCATCGGGGCGCAGGCGGAACACGCCGTCAATACCCGCAAAGCCGCGCGGATTGGTCAGACGCTGGCGGCTATAAGGCTTGTCATGCGTACCGCGCGACAAAACCGCGGCCAGTGCGGTCGCATCATAGGCCAGCGTGGCAAGGCGCGGCGGTGCACTGCCATAGCTTTCAAGATAACGCTTGTCGAAATCGCGGCGCAGCGCCGGATCGGGCGCGGCAAACCAGCCGCCATAAAGCGCAGGGTTGCGCGTCAGGCTTTCATCATCCCAAAGGCCGGTGCCGATCAGGCGTATGTTATTGTTGTTGATGCCCGACAGGTCGAACAGCGATACCAGCGTGCGCAGGCTTTCGCCGCCCACGGGCAGCATCAGGGTATCAAATATATATGCAGGGTTGCCGTTTGCATCGACGCTGGCGGCCTGCTGTGCGAAATCCTGTACGAGGGTTTGCAGGGCCGTCTCGCCCGCGGCATAGCGGCCGGTGCGCACAATCTGCGCGCCGCTGCGCTGCAGCGTGCCGATGACAACATCACAATATTCGGTCTGCGGCGCATAAACGGCAAAGCGGTTCAGCCCGCGCGACTGTGCGTATTGTGCCACGCGCGACACCTGCGCAAAGGGCAGGAAACCCATGACATAGGTATCACCGCCCGCCAGCTTCCAGTCGGTGGTAAAGGCGATCATTGGAATATTCGCGCTGGCGGCAATCGGTTTGGCGGCGCGCACATCATCGGCAAAAATGGGGCCAAGGATCAAATCACTGCGCGCGGCGGCGGCTTGGCGCGCGGCGTCGGCGGCACCTTGCGGGGTTGATTGCGTGTCGAGCGGTATCAGTTCGAAAGCCGTGCCGCCGACATCAAACAAGGCCAGCTGCGCCGCTTTCAGCATCGCCTGACCCAGATCGCCGCTGCGGCCCGACATCGGCAGCAACAAGGCGACCTTGACGGGCGTGCTGCGCAGTTCTGCGGCGGCGGGGTTGCTTTGTTGTGCGGCAATGGCCTGATCTTCGCGGCTGAGTGTCTGGCGCTGGTGCCATGTCTGCCAGCCAATGTTGGGCATACTGTTGGGGTCGTCGGTCACCACGCCGATTTGCGCACCCGACGGCTGCTGACTGGCGCCGGTGGTTTTGCAACCTGCCGGCAGCAGTGCGGCGGCCGTGATGGCGGCGCAAAGGAATAAAGATTGGAAGATGGAAAGAAATTTTGTGTATGCTGGTTTCAAGAAAAAAGCTCCCAACCGTGAAATAACAAAACGAAAGCGCATCCACGGCATGAATACGCCCAAGGTTGATCTTACACCCGGTTTATATATCGTGGCCACGCCGATTGGCAACCTTGGCGATATAACCTTGCGCGCGCTGGAAACCTTGCGCGCAGCAGACGCCATTGCTTGTGAAGATACGCGCGAAACTGGAAAATTGGCGTCGGTTTATGGTATATCGGCGCCGCGCATTCCCTATCATGACCATAATGCCGCAGAGATGCGCCCGAAAATTGTCGAACGGCTGATGCAGGGGCAGCGCGTGGCGCTGGTATCTGATGCGGGCATGCCGCTGATTTCCGACCCGGGTTATAAACTGGTGCTTGCCTGCCGCGATGCCGGCGTGCCTGTGACCTGTGTGCCGGGGGCTTCGGCTTCGCTGGCGGGGCTTGTGCTGTCGGGTTTGCCTGCCGACCGGTTTTTCTTTGGCGGTTTTCTGCCGCCCAAATCCGCGGCGCGGCGCGGCGCCTTGATGGATCTGCGCGCGATTCCGGCGACGCTGGTTTTTTACGAAACCGGCCCGCGGCTGCCCGAAAGCCTTGCCGATATGGCGGCTGTGCTGGGCGACCGGCCTGCCGCCGTCACGCGCGAGCTGACCAAAAAATTCGAAGAAGTTCGCCCCGGCACGCTGGAAAGCCTTGCGGCGCACTATGCAGAAGCAGGGGAACCCCGCGGCGAGATCGTCGTTGTTGTGGGGCAGGGCGGCGGCGCGGCGGCCTTTTGGGACGAAAACCGCATCGACTTGCGGCTTGCCGAAGTGCTGCGCGGGCAAAACCTGCGCGTCAAGGAAGCGGCGGCGCTGGTGGCCACAGAAAGCGGCTGGCGCAAAAGCGACGTCTATGCCCGTGCACTGGCCGTCAAGGAGAGGCTTTGATGTCACCCGAAACCGGCTACCGCAAAGGGCGGCGCGCCGAAATACTGGCGGCGTGGTATTTGCGCTTCAAGGGCTATCATATTCTGGCTATGCGCTATAAAACCCGGGTGGGCGAGATTGACCTGATTGCGCGCCGTGGCGGCAGCATCGTTTTTACCGAAGTAAAATGGCGGACGGCCCGCCTGTCGGCGATGGAGGCCATCCATCAGGATAACCAAACACGGGTACGGCGGGCGGCAGAACTTTACCTGCAAAAACATCCGCGCTACACTGGCTATGCAAAAAGATTTGACGCGCTGGTTTTTGCGCCCGGTCAATGGCCGCTGCATATCAAAAATGCCTTCTGATAACGGGCACGCCAAAAACAGATACAGGGGAGAAAACAATGTCCATTCGTAAAACATCCGGTTTCCGCTTCGCGCTGGTGACAGCGGCGCTGATGACCGTGCCGCTGCTGTCGGGCTGTGTGGGGCTGGCCGTCGGTGCGGGCGCAACGCTGGGCGTTGCCGCGGCGCAGGAAGGCGGCATTCAGGGCGCCGCCAGTGATGCGGCGATCAAGGTGCAGGTTGCCGATGCATGGTTCCGCCATGACGTCGAAATGTACCGCCGCCTCGGCATCACCGTCAAAGAAGGGCGCGTGCTGGTCACCGGTACGCTGCCACTGCCTGATGACAGGGTAGAGGCCATCCGTCTTGTCTGGCAGGTCGATGGTGTGCAGCAAGTTATCAACGAAATCCGTGTCGATGAGCAGGGCGCAACCGTTGGCTCCTACGCGGGCGACGCCTGGATCACCGGACAGGTCAAGACGCTGCTCGTTTTTGACAAGCAGGTGCAGTCTGTTAATTATACGGTTGAAACGGTTGCAGGCACGGTTTACCTGATGGGCATCGGCCAGAACCAGAGCGAGCTGAACCGCGCCATCAACCACGCCCGCAACACGCGCGGTGTGAAAAACGTTGTCAGCTATGTGCGCTTGCGCAGCGAAATGCCGCTGCACAGCTCTGCTGTCAATGCGAATGGCCCCGCGGTCAGCGCCGCGCCGCAAGAGCCTGTTTATCGTGATCCTGTGCCGCTGACGGGGCCGCAGTCGGTGGAAAGCATGCCGATTGACGATGCACCGGCGGGGGGCTTTTGAGAGAAGACGATCCGACGTTAGAAGACCTTCACGTTTTTGAAACGCCGGACGAGGCGTTCCAATACGTCCGCTATGCCGGCACGCTGGATGATGCCGATATCGATATCGGCGAAACGGCGCTGGCGCTCGGGCTTTTGTTTTTGCCGGGCATAAAGCCGGAAAGATATCGCCACCATCTGCGCAAGCTGGGCGAGGCGCTGGCCGAAGACCATGCGCAGCGCCTGAAACAGGGCGAAAAAGACGGCGCCGCCCTGCGGCTTGCCTGCCTGCGCCGCGTGCTGCACGAACAGCAAGGCTATGCCGGCGACAGCGAAAATTACGACGATTTGCAAAACGCCAATATGATCCGCGTGATTGAACGGCGGCGGGGCTTGCCGGTGGCGCTTGGGCTTTTGTATATCATCGCGGGTCGTAAATGCGGGTGGCAGATGGACGGGCTGAATTTCCCCGGGCATTTTCTGGTGCGCATTGAAATGGAGGGTGAACGTCTGATCACAGACCCCTTCCGTGCCGGTGCCGAAATGGATGCCGCTGCCCTGCGCCTGCTGTTGAAATCGATTGCCGGACAAAAAGCCGAATTGTCGCATGAATTTTATGTGCCGGTTTTAAACCGTGACATGCTGCTGCGTTTGCAGAACAATCTTAAAAAACGTCTGATTGAGCATGAAGAATACGCGCAGGCGGTGATTGTGGTTGAAGCGATGGAAGCGCTTGCGCCGGATGAATACCGCACCTCGTTCGACAAGGGCGTGCTTTATGCCAAATTGGGACAAAAGAAACAAGCCACGCAGGCGCTCGAAGATTATATTATCCGCGCCCCCGATGCACGCGACCGCCAGCAGGCGCAGGGCATCCTTGCGCAGATCCGGCAGCTGCCGGACTGACTTGACTGTGCCGCTTGCCGCGCAAGCCTTGCCTTTATCGCCGGTTTGATTATGCTTTAAGAGGTATTCGGCATCCGCCGATTTTTATAGTCAGAGGATATTCACCATGGGCATTATCACCCTCTTGCTGCTGGGCGCATTCACGATGATCTACCTCAGCAGCTCCATTCCGAAAAAGCCGCCGTTTTTTGAAAAGGCGCTCAATTTTCTATTCGAAAACATGAAGTATCTGGGGATCGGCGGTCTGATCTACGGGCTTGTCGATGCGGTCATTACGCCGATACAGGTTTATAATATCGACTACCTCGTCGTGCGCATGCTGTCTGATGTGATGATTGTGATGATGGCGCTGCCGTTCTGTTTCGACAAGCTGGCCGAAAAATACAAAGACAAAGCCAATGCCGCGATTATCAGTGAAATTGCAAGCAGCGTGGCCTGGGTGCGCAGCAAAGAAAAATTTGTCGGCGGGGCGGGTGCGGTGCTTTGTATCGTAATGTTTGCTTTTATCTTCAGATAAAATACAGCAATAAAAAAACGGCCGCTGTAATGGCGGCCGTTTTTTTTATGTCAGTGCCTAGCGTTTGGGTGCGGGCGGTTTGCGCGGCGTAGCGGCTTTGGCTTCGGCCAGAATGCCCGCAATTTGCGGCAACATCGGCGGCGGTGTGATACCCATGTTACGGTCACCTTCGTCAGATCTCAGCCATTCATAGGCTTCGGCGGGGAAGGGCTTTGCGCCCGGTGGGCAAAAGGCCTTCTTGTTTGCTTTGGGTGCGGCATTATACAGCAGAACCGTATGGCCGCCGACATCAACAACCTGCGGCACAGTGCCGTTTACGCCCAGCATCTGGCCGATCGGGTCTTTTTTAATGTCGAAATTCGCAAACAGCTCCGGATAATCGCGCAGGCCCGGTGTCAGCGGAATGGCGTCAATCAGGGCCGCAATTTTTTTCCCCTCCGGCGTGTCACGGCGCGGGGTGACGATGTATTCGCCGCCCTCGCGCCCCGACAGTGCGTAAGCGGCAGATTCCGGTGCATCCACCGTTTTGCCGGCGTGCCATAAATTATCTTTGCCTTCGCGGCGTATCGACAGCAGCAGCGTGGCCTTGTCGCCGCCGCCGCTGGAATAGCTATAGGTCGCACTGATACGGACGTCTTCGCCGAGCGGTAGACCGATCAAAATTTCGTTTTTCTTCTTTTTTACTTCCGCTTCGATTTCGCGGCAGGCGGCTTTGATCTTGCGTTCCCAATCTTTGGTGCGCGCGCGGTAATCGTTCACGATCTCAAGGCTGCGCCCTGCGGCCAGAAAGCACACGCGGTCGTTCGGTATATACGAAAACGCCTTGCGCAGTTCGCTTGTGCTTGGCGGTACGTAATCGACGGGGGTCGGCACGCCCTGTTTCTTGATGGGAACAATCGGCGCATTGCCCAGCCAGCCGCCCGCGAACAGAAGATTATCCACTTTTTCTGTTTGCTTGTCGTTCAGCTGCACGGAATCGGCGGGGATGAAATGGTCGCCCTTGTAATCGACGGGGGCGTACATGAAATAAACGGGCTTCTTTTCCGGCGAGGTAAAAATCATCGGATATTCCGCATAAGCGCGCGGCAGCGTTTGCGGCCCTTTGAAGACCTGTACGGCAGGCGCTTTCAGGCCGGTCAGGGCGAGCACCTCGGGCGCTTCACGCTCCAGCCGTGCCAGCAACCCTTTGTACATGGCATCCCAGCTGTCGCCGATGTCTTTCACATTACCGCTTTTCATGACGGGTACGGTTTGCAGCTCTTTGTGCAATTCCTGCTCCAGCCGCTCCGCCGCCTCCAGCGCGCGTCCGGCCAATGCATAAACCACGGTACCGTTGGGTTTCTGTGTCATGAATGTATCCTTTTTGTGATGCATATATTCATAAAACCGATGTGCGCAGATGTAAAGGGGCGGTTTTGCCTAAGGCGGGGCAATATGCTATGGTCGCGCCCAGAAAAGCACAAAAAAAGATTCTGGCCGACCGCCGATCTAAAAACCACAAGGAAATCAGCATCATGGCATCTTACCAATACGTTTATGTGGTGAGAGTATTCTTTTAATTAATTGATTTTTAAAGATATTTTTATAAGATTTTATCTGGACAGTCTCTGGACAGGTACGCAGAATCAAGCACTTGCGAAAAAAATCTGGACAGTTTCTGGACAGAAATTCGTGGTGAAGAGACTCTCATGCCTGAAACTTTGGACATTGAAGAACTTAAACCCGGCCTGATTATCTTCAGGCGCGGCGACGTGCAGCATCGTCGCTGGTACTGCCGCCTGAAAGTGCCGGACGAAGACCGCTACAAGACCCATTCCCTGAAAACCATCGACATCGAAACTGCAAAAAACAGGGCTTACGACCATGACGCGGAACTGCGTTTCAAGGTCAAACACGAAATGCCCGTGTTCAATCGCACCTTCGCGCAAGTGGCGCAGGAGTACTCCGACAAGGAAAAAGGCCGCGCCGAGGTGGGGCAAATCACTCTCCACCGCTGGCGCATACAAGACTCTCATATCAGAACCCAACTCAACCGCTTTTTGGGCAAGCACCAAATTACGCTTATTGGGCAAGACCGCTGGCAGGAATATCCTGTCTGGCGGCAGAGGAACGGCAAGGGGCGTTCCGGCGATAAGGTCAGCGACGCTACTATCCGAAGCGAAATGGCGACGCTGAAATCCGTCATGCTCTATGCTGCCAGCAAGCAATACATCCGCGACAGCCAAGTGTTCAAAGGGAAGATTCCGATAAGCAAAGCGCGGCGCGAAGAATTTACGCCGCAGGAATACCGCCAGCTTCACACTTTTGCCCGCAAATGGGTGAAGGAAGCACGAGGTGACAATAACGAATGGTACAGGACTGTTGCCTATAACTTTGTCCTTATCATGTGCAATACGGGCATGAGGCCGTCGGAGGCCAAGAACCTTCACTGGAAGGATGTGGACATTCAGACGGACAAGCATGGACGGCAATTTGTGCGTCTTGCCGTGCGCGGCAAAGGCAAGCACCGCAACCTTGTCGCTGCAAGCAATGTGGCGACATATTTTGAACGTATCAAAGAAATCAGCAAAGCGACCAAGCCAGATGATTGGGTATTTACGACCGACAAGGGCGATAGGGCGCGGACGCTTTACCATTCCCTGATTGAAAGACTTCTTATTGAATCTAAACTTCAACAAAGTTCTTCCGGCAGCCGCCGGAGTACCTATTGTTTCCGCCATACCTATGCAACCTTTCGACTGACGGAGGGTGTTGACGTATATTTCTTGGCAAAACAGATGGGAACATCGGTCAAGATGATCGAAGACCATTACGGGCACGTAAACCCCGTCAAAAATGCCGAGCGCATTTTGCAGGGTTTACCCGGATGGGAAAGCATCACTCCCCCCGCCATAGACCGAGCCGAGGACGAGGACGGCGGGAAGGGGAAGAAGAAGTAAGATTACAGAAACTGCGTCGAGTTCGACGCCCAATAGCGAACTCTGCCCTGCCGAGGCAGGGATTACTGGAAAATCTCCGAGAATTTGTCTTCGAGCATGGCAATTTCCTTTTTGGTAAGGGCGCTAAACTCTTTTTTCTTCGCTCTTTCGGAAATCATGCCGTTGTTTTGACGCATGAATCCGATAAGAAGCTCGCTCAACCTGTCGGGCATATCAAAATGACCTTCGATGAAGGATGTCATTTTATCGTGCTTGGCGAGATAGGCCACTTCATCGGGAAGGCTTGTTTCCACCGTATATTTGACGCATTCATAAAGAAATTCGGCTTGCGCCGTGGCGTCGAAATACCTGTAAAGGTCTATCGTTTCGTTGATAACGTCCACGTTTCCCGATGGCGTGGGATTCCATTCGATAAGGGGAAGCCGTGGCGCCGAATAAGACTCCAGCACCTTCCTGTAGTCGTCAATGCGCTCCAGAATAACGGCGGACACGGGGAAAACCACGCCCTTGGGGGCAAAGCCCTTTTCCATCAGAACGTGGTGCATGATATATCTGTGGATACGTCCATTCCCGTCTTCAAAGGGGTGGATAAACACGAAGCCAAAGGCAATAGCGGCAGCGGACAGAACAGGGTCATAGTCGCTTTTTATAAGCCTGTCATTCGCTTCAATCATTCCGCCTATCAGCTTTTCGATGTCCTCCCACTTGGCGGATATATGGTCTGGAACGGGAGCATTGGTGATGCGATCATGCACACCGATGAAGCCCCCTTCGGTGCGCCAGCCCATTTTTGTGAAACGGGGGTCTTCGATGACGACGGTTTGCAGCCGTAAAAGTTCTTCCGGCGTCAGTTTCTTCTGCCCCGCCTGACCTATCGCCCGTCCCCAACGCTCTGCCCTGTTGTGGGCTGGCCTTTCGCCTTCGATGGCGTAAGAAGCCTTTGAATCTTTCAAGAGCAAAAAGGCTGCGGCGCGCGCCAATATATCGGGATGAATTTTTCCGATGGCTTGCTGAGCCCGTTTGTCCAGTTGAAGGCCGATAAGCTGCTCCAGATGCTTCGTCCTGCGGATAAGCGGGCAAAAATCACGGACGCCGGGAAGGTTATTCGTGACACGGTGACGCCTTGAGGGGGTTGGCGCTCCGGGGTATTGCATTTCCGCATCCAGAGCGTCAACGAAGTTCGTGACGGACGTATCTTTCAGGCTTAGCTCTTTATCCATCAGCCATTCATAAAGAAACCACAGGCGGCGGCTGTGCTTTCCGGTCGGCTCTGCCTTTATGATTGCTTCAATCTCTGGAGGCTTGATGGCGCAAAAGAGGGCTTTGAGGACGGCAAGGTCAAGCGCCTCATGGCGCAGGGCAAAACTGAGGTGGCCGGAAAGCGTGTTTTCCGGCTTGTGGCGCGGCGTGAAAACCGCCCATTCTTCCGCATCATAGCGTTTATGTTTTTGGCTGATGGCGGCGCAAGCATGAGGCAGGGGGATTTTAAGGTCATAAGCGTTGATGAGCGCGGCATAGCCCGCCAGCGTCATATCCGGCTCTGGAAGCGTCCTGCCGTGAAAAACGTCTTTTATTTGTGAAAAACGATTTTTTTGTTCTTTATTCATGAAAATCATATTGCCATGAATTTAGTATTTTTTCCATGAAAAACGTATTTTTTATGCGGTTTTCATGAATTTTCATTTAAAATGCAGAAAGAGAATTGAAAATATAGCTATATAAATCAACAATTTATTGTCCTGCAATCGCAGGGGTAGAAAAATCAGGAGAGGAATAATAGCGGAGCGGACACCTTGCAGTCATACCGAGACACAGCCGCAATTAGTCGAAGAAGCAATCTTGAACTACGGGGCTTTGCCGCCTTCTTTAAAAGGCTGGCGGCGATACCGGATTGAGTATGGTCATGAGTGCTCTTGCCCCGAAGGCATCATATATCTGCCGCCAGAGGCGGACGCGGAAGTGATTGAACGGGAGCTTAATAAGCATAGGAAAGATTGTGGCAGTATATAATACCCATGCTAGACACGCGGAGCCGAAGGCTTGAAAGCCCGTTTCCGGCGCAGGACGGTCTGGATGTTTTCCAGCGTGATGCGGGTCATGGGGCAATCTTGTGCCGTGAGATTGCGCCCTGCGAGATCGGCAAGGATGCCGCTGTACATGGCGCGGAGTTGCATTTCGTTCAAGTGTTCGAGTTCTGCTTGCGTGATGATGTAGGACATTTTCTGCTCCTGTCTTTCTGACCACGACATCGCGGCCTTCATGCGGCAGACAGGGCAGCGCGTTCGGCTGGACGCACTCGATGAAACGAAGTGGAGAAGCCCTTTAGGGCTTGCGTCCGTCAAAGACGAACCGATGGCAGGATGCGAAATGAAAAGGACGAGTGGCCGGACAGAAGGCCGGAGTGAAAATCCGCTTTAATCATGCAGGTAAACGAAGACGCATTTGGGCAAATACGCCGTGCAGTACGGCGCACCGCGTCTTATTCGCAGGCTCACGAAGCCAACTGCGTTGTCTTCGCCCATGCGGGTTTCAGCCGCTTTCGCATTAATCGGAAATAAAAATCAGGTTCAGGGGTCTTAACCCCTCACGGCGCAAGGGTCTTCGATGAACGGCGCAGGCCGTATCCCCATGCTTCCGCGCAAGTGCTTGTGCAGCATGGGAGATACCCCTCGGCCTGCGCCGCCCTTGCCGCCGCACACCCCGCTCGCGCTCGCCGCTTGGCGTTCAGGTCGCATACGCGACCTGCGAACAACCAAGAAGGAGAGCAGAAAATGAAAACGAACTGGAACGGACTCAGCATTGAAATCAGCGCAGAGCCGAATCCGTTTCTTTCCCGCATCGAGGGGGAAGAAATCACCAGCCTGAAAGTAACCAGCCCTTCAGCCGCAAAGCCTCTTATCAATGACGCTTTCGCAGCTTCCCTTATCGCGCAAGCGGGGGGAGCGGTGAACTTTGTTGATGTGATGCTTTCCGCAGAACAACGCGCAGCGTGAGGAGGAAGCCATGCAAAAACAGCCTTTGAAAAACCCCGACTTCTGGACGCGCAGGATTGGCGACGACTTCAACCGCGCCACCGATTTTGACACTTGTCTTTTCAACTTTCTGGACAGGGAGTAATCACCATGACCGACCGCAAAGACGTTTATGCCCGTGTGACCGACCGCATCATTTCCGACCTTGAAAAAGGAGTCCGCACATGGCTGAAACCGTGGAATGCAGGGCATACGGCGGGAAAAATCACCCGCCCTCTGCGGCATAACGGCATCCCCTATCAAGGCATAAATATCCTGCTGCTGTGGGGAGAAGCCTTGGAGAAAGGTTATTCCGCGCCTATCTGGATAACCTTCAAGCAGGCGCAGGAACTGGGCGGCCATGTCCGCAAGGGCGAACACGGCTCACTTGTTGTTTACGCCAACAAGCTGACCCGCACCGAAACGGACGACAAAGGCGAGGAAGTTGAACGGCAGATTCCTCTCATGAAGGGCTACGCCGTTTTTAACGTGGAGCAAGTTGAGGGATTGTCAGCCCATTACTACGGCAAGCCTGAAAACCCCCTGCCGCTTGAGGAACGCCTCGACCATGCGGAAAGGTTTATTGCCAATACAGGCATCACCGTCCAGCATGGCGGTAACAGCGCCTATTACGCACCCGTGAAAGACCTTGCGCAAATGCCGCCGTTTGAAGCCTTCAAGGACAAGGAAAGCTATTACGCAACCCTGTTGCATGAACTCACGCATAATGCCGACACCCGGATTATGCCGCGCCGGAAGAAACTTCCCTTGAAGTTCAGTCCCTTCCGGCGCGGCTTGTCGGCATAAAAATCCGGATTCACAGTCCGGATGTTATGAATGTGCTCCCCCTCAAACAGAAGGAGCACACCTATGAGGAAACCAAAAAAGACACTTAATGAAGCAACGACACGCGCTGAGCTGAGATGGGATTACGAGAAGTATCTGCGCCGTCACCGTGGCCTGACGGAAAGGACAATTCTACGTAACTGGCAATGCGCAGACCGCTTTTTGAGATTCCGGTTCGGGAACGGGCCGATAAAACTTGGGCAGATCAAGCAGCCCGACATCGTAGCCTTCTTGCAGCATCTGACGGCAGGCAAGACCGAGTTCCGGGACAAGAGCCCCAGCGCCCTCCTACGCAATCTCTTTCGATATCTGTTCCAAGACGGCAAGACCGAAAAGAACCTCGCCCTTGGGATTCCCAGCGTAGCGCACCGGTATGGGGCGAGGTTGCCTCGCCACTTAACGCCCGCACAGGTGGAAACGCTGCTGGAGGCCGTCCGCACTGATGGGGCTGCCGGACGGCGCGATTACGCGATGGTGCTTTTGCTCGCCCGGTTGGGATTGCGGGCGCACGAAGTCATCGCCATGCAGCTTGATGACGTTGATTGGCGTGCAGGAGAGATCATCGTGCGTGGAAAGGGCAATAGGCATGACCGCCTTCCGCTCCCGCCTGATGTGGGTAAGGCGATTGCCGATTACATCAAGCTTGAGCGCGTGTCATCGTCGCGCACACTGTTCGTGACGGCACGTTCGCCTCATCGCCCTTTCCGGGATGGACAGATTCTCAACCTGATTCTGCGGGCTGCCTTTGCCAGAACAGGCCTCAAGCCGCCGGTTCCTTATGTTGGCTCACATATTCTCCGGCATAGTCTGGCAGCCAATCTGGCGCGGGGCGGGGCTTCTTTGGAGGAAATTGCCGATATGCTGCGCCACCACTCACGCGCCAGCACGATGATCTATGCCCGCTTGGACATAGATGGACTGCGGTCAATCGCCCAGCCTTGGCCCGTGGCCGGAGGTGCGGAATGAGCGCATTGTCCAAGGAACTTGACCGTTATCTGACGGTTCGCCGCAGTTTAGGCTTCGAGCTTCGCACTGACGAAAGGATTTTGCGGAGATTTATCGCGTTCGTGGAACAGGAGGGAGCCAGCCATATCAGCACCGATCTGTTCCTGCGATGGCGGTCTGCATTCGGTCAAGCAAGCCGCACCACATGGGCGCGACGCCTCGGGATCATCCGGCTCTTCGCGCAATGGCTGCACGGCCTCGATCCAAAACACGAGGTGCCGCCCCAGTCATTGGTTCCCGCCCACTCTCGACGAAACCGGCCCTATATATATAGTGAGCGGGAAATCCGGCGCATCATTGAGACGGCTTCTGATCTTCCCTCGCTCAATGGCCTCCGCTGCCTGACGTACCCCGTTCTGTTCGGCCTTATTGCCGTTACAGGCATGCGGATTAGCGAAGCTATCGCCCTTAATGCCGACGATGTCGATCTGGAAACGGGAGTCCTGACGATACAGCGCGGGAAACTGGGCAAGGCTCGTATGTTGCCGCTCTCAGCTTCCACCACGGCCCGCCTGACAGCCTATGCTGTCAAACGTGATCGCATTCTCGGCAGTCGCCCGGAATCGTTCTTCGTGTCTGATCGCGGCTTACGCCTTACCGACTGCTCGGCTCGTTATAACTTTGCTGTCGTGTGCCAGAATATCGGCCTTCGGCCCGTCCAGAAGTACAACCGGCATGGGCGCGGGCCGCGTGTCCATGACCTTCGGCACAGCTTCGCCGTCCGTACGCTGATCAACTGGTACCGGACAGGCAAAGACCCGTCGAGGGAGATGCTGCGGCTGACGACCTATCTGGGACATGCAAATCCGGAGAATACTTACTGGTACATCGAAGCGGTGCCTGAACTGCTTGCGCTTGCGTCAGACCGAGCATCGGCTTCTCTGGCAAAGGAGGCGCAGCCATGACAAATGCAGTGCTTCAAAACCTCATCCAGCAGTTCTTCACCGAAAGGCTATGCGCGCAGATGGAAGCGAGCCCGAACACGATTGCCGGATACCGCGATACCTTCCGCCTGCTGCTGCGCTTCGCCAGCGACCAGACGGGAAGACCGCCAACAAAGCTGAAGGTCGATGACTTGGACTGCGATCTGGTCGTTGACTTTCTGGCCCATGTTGAAACCGAGCGACGGAACAGCGCGCGCAGCCGCAATACCCGGCTTGCCGCGATCCGGTCTTTCTTCCGGTTTGTGGCCATGAACGAGCCCGCTTATATGCTGCACGCCCAGAAAATCCTTGCCATGCCGAGCAAACGTCATGTACGGCGCACCGTGGAGTTGCTGAATCGTTCAGAGATGAATGCATTGCTGGCTTCTCCCGACCGCTCGACATGGGTTGGACGCAGGGACTATGCGATTCTCACCGTAGCCTTGCAGACTGGGTTGAGAGCGTCAGAGATCATCAGCCTTCGGCGCTGCGACATCGTGCATGGCACAGGCGCTCATATCCGGTGTGAAGGCAAGGGACGCAAGCAACGATGTACGCCGCTCCGGCAGGAAACCCTCAAGCTTCTGAAAGTCTGGCTTCAGGAACGGGGCGGCGATGAGAATGACCCGCTCTTCCCGACCACGAGAGGAACGAGGCTGAGCCGCGATGCCTTGGAGCAGATTGTCAGGAGACATACTCTGGCCGCGTCGAAGTCATGCCCGTCGCTGAAGGGAAAACGCGTGAGTCCGCATGTTCTCCGGCACAGCACCGCGATGGAACTGCTGCATCATGGGGTCGATCAGACTGTCATTGCGCTCTGGCTGGGGCATGAAAACGTCGAAACCACGCAAGTCTATATACATGCCGATCTTCGTCTGAAGGAAGCGGCGCTTGCGCGCATAGCGGGCACGGCGTCCAATCCCGGACGATACCGGCCCGACGACGAACTCCTCGCGTTCCTAGAATCCCTTTAATTATGCCGACAAGCCGCGCCGGAAGGGACTGAACTTCAAGGGAAGTTTCTTCCGGCGCGGCATAATCCGGGTGTCGGCATTATGCGTGTTATGCCGATATCGGCATAACACGCATGCAACTAGCCACAAAAGCCGCCTTGACCGTAGTTTTAACGCCAAGCGTTTTGGCGATAACGGTTATGCGCGGGAGGAACTTGTGGCGGAACTCGGCGCAGCTTTCCTGTCGGCAGACCTCGGCATCACGCCGGAAATCAGGGAAGACCATGCGGCATATCTGGCGCATTGGCTGAAAGCGTTGAAGGAGGACAGCCGCGCCATATTCAGCGCGGCAGCCCACGCGCAACGCGCAGCCGACTTCCTGCAAGCCTTACAGGGGAAGGATGAAACAGCGGAGGCGGCATAAGCATAATGCCGCCTCCAACGGGCGAAGGCCGCCGCCGGAAGGACACCGGCGGCGGCCTTCGCATTTCATAAAATGGATTTTCAGGGGATGCAGGGCTGCGCGAGAAGCGCAGCGCGTACATCTTCCTCGCTCCAAAGAAGTCGCTCAGGGCTTCCACGAAGAAGCGTTGGCCGCTTCTTCGTGATCGTCGCGCCGACCTTATGCGGCTTCAAGTCCGAGCCGATAAGGTTTTCAATGACGGATGCTTTCAGCACCGTCAGCTTGACGAAATCGCCCTCAATATGGGCGATTTGCGCGACGATTTTCTGTTTTCCCCACGGACAAGATTTTTTCCGGCGGCGGGAACGGCTGGGAGGCCAGATGGCCTCCGTCCATTCCACTACGTCGGATTCCACGAACTCGCCTGATTGCGTCCATGCCATGATTATCTCCTCGCGTTAAATCTTGCCGATGCTTTGGGAACTGCCGTTGTCGCCGCCATGGGGATTGTTTGTGTCGGTTTGACGTTGGGGCTTCCATCGTCAGTGCGCAATCCGGCACGGCGCAGGAGTTCCTTGGTTTCAAGAACGGATGTGCGGAGGTTGACCGTCGCCATCGGCGGATTGACCGGAGGCCGGACATACGGCCTTGTGACGGTATAAAGCAATTCATTATTTGGTTTCTGGCGTAATGTCGCGGTGAAAACCCTTTCATCCAGCCGTTTTTCCGGCGGTGGCGACATAACGGCAATCGGCCAGCGCGGGACGCCGTTGAGGGCGTAGCCCATGTTCATGACCACGGCGTAGAATTGCCTGTTGGCTTCCTGTCGTCGCTTGTTTTCTTCCGCCCTGACCTGCAATTCAGCGTAACGCCGGATATATTCGTTAAGCTGCGCTTGCTTCTCCACAATTTCTTTTTCTTGGCGTTTTTCCTTGTATTCCTTTTCTTCGGCGGCCTTGATGTGCAGAGTTTCAAGGGTGCGTTCTATCATGCGGCGGATTGCGCCGCGCATCTCGTCGGAGATGAGGTTGCTTTCAAGCGCGGATTGCAGCATCGACAAATCGCCCGACAGCAGGGCGATTTTGGTTTCCACAGCGGCCAGTTGCACGGCGACAGGCACGGTTTCAACGGGCTTGACGGATTGCAGCGCGGGCGGCTCTGTCGCCGTGGAAACATACCGCGCAATCTCCTGACGTATTCGCAGGGCTTCGGCCTTGTGTTCCTCTTTGTATGTTTTGACTGTTTTTTGGAGTTCCTGCCGCTCTAACAGGTGCGACCGGACAAGGGCATGAAGCTCTTTCCGGTCGCGTTCAAGGGCGGTTTTGGTTTCGGCTTCGTTGACGGCGCGGACTTTCTTGTATTCACCCGTTGCCTTGTGCCAGATGCCCTTGAACCCGCGCGGCAGACGCGCCGCACGGGTTTTTGTTTCCTGCACCCATCGTTTTTGTTGCCGTTCTATAATCGCGGTGCGCTCCTTACGCTGAACGGCGACAAGGGCGCGGATTTCCTGAACCAAAGGCTGGCGGATTTCTTTTGCGCGTTGCTTGGATTCCGCGATATAGCGTTGGAGGTTTTCGCCCATGCGCTCGGCCAGGAACGTCTTGGCCGAGGCAATATCCGGCAGTTTTTCAGGAAGACCGAGGCGGGCTTTCAAATCCCTTGTGCCTATATCCAGCCACCTTGTCAGGGAATAAGTGCCGCCCGTCACATCAAGGGCGACAAAGCCCCGACTGTCGCCCCGCGCCAGCAAAAACCCGCGCTCTTGGAGGGCGCGGGCAAAGGTTTCCTTGCTGTCGGATTGCTCCCATGCCCCCTTGAACATGGCTTTCAAGGCTTGCGGGTCTTGCGCCAGCCGGACGGCTTGGCGGTGTTCTTCCCGCGTCATGTGCCACGGGCTGCGCGGCTGGCCTTTTTTCATGCCATCCGGCATTTTCCAGCCGTATTTAAAGAACAGCCCTCTTGATAAGTCCATCAGCTTTCTTTTGAAGTGCGCCATGTTGACGGCGACCAGCTTTTCCGTGTTAATCCGCGACCATACGGCGTGGCAATGCCGCCGCCCGTTCTTTTCGTGGAAAACGACGATACGAGGCTGGCCGATAAGGTGCAGCCTGCGCTCGATTTCCTCGATTGCGGCCTCAAATTCCTCAATCGGCACATCGGCATCTTCCGGTGGGTTCAAGGATACCGAGAACAGGAACTGCTTGCACCGCGTTCCCCGGCTCATGGCTTCGGCCTCGCGCATAGCCCCCGCGAGGGTTTCGGAGACAAAACCGCGTATTTCATGGATGGTCACATGGTCGTTTTCGTCGCCGTTCAGGAGGTGATTTGCCAGTTCCGCCGCGTTTTCCCTCTGACTGGCGTAAAAGATCATTTTTCGACCTCTGGCGGCAAGCCGAGGGCTTTGACCAGTTCGCCGTTCATGGACTGAATAGCGGCGCAAGCCTCTAAAATGGCTTTTTCGGTTTCGGGGGTGATCGGCAAAGAGCCGCTATGGACGGCTTTTGCCAACTGGTTCAGGTTCGAGGACAGGCGGGAACGCCCCAAAGCCCCCAGCACCTTGGTTAAGGCTTGCTCGTCCTGAACAGGCCGCCGGAAGGTTCTTTTAAGCGGGGTGCGGTTTTCAAACAGGCGCGACCGGACGTATTCCCCCACGGTCTGCGACCCCGCATCCTCGCCCAGCTTGCGGCGCTGCGCCCGCGTCAGGCGCATCGAAAACGGTACTGTGTAATCATTTTCCGTCTGGTCTGTCATGCTCCCCCGCTGGGCTGGCAGAAAGATTAACGGTTATAAAATTACCGAGTTTAAGAACGAGCAGTACGCCCTTGGTAACGAGTCATTTCTGGTTCGGCTGATACTTTCAGGCTATCAAGCGTTCATTAACCAAAGTTTAAAAAACCTTACCTGATGCAGCGCACAAACGGCTTGAAATCCCACCGCGCCGTTGACGAAAAACCCGCAGCACGGTATATCGGAGGTGCTGTTAAGCGCGTGACTCCAAATACGGAATCCGCACTGCATACAGCGTGTTTAACGGCTTCGCCGCCGCGCTTTCAGCGCGTAATATTGTTACAAAATTTTTTTGAAATCATTACTGCCGCCCCAATCGGCGGCAGGGGCAAGCTGTGGATTGTGCTACGCGAAACCGCTGTTTCGAGTCGCCCAATCCCTAGCTTGGCAAGCGCGGGGTAATGCCGCAGCTTCGCCGCCTGTTTCCCCCGCCCGTTGCATCCCACCCCCTGCATGACGCAAGGACGAAAACGCCGGAGGATGCTTCTGCATCATCCGGCCTCGCCCTGGCATCATGCACTTTGCCACTCCAGCACCCTGTCATGCGACCCCATGCGGGAGCATGGCAGCCGACCGCCGCGCAGGGCGCATCAGTCGCCGGGTTGCTTCCGTGGCAGAGGCCATGACCGCCGATATGCGGCATGGCCTCATGTGTGGCCTTCCGGCCATGAACCGTTCCAGCCTGTTCAACCCGTCCGTTCAGGGGGAGCGTTCCATGCAATGCTCATCCGCATTACATCCCCCGAAACCCGCCATGACCGAGGGCGTTTCTGCCCTCTGGACACCAGACCAACCCTGCGCGGATTGGATGCCTCCAAGGGGGTTTCCCCACTGAATCCCCCGTCGTGGCACCTGAAAACACGGAAAAAGCGAGTTTTCGGCTTACTTGTTGAAAAACTTGAGTTTTCCCCCCATGCCGCTATTATGGTGGCGGTTTTGTCTAAATCGGCAAAACTAGGGCGTTAGAACCCTTACAGACGAGCGAACGAGCATCCGCTCGTTAATCCGGTGCGCCTCTCGACCTTACGGTCGGGCTGGCGGCGGGATAAAATAGTGTGCAAGCGTGAATAACCACGTCCGCCCGCACAGCTCGCTTGACTATCTGACGCCGATGGAATTTGTTGCCACAAAAAAATCCGCCGGGGTTAACCCCGGCACCATCAAGATAGACGGGCAACAGTCGCCCGTCTATAAACTGGTCTTCCCCCCGAAAATCGGTCCATTTGAAGTGAGAGAGAATCCGGTTAATTTAACGTAACCAACCGGAGGAAAAAATATGAAGAAAACGAGATTTACGGAGGCGCAGATCGCCTTTGT
>JBKBWZ010000002.1:211663-835559 GCA_046314385.1 Alphaproteobacteria bacterium | reverse complement strand
CCTTCAGGTTATGAGCCTGACGAGCTACCGGGCTGCTCCACCCCGCGATAACCTTACGGATTGCCTTGGCAGGGGCAACCGGCCCGTGACGGGCGAATTCAGTGGGCAGAACATAACGGATTGCCCCTGCTAAAGCAACCCCCTTGCGATAAAAAAGCGAATATATTGAAAAATCAGCACAAATTAACGCCTTTACCCGCTTTTACGCGCTTCTATAATAAAGACGGTTCAGCTTGCGGCTGCCGCGCCTGCGTCATGCCGCCACAGGGGAGAGACGACACATGGCTCAGGCTTCGGCATCTTTGCGCTATCAATCCGGCTTCGGCAATGAATTCGCGAGCGAGGCAAAGCCCGGCACGCTGCCCGAAGGCCAGAACACGCCGCAGAAGCCCGCGCACGGGCTCTATGCCGAGCAGCTCTCCGGCTCTGCCTTTACCGCACCGCGCAACCATAACCGCCGCAGCTGGTTTTACCGCATCCATCCTTCGGTCAAGCACAAGCCCTATACGCCCTATGCGCAGCCACAATTTAAAAGCGCGCCTTTCGCGCCGGCGAACCCGAGCCAGCTGCGCTGGGATCCGCTGACCATGCCCACCAACCCAACGGATATCATTGATGGCATTCTGACCATGGCCGGCAACGGTGACACCGCCAGCTGGGCCGGCATGGCCGCGCATGTTTATGCAGCCAACAAATCCATGACCAACCGCTTTTTCTACAACGGCGATGGCGAGATGCTGTTTGTCCCCGAAAGCGGCGCGCTGTTGATGCGCACCGAAATGGGCCAGCTGCATGTTGCGCCCGGTGAAATTTGCGTCATCCCGCGCGGCGTAAAATTTGCGGTCGACCTGCCCGACGGCACCGCGCGCGGATATATCTGCGAGAACTATGGCGCGCCCTTTGGCCTGCCAGACCTCGGCCCTATTGGCGCCAATGGCCTTGCGCTGCCGCGTGATTTTCTTTATCCCACTGCCGCGTTTGAAGACCGCACAGGCGATTTCACCGTCATCGCCAAATTCGACGGCGCGCTGTGGCAATCGCCGATTGGTCATTCGCCGCTGGATGTTGTCGGCTGGCATGGCAATTATGCGCCGTATAAATACGACCTGACAAAATTTCAGGCGATCAACACGGTCAGCTTCGATCATTGCGATCCGTCGATTTTCACCGTCCTGACATCACAAAGCGGTACGCCGGGCGTGGCCAATGTCGATTTCGTCGTCTTCCCCGACCGCTGGATGGTGGCGGAACATACCTTCCGCCCGCCCTATTTCCACCGCAACCTGATGAGCGAGTTTATGGGGCTGATCAAAGGCGTTTATGACGGCAAGGAAGCCGGCGGCTTCGCACCCGGTGGCTGCTCGCTGCACAACTCGATGTCCGCGCACGGGCCCGATGCGCATGTGGTCGAGAAAGCCGAGAATGCGGATTTGAAACCCGTCTATCTCTCCGGCACGATGGCCTTTATGTTTGAAAGCAAATACATCCTGCGCCCGACCGAAGCCGCGCTCAAAACCGGATTGCAGGAGAATTATTACGAGGTTTGGCAGGGGATCCCGAAGAAGTTTAAGGGGTAAGATGGAAATGCCCCATGATGACGCTTTATTTGACGCGTGGATTGATGCGCTTTTTAATCACGCGGAAGAAGATGGAGATTGGCGTTTTGACTACACGCCAACCCTTGAAGAAGCATTAAACCCTCCGGAAGAACTCACTCCCGAATTCATCTACAAGCTTAACCAGCAAATGCTGGAAATTTCGCCTAATTACAACGATTGGCAATTAGCCATGGGATTAAGCTATATCTATGATCCAGCCTGTTCAGATCTTGCGCGTACGCTTCAATGTGGCCCGGCTCCCCTTTCTATAAGATTACAGGCCGTATCCTCCATGAAAAATATCTATACAGACTGTTTTGAATTACGCTGCCTTCCGGCACTTGGTCACCTATCCGAAGAAGGCAACGAATTAAATGGTATCTGTTATATGCTATGGGATGTAACACCCATCAGGTCCGGCAGCGTGGAAATATACCGTGCGATTTCAGAACTACTAGAATACGTGCTGCGATTGAAGAACATAGCCTGTATAGAAAGCGCCCTTCATGGGCTTGGCCATCTTGTATACCAACGACCTGATGCTGCGCACACCATTCAAAATTTCATTACAAAATCAAAGGGACTCGATCCAAGGCTCCTACGGTATGCAGAGGCAGCAAAAACAGGCTATATAGAATAGCGAAAACCCTTCTCTTCGCCCGTTTCAAAATTCATTTTATTTAACAATCTCACCCAACCGCTCACGGATAAACTCTTCCCTTTGCTCGACGTCCATATCGGCCGGAAGGCCGATGACAGAGGGGACGCAGGATTTCCAGTTCATATCGGTCAGGCGCCATTTGTTGCCGTCTTTTTTGAGCAGGAGGACGGCCTCGCTGCCTTTATCGTATGTGTACAGAGGCTGGTGATAGCTTGCCCAGCCTGTAATTTTCACGGTCTCTGCAGGCGCGCCTTTATAGACATGCAGCACATCGGCTTTCGTCCAGCTGTCGTCACGGTGCGGGTTGATGGCGGCGGCTTTGTAATGGGTAATACGCACATGCGCGATCAAATCTGACGCGGCCTTGACATCGGCGAATTGCTCTGGCGTTTGCTGGACGCAAGGGGACGTGGCCTGCGCGGGGGCCGTGAGAAAAATACAGAAGAAAAAGACAAAAAGAAGATGTTTCATTTTTTATGCGCCCTCAGATTTAATAGCAGGCTTAACTCCTACGCAGGCTGAACAGAGCAATCCCCCGCAACCAGACTTGCCTGACGGCGGCGGATGGTATCAGCGGGTTTGATATTTGTTTCGAAGCCTTCGGGCGCGGCGAGGATGTTGATGCTGATGACCTGCAGCTCCAGAACCTCTGCCATGACCAGCACTTTGGCGGTGACGATTTGTGCGCCGATCTGTTCGCGCTTGCCGCGCTTTTGTGTGGGGGGCGCGAGGACGGGCTCTGTCCAGCGGAGTACATCGCCAACGTCGCAGGAAATCAAAGTCATCAGAACCCCTCTTGGTGTTACGCCCGAATTTCAGGCACAAAAAAACCGGTCATAAAGACCGGTTTTTTGATTGCAAATTATGAATAGATTTACCTGTTGGAAGTTTGAGTTTGGAAGACCTGGCAGCGACCTACTCTCCCGTGTCTTAAGACAAAGTACCATCGGCGATGAGGCTTTTCACGTCCGAGTTCGGAATGGGATCGGGTGTTTCATCCTCTCTATGACCACCAAGTCATCCAAACTCAAAGTTCCAACTGACACCGGAAAAGCTTAATTGCAGCTAATGTATCGTGTGAAAAATCACACTAGTGGCTTTATCACTACGCGTGGTAATGATTCAAGCCTATCGAGCTATTAGTACCAGTAAGCTGAGGATATCACTACCCTTACACATCTGGCCTATCAACGTCGTAGTCTTCGACGACTCTCAGGGAATACTTGTTTTGAGGTGAGTTTCACGCTTAGATGCTTTCAGCGTTTATCTCGTCCGTACGTAGCTACCCAGCTATGCCGCTGGCGCGACAACTGGTCTACCAGAGGTACGTCAAACCCGGTCCTCTCGTACTAGGGTCCGCTCCTCTCAATATTCCAACACCCACGGTAGATAGGGACCGAACTGTCTCACGACGTTCTGAACCCAGCTCACGTACCTCTTTAAATGGCGAACAGCCATACCCTTGGGACCTGCTCCAGCCCCAGGATGAGATGAGCCGACATCGAGGTGCCAAACACCACCGTCGCTGTGGACGCTTGGGTGGTATCAGCCTGTTATCCCTAGAGTACCTTTTATTCGTTGAGCGATGGCCCTTCCATTCGGAACCACCGGATCACTTTGACCGACTTTCGTCTCTGCTCGACTTGTCAGTCTTGCAGTCAGGCCAGCTTATGCCAATACACTCTAAATCTGATTTCCGACCAGATTGAGCTGACCATTGCGCGCCTCCGTTACAATTTGGGAGGCGACCGCCCCAGTCAAACTACCCACCATGCAGGGTCCCGAATCTGGATAACAGATCCGGTTAGACATCAGAGATAACAAGGGTGGTATTTCACATTGCGGCTCCACTCGGACTGGCGTCCAAGATTCAAAGCCTCCCACCTATTCTACACATGTCACCTCTAATGCCACTGCAAAGCTATAGTAAAGGTTCATAGGGTCTTTCCGTCTAGCCGCGGGCACTCCGCATCTTCACGGAGAATTCAATTTCGCTGAGGAGATGTTGGAGACAGTGTGGAAGTCGTTACGCCATTCATGCAGGTCGGAACTTACCCGACAAGGAGTTTCGCTACCTTAGGACCGTTATAGTTACGGCCGCCGTTTACCGGGGCTTCAATTCAGAGCTTGCACTCCTCCTTTTAACCTTCCGGCACCGGGCAGGCGTCAGACCCTATACGTCGTCTTCTACGACTTAGCAGAGCCCTGTGTTTTTGATAAACAGTCGCCACCACCATTTCTGTGCCCCTCATCACTGGTTGCCCAATGATGAGGCCTCCTTTTCCCGAAGTTACGGAGGTAATTTGCCGAGTTCCTTCAACATCCTTCTCTCAAGCGCCTTGGTATACTCTACCAGCCCACCTGTGTCGGTTTGGGGTACGGACTATATGCTGGGGCTATTTCCCGGGAGTACCAGGTTGCCCACACAATCCAATAAGTGTGAACAACTTTCGTCCTCCGTCACATCCCAGCAGGCTCACGAATATTAACGTGATTTCCATCGACTACGCCTTTCGGCCTCGCCTTAGGATACCGGCTCACCCTGCGCGGATTAACCTTGCGCAGGAACCCTTGGGCTTTCGGCGACAGGGTCTCTCACCCTGTTTATCGCTACTCATGTCTGCATTCTCACTTCTGATACCTCCATCCGACCTAACGATCGAACTTCACAGGCTTACAGAACGCTCCGCTACCACGTCATACAGTAAAGTATGACATCCGAAGCTTCGGTACATTGCTTGAGCCCCGTTACATCTTTGGCGCGAGAACTCTTATTTAGACCAGTGAGCTATTACGCTTTCTTTAAAGGATGGCTGCTTCTAAGCCAACCTCCTGGTTGTTTTGGAGTTTTCACATCCTTCCTGTCACTTAGCAATGATTTAGGGACCTTAGCTGTCGGTCTGGGCTTTTTCCCTCTCGACGACGGACCTTATCACCCGCCGTCTGACTCCCATGGTAAAACTCTACGGTATTCAGAGTTTGGTTAGATTTGGTAGGACTCGCGTCCCCCTAGTCTATCCAGTGCTTTACCCCCGTAGGTCAATGGCATAGGGCTCTACCTAAATAGATTTCGCGGAGAACCAGCTATTACCCGGTTTGATTGGCCTTTCACCCCTTACCACAGATCATCCCAACCTTTTTCAACAGGTACGGGTTCGGACCTCCAGCAAGTGTTACCTTGCTTTCATCCTGTCCATGGTAAGATCACCGGGTTTCGGGTCTAATCCTGCTAACTTGTCGCCCTATTCAGACTTGGTTTCCCTTCGCCTACGCCTATCGGCTTAAGCTTGCTAGCAAGACTAACTCGCAGACCCATTATACAAAAGGTACGCTGTCACCCCATAAAGAGGCTCCAACTGCTTGTAGGCATCCCGTTTCAGGTCTATTTCACTCCCCTCATCGGGGTTCTTTTCACCTTTCCCTCACGGTACTTGTTCACTATCGGTCTCTAAGGAGTACTTAGGCTTGGAGGATGGTCCCCCCATGTTCAGACAGGATTTCACGTGTCCCGCCTTACTCTTGGATCATTCTGCTTTCTACCTATACGGGGCTATCACCCACTTTGGCTTGCCTTTCCAGACAATTCTAGTTCTTACAAAATGACCACTGGCCTGATCCGCGTTCGCTCGCCACTACTAACGGAGTCTCGGTTGATGTCCTTTCCTCCGGGTACTAAGATGTTTCAGTTCCCCGGGTTTGCTTCTACAACCTATGTATTCAGTTGCAGATACCACAGATGTGGTGGGTTTCCCCATTCGGAAATCTGCGGGTCAAAGCTTAATCACAGCTAACCGCAGCTTATCGCAGTGTATCACGTCCTTCATCGCCTCTTAGAGCCTAGGCATTCTCGAGATGCCCTTAATTACGCTTGAATCGAAATCACGCGTAGAAATAAATCCACTCGTGTGTTTTCCTCGATGCAAAAGTTGAATTAAGTGCGATTCAAAGCTTGATAAATCAAACTATGAACCGCGGCTTTTTCGGTGTCAGTAAATCTATTCACAATGTGCAATAACCCTGCTGCTTTCGCGGCAATGTTTTGATCGACGAGAACGTCGATCTTCCTTCATCTAGTGATGTCGGAAAACCAAATTCTCCACTTTTATTCTGTGTTCTCCGTTATGTTCCACCATCTTTTGAATGGTGGAGGTGAACGGGATCGAACCGATGACCTCCTGAATGCAAATCAGGCGCTCTCCCAGCTGAGCTACACCCCCATATCGTTGTCTGTCCGACTTTTATGGTGGGCCTGGAAAGACTTGAACTTTCGACCTCACGCTTATCAAGCGCGCGCTCTAACCAACTGAGCTACAAGCCCTAAAAGTCACAAGACCCAGTACAGAATAAAGAGAAGAGATACGAAGACAGCGGAGTGCTTGGCTCTATCACGAGCCAGATCACATAAAGTGTTCCTTAGAAAGGAGGTGATCCAGCCGCAGGTTCCCCTACGGCTACCTTGTTACGACTTAGTGCCAGTCACTGATCCCACCGTGGTCGGCTGCCTCCTTACGGTCAGCGCCCCGCCTTCGGGTAGAACCAATTCCCATCACTTGACGGGCGGTGTGTACAAGACCCGGGAACGTATTCACCGTGGCATGCTGATCCACGATTACTAGCGATTCCAACTTCATGCACTCGAGTTGCAGAGTGCAATCTGAACTGAGGTGGCTTTTGGAGATTTGCATGGTATTGCTACCTAGCTGCTCATTGTCACCACCATTGTAGTACGTGTGTAGCCCAGGCCGTAAGGGCCATGAGGACTTGACGTCATCCCCGCCTTCCTCCGGCTTATCACCGGCAGTATCATCAGAGTTCCCAGCATTACCTGTTGGCAACTGATAAAAGGGGTTGCGCTCGTTGCGGGACTTAACCCAACATCTCACGACACGAGCTGACGACAGCCATGCAGCACCTGTCACCGATCCAGCCGAACTGACGAGAAACATCTCTGTTTCTCTTAATCGGGATGTCAAGGCCTGGTAAGGTTCTTCGCGTTGCGACGAATTAAACCACATACTCCACCGCTTGTGCGGGTCCCCGTCAATTCCTTTGAGTTTTAACCTTGCGGCCGTACTTCCCAGGCGGTGAGTTTAACGCGTTAACTACGTCACCGAAAAGCTAAGCTTCCCAGCGACAAACTCACATCGTTTACGGCGTGGACTACCAGGGTATCTAATCCTGTTTGCTCCCCACGCTTTCGTGCCTCAGCGTCAATGTCGGTCCAGATAGCCGCTTTCGCCACTGGTGTTCCTGTCAATATCTACGCATTTCACTGCTACACTGACAATTCCGCTATCCTCTCCCGAATTCGAGTCTTGTAGTTTCAAAAGCAATTCCAGGGTTAAGCCCTGGGCTTTCACTTCTGACTTACAAAACAGCCTACGCACGCTTTACGCCCAGTGATTCCGAATAACGCTCGCCCCCTTCGTATTACCGCGGCTGCTGGCACGAAGTTAGCCGGGGCTTATTCTCCGACTACAGTCATTATATTCGTCGGCTAAAGAGTTTTACAACCCGAAGGCCTTCATCACTCACGCGGCATGGCTGGATCAGGCTTGCGCCCATTGTCCAATATTCCTAACTGCTGCCTCCCGTAGGAGTCTGGGCCGTGTCTCAGTCCCAGTGTGGCTGATCGTCCTCTCAGACCAGCTATAGATCGTCGCCTTGGTAAGCCATTACCTTACCAACTAGCTAATCTAGTGCGGGCTAATCTTTTGGCGATAAATCTTTACCCCGAAGGGACCATACGGTATTAGCTTTCGTTTCCAAAAGTTGTTCCGTACCAAAAGGCATATTCCCACATGTTACTCACCCGTGCGCCACTCTGTATTGCTACAGCGTTCGACTTGCATGTTTTAGGCCTGCCGCCAGCGTTCATTCTGAGCCAGGATCAAACTCTTAAGTTGAATTTAATCCCTGATTTCTCAAAGGATCTCTTTTAGTTTAGAGACCTGCATCTTGCATTCACTGTCGGTCGTCATGATTTCTTGCGAAAACATGATAACCAATATTGTGCGAGATACACAGATACAGATCGTTTGTAAAACACTAAACATGATCACAAACCGCTGCCTGCGTATCTCTTCTCATCGATCTACAATGTTCAATAACCCTGCGGCGTGGCCGCAATCTAACCTCGCGGTTTTCACCGCAAAACTCCCCTGCTCTAAAAACCTAAGTTTTTACGAACCGGAGAGAATCTGTCAGAGCCAGAAACCTATCGGAAGCTTGTCCGAAGGTCAACAGGAAAAAAACGATTTTTGTTTTTTCTTCTTTTCCCTGTGAGCCACCGCATTGGCGAACCGCCGCGGCGAACAGTGAGCGTGGTTATACGCACAGCCCACTATCTTGTCAAAACAAATTTAACAAAAGGTTAATCATTTGCAAATAAAGGGTTTTTTTGGCTTTTTACCGCGCCGTTTATTGCAGATGCAGCAAAAAACACCGCGAGAATCCGCCGACTCAGCCGGTCAGGCCGGCTTGTATTGCCTGTCCGGCGCGGGAGGCGATGGGCTTGCCCAGCGCCGCGGCAATATACCGCCCGGCCGCCGCCACTCTGGACAGGTCAACGCCCGTGGCGATTCCCATGCCGTGCAGCATATAAAGCACATCTTCGGTTGCGACATTCCCGCGCGCGCCGACGGCATAAGGGCAGCCGCCAAGACCGGCGGCGGCAGAATCAACAACCGCAATACGCTCTTCCAATGCAACAAGGATATTCGCCAGCGCCTGACCATAGGTATCGTGGAAATGCACGGCAATCTGCGCGGCGGGCACGGCGTCTTTCACCGCGCGCAGCATGGCGCGCGCCTTGACCGGCGTGCCCGTACCAATGGTATCGCCGAGCGAAATTTCATAGCAGCCCATGTCAATCAGCGCGTGCGCCACACGCGTCACCGCCGCCGGCGTGACATCACCGGCATAAGGACAGCCGAGGACGCAAGACACATAACCGCGCACGCGCACATCTGCCGTGCGCGCCATTTCCATGACCGGCGCAAACCGCGCGAGACTTTCGTCTATGCTGCAATTGATATTCTTTTGGCTGAAGTCTTCGGAGGCGGCGGCGAAAACAGCCACCTCGCGCACACCGGCAGCAAGCGCGGCGGCCATGCCTTTTTCATTCGGCACCAATGCGGGATAAGAAACGCCGGCCCTGCGCTGGATACCGGCAAAAACCTTGTCGCTATCGGCCATTTGCGGCACCCATTTGGGCGAAACAAAGGCGCCGGCTTCGATGGTTTGCAATCCGGCATCGCTCAGCATGTCGATAAACGCGATTTTTGTTTCAAGCGAAAGAGGGGCAGATTCATTTTGCAGCCCGTCGCGCGGCCCGACCTCGACGATGCGTACCTGTGCAGGATACATAGGGCTACGGGCTCCGCTGGTTCAGCTTTTCGACAAGCGTCTTGAACATTTCTACTTTGTCTTTGCCGCCGATTTCGTCCCAGTAGAAATGCACGGCACTGCGCGCCACTTCGATTTCCAGGGCATGGCTTTGCCAATGCTTGTCGGCAATCAGCTGATTGATTGCCCCGATCGCCAGATGTGACAATTCACCTTTTTCGATCTGCAAAATCCATCCTTCGGTTAACAAAAGCGGTGCAGGCGTGAGCTGCGACGGCCGCCGCAGCAGCTTCCATTCGTTGCTGCCGGAAACATGTTCGGGGAAGTAATAACGTGCGCAAAAAACCCGCTCCAGCACGCCGGATTTGGACTCGATTTCCTTATCTTTTCCGAGCACGGGCATATCGCGCTCCACCTCGTCGGCGATAAAGCCGAGCGCCATCGCCACTTCGCGTGTCTTGAGCTTTTCTTTGAGCGCTTTTGCCGGATTGAGGGGTTTGTTATCTCTTCGGGCTTTCAGCTTGCCGACCAGTGTGGTGTCGTCATTCATCGGCGCGCTGGTTGACTCTGTCGGCGGGTGCGGATGCTCGAAACGCTTTAAAAAGAAGGCCAAAACGACAAAACCGATCAGCACCACCGCGGCCAGAACGAAGCCGATCAGCTCCAGCGGCAATTTTTCGCGCAGTGCTTCGATAACCAGATCGATACCTTCCATCTGTCCCTACTCCAGTGCAATCAGTTCGCGTTTTTCGTCGACTTGCTCGCCGATATTGGCATTAATCGCAGCCACTTTTCCGTCTGCGGGTGCAACGATGGTATGCTCCATCTTCATCGCTTCGACAATCACCAGCGGCTGGCCTTTTTTAACGGAATCGCCCAGCTGCACGCGCACGGCAACAACCTTGCCCGGCATCGGGGCGGTCAGGCGGCCTGCGGTATCTTCCTGCGCAAAATCGGCATTCAGCGGGTCATGCCAGATGATATCGGTCGAAACGCCGCTATACATCAGCATCAAACGGTTACCGTCGCGCAAGGCAACGGCGTGTAATTCTTCATCGTCCAGCAGCGCATAAAAGCCCATGTCTTCGGCAGCAGGAACAAAGCGCGCCGCCATCATACTGCCGTCGGGCATCGACAAAACGGGAGAATCCAGACCGTTCTTGCAAGACAGTTTAACGCTGCAATCGGACGTACCGTCGTTGAAAACCAGCGTCTCTGTATCCGCCCCGCCGATGCGCCAGCCGCCGCGGTGCTGCCACGGCGACGTTGGATCGGCAGCGGGGCCGATGTGCGTGCCCTGCGCCTCTTCGCGCAGATGCAGAACCCCCAGCGCGGCCAGCGCCAGCGTAACATGATCGGCACGCGGTTTTTGTGCCGGCAGCAAAACATCGGCATGACGTTCGATAAAACGCGTATCAAGATCGGCGGCCGCAAAAGCCGGATGTGCCGCAATCGCACGCAGGAAATTCAAATTGGTTTTTGGCCCTGCGACATGCGTATCGGCCAGCGCCGCCGACAGGCGTTCAATCGCCTGCGCCCGATCCGCGCCATGCACGATGATTTTGGCAATCATCGGGTCATAATGGATCGAAATCACATCACCGTCGCCAAAGGGCGCTTCGCGCACGCCGGTATCAACGCGCACCGCCTCTCTTTGCAGCGGGAAGGACAGGTATTGTATCTGCCCCGCGCCGGGGAGAAAATGATTTGCGGGGTCTTCGGCATAAAGCCGCACTTCGATGGCATGGCCGTCAATCGCCAGATCATCCTGCGTAAAGGGCAAATCCTGCCCCTCCGCCACGCTGATTTGCAGCGCGACCAGATCCAGCCCCGTGATCATTTCCGTGACCGGATGTTCGACCTGAAGCCGCGTGTTCATTTCCATGAAATAGAAAGACCCGTCGGTATCCAGCAGGAATTCGACAGTGCCCGCTCCTTCGTAGCCGATGGCCTTGGCCGCCGCAACCGCCGCCGCCCCCATTTTGGCGCGGGTTTCGGGCGCAAGTCCGGGCGCGGGCGCTTCTTCAATCACTTTTTGATGGCGCCGCTGGATAGAACAATCGCGTTCGAACAAATAAACCGTATTGCCGGCGCGGTCGGCAAAAACCTGTATTTCAACGTGCCGCGGACGCGTCAGATATTTTTCGATCAATACATGATCATCGCCAAAGGCCGCCTTGGCCTCGCGCCGCGCCGCGCCAAGCGCTTCGGCAAATTCTTCGGGTTTTTCAACCACGCGCATGCCCTTGCCCCCGCCACCGGCGGAAGCCTTGATCAGCAGCGGATAGCCTATTTTTTGCGCCTCGGAAGCAAGAAATTTTTCATCCTGATTATCGCCGTGATAACCCGGTACCAAGGGTACACCGGCTTTTTCCATCAGCGCCTTGGCTTCGGATTTACCGCCCATCGCGCGGATGGCGGCCACCGGCGGGCCGATAAAAATCAGCCCTGCCTTGGCAATCGCTTCGGCGAAATCTTCGTTTTCCGACAAAAAACCATATCCGGGGTGAATGGCATCTGCCCCCGTCGCTTTTGCCGCAGCGATGATTTTACCGATGTCCAGATAACTTTCGCGCGCAGCAGGCGGCCCGATCAGCACGGCTTCGTCAGCCATATCGACATGCAGCGCGGCACTGTCTGCTTCGGAATAAACCGCCACAGTGGAAATTCCCAGATCGCGGCAGCTGCGCATGACGCGGCAGGCGATTTCTCCACGGTTGGCGACAAGGATTTTTTTGATCGTCACGCGGGCAGATCCTTTTGATGTAAGCACCCCAAGACTATAAAGCCTGACCCGCCCCATATCAACGGCGTAAACGCGGAGCGGGTGATTTAAGACGCTGAATATTATCGTCTTTTTAAACAGCCCCAACCCGCCTTGGGCACGTTTTGGCTTTCTTAACGGTTTATGTATAACATAGAGCCAAAGAGGCTCGCGCAACGCACATGACAAGAGAGAATGACAGCGCCATACCCGCCGCGCCGGAGCAACCGGCAATGTCGCGTTTTTTCGATTTCGCGGCAGCGACAAAGCTGACGCTGGAGCGTTTTCCGGCTCTCAAATCCAAGGCGATATTTCTGAGCACAGAGACACCGCACAAAACCTATGGTCATTGGACGGCAAGGCTTGCGGCGGCTCTCACTCCCGCGTCCCTGCATTCGAAGATAGGCAAAGCGATACAGGAAGACAGTTGCTACGCTTTTCAGCCGCTCTCGCTTTTAGAGCCGAAGACGCTGATTTTAAACCCGCACGATATGTTTATCAGCACCTTGTCTGTCACCGCGCCGCGCGCGCAGGCGCAGGCTTTTGCCTATCACCATGAACTGGGGCACCTTGTTGTAAAGGACGCTTTCGGGCTGATGCCAAAAGGCAAACCATATCCCGAAAACGCAGCCGACGGCTTTGCCACAATGATGCATTTGCAAGAAAACAAGCATGATATACTGCTGCCGCTGGTCAACAGCTGGGCGCGGGCCTACCGCTTTGTTGCCTCCGGCGTGCCGGTGCATATGACATCGACCAGTATCGAAGCCATCGTCTCGGACCATCTGACGACAGAAAAAGACGCCCCCGCGCGCGGCGCCGATATCGCCAAGACAGCCGCAGATTTCGCCCATGCCCATGCACCGGATGAAGAGACCCTCGACAATGCGCGTTATATCTATGGACGCTTTCGCGGACGGGGCGAGCTTTTCCCCATCGGTGAAGACACACAGCAAAAACTGACCGCTTTTGCCCAGACCGCACTTGCGACCGAAGACCGCTTTGCTTTTCAGGTCGGGCTGAGCGTTTTCAGACCCCTGCTGCACCCCGCGGGCGTCGAGATCAACGGCACCACCATCCGCCTTGACGAGTCTGTGCGCCAGGAGATGACGCAGAAATTCGAAGAGAAGGCCGCTGCCTTTGGCCTGCATAGCCTGATTGCCGAATGGCAGGAAAACGTCGACAGCCTGTGCCGCAAAGCCGCCGACCCGCGCGCGCCCACCACCCCCGCCGGCCCCGCCAAACCGCTGAAACTGGCGATTGGCTGAGGCCGCACCTGCGCAAACAGCTGTTTGCGAATATTTAACCGTTTATGTATAATATAATGTCAAAACAGGGAATCACGGGCGGCATGACGGCGGCAGGGACAGATTTTTCGAACGAGACAGTCAGTGCAGCGGTGGAGAGAAAATCCCTCTCCGGCGTCTTCAATGCCTTTACGCGCGAAACGACACAAGCCTTCCCCGAAATTGCAGGGCATTTCGCCATCCTGAATATTCCCGAAGATATGATACATATGAGCATCGATCCCGCGAAAGCCGGATTCAACAGCCAAAAAGAGCTGCATCGATATCTGGGCGATCTGATGGTCAGCTACGAAAATGTGGGCACTTCTGTCGCGCATTTTGACGGCAAGCACAATCTCGCCCTGCTGGTATACAACGGGCCGCACCACATGCAGATGTTCGCCGATCCGGTGCGCGATAACCTTAAAAACATCGTCGGCATCATGGACCATGAACTGGGCCATATGCTCGTTGAAGGCGCGTATTACTACAGCAACCGCCATTCACCGACCGAAATTATCTATGCCGAAACCGGCGCGGATATTTATGCAGGACTGCGCCACCTGTCGCGTTTCATGGGCAGTGCGGATGATATCGATCTTCTGGCGTGGCAACGCACGAAGGGCTTGCTGGAGCATGGCGACAGTGGGCATTACACCAGCTTTGGCCTTGAACGGCTGGCCGAACTTGCGCGGCTCAATGACCTCTCAGGCGTGCCGGCGCGGCAGGCCGTTGAACTGGCCGCGCGCATTGCATCCGAAACGTCCCCGCATGAAAGTGTTGTCAACGGCATCGTCAGTGCCCTGCCCGCCATCCGGAGCAGTGATTTTCGCCGCACTTCACCCGAAGAAGCGCTGCGGCCGCTGGCAGAAAAAATCCTCTCCGGCCAGCTCGGTTATCACAGCGCCCGCACCGCCGATGCCTATATGAGCCCCTATTTGATGGAACAGGTCATCATGAACGGCAAAGCGCCCGTCCTGCTCAATGGCCCTTACTGGGACAAAGTGCGCATCGCCCTTTTTGATATGAACGAAAAAACACAGGCACAAGGCGTCCTGCACGGCATCAACGCAAAACCGAAAACGCCCGCCCGCTAGCGGTTATCACCTGCGCCGCGGATTTCGCCGCGTGACTGGCGGCTTTTGATTTTCTCGATGTTTTCCTCGGCAATCTCGGCCAGATCGACGCCGATGTCTTCGGCCAGCGCGGCCAGATACCACAGCACATCGCCCATTTCGCCCTTGATACCAGCGACCAGATCATCACGGTTTTGATCGCCGCGGATAATCTTTTTGACTTTATTCGCCAGCTCCCCCGCTTCGCCTGCAAGGCCGAGGGCGGAATAGACCAGATTATCCTCCGCCGGATAAATGCGGGTTTTCATGGCTTCTTTTTGATAGGCGTTGAAATCAGTCACCGGCATGTTGTTATTCCTTTTTGTCTTTGCTGTCCTGTTTTTGCAGCCATTCTTCGATCGGCATCGTTTCGCTGCATATCTTTTTAAAGCTTTCCCATTCTGCCGCGCTGAGGGCGGGCGCCGCGTCTTGCGGCGGCGGCAGGGCTTTGGCACGGATGACCTTTACACGCTCGGCGCTTGCCGGATGTGACGACATATATTGAAGCATCGAATGCGATTTTTCATGCTTGCCGCCGAGACGCTCAAAAAAATCGGCAAACAGGGCAGCATTCAGCCCCGCCCGCTCCAGCACATCAATCGCAAAATCATCCGCGGCCGCTTCATCTGCGCGGCTGAAACGCATTGCGTTGATCAGACCGGCAGCATCCATCACGCGGCTGTCACCGACCATCATCGTCATCATAAAGCTAAAGCCCATATAGCGCATCATCGAGCGCATGGGATGGTTGTAGTGCACATGCCCCAGTTCATGCGCCAGCACGCCTGCAAATTCATCCATGCTGCCCACGCCATCGATCAGGCCGGAAAAAACAACAACATAATGACCGGGGGCCGCAAAGGCATTCGTTTGTGCGTTTTTGACAACAATCGGCTTATAGGCAAGCGGTATTTCAAGTCCGGTTTCCAGCCGTGCGCGCAGCTTGGCAAAGGCGGCCAGCCCCGCCGGATCAACACAGACCGGATATTTGAAATGGCTGGCCACCACTTGCCGTCCCAGACTGTCTGCCGCGCTCTCCGGTACAAAGACCGCCAGATGCGCCGCGCCGCGCGGCACGTAATAGGCCACCAAGACCACAAAAAGCACGGCCAGCACAGCATAGACTGCAAGCGTGCCCCATGAAGCCGACAGACTGGCGCCATGGTTTTTTGCCGAAACAAGATGCGGCGCAATCGCCCGCCAACCCGCGGCACTGTCAATCAGCAGGCGCGCATCCGGTGTCTGCCGCGCGCTGAGCCGCCCCGGATGCGCGGCGTCATATCTATCCAGAAGGACAATATCCTCAAAACGCCAAAGCACGGGCGCGCTGCCGTCATCCGGCGTCAAGCGCAGCGTGGTTTCCGACACAGCCAGCATCACCGTCTGCGGTCTGGACTGGACGCCGTCAAAAAAGCGGGCTTTAAGCGCCATCGCCGTCCTTAGCCGATACCAAGATCGGCGTCGATGCCAAAGATATCGTCCAGTCCCTCGCCCGCTGCGCCACTTTCGCGTGCGGCCTGCATCATTTGTGCATCATCCAGATCACCACCGACGATCAGCTTATCCGCCATAAAACGCATGCGGCGCTGAATAACAACAGGGAAGCCAAGCCCCAGCGTAAAGACGATAATCAGCAAGTTGCCAAGACGCAGCTTCAGCACATCAAAACCCGTTGCGGTGCACTTAAAACGGATTTTGCCCAGTGTCAGCCCGCGCATCTTTTCACGCATCAGGGCTGCGTGATAATAGCTGCGAATCATGATCACGACAAAGATCGACAGAATAATACCTACCGGCGCAGCAGCAGACATGGCCTGCATCCGCCCAAAACGGTCTGCCACCTGCGATGCAGCTCGCCCAAGGTCTCCCGTTCCGCTGGAAACACTGAGATAGGCAATCCCCATAACAGCACCGACGGTACCAAGGATGCTCACCACACACAAAATCAGGGTCACGATATGCGTGCGGATCAGGGCGGCGACTTTGCCGTCAAACTTTGCCCGCACATTACCGATACCCGCACGGTTGGCCATATAGCCGTAGGTCGCAATATCCGATGCAGGGATGAGAATGCCAAAGGATACGATATTCAAAAACATCCGCCACAGCGCGAAACCACCAAAACGGAAAGGGCTGCCCGTCAGCCGCGCACGAATGCCCCGCCATGTCAGACGGTTGAGGCGATAGCGCATCGCCATAAAAATCGCCACAGGGAAAAGATAGAGGATGGGCAGGTAAATAACCATCACCAGCTGATGGGGCAAAAAGAATGCGGCCGCATAAAGCGCAATCACCACAGGCAAAACTTTGAGGAAGCCGATAAACAGCTCTTTACCCGTGCCGGTATATTCAAAATTGTCGCCGCCGAGCCTGAAGCTGCCCGTCAGATAGCGGCGCATCCGCGTTTTGCCCCAAAAACTGTAAATACCCAGGGTAATCACGGTCAGGAAAATATTCAAAAGCCAGATTTTATAGACGCTGCCTGTCTGCCCGCTGTAGCCGATGCGGTTGGCCTTGACGGTTACGCGGCCGCCGGCGACAGATTGTGCGGCCATTGCCTGCGGCTGTGCCTCGGTGGGTTGCGGCGGCGTGGCTTCGGGCGGCTGCTCCAGCGTCAGATCGGTCATATGATTTTCCTTTTAAATAAAAAAATTATGCAGCCAGCCGCGCGAGCAGGTCACCGGCATCGAGAGATTTACGCAGCTCCGCGGTATCAAAACCGTCACGGATCAGCTTCGCCCAGGACAGCATCTGGATCAGCCGCGCATCGGATATGTTGTAAAGATCAAGACGTTCGGAAACCGCGCGGTCTGCGCCCTGCAAAACTTCCCATACCGCGCGCAGGTCTTCTTTGCGCACAGCCAGCACAGGGTCACCGGGGCGGAAGCCGCTGAAATGGCTTTCGGCACGGCCGCCGCGCAGGAAGATTTCGGAGAAAGGCTCAGACGCGCCGCCGCCCAGCGCCCATCCGGACGAACCTGCGGTGATCGCCAAGATGCCCTCGCCCTGACTGAAACCCGTATTCCCCACCACCGCATCCGATACCGAATGCCCCAGCGCCAAAACCAGCGTCGTGCCCGCCGGATGCTGGGAAAGCAGACGGCTGTGATGGTAATTCAATTTGATATTGCCGAAATTATCGACATAGCAGGCCGTGCCCTGCGCGATTTGTGGCAAGGCGGCGTGGTTCAGCGGTTCGCGCAAATAGGAAAGACCCGCAAGGATATCGCCCATGCGGCCTTCAGACAGCAGGGTTTCTATTTTTGCGGCGCCCATATTTTGGGTTTGCAGGGCCAGATGCGCGGCCAGTTCGGCCATCGCATCGGGAAAGAAATCACGCGATCGGAATTGCGAACCACTATGCGGCACATCCGTCTGAAAAAATGCGATATCACCGCTTTTGGCCGCCGCCTGAAAATGCGCGAGGGTATAACCCGCATTGACGGCCAGCAGCGTCACGCCGCTGCGCGTCATACCGAGCACGATTTTCTCGCCGGAGCTTTTGACGCTGACGATATTTTTGCGCGGCGCGCAATTGGTGTGGAAAATATGACCAAAGCCAAGGCGGGAAGTTAAAACCAGCTGCGCCGTCTTGAAGCCTGACGTCACCGTATCCATCCCTGGAATGGCGCCCACATCCAGATTGGCGAAATCAATGCGGCGTTTCATGCAGGCCGTGACCAGAGATTGATGCACTTCGTCATGCGCCAGATCGTCACGCGGGTAATCGGTCAGGATTTTAAGAACAGGGCGCAGATGGCCTTGCGCGTTAATCAGATCAATGGTCATTTTTTGTCCTTCGCCTCAAGGCTTCCTGCGCCAAGCGGGTTCCGACTTATTGAGGAAGGCACTGAGACCTTCTTTACCCTCGTCGGAGGCGCGCGCTTCGGCGATTTGTTCAACTGTGAATTTTATCATCTCGTCGTCAATCGGGCGTCCGGCGATGCCGAGAATAACGTTCTTGCCGCGTCTTTGCGCTTGCGGCGCGCCGTCGAGCAGTGCGGTTACAATCATTTCCTGCGCCTGATCGAGCATACCTTTGGGGCAGACTTCGTGTACAAGCCCGATGCGCTCTGCCACCCGCGCGTCAAACCGCTCCGCCGTCATAAAATACCGCCGCGCCTGACGCGGCCCGATGGCCGCCATCACATAAGGTGCGATGATACTGGGGATCAATCCGATACGCACTTCGGAGAGGCAAAACTGCGCGCCCTCTTCGGCAATGGCGATATCGCAGCACGCCGTCAACCCCACCCCGCCGCCAAAGGCATTCCCCTGCACCAGCGCAATCGTCGGTTTGGGCAGGGTGTTGATGGTCTTGAGCAGCGTGCCCAGACGCATCGCATCGGTGACGTTCTGTTGATAGGTGTAATCGGCCATACGGCGCATCCAGTTGAGATCGCCGCCCGCGGAAAAGCTTTTGCCCTCGCCGCGGAGCACCACGGCGCGCACATACTTGTCCTCGCCGGCCTTTTCAAAAAGCCGTGTCAGTTCGCCGATCACGATTTCGTTGAAGGCATTGTGCAATTCGGGACGGTTCAGCGTAATCGTGGCGACCCCGCCTGCAAGGCCGTAAAGAACTGTTTGTTCGCTCATGTGAAACCTGACTGGCAGAGAGAAGAGAGGAATATACGTTTATAGCGAAAACCGTCGCTGCCGTCCAAGAAAGATGATTTCACGGAATCAGCTTCAATATGGCACTAGACGCCCCAAGCCGCCGGTTTCACGGCGGGTTTCGCCGCGCAGGCAGGGTTTTTGCGCGGCGGCGCGTTATAGACAGCACGCAAGGACGATAGCGCTTTCATGAATTTTTCGGATTGCAGCAGGCGCGGATCGGATACCTCGATCTTCACAATACGCAGCCAGGGCGACAGGCTGTTGTCGCACATCGCCTTGAAGAATTTTTGTGACAGACGTTTTTCTTCCGGCAGATGTTTGGGTAGACTTTCATAGAGCATTTCAATCACCATGCCGGGGGCGAGTTTTTCTGCGCGCTCGGCAAAACTGACAAACGTCACACCGCCCTGCTTGCGCTGCGACAGATAGGCATCGGCCACATCCTGCTTGCTGGGTCTTATCTGGTCTTTGGGATAAAGCGCCTGCAAATCATCCGACATATCCATGAACGGCCAGATCAGATTGACAAAGCCGATTTCAAGCGGCTTGCCGTCTTTGGATGTTCCCTTCCAGCGTTCGTCAAACTCGGCGCGTCCTTCCAGCAGCGGCGCCGTACCGAGCAGGGCCTCGCGGAACACAGCCGGAATAAGCGATTTGCCGATACAGCGCGCCCCCTTCACGCTGACCAGCAGCGGGTTTTGCGGATCATCCAAAACATTCTCGGGCAGCGCACGCGCCAGTTTTTCCATCACCTGCACGATATGGTCGCGCTCGGTCGATATAAATCGCTTGAAGGCTTTGGGCGGGGTCTCTGCCGTATGGTTTTCTGTCATGCCGCTCCCTCGATGGACATTTGTATCTTATGGCAAAATTGTTAATTTTCCGTGGCGCTGGACGGCTTGCCGGTTTTACAGATATTTGTTATAATAAAATCTGCATTTCTTAACAAAAGATTAACGCCGCAAAGGGGGCGTGATTTGAAAAGCAAGTTCGGCAACACTCCCGCGGCGGAAACACCGCAAGCTCCGGATACCGAAAGCCTGAAGGGCTGGTATCTGCTGCGTGGTTATGACGCGGCGCACGGCCCGATGGCGTCGCTGATGGATCTGCCGGAAAAAGACGCCATCGCCAAAATGAAAGAAATCCACCCGCACCGCGGCACCGGCCCCGCCGATGAAAACGGCAACCGTCCGCAAGAGACCTATTACGCGCAGCGCCGCGATGCCGACAACTGGCTGCGTGATTTCGCCGATAACAACGATATTGCGCGCGACCGCAAAAACCCGACGTTTTTCGCCCTTACCAACGATTACGAGAAAGTGCGCGAAGCCATGGCCAAAGGCGGCAGCACCGTCATCGCCATGCCCCTGGAAAAGGCCGACCTGTCACAATGGACATTCACCGCTGGCGACAGCATGGGGAATTATCTGTCCAAAAAAAATGTCAGCGCGTTTTTAACCGCCGAACACGCCCTGACCGGCACCGCCATGGATGCGCGCAAACTGGCCGAGGTCATCAAAAAAGGCGACATCCCCAAAGACGCTTTCGAAGCGCAATACTGGAGCAGCAAGCCCCTGCCCGCCGAAGTCGTCGCATCGCCCGCCGCACCCGCGCAGAAACAACCCGCCCAGAGCGCCGCCGCGGCACCGGCCAAACCAGCCAAACCCTGATTTTTGGCCAAGCTCTGGTTTTTGGCCAAGCCTTGATTTTTTATTGTCTATTTCTCCGGCGCGTAAGTCACGCCGCTGTGGCTGATTTTGCCGCGGGATAAAACAAGCTGCAGGTCTGCATAAACCTGCGCCGCACTATCGGTTTCAAAGCGGCGCGGCAGTCTTTTTTCGGCACCATCGGCATCGATCACATAGACAACCCACGGGCCACTACCGGAAGAAGCTTCGGCGGCGGGCGCGGCACTATCAAGATCGGTAAATACGTCTTGCTCTCTGGCCTCTTTTAGGGAGTCAACATGATAAGAGGTCAGGCCGGATAATTGCGGTGCCAATCTGGCGTATATATTCTCCGCATGCGCGCGCGCACAAAGGCCGGCCACCACATAGACAACAATGCTCCAGGCCCGCATGTAAAGCAAAAAGCCGACCAGACAAAGCATCACAACTGACACCGCTATCTTGTACTGGTTATAGTCTGACAGCTGTTCTGCGGTTATCTTTTCGGGATCCGCCGATGAAATCATTCCGCGCTTTACGCCCTCGCGCACAAAACAGGAATGAATAAACTCGGCAAAGACAAAAAGTTTTGACGCCTTGGTCATATATTACATCCTGAAAACACCGAATTGCGGTTTGCCGATGGGGGCGTTGAGCGCGGCGGAGAGTGACAGGCCGAGCACCATGCGCGTATCGGCGGGGTCGATGATGCCGTCATCCCACAGGCGCGCGCTGGCGTAATACGGATGGCCCTGCGTTTCGTATTGGTCGCGGATGGGTTTTTTGAAGGCGTCTTCTTCGGCGGCAGGCCAGATCTGGCCTTTGGCAGCCATGGCGTCTTTTTTGACTTGCGCCAGCACGCTTGCCGCCTGCTCCCCGCCCATCACCGAAATACGGCTATTCGGCCAAGTAAAGAGGAACCGTGGATTGAACGCGCGCCCGCACATGCCGTAATTGCCCGCGCCGAAAGACCCGCCGATGAGTACGGTGAGCTTTGGTACCTGCGCACAGGACACCGCATGCACCAGCTTGGCGCCGTCTTTGGCGATACCGCCCGCTTCATAGGCGCGGCCCACCATAAAGCCCGTGATGTTTTGCAAAAAGATCAGCGGAATGCCGCGCTGGCAGCACAGTTCGACAAAATGCGCCCCTTTGAGCGCGCTTTCCGAAAACAAAATGCCATTATTGGCGATGATACCGACCGGATAGCCAAACAGATGCGCAAAGCCGCAGACCAGCGTTTCGCCATAGAGTTTTTTAAATTCGTCAAATTCGCTGTTATCGACGATGCGGGCGATAATCTCGCGTACATCAAACGGCTTGCGGCTGTCTTTGGGGATGATGCCGTAGATTTCGGACGGGTCGTATTTCGGCTCCGCCGCCGCGCGCACGGCCAGACCGACGTTTTTGGTGCGGTTCAGATTACCCACGATACGGCGCACGATCGATAACGCATGGCCGTCGTTTTGCGCATAGTGGTCCGTCACGCCGGACTGGCGGCAATGCACATCAGCGCCGCCAAGATCTTCGGCGGAGACTTCTTCGCCTGTTGCCGCCTTCACCAGCGGCGGCCCGCCCAAAAAGATCGTGCCCTGATTTTTAACAATGATCGATTCATCCGACATCGCCGGCACATAGGCGCCGCCTGCCGTGCAGCTGCCCATGACCGCGGCAATCTGCGGAATGCCTATGGCCGACATATTCGCCTGATTGTAAAAGATGCGGCCGAAATGTTCCTTGTCCGGAAAGACCTCATCTTGCAGCGGCAAAAACGCGCCGCCGCTATCCACCAGATAAACGCAGGGCAGATTGTTCTGCTGCGCAATTTCCTGCGCGCGCAGGTGTTTTTTGACGGTCAGCGGATAATACGTACCGCCCTTGACGGTGGCATCGTTTGCGACAATCACGCATTCCTGCCCCGATACGCGGCCGATGCCCGTGATCATCCCCGCGCCCGGTACATGGTCGGGATAGACGCCATGCGCGGCGAAGGCAGAGAATTCAAGAAACGGCGCGCCCGGATCGATCAGATGGCGCACGCGGTCACGCGGCAGCATTTTGCCGCGCGCAAGATGTTTGGCGCGGGCATTCTCGTCGCCACCTTTTTCGATCTCGCCCAGTTTTGATTTGAAATCGGCAACGATGTTTTCCATCGCCTCCCGATTGGCCAGAAACTCGGCGGAAGTGGCAGCAAGGCGCGAGGCAAAGACAGACATAAGAAGAATCCCCACAGAAATTGATCTGTGGGGATTCTAGAGCAACGGTCAAAGTCACTCAATGCTGATAAATAAACCTGGCCCATCGGACGAATAACAGCGCGCGGTCAGCAGGCCTGAAAAGGCGCTGTCCGCTTGTGTATCTCTTGTTTATGGATTGCCCGCAAATGCAGGCTGAGCCGCTTTAGCGGCTTTTGTTCGCAGCCACGCTGGCCCAGTATTCCTCGATCTTCAGGTCGGCTTCTTCTTTGGAATACTCGAAATCCGTCCATAGCGTCAGGCGCGGCTTGCCGTTTTCGTCCACGGTTGGCTGTTCCTCGTCCATATTGGCGGGGGCCTGAATAACATTGGGGCAGATATCATAGGTTTCGCGGGACTCGGCCAGCGCTTCCAGAACCTTGCGGTCGGATACAAACCATCTCCAGAACATTTTCTTACTCCTTGGCTTCGATTGGGGAGCCGTCAAATTCTTTTCGCTTTTGTCTGCATTCCTTGCAGGGGCGGCTCGCTCTTCAAATCTGCGCGTACATTATGTTAATGAAAAGTTAAAGTCAACCCCTAAGAACGAGTGTATATGATTAAGCACCTGATTTCTATGATTTTAGACGTCAGGGCGCGGGCGGACGGCGGTTGAATTTAAGGCCGCTGCGCTGCGCTTCTTCGGCCAGATTCGCAATAAAGTCTTGATCTTGCTTTGCTTTTTCAAAAGAATCGCGCAAGCCGCGCCCCGTCAGCAGGTCACGGCTGGCCGTGTCCAATTTTTTATCGTGAAATTTCATAACGATAACCGGATCTCCGCCCTGATCGAGCAGATAATCCACCATCTCGCGGTCCCCTGCCTTGGCAGCGACAAAAAGCGCTTCGTGGAACTGGGCCGACACATCGGCACCCGCGGCAACCAGTATCTTCAGGCAGTCGATCTGGCCGGTAAAGGCGGCACTGCGCAGCGGCAGATCCTGTTCGAAATGCACATCGGCGCCGTCTTCCAGCGCAGCCTTCACGGCCTCTGCCTCGCCTTTGGCGGCGGCGACAACAAGGCGGTGGCCTTTGGCCCTAGCGTCTGCATTCATCGGGGTATCCCCTCTGTGGTGAACTTATACAGAGGCATACTCTAGCCCATCGAAGGCACAGGCAAAAGCCCTTATGCGCGCGGGGTGCGGTAGCGCAGCATGGCAGAAACCTCTGCTGCAGCGCGGAAATCCTCTGCCGGCGCCTCCGCCGCGGGCGGCAGCTCTTTGGGGGCAATATCGTAATCTTTGCCTGATTGCTGCGCCAAGGCGGCCTCCACCCGTTTGTCCGATCCCAATAATTCCCAGATCATGTGAAACTCCCCTTAACTTCTCTCTGCATATTCTGTCAGTGATACGTGCCGCCGCTGCTTTTCCCTGCGCTTTCATGTTTATTCTCGCCTTTTTGGGGGCGGATGCTATTTTGAATGGCTGGATTAAAAAGGAAGCCCAATGCCCGCGCATGTCAAAATCACCGACGACCTGTTTTATACCAAAAACCGCATGGATCCGCAGGCAGTTGAAAAACTGGTCGCGCAAAACCTTGGCGGTGCCGACGACGGGGAACTGTATCTTGAATACGTGCAGTCCGAATTTTTCAGCTGGGATGACGGCCGGCTCAAAACCTGCACCTATGACACCGATATGGGTTTTGGCCTGCGCGCTGTCGCGGGCGAGAATTTCGGCTATGCCCATTCAACCGAGCTGACCGAAACCGCCATCGCCCGCGCCGGTGACACCGTGCGCACGGTGGCGCAGGGATATGGCGGTACGATGGACATGGCACCACAAAAAACCAACCATCAGCTGTACAGCGACGACAACCCGCTTTTGCAAATTCCGTTTGAACAAAAAGTCAAGCTGCTGCAGGACATCGACCAATATGCCCGCGCTAAAGACAGCCGCGTGAAGCAGGTATCGGTGCAGCTGGCGGCCTCATGGAAGGCCGTGCAGATTTTGCGTGCCGATGGCAGCAAAAGCGCCGACATCCGCCCGCTTGTGCGTATCAATGTCTCCGTCTATGTCGAAGATGCAAATGGCAGGATGGAAGACGGCTATCACGGCATGGGCGGCCGTTACAGCTATGACAGTCTTTTTGATGCCTCCACGTGGAAAGGCGCGGTTGACGAAGCCTATCGTCAGGCGCTGGTCAACCTTGATGCCGTGGCCACACCCGCAGGCGAGATGACGCTGGTGCTGGGCGCTGGCTGGCCGGGCATATTGCTGCACGAAGCGATCGGCCACGGGCTGGAAGGCGATTTTAACCGCAAACTGACATCTGCCTTTTCAGGCTTGATCGGGCAGCAGGTTGCCGCGCGCGGCGTCACTGTTGTGGATGACGGCACACTGCCGAACCGCCGCGGGTCCATCACCATCGACGACGAAGGCACGCCGTCGCAGCGCAACGTTTTGATCGAAGACGGCATCCTTGTCGGCTATCTGCAAGACCGTATGAACGCGCGGCTGATGGGCGTGAAACCCACGGGCAATGGCCGCCGCGAAAGCTATGCCGACCACCCCATGCCCCGCATGACGAACACCGTCATGATGAACGGCACGCATAGCCGCGATGAAATTCTCGCTTCCGTCAAAAAAGGCCTTTATGCCGTCAACTTCGGCGGCGGGCAGGTAGATATCACCTCCGGCAAATTCGTCTTCGAAGCCTCCGAAGCCTATCTGATCGAAAACGGCAAGATCGGCGCGCCGGTCAAGGGGGCGACACTCATCGGCAACGGGCCGGATGCCCTGACCAAAGTAAAAATGATCGGCAACGACATGAAACTCGATGACGGCATCGGCACCTGCGGCAAGGAAGGGCAGAGCGTGCCCGTTGGCGTCGGCCAGCCCACGCTGCGCATCGATGGCCTGACCGTCGGGGGAACGGAAACGTGAAAACCCCCGCACGCCTGAGTATTTTGATCTGCAGTTTTGTTATTTTTGCGGTCTTTTTATCTGCCGGTGCGGTGGCACAAGACGGCGGCGGTCATGAAAATTATCTGCTGGATCACCGCCTGAAAGCCGGCCGCAAAATGTTCGACAGCAACCCCGACGCAGCGTCGCGCATAAGAGTGGAAGATTCCGTGCGCGCCAGAGCCGCACGCGAAAAAGCCGAACAGCTGGCCGCCGAAAAAGCGCGCGAAAAACAAAACGCCGAAGAAGAAGCCGCTCTGGCTGCCGTCACCGCTACCTCCGCCACACAAATCCCGTGCCAGAAGCTGGATGATCTTTTGAAGATTATCGTATCACAGCGCCGCCTTGGCTATCTGGCCGATGCGGTGGACAATACAGGTATCGTGCATATGTGGTTTATGAGCCGCGAGCGGCGCGAATGGGTATCCCTCACCGTCAATCACGACCTGACTGCCTGTATCACCGCGCAAGGATCATCCTGGAATTTTGCGCTGGAGCCGATGCAGCCCGAATAAATTTTATCAGAGAAAAACAAGCAGTACGGCAATAATGGGCGTAAAGAAACCCGCCGCGGCGGCAAACGGCCGTGCCTGTTTTACTTTTCGCCGCGCAACCGGAATAGCCAGCGCCGCAGACAGCGTGCCGCACAGGATCGCGCCCGCGATGCCCGCTTCATCGACAATCATATAGGCAAAGACAATCGCCCCCAGCGCGGAACCGCTGCCGGCAATAGCCCCCGCAAAAGCCGCCCAAAGCCGGTCTTCTGCCGCCGATGCCTGCTGCGTGATTTGGTTTTCTGTCATACGAAGCCTTTCTGTACCCGAATAAACTGATGCAGAAGCGAAAAGATAACAAGAGCGTGGATTAAAAAATGGTGCTGTTGATGAGGATTGAACTCACGACCTCTCCCTTACCAAGGGAGTGCTCTACCACTGAGCTACAACAGCGCGCGGCGTGAACCCCCTGCGGGGTGACCGGACAGGGGCGCAAGTTACACCACTTTTCCAAAATAAACAAGCATCGTTTCCGCACAGGTAAATCAGTTGATTTTACGCAGCTTTTCATGGGCTTGCCGCAGGAAGCGGGCCGGCACGGCGCCCTGTTTCGGGCATTAAAAAAGGCGCCTGCCTGTGGCAGCGCCTGCTGAGAGTTAAAAGGAAGCGGATCGTTCAGAGAGAGAGGGGCTATTCCCCGCCACCTCCGCCGCCGCCACCGCAGGAACCACCGCTGTCACCACTGCTATAGCCGCCCGAAGAGCCACTATCACCCGAAGAGTACCAAATCGGGCTGTGGATATAGGTATCATCGGCAGTACGGCGGGAAGTGGAGCCATAGCCGGGCGCTGAGGTATTACGGCGTTTGCGCTGGGCGGTTTCGCGGGCTTTTGCGCGGGCGGCATCGTTTCGGACGATTTCACGCGCTGCTTCGCGGGCTTCTTGGCTATGGCCGGAGACGCGGTTCATGCGTTCGGCGAGGGTTTCGTTATTTTGCTCCGGTGCAGCAGTACGGCCCGAAACACGGTCAAAGATTTTTTTAAGCCAATTCGTCATACAGTTTCCTTTGGTTGTTGAACTCTTTGCAGCCCCGCCGGGTTTTGCGTCCCTTTGTGCCTGCAATTAAAGCCTAGGGGTACTTATGCACCGCGTCCACAACAAACTATCAACCCATTGAATAATATAAATTTATTTAGGGCATATGCTCGGAATCAGTTTAAAAATGCTCCGGAATCAGCAAAGACTTGGGCGGGTCTGTCGCCGCACTTGACCCCGCCCCCGCGCAATCGCTAGGGTGTCGGCATGACCAAAGATGACAATCCCCAAGCAGGCGCACCGCGCGACACCGCACAGAAAACCCAAACGCGCGCCGCCAGCAAAAAAGCCGAAGCGCGCGCCTCCGCGCTGCGCGCCAACCTGATGAAGCGCAAACAGCAGAGCAAAACCCGCGCCGCATCCGCTGCCGACACAACACATAAAGACGCAACGCTTAAAAAGGAAGACTGACAATGCCCATCATGCCCGACAGCTGGATCCGCGAACAAGCACTTGAAAACGGCATGATCAAGCCATTCGAAGAGCGGCTGAAACGCGAAGGCGTGATTTCATACGGCCTGTCGTCCTATGGCTACGACTGCCGTCTGTCGGATGAGTTCATGATTTTCACCAACGTCGATAACGCCATCGTTGACCCCAAAAATTTCAGCAACGACAGTTTCGTCACGCGCAAAACCGATGTCTGCGTCATTCCGCCGAATTCGTTTGTGCTGTGCCGGACGATTGAAACGTTTAAAATTCCGCGCGATGTGCTGGTGGTTTGCTTGGGCAAAAGCACCTATGCGCGCTGCGGCCTCATCGTCAACGTCACACCGCTGGAGCCGGAATGGGAAGGTCAGGTGACGCTGGAAATTTCCAACACCACGCCCCTGCCCGCCAAAGTCTACGCCAACGAAGGCATCGCGCAGTTTCTGTTCTTCCAAGGCGCAAGCCCCTGCGAAGTTTCCTACGCCGACCGCGCGGGAAAATACATGAAGCAAGAAGGCGTCACGCTGCCGAAGATGTAAAAGCTCTTTTCAGCAAACGCTGTTAAAAGCCATCTTACCTTGGGCCTGTTTGTTCTCTGCGTCTGCCGATCATGCCACCGATATACAATAACGATAGACCTTTGAGCATTTTGCTATTGCCTTCCAAACGGCGGGCGTCTCTATTTTTCATGTCGATAATCGCTTGCTTATCATCATGAGACAGCGATCTGCTATTGAAAACAGCTTGATATGCATGAAATGCCTTAGAAGCTGTCTGTGTCGTACGGTCTTCATACATGACCTGAACGGATTGATAAGATCCGTACCCAAATATCCCCACCCCGGCGCACGACACGACAACGCCAGCAAAAACTGATCGATTGAAGAACTGGTTTATCCTGTTAAAAGTTTTTTCCATGTTCATATCTCCTTATCAAGTGTTTTAACGCGCGTCATCACGATGAGACGTGACAAAATCTGCGCTCTATAAGCTTTATAAATGTACGGAGAAGATCATTTAGAAAACGCACCCGAACAAAACAAAGCTATTCATGGTGGTTTTGCAGGACGGCGTCATATAGGTAGCTGCCGGGAAACACTAAACACGGCAAGCCTGAGAACATCCACTGCTTGAAAAAAGACTATATTTTATGTTCAACGTCCCGTCAATAGTTTTTCATATTATTTAATCTGGCTCGCCATCTGGATATTTTTGTCTTTTTTTTCAATGGAATGGGAGATCCAGCTTCCTTTACGGGCTCTCTGCACGCATACGGATCTTCACGCAGGCTTGGCCCATCTGCCTTTTTTCTGCGCACCGACTCCGTCATAGGCGGGTGGTTTGCCGCCGAGGCGCTCCAGCATCTCGCGCGCTTCGGCAATTGATTCCTGCCGCTGGATGTCATCAAAGCGCACGATTGTCATGTTGTTGCCCTGCTTGACCTCGGGGTCGCGGTAAATGACTTGCTGCGTCCAGAAATTGAAGGTCATCGTCAGGCCTTTTTCTTTCACATCGACGCTAAAGTCGCTGGCCTTGATATAGCGGCTGTGATCGACCGGTGGCGGCGGCGGTGGCGGCGGCGGTGGCGGCTCATACCCGGGCTGGAACAGGATCAGGTAATCGGCCAGCTCGGCCTTGCCTTTCTTTTTATGTTCCAGCGCATGGTCATAGGCAATCATGCCCGAAGCATCGGGGATTTGCGTGTCCACTTCGTGCTTCACGATCAACATTTTGACGACTTCGCTGTGCTGGCCTTTGGTCGCCAGAATCAGCGGCGTTTCGCCTTTGGCATTCACGGCGTCTTTGTCGGCACCGGCGCGGATCAACACTTCGGCGGCGCGCGCATGGCCGTTGTCGGCGGCGGCGATCAGCGCGCGGTTCAGCGTGTCGATATCGACCTGCTCCTCCCCCGTCTTCTCGCGCAGTTTTTTCATGATCTGGTTCATAAGGGAGATCGCACCTTGCTGCGCGGCAGCTTCCAGCACGCTGCGGCCGCTTGCATCCATGGCGGCGATATCCGCGCCCTTGGCAATCAGGCTTTGCGCCATATCCATGTTTTTGTTGCTGAGCGCGGTGTGCAAAAGCGTGCGCCCGCCGCGGATGACGGCGTTGATATCAAATTCGCTGCGCGCCATCAGCGCATCCAGCATGGCCGTATTATTGCGGGCAACCGCGCTGTGGGCGAGGCTGTATCCGGCCTCCAGCCCCAGCGAAATATCCGGTATTTTGTCCAGAAGCGTTTTGAAATAATGCGGATGACCGCCCTGATCGATGATATCACGCGCCAGCGAAAAAAGCTGGAAACTGTCGCGGTCGCCCGCCACGGGTAGAGGCAGACGCGCCAGCACCTCGGCCGTCATCATGATTTGCAGACTGTTCCAGTCACGATCGGAAATCACATGCGACAGCGGAGTCTGGCCGTTTTTGTTGCGCACCAGCGGGTCGCCGCCCTTCTCCATCATTTTGGCGATGATGTCGCGGTGTGACCGGCGGGCGGCAAAATGCAGCGGCGTGCTGCCATTTTCGTTCGGCTTGTTGGGGTCGGCACCGGCATCCAGCAAGACATAGCAACGTTCACGCGCATCGCTGTTGTAATACTGCTCCGCGGCCCAGGCCAGAATGCTGCCGGTGCCCTCCGGCACGGTCATATTCGGATCGCCGCCGCGCTTGATCGCCTGACGGATCGGCTCGGGCTTGCCGCTTTGCAAAGCAGCCCATAGCACGGCGTTACGTTCTTTCTGGCTAAAACCCAGAACCATTTGTTTGACCTTTCATTTGAGCCTTCAAGGTATAAAATGTTTCCATATCAAAATCAACCCATAATCCCCCCTTGCCGATCTGGCCCGTACGGGGCAATATCAGGCACGTTACCGCCCGGCGGCACAATCGGCATAAAACGGTGAAGTCCTTGAATTCAAATAGCAATAGACACCTGCTTGTCGTCTACCACATGGATTGTATTGACGGCCTTGCCTCGGCCTGGGCGGTATCTTGTAAATGGGGCAACGATGCCGATGTGCGCATCGATTACATCCCCTACGGTCACCACAATATCGAAGAAGCCGAAGCCACCATCCGCGGCCACCTGCGCACGCCGGACGGTGCAGACATCATCGACGTAGTTTTTGTCGATGTTGCCCCCACCCGCGCTTTTTTGACCGAGCTTTTGACGCCGCCCGCGCGCGCCACACGCGTCATCGTTGCCGACCACCACAAAAGCGCGGCAGAGGCGCTGCTCGGCTTCACCGCACCCGAAGGTGAGGGTGTGCCAGAACTTTTCCTGCGCATTGACGCGCAGCATCCGTCTGCGGCGAATATGGTCTGGGAATATCTTTTCCCCGATACGCCCGCACCGGTGTTTTTTAAATTGATCGCCAAAATGGATCTGGGCCAGAATCTGCTGGAAACAGAGGATGATTACGCCGCCGCCGCGCTGATCGATTCAAAAAACATCACCAGTATCGATACCGCCTTTCAATCTTTTGTGGCGATGTCGCACCTGACGCTTGACGATATGGTCGCGCTGGGCCGCAATATTTTGCACGATCAGGATACGCGTATCAGCAAGCTGGACGATAACATCATGTACGCGCAAATCACGCTTGCCGATAACAGCGCGCCGGTCTGGGTCGCGCTTGTGAATGCCGATGTGCAAAATTTCGGGCGTTATATCTCGACATGGCTGGTGCAGCAGGGCGAAAAAACCGGCGCAGGACTTGGCGGCGCATGGTATGTGCAGGGCAATGGCTCTGTCACCATCAGCCTGCGCTCCAGCGGCACGCCCGATGCCAGCGCGGTTGCCGCCTATCTGTGCAAAAGCTTCGGTATTCGTGGCGGCGGGCACAGCACCAGCGCGGCCGTGCATTTCCCCTCCCTCGCCACCTTCCAGCAACATATCCGGCTTTACAGCCAACAGGATATGAAAGGCCAGCGCATCGCCACGGTTTAGGCCGTCCGGGACTGAATTTTTCAATATTATGGATAAAATTGGCAATTCTTGTGCTTGCGCACTTGAATTACCTGCCGCTTTTATGAGAAAAACAGCCATGGAAAAAATTCGCATTTATGGTGGCCAGCAACTGAATGGCCAAATTGACATCAGCGGCGCCAAAAACGCGGCGCTGCCTTTGATGACCGCAGCCATCCTGACCGATCAGCCGCTGGTGCTGAACCGCGTGCCGGATCTGAAGGACGTCGGGTCGCTCTGCGCCGTCTTGAACAAGCTCGGCGTCAAAACCGCCTACGACAATAAAACCAAACAGCTGACGCTGGACGCCCAAAACATTGCCAGCTGCGTCGCGCCCTATGAACTGGTCAGCCAGATGCGCGCAAGCATTCTGGTGCTGGGCCCGCTGCTGGCGCGTCATGGCGAAGCAAAAGTATCACTGCCCGGCGGCTGCGCCATCGGCTCGCGCCCTGTTGACCTGCATATTGATGGCCTTGCACAGATGGGCGCGGAGATTACGCTCGAAGACGGCTATATCAATGCCAAAGCGCCTGCGGGCGGCCTGAAGGGCGCGCAGATCCATTTCGCCAAAGTCTCCGTCGGCGCGACCGAAAACCTGCTGATGGCCGCGGCACTGGCCAAGGGCACCACGGTGCTGTTCAATGCCGCGCGCGAGCCGGAGATTGTCGATCTTGGCGAATGCCTGATTGCGATGGGCGCAGAGATCGAAGGTCTCGGCACCGATACCATTACCATCCACGGAAAAACTTCGTTGTCGGGCGCGACGCATACCGTTGTTGCCGACCGCATCGAAGCGGGCACGTTTATCATGGCCGCCGCCATGACCGGCGGCACGCTGGCGCTGAAACATGCCGACAACCGCCATATCCATTACCTTTTGGAGCCGCTGCACAAAGCCGGCGTTGACCTGATCGAAAACGAAGCCGACCATACCATCACCGTCAAGCGCGTGCGCGACCGCCTGCGCGGCATCGATGTCATGACCGAACCCTATCCCGGCTTCCCGACCGATTTGCAGGCGCAGATCATGTCCATGCTGACCATCGCCGAAGGCGCGGGCATGGTGACCGAAACCATTTTTGAAAACCGTTTCATGCATGCGCCCGAATTGATCCGCATGGGCGCGAATATCACCGTGCATGGCTCCTCTGCCCTTGTCCGCGGCGTGCCGATGCTCAAAGGGGCTGATGTGCAGGCGACGGATTTGCGGGCGTCTGTTTCGCTGGTGCTGGCGGGTCTGGTTGCCAAAGGCACCACAACCGTCCACCGCATCTATCACCTTGACCGCGGGTATGAAAACATCGTCGAAAAACTTTCCGGTGTCGGCGCCAAGCTGGAACGCCTGAAGGAAGAGGCAGCGTGAGCGTGAGCCCCTCCTCCGGCAAGATGACCGCACAGGCGGGGAAAATTATCGACGTCATGCTTGACAGCGGCAGTCTGATGACCCGCTCGGCGGATATCGAGATGGAACGCCACCGCGCCGTTTCCGATCTTTTGGCCGATAACAACTTTCGCCTTGCCAAAGTCGATACCGCGCCGGGGCCGTATCACCTGCACCTGACCCTCTCGGCACTCGAACAGCGGCTGCACATGCGCGTGCGCTGCACCCTCAGCACCCATACCGAAGAGATCAGCATGCCGCTGGGCGGCCTGCGCAAGCAGATCCATGACTATGTGATCCTCTGCGATAATTTCTATAAAACCGCCCGCGCCGGCCAGATTCACCGGCTGGAGGCGATTGATGCCGGCCGCCGCTCTATCCACGACGAAGGGGCGGAGATGCTGGGCGAGATGATCGAAGACCGCGTGATTCTGGATAAATTGACGGCACGCCGTTTATTTAGCCTCTTGTATGTGCTACACATGCGTGGCACAGAAGTGCTTTAACTTAATAGAAACTTGGAAAAAGATGTCAGAAAAAGAAGACCTGATGAGCTTTGAAGGCGTTGTGACGGAGCTTTTGCCCAACGCCATGTTCCGCGTCAAGCTGGACAACGGCCATATCATTCTCGCCCATAGCTCCGGCAAGATGCGTAAAAACAAAATCCGCATCCTCGAAGCCGACCGCGTGACTGTCGAGATGACCCCCTACGACCTGACCAAGGGCCGTATCACCTTCCGCCACAAATAACGCGGGGGCGCGATGACTGCCGACGCCCGCCTCAGGCTTGTGCTTGCCTCGGCTTCGCCGCGCCGCCTTGATCTTCTGCGCCAGATGCAGATTGTCCCCGATGCGGTTGCGCCGGCGGACATCGACGAAACGCCGCACAAAGCGGAACTGCCCCTTGCCTATGCGCAGCGCATTGCCGCCGCCAAAGCCGCCGCCGTACACGCAGGGCATCCTGATTGCGTCATTCTTTCTGCCGATACCGTGGTCGCTTGCGGCCGCCGCATTCTGCCCAAGGCCGAAACCGAGGGCGAGGCGCGCGCCTGCCTCGCACTGCTTTCCGGTCGCCGTCACCGCGTGATTTCAGCGGTTTCCGTGATCGCGCCCGGCGGCACGCAGCGGACAAAGCCTGTGACATCCACCGTCAAATTCAAACGCCTGTCCGCGGCCGAGATCGAAACCTATATCAAGAGCGGCGAATGGAAGGGCAAGGCCGGCGGTTACGCCATTCAGGGGCTCGCCGCGGCCTTTATTCCGTTTATCAGCGGGTCTTATACCGCCATTGTCGGTTTGCCGATTGCCGAAACCATGCAACTGCTGAAAGGAGCCGGATATGAGCGGGATTGAGCTCGCCATCGATGATATCGACGGACGTCTGCACGCCGCCGTGATCAGCAAAGGCGTTATCAGCGATCTGTATGTCGATGCGCTTGATCAGGATGCCTGCTGGGGGTCGATCTATCACGGCAAGGTGCTGAAAATCGACAAGCGTCTGGATGCCGCCATCATCGACCTTGGCAACGATGTCACCGGATTTTTGCCCGCCAAACACGTTTATATGCCGCAGACCGGCGAAGCCGCAGACCGCAGCGGCATCGGTGATTTGCTATCGCCCGGCCAGATGATACTGGTGCAGGTCAAAGCCGAAGCCAAACGCGGCAGCCTGCACGAACAACATAAAATGCCGCGCCTGACCATGCTGATCTATCTGATCGGCCAATACCTGACGCATAGTCCGATTGCACGTCAGGTCACGATTTCATCGCATATCGAAAATGAATCCGTCCTCAAATTCACCGCCCGATTAAAAGGCAAAGGCGGCTGGCTGGTACAGCAAAACGCCGAACGCGCAAGCGAAGAGCAAATGCTGACCGAAGCGCAGCTGCTGCGCAAGGAATGGGAGCAGATACAAGCCGTCACCGAAACCAGCGGCGACCGTCCCCGTCTTGTACGGGCGGGGCCAAATGCCGCGCTGCGCGCACTGAACGATTACAGCGCCGCGCGTTTTGACCATATTCACGCCGGAAACAAACATTGCCTTGAAACCGTCATGCAATGGGCCGCGCGGCACGAACCGGCGCTGGCGCATTCCAAACGGCTGCGCCTGTTCAAGCCTGACAAGCTGGGGCACCGGCTTTTTGACATTCACGATATTTATTCCGAACTGGAAACGCTGGAAGACCAGATCGTCCCGCTCAACGGCGGCGGCTCCATTATCATCGAGCCGACACATGCCGTCATCATGATCGACGTCAACCAGGGCAGCGGCAGCGGCCCCTCCGCCGTCAATCAGGAAGCCGCCGCGGAAACCGTACGGCAAATCCGCCTGCGCAACCTCAGCGGCGCGATCCTGATCGATTTTATCGGCATGCACCAGAAAACAGAGCGTCTGCGCCTTGTCGATACGATGGAAAGACTGGTCTATGGCGACCACGCGGCCGCCGAAGTACACGGCTTTACCCGCCTTGGTATCATCGAGGTCACGCGCAAGCGCCGTACCGCGACACTGGCCGAAAAGCGCAAGGTTTATCTGAACAAGTAAATCCGGCCTTCGAGCATTCCCCCGTTCCATCCTAAAAAAAAAGAAAGAAAAAAGATGAAAAAAACGCTTATTGCCACAGCCCTTCTTGCCGTCCTGACCTTTGCGCAGCCCGCATTTGCGAATTGCGATCTGCTGCCCAAACAGGCCGATTTGAAAAAAGCCCTGACCGATGCCCGCCAGCAAAACAATGGCGGTTTTAATCTGGATATGTGGGCGACGGTTGTTGACCGCAGCGGCCGCGTTTGCGCAGTTGCCTATAGCGGCGATACCGTTGATGCGCAGTGGCCGGGCAGCCGCGCAATTTCCGCGCAAAAAGCCAATACGGCAAATGCCTTCAGCCTCAAGGGTCTCGCCCTTTCTACCGCCAATCTTTACAGCGCCGTCCAGCCCGGCGGCAGTCTTTTTGGCCTGCAGGAAAGCAACCCTGTGGATGCCCGCGCTGCCTATGACGGTGCGGCAAAAGACTTCGGATCCGCTAAAGATCCGATGAAGGGAAAACGCATCGGCGGCGTCAATGTTTTTGGCGGCGGCCTCGCGCTGTATGACGCCAAAGGCACAATCATCGGCGGCCTTGGCGTCAGCGGCGACAGCTCGTGCGCGGATCACAATATCGCCTGGCGCACGCGTCATGCGCTGTCGCTGGACTATGTCGCAGCGGGCGTCAGCGCCGATAAAAATGACAATATCATCTATGACATCACAAATGGCGCCAGTGCCGGCGGCTTTGGCCATCCGGTTTGCGGCGGCAGCGAAAAAGAAATCCTTGCCAGCTTGCCTGCCACACGCAAGACTGCAGAAAAAGAATAACAGCGCCCCTGCGGCACAAAAAAACGGCGCCCGTCAAATGGCGCCGTTTTTTATGCCAGAGGTGATGATATCTATCCGGAAGACAGACGCGCCGCCCCTTGCGCTTTGGAATTCACATAGGCCAAACGCAGCCCCTGCAGCACAAGGTCGGGCAAAATAATGTCGAAAACTTTTTCATCGCGGAACAGCTGCGAAAATCCGCCGGTACCGATGACCGTGACGTCTTCGCCTGCAAATAATTCTTTGCGATAGCCGGCAATGACTTCGCGCATCGCCCCCAGATGCCCGAAAAACAGCCCGCGCTGGATACATTCGCGCGTCGATTGCCCCAGATAGGTATCGGGCACTTCGATATCGACTTCCATCAATTTGGCTGTATTCGACTTCAGACTTTCCATCGCAAGGCGCATGCCGGGCATGATCACACCGCCCAGAAAATCACGTTTGCGCGATATGGCCACCAGCGTCGTTGCCGTGCCCAGATCAACAACGACAAGGTTTTTCTCCGGAAATGCCTCGACAGCGCCGATGGAGCCCGCGATCAGATCCGCGCCGACTTCGCCGGGGTTTTTGTATTTGATGTTGATGCCGGTCTTGACGCCCGCCTGCAAAATGAAATATTCGGCAGCCGGAAAATACTGGCTGATTGCATGGCGTATCGTGTAATTGCAGCCCGGCACCACCGACGACAAGGCAACAGCAGATACGCTATCAAAAGCGATATTGTTGGTCGCAAGGATGTTACGCAGAAAAATGCCGAACTGGTCGGCCGTGCCGATCTGGTGCGTGGCATAGCGGAAACGAAACAGCAGCTTATCGCCCTCGAAAAGACCGGCGACAATATGCGTATTACCCACATCCAGACATAGCAGCATCAAGAACCTCGTTATGTTTTTCCGCGGCCGAAGAGTTATTTATTTGCCCCGCTGCCGGGACGTTGTCAATCAGCCGCACATCGCCCAGCCATGCGGCGGCCAGACGCCGCCCCCATCTTGTTTCAACATATTCGGGTTTAAAGCCGGCTTCTTCAAGCTTTTTCATCACGGCCGCGTCATCTATCCCGCTTTGCAGCAATTGTGCCAGCAGCGGGGCTTTTTCAAGCTGCGCCGGCGTCAGCCGTGCATTGCGGGAGCTGAGCGCAAGGCCGTTTTCCGCCCGCACCGTCGGGCATGCCACGATCTCGACCGGTAAAAACAGACTGGCCACCATTTTTTTGACCAGCAGCAGCTGCTGGAAATCTTTTTCACCAAAATACGCACGGTCTGCGCCGATGATATTCAGCAGCTTGAGAACCACCGTCAGCATGCCGGTAAAATGTCCGGGACGAAACGCGCCTTCCAGCTCTCCCGCGATTTGTTCTTCGCTTACTTTTACGCTATAGCCGTCCGGATACATGCTCTCTGCATCCGGATGAAACAGGTAATCGACACCGGCCTCTGACAGCAGTTTTTGATCCGCAGCCAGCGTACGGGCGTATTTCTCGAAATCAGACGGCTGGTTGAACTGCGTCGGGTTCACAAAAACACTGGCAACGACGATATCGTTCTCAGTGCGGGCACGGCGGCAAAGGTCGATATGACCTTCGTGCAAATTGCCCATTGTTGGTACAAAACCAATACTGCCGGCAAGCGTTTTACGCAGGTTTTGCCAGTCGTTCGGGGTTGAAACTATGGTCGGCATCGGGGAAGGCTCCTGTCTTTACGGCTTGGCTGTATTCATTCAGCGCGCCGGTGACAAGCGCCGCGCCGCCAAGGAAATTTTTCACAAATTTTGGCCTGAAATCTGTATTGAGGCCGAGCAGATCCTGAAACACCAGCACTTGCCCGTCCGTGCCCGCACCGGCGCCGATGCCGATGGTGGCGATGCGCAGGCTCTGGGTTATCTCGGTGGCCAGCAGCGTGGGCACGCATTCCATGACAAGCGCGAAAGCCCCCGCCTGCTCCAGCGCCTGCGCTTCTTCTTTCAGGCGGTTGGCGCTTTCTTCGGTTTTGCCCTGCACGCGGTAACCGCCCAGCAAATGCACAAATTGCGGTGTCAGGCCGATGTGCCCCATGACCGGCACGCCGGATTCCGTGAGGTGGCGCACCAGATCGGTATTGCCCGCCGCGCCTTCGATTTTCACCGCATGCGCACCCGCCTGCATCACCGCCTGCACGGCGGCGATATTGTCGCCAAGGTCCTTGCGGTAAGCCAGAAACGGCAGATCGGCGACGATAAATTTATCCTTTGCCCCGCGCGCCACCGCCGCCGTATGCATGGCCATCATCTCGACTGTTGCGGGCACGGTCGAGTTAAATCCGTGCATCGTCATCGCCACACTGTCGCCGACAAGGATGCAATCGATATCGCTGCGGTCAACCAGCACAGCACTGGTATAGTCGTAACAGGTGACCATGGTGATTTTCTCGGCGGCCTGTTTCTTTTTGGTGAAATCGAAAATATTCATCATGATGCTTTCTCCTTGGTGCCGTCATAGGCGGTGATGAAACTTTGATAGACATCTGCAAAGGTATCGCCCTTCAGCGCCGCAAGATGTTTTTGCACGGTCATGCGGTCGCCGCGCGCCAGCGGCCCTGTCAGCGCTGTTTTATAATCCTGCAGCAGGTTCTCGGTTTGCTGGCGCAGATAGGCATGCGCCGTTTCGGGCGGCAGGCCAAAATCGGAGGCGAAACTGTCCATCAGCTTTTGCCACAGCAAACACGAAAAATTTCCCGCCATGGCGCAGAGGGCATGATACTTCGCTTTGTCGGATTTTTTGATGCGGGCATGGGCATTGGGCAGGAAAGGCAGCAGCGCGGCGAAATCGGGCGCGTCGTCTTCGATGACAAAAGGGATCGCCGCGTATTTTTCCGGCGTATACAGATCAGGGCCAAAAGTCATCAGCGGATGCGCGCCATGTATGCCCTCGGCCACCAGCGCGCCGGAGAAATGGATTTTAAACGCGGATAGACCCGCAAGATGATATTGCGCGAAATCCGCAATCGCATCGTCGCGGATCAGAATAAGGATATGCGTGGCGGCCGCCGCCAGCGATGCGAGCATTTCTTCCGCCATGCCGCGGTGCCAATGTGTATAGGGGATGCCAAGATGATCGAAATAACAGGCGACATGCCGCTGGACGCGGCCATTGCCGATGAGGAGATATGCCGGTACTTGTCGCACGATCAAGTCCACTTTGCCTGTTCTGCGGCCCAAAGGCCGGAAGTCCGTTTCACGGTGCCCGCCCCGCAGAGGGGTCGAACCTGTTTATATCTCTAAGATATATGTGAATCTGCGTGGCGGCAAGGGCGGCCTGCGGCAGTGCAAAAAACCGATTGATTATAATGGGTTAAAAAGCACTGGACAGGCTGCGCGTTTTTGCTTATAACCGCAATCCGATGCCCAAGTAGCTCAGTTGGTAGAGCAGCGGACTGAAAATCCGCGTGTCGGTGGTTCAAATCCGCCCTTGGGCACCATTCCTTCCGCCCGCCGTTCCCGCATAAAATATGACAGCATCCGCCCCGCTTCGGCGCGGGTTTGGAACGTCTCTGTTTCTTCGACCGTTTGCCAAAAACTTGCTAGACTGGGCGGCAACACAGCAGAGGACACACTATGCACCGTTTTTTTCTGATGATCGTCTGTTTACTGCCCCTGACACTCGCCGGTTGCGCCGGTGCCAGCGTGGAGCGGAATAGCGAACGCATGAACGGATATATCGGCCAGAACGAAGAAGCCGTCATCAAAGCATGGGGCGTGCCGGACAAGGTCTATAAACTCGACAGTGGCATCAAGATCATCAGCTACGACGAATTCTCCGACCGGTTCGACAGCCCGACCAGCACCGTTTGCATCGGCAGCTTCCCCGGCAATTTTGGTTACTCGACCTGCGCGGGCAGCCCGTCGCGCCGCGTGCGTTTATCCTGCGAACGCAGCTTTCACCTAAAAGGCGGCAAAGTCGTCGACTGGTCACAGCACGGCAACAACTGCCCGGGTGGAGAGAAGGGCTAACACTGTGCGAAAAAATCAAAACCCCCCGCAAGAAATTACGGGGGGTTTTGTCGAAGCGGGCGGATGCATCAGCCGCCTGCGGTTTTGGGCCCTTTGGGGCGTCGAAGCGCGGGCAGGTTCTTATTCGCCGCAGATTTGACGATCTCCGCTATCCCCTGACCAATCTCAGGTACCAGAACTTTTGTGATTTCTGGTGTTTTAGAGGGATCAAGAGGCTTTAAGCTGACAAGCATCTGCTCCATATGCGTCATGACGCGAGAGGCTTTCGAAAAATCCTGAAGTCCGTAGGCCCGGGCAGTCAAAACCTCAAGATGACGCGGCATAGCCGGCTTAGTCGCGGGATATGTCCCGATCAGCAACGCATCAATACGGGCCTTAGGATAACTGTCGAGGAGATTTTCGAGCGCGGGCTGGCTTTGCTCACGATCAAGAATATCACCATCGCTGACGATAAAAATCTGTGCCGCCTTGGCTTTGTCCAGCTTGGCCGCCGATGCCGCAATACCATAGACCATATCGGTACCGGAATTGAGACCTCTTTTAATTTTTTGTAATTGTTCTTTGCTGTTTGCATCAATGGTCACCGATAGAGGTGCTCTATCGCCAAACATCACCAGTTCGACAGCGCCGCCTTTTTGTGCAAGACGCTCGGCCAGTTTCTCAATCGCGTTGATTGTGTTGCTCAAAATCTCGCCCTGCATACTGCCGGAGCCGTCGACGAGGAAAATCGTTTTGCGCTTGGCCATTTTATCGATCGTTTTGCTATCCAGCGTTTCAATCGAAAGCTTCGGCTCGCTCTTCGTCGCTTCTGCTTGCATCAAGTAGAGAGCTTCGTGCATCACTTGCGCGTTGCGCTCCATCTCTTTCGCACGGTTACGGGCTTCGCGGGCTTCGTTTTCCAGCTGCACAGCACGTACCTGTTCTTGCCGCGCACGCATCATAAATTCATCACGCAGGCGCAAAACATCGCCCGCAGCATTTTGGGATTTTGGGGTGTTCGTCATCGAAGTACTCCTGAAGATCGCAGCGAGTCTGCGGGATAGCGACTCTGCATTACGACAATACGATGGCCATTTTTACGAAAACTATTGAAAGCTGTCAACGGCAGAAAACAAAAAAAATCCCCCGGCACAGCGGGGGATTTTTTGTTTCGACTTTTTATTATCAGCCGCCGTTTTTGGCGCCGGGGATGAAGATTTTTTTGGCCGTTTGTACCGGCGCGGGCGCGCGCAGGACGGACGGGTTGTTCTCGTATGACATTTCGGTGAAGAGGTGGCTGATATCGCCGCCCCATGCGCCGTGGAAACGCTCTTCAAGGCGTACTGCCCAGTTACGGCCGGTATCTGCAATTTCGTGCAGCGGCTCCAGATAAACGCCTTCGGTTTGGCCGTGTTCGTTGCGGATATTGCGGCGTTTCAGCCCCTCTTCCGAAAGTGCCAGACAGTTCTTGGCGATTTCCTGAACCGTCGTGCCCATGAATTTGGTTTGCAGGCCGGTTTGCGGCGTCAGGACGCGCAGCAGTTCGCGGTCGTTTTCCGTCCAGTCTTTCACCATGTCATAGGCCGCGTTCAGCGATTGCTTGTCGTAGAGCATGCCAACCCAGAATGCGGGCAGCGCTTTGATCATTTCCTGCGGGCCGTTGTCGGTGCCGCGCATTTCGAGGAACTTGCGCAGGCGCACTTCGGGCCAGATGGTGTTCAGATGGTTCTGCCAATCGCTGATGGTCGCTTTCTGACCGGGGCAAACCGCCAGATTACCTTGCATGAAGTCTTCGAATTTGCCGCCTTTGGCATCCACAAAGACGTTGCCTTTGTACAGGCCCAGCATCGGCATCGTTTTCATCGCGTATTCGGCGAATTTTTCGAAACCGAAACCTTCTTCGAAAGCAACGGGCAGCATAAAGCCGTAGCGACCGCCCATGTTTTTATACAGTTTATGACTGCGATAGCTTTGATAGCCGGTCGGCTTGCCTTCTGCGAAGGGAGAGTTGGCAAAGAGCGCAACGGCAACAGGCTGCAGCGACAAACTGACGCGCAGCATCTTGACCATGTCTTCTTCGGACTGATAGCCCATGTTGACCTGAACGGTCGATGTGCAGGACGCAACGTCTTGCGCATTGGGAAATTTCTTTTCTTTGAACCATGTCGCCAGTGCCTGATAACGCGATTTGGGCATCGCGGGCAGATCTTTGGAGAGATGCGTCGGATGGAACCCCTGCGCGAGCATGCCAATGCCAAGGGATTTCGCAACCTCGACCGCTTCCTTGATCGTCTCGTCGGTTTCTTTGGCGTTCTGGTGAACGTTTTGCAGCGGCGCGCCGCCGGTTTCCATTTGCAAGCCCGGCTCGAACGTCCAGTTGGCTTGGCCTTTTTTCATGTCGACAATCAGACCGTTTTCCGGCTCGCCGGGATACCAGCCTTTTTTAGCGACCATTTCGGAGATGAAATCGGAGATGCCTTTATTTGCAGTATTACAATCCAGCGCCTGCGGGTTTTTAGCGCTCGCTGCATGAAAGGCGCCGACCGAAATCTCCGTAGCCCCTTGGCGCACATTCGAACCTGTCGTTTTCTGGATATCGCCGGAGATCTGCGCAACCTTAAAAGGCACGGGCGAACAGTCATGCAGATAAAACGGCGGCTTTTCATGCTCGACGCCAATAAGCAGCTTGCTGGCCGGGGTACACCCCGATTGAAACCACTCGACCAGCTCGCGCTTGTCTTTGATTGGCTTGCTATCTACCTGACTGGCACTCGACATTCACACACCATGCATTTCTTGGTTAATTTAAAAAAAGAGGACGTTTTAACCTAAAAAATCCCGCCGTGCCAATCTATTTTTTATGTTTAAGAACAACACTGTTGGCATTTCGCGGGACTTTACGCATTTATACCGAATTTAGTCGGTTATGTCAATATTCTTTTTGATAACGTAATTATCTTTCAAAGTAATTTCATTACTTTGAAAAGATGTTTTATTTTTTGATTATGAAAACTTATTTGGAGGGCCAATCTCCGACGACGGCCTGCACGCAAGACAAGGCTGCGGCCAGTGCCGTTTCCGCCCGCAAGATACGCGGCCCCAGCGACACGGGGACAGCTTGCGGCATGGCGCTGACCATATCCGCCTCTTCCGGTGTAAAGCCGCCCTCCGGCCCGATCAAAAGGCCGAGCGGTAGCCTGACTGTGCCATCCGAAAGACGGGGCAAAATCATCGGCGCCTGTGCACGCTCGATGCAAAAAATCAGTTTTTTATCCAAAGGCATTGAATCCAAAACATCTTTTAGCGTTTTTAACGGCAGGATACGCATGACATCCAGCCGTTCGCACTGTTCGGCAGATTCAACGGCCAGTGCCTGCAGGCGATCTTCGTTAATCCGTTGAATAACTGTTCTGGCGCAAGCAATTGGTTGAAAAGCTTTTGCGCCCAATTCAGAGGCCTTTTCGATCATAAAATCGAAGGCTTCTTTTTTAACCGGGGAGGCCAGAACGTAAATATCCGGACTGTTCACCTGTTCGCGTATTTGTTTCACAAAAGATATCAACGTCTTCTTTTTAGATATTTCTTTGATCTCGGCCAGCCATTCACCACTGGTACCATCAAAAACGCGCAGGGACTCTCCCGCTTCGCAGCGCATGACGTTGCGCAGGTAATGCGCCTGACGTTCCGATAGTTCGCACAGCTGCCCTGCCGCAGGCTGTTCCTGCGGGACAAAAAGGCGGATCAGGCGGCGATGGTCGTTTTCAGCGCTCATACTTCTAGGATAGCACTTCCCCCCCTCTTCGTTCAAATATACACTTGGCCAAAACATCAGAGACCCATGACAACAGACATCCGTAAAACCCACCCCGTTTTTACCCGTACCCCGGCGGGCTGGCACCCCTATATCGCGCTTGCCCGCCTTGACCGGCCCATCGGCACGTGGCTGCTGCTGCTGCCCTGCTGGTGGTCGCTGGTGATGGCGGCGGGGGGAATCGGGGCACTCTCCGCACAAGGCTGGCGCTATGCCGCCCTTTTTGCGCTGGGGGCCATTTTGATGCGTGCGGCCGGCTGCGTCATCAATGACCTCTGGGACCGCGATCTGGATGCCGCGGTGGCGCGCACCCGTGTCCGTCCCCTGCCCGCGGGCGAGGTCACGCTGCGCCGTGCCATGATGTTCCTCGGCTTTCTGCTGGCAGGCGGGCTGCTGGTGCTGCTGCGGTTTAACGGCCTGACCGTTTTGCTGGGTGTTTTGTCGCTGGGGCTTGTGGTGACCTATCCGCTGATGAAACGTGTGACCTGGTGGCCGCAGGCTTTTCTTGGTCTTACGTTTAACTGGGGCGCCTTGATGGGCTGGAGCGCGCTTGAAGGTGGGCTGAGCCTGACGCCGCTGATGGTCTATGCAGGCGGCATTTTCTGGACGCTCGCCTATGACACCATCTATGCGCATCAGGACAAGGAAGACGATGCGCTGGCCGGCATCAAATCGACCGCACGGCTGTTTGGCGCCAAAAGCAAGATTTGGGTGGCGCTGTTTTTTATCCTCGCCCTCGCACTGTTTGCCGCAGCGAAGATCAACGCAGGCGGCCTGCACTATACCCTCGCCCTTTGGGCGCTGCCCGCAACCCATGCCTTGTGGCAATTAAGGCGCTGGGATATGAACGATGCGCAAAGCAGCCTTGCCATGTTCCGCGCCAACCGCGATTTCGGGATTTTGATTTTGCTTTTTCTGGCGATTTAGGAATGCTGCAGCGCAGCACCGATTTTCCAGAGCATGTTGACAGCCCCGCCACAGAGGCCTATAAAACGCGGATTATCTTTTTTTGAAAAATTCATGCGCCTGCAGCCTGCCTGCCCGCGCCCAAAGATTTGATCCGGAGATTTCACATGTCCTTTCGCAAATCCTTTAATGACAAAGCACGCGCTGCCGGCAAAAAAATGCGCGTCATCGCCGCATCGGCCGTGCTGGCCTTCGGCGCCGCGGGCGGTGCCTATATCGGCCACGAAGTCGCACAAAGCGAAACACAGCCGCAGATCAGCCAGTTCACGCTGGCGCAGGCCAGCGAATTTGACGAAGGCGACATGACCCGGCGCGATTTCTACAAAGGCCGCCTGCCCGCCAATGCCGCACCCGACCTGATCCAGCCGCATCGCATCGACGCTTTCACCGCGCGCATCGATACGATGCAACAACTGGCGCAGCGCCACGCCGCCACAGTAAAAACCAACCCCGACGAAGCCGCCGTGCTGCACGCCGCGCTGAGCGACGACGCCGTCGCCTTTGTCAACGATCTGCGCATGACGCATAATATTTCCGAACAGAATTACAGCCATTTGATCAAAGATTATCAGGCGCGCGTCGGGCTTGATGTGTCGGACCGCACCGGCAACTACACAAAGGGTATCCAGTATCTGCAGGAAGCGCAGCTATCGACCGTTTTCGGCGCGATATTCGGCGATGATCTGACGGACGAAGAAATGTCACGCGACGTCGGCGACATGATGGCCGAAGGCGCAAAAGAATACGCGCAGGCCGGCCTGATCGGCGGTGCGGCTGGCGGCCTTGGCACGGGGCTGCTTTTGCTTCCCGCCCTGCTGTTTGCACGCCGCCGCGACCCGCACGTAAAACTGCCGTTGAAGCCGTCAGAGCCCTAAGGGATTACAAAAACCGCGGCGATGCGCGCAGGCGCAGGCGGAACGATGTCCCGCGTTCTTTGTCGTAGTGGACTTCGGGGCCGATGCTGAAATTGATACCCATGCCTTCGGATTTCAGGCTGTTGTAATAAACGCCGACCTTCCCGCCATAGGCGCCGTTATCGCCCACATAGGTCTGTACCGCGCCCGAATAACGGCCGATGCCGCCATTGCTGTCGCCTGCCGTGCTGCCAAACAGCGTGGGGAAGTTGATTTGCTGATAAAACCGCGTATCGCTGGCGCGGTCAATATACGGGCCTGCGGCACGGTTGAATGATACACCGGCGATCAGGTTCGCCTCGGTCTTGCCCAAGCTGACGCTGCGCGATCCTTCGACAAAGGTATTAAACACATCGTTGTTGCGGGCGCGGCCTTCGCCCTTGATATAGGGACTTTCAAAAGAACCGATAAACGTGCCGCCGCGCAAATGCCAGGTGCCGCCGCCAAGGTCATAGCCGCCCGGACGCCCCAGATCGTAATCAAGACCGATCCCCACACCGGTTGAATTGCCGTACCATTCCTTGCGCAGCGGGCGCAGCTCCATGTACTGGCGGGTCATTCGGATAACGTCATTGTCGGGCAGCGCGATAATATCGACGTTGTAGCGCTGCGGCATGCCGATCCAGATACTTTCTTTGGTCGCATAGACTTTGTAGCGGGTGGAAAAGAAATCATCCGTGCGCTCTTCGACGCCGCGCCGGTCGGCTTTCTGTACAGGCGTGCCATCGGGCTGCGTATCCGGCGCGCCGGCGGGCGCTTCCTGCGCATAGACCGCAGAGGTCATACCGGCAAAACCGAGAACAGCCGTAGCAAAAGCCGCCTTGAGACGTAGGCGCAGGGGTTTCTTTTCCATGCGGCGCTCCTGTCAAAAAATGAAGATGACGGGAGCCTAGGAGCGCGCGGCTCTTATGTCAACGCGCATTCATAGCAACAAAGTATCAGATTTCAGCAAGGATATGTCTGCTGCGCTGTGTCAATTCAAAGCGCGCAGGCCTGCGCATCACGCGGCATCGCGCGCGGCGTCTCTGTCTTCGCCAACCGGAATAACATCGATCAGGTCGTCGAGCTCCGGCGGGTGGTAACGCGGGCCTTTCATGACTTTACCGTCTTCGCGGTGGACGGGTTTACCGTCATCGCCCAGTTTCGACATGTTGCTTTGATGCACACGGTCAAAAACGCGGTCGGCGGGCATGCCGAAGGTCACGATCATGCCGCTCAGGATATATTGCACATCGGCGATTTCTTTCATCATCGCCGCCAGCGTATCGCGGCTGACGCTGCCGCCCGCTTCGATTTCGGCGCGTGCCTTGTCGATTTCGGCATAAAGCTCTTCGACTTCTTCACCGATCAGTTTTTTGCGGAAGGCCAGCAGGTCAGACGTCATCGGCATATCAACGCCGATATCGAAAGCAAGATGGAATGCGCGGACTTTGCGTTCGTAATCGTTCATGGTGTTCAGGCTGCCAGTGCTGTGCTGATACGTTTGGTGATTTCTTCGAGGGTGAAGGGTTTGCTGATGACCTCGTGCGCGAGGCAATCGAGGTTATGCGCGCGCTGGCGCTGGTTGGCATAGCCGGACATCATCAGGATGCGCGTCTGCGGATAATCCTTGCTGACCTTGAGCGCAAGGGCGATACCGTCGAGATCCGGCATGACGATATCGGTCAGCAGCAGGTCATAGCTGCGTTTTTCAAGCGCGGCCAGTGCGGCATTGCCATCCGGCACAGCCGTCACCGCATAACCGGCGTAATTCAGCGCGCGTTCGACAAACTGCCGTACCGACGGTTCGTCATCTGCCACCAAAATCCATTTGGGCTGGTCTTGATCGTCTGCGGCGGTGGTTGTCATTTTAAAAACCTCTGACTAAAAAATGTTTATCTGCGGGGACGTCTTTCAGCGGCCAATGACCCTGATATCGACGGTGCTGCCCCCTGCGGGAATATCTTTGAAGTTCAGCTCCAGCGGGACTGTCTCGCCCGGCGCAAGACGCGCGGGTTTGGAAAAAATCGACCAGTCTTTCAAAAACACACCTTCTTCACCGCGCAGGATGACACGAAAAGCGGGATAGTCCACGGCACGCTCCCCGATATTCGATACCTTGCCCGTCAGCAGAATGCGACCGGCACGTTCGCGCGCCGCAAGGGCGGAGAGTGACAACCCTTCACCCGGCGCGTGCAAACCGACGCCGACAGCTTCATACAGCGCCGTCATGGCCGGATAGTTTTTGACTAGCGGGTTTTTCAGCAAAAAGACCGCGCTGACGGTGACAAAGAACAGCAGCAAAAACGCCATCGCGCCAAAAGCATTCGCGCCCAGCCCCGCCGGACGGTAATCAATCACCGGTATCTCGTCATCGACCGCAATCGGCGCCACCGCCCGTGACGGGCCGCCGGTTTCCATCTCTTCGGCCAGAATATCGGTAAAGCTTTGCGGCGCGGCCTCCGGCTCCGGCGTCAGACCGGGGACAGTCACCTGCTCTTCAAACCACGTATTGCCACAGGAGGTGCAGCGCACGACGCGTCCGCCAAGGGCCAGATGTTTTTCATCCAGCCGCCATACGATCTGGCATTTTTCACACGTTAAAAACATGTTTTCGACGCCCGCTTTCGCGCCCGCTTTTTCGATAATCCATTCACAGAAGCCACAAATAAAAGTGGCACAACACAGGGAATAAGGATAGCATGCAAATGATTAATTTTGCATTTTTTGTTTTACCGGAATCGCGCGCTGCCGCTGCGGCGTTTCGCCTGTAAACAGCCAAGGGAAACCGCTTCGATGTCGCTGGTGACTTTTTCCAACGTCGGTTTACGCTACAGCACCGGGCCCGAGATTTTGCACGATCTCAGCTTTACCCTGGAAAAAGGATCGTTCCATTTTTTAACCGGCGCCAGCGGTGCGGGCAAAACATCCCTGCTCAAGCTTCTTTACCTCGGCAAGCGGCCGACACGCGGGCTTGTCACCATGTTTGGCAAAGACGTCACATCGATGCCGCGCGACCAGCTGCCCGCCATGCGCCGCCAGATCGGCACGGTATTTCAGGATTTCCGTCTGCTTGACCACCTCTCCGCCTTTGACAACGTGGCGTTGACGATGCGTATCGCCGGCGTCGGCGAAGAGCACACGCGGCGCAATGTGACGGAGCTTTTGAAATGGGTCGGCCTTGGCGACAAGATGGATGCCAAGCCCCCCACCCTGTCGGGCGGCGAACAGCAGCGCGTGGCCATCGCCCGTGCCGTTATCAACCGGCCCAAGCTGCTGGTCGCGGACGAGCCCACCGGCAATATCGACCCCGAAATCGGCATTAAAATTTTGTATTTGTTCGAAGAGCTGAACAAACACGGCACCACCATCATCATCGCCACGCACGACAAAGAAATCATCCGCCGTTTTGGCCACCCGCAAATGCGGCTGGAAGACGGCACACTGCATATGCCGCCACAAAGCCAGAAGGTCGCCTGACATGGCCGCAAAAAAAGTATTCCAAAAATACCGCTACGACATCGCGCTTGAATCCGGCGCGGGGGCGCATCTTGTTGCCTGGGTCACGGCCTTGATGGTGTTTTTTATGACGCTGGCTTTTGCCGTTAATATCGGGCTCGCCAGTGTAACGCAGAACTGGGTTTCCGGCCTGTCGGGCAGCCTGACGGTTGAACTGCGCGCACCCGCGCCCGAAACCGACGGCAAAAAAGACACCACGGCCGCGCGCGCGGCGCTCGACAAAACCATCGCCACGCTGGTGGCGCTGGGCGGGACGCATGACGCTGTTGTATCTGCCCGCGCGCTTGAAGACGCCGAAGTGCGCAAACTGATCGAACCCTGGCTCGGCAGCGCCATGCCCGCCGATCTGCCCCTGCCTGCGCTGATCGATCTTAAAATCGTCCCCGATGCCGACATTGCCGCCTTGACGCAGGACATCCTTAAAATCGCGCCGGAGGCCACCGTTGACACGCATGACGACACGCTGAAAGACGTTGCCACATTGGTCAATACCGCACGGGTTTTTGTCCTGATGCTCTCCAGCGTTATCATGCTTCTGGCTGTGGTTGCCATTTCGGGCATTGTGCGTGCCAAGCTGGCCATTCATCACCCCGAAGTCGAAACGCTGCATATGATCGGCGCGAATGACGAATATATCGCGCGCCAGTTCCGCCATCACACGCTCAAAGGCACGCTCAAGGGCGCGATTGTCGGTGTTGCCGCCATGCTGGGCACGCTCTATGCCGTGGGCCGCACGACAGAGCGCGTGGACAGTGTCATTTTGCCGGACATCACCCTCGCGCCGCTGGAATGGGGGCTGCTGGTGGCCGCCCCTGTGCTGATCGGCATCATGATTGCGCATTTTACCGCGCAGACAACCGTGCTGGGCGCCCTGCGCCGCCTTGGCTGACAGCAGGCCCGCCGATGCCCCATAAATATAAAATGAGACGCCCCGCGCAGGCCGCGCTGATCGCCGTTCTTGTCACGGCGCTGTGGCTGGCCGGCCTTTACGGCTTTACCCGCAGCATCTTTGCCGATACCGAAACCGCACAGCGGCAAAACCTGCGCACCGGTACCGGTCCGTTGCCGGAAAAAGATGTGCTGGATGCAATTGTCGTTCTGACCGGCGGCAGCAACCGTTTGCAAACCGGTTTTGATCTGCTGGCACAGAAACGCGGCCAGAAACTTTTTATCTCCGGCGTTTATCAGGGCGTGGAGGTACGCGAACTGCTGGCGCAATGGAAAAAGGACGCCGACAACAGCGGGCTTGACTGCTGCGTCACCCTTGGCTTCGAAGCCGACAATACTGCGGGCAATGCAGATGAAACCGCGGCATGGATGGCGGCGGAAGAATTCCAGTCTTTCTATCTCGTCACTGCGCATTACCACATGAAGCGCGCCCTGCTTGAAATCAAACGCGCCGCACCGCATCTGCGTGTCCGTCCTTGGCCGGTAGTGCCGGACGGGCTCGATATCGACAACTGGTGGCGCGATCATGCCGCCCGCAACCTGATCATCCGTGAATATTCGAAATATCTCGCGGCCTATGTCATCACATCTGTACGAAGGATCTTCCGCGATGGATAAAATCCGCTCCGTCCTGTTCAATTTTCTTTACGTCTTCGGGTCTTTGTTCTGGAGCATTGCCCTGCTGTGGACGTTCGTTTTGCCGCCGCGGCGCTGCACGGCGATGATTGCGCGTATCTATGCGGGCTATATCACTTTGATCGAAAAATATGTCATGGGGCTGAAACTGGAGCTGCGCGGGCTTGAAAACCTGCCCGTGGACACCCCCTATATTATCGCGGCCAAACACCAGTCGGCCTATGAAACGCTGAAGCTGCCCTTTATGGCGCGGCTTGATTATCCGGTCATCATCCTTAAAAAAGAACTCACGCGCCTGCCCGTCTGGGGCCTCTACCCCAAGCGTATGGGGCTGATTGCGATTGACCGCAGTGCGGGCATGGAATCCATGCGCGCCATGATTGCGGGTTGCCGCGCCGCCATGGACGACAAACGCAACGTGATTATCTTCCCGCAAGGCACGCGCGTCGCGCCGGGCGCGATTGAAGATTACAAACCCGGCCTTGCCAAAATCTACAAAGACCTGAACGTCCCCATCGTGCCGATGGCGCTGAACACCGGTATTTACTGGGGGCGGAATGCGTTCTTTAAAAAATCCGGCACCATCATCTTTGAATTTCTGCCGCCCCTGCCGGCAGGCGCATCGCCGCTGCACACCATGAAAACACTGGAAGAACAGCTGGAAGCCGCCAGCGACAAACTGGTGCGCGAAGCCGGCGGCCCCGCCATCGGCACCACCCCGCCGCGTGCGCATAAGAAAAAATAAAGGCTATCAGCCCGCTGCATGGATGAATGAAATATCAAAATATTCCGTCATGCCGGACTTGATCTGGCATCCAGAAGGCCTTTAGTTTAAGGCCCGCACCTCTTAAAATGAAGTATCTCAGTCACGCGGCTTCTTTATAAAGAAGCTGGCTGCGCATGCGATGGCGGTAGAGATAATGGTCGAATACACCGCCCCTATCAACGCCCAACCTTGCACCTGATGCCTCCACTCTTTCGGGTCGAAGTCAGATGACAGCTGCCCTGAAGGCAGCATCTCGTATCCGTAGGTAAACTTTGACCAGTACAGGGACAAAAGCCAAACAGAGCAAGCCGCCGCAACCAAAAACATATATAACCGTCTTGTGGGGCCGAAGGATTCCGGCGGATTGTTTTGCATGAGTTGAAGCCATGCCCTGACTTTGACGGGGACAAGTAGCAGACCCATGACGAGTGACAAAGTGCTGGCAATATAGACAAGGGCCAAATAATAGATGTTCAGGACGTTCTTCGGCTCCGCCAGGTCGAGCATCGGACGCTTTCCAGGAAGATTGAGACCAGCGACCAACTCCACCAGCGACTTGTTATTGTCGAAAAACATTTTGGATACGTCGCTGCCGGAGGCAGCGAGCATCTCATAGATGGCCGCGAGCATCATCGGGATATTATAGAATAGGGCGACAAGCAGCGGATATCCTTTAAGGATACTGAATAGATTCAGTGTTTTTGCGTTGCCAAGATCCAAATAGCGGCGGATATGCACATATATCCACAGATTGGTCAGTAGCACCAAAGACAACAGATATTCGTACCCATAGCCGTGTGTGGCGAGATACCTTATTAAGATCACTTGCGGAAAGCACAGCATGGAAGCAAAAAAGTAATGCCGCAACTGAAAGCAAGCCTCTCCTGAGACTTCCTTATATATGGGAGCCCACGTGGTGGGCTTCTGAGAAGGCGCCTCTGACATTTAACAGTACCTCGAAAAAGGAAAGCGAAAAAATACACCTACCTCTGCGATAATTTAAAAAATTATACGACAACACAGCAACAACAAAAGTAAATATAGTTAACGCCGCGCAAAAAAGAAAAACCCGCCCTGTTACCAGGGCGGGTTTTCTGTATCTTCGGCGCCCGCTTACGCAGAGGCGCCGGAGAATTATTTACCAACAGCTTCTTTCAGCTCTTTCGCGGCGCGGAAAGCGATTTTCTTTTTCGCCGGAATTTTGATGGTTTCGCCCGTTGCGGGGTTGCGGCCCATGCGGGCAGCGCGCTTGCGGACTTGCAGGATGCCGAGGCCGGCGAGGCGGACGCGGTTGCCTTTTTTCAGGTTTTTCACGAGAGCTGTGACGAGATCATCCATGATCAGGTTCACTTGCTTTTTGGTCATTTCGTGCTTTTCAGCGATATCGGCAGCGATGTTTTTCAGGGTAACGGTGGGTTGGGTTGCTTTAGCCATTTTAAAACTCACTTTATAATGAGATTGTTGAACGACCGGCGTCTGAAATGTGCGGAAAAGCCTTTTGTATCGGCACTTCCCCTCAGTTCATCCCCTTCGCGCGGTGACACATTGATTCATGACAGATTCACCGGAGCGCGCCAATAGTAAACTGCATAAAAACCCTGATTTTAGGGGGTTTTGGCCATTTTTTGGGGGTGCAGTGCCGCAAAAAGCCCCGAAAACATGGTTTTTACCAAGTTATCCACAGGCCATAGCGCAGAATCACCCTTAGAATCGGGCTCTTTCTCAGTTTTCCACAGCCTGCCGTAGATCTTCCAATTCCAGCCAGCGCATCTCTGCCGATTCCAGATCGGCACGGGCCAGCAGCAGACGTTTGGAGGCGGCATCAAACTGCGCGCGGTCACGCTCGAACAGCGTGGCATCGGCGAGGGCTTCCTCCAGATCGCCGATTTCTTTTTCCAGCGCCGCAATTTTGGCGGGCAGGTTGTCGAATTCGTATTGCAGTTTATAGGTCAGCTTTTTCGGCGTCGCCGTTTTTATGGCGGGTGCAGGTTTTGCGGCTGCGCCCGTATTGTCCGGACGGCGTACAAAACCGCGTTCTTCGTCTTCTTCATCGCGGCGGTTCTGCCGTTCGGCGCGCAGCTTATCACGCACGGCCAGATAATCTGTATAGCCGCCGATGCAGGCATCCACCGCGCCGCCGCCATCAAAGGCGAGGATTTTGCTGACGCTCTGATCCAGAAAATCGCGGTCGTGGCTGACGACCACCAGCGTGCCGGTATAATGCGACAGAATTTCTTCCAGCCGGTCGAGCGTATCCATATCCAGATCGTTGGTCGGCTCGTCGAGGATCAAAAGCGGTTTGGGGTCGGCCAGCACCTTGGCGAGCAAAAGCCTGTTTTTCTGCCCCCCTGACAGCGTGCTGACGCGCTGCATGACCATTGACGGGTCGAACAGAAAATCTTTGAGATAACCGCAGACATGGCGCGTTTTGCCCATGACCTGCAAATGATCGCCCCCCTGCGGGCAGAGCACCTGCTGCACGGTCGCGTCCGGCAACAGATCACGGCGTTTCTGGTCGAAATAGGAAATCTCCAGATCGCGCGCCAGCTTGACCTTGCCCATATCAGGTTTTTCTTCGCCGGTCAGCAGCCGCAGAAACGACGTCTTGCCGGAGCCGTTGCGGCCCAAAATACCGATGCGGTCACCCTTGACCATCCGCATGCTGAATTTATCCAGGATACGGATTTCGCGGCCGTCTTCGTCGGTGTATTTTTTATCAACCTTGAAAAATTCTGCCACCACGCGGGAGCCCAGTTCGGCGTTTTCCATCTCGCCGATATCGACCTTGGCCATCATACGGCGAAAAGCGCTCTGGTCGCTTTTGAGACGGGCGCGCTCTTCGCGCATGATTTGCAGGCGGCGGATATTGCGTTTGCGCCGCGCTTTCACACCGCGGCTTGCCCATTCGACTTCCTGTTCAACCTGCTTGGCGCGGTTTTTCAGTTCGCGTTCTTCCTGCTCCAGCAGCAGCGTCGACCATTCGTCAAAATGCGAAAAGCCTTTGGGGCAGACGCGCATATTGCCGCGGTCCAGCCAGAATATCTTGTCGGAAATATTGGCAAGGAAGGTTTTATCGTGACTGACGCATAAAACCGCGCCGCGGTACATCTTCAGATACGTCTCCAGCCATTCGATGACATCGAGGTCAAGATGGTTGGTCGGCTCGTCGAGCAATAAAATCTCCGGCTCTTCCACCAGCGAGCGTGCCAGTGCGGCACGGCGCAGCTGCCCGCCCGAAAGCCTGTCCATGCGGTCTTCGGGTCTGAGGTCAAGCGGCTGGATGACCATATCAACCTTGTAGAGGTTTTCTTCTTCCTGCCCTGCTTTTTTCAGTTGCTGGAACACGAAGTCATAGACGGTCTGGCCCGGCTCGGGCGTGATTTCCTGCTGCAGATAGCCGATGGTCGTGCCGTGCAGCACCCAGCGCTCTCCGCTGTCGAGGTCTTTTTCACCGGTGATAATGTTCATCAGCGTCGATTTGCCCGTGCCGTTCTTGCCGACAAGGCAGATCTTGTCGCCTTCGTGTATATTGAAGGAGAGGTTCTTGAAGATGGTTTTCTCGCCAAAGGCGATGCTGCCTTCCTGCACATTCAAAATAAGGGAGGACGCCATTTTATCCGGTTCTATCTTTGTTTTTCATTATTGCGCGTAATCTGCCAGTTTTATCCGTACTTGTCACGCCGCGAAGACTGTCTATAGTAGAGAGATGCCAGACAAAGCCACAAAAATGCTATCGATTCCCCGCAATCTGGGTACTGCCGACCGCGCGCTGCGCGCTTTGGCGGCCGCCGGTATTGCCGCGCTGTGGTGGTTTGACATCATCGGCGGCTGGCTGGCTGTCTTTATGATGATGGCGGCGGGTGCCCTGCTGCTCAACAGTGTCATGGGTCGCTGCGGTCTTTATGCCGCCCTTGGCCTTTCGACCTGCCCGCTGCCGCAAAACGAAGATTCGGGAAAAAGTTCCTCCTGACCCCGCCCCAAGAATAAAAATAATCCTGCTGCACGGCTTTCCGGATTCTGGATATGATGGATGCCGTCTTTACAGGATTCGTTCATGTCCACCGCCACCGCCGCCACCGCCCCTGCTGCCCCCCTCTCCGCACCGACCAAGGCGTGGTGGGATTTTTCTTACTTGCAGCTATGGCGCGAGTCCTGGGCCTATGCGGAGGGTCAGCGCCGCATCATTCTGATTTATCACATCATGTATGTCTTTGCGATTGGCTTTGAACTGGCCACGCCCTATCTGCTTGGCAAATTGGTCAATACGTTGCAAAAAGCCGATGACACGCTGTTCCGCGACTGTGCGATGTATCTGGGGCTTATTATATTGTGTCACTTTTTGATGTGGGTGCTGCATGGCCCCGCCCGCGTGCTGGAGCGCCGCGCCGCACAGGTCGTTTATGTCAGCTATGTGACGCGGATGTTTGAACGCCTGTCTGCCTTGCCGCTGGGCTGGCATCAGGATCATCATTCCGGCAGCACGATCAACCGTATCCGTACCGCCGCGCTGGCGCTGAAGAATTTTGTGCAGAACAGCTTTGTCAGCTTCCAGAACGTCATGACGCTGGCCGGTGCCATCGGCATGCTGATGTGGTTCAATCTGGCGATTGGCGTCGCCAGCCTTGTCAGTTTTATTCTGGCCATGCTTTGCATCGTCGTTTTGAACCGCAAGATGACCGAAGCCATTCACGAAACCAACGAAGTCACCCATGCTGCCAGCGCGACGTTTTTCGATTTTGTCAGCAATATGGTGAGCATTATCGTTCTGCGCCTGCAAAGCTTTTCGCGCGATACGCTTTTGTCAAAACTGCATCTGGCCATGCCGCCCTTTATGCGCGAAGTCAAAGTCAACGAATGGCGTTATTTCATCTATACGATGCTGAACGTCTTTATGCTGGGTATTATCCTGCTCGGGTATATCTGGTTCCAGATCGAAAGCGGCGCGGCCATCGCTGCAGGTACGCTGGTCACGGTCTATCTGTACCAGAGCCGCGTGGGGCAGCAGGGTTTTGGCCTGATGTCCATTCATAGCTCGTGGCTGCAAACGCTGGCCGATTTGCGATCAACGCGCGGTATCCTTGATGATCATGCGCGCCTGACCGGCGAAGAAACGCCGCCGCCGCCCGAAGGCTGGCAGGAAATCCGCCTTGAACATCTGCGTTTTACGCACCGCGGCGACCACACCGGCGGCAGGCCCTCAACCTTGCAGGACGTCAGCCTGACATTGCGCCGCGGTGAAAACATTGCGCTGATCGGCACATCGGGCGCGGGCAAATCGACGCTGCTGACCCTGCTGCGCGCGCTGCGCGCACCGGACAGTGTTGACGTCACCATCGACGGCAATCCTGCCAGCTTCGCCCAGCTGGCGCAGGTCACGACGCTGATCCCGCAGGACCCCGAGGTTTTTGAAAACACCATGCGGTTTAACGTGACCTTTGGCCTTGATGTGCCGGATACCGATGTTTACCGCGCCCTGTCGCTGTCCGAATTCATGCAGGTTCTGGCACAGTTGCCGCAGGGGCTGGATACCGATATCCGCGAGAAAGGCGTCAACCTGTCGGTCGGCCAGCGCCAGCGCCTTGCCCTCGCCCGCGGCGTTTTCGCGGCAGAGCAATCGGATATCGTGCTTTTGGACGAACCGACCAGCAGTGTTGATTTGATGACCGAAGAAAAAATCTTTAAAAACCTCTTCACCCATTTCAAAGGCAAGACGATCATTGCCACCCTGCACCGTTTGCACCTGCTGCCGATGTTTGACCGTATCCTGTTCCTTGATCAGGGGCGCATCGTTGCGGATATGCCCACGCAGGTGGCGCTGACGATGCCGGGGCCGATCCGTGATATTTATACCGCCTATGAAAAGCGGGCGATCCACGCACAGGGCGAGGAATAATCAATGAGCGAACAACCGCCCGTAAAGGCAACCGGCATCAAACGCCTCCTCAATGCGCTGGGCTATTCGCGCGACGGGCTTATGGCGACATTCCGCAAAGAGGCCGCCTTCCGGCAGGAATGTCTGGCCGCGGCTGTTTTGATCCCGCTTGCCTTTTTTATTGCGCCCGACCGCGTGATGCTGGTGCTGATGATTGGCAGCGTCCTTCTGGTGATGATCGTGGAGCTGCTCAACTCCGCAATCGAAGCGGCGATCGACCGTTTCGGGCCCGAACGTCATGCGCTGGCCAAACATGCAAAAGACGCGGGCAGTGCTGCGGTCTTGCTCGCGCTGATTCTGGCCGCGCTGACATGGCTTGCTGCGCTGACATAACGCAGAAAGAAAATTTCCGCTTTTTAATCATACACTTAAGGCGCCAGAAACCACCGCCGCAACCCCGATTTGCAGTTGCGGGGGGATATGAAATCGGCTACTCCTAGTTTAAGGCTGGACTGTACTCAACTTCACTCGCTTGCGATGCGGCTTTGACACAGCGGCTAGACACCCGGCGGCCTCGGCCGTTGTTCGACAACTTGACTCAAGGAGACACTGGTATGCCTAGCGGTACCGTAAAATGGTTCAACAACAAAAAAGGCTTCGGCTTTATCGTTCCCGATGAAGGTGGAAACGATGTATTCGTCCATATCTCTGCTGTCGAAAAGTCCGGCATGCAGGGCCTGAACGAAGGCCAGAAGATCGAATTCGAACTGGCGCCCGACCGCGCCGGCCGGATGACGGCTGTGAACCTCAAAGCTGCCTGATCGCACTTTCTGGATCAAAAAGCCCCCGAAGGTCTCTTCGGGGGCTTTTTCTTTATCCTTTATCCGTCTATAACAACTCTCATGCTCTCTTATCAGCACATCTATCATGCCGCCAATTTCGCAGACGTACAAAAACACGCGCTGCTGGCGCAGGTATTAAAAAGCCTTGTCGCCAAGCCGCTGCCCCTGGCCGTCATCGACACGCATGCGGGGCGCGGGCTTTACAGCCTGGAGGATGCCGAAGCGCAAAAAAACCGCGAATTTGACAATGGCATCACATCATTCTGGTACAAACGCGCCGAGATGCCGGCCTGTCTGAAACCTTATCTTGATGTTGTCGAACATTTCAACGAAGACGGCGTGCTGGCCCGCTATCCCGGCTCTGCGATGATGGTGCGGCAGCTGCTGCGTCCGGCGGACCGCTTTGTTGCGGTTGAACGCCACCCCGGCGAATTCGGACATTTGCAGCAGGCACTGGCCGGCAGCGCGCGCACGCAGGTGACGCAAGACGACGGCCTGAGCGTGCTGATCGACGCCCTGCCCCTGCCGGAGCGGCGCGGCCTTGCCATCATCGACCCCAGCTACGAAATCAAATCCGAATATGCCGATCTACCCAAAGTGATCTTGCGCGCGCTGAAAAAAATGCCGCAGCTGTGCCTTTTTGTCTGGTATCCGATGATGCAGGCCGGCGGCCACCGTTTGATGCTGTCAGAGCTGGTAAAATCCGGCATCCGCAATGCGCTTGTCAGCGAAATCAGTCTGGAAGCCGCCCCGCAGGAACATTTCCGCATGACCGGATCGGGCATTCTGATCATCAACCCGCCATGGCCGGAGGCCGTGATGGATGATATCACGCAGGCCGTCACCACCCGCCTGCCCGCCAAAGCCGCAGGCGAGGTCTTCTGGCTCGACAACTGCCATATCGATTCCTATACCGGTCTTATGGTGAGATAATCTGCGCTGCCCAAGCCGGCACCGTCTCGGTTGCCGGGCCATAAATGGCATCATCGAAGGCACTGTGCACGGCAGAACGCTCCAGATTGATTTCCACAGTCTGTGCACCCGCGCGCGCCGCCAGATCGACAAATCCTGCTGCCGGATAGACATGTCCCGATGTGCCAATCGCGGCAAAGATATCGCAGTTCATCAGCGCCTGATAAATTTCTTCCATATAAAGCGGCATTTCGCCGAACCATACCACATGCGGGCGCAGTTTTCCGGCGTGGCTGCAGGCGGGGCATGGCGTTTCATGGTCAAAATCATCGTCAAAATCCGGCACGGCACCGCAGCCATCGCAGCGCGCCTTGCGCAATTCCCCATGCATCGGCAGCACGCGCCGGCTGCCCGCGCGTTTGTGCAGATCGTCGATATTCTGCGTGACCAGCAAAAAGTCATCGCCCAGATTTTCTTCCAGTCGTGCCAATGCCGCATGCGCCGGATTGGGGGCAATATCCGGTGACACCAGTTGCCGCCGGCGTTCGTTGTAAAAGCGGTAGACGGTGACGGGGTCGCGCATAAAACCTTCGGGGCTGGCGACGTCTTCGATGCGGTGGCCTTCCCACAGGCCATCCGCGCCGCGAAAGGTACGAATGCCCGATTCCGCCGATATCCCCGCCCCTGTCAGCACTACAACGCGCATGCTTGCAACTCCGTTATCGCTGCGGCACAATAGCCGCATTCAAGACAGGAAGAATATATCATGCTCTGGCCCGCTGCCAAAATTATCCTTTCCGCCTGCATCATTGCTTTTGCGTCATGGCTGTCACAAAAAAAGCCGGAGCTGGCGGGGTTTATCATCGCCCTGCCGCTGATGAGCCTTTTGGCGCTCGCTTTTTCCTACAGCGAATTCAAAGACGCCGAAAGCAGTGTGCGTTTCGCCAAAAGCATTGTCGTTGCCGTGCCGCTGTCGCTGCTGTTCTTTGTGCCGTTTTTGCTGGCGCAGCGTCTCAATATCGGTTTCTGGGCGCTCTATGGCAGCGGGGTTGCGCTTTTGATCTGCGGGTATTTCGCGCATGTCTGGTTGATGAAGCATTTGGCATGACAAATGATATTTTTGACAGCCGCGCAGATTACATCCGCGCCCTTTTCGGCCACGAAACCGCGGCGCAACAATCCGCGCGCGAAAGCCTGACCGGCGCGCACGACGGCATCAGCCTGCATGCAGAAGAAGCGCGCATTTTGCAATTGCTCATCCGTCTTGGCGATATGCGCAAGATTGTCGAGATTGGCACACTGGGCGGTTATTCGGCCCTAGCGATGGCAGCCGCGCTGCCGCAAGACGGCCGGATCTGGACGCTGGAAAAAGACCCTGCACGCGCCGCGCTGGCGCGCCGCAATACCGCCGCCGAAAAACGCATCGACATCACCGAGGGCGATGCACGCGACACCCTCTCCACACTTGCGGTGGCGGCGCCGTTTGATATGGTTTTTATCGATGCAGATAAACTGAACTATGGCTATTATCTGGACTGGGCGGAAGCGCATGTGCGCAAGGGCGGGCTGATCATCGGCGACAATACGCTGCTGTTTGATGCCGTCTGGATGCAGGAAAGACCCCCGCGCGTGCGCGATACCGCGCTTGCGGCGATGCGCGATTTCAACCGGCGACTGGCAGATCCGGATAAATACCTCGGCATCCTGCTGCCCACAGCCGAAGGCATGACGATTGCGCAAAAACTGTTTTAATAAAGATCAGGCAGGATAGAGCGGGCGCAGCTGACCGGTTTTTTTGATAACGCTGAAATCCTTGCAGGCATCAAAAGCCTCGCGCGACAAACGCACCGCTTTTTCCTGAAATTTTTTCGACAAGCCGTGTTTCAGCGCGTAACGGTTATCCGCCTCCGCCGCCGCACGGTCAAGATAAACGCCGCCGCCCAGACTATCGATATAAGCCGTACCGTTTTGAGGATCGGCGCCTTTGGTCATCTGCTGCCAGCCTTCGGAAAGACCGCGGCGCACATAAAGCGCCATGTTATAGGGCGTGTTGACGAAAGCGTCGAAAATCTTTTCACCCGCAGTCATCTGCGTCCAGCGCAGGTCATCGATGCGTTTGCGATATTCGTCGAAATGGACGATTTTATCGTCTGGCTTGTCGTTCGCGTTTTGCGCATAGGCGCAGGGTTTCTGGCTGTTTGCCATCTGCCAATCCACTTCTAAAATTGATTATGAATAATAAATACGCCGCTTTGCCGCCCGCGTAAAGTAAAATCGGACGGCAAAGAGTTTTACTTTTAAAAACAGATTGTTAAGCAACCAGATCCGGCAAAGCCGCCGCAACAGCACGGCGCAAAACCGACGCCAAGGCAGCAGTTTCCCCCTTCACATTCGACCAGACTTTGACCGGCTGCATATTGTCGCGGTCGTATTCACCCTGCAGGATGGTTTCGGTCACATCGCCGAAACGGTCTTTGACATCGACCAGCTTCAGTTTGAAACGGCTTTTGTTGATCACGGCGGCAACCAGAACATCTTTGATGCCATCGGCGATTTGCTCTGCCGCTTCGGCTGCGGCACCGGGCAGCGGAATTTTATCGCCCGCAATCGTGCCGGGCGGAATAATCATGATGACGCCCGCTTCTACCACCACACACTGCGGCATACCGGATACTTTAACCTCGCCGCGCTCTTTGGGGGCGCTGGTCACCTGCTCCGTGCTCAAAGGCGCGCGCAGGGCGGCAAAATTTGCAAAGACATGCTCCATGGCAGATTCAAACGCAACGCTTTCGTCACGCAGCAGCGCCTGAAAACCGCGCAGCCCCATCACTGCATCACTGTCGTTCTCGCTTTTCATCATCGAGACGAGTGTATCAAAACCGCTTTTGTCCATGGAGAAGCTCCTTATAGAGTATTCAAAAATTTAAATACCGCCGCTGCGCCCGAAGAAATCCGGTTTGGCGGGTCTGTATTTGACGCTATACATATCTTCGAAAGAATTGATCGCCTTGTCAATCGCTGTCATTCGGGCAACGGCGGCGCGCAGTTTTGTTGCTTCGGGTGATGCCTTGGCAACCTCCCGCGCGCGGATTTTCTCTTGCAGGGTGCGAATAATCCGCTGCAGGTTGATGGCTTCCACAAAAGCGGCTGCGGTGCCAAAAGACTGCACCACACGGTGCGATACATCTGCGCCGCCGGATACCATAAAATTAAACGTTGCATCGCGCCCGTCGGCACGGTGGATAATACCGCAGCGCAGTTCTTCCCCGTTGTCCGACAATACCGCGGCAACATTCGACGCATGATTGATACGCATCGCGCGGCCAATTTTGCGCAGCGCGTCTTCGGTCACATGTATGGCGGCATCGTAATTGTCGATACTGAGCAGCGCGCATTGCTCTACGATATCGACGAAAGGCGAATTGATTGTCTTGAAAGCGGATTTGCCGTTGACGTAAACCGCCGCCCACAAATCAGGCGTGAAGGCATGATCAAACCCCGACAGCACCGCTTCCCACTGCGCCGCCCAGTCATAGGGTTCCTGCCGCGCGCTGAAAACTCCATTGCGGTAATAGCTGAACATGATCTTGCCCGCCAGCCGCAGCGCGGTCGGCATGGTCTGGGTGCGGATCACAATCTTGTCGAACTGAGCCGGATTATCCGCGGCAGGCAGGCGCAGAAAAATACGGTTGCTGCGCACGACGGCGGCTTTGGAAAGCGCTTCGGTGCTGTCGTCCAGAAATTCGATTTTCTCGCGCACCAGTGATGTGCTGAAGTCTTTCATGCTGCCGTGGCCCCGATGTTGAGCGGCTGCCTACAGCATGCCATCCCCCCGACTTTCGCGCAAATCATATCAGGCAAATTTACGAACCGGCGCCGAAAAACGGGTGACAACCTTGTCTCTGCGCTGCAACTCGGCGTTTTCTTTCAGCGTATCGTACAGCGGACGGGCGGTATCGACGCGCAGATCGGAAATGCCGTCTTTTTCCATCTTGTCCAGCATATCGAGCATTTCGGCCATATAAGAAACCTCGTTGCGCGCATCCAGTTTGAAACGGTAGTTCTGGTTTGCAGCCACCAGATTGAATTTGCGGTTGACCGGCTGGCTTTTGATGTTGTCGTGTTTGCGGCCTTTCGGGTACATGGCAGATTTGCTGAAACGGAATTTGTTGCAACGCTCGTCCGCCAGCTCGCACAGGCCGTCCAGAACGGCACAGAGACGCGGATCGTTGGCCGTTGCCAGCATGTCCTGCGCCGCTTCGTTGCCGCTGAAAGCGACCTGCAGCAGCTCACCGAAGGCCGCCCAGCCCAGCATGCCGATGACCAGGCTGCCCAGCAGGCTTTCTTCGCGGCCCGCCACACGGGCAAAGGTATTGGCAGGGTTCAGGCGTTGATAAGCCGCATCGAGGCGCGTGATGATCTGTGCGCGCATTTCCGTGGTCGATGCCACAACTTCGCGGTTTTTATTGGCTACGTTATTGAACCCCAGTGCCATCGTCGTCTCCCCCAAGTGCAGTTTGTCGTTCCCCTGAAGCAAGACTACGTTTCGTCTATGAAAAATAAGTTAAGGAAACTAATTATGGGATTAACCCCCGATTAACCCGCCTTAAGGAAGGGTTGCATTTTCCAAAAAACTGTTTAAAACCAGAGTGGTAAAACACTGACCGCGAGGCCGAAATGAGTGCAAAAAACACGAAAAAATTTTCACGCCGCGCCACGGTTGATGAAAAAGACCTCGCGCAGTTCGAACAGCTGGGCGCGAAATGGTGGGATGAATCGGGCCCGATGAAGCCGCTGCACCGCCTGAACCCTGTCCGGCTGGATTACATCCGCCGCATGGCCTGCGTCCATTTCGGTCTGGAGACGGAAAAGCTGGGCGCGCTGGCCGGTTTAACTGCCGCCGATATCGGCTGCGGCGGCGGCATTGTGGCCGAACCGCTCTGCCGTATGGGCGCCGCCGTGACCGGCATCGATGCCGGCAGCGAAAACATCCGCGCCGCGCAGGCACACGCCAAAGAATCAGGTCTGGATATTGATTACCGTGTAACCACCGCCGAAGATCTGGCCGAAAGCGGCGCACAGTTCGACATTGTGACGGCACTGGAAGTCGTCGAGCATGTCGCGGATACGGATTTGTTTCTGTCGTCTTGCGCCGAACTGGTCAGGCCGGGCGGGCTGCTGGTTGTGTCAACGCTGAACCGCACCGTGAAATCTTTTGTGCTGGGCATCGGCATGGCCGAATATGTCCTGCGCTGGCTGCCCAAAGGCACACATGACTGGCATCAATTTATGAAACCGTCCGAAGTCGCCGCACCGCTGATGACTGCGGGGCTTGAGGTCACGGACATCACCGGCCTTATATACGACCCGCTGCGTCTGAAATTCAGGCTCAGCGATAATGATCTGGATGTGAACTATCTGATGACGGCGGTCAGGGCAGATGCGGCCTAGGGCAGCGCCGGGTCGTCGGTTTTGACCTCTTCCGCTTTCAGCATATCCGCAAGGCGCACCACGGCAGAGCCGGGTTTGAGGGGTTTTTGCTGGCTGTCGTGCGGGCTCCAGCCGATGGCATAGATGACTTGAAAGGTTGCGGGCACGCGGCCGCGTTCATCGCCGTATTTTTCCTGATACACGCGCGCGGCTTCCAAAATGACCTGACGCCGCGTGGGCAGTTTCAGGCGGCTGTGCACGGCATTGCTGGCTCCCATACCGCGCAAATCCTGCATCAGCTTGATCGGGTGGCTGTAATCAACCGTGATAATATCGCTATCGACCACAGGCAGGGCAAAGCCCGCACGCTGCATCAGCGCGCCCATATCACGCAGATCGATAAACGGAGACACGCGCGGGCTGGCGCCGCCGCTCACGCCCAGCTCGGCGGTCATCAGACTGTCGCGCAGCTCGCGCAGGCTTTCGCCGCCCAGCACGGCCGTCATAAACAAACCGTCAGGCTTCAGCGCACGGCGCACCTGCACAAGCGCGCCCGGCAGATCGTTGACCCAGTGCATCGACAGGTTACTGACCACTGCATCAAAAGCATTTGCGGCAAAGGGCAGATATTCTTCGTCCGCCGCCACAGACAGCGCCGGCACGGCCCGCGCCATGCGCGGCGACATATCGGCAGCGAAAACGGTCTCTGTCCCCTTGCGGGCCGCTAACATCTGCGCCAGCACGCCGTGATGGCTGCCAAGATCCAGCACTCGCGGAAAGACGCGCCGTACCATATCCATGCGTTCACACAGACGCGCGGCGACATCGCGGAGCAGAAAATCGTAATCGCCGATTTTCATGGCGGCACGGTCACGGCGCAGGCGCAGCAGCGTACGGTCAAAAACATCGATGATGTCAGGTTTATTCATGAGAATCTGCGCAGATCAGCGCCGCCCCTTACCTGTCGGGTCGCTGAGCGGCGGTGCGGGTGCCGGCGCGGGTGCCAGTTCCATACGTCTGATCTGTTTGCCGACTTTTTCGATATCTTTGTCGATTTCGGCAACGCTGGCGGTCTCTTTCATCTGGATATGGGCGGCGCTATCGCGCAGCGTGCGTTTTGCCTGCGCATAGGTATCAGACAGACGCGGCCCCACGCGCGGTGCGGCAATACTTTCGATGAGCGCCTGCGCGGCTTTGCTCTGCTCGGCGATTTGCGGGTCACTTTCGGGCGTCCACATCGGCTCCTGCGGTTTAGGCGCTGCGCCCGGACCGCCGCCACCGCCGCCGCGCTGCCCCAGAACACGTGACGGCACGGCAGAATAACCCACGTTCTTTGCCTCCACCGCGACCTTGTCGGTCGAGAGGGAGAAACCTTTGCTCTTGAGATTAACCGGGTCACGGTTGAGCTGCATGCTATGGCCGTCATCCATCGACATATGCAGGCGTGCAATCGCCTTGAGCAGCATGCCGCTGAAACGGTGGAAAAAGCCAAGCTGCCAGATACGCTTCAGCGGCGCATATTTCCAGTTCGGCCCCGCACCCACGCGCGTCGGCGATGAAACCACAAACGGATAGACACGCTGCGGCGTCACACCGGTATGGGTAAAATAGCTTTCGCCCAGCTGGCAGACCTGTTCGGTCGGCACGCCGAATTTATTGGCGATGAATACTTTGGCGTCTTCGATGCTGCGTACATCCTTGGGCAACACAAAACTGGGCGCGTTCAGCATGGCGCCATCACCGCCCAGACGGTTCGGCACGGGCAGAATTTTCGGCTCCAGCGCCACCAGCAGATTGTTATCCCAGTCGCGCGTCAGCGGAATAACCACGGCGATGTTTTCAATGCCGTCTTCGGTCACGATAAATTCGATATCCTGCGCCGAAAGCCCGCGCGTGCCGCGCCCGACCTTGCCTTCTTCGACGAAGACCGATTTGACGGGCTTCAGGGTAATCGCGCCTTTTTTCTCTTCTTCAAATTCCGCCGGCTCGACCTCTTCCAGCATATCTTCGGGGTCTTTGCTTTTGGTGCGGGTCGGGGTGATTTCGGGCAAAGCTTCGCCCACCCAGCGCGGCAATTGCAGTTGATAGCGCGACATCAGCTCGAAGACATGCAGCTCTAACCGCGGCTCGGGCAGCAGGCCCACCTGTGCGGCGAGCAGAATATCCGTGGCCTCCAGCTCGGTGATTGTGCCGATCTCGGTGAAGTTTACTTCGCTGTCTTTCTGGATCGCCCAGGCGGTTTTTTGCGGGTTTTCCACTTCGACAAAAACAGGCTCGATGGCTTCATCGATACGGTCGGGCGACGGGAAATAGGTTTCACCGACATACCAGCTTTCGTCCGTCTTCGGGCGCAGGCTGGCATAGCCGCGCACGTAATCGAAAATCATCTTGCGGTTTTCTTCGACATCATCGGTCATATTGACCGTATCCATCGTGATCGGTTCGATCAGGTGACCCGACCATTTCTTGCCGTCTATGTTATAAGAGCCGCGGTGCACCGCATTCACAATCGGGCGCGGATAGCCGCTGCGCACATAAATCACCAGACGGTTATCGGGCGTAATCCGGTAAGGCACCACATCGCAATATTCGCCGGGGCGTTTGACCAGTTCGTGCAGCTGGCCTGATTTTTTATCGCGCACGATCATGATCTGCAAATCGCCCACAGGCTTTTGCGACGGGCGGCGTTCTTCGAGGACAAGGCTCTGCTTGTCGGCGACTTTTTGCGAGACGATAAAATAATTCGTCGCGGGGCTGCCCATCGGCACATAGTTTTCGGTATAAAGCTGGAAACGCCCTTTGAAGCAGTTTTTCACCACCCACGGGTTCCAATACGGCGCCGAAAACACCATGCGCATGCCAAGGCGCGCAAATTCACGGCGGAAATCCTGATGCGTGGAGAAGGTATATTCTTCTTTCAGTTCCTGATCCCAATTGGCGCGGCTGTTTTTGCGGTGAATAAATTCCAGCGCCCATTTGTGCATCAGACGGAATAAACGCGTGCCTTCGCGGCGCGGCATCAGCTCTTCGATAAAAAATCCTTCGCAGCCATCCGCCATCGGCCGTGCGGTTTGCGAAAACTGCACGAGCAAATCGGCATCCGACAGGCTGCGCGGGTCTATGCCGCGGCTGGGCAGGTTGGGCAGCTCCATCAAGACAAATTCGTCATCGGACGGCAGCATATAATCGCGGATCAGCATCGTACCGCCGACCTTCAGCTTGCGGATCTGCCGTTCCAGCAAATTAAACACCTCGTCGGCGTTATAACCCCATGACGAATAGACACGGTGCAGAACGTTGGAATTGATAATGCCGTCAACCGATTCATCATCCAGATCGGGAATGCCGATATCTGTCTGGCGGAACGACAGGTTGGGCAGGCGATAGGTCTTGCGCGCGAATTCGATGGCCTTGCCGTCGCGGTCGATGCCGATGATCTCCGTGCGCGGATTCAAAAGTGCGAGGGCATAGGTAACCTCCCCCGTCTCGCAGGCCATGTCCACGATACGCGATCCGGCGGGCAGCAAAAAGTGCGCCGAGATCAGCGCTGCTTTTTTCTGGATAAATTCGGGCATTTCAATGACAAGCCGCTCGCGCGACGTCTCGTCCTTCGCCGCGGAGGCGAAGTTTTTGATGCTGGCAGCAATCTGCTCTTTGATGTCTGTTCTATCGACCTTTGACACAGTTTTGCCCTGAGGAAACGCGCTTCCTACCATTATAGCGAATATATGGGGCAAACCTCCAGATTTGCCACATCGCGAACGAATGTTACAATAATAAATACGGAAAATCAACAGCTTCGTTCAGAAACTTTATTTATTGATTTCAAGTGTTTTTGGCGGCATCAATGGAATATGTCCGAAAACCCGCCTTTTTCGCCGCCTTTTCAGCGCCTGCGTCAATTTGCGCTGGCCGCGCTCGACGCCCTGTTGCCGCCGCGCTGCCTTGGCAGCGGCAAGATTGTCGATGCCCCCGGCATGCTGGATGCAGGGTTCTGGGGCGAGCTGGCCTTTGTCAGTAGCCCCGCCTGCGTTTGCTGCGGCCTGCCGTTCAGCTTTGCGGTCGTGGAGGGCAGTCTTTGCGCCGCCTGCATCGACAGCGCCCCCGAATTCGACAAAGCCCGCGCGGCTGTGATCTATAACGATGCCAGCCGCCAGCTGATCCTCGATTTCAAATATGGCGACAAGCTGCATGCGGTGGATACCTTCCTGCCGTGGCTGCGCCGTGCAGGGGCGGAGATATTGCCCGATACCGATCTGATGATCCCCGTGCCGCTGCACCGGCGGCGGCTCTGGCAGCGGCGGTTCAACCAGTCTGCCTTGCTGGCGCGCGCGATTGCCCGCGATACCGGCCTGCCCTGCCTGCCCGATGCCCTTTGCCGTAAACGCCATACACCGCCGCAAAAAGGCCTCAGCCGCAGCGAGCGGCATCTGAACGTGCGCGGCGCTTTTGCCGTCAACCCGCGCGATGTAGCGCAGATCAAAAGCAAGCGCGTGATGATCGTGGATGATGTTTTTACCAGCGGCGCAACCCTGAACGAATGCGCACGTATCCTTAAAAAAGCCGGCGCGGCGCAGGTCTTTGTTCTCACCCTCGCACGGGTCACGCGCGAGGAATTTTAGTCTAGCGCCGAAAACCCCTGTGCCGCAGCGGTTTATTGCACCGCAGCAAAAAACTGTTTGCCAAGAATCATCGCCTGTGATGCAATCATAGAACAGGAGAACGATCATGCGCCAAGCCGCACAACATAATGCCGTGAAGAATGCCGTGAACTGGATGGGTTTTTGCCCTTCCCTTGCCGCGACTATTCCGTTTGCGGCACGTGGCGCGCAAAAACCGGAAGGTTTCACCCCAGAAGGTTTCACCTACGCCGCATCCGCAAATACCGCAGGCTGATCGTTCCTAGCAAGACCGTCAGCCGCACAGGCTGACAGGACAATCCCGATATTCCTGATCCAGACGCAAAGACCAAGACGCCCTGAGTCCGTTTTTTTCCGGCGTTTTCTGTCCGCCTGTTCATCCAGATAAAACCGACTTGAACAGGAGGAGGCGCGCCATGCACGCCGATCGTCAAAACCGTGCCCTGCACGCAGATCAAAACGTCCGGCTTTTGCAGATGCATGCCGTCTGCATCAACATGTGTTTCATCATCCCCATCATCATCCCGTATTACCGAGACAGGATGGGGCTGGGATTTGATGACTTCCTGCTGGGCGAAGCGGCCTTTGCCGCAACGCTGGTGCTGCTTGAAGTTCCCAGCGGCTGGCTGTCCGACGTATGGAAACGGCGGCACGTGCTGTTGCTCGGCACGCTGTTCGAGATGCTGGGCTATGGCCTGCTGCTCTTCGCTGACGGGCTTTGGATGGCCGTTGCGGCGCAGTGTGTCATCGGCGTCGGGATCAGCTTGATCTCCGGCACCAACTCGGCCCTGCTCTACGACAGCCTGCTCAGCGAAGGGCGCGAGGCGGAATACCGCCGCCACGAAGGCCGCCGCATGGGCATCGGACTGTATAGCGTCGCTGCCGCCAGTCTGGCGGGCGGGCTGCTTTATGCGGTCGATGCGCGTCTGCCCGTGCTGCTGTCGCTGGTCACGCTGGGGGCAGGTGCCGTCTGCGCGGCAATGCTGCACGAGCCTGAACGGCATCGCCGCGCTGCTACCCGTCACCCGCTGGCGGATATGCTGGAGACGGCGCGCTATGCGCTGTCGGGGCATGTGGAACTGGGGTTGGTGATTGTCTTTGCCGCCCTGATGTTCTCGGCGACCAAAGTCGTCATGTGGTCGCAGCAGCCGTACTATATGGCGATGGGTCTGGGCGAGCATGTCTATGGCCTGTTGATGGCGGCAGGCTTCGTGCTGGGCGGCGCATCGAGCCACTTTGCCCATCTGCTTGACGGGCGGGTGTCGAACCTGAAGGCACTGCTGGGCGTGTGGCTGCTCGGTGTTGTCTGCTGCGTCGGTGCCAGCCAGTCGCTCGGCGTTATGGGCGGCTGGGCGGGTGTGGGCATGCTGATGCTGGCGGGCACCTGCCTGTATGGGCTGGCCGCCCCGCGTGTCAGCGAGGTCGTCAACCGTCACGCCGGATCTGCGCGGCGCGCGACGATCCTGTCGACCCAGAGCTTGCTCTGCGCGCTGGTCTTTATGCCCCTCAGCCTGCTGATGGGGCGCGTGGAAAAAGACCACGGGGTCGATGGCATGCTGCTTGGCATGGCACTGTGGCTTTGCCTTGCGGGGCTCTGCCTGATGCTGTGGTGCTTGCGCCGCCGTCTCCGCGCCCGCCGCCACGCGGCCATGCAGCGCCGCAAACTGGCCGCAGCCTTCGCTGCGGTGGTCTAGAGAGCCGCGAAAACCGCCGTCTGCCTCGCCGCAGGCGGCGGTTTTTGCACTTTATCGGCGGTTTGGGGGCTGGCGGGGGCCGCCGGCGCGGCCTATATTATCCCTGTCTGAAAGGATATCCGGTATGGCCAAACAAACAAAAAACAAACAAATCCACAGCACAGATTTTGATGTGCTGGTCGTGGGCGGCGGGCCGGTCGGGCTCAGCTTTGCACGGATGATGGCGCCGGTTGGCTGCCGCATCGGTGTGATCGAAAAACAGCCGCTGGACAAAATCGCCCGCCCCGCCGATGACGGACGCGAAGTGGCCGTCACCCACCGCAGCCGAAAAATCCTCGAAACCACAGGCATGCTGGATAAGATGCCGCAAGATGCGCTGCATATTTTACGCGCGGCGCAAGTGATTGACCGCGGCACGGCGCAGCCGCTGGAATTTTCGCCCGAAGGCAGCGGCAAGGGCAATATCGGTTTTGTCATCGCCAACCACCATATCCGCAAGGCCGCCTATGACGCCGCTGCCGCTTGCAAAAATATCGAGATCATGACAGGCCAGACCGTAACAGGCCTGTCGCTCGGCAGCGGCGCCGCGGCGGTAACGCTGGAGCGCGGCCAGACGCTCTCCGCCCCCCTCGTCGTTGCGGCGGACAACCGTTTTTCAACGCTGCGCGATATGGCCGGCGTCGAAACCCGCAAGCTGGATTTCAAGCGCCTGTGTATCGTCGTTAAAATCACCCATAGCAAGCCGCATGACGATATCGCCAGTGAATGTTTCCTCGACAGCCTGACTCTGGCGCTGATCCCGCTTGGCGACAAAGCGGCCTCTGCCGTTTTGACGCTGCCGATAGACGAAGGCAAAAAAATCCTCGATCTTTCTGCCGAAGACCTTGCCGAGAAAATTTATGACTGGGCAGATGGCCGCATCGGACAGGTACGCGTGACGGGCGACATGCACAGCTATCCGCTGGTCGGCGTTTATGCGCAGGCCTTTGCCAAAGAACGCTTTGCGCTGCTCGGCGATGCCGCCGTGGGCATGCATCCTGTCAGCGCGCACGGCTTTAATTTCGGCCTCTACGGCGCGGAAGCACTCTCGCAGATTTTGCGCCGCGCGATGTTGTCGGGTCTTGATATCGGCAAAATGTCGGTGCTGGAAGAATTTGCAGACATCCACCGCCGCCAGACGCGCCCGATGTACGAAGGCATCAATTCGATTGTCCAGCTTTACACCGACGACCGCCCCGCCGCAAAATTACTGCGCAAAGGCGTCCTCGCCGCCGGCCGCGCGCTGAAGCCCGTCCAGCGCCTGATCGTTGGCAACCTGACGCGGGAGCGTGCGGGGGAGTAATTGCTTAAGCGGTATGTGGGCGATATAAAGCCAAGTCGTCGATCAACCCCAAGGCCTGCCGCAATTCATGCTCCAGCGCCTTGATTCCCTTTGCGTCTTCGACCGGTACGTGCAGCCCAGACGGCTCGAAAAGGCGGCACTCTCGCGGTACGGGGGCTAAAACCAGCACGTAGCCGCGCCAGAAAGCGACCGAAATGCAGCGCTTGGCGATAGGGTTCTCCAGCCGCGCAATGCGGTCGATGATTGCAGGGTGAAGCAGGAACCGTCCTTCGGTCTGGTCGGTTGCATAGGCGCGATATCTTTTTTCAAAAACCGGATCGACCAGCCCCATTGACTGTAACCCCGCACGGCGGAGATCTCCGATCAGTTTGGACATTAAAGCATCAATATACGGCACGACAACCGCATGGCCGTTAAACGATGGCCGCGGCAGTTCAATCAGTATGGCCAGACCGGAAAAAGCAATTCTATAGTCATCGAAACGCAGTCTGCCAGCTTCATAAATATCAAACAGCCTTTCGAGCAAGCCCTTGTTCGAACACTCCCTGCTCAGGTTTAGCTCGGAGAGATGAATATGTGCCCCGCGATAGTCGCCTGAAAAACAGTCTTCGGATTCGTATTTTTGATAGGGAGGAATGATCGGCGTGCCGTGCACCTTGTCGAGCGGCACTCCCCCTTCACGGCTGTACGTCAGGCCGTAGGTTTCGGCCAGCTGGGGGTATATCTTTTCCTTGTAACGGCGGGCGTAGTCGTCGGAAACCGTCTTGACCCACTTGAAGAAAAAAAATATACCCGCGCAAAAAAGCCCGAGATAACCGAACGGCGCCTGCCGCAGCGAGGCTAGAAAACCGCCATGAAGAAAGGCAAGGGCAAGAACACTCACCGCCAAAAAACACACCAGAAGAGCAGCGCGCCGCCGCCATTTGCGAAGAGATTCTAAACGGAAATCTTCAAGCACCGCCCGCGAACAGAGTCCGTCAGGAATGATCGCCTGCGCGCTTTCTTTACCATCCGCCACGACGGGCTACCCGCCGTAGCTTTTAACGAGCGAGCCTGCGATCAGATACCAGCCGTCGACCAGCACGAAGAAGATAATCTTGAACGGCAGGGCGATCATGACAGGGGGCAGCATCATCATACCCATCGACATCAAAATCGATGCCGTCACCATATCGATGACAAGGAAGGGAAGGAAAAGCAAAAAGCCGATTTCAAAGGCGCGGCGAAGCTCCGAGATCATAAACGACGGAATAACCACCTGCATCGGCACGGCCATGGGGTCTTCGACCGGCTCGGTTTTGCTGAGCCCCATAAAGAGCGCGAGGTCTTTTTCGCGCGTGTGTTTGAGCATAAATTCCTTGAACGGCACGGCGGCTTTTTCGATGCCTTCGATCTCGCTGATTTCTTCGGCCATCATCGGGCGGATGCCCTGGTCATAGGCCGCCTGAAATGTCGGCATCATAATGAACAGCGTCAGAAACATGGCCAGACTGACCAAGACCGTGTTCGGCGGCGTTTGCTGCGCGCCGATGGCCGTGCGCAGGAAAGACAGAACCACGACGATGCGCGTGAACGATGTCATCATCATCAGAATACTGGGCGCCAGCGACAAGATCGTCAGCAACATCACCAGCTGCACGACGCGCGTGGCAACCGACCCCCCGCCGTCCGCGCCGCCGCCATCGGCTGCCGCCGTCGGGCCGCCGAGGTTGAGCGTCAAACTTTGCGCGAAAGCATCCTGCGGCAGCAAAAGCGCAAAAGCCCCCGCCGCCACGGCCAGCAACAACAGCCAGAAACTTGTTTTTCTAGCCTGCATTCTGCGTATCCTTCTGCTGGGGCATGGGGGTGACTTCGGCGATATTTTCGGCGGCGGCGGGAATATCCCGTTCCACCAGCAAATCACCGCCCTGACCGCCGATAACAATTAAATGTTCGCGGTCGTCGCGGCGCACCAGCACAAGGCGGCGGCGCGTATCAAGCGCCAGATGTTCGACAATTTTCAAACGCCGCTTACCGCCCGCCGTCATGCCGGGGGTCGCAAGGCCGAGTTTTTTCATCAGCCACGAAAAGCCGAACATCAGCGCCACAACAAAGGCGAAGGCGAAAATCACCTTTAAATACATCTCGCCGCTGTCGAGGCCTGCCGCGTCCATGGATCAGCGCTCCCCGCTGTCGATTTTCATTTGTTGTTCCTGCATCGATTTGGCGAGTTTTTCGAGCTCGGTAATCAGCACACCCATTTGCGCTTCGAAGACCTGCGCCTCTTCTTGCGACAGGGATGCAACGACATCGCAAATTTTCATGACCTTGTCGTCCAGCCCGTCGAGATCCATGATCTCGCCCATATGAACGCGGCGGTCGCAGTCCTTGACGTAGTCGAGAACGGATTTGAGTTGCTGGGCAATGTCGCCGGTTTCAGGCGTCTCTGTACTGGTCATCGGGCGGGGTGTCCTTGTTGTCGCTTTTGCTAGATTGATACGTTCCGTTCGCTTTGTAAACATAGGCCAGTACTTCGGCAATGGCGAGCAGTGCCTCGCTCGGTATTTCGCTGTCGATTTCGATCGCGGCGAGCATCTGGGCGAGATCTTTGTCTTCGCGCACCTTGACGCCGTTCTGGAAAGCGATCTCGACGATCTGCTCGGCCAGCTTGCCATAGCCCGCCGCGACGACTTTGGGCAGGGCGCTTTCTTCTATTCCATATTTCTTGAGCGCCACGGCGGCGGCGCGGCGGCTTTTTTCCGGCGTTTCTTTTTCGTTGTCGGCGGTCATGCGTCGCCTCCCCTTCGGCTTTGGCCAGTCTAGCAAAAATGAACGAAAGCTTAACGTCCTTATTACACCCCGCACGCAAAGAAACTCTCCCGCCCCGAATCGGCTGTGCTATAGTCGGTATGGGGAGATTTAGACGTCTATACAGTTATGGCACGGAGCTTGCATTGCTTCTGTTGATACCTGTGCGAAGGGGTAAAAAATGACCACTCAAAATCTGACACTGCTCAAGGCGATGGCGCAAAAAATGGACTGGCTGGAAGAACGCCAGAAAGTCATCGCGCAGAATATCGCCAATGCCGATACACCCGGCTATCGCCCAAATGAAATAACCCCCATTAATTTCAAGGCGATGCTGTCGAAAACGTCCAGTTCACTTTCACTGAATGCCGGTATTGCCGGTATCGGGGCGGGCAGCGCCGCACCGGCGGCCTCCGGCCTTGCCATCACCAACGCGGCGCATATGAATGTCGGCGGCACTTCAGCTGGCACCGTCAACCCGCAGGAAAAGCAGCAAAAAAGACCCTACGAAGTCGCCCCGGCAGGAAATGCCGTGGTGCTGGAAGAACAGCTTTTGAAGATGAACGATACCTATACGAGCCATCGTTTTATCACCAATTTGTACCAAAAAAACATCGATATGCTGAAAACAGCTATCAGATCACAATAAGATATCAGGTTAAGTAACGGGAGGATCACATGGATCTCGTCAAAGCAATGGCACTGGCCGCACAGGGGATGAAAGCGCAGGGCGTGCGCATGAAGGTGATTTCAGAGAACCTTGCCAATGCCGACACCACCCCCTCGGCCGCAGGACAAGACCCGTACCGCCGTCAGGTCGTTACCTTTAAAAATGAAATGGACCGCACCGAAGGCGTGCGCCACGTATCGGTCGACCGCATTGAAAATGACAAAAGTGATTTTCTGATCAAATACGACCCCAGCCACCCCGCTGCCGACGAGCTGGGCTATATCCGTACCCCCAACGTCAACAGCCTGATCGAGATGATGGACATGCGGGAAGCGCAGCGATCATACGAAGCCAACCTTGGCGTGATTGAAATGTCGCGCGCGATGCTGATGCGCATGGTCGATTTGCTGCGCAGCTGATATAATATAAAGACAGAAGGAATACAGATATGGTAAACATCAATGACGCAGCCGGCGCTTATCTGAATACCCTGAAACAGGTGCAAGGCGGCGGCGCGGCTGCCGATATCGCAAAAGGCAGCGCCATCCCTGCGGGCGCGCCGTCTTTTGGCGAAATTCTGAAACAATCCGCCCAGAGCGCGGTCGACGCGCAGCACCGGAGCGAAAAAACGGCCGCGGCATCCCTCCTCGGTCAGGCAGATATGACGGATGTGCTGCAAGCCGTGAATGATGCCGAAGTGGCGCTGAACACAGTCCTTGCGGTCAGGGACAGAGTGGTGCAAGCTTATCAAGAAATCATGCGCACGCCCATCTGACGGGGCTTTCCGTACAGCCAGGGCCGCCGCAGCCAAAAACGAAGGCGCAGCCCGATGAACGAAGCTGAAATCATCGACATCACCCGCGAAGCGATCCTGCTGGTTATCCGGATCGCAGGGCCCATCATGATGGTCGGTCTGGTTACCGGCCTGATCATCGCACTGGTACAGGCGCTGACGCAGATACAGGAAATGACCCTCGCCTTCGTGCCCAAGATCATCACCATCTTTCTTGCCATTTTCCTGCTGCTGCCGATGATGGCGCAGGCCTTGATCGCCTTCACCGAAAAAATCGCCGACAAGATCGTCGGCATCAGTTAGGCGCGGGGCGATGGAATCCCTGCTGCAACAAATCGTCGTTGGCAATATTTTTGCCTTTTTGCTGATTTTTATGCGTTTTGGCACGGCGCTGATGCTGATGCCCGGCATTGGTGACAGCTTTGTCACGCCGCAGATACGCCTGCTGTTTGCTGTTTCTTTTTGTTTTATTCTGACGCCCGTGCTGGCAACCGCACTGCCCGCCATGCCGGCGTCTACGCCTGCGCTGATCCTGCTATTGCTGTCCGAAGCCTTCATCGGCCTTTTTATCGGCACCGTCATGCGTATCCTGATGTCCGCGCTCGATACGGCCGGTGCGGCGATTTCGCTGCAGGCGGGTTTTGCCAACGCCATGGTTTTCAACCCGGCCACAGCAACGCAAGGATCACTGATCGGTGCGCTCTATTCGATGCTGGGTCTGACCCTGATTTTTGTAACCAATCTGCACCATTTCCTGCTGGCCACAGTCGCGGATAGCTATATTCTGTTTCCCGCGCAGGGACTTTTTCCCGATACAGGGTCAGTGTCGGATATTATCGCGCGCAGCGTTTCGGTTGCTTTTGCCACCGGTATCCAGATTGCGCTGCCGTTTATTGTTGTCGGGCTTCTTGTTCATACCACCTTTGGTCTTTTGGGGCGCCTGATGCCGCAAATCCAGATTTTCTTCCTCGCCCTGCCCGTGCAGATTCTGATGAGCCTTATCATGCTGACCATGGTTTTGTCGGCGGGTATGCTGTTCTGGCTTAACAATTACGCCGGCGCCGTATCGCGCCTGCTCGGCCTTTAGGGAGGAATGCCATGGCCGAAGGCGATGATAATACAGACAAGAGTCAAAAGACAGAAGACCCCACCGCCCGAAAACTGGAAGAAGCGCATAAACGCGGACAGGTTATTCAAAGCCGCGAAGTCAACAACTGGCTGATGCTGTTTGCGGGCACGCTGGTTGTCGGCATGGCCGGCCCCGGCCTGTTGGGCGCGATCAAAGACCGGCTGAAAATATTTTTTGAATTGGCGCACGCCCTGCCGACCGACCCTGTGGGTTTGCGCGGCGTGGTCGGTGACCTTTTGCTCGATATCGGCGCGATCCTTGCGCTGCCTTTTCTGGCGCTGATGTTTACGGGTTTTATGTCGGGGTTTGTGCAGGTCGGCCCGCTGTTCACGCCGGAGCCGATGAAGCCGAGCCTGTCGAAAATATCCCCCATCAAGGGCTTCGAGCGGCTGTTTTCACTGCGCTCGATCGTCGAATTCCTCAAAGGCATCATCAAGCTTGTGATTATCTTTGGCGCTTGCCTGATGGTGCTATACCCGTATTTCGGCGGCGTGGAGCATTTTGTCGGACAGAACTTCACGGATGCACTCTATGACCTGCGTATGCTGTTTATACGCATGATGGCGGCGGCGCTGGGTATTTTGTTTGTCGTTGCAATACTGGATTATATGTACCAGCGCTATGACTTCATGAAAAAGATGATGATGAGCAAGCAGGAGATCAAGGACGAGTTCAAACAGACCGAAGGTGACCCGCATGTCAAAGGCAAGCTGCGCCAGCTGCGCGAACAGCGCGCGCGCCAGCGCATGATGCAGGCCGTGCCGGAAGCCGACGTTGTCATCACCAACCCAACCCACTATGCCATCGCCCTGAAATACGACACGCTTAATATGGACGCGCCGGTTCTGGTCGCCAAAGGCACCGATGCGGTGGCCGAGCGTATCCGCGCGCTGGCCAAAGATCATAAAATACCGCTGGTCGAAAACCCGCCGCTGGCGCGCGCCCTCTTTGACGGCATGGAATTGGGCCAGATGATCCCGCCTGAACATTTCAAGGCCGTGGCCGAAGTCATTTCCTACGTTTTCCGTCTCAAGGGCCGCAAGCTTTGAAACCTCGGCAGATTATGGACAGGCGAACCGAGGTTTGCCCCGTATAGTGCGTGGATTTTTAAGCCGGCGGTGATAAAATAACGCCTGCACGCCCGCGACAAAAAATACCCAAGGGGGAGACCACCACGTGACCAGCGCGCCACAGCCCGAACACAGCGGCTTTTTTCTAGAAAAAAGACCCGAACCGCCGTCGCGCCAAAAAGAAGCCACCGCGCGCAAATGGAAAAATATCATGCTGTTTGTGGCCAGCGCGGGCTATGGCTTTGTCATTTTGCTGGTTTTCTACATTCAGGCCTATGGCAGCGTCCAGATGTCGATGTTCGCCATTTATTTATACGGGCTTTTGGGCGGCGTCTGTATTCTTTTGCTGAACAAGCTGTATACAAAAGTTGACCGCAGCCGCCAGATCCTGACCGAGGTTCTGGAGAAAAGCGCCGAAGCCCGTATCATCACCAGCCCCGATAACGATACCATCTATACCAACGAGCGGTTTAATAAACTGGTCGAAGGTCTGGGCACGCGCGACCTGCATGCTTTCACCCGCCTGTTCGAACATTCCGGCAAAATCGAAAAACAGCTGCACGACCTGCAGACAAAAGCAGCGCCCGCCGGATCGGCCAGCACGGAAATCCATACCCGCATCCGCGGCAAGCAGACATGGTTTCAAGTCACCTGCCAGCATATTGTCGGCTGGAACGGCTATGTACAGTGGCGTTTTGACGACATCACCCACCGCCACCAGATGGAATCCGCTATCCGCGAAGAGCGCGAAAAGCTGCGCGATTTTACCGACAACGCGCCGGTCGGCTTTTTTACCGTGGACGAAGATGGCAAGTTCCGTTTCGCCAACGACACCCTGCTGCGCCTTTTCGGCACCGATGAAAAAACGCTGATCGGCAAACTCAAGCTGCACGACTTCCTCGTCTCCCCGCCGGCCAAAGGCCGCCCCTTCGACTGTTTTGACGAAGGCGGCTATCACCAACACGGCGAGCTTTTGATGAAAGGCGCGGGCGGCCGCGTCTTCAAGGCAGCCATCACGCATTCCATCACCCGCGGCGAAGATGGCGGCGTCATTTCACGCTCCATCGTCTATGACCTGACGACGGAACAAAAGATGCAGCAGGCACTGCGCGAATCCGAAGACCGTTTCGAGCGTTTGTTCGAAGAAGCCCCCGTCGGCATCTGTCTGCTGAACGCGGCCGGCGTTATCAGCGACTGCAACCAGACGCTGGCCGCCATGATGAAGCTGCCTGTCAATGCGCTGAACGGCAAGCCGCTGCTGTATTTTGTGGATGTCGAGGCACAGGTGCGTGCCGAAGAATGGTTAAAAAATCTTTCGCGCGGCATTCGTGCAGAGTCCTATATCGAAATCCCGCTGCGCGGATCGATTGAAATCGTGGCGCAGGTTTATGCGCGGAAATTCAAATCTGGCGACAGTTTTGTTCTGCACTTCATCGACCTGACCGACCAGAAAAACCTTGAAAAGCAATTCACCCAATCGCAAAAAATGCAGGCCGTGGGACAACTGGCCGGCGGTATTGCGCACGACTTTAACAACCTGCTGACGGCGATGATCGGCTTTTGCGATCTTTTGCTGCTGCGGCACAAGCCGGGTGATCCGTCTTTTGCCGATATCATGCAGATCAAACAAAACGCCAACCGCGCGGCAAACCTTGTGCGCCAGCTGCTCGCCTTCTCGCGCCAGCAGACGTTGCAGCCGCGCGTTTTGGATATGACCGACGTTTTAAGCGAACTGTCGCATCTGCTGCGCCGGTTGATTGGCGCGAATATCGAACTGGACCTGACGCATGGCAACGATCTTGGCCTGATCAAGGCCGATCAGGGCCAGATGGATCAGGTGCTGATCAACCTTGTCGTGAATGCGCGCGACGCCATGCCGCAGGGCGGCAAGGTAAAAATCAAAACGCAAAACCTGTCAAACAAGCAGGAACTGCGCCTGTCGAATGACGACATCCTGCCTGCAGGCGAATGGGTGACGATTGCCGTCGAAGACACCGGCACCGGTATTCCGCCCGATATTTTGCCGCGTATTTTCGAGCCTTTCTTTTCGACCAAAGACGTTGGCGCGGGCACCGGCCTTGGCCTTGCCACCGTGCACGGCATCATTCACCAGACCGGCGGTTTTATCTCGGTCAACAGCAATCTTGGCAAGGGCACGAGCTTTACGATTTATCTGCCCCGCTTCACCGATGTAACGGGCGAGCACAAAGCCGAAATCATCGAAGAAAAACAATCCGCCAGCGACCTGACCGGTTCTGCGCGTATTCTGCTGGTCGAAGACGAGGACGCCGTGCGCACCTTCAGCGCGCGCGCCCTGTCCAACAAGGGGTATCAGGTACTGGATGCCCCCGGCGGCACGGCGGCGCTGAAGCTTCTCGAAGAAAGCAATGTCGTGCCTGAAATCCTTGTCACCGACGTCATGATGCCGGAAATGGACGGCACAACGCTTGCCAGACATGTCAAAGAAAAATACCCGCAGATCAAGATTATCTTTATCTCCGGTTATGCCGAGGACAAATTCAAAGAGCATCTGGGTGCTGACGTTTGGTTCCTGCCCAAACCTTTTACGCTCAAGCAACTGGCGACCAAGGTGAAAGAAGTCATCGACAGTTCGCTCTAGGAAATTCAGGATGCGGGCTTTGGCGGGGACAGATTTTGCGGCTGTTTTGGCGCGCTTTCTTCCGCGGACAACGGAACATCGTCCGCAGCCATCATACGCATTCTATCGACATAGCTGTTGAAATACATGCCCAGACGCTGCCGTGCCAAATCTGACAGCGGCGTCCCCTCTGCTGTGAATTGGCACGGCAAGCGGGTTTTTTCGTTGAGATGGCAATCGATTGCCGAGATAAAATTCAGCGTATCACCGCCCGACAATTCTTCATAGGCCAGCCCTGCCTGCAGATTGGCCGCGGCCATGTCCTGCACGGCCGGCGCCACCGTACCGTTAAACCGCGCCGAGAGATACAGTGCCGTATCATGCGATGCGTTAAATTTGCGGCCTTTGTATGACAGGATCTGTTCGGCAAAATCAGGACGATCGAGATGTTTGATCATGACCCGCGCGGCTTCGTAATCGCTGTCCGCCTCGCGCGCCAGTTCGACCATCAGGCTTCTGTTGCCGTCGGACACATGGCGCACCTCATGCAAAAAGGTATGCAGCCATTCGTCCTGCTGCGTCATGGCACGCGGCGGTTGACCGGCGGCATAAAGCGCCTGTATACGATCTTCGGCCACATAGATAATATCCGGTGTTGATCCGCCGCCCGCGCGCGCCAGCCCCAGCACCTGCGGGTCATGCATCATACTCCAGGTGGTCTTTTTTCCAATCAGCGTGAAAACCGGCGGAGAAGAAAGAAACGCATGTGCCTTGCCCCATGCATTGTCGGGGCGGACACGGATGTTGTCGCGGTCGGGTGCCAGATCCTGCACCATCGCGGCGGGATAACCTTTTTGTGCCAGCACCTCTTCGGCGGTCGGAAACAGGTTTGCCGCCAGCGGCATCGCCAACAAGGGCACGCCCAGAAAAATCGCCGTCTTGCCCCAGGACAGTCGCGGCAACCGGCCCCGCTCGAATTTGACCGGCGCAATCAGGGCAGAGCTGACATAAAGGGCGGCTTTAAAAACCTTTTTCCAAAGCGGCGCCGCAGCGGCATCTTTTTCGTGCACGGGCTCTACAGTAGCCGGAGGGGGTTCTTTTGCCATTTTCTCACAAAGCTCCGGCCGCGGCGCGCACAAAACAGAGGATTGCCGGAAAGACAGACCCTCCGACACATCCATGATTGTAATTGCCCTCAATAATTATGTCAATAAGTACCCTGCGGCCACTGCCTAAACGCTCAGGGGCCTTTCGGCGCGCCGCCCTGCTTTTTGGGTGCTGCGGACGGCGCATTGCCGTTTGCGGGGGGCTGCGGCGGCTTTTGCGGGCCGGCACTGTCGTTGAAATCCGTCGTGCTGTCGCGGCCTTCAAAAACCACGCCCTTGCTGATGGGGCCCTGCGTACGCGGGCGGGTATCCGGCTCCGGCTTCTTTGGCGTGACTGCGTTTTTCAGCGACAGGCCAAGGCGTTTGAACAGACCGCCTTTGGCCTTGTTCTCGCGCCATTTATTTTCGGCCTTATATACCTCGCCATAGACATTCGGGCTTTTGGCCACATGGCGGAAATCCTGAAACGCCTTGATGCCGTAGTGGATACCAACGACAGATGCCGCCAGCGACACCACCAGCGACACAAAAGGCCCCGCCACCGCGCCAATCAAGGGGGCTGCCAGCATATGCCCGACGTAAAGCGTCCCAAGGGCGATGGCAGAATGTTTGCCGCCCTGTTTGGCCGGCTCTTTGTTCGGGTATTGGAAACAGGCCTTGAAAAAGCCCTTTGTGTATTCAAATCCGTACCAGAGCTTGTTCGGCTTTTGCGGTGATTGCGGTGCGGGCATGGCGGCCTCCCGAAAAAAATATGTATATGACTTGGACGTATTGACGCTAACCAGCTTTGCGCCCCAAGGCAACAGCGGATATTCTAACCCGTTCTTATGTATACTACATTTGTTCTTTTATTGTTCTCTTTTGTTCTTGCTATGCGGAACGAATTGCGTACAATGAGAACAGAGATTCGGAATTGATCTTCATTCCGACGCATGAGACAACAAAGGGAAATCACAACATGTCCGTCACAGCACTCCGTCAGGGTACAGAAATGAACGCAGCCGAAAAACAAAAAGCGCTGGATGCCGCGCTAAGCCAGATTGAAAAAGCCTTCGGCAAAGGCTCTATCATGAAACTGGGCAGCGACACCCGGCAAGAAGTCGAGGTTATTTCCACCGGCTCGCTCGGCCTTGATATGGCACTGGGCATCGGCGGTCTGCCGCGCGGACGCATCATCGAAATTTACGGACCGGAAAGCTCGGGCAAAACCACCCTCGCCCTTCAGGTCATCGCAGCGGCACAAAAAGCCGGCGGCCAATGCGCCATCATCGATGCCGAACACGCGCTTGACCCGTCCTATGCAGGCAAGCTTGGCTGTGACATCGAAAACCTTTTGATCGCCCAGCCCGATGCCGGCGAACAGGCGCTTGAAATCGCCGATACGCTGGTACGCTCCGGCGCGCTGGATGTACTGGTGGTCGACTCTGTCGCCGCTCTGGTGCCCAAGGCTGAACTGGAAGGCGAAATGGGCGACAGCCATATGGGCCTGCAAGCGCGCCTGATGAGCCAGGCACTGCGCAAACTGACCGGATCCATTTCCAAATCCCGCACTGTGGTCATTTTCATCAACCAGATCCGTATGAAAATCGGTGTGATGTTCGGTAACCCCGAAACGACAACGGGCGGTAATGCGCTTAAATTCTATGCTTCGGTTCGCCTTGATATCCGCCGCATCGGCGCGCTGAAAGACAAAGAAACCATCGTCGGTAACCATACGCGCGTCAAAGTCGTTAAAAACAAGATGGCGCCTCCGTTCCGTCAGGTTGAATTCGATATCATGTACGGCGAAGGCATTTCGCGCACCGGCGAGATTCTCGACCTTGGCGTGAATGCCAATATCGTCGAAAAATCCGGCGCATGGTTTGCCTTTGACGGCGAGCGTATCGGACAGGGCCGTGAAAACGCGCGTAAATTCCTGAAAGAAAATCCGGAGATCATGGCCAAAATCGAACGTAAAATATTCGAAAACGCCGGCATGGTCACAAATGCCATGCTGACCGGCCCCGAAGGCGACGAAGAAACCGGCGAAATCTCCGCCGAAGACGACGCCCCTGCTGCCGTATCCAAATCCCGCAAGGAGAAGGCTTCCGAATAAACCCCGGAACCCCCCGCTTCATACTCCCTTCTTTTTGCACCCTGAGAAAAGGCCGGTCCCTTCCCTGACCGGCCTTTTTTCATGTCTGTCTGCCGGCTTGTGCTTACGTCTTGCATCGGCCTTCTCTACGGCGTATACATAACACCCCTTTTTGATATTCCGCTTCGGAGCTTTGAACGTGTCATGATGATGCTGTTTTTCAATCACCTGGCCGCCCTTGACCGGCAACCGCTACCCAAGGTAGAGGCTGGCGCACAGGACGCCCTCTGGCTGACCGCCGAAGACGGTGCGCGCGTGATAACCCCTGCGCTCTTCAAACAACATCTGAATACCCAGCGCGGCATGGAAAACAAAGTCGCCGAGATGCGCGGGCGCGGTGACAGCATCGCACTGAAATCCCGCATTTTCTATCACCGCCATGCCGACGGGCGCTCCGGTACGATCCGTTTTGACTTTTAACCAACTGTAATTAAATACTTTTTGTAAGATTATCCTCTGCCGGAAAGGCGGGTATTTTCTTGACAAACCTTCAAATATTCTCATAATACGTAAACTCAAACGCCCTCTCCTCATACCCCAACGGATGATTGAACGCGCGATGACCAAAGATACCTTCTGGAATGACGGAACAACCCCGCAGCGACGCCACGAAGGCGTCAGCGCCGCCATGAACGCCGCCGCACAGCGCGAAGACAAAGCGCGCGCAGAAGCCGCCGCGCAAAAACGTCTGCTGGAAGAAGCTGCCAAACAACCTCAAAAAACGCTCTGCAAGCGCTGCGGCGACATGAGCTTTAATCCCTGTAAGCCTTGATATGAACAGCAAAAACAGCAAGAAAATCAAAAGATCGCTGCGCCAGCAGTTCAGCACATACGCCGCCGACCTCAGTGACTACGGTCACGATACGGATATGTTCTATACCTCTTCGCATGTCGTCCTTGTCCAACGTGGCGGGAACGGGACGCGTATCAAAATTATCGGCTACAGTGAAAAAGAGCCGCCAAACCCGCAGGCGCAGTTGAACAGCGCCGCATTTGAAAGCGACCCGCTCTGGACGCCCGAACGTACGGCGCGCAAAGCGACGGCCGAAAGCCTTGCCGCTTTTATTGCCAAAGCCCGAAAAGACGAAGAACGCGCCGCAAAAACCGCCCGCAAAACGCCGGATAGCGATTTGCGCGTAGGCCATATCCGTATTTCTCTGGGATAGGCATATGGCGCATTTATCTCCGCAACTTTTCGGTCTGCCGGATACGCCTTCTTCGCAAGGCCCGCTTGACAGTCTGTGGATGACGCCTGAGATGGGGCTGCGCATGCGTTTTGATTTTGCGCGTAGCGTTATCGACATGGCAGAAAAAACAGAACAAAAAAGACGCGCCGCCGAAGAAGCCCGGAAACAGCCGGCACAAAAGCCACCGCCGCCAGACGCCCCCGCGCTTCCGACTCTACCGCCACCGCCGCCAATACGTCTTTTGCGTTACTGATCTTTTTTAAAGTACGGCTTACTGCGTTTTACCCATACGCGCGAAATCTTTTGCTGCCAGATTTTCGACCCATGCGGTGAGACCGATATCGTCGGTCATAAAAATTGCTGTCAAAACCGCAAAGAGCATCGCACCAGCCAGAAAAAACACCGGCCATGCTGGCGCCGTGTCGGCCATTGTCTTTTCACCGGCCACCGCCGCATCCAGCAGGCCCTTGGGCGCCATAACATCGGTATAAAGCTTGGCAACCATCAGCAAAAAGAACGGACGCACCAGAACAGAGATTATCCCGACAGAAATAAAAATCGGCACCGTCATATAGAAATAGAACGCATAAATGAAATTTTCATGTCCTGCCCCAAATCCGATGCTGCAGCCGTAAATTATCGCGGCGATATAGGTCGTAATACCGACGATCCAGCAGATGCCGCTATATCCAAAACGGATGGCAATCGCCCGCGCGGGCGCAAGCTTGATCATCGTCACAGAATCTTTCGCCGCGCCGACCAGCCCGTGCCCGTAGATCATTGCCGGCACCATACCCATCGTCGCCAGTTTCCATGCATAGTACAAAGCCTCATCCGCCAGCGTGCGCGGATTTGAGTTGTTCTTTTTAGGCAGCCTGTCGAAAATCGCCCTCACGGTAATCCAGGCATCGACGCTGGTAAAAACCCACTGCTGACCAACGTTGCGCATACCGCGCCAGAGGGCGTAGAAAAAAGTCGATTCATACCCTTCATGTCGCAGCGCATGCACCGCGACCATCCCGGCCGTAAGAATGGAAAGCGGAAAGCTGACGCAAACAACAATGATAAAACTCCAGCCGATCAAAAACAGGTTCAGCAGCGCAAAACCTGAATCGCGATCTTCATTGTTGGCACGTTGGACTTCCTGCCATACGCTGTCGGGTATCCAGTCCAGTGCCTGCACCCAGCCCATATAAGCCAGTGTGATGCAGGCCCATTGCAAAACAGCAAAAATCAGAATTTCCGGCTCCTGCCGGATCAGCCGAAAGACATCACCGAGATTGCTGAAAAAACCGCCGATATGCCCGCCTCTTTTAATATCTCCGACACCACCATTGCTGCGAATGACCTTTGCAGCGTCACGGGTCATGGGCGAGAGTTTTTTTTCAAGCGAGAAAAAAGACATTCAAAAAATCCTTATTCGCAAAATAAAGCCGGCAAAAGCCGGCGCCGGTTTAGCCACGTTCGCGCATGACGCGGGATTTTTCGCGTTCCCAGTCACGTTTTTTTGTTGCTTCGCGTTTATCATGCTGTTTTTTGCCTGTGGCGATGCCCAGTTCCACCTTGGCGATGCCGCGGGCGTTAAAATAAATCGATAGCGGGATCAGCGTTGTGCCCTTGCGGTTGACGGCACCGATCAGCTTGCTCATCTGGTTTTTGTGCAGCAGCAGTTTGCGCGGACGGCGCACTTCGTGCTGCATTTTCAGATGCGCCTTGTTGTATTCGGGGATATAGGCATTGAGCAGAAAAATCTCGCTGCCGCTGACACTGGCATAGCTTTCGCCGACACTGGCCTGTCCGGCGCGCAGCGATTTTACTTCGGTGCCGGTCAGGATAATGCCGGCCTCCATCACATCTTCGATAAAATAATCGAAACGCGCACGGCGGTTTTGCGCCACGGTTTTGTTATTGGGGTCGGATTTTCCGCTATTTTTATTTTTTCCGGCCATGACCCAGACTCAGTTTCTTCCTGCTTATTTTTTTGGCTTGATTCCGGCGGCCGCCATGGCAGCCTCCAGCAGCTTTTCGGTTGCCTTGCTGACCGGCACCATCGGCAAACGCAGATCGGCGCCGATTTTACCCATACGGTGCAGGCAATATTTGGCCGGCGCCGGATTGGTTTCGGCAAAAAGGTTTTTATGCAGCGGCAGCAGCTGGTCGCGGACTTTTTCGAATTTTTTCCAGTCTTTCTTCTGCCACGCGGTGTGCAGTTCGGCACAGAGTTTGGGCGCAACGTTCGCCGTCACCGAAATACAGCCATGCCCCCCCTGCGCCAGATAGGCCGCTACGGTGCCGTCTTCGCCGGAAAGCTGGATAAAACCATCACCCAGCGCATGGCGGATTTGCAGCGGGCGCGACAGATCCACCGAAGCGTCTTTGATGCCCGCAATACGCTTGAGCGCGGCAAGGCGGATAACGGTATCGACCGATATTTCAACGCCGGTGCGTCCGGGCACGTTATACAAAATAACCGGCAGTCCCTGCGCATCGTTGACGGCCTTGTAATGGCGGTACAGGCCTTCCTGTGTAGGCTTGTTATAATACGGGGTTACGACTAGAATACCGTCTGCGCCGGACTTTTCGGCAAAGCGTCCCAGCTCCACGGCCTTTTCGGTCGCGTTCGATCCGGCACCGGCCAAGACCGGCACCCGGCCAGCCGCGGCCTCGACACAGGCGACGATCAGGGCTTTGTGTTCGCTTTCCGTCAGCGTCGGTGTTTCACCCGTTGTGCCACAAGGAACCAGACCATGCGTGCCGCTGGAGATATGCCACTCGACAAGCTTTTGAAACGCGTCAAGGTCAACCTTCCCGCCCTTGAACGGCGTGACGAGCGCGACGTAGGAACCGGTGAATGCCTTCGCGGCGGTTTTGTTTTTCTGGGCCATTGTTTTTCTCCTCGGCAAATGCCCCCCACTCTAGCCGCCCACGGCGGCGCAGGCAAGCCGCCGCACAGGGGCAATACGGCTTTTCGCGCTGTTTTTGCACTTTTTCTGGGGTTTTTGACGCTGCTTGGCGTATCGCACCCCTTGCCTGTGCAGGCGCAGACAACCGTGCAGGAGATGTCCGACAGCGATTTGCAAAAAACCGTCAACCTGCTGTCGCAGCGGCAGGACCCGCTGGTGCGCAAATTGCTGGTCTGGCTTTATGCGGCCGAAAGCAAGCTGCCCATGCATGCGCCCGACCTGATCGCCTTCACGCATAACAATCCGAACTGGCCGCGCATGCACGTACTGCGCGAAAAGATTGAACGCAATATGCAGGGCACGGTCTCTGCCGAAGACACTTTGGCATGGTTCAAAGCCAACCCGCCCCGCACGTACGAGGGCATCAAAACCTATGTCAATACCCTCGCCGCACGGGGACAGACAGAACAGGCGCGCGCAGCACTCATTCATTTCTGGACCGGCGCGCGATTGCAACGCAGAGAAACGCAATCTCTGATCGGCATGTACGGCCGTTATTTCACCGCGCATGATCACGCACAAAGACTGGACCGCCTGATCTGGGAAGGCCGCTACGCCGAAGCGGATATCATGATGGCTTTCGCAGGCCCCGCCGCACGGGCAACAGGTGCGGCGCGGCTGGCGCTGGCACGCGGCGATAAAAATGCCAGCACGCTGATCGAAGCGCTGGCGCCCGCATTGCAGAACAGCGAAGGCGTCGCCTTTGAGCGGATGCGCTGGCGGCGCAAACGCGGCATGGACAGCGGCGCGCTCGACATGCTCGCCCTGCGCCCCAAAAATACAGCGCAAGGCGAACAATGGTGGACCGAAATCAACATCATCGGCCGCCGCGCAATCGAGCGGGGCGACTACAAAGCCGCACATGCGATTTTCAGCCGCCACGGCCTGACCAGCGGCAGCGGGTATGCGCAGGCAGAATGGCTCGTCGGCTGGCTTTCGCTGCGGTTCCTGAAGCAGCCTGCCGAGGCCTATCGGCATTTCTCCGGCCTTTACGACAAGGTACAGGCGGCGATCAGCAAATCGCGCGCGGCCTATTGGTCAGCCCGTGCGGCAGAGGCGATGAATGACAAGGCGCTGGCCACCGAATGGCATAAAAAATCCGCAATCTACCTTTCGACTTACTACGGACAGCTGAGCCATGCCGCGCTGTTTGGCCCCGCCAAACCTGCCAGTTTGCGCGACCCTGTCGTATTGCCGGAAAAACTGCAAAGCTTCGAGCGTGACGAGCGCGTCCGCGTTGTGCGGCTTTTGCACCGTGCGGATCTGAAAGATTTTATTGATGTATTCCTCGCCCGCCTGATCGCAGATGCCCAAAGCGAAGCCGATTATCTGCTGACCGCAAAGCTGGCGCGCGAAACGGGGCGTTATTACTACGCCGTGCAGGCCAACAAGGACATACAGCAAAAACTCGGCCGCTTTCTGCCCGGCGAAGGCTATCCCGCCCTGCCCAGCCTGCCGCTGGCCGTGCCGGAAAAAGCGCTGGTGCATGCGATTATCTACCGCGAGAGTATGTTCAATACCGATGCCCAGAGCCCTGTCGGCGCCCGCGGGCTGATGCAGCTGATGCCCGGTACAGCCAAAGAAGTTTCGCGCAAAATCGGCCAAGGATATAGCCTTGAAAAGCTGACGCGCGATCCGCGCTATAACGTCACCCTCGGCTCTACGTATTTGCAGGACATGATCAAACGTTTCGGCGGATTTTATCCAATGGCCATGGCGGCCTATAACGCGGGCCCGGGCCGTGTCGACCAGTGGATCAATACCTTTGGCGATCCGCGCAAGGGCGAGATTGATGTGATCGACTGGGTCGAACTTTTGCCGATCTATGAAACCCGCAATTACATCCAGCGGGTGACCGAGTCATACCATATGTATCGCCTGCGTTTTGGCGAAGACGGCGTTGTCATCACAGACATGGTCAAAAAGTAATCCGCATCAAGGCTGGCACGTGTCTTGCGTGTTTTAACCCGTTCACATTCCGTGAGGGGGATATACGCCGCATGCCACAAATGAAAATTCCGCCTGTCCCGGGCTCTGCCGATTTTGTGCCGCGCTGGCAGCGCAGCGTTGCTGCACCGTCATATGCCTGCATGTCGTCTTTGCGCCGTGAAATGCGGCATTTTCTTGACCTTGCCGAGATCCCGTCCGCATACGCGGATGCTTTTTGCCTGTCGCTTTGCGAGGTCATTTCAAACATCGTCAAACATCCGCCCCAAAAAGCAACCGCGCTGCACATCACCTTTGATCTGCAGCCGTATTTGCTGCGGCTGGATATTGCAGATGACAGCACGCCTTTTGCGTCATTCGATGCAATTTGCAAGACCGCGCAAAGCCGCCTGCGCTGTGCAGAAACGCTCCTTGAAAGCGGCTATGGACTGGGCTGCATTCTCTCGCAGCATACGCGCGTATCCTATATAGATGCCGCGCACAGCGCGGATGGCTGGAACCATTTTATAATCGAAGACACCCACGGCAGCCCGCCCGCCGAAGACCCGCCCCCGAAACAGAAACGCCGCCCCGTGATTTTTCTTGTCGATGATGATGCGGGCGATCTGAAGGCGCATCACCGCATGCTCTCGGCACGCTATGATGTTGTGCCGATTGCCGATGCAGTGTCTGCGCTGGCGCTGTTTCGCGCGCAGCGGCCCGATCTGGTGATTTCAGATTTGCACATGCCGCATACCGACGGCGCAGCGCTGCGGCGGCAGATTTCCGCCCTGCCTGACGGCGATCTGGTACCTTTCGTCTTTCTGACCGGATCCGCCGAGGGCATGAACGATAAGGGCATTTTGCGGCTGGGTATTGACGACTATCTGCTCAAACCCGTTACGCCGCAGGGGCTTGAACGCGTGGCGGAACGTGTGCTCGGCCGCCGCGAACAGCTGCACCGTGCGATCGAAGGACGTTTTCACCGCGACCTGCAAAAATATCTGCATCCGCACCTGCCCGCTCAATCGGGGCCCTGGCGTATCGCCACGCTCAACCGTATGGCCGATGCGGGTGGCGGAGATTTTACGCTGCACTATGAAACACGTGAAGGACTGATGGCGGTGCTTGCCGATGTTATGGGGCATGGCACCGAAGCAAAATTCTTTGCCTATGCCTATGCCGGTTATCTGCGCAGCCTGTTTCGTGCGACGTCTGAAAGATCGACCAGCATCAATACCGCCGTTTTTTTGCAACATCTGTCGGATGCCGTGACGGATGATGATTTCCTCGACGGCACCTTGCTGACCTGCCAGAGCTTTCATCTCTGCAACACCGGCGCTGTCGGTATTGCCAGTGCCGGACATCCGCCGCCGCTGCTGCTGCGCGGCGATGGCACCGCGGCGATTTTACCCGCACAGGGCCCAATCCCCGGCATGGCCGGACATGCCGGATACCGCGAATACCGTCTGCAATTGGGTATCGGTGACAAAATCATTTTTGCAACAGACGGGTTTTTCGATGTCTTCGAGCGCCGCGGCGCGGCACATGATGCCGCCGCCATACTGCCCTTGCTGCGGCCACTGGCAACACTTTGCGCAGCGGCGGCGGCAGAAAAAATATGGGGCATTTTTGAAGAATACGCGCGGCAAGATGCCCGCACACCCGACGACGCCACGCTTATTATCGCCGCCTATGGAGGATGACATGAACATCAACAATATTTTTGAAATACAGCCCGCCGCCGATTATACCCTCATCCGCTTTTACGGGTTTATCGATGCATCGACCGTGCAGCAGATACGCCCCGCGCTTCAGCGGCAATTGCCGGAACATTCATCAAACCTGATCGTCGATATGCGCGAAGTCGGATTTTTGGACAGCCACGGTATCGGCCTCTTTGTCAGCCTGCTCAAACAGGCACACAAGAACAAAGGCCGCCTGGCCTTCGCCGCCGCCAAAGGCCAGCCCGCATCGGTTTTGAAAATGGTGGGGTTCAACGGCGGGCTGGTCAGCTACTGCCCGACCCTTAATGACGCATACGCCCTGTTTGTAAAAAACAGGGCGGTATGAGATATGGTGCGTTCAGAGATGCGCGCAGCGCAAAGAAAAGGATTATTTCGACGGGGCTGCGGGCGCGTCATGGCGCGGAGCGGAAGGCGCTTTGGCAGGCGCAGCAGGAGCAAACGGCTTTTGCTGTTGTGACTGACCGAGTTTCGCTTTCATGCTCATGATATTTGCACCTGCCCAAATACGTGAAAATCGTCGATTGGTGTATCTTAAAGACCCGCGATGAAGAAAGTCAAACACCTTTTGGGGTACACATATTAAATAATTGATATTTAAGCGTTTTTCCCGCCCTCGCGCCACCAGACCGCCGCCATCGCCAGCAGCAGAATCAGCAGCATCCAGCCATTGGGCAGCAGCGCCGCGGTGCTGACGCTATCGACCGTATAGGCATTATTGCGCCGCAGGCCGAGCCAGCCCGCGCCGCCCCCCTCCGTCGCATCGGCAGAAAGCAGCCGCAGCGCCAGATCCGGCGCGTCCTGAAACCAGACAATCGTACCGCCGGATTTTTTGACAATCGGCGCCAAAACGTCTTCGGTCGTGTGTACGTCGTTGAATTCGACGCTCTGCGATGCCCCTACGACGACATAGGCTTCGCGCGCGCCGTTGCTGAATTTGTAAATACCGCTTTGTTCCACCGTTTCGCGCGCGACCATCCAGCCGCCATCGATACGGTTTTCGGTCTTGATTTCTTTTTTACTGCCGTCGGGTGCGGTCATCTGTACGGGTTTGGCGACACCGGCTGTGATGTTGCGCTGGCTGATGGTGATCACGTATCCATCGGCTTCGGCTTTGATATAGTCTTCTTCCAGCTCCGGCTCTTTCATCAACCAATGCGACAAGTTACGCAAAAGTTCTGTATACGGCCCGCGCGTATTATCGTTTCCTTTTGACCAGAGCCAGATGTTATCGCTGGCCAGTACACCGACACGCCCGTCACCGACCTTGTCGATAACCATCAGAGGGCGGCGATCAAGGCCGAGCATCAGGTTTTCACCGCGCAGCTGCGTCATATCAATCGAGGTATGCCACGGCCCCCATTTATCGGCATCTTTGTTACGGTCAAGATCTGCCGTGATCGGATGCGCCTTGCCGACTTCGCTGAGCGCCGGACGGAAGGTCTTTTTGAGAACCTCCTGCTTGCCGCCGCCGCCCAGCTGTACAGGCATCAGCTTGCCCAGCGGGCTGCTGAACAGCATCTGGTCGCTGTCCTGCGTCCCCAATGCCAGCAGGAAAGCGCCGCCGTTCTGGATGAACGAGGCGATATTGCTGAAATAATGCGGCAGCAGAAAACCGTATTGCTGGTAACGGTCAAAGATAATCAGATCAAAATCGCGGATACGGCGTGAAAAAAGCTCGTCAACCGGAAAGGCGATCAGCGACATTTCGTTCGGCGGCGTCGAGTCAACCGCCGTCATCGGACGCAAAATCGTAAAATGCACCAGATCGATCGCCGGATCGGATTTCAGCAGGTTGCGCCATGCGCGCTTGCCCATATGCGGCGCATCGGACACCAAAAGCACGCGCAAGCGGTCACGGATACCGTTGACAATAACAGGGGCGCGGTTGTTGTGCGGGGTCAGCTCCCCCTCTGCCACCGGCACGGCGAATTCAAAAATATTCTGGCCCGGATGTTTGATCTTAAAACTGACATCGCGCAATTCGCCCGGCAGCACGTTAACGGTGGTGACCAGTTTGCCATCCTGCAGAACCTCCAGCGGCATAACCTCGCGCCGGTCTCGGCCAAATTCTTCGACACGCAGGGTGACACGGATTGTTTCATCCAGAACGCCATATTTGGGGGCGCTGATGATTGTAACCTTGCGGTCAAATTCGCCCTTGCGTCCTGTCAGAACTGCATGCACCGGCGCAATTTTTTCAAGCGCGCCGAGCGTTTCCGGCACATCATGCACTTGCCCGTCGGTGATCAGCACCGTCCCTGCGACCTGCGACAGTGGAATGCTCATCAGATTGTCGCGCAGCTGCGTGAACAGATAGGTGCCATCGCCGCGCAGCCCGCGCGCATCGCTGCCCGCACGGATCACCATCGGTTCGATACCCGGCATACTGTCCGCCTTGGCCAGTATCTGCCGCAGGGCTTCTTCGGCCACCTTGTCGCGTGCGCCTATTTTTTGGCTCGGGCTTTCGTCGACGACGATCAGCAATTTGTCGGGCAGGCCGGTGCGGTCTTCCTTGGACAGCACCGGGTTCATCAAAAGCGCCATCAGAACAAGCGCAAAAACGCCGCGCCAGCCCGCATCGGGCATCCGGCGCCACAAGGCCAGAACCATGATGGCCAGCGCCGCAAGCGCAAGCACACCGTAATACACATCCGGCAGGAACGGAAACCACTGAAACGATGTGTTCATCGGCTGATCCTTTGCAGGATATAGGGAACATGCACCTGATCGGATTTATAACTGCCCGACAGCGCCACCATCGTCAGATTAACGCCGAAACGCATCGCAATTTCGCGCTGCCGTGCGCCATTGCGCGCCGTGCGCATAAAACGGGCGCGGTCACCCGCATCTTCCGACCATGCCGATGCCCAGTCGTTGCCGCCGATGAAAACCGATGTCACGCCATCATGGTCGGGGCTGGGTTCTTTTTCTGCCCAGAGCGTGCCGCCGGTGTAAAGCCCGGGATAATTATTCAGCAGGTAAAAGCTCTTGGTGATGATGTGATTTCCGTCGACAGGCGCCAATTCGGAAATCTGGATATTTTCCGTCAGCTTGCGCAGGCGGCGCTGGCCGAGCGTTGATCCTGCGGGGCCGCGCCCGTCATCGGCGGCGAATTGCTGGTCGCGCGTATCGAAAACAATCATGCCGCCCTGCGCCAGATAGGTCTGGATATTCCGCGCCGCGCTGGCGGGCAAGACCGTCTGGCTTTCCGTCATCGGCCAGTACAGAAAGGGGTAGAAATAAAGCGTATCGCGCGATGGATCCACGCCGCGCACGCCCGCGACCTTGACGTTGGTACGCAGATTGAGCGCCGCGCGCAGCCCTTCCAGCCCGTTGTGGCTGATACGGTCCGTTTCCTGATCACCGGTTTCGACATAGGCGAGATAAACGCCTGTCATCAGCTCCGCCTCCGCCGGTGCGGCTTGCGCGTTTGCGGGCGCCGTCATCGTCACCAGCAGCCCCGCCACCATCGCCGTGCGGATAAACCGCGCCGGCATCGCAATCACGCCGCGCAGGAAAAGAGTGACAAACGTATCGACCAGCAGCAGCAGCAGCGCCAGCCGCAAAAGATCGGGCTTCAGGCTGCGCTCCCCTGCCAGCTGATAGGTGTCTTCTGAAACCGCCGAAGGCACATCGCCCAGCGGCTTGATATCGCCCAGCGCGTCGCCCAGATTGAAAACGGTAAATTGTTTTTCGACTCCGTAAATACCGGGCGGCGTTTCGGGCGATGGCGTGAAGGGCTGGCGCGGGTCGACAGGCCGCGACAGCGCGCGCGGGTCAGGCGTTTCCAGACGTCCAAAACCATCCATCAGCAGCATGGGCGAGAGGATCGTCTCGGCGCGGAAATCTGCCGCACCAGCGCTGAGCGAGACCAGCCGCTGCAAAGCCTCCACATACAGACCCGAATAACAGAAATTCGACCAATCCGGCCCGGCTGTTGTATGCACCAGCACGATAGAGCCGTTACCGACCCGTCCGCCGGTTATCAGCGGCGTGCCATCGGACAGCGTCAGCCACGTACGTTCAAACACTTCGGGCGTCGGGCTGGCCAGCACCTGCCGCGTGATGGTCACATCTTTGGGAATGTTCAAACCTTGCAGCGGCCCCTGTTCAAGCGGTGCGCCCAAACCGACGGGCTTGTCCCATGTCAGCGCCCCCTGCATCGCGCGCTGGCCGTAACGCAGACTGACGGGCAGCAAAGGGTCTTCGGGATTGCCCGCCAGATTGGGGCCCGCAAAGCGGATTAAAAACCCGCCTGCCCGCACCCAATTGAGCAGCTCAACCCGCTCGACCGCCGTCAGCGCCGTGCTGTCGGGCCAGATCACCGCAGACATCGGCTGCGCGGTTAGTTCTTCAACGCTGCCCAAAACGGGCTTGCCCGCCACGGCCAGCGCACGGCGCAGGTAATAGACTTCGTTCAGCACGCTGGCGCTTTCCTTGGCCTTGGGGTCGGCCAAGACACCTGCGGTATGTTGCTGCCACTGCGAATCCGTCAGATAAACCGCCGAAGCCATCGACATCTGGCGCAGCGCAATGCGGGTGACGCGGCTTTTGATTTCGCCCAGAATATCCCATGTGACATCCGTCTTCGCCGCGCCGGCCGGAAAGGTAAAGGCCGTTTCGTCAATCACGTTGCCATCGGCGCTATAGGCCGTGATCAGCACTTTTTCATCGCGCGACAGTTTGACAAGGCGTTCAACCGACAGCGACAGTTCCGACGGATGTGTCGGGTTACGGCGCAGAATATGCGGCGTATTGATGCGGTCATCGCGCAGCAGCGTCAAACCGGACTCTTCGGTCAAGGCGGTCAGCAGTGCGCGGCTGTCTTTGACCTCGCCCGGTGCGGTGCCATCGGCCAGCATCAGCACATGCGACACATCATGCGCGGCGATAACCTCGGTTGCGGCCGCTGCGGCCGCCACATGATCCGCCGGCCAGGATTGGGGCTTGATCGTTTCAATCCACTTTTCCGCCTCGCCCGCGCCCATCGGCCCGTGCGCGCGCAGCTTGCCGTCCGATGCGGCGGCGGCGGTAGGCAGGAAGATCACGCTGCGGTCGCTGCGCCCGATTTGCGGCAGATATTCGCGCAGGCGTGCAATGCGATCCCCCCAATTGACGGCGGCACTGTAGCCATTGTCGATGACAACCAGTACCGGCCCGTCTTTGCCCGGCAAGCCTTCGGATTTACGCAAGACAGGCTCCGATAGCGCCAGAATAAACAAAAGAACAATCAGCGAGCGCAACAAAAGCAGCCACCACGGGGTTTTCGATGCCGTACGCACATCGGTCTTGAGACCTTGCAGCAAAAAGAACGCGGGGAATTTTATCGCGCGCGGACGCGGCGGCATCACGCGCAGCAGCCACCACAGCACCGGAATAAACAGCATGGCGCCCAGCAACATCGGGAAGAGGAAAGTCAAACCGCCCAGCATCCGCCCCTATCCTTTCGCCGCCAAAAGATCATAGATACGCGCCAAAAGCGCTTCGGGCTTGTCGGCCGTAGACGCGGTCAGCAAACGCCAGCCAAAACTGCGCGCCATGTCACCGAGCGCCGCGCGGTGCGCCGTAAATTTTTCGACATATTCAGCGCGTATGGCATCTACCTGCTCTACCGTCACCGGCGCGGATTTGCCATTTTCAATGTCGTGAAACTTGATACGTCCCGTAAAGGGCAGGGCTTCTTCGGCAGGGTCGGTGATTTGCACCATCAGACCGCGCACTTCTTTTTCCGCCAGCGGCGCACAAAACGCCTGCACACGCTCCAGCGGGAAATAGAAATCGCTGAGCAAAATCATGTTGGAACGCGCGGCAATGGCGCGGCCGGGCGCATCGAATTCTTTTTGGATCGGCAAATAGTCATGCAGACGCTGCGCCGCACCGGCATGCGCCTGCGGCGCGAGCGTTGTGCCGAGCAAGCTGACCTGCTCCCCGCCATCAAGAATCAACATGGCCAGCGCCAGCAAAAGCACTTCGGCATAGTCTTTTTTGTACGGCAGCTTGGGTGAAGACCTGTATTGCATCGATTCAGAAGCATCGCGGTAAAGCCAGACAGTCTGCGATGCTTCCCATTCCAGCTGGCGCACAAACACGGCATCGCGTTTGGCGGTCTGGCGCCAGTCGATGTCGCGGCTTGAATCGCCGACCTGATATTCGCGGAATTGCCAAAAGGTTTCCCCCTGCCCGACGCGGCGGCGGCCATGCACGCCGCGCATCACGGTATGGGCAATTTTTTCGGCCTGCAACAAAAGCCCCGGCAGGTTACCCGCCAGATGGGCGGCCTGCGTCATGTTGTCATGGGATCTTTTGTCGTCGTCTTTCTTCATGTCGCAGCCTGTTCTGCTTCCTTGTCGCTGGCGGCTTCTTGTTTTGACTCGCTGACTTGCTCTTTGCGGCGCAGGACGGCGGCAAAAAAGCCGTCGGTGTCGTGACGCGCCGGTGTCATGTGCAGAAAATCGCCCGCGCCTTCGACCTTCACGCGCGCCGATACCGGATCGATACTGAAATCAGGATGCGCGGCAAGGAAAGTTTCGATCTGAAGTTCGTTTTCTTCCGGCAGCAGCGAACAGGTCGCATAGACCAGACGCCCACCCGGACGCACCAGACGGTGCGCGCTGTCGAGGATGTCTTTTTGCAGCGGTACCAGCGACGACAGACCAGGGCCAAGCTGGCGCCAGCGTTTATCAGGATCGCGCCGCCATGTGCCCACACCGCTGCACGGCGCATCGACAAGCACGAGGTCAAATTTACCCGCTGCGCGCTTGACGTATTTATCACGTTCGCTGGTCAGCGAACGCGTTTCGATATTATGAAGGCCGGCGCGGCGGAAACGCTCTTTTGCACGCTCCAGCCTGCCGCCCAGCACATCCATGGCAACGATGCGGCCTTTGTTATCCATGGAGGCGCCCAGTGCCAGCGTTTTACCGCCTGCACCCGCACAGAAATCGGCCACCTGTTCACCGGGCTGCGCTGCTGCGACCAGTGCCACCATTTGCGAACCTTCGTCCTGAATTTCAAAATGTCCCTGCAGGTATAATTCATGCTGCGACAATTGCGGGCGCCCCAAAACGCGGATCGACAGCGGCGAGATTTTACCGGCTTCGGCATCGAAGCCCTCTTGCTTGAGACGTTTGAGCACATCATCGCGCGTGGCCTTGATGGTATTCACGCGCAGGTCAAGCGGCGCGGGCGAAAGCATCGCTTTCAGCTCGGCTTCAAACCGCGGCCCGAGCGCACTCTGGAGCGCATCGAAAGCCCAGTCGGGGCATTCGCAGCGTTCGCGCAGCGGCATTTCGGCGTCATCGAGCTTTTTGCCTTCCAGCGCCTGCGCCAGTTTATATTCGGCTTCGGTCAGCTCTTCAGGGGCGTATCTTGCACCCGAAAACATCATCGGTAGGCTTTCGGCGGTATGTTCGCGGTCAAAAATCAGCGCGGCGATAATCAGGTTACGCGGCGTTGTTTCCGCGCCGCATTTTTCTACCCACCAGCTGAGACGGATATATTCGCGCATCGCCCGGTAAAAGCGGGTGTTGATCGCGCCGCGGTCGCTGGAGCCGATATAGCGGCGGGCGCGGAAATAAAGGCTGGCCACGGTGTCGGCCGGACGCGGGGTTTCGACAACCTCGGCCAGAAGCTCGATCACCGCCTGTATACGTGCGGCGGGCGTCATTGTCGGTGGTTTCCTTGCAAGAGTTATTTCGCCTTTATCAGCTCGACATTTTCGCGCATCGCGGTGATGTCGCGGCTGCCGGTATAGGCCATCGCGGTTTTCAAACCGCCGACCAGCTGCTCAACCATATGCTGAACCGAACCGCGGTATGGCACAGACGTATCCACCGCGTCTTCGTCCAGACGGAACGGGTCATGCACCAGCGATGACGTTGTCGGGCGATGCTGCGCCTTGGCCTGCGGGTTCACAACCTTATAGGCCTGCGCGTCCTGATACATCACCACGCCCGGCGCTTCGTCGGTGCCGGCGAACATATCGCTGATCATCGCACTTTCCGCGCCTGCCGCAATTGCCTTGGCCAGATGCGCCGGCGTGCGGATCGCGCCATCGACGATGACGGGCACGCCCTGCATATCGCATTGCTCCACCACATCCAGCACTGCCGTCAGCTGCGGCATACCAATACCGGCCTGGCTGCGCGTGGCGGAACAAGCCGTTGCGCCGATGCCGACCTTGATCGCATCCGCACCTGCGTCAATCAGGCTGCGCGCGGCATCTGCCGTCACAACATTGCCTGCGACAATCTGTACGTTGCTGCTGCGCTGCTGGCGGATCATGCTGACGGTGGTCACGGCTTCGCGGCTGTGGCCATGCGCGACATCGACAAAGACGACGTCCAGACCGGCATCGGCCATGGCGCCGGCACGGTCAAGGGCATCCTTGCCCAAACTCACCGCCGCACCCACGCGCAAACGGCCATACATATCGCGCGCGGCATTGGGGAAGCGCGCCAGTTTTTCGATATCCTTGACGGTAATAAGGCCTGCACAGCGGCCCTGTTCATCGACCACAACCAGTTTTTCGATGCGGTGCTGGTGCAAAAGTTTTTTGGCTTCGTCTTGCGGCACCGCATGGCTGACGGTGATGACGTTGGTGCTCATCAGCTCGCTCACCGGCTTGGCGTAATCTTCAAAGAAACGGATATCGCGGTGCGTGATGATGCCAATTACTTTCTGTGACGGCTGTTCGATGACCGGCAAGCCGGAAATGCGATAGGTCGACATCAGATCAAAGGCTTCGGCCACGCTGGATTCCGGCGAAACCGTAATCGGGTTTGTGACCATGTTGCCTTCGGCGCGTTTTACGCGGCGGACTTCTTCGACCTGTTTGCCAAGCGGCATGTTGTCATGAATAACGCCGATACCGCCCAGCTGCGCGATGGTAATCGCCATCTGGCTTTCGGTCACGTAATCCAGACCGGCGGCGATGATGGGGATGGAAAGTTCGATCTCGCGCGTCAGGCGCGTGCGGGTGATGACATCATCGGGCTTGATCTGCGTTTCGGATGGAACCAGCAGCACATCGTCGAAGCCCAGCGCCTCGCGGATGACGGAATTTCTTTTCATTATGACTACCCCTGTAAATGCGCCGTATTATAGAGACGCCCAAGGCATCATTTTATCCGCGGAACCCCATGGCGACAACATACATTTCCGATGAATCGACGCGGCTGGCGGGCGGTTTGATGTGTTTGACCTTGGTGAAGTCTTTTTTCATCTGGTTAAGTAAATCTTTTTCCGCCCCGCCCTGAAAGACCTTTGCCAGAAACGTGCCGCCGGGCAGTAAAACCTCCAGCGCGAAGGCATAGGCCATATCCGCCAATCCCATAATACGTAAATGGTCGGTCTGTTTATGGCCGATGGTGGGCGGCGCCATATCACTCATGACCACATGCGCTTTACCGCCGATGGCGTTTTTCAACACATCGGGCGCTTCGTCGTCGGTGAAGTCCATCAGAAAGAATTCGGCTTCGGCGACCGGCTTCATTTCAAGATAGTCAATCGCCACGACCTTGCCGCCATTTTGTCCGGGTTTGACAATCTCGCAGACGACCTGCGTCCAGCCGCCCGGCGCCGCCCCCAGATCGACAACGCGCATGCCGGGTTTGAAAATATCCAGATCTTCCTGCATTTGCAGCAGTTTATAAGCCGCGCGGCTGTGATAGCCGTCGGACTTCGCTGCTGCAACATAGGGGTCGTTCAATTGACGTTCGAGCCAGCGGGCCGAAGAAATACTGCGTTTGGCGCGCGTTTTGACCTGCACTTTTTTTTGCAGCCCGCGCGGCCCGCCGGATTTGCCGCCGCCGCCGGCTCTGGCACCGCCGCCCGCTTTTCCGCCTGATTTTTTTTCCGTCATCCGCTCTCTCCCGCCGCCGCGCTAAAAGTCACAATACCATTCCCTTTGGCGGCTTCGCAATGCAAAGCCTGCCGCTTTATATCTCCAGCAACAAGATAGCGATTGTGCTAGGCCGGTGCCGGGATTGCCTGTTTTTTGGATGTACCGGACGTCTCCGCCGCGCGCAGGGGGCTTGCGAAAACCTGCACCGTAAAGTCCAGTTGACGCTGCAGCGCAAAGCATTCGCGCATTTCTTTTTTGGCCGCAGCGGTTGTTTTCCAATCCGTGCTGACCCCCGGCCTGTAATCACCGCCATGCCCCGGCAAAGGCTGGCCATAGGGCAGGACGGAAACCAGATTTGACCTCGCGCCCATCACCCCGCCCCATGCGCCCAGCGTTACGGGGCCATCAAAAAGGGACGGATCAAAAACCATCTTCTGGCTGCCGCCTTTGCCATCCGCGACCTTGAGCGCCGGCGCCACATGGAACCACCATTCTTCGCGCCCGTGCGGAAAATCAACGGTCAGGCCGCAGTTCTTGACTTCAAACGCCCAGGCTTTTTCAGGCGCAAGCCCCAGCGCGAATAGCTTGCCGCACATCAAATGCGCGCGCGCTTCGCAGCCCTTGGCCGGAAAGCCAAAAGCCACATCCGGCATCGCCCGTAATGTATCAAAGACCTCCAGCGCGCGCGCCTGCGAAATCACATCCGGCGGCGCGCGCAGAATGCCCTGCCGGTCGCTGAGCGGATTAAAAACAGACAGCAGACGTTTTATCATGGCCATGATTTACAAAAGCTCCGTAATCTTCAACCGTGCATCAAAGCGAAACGTAATCGTTGTGCCGGTTTGCGCCGCATCGCGCAGGCGGGCGATCAGATCGTCGCGGTTCTCGCCTTCAGCCACCGAGAAATAGCCGGAATGATTGGGAAACGACACTTTAAACCCGCCGTCACGCTCGACGATGCGGCGGATCACACCTTTTGATTCCGGCATGATTGCCCTCCCGTCTTTTGAACACCTGCGGGCTGGATATGAAATTTTTCATCATTCGCGGCCTTGCGCATGATGCTTGGAAAAACATGCGGCATAAATTCCTGTTCTTTTTCCAGCTGCACGTATTCATTCATAACGCTGAGCGCGGCGTCATCGGTCGCCCATCCGGTGCGGCGATACGGCGTGTAATCACCGCGGTGATATCCGGGCGCCTTGCCGCAGGGGGCGATAAAAATCTGGTTTTTTTCGGCCTGCATGATATCTCCCCATTCCTTCAGCGTGACGGGGCCGTCGAAGAGCGACGGGTCAAAGACCATTTTTATATGGCCGCCCTTGCCGTCTTCAACGTTCAGAACAGGCGCGACATGAAACCACCATGTCTGTTCGCCGTGCGGAAATTTTACGATCAATTCGCGGTTGTCCGTTTCAAAAGCCCAGGCCTTTTCCGGCAGCAGCCCCATACCGAAAAGGCTGCGGCACATCAGATGCGTGCGCGCATAACAACCGTCATCGGTATAAGCATAGGCGATGTTATCCATGTTTTTGAGCGTATCGAAAACGTCGATCGCGCGCGCCTGCGAAATCACAGGCACAGCATTAGGCTCTGCACGGAAAAATCCCGTGCGGTCTTTGCGCAGGTTAAACATATCAAGTACATATTCCTTCAAAGCCATGCCTGCATTATAACAAACAGCGCCTTAAAAGGGCGTTAAATGATAATTTATTGATTTTTATAGATAAAATTAGATTTTATCGCGCTTGAGCTGCCAGGACACGCAGGTTTCGGGCGCCGTACTGACGCCGCCCAGCACGATTTGCAGCGCGCGGCGGGGCGTATCGCCTTCGCCGGCATAAACGCTGTCTTCGATCGACAACTGTGCATTTTCGGCAGAAAAACGCCAGCCGATGCCGCTGCGCGCGCGCAGCAGGACTTCGGATCCGTCCTGTATCAACGATGCCTGAATGCAGGGATGCAAATGGAAACGCACGGCGAAATGGGCGCCGGCCTTGCCGCTGAGCCTGTCTTCGCCCGAGAGCGTTTCACCGGCATCCAGCAGGCGCAGGCTGCGCTGGTGGATCAGGCCATAGCGCGGCATATAGCCGCTGTGGCTGGCGATGATTTCGGCCATATGGTCGTCTTCGCGGCGGTCAGATGTGATTTCGGGGCGCGTGGTCAAATGCCCCGCTTCATCAAAATGACAGGCATTGCGGTTGTCGACAATCAACGTGGAATGCGCCGCGGTCGATTTCAGCAAATCGCGCCACTTGCCATCTACAGATGTTGTGCCGCAGTTGACAATGACGCGGTCTTTGCCAAAGCCGTATTCAAAAGCCATCAATCCCGCGTGCGCGCGGCCGCTGTATTTGGGCAGGCCACCAAGGCCGATGTCCATGATCACGCTGGCGCGTCCGAGCTGGATTTTTTCATACCCGCAATACGGCAGGCTTTTCATCGCCTTGCCGCGCGCGCCGGAATGCATCAGCGTTGCATCGCAGATATTCGGGTTGCCTTCCTGCCCGCCATTGAACTGGCAAAAAGCACCGTCGCTGTGGCGGAAGAATTTGACCGCCGGTGCAAGCTTGTCAATCGCATGCTGCAATTCGGCAGGCAGATCAAGACGCGCCGCCGTCACCGCCGTGCGCAGATCGACAAGGCATTGCAGAAATTCAAACGTCGCCTGCGGACTGCGCGACACATGGCCGCCGTCGGGCAAAATCTGCATCTTGATTTCGCGCAGGATCATGCGGAAAGCCTGTTCCAGCCGGTCTTCGCCGTCATCGAGCGCAAGACCGCTATAGGCCAGCCCCTTGAGCGCACGCATCAGCGGGATACCGTAAAGATTGCCCGGCAAAACCTTGGACAGATAACGCGCCTGCTTTACAAGGCTGGCAAACCACGCATGACGGAAATCGTCATCGGCGCTGGCGCAAAAGAAATCATGAAAGGAAATCCAGGCCGCAATACGCATACCGGTGCTTTCGGCATCCCAGCCGGGCAGACCCGGCTGCGGCTTTTCGTTGTGGCGCAGCCAATAGACGACCATTTCGCGCGCCATGCGGCGGGCGCGGTCGCCGCCGACACTGCGCAAATCACGCAGCCATTCAAAACCATGCAGCTCGGCCATCCATTCGGCTTTTGCCGTGGGGGGACGCCAGGAGACTTCTTCTTTTTCAAACGTCTGTCCGGCAAAGCGGAAAATCCCCGCCATCATGTCGCGGCCGCGGGCGGCATCGCCTGCCCACGGGTCGGGCGGCACAACGCGCAAACGCTCCGGCACGCGCTGCGGCATCGCAAGCCCTGCCAGCGGCAACAGCGCATTGAGCTTGGCAAGATCGCCCAGCTTTTGCAGCGGGCGGATTCCGCGATAGATGAGACTCTGCTCTGTCAGCAACATTAAAAAAACCCCGATGAACACCGAACCCCTTCGGTGAACACTCCCCTATTTCTTGCCGTCTACACCCGAAAGGCTTATCCGCGCAGCCGCGAGATCGCCTCCCCGTAGTCTTTTTCTTTGAAAACGGCCGTCCCCGCCACAAGCACATTCGCGCCTGCGGCAATCACTTGCTTTGCGGTTTCGGCATTGACGCCGCCGTCGATTTCCAGATCGATCTCGCGTCCGGTCGCGTCGATACGTTTGCGTATCTCGGCGATTTTATCGAGCAGCGGAATAAATTTCTGTCCCCCGAAGCCGGGGTTGACCGTCATGACCAGAATAAGGTCGAGGTCGTCGATGAGGTGATCCAGCACCGATACCGGCGTCGACGGGTTGAGCGAAATACCCGCTTTCTTGCCATAAGATTTGATCAGCTGGATGGTGCGGTGCGGATGCGCACCCGCTTCGGGATGAAAGGTAATAATGTCCGCGCCGGCCTTGGCGAAACCTTCAATATACGGATCCACCGGTGCAATCATCAGATGCACATCAAAAGGCTTCTTGGTGACTTTGCGCAGAGATTCAACGACAACGGGGCCAAAGGTAATGTTGGGCACGAAATGGCCGTCCATGACATCCAGATGTATGTAATCCGCTCCCGCCTCGTCGATGGCCTGTACTTCAGCGCCCAGCTTCGAGAAATCTGCGGAAAGGATGGAAGGAGCTATGCGAACCCGTTGACTCATAAATCTTTTATACCAGCCCGATTCGAATCGGACAACTTGGAAATGCGGACTCTGGTAAAAAAGTCGGGAAATATGGAATCAGCCGGCGTTTTTCACAAAACGTGCCGCATAAAAACCGTCGATGCCGCCGTGTTCGTGCCAGTGCTGCGGCAGAGCGCGGAGCTCGCCGCGCGCGGTGAGCATCGCGTTTATGCCTGCAACCTCGCCCGTGCGGATGGGCGAGAATACTGCGCCCGTATTTTGTGCGAGCAGCCAGTCGGTTTGTGCTTCGCCCTCTGCTTTTTGTATTGAGCAGGTGCAGTAAACCATCACCCCGCCGGGCTTGAGCATCTGCATCGCATTCACCATCAGGCGTCGCTGCAGCCCTGCGAGTTTATCCTGATCGCGCATGTCTTTGAGCCGCAGCACATCGGGCTGATGGCGTATTGTCCCCGTCGCGCTGCAAGGCGCATCGAGCAGCACGGCATCAAGCGGTTGCTGTGGTTGCCATGCTGCGCCATCGGCGGCGATGGTTTCGACATCCAGTTTCAACCGCGCCATATTTTCGCGCAGGCGCAAAAGTCGCGGTGCGGAGCGGTCGAGCGCGATCACATCCGCCCCCAGTGCCGCCAGCTGCGCGGTCTTGCCGCCCGGCGCGGCGCAGAGATCGATAATTTTTTTGCCGCGCAGCTCGCCGCCAAAATGCGCCGCAAGGAATTTGACCGGCAGCGCGGCGGCGGCGTTTTGTACCCACCACGCCCCCTCGTCAAAACCCGTCAACCCAGGCACGAAACCGGCCGTCGGCAGCCGCAGCGACCCGGAGGGCAACAGCGCCGCGCCCAGATGCTCGGCCCATTGCTCGGGGTTTTCTTTTACCGTGAAATCGACCGGCGCATCGGCAAGATGGGCCGCTGCAATATCCAGCGCCGTTTCAACGCCGTAATCATTCACCCATTGTTGCCACAGCCAGTCGGGTGTGTTCATGCGTCCGGCTTCGCGCGCATCGGGCTGCACGATGCCTTCCTGCGCGATGCGGCGCATGACGGCATTCACCAGCGATTTTTGCCATTCAATCCCCGCCGCGGCGGCAAGATCCACCGCCGTGCTGACCGCGGCATGCGCCGGCGTCTGCAAAAAAACGATCTGCGCGATACCAAGCCGCAGCACATTGATAAGTTGCTGCGGTTTGAGATTTTCAAGCGGTTCGTGCAGCAGCGCGGCCAGTGCGGCGTCCATCTGCGGCGCGCGCTTTAAAACCGTTGCCACCAGCAGACGCACAAAACCGCGGTCGCGGCTTTCAAGCGCGGAAAGCGCGGCATCGGCCTGCACATAGGCTTCGTCAAGGCTGCGGCGCTGAAAAAAAATATCGTTCAGTACCGCAAAAGCAACCTGCCGCGCGGCAAGCCCGTCCGATACCGCCCCGATTTTTTCGGGCGTGCCGGTCACTTTTTACGGGGCTTTCGCGCAGCGGGTGTTTTTTTGATACCGGATTTTTTCTGCTGCGCTTCGTGCTTCAGCACCTCTTCTTCGGCGCAGGACTGGTAAATCAGCATGGTATAAAGCGTGCGCACGAAATCCGGATCAATTCCATAAAGAATGCCCAGCTTGACGGCATTGTTGCGCACTTCGTTGACGCGGCCGCCAAGAAAGGCCGGAATATCATGCTTTATCTTGACGTCAGCAACGTCACGCACCACTTCAAAGCGGTCGCCGAGCAGCTTCAGCAGCTGGGCGTCGATTTTATCGATCTTCTGGCGGTGTTTTTTGAGCAGATCGGCGGCAAGCACGTGTTTGTCTTGTTTATGGATATCTGCGGCGGGAGCTGTTCTTTTTTTCATCTTCAATCTCTGTTAAACAATGGGCTTCATAATTTATAGTCTGGCATCTCGCTGACGTCCAACAATAAAGGTTGCCGATGCGTCTTCTTGGCTGTGTTTTCATTTTTGCGTTTCTGATCCTGACGTTGCCCGCACCGGCGGCGGCGGAGAAGATTTTTAATGCCCAGACCTTTACCCTTGATAACGGCCTGAAGGTTGTGGTCATCCCCAATCACCGCGCGCCGGTGGTCACGCATATGATCTGGTACAAATTCGGCGGCGCGGATGAAACGGCCGGCAAATCTGGCATTGCCCATTTCCTTGAACACCTGATGTTCAAGGGCACGCCCAACGTGCCGGACGGGCAGTTTTCACGCATCGTGAAAAAACTCGGCGGCAATGACAATGCCTTTACGTCGCAGGATTTCACGGCCTATTACCAAAACGTGCCCCTCGCCCATCTTGAAAAAGTGATGGAGATGGAAGCCGACCGGATGAAAAACCTTGTCCTGCGCGAAGAAGAAGTCGCATCGGAACGTCAGGTCATCATCGAAGAGCGCCGCCAGCGCGTGGACAGCCGCCCGCAAGCGCGGTTTCAGGAACAAATGATGAGCACCCTGTTCATCAACCACCCCTATGGCGTGCCCGTTATCGGCTGGCTGCATGAAATACGCGAGTTGACGCGCGAAGATGCTTTTGACCAGTACAATGAATGGTATGCGCCGAATAACGCCATCCTGATCGTCTCCGGCGATATCACCGCCAAGGAGCTGGAGCCGCTGGCAAAAAAACACTATGGCCCCATCGCGGCACAAACCGTGCCGGAGCGCAAACGCACGCGCGCGGCACCGATTGTTGCCGCACCGCGGCTGGTGATGGAAGATGCACGCATCGGCCAGCCGGTTATCATGAAAACATGGCGCGCACCGCGCGGCGAAGACGCGCTTGACATGCTTGCCGAAATCCTTGGCGGCACCTCTACATCAAGGCTGTATAAACGGCTGGTGGTGGAGCGCAAACTGGCTATTTCCGCCGGTGCGAATTACGAACCGCTGAGCCTCAGCGAAACCACCTTTTCACTTTATGCGACCCCCGCGCCGGGCGTTTCCATCGCCGATCTTGAAGCGGCTTTGGGACAAGAGATTGCCCTGTTGCTTGACAAAGGCGTGACGCTGGAAGAACTAAAGGCAGCCAAAGGCCGCAAGCGCGCCAATCTGACCTATTACCTCGATAGCCTGCAAGGCCCTGCGCTTTTGTTCGGGCGCGTGCTGACCAGCGGCTTTGGCATCGATTACGTCGAGAACATCGTGACGCGGCTTGAAAAACTCGGCATCGACGATATCGGGCAAGCGGCCACAACCGTTTTTAAAGGCGAGGATTTCCCCGTGACGGGCATCTTGCTGCCCAAAACACCGCCCGCCGCCAAGGACGCGAAAGGAGCCACACCATGATCCGCCCCCTTTCTGCCCTGCGCATGTCCTTCGGCCTGATCGCTGCGGCTATGCTGATCTGCGCCTATGCCGTCATGGCCCTGCCTGCCGCGGCAAAAGAACGCGCCAAGATTCTTGATGTCAAATCTTTCAAGACGCCCGCGGGTATCGAAGTCTGGCTGGTGAGCGATAAAAGCGTCCCTGTCATCTCGATGAATTTTTCTTTCGAAGGCGGCCTGGCCGGCGACCCTGCGGGCAAGCCCGGCGTGGCGCGCCTGGTATCAATCCTGCTCGACGAAGGTGCCGGCAATATCAAAAGTCAGGAATTCCAGTCCAAACTCTCTGACAATGCCATCCGTTTGGGATTTACAGCAGGGCGCGATGCTTTTTACGGCCAGCTGCGCACGCTGACCCAGCACCGCGATCTGGCAACGCATTTATTGCAGCTTGCCCTCACGCAGCCGCGTTTTGATACCGATGCGATCGAGCGTATGAAAAACGCCAACGTTGCCCAGATCCGGCATGACCGCGGCGATCCGGCATGGCTTGTCGCGCGCAGTTTCAACGGTATGGTTTTTGAAGGTCACGCCTATGGCCTGCCCGGTGCAGGACATCTGGCTTCGATGGCCACCATCACGCGTCAGGATCTGATTGATTACACCAAGGCGCAGTTTGCACGTGACAACCTGAAAGTCGCCCTTGCCGGCGATATCACCGAAGCGCAGGCGGCGCAGCTGGTCGACAAGGCTTTTGGCGCACTGCCGGAGAAAAGCGATAACGCGCCCATCGGCTTTATCCTGCCCAAATATGCGGGCAAGACCGTGCTCTATCCGCTGGATACACCGCAAACGCAAATCACGGTCGGCGGCGCCGGGATTGCGCGCGCGGACAAGGATTGGCATGCGGCTGTTGTCATGAATTATATTCTGGGCAGCGGTAATTTCGATGCGCGGCTGATGCGCGAAATCCGCGAAAAGCGCGGCCTGACCTATGGCATCTATTCCAGCCTGCAAAGCATGCGGCAATCCGCCCTGATCACTGCCGGTTTTGCCACCAGTAACGACAAGGCAAAAGAAGCCGTTGATGTGCTGAAGCAGGAATGGCAGCTGATGGCCGAAAAAGGCGCCAGCGAGCAGGAAATTGCCGATGCCAAAGCTTATTTAACCGGCTCGCTGCTGCTGGAGCTGACCTCGACCGGCGATATCGCCTCGACGCTCAACGGGCTGCAGCGCGATGGCCTGGATGCCGAATACATCAACCGCCGCAATGCCGAGATCACAAAAGTCACCGCAGCCGATGTACGCCGCGTGGCACAGCGGCTTTTGAAAGCGGACGAGCTGACCATTGTCATGGTTGGCCGCCCCGCGGATATAAAGGCCGATATATTGCTCGACCGTCCGCCGGGGATGAAGGAACCGGAAAAGAAATAAGCCGTTTGCCCTGCGCCCGTGGCGCATGACAGACAGCACCATTCATTTTATTGACGCAGGATAATGCATGACCGATATCAACCAGCTCAGCCCCTGGCCGCTTCTGAAGGCGCATCACCAGAAACTGGCGGCAACGCCCCTCTCCGGTCTTTTCGCGCAGGACACTTCGCGGTTTGATAAACTTTCGCTGCGTCTGCCCGGGCTTTTGGCAGATTACTCCAAGAACCACATCACCGAAGAAACCGTCTCTCTCCTCGTCTCCCTCGCGCGGGCGGCTGGCCTTGAAAAACGCCGCGACGCCATGTTCGCGGGCGAACGCATCAACCAGACCGAAAACCGCGCCGTGCTGCACACCGCCCTGCGCGCCGGCGCCGATGCGCAGATGATGGTCGACGGCGAAAACGTTGTGCCCGCCGTACAGGAAACCCTTGCGCGTATGGGCCAGTTCAGCGAAGCCCTGCGCAGCGGCGGCTGGACAGGCCATAGCGGCAAAGAAATCACCAATATCGTTAATATCGGCATCGGCGGCTCCAGCCTTGGCCCGCAATTGGTCTGCGAAGCGCTGGGCGCATTTCACCATCCGCGCCTGCGCGCGCATTATGTGGCGAATGTCGAAGCGTCTGATCTGGAAGGTACGCTGCGCCGTATCGATCCTGAAACCACGCTTTTTATTGTTGCTTCAAAAACATTCACCACCGCCGAAACCATGCAGAATGCGCATATCGCGCGCAGCTGGCTGCTGGCGCATTACAAGCGCGATGAAGCCGCGGTGGCAAAGCATTTCGTTGCGGCCTCCACAAACGCCGCCGCCGTGGCGGCTTTTGGTATTGCGCCTGAAAACATGTTTCCGTTTCAGGACTGGGTTGGCGGGCGCTATAGCGTCTGGTCATCAATCGGCCTGTCGGTCATGCTGATGGTCGGGGCAGATAAATTCGCCGAATTTTTATCCGGTGCGCGCGACATGGATGCGCATTTCAAAACCGCGCCGCTGGAAAAAAACCTGCCCGTGCTGATGGGGCTGATCGGCCTGTGGCACCGCAACCTGTGCAATTATCCCGCGCTGGCTGTTATCCCCTATCATGCCGCCCTGCGCCGCCTGCCTGCGTTTTTGCAGCAGCTGGACATGGAAAGCAACGGCAAGCGGGTCATGCAGGATGGCAAGCCCGTGCCCGTTGCCACCGGCCCGATTATCTTTGGCGAACCGGGCACGGACGCGCAGCATAGTTTCTTCCAGTGGCTGCACCAGAGCCCCGATGTGGTGCCGGTCGATTTCATCGCCTGCACCGCGCCCTCCGGCGGCAGCGCCGCACAGCACAGCATGCTGCTGGCCAATTGCCTTGCCCAAAGCGCGGCGCTGATGAGCGGGCAAAACAACACCGCCGAACCGCACCGCCATTTTACGGGCAACCGTCCGTCGACAACTTTCCTGCTCGACGCGCTGACGCCCTATACGCTCGGCCTTTTGCTGTCGATGTACGAACACAAGGTTTTCGTGCAGGGCATTTTGTGGTGCGTGAACAGCTTTGACCAATGGGGCGTGGAGCTTGGCAAAGTGCTCGCCAAAGGTCTCGAGCCCGAAATCGCCGGCACCGCACCACCCGACACCACCCGCGACGCCTCTACCGCCGGACTGGTCGCGCATATCCGTGCTCAAAATATTTAGAAGAGAATCAAGTCGCCATGCAGAGAACAGCCGCTATTTTTTTTACCCTCTTGCTTGTGGTATTCCCCTCTTCGATAACCCCTGCGCTAGCCTGCAGATGTAGCCCGCCTTCACCTCACGAATCATACAAAAACGCACTCACAATATTCGAAGGAGAAGTCATCAGTACTCAGCAAGAGGGATATACCCCCACTAAAACGCTCATTCGCGTAGAGAAAGTTTATAAAGGCCTTCCAGAGAAAGAGGTTTTGGTTTTTGATCCTTTCTTTTCCACTTCATGCAGTAATGGCCTTCTCGTTGGACAAAAATATATTATATACGCTTACCCTAGAGAAGACGGCCTAGCTGTGACCTCTTGCTCCGGCACACAGCGGTTAGACTTTTCACCACCTATAGACTATAGCGCCATTAACGAGAGGATTTCAGAAATAAGAAGTCTTGATGAATCTATAGCCAGAGACACCGTAAACAAAACTGCGCTGTTAAAAGCAAAAGCAGCGCAGCTGCTCTACTGGCAAGACTACCAGCAAGCAGAGACAACCTTGCGGCAACTTCGGGAAATAGAACCGCAAAACCGCTGGGTTATAGAGAGCCTGCTGAATGTATTCCTTCAGCTTAAAAAGCCGCAAGAAATTGCAGACCTCTATACAAGTGAATTTTCTGCGCCCTTCCCGCAACGCCGCGACGCTAGCAATATGAATATCGCAATGCCATGGAGTTACGCCTGGATTGCCTTAAATAAAGAAATTCCTCACCAGAGCCGCCTTTTTCTTAAGGATCTGCGTTTTAAAGACATTAAAAATTCAAATTTGGCGGCGGGTTTAAACTCTTTTGAAAATGTGCATTTTAAAAAAGCCCTGCTAAACGGAAGCAGCTTCGAACGCGGAGATTTCAAAAAAACTTATTTTATAAATTCTGACCTTTCCAAAGCCATTTTTAAGGCAGCCCGCTTTCAACAATCGGGGTTCTCAGAAACTAACCTCAAGAATGCTGACTTTACTGATGCCACATTCGAGAGCGGCAGCTTTTCAGGTGACCTATCGGATACCATTTTCAAAAACGCGCGTTTTCACCAAACCCGCTTTTCTAAAGTCACGCTTGACGGCACAGACTTTTCAAATGCGCAAATTTTCAACGGTTATTTCACAAAAGTAGATTTCAGTAAATCCATCCTCTCAGATGTCCAGCTCACGGGCAGCACTTACACCTGCGAAACGACATGGCCTGAGGGATTCGATCCTGTCGCCGCAGGGGCAAAAATGGAAGAGCGCTGCGAGAAAACAAAGCAAGCACCGTAAAACCCTGAATAAGCATTACGCAGCCAGCCTCAACAGGTCGCTGAAACGCCGCACGCTTTCAAAATTTTATGTAAATTACAAAACGTTTGCATTTTACGCAATAATTTTGCAAAATTTGCCCGGATTCATTTCAAAAGTTTCGTAAACATACAAAAGGAGCCCGCAATGGCTTTCGGACGTTCCCTGCGCCAGCTGGCAAACAAACTCTTCGGCAAGCATGATCTGCCCGCCCCCGATAACGACAACCGCGCCCCGCGCCTGCCCAATATGCAGTTCACGGTATCGCCGGAAGAGCAATTCCGCGCCGCAGAGCCGCCGGTCGATAACACCCTTGTCGAGATCAAACACGGCACGCCGGTTTCCGACCCGTTCCGTCCGCTCGAAGACCTCGACGCGCCGGCAACGGCCACATGGGTCGGCAAGCAGAACGCCCGCTTTGAAGACTATATCAAAGGTCAGGAAGAAGGCATGAAACGCGCCGAGCAATTCATGACCGATGCGCTTGATTACGACAGCTTCAGCCTGCCCAGCCGCTACGGCCAGAAATATTTCCGCACCTTCCACAAATCGCTGGCAGCACAAAGCGTTGTTGAAGTCGGCGACAGCGAAGAAGGCCCGTGGCGCCCCTTGATCGACCCCAATACGCTGAGCAAGGACGGGACGGTTGCCCTGTCCGGCTGGACGCCCAGCCCCGACGGCAAGCGCGTGGTTTATCTGGTTTCCAAGGCGGGCAGTGATGCGCAAACACTGCATATCCGCGACGTCGAAACCGGCGCAGATCTGGCCGATACAATCGACAACTGCCGTTTTACCAGCGTTCTGTGGGACAAAGGCAGCAATACAAGTTTCCAGTATACCTATCCCACGCATGACGACACCCGCCGCAGCATCGTGAAGCACCACACCATCGGCACCGATGTCGCAGCGGACAAAACGGTTTATGAAGTGGCCGAGCCGGATTCCTTCGTGGGGCCGTCGCGCCTATCGACCGCCAAATATGAATGGATGTGGCACAGCATCGGCACGGATAAAAACAGCGGCGTTTCTTTCCGCCCCTTTGGCAGCAATGAAGAATTCCGCCAGATCACCGCACCGAAAACCTATACTGTGAGCCCGATTGCGGAGCTGGAAGACGGCAAGATCCTCGCCGTCACCAACAAGGACGCCCCGCGCGGCAAACTGGTCAAGCTTGACCCGTACAACCCCGCGCCCGAAAACTGGGAAACCGTCATCGACCAGCACGTGATTGATATCCTTGACAGCGCGATGATTCACAAAGGAAAGCTTTTCGGCTTTTATACCCGCGACACCGCCGATGCCGTGCGCGTCTTCACACCCGAAGGGGATTATCTGCACGACATGCCCCTGCCGCTGCAATCTACAGCCAGCTATGCGCGCATCCAGAAGGATGATGATTTTTTCACGATGAAAATCTCCGGCTGGCAAACGCAGGGCGACATTTACCATTACGATATCGAGAAAAACAGCCTCGATTTCGTGCGCAAAGGTGCCGCCAAATACGACCTGTCCGATTGCGTGGTCGAGCGCCTCCATGCTACATCCAAAGACGGCACCAAAGTGCCGATGACCGTCATCCGTCACCCCGACACCAAACTGGACGGCAGCGCGGCAACGATTTTGTACGGCTACGGCGGGTTCAACGTGCCGCTGACACCGGGCTATGATACGTCGATCATGCACTTCGTCAAATCCGGCGGCATCTATGTGCAGGCCAACCTGCGCGGTGGCGGCGAATTTGGCGAAGACTGGTACAACGGCGGCAGACGCGAAAACAAGCAGAACGTCTTTGACGATTTTATCGCCTGCGCCGAACACCTGCAAAAAAGCGGCTATACGTCGAAAGACCGCCTGATCATCAACGGCGGCAGCAACGGCGGGCTTTTGACCTCTGCCACCATGCTGCAGCGCCCCGATTTGTTCGGCGCGGTCATTACCGAAGTCGCCGTGACAGACATGTTCCGCTTCCATCTGGCCACCTATGGCGCGGCGTGGAAGTCGGATTACGGCGATCCGGATATCAAAGCAGATTTCAACACCGCCGCGCGCTATTCGCCGCTGCATAACGTGAAGCCGGGCGCGAAGTATCCCAAGCACCTGATCAAAACGGCCGATCATGACGACCGCGTCGTGCCGTGGCATTCGTTTAAACTGGCCGCGACATTGCAGGCGAAATCTTCGCCCGACAACCTGACGCTGATGCGCGTGGAAAAAGACGCCGGCCATGGCGCGGGCCGTTCGATCCAGAAGTATATTCAGGACTGGGCAGAGACCTTCGGCTTCATCGAAAAAGCCGTCGGCCCCGTCGACCAGAAAGCCTATAAGGCCAAAGTCGACGCCGAACAGAAAGCTGATGGCAAGATCGTGCAGTTCATACGCAAATTCAAACCGGGGGCATAAGACGCATGGGACGCACGGTTGTTTTTTACGATACCGAATTCACGACCTGGGAAGGCGCGATGCAAGGCGGCTGGTCAGAACCCGGCCAGTACCGCGAGCTGGTGCAGATCGGCGCCATCCGTTTTGATATCGACCGCTTGCAAGAAGTCGACGAATTCCAGATCCTCGTCAAACCCGTCAAAAACCCCGTGCTGTCGGATTTCTTCACGGCGCTGACCGGCATCAGCAACGACGATGTGGCGCGCGATGGCGTGCCCTTCCCCGATGCCTATCATGCCTTTATCGCCTTTGTGCAAAGCGACCCGACGGCGGCCTATGGGCAGGATGACAGTGTGGTGCGCGAAAACCTTGGCTGGGCCGGCATGCCGGACAGCGAAGAAGATTTCAGCAGCTTGAACATCGGCCCGTGGTTCATGGAAAAAGGTGCCGATTTCGGCATCCGCCCCGGTGTCAATTCCGGCAAGCTGGCCGCCGTCTTGGGCGCGCCCATGGATGGCATACAGGAACACAACGCCCTGCACGACGCTCGCAGCATCGCCGCCGCCTACCGCTTTCTGGTGCAGCACGGGGCGCAGGCACCGTTTTAAAAAATCCGCTCGGTAAAATCAGCCTCATACCGCCGAAAAGATCATAAAAATGTCATTCCGAGCGCCGCGCGGAATCCTAGGCCTCCCCGCGAAGGGATCGCCCGGGGATTCCGTTCTGCGCCCGGAATGACAACGATCTAAAAAATTACTTATCGTCACTCATCCGCAAAGCGGCGATGAAGGCGGATTGGGGGATTTCGATGTTGCCGTATTGGCGCATCTTTTTCTTGCCTTCTTTTTGCTTGTCCAGCAGCTTGCGTTTGCGGCTGATGTCGCCGCCGTAGCATTTTGCGGTGACGTCCTTGCGCATGGCAGAAACATCTTCGCGCGCAATGATTTTGCCGCCGATAGAGGCCTGAATAGCGACCTTGAACAACTGGCGCGGAATAAGGTCTTTAAGGCGTTCGCACAACTGGCGGCCGCGGCGTTCGGCCTGGCTGCGGTGGACGATCATCGACAGCGCATCGAGAATTTCGCCATTCACCATGATATTCATGCGCACCAGATCGCCTTCTTCAAACCCGTCCAGCTGATAATCCATGCTGGCATAGCCGCGGGAGATGGATTTCAGGCGGTCATAGAAATCGAAAACGACTTCGTTGAGCGGCAGACGGTAAATCGCCATGGCGCGGCTGCCCACCCATGTCAGTTCAACCTGCACGCCGCGGCGTTCCTGACACAGCTGCAAAATACCGCCCAGATATTCATCGGGCACAAAAATCGTCGCCTTGATCCAAGGCTCTTCGATTTTTTCGATCCGCACCACATCGGGCATATCAGCCGGATTATACAAATCGATTACTTCGCGGTTGGTCAGGTAAATTTTGTAGACCACCGACGGCGCGGTCGGGATCATATCGAGGTTATATTCGCGCTCCAGACGTTCCTGAATAATTTCAAGATGCAAAAGACCGAGGAACCCACAGCGGAACCCCATACCGAGCGCGTTCGAGCTTTCGGCTTCGTAATGCAGACTGGCATCGTTGAGCGCGAGCTTGCCAAGAGATTCACGCAGTTTTTCAAACTCGCTGGAATCCAGCGGGAACAAGGAGCAAAACACCATCGGCACCGACGGTTTGAAGCCCGGCAGGTTTTCGGTGCACGGATTGCGGTCAAACGTAATCGTGTCGCCGATTTTTGTTTCGTGAATTGTCTTGATGCCGCAGGTGATAAAGCCCATCTCGCCGGGTTTCAACTCCCCCGTGATCACGTGTTTGGGCGTAAACACGCCCACACGGTCAGCTTCGTAAGACGCGCCGGTGCTGACAAATCGCAGCTTGTCCTTGATCCGTACCGTGCCTTCGACAACGCGCACCAGAATAACCACGCCCAGATAGGCATCGTACCAGCTGTCGACCAGCAGCGCCTTCAGCGGCGCATCCGGGTCGCCCTTGGGCGCGGGCAGACGCGTGACGATGGCTTCGAGCAGTTCATCAATACCAATACCGCTTTTGGCAGAGGTCAGCACCGCATTCGACGCATCAATGCCAATGACGTCTTCGATCTGCAAACGCACGCGGTCCGCATCGGCGGCGGGCAGGTCGATCTTGTTGATGACCGGCACGATTTCAAGATTGTTGTCGATCGCCTGATATACGTTGGCGAGGGTCTGCGCCTCCACGCCCTGACTTGCATCCACAACCAAAAGCGCGCCTTCACAGGCAGCGAGCGAACGGCTGACCTCATAGGCGAAATCCACGTGGCCGGGCGTATCCATCAGGTTGAGAATATATTCGTTGCCATCCTGCGCTTTGTAGGTCAGGCGCACGGTCTGCGCCTTGATGGTGATGCCGCGCTCGCGCTCCAGCTCCATGTTGTCGAGGATCTGCTCCTTCATTTCCCGCGCGGTCAAACCGCCGCAGGTCTGGATCAGCCTGTCGGCAAGTGTTGACTTCCCATGGTCGATATGGGCAATAATCGAGAAGTTACGGATGTGTTTTTGTTCTGTCATAATTTTTTCTTGTTTCAACCGGGTTCGGTGGATGATGCAGCGCCTGATAACCGTTATTGTTTATTTCCTTATTGCGCTTTGTTTTAGCGGGAATATGGCGAAAGCTCAAGAGCTTACGGCGCTGCCGGACAAGATTCAGGGCAACTGGGCCCTGCCGGATTGCGGCATTTATGACGAAGCCCTGCTTTTCACGCGTTATTTTTACCTAAAATCCTCGCCAGAGGGGCTTTCGCTGCGTCCGGCCGGGCTGGACCGGCAGGCGGAGGATTACATGATTCTCTCCCTCTCCGGTGCGGCGGCACCGGTGCAGATCGAAGATGACGGGATTTTGACCCTCGGCGTGCTGGAGCGCCCGCCCGCCCGCCGCACCCGCAACTGGCCGCGCCTATGGGAAAGATTGCCGCATGACCAGACCGTCGAATACACCGCCTGCACACAGGCACCGAGTGTGGTGCCGAAAAACATGGTCCGGCTGATGCGTTTTGTCGACCGTCTGCGTGATGCCTGCGCCGTGACCAATTCAAAAGACTGCGCGCGCGTTGCCTTCAAACTGGCCGATAGCGACAACAACAACCGTCTGAGCCGCGCCGAGATTCTTGCCGCCACCGAAAGCCTGATGCTCTTTGCCGAGATGGGGGCGCAAACCACGCTGGATGCCGCCACCATCGCCAAAATGAAAGAACGCGCCCAAAACGAGGGCGAGAAAATCGCCACCGACCTGATGACGCGCTATGACGCCAATAAATCAGGCGATCTGGATTACAACGAAATCGTCGATAACTTTACGCCGCCCGCCCTGCCCGTGATCCGCGATATGGCCGAGAAGGCCGGCAACCTGCTGCCCGCCCTGCGCGTGGCCGCCACCACCCTGCCGCGCGGAAACGAAGCAGAAGAAGCGCCCGCCGCGCCCAAAAAACCGCCGCAGCAACAGAGAAAACATTATTAATCTTTTTTGTGCCGCCGTTTGTTTAATCTTGCGGGCGCACCTGCTGTGCGCTTGATTTTAATCTTGCGGGCGCACCTGCTGTGCGCTTGATTTTAATCTTGCGGGCGCACCTGCTGTGCGCCCGCTGCACGTTTCAAGCGGTCGTTGATGGCAAGCCCCAAACCGGTATCGGGAATATTCATGACCGCAATCGCCGCCGCGCCGCTGGCATCCAGTGCGTGTAGCATGGCGAAAACATTTGCGGCGGCTTCGTTAAGGTCGCCGGTTTCGCTGAGGTTCATCAGACGCTCCGGCGGCAATTTCTGTTTGGCAAATCCGCCGCCCTGCATGCCCATAAATTTGAGCGCGCCGAAGGCCAGCAGCGCTTCGCCTTCGCGCACATCCACGGCATGCAGACGCAGCGGTGTTTTTGGCGCGTAATGTTTCAACAATTGCCCGGGTGATTTTGGTTTATCATCGACCGCTTCGGTTTCGACCTTGATCTCGCCCAGATGCATTTCCAGTTCATCCAACGTCACGCCGCCCGGGCGGAGCAAAACCGGCACAGGACCCGATAGATCAACCACCGTTGATTCAAGCCCCACCTGCGCTTTGCCGCCCGCCAAAATCATACCCGCCTTTTCGCCCAAGCTCTGCACCACATGCTGCGGCGTTGTGGGGCTGAGTGTGCCCGAAGCATTCGCGCTTGGCGCGGCAACAGGGCGCCCCAGTGCCGCAATCAGCTGCCGCGCCACCGGATGCGCCGGGCAGCGCACCGCCAGCGTCGGCAACCCCGCACTGCACAGCAGCGAAATGTTGCAATCTGGCCGCCGCGGTAAAATCAGCGTCAGCGGCCCCGGCCAGAACAGCTCGGCCAAAAGCCGCGCGCGGATATCGAATTCGACGATCTTTTCCGCCTCCGCCCGGCTGGCGACATGGACGATAACGGGGTTGAAACTTGGACGGCCCTTGGCTTCAAAAATCGCGGCGACAGCGCGGTCATTCGTTGCATCCGCACCAAGCCCATAGACGGTTTCGGTCGGCAAGGCCACCAGCCCGCCGCCGCGCAGGCGGTCTGCGGCCAGCGCGATATTTTCTGCCGTAGCCTGTACAATCAGCGTCATGCCATGCCCGCCGCGGCCTTCGCGGGTTCGTGCAGCACACCGCCGGTCATCTCGCGCGGGGCGGCAGTGGTACCCGGAAAGCTGATCGGCAGGCCGCGCAGGCTGCGCACCGCCATATAGGCAAAGGCCTCTGCCTCGATCGCATCGCCATCAAAGCCGATATCTTCGATCGGATTCACAGGCACGCCAAGCCCCTGCTGCAATCCTTGCATGATCGCCGCATTCAAACGCCCGCCGCCGGAAACAATCCAGCGCTGCGGCTTTTGCGGCAGATGTTCGGCCGCCCGCAGAATACCGCGCACCGTAAAAGCCGTCAGCGTCGCCGCGCCGTCTTCGGCCGACAGGTCTTGCCAGAGGTTTGATACGAAATCATTCCGATCGAGCGACTTGGGCGGCGGCGCCGCAAAAAAAGCATGCGCCATCATCTGCGCAAGGATCGCTTCGTCGGCACTCCCTGCCGCCGCGGCCTCTCCGTTGGTGTCGAATTTTTTGCCGGTCTTGGCCAGCATCCAGTCATCAATCAGCGCGTTACCCGCGCCGGTATCAAACGCGATCACTTCGTCCGCCGCGCCGATATACGTCAGGTTGGCCACGCCGCCGATATTCAAAAAACAGCACGGCTTGCCCACCTGCGCCGACAGCGCGCGGTGGTAGACCGGCGCCAGCGGCGCGCCCTGCCCGCCCGCCGCGACATCCGCCAAGCGGAAATCATTCACGACCCGAATACCCGTCATCTGCGCCAAAAGCGCACCGTCACCCAGCTGGCAGGTATAGCCGCGCGCGGGGTCATGGGCGATGGTTTGCCCATGAAAACCAATTAAATCAACGGGGGAACTCTTATGCCCGGCCATCAGTTTGTCAATCGCCTGTGCATGCGCTTCTGTCACTTCACGTTCGACCGCAGCGGCCTCCACGCGCCGCGCCGCGGGCAGATTGAGACAGCTGCGGATGCGTGCGCGCAGGCCGTCGTCATAAGGAACCGACATAAAACCTTCGCGCAGGATCTGGCTTTCGCCGTCCGTTGTCAGCAAAGCGGCATCGATTCCGTCAAGGGATGTGCCGCTCATCAGGCCGATTACTCGATAGGAAGGCATATTCTGGCTCCTTTTGGCATATTGCCGCAATACAGCAAATATCCTATGATAACCTGCCTTCAAAAGGCAAGAAAGAGGCTCCCATGAAAAACACCATCGCTACTCTGTTTCTGACAGCTGCTATCGCCCTGCCGTTTGCACCTGCGCTGGCGACCTCCCATGAACGCACGGCTGGTGAATATGCCGCGCCCGCGCCCGTGGTCACGGATACGCAAAACCTTCCCGGCTTTACGATCAAAGAACGTCAGGCGATTTATGATTATTTCGATATGCCGATGTTTCAGCGCGATATCCGCGAAGATATCCGCTCCAGAATCCATACCGGCCCCGACTCTCTCGTCAACAGCCGCCTGACACCGGGCGTCCCCCGCAACGAATTGCCTGTGCGTCTGGCCCGCAAACTGAACCCGCCCAAGTCCGGCACAAAGATCGTCGCGGTTGATGCCGATCTTGTCATGCTGGACCTGAGCAGCCTGCGCATCCTCGATGTTGTGCCGAACGTTATCCCACAATACACAAGATGATCTGCATTTTTAACATGACGTGACAGTTGCGCCGGTTTGGATTTACCCGAACCGGCGCAGCGCTTGACAACAACACCATTTTTTTCAAACCCATGACGAGGCCACCCATGAAAAATATTTTTGCCTTTCTGTTTCTGACTGCGGTCAGCGTTATTCCTTCGGCCTATGCTCTTGCAGGGCCGCAGTCTTCCGGCAGCGCGTCTTCTGCGCAGCGCGTCATTGAGCGGGTATTCTCGGCAACGGAACGCGCGATTATTGACGAATATTTCGCCGAAAAAGACAAAAAGAAACACGGCAAAAAACACGGGAAAGGCCACGGCAAGGGCGGCAAAGGCCGCGACGGACTGCCGCCCGGCCTTGCCAAAAAAGACCAGCTGCCCCCCGGACTGCAAAAACAGCTGAAGAAAAACGGCACGCTGCCGCCCGGCCTTGTACGCAACGAATTGCCGCTGTCTTTGCAAAATAAACTCTATCCGCCGAAAAAAGGCACAAAGCGCATTCTGGTTGGCCGCGATGTCGTGCTGATCGATACCAAAACAGATCTGATCCTCGATATCCTCCACGATGTCGTTCGCGCCAGCACGAGGTAAAAACACACGATGACGACTTCCGACTTTCTCCACATCATGCAGGAGCGCGGATTCCTGCACCAGTGCACCGATCTTGAAACACTGGGCAAGCAGCTTACTGCCGGTACGGTCACTTGCTATACCGGATACGATGCGACGGCGACCAGCCTGCATGCCGGCAGCCTTTTGTCGATCATGATGATGCGGTGGTTCCAGAAATGCGGCCACCGTCCCATCGTCCTGATGGGCGGCGGCACGACCAAAGTCGGCGACCCGTCGGGCAAGGACGAAAGCCGCAAGATGCTGTCGGATGCGGATATCCAGTCCAATATCAATGGCATCCGGACTGTCTTCGAAAAATTCCTGACCTTCGGCGGCGGCAAAACCGATGCCGTCATGGTCAATAACGCCGAATGGCTGGAAAAACTCAATTACATCGAATTTCTGCGCGATTACGGCCCGCATTTCAGCATCAACCGCATGATGAGCATGGACAGCGTACGCCTCAGGCTGGAGCGTGAACAGCCGCTCAGCTTCCTTGAATTCAACTACATGCTGCTGCAGGCTTATGACTTCCTCGAGCTTTATAAAAATTATGGCTGCAGCTTGCAATTCGGCGGCTCCGACCAATGGGGCAATATCGTGAACGGCGTAGAGCTGATCCGCCGCGTCTTGCACAAAGAAAGCTTCGGCCTCACCTGCCCGCTGCTGACCACATCCAGCGGCAAAAAAATGGGCAAGAGCGCCACCGGCGCCGTCTGGCTGAATGATGACCTGTTCAGCGCCTATGACTATTACCAATATTGGCGCAATACCGAAGACGCCGACGTTGGCCGTATGCTGAAAATCTATACCGAGCTGCCGATGGACGAAATCGCACGGCTTGAATCCCTGCGCGGCGGCGAAATCAACGACGCCAAAAAAATCCTCGCGCTTGAAGCCACCCGCATGTGCCACGGACAGGCAGCCGCCGAAGCCGCCGCCGAAACCGCACGCAAAACCTTTGAAGAAGGCGCCGCGGCCGAAGGCCTGCCCACCATCACCGTGCAGCGCCAATTACTGATAGAAGGCGTCCCTGTCTTTATGCTGTTCAAAGATGCCGGTCTTGCCGCATCGGGCGGCGAAGCGCGCAGGCTGATCGCCGGTGGCGGCGCGCGCATCAACGACGAAAAAATCGACAGCGACCAGCGCATCGTTACAATCAACGATATCGGCGCAGAAGGCAGCATCAAACTTTCCGCCGGCAAGAAAAAACACGCGCTGGTGGTTGCAGGCGATTGAGCCGCGCGGCTTAGTTTTCGAAAAAGATTTTACGCAGAATGCCGGGCGCCAGAACCGATAGTGGATTGACCGACACGCGCGGCTTGTCTATCGGCCCTTTGATGCTATAGGTCGCGGCCAGAATGCCGCCGCCGCCACCGGTCAGGATATCGCCGACCAGCGGGATACCGCTTAGCACATTATTGATGCCCGAAATGGGGATAATCGTGCCATCCAGATCCAGCGTTTTTGCCCAATTGTCGATCTCGCCTTCAAAATTCAGCCCCAGCGACGCGCCCGATGTGCGGCCATCGCGCAGACGTATCTGGCGGATATTTTTTTGCTGCGCCGGCTGGCCGCGGTCTATCCAGTTAAAATTCACGCGCGCGCGTTTAAAGGCGATGCCATCGCCATTGAGCAAATCCAGCACGCCGACCAGCGACATCGAATTCAGCAGCAGCGCCAGCACCGGTGCGTCGCGCAGGATAAAATCGCTGAGCACAACGCTGCCGCGCATATCACGCGGGCCGCCTTTTTCGGCCGGCTCGCCGCGCACCACCAGTTTGCCGCCGCGTATCGATTTGCTGATGCCAAAGAAAGCCAGCGCCGCCCCCGCATTTTGTGCTTCGAACCGCAAAGACGGGCCGCGCGCAGACGGCGTATAACGCAGATAAATATCATCCTTGCCGATCATACCGTCGATTTCCAGCTGTTCGATCCGCTGCCATTCGTTGCGGCGCAGGAACATTTTGACTTTTTCGAGTACGCGGCCTTCGTTCACAAGCAGCCGGTCCACGTTCATGGATATCTGCAAAGGCATTGTTTTAACCGCCGCCACCGCATCGCTGTTCGGCACGCCATCGTCTTGCATCCAGCGCCCTGCATCAAACTGCCGCCCTGTAATACGCAGTACATAGCCGCCGCCGCGGGTTTCTATATCGACTGCGGCCTGTGTCTGCCCCCACATTGCGGTCGGAAAGCTGGCCTTGCGCAGTGTGCCGCCGGTCACATCCGCCTCGCCGCGCAGCACCAGACCGCCGGTTTCAACCGAAATATTGCCCACGCGCTGTGGCGCGCCACCTGCCAGAAAAACGCGCAGCGACAAACTGCCGGCTGTTCCCGCCGGTTTGGAAAAACCGATGTCGGGCACAGACAAGGTGGCAGGCGCCAGATCGGCCGTTACATCAAGCGTTGCCTTGCCGCCGTGTTCAAGGCGATAGGCAATTTTGGACGGAAGCGGCCCGCGCAGCCCGGCCATTTCCGGCACGCCGAAGGCGCGGCGCGCGGCATCGCTTAACGTCAATTCTGCCGTCACACTGCTGTCAAAAGGCTTTTTTCGGTCGAAATTCTTGCTCCAGTCGAAGGTGATCGGCATGTCGCCCAGCTTGCCGTTGCCTTTCACGTTCAGCGCGCCGCTGTCGACCTGTAGCGTCATCGGGCCGCCGGTGATGTCCATCCCCGCAACCATCGCAGGCAGGCGCATATCGTCCAGTTTTGCGGTTGCCGCAACCTGCACATCGGCAATATCAAGCCCGCGGTGAATAGGAAACCGCAGCGAAAGATCCACATCCGCTTTGCCGCCCGCCGCCGCGCTGTTGATGCCAAGCATCTGGGTATATCCAAGCGGTTTTGAATCCAGCACCTTGAAGGCCGTCACCACCGGCCCTGCGACCGATACCTGAATATCGATTTCGATATCTGAATCCGGATCATTATCGGCCAGCCCGGTAATCGCAATCGCCGATTTGCTAACCGTCATATCACCCAGCATGCCGCCGGTGATAGCGAGATCAAAACGCTGTGTGTCATAGCGTGCCTGCCCGCGCACTTTTTCAACCGGCATCAGCGGTGGCAAATAATCAACTTTGATTCCTTCAAAATCAATGATGCCGCCAAGTTTTTCAATATCGATTGCCGCCGCACCTTCGGCAGGCGCGGGATTAAAAAACATATCGGTTTCCAGCGTCGCCTTTGTCGCAATGCCTTTGGACAGATGCGTTGTCACCCACCAGCGCGGATCTGGCGTCAGCGTTTCCGGCCAATAATTTGCCAGATCATCCATAGGCATCTGGGTCAAAGCCGCACTCGCGCTGATACGAAAACGCCCGTCTTCTGCACGCGTGATGCTTGCCTGCCCCTCTGCTTGCGGACCGCGCAGATCGGCTTTGAACGTATCGAGCCGCAGCGCCTGCTGGGTAAAATCCAGCGAGCCTTTGGCGTATATTCTGCCCAGCGGCAAGGGTGTCTTGTCGTCATATAGGCCGAAACCGCTGAAACGGCCTTCTTCCGCGCCCAGAATAAAACGGCCGCGAACCGGTCTGAAGCCGCGATCAAGCAGCAAACTCATGCTGCCGGCCAGCGGCACAGACAGCCCCCGCCATGCCGAGAGTTTTTCACTATAGGCGGCAATCACCGACGGATCCGCGCCTGCAAACTGCACGATAATATCGCTTTCGCCGGTATCGCGGCGGTAACGCCCTTCGATGACCAGCCCCATGCGGCGGTCAGGCGACAGCGCGGTTGCCAGATTGATCTTGGCACGGATACCGCTGCGCGTGCGCCCAAGGGCGATATCGGTATCGCTGGATTCAAGCTCCAGCCCCAATGCGCGGTCATCGTATGTCACGCGCGCATCGCGTATGGCAATTTCTTCCAGCCCGCCGATCAGCATGCCCAGCGCCGAATGGTCATTCAACCCCTGCAGCACGCTTTGCAGCAAGGCGATTTGCGCCGCAGAATTTTTATCGACCCATTCGGGCGGCAAAGGCGGGCCAAAAACTTCCGCCGGCTGCGCATCGAAATTGAGCGTCACATGGCCGTCTTCCCAGCGCACCACGCGCAGCGCCGGTTCGTAAACACGTACAAGCTTTGGCGTCAGTTGCCCGAAAACAAGATGCCGTTTGGACAGATGCACGCCGACCTTGCGCATGGTGATAATATCGGCGCCATCTGCACGGCGCACGGTGACGTTTTTCATTTCAACCTGAAACAGGTCGAAATGCCCGCCCCAGACAAGCTGCGTGCTGCCAATATCGAAAACGAAGCCCGGCTGGCGCGCATTCATCGAGGCTTCCAGCTTTTCTGTCAGGAAAGACGCATCGAGCGGCCCCGTCGACAGCCGCCACAGCAAAGCCCCCCACAGCAAAAAAGCCAGCACGATCAGCAGGGCGAAAAATTCGAGCCCCATGACCAGCCCGCGGTTGAAATAGTGCAAGGCTTTTTTCACGCTGTGTCTTTATCCCCGGTGGTTTTGCAGATAGAATAGCCTCACCGGCGCAAACCGGCTTCTGGTCTGTATTATAGCCCCTTTTCCCCTGCGAGAGTAAGCCCCGCCTTGACCCGCAAAACAAAAACTTCCGGCAGCCCTAAAAACACAACGCGCCAAAAGCGCAGCGGTTCCGCGACAGGCCGCCCGCAGCAGAAAAACAGCGGTACAAAGGCAACAGCAGCGCAGCTTTTGCGTCACAGTCCCTATCTGTCCGGTCTGGCGGCCCGCTGGCCCGATATCGTCGCCCTGTCGCCGCAGCAGGCACTGGGTGCCGCCCATACCGCTCTGGGCGCGGAATGCCGTGCCGCCAGCAGCCGCGCCGATATCATGTCGGCGCTGCGCCGCGCCAAACAAAAAATCGCACTGCTGACCGCACTGGCCGATCTTTCGGGCATCTGGGACGATATCCGTGTCATGCAAACACTGTCGGATTTTGCCGATGCCGCCACAGCCGCCGCCGCTGACCATCTGCTGCGCGAAGCACATGCGGCAGGCACGCTGCGCCTGGCTGCACCCAAAACACCGCAAAAAGACTGCGGCATGACAATCATCGCCCTTGGCAAATGGGGCGCGCATGAATTGAATTATTCCAGCGATATCGATCTGATGGTGTTGTTCGACCCGCTGCGCACACCGATCAAGGACAAGGACGCGGCGCAGAATTTCTTTATCCGCTTCACGCGTGATCTGGCGCAGATGCTGGAGCTGCAAACCGCGGATGGCTATGTTTTCCGCTGCGATCTGCGCCTGCGGCCCGATCCGGGCGCCATGCCGCTAGCGGTATCACTGGGCACGGCAGAAATTTACTACGGCAGCCTTGGCCAGAACTGGGAACGCGCGGCGATGACAAAGTCGCGGCCTGTTGCGGGCGATACGCGGATTGCCGTCGATTTCATGCGGCTGATGACAGCATGGATATGGCGCCGCAATCTTGATTTCGCGGCGATACAGGATATCCATTCTATCAAGCGGCAAATCAACGCCAAACAATCACAGCAAGGCGGCGCGCGCGGCAAGGGCAAAAACGAAAACCCCTTTCTGGGCGTGAATGTCAAGCTGGGCCATGGCGGTATCCGCGAGATCGAATTTTATGCGCAGACGCAGCAGCTGATCTTTGGCGGCCGCGATATGACGCTGCGCCAGAGCGGCACACTGGCGGCGCTCGCCGCACTTGCCGCAGCCGGACATGTGCCGGAAAAAGACCGCGCCGCGCTGCATGATGCCTATCTTTTTCTGCGCCGTATCGAACACCGCCTGCAAATGATCGACGACCGCCAGACCCACAGCCTGCCTTTGCAGCCGGATGATTTTGCCACGCTCGCCGCCTTTGCCGGATATGCCGATGCTGCCGCGCTTTGCGCCGATCTTGCCAGACATATGGGCTATGTGCAGAAATGTTATGCCGCTTTGTTTGTGGAATCGCAGACACTGTCGCAAGCCGGCGGCAATCTGGTCTTTACCGGCGTCGAAGATGATCCGGAAACGCTGCAAACCCTGCGCGGCATGGGGTTTGATGCGCCGGAGAAAGTCACCGCCGCCATCCGCGGCTGGCATCACGGACGCTACCGCGCGGTGCGCAGCGCACGCGCGCGGCAAATCCTGACTGAAATCACGCCGCAGCTTCTTGCCACCCTTGCCGCAACGCCGCAGCCGGACGAAGCCTTTATCCGTTTTGACCGTTTTCTCGAAAAACTGCCTTCTGGCATTCCGATCTTTTCGATGTTCGCGCATCACCCCCAGCTGCTGGGGCTGGTGGCCGAAATCATGGGCACGGCCCCTGCTCTGGCCGAATGGCTGGGGACACACCCGCAAGTGCTGGACGGTGTGATCAGCCGTGATTTCTTTGGCCGCCTGCCAAACCGCAGCTGGCTGGAACAGGAACTGGCGCATCGCCTGTCTGCCGCGCGCCCCGGCACGCCTAAAACACCGGCGGCGCTTGACGCCGCGCGCCCCGGCGCGCCAAAAACACAAGCGGCGCTTGACGCCGCGCATGATTATCAGGATGTTCTAGATATCACCCGCCGCTGGGCGCGGGAAAAACGATTCCATGCCGGCATTCATATCTTGCGGCAACTATCAAAACCGCAAGATACTGCCGCCTATCTGAGCGATATTGCCGAAGCCTGCCTGCGTCTGCTCACCCCCGCCGTCGAAGCCGAATTCGCCAGAACCCACGGGCGCATCAAAGACGGGCATTATCTGCTGCTGGCGATGGGCAGTTTTGCCGCGCGGCGCATGTTTACCGACTCAGACCTCGATATTATTGCGCTTTACAGTGCGCCCGACAATGCCGCGCCCAGTGATGGCATCAAACCCCTGTCGGCGGGCCCCTATTATATTCGCCTGACGCAGCGCCTGATTACCGCTATCACCGCGCCGACGTCGGAAAGCATTCTCTATAACGTCGATGCCCGCCTGCGCCCCGCCGGTGACGACGGGCCGCTGGCGGTATCGGTCGGCAGCTTTCTTGATTACCACAACCATAAAGCCTGGACATGGGAGCATATGTCGCTGATCCGCCACCGCATCATTTACGGTGATGCAAAAGCGGCTGGCGCGCTGTCGCGCGGTATCGGCAAAATCCTGTGCCGCCAGCGCGATGAAAACGCCTTGCAAAAAGACATCACCGAAATGCAGGCGCGGGTGCGCAAGGAATTTGGCAGCAAAGACCGCTGGAACCTGAAATACCGCAAAGGCGGATTGATGGACCAGCTTTTCGCCGTGCAATATCTGCAACTGAAAAACGCCGCGAAAGAAAAAACCGTGCTGGCCGCAGACATTACCAAAGCGATAGAAGCACTGCACCGCCTGCGCGCGCTGACAGCCACAGAGGCGAAAGTCCTGACAAAAGCGCAGCAGCGGCTTTTGGACGTACAGATGTTTTTACGGCTGTCGGCCGCTTTGCCATTTGATCCGGCGCGCGCAAGTGCGGGGCTGCAAGCGAAAATGACCGCCATCCTCATGGGCGCTGCACCTAAAAACAAGGTGCAAAGCCGCAGAGCGTCCTTCAAATCAGCCACTGCCACCTTCCTCAAGGATATCGCCGCGGCTGATAAAATATGCCGCCGTATTTTGCAGGCGCGCAAAAGCCCTGCAAAGAAGAAACGCGCCCCGGGCAAAACCGGAGCGCGCGTTTCCTAAATCTTTTGGACGTCGCCCGTTTGGCGGGCGCGTTTTTTATTCGTCGCGGGCGCGGCGCGCCAGTTTTTCCAGCTCGCGCGTGACAACCCTGTCGATAACGCGCGGCAGGTTTTCATCCAGCCATGTTTTGATCAGCGGACGCATCAGATCGCGCGCGATGTCTTCGAGCGTCACGCGGCCAATGCGGGCGGGCTCATCGCGTTCGATGGCAACATTTGTGCTCAGCAGTTTTGCCATTTCCGCCGCTGCGGCATCTGCCGTCCGGTCGGAGAGCAGGCTTTCCTGATCGTCTGTCTTCATGGGCGGGGCGTCCTGCAAATCAATCTGCGGCGGCGGGTCGGGATCATAGTCCGGGTTCATAAGATCTTCTCCCAGCATGTCGGCCGCATCACTAAGATCTTCAACTTTTTCTGTAAGGTCAAGCACACCGCCTGCCACAGCCTCTTCGGGCGGCGCTTCGATCACACCGGGTTTGTCGGGGGTCTGGGGCTTGGGGCGCAAATCGGCTCCGCCGGTATCTGCGGGCGCGTCTTCATCTTCGTTGATGATCTGGCGGATCGATTCCAGAATTTCTTCGATGGAGGCGTCCTGCTCTGGTTTTGTTTCTGGCATCCGTGTGACCGTTTTCTTCTAAAGTCTTGAATATTCTGTTTTTAAGACATTTAAGGCAGAAAAGCGAGTCAGATTCTGGCCACAAGCGACGGCTTTAGTCACGGATAGAGGTACCGATCCAGCGATTTTTAACCTTCTGGAAATTTGCAGACGGGTTATACACGCGCACATCCAGCCCCAGCCGCACCGCGGTCAGCTCTCCGGTTGATGACAGTAAACGGTACAGGGCAACGACTTTGTTGCGCTCTGCAATCACATGGGCGACCTGTGCATCGAGATATTCCTGCTCGGCATCCAGAAGATCGAGCGTGGTTCGTGACCCATAATCCGCCTCGATCCGCACCCCGTCCAGCGCCAGTTTGGCGGCGTCGATCTGGCTTTTACGGGCCTGCATTTCGGAATCGGCGGCACTGAGCTCTGTCCAGGCGTCGATCACGGCCTGCCGCACGGCACGAGCCGCACGCTGCTGCTCCATGCGGCGCTGGGATTCGATCTGGCGGGACTGGCGCACGCGCGCATCCACCGCCCCGCCGGTATAGAGCGGGATACTGGCCACGACACCGACCGAGGTTGTATTCACATGGTCATCCGCGCGCTGCGCGGGGTCATAGGTACGGCCAAGGCTGCCGGTCAGGTCGACCTGCGGCAACAGCTCCCCCTTCACCGCGCGGGTATTGGCCACTGCGGCAGCATGACTAAATTCTGAAAAATGAATGTCCGGATTTTGCGCTTCGCCCAATGCCGCTGCGGCCTCCAGCGTTGCGGGGATATCGACAGCATAGGCCGGCGCAGGCAAATTCCCGGCTGTCAGTCCGACCACACGTTCGAACCGTGCGCGGCTGGCCTCCAGGCTGCCCTCCGCCCTTACCCGTCCGGCAACGGCATTCGCCAGACGCGATTCCGCCTGACTTACATCGGTCTTGGTGATGTCGCCCAGCTTAAACCGTTGACGCGAAGCTTCAAGATGACGCTCCAAAACATTCTGATTGTTGACATTTAACCGCACCAATTCAATATCGCGGCGGACATCAAGATAAACTGTCACGGCATCCAGCAATACCCGCTGTTCTACGCTGTGAAGAACAGCCCGCTGCGCCTTGATTCTATTGGAAGAAGCGCGCACGCCCGCCTCCGTGGAACCACCGCGATAGAGCGGCTGGCGCAGCTCCAGCGCCACCGTCTTGGGATCGGCATGGGTGTCGAAAATATCGCCATCAAAATGTGACGAGGTATAAGAAGCTTCCCCCGTCAAACGCGGGCGATAACCGGACATCGCCTGCGCATAGCCCTCGTCCACGCTGCGCAGCTCTGCCCTTGCGGCTTCAAGATCGGGGTTGTGCAGATAGGCTTCGGCCAAGGCGCGGGCAAAACTGACCGTTCCGTCCCCGTCCGGCGCCTGCGCGACAGCTGCCCCTGCGGTCAGCAAAATTGCGGCGGTAAAGATAAGACGAAAGACAAAGAAACGGGAAGATGTCATTTAAAAATCGAATGATTTCCGCTGTTCAAACCCGGACAGTGTCGGCGTGGCCGCATCGAAAAGAACACGCTTTGAAAAACCGTCACCCGTCCGGGTAAACAAAACCGCGGAGCCCATATGCCCCTTGTTTGAAAGAACCGTGACCAGCCGGCCACCATCGGCCAACTGGGAAAGAATAGCCTCGGGCACATCCGCGACCGAGCCGTTGATCAAAATTTTATGGTAGGGCGCCTGCGCGGGATATCCCTCCGGCAGGTTTTTCTGCTGGATAACGGCAACGTTGCAAATATCCAACGTGCGCAACAGCCGCTCCGCTTCGGCGGCCATATTGGCGTTTTCTTCGATGGCCACGACCGTCGCCGCCATCTGTGCAAGCAAGGCCGCACAATACCCCGTGCCGCAGCCGATATCGAGCGCAACATCCCCCGGCTCGACATCCAGCGCCTGCAGCAGGCGGGCCAGCACAATCGGCTCGGACAAAAAGCGGCCGCCGCCAACATCGATATCCTCGTCCACATAGGCGATGCGCTGCAAATGACGCGGCACAAATTGTTCGCGCGGGACAGCGTGGATTGCCGCAATCAGCGCCGGCGAAGAGATACCGCTGGGCCGCAGCTGGCTGAAAATCATATTTTCACGGGCAATATCAAAGTTTTGCATCTCTTGCACATCCAAAAGTTGTGCGGAATTACATCCACAGGTTGTATTATGCCCTGCCTGCGCAAAAAATCAAAGCCTTTTTTGCACACGGCGGCTACTGCCGTCATATTTATACGTTTTTAGCGCCGTTGAACAGTACCGCCACTTGAGACGGCACCGATTTTCAGCTACAACAGGCTTCCCGAGATGGCGCGGTGGCAGAATGGTGATGCAGAGGACTGCAAATCCTTGAATGCCGGTTCGATTCCGGCCCGTGCCTCCATCTCCCCTCATGGCGGGACTCTGTGGCCTTTGCCCGTAAAGTCGTGTCTAATGCCCCCATCGGTTTACGAGGACAGGCATGCCATCTTTCGAACTTTTGCATACATCGGTTTTTTATGAACTGACGGCGCTTTTGATGATCGTCTCGGCGATCGGGTTGGTCGGGCTTTACCTGCGTCAGCCGATGATCGTCAGCTTTATTGCGGCGGGTGTGCTGGTCGGGCCTTCGGGCATCGATATTGTCCGGTCGCAGGCGCATATCGAACTTTTGGCACAGCTTGGTATTGCGGTGCTTTTGTTTCTGGTCGGCCTCAAGCTCGACCTCAAACTGATCCGCACGATGGGCGTTGTCTCGCTGGCAACAGGTCTGGGGCAGGTCGCCTTTACATCGGTCATCGGTTATTTTCTCGGCATCGCCCTTGGTCTTGGGCACATGACATCGATCTACGTCGCCGTTGCGCTGACTTTTTCCAGCACCATTATTATCGTCAAACTGCTGTCGGATAAAAAAGAAGTCGACTCCCTGCACGGACGCATCGCTATCGGTTTTCTGATTGTGCAGGATCTGGTGGTCGTTCTGGCGATGATGGTGCTGTCGGCCTTCGGCGTATCGCAGGAGGCCGGTGAACAAAGCGCGGCTGCCCGCATTATCGAAGTCATGCTTTACGGCACTGGCATGCTCGCGCTGGTCGCGCTGTTTATGCGCTTTGCCGCAACGCCGCTGATGAACCGCATTGCCCGCTCGCCGGAGCTGTTGATCACCTTTGCCATCGGCTGGGCGGCCCTGCTGGCGGCGCTGGGCGATCATTTCGGTTTCAGCAAGGAACTGGGCGGATTGCTGGCCGGCGTCTCCCTCGCCTCCACCCCGTTCCGCGAGGCTTTGATCGCGCGCCTGTCTTCACTGCGCGATTTTCTGCTGCTGTTTTTCTTTATCGCGCTTGGCACGCAGCTGGATCTCAGCCTCTTGGGCGCTCAGGTCTGGCCGGCGCTGATCTTCTCGGCTTTTGTCCTGATCGGCAACCCGCTGATCGTGATGGTGATCATGGGGGCGATGGGTTACCGCAAACGTACAGGTTTTCTGGCCGGTTTAACGGTGGCGCAGATCAGCGAATTTTCGCTGATTTTTATGGCGATGGGTCTGACCCTCGGCCATGTCAACAAAGACGCGCTGGGGCTTGTCACGCTGGTCGGGCTGATTACTATTGCACTGTCGGTTTATATGATTACCTATGCGCATCCGCTGTACCGCTGGCTGGAACGCGGACTGGGCATTTTCGAGCGCAAGACACCGCACCGCGAAGTCGCCGACGAAGAACATGCCACCGTGCCGAAAAGCGAAGCGCATTACGATGTTATCCTCTTTGGTCTGGGGCGCTATGGCACGGCGATTGCGCATCACCTGCGCGCATCGGGCTATCACCTGCTGGGCGTCGATTTTAACCCCGACGAAGTCCGCAAATGGCGCACACTGGGACATCCGGCTGTTTACGGCGATGCCTGCGATCCGGAATTTATCGCCTCGCTGCCGCTTGGACAGGCACGCTGGGTGATTTCCGCCATGCCGCAGCATGATACCGGCGTCACACACGAAGACCCGCGCCTGATGCTGCTCAATGCCTTGCGCGAAGAAAAATACGCCGGCAAAGTCGCTGTCTCCACGCATGACCCGCGGCAAGACGGCCTGCTGCGCACCGCGGGCGCACATGTGGTGTTTCTGCCGTTCCACGATGCCGCAGAACGCGCCGTCACGATGATCCGCGACCGCGGATAATCCGGGCCGGATTGCTGGTGTTTAAATCTGGAACATCTCGCGGTAATGCGCGTACCAGTCGCTGACGAATTTATCGTAAGGGTCGTATTTGCGCTTGAGCGCGATAAACGCGCGCATTTGCGGATAGGCGGTCAGAACCTGCTCCTTGCGCGCCCAGCGATGATAGGTCAGATAAAAACTGCCGCTATGGTCAAGCGCGATATCATACAGCGTACGGAAATCTTCCTGTGCCTTGGACAGCCCCGGCACGGTATGGCGTACATGCAGATTGAAAATGATACAGGCGTATCTTTTGCGTGCCCAGGGCAGGAAGCTTTCTGTATCCGGCTCGATAAACCGCACCGTACCGTATACAATATTCATGCCGCGCCGCAGCGCCGCCGTTCGGCAGGCCTCCATTACCTCGGTCAGCTTTTCCCGCTCGGCATAAATCTCGCTGATCACCAGCGATGATTTGGCCGCGTTCTTTCGCTGCCGGTCGTATTTGACGTTCTGGTCTTTCAGATAGGTGCTGGTCTGGTGACTGTCCGACCAATAAACATTACCGTGACTGGCAAGGTAATAGGCGCTGTATTTTTCAAACGCCGCTTTTTTGTCGTCATGCGCAAGATCGTAAAGAGACTGCCAGTCTTCAAGGGACAGGTTGCGCGCCACCTCGCTTAAAACCGCCTGATCATCCACCGGACGGTAACAGCAGAAAACACCGGTGCGCATAAAATCTTCGGCGGCGGGATCGGTTTTGTACTGGAAATCGCCGTACCAGCAGCCTTCGGCGATGCGCTGTTCGATCATCGGGATCAGCGCGTCAATACCCAGCATCTGCACTTCGCGCCGCAGTTTACGCCGCGTCATCAGGCGCAGCGTTACCGTCTGGATCACGCCGAAAAGCCCATAACCGCCAATGGCCAGTGCGAATAATTCGCTGTTTTCGCTGCGACTGCAGGTGACCACACCGTCTTGGGCCGTGCGCAGCGTAAACGATTCCACATCCCCGATGATCGGCGCCATCACAAGACCGCGCCCGTGTATATTCGCCGAAAGCGCGCCGCCCAGCGTCAAATCGTCGGCGCCGGTTTGTTTCTGGATGATCGACAGCTCCGGCGCATCACGGTTGAGTACCGCCATCAAAGCGGGCCATGTAATGCCTGCCTCCGCCGTTACGGTGCGTGCTGCGCGGTCAATGCCGATGACTTTATCCATCGCGCGCATATCAACAAGTGGCCGGCCGGCGGCAAATTGCTGCCCGCCCATCGCATGCCGCCCGCCGCTCAGGGCGACGCCGCCGCCAGGCTCCAGCGCCTTTTCAAGCGCGGCAGTATCGGCAGGTGTGCGGATGAAGGCCACGCGCGTAGGGCTGATCTGGCCATGGACGTCATTGACGACGATGCCCTCGGCGGCTTCGCGTCGCGCCATGTCGGGGTCATTCTCGAGCGGGCGCGCCCGAGCCCCCAGCCCGCCTCCCGACAAAAGCGCCGCCGCGCCCGCCGCCGACATCAACCCCGCCCGTAAGAACTGCCGCCGCTTCATCATACCCCCGCCGTTTGACAGGAATATTAAGGCATAGACAGTAAAACCTGTCTATTGGTTACTTTTGGGCGGCGGCAGCTTGTCTATTTGGGCGCTGGCGGCTTGGTATCTTTTGCGTTTGGCGCGGCGTCCGGCTGCGCAGGCGGTTGCAGGGGCTGCTGGTGCGCAGGACGGTTGAAGCGTGCAGACAGACACAGGCGCTTGAGCGGCGCAAATATCTTGCTCACGCCCTTGTCGACAGCCGCGGCAGGAATCGTCATCAACTCAAGCGTGCTGGTGGGCGTCTCTTTGCTGCTTCGCAGCGCGTAAAGAGGCGCTGCACCCAAACAAAGCCCGCCCACAGCCGCAACAGCTGTCAAGGCTGTCTTGGCCATGACGCCCAAACCTGCCGCCTGTGTAAAGCCCAGATAGCCCAGTGCCGCAGCACCCGCAAACGGCGCGGCCACAAAAAAGCCAACGGTGCCGATAAACGCGATGCCGCTTAATATTGCAGACGTTGTCATTTCTGCCCGCTCGATGCGGCGCAGGAGCGTTGTTTTTTGCTGTTCCATGATGATCAGCGTGCGTTTTTAACGCGCCACAGACCGGCGCTATCTTGCTTGAGATTGACGGTCACCTGATTTTCAGGCGGCAGAACAGTTGCCCCGCCCGTCTCGCCAATTTTATTAAAGGCAACGGTAAGGCCATTCTCTGTCGCGCGCCGCAGGATATTCAGACGCGTGCCGTCTTGGTCTGAATCGGTAACGACCAAATTGCGAAAGTCTTCAAAAAGATGGGAGTTGTCAGCCATAATTCACCATGAGGTTTGATTTGTTACTTCAATCTTCCGCAAGAGCACGAAAATCACACAGCGAAGGCAAAGCATTCGCCGCTGGCTTCCCTCTTCGGAAGATCACACATCATCAATGGTTTTGCATGTCGTGCAAAAGGCAGGCGGGAAACAATAAAAAAAACCGATCTGCCGTAATAAGTGCACGAGGCTGTAAAAACAATTAGCCCAACATTTGGCATATGGCAAGACAACCCGGAGAGGCGTTTGATTCTAATACCTTTTACAAGGCGCGCCGTGTGTCGGGCATTTGAAGGATTTACGTCTATATTTTTTATATGCCCAGTGATTCATGCAGGGCAATTAATCGTACAACCCCTGTTCAATCGTACATGGGCTATTTTAAATATGCTGATAAGTGCTTGAAAAAATGGCTCCCTGGGCAAGGTTCGAACTTGCGGCCAAGCGATTAACAGTCGCTTGCTCTACCACTGAGCTACCAGGGAACATTGTGGTGGAGCTTTTTTATCAAATTGGCTGGATTTGGCAAGCCCGAATTGTCGGAAAAGTGCCGGTTTTTGCAAGGACTGCCCGCTAAGCCCTTGTTTTACGGTCAGTGTGCGTGTTTACGGCCTTGCCGCGCCTGTCTGGCGGGCGTAAATTGGTGGCTCCCGTCCCCGAAGCCGAGGAGAGCGCCATGGCCCAACACCCCACCAAAGTCACCGTCCGTGAAACCGGCGATGGCCGCTTTACGCAGGAAATCAAAACCGGCAGCCACGTTTTTACAGCCGACGAGCCGGAGGATATGGGCGGGCTCGACAGCGGCCCTGCGCCCTATGACATGCTGCTGGCCGCGCTGGGCAGCTGCACATCGATGACGATCCGCATGTATGCGGATCAAAAGAAATGGCCATTGGAAGGCGTCACGGTCGAGCTGACGCACAGCAAGGAAACCGGCGCAGACAATATCAAGCGCGACGTTATCAGGCGCGACATCACGCTGGAGGGGCCGCTGGACGATACGCAGCGCCAGCGCCTGCTGGAAATCGCCAATAAATGCCCGATTCACAAAACGCTGGAAAGCAAGCCCGACATTCAAAGCACGCTGACCCCCGCAAAACCGCAAACGGCTGCGCCTGCGGACAAGCCGAAGCCGCCGCAAAAACCGCCGCAGATGTAAGGCGTACTTACGCGTCTTCTTCGGCGCTGCGATATTTGAAATTGTCGAGATAGCTGCGCGGCATAATGCGGCGCTGCGGCTCTGGCGCAACCACGAAATCCATGGCATGGCTTTCGGCGAAAGACACCGCCGCTTCCTTGCTGGAAAATTTCATGCGCACTTGGTTGAGCGTATCACCGGCAGATGTCCAGCCCATCAGAGGCTCGGGGCGGCGCGGTGTTTCGAGTTCGTATTCAAGCACCCATTGTGCTGTACCGGCGCGTCCGGATTGCATCGTATTCTTTGCAGGTTTGTAAATCCTGGCTTTCATGATCGTACCTATTTATTGTTTTCGCTTTTGAAAAACTGGTCGGAGTGGAGGGATTTGAACCCCCGACATCCTGCTCCCAAAACAGGCGCGCTACCGGACTGCGCTACACTCCGTTTTTCTCAGCAGCGTCTTTATAGACCTTGCGGCAGCCAAAATCAAGGTATTTCATGGACTTGCGAGACTGCGTCATAACCCCTTGGTGCCAAAGGGTTATCACGCATCAAGGCTTATCTTTGCTGCAGGTCAGCATCCAGCCCGCGTTCATAGCCGCGGTGCATGCGTTCGGGTGTCTGGATTTCAAGTTTGGGCAGCGGCGCGGTTTCGGCATCCTTTGCGGCTTTTTCTTCCGGTGTTTGCGGTGCGGGGTCTGTTTGTTCTTGCGGCGCGGGCTCCATCGGACGGGTGCGGCGGAAATAAGGATGATCGACGCGGTCGCCGGTTTTGATGCCGCGCGCAGCAGATTCGCCGCCGTTGATTTCAAGCACCGCTGCAACCGGATGCTGCGACGGCACGCTTTGCAACGACTGCGGCACCGCGTTTTCATGGATATGCGCAATGCTGCCATCGCCGCGGATAAAAATCATATCGAGCGGGATAAGCGTATTTTTCATCCAGAAAGACACTTCGCCCTCGCCGCCGCCGAAGTAAAACAGCATGCCGGCATCACTTGGCATTTCGGTTCTGAACATCAGGCCTTTTTGTACGTCGGGGCCGGTTTCGGCGATTTCAACATTAAATTTTTCGCGCAGCCCGTCTTGTTTGACAATCACCAGCTGGTCGACGCGCAAACCGTCAGGCGAGACGTATTCGCGGCTTTCGCTATGCGCCTGTACCGACAGCATCAGCCCGCCTGCAACCGCACCGCACATCACCGCTGCCGCAAAAAAAATCCGCGCGCGGGTCAAAAAGTTTTTTTTCTGATGAAGGCTGATCATATTTTTTCTCCGTATGTGTTTTTAAGCGGCGGCAGGCAGCGCCGTGCTGAGCTGTCCGCCGGTGCGGAAAGGAATGGCATGCGTGCAAAGCCCCGTGGCCGGGTCAACGTCAAGCAAAACCCCGCATAGCGTAACGGGGCCTTCGGCAGGCCGCATTTTTTCGCCCGGCATTTTGCGCAGGAAACGGCTCACCGAAATATTTGTATCCATGCCGATTACACTGTCATAGCAGCCGCACATACCGGCGTCGGTCTGGTATCCTGTGCCGCCGCGCAGGATACGCGTATCGGCTGTCGGTACATGGGTATGCGTGCCGACCACAAAAGAAACGCGGCCATCAAGAAAATGTCCCATGGCCATTTTCTCGCTTGTCGCTTCGCCATGGAAATCGAGGAAGATCGCCTGCACATCCTTACCCAGCCGGTAGGCCTTGCACAGTTTATCCATTGCAGCAAAGGGGTCATCCATCGCATCCATAAACAAACGCGCCATGGCGTTGACAACAAGAACCTTGTGCCCGCGTGCGGTTTCAATGATGCTGGCGCCGCGGCCGGGCGTGCCCTCGGGATAGTTGATCGGGCGCAAAAGACGCGGCGTGCTGTCGATATAAGACATGATCTCGCGCTGGTCCCATACGTGGTTGCCGGTGGTGATGCAATCAACGCCCGATTTGTAAAGATCATCGCATATCTGTGCGGTCACGCCAAAACCATGCGCTGAATTTTCGGCATTCACAATCACCATATCGATTTTGTAATCACGGCGGATGTCGGGCAACTGTGACGTCACAGCATCGCGTGCATCACGGCCCACAATATCGCCGAGGAAAAGTATTTTCATCAAAGGCTCTTTCCGTTATCGGGGTTGGTGTAAACAGCCGCTTCGGTCACGACGGCATCCAGCCGGTAATCATAGCGGTCGACAGGCACGCTGTCGTATTTCTGCGCCTCGTAGGCGACGCCGACGGCGTGGAATTTGTGGAATTTGCGCATATGCGCAAAAGTGCGGTCAAAATATCCCGAGCCATAGCCCATGCGGCTGCCCGCCGGATCAAAGGCCACCATCGGCACGATAAGCAAATCGGGCAAGAGCGCCTTGGCCTTGGCGGGGTCGGGCTGCGGGATATTATAAAGCCCCTTGTGCAGCACCGTCTCGGGCGTCCATTCGAGGAAATCGAGGATCTGCTGCTTCTCCACATTATGTGGCACGGCGCAGCGGTATCCGCGCGCAGAAAGTGCTGTCATCAAAGGGATGACATCGATTTCATTATTGACCGGTATGTATCCGGAGATCACGGCGCCCGCCGCCGGCAATTCAATCTGTGACAAAAAACGCGTCATCATTTGCTGTGACCATGCCGTGCAGGCCGCCGCATCAAGCGCCATGCGGCGTTGAAAAGCGGCGTGACGAAATTCGTTTTTGCTGGGCATGAAAAATCCGGCTTTGGCTTATGCTGCAACCTGCGGATTCAGCCCGCAGATAAAAATAAGTGGAAGGTGCCACCTGCGCCGTGGACGGGGATATCCGCTAGGCCCTTGTACAACAAGGTGGGAACCATATAACCGGACCACGGTCCGGCCAGGGACAGCCCCCGGGCGAATAAACATCGGCCTCTGGGATAGTGCTGTCTCACGCGACCGCCGCAGCAGCCTTCCGCCGCTAATGTAGGGGCAAACCGGGCAAATGTCACGGGTTTCCAGTGCAGGGGCACGGAAAACCTTGCTATTTTGCTGTTATCAGTGGCTTTTTAGGCCGCAGGTCAGGCCGCCTGAACGCGCGCGGCAATACCGTCGATGCGTTTTGCCAGCTTTTCGAGCAGCTGCGCCATTGCCTTTTCGTCTTCCGGATTGGCAGCGGCGGGCGCTTCGGCCGCAACGTCACCCTTGCGGCCCTTGACGGTTGCGGCAGCCGGTGCGGCTGATACAGCGGCAAGCTTTTCGCGCGTTTCAAACAGTTCATCGGCAAGCACCAGCGACGTCAGCACCAAAAGATGCGCATCGTTATATGCCGCGCCGCTGCGCGCGATTTGTTGCAGGCGCTGGTCGATGTACGAAGCGAGATCGACAACGCGGCCTTCTTGCCCGCTGTCGCAGCTGATTTCGTGGATGCGCCCGTTGATCGAGATATTCACTTCGGCCATATGATTTTTCCTTCGCCTTATTCTTCTTCGCTGAGCAGGGTTTCCAGACGGTCGATCGTCTGGTCGAGACGCGCGGCAATCTTGCGATTGACCTCGCGTTCGTTGCGCGCGGTGAGATCAAGCTGCGGCTCGACCTTTTTGCGGCCATCGGTTTGCAGGCGTTTGTCCACGGCTGTCTCCAGACGCGCGAGCGCCTTGTCGAGATTTTCGAGCGCCGGTTTCAGGGCTGGTTTCATAGAGGTCTCCCTCTTTCAATGCGGTATGATTTTGACGATGGCTACAGCATAAATTTACTGCCCCTGCGCGTCAATATATGGTATTTATTTAATGGCTAATTAATTGAAATTTTTGTCTTCTGCGCTGTTTTGTACCAATTGACGAAATATTAACGCTATGGAAATACAATAAGGCCATGAAAGCAGATACGCCCAAACCCGTACCCGCCGCCCTGCTGCCCGCGATAGAGCAGCTTGCCCGCGATGCCGGCGCCGTCATCATGGCGCATTACAACGATCCCGCTACCAAGGCCTATGCCAAAAAAGACGGCAGCGTGGTAACCGACGCAGATCATGCGGCTGAAAAACTCATTCTGGCGCGGCTTGCGGCGCTGACACCCGATATTCCCATTGTGTCCGAAGAAGCGGTCGAGGCCGGATATATCCCCGATACATCAGGGGGCACTTTCTGGACGGTGGACCCGCTGGACGGCACGCGTGAATTCACCGAACGCACCGGTGCCTTTGTCGTTGCGATTGCGCTGGTTGTTGACCACAAACCGGTTTTGGGCGTCGTTTATCACCCCGCCATGGATAGAATGTATGTGGGCGCAGGCCCCGGCAGCGCCGCCGAAGTGCGTGCGGATGGTACGCGCGCGCCGCTCTCCGGCAACACCACAACATCTACGCCGGACATGCGCGTTCTGGTCAACGAGCACAGCGCCGATCTGCCGAAAGTGAAAGGCTACCTGAGCAAGCAATTCGGCGCTGCCGCGCGTATTGACGGCAAAAGCGGCATTCTGCGTGCCTGTCAGGTGGCGGAAAACAGCGCCGATGCTTCGGTTGTTTATCCGGTCAACCGCAACGGCCGCACCAAGTTCTGGGATGTCGCCCCCGGTCAGGCGATTGTCGAAGCCGCCGGCGGCCGTGTGCAGGATATCGACGGGAACCCGCTGCGCTATGACGCCGCCGACCTGCAAGTGCCGCCGCATATCTGCCTGAGCGCCCAGCGCGTGCAGCAGGCGCGCAAACCGCATACCCCCTGATCGACACGCAGCCGGTTTTACGCCTGCCGCCGAAAAAACGAAATATTAAAGCATTAAAAAACCCGCCCTGTTTCCAGCGCGGGTTTTTTAATATCAGCCGAAGTCTGCGATCAGGGTTTTTTGCCCGGCTTGCGCGGCTTGAGCGTGAAGTCGAAATCATCGCTGATCTGCAGACGCAGGGTTGCCTGCTGCGCGGCCACTTCGACTTGGTCGAAATCGACTTGTACGCGCTCGCTGACATGGACATGCGTCCAGAGTGTTTTCATCTCGCTCAGGCGGCCAGCCCAGATATCCGGCTGGAAGACCTGATTAAGTTCGCCGCGCTGCGCCAGCAGGTTCAGCGCGGTATTGCCGTGGCGGTCTTTGGAGAGGAAGTCATTGATGCCGATCTTCTCCCCCGCCTTGCGCGCGATATCCTGTACATCACTGAAACGGCCAAACTTGACGGCAGAAATCAGACAGCTGTCTTCCAGCTCGCCGCTGTTCTGGCGCAGGTCGGCCAGTGTCAGACGCGCGCCCATGTTGGACAGTTTCTGCTGCACCGTCTCGATGTTGTCCCAGAAGGCCTTGAGCCCGATGGGCAGCACCGGCTTTTCCGCGCCGCTGGCAACGGCATCGGGATTAAGCGGACGGAGCAGTTCCTGTTTGGATTCAAAGCGGGTGAAATCGACCAGCTTGCCGTAGGTCATGCTTTCTGCCTCGGCATAGGATTTATCAAATTCACGCACGGTAAAGGAGCCAGTTTTCCAGCCCGACAACACTTTGGACCACAAGCTGGTCATTTCCGGCAGACGGTCAACCCAGTGCTGCGACGCAAATACGTGCTGAAGCGCGTTGCGTTCATAGGCGCGCGTCAGCATGTTGGGGCCATAGCCCATCTGGCGGATAAAATCCGATACTTCGAACTGTTCGCCGCGCGCCTGCATGCGTTTGTGCAGGTCATTATAACGATCCCATGCGCCCTGTTCGTAGAAAGCGGTATAACCGTCTTTGTCCGGCAAGAGCAGATATTCCTTGCGCATCCAGTCGCCCGCTTGCGCAAGGCGGCGTGTGACGTCTTCGTAATTGCCGTTCTGCGTAAAGGCCTGATATACGTCATGCGGTGTCAGACCGGCCTTGGCGAGGCGGTCTTCCGGCAGCTCCCGCCCTTCGGCGGACAGCAGGTTGCGTTTGAGCGCGATATCCAGCTTGCCGTCGTTCTGGAACAGCTGGCGGCGCGATGGCGTCGGTACGTAATACCAAAGGCGTTCCATTTCGTCGAAGCGGCCTTCCCAGACAGCCTGTTTGAAAATTTTGCCCAGACCATCATGCTGGCGCGCGCTGTCAAGCAGCGTGCGCGCCTCTTCTGTTGCGCCCAGCGGCTTTCTGAAATCGTCCATGGTGAATTTGTCACCCGACTTGGTGACGATGGCCAGAACCTTGTCGAAATTACGCCAGAAACCGGGCGTATCGATCAGGTATTTGCCGTCGTCATCCTGTGCAAAAAAATCAGCCTTGGTCAGCGTATTGCGCTGCTCGGCGAGGGCATCCATCACTTTTTCGAGGTTTTCACCCGAAAAAGCGCGCGCCTTGTATTTTTCCTGATCCGGATGTTCGCACAGCGCAGCGATGATCGCCTGCTTGATATAACGTCCCCCGTTCATGTCCTCACCTCTTTGAAAAGTGTTTTTGTGACCCCGTTGCGTTCACAAATTTTTTCGATATCGGCATCCGTCAGCAATGCATCCAGCGGAATAAAGATGACGCGCACGTTTTCGTCGCGCAGCGCCGCTTCCAGTTCCAACATGGTTTCGCAGGAAGGCACGCCTTTGTCCTGACGGATCATCTGGCTTTCCCATCCGGCAGGAACGGTAAACAGGCGTGTGCCGTGTGCCAGAAAACGCGCACCGCGTTCCATCGCACTCTGCTGTGCCGCAGCGGCACCCACCTGTTTTAACGTTTCCTGTGTCATGTCCTGTTCCGGTTGCTGGAGCATTTGCTATTGCCTATCCGCAAATCAGCGCGGCCCCTGGTTGGCTTTTTTCGTGACGAATTTCGGGAAGTACATCGTGACTTCCGGCGTCACCATCAGCAGAGCCAGCTGTTTGCCTTCCATGTATTCCGCGCGCGCTTCGGTCAGGAAGGCTTTTTCAGCCGCCTTGTCCTTCGGCACTGCGCTGCCATGCTGCTCGCGCAGGTAGTCGGTGTCCACGGTGTTGCGGTATTTGAAGGCATCGGTCAGATGATCCTTCACAACGGCAGGCATGCCGCGGGTCAGATCGCTGAGCGCGGTTTCCACCTTGGCCTGTGCCGCGGGGTCGTTGCGATCCACGTGGATCACACCGGCTTCGCGGAAAGCAGCCAGAAGTTTGGACGGCACTTTTTCGCCCACGATCAGGGTTTTGTCGCGCAGGTTGTTGCGCACGACATGCACCGATACCGGACGGTCGCCGTCTTCATCGCTGTAAAGCACTTGCAGGCTGGTTGTGGAGATACCGTGCGCAGAAGTGTTTTCCGCCATCGACAGGCCATCGTTGCGGCGCTGCGCACTGCTGTTCTGGTTGGCAGCCGGGCCTTGCGCCGCAGGGCCTTGTGCAGCCGCATCGGGTGCAGCGGCGGCATCGTCTTGCGCCGGTGCGCTGTCACGCATCATGGGACGGATATTCTGATCCCAGATCGATGCGAGGTTTTTCGCGCCGACCGTGGGCAGCGCCAGCGCCGCCACGAAATCGTCGTGATGCACCAGATCGTCCAGCTCAAAATCGAGCCTTTTCTTGTCGCGTGCATAAGCGGCGGCATCCTTGATGATCGCCTCTGCCAGCGGCTGGCCGGCGTAGAGCTGCTCCGGATCGCGGTTAACAACAAAAAGTTCGTTGGTCATCGCGGTTTCAGCCGACTGGACATGTTTCAGCGCGTCGAGGAATTTCTTGGAGGTGATGATCTGGTCATCCTCCGCCTCGATGCTGGGGTCCATCTGGCGCACATAGTTGCAGAAGATTTTGCGGGCAATCTGCGCCTGTTTGTTAAGGTCTTTGTCGGCGAATGCGCTGATGTTCAGGCTCGATTCAACCGATTTCTGACGGCTGCGCTCGCCCTCTTTCAGGGTGATATCGCGCAGGCCGTATTCTTCCATGGCCTTGGTCAGCTTGCTGTAGAGCTTGTTTTTGCCGACAGCGCCGGACTTTTCGTAGACCATACGCTCGATAAATTCAATCAGACGCGTGCCGTAGTTGAGCGAGGGGTTTTCCTCGATCTGCTCGGCCAGCTTCGGCGGTTTTGTCCAAGGGCTGAATTCCGCTTTGGTCGGGGTATCCACAGGCTGCATCTTGGCGCGGATCGGCTGCGCTTCTTCAAGGTGCTGCTTGATACGGCGGAAGGACATGCCTTCTTTCTTGGAATATTCCTCGTCCACTTCCTCGATCAGATCGGGGGCGCTGGAGGTGATTTTTTCCGCATCCGACAAGGTCGCCCAGCGGTCATAGAACAGCGCCAGTTTTTCGGAAGCCGACACAACGTCTTTCCAGTTGGCGAGCAGCGTCTGCTGCAGCTCGGGCATCGGCGTGCCTTCGACTTTCGCCTTGGTTTCGCGCAGCCACATCAGCCATTCGCCGAAGGCTTCCGGATTTTCATCCGCCTGATCTTTGAAGGTGTTGTAGATCGTCGATACCGGCAGACCCACCATCATCTGGCAGATACGGTGTTGCCAGTCGATGACATCCGGATCGGGCAGCGTGTCGGGTTTCAGACGGTCATAAACCGATTTGTTCAGCGAACGGGTGGTGGATCCGTCTTCGGTTTTGTTACCCGTAAAGGTGACAAAGAAGCCCGCGCCCATGTCGTCACGCTTGAACGTGAAGGAGCTGGGGCCGGAGGTATTGTCTTTGTTCTTGAGCGGGTTATCGACCGTGCATTCGCGCAATTCACCGATCATAAACTGGATGACGGTTTGCAGCGCGTTGTCGGAGCCTTCGCGGGATTTGTTATACTCGTCCAGAACGATCTCGCGCTTTTCGATGAAGGCGCGGATCAGTGCACCGAATTGCGAGTTCATCCCGAGCGCGTTACCGCCGGCGTTATCGAGACCTTCGATTTTGCTGACCTTGGTCAGGATGTCGAAAGATTTTTGCACGTCGTCGTTACCGGCTGTCTTCAGATACTGCCAGTCGATGCCTTTGATGGCGCCGTTTTCAAGCGTGACCGCTTTTTCGGGCAGACCTTTCAGAAGCCCCAGCGACATATCTTCGAGCGAGCCGGCCTTGAGGCGCTTGTCGATGGCTTTGGGCAGTGCGTCGGCGGCGCCGAAATCCAGCACCATTTCGAACAGCAGGTCGTTCATGTTCTTGCCGCCGCAATCGTAAATCTCGACGGAGCCTTTGGAGCGCAAACGGCCCTGCAGCGCGCCAAGGAACGATTTACCGTGACCGGGGTCACCGATCATCATCTGCGTACGGTTGAAGTTTTCATTCTGCGGCTGACGACCTTCCAGCAGGTCTTTCTGGCGCAAAAGCGGGTCGCCACGGCGTTCGATACCGTCTTTGAAGATCGGCAGCATGCTGGGCACGGGCATATCGCAATAGGCCAGGGCGATGACTTCTTCGTACGGGCGTTCGGAATAGATTTTCAGCGGGTTGGCGTCATCGGCAATGAACGACAAAACCGTTTCGATATCGCTGCGGTTGCCATTTTCCACGCGCTGCGGGCCCCACATCGGGAAGGGGCGCGAGGCGGTACCGATATGCTTTTCAATCGCCGCATAATCTTCAAGCGTCAAATCCTTGATGCTCTTTTGCAAGATGGATACCGTCTCCGGCTTTTTGGCGTCGGCTTGGGGGGCGGCGGTTTTTTTGTCTTTTGTGTTCTTTGTCATGGTTTCCGATCCATCTTGTTATGAGCTTGTCTCATGGCTCTGCGTTTTTGACTGTTAGGAACTGCCTGGAAGCTTCCGGTTTTCCTGACCTTCTCGAGCAAAAGCCCGACAATCGCCATCGGCACCTCTTCCGGATTGTTGCCAAGGACGATACCCATGTCCTGGAAATTTTTCCGGCCTTTGATGCTTTCGGCCATTTTTTGCATGTTCGTCCCCTTGTTCGCCGTAATGATCGCGGCGTCGAAGGTAATTTTATCGGAGTGGTCGAACATGGTGTAAATCTTTTCCTTCGACTGGTCGGCATCAAACATGTCGCCGTCGGAAATGATCAGTACGTGTGTAAACCCGCTGAGGGTTCCGCTCTTGCCGCGCTGTTCACCGATCGTTTTGGCGACCTTTTTCACAGCGGGGGCAAAGTTTGTACCCGAATTGAGACCCTTGCGCGCGGCCTGCATCGCTTGGCCGATTTTCACGCGGTCATCACCGGGTTTGATCATGATGGGCGGGTCGTTGTCCCCCCACATCGTGACGTAAACATTCATCTTCATGTCTTTTCCGGCGGCGGCTTCGAACATGATGGCAGCGGCCTGCAGGGCCGCGTTGATCGGCGTGCCGTTCATGGATCCGGAACCGTCGATGGCAATCACCACATCCACCTCGGTCGGCACCATGCTGGTTTCGTCTTTGTGGAAACGCTTCAGGTCTTCTTCTTCCAGCTGGCCGGTGACTTTTTTGATCGTCATATTCCGGTGCGCTTCGATGTTAAAGCGGTCCTTGACCTCACCATTTTCCGGCAGGATGTCGAGCGTGCGCGAGACTTTTGATTTACGCTGCAGCTGGCGGTCCTGTACGTCCTTGAAGAGCTTGCGCACGCGGGTGATCGGGCCGGCCAGCTCCGCAATGCGGGCGTTGTAATCGGTCCAGTCCTGCTTGGACAGCTCTTCCAGCGATTTGCCGTCGCCATCGCCGCCCTGACGGCTCGGCTTGCCTTTGCTTTTACTCTTGCTCTTGCTTTTGCTCTTTTGGCCTTCGCCGTCGGCGTCCTCGCCATCGGCATCTTCGCCTTCGGCATCCTGACCTTCTGCCTCGGCTTCTTCTTTTTCCATTTTCTCGAGTTCTTTTTCGAGATCTTCTACGGTCTGGCCTTCACCATCGGCGTCATCACCGTCGGCATCGCTGCCGTCTGCGTCCTGACCATCGGCATCCTGTCCCTCGCCGTCCGCATCCTGACCTTCGCCATCGGCATCGCTGCCGTTGGGGTCAAGCTCGTCCGACGGGTTTTCGGTCGGTGATTTGGGTGCAGGCATATCGCCCGCGCCTTCGACCGGCACAGTGTCTTCGTCATCGGCGCCAATATTCTTGTCGCCCTTTTCCGGCTTGCCGTCTTGCGGCTGGCCGTCCTGCTCTTGACCTTCCTGGCCCTCGCCTTCCTGACCTTCGCCGTCGGCGTCTTGTTCTTCGCCGTCTTCGCCTTTTTCGCCCTTTTGGCCTTTTTCTTTCTGCTTTTGCTTGTCGCCTTTTTGGCCTTGCTGTCCGTCCTGACCGTCTTGTTCTTGGCCGTCAGACTCTTCGCCGTCAGCATCGTCCTGCTGCTCGCCTTGCGGTTTGCCGCGGTCTTTCTGCTGTTTCTGTTTCTGTTTTTGCTTTTGCTGCTCTTGCTTGTCTTTTTGGCCTTTTTGCGGCTTGCCTTTGCCCTGACCTTGGCCTTGTCCCTGACCTTGGCCTTGGCCTTCCTGTTCTTGTCCGTCCTGCTCTTGGCCGTCCTGACCGTCGTCGCCGTCTTGACCGTCCTGATCCTGATCGTCCTTGTCCTGATCTTTATCCTGATTTTGCTCTTTTTGCTTTTCCTGCGCGTCTTTCAGCTGCTGGTCGAGCTTGTCGTGTTCCTGCTTCAGGATACGCTGCAACAGATCTTCGGCATAAAGCTTCATGATCTCGTCAATCACGGCCTTGCGCGAAATATCGGCGCCTTCGATACGGCTTTTCAGGTTCTGCCAGCCATAAAGACGTTCGTGCTGTTTCGGCTGGAGGTTTTCAAGCCCTTTGGGGCCGCCGACCAGTTCGCGCAGATGTTTGAAATCCGGATGTTCAATGCCGTCGTTGTCTTCTTTTTTATCGGTCGGGCGACGCGCAAGCGTTTGCGTCTTGCGCACCAGATTGGGGTTGATGCCCACTTTGAACCAGCCCGCATCTGTATTTTCGAACAGGCCGTTGTTTTGATAAAAACTCAGCTGCACGGTATTGCAGAGGTTCATGTAACGGCGCATATCATCCGTCAGGCCGTCTTTGGGCAGGCGCGTCAGACCGACGCCGCGGCCGGTAACGGCGGTGTTGTTCACCGATACGCCGTAATCCTGCAACAGCTGCTTGCCCATGTTGGACACAAAACGGTTGGCGACGTTTTCTTCCGCCGCGGCAAACATCATGTGGCGCAGCTCCCACTCGTTCGAGAGCATGATGAGCTGTTTGTATTCTTCCGGCTTCAGCTGCGGGCCTTTTTTGCCTTTGCCTTTGTCTTTGCCGTTACCTTGCGCCGCGCGCGCTTTGCGCAGCAGCGGCTGCATTTCTTTGTAAACTTCCTGCATACGCTGCGGATAATTGACCGAAAGCAGCGTATGGCCGATTTCGCGGTAGACATCGGCGCGCGCGTGCTCGTAGCCGACAATCATGCTCTGCACGAAATCGATATTGATATGGTTTTTCTGGCGGTCAAACGAAAAGCCCGTCCCCGGTGCGCCCCAGCTGTAACGTGTATCCTTGTCACGCAGCGCTTCGCGCACATGGTGTGCGTGCGACAGCAATTCCTGATGCGCCTGACGCGTACCGGTCACCTGTTGCCACAGCGCCGTTTGCGTCAGCGGCGTTTTTTCGGCGGGCGGCTTGGCCCATGTTTTCATCTGGTCGGGGTTGTTCGCCAGATAAGACAGCGCCGCGCCCCAGAGCAGCTGGGCTTCCGGCGTGTCAAATTTCGGTGTTTGCGGCGCTTGGCCGGTTTGCACGGCTTCGAAGGCGTTGAGGGTTTCCTTGCGGAACTCCTCCGTATCCACGCCGAGACCGGCAACAAAGGTCTTCAGATCATCAAAGGTAAAAGGCACCGGGTTTTCCGGATTCTGAGCCGCACGGATTTTGCCATTCAGCGACAAGCGATGCCGCGTCAGGGGTTCGCGCAGAATATTCTCGATCCTTCTCCGGTCCCTTTTGTCCATATCGTCACTTCGCCTTTACACATTTATATGCCGCACAAAAAGAAGGATACCCCTTCGGCGGCGCGTCTGATCGCGACGGCTATGGCCAAAGCCTGAGAATCGCCCATACCGGAAGTCATGGCACAGGATTTTGACAGTGGTTTTCAGCAATTTTGATCGGGTGTCAGGCTATCATTTTTTGGAAATCGGTCAAAGTTAAAAATGCGTTAAAGTGTAATACAAGGAAATCTGCGCTGCACTGCAAGACTGTTTCGTTTCACGTTCTTACTTGTTTTTATTATAAAATATCAAAAATGAAACTTTATGAAAATTAAATCCGCATCATAAATGCCGTCGAAAAGCACAGGGCGAAGATCAAAAAAGCAACAAAGGCCAAAAGCCCCGCCTGCCGCACCGCCACCGGTTCGGTACGTGCAGTTTCTGCGGCGGCGCCCAGCCATTCCCCCTGCCGTATTTGTCCGTCAGGCCAGCGGCGCGGCCCGCCAAGGGCCAGACCCAGCCCCCCCGCCGCGGCCGCCAGCACCATGCCGCGGTTCAGACTGTCATCACGGCGGGCCTGCTGCGCGGCCAGCGCCGCCGCCATCACAGGTTTACCGCGGCTGATCACCGCCGTCGCCATCACCACCAGCAGGGCGGTTATCATGGCGGGCAGCAGATTGACCAGACGCTCCGCCGCGCGCACGGTGGCGCCAAAATGCAGCTGCGCCGGCACGATATACCCGTAAATACGGTGCTGCGCCATCACCATGACATAAACAAACACGCCGACAGCGCCAAAAAGCGCAAAAGCCAGCGCAGGCCCGACCAGCAGCAGGCACAGCGATTCCATGCCGTATTCAACCGCCTTGCGCGCCAGCATATGCGCATCCGCCTTGCTCAAATCTTCGCGCGCATGACGCGCCAGAATGCTACGCGCCTGCTCTGTTTTCTGATCGGCCAGTCTGCGCCCCACGCCGCGCATCACGGCCACCGGCGCCATTGCCGTCATCGTGCCGGACAGCAAAAACAGATCCGCCGCCCAGCCCCAAGTGCTGCGCGACATCAGCGCCCAAAGACTGCCCGCGCCATAGGCCAGCAATATAAAAATAACAAATACCACCGCGCCGCGCACAATACGGTCTGAATCGCTGCGCCCGCCGCGGTTAAGCCGCCGCGCCGCATCTGCGGCCGCGCTTTCCATGATCGTCCATAGCCACGGGCGGCTGCGCGTGCGCGCCATCAAAGCCGCGCCGATCAAAAGATGCACAACAAAAAAAAGCAATAAAACCGCGATATTTTCGTGAAGATGCGTCATCGGAAAAACCTTGCAAGAACCTTGCCAAGCGGCGAGAGAACAAAAACCCCCGCCGCGCTGCGGTCGGGGGCTTTGTGAGAGCAGCGCGCAGGTCGTCTGCGCGTATTATTCGCGCATATCTCTTTGCGTACGCTCTTTGCGTTCGTGGCGTTCCTGCGCCTCCAGGCTCAGGGTCGCAATCGGACGCGCTTCGAGGCGCGCAATCGAAATCGGCTCACCGGTTTCTTCGCAATAGCCGTAAGACGCGTCATCAATTTTTTCGAGCGCGGCGTTGATCTTGGAGATCAGCTTGCGTTCGCGGTCGCGCGTGCGCAGCTCCAGCGCGTGGTCGGTCTCGGCGGAAGCACGGTCGGCGATGTCCGGTTTCTGCAGATTGTCTTCCTGCATTTCCTTGATCGTCTCGGTGGATTCTTCGAGCAGCTCGGCGCGCCAGCGCAGCAGCTTCTGCCGGAAATACTCCAGCATGACCGGGTTCATGAATTTTTCCTTTTCGCCGGGCTTGTAATCCGGCGGCAGGATTGTGGAGGACGTTTCAGGCAGCGACGACATCTGGTGCATCCTTTGACCTTTGATATATAAAACTCGTTATTCGAGAGACTCGGACATTATAGTCCTAGTCGGCAGCGGAAACAACGCCCGCGCCGCCCCTGCCGTTCCCCGGCGGAAATTTTCATTCTTTTCAAAAATATGAAAAAGAGGTCAGCGACGGCCGAATTTCGCCAATTCGACCTGCACGCGCAGATCGACTTCATCGAGCACGCTGGCCAGAAGCGGGTCCATCACCGTGTCGCGGTGGCTTTTGAGCATACGCTCCAGCTGCCCGAGCTGCCCCTGCGTGACCGTACCGGTCAAAATCCCCATGCGCAGCACATCCAGCTCGTCGAGCAGCAGCAGGCCGCGTTTTTTTGCCCGCCGCGCTGCTTCTTCGGATGTTGAATCGTCTGCTTCCTGCAAGGACAAAAGCGCATCGAGCCGCGCAATCGACGACGCACCGCTGCTGCCGCTGCTGCCAGCGGTTTCATCGGTGTCGTCAATCAGTCCGCTGAAGGCTGTGCTGCCGGTGCTTTTCGCGCCGCCGGCTTTGCTGGAGCCTTTCGGGCCGCTGGTTTTATTGGGGCCGTCAATCTTCATACCTTTAATATAAACAGTATTCCGCCTTGAAACCAACCGGCAATATTTGCCGCCCTGCCGCACGCCTTTGCTGCACGGCAGGGCGGCGGCGATCCGGCGCCGCGGCGAGGGTGGCGTGAAATCCCCTTTAAATACAAAAACCTAATATGTGCTTTCGTTTCTGGCACGGCTTTCGCAAGGCTTGAGACGGGAAAGACTATCTACGTCAATGGGAATGATTTCGGGAAACAACGACATGAAAAACACGCTCGCAAGTCTCGGCAAGGTATCTAAGGGGTTCGGCACGCTGCTCGCGGCGGCGGCGCTCTCGGCTCTGATCTACACCAGCGATGCTGCCGCGCAAAAATCAGCCGGCGGCATGACCCGCATCAAAGACATCGTCGAATTCGAAGGCGTCCGCGATAACATGCTGATCGGCTACGGCCTTGTTGTCGGTTTGAACGGCACCGGCGACAGTCTCAACAACTCTCCTTTTACCGAGCAGAGCATTATCGGTATGCTCGACCGCCTTGGCATCAACGTGCGTGACAACAAGCTGAACACCAAAAACATTGCTGCCGTTATGGTCACCGCAACGCTGCCGCCCTTTACCAATCAGGGCGCGCGCATTGATGTCAGTATCTCGGCGCTTGGCGATTCCAAAAGCCTGCAGGGCGGCACCCTGCTCGTCACGCCGCTTCTGAGCGCGGATGGCCATGTTTATGCCGTGGCGCAGGGCCCCGTCTCAATCGCCGGTTTTTCGGCCAGCGCCGATGCCGGTTCGGTCACGCAAAACATCCCCACAGCCGGCCGTATCGCCGCCGGTGCGATTATCGAGCGCGAGATCCCCTTTAGCATGGAAGCGCAAACCAGCACACGCCTGGCCCTGCGCAACCCTGATTTCACCACGGCGCGCCGCATTGCCGCCGCCATCAACAATCATCTGAAATTCCCCGCCGCCACCGCGCAAAACCCCGCTTCGGTCGAATTGAAAGTACCGCCGGGCTATAACGCCGGTCTTGTCAACCTGCTGACCGATATCGAACAGCTGCGCCTGTCACCCGATCATGTTGCACGCGTCGTTATCGATGAACGATCTGGCGTTATCGTGATGGGCAAGGATGTGCGCATCTCGACTGTGGCGCTGGCACAGGGTAATCTGACCATCCGCATCACCGAAACGCCGCAGGTATCGCAGCCCAATGCCTTCTCCGAAGGCGGTCAAACCGTGATTGTTCCGCGCAGCGATATCCAGATCGAAGACAGCGGCGAAGGCAAAAAACTGGCCGTATTGCCCGAAGGCGTCTCGCTGCAGGAACTGGTCACCAATCTGAACGCCCTGGGCGTCGGCCCGCGCGACATCATTACTATCCTGCAGGCGATCAAGGCCTCGGGCGCGCTGCAAGCCGACCTGGAGGTGATGTAATGAGCAATATCGGCATCATGCCCCAAAGCAGCTACGACGTCGCCATGGCGACCGCCAAATACAGCGAAAATGTCGAAGCCAAACTGCCGGCGAACATCGACAAAATCCGCGATACGGCCGCCGAATTCGAAGCGATGTTCCTGAGCGAGATGATGAACCACATGTTTGCCGGTATCAATGTCGACCCGATGTTTGGCGGCGGCAGCGGCGAGCAAATGTTTCGCGGCATGATGATACAGGAATACGGCAAAATGATGTCGCGCAGCCACAACGGCATCGGCCTTGCCGACCATATCCAGAAAGCCATGATCGATATCCAGCAAAAAATGCAAACGGGAGAAAACGCATGACAACCAGCCTGCCCCAGAACAAATCCAGCGCGCCGCTTGACAGCCTGCGTAGCGATGTTTTGAACGTCCTTGCGGTGCTTGATGATTTCAGCGCCCTGCTGACCGCCGAAACCTCCGCGCTTAAAAAGAAAGACTTCGACGCCGTGGACGGTCTGCAGGCGCATAAACGCGACATCGCCAAGCGTTATCACGACATGATTGCCGCGCTGGCTGCAAAACCCGATGCCCTGTCGGGCGTGGATATGCCGCTGCGCGAACGTCTGGTGAAAACCCGCATCGAATTTACGCGCCTTTTGCAGGAAAACCTGACTGTTTTGGAAAATGTCAAGAAGAGCACGCAGCGCCTTGTTGACCGTATTCTGGAAGTCGCGCGCGCCAGCGTCACCGAAGACCGCCACCATGCCTATGCCCCGACCGGCAAGGCAGAAGCTGCGCGCTCAAGCAGCCTGTCGCTCAGCCTCGACAAAAGCCTCTGACTTTTTTCAACCCCTTTCCCAACTGGTCTCCCACCAGTCCCTTGGAAGATACCCCTGTGCTGAATGCTTGCCGTATTCATCCGCAAGGGCGTCTTTCGCAAAAGGTCGCTGCTTTCCCGGCAGCGACCTTTTTTCTTTTCGAATATCTGACTGCCTAAAAAAAACTTGGCACGCTTCCTGCAACGATACCTGCGGATAAATGTATGAGGACACCTACGTGACCGATATAAACAACATGCTTTCGCTTTACGCCGCGCGGCCGCAAACGCCGCCGCAGCCGGCTGTAAGCGGCCAAAAGACGCCGACTCTGTCGGATTTCGTCGGGCTGTTGTTGTCACCGCAGGGCACACCGCCCGATGCCGCCGCACTGCAAAACATGCCGGATAACCTCAAGGCGCTGGCGGAAAAAATTGCCGCGCTGCTGAACGGTACGGCACCTGCTGTCCTGTCTGCCGCCGTGCCGGACATCGACACGGGCAGCATGCCCGCCGCGCTGACCAGCGATCTTTCTGCTGCGCTGGCCGCCACGCTGCAAAACGCCGCCGCACCCGATGCCGCGGGCGATATCGATATGAATATGCTTGCCGGCCTGCTCAATAACATAGAGCCGGGCGCCGATGCACTCCCCGCCGCCCCCGCGGCAACGCCCGTAGCAGCCGCCACCCCCGCAGTAGCTGCATCTGCATCTGCCCCTGCGGTCGCTGATGGCGATGCAGCCCTGCAGCTGATGATGAGCCTGAAACAGGCGCAGCCCGATGCGCCGCAGGCTCTGCGTCAAAACGAAAACGCGCCGGCACCTGCACCCAAGCCGTCTACAGCGCAGCCCGCACCCGCCGCACAAGCGGCGCCCGCTGTGCCTGCCCATACCCCGGTCACCAAAGCAGATACACCGTTGAACACCCTGCTGACCGCCATGACGTCGCAAAACGGCCTGAACGCCGGCGGCGGGTTTGACAGCACGGGCGGCGGCTTCGGCCAGAACGGATTTGGCCAGAATGGCTTCGCCGGCGGGTTTGCCGGTGGCGAGGCGGGCTTTGGCAACATCGCCATGAACGGCGGCACCCAGGCCGCTTTTGCACAATATATGTCTGCAAACGGACAGGCCCTGCCCGCGCAGACCAGCCAGATGATCGCCGTACAGATCCAGCGCAATGCGGCGGCGAAGATCGATACTTTTACCCTGCAGCTGGATCCGGCTGATCTTGGCCGCATGGATATTGAACTGAAATTCAAACAAGACGGCAGCATGAAGGCGCATCTGACCGTGGAGCGTCCGGAAACACTGGCGATGCTGCAAAAAGATTCCGCCCATCTGGAGCGCCTGCTGCAGCAATCCGGCCTGAATACCGATGGCCAGTCGCTGAGCTTTGACCTGCGCCAGCAAAACGGCGGTCAGGAAAAACGTGAACTGCAGACCGGCGGCGATAGCAATGGCAGCAAAGGCAACATCACCGGCAGCATTGAAACAAACGACGACAATACGACCCTGCGCGGCTACATCGGCCCGCGCGGCGTCAATATCATGGTTTAAGACAGAAGGAGACAGGATATGAATGTCAACGGAGCAACAAGCACAAACCCATCGGCTTCTGGCGCAGCACAGACGCAGCTGAATACCGACTTCGACCAGTTCCTGCGCCTGCTGACCACGCAGCTGCAAAACCAGGACCCGCTGTCACCGATGGACACCAACGAATTCACCACGCAGCTGGTGCAGTTCTCGCAAGTCGAACAGCAAATCAAAACCAACGGCAATCTTGAAAATCTGCTGGCGATGCAAACGCTGAACATGACGGCGCTTGGCGTCAGCTTTATCGGCAAGGTTGTCGAGGTTGACGGCAATAGCTTCAGCACTGACGGCAACAGCAGCACCGTCATGTCCTATGTCCTGCCCGCCGCTGCAAACAGCGGCACGCTGACGATCAAAAATGCCGATGGCGAAACGGTTTTTTCAACCGATATCGAAAAAACCGCAGGACGTCACGACATCACATGGAACGGCCTTGATAAAAACGGCAATGCCGCACCGGCCGGCGACTACACCGTCACCGTCACCGCACTAGGCAGTGAAAACCAGTCGCTGAGCGTCAAAACATCGGTACCCGGTTTTGTCAGCGGACTTGAATCTGCCGACGACGGATCTCTGCTGCTTGTCATCGGCGGCAAGAAAGTACCACTGACGGACGTTCGTAAAATTGCACTGCCGATGAGCGCGTAATTGGCACACTGATTGCAGATAGAAACACAAAGGGACTTTAACGGGACTTCGAAATTCAAACCGCCGGAAAAAATTTCACTACAGAATTATACCGGCACGACAAAGACAAACGAGACGTTTTAAAAAGGAGACTAACATGAGTGTATTCGGTTCCATGTTCACCGCCTCTTCCGGACTTCAGGCGCAAAGCCAGTCGCTCGGCATGATTTCCAACAACATCGCCAACGTCAGCACCGTCGGCTATAAACGCAACGACGCCGCGTTTCAAAGTCTCGTCACGACAGAGAACATGACGACGCTCTATAGCCCCGGCGCCGTCAAGGCCGTGCAGAATGCACGTATCAGCCTGCAAGGCACAATCCAGCAAAGCCAGTCGGCAACAGATCTTGCCATCACCGGCAACGGCATGTTTGTCGTGCGCACGCCGGGCGGTTCAGAACCGCTGTTTACGCGCGCAGGTTCTTTCACTGAAAACGTCAACGGCCTGTTGCAAAATACATCCGGCTATATCCTGCAAGGCTGGCCGCTTGACCAGAACGGCGACATCATCGGCAGCGCCGGCAATATCGGCAGCCTTGTGCCCGTGGATGTCGCATTCCAGGGCGGGATCAGCCAGACGACCACGGCCGCTTCTTTTGCCGCCGCGCTCAACGCCAACCAGCCTGTCAGCACAGCCTCTGCAGATTTCACGCGCACGATGACGGTCTATGACAGCCTCGGCAATGCCAATAACGTCAATCTGAACTTCAAGAAACTGGAATCGACGAACGGCAGCGCACTCGGCACCGTTGATCTCGGCGCACAGGCAGGCAACTTCTCGCCGGGCACCGATACATTCACCGTGAACGGCGATACGATCACGCTCGACGGCAACGTCAACAAGCTGCTGACCGATCTCAACGCGCTGACGAACATCTATGCCTATCTGGATGCGAACGGCCGCCTGAACATCGAAGACACATCGGGCGGTAACCTGACGCTTGCCGATGGCGTGGGCACGCCGCTTGCGAATAACGTGGTCGGCGTCAACGCCGGTGTCTTTGCCGCTTCGGCACCCCCGGCAACGCTGACCGGCGCCGCAACGGTCAACACGCCCAACCCCAACGGCTGGTGGATGGTGGAATTCACCACCAATACAGGCACGGTTGAAACCGGCGCGGTGAACTTTAATACCGATGGGTCGCTCAATGCCGCCGCAGACGTCAACGGCCAGATCAACATCGCGCTCGGCTGGACACCGCCCGGCGCCGCCCCTCTGGCTATCGACCTTGACCTTGCGGGCCTGCGCCAGCAGTCGAGCGACTATACGGTGATTTCGACCGGACAGAACGGCTCGCCGCTTGGCTTCAAGACCGGTGTGTCGATTGGCAGCGACGGCGTTGTCACCGCGCAGTTCAGCAACGGCCTGTCGCGTCAGGTCTACCAGCTGGCCGTGGCGACCTTCCCGAATGCCAATGGCCTGTCAGAGCTGAACGGCAACGTCTACCGCGAATCCGATACCTCGGGCACGTTTAACCTGCTGACAGCTGGCGCCGGTGGCGCCGGTCTGATCAACGGCGGCGCGCTTGAAGGCTCCAACGTCGATCTGGCGGATGAATTTTCTAAAATGATCATCACCCAGCGCGCCTATTCGGCCAATACCAAGGTCATCACGACCGCGGACGAGATGACGGCCGAACTGCTGCGTATCCGCTAAACCCATACGGCGGGGCCGAAGGCCTTTCGCTAACCGCATGAGACGGACGCCGGGGCAGAAGCCCCGGCCACCCCCTCTAACCACCTGAAAAACAATGAAAATAATTAAAGGAGGCGCGTCAAAAAAGAAAAAAAATAAACTAATCCTTAACCATTCCCGTGTGACAATAGAAATATGATCGCGGGAAGTATCCCAAGGTCCACTATCACATAGCATCGCATTAACCTAGGAAAGGAATATGCATCATGTCTAAAGAAGTCACCCTCACAGCTGCGCTTCGTACCAACCTGCTTTCTCTGCAAGGTACACAGCGTCTTTTGGACTCCACCCAGCTTCGTCTCGCGACCGGTAAAAAGGTCAACGGCGCACTGGATAACGCCAACGCCTTCTTCGCTTCCCAGTCCCTGACCAACCGCGCGAATGACCTTTCCCGTCTTCAAGACGGTATGGGCCAAGGTATTCAGGTTCTGAAAGCCGCCGACGAAGGTATCAAATCCATCACCAGCTTCCTTGAGCAGATGCAGGCCGTGGCGCAGGAAGCGCTCGACCAGGCAAACGCAGCCACGGACGGTATTCCGGTGGATAGCGTGTCTCTTGCTGCCAGCTTTGACGAGCTGAGAACTCAGGTTGACGGTATTGCCGGTGACGCTGGCTATCGCGGTACCAACCTGCTCAGCAACGGTACGCTGGAAGTTACTTTCAACGAAGACTCGAGCTCGAAGCTGACTGTAACCGGCGTCGATTTCTCTACAGCTGCAGCAGGCCTTAATATCGACGCTGCCGACTTCTCTGCCGCTACTGCGGGCGATCCGACCACTAAAGCAGCAGGGGTTGCCGCTATTGAGGCCTCTCTAACCGCGATCAAGGCCGCTCTGACGGAAGTGCGTGCGCAAGCACGTTCCTTCGGTACCAACCTGAACATCATTCAGACCCGTCAGGACTTCACTGCAAACCTGATCAATACCCTGAAAGAAGGTTCGGACAAGCTGGTCCTCGCCGACAACAACGAAGAAGGTGCAAAACTGCTGGCCCTGCAGACGCAGCAGCAGCTTGGCATTACCTCTCTGTCGCTGGCATCTCAGGCACAACAGGCCGTCTTGCGACTGTTCTAATCCTGATACGATATCGACAAAGAAACGGCGGGGGCAACCCCGCCGTTTTCTTTTGCGTAAAAAAATAAACCGCACGCGAAAGCTCTTTTTGCTTCTTTTTTAAGGCTTTTGTGCGATAATAAAATATACATAGCGGAAGAATTCCGCGTTTAAACATGGAGAGAATCTCATGGCCCTGATCATTGATCTGAAACCTTCCGAACGCATCATTATCGGCACAGCGCTCATCACCAACGATGAAAACCGTACGCGTCTGCATATCGAAGGCGCCGCGCCCATTTTGCGCGAAAAAGATATCATGCGCGAACAGGAAGCCACATCACCCTGCAAGCGCATCTATTTCACCATCCAGCTGATGTATCTGGCGGCCGATGCGAAGCCTATTCATGAAACCTATTTCGACCAGATCCGCGATATTCAAAACGCCGCGCCCAGCACCGCGCCACATTTCATGAAAATCAACGATTTCATTTTGAACGGCCAGTATTACAAAGCGCTGAAAGAAGCGCGCCACCTTATCGAATATGAAACGGAGATGCTGTCGAATGTCAAATAAGAACCCCTATGGCCATGCGGCCGATGCCTATGGCAATACTGCGGCAGAAACCGACCAGCGCGCCCTGGAAGGAAAAGTCTTGCTGAAGTCTGCCCGCCAGCTCGAAGAGCTTTCCAAGCGGCTCGGGGGTGATGAAAAAGTCCCCCTCACCGACATCGGCGATACGATCGAGTACAACCGCAAGCTTTGGATGGTCTTTGTCAACGATACGATGAACGACGAGCATCCATTGCCGCAGGAAATAAAGAACAATATCGCCTCGCTCGGCATATTTGTTTTCAAACGATCCAACGAGGTCTTGATCGATACGACGCCAGAAAAAATTCAGGCCCTGATCGATATCAATCGCAACATCGCCGCCGGGCTCATGAAACAAAGGACGTCTGCAAAAACCGAAGACGCGGCGCCCGCCGACCCACCATCGGAACCCTCGGAGCCGATTATCGCATGATAAGAAGCTAACAAACCCTTTTGAATAAAAAAGCCGGCTCAAAACAGCCGGCTTTTTTATATGCATCGCTATGAATATCGCGCTTAAACCAACACGCCCTCGCCGGTATCCGGCACATCGGCAGCATCAGACGCAGGTGCTGCAGCCTGCGGCGCGGAAGGGGCAATTTGAATATTGGGGCGCGCAGGCGCCGACTGTTGCGGGGCGGGTGCGCTGCTCTGCTGGGTTTGTGCCTGCGGTGCCGGGGCGGCGCTTTGAGCTTGCGGCTGCTGCGGGGCGATCTCTGTCCGCGGGCTGGCGGCAGCGGCTTGCGGCGCAGGCGATTGCTGGCGCGCTGCCGCCTGTTTCTGGGCAACATCAAGGCTGGCGGCCTGTTTAAAGGCGCGCATTTGCGCTTCGCTAGGATATTGGTTGACGACTTCGCCCGTTTCGCTGGAGCGGACTTCAAGGATCGCGCGCTGCGCGGCACTGTCCAGACGCACAGCCAGACGCGTGCCGTATTTGGGCATATCGGATTGAACCGCAGCCACAGCAGCGCTGGAAACGGCATAAGAACTTCCCGCCTGAGGATTTATCCTCAGGGAAGCCCCTTGCACAGATGCTGTGCCGACAGATTCAATCATATTCTATGATCCTATCGCACTGTGGCGGTCACCCCCTACAGGTAACCTACTCCTACACTTCTAATACTACCGTATTTGTCGACAAAAATCAAGTAAAACGCAAATAAAACAAAGCGATTGTTGAACAACTTCACAAATTTACACTATTAATACTTCCTTAATACTTTGTTAACCCTATATTAATATTTAATTAACCAATTATTTACTTTTAAAAAAGGACAGATTCATAAAATATATATAAAAAACAATGATTTGTTATTTGTTTTTTCAGCATAGACCCCATATTATTAAACAGTATAGCCTGCGGCATGATTATTGAATGTCCAGTAAAGAGTGACGAAGCGCCGGAGCATCGACAGGCAAAATTTGCCTAGTTCCTAAAAATTCGTTACTGTGAGAAGTGGGGTTTCGGGTTTCTATGACATTTTGCTATACACCGGGATTCCCTTGTTTGAACAGCCAAGGCAAGGTGACCGCACGTGGATTCATTTCTTGACTCACTGAAAAATATGGGCGCCGGACGTCTGGCCGTCATGGCCTTGACGTTGTTCGGCCTTGTGGTGTTTTTTATTTTCATCATGGCGCGCAGCGGCACGCCGAGCATGACCCTGCTCTACACCGGTCTGTCCACAGCGGATTCGACCGAGATTGCCGCCAAGCTTGACAACACGCGCGTGAATTACCGCATGAGCGATGACGGCACGCAGATATCCGTTCCGAACAAAGACGTTGGCCGCGCCCGCATGCTGCTCGCGCAGGAAGGCCTGCCGCGCCAAGGCTCGATGGGCTATGAACTTTTTGACCAAAAGCAATCGTTTGGTGAAACCAGCTTCCGCCAGAACATCAACCAGCTGCGCGCGCTGGAAGGCGAGCTGTCGCGCACCGTCGGCACGCTTGCGCAAATCCGCACCGCGCGTGTGCATCTGGTCTTGCCGCAGCGCGAACTGTTCAGCCGCGACACCCGCCCCGCCAGTGCCAGCGTCTTCGTCAGCCTGCGCGGCAATGAAGGTCTTGGCAGCGAACAAATACAGTCGATACAGCATCTGGTTGCTGCCGCCGTCCCGCAATTAAAAGCCAGCCATGTCGCGATTATAGACCAGAGCGGAAACCTCCTCGCTCGTGGCGAGGATGGCGACACGACCAGTTCAACCGCGCGCAGCAGCGAAGACATGCGCCAGAAATACGAGCAGCGCGTCACCCGCTCGGTCGAAGATCTTGTGGGCCGCGTTGTCGGTTTTGGCCGCGTCCGCGCCAACGTCACGGCCGAGCTGAATTTTGATATCGTCAGCCGCAATTCCGAAACCTTTAACCCGGACGGTCAGGTTGTACGTTCAACCCAGAGCGTTACCGACGAAAGTCAGGATACCTCGGCCAGCGCGTCCGGCGCGCCGGTAACGGTGGAAACCAACCTGCCCGGCCTGCCCGGCGGCGCAGGTGGCACGGCACAGGCCGGCAACAAAGCCAGCCGCACCGAGGAAGTCACCAATTTTGAAATCAGCAAAACCGTCGAAAGCGTTGTGCGCGCGGCGGGCGAAGTCAAACGACTGTCTATCGCGGTGGTCGTTGATGGCCGCTACGAAACTGACCCGAATGCTGTAAGGCCCGACGACGCCCCCAGAGACTGGACGGCGCCGAAAATCTATATCCCCCGCTCCGACGACGAGCTCGACAAGATTGCAACGCTTGTCAAATCCGCCGTCGGCTTCGATGCGGGCCGTGGCGATGCGGTGGAGGTGCTCAACATGCCCTTCGCCGAAACGGACTTTTTCGACGGCCCGCTCAAGGATGACAGCATCCTCGGCTTCCCGCGCGCCGAACTCCTCAGCTTGGCCGAAACGCTGGCACTAAGCCTTGTCGCCGTGCTTGCTATTCTTGCCGTTTTCCGCCCGCTGATTTCGCATTTCGCCGCCGCCGCCAAAACGGCCACCTCTTCGGCGGGACAGGGCATGGATGATTTGCCGCCTTTGCTGTCCTCGCAGGGCGCACAGCCGCAATTGGCCGGGCCGCAGGGCATGTTGCCCGGCATGGCCGCCGCCGGTATGGCGGGCGGAGAACTCGATAGTATGATCGACATGACGTCGGTCGAGGGTAAGGTAAAAGCATCGTCGGTCCAGAAGATCAGCGAGCTTGTTACCAACCACCCGAACGAAACCGTTTCCGTCATCCGCCAATGGATGTCGCAGGAGAGTTGATAGATGCGCGTTCGTGAAGATTACCGTACCCTGACCGGCACCGAAAAGGCGTCGATCCTGCTTTTGTCTCTGGGCGAGGAATACACCGCCAAGATTTTCGAACAGCTGGACGAGGAAGAAATCCTCAGCCTGTCCCATACCATGTCGAATCTTGGCAAGGTCAGCTCCACCGTGATCGAGCGGCTGTTTATCGAATTTGCCGAAAGCATCACTTCGACCAGCTCCCTTGTCGGTACGCTGGATTCGACAGAACGCCTTTTGATGAAGGTGCTCGGTAAAGACAAAGTCCAGAATATCATGGAAGAAATCCGCGGCCCCGCCGGCCGCACGATGTGGGAGAAACTCTCCAACGTCAACGAAGATATCCTTGCGACTTATCTGCAAAAAGAATATCCGCAGACCGTGGCCGTTGTCCTGTCCAAGATCACACCGGAACATGCCGCCAAAGTTCTGGCGCATCTGCCCGAAGGATTTGCGATGGAAGTCGTCATGCGCATGCTCCGGATGGAAGCCGTGCAAAAAGAAGTCCTTGATGATGTCGAGAAAACGCTGCGCAGCGAGTTTATGCCCAACCTGTCGCGCGCCAGCCGCCGTGACAGCTATGAAATCATGGCCGAAATTTTCAACAACCTTGAACGCACGGTAGAGGGCAAGTTTATGTCCTCCCTCGAAGAGCGCAATCCGGACGCTGCGGAACGCATCCGCAGCCTGATGTTCACGTTCGAAGACCTCGGCAAGCTCGACCCCGGTGCGATCCAGACTCTTATCCGCTCCGCCGACAAAGAAAAACTGCCGATCGCGCTCAAGGGCGCCTCCGATGCCATGAAAGACCTCTTCTTCTCCAACATGTCGGAGCGTGCGGGCAAGATCATGAAGGAAGACATGGCCGCCATGGGCCCCGTCCGCCTGAAAGAAGTCGAAGAATCCCAGCAAAGCCTTGTCAATACCGCCAAAGACCTTGCCGACCGCGGCGAAATCACCATTGTAACGGCGAAGGATGAAGATGAGCTCATCTACTAAAAATGACGGCGACATGAAAAAGTTTTTGTTCGACACCAATGACTTTGACAAGCCCGCCCCCGTGGAAAAGCCCGCTATCAGCTATTCGGAAGAACAGCTGATGCTGGCCAAAACACAGGCCTATGCACAGGGCAAACAGGAAGCCGCGACCGAAGCGCGCGCGGCGCAGGAACTGCAAACACAAAAATTGCTCGATACGCTGATCGCTCAGACAGAAAGGCTGATCGCCGCCGAAGACCGCCGCGAGATCGAAAACATGATGGCCGCAACAAAACTGGCGCTGCGCGTCACGCACAAGCTGTTGCCGCAAATGGCCGAACGTTTTTCGCTGGCGGAGATTGAACGTGTTATCCTTTCTTCGCTGGATGTACGCAAAGATGAACAGCGCATCGCCGTCATGGTGCCGGCGCAGCATATGGAAGCGCTGAAAGACCGCATTGACAAGCTTGCCCTCGACCGCGGCTTTGCCGGCAAGATGATCTTGATTGCCGATGATAACCTCGGCGCTTCCGACTGCCGCGTGGAATGGGCAGACGGCGGCGCAGAGCGCATGTATGAACGTCTTTTTGCACAAATCGAAATGGAATTCGCCAAAGCGATTGCCGTGATGCAAAAAACCATCGAAACCGACACCGAATAACCTTTTTAAACCGACGGGAGATCCCAAATGTCCAACGATCCCAACCAAACCATCGAATTCGAAGAAGTCGAACAAGGCCTTACTACCGAAGTGCGCAAAAAAGACATCGACGCCATCTACGATATTCCGGTGCAAATTTCCGCCGTCCTCGGCAAATCGTCGATGCAGGTCAGCCAGCTTTTGAAACTCGGCCGCGGCGCGGTGGTGGAGCTGGACCGCAAAGTCGGCGAAGCCATCGATATCTACGTCAACAACCGCCTTGTCGCGCGCGGCGAAGTGATTGTGGTCGAAGACCGTCTGGGCGTGACGATGACGGAAATCGTCAAATCAGACCGCACATCGAGCTAATCCGCTTCGCAGCACAAATACCGACCGCACTTAGACATACGGAGACGGAATACCCATGCGCCTGATGATCGTAGGCAGCCTGAACGGACAAATCAGTACCGCCGGCAAAATTGCCATTGGCCGCGGTGCCAAAGTTGCGCATTGCGAGGATATCGAGCAAGCGCTGGGTGCGCTGCGCGGCGGACGGGGGGCGGATTTGCTGATGGTCGACGTCAAACAAAACATTTCGGCCCTGATGGGATTTCTGGAAGCCGAGCGTTTTGTCATTCCGGTTATTGCCTGCGGGATCGACAATGATGCCGCCGCCGCCGTGCGCGCCATCAAGGCCGGGGCAAAGGAATATATTCCGCTGCCGCCCGATGCCGAGCTGATCGCCGCCGTTTTGCAGGCCGTCACCGAAGACAGCACCACAATGATTGCCGGCGATGCGTCGATGAAAGCTGTTTTGCAAGTCGCAGACCGTATCGCGCCTTCCGAGGCCAGCGTCCTGATCACCGGCGAGTCCGGCACAGGCAAAGAAGTCATGTCGCGTTACATCCATCAAAAAAGCAAACGCGCGAAGGGGCCGTTTATCTCGCTGAACTGTGCCGCTATCCCCGAAAGCCTTTTGGAGTCTGAGCTTTTTGGCCATGAAAAAGGCGCTTTCACCGGCGCGGTCGCACGCCGCATCGGCAAATTTGAAGAAGCAAATGGCGGCACCCTGCTGCTGGATGAAATCACCGAAATGCACCCCTCGCTGCAAGCCAAGCTGCTGCGCGCGATACAGGAGCGCATTATCGACCGCGTTGGCGGCACCGCGCCGGTTAAAATCGATATCCGTCTTATCGCCACATCAAACCGCGACATGGAAGCGGCCGTGCGCGCCGGACAATTCCGCGAAGACCTTTATTTCCGCCTGAACGTTGTCAATCTGGAGCTGCCTTCGCTGGCCGAGCGTCCTGCGGATATTTTGCCGCTGGCCAAAATGTTTGCCGCAAAATACAGCGAACAAAACGGCATCGACAGCAAAGACATTTCAGAAGCCGCTGCCGAAAAACTGCGTGCCCACCACTGGCCCGGCAACGTGCGCGAGCTGGAAAACACCATGCACCGCGCAGTTCTGGTATCGATGGAATCCACAATTGAATCCGGCGCGATTATGCTGAGCGGGCAAAAGGCAACACTCGCGGCACAGGCGGCGCAGAACATTAGTACCGCACAGGCGGTGCAGCATGCGCAGACCAGCGCCGAAAAGACCGCTGTGGGGCAGAACAACCCTGCCGCCGGCGCCGCCCTGGTGGGCCGCACGGTCGCGGATGTCGAGCGCGATTTGATTTTGAACACGCTGGAGCATTGCCTTGGCAACCGCACACATGCGGCAAATATCCTCGGCATTTCGATCCGCACCCTGCGCAACAAGATCAAGGAATACAGCGAAGCAGGCCTGCCCGTACCGGAAAGCGGGGCATAAGATATGGCAGAGACAGGCACAGCCTCTATCGGCAGTAAAATAAGCGGCTTTCGGCTGCGCAGCGATATTTTGTTCGCGGTCGGTATCATGGCGATCATCGTCGCGCTGGTACTGCCCATGCCGGCCTTTCTGCTCGATATCTGTCTTGCGCTGTCTTTTGCTTTTTCTGTTTTGATCCTGATGACGGTTCTGTTCATTGAAAAACCTTTGGAAATAAGCGCGTTTCCGACCATCCTGCTCGTCGCCACCATGATCCGTCTGGCGCTTAACCTTGCCTCCACCCGCCTGATCCTTGCCAACGGGCACGAAGGCAATGATGCCGCGGGCCATGTCATCGAAGCCTTCGGCAGCTTTGTGATGCAGGACAATTTCGTGATCGGTATCATTGTCTTTGCCATCCTGACCATTGTGAATTTTGTTGTCGTGACCAAAGGCGCTGGCCGTATCGCCGAAGTCGCCGCGCGTTTCAGCCTTGATGCCATGCCCGGCAAACAAATGGCGATCGACGCCGATTTATCATCCGGCCTGATCGACGAAGGCGAGGCAAAATCGCGCCGCAGCGAACTGGAGCAGGAAAGCACCTTTTTCGGCGCCATGGACGGTGCGGCAAAATTTGTGCGTGGCGATGCGATTGCGGGCCTTTTGATCGTCTTTATCAACGGCATTGCCGGTATCATCATTGGTTCTGCCCAGCGCGGGCTGGATGTGGGCGACGCGGCCGATATTTATACCCACCTGACCATCGGCGACGGCCTTGTCAGCCAGATCCCCGCCCTGATCGTTTCGATTGCGGCCGGTATGCTGGTCTCCAAGGCCGGCGTGCGCGGCTCTGCCGACAAGGCGGTCTTCTCGCAGCTGAGCCGCTATCCGCAGGCGCTCGGCGTCAGCTCCGGGCTTTTGCTTGCGCTTGGCATTTTGCCGGGCATTCCCTTCTTCCCCTTCGCTGTTATGTCGGGCATCACCGGCTATCTGGCCTGGAATACCGTGCGTCTGCGCGCACTGGAAGCCGACGGCAAAGTCGCCGAACAAAAGGCCATAGCCGCAAAAGCGCCGGTAGCCGAAGAGCCGATTGCAAAATCCCTCGCCATCGACACCATCCGTGTGGAGCTGGGATATGGCCTGCTGCCGCTCGTCAACAATCCTGAAAAAGGCCGCCTGACCGAGCAGATCAAAGGCCTGCGCAAACAGCTCGCGGAAGATATGGGCTTTATCCTGCCGTCCGTGCGCATTCAGGACAACCTGCAACTGCCCGCCAACAGCTATGTCGTGCGCATCAAGGAAATCGAAGCCGGCCGCGGCGAGATTCGCCCCGATATGCTTCTGTGCATGAACCCGTCGGGCGACAACATGGATTTGCCGGGCGAACAAACGCGCGAGCCGACCTTTGGCCTGCCCGCTCTCTGGCTCAATCCTGAATACCGCGAGGAAGCGCATTTCCGCGGCTATACCGTCGTTGACCCCGCCACGGTGGTCACCACGCATATCACCGAAATTATCAAAGACAATATGCCCGACCTGTTGTCCTATGCCGAAACGCAAAAACTGCTGGACGAGCTGCCGCAGCAACATCAAAAACTGATCTCTGATGTCATCCCGACAAAGATCACCATCACCGGCCTTCAGCGCGTGCTGCAAAATCTGGTATCGGAACGCGTCTCTATCCGTGATTTGCCCACCATCCTTGAAGGCGTTGCCGAAGCAACCGGTTTTACCGGCAACGTCACGATGATTACCGAGCATGTACGCGCACGCCTTGCCCGCCAGATCTGCGACCAGCACAGCAACAACGCCGGTATTCTGCCGTTGATCACGCTCTCGGGCGACTGGGAACAGGCCTTTGCCGAATCTCTCGTCGGACAGGGCGATGAAAAACAGCTGGCGATGGCGCCGACGCGGCTGCAGCAGTTTATCCAGTCCGTCCGCGCGACCTACGAAGAAATGGCCATGCGCGGCGAAGCGCCGGTATTGCTGACCAGCCCCGCCATCCGTCCTTATGTGCGGTCGATCATCGAAAGATTCCGGCCGCAAACCACCATCATGTCACAAAATGAAATTCATCCGCGCGCCCGCATCAAAACGCTGGCACAGATCGGCTGATCGACGGCGCAATACCGCATTGAACTGAACGGAAACTGACGAAACACCATGCGTTTAAAATCTATTGAAGCAAAATCGATGCAGGAAGCGCTGCGGCTGGTCAAAGAGACGCTGGGCGATGACGCGATCATTGTATCAACCCGCGAAGAGCCGAGCGGCTGGGTGCGCATCACCGCCGCCATCGAACAAATTACAGCCATGCCGGAAAAACATGCCGGCATGCCCACGGAAACCGTCGCCACCGCGGCGCCGCGCAAGGCCGCTGCGGCTGCGCACGAAGAAAAACTCGACCCCGACGAAGTCATCGAACGTATCACCGATGTGCTGCTCAAACACCGCGTCCCCGGCGTGATCAGCGAGAAGATTATTTCCGCCGCCGCGCTTGATGGCAGCGGCGATCCGCGCCGCGCGCTGGCCAAGGGGCTTGCCCGCACCTTCCACTTCGCCCCGGCCGAAGAGGGCCTGCACAAACCGCTGATCCTTGTCGGCCCGCCCGGCGCGGGAAAAACGCTGATGACGGCCAAACTGGCGGCGCAATCGGTGATGGCCGGACGTAAACCGCTGGTGGTCACCACCGATATCAACCGCGCCGGCGCAATCGAACAGCTTTCCGCCTTTTTGAATATCCTGGATCTGGAACTACACACAGCCGAAGACCCCAAAGCCTTGCAAGAGCTGCTGCGCCGCGCGGCAGGCACCGAGCTTATTATCGACACCGGCGGGCTGAACCCTTTCGATCCGCAAGAAATGAAATATCTGGCCAAGCTGCTGGCCAGTGGCAGCCCGCTGCGCGCCGCGCTGGTGATGCCCGCGGGTATGGATGCCGAAGAAGCCGCCGAAATGGCGCAGACCTTCGATGTGCTGGGCGTCAAAAATCTGATTGCCACGCGGCTTGATTTTGCCCGCCGCCTTGGCGGCATTCTGAGCGCGGCGGCCAAAACCGGCCTCGCCCTCGGCACGGCCAGCCATACGCCGCAAGTGGCGCACGGCACTATTGAACTGACACCGCTTAAACTCGCGGAACTGTTGATGCCCGCGCCTGCCGCCGCGCAAAACGCGGAAAAGCGCAAAGCATAAGGATCAAAATCATGACAACACGCACCGAAGACCCGCAAACCGCCCCGCCCGCAGACACGCAGCCCAAGCGCGCGCAGCGGCTTATCGCCGTCGCCTCCGGCAAAGGCGGCGTTGGCAAAACATGGTTTTCCATCGGCCTTGCCCATGCGCTGAGCAAACAGGGCAAAAAAGTTTTACTGTTTGACGGCGATCTGGGGCTTGCCAACGTCGATGTGCAACTGGGCTTGATGGCCAAACGCGATCTCAGCGATGTGATCGAGGGAAACCTTGGCATGGCGCGCGTCATTGAACGCCATGACGAAGGCGGATTTGACGTTATCGCCGGACGGTCCGGCCAGGGTGCGCTGGCGTCCCTGCCCCTGCCCCGCCTGCAGGAAATTGTCGAGCAGCTGCGCATGATCCTTAAAGATTATGACGCCATCATCATCGATCTTGGCGCCGGTATCGACCGCACGGTGCGTTATATGTCGGCCTGCGCGGATACGACATTTGTGGTATCGACCGATGAGCCGACATCGCTGACCGATGCCTATGCCTTTATCAAGCTGAGCCATGCCGCCGGACACGCCGACAATATCCGCGTTGTCGTCAACATGACCGGCAGCGAAAAAGAAGGCCAGATGACCTATGCCACGCTGTCCAAGGCGTGCCAGAATTTTCTGAAATTCACCCCGCCGCTGATGGGACTTATCCGGCAGGACAAACGCGTGCGCGAAGCCATTCGGGCGCAGGCGCTGTTCCTGACCCGCTCCCCCAATAGCGAAACGGCGGAAGACCTTGAAAAAATCGCCGCCAAGGTGGCGCAGGAAATCCTTGCCTGAATTTTTAAGCGGGAGCGCAGAGCATGAGTGAAACCCGCTTCCCCCCGCCGCGCCCGCCTGCCGCAGGATCCTCCGGCGGCGGTGGTGGCGAGCGCCCTGCGCTTCAAAACGTGCTTGTCACCGCAGCCCCTGCCAGCATCACCGAAGGCAGCCGGCATAAAACGCTGCTGCTTGATGGACGCATCAGTGCCCATAACGCACAGCGCGGCGAAACAACAATCAGCACGCCCAAGGGCGATATTGTCATCCAGACCGGCAGCAATAACCTGCCCGTCGGCACAGATGTCTCGGTAGAACTGCGCATGCAGGGGCTTTCACTGCGCGCGAATATCGCCGTCATCCGTGCAAAAAACGCCGAAGCCAAAGCGGCGCAGGAAACCCTTCGTCCGCCTGCCGCACCGCCCGTATCGACAGAACCGCCGCCGCTTAAACCCGGTGACCGTCTGATGGCTCTGCGCCTGCCATCCGAAGCGCCCCCGCCGCCCGCGCCCGCGCAAAGCGGCGAGGCACCCGATACCGCCCCTGCCCGCCCGACGCTGGAGCAAGCCGCACGGATCATCGAAGCCGTGCGCGCGGCTGTCGGTATTTCACGCATGGCGATGATGCTGCCGCCCCTGCCGTCTGTGCCCTTGCCCGTTGTCTGGCAGGTGCTGAACACGCGCGATGTCATGACAGCACTGGTACGCCTGCCCGAAAACATGCAGGCACAATTGCAGGATTTTCTTGCCCGCCCCGATGTAACGGGCGCGCTGCGTCAGGTATTGCCGCCGGCGCAGGCGCATACGCTTTTACCGCCGCCCCCTGCGGCGGCCGATGCCGAAGCGCTTGCGCAGGCACAAATGGCCCTGCGCCCCGCCGCCGCGCCGACATCTGCTGGCCCTGCCCCCGTCGGCACCGGTATGCCGCCACTTGCCGGGGGCGGCATGATGGGGCTGATGCCGCTGCTGGGCGGTATGATGCCCGCAGCGGGCAGTGCCGCATCGATGCTGATGATGGCGGGCAAATTGCCCAATATGGCACCCGGGGCGCAAAACCTGCCGCTGCCGCAAAACATGGCGCAGCTGACCATCCACGATGTCGTACCGCAAGGTGCCCCCCTGCCGATGGCACGCCCTGCTGGCAGTCTTGTGGCTGTGGTGGATGCACTGACCGCCACCGGCGCGCCGATCCTGAAGACTCCCGATGCGCATTTTGTTTTGCGCCAGAACATGCCGCTGCCGGTCGGCACGCAGATGATCTTGTCGATACAGCCCGCGCAGGCGGCGGATATTCTGGCAGAGGCCCCTTTTGCCGCGCGCAGCCTGACGCCGCTTGATCCGCTCTTCAGCCGCGGCTGGCCGGCGCTGGATGAAGCACTGGCTCTTTTGAACGCCTCGGCGGCGCAAACCGCGCAGGCGATGGCGCAAACCATTCCCGCAGCCGGTACAAGACTTGCGCCGACGACGCTGTTTTTTCTGGCTGCCCTGCGCATGGGCAGTATCGAAAGCTGGCTGGGCGCGCCCGCGATGGACGCGCTGCGCGGCGGTGGCCGCAAAGACCTTGCCGAACGTCTGGCGCAGGACTTCGGCCGGCTGGCGTCTTTGTCCAAAAACATTGTGGCGGGGGAATGGCGGGCGATTTCGATGCCGCTTTCGCAGCAGGACCAGCATATTAGCCTGATCCAGTTTTTTCTGCGTCAGCCGCCGCTGGACGACAGCGAAGAGCACGGCAAGGAAGATCCGCAGCGTAAAATGACGCGGTTTATCCTCAACCTGCATCTATCGCGCATGGGGGATATACAGTTCGACGGACTGCTGCACAAAAAACGCTTCGACCTGATCTTGCGATCGGAAGAAAAATTATCTGCCGACCTGCGGCAGGAGCTGATGCAAAGATTTGCCGCAGGGCTCGACCAGACAGGGATGGAGGGCGGCCTGAGTTTCCAGACCCGCGCCGAACATTGGATGCAAATTCCGGAGACAGCCGAGGCTTATACGCAGGCCTGACAGGTTTTTTATTCGTCGGACGCTTTGCGGCGGAAAGATTCAAGGCCGATCGCATCCATCGCGGCGTTTTCTTTGAACAGACGCTCGTCGGCATCTATCCGCTCGCGTTCTTCCTGTGTCATTTCGAATTTTTTAAGCTCGGCAAAGGTCTCCATCAGGGATTCCTTGGCGCGTTCGATGGCTTTTTCCATCGCCCTCTCCCGCTCCTCGAAATCATGGCGCTGACGGCGCACCGTTTCGGCATAATCAGCAAAGGTGAATGAAATCTGGTCGTCCATGCGCGCGACGGCTTCTTTTTCCTGCTCAAAGGCACGCTCCAGCTCCCGCCGTGCGCGCTCCAGCAGGGCCATTTCACCGTAAAGCTCCCCCAGCACACGGCGTTTTTCGTCGAGTTCATGTTTGTGCAGGCGGATCAAAACGCCGAGATCGGCCATAGCGGTTTACTCCGCACCCGTCATACGCAGCGCCTGCGCCAGCTGCGCATAGCCCGCTTCCAGCCCTGTGTGTTCTTGCGGTTTTTGCGCCAGAAAGGCTTCGATGGCCGGATAAAGCTCAATCGCTTCGTCTACCTTGGGGTCGGATCCGCGGCGGTAAGCGCCCAAGCGGATCAGCTCGGCCATATCTTCGTAGGTCGACATGATTTCGCGTCCGCGCTGCACCATCCGCGCCTGATCCGCCGTCAAACAGCGCGGCATAGAGCGGGAAATAGAGCGCAGCACATTAATGGCCGGATAACGGCCACGGTCGGCAATGGCACGTTCCAGCACGATATGTCCGTCGATAATGCCGCGCACGGCATCGGCAATCGGCTCGTTGTGGTCATCGCCTTCGACCAGTACCGAGAAAAATCCGGTAATATCCCCTGCGCCTTTTACGCCCGGGCCGGCACGCTCCAACAGGCGCGCCAGTTCGGAGAAGGTTGTCGGCGGATAGCCCTTGCTTGTCGGCGGTTCGCCCGCGGAAAGGCCGATTTCACGCTGCGCCATGGCGAAACGCGTGACGGAATCCATCAGGCACAAAACCTGTTTACCCTGATCGCGGAAATATTCGGCGACAGCCAGCGTCATATAGGCACCCTGACGGCGCATCAGCGGCGATTCATCGGATGTCGAGACAATCACAACACTTTTTTTCAGCCCTTCGGGGCCGAGATCGTCTTCAAGAAATTCCTGCACTTCGCGCCCGCGCTCGCCGATCAGGCCGATCACGCTGACCTCGGCGGCGGTATAGCGCGCGAGCATCGACATCAGCACCGATTTGCCCACGCCGGAGCCGGCAAAAATGCCCATGCGCTGGCCGCTGCAGGTAGACAAAAAGCTGTTAACGGCACGCACGCCAAGATCGAGTTTATCACCAAGGCGTTTGCGGTCATGCGCGGCGGGCGGCTTGTTGCGCAAAAGCATATGTTCGTCGCCCTGCATCAACGGGCCTTTGCCGTCAATCGGCTCGCCCATCGCGTTGATGACGCGGCCCAGCCACGAGGCACTGGGATAAACGGCCGGCTGCGCGGCAGCCACTTCGGCACGGCAGCCCAGCCCGACGCGGTCAAGCGGCTTGAACGGCATGACAAGCGCGTGATCTTCGCGGAAACCGACAACTTCACAGGGAATTTGATCTGCGCCCTTGGGCGTCAGGATACAGCGGTCGCCGATGGATAATTCGCGCTCGATGCCGCCGACTTCGACCAGCATGCCGAGAATTTTGGTCACACGGCCAAAAAGCTGATAGCCGGCCAGCTCGTCGATGCTGCCCGCGAGGTTGTCGATGAAGCGATGTTCTGCTGCCATGAAGAAATCCCCGTAACCTCTTTGATTATCCCATATTTCGACAATAAAATCGCATTTCTTTTCTTTTATTCTTATCAAAAGGTTAACCGATTTTTTCACGTTTTATAAACGGATTTTTCCCTTATTTTTAACCTTTATTAACAATCATGTTATAATGTGAGGTGGGATTAAAGAGTGATTTAGCAACAATAACGAATCATTAAGGGGATGCACAATGCGGGTTCTGCTAATCGAAGACGACCAGTCCACGGCCAAAAGCATCGAACTGATGCTGAAATCCGATGGTTATGTGGTCGATGTCACGGACATGGGGGAAGACGGGCTTGAAATCGGCAAGCTCTATGAATACGACATTATTATTCTCGATCTGATGCTGCCCGACCTTGACGGCTATGAGGTTCTCAAGCGTCTGCGGGCGGCGAAAGTCGAAACGCCTATTCTTATCCTCTCCGGCCTGTCGGAACTGGACAGCAAGCTCAAAGGCCTCGGTTTTGGTGCCGACGATTATCTGACCAAACCCTTTGACAAACGCGAACTGCTCGCCCGTATTCAGGCGATTGTCCGTCGCAGCAAAGGCCACGCACAAAGCATCATCAAAACCGGCCCTGTTCAGGTCAATCTGGATGCCCGCACTGTGGAAGTCGACGGCAAGCAACTGCACCTGACATCCAAGGAATACGGGATCATCGAGCTACTGTCGCTGCGCAAAGGATCGACCCTGACCAAGGAAATGTTCCTGAACCATCTTTATGGCGGTATGGACGAACCGGAAGTCAAAATTATCGACGTCTTCATCTGCAAACTGCGCAAGAAGATCGAAAAAATCTCGCCCGAAGGCGGCAATTGCATTGAAACGGTCTGGGGACGCGGCTATGTCCTGCGTGATCCGAGCGGTGCTGCGGAAAAAGAAACCGCGCGCGCCTGATAAAAATAACGAAGGCACAGAGAAACGGCGGCCCTTACCGGCCGCCGTTTTTTATGAGGGCAATACGGGCAAACCGAGGGTGCTATCACCGCGCACATAAAGCCCCGGCATGCCGGATACAGGGCGGAACATCTCACCAAGCCCGCCCGCCGTTTCCGCCGCCCCCAAAAAGAGGGCGCTGCCCGGATGCATCACCGCATAAAGCCCCTGCAAAACGCGCACCCGTGACGACGCATCCAGATACATCAGCACATTGCGGCAGAAGACGATATCGACATTGCCCGCAGGCAAGGGCGGCGGCTGAAGCAGATTGGCCTGACGGAACTGCGTCATCGCCCGCACATCGGCGCGCAGCCGCCAGATGTCTTCTTCCTGCGTAAAATATTTTACCAGCAGGCGCGCAGGCATGCCGCGCTGTACCTCGAACTGGCTGTAACCGCCGCGCTGCGCTTTTTCGATCATACCGTGCGAAATATCGGTTCCGGTGATTTCTATTTTCCAGTCCGAAAAAGGCGCGCCGTATTCGCGCAGCAGCAGCGCGATGGAATAGGCTTCCTGCCCGCTGGCGCAGGCTGCGCACCAGATGCGCAAACTTTGCGCCGCCGCGCGTGTTTGTGCCAGCGCGGGCAAAACGGTATCCCGCAAACGGTCAAAAGGTACAGCGTCGCGGAAAAAAGATGTTTCATTGGTGGCCATCGCCTCTACCACCGCCTGCCGCACGGCGTTATTGCCTTCGTCGCGGCGCAGCAGAGAGGCAAGACCATCGATACCGACAACGCCCTGTTGCTGCACAATCGGGTGCAGACGGGTTTCCAGCAGGTAATATTTTTCAGGCGTCATTTGCAGACCGGATTCACGGCGCAGCAGATCGGCAAAATAATCGAAAGCGGCGCGGTTCATGCCCTGTCCCCCGCCAGCATCCAGTCCGCCAGTGCCGCACCCGCGGCCGCCAGCGGCAAAATACGGCACGGCAGCCCTGACTGTGCCACAGCGCCCGGCATGCCCCATACCACGCTGCTCTGCGCATCCTGAACCCATACTGTGCCGCCTGCTGCGGCGACATGCTGGCAGCCTGTCAATCCGTCTTTGCCCATACCTGTCAATATCACAGCCAGCAGATTTTCGCCATATGCCGCGGCAAGGCTTTCGAGCATCGGATCCACCGCCGGACGGCAAAAATGCACAGGCGGCGTTTGCATAAGCCTGATGCGGGCCCCGCCAGGCGCGCTGCGCTGCACCGCCAGATGGGCGCCATCGGGCGCAATATAAACCCGTCCGGCCAAAACCGGCGCACCGGCGACGGCCTCGGCGCAATCAAGCCCGCAAGCGGCGGACAGACGCTGTGCCAGCAGGGCATTAAACGGGGCAGAAAGATGCTGCGTGATAAAAACCGGCGGCAAGGAGGCTATATCCGCGCCCCGGCTTTCCAGACAGGCGCACATGTCGCAGAGCACGCGCTCCAAAGCCGCAGGTCCGCCGGTGGATGCGGCCAGTGCCGCGGCACGATAAGGACCCAGAGCGGCAGACAGCGGCATATCCCCCTGCGCCGCCATGGGCTAGATCAGCCCGACCTGACGGAATTTGCTTTGTAGAATTTCGGCATCAAAAGGCTTCATGATATATTCATCGGCACCGGCGGAAAGCGCCGTTTGAATAGCAGGCATGTTGTTTTCGGTTGTGCAAAAGACGATCTTGACCGCCGCGCCGCCCGGCAAGGCACGCAGCGCCTGCATAAAATCCATGCCGTTCATCACGGGCATGTTCCAATCCAGCAAAATCATTTGGGGCAGTTCAGCACGGCAAGATTCCAATGCGGCAGCGCCGTCGCCCGCTTCGGTACATTCAAAGCCGAGGCCTTCGATCATCATACGCGCCAGTTTGCGCACAACAACGCTGTCATCGACGATCAGACATTTTGTCACGGCACGTTTCCTTGTCCCTGTGCGGCGGCGGCAATGTGCGCGGCCAGCCGTTTCATATCAATGACCGGCATGATCCGGTTTTCGTGGCGGCAGATTTTTTGCGCGGCAAAGCGCCATTTCGGTGCGGCATCGGGCAGTAGCTCCAGTTTTTCCGGCGCAAAAATGACAACATCACCGCAGGTTTCTGCCAATAGACTATAAAACGTCCCGCCTGTCTCAGCAATAATATTCATGGCGGCGGGCAAGCTGGCCGTTCCTTCCAGCAGGCAGCCGATATCAAGCGCAGGCAAGACATGGCCGCGCAGATTGACAATCCCTGCAAGTCCATAGGGCGCCGCAGAGAGCGGCGCAAAAGGCAAGCAACGCGCCACCTCGCGAACCGCAGAGACGGGGATCGCGCAATCGATGCCGCCCGCCTTGAAAACCAGATATTGCAACGCCGGATCGTTCATGCCCGCCGCCTGATGTTTGAAAGAGTTACCAGAAGCTTTGTGCGGTCGAATTTGGTGATAAAATCGTCAAATCCTGCCGCGCGCCCGCGGCTTTCGTCGTGACGCGTTGCATGGGCGGACAAGGCCAGCAAAGGTGTTTCGCGCCATGCACTTTCTGGCGCCCGCACCGCCCGCGCAAAAGACAGCCCGTCCATATCCGGCATTTCAATATCGCTGATGATCAGATCAAAAGATGCGCCGTCGTCGCGCAGCGACAGCGCGGTTGCGACATCGGGCGCAACCGCGACGCTATATCCCGCCTGCTCCAGCACCGGCGTCAGCAGGCCGCAAAAAAACGGACTGTCATCGATCAGCAATATACGGCCTCTATCGATGGCTGGTGCCGCAATATCCAAAGCGGTTTCGGATTTATCTGCAAACAAGTTTTCGAGGTCAAGCACATCGCCCGCCCGCCCGCCGATCATCCGGCTGCCAGGCTGCGCATCCGCTATCGGCAAATCAATAATATCAATGATGCTGCGGCAGGGAAGACATACCCGCACCGCGCCGCGCCGCAGGACAAGAACGAAAGCCGCCTCTTTTACCTCGGCCCCTTTGCAAAAAGGCAACAGCCTGTCATCGCAGGCATAGAATTTTGTATCATCCTGCGCGCGGTGAACCGCGGCGGGTGAAAATTTTTGCACGGCTTCGACTGCGGCAAGCGGTAAAGCGGACAATCCGCCAAGCTCGAAAAGCAAAAGTTTCTGCATTTGTGCGGCAGGCGCTGCGTCCTCCTCTGCTTCCGGCGTTTTTGCCGTCACACCACCGCGCGCCAGCAGCCTGCGCACATCGATAATCATCGCCGGCATACCGTCGGCAAGCAGGGTGAGCCCCAGATACGTGCCGCAGCCCTGCAAAACTTGCGGCAAAGGCTTCACAATAATATTTCCGGCCCACAAAATATGATCAACAGCCAGCGCGGCCGTCATGCCGTCTGTCTGCACGACAACGGCAAATCCAGAATTGCCCGCAGATGTTTTTTCGGACAGGCCGGGCAAAGACAGCAGCGGCAGGTGCACGCCGCCATGATAAAAAACAGGCAGCGCCCCAGCCGACTGCGCCGCATCGTTCCTGCGGCAAAAACGCAAAATCGCACTGCGCGGCAATACAAACGTCTGCTGCGCCGCTGTGACCAGTACAGCAGGCATCATGGCCAGCGTCAGGGGCACCCGCATCTCAAAGGTGGCACCCCTGCCCGGCATTGCTGCCGATGCACTGATTGTACCGCCAATCGCGGCCAGCTGCGCCGCGGCGGCATCCAGCCCGACGCCGCGCCCTGCCAGATCGCCCACCTGTGCGGCCGTTGAAAAATGACGCGCAAAAACCAGACCCGCCACCTGTGTCTCCGTCATCGCCGCAAGCTGCGCCCGCGTTGCTGCACCTGTTGAGAGGGCTTTTTGCCGGATGGCCTCCAGATCCAGCCCGCGGCCGTCATCGGAAATCGTAATGATGACCTGCCCTTCGGCAGCGCGCGCAGAAAGACGAATAACACCCTCCGGCGGTTTTCCGGCAGCGCGGCGGGTTTCATACGACTCGATACCATGCGACAGACAATTGCGTACCAGATGCGCAATCGGATCGCGGATAACATCCAGCACCTGCCGGTCTAGCAGCGTTTCGCTGCCCTCTGTTTCCAGCCGCACCGATAGCCCTGCGCCCGCGGCAAGGTCACGCACCAGCCGCGGCAAACTGCGCCAGGCTTCCATCACCGGCTGCAAACGCCCGCGCAGCACTTCGGCCTGCAAATTTTGGGTCAGCTGGGCGAATTGTGCGGCACCGGCGCTATCTATGACCGCGGCCCGCTTCAGCCGTTCGCTGGCAAGAGCAATTTCGCCGCTCAGTGCCAGAAGATTGTCGAAAATATCGCTTTGGACACGCAGAACAGGTGCAGGCACGGGCGTATGGGCTGCATGGCCGGACAGGCCGTATAGATTAAACGGTTTGCCTTCCGCCGCCGCGGCCAGCGCGGTGCGCAGGCTTTGCTCCTGCGGCAGGGTCTCTTCCGGCTCTGCCCCGCTGCTTTTGATCTGCGCCACGATCAAACGCATGCTGTCAAGCGCCGCCAGCAAAAGCGGAACCGACCCCGCCGGCAGACCGCGCGCGCTGCCGCGTGCCTGCGATAACAGATCTTCCGCCGCATGCGCCAGATCACCCAGACGGCGAAAACCCAGAAAGCCGCAAGTGCCCTTCAGGCTATGAGCCGCGCGAAAAACGTCGGTCAATGCGCGTATATCATCCGGCCGCTGCTCCAGCGTGACCAGCTGCGCCTCCAGCGCCTGAAAACGCTCTTCCGCTTCGCTCAGAAAATCCTGAAGAATATCGTCGAGCCGCATGCCACCCCCGCGTGCGATGCGACGGCATCGCTCTTTAATGATGGCGCGAATGGATTAAGTTTCGGTTAGCCTTATGCAGATGCATCCGCGGGCATGCAGCACGCAAACGATTTGCGCAAGCCGCGATGAAAAACCGCTGCGCAGCGCTGCCTGCATGTGTATGCGGGTATCAGGCCTTGAGATTGAATTCGATACGCCCGAAATCTTTTTGCGCCTGCCATGTCAGACCGATTCCAAAATAATCGGCAAAACGTCCGGTGATATAGGCATGCACGGAGCGCGGGTCGAGGTCTTCGGCAGGAGTTTCGCCGCGCAGCGCCGCTTCGGCACCGTCACGGAAACCGGCATGATTTCCCGTCACCAGAATGCGCAGCCCCTTGTTACCTTCAAGCGCGGAGACGGCAATTTTTCCTTCGCCGTGGTTGCATTCTTCGGCCAGCACCAGCAGGTTCAGCAATATCTTGAAAAACCCGCGCGGCGGCATGGAGAATTTTACACCCAGTTCAGGCTCGAATTCGGCCTGAATACGTCCCTGACCGATCAGCTCGAGAAAGGCATCGCGGATTTCTTTGAAGCCGACGTTCTTGTCCGTACCAGCGGCCCCATAAGAAAGACGAAAAGCCTTGAGACGGATAGATGCCTGCTGCGCGCTTGACGCGATCAGCTGCACGGCCTCTTCGCCCGCATCTTCGCCCAGTTCCTGCATCAGCTCCACACCGTTATTCACGGCGCCGACCGGGCTCACAAGATCGTGACAAATGCGCGAGGCAATCAGTTCCAGCACGCGCGGATGCAGTGTCATATTTTCATTCATTTTTACATTCCCCTAATTGCGTCAATTCAGAACGGCGACCCGATGCCGCTTTGCGACAGCTGCGAGACCAGCTGCGCCTTGAGCCTTGCAAGGCCGTCCGTATTAAACCCTTCGGCACGGATGGTCAGCACATCTTCGGTATTCGATGCGCGCATCAGCCACCAGCCATCCGGCGTTGTCACGCGCACGCCGTCGATATCGTTGATTGATACATCCTGTGCATTTTCACTGCGCAGCCGCGCCAGAATTTCAGGCGCGATTTTGAATTTACGTTCGGCCGGCACATGAAAACGCACTTCAGGTGTGTTTTCCATCCGCGGCAAATGCGAGACAAGATCTCCAAGCGACTTGCCGCTGCGGCTGAGGATATCCAAAAGGCGCACAGCGCAATAAGGCGCATCGTCAAAACCGTAATATTTATCGGCAAAACAGATATGCCCCGCCAATTCACCCGCCAGCGGCGATTGCAGTTCCTGCGCGCGTGCCTTGATAAGCGAATGCCCCGTGTTCCACATCACCGGCTTGCCGCCAAGGCGTTCAATCTCGTCAAACAGCACACGGCTGCATTTGACATCGGCAATAACATGCGCGCCGGGATGCGTTTTCAACACCTCGGCCGCATAGACGGCCATGATGATATCCGCCCAGAGAATATTGCCCGCCGCATCCACCGCACCAATGCGGTCACCGTCACCGTCAAAACCGATGCCGATATCGCAGCCATTGTCGCGTACCGCTTTTTGCAGATCGACAAGGTTTTTGGCAACGGTCGGGTCGGGGTGGTGGTTGGGGAAAGTGCCGTCAATCTCGTCGAACAGCAGCACATGTTTGCCCGGCAGTTTTTTGACAAGCCGGCGAATGATTTCGCCCGCCGCGCCGTTGCCGCAATCCCAGGCGACCGAAAGATCGCGCGTGCCGTGATAATCCTGCATCATGCGGTCGACATAGATATCCTGTACATCGGCTGTGGTGATCGTGCCCGTGCCGGATTCAAAATCACCCGCCGCGGCAAGCTTGCCGATTTCCTGCACCATGCTGCCGTAAAACGGGCCGGTGCCATAGGCCATTTTGATACCGTTATAGCTGAGCGGGCTGTGCGAGCCTGTCACCATCACCGCCGCATCCATGCCGCGCGTTTTCATGGCAAAGTAGACCATCGGCGTGGGGCCCAGACCGATGTTTTCAACATCCAGCCCGCAGTCGGTCAGGCCGCGCATAACACTGTCAGAAAAAACCGGCGAGCTTTCGCGCCCGTCAAAACCGACAACAACTTTTTTCCCGCCGCGGCGTTTGACCAGCGTGCCAAAAGCACGGCCGATGAAATAGCAGTCTTCTTCGCGTAGCGTCTCGCCCACCGTACCGCGGATATCGTATTCGCGCAGAATGCCGGGGTGAATGGTATGGGTCTGCTTTTGCGTGCTGCGGGCGTTCTCTGCGGTCATGGGGCCTCTTTGTTCATAATATATCTTTTGATTTCAGCACCTGTATTATCCCCGAGCACGCCGAAAGCACAAGCCGGAAGGCACGGACAGCCGCTTGAAAGTGCCTATGTTTTTCATATTGACCGAGCGCAGCGATATGGCTAATATCGCCTATCATGAAAAAACTGGCACCCGAACAGATCCGCGAAGAATTTAACGCGCGCAAAGCCAAATTCGCCAAATGGGGCGAAGAGACCGGATTCAACACCGCCCTGCAAGACATCAGCGGCGCGATTGCCGATTTGCGCGCAGGCGGAATAGACGTCTCGCTGGAAATTTCCGGCGATAGTTCGCAGCAGGCTTTTGCCCTGCGGCCGGATACATCTGTCATCACGCCGATTTTTGGCATCCTGCGTATCAACCACATTCACCGGCTGTTTTCGATCACCGTCAAGGAAAGTGATAAACCCTGCCTAAAAGTATCACTGTCGGATTTTGACATTCGGTATCAAGGCACGCACGGGGAAATCAAAGACGGCAAGCTGCGCAACCTTATTCGTTCAAAAACCTATGATTTCAAAAAAGACCCCGACGCGCTGGTCAAATTCCAGCAGGAAATCATCCATTTCAGCGCGCGCAACGCCGTTGTCGCTGATAATGATATCGCCAATTCTTTTGAAACCGGCATCAGCACAAAAAAACCCGTGCTAAAATCTGCTTTGCAAAAACCGGCAAACGGTTAAACTGCGCGCATGAGCGCATCACCTGACAATTCTGCCCCTTTTTCCGCCTATCTGGCTGCCGATGGTTTTACCGATGACCTTGTGGCCGAGCTGGGACCACGCGTGCGCGACGTCTATGACCGGCTGGTCATTGCCGATGGCCCGCCCGCGCATGCCGTCTGGGCCGAAAATATCTGGCGCAATCCGCAATATATCGAAATTGAGTCTATCGGCGATGCCGCAAAAAAACTGCGCGCGATCCAGCGCAGCTGGGCGAACTATGCGTTTGATTTTCATCGCCGCAGCAAACTGGTCACCGAAAAACTGCCGCATATTTCGGGCAAGCCGCTTGTGTTTGGCAAGCCTTTGCCGACATCCCCGCTGGGGTCATGGACGCTTTTGCGCGATAACCTGATGCTGGCCGCATCCGACTGTTCCAGCCCCGTGCCGAACGGCGCTTTTGTTTTTGACGAAGACAAGGAAGAGCCGCCCAACCGCGCCTATCTGAAATTGTGGGAAGCTTTAACGCGCGCCGGACGCATGCCGCAGGCCGGCGACACCTGCCTCGATCTTGGTGCCTGCCCCGGCGGCTGGACATGGGTTTTGCAAGGGCTGGGCGCAGAGGTGATCGCCGTCGACAAAGCCCCCCTCGCCCCGCATATCGCCAGCCTGCCCAAGGTGCGCTATGTGCCGCAAAGCGCCTTTGCCCTCAAACCCGCCGAGATTGGCGCGGTCGACTGGCTGTTTTCGGATATCATCTGCTACCCCGAAAGGCTCTTGCGGCTGGTTTCGGAATGGAAGGCTTCCGGCCTTGTCAGAAACATGATTTGCACCATTAAATTCCAAGGCGAAACCGATTTCAAAACGACAGAATCTTTCCTTGAAATCGCTGGATCGACCGCCTTCCACCTTTATAATAACAAGCACGAAATCACCTGGATCTGTCTGGAGTAGCGCATGTCATACAAAGGCGATGAACATCTGTCAAAACTGCTGGCGGCGGCCGGCGAAGACCGCAGCCTTGCTACCATCAAAAAAATCCTCTCCGGCATCAACGCCGCACCGGATGATCTTGGCGATCCTCTGCGCTGGACAAAACTTTTTAAAATCGGTGGCGACGCCGAAGTTGTGGCGCAGCTTTCTGCCCTGCGCGAAACGCTGAAACCCGCAGCCGAACCGGCAGGCGGCCGCCTTGCCGCCCTGCGCGCGGAAATGGCCAAACGCCATATCGACGGTTTTTTTATTCCCCGTGCCGATGAATTTCAGGGCGAATACGTCCCCGCCCGCGCCGAGCGCCTGGAATGGATCACCGGCTTCACCGGCTCGGCCGGTTATGCCGTCGCCCTGACAGACAAAGCCGCCTTTTTCACCGATGGCCGCTATACGCTGCAGGCACAAACACAGGTCGATCAAAAAGATTTCGATATTTGCAGCCTGTCCGAAGACCAGCCGCCCGCGCCGACCATGACACCGGTCGAATGGATCGAGAAAAACCTGCCAAAAGGCGCGCGTTTCGGCATCGACCCCTGGGTGCACACACCGAACGACATCAAAAAAATCCGCGACGCCGTCGAACGTGCGGGCGGTACGCTGGTGCTGCTGGACGACAATCCGCTGGATGCCGCATGGACCGCGCAGCCACCCGCCCCGCTGGCGCCCGTGGTACCGCATCCGCTGCAATATGCGGGCAAGGCTTCGGACGTAAAACGGCAGGAACTTGCAAGCGCCTTGACAGCCGCAGGCGCGGATGCGCTGGCGATCACCCTGCCCGAAGAAATCTGCTGGCTGCTGAATATCCGCGGCGGCGATGTACCCTGCACGCCCTTTGCCCTGTCCTATGCGATTGCACACAAGGATGGCACGGTGGATTGGTTTATCGATGCCGAAAAAGTGACGGATGACACCCGCACATGGGTTGGAACAGATGTGCGTCTTCATCCGCTGGAGGCCTTTTCGGGCCATATCGGGAAACTGGCCCAGGACAACAAAAAAATCTGGATCGACCCCGCCGCCGCCCCCGCGAAAGTCGAGGCCCTTATTGAAGACGCCGGCGCTGCACCCCATGTCGCGCGCAGCCCGCTGCAATTGATGAAGGCCAAGAAAAACGATGTTGAAATTCAGGGCGCGATCAACGCCCATATCCGCGACGGCGTTGCGGTTGTGCGCTTCCTCTCCGCGCTCAGCGAGCAAGGCGCCGCCGCCAAACATGACGAGCTTTCCGCCACGCAGCTTTTGCAGGATATGCGCGCAGAAGGTGAAAACTTCCGCGGCCTCAGCTTTGACACCATTTCCGGCTCCGGTGGCAATGGCGCGATTGTGCATTACAGATCCAGCGAAGAGACCAACCAGCCCCTGCTCTCCGGCCCGGTCTATCTGGTCGATAGCGGCGCGCAGTATCTGGACGGCACCACCGACATCACCCGCACCATCGCCGTCGGTACCCCTACGCCAGAAATGAAAGAAAACTTCACGCGCGTGCTGAAAGGCCACATCGCCGTTGCCATGGCTGTTTTCCCCGAAGGCACCACAGGCGACAAGTTGGACGTCAAAGCCCGCGCCGCGCTCAAAGAAGTCGGGCTCGATTTCGCGCATGGCACCGGCCACGGCGTGGGCAGTTACCTGTCCGTCCATGAAGGCCCCTGCGGGATTTCGCCGCGCGCAACCACTGTGCCGCTGGAGCCGGGCATGATTATCTCCAACGAACCCGGCTTTTACAAAGCGGGCGAATACGGCATCCGCATCGAAACGCTGGTGACCGTGATCGATACCGGCAAGACGGACGAGCATGGCAAAAAACTCCTCGGCTTCAAAACCCTCACCCTCGCCCCTGTAGACCGCAACCTGATCGAACCCGCGCTGATGAGCGACGAGGAGTTGACATGGCTCAACGACTATCACGCACAGGTGGCGCAAACGCTGCTGCCACTGGTTGAAAAGCTGGATAGCAAAGCCGCCGATTTCCTGAAACAATCGACGCAGCCCATCCACAAACCGGCGGCACCATCTGCTAAATCAAAGAAAATAAACGGTTTTTTCATGTAAGCGGTGGGTTGACCCGCCTTCTTAAATTTGCCATATTCTGCACAGCCCCGACAAAAACGCTGTAAGGAATCGCCATGGCGATGTTTCATTCCCGCAAAAAACTGCTGCGCGCCATCCGCGAGGGTGACGAAGCGCTGGTGCGCGAACATCTGGCGAATACCGACCGGCTGGTCGAATGGCTGGGCCCGCTCAGCGACGACGGCTTCCATGCGCTGCATATCGCCGTCGAACACCGCCAGATCAACATGATCCCCCTGCTGCTCGAGAGCGGCGCCGAGGTTGATACGCGCATGCGCGGCGGCCGCACGGCGCTGATGCTGGCCGTAAAACACCACAGCACGGATTTCGCCGAACTGCTGATCGCCCGCGGCGCAAACCCCAAGGCCACCGACAACGACGGACTTTCGGTCTTTGGCCATGCCGTCCATCACCAGCGCACAGAAAACGCCCGACTGATGCTGGATCACGGCGCAGAAATAGACGACGGGAAATCATTTATGCGCGCCTGTTCCAACCGTGATGTAAAAACGATCGCCCTGCTGATCGAGCGCGGCGCAAATACAAAAGTCGTACAGGATTCATACAATTATCATCCCGTGCATTATCTTGCCCAGCACGGCAGCGTCGAAGGATTCAACGTCCTCAAAGCCGCAAACGGTATTGCCGATCTGGATGCGCGGCTGCCCAGCGACGGTAATACCGCCCTGCATATGGCCGCCGTGAATGGCCATGTCGGCATGGTCGAAGCCCTGCTGGCCGCCGGTGCACGCCGCGATCTTGAAAATAACGAAGGCCTCACCGCCGAAGCCGCTGCCCTTAAAAAAGACAAACGGCACTGCGCCAAGGCCATCCGCGCCGCGGAAGATGCATCCTTTGTGCAAAAACCCGCCGCGGCGCAAGAAGCGGCGCAGGATGAAGCCTCGGGCGAAAGCTGGCTGCGTGTGGGCGCACATAGCATCGCGCAGGTGCAGACGATGGTGCCGCTCAACCGCCGCATCACGCATCTGTTCAATTTCGAAAGCCGCGAGCGCATGACCATATCGGAGAACCTCAAAACCGGCGCCGAAGTCACCCTGCCGCCGCAATCTTTTGACACTATCGATCGCGCCGCCATCGAAACCGCAAGTGCTGAACTGCAGCGTCAGGGCGGCACGGTCAACGACAACCTGCCAGGCAAACCCGCCCTGCGTAAAACATCACAACCCTAAAAAAAAACGCTAGACTGAGGCGCCGGACAGGACGCGCCGCAACGCCGCATACAGATCCGCCTGCGATGACAGCTGCGGCAAGGCGGGCAGCAGTGGCGCAAGATCCCCCTCAGAAAACCCCTCCGCCGCAGAAACCTCTGCCATAAAGGCGATCCAATCCGCATATTCGGTTTTCAGATCTTCGGGCATGAATTTCCACGTGCTTTCCAGCAGGCGCAGATAGTCATAGAGCCTTGCTGCTGATGCACTTATATGCGGTGCAGGTACGTATTCAAAATCAACGAAGACGATCTGTGTCATCTTTTCATCGGCCAGTGTATTGGCAAGCGACGCATCGGCATGCACCACCCCCAGCGCATGCAGGCGTTTGAGCGCCGCGCTGGCGGCCATGACCAGCTGCCACGCCAGTCCGCGCTCTACCAAAAGACTGTTATGCAGCGGCGACAGCGGCAGATAGGCGCAGCACAATGCATCTTTATCCTGCCAGACCGGCTGGGGCGTCAGGCCTGCGGCACTGCCTGCCTGATAAGCGGCAGCCTCGCGGGCGGCGCGCTCGGTTTCCGGCACAGAAATAAAGGGCATATTCGATACGGCTGTCTTGCGGCGGCGATATGGATTAACCAGACGCAGCATGCCGATTGTCTGACCTTCAGCCGTGACCTTGTAAATACTGTCATGGCCGCGGCTGCCCGATAAAACCAGATCCGGCACGGTGGGCAACCCGAAATGCGTCTGAAGCGCACGCGCCACCGCACGGCGGCGCGGGGCGATTTTGACCTCACCGCGGATGCGGGCATAGATTCGTTTCAGCGCTCTCACGATGAAATGCTCCGCAGCTCTTTAAGCCGCAAAAAGATATCTTCCTGTTCGTGCGGCGAGAAAAACATCGGGAAATGCCCCACCGCTTCCGCTTCGTTATCGGTCGAATGTAGCGGGTTGGCCGAGGCCTTGCGCCCCGTCGTTTTGGTGAACCATTCCCGGAAGCCGCGCTTCACGAATTGACGGCTGTTAAAAACATAGCCATGCACACTGCGGTCTTCTTCGGAAGTTTCCTGAGGATGCGGGTCAAATACAAGTACCACAATATGCGGACGCCCGCCGCGCCGCCATTTGCCACCGCGCATTTTTCCGCTTTCGGTGATGCGCGTGAAAAAAGGAATATCTTTGACCAAAATCGTCTTGTAATGCGCGCGCAGCATATTGATAAGCGCCGCATGTGTGCCGGTTTTGACGGCAACGCCGCGGATCACAAACATATTCATCTCGCCGCTAAATTCCCGAAACAGCTGCGCCATAAACATGCTTTTGATGTCATGCGCGAATTGGTTCTGCACATAGGTACAAAGAACTTCATAGCTGGCATGGCATTCCAGTGACCTTAGATAGCCATGATAAGCTAAAAGAGTGTTTTCCAGACTGATCCCCAGCTGCGCCTTGAGCCATTCAATTTCTGCAAGATAGCGAGAGTCTTCTGAATGTGCGGGATCATCCAGATGAATGCCGGAGGATTCCATTTTCCGGTAACAAACATGATAGAGCAATGACAAAAGATGTGACTGTGCATCCGGAATGTAAAACAAATCATTCCACTTGCGACGATGCTCTAATATTTTCTTTGAAAGCGGGGCGGGAAAATATTGAAGCCCCATTTCTCCACCGATATCTGTTCCTGCGGGCGTATAAAAATCAAACTCTACGCCTTGCTTCTTTGTAAAAGATTCGTAGCGTTTTTTCAGGACAGGCAATGCACTGTCCTCGACCAAAACATCGAACTCCGCCGTTTCGGGAATAGTCGGCCAAGTAGCCTTGAAGTCGAGAAATCTTCTTAAAACCGCATATTTGTAGTTATTTTCATCCATCCATTGAAAAAAACTTACGATATCCGGAATGAACAAACGCAATAGAAATCTCCTCGGCAAATTGCCCGAACATTTTATATTTTTTAACCGTGCAGACAAGCAAAGTAAAGCACACAAGCGGTATCACGAAAAAACCCCCGGCGTCTCGCGCGGGGGTTTTTTTATTTGGAATAGGTCATCAGAAAACTGATGATCTTATTCGCCGTCGCGCTCCTTGCGTTTGCGCTCCAGCTTGCGATAGCGACGCACTGCTTCCGACTTCTCACGAGCTTTCTTTACAGAAGGCTTTTCGTAGTGACGGCGCAGTTTCATCTCGCGGAACAGACCTTCACGCTGCATCTTTTTCTTAAGTGCGCGCAGAGCCTGATCGACGTTATTATCGCGTACGATGACCTGTACGATGGTAATCACCCCTTTCCAAATAAAATCTCGGACGACGGTTGTTTTCCGTCCGGCGGGGTATGATGTACCATAGGCCGCGCCTGAAAACAAAAGAAACTTGCCGCAGCGAAACCGCTGCCAGCGGTGCTGCGCCGCAACATATTGATTTTCCATGCTATTTTTGCAAAAATATATACCTTATCGCAAATAAACACGGGAAATTAAGTTGCTCAAGCCCCTGCGCGACACTACTTTAACTGTGTTTGCAAGAATCAACCATCTACCATCGCCACAGGGGAGAGACGCGCCATGCAAAAGGCTGTCACACTGGACGACAAATACACCGAGGCCTCGGGTAAAATCTACCTCAACGGGCTGCAGGCGATTGTGCGCATGGCGATGATGCAGCACCAGCTGGACGCCGCGAAGGGGCTGAAGACCGGCACGTTTGTTTCCGGCTATCGCGGCTCGCCGCTCGGTGCGCTCGATATCGCGTTTCAGCAGGCACAGAAATTCACCGACGCGCATGACATCAAATTTCACCCCGGCGTCAACGAAGACCTCGGCGCGACGTCTGTCTGGGGCAGCCAGCAGCTGCACCTCGGTAAGGGCGCAACGCATGACGGCGTGGTCGGCATGTGGTACGGCAAAGGCCCCGGCGTTGACCGCTCCATCGATGTTATCAAACACGCGAATGCTGCGGGCACGGCGAAACACGGCGGCGTGCTGGCCTTTGCCGGTGACGATCACGCCTGCAAATCATCAACACTGCCGCACCAGTCGGAATATGCTTTTATCCACTCGCTCGTTCCCGTGCTGCATCCCGCGGGGATCGAAGACGGCTTGTTCCTTGGCCTGCACGGCATTGCCATGTCTCGCTTTTCGGGCTGCTGGACCGGCTTTAAGATCATCAGCGAATTTGCCGACAGCTCCGCATCCGTTTTCTCCGATCCCTTCGCCCTGACTTTCAACACGCCGAGCGATATCGAGATGCCGCGCGACGGTCTCAACATCCGCTGGTATGACCCGCCGCTGGAACAGGAAAAACGCCTGATCCATTTCAAGCTGCCCGCCGCCACTGCCTACGCACGCGCCAACGGCCTTGACCGCTATACCATCAACCCCGCCAAAAAACGCATCGGCATCGTCTCGACCGGCAAGGGCTGGATGGATACCATGCAGGCGCTCAGCGACCTCGGCATCAGTCCCGCGCGTGCCGAAGAACTGGGCATCGCCGTCTACAAAGTCGCGCTCGTCTGGCCGATGGACATGCACGGCATTTTGCATCTGGCCGAACAGGTCGATGAAATTCTGGTCGTCGAAGAAAAACGCGGCGTGATGGAAGAGCAAATCCGCAGCCACCTCTATCACATGCCCGCCGACAAACGCCCGCGCGTGACCGGCAAGACCGACGACCGCGGCGCGCCGCTGTTGCCGGAACACTATGAACTGTCCGTGCTGCAAATCGCCGAAGCGATTGTCGCGCGGCTTAAAACAATTACCGATGTCGCCCCCTTTGCCGCGCGTCTTGACATCTACAACCGCAACAGTTCGGTGCGCGGCAAGCCTGCGCCGGTGGCGCGCCTGCCCTATTTCTGCTCCGGCTGCCCGCACAATACATCGACCAAAGTGCCGGAGGGCAGCCGCGCCCTGGCCGGCATCGGTTGCCATTACATGGCGACATGGATCCGCCCCGAATACACCGGCCCCTTCACGCAAATGGGCGGCGAAGGTGCGCCGTGGATTGGTCAGGCGCCCTTTACGACCGAAAAACATATCTTTGCCAACCTTGGTGACGGCACCTATTTCCACTCAGGTCTTTTGGCCATTCGTGCCGCTGTGGCCGCCAAGATCAATATCACCTATAAAATCCTCTACAACGATGCTGTCGCCATGACCGGCGGGCAGCATGTGGACGGCGAGCTTTCGGTACCGATGATTATCGCGCAGGTCGCGGCCGAAGGCGTCAAGCAAATCCGCATCGTCACCGACGAGCCGGAGAAATATGATTCCGTTAAAATTCCCGCCGATGTCGATGTCAGCCACCGCGCCGATCTGGACAAAATCCAGAAAGAAATGCGCGATGTCGAAGGCACCACCATCCTGATCTACGACCAGACCTGCGCCGCCGAAAAACGGCGCCGCCGCAAACGCGGCACGATGGTAGACCCCGCCAAGCGCATCATCATCAACGAGCGCGTCTGCGAAGGCTGCGGCGATTGCGGCGTGCAGTCGAACTGCGTTTCCATCGCCCCGATCGAAACCGAATTCGGCCGCAAACGCCAGATCGACCAGTCGACCTGCAACAAAGATTATTCCTGCGTCAAAGGTTTCTGCCCCAGCTTTGTTACCGTCCTTGGCGGCGATTTGAAAAAGCCTGCCGCAACCGGTGTCGATGACAGCATCGAAGCCTTTTTCAAAGACATGCCGGAGCCGGATTACGGCGACCTGTCCGAACCTGCCGCCGTTCTGGTGACGGGCATCGGCGGTACGGGCGTTGTCACCATCGGCGCGATCCTTGCCATGGCGGCGCATATAGAAGGCAAAGGCGTGACGACCATGGACCAGACCGGCCTCGCCCAAAAAGGCGGCGCGGTCACGAGCCATATCCGCATCGCGCGCAAGACGGAGGATATTCATACCGTACGCATCGGCACGGCTGGCGCGACGGCGATTATCGGCTGTGACCTGCTTGTCACCGCAGACGGCGATTGCCTGTCCAAAATCCGCCCACTGGGTGCAGATCTTGGCGGCACAAAAGTCTTCCTCAATACGCAAAAACTGCAAACGGGCGAATTTACCAAAAATCCGAACTGGGATATTCCGGTGCTGTCGATCATCGAACGCCTGAAAGGCCTGACCGGCGAAGACAACCTGCGCACGCTGGATGCTTCTGCGATCGCCACCGCCCTGCTTGGCAATTCGATTGCGACCAATATGTTCATGCTCGGCTTTGCCTATCAGATGGGCAGCGTGCCCGTTGCGCAGGACGCAATCATGCAGGCGATCGAACTGAACGGCGCCGCGGTCAAGATGAACCAGAAAGCCTTCATCTGGGGGCGCCGCGCCGCATGGAACCTTGAAAAAACCGTCGAGATTGCCCTGCCGAAGCCGGTGGATGACACGGCACTGGCGCATCGCCGCCTGTCGCAAACGCCGGAAGAACAAATCGCGCGCCGCAGCCAGTCGCTGACCGCTTACCAGAGCGCCAGCTATGCCGAAAGCTACGAAAAATTCGTCACGCAGGTGCGCGATGCAGAGATTCGCCTGCACGGCAAAGCCGGCGATTTGACCGAAGCCGCCGCCAAATACCTTTACAAGTTGATGGCGTATAAAGACGAATACGAAGTCGCGCGGCTTTACACCGATGGCGCTTTCCTTGCGCAGATCAAAAACACTTTCGAGGGTGATATCAAACTGAAATTCAACCTCGCCCCGCCGCTGCTCGCGCGCCGCGACGCCGAAACCGGCCATTTGAAGAAAATGGAATTCGGCCCGTGGATGCTGAAGGCTTTTGGCCTGCTTGCCAAATTCAAATCCCTGCGCGGCACGCCACTTGATGTCTTTGGATATACCGCCGAGCGCAAGATGGAACGCCGCATGATCACGGAGTATAAACAAACGCTGGAAGAGCTTTTGCCGCAGCTGACTGCCGATAATTACGCCACGCTGGTCGACATCGCCCGCCTGCCCGAGCAAATCCGCGGCTATGGCCATGTCAAGGAAGCCAACGTACAGAAAGCCGAAGAAGAAAAGCAGCGCCTGCTGGCGCAATTCAAAAACCCGCCCGCCACACAAAAGCAGGCGGCATAAACAAAAAAGGCGGGAAAATTTCCCGCCTTTTTTGTTTCAGGTATCCAAAGCCTATGCGGCCTCGACAACGTCGATATTCAAGGCGGCGGCAATCAGCGCGCGGGTATAATCTTCGTTGGGGCTATCGAAAATCTGGCTGGTTTCGCCGCGCTCCACCACTACGCCGCCGCGCATAACCATTACCTCGTGCGACATCGCACGCACAACGCGCAGGTCGTGGCTGATAAACATATAGGCCAGATGATGTTTTTCCTGAAGCCCGCGCAAAAGATCGACAATCTGCGCCTGTACGGACATATCCAGTGCCGAGGTCGGCTCGTCCAGTATCACAAATTTCGGGTTCAGGACCATCGCGCGCGCAATCGCAATACGCTGGCGCTGGCCGCCTGAAAATTCATGCGGATAACGGTGGCGCGTGTCCGGGTCAAGCCCGACTTCGCGCAGTGCCTGCACGACGCGGTCTTCGCGCTCGCTGCGCGGCAGATCGCCGAAATGCACTTCCAGCCCTTCGCTGACGATCTGCCCGACCGACAACCGCGGCGACAGAGACCCATACGGATCCTGAAACACCACCTGCATATCGCGGCGCAGGCTGCGCATATCCTTGTCAGACATATCCGACATCTGGCGGCCGTTAAACAAGACCGGACCTTCGCTGCGCACAAGCCGCAGCAGCGCAAGGCCAAGCGTTGTCTTGCCAGAGCCCGACTCCCCGACCACGCCAAGTGTTTGCCCGCGCCGCACAGTGATATCAACACCGTCGACAGCCTTCACATGATCAACCACGCGCTGAAAAACGCCTTTTTTGATCGGGAACCAGACTTTTAAACCCTGCGCCTGCAAAATCGGCGGCGCGTTCTGGTTGACCGGGTTCGGCGTGCCCTTGGGCTGCGCGGCCAGCAGCATGCGGGTATATTCGTGCTGCGGCGTTTCAAATAAGGCCTTCGTTTCGGCCAGCTCCACCAGCTCGCCGCGGTACATGACCGCCACGCGGTCCGCCATTTTGCGGACAATCGACAAATCATGGGTAATCAGCAAAATTGCCATCCCCATCTTTTTCTGCAAATCAGACAGCAGCTTGAGCAGCTGCGCCTGCACGGTCACATCCACCGCAGTGGTGGGTTCATCCGCGATCAGCAAATCCGGATCATTCGCCAGCGCCATGGCAATCATCACCCGTTGGCGCTGCCCGCCCGACAGTTGATGCGGATAGGCACCCAGACGCGTGGTCAGGTTTTGCAAACCGACCAGGCCGAGCAGTTCGATCACGCGCGCGCGCGCCTGTACCGGCGTCATCTTTTTGTGCAGAAATAATACTTCGCTGATTTGCTTTTCAATCGTATGCAGCGGGTTGAGCGATGTCATCGGCTCCTGAAAAATCATCGACACACGGTTGCCGCGGATTTTGCGCAGCGCATCCTTGTTCGCCCCCATCATTTCCTGCCCGTCAAAAATAACTGATCCGGAAGGATGCTGCGCCACCGGATAAGGCAGCAGCTGCAAGACCGACAGCGCCGTTACCGATTTTCCGGAGCCGGATTCTCCGACCACCGCCAGCGTCTCGCCGCGCGCAATCGAAAAGCTGAGGTTCTTGACCGCCTGCGTGCGGTTCGGTCCGTTGACGAAATCGACGGAGAGATTTTTAATCTCGAGCAAAGGCGTGGTCATATCAGTCACTCCCGGAAAATCTTGCGCGGATCAAAAGCGTCGCGCACCGCTTCGCCGATAAACGTCAGCAGGCTGAGCATAATCGCCAGCGAGAAAAAGGCCGTAATCCCCAGCCATGGCGCCTGCAAATTATTTTTGCCCTGCGACAGAAGCTCCCCCAGCGACGGCGAACCCGGCGGCAGACCAAAGCCGAGAAAGTCGAGACTGGTCAAAACCGTGATCGAACCTGTCAGTACAAAGGGCATCAAACTCAGCGTTGCCACCATCGCATTTGGCAGCGCATGGCGGAACATGATCACAGGCGTCGAAACCCCCAGTGCCTTGGCGGCGCGAATATAATCAAGATTGCGCGCCTTGAGGAATTCCGCACGCACAACATCCACCAGTGTCATCCACGAAAACAAAAGCATCAGGCCCAGCAGCGTGAAAAAGCCCGGCGTGATGACGCTCGACATGATAATCAGCAGAAAGAGCACGGGCATACCGCCCCAAATTTCAATGAACCGCTGTGACAGCAGGTCGAACCAGCCGCCAAAATAGCCCTCCATCGCCCCCACAATAATACCGATAAAACTGCTCAGCAGCGTCAGCGTCAGGCCAAACAGAACCGAAATGCGAAAGCCGTAAATCAGCCGCGCCGTCACATCCCTGCCCTGATCATCCGTCCCCAGCCAGTTTTCGGCAGATGGCGGCGCGGGCGCCGGCACTTGCAGGTTATAGTTGATGGTGCGATAGGAATAACGGATCAGCGGCCAGACCATCCAGCCTTTTTCGTTGATCAGCTCTTGCACGTAAGGGTCACGGTAATCGGCCTCTGTTTCAAATTCGCCGCCGAAAGCCGTTTCGGCATAGGATTTTAAAACCGGCATATAAAATGCGCCGTCATATTTGACCAGGATAGGTTTGTCATTGGCGACCAGCTCCGCCCCCAGCGTGCCAAAAAACAGAAAGAGAAATATCCACAGCGCATACCAGCCGCGCCGATTTCGCCGGAATTGTAGCAGGCGGCGTTCGGTAATGGGGGAAAAACGCGCGGTCATCAGCGTGCCCCTTGCGCGTTGAAATCAATGCGCGGGTCGACCCATGTCATCGTCATATCGCTGACCAGCTTAATGACAAATCCCAGCAGGGTAAAAATATACAATGTGCCAAACATCACCGGATAATCGCGGCTGAGCGCGGATTCAAAGCCCAGCAACCCAAGCCCATCAAGCGAGAAAATCGTTTCAATCAGCAAAGAGCCGGTCAGAAAAATCCCCATCAGCGCGGCGGGAAAGCCCGCAATCACAACCAGCATGGCGTTGCGAAAGACATGGCCATAAAGGATTTTATTTTCTGGCAGGCCTTTGGCGCGTGCGGTCAGTACATATTGCTTATTGATCTCTTCGAGGAAAGAGTTTTTGGTCAAGATCGTCAAACCCGCAAAGCCGCCAATCACCATCGACAAAACAGGCAGCGTCATATGCCAGAGATAATCCAGAATACGCTTCGGCCAGCTGAGGTCATGCCAGTTGTCCGATACCAGCCCGCGCAGCGGGAAAAGATCAAAATATTTTCCGCCCGCGAAGACCACAATCAGAAAGATCGCGAACAAAAACCCCGGAATAGCATAGCCCGCAATAATCACGCCGCTTGTCCAGATATCAAAAGGCGAGCCATCGCGCACGGCCTTGCGAATACCCAGCGGAATAGAAATCAGATAAATGAGCAGCGTTGTCCAAAGACCGAGAGAAATCGAGACCGGCATTTTTTCAAGCACCAGATCCACCACGCTGCGGTCGCGGAAATAGCTATGCCCGAAATCAAACTTGATATAATTGCGGAGCATGAGAAAAAACCGCTCGCCCAGCGGCTTGTCGAAACCGAATTGCTTTTCAAGCGATTTGATAAATTCCGGATCAAGCCCCTGCGCACCGCGGTATTTGCCCGCGCTGCTGCCACCCCCGCCGGTCATTTGTTGCTGCATCATCTGCGTCGCCGCGCCGGTATCCGAACCGCCGCCCGAAAAGCGTTCGGTCGCCGAAACATTCATGCCTTGCAATTTTGCAATCATCTGCTCGACCGGCCCACCGGGCGCAATCTGCACTATTAAAAAATTCAGCAAGATGATGCCGAAGAGCGTCGGTATCATCAAGAGCAAGCGGCGAAGGATATAGGCGGCCATATTGCGTGTTATTCCCGTTTATTTCTTTTTTTGTCCGTCCGCACGGCGTTTCAGCGCGGCATCTTTCTGCGCATCGACCCACCATGTGCTGGTGATGCCAAGGCCGTATTTGGGTGCGACATCGGGACGGCCGAATTTATCCCAATAAGCCACACGGTGATAGCTGACATGCCACTGCGGCACAACGTAATGTCCCCAGAGCAGGACGCGGTCGAGCGCACGCGTGCGCGCCACCAGCTCTTCACGGTCAGGGGCCGAAATAATCTGGTCGATGAGCGCATCCACCACAGGGTTTTTAATGCCGATGATGTTACGGCTGCCGTTGACGTCGGCTTTTTCACTGCTCCAGAAATCGCGCTGTTCGTTACCGGGCGACAGGGATTGGCCAAAAGTGGCCACGGTGACGTCAAAATCGAAATCATCCATACGCTTCTGATATTGCGCCGTATCGACAACGCGCAGTGTGGCGGCAATACCGAGGCGCCGCAGATTGCCAATCATCGGGTCGATCCAGCGCGCGAAGGCCGGGCTTTGGACCAGAAATTCGAATTTGAATTCTTTGCCATCTTTGACAAGCAGCTTGTTTTTACCCATCTTCCAGCCTGCCGCCTCCAGCATGCCGCGCGCGATGGTCAGCTGCGCGCGCATATCATTTCCATTGCCGCTGGTGATGGGGTTTTTGTATTCCTTTGTAAAAACCTCGTCGGGCAATTGCCCGCGGAAGGCTTCGAGAATTTCCAGCTCGCGCCCCTGCGGTAAACCGCTGGAGGCGAGTTCGGAGTTGGCGAAATAACTGCCGGTGCGCACATATGTACCATGCGCAAATTGACGGTTCGACCATTCAAAATCAAACGCGTAATTGAGCGCAGCACGCACCTGCGGATCGGCAAAAACATCGCGGCGGGTATTCAGGGCAAAGGCCTGCATGCCGGCGGGCAGGCTGTGCGGAATTTCTTCTTTCTTAATCAGCCCGTCGCGCACCGCACGCTGGCCGCTGTATTCGGATTCCCACGACTTGGCGATATTTTCAATGCGCACATCATAGGTGCCGGCGAACAAAGCCTGCAGCAAGACGGTTTCGTCGCGGAACATTTCATACGTCAGTGTATCGAAATTATATTGTCCACGCATAATTGGCAGGTCTTTGGCCCACCAGTCTTGCACGCGTTCGTAAACGATGCGGCGGCCGGCATCGACGCTGCGCACTTTATAGGGGCCGCTGCCGGTGATGGGGGTCAACGTTGTTGTGGCGAAATCTTTGCCTTCGAAGACATGTTTGGGCAGGATCGGCATCTGGCCCATTATCAGCGGCAATTCACGGTTGCCCGCCATGTTGAATTCAAACGTCACGCGCTGCGGCGTTTCGGCGGTTGCTTTTTTGACGTTGCCGTAATAGGCGCGATAAAACGGATGCCCTTTTTCCATCAGCGTTTCAAAGCTCCAGACCACATCGGCGGTTGTGATCGGCTTGCCGTCATGAAACTTCGCCTGCGGACGCAGGTTAAACGTAACCGAGCTGCGGTCTTCGGGCATTTCGATGGTTTCGGCAATCAGGCCGTATTCGCTGAAGGCTTCGTCTTCGGTGCTGACAAGCAATGTCTGGAACGTCATACCCAGCCCCGGCGCCGTATCGCCGCGCAGGATATAGGGGTTAAGATTGTCAAAAGTGCCAAAGGCCGCAAGCCGCAGCTCCCCACCCTTGGGCGCATCGGGATTGACGTATTCAAGATGCGTGAAGTCCGGCCCGTATTTCGGCTCCCCGTGCATGGCGATACCGTGCAGCGCGGCGGGCCGGGCATTGGCCGTTTCCGAAGCCAGTGAGAGCGCCGGCACACCCAAAATACAAAACAACCCAAGCCCCAAGGCAGCGGCGGAAAACAACACGGAAACAGGCATCCGAAACATATGAAATCCCCTGATAATACAAAACCTTAAGCCATAAAAGGCACTGGATTTCACTATACCGCCTGCACGCCTGCGGTGCAAGGCACGGGTTTAGAGATAAAACGAACGATAATCTCCACAAAAAAACCACCGGATTTGAAATCCGGTGGTTTTTCTTTTTTAGATAAGACAGCCCTGGATCATCCTAGCGGCTTCATGTCAGCAGGGGGAGCCTTTGGCGGCTTTTTCGGGTTGGGGTTAGCCGTTTTGAAGCTTTGGGCAAGTCCAGCAGCGGCATACATCATGCCGGCACTGTTATCGTCCGTAAAGCTTGTATCTGCACGACCACCAATCCAACGCATCATTGCATCAGGGATCATATCCAGCATCTTAAAGGTCGTATTTGCGGCCGTATAAATTGCCCCGACATAAATCACTGTATAGGCAAGATAGGACATGAACATTGTAATACCACTCATGGTTCCGCTATATAGCGCAGCCATACCGTTCGCAAAGTTGGTCGAGAAGTAAATAGCGAAGGCATTGAAGACAAGCGTTGCACCAACGTAACCAATAACGACAAGTACCGGTCGCAACAGTACGTTAAGCCAGAGTATCCAGACCTCCCGTGCACCCATGCCTTCACCGACCGAGGTCAAGAAGTTCAGGGCTGCAATCGGCACCATCGCAACAGCTTCGAACACCGAGATAATCCAGGTCATCGCTGCAAAGGTTGTGCGGATCAGAGGCAGAACCGGGATATAGAAAGAGATCATGGCACCCGCCATAACGCCCATCATAAGACCCGAGTTGAGCAGGTTTGCCAAGGCACTGTTCACGCCACCAGAAAAGTAACCCAGACCATATTGCATTACGCTGAGCACCAACAGCATACCGCCAAACAATCCCATGATGTTATGGCCGATTTCAACCAAACGAGTGAATGGGTAGGTGTTTGCATCGTTTGCTATGTGGAACATACCCAAGACGCTGGATCGATCCGGCAGAATGCTTCTCATAATTCTTTCTGCAAGACCACTACCGCTTCTGACGGATCTAATATCGCTCTCAAGAGCTTCCACATCAATATTACGATCATCCAGCGAAGCATTACGATCAGCATAAGCTGTCTGTTGCGCTGCGTCGGTTGTCATCTGAGCTGTCCACCAACGATCGTAGTCAGTTGTGACGACCTTTACGAACTCTTCAATTGTAGGGGGATTAGCACCCTGCCAATCTTGTGATGGGGCAGCCCACATTGTTCCCGCAGTGAGGGTCACGTTTACCTTACGCGCCTCCAAAGCAAGATCGTTCAATATTTTGAGGTAATAGGTCCAGACGCCCATACCCGCCCATCCTTTATTGGTCATATCTGCAACCAAGGGGCCGGTAATATAACTCGTCAAAGCACCTTGGGCAGTTCCATATGTCGTAGCAACACTGTTTCGCAAGATGCCCACCATGTCCTGATGGCATTGAAGAGTCGGAAAACCGGTCGCATCTACAGGGCAGTTGACGGGAGCGGTCGCGCCGCCCGTGCATCCGACTCCAGCTGCATCCACAGGGCTAGGAGTACCCTGCATATGATTGCGAACGAAAGCACAGCCAAATCCATGCGCTGTCCGCATCAGAAGAGAGTTGTCCTGCAGGTCGTTTGCAACAGCGCCTCTCATCTGATCAAGGAAGGTCATTGTAGCATTGTGGAGAGCATCCGCGACACCGCCGCGCCGTGCCATCGCATTGACAATCGAGCTTGTATCTCGGCGAGATGCCGCAACCGTACCTCGTGTGTATTCAATAGTACCGCACAGATTAGCTACGGATCTATTGGTGTAAGCATTACGAACAGTTCCTCCAGGAAACCATCTGTTGTCTGGCTGCCGCTGAACCATAAAGCCGGGACTGCTGCCTTGCTTCACAGCTTCGGCATTCCAGGCGACCTGACAGGTCTTGAGTCTGCCCAAACCATGAACAATCGCAGACGCTGATTCCGCACTAAAAGGCGACAGCAGAGTGGTGCCGGTACCGATTACCCCCGTCACATACCCAGACCAAGCACGCGTACCAAAGTTAGAGCCCCATTCTGCCAGTTTCATCACAGCAAACTGACCCGAGCTAAAACCCGTCGTGCCCAGTGGAATCATGATACCAAGCGCAAAGACAACGCGGATAGGTGTCCAGACCATGTTATGACGACCGCCGCCCACAGTGCCAGTCTTGGCAGTATCAACAACGATAGACAGGATCATCCAGAAAATCATAATCGCGGCGACCACAAGGACGCCAGTGTTGTATACCTGCATCAAGCCGGTCAAGCCCGTTTGCAATGCGCCACCATTTCCAACCGTTGCTTGACGCAAAACTTTATCGAGCAACATCAAACCCAGATCCGCTGAAGCCGCGCTGGTGTTCGGAGCTGTCAAACTCCCCTCGTAAGCTGTACGAATGTCAAACAGCGGAGCGGATCCTGCTCCACCAATCGCTGCCCCCATCTTGGCGATATCGGTATCACTACCGGCGCCGGCATAAGGGGTACCGGGATGCGAAAAAACCTGCGCATAAGCGGCAGTTCCCAGCCCAAAGAACACGTTGATTAGGAACGTGACGATTGCAGCAATAAAAACCGCAATCATCATAATAACGGAAACAAACAAACCCCATTGGCGCACATCAGCACGCTGACTGCGAAGGCTGAACCAGGCTTCACCCATCAGCTCGGCAAAAGAGTATTTTTTGATACCCTCGATACCGTAGCGCGTTGCGGGGTGGTTGCGCTCGATCAGGCCGGCCTGAACAAACATAAGCGCCAGCGTGCGCATGAAAACCGGCACGACGTGTGCGGCACCGCGTAAGGACAGATGAAACTGCGGCATGAACATGAAGGCTGCGACAGAAGTACCTTTGTTACGCTTGGATTCGCTCATGGCTTTACCCCGACTAGAAATACCACACCACCTTCTTCAGGCTTATAAGTTCATCTTACGCCTTTTTCTTAAAACCGTCAAATTTATTGACATTTATGCAAAATTTTCATCAAATTTTATCTAATTTTAACCATCTATTAATTCAATGAAAACAAAGAGAAATTTGAACTTTTTCACCAGAACAGTTTTTTAGCCAGATAGGTGGGGCGGTAGGGAAACCCTGAAAAAAACGCCTCAACCTGATTCTCTGTGCCCGGCTGTGCGGCGGCGATGAAATTTTCCCTATGAATGCCGCCGGTAACCAGAATCGAGTCGATTCCCGCCCCCGTGGCGCCGGCAATATCGGTCGGCATGGCATCGCCGACAGCCAAAACGCGCATGCCGGGCATGGCAGACAGGCAATGGCTATAAACCTGACGGTAGGGTTTGCCGAACCATGTCACCTCGCCCTCCATCTCTATATATATGTCGGCCAGCGTGCCGGCGCAGATGACCAGATGCTCACCGACATGCACAATACGGTCGGGATTGGCGCAAATCATCGGCAAACGCCGCGCGGCGCAATCGGCAAGGCGGTCACGGTAAAGATCCGCGCCATGGCTGAAATCCTCGATACCGCTGCAGAGGACAAAATCCGCCCCTTCCGGCGTATCGCTCAAGGTGATGTCCATTTCCTCAAACAGACTGTGGTCGCGTGCACCGCCAATATGAAAGCAGCGGCGCCCCCATTTTTGCAGATAGCGGTCTTGCAGCGCCTGCCATGTCGCCTCGCCCGAGGTCATGATGCCGTCATAGAGGTCTTCGGTCACGCCCATGTCGGCGAGTTTCTGCACAACCGTATGGGCGCGCCGCGGCGCATTCGAAAGCAGCCAGATACGGCGCTTGGCACGTTTCATCTCGCGCAGGGTCGGCACGGTGTCGGGAAAGGCTTTCTCCCCGTCATGCACAACGCCCCAGAGGTCGAGGATATAGCCTTCGTAAAAACCGGCGATTTCGCCAAGTCCGTCAATATACCGGGGCGGTGTTCTGTGAGAGGCGTGCATGTTCAGGTCTCCGGATGCAGGATGTCGTCGCGCGCGGGCTTGCCGAACAGATAGCCCTGGCCATAGTCGATTTCAATGTCGAGCAGCTCGATCAGCTGCTTTTCGGATTCGATCTTTTCAACGATCAGGTCGATACCGCGGCCATCCAGTTCGGCCTTCAGACGTTTCATGCGCTTGATACCGCCAATTTCGCGCATCTCCGAGATCACCAGCGCGGCATCGGCTTTGACAAAACGGATATGGCGAGCTTCCAGATGGGCGAAGTCAAACGACAGTTCGCGGACCTGATCCATTGAAAAACGGCAGCCGATACGCGACAGACCGTCCAGCACCGGCAGGCTGTCCGCCCGCATGGTGGCAAGGTCCTGCTGCGCCATTTCAAATACCAGCCGTGGCGCAAGCGCGCGGTACTGCGCAATAAATTCGACAAGATCACCCATAAATTTCGGATCGTTCAGCGTCAGGCTGGTGATATTGCAAAACCATGCCCGCCCCGCGCCGTCTTCGCCCGCATCGCGTATCGATTGCAAGGCGCGCAGCAGCAGCAGGTTGTCGATAACCGGCACCATATCGTGGCGCATCGCAACGGCGATATACCGCTCGGCCGGAAGATAGATTTCGCCTTCGATACGGATACGAGAGAAGAGCTCAAAAAACCGCGGTTTGCGCTGCGGCAGGTTAACGATAGGCTGCAAAAAAAGATCGATACTGTCCTGCTGCACCGCATGTCGCACAAAAGTCATGACCTGATCATCGCTCAGCAGGCGCGCGGCATTTTCGGCGGTCAGTCCGGCAATCACCGGCAAACGGATTTCTTCGGCGGCGGCTTCGCGCGGCGCGCTGCGCGCATCCATGCGCGACAGTTGCTCGGCAATCGATTTTATCATGCGCTGTTCGATGCCGCCTGCGGCCGCGGTGGTACCGCCTTCGGCTTCCTGCTGGCGGCTGAAACGGCGCGCGGTTTCGCCCGCATCGGCCAGCGTGCGGCGCATATCGGCAAGGTCGTTGCGGTTGCGCGCCACTTCACGCACGATGCGGTCGTAATCGCTATCCATACGGCGCAGCTGTTCGGTCATATCCCGCTCCCAGCGGCGGCGCGCCGCCATTTCGGCCGCAATAAACCCCGCCAGCGCCAGCATCGCCGTCACCAGAAAAGCCACGCGCGCCGATGCGACACTGCCCAGCACAATTAAAAACGTTACCAGCCCCAGCGCACCGACGATATTTTTAAATGTCAGCAGTCCGCGCCAGTCAAAACGCGGCGCCATAGGCACCGGCGCATTGTTGTCATCATGCTGTAAATCATATTCGTGCCGCGGGGTCATGCCGCAACCTCTGCACGCGGTGCGGACAGGTCGATATCGGCACCGACTGCTTCGGATATATGCGTCATACCCGCCGCACGCAGACGCGCCGTAAGACCGCGCAGGATATTCGGCACCAGCGCGGGGCCTTCATATATCAAACCTGTATAGACCTGCACCAGCGATGCGCCCGCGCGGATGCGCTGCCACGCATCTTCGGCACTGGAAATGCCGCCAACACCGATCAGCGGCAGCCTGCCGCCGGTCAGACGATAAAAATCACCCAGCACCGCGCAGGCAGAGTCTTTTAGCAAGGCACCGCTGAGCCCGCCCGCTTCTTCGCGTAAATGCGGCGCAAGCGCATCGGGGCGCGCCACCGTGGTATTTGACACCACCAAACCGCCGATATGGTGCCGCAGAGCCAGCTGCGCCACAGCCGCGCGCTGATCTAGCGTCAAATCCGGCGCGACTTTCAGCAGCAGCGCTGGACGCGCGACAGGCGGAATATCCAGACTGTTCAAAACCGCCATCAAACCGGCCAGCAGCGCATCGAGCATGTTTTCCGACTGCAAATCGCGCAGGCCCGGTGTATTGGGAGACGATACATTCACCACAATATAATCGGCCATCGGCGCCAGCGCGCTCAGGCAGCGACTATAATCTTCAAAAGCAGAAGCCGTTTCCTTGTTGATGCCGATATTGATACCGAGCATGCCGCGCGCCACAGCCGCCGTCCCCGCCGCCTGCGTCACACGGAAATCGCTGACCTGCGCGGTAAAATATTCCAGCCCGCGCCCGGGAAAACCAAGACGGTTGATAATCGATTTGTTTTTGATATCGCGGAACAGGCGCGGCGCGGGGTTACCGTCCTGCGCCAGTGGCGTGACCGTGCCGGCTTCGACAAACCCAAAACCCATGCGCAGCATCGGCGCGATGACTTCGGCATCTTTGTCAAAACCAGCGGCAAGACCAAGCGGGTTTGCAAAGACATGCCCGAAAACCTCGCAGCGCAGCGCCGGATCATCATGACAATAGCGCGGCGCAAGGCCGGATTTGAGCATGCGCATAGCCGTACGGTGCGCCACTTCCGGCTCCATCGCTATCAGGAAAGGTTTTAGGACAGGATACAGATTAATCATGCCGCACCGCCAAAAGCCGCGCGGATATAATCCTGCACGCGGGGCAAATCGGCGGGCAAAATATCGTAGCGTTCATCGCGCGTCATCAAACCGGCAAGATGCGCGGGCAAATCCGGCGCAACATCGGTTGCCGCCTTGACGGCATCGGGAAATTTGGCGGGATGTGCGGTGGCCAGCGTCACCATGACCGCATCCGGATGCGCGCGTTTCCAGTCCTGCGCTACGCCGATGCCGACCGCCGTATGCGGGTCGACAACATAGTCATAGCGGCGGTAAATATCGCGGATGATCTGCGTTGTTTCGGCGTCATCCTTGCGGCCGCTGGCAAAAATGCCGCTCAGCTGCGCCATCAGCGCTTCATCGAGGTCAAACGGCCCCGTTTCGCGGAAATGTTTCATGGTCGCGGCCACTTTGGCGCCATCCCGGCCGTAAAGATCAAACAGCAGACGTTCAAAATTGCTGGAGATCTGAATATCCATGCTGGGGCTGATGGTCGGCACAACGCCGCGTTTTTCCATGCGGCCTGTTTTATAAAGGCGGTGCAGAATATCATTGGCATTGGTGGCCACAATCAGTTTTTCGACCGGCAGCCCCATCGATTTCGCCACATAGCCAGCATAGACATTGCCGAAATTTCCGGTGGGCACACAGAACGTTGCCGCTTTTCCCGTTTCTGCCTGCACCCGCACGCCCGCATAAACGTAATAGACCACCTGCGCCAGAATACGCGCCCAGTTGATCGAATTGATGGCCGACAGCTGCAGGGCATCGCGGAAAGCCAAATCACCAAACATCGATTTGACCAGATCCTGACAATCATCGAAACTGCCTTCGATGGCGATATTGCGTATATTTGGCGCATCCACCGTGGTCATCTGCCGTCGCTGCACATCGGACACGCGGCCTTTGGGGTGCAAAATAACGATATTGGCATAGGGGCTGTTTTTAAAGGCGTCGATAGCGGCAGACCCCGTATCGCCGGACGTTGCGCCGACAATCGTGACTTTTTGTCCGCGCGCGCTCAGGATAAAATCAAACATCTGGCCGAGGAATTGCAGCGCGACGTCTTTAAACGCCAGCGTCGGGCCATGAAACAGTTCCTGCACGTAAAAACCGTCGTCCAGTTTACGCAGCGGCGTTTTTTCGGGATGTGCAAAATCTTTGTAGGATTTTTGCAAAATAGCAATGAGCTGCTGCGCCGTGATATCGTCACCGACAAAAGGCGCAATCACGCGCCAGGCAATCTCCAGATAATTCTGGTTTGCCATGTTGCGAAATTCTTCCGCCGAGATTTGCGGGCAGGCTTCGGGCACATAAAGCCCGCCGTCACGCGCCAGCCCTGCCAGTGCGGTATCGGCAAAACTCAGGCGCGGCGCTGCGCCCCGGGTGCTGATGTAGCCGGGCATGCGTCACTCCCCTCGTAGTTTTTGCCGAGATAACGCTCGGTCACATGTTTTTTGAAATAATAGGTCGAAAACGGCTTGCCCGTTGCTTCGCGCACCAGATCAGGCGGCGTCATCAGGCAGGCCTTGGCCTGTACATTATCACGCAGCCAGCCGGTAAAGGCGCCGATATTGCCCGCCGCAACCTGCGGCATCACATCCGGTATATCGCGTTTCATTTTATCGGCCATCTGCGCGGCAATAAACGCGCCCAGCGCATAGGCGGGGAAATATCCGAATGCGCCGAAATACCAGTGGATATCCTGCAGGCATCCCAGTTTATCGTTCGGCGGCACGGCGCCGATCAGGCTGCGCATGCCTTCCATCCAGGCTTCGGGCAGGTCTTTGACATCCAGCTTGCCCTCCACCATCGCCTTTTCAAGGCGGTAGCGCAGGATGACATGGGCGGGATAGGTCACCTCGTCCGCTTCGACGCGGATAAAGCTGCGCGAGACGCGCGTGACATGGCGGTGCAGGTTTTCCGCCGACAATGCCGCGTCATTGCGGCCAAAAGCTTTTTGCACATGCGGCGCCATAAATTGCCAGTATTCAAGACTGCGCCCCAATTGCATATCGATACTGAGCGACTGGGATTCATGAATAGCCATGCCCATATTCTGGCTGGCGCCCACGGGCTGGTGTTGCCATTCTTTGGGCGTAAAGCGGTCATAGAAACCGTGGCCGGCTTCGTGCGCGACGCCCTGCATGGCATCGGTGAAATCTTCTTCCTTATAGCGCGTGGTGATGCGTACATCATCGCCGATGCCGCTGCTGAACGGATGCAGCGAGATATCAAGACGCCCCCAATCCGGCGTGAAGCCGATCAGTTCGCAAACCTGCTGGCAAAGTTTTTGCTGCACGCCAATATCAAACGGCGCGCCAAGCGGCAGCGGTTCTTGCTGCACGGACAGTACTTCGTCGATAAACGACGGCAGAAATGCGGCGACATCGTCGAAAGCGCTATCTACTTCGGCGACGCTCATACCCGGCGCATAACTGTCCATCAGCGCACCGTATTTGCACAGGCCGAGTTTTTCCGCCTTGGCCGCCGCATGTTCGCGCACAATCGACAGCAAGGTCGACAGCTCACCCGCGACGAGCGAGAAATCATTTTCTGCCCGCGCCTTGCGCCAGATGACTTCGGTGCGGGTTTCCTGATTCATTTTTTGTGCGACCAGATGCGCGGGCACAGCTGTGGCATGGGTATAAAGCCATTCCATCACACGCACATTCGCGGCCTGCCACGGCGCGAGGGATTTTTGATCGACGCCCGCCAGCCATTCACCGACCTGCGGGTCGGTCTGCATTTCATGGATTTTCAGATTGAGCACTTCGACTTGCCGCGCGCGCTGGTCCACCCCTGCTTCGGGCATCAAAACAGAACGGTCCCAATCAAGCAAAGAGTCGATCTGCTTGAGCGCCATGATCTGGCCAAAACGGTCTTCGAGGTTTTTGTAGGTCTGCATGGGCTTACTCCGTTTTTGCGGGGTTTGCGGGGTTTTCGCGCTGGCTGAGCGTGAAGACGACCATCAGGATAGCCGCCATGCTGAACCAGAACAACGCATATTGCAGGTGATTGTTGCGGATATTGGCCGAGACGGCAAAGCCCGCCGGATAGCCCTGCCCGTGCGGCGGTACGGTTACAATCACAGGCGCGGCGGTTTCATAACCGGCCGCCGCCGCCAGCGCCGGAATATCCGACCAATACCAATCCCCGCGCACCGGATCGTTGTCGGGGGTGAAAAAGGATTTATAGGGAATTTGCACCACGCCCTCGACCGTTTTCCCGTGGGGAACGGCGGTTTTGTCCATAAGCCCCTCCGGCACAAAGCCCAAGTTGACGAAAACCGGCAGGCCACCCTCTGCAGGCCGGAAACCGGCCACCATATGCGCGCCAACCTTGCCGTTTTCGGTGCGGGGCCTGATCCAGAACACGGCATTCGGGTCGAAAGCGCCCGCCAGTGCCACGTTGCGATATTCCCAATCGGCGGGCACGGCGATCTTGGCCGGCAGCGGCGCGGGCGGCAGCTGCATCTGTGCCTCGATACGGCCAAGCAGTTCGGTTTTCCACGCCAGCCGCTGTAGCTGCCAGACGCCGAGCGCGATGAGCGTTGCCAGCATCAGCGCGAGCATCAGTCGAATTTTTGTTTTTTTATGGAATTTAATCACCATGCCCCCACCGTCTGGACACACTAGCCAAAACGGGTTAGGTTTTCAATCACAGCCTTTTTACGAAACGCAAACGGAGCCGCCCCATGCCCGCCGCAAAACCGCGTCCGCTGACCGCTGGCGAAACCGCCCTTGCCCGTTCCGTTTTCGGTGCGTCCATCGACTATGACCGTGTGACGGTGACAGAGGGCAAATTTATCGCTTTTCAGCCCTATGGCACGGCGATGGCGCCCGATGGCAAGCTTTATATGTACGGCTGCTACAAGGATGATTACAGCGGCCAGAACGACGGCTGGAAAAGCCATTTCATCCACGAAATGACCCATGTCTGGCAACAGCAGAACGGTATTCTGAACCCCGTGGCCGAAGCGGTGAAACTGAGTGTCAAATTCCGCTTTAACTATAACGCCGCCTATGATTACCGGCTGGAGCGTGGCAAAGACCTGCTGGATTACAACATGGAACAGCAGGCCAGCATTGTGCAGGATTATTTTATGCTGAAACATTGCGGCCAGCAGGGTCACCGCGGCCATTGCAAAAATATCGGCAGCGATGATGCCAAGATAAAACTGTTTGAAAAAACGCTGGCGAAGTTCCTGAAAAATCCGTCTTATGCCGCAAAGCCGCTGTCGCGCAAGAACCAGCCGAAACCGCCGCAGGCTTAACTCTTTTTATCCGCGCCGTCTTTTTTCAGATGCCGCCATTCCAGCATGACGATATAGGCCTTGGTCGCGGGCAGCATCACGGCAATCGCCAGCGTGCCGACCGCTGTCCAGAGCAGCGCCTGCGCCCAAAGCGGCGGAGAAATCATCAGTTCCAGCGCCCATGACAGCGGCACAATCGAAAAGCAGAGAATAAAAATCAGAAACACCGCTGCGCCATCACCGATGTCATGCTCCCCCAGCGGCGCGGCGCAGACATCGCATTTTTCAACAACGCTGACCGTCCACGGACGATACAGCCGCCCCTTGCGGCACAGCGGGCAGCGCGGCTTCAGACAAAAAACAAGGTCGTCGACAAGAGACATGATTTTTTTTAAACGTAATTCGCTAGGCTGAGTCGGCTATGGCGGGTTTCGAGAACCGGAGCGGAGCGTACCGGATGGTACGTGAGCACCGGAAGCGCAGAACCCCGCCATAGACGGCCAGCATAGTTAGAATTATGCGTTGCCCCACCAGTAGATGGAGACAAAGAGGAAAAGCCACACAACGTCAACAAAGTGCCAGTACCACGCGGCGGCTTCGAAACCGAAATGGCTCTTGGGTGTGAAATGGCCCTTTTTGCAGCGGAAGTAACATACGGCCAAAAAGATCGTCCCGACCAGAACGTGGAAGCCGTGGAACCCCGTCGCCATATAAAACGCGGCCGAGTAGATGCTTTCTTTGAAAGGAAAGGTCGCGTGCATGTATTCATAGACCTGAAAGCCCGTAAAGAAAACACCCAGCCCGACGGTGATCGCCAGCGCCTGCGCCGCTTCTTCCTGATGGCCTTCGATGATGGCGTGATGCGCCCAGGTAACGGTGCAGCCGGACAGCAGCAGGATCAGCGTCATCAGGAAGGGCAGGTCAAAAGCGGGGATCGGTTCGACAAAAGCCGGCGGCCACTGGAAACCCAGTGCTTCGGTCGGCATCAGTGCACCCCAGAAGAACGCCCAGAAAAAGGCGACGAAGAACATCACCTCGGAACAGATAAACAGCGCCATGCCATAACGGAAACCGACCTTGGTTTCATCACTATGCGCTTTTTCGACAACGGCTTCTTTGACGACATCGCGCCACCAGTACCACATCACCGCCAGAACCGCCGCGAAGCCAAGGACAACGCCTTTCAGCCCGACGTTCCAGCCTGAAAATTCGACGTTGTGCATATAAAGCACCGCGCCCAGCGCGAGCAACGCTGCGGCAAAAGAGCCCACGAGCGGCCAGACGCTCGGCTTCACAAGGTGAAACGGATGCGGTTTGCCACCTTTGAGATCGTAAACGGGGGTATCGGCCATGGTCTTGTTTCCTTCCGGTCGTCGGCTATCGGCGGGGGGTCAGCTGCCGCCGCCTTGTTTGGTGTAATAGGTTTCGATGGCATTCTCCAGCTCCCGCGAACCTTGGCGGAAAAAGCTGTAAGACAGCGTGATGGTATTGACGTCATCCATATTGCGGTCTTTCAGGATCGCAGGATCGACAAAAAAGGTGACGGGCATATGCTGCACCTGTCCGGGGTTCAGCGTCTGTTCACCGAAGCAGAAACACTGCGTCTTGTAAAAATATTTACCGGCCTTGAGCGGCGTGACGTTGTAAACCGCCGTGCCGGTGATGTTTTCGTCCGATGTGTTTTTGGCGACGAAGGCGATCAGCCCGTCCTGCCCGACCTTGACCTTGACGCTGCGCAGCTCCGGCTTGAAATCCCACGGCATGCCGCGCGCGACATCTGTATTGAACCGCACGGTGATTTCGCGGTCATAAATGCCCGAGCTGTTGTTTTCGGCGATCATCCGCGTTGTGCCGCCCCAGCCCGTCACCTGACAGATCAGCCGGTACAGCGGCACCGATGCAAAAGACAGCGCCACCATGCCGAAAACCACCCCGAAGGTGGCCAGCATGACGCGCGTGTTTTTTTGCCTAAGATCGGACATCTGGTATGTCAGCCCCCCATGCCGATTTTCATTTTAATGATACTGACCGCGAAAATGACCAGCATGAAGCAGATCAGTGCGATGAAAACGGCGTAATTCTTTTTCTTTTTCTTATCGTGCAGCGCGCTTCTGGGCATGGCGTTCTCCTTATGCCGCCTTGTCCGCCATCATCAGGGCGAACAGGGCAAAGAGGTAAACGATGGAATAACCGAACATGGCGCGTGCGCTTTTATGATCGGTATCGCGCCAGACACGCAGCGCGGCCGCAATAAACACCGCATGCAAAACCGCCGCCCCCGCCGCATAGACAAGGCCGCAAGCCCCCAGCAGATAGGGCGCAGCGACAAAAGGCGTCATCAGCAGGGTATAGAGCAGCATCTGCAAACGCGTCGCGCGCTCGCCCGCCACAACAGGCAGCATCGGCACGCCCGCGCGTTTGTAATCATCGTTGCGGTACAGCGCCAGCGCCCAGAAATGTGGCGGCGTCCACATAAAGATAATCATAAACAGCGCCGCCGACAAAACAGATACATCACCGGAATGCGCCGCCCAGCCAATCATCGGCGGGAAAGCCCCCGCCGCGCCGCCAATCACAATGTTTTGCGGGGTGCGGCGTTTCAGCCAGACGGTATAGACAAAAATATAAAAGAATGACGCAAAGGCCAGCAGAAAAGCCGCCGTCCAGTTCAGCGCCACCCCCATCAAACCGACCGACAACACGGTGAGAACAACCCCGAAGCCCAGCGCTTCTGCCGGATCGATTTTACCCATCGGCAGCGGACGCCCGCGCGTGCGCAGCATGATGGCATCGATATCACGTTCGTACCACATATTGATCGCACCCGCCGCGCCTGCCCCGACGGCGATGCAGAAAACGGCCACCAGCGCCAGAAACGGGTGCAGCGCGCCCGGCGCAAAACCAATACCGCCCGGTGCCAGCACCAGACCCGCCACGCCCGAAAACACCACCAGCGTCATCACGCGCGGCTTCAACAGGGCGATGAAATCGCAAATACGCGCTTCCACCGCAGGTACAGAACCTGCGGCGGTGTCATGCGCATATGTGGCGAGCGGTGCGGCCATTTACTTGACCACCGGCTGGATGTCGAACTGGTGGAACGGCGGCGGTGACGATACCTGCCACTCCAGCGTATCCGCGCCTTCGCCCCAATAATTGCCGGGGACTTTTTTGCCTGCAACCAGCGTATAAATTGCCACACAGACAAAGAACAGCGTCGAGCCGAAAGAGATATACGCGCCATAGGACGAAATCATATTCCAGCCCGCCATCGCATCGGTGTAATCCGGTATACGGCGCGGCATGCCCTGCAGACCCAAAAAGTGCTGCGGGAAGAAGAGCATGTTCACACCGATAAAGGTCGTATAAAAGTGGAGCTTGCCGGCCCATTCCGGATACTGGCGGCCCGACATTTTGCCGATCCAGTAATACCAGCCCGCAAAAATCGCAAAGACCGCGCCCAGCGACAGAACGTAATGGAAGTGCGCGACAACATAATATGTGTCATGCAGGGCGATATCCATACCCGCATTCGCCAGCACAACGCCCGTCACACCGCCGAGGGTGAAGAGGAAGATAAACCCCATCGCCCAGAGCATCGGCGTTTTGAAGCTGATCGACCCGCCCCACATCGTGGCAATCCACGAGAAGATTTTAATCCCCGTCGGCACCGCGATGATCAGCGTGGCAATGGTGAAATAGGCGCGGGTATTGACGCTCATGCCCACCGTATACATGTGGTGCGCCCAAACAACGAAGCCGACGAAGCCGATGGCCACCATCGCATAAGCCATGCCCAGATAGCCAAAGATCGGCTTTTTGGAGAAGGTCGAAACGATATGGCTGATGATGCCGAAAGCCGGCAAAATCATGATGTAAACCTCGGGGTGACCAAAGAACCAGAACAAGTGCTGGAACAGGACCGGATCGCCGCCGCCTTCGGGACGGAAGAAACTGGTGCCGAAATTACGGTCGGTCAGCAGCATGGTAATCGCACCACCCAGAACCGGCACGGCCAGCACCAGCAAAAACGCCGTGACCAGCATGGCCCAGACGAACAGCGGCATTTTGTGCAGCGTCATGCCCGGTGCGCGCATGTTGAAAATGGTGGTGATAAAATTGGCCGCGCCCAGAATGGAGGATGCACCGGCAAGGTGCAGCGCAAAGATGGCCATATCGACAGACATGCCGTCATGCCCGATCTTGTCCGATAGCGGTGGATAGATCGTCCACCCCGTCCCCGCGCCGGAGCCGATAAACGCCGAAGCCAGCAAAAGCAAAAATGCCGGCACCAGAAGCCAGAAAGAAATATTGTTGAGACGCGGAAAAGCCATATCCGGCGCACCGATCATCAAGGGCAAAAACCAGTTGCCAAAACCGCCGATCAGCGCGGGCATGACGACGAAGAAGACCATGATCAGGCCATGCGCCGTGATCCAGACGTTCCATTGCTGGCCGTCGGAGACGAATTGCAAACCGGGTTCCTGCAGTTCCATCCGCATCATCACCGAAAACGCGCCGCCGATCAGCCCCGCCAGAACGGAAAAGATCAGATACAGCGTGCCGATGTCCTTGTGGTTGGTCGAGCAGAACCAGCGGACAAAAAACCCGGGCGTGTGGTCGTGATGGTCGTCGTGGCCATCGTGCCCGCCGTGTCCGTGTGCTGCTGCTTTGGAGCCTGCCATTTTATCTCTCCCGTTTAGGTATTCTTATTCTTCTTGATGATGTCTTGACGCGGATCAGTTCTCGGCTGTTGTTTCCGCATCCGTCACGGTGGCTTCTGCCGTTTTTTCGGGCATTTTGCCGCCTTGCTTTTCCACCCACTTCGCAAAGGCTTCTTTGGAAACCGCGTGAATTTCGATCGGCATGAAAGCGTGGTTGATGCCGCAGATTTCAGAGCATTGGCCGAAATAGATGCCTTCTTTTTCGATGCGCGTCCAGGTTTCGTTCATCCGTCCGGGCACGGCGTCGATCTTGACGCCCAGCGCCGGCATGGCAAAGGAATGGATCACATCATTGGCGGTCACAAGCAGGCGAATGTTTGTATCCACCGGCAGCACCACCGGATTATCTGTCGACAGCAGGCGCACCTGGCCTTCTTTCAGATCTTTTTCCGGCACCATGTACGAGCTGAATTCGATATCGCCGTGATCGGGATATTCATAGCCCCAATACCACTGATAGCCCTTGATGTTCAGCGTCATTTCCGCATCGGCGGTTTTGTCGGACATGTACAGCAGTTTCAGCGACGGCACGACGATGATGACAAGGATAATCACCGGCACCAGCGTCCAGATAAATTCAAGCATCGTGTTGTGCGTGGTCTTGGACGGCTTCGGGTTGGCCTTGGCGTTAAAGCGGATCATGACATAGAGCAAAAGCAGCATCACAAAAACCGTGATTGCCGTGATAACCGGCATCAGCAGATCGTTGTGGAACCAGACCATTTCATGTTTCACCGGCGAAGCAGAAGGCTGAAAACCCAAACCCCAGTTTTTCGGCGCACCCACGACCGGCAGGTCGCTGGTTTCCGCGGCGGCGGGAGCGGCAAAGGCCAGCCCGGCAAATACAGCGGCCGCCAGCGCGTGACAGCGGCGGTTCAAGAATGAAAAAAGGCGTGTTGTCGTCATGATACCTGATCCGTTGCGCGGCATGCGTAAAGGGAGCCCTGCGCGCATGTCTGAATGAAAGGAACGCCGCAAACCGAGTCTGGCCTGCGGGTTTTTGATGATATAGCATTTCGGGGGGGGAAATTGAAGCGGCGATCAAGAATATTTCACGCCCGGACGGGCTGAAACGCCGCTTATTTATGAAGGGGTTAGGTTATTTGTCCCAAGCCGCTCAGTCGAGCCGCCGCCGTCGCCCTGCCTCCAGCGCATGCAGGCGCGCGGAAATATCGTCCATTTCATGGTCCAGCGCCCGTACAGCGCGGTAATCCAGCGGATTGGCCATCAAAAGCCGCCCGCGCTCGTTCTGCACCTCGCGTTTATAGGCTTTGAGCGCGTCGTGGCAGAAACGCTCCATTTCGCTTTCAATAAAGCGGTCAAAAACGCGGTCCAGCCCCAATGCGGCGATAAAATGGGTGGAAACCTTGTGCAGGGAATCGCGGGTCAAAAACATGTGCCACCTTTGAAAATCAACAATTTATTGGTTATGGCAAAATTTTAACAGCCTTTGACCCCGGGTCAAAAGATTCTGAAAACTTGTAAGTATGTCAGGTATTTAAGTACCGCCCTTGCCGATGCCCCGCGACAGGGAATCAAGCCTGCAGCACAATCGCGCGCAGCTCGGGGATGCCCCAACCTTTTTCGGCGCTGGTGACATAAACGCGCGGAAAAGATGTTTTGCGCCCGCGCATGATTTCTTCGACACCGGCTTTGACGTCTTCCAGCTCGGCTTTTTTGATTTTATCGGCTTTGGTCAGGATACCGATATAGGGTATGCCCGCGCCATCGATAATATCCAGCGCCTTGAAATCCGCCGTCAAAAGCCCGTGCCGCGCATCGATCAGCACAAAAAGACGTTTGAGGCTTTCCCGCGTCTTGAGATAGCGGCTGACCATGGTATTCCACGCATGCACTTTGGACCGTGTTGCCTTGGCATAGCCATAGCCCGGCAAATCGGCCAGTTGCAGCACACCATCCAGATCGAAAAAATTGATCTGCTGCGTACGTCCCGGCGTATTCGACGAACGCGCAAGGTTTTTGCGTCCCGTCAGCGCGTTGATCAGGCTCGACTTGCCGACGTTGGAGCGTCCGGCAAAAGCCACTTCGGCCACAGCGGATGCCGGAATGCGCGCAAAGCTGTCCGCACCGGCGACAAAGCGGCATTCACGGCGAAAGATTTTTTCCGCCGCCTTCAGCGCTTCGGCGTCCAGCTTAAAGCCGTCTTCGCTGTCGCCGTCTGTGCCGGTCATTTGCGGTCTTTCTCGTCTTTGGCGCCTTTGGGCTCTTTCGCTTCTTTGACCTGCTGCGCTTCTTTCACTTCTTTGACTTCTTTGACTTCTTGCGCCGCAACCTCCACAGCCTGCTCCGCGGCTTCGGCTTTCTTTTTGCTCTTGCGGCGGCCACTGTGCCCGCGCAGCAGGGAAGTGTCTTCCTTGCCGACTTTTTTCAAGATGTAGTATTGCTGCAAAATCGTCAGGCAGTTCGACCATGTCCAGTAAATCACCAGACCAGCGGCAAAATGCGCCAGCAGCACACCGATCACATACGGGAACCATGCCTGCAGGCGTTCCTGCATCGGATCGGTCATCGGCGGGCTGATCCGTTTCAGCTGGATCATTGTCAGCAGGAACAAAAGCGGCCAGGCGCCAAACATCAGCACCTGCGGCGGCGTCCACGGAATAAGGCCAAAAGCGTTGAAAATCGTCGTCGGATCGGGCGCGGACATATCCTTGACCCAGCCCCAGAACGGCGCGTGACGCAGCTCGACCGAAATCAGAATGACTTTGTAGAGCGAGAACATGATCGGAATCTGCAGCAGCATCGGCCAGCAGCCGCTGAAGGGGTTGACGTCTTCTTTTTTGTACAGCTCCATGATCGCCATCTGCATGCCGGCGCGATCTTGTTTGTACTGTTCCTGAATTTCTTTCATCTGCGGTGCGATGAGGCGCATTTTCGCCATGGAGCGGAACGATTTATTGGTGAGCGGGAAAAGAACAACGCGCACAACAACCGTCAGCAGCAAAATGGCAATCGCAATATTGCCGGAAACATCCGCCAGCCAGTGAAGCAGCATAAACAGCGGCTTGGTCAGCAAATGCCACATGCCAAAATCGATGCTGTATTCTAGGTTTTTGAAGTTATAAAGCTGTTCATAGCTTTTGATCACCGGCAGACTTTTGACACCTGCATAGACATAGCTGGTGACTTCGGCGGTTTCGCCGGGCGCAACGCTGCGTCCTTCGCCGACGATGTCGGACTGATAGACAAATTTATCGCCGGCGCGCGTGCCGATGGTGCGGGCGTTAAAACGCGCATCGGGCGTGGGCAACAGCGCAACCATCCAGTATTTATCGGTCAGCGCCAGCCAGCCGGATGTATTCTCGTATTCGATCTTTTCGCCTTTTTCGAGGCTTTTATAACTCGGCTCGATGCCTTCCTTGCCCATGAAAGCAACAGGGCCTTCGTGCAGTACAAAAAAGCCGCTGTAATCGACCGGCTTGCCGTGGCGTGCGACCAGTTCGTAGGGGTTGAGATCAACGGTGGCTTCGCCTTTGTTGGTCACGCTTTGCGTCATCGTGAACAGAAAATTTTCATCCAGACGCAGCGTGCGGCGGAAAGAAAGGCCCGCGCCATTGTCCCACTCCAGAATAACCGGCTTGCCGCCGCTGGTGATTTCGCGCGCGCTGTCAGGGGCCAGACGCCAGACCGTCTGCGCATCGGGCAAGGTCACGCCGCTGCGGGAGGCCAGCCAGCCTTGTTCGACATAAAATGCACGCTCAACCCCCACCGGCGTCAAGAGCGCGACTTTTTCATCCTCGTCCAGAGTCTGGCGATGTTCTTGCAGTGACAGGTCATCCAGACGGCCGCCTTTCAGCGACAGGCTGCCAAAAACGCGGGTGCCGCGGATCTGGATACGTTCGCCCGTATCGGCCAGCACTTCGTGCCGCGGACGGATGGTATCTGTGCCCTTGGCGATATCGGCTTTGCGGTCGGCCTGTTGGCGCAGTGCCTTTTCGGCAATCGCGCGGCGCTCTTCCATCTTCGGCTTTTCAATAAAGAAATAGAAGCCGAGAAAAATCGACAGCGAAATCACAATCGCCATCATCAGCCGGGCGCGGTCATCTGCCTCATGCGGATCAAATTTTTTCATGGCTTTACTCTCTATCTCTCGGTCTGCGTCGGGGTGTGGATATGCGCGGCAGCGCTGCTTTGGGCTTCGGGCGCATCAATAGCACAACTGCAGCGGTTTTCAGAGCAAAACTTGCCCGCCACCGCCGGTGTATAAAAATGCCCCCCCGTTTCCGGCGGCAAGGGCACAGGGTCATAGCCACCCGGATTCCACGGATGACAGCGCAAAATGCGCCGTGCCCCCATAAAGCCGCCACGCAGCGCGCCGTAATGGCGAATGGCATCGGCAGCGTAATGCGAGCAGCTGGGATAAAAGCGGCACTGTTTTCCCATAAGCGCCGAGAAGGTGAGTTGATAGCCGCGGATCAGCACCAGCATGATTTTTGCCAGAAAGCTCATGACGCCGCATCCGGCAGCGCCGCGCCGAGCGATTTCAGCGCCCAGCGGAAATCTTTTTGCAGTTTGATGAAATCGATATCTGCCGCCGCGGTGCGGCCGATCAGCACAATCTCTAACCCGTCCAGCGGCTGCTGTTTCAGATGCAAACGCACCGTTTCGCGCAGGCGGCGCTTGGCGCGGTTGCGCACAACGGCATTGCCGACCTTGCGGCTGACCGTAAGGCCGAGCCGGAAGCCGGTGCTGTCATTTTTTGAAAGCTGCATAATAAAAGCGGGCGTCACCCACTTTTGCCCCGTCTGCGCGATGCGGCGAAAGTCATGCGACGTTTTCAGTGTCGGCACGCCCGCGCACATGACAGGGTAAACCCCTGTGCTTAGGCGGACAGACGCTTGCGGCCTTTGGCGCGGCGTGCAGCCAGAACTTTCTGGCCGTTGCGGGTTGCCATGCGCGTGCGGAAGCCGTGGCGGCGTTTGCGAACCAGCTTGCTGGGTTGATAAGTACGTTTCACAGTCGGTCTCCATTGCGGACAAATAGAATCTGAATATTCAAGACCTAGGTGTATAGGGCTCCGCCCCCGCCTGTGTCAACCGCTTTTTGCCATTTATGATAAATAATCCTGTAAAAACAAGGGGCCGTCATCACCCCGTGCAGGCAAAGGCCTTTGTTTTCAACACGTTGATATTATACGCCCCGATATTATGATTGACAGATAACGCGCAAGAAAGGATAACAAAGCGGCAAACCGCCGATATGCGCATAAGTATAAAGACAGGCCGTTTTGCACGACAAATCTCTCAGGCGCCCGTAGCTCAACTGGATAGAGTGTTGGCCTCCGAAGCTAAAGGTTGTGGGTTCGAATCCCGCCGGGCGCGCCATCTTTTCTCCAAGAAATATTATATAATAGATTGTTGTATAATAGACCTAGACTGGGAGTAATCGTGCCGCTCATTTACAAGCAAGAGACAATCGCAAGCCCCGATGGAACACTTTGCAAGGTTCTTGACACAGACCGCATTGACTTTAATGCCGCGTTCGAAGGGCGCAAGGCAACAGAAACGCTTGTAAGATGTGCAGTAGGCGGAGAGCGCATAGAAACCAAAAACGCCGAAAAAAAAGTTGAAGCCCTTTATATTGCCAAGGCCGGTGACGCCATCTTTATCAATCTGCATAACCCTGATGATGTCTATGTTCCCGGCAATCCTGATGGCTCCAGGTGGCGTTTCAAAGACCTCGCCCACAAAGGCTATGAGATGACGGGCGAAGATCACAAGAGAGGCGGCATCCTTGTTAAAAGCACCGCTACTGCAAAGCTTTTGCATGAAATCATTCAGCAGCCGACCTGTATAAAAAATGCCTGGGGCGAAGGTCAGCACCAGTTTCTTTTCGCCGGTGCCACGTTAAAGCAAGATGACAAGGGCCATGTGACAGGCATAGATAAAGAAGCCTTTGACGCGACATGGGAGATCAAGCCCAAGCCGTCGCAGCCCGTGCCTGCGACGAACGCGCCGCCCAAAAGTCCACCTAAGTAAATGCCGCGCTATTCGCGATCCACCGCAATCAACTCCACATCAAACACCAGCGTCGCGCCGGGGCGGATTTTGGTGCTGGGGGTGCGGTCGCCGTAGGCGAGGTCTGCGGGGATATAGAGCAGGATGCGTCCGCCCTGCCCGATCAGCTGCAAACCCTCCGTCCAGCCTGCAATCACATTGCCGAGCGCGAAGGTCGCGGGGGCGCCGCGCGCGTGGGAGCTGTCAAATTCCGCGCCGTCAATCGTCGTGCCGCGATAATGCACCGTGACCATATCTTTGTGCGCAGGTTTTACGTCGTCGCCTTCGTGCAATATTTTATACTGAAGGCCGCTCGGCGTTTCGCATACGCCTTCGGCTTTTCTGTTGCCCTTCAAAAAGGCGGCGCCCTTTGCGCGGTTGATTTCGGCTATTTTCGCGCTCATGGCGTTTTCCTTAAAAGGAGAAAGACGGAACTTTATGCCCCCTGCCGCAGTTTTCTTTGGCGGATATATTTTAGCAAACAGCAGAGAGTGTTTCAATTCCCACGCTTTTTGCCTAAAGTACCCACGGCAAAGCCACTTCGGCAATCACAGCGATTTCACAGCGGAGAATTTTCGATGACCCCGATGCTCAAAACACCCGCGCGCCTTTTTCTGCCCGCCCTCGCGCTTTTGACTCTTGCCGCCTGCGCCGGCCCCATCACCGCGCCGCCGCAAAGCAGCCGCACCGAAATCCAGCAGGAAACGCTGAAACAGCAAAGTCTTGTTTTCGAACGTCACGTTGCCGACAGCGGCCGGATTTTTATGCTGTCCTATCCGCTGTCTGTCGCCAATGCGGAATTTTGCCGCCCGCGCACATCGCCCAGCGTGGGCGCAACGGTCTGGAGTTTGAACAGCCTGAAAGGCGATATGCAGAATGTCGCACGCCAGACCTATGGCCTTGGCCCGCGCCTGACGCTGCGTGATGTGGTGCGCAACGGCCCCGCAGCCAAAGCAGGTCTGCGTGCCGGTGATATTCTGATCGCTATCAACGGCCAGAACCTGCCTGCGAATGCACAGGCCTCGCAAATCGCGGAGAACCTGATCAAACAATCCGGCATGCGACCTGTCGATGTTGTGTTTGAACGCGGCGGCCGCGCCATGAACACCGCACTGCAACCGGTCGAAGCCTGCAATTACCCCGTCATCCTCGACAGCAACAGCAACGACATCAACGCCTATGCCGATGGCCAGAAAATCGTGATTTCACGCGGTATCGTGCGCTTTGCCGAAAACGACAACGAAATTGCGATGGTGATTGCGCACGAATTGGGGCACAGCGCGCTGCGCCATGTCGACAAGATGCGCCAGAACGCCACTGTCGGCTCGCTCGGCGGGCTTGCGATTGACAGCCTGCTCGCCGCCGCAGGCGTCAGCACCGGTGGCGCCGGCATGCAGATGGGCGGGCAGATGGCGCTGCAACAATACTCCGTCCCGTTTGAACAGGAAGCGGATTATGTCGGCATGTATTTCATGGAACGCGCGGGATACAATACCGCCAATGTCGCCAATTTCTGGCGCCGCATGGGCGCGGAAAACGCGCGCGCCATCAACACCCGCACCACGCACCCGACCTCGGTCGAACGCTTCCTTGCGATCGAACGCACCTATGCCGAAATCCAGAACAAAAAACGCGCTGGCCAACCACTGGTGCCGAATATCCAGCAGCGGCGCTAAGCCTCAAACGCTTTAGACGATCTGCCGCAATTCCGACAGCAGACGCGCGTTATCGTCGCGCGTGCCGATGGTGATGCGCAGGTGGTCGGGCAAGTTATACGCACCCATCTGGCGGATAAAAATACCCTGCTGTTTAAGACCAAGGCGGATTTGTTCTGCATTGTCGCCAAAGCGCACGAGGATGAAATTCGTCACGCTCGGCCAGACTTTGAAGCCCATACCCGAAAGCCCCTCCGACAGCTGCGCGCGGCCTGCATTCGTCATGTCGATGGTTTTCTGCACGAAGTCTTTATCCTGCAGCGCGGCGATGCCGGCGGCCTGCGCCGGCGCGCTGACGTTAAACGCACCGCGCACGCGGTTGATCACGCCCGCGACATCTGCGGGGAAGTATCCCCAGCCGAGGCGCAGCGCAGCCAGCCCGTGAATTTTTGAAAAGGTGCGCAGCATGACGGTATTGTCGCCCCCCTCGACCAAGGCGCGGCCGTCTTCGTAATCCGGCATTTGCGCAAATTCGGCATAGGCGGCATCGACAACCAGCAGCACAGATGCGGGCAGACCGGCGCGCAGTTTTTGCATCTCGGCTTTGGTCAGGTAACTGCCCGTGGGGTTATTCGGGTTGGCGAGCAACAGGATTTTGGTTTTGGGCGTGACCGCGGCCAGCAGCGCATCGACATCGGTGCGCATGTCTTTTTCGGGCACAGCCACCGGCGTTGCGCCCGCGGATTTCGCCGAAATCGGATACATCAGAAAACCGTATTGGCTATAGATTACCTCGTCCCCCATACCCGCATAGGCGCGCACGATAAGGGAGATCAATTCGTCCGAGCCCGCGCCGCAGACGATATTATCAGGATTAAGGCCATAGGCCTTGCCAATCGCCGCGCGCAGATCCGCCGCCGCGCCATCGGGATAACGGTTGAGATCGCCCGCACAGGCCAGATAGGCCGCGCGCGCCAAGGGGCTGCAGCCCAGCACATTTTCATTCGACGCCAGCCGCACAGGGTTCTGCACGGCATCCATCCTGCCCTCGCCCCCGATATAGGGTTTGATGTCAAGAATACCGGATTTGGGCAAGGGGGCGGCGGTCATGGCGGTCTCTCCGTCTGAAAAGGGGAACGGAAGCCATTCTGCGCGGGGCGGCGGCGCTATTCAACCCCCGTTTTGTCTCTTTTGCGCGCGACCGAAAGAACCCTTCTTCTTACTAAAATTGTTATTTTTCGATAATCCGCCCATATACCTTCACTGACTACTAGACCTCCTTTTGGAAAGCTCCGACATAGCCGCCAAAACCTTCTAGATTGGCTACCCAATCTGCCCTTATACTTAAAAGCACAGCCTCTCGAGCGTGAAACGAAAGATACAGCTGATCCTATTAGAGTTAGGAAGAAAACTTCATGCATCACATTCTTAAGTCCCAGCTTTTCGCGCTAGGCGTTCTAATGATGATTCTTCTGGGCTCCATATCACTGCCTTCGCATGCGCAAAGTAAACAAGAAAAGCCACTCGTCGCCTGTGACCAGAACCAAGGCATCGGATCCGTTTTTTACGATTTCGATGCGCTTATCGTCTACTACTCTACTTTCATGACTTCCTCGCCGCGGCAAGATTCTAAATTCCCCCAAGCCTTACGACATGACGTTTTCAACGCGCGTTTGATTGAAAAAATAAAAGAGAATTTCTCCCTTTGCCTGAAAACGAAGGAGGGTAAACAAAAGCCAATTTACGTTTTTTTCTTACAGTCCCCCCCTGACATGGATACTCGAGGGATGAATTGCGACGATCAGAGCGTGATATGCAGAAACGCCTCTTCGGAAAAGATCCACGAAATGATTGAAAATCCCAAGAATCTTACATTGGTGTTGCGTGGTGACTATTCTCCGCAACAAGAAATTGCTTCGGGTGTAATGGGTACGGGGTTTATTTATACCTACTGGTATAGACCTGAGACGCTATACAAATCTTTGGGGTTCTCAAATAACGTTGACGGTTCAATTGTAGTGCTCCCTCCGCTGAACGGCATGCAGTCAATTGAAGAGCGACTTAAAGCTTTTTTTGAAGCGCTTTCCCCTCGAAAAGTTTACTCAGATTACAAGCCTCCAGGTATGGGGGATACAAAGATAATGCAACCTCGATATGAATTTCTCCCCACCGAAAAATGAGACCTAATATATAAGCCAAAAAATTCGGTTGTTTTGCTTAAGTTAGTCTTTACCGCCCGTTTTGGCGCGGGCTCTTGGTGGAGCTGTCGGTAATGCTCTGGCGCGGCGCTTGTGCGCCGCCCATAACGATGCGGCGGCGGATGCGGGCGCCGGAGGTGACAGGCAGCGCCGTGCCGGCATAGACCTGCTTGCCGGCTTCGATGATATTGACCCCGCCGAAGGCATTGAAGAACCGGCTGCCGAGTTTTTCAAAAACCGGCGCGGTCGAGAGGATGAGGCGGGACGAGGACGGCGGGACAAAAAGCGCGCGCTCCGCCCGCTCCGGAATAAACATATAATCTTTGAGCAGCCCGCGGATCTGCCCCATCGAATAGGGGGTGCCGTGGCCGAAGGGCGTGTGGTCGAACCGCGCCCAGATGCCGGTGCGGTTCGGCACGACCAGCAGCAGCGTGCCCTGCCCCGTCAGCACGCGCCAGGCTTCGCGCAATATGGAATCCAAGCTTTCGACACTTTGCAGGCCGTGGATGACGAGCATGCGGTCGATAGAGCTGGTCTCGATCGGCAGTTCGGCTTCGTCGCAGAGGCTGACCAGCGCGCGGTCTTCGGGCGGCCAGTAGATCGCCCCCTGCTGCTGCGGCATCAGGGCGACGACGCGCTCGGCCTCCGCCATCAGCGGCTTCAGATAGGGGGTGGCATAGCCATAGCCCAGCACGCGCTGCCCCTTCACATCGCCCCAGAAGCGGCGCAGATGCTGGCGCAGCAGGCGCTGCACGACGCGGCCCTGCAAGCCGTCATAGAATTCTTTAAGATCAATTGCTTTTGTATACATGCTTAAAGCAAATCACGAAGAACGGGAATAAGCGGGATATCCGCTGGCGGCATCGGGTATTGGTTGAAGTCTTTAGGATAAACCCATGCAAGATTTTGATGTTCATGCGCCGTCACATTCCCGCGCCAGACGCGACAAACATAGAGCGGCATAAACAGATAAAAATCATCATAGCGGTGCGATACAAAGGTCAGCGGTGCAAGGCAGCCCTCGGCGGTATCGATGCCCAGCTCTTCTTTCAGCTCCCGCACCAAGGCGGCTTCGGGGGTTTCGCCCGCTTCGATCTTGCCGCCAGGAAATTCCCAGAGACCCGCCAGTTTTTTCCCCTCCGGCCGCTGCGCCAGCAGCACGCGCCCGTCACGGTCAACCAGTGCCACGGCCACGACATAGGTGATTTTTTCGGGCGGCGGCGGCGCAGGACGATCTATGGCGTCTTGGCAGCTCATTTGTTGGAAGAAGAAGGGCTTGTGCCGTTTTTCTGCTGCGGTTGCGCGGCAGCATTGTTATCCTGCGCCGGTGCGGGGGCCACATTGCCGGCACCCGTCACAAACTTCATGTAATCTTTGAGCAGGCGCGGATAAACATCGGCCAGCAAACGCGCATCCAGAATGGCGCTATGGCCGTTGTCGTCGCGTTCCTTGCGGCTGACAGCATAACGGTCGAGCACTTTGTCGAGCGTTGCCGCCTTTTCCCCGAACATCGTTTCCGACCAGCGGCGCACGTTGAGCCATTGCTCTTCGGGTACGGGGCGCTGCCCTGCTTCGGCCAGCTCCTTGTTCAGGAAAGCCATATCGAGGGTATAGCCGTCTTTGGTACGGCAAGTAATCACAACAGGGGAGTCACCGATAAACCGGCGCAGCTCTGCGGCCACAGCGGCGAAGGGCGGCTTGTCTTTGACGCGCGCATCGGTGATGCCGTGGATTTTGCTGACTTCGGCGGGGATATCGCGCTGCGGATTGATCAGCGCATAGAATTCCCGGCCAGTCGGACGGTGGCCGACCATTTCAACAGCCGCGATTTCCACCAAACGATGTCCTTCGTGGGTGAAAAGCCCGGTTGTTTCAACATCAAGGACGATCTCGCGGGGACGATGACCGCCGTTGTTGAATGCGCGTAAAATACTCATAATACGTTGATACCCCTTTGCAGGCGTGGCGTCAATAACGCCTATCTTATTCAAAATAAATAAAAAAGCCGCCGGCGCCCTGCGGCACCGGCGGTTTGGGTCGTTATTTCTTCTTCGCGGGCTCTTTCGGCGTTGCGCCGCTCAGCAGAATTTTGACATCCGCTTTCTTGCGCAGGTCTTCCAGCAGCGCTTTCAGCGCTTCGTTGCCCAGTTTCTGGCGGATCGGCTCGGCCACCTGTTCCAGCGACGGTACCGCACGCTCGCGCTTGTCTTCGACTTTGATCACATGAAAACCGAATTGGGTTTTGACCGGCTTTTTGCTGTGGCTGCCGACTTTGAGCGAGAAAGCTTCCTTGCTGAATTCCGGCACCATTTCTTCGCGCAGAAAATACCCCAGATCCCCGCCGCGCTGGGCAGAGGGATCGGACGAACGGCGTTTGGCCAGATCGGCAAAATCAGCCCCGCCATCCAGATCCTTGATCGCCTGCAGCGCTTCGGTCTCGCTCGGCACCAGAATATGGCGGGCGCGGATTTCGGGCTTGCCTCTGTTCTGCTTCACGAATTTGTCGTATTCGGCTTTGACAAGACGGTCGGTGATTTTGTCTTTGATTTTCTCTTCCAGATAGATCTGACGCTGCATCTGGACTTCCAGCACGGCCATGCGCTTTTTGTATTCTTCGCTTTCGACGATTTTTGACTTGATGACATCATCTTCAATCAGCTTTTCGTTGATGATCTGCTCCAGCACATCCGGCTTGACCTGTTCGACATCCTTGCCTTTGATGCCAAGGGCATCAATCGCTGCCATCAGATCCTTTACCAGAATCTGATCGCCGTTGACGATTGCGGCAACGCCGTCTTTCTGCGCCAAAGCCGGCAGCGGGGCGGCAAACAGAACAGCCGCCGAAAATAAAGCGGCCGCGGCGGTGGCGGGGATGCGAAAGCGCAAAGACATTCCATATTCTCCTAAAAAAGCGGAAGCGGTACTGGAGGTCATATAATGCTGATTTTTATGCCTTGGCAAGCTGATTCAGGGGCACTTTCGGCGGGGCTGGAACGTTGACTCGGCGGCAATATCCTTTATATGTCATGTGATCATTAACAAAGGACTCAGTAAATATGTTCGCGGCACTTGCACGTACCATGTTCGGCACCCATTCCGAGCGCGTTTTGAAAACCTATCGCCGCCGCGTGGAGCAAATCAACGCGCTCGAGCCGGCGATGCAAGCCCTCAGCGACACAGAGCTTGCCGCGCAGACCGCCAAATTCCGCACCCGCCTGCAAGGGGGGGAGACGCTGGACCAGATACTCCCCGAAGCTTTTGCCACCGCGCGCGAAGCATCGCGCCGCCGCCTTGGCCTGCGGCCTTTTGACGTACAGCTGATGGGCGGCATGGCGCTGCACGAAGGATACATTCCTGAAATGCGCACAGGCGAAGGTAAAACCCTTGTCGCCACCCTGCCCGTTTATCTGAACGCCCTCGAAGGCAAGGGCGTGCATGTCGTCACCGTCAACGACTATCTGGCGCAGCGTGACGCCGAATGGATGTCGCCGATCTATACATCGCTGGGCCTGTCGCTTGGCGTTATTGTGGCAAACCTCAGCGACGAAGAACGTCAGGCGGCCTATGGCTCGGACATCACCTATGGCACCAACAACGAATTCGGGTTTGACTATCTGCGCGACAACATGAAATTCCGGCTGGAAGACATGGTGCAGCGCCCGTTCAATTTCGCCATCGTGGACGAGGTCGACAGTATCCTGATCGACGAAGCCCGCACCCCGCTGATTATTTCCGGTCAGGCGCAGGACAGCGCCGAGCTATACCGCAGTGTCAATGCACTGATCCCCAAACTGGAGCCGCAGGATTTCGAACTGGACGAAAAGCACAAAAGCGTTGTTCTGACCGATATCGGCAACGAACATATCGAAGAGATCCTGAAAGAAAGCGGCCTGTTGACCGAAGGCGGACTTTACGATGCCGCCAATATCTCGCTGGTGCACCATGTCAATCAGGCTTTGCGCGCGCATAAAAACTACAGCCGCGACGTTGATTATATCGTCAAGGACGATTCCGTCATTATTATTGACGAATTTACCGGACGCATGATGGAAGGCCGCCGCTATTCCGAAGGTCTGCACCAGGCGCTTGAAGCGAAAGAAGGCGTCAAGATCCAGCACGAAAACCAGGTGCTGGCATCAATCACCTTCCAGAATTATTTCCGCATGTATCCGAAACTGGCCGGTATGACCGGTACGGCGATGACGGAAAAAGACGAATTCGAAGCCATCTATAACCTGCGCGTGATCGAACTGCCGACCAATCTGCCGCAGATCCGTCACGACCAGCACGACGAAATTTACCGCACCGCCGACGAAAAATATGACGCGATCATCAAACTGGCGCAAGACTGCCACGAACGCGGCCAGCCCGTGCTGGTCGGTACGACATCAATCGACAAGTCGGAAAAACTCGCGCGCCTGCTCAAACGCGCCAAAATTCCGCATAATGTCCTGAACGCGCGCTATCACGAACAGGAAGCGCAGATCATTTCACAGGCCGGCAAGCCGGGCGCCATCACCATCGCCACCAACATGGCCGGCCGCGGTACCGACATCAAACTGGGCGGCAACGTCGATGTGCGCATCGCTGATGAAATCCCCGCCGATGCAGACGAGCTGACGCGCGCCCGCATGGAGGCGCAAATCCGCGCCGAAGTCGCCGAAGCCGCCGAAGCGGTCAAACAGGCGGGCGGTCTTTATGTCGTCGGCTCCGAACGCCATGAATCGCGGCGCATCGACAACCAGCTGCGCGGCCGCTCCGGCCGTCAGGGCGACCCGGGCGCATCGAAATTCTATATCTCGCTTGAAGACGATCTGATGCGCATTTTCGGCTCTGAAAAAATGGATACGTTTTTGCAGCGCATGGGGCTGAAGCCCGGCCAGCCGATCATCCACCCGTGGATCAATGCCGCAATTGAGCGCGCGCAGAAAAAAGTCGAAGGCCAGCATTTCGAATACCGCAAAAACATCCTGAAATTCGACAACGTCATGAACGACCAGCGCCGCGTCATCTACGAACAGCGCCGCGAAGTGATGAATGCCACCGATGTATCCGATGTGATCGAAGATATGCGCGGCGATGTGATTTCGGCCATGGTGACGGCGGCCATCCCGCAGGGTGCCTTCCCCGAACAATGGGATATGCAGCTGCTCAAGACCGACACCCAGCGCCTGCTGGGCATCAGTCTGCCGGTTGAAGAATGGGCCAAGGAAGAAGGTATCGACGCCGAAATCGTCGAAAGCCGTCTGCGCCACGAAATCGACAGCCGCCTTGCCGAGAAAAAGACCTTCTACGAACCGGAAAAAGTCCGCAATTTCGAAAAAGGCATCCTGCTGCAACTGCTGGACCAGACCTGGAAAGAGCATCTGCTCGACCTCGAACATCTGCGTCAGGGTATTTACCTGCGCGCCATCGGCCAGAAAGACCCGCTGAACGAATACAAATACGAATCCTTCGCGCTGTTTGAAGGCATGCTGATCCGCCTGCGTGAAAAAGTCACCAGCACCGTCTGTCTGGTGGAACTGCACGCCGATACGCAGGCGCAAAATCAGGCCCAGCACCTGAGTGTGCCCAAGCCCAAAACACCGCAGCACACCATTTTGTCACGCGGCGCGGATATAGAAGTCCAAGATACCGAACCCAAACCCTATGAAGCGCCGGAGTTCAACCAGAACGACCCCGCCACATGGAGCAAAACCCCGCGCAATTCCCTTTGCCCCTGCGGTTCGGGCAAAAAGTACAAACATTGCCACGGATAAAGCATATAAGCAGGAAAATATCACGCGTTAACCACCCGTTTACTATTCCTTGGTAGATTGAAGTCATCAGATCTATCGGACAAACGGATTTACGCTGTTTTCGCTCTGGTATGTCGGGTGTGTGTGATTTTTCTCCAAATTCAAACGGCCTGTATTTTTATACAGGCCGTCTTTTTTGGTGCCGCTTCTGGCAGGCAGCTCAAAACCCCTCCAGCCGCATCGCCGGACGCTGGCCGCGCAGGACGGCAGCGGTGTCCTGAGGCAGATAGGGTGTCATTTTTTCAACCAGCGTCGCCAGTGCGGGGCTTTGTGCGGCTTCGGTTTTGATCGCCGCCGTTTGCAGCGCGCGCAGGCCCACGCCGGTTTCCCCCGCCATCTGGCCGAGGGTTTTTTGAATGCCTTTCATCTTGTCGACAGCTTCATCAAGCTTCTGCATATTCAGATAGCTGGTAAAAGCCCCCGCAAACCCGCCCGCCATATCGAGGAACAGATCCAGCGTATTGGTAAAGCCAAGGTCTTTGACCAGCGCGGTATCCTGCTTTTGCGTATCGCGCAGTTTTGTGTTCAGCGCCGCAATAGCATCCCCCGCCGCGCGGATGGCCTGTTTTGCTTCATCGGTTTCAAAGTATGACCACAAACTCAGGCCTTTGTTATTACCCAGCATATCGACCATTTCCAGCGTGCTGGCCTCTTCCGCTTCGCGGATGGCGACGGTGACCTTGCCGCGCGCCGTGCTGACCAGCTTGTCGATATCGGTTAGCGCGGCGTAGCGGTCTTTCTCGGTAGTGCTGCCGTTTGCGGCCAGTGCCGCCTCGCCCAAATTCTTATAGATCTCGCGCGCGCGGCCGCGCAGCGATTGTTCTTCGTCCTGAATAAAACCGTCCAGCTTGCCGATCTTGCGCTCCATCGGCGCGATCTTTGTGGCTTTGGTAAAGGCACGGCTCAGCTTGCGCAAAAGACCCGCGGGCTCTTCGGCGTGAAAAGCGGCGACATTTGCGGCCAGTGGCGCACGCGCCTCCAAAAACGCCGCGCGCTGCACGGTAAAACTTGTTTCGTAGGTCTGCCATTCCGCTTGGGCGGCGATCATCGATATGGTCATGGGGAATCCTTGCCGTCTATGTGAATGGCAGGGATGTTAACAGCCCCTCGGTATTATGTCAATAAAAAGCGGTCAAGCCCCTGCCAACACCTGCGCAACTGCCTTTTGCCAGCCGGTGTAAAGGCCGCTGCGCACTTCTCCGGGCATATCGGGGGTGAAGGTACGTTCGTGCTGCCAGCGGTCGGCGATGTCGTCGAGAGATTTGAAGACGCCCGCATGCAGCCCCGCCAGATAGGCCGCGCCCAGCGCCGTGGTCTCGATAATCTCCGGCCGCAAAACCGGCGTTGCGGTAATATCAGCGATAAACTGGCAGACCCAGTTGTTTTTGACCATGCCGCCGTCGACGCGGATTTCGGTCAGCTTTTTGCCGGCATCTTCGGCCATGGCGCGCATCAGGTCTTCGGTCTGATAGGCCTGCGCCTCCAGCCCCGCGCGCACAATATGCGCGGCGGTTGCACCGCGCGTCAGGCCGGTGATGGCCGCCCGCGCATGCGGGTTCCAGTAAGGTGCACCAAGGCCGGTGAAGGCCGGCACCATATAAACGCCGCCGTTGTCTTCGACCGATGTCGCCATCGCTTCGGTTTCGCCCGCCGATTTCAAAATGCCCAGACCATCGCGCAGCCATTGTATCGCCGCACCGGCAACAAAGATGGAGCCCTCCAGCGCATAACAAATCTCGCCATTCAAACGGTACGCCACAGTGGTGAGCAAGCGGTTGGCCGAAGGTTTGAACGCGCCGCCGATATTCATGAGCGCGAAACAGCCTGTGCCATAGGTGCTTTTGACCATGCCGGGCGTAAAACACGCCTGACCGATCAGCGCGGCCTGCTGATCACCCGCCATGCCGCCGATGGTGACGGGCGCGCCGAGCATATCGGTACGGCCGAAATCGCCGCTGTTGTCGCGCACCTCCGGCAGCAGGCTGCGTGGTATGCCCAGCAGCCCGAGCAGTTCGTCATCCCAATCCTGCGTGATGATATTGTACATCAGTGTGCGCGATGCATTGGTAATATCCGTCGCATGCACCTGCCCGCCCGTCAGCCGCCAGAGCAAAAAACAATCGATGGTGCCAAAGGCCAGCTTACCCGCTTCGGCCTTGGCGCGTGCGCCGTCGATATTGTCGAGGATCCATTTCACCTTGGTGCCCGAAAAATACGCATCGAGCAGCAGGCCGGTCTTGGCACTGAATAATTCTTCGTGCCCCGCCGCGCGTAAATCTTCGCAGATATCCGCTGTGCGGCGGTCTTGCCAGACGATGGCGTTATAGAGCGGTTCCCCCGTTTCGCGGTCCCAGACGACGGTGGTTTCGCGCTGGTTGGTGATGCCGATCGCCGCAACGTCGATGGCATTGATGCTGAGCTGGTTGAGGACGGCGCGGCAGACATACTGCGTGTCTTCCCAGATATCTTCGGCATTTTGTTCGACCCAGCCGTTGTCGGGGTAAAACAAGGTCAGTTCTTTCTGGCTGATGCCGCGGATTTTGCCGTCTTCACCGAACAGAATCGCCCGTGTGCTGGTCGTGCCCTGATCGATGGCCATGATATAGCGTGTCATTGCGCGGCCTCCCGCTTATAGGTTTATTTTGCTTTGGGTTTTGCCAGCAGCTTGCGTACAAACTTGGCAACACGTTTTTGTGTGTCCTCCGTGGCATGCAGCCCCAGTTTGGAGCGGCGCCAGAAAATATCATCCGCCGTCATCGCCCATTCACTGGCAACCAGATAGCGGATTTCCGCCTCGTAAATGCCGTCGCCGAAATCTTCGCCCATATCATTCATACGTTTGCAGCCGCGCAAAATGGTGCGCACGCGCGAGCCATAGGCACGCGCCAGCCGCAGCGCCAGCGCTTCGGGCAGCCAGTTAAATTCACGGCGCAGCGTTTTGACGAAGGTATCAAAATTCATGCCCGAGGCTTCCGCCCCCGGCAGCACCGCATCGGCCGTCCAGGCACCGCGGCCACGGCCAAGACGTTCGACCACTTTGTCTGCCGCCTTTTCTGCCAGTTTGCGGAAGGTCGTGATTTTGCCGCCATAGATAGACAGGATCGGCGCGTCTTTGTATTCTTCCATATCCAGCAAGTAATCGCGCGTGACCGCCTTGGCATCCGATGCGCCGTCATCCAGCAGCGGGCGCACACCGCTATAGGTCCACTGCACATCTTCGGGCTTGACAGTTTTGCGCAGCCAGCCGGAAACGGCATTGCACAGATATTCAACTTCTTCGAGGTTGATGCGCACTTCTTCGATATCGCCGGTATATTCAAGGTCGGTCGTGCCGATCAGCGAAAATTTCTTTTCATAGGGAATAACAAAAACAATACGCCCGTCGCCGTTTTGCAAGATATAGGCATGGTCGCCCTGATAAAGCTTGGGCACGATGATATGGCTGCCCTTGACCCAGCGGATTTTGTATTTTTGCGGGGTGGTATCGCCGCCTTGACCGACCAGCGCCAAGGCTTTGTTCACCCAGGGTCCTGCGGCATTTACCACCATCTGCGCGTGAATTTTAAAACTCTCGTCGCTGCGGTGGTCGTGAAACGTTGCCGTCCAGCCGTCATGTTTGTCGCGTTTTTGCAGGTGCGTGCATTCGGTGCGCGTCAAAATGCTGGCGCCGCGCTCTGCCGCATCCAGCGCCGCCAGCACGACAAGACGCGTGTCTTCGACCCAGCAATCGGAATAGCTGAAACCGCGTTTGAAAGTATTTTTCAGCGGCTGGCCAAAACGTGTGCCCAAAAGATCAAGCCCTTTGGATGCCGGCAACGTGCGCCGCCCGCCCAGATGATCGTACAGAAAAAGCCCGAGACGGATCAGCCACCACGGCCTGAGCTTTTTGTGATGCGGCAAAATAAACGTCAGCGGCCAGATGATATGCGGCGCGGATTTGAGCAGCACCTCGCGCTCTTTCAGCGCATCGCGGACAAGGCCGAATTCGTAATATTCAAGATAGCGCAAACCGCCGTGGATCAGCTTGGTGCTGGCCGAGGATGTTGCGGAGGCCAGATCGTCCTTCTCGCATAAAACGACGCTCAGGCCGCGGCCGGCCAGATCACGCGCGATGCCGGCGCCATTCACGCCGCCGCCGATCACCAGAACATCCGCTTCCCTGATTTTTGTCACGCCTATCGCTTTCGTACCGGAGACTAAACCCCTGATATAAAAGCGGAAGCGGCAGCATAAGGCAATAGTTTTATCATGCGGTGCGGCGGCTATTGGTCAGAATCCGCTTCGGCGTCCTTTGTGGCGGCTTCGCGCAGGGCGCGGCGCTCCAGCGCACGCTCCAGCACTTGCCGTACGGTGTCTTCCTGTATCGGCTTGCTGATAAAAGACGCCGTATCGGGCACACGCAGCCCTTTTTCCGCATTCAGGAAGGGATAGCCGCTCATATAAACCACATTCGTATCCGGCCTGCGCGCCGCGAAAATTTCGGCAAGCGCGATGCCGTCCATCTCCGGCATCACCACATCGGTGAGCAGAAAATCAATCTCGCCCGCAAATTCCCGCTGCAGATCAAAAGCCTCGTTGCCGTTGCTGGCGCGTATCACTTTCATCTCGAAGCCTTCCAGCATCAGCCCCAGAATATCGCGCAGCTCCGGCTCGTCTTCGGCCAGCAGAACGGTGCGGCCGCGCAAAGACCCCGCTTCGCGCCGCCAGCTGTCGGACAGGTTTTGCTGCGCGCCCTCCGGCACGGCAAGCGGCAGATAGACATGTACCGCCGTGCCTTCGCCCGGATGCGATCTGACATCGATCAAACCGCCCAGCTGTTCGACAATGCCGTAAACCACCGCCAGCCCCATGCCGGTGCCGCGCCCACGCTCTTTGGTGGAATAAAACGGCTCGAAGATATGCGGCAGCACCGCGGGCGAAATACCGACGCCATTGTCCGTGACGCTCAGGCGCAAATAACGGCGCGCCTCCGGCCGCTGGCGCAGCGGCGCGGGCAGCGCGCCTTCGCCGCAGGCCATGCAGGAAATCATGACGCTACCGCCCGCCGGCAGCGCGTCACGCGCATTAAGCGCAAGGTTGAGGATAATCTGCGCCAGATGATCTTCACCGGCCTCGACCCAGAGCGGCGCGGCAGGCAGCGAAAAATCGGCGCGCACCGCCGCACCGAACAGCGGGTCGATCAACAGCCGGATACCCGCAAGCGCCTTGACGGCATCCAGCCGCTCCAGAACGCCAATTTTTTGTCGCCCGAAGGCGAGCAGCTGCCGCGTCAGCCCCGCGCCGCGCGCGGTGGCGGCACGGATACGCTCCAGCTGTTCCGGCGTCAGGTTGCCGGTCTGCAATTGCTTGAGCGCCAGTTCGGTATGGCCTTCGATGATCGACAGGATATTGTTGAAGTCATGCGCAATGCCGCCCGCCAGCTGGCCGAGGGCTTCGAGTTTCTGTGCATGCAGGGATATGCCCTGCGCGGGCGCTTCGGTGGGGTTTTTGTCGGTCACAGGCTGAACAATCCATGGTTGTTACCATTATATTATCAACCATAGGTTGTTTCAAAGGGGTTAATGCGCCAGACAAAAATATCCGCTATCTCCCCTGCATAAGACCACTCCCGCCGCTGCGGCTTTACCGTTTCCGAACTGTCCTCCCGCGCGCAAGCGAGGGATCTTCTCTCTTGCAGCTATGCGAATCCCCCGGCGCGCTTCGCGCTCCGTCGGAATGACAGTACGAAAGTGAATTGCTTAACAAAACACCCGCCCTTTTGACGGGGCGGGTGTTTTTACGTGGTGTTACAACGTGGTTTGGTCTGTTCAGGCGGCCTTGCAGGCCTTTTCACCCTTGAAGCGCTGTTCGGCGATGCAATCGGCCGCTTTGGCGGTCGACACGCCGTCTTGCTGCGCGCGTTTGGTCACCAAATCAACCGTGCCCGCGATTTTGGCCACATGGTCGAGCACTTGCTGGCGGTCATAGGCCTTGCCGGTTTTGCGCGCAAGGTATTCGTAGTAAACCGTGATGATGCCGCCCGCGTTGATAACGTAGTCTGGCGCATAAAGCACATTCATGCCGCGCAGAACATCGCCATGGCGCGCTTCGGCCAGCTGGTTATTGGCGGCACCTGCCACCACCTGCGCCTTGAGACGCGGCAGCGTGTCGTCGTTGAGGATGGCGCCGAGCGCGCAGGGCGCAAAAATATCGACATCAACATCATAGATTTCATTGAGGCCGACAACCGCGGCGCCAAATTCTTTTTTGGCCATATCCAGTTTTTCGACCTGTACGTCGGTCACGCTGAGCACCGCACCATCGGCGGCAAGCAGTTTGCACAGGTTATACCCGACATTGCCCAGCCCCTGCACCGAGACCTTGACGCCGTGCAGATTGTCTTTGCCCAGACGCAGACGCGCGGCAGCCTTGAGGCCGGTATAAACGCCCAGCGCCGTTGTCGGCGACGGATCGCCGCTGCCATGCGCATCGCCTTCCATCGGGATACCGACAACATGTTCGGTCGACTGGTGGATGTTCTTCATGTCTTCGACCGTCGTGCCGACGTCTTCGGCAATGATGTAACGGCCGCCAAAGGTATCGACCGCGCGGCCCATGGCCTTCATCAGATCGGCGGTTTTGATTTTACGGCTGTCGCCGATGATAACGGATTTGCCGCCGCCGAGGGGCAGGCCGGTGATGGCCGCTTTGTAGGTCATGCCGCGCGACAGGCGCAGGACATCGTTGAGTGCCTGTTCGTCGTTGTCGTATGCCCACATGCGGCAACCGCCCAGCGCAGGGCCCAGATGCGTGTTATGCACCGAGATAATCGCGCGCAGACCCGTTTGCGGACACTGGAAAAAAGAAACCTGTTCGTGCTGGTCGAACTCTTTATGGCTGAATACGGACATCGCGCTCTCCCTTGTTGGCGGGGTGTTGTTTCTTATCATCGCTTCAGTAACGTGGTCACGCTTTCGCACATTGACAGGGGCTTTGCAACAAACTTGCGCTGCAACATGACACTTGGCAAAAGCATTTAAACGAATGTTTCACGCAGCAGCGCGGTTTTAGAAATAAAGATATAATGGCGCAGCGCACAAAGACGCGCTTTGCTGCGGCTGCACAACGCAAGTGAAAAGCATTCTCAGGGGACAACGATCTGCGAGTCTTTCAGACCCTTGGGTGCAAAATCACGCGGGCCGCCCGCGGCGACGGGGCGCGGCGCAAAACGCCCCATGCTGATCAGACGGTCGTACATGACAATCGCCCCCGCCACGCCGACGTTGACGCAGAATTTCATGGGGATTTTAATCGCATGGTCGCAGCGCGCGAGCATTTTGTCGGACACGCTGCCCATTTCGCGCCCCAGCACATAGACCGCGCGCGTGGGGTGACGGAAACTCGGCAGTTCGACCGCGCCATCAATCAGCTCGACCGCAACCATCTGGGTATTTTCGGGCAAGGTCATTTCTTCGACCGAGGCGAAATTGTAAAATGGCAAATGCCCGAAAGCATCGGACGTATCCGACCCGCGCATGCCAAAAACATCCACCGCCGGATCGACCGTAAAAAAGAAACTGGCGCCAAAAGAATGCGCCGAGCGCAGCAAATTGCCGACGTTCATCGGTTTCGATATTCCTTCGACGCCGATGCCGAAAAATCCGCGGGTCATGCTCATGTGGTCAGTTCTTTCAGGTCTTTATACAGGTCGAGCGCTTCGGGGTTGGCCAGTGCCTCGACATTCTTGATCGCGCGGCCATGGATAACGTCGCGCACGGCCAGCTCGGTGATCTTGCCGCTTTTGGTACGCGGGATATCGGCCACGGCAACGATCTTTGCGGGGACATGGCGCGGCGATGCCTGTTCGCGCACGGCTTTTTTGATGCGGGTTTGCAGGGCTTCGTCCAGCGCCACGCCCTGCTGCATGACCACAAAAAGCACCACGCGCACATCGCCATCCCAATCCTGACCGACAACGATGCTTTCGCGCACGCCCGGAATTTGTTCAACAACGCGGTAAATTTCCGCTGTGCCGATGCGCACCCCGCCGGGGTTCAGCGTCGCATCCGACCGCCCGTGGATAATCAGCCCGCGGTGCGCCGTCCATTCACACCAGTCGCCATGGCACCAGATACCGGGAAAGCGGGTGAAATAGGCGCCTTCGTATTTCTCGCCACCCGCATCGTTCCAGAAACCGACGGGCATGCAGGGAAACGGCGCTTTGCAGACCAGCTCGCCCTTGCCGCTTGTCATGCTTTGGGCGGCATCGTCAAAAACATCGACCGCCATGCCCAGCCCCGCCCCCTGAATTTCGCCGCGGTAAACGGGCGACAGCGGGTTGCCGAGCACGAAACAGGACACAATATCTGTCCCGCCGGAAATAGACGCCAGCTGCACCTGCGGGAAGATCGCGTCATAGACGTAATCAAACCCCTCGTGCGACAGCGGCGATCCGGTCGATGTCATCAGGCGCACGGTCTTGAGGTTATCACGCCCCGCCACATTGACGCCGCCCGTGCGCAGCGCATCGATATATTTGGCCGAGGTGCCAAACAGCGTGCAGCCATAAGCCCCCGCATAATCAAACAGCGTATAGCCGTCGGGATAGAACGGGGAGCCGTCATAGAGCAGCACCGTCGCCTCGGACGCCAGTGCGGAGACGAGCCAGTTCCACATCATCCAGCCGCAGGTGGTAAAATAGAATACTTTATCGTCACGTTTTACATCTGCATGCAGGCGGTGTTCTTTCAGGTGCTGCAAAAGCGTGCCGCCCGCGCCATGCACGATGCATTTCGGCGCACCCGTGGTGCCGGACGAAAACATGATGTAAAGCGGATGATTGAAATCGAAACGTACAAAGTCGATATCGCCCGCCGCGAAGGGCGAGGTGGCGTCATCGTATTTTGTGACGGACAGCCCCGAAATATCGCTGCCGAGGTAGGGCACGAGAATGGTTTGCGTAACCGATGGCAGTTTTTGCAAAACATCGCGGATTTTATCGCGGCAATCGATTTCCTTGCCGCCGTAATAATAGCCGTCCACACAGAACAGCACCTTGGGTTCGATCTGGCCGAAACGGTCGAGCACACCCTGCACGCCAAAATCCGGCGAAGCCGAAGACCAGATCGCACCGAGCGAGGTCGCGGCCAGCATGGCAATGATCGTCTCCGGCATGTTGGGCATATAGCCCGCCACGCGGTCACCCGCCGTCACGCCCGCCGCCGCCAGTGTCTGGCGCAGGCGGCTGACGGCTTCATAGACTTCGCGGAAGGTCAGTTTCCGCTCCACCTTGTCTTCGCCGCGAAAAACAATCGCCAGCGCATCATCGCGGCGGCGCAGCAGGTTTTCGGCGAAATTGATTTTGGCATCGGGAAAGAAACGCCCGTCCTGAAATTTCGCGCCCGCACGAAAAACCGTATCGCCGCGATCACCAATCACGCCGCAGAAATCCCAGACCTGCGTCCAGAATTTCTCGCTGTTCGCGACCGACCATTGCCAGATGTCTTCGTAGCCGCCCGGCACGCCCGCCTGTTTCATAAAGGCCGCGAGCGCGGTTTGCGACATGACGGCCGGATCGGGTTTCCATTTCAGGCCTTCGGTCATTGGATCTGTCTGCCCTGCCTCTGCGTGCTGTGCGGCCATGAGGGAATGCCTCCTTGCGTGTCAAAATCATACCAAAATAGAGATGCGGATAACATACAGGCAGGCTCGCCGCCACACCATACGGAATCCTGTATTTTACGGCAAATACGGGTGAAAAATCGTTGTTTTGCTTGCCTTGCGGCCTGCCGCTGCGACACAATGTGGGCATGAACAAAAAAGCCGATAAAAGCCCGCCCCCGTCCGCCGCGCAGCGTTTTGCCGCCACCCGCCGCGCCATGGGTGCGGGTGCGTTTGAGCGGCTGGCCGATACGACGCCGGCCGCGCTGATATCCGATGTGCTGCGCAAGGACCCGGTCTGGGCGCCGCTGCGGCGAGATATGCCGTGGCTGCCCGATCTGGCGCATATGGAGGATCTGGCCGCCTCCACGCTGGAGGAAACAGCCGCACCGCACATGGATCTCGAAAGACTCGAGAAGCGCGCGAAAGACCCCATGAAGCTGCGCCTCTCGCTGCAACGTCATATCCGCGCCATGCGCAGCGGCTGGGATATTCCCGCGATCTGGCAAAGGCTGGCGGCAGGCGAAGTCCTGACGCCCCCCGAAGCGATTGAAAGTTTCACGGTGCTTTATAACGACGGCGGCAATTGCGCCGTCTGGAGCGTCAGCGAGCCCGCCTATGCAGTGCTGGAAAGCCTCGATACCAATCCCGATTTCGCCGCAGCGGCGGCGATTGCTTTGCGTATCGACAAAGACTTCGCGCTTGACCAGTTCCTCGCCCTGCTGATCCAGCAGCGGCTTTTGCAAAAATATGTCGACGGGGGCAGAAGATAGACATATGTAAATATGTCTGCAGATTCAGTCCCTTAAGCCCTTGAGCGGCCTCGCCTTTTCTGCTGCACCGCGGCAAAACGTCCAAAAATGGCGGTTTTATTGGGGTTTTGGCAAAAACAGCCTTTTTTGATGAAAATGAGAACCAGTTGCAAAAGCCTGTTTTTGAAACTTTCGTAAAGAATATTGCGCCGCAATATCCGAAAATTCTAAAAACTTTCACTTTTTTTTAAGTTTCGTGCATTTTTTGCTTGAACCGAGAATCGCTTTTTCTTATAACTGTCTTACACACCCTCTATTACCGCCGTTTGTCCGGAGAGCCCTTAAAAGTTCTCCGGACTTTTTTTATCTGTACGCGCGGCCTTCCTGTTTTTTTATCATCGCCCCCTGCCCTGCCGCGCGGCCTGTGCTACAACAGCGGCATCATGACGATCAGCTTTTCCCTGTCCGCCGCCATCATCGCCGCCGTTTTTGTGACGTCGGTTTTGTCGGGTATTCTGGGCATGGCGGGCGGGATGATTTTGATGGGTCTGCTGGTCTGGCTGCTGCCGGTGCAGCAGGCGATGATTTTGCACGCCATCGCCCAGTTCTTTGCCAATGGCAGCCGCGCCTTTATCCACCGCGCGCATGTCTACCGTCCGTCCCTGCCGCATTATTTTGCGGGGATGTTTACGATGTTTGTGGTGCTGGCTTTTATTGCCTTTGTGCCGCCGAAATCGCTGATTTTTTTCCTGCTCGGCATCGGGCCTTTTGTGTCTTACATGCTGCCCAAATCGCTGAAGCTGGATTTCACCCAGCCGAAGCAGGCCTATGGCTGCGGCCTGATCATCGCCGCGCTGCAATTGACGGGCGGGGTATCGGGCGGGCTTCTGGATATGTTTTTCCAGACCCGCAAGCTGACACGGCACGAAACCGTGGCGACCAAGGCCTTTACACAGGCCGTGTCGCATGTGATGAAATTTCTTTATTTCGGCTTTGTTGTCAGCGACCTTGGCGATGCGGCGGGGCCGCTGCCGCTCTGGCTCTGTCTCGGCGTGATCCCGATGGCGCTGATGGGCTCGGCGGCGTCAAAATTCTTTCTGGCGCGTATCAGTGATGCGCATTTCTACAAGGCCACGCAGATTGTGCTGTTTGCTATCGGCACGGTCTATTTGACGCGCGCCGTCATGCTGGTGATGACCGGATAAAGAATTAAGGCACCAGCGTCAGCGGCGTGCCCCAGCCCAGCCAGACGATCAGTACGATATAGAGCAGATGCGTAAGGTTATGCGCTTCCTGATCCAGGCCGAAAGCCCACCAGTATTGATGGTTTTTATACGTCCAGCCGTTTTTGAGCGTTGTGCTCGCCTTGGTGCGGTCAATCGCGAAGTGGATAAAGAAATCGACAATGCCCAGCCACCACAATTGGGGCGCGAACATCACGACAATCATAAACGTAAAGGCCGCATGCACTGCGGCATGCACCGCCAGTGCCTTTATGCCTTCGCGCGTCAGTGCGGCTTCGCGCGCCAGCGACTGCCAGCCCGTCTGCATAAAGAAATCACAAATCACCTGCTTGGCACGGAAAGAGAGGTAAAGCACCAGAATGTGTATCAGCAGCATGCGGCTATTCCCCTGCACGGTTGTCTTGCCGGCTATTCTAAAACATAAAGCGGCCAAAGGGCGAAAGAAAAACCCCACCTGTTACCAGACGGGGTTTTTTGGCTCGAGGAGCGAAAAAGGCTGTTACGCGGCTTTTTTGATCTCGTCGATCATGCCTTTGGGCACTTCGATCACGAATTCGTCTTCGGCAACGCGGCCTTCAACAGCCTTCAGCGCCGCATCGGAGAGTTTCTTGCCGATGATGACATAGGTGCCTTCTTCGGTTTCAAGAACCGCGGGGCAGCAGGAGCTGGTGTGGCAGATGAAGTTTGCGGGGGTGATGTCTTTCATTTTCATGGGGTATGTCCTTTTCTTATTTAAATCGGCGCAAGGCTTCTTGTTGGAAGTCCTGGGTGCGCGGGGCCCAAAGTCAAAAACGTTATAATATAACAGTTCGCAGAAATCAACGGGTCTTTAATTTTCATAAAATAATAGATGGCGTGCCCGGAGGGATTCGAACCCCCGACCTGATGCTTAGAAGGCACCTGCTCTATCCAGCTGAGCTACGGGCACAAGTGGCATTAAACTAGCCGATTTTGGCGGGTGGTGCAAATGCAGACAAACGCGGCTTCGGCCTTGCCGTCATGCCCGCCGCATGTTTTACGTGCAAAGCATGATACGCGGGCAGCCGGTGCGCGTAGGGTCTTTGATATACAAATGCCTTGGGGCCTCACCAGACCCCCGCGAGCAGGCGTGACGATCATTTTAACGCAGCACCGCGGCTCTTAGAATTCCACCACCAACCCGTCATAAGCCAGCGCCACATGCGCGGGCAGCAGTTTGGAGACGGTGTCGTAATCGACGGTGTAGTCGAGGTGGGTGAGATAGGTTTTTTTGGGTTTGTATTTTTCAACCCAGGCGAGGCATTTTTCAAGATGCCCGTGCGAGTTGTCGGTCGGCGCCACACAGTTGCAATCAACGAACCATGTATCAAGGCCGTAAAGATGTTCTTCGCTTTCTTCGGGGAAAGCGTTGACGTCGGTTGAATAGGCCAGATTGCCGATGCGGATGCCGACGGACTGGATGCGTCCGTGCTGCTGCCAGAAGGTTTTCATTTTCAGCGTGCCGATCTGCAGGTCTTGCGGCGGGATCATCTCCACCCAATACGGGCGCGCCGTGCCGGTGTATTCGACGTTGATCGCGGGGTCGAACATATACCACCACACGCGTTCGATATCCTTGCGGGTGAACCTGTTGGCATACATCGGCAGATGTTTGCCGTTTCTGTGCACCATAAAAATCGGCAGATGGAACATGCCCGCAATATGGTCGGCATGCGCATGCGTGAAAAACACCGCATCGGGATTGGTGATGTTGTGGCGCAGCGACTGTTCCTTGAAATCCGGCCCCATATCGACCAGCAATTGCGTCGTGCCGTCTTCGATCAGCACAGACGGCGTGGTGCGGCGGTTTTTCGGGTTGTTCGGGTCGCATTTGCCCCAGCCGCCGCCCGCATAGGGAACGCCATAAGCCGAGCCGCTGCCAAGTACCGTGAGTTTCATTTTTTTGATCTTCCTGATATCCGCGGGATCAGCGTTTCATGCCAAGAGTTTTCTTGACCTTGGCAAAAAGTCCGCCGCTTTCGCGGTTGTTATTATCGGCCTTGAGCGCTACGGCCCCGCGGTTATCATTGTCTGCCTTGAGGGCAGTCTTTTCGCAGCGGCGGTTTCTGTTGAAAACGGCCATATGACATGTTCTTTTCTTGCGCAGCTCTTTTTCGAAATAGGCGATAGACGCCTTGTGGTTTTCGTAGCGATCCGGAAAGGCCTGACGGAAAACTGTCGCGGCATAATCCAGCGTATCGAGCAGCTTTTGCGAGCTCATGGGTTGCTTGAAGAGTTTTTCCAGCTTTTTGGCGGCGTTCGCCATTTCCTTGTCGCCGTTTTCTTTGGCGAATTTCACGACTTCATCGCCCAGATAGACGGGGGAATAGCCGGTCGATTTATACCCTGTCAGCAGCTGCAAAAATTCAATCGCCGACGTCACAACGCCGTGGTTATCGACCACCGTGCGCGACATTTGTCCGCGTTTGATGTGTTTGTTGGTGACGTACAGATTGATAAGCATTTCCTGCATCAGCAGTTCCATACGGTCGCCCAGACTATCGCCCGAGGTATGGCGGTGGATAAAGTTTTTGGTGACTTCGGGCAGTTCGATGGATTTTTCGCCGAAGGTATCGATCCATTTGTAATCCGGATCGGCGTGGTACATGCGCGGTTTGATGGTGGTCGGCTTGGCGGGCGGCACACCCTTCATGGCCATGTAGAGATCGAATTGATAGGTTTTTTTGTTGTGGGCGTCGCTTTCGGCGATAAACATGAAACCGATGCCGCCGTAATTTTCGACCAGACGGTCGTGGCATCCCACAACGATGCGGCCTTTGGAGGCGAGGAATTCGTTGACGGCGTTGTAAACTAAGTCGATTTTTTGAGGCTGGATAACAGCAAAGAGGTCGATGTCGGAATGGGTGTCGGCGTGGCCGCGGCCAAGGGAGCCCCTGAGATAGGCTTCTTCGAGCAGACCGCGATCCTTGAGGAGGTCTAAACAGCCCTGGAGCAATTCAGCCTGCGGGAGCGAGGTCTGCCCCGTCTTTCGGAGGTGCTCCCTCAGGTCCACATCAGGCGCGCCATCGGATTTATCCGCTTTCGCTGCCGCAGTACCCCAGGCACATTTCAAACGCATCGTCACCCTCATCCGTTTGCAGTTATGTGAATATCTCAGGTGACTTGATTTTATACAGTGGGGTACACAAGCTGTCAACGATTCGACGTAATATGTTCAAAAATATTTATGACAGCCGACAAAATGTGCTAAAAGTCTTTATTCTACAAGGAGTTCACTGTGACCATCGTGATCAAGGTCGGCACACAGGCGATTTTGGCCGGAGACGGCGCGCCGCTTGCCCAAACGCTCGAAAATCTGACCGGACAGATCGCCGGTTTGATCAAATCCGGCCATCAGGTCGCGCTGGTCAGCTCGGGCGCGGTCGGCTCCGGCCGCCATGCCGCGCGCCAGCGACTGGGCCGCGAATACGGCAAGACGACGGGCGAAAAACAGTTGCTCGCGGCGCTGGGTCAGCCGGAATTGATGCGCACCTATGCCGCATTATTCGCGCCGCACGGCATTGCTGTCGCGCAGCTTTTGCTCACCAAGCAGGATTTCCAGACGCGCCAGCATTACCTCAACATCGCGCGTCTTTTGCGCGAAGTGACCGCCGAAAAAAACATCCTGCCCGTTATCAACGAAAACGACAGCGTGTCGATCGAAGAGCTGATGTTTACCGACAACGATGAACTTTCCGGCCTGATCGCCGCGCAAATGAATGCGGACAGGCTGATTATTCTCACCAGCGTTGATGGTGTTTATGACGGCCACCCCGACGATCCGCAGTCAAAGAAAATCGATGTCATCGACCCGCAAAAAGATACATGGCCCGAAGCGCATGCCGGCAAAACCGCGCAAGGCCGTGGCGGTATGGCGACCAAACTGGGCACGGCGCGCAAAATGTCGGAACTGGGCATCACCACCCATATCGCCAGCCTGAAAGACGAAAACCTGCTGCTGCGGCTGGCGGCGGGCGAGCGCCTTGGCACCACTATTTTGCCGCGCGCGCGCAAATCCAGCCTGAAAAAATGGATGGCCTTTACGGGCGGTACGGCGCAAACCGGCAGCATCACCGTCAATGCAAAACTGGCCGATATGCTGCGCCGTGGCGGCAAGGCCATGAGCCTTTTGCCTGTCGGCATCGACAGCATCGGCGGCGATTTCAAAAAAGGCGATTTGATCGATATTCTGGCGCCGGACGGCATTAAAATCGGCATCGGCATCGCCCGCTATGGCGCAGACCGCCTGCGCGAATATATCGGCCAGAAAGGCAAGCCCGAGATTATCCACTACGACCATCTTCATATCCGCACAGGGAACTGACGCCATGCAGGACGTTATCAACGCGCTTGAAAAAACCCGCACCGCCAGCCGCGCCCTCGCGGCCCTGCCGGCGGAAAAAACCGCGGCGGTGCTGATGGCGCTGGCGGATAACCTCGGCATGCATGCGGCGTATATTTTGGCAGCCAATGCCCTCGACCTTGCCGCGATGCCGAAAGACGACCCGCGCCATGACCGCCTGCTGCTGGATGCGCCGCGCCTTGCCGCGATTGCCGATGATATGCGCAAAGTGGCCGCCCTGCCCGCCCCCACGGGTATTGCGCTTGAACAAAAAACCCTGCCGAACGGGCTCAGTCTTGAAAAACGCAGCGTGCCGCTGGGCGTCGTCGGGGTGATTTATGAATCACGCCCCAATGTCACCGCCGATGTTTTTGCCCTGTGCCTGCGCGCCGGAAACGCCGTGGCGCTGAAGGGCGGCAAAGAAGCCGACCACAGCAACCGCGCCTTTGTGACGGTCATTCACAAAACGCTGGCGCAGGCGGGTATCAGCCCCGATATCGCCTATCTGCTGCCGCCGCTGCGCGAAGCGACGACGGCGCTTTTGAATGCGGTCGGGCTTATTGATATCTGCATTCCGCGCGGCAGTCAGGCGCTGATCGACCATGTGCGGCAAAATGCGCGCGTGCCCGTGATCGAAACCGGCGCGGGCATTGTGCATACCTATATCGATAAAAGCGCGGATATGGACAAGGCGCAGAAAATCATCCAAAACGCCAAAACACGGCGCGTCAGCGTGTGCAACGCGCTTGATACACTTGTCATCCACCGCGCGCGGCTATCCGGCCTTGGCGCACTCTGCGCACCGCTCGCTGCACATAACGTCGAGATCTTTGCCGATGCCGAAGCCCATGCCGCGCTGGCCGATACCTATCCGCCCGCGCTGCTGCATGCCGCGGCGGCCGACGATTTCGGGCGTGAATTTCTGTCTTATAAAATGTCGGTCAAAACTGTGGGCGGCATGGACGAAGCCCTCGCCCATATCGCGCAATATTCATCGCGGCATAGCGAAGCCATCGTCGCCGAAGATGCCGACGCCATCGACACCTTTTTAAACGCCGTCGATGCCGCCGCGGTTTATGCCAATGCCTCGACCGCTTTTACCGATGGCGGGCAATTCGGCATGGGTGCAGAAATCGGCATCAGCACGCAAAAACTCCACGCGCGCGGCCCCATGGGGCTTCAGGCGCTGACCAGTTATAAATGGGTGGTGCGCGGCGACGGACATATCCGTACATAATTCTGCACAAAACCCTTATGTAATTGCGCCGCCGCTTGCGAAAGGCTGATAAAAAACGAATTTCCGCGCTGCGGCAAAATAGCGCTGGCGAAAAAAATCAAAACCCCGATAATCCGTGTGTCTCTTTCCTGATCCTTGACCGATTCTGGAGCCCCAATAAATGTGCGGTGTTATCGGCGTTATCCATCCTCAGTCCGGCGAGACTCGAGGAGCGGCTGCGGCATTCGATGCCTTCCGCGGTCTTCTGGCGCTTCAGCACCGCGGGCAGGACGCGGCGGGCATTCTCAGCTATGACGGCGCCACGCGCATGTTTGTGTGCGAAAAAGACCTCGGCCTTGTCACCAACGTCTTTGACCAGCAAAAAATCGACAAGCTGACCGGCGGTATGGCGATTGGCCATACGCGTTATGCCACCATGGGCGGCGACGGAAAACGCGACATCCAGCCGATGATGACGGGCGTGCCTTTTGGCCTTGGCATGGTGCATAACGGCAATATCCTCAATTATGCGGAACTGGCGCAGAAACTCTCGGCTGATTACAGCCGCCAGCTGCTCACCGCCAATGACCTTGAGGTTATGATCCATTACTTTGCGGATTTTCTGATGGACGGGCGCACCTTTGCCGCCGATGACACTTTTTCTTTCAAAAACATTCAGGCTGCGACCGAAAAAATGTTCGGTGTGCTGACGGGCGGCTATGCCGTTCTGGCGCTGATCGCGGGGCAGGGCATGGTGGCCTTCCGCGACCCCAAGGGTATCCGCCCGCTGGTGATCGGTATGCGCGAAACGGCCGACGGGCGCAAGGCATGGTGCCTTGCCTCCGAAAGCATTGCGGTCAATTACCTGGGCTATGCCTATCAGCGCGACGTTGCGCCGGGCGAAGTTATTTTTATCGATATGGACGGCAACCTGCACAGTGCGCAGGTGCGGCAGGAAAAAGAAAAAGCGCCCTGCATGTTTGAATGGGTGTATTTTTCCGGCGCCGAAAGCACCATCGACCACCAGCCCGTCTATGGCGCGCGCCTGCGTCTGGGAGAACGTCTGGCCGATAAAACCCGCGCCGCGATCGATGCCGGCGAGATCACGCCCGATGTCGTCATGCCCGTGCCCGATACCAGCCGCCCCGCCGCGATTGCCGCCGCCGAAGCGCTCGGCCTGCCGTACCGCGAAGGCCTTATCAAAAACCGTTATGTCGCGCGCAGTTTTATCCTGAGCGGGCAGGACAAACGCGAATGGGCCGTCGAGCTGAAACTCAGCCCCGTCCCCGGCGAGATCGAGGGTAAAAATATCCTGCTCATCGACGACAGCATCGTGCGCGGCACGACGTCCAAACGTATCATCAGCCTGCTGCGCAAATACGGCGCGAAAGAAATCACGCTGGCCATCACCTGCCCGCCGCACCGCCATGCATGTTTTTACGGCATTGATTTCCCCGATCCCGCCGATCTGGTTGCGCATGGCAAAACGGTCGAACAGATTGCCGAAACGCTGGACGTCAATAAAGTCATTTATCTGGACGAACAGGATTTGAAACAGGCCATCGGCCTGACCCAGCTGTGCATGGCCTGCATCACCGGCAAATACCCGACAGCCACGCAGGACGCCGAAGCATTTTCGCAAGCCCGCAAAAGACTGCGGGCGGCGGGATAGAAAACTTTTTTATCATCACAAGAGGAGCATGACATGAAAATTCTGGTGGTTTTTGGCAGCACTTCCGACGCAAACGTCTCCTCCCCTCTTGCCGAAAAACTTTCGGCGCATGCCGAGGTGGAAAACATCGTCCTCTCCGCGCACCGCGACCTCGAAGCGCTGCGCCGCAAAATTCTGACCTGGCAGGGTGATTTGATTGTCGCGGGTGCGGGGCTTGCCGCCGCACTGCCCGGCGTTGTCGCCGCCATGACGCCGCTGCCGGTGATCGGCATGCCGGTTGCCTCGCAATTCGGCGGTATTGACTCTTTTGCTTCCGTCGCGCAAATGCCGCCGGGTGTACCGGTTTTGACGGCAGGACCCGATAACATCGATGCCATCGTCACTTTTGCCGCCGCGCTGAAAAATGCCGCGCCCGCACAGATGCATATCGTGGCGCCGTCGCAGGCCGTGCTTGACCATCCCGAGCTTGCCGCCGAAATCGCCAAGGTCAAAGACACCGATATCACGGCAGGCCTTGCGCCCGATGCCGCGCGGTTTAACGTCTACCTGACCGAAAAACCCGAAGACGTCCGTGCCGATGCTTTTGGCCTGCATGTGCCGTTTGTACCGAAATCCGACATCGGCGCGCCCGAAAAATATCTGTCGCTGCTGGCGATGGCGAAAAAGGGCGGCCTGTGGGTCGGTGCCAATAACCTGCGCAATGCTGCCGCGGCGATGAAACGCCTTGCCGCCAGCAAAACAGCGTCCCTGCCGCCGATGCTCTATGAAGGTTCGGTCAAAAACGTGCGCGGCGCGGCGGGTGTCTCGCCGTATATTTTTGAATTTTCCGACCGCTATTCGATTTTTGACTGGGGCCAGATGCCCGATTTGCTGGACGGCAAAGGCGCGGCGCTGGCATGGATGTCGGACTTCTTTTTCCGCTTCCTTGGCGATGCCAAAAACTGGCAGGACTGGAAAGCCCCCGAAGCCATGGCGGCCTTGCCGCAGATGAAAACCCTGCAAGAAACAGGCATGAAGCATCACGCGCTCGGCCTGCTCTCCGGCCAGCCGCGCTGTTTGAGCGTGCAGCCGGTGGATGTGCTGCGTCCGGACAGCCAGAACGCCATGGGCAAACTGGTCTGGGATTACAGCGCCTATGCCGCCAAGCCGCAGAATACCCTTGTGCCGCTCGAAGTTATCTTCCGCTTTGGCGTGCCGGAGGGCAGCTCCCTGCTGCAGCGTACCGGCGATGCCGCCTATTGCCGCGATATCGGGCTGGATACCGCACCCAAATCCGGCGACATGTTTGATCTGCCTGTGATCGAATTTTCGACCAAGCTGGAAACCTCTGACCGCTATCTGTCCTATGCCGAAGCGCAGGAAATCGCGGCACTGGATGCGGCCGAATTCGAAGCCCTGCGTGACCTCACCCGCCTTGCCGCGCTGCGCCTGCGCGATCTTTTTGCCGGTATCGGCGTGACGCTGTGGGACGGCAAGCTGGAGTTTGCTTTTGATCTTTGCGGCGCGGACGGCCTGCGCGGCTTTCAACTGGTCGATTCCATCGGGCCGGATGAACTGCGCCTGACGCTGGATGGCGTACATCTGTCCAAAGAGGCGCTGCGCAATGTTTACCGCGGCGGCCATTGGTATGCGCAGATCGACATTGCCAAAAAACTTGCCGCATCTCGCGGTGACAAAGACTGGAAGCGCATCTGCACCGACGAGCTGAACGCCGCCCCCGCCCCCCTGCCCGCCGATGTCAAAAAACAGGCGGAAATGATCTATACCGGCATCGCCCGCGCCCTGTCGCTGCGCTATGACGGCGGCAAGGATTTTGCCGATGCATGGGACCTGCGCGATGTTGCCTGCGGTTTCAAAACGCTGAAAAAGGCGGCTGCATAATGGTTTCGGGCGGCGGTATGCAGGTTCTATTGCTGGGCTCCGGCGGGCGCGAACATGCGCTCGCGTGGAAAATCACGCAATCGCCCCTGCTCGCCGCCCTGACCGTTTTGCCGGGCAGCGACGGTATTGCGCTCTTGCCCAAAACGCGCTGCGTTTCGGGCAATGCCGCCGATACGGCTGCCGTGCTGTCGCTGGCCGCACAGATCAAAGCCGACCTTGTCGTCATCGGGCCCGAAGCGCCGCTGGCGGCGGGAGTATCCGACGCGCTGCGCGATGCCGGATATAACGTCGCCGCCCCGTCGCAGGCCGCAGCGCGGCTCGAAAGCTCAAAGATCTTTTCAAAATCTTTCATGACATCGCACGGCATCCCCACCGCCGATTTCGCCATTGCCGTTTCGCCCGAAGACGCGGCGCAAAAAATCGCGCTCTGGGATGTGGAGGGCGCGGGCATCGTCATCAAAGCAGACGGCCTTGCCGCCGGCAAAGGCGTTGTCGTCACCCATGACCGCGCCGAAGCGATCGCCACCGTTGATGCTTTTATGCGCGACCTCGCCTGCAGCGTCAAATCCGACATGCTGCTGCTGGAGCAAAAAATCACCGGCCGCGAAGTTTCCGCCTTTGCGCTTTGCGATGGACACGGTTTTGTCACCATCGGCTATGCCTGCGATTATAAACGCGTCAATGACGGCGACCATGGCCCCAATACCGGCGGCATGGGCGGCTATGCGCCGGAAAACTGGCCGTCCCCCGCCGCACGCGCCTTTATCGAAGATCACATCTTTGCTCGCGTTGTCACGGGTATGGCAGCCGCCGGCACGCCTTATTGCGGATTTTTATTTGCCGGACTGATGATCGACGGCGACGACGTCAAAGTCATCGAATTCAACACAAGATTTGGTGACCCCGAAGCGCAGATCCTGCTGCCGCTGATCGAAGACGATCTTCTGCCGCTGCTCTGCGCCGCCGCCGAAGGCACACTGGAGGGGCAAAACCCGCCGCAGCTGAAATCCGGCAGCGCCGTGCATGTGGTGATGACATCCGAAGGATACCCTGAAACCTTCGGCACGGGCATGCGGCTTGGCGAAGAAATCTCTCTCCCCGCCGATATGCTGGCGGGCGGCAGCAATGATAACGCGCTTTTGTTTATCGCAGGGGCACGCAAAGCGGGCGACGGCTGGCAAAACACCGGCGGCCGCGTGCTCGGCATTACCGCAACCGGCGGCAGCATCGCCGAGGCACGCGAAAAAGCCTATGCCGCGCTGCATCGCATCCATTTCACCGGCGCGCATTGGAGGTCGGACATTGGCCGCTGATCGCGCATCGCCCCAAAGCCCCCTGCGCGCCGCGGTTTTTGCCTCCGGCACCGGCACCAATGCCGATAACATCATCGACACTTGTAAGGCTCTGGCGGGTATCGACATCGCGCTTGTCGTCACCAATAATCCGCAGGCGGGTGTGATTGCCCGCGCGGCGCAGCGCGGCATCCCCTGCGCCGTCATCCCGCGCCCGCAAAGCCTGCCCGCCCGCGACGCAAAAGCCGCGCAGGAAAAAGAGATTCTGTCCGCCCTCGCCGCCGCGAAAATCGACTGGCTGTTTCTGGCCGGATTTATGCAGCTGCTGAGCGCGGATTTTCTCCGGCATTTTTACGACGCCGTGCGCGGGCATAACCGCGTGGTCAATATCCACCCCTCGCTGCTGCCGGATTTTGCGGGCAAAGACAGTTATCACCGCGCCTTTGACGCGGGCGGAGACATTCACGGCGTGACGCTGCATTACGTCGATGACGGCATGGATACCGGCCCCGTGATTGCGCAGGCGTCCTATGCGCGCACGGCGGATATGGATTTTACCGCTTTCTGTGCGGCGGGGCAGCAGCGCGAATATCAACTTTATGCGGATTTCCTGCGCGGCTTGGCGCAGGAACACACACATACGGCAGGAGAGCAAAAATGGGCACAGGCATAAACACATCCGCGCAGCGCATCGAAATCACCGAGCGCGAACCCGCCGCCGCCCTTGCCGCGCGCTGCCGTCAGGCGCAGGATTTTTTTGGTGTCCGCCTATCCGGCCTCGAAGAAATCAAGGTTTATAAAATCACGGCCAGCAAAACCGTGCCACCGCATGTGCTGCAAGATGTTTTTGCCGACCCTGTTTTACAGCAGCTGCACACCGCAGACAGCGCCCGCGCAAAAACGCCTGCCTATGTCGCCGAAATTTCTTTTCGCCCCGGCGTCACCGACAATACCGCCCGCGCCGCCGAAATGGCGCTGCGATTGACAGGCACAGATGCGCGCGTGGCCAGCAGCAGCCTTTATTTCCTCTACGGCGACATCCGTGCGGACGAAGCCGCAAAAATCGCCGAAGAAATGCTGGCCAATCCGCTGATCCAGAAAATCGACGTCCTGCCCTATGCCGATTTTGCCGCGCAGGCAAGGTTCAACGATGTGCGCCTGCCCATGGTGCAGCTGGACGCGCCGCAAAAACTATTTGATACGGTCGATCTGCATATCGATGATGCCGCGCTTGAGAAACTGAGCCTTGACCGCTGCCTCGCCCTCAGCCTTGACGAGATGAAACATATCCGCGATTTTTATGCGGAGCCGCAAACCGCCACCGCCCGCGCCGCCGCCGGCCTGCCCGCCGCGCCGACCGATGTTGAAATCGAAATCCTCGCCCAGAGCTGGAGCGAGCATTGCAAACACAAAATCTTCGCCGCCGACATCGATTATACGGGGCCGGACGGCACGGCACGGCGCATCTCCAGCCTTTATAAATCTTTTATCAAACGCGCCACCGAGGATGTGCGCAAAGACCGCGGCCTTGACTGGCTGATTTCGGTTTTCAGCGACAATGCCGGGATTGTGCGTTTTGACGACAACATTGACCTGTGCATCAAGGCCGAAACGCACAACAGCCCCTCCGCGCTTGATCCTTACGGCGGCGCGCTGACGGGCATTCTGGGCGTCAACCGCGATATTCTAGGCGCCGGGATGGGCGCGAAGCCGATCGCCAATACGGATGTTTTCTGTTTCGCCCCGCCGCATATGCCCGAAAAGGGGCGTGAAAGCGAGATGCCGCAAGGCCCCAAAAGCCCGCGCCAGATTCTGGAGGGCGTCCACAAAGGCGTCGAAGACGGCGGCAACAAAAGCGGCATTCCGACGGTCAACGGCGCGTTCTTTTTTGATGACGATTACGCGGGCAAGCCGCTGGTTTTTGTCGGCACCGTCGGCGTCATGCCTCAAAAACTGCCCGATGGCCGCCCCAGCGCCGAAAAACATATCGAAAACGGCGATTGCATCGTCATGACCGGCGGCGCGATTGGCGCGGACGGCATTCATGGCGCGACGTTCAGCTCTCTTGCCATGGACGAAAACGCGCCTGCGACAGCGGTGCAGATCGGCGATGCGCTGACACAGAAATTGATGACGGATTTCCTGCTCGAGGCGCGCGATCTCGGCCTTTACCGCGCCATCACCGATAACGGCGCAGGCGGTTTATCGTCCAGCGTCGGTGAAATGGCGCAGATGTCGGGCGGCGCGGCGATGGATCTGGCACGCTGCCCCGTCAAATACCCCGGCCTTACCCCGTGGGAGCTGATGGTCAGCGAAAGTCAGGAGCGCATGACGCTGGCCGTACCGCCGGAGCATCTGGACAGGCTGCTGGCGCTGGCCGCACGGCGCGGCGTTAGCGCCAGCATGATCGGCCATTTCAACAATAGCGGCGATTTGCATGTCAGCTATAACGGCGCGGTCGTCGCCTGCCTGCCGCTTTCTTTTATTCACGACAGTCTGCCGCCGCTGCAATTGACAGCCACTTGGGACGGTGCGCGTGCAAGGACAGCCTGGCGCGGCGGGCCGCGCGAAGAAACACGGCAGGACACGCCCGAAACGCTGTCCGCAGCGCTGCTGCATTTGCTGTCCACACCCAATATCACTTCGAAAGAGAAATGGGTCCGCGCCTATGACCACGAAGTGCAGGCGGCAACGCATGTGAAGCCCTTTGGCGGCACAGAGGAAGACGCGCCGAATGATGCGGGCGCGATCTGGCTTTATCCGCATGGCGGCGCGCGCGAACATACCGCCGTGATCGGCTGCGGCATGGCGCCGCGCCTCTCGCCGCATGACCCGTATTTGATGGCGCAATATGCCGTTGACGAAGCCCTGCGCAACGTGGTTTGCAGCGGCGGCGATCCGGATATGCTCTGCCTGCTCGACAATTTCTGCTGGCCCGACCCTGTCAAAAGCGCCAAGAACCCCGATGGCGATTATAAAATGGGGCAGCTGGTGCGCGCCTGCGAAGGGCTATACGACATTTGCCGTGCCTATGGCGCACCGCTGGTAAGCGGCAAGGACAGCATGAAGAATGATTTCCGCGGCCTTGATAAATCCGGCCAGCCGATCACAATCAGCGTTTTGCCGACCCTGATGGTCACCGCCATGGCGCGCGGCCGCACCGGCATAGCCTGCGGCAGCCATTTCAAGGCGGCGGGGGATGTGATTTATCTGGTCGGCAGCGCGGAAGCTTCTTTCTGCGCATCCGAATATGCGGCGCAGTTCAAGGCGCCCGATGATCAACCGCTGCCGCTTGATACCGCCGCCGCCCTTGACATGTACCGCCGTCTGCATGCGGCAATGGCGGAGGGTTTGCTGCAAAGCCTGCATGATCTTTCCGATGGCGGCCTCCTCTGCGCGCTGGCCGAAAGCATGATCGGCGGGCGCAAAGGCGCGCATATCGGTGCCATGGATGCCCGCGCCGCCTTTGGCGAAGCACCCGCGCGATTTGTTGCCAGCCTTGCCCCTGCACAGACCGAAGCCTTTGAAGCACTGATGCACGGATTACATATCCGCAAAATCGGCACCGTGACAGATGACCGTCAACTGGCGATGGGCGGCGAGAACATCGCGCTCGCAGACATTCTCGCCGCATGGCAGAAAGGGTTTTAAGATGACACAGCGTAAACCGCTTTTTCTGGTGCTGGCCGGCGATGGCATCAATTGCGAGCGTGAAACCGCCGCAGCCTTTCTGCACGCGGGTGGCGATGCGCAGATTTTGCATGTCAATGACCTGCTGGCCGCGCCCGAAAAACTCGCCGCCTTTGACGGCATGGCAATACCGGGCGGGTTTTCGTTTGGCGACGAACTGGGCAGCGGGCAGATCATGGCGCTGAAAATCCGCTACGGCCTTGGTGATGCCTTTGCGCGTTTTATCGCCCACAAAAAACCTGTGATCGGTATTTGCAACGGCTTTCAGGTGCTTGTCAAACTGGGTCTGCTGCCGTTTCCCGATGCTGCCGCCCGTCTGGTGTCGCTGGCGCCGAATGCGCAGGGCGGCTTTATCGACCGCTGGGCGACACTGCTGCCGCAACCGCAAAGCCGCTGCATCTGGACGGCGGGTATCGAAAATACCATCCGCCTGCCCGTGCGCCACGGCGAAGGCCGTATCGTCTTTGCCGAAGGCCGCGCGGAAGAGCTGCATAAAAAACTCCAGCAGAACGGGCAAATCCCGCTTTGCTATGACACCGATATCAACGGGTCTTATGCACGCATTGCCGCGCTTTGCGACCCGGGCGGCTACGTGCTCGGCCTGATGCCGCACCCCGAAGCCTTTATGCATGCCGAATGCGCACCGCAGCCGCAGCGCAAACAGCCCGGCGACGGTTTTATTCTTTTTGACAATATCATACGCCATCTGCAAGGACAGGAGATCCCCCGTGAAAAACGCATTGCCTAAAATCACCCGCGCCCTGATCAGCGTCAGCGACAAGACGGGGCTGGATGCGCTTGCCGCCGCGCTGGTGGCGCAAGGGGCGGAGATTATTTCATCCGGCGGCACACTAAAATATCTGGCCGAGCGTGGCATTTCCGCGACCCCCATCGAAAACGTCACCGGCAACCCCGAATGTTTTGGCGGGCGCATGAAGACGCTCAGCTTCCCCGTTGCCAGCGCGATTTTATATCGCCGCGGCCATGAAACGGACGAGAACGAGGCCGCGCAGCTGAATATCCGCGCGATTGATCTGGTGGTTTGCAACCTCTACCCCTTCGAATCCGTCGCCAAGACCAACCCGCCGCAAGACGTTTTGATCGAAAATATCGATATCGGCGGGCCAACACTTATCCGCGCCGCGGCCAAAAACCATGTTGATGTGGCCGTTATCACCTGCCCGTCACAATATGCCGCGCTGATCGCGGATATGGCGGCAAACGGCGGCGGCACATCGCCCGCACTGCGCCAGAAACTGGCGCTTGATGCCTTTCGCCATACCGCCCGCTATGACGGCATGATTGCGGCGAAACTGGAAGACCTCTGGCAGGTTGAAGGCCGCACTATTGTGATTACACCCGATAGCGGCACGCCGCTGCGCTACGGCGAAAACCCGCACCAGTCGTCGCATGTGCATGCCGACCCGTTCCATGCGGGGATTGCGGGCGCGCAGCCGCTGCAAGGCAAAGAACTGTCGTATAACAATCTGCTGGACGCCGATGCCGCGTGGCGCAGCTGCGGCGATGCCGCGCTGGTGGCGCCGACGGACTTTCCTGCCGTTGTTTCTATCATCAAACACCTGAGCCCCTGCGGCGTGGCGGCGGCAAAAACACCGCTGCAAGCACTCGGCATGGCATGGGCAGGCGACCCCATCAGCAGCTTTGGCGGCATTTTGGCATTTAACATGCCTGTCGATGCGGATGTAGCGGCATGGCTGGCAGACCGTTTTGTCGAAGTTATCGTCGCGCCCGCCTATAGCGATGCCGCCCTGGCGATTTTTGCGAAGAAGCCGAACCTGCGCCTGCTCGCCCTGCCGGTATTTGATGGCAGCTATAAACAGCCGATGGTGCGTTCGATTTCGGGCGGTTATGTGGTACAGCAGGAAGACAACGGCGCAGATGCGGATTTTAAACCCGCCACCGCCAATCCCTTCCCGCCCGCCAAGGCGGCGCTCGCGCGTTTCGGCGTCATGGCCTGCAAACACCTCAAGAGCAATGCAATCGGTCTTTTTGCCGAAACGCCCGAAGGCCTCAGCATGATCGGTGCGGGCATGGGCAACCCCAACCGCCTTGTCAGCATGAAACAGGCCGTCGAAAAAGCGCAGGAGAACGGGCATGAAAGCCTGAAAGATTGCGTGCTGGTATCTGACGCGTTTTTCCCCTTTGCCGACAACATCGGCATCGCCGCCGCCGCAGGTATTCGCTATATCGTGCAGCCCGGCGGCAGCGTGAAGGACAAAGACGTCATTGAAGCCTGCGAAGAGCAGGACATCGCCATGGCCTTCACCGGCCGCCGCCATTTCCGCCATTAAAGGGGAATCCAATGCAGCCCAAACAAACCAGCTACCGCGATGCGGGCGTTGATGTCGAACGCGGCGATGCCTTTGTCGAGCGCATCAAAACCAAAGTCGCCAGCACCTATACAGACCGCGTGATGGCGGGCGTCGGCGGTTTTGCCGCGCTGTATAAAATGGACGGCGGCAAAATACTCGCCGCCGGTACAGATGGCGTCGGCACCAAAGTCAAAATCGCGCAGCAACTGGGCATTCACGATACCATCGGCATCGATCTGGTTGCGATGTGCGTGAATGATGTGATCTGCACGGGGGCGGCGCCCTTGTTCTTCCTTGACTATCTTGCCACCGGCAAGCTGGATGTGGAGACGGGCGAGAAAATCGTCGGCGGCATTGCCGATGGTTGCCTGCAGGCCGGCTGCGCGCTGATCGGCGGGGAAACCGCGGAAATGCCGGGTATGTATCAAAACGGCGAATATGATCTGGCCGGTTTTTGCATCGGCGAAGTGATGGAGCGTGATCTCATCGACGGCAGCCATATTGCCGAAGGCGATACGCTGATCGCCCTGCCGTCATCGGGGTTTCATTCCAACGGTTATTCGCTGGTGCGCAAACTGGTGGATGAATCCGAGATCGACCTGCTCAAAGAATGCCTGACGCCCACGCGCATTTACTGGAACGCCGTCAAGGACGCGCGCGATATTCTGCACGGCATGGCACATATCACCGGCGGCGGCTTTGCCAATATTCCGCGTATGAACGGCGGGTTTGATTACGTCATCGACACCTTGCCGGAGATGGCACATCTGCCACCTGTTTTCGGCGAGATTGCCCGCCGCAGCGGGCTTGAACGCCGCGCGCTTTACCAGACGTTCAACATGGGAATCGGTCTTGTGCTGGCCACGCGCCAGCCGGATGCGCTTTTGAGCCGCCTTGGCGCGGCCGGCGAGCGTTTCTGGCGCATCGGCCATGTCACCAAAGGCACCGGCCGCGTTGTGGTGGAAGGCGCGGATGGATTTATTCTGGATTAAGCCCTTATAAAGCTTTACCTGAACGCCGCGTTATGTCATAAGCATCGGCATTATGCTGAGCGTATCAAACCTGACATACCGCGTGGGCGGGCGCACCATCCTCGAAGACTGCAACGTCAATATCATGGACGGCTGGAAAGTCGGCGTGGTCGGTGCCAATGGCGCGGGCAAATCGACGCTGTTCAAGCTGATTTCGGGCGATCTGCATCCGGATGCGGGCCATATCAAACTGAACGAACGCCAGACCTTTGGCATGGTGCGGCAGGATATTCCGGTCACCGACACCCCGATCATCGATATCGTTATCCATGCGCATACCGAACTGTCCGAGCTGCTGCACGCAGCAGAGACGGAAACCGACCCCTATAAAATCGGCGATATCCATATGCGTCTGGCCGAGCTGGACGCCTATACCGCTGCCTCGCGCGCGGCGATTTTGCTGACCGGCCTTGGCTTTGCCGACGACCAGCTGCGCGCGCCGTTCAACGCGCTCAGCGGCGGCTGGCGTATGCGCGTGGCCCTTGCCGCCGCGCTGTTTGTGCAGCCCGATGTGCTGCTGCTGGATGAGCCGACCAACCACCTCGACCTCGAAGCCATCATGTGGCTGGAAGATTATCTGGCCAATTATCCGCATACGCTGCTGGTCATTTCGCATGACCGCGAGCTTTTGAATATCTGCGCCGACCATATCGTGCATGTCGAAAAGCAGAAAGTCGTGCTCTACACCGGCAATTACGACACGTTCGAGCGTGAACGCGCCGAGCGGCTGATGCACCAGCAGGCGCAATTTGAAAAGCAACAGGCACAGCGCGCGCATATGCAGGCCTTCGTTGACCGTTTCCGCGCCAAAGCCAGCAAGGCGCGGCAGGCGCAAAGCCGTATGAAAGCGCTTGAAAAGATGGATCTGGTCGATGCCGTTATCGCCAGCCGCGGCCTGCGTTTTTCGTTTCCACAGCCGGAAGAATTATCATCGCCGCTTATCGCCATGCGCGGCGTCGATGTCGGCTATACCGAAGGCAAGCCGATTCTGCGCCGCGTCAGCCATAACATTGATATGGATGACCGCATCGCCTTGATGGGCGCAAACGGCAACGGTAAATCGACGTTGATTAAGCTGATCGCCGGAAAACTGGGCGCGATGCAGGGCGAAGTTGTACGCTCCGGCAAGCTGCGCATCGGCTATTTCTCGCAGCACCAGACGGAAGAACTTGACGTCACCTCCACGCCTTATCTTGAAATGTACCGGCTGATGGAACGCAAGACCGGCAACGTCAAGGAATCTGTCGTGCGCGCCAAGCTGGGGCAATTCCATTTTTCCAAAGACCTTGCCGACAATACCATCGCCTCGCTGAGCGGCGGGGAGAAGGCACGGCTTTTGTTTGCGATCATGAGCTTTGACGCGCCGCATATCCTGCTGCTCGATGAACCGACCAACCACCTTGATATCGATGCGCGTCAGGCGCTGATACAGGCGCTCAACGGCTATGACGGTGCGGTGATTATCGTCAGCCACGACCCCGGCATGGTCGAGCGTGTGGCGGATCGTCTGTGGCTGGTGCATGACGGCGAAGTCACCAATTTCGACGGCGATCTGGCCGATTACCGCCGCTTTGTTATCCAGCAGCGCCGCGACCGCCGCAGCAAGGAGCGCGCCGGACGCCAGAAAGACACAGAGACACCTGCGCCCGCCGAGACGCCCGTACAGACCGCACCGCCCGTCAATCTGTCGGCGCTGCGCAAACGCATCGAAAAAGCGGAAAAAGATATCGCCAAGCTGACCGCGCAAAAAGACAAGCTGGAGGCCGATATGGCCGCGCCCGGCTTTTACGCCGATACCGCCCGCGCGGCGGCGGCGCAGAAAGAACATACGGCGGCCTGCGAAAAGCTCGCTGCCGCCGAAGTGCTCTGGCTGGAAGATCAGGCCCTGCTGGAAACGCAGGCCGCGCGCAAGGCCTAATCTTTGTGTAGACTTAATCCGGCGACATGCCGTCCTTTTTCCGGCGGCGGCCGGCGATGCCCATGCCGGCCGACAATGCGCCCATACCTGCAAAAAGTGCCGCGCAGGTATAACCGTAGCCACTGGCAAAGTTCATCATCTTCTCGCCTTGCCGCACCTGCACACGCGCGCTGCGGAATTCATCCGATAGATCGCGTATTTCACGGCTTTCGCCACGGCGGTTATAGAGATACATGTTGAGCGTCGAGTCTTCCGGCGCTTTCTGGCCGGTTGCGGCGATGAAGACAGAGTCTGCTTTTTCGTACACGGTTTCATACCGTGCCTGCGCATCGGCCAGCGGCTGCTTGTAAAACGATGTCGAGAATGGCTGCGATGCCAGCGCGAAGCTGAGGCAAAGCCCTGCAAAAACAAAATCGAAATTACGCAGCGTCTTGTAGCCGAGTTTGGCGAGTACCGAGTCCGTTTTTCCGTGATCCGTCTTTTCCATCTGCGTCCTCCCGCTTGTGTGTGACATTTCAGGGGTAGGTACAGGTTATTGATTCGTGGCCCTTATGTCAACTAAAAAGCGGTATAATAGTACCGTAATTATATTACCCTGATTTTTCCAGCAAGGCGCAAAGCGACTGTATTTCCGTGGCGTAGGGGCTTGTCGGCCGCCAGACAAGGCCAATCGCCCGCGCATAGCGCTCGCTTTGGAACGGAATGTAAACGATGCCGTCATTCTTGCGCCGCGCCATTTCGGGCAGCAGCGTCACGCCCGAATGCATCGCCACCATATGCCGCAGCGTTTCAAGGCTGGTCGCGCGGAAAGAATGCCCATAGACCGGATTGGCGGGGCTGCGCAATTTTTCGCAAATGCCGAGCATCTGGTCTTTCAGACAATGCCCGTCATCCAGCAAAAGCCAGTCTGCATTGGCAAGATCTCCCGGCTCGGCCACTGTCAACCCCGCATAGGGATGCCCCGCGGGCACGGCCAGATAAAACGGTTCGGCAAAAAGCTTGCGGGTTTTCAGCCCCTCGCCGCGCACGGGCAGGCTGACGATGGCGGCGTCGATTTTACCTTCCTGCAAAAGCGTCATCAGGCGGTCGGTTTTTTCTTCGTGGATTTGCCAGCTGATATTGCGCGCGCGGGTTTTTTTGCCGATCTGTGCAAAAAAATCCGGCAGGTAATAAGGCGCAATGGTGGGAATCACGCCAAGGTTGATAATTTTCGCCTGTTTGCCTTCGCGGTGCAGGCGCGCGTATTTGCGAATCTCGCCGACATTGTCCAGAATCGTGCGCGCGTGGGTCAGGACGTATTCCGCCTCCGGCGTCGGCGTCACCTCGCGCGTGGTGCGGTCAAACAGGCGCAGGCCCAGATGTTCTTCCAGTTTGCGTATCTGGGTGCTAAGGGCGGGCTGGCTGACGTTGCAGGCCTCGGCGGCAAGCCCGAAATGCCGTTTTTCCGCCACCGCAAGGATGTATTCGAGATCTCTCAGATTCATGATTATGGCTCATAAGCAGATGTTATAGGTTTGATAGGATATTTATATTTTAGTTTATAGGCCGCGGCGGTTAACCTTTCAACGTATATTCACAAATTGTTAATCGGAACGCGCTAAAAACAGAGCGGTCACCGCCGCGCAAATACGATTTTCAAGCCCCGCTTCACGCAATGGCGCAAGCCCGCAACCAACCCACCGGAGAAATATACCCATGAACAAACCCCAGCCCCAGACCCAAGGCGACAGCACCGGAAAATGTCCTTTTATGCACGGCGCGGTGACCGCCACCGGCAATGCCAATACCAACTGGTGGCCGAACGCGCTGAACCTTGACATCCTGCATCAGCACGACAGCAAAACCAACCCGATGGGCAAAGATTTCAATTACCGCAAAGAGCTGAAAAAGCTGGATGTGGAGGCGCTGAAAAAAGACATGAAAGCGCTGATGACCGACAGCCAGCCGTGGTGGCCGGCCGACTGGGGACATTACGGCGGCCTGATGATCCGCATGGCGTGGCACGCCGCGGGTTCTTACCGCATCGGCGATGGCCGCGGCGGCGCCGGCACGGGCAACCTGCGTTTCGCGCCGCTGAATTCATGGCCGGATAACGTCAGCCTCGACAAGGCGCGCCGCCTTTTGTGGCCGATCAAGAAAAAATACGGCAACAAAGTCAGCTGGGCGGATCTGATGATCCTTGCCGGCAACATGGCCTATGAATCGATGGGCCTGAAAACCTTCGGCTTCGGTTTTGGCCGCGAAGACATCTGGCACCCTGAAAAAGATATTTACTGGGGATCGGAAAAAGAATGGCTCGCGCCCAGCGACACCCGCTATGGCGATGTCAGCAATCCGTCGACGATGGAAAATCCGCTGGCTGCCGTGCAGATGGGTCTGATCTACGTGAACCCCGAAGGCGTCAACGGCAAGCCCGACCCGCTGAAAACCGCGCAGCACATCCGCGAAACCTTTGGCCGCATGGCGATGAACGACGAAGAAACCGTTGCACTGACCGCGGGCGGCCATACAGTCGGCAAATGCCACGGTAACGGCGATGCATCGAAACTGGGGGCAAATCCGGAATCGGCCGGTATCGAAGAACAAGGCTTTGGCTGGCACAATCCGACCGGCAAAGGCATGGGCCGCGATACCGTCACCAGCGGCATCGAAGGCGCCTGGACCACCCACCCGACCAAATGGGACAACGGCTATTTCGAAATGCTGCTGAACCATGACTGGGAACTGAAAAAGAGCCCCGCCGGTGCAAACCAGTGGGAACCCGTCAGCATCAAGGAAGAAGACAAACCCGTCGATGTCGAAGACCCGTCGATCCGCTACAACCCCATCATGACCGATGCCGATATGGCGATGAAGATGGACCCCGAATATCGCAAGATTTCGGAGCGGTTCTACAAAGACCCCGCCTATTTCAGCGATGTCTTTGCCCGCGCGTGGTTTAAATTGACCCACCGCGATATGGGCCCGAAAATCCGCTACATCGGCCCCGATGTGCCGCAGGAAGACCTGATCTGGCAAGACCCCGTACCCGCCGGCAATAAAAACTTTGACGTTGCCGCCGCTCGCGCGCTGATCGCCAAAAGCGGTCTGTCGGTCAGCGACATGGTCACCACGGCTTGGGACAGCGCCCGTACGTTCCGCGGCTCCGACCTGCGCGGCGGTGCCAATGGTGCGCGTATCCGCCTCGCCCCGCAAAAAGACTGGGAAGGCAACGAACCCGCACGCCTTGGCAAAGTCCTGCCGGTGCTGGAAGGTATCGCACAAAACGTCGGCGCCAGTCTGGCCGATATTATCGTCCTTGCCGGTAACTATGGCGTTGAACAGGCGGCCACGGCGGCCGGCTTCGATATCACTGTTCCCTTCGCCCCCGGACGCGGCGATGCAGCGGCGGAGGCAACCGATGCGGAATCTTTTGCCGTGCTGGAGCCGCTGCACGATGGCTTCCGTAACTGGCAGAAAAAACAATATACGCCTGCACCGGAAGAAATGCTGCTCGACCGTGCCCAGCTGATGGGTTTGACCGCACACGAAATGACGGCCCTGATCGGCGGCATGCGCGTGATCGGCACCAACCATGGCGGCACGGCGCACGGCGTTTTCACCGACCGCACCGGCGCCCTGACGACGGATTTCTTCGTCAATCTGACCGATATGCAATATGTGTGGAAACCGGTGGGGCAAAACCTCTATGAAATCCGCGACCGTAAAACCGGTGCGGCCAAATGGACAGCCACGCGCGTCGATCTGGTCTTCGGCTCCAATTCCATTCTGCGCGCCTATGCCGAAGTTTATGCGCAGGACGATAACAAAGAAAAATTCGTGCACGATTTCGTCGCCGCCTGGACGAAGGTCATGAACGCAGACCGCTTCGATCTGGACGCCTGATCGCTATCTGCATACAAAAATAAAAACGCGCCCTGTCACAAGGGCGCGTTTTTATTTGGGCGTCTCTGCGGCCTTGCGTTATTTGACCACCAGCACATCCGCTTTGCTGTTGTGAATCATATCGCGCGCCACGCTGCCGACGATGCCGGTCAGAATATCCGATTTGCCGTGCGTGCCGATAATGACCAGATCCGCCCCCATCTTGCGCACTTCGGCATGCACCGCGGCAGAGGGTTGATCGTCTTTCATCACCAGCTTCATACGTGCGAAGGCTTTTGCCTTGCCCTTGCCCAGTTTGCGGCCAAGCACGGCGAGGACTTTTTCCATGCCTTCTTTGCGTTGGTCAAGGGTGAAGGCTTCAAGATCGCGGTCTTTGACCAGCCCGCGGAACGGCAGTGAATAGGCATGCACCACATGCACCGCTGCGGCGGGGAACATCGTCAAAGCCATATACAGCGCCTTCATCGCGTGGTCGGAAAAATCCATACCGACGACAATTTTCTTATAATCGCCCTTCACCGGGTTCTTGACAATCAACACCGGCTTTTCGCTGAAACGCAGCAGTTTTTCGGCGGTGGATTTGATAAACAGATCGCGCAGACTGTCTTTTTTATGCGCGCCCGTCACGATCAGATCCGCCTTGAGCTTTTTGGATTGCTCCAGAATGGTCTGCGCGGGGGTACCGGCGGCAACCACGACAGCGTCTTTTTTTCCTGCAGTCTTTTTGACGGCGGCGGTGCTGACTTTTTTCTTTACCCTTCCGGCCTGTGCCTTCAGCGTTTTTTCGGCATTATCGAGCAGCTCTTCCTGAATCGGGCGGGGCAGGTCGCGGTCCAGCACATGCAAAACGTGCAGGCCGGTCTTGAACTGTTTGGATACCTGCACGGCGCGGTCAAAAGCGCGGTCGCTGCGGCTGGACAGGTCACTGGCCATCAAAATGTTACGCATGGTCTCTCCTTTGATATTCTTTGCCGCCCCGTTTGCAAGCCGGCCATAATTTGAATAAGATCATGCAGATTATATAGAGGATGCAGCAGTCGCCGCAACCTTCGTTTAACAGGACAAAAACGGTACGCGGGCGCAGCTGTCCATAAATTGGCATAAACAATGAGCTTTTCTATCGCAGGGCAAATATTAGGTGGCATCGGCATTTTTTTGCTGGCGCTGTCGATGCTGACGCAGGGGCTCCGGCTGTCCAGCCAGTCTGCGCTGCAAGCGATTCTGGGAAAATTCACGCGCACGCCGCTGCATGGCATCGCCCTTGGCGCATTGGCGACGGCGGTTTTGCAGTCATCGAGCGCGACAACAGCGCTGATCATCGGGCTTGTCAATGCCTCGGTGCTGTCTTTCGGGCATTCGGTCTGGCTTATTTTCGGCAGCAATATCGGCACAACCATGACCGGCTGGCTCGTCAGCATGACGGGGCTGGATATGGATCTCAAGGCCTTTGCCCTGCCTTTTGTCGGCGCAGGGATGCTGATGCAGACTTTTGGACGTCATGGCGGCTGGCAGGCCGCGGGGCTGGCGCTCTGCGGCTTCGGACTGTTTTTTGTCGGCGTCGATATTCTCAAAACCGCTTTTGGCGGCTTTGGCACGGATGTCACTGACAGCCTGCCGTCTGCCGATGGATTTTTGGGCATCCTCGCGCTCTGCGGTATCGGATTTGTCATTACCGTCCTGACGCAATCTTCCAGTGCGGCCACGGCGCTGGTGCTGACAGCCACGGCCGGCGGCATGATTGGCCTGCACGGCGGCGCGGCGATGGTGATCGGCACCAATGTCGGCACAACCCTGACCGCTGTTATTTCTGTGATCGGTGCCACAGCCAATGCGCGGCGTACGGCCGCAGCGCATGTGATGTTTAATGTCGGCACCGGCGCGGCGGCGCTGGCGGCGCTGCCGTGGCTTTTGGTTTTTGTCGATTTACTGGCCGGTGCCTTGGGGCTGGCGCGCCAGCCGGTGATTGAACTGGCATTGTTTCATACGGTCTTTAATATCATGGGCTGTCTAATTTTTGCGCCTTTTGTGCCGCGGATGACGCGCTGGCTGGAAAGTCTTTTTGTCCCCGCCGACCCGCCGCATCCGGCGCAAACACTGTATCTGGATAAAAGCGCGATACAGATGCCCGCCCTCGCCCTTGATGCGGTCTTGCAGGAGCTGCGCCATTTCGCCGCTGAATCTGCCGCGGCCGCCCGTGACGCCTTTCAAAGCGGACACGCTGCGCGCGCAGAAGCCCTGCAACCGCTCGGCCAGAGCATCAACGAATATGCCGCCCGCCTGTCGCAGGAGCAAGCGGCCGAAGACGTCGCGCGCGCATTGCAAAACGCCCTGCGCGTCAACCGCTACCTGAGCGAGGTTTTGCGTCTTTGCCCTGCCGCTGCCCGCATAGAAACCCGCCGCGCAGCTCTGCCCGATGGGCACGAAACCAAGGCTATGCTCGGCCATTATCTTGGTATTTGCGGCAATTTATTGACGGAAACCATGGCAGAAAAACCACCGCGCAAATCGGCCATGACGCGCTTCAACCGTCATTACAACCGTATGAAAGAAGAACTGCTGGAAGACGCCGTGCGCCGCAAAATGCCGCTGAATGATGTCAGCACGCTGCTCGATGACCTGAGCCAGACCCGCCGCCTGCTGGAGCAGGCGCAAAAAGCGCGGCGCTGGCTGGGCGTTATTCGCAACCGGCCGCTGTCGCCGCAAAAACGCAGCGATCAGCCGATGCCCGCGCCCGCCGCCGCGCCCGCTGTGCCTGCGGCATAATCCGCTATAAGATCCGCTGCCTGCTGCGCATCTGCCGCACCTATGCCGCGGCCGAAACAAATCCGGATGCTCTGCGCGGATTCGGCCGCCGTCAGCCCCATCGCGCCTAGCACAGAAGACGGTTTGCCGCTGCGGCACGCGGCGCCGGTTGAAAAGGCAATATCACCCGCAAGCGCCAGCATCATATCGGCGGCATCGATATTTTTGATGCGTATATTCAGGATATGCGGCAGCGTTTTTTCCGCTAGCGCGCCGTTTTGCAAAAAATCCACGCCGCGCGCCGCCAGTTTCGACAGAAAAACGCCGCGGATCTCGGCGGCGATGCGCGCATCGGCTTCCCGCCGCAGCGCGGCCAGACGACAAGCCGCGCCAAACCCCGCCGCCAGCGCTAGAGGCAGCGTGCCCGGACGCAGGCTTTGTACGCCGCTGCCGCCCAATAACGGCGCGATCATCAGCGGCGGCGCCGCACGTACATAAAGCGCACCGATGCCTTGCGGCCCATATATTTTGTGCGCCGAAAGCGTCAGCATATCGGCGCCCCATGCCGCAGCCTCAATTTCTATCTTTCCTGCCGCCTGCGCGGCATCGGTGTGGAAAAGCGCGCCCGCGGCATGCGCCAGCTTTGCCAGCGCCGGAATATCCTGCAGCACGCCGGTTTCATGCCCCGCGGCCTGAATGGATACCAGAAAAGTTTTTGGCGAAAGCATTTTTGCAAGCGTCTGCGGCGTGACTTCGCCCGCAGCTGTCACAGGAATAAGATTAATCGTAAAGCCCTGCGCGGCCAATATCTGCGCTGCGCCGCGCAGGCTGTCATGTTCGGCCGCGCTGATAACGATCTCATTGCGCGTTCTATCTTTGCGCGCTGCCGCCGCACCCAAAAGCGCGAGGGCATTGCTCTCCGTTGCGCCCGATGTCAGCGTGATCGCTTCGGCCGCCGCACCGATCAGTGCGGCGATGTCTTTTTTTGCTTCTTCTATAACGCCCGCCGCGCGGCGGCCCGCCATACCGGCGGCACCGGCATGGCCGATATGATCCGCCCAATAGGGCTGCATCGCGGCGATGACTTCGGGGGCGCAAGGGGTGGTTGCGGCATGGTCCAGATAAATTGGCGCGGCTTTCATGCGGCGGCAGCTTCGTCCGTGCCTGCGCGCGTGAGGCCCAGCGCCAGCAGCTGCGCCGCCACGGCAATGGCAATCTCGCGCGGATGTTTCCCCGTGACGCCGCCGATGCCGATGGGGCAAACCAGCCGCGACATCTCCGCAGGCGCGACGCCGTCAACGGCAAGGCGTTTTTCAAACCGCGCGCGCTTGGTCGCGGAGCCGATCAAGCCCAGATAAGCATAGCATCCGCGCTGCATGACACTGCGCACGATATCGTAATCAAGATCATGGTTATGCGTCATGACCAGCACATAGGCATTTTCGTCCATCTCCGCGGCTTCCGCCAGCGGCGCGGCCGTCAGTTTTTGTGTGCAGCCGGGCGGCAAAACAGCGGGGAATTCATCGGCGCGGCTATCGATCCAGACAATATCAACGGGCAGCGCGGCGAGCACCGCGACAACTTCGCGCCCGACATGGCCTGCGCCGAACAGATACAGTTTTTTACCCGTCGGCACAAAGCTTTCGAGCAGCACACTGACCGCCCCGCCGCAGCACTGCGCCAGTTTGGGGCCAAGCGGATAGTCTTTGACCTTTGTCGACGCCTGGGCGTTTTTTTGTCTCGACGCCTGCGCGTCTGTAAGCAGCGCGCGCGCTTCGGCAATGGCTTCGAATTCCAGATTGCCGCCGCCGATGGTGCCGTATTGGCCGTCGGCCGTCACCACCATTTTTGTGCCCGCTTCGCGCGGGGTAGATCCTTTGGCTTCCATCACCGTGATCAGCACGCAAGCCACGCGGCGCGCGGAAAGATCGGCCAGTGTCGAAAGCCAGCTAAAATCCTGCAGCATCAGATATCTCCCCCTTTGCCATCCAGCGCGCGCAAGACCGCTTCGGGCGTGGCAGGCGCAGAAAGCTTGGGCAGGCGCACACCCGTCCGCGCCACCGCATCGCGCAGCGCCAGAAAAACAGAAATGCCAAGCATCAGCGGTGGCTCCCCCACCGCTTTGGATTTATAAACCGTCTCTTCGATATTTTCGCCGCCATAAAGCGCGACGCGAAAATCGGCGGGCACATCGCGGCCGGTCGGGATTTTATAGGTGCTGGGCGCATGGGTTTTTAGGATTCCTTTGGCATCCCACCACAGCTCTTCGGTTGTCAGCCAGCCCGCGCCCTGCACAAAACCGCCTTCGATCTGGCCGATATCGATTGCGGGGTTCAGGGACCGCCCGACGTCGTGCAGAATATCGGCGCGCAGAATTTTATATTCGCCGGTCAACGTATCAATCATCACTTCGGATACTGCCGCGCCATAGGCAAAATAGAAAAACGGCCGGCCTTTCGCGGCCGCGCGGTCCCAGAAAATTTTCGGCGTTTTATAAAAACCGGTTGCCGACAGCGAGATGCGGTTCATATAGGCCAGGTTCACCAGTTCCTTGAACGACCAGCTTTTGCCGCCTGCGGTGACGTTGCCACCGCTGAAAATCACATCCTGCGGCGCCATATCGCCCGCCTGCTGCGCGGCAAATTCGGCAAGACGCCCGCGAATGGTCTGCGCCGCCGCCTCGGCCGCCTTGCCGTTTAAATCCGTACCGCTGGAGGCTGCCGTGGCCGAGGTATTCGGCACCTTGGATGTATTCGTCGCGGTGATGCGCACGCGGTCCAACGGCAAACCGAAGACATCGGCGACAATCTGCGAGACCTTGGTGTGCAGCCCCTGCCCCATTTCAGTGCCGCCATGGTTGAGCTGCACGCTGCCGTCTTTATAGACATGCACCAGCGCCCCTGCCTGATTGAGCATGGTCAGCGTAAAGCTGATACCGAATTTAACCGGCGTCAGGGCGATGCCTTTTTTCAGCACGGGATTTTCGGCATTGAATTTCTCAATCGCCGCAATACGATTTTTGTAATCGGCGGTTGTTTCCAGCCGGTCAAAGATATCCGCAATAATGCAATCTTCGACGGTCATGCCGTAATGCGTGGTACAGCGGTCTTTGCACGCGCCCATGGCATCGTAAAAATTTACGCGCCGCACCTGATCGGCAGGTAAACCCAGATGCCGCGCGATGTCATCTATCACATATTCAATCGCCAGCATGCCCTGCGGCCCGCCGAAACCGCGAAAAGCGGTATTGGAGACTTTATGCGTAAAACAGCGGTAACTTGTCACCACCGCATTCGGCAAATAATAACAGTTATCGGCATGAAACATCGCGCGGTCGGCAATCGCATTCGACAAATCCGGCGACATACCGCAATCGACCAGCTGACGCATATCCAGCGCGTGAATGCGCCCCTGCGCATCAAAACCGACGTCATAGCTGATATGAAAGCCGTGGCGCTTGCCTGTCATCGTCATGTCGTCGTCACGGTCAAGGCGCCATTTCACCGCCCGCCCGCTCTTGCGCGCCAAAAGCGCGGCCACGCAGGCAATCAATGATGCCTGACTTTCCTTGCCGCCGAATGCACCGCCCATGCGCCGCACTTCGACCGTCACGGCATGGTCGGGAATACCCAGAACCTTGGCGATCAGATGCTGCACCTCGCTCGGGTGCTGGGTCGATGACCAGCAGTGTATCTCGCCGTTTTCATGCGGCGTGGCGAGGGCGATTTGCCCCTCCAGATAAAAATGATCCTGACCGCCGATATCCAGCGCACCCGAAAGACGTTCCGGCGCGGCGGCCAGCGCAGCCGCCGCATCGCCGGTTTTCATCACATAGGGATCGCCGACGAATTTCTGCTGCCTGAGCGCTTCGTGCACATCGAGGATTGCGGGCAAAACGTCATATTCCACCACCGCCAGATGCGCGGCGCGGCGCGCAATATCGATGCTTTCCGCCGCCACCGCCAGCACGGATTGGCCGGCATAGAGCACTTCGTCCTCGGCAAAAACCGGATCACCCGTAAAAACCGGCGCGACGTCATTCACGCCCGGCACATCTTTTGCCGTCAGCACCGCATGCACGCCCGCGATATAACAGGCCGATGTGTCGATGCGCAGAATTTTTGCGTGCGCATGCGGGCTTTGCAGCACATAGGCATGCAAACAGCCGGCAGGCGCCGCGATATCGTCTGTATAAACCGCCGCGCCCGATACATGCAGCGGTGCGCTGTCGTGTTTTTGCGGCTGTCCGGTCACGCCCGCCGGTGCGGTTTTATCCGGCATGGCGGTAGACCTCCGTTTTCACATCGGGCTGCGTGGTTTCGATGAAAAATCTTTTCAGCAGGTTTTTGGCCACACGCTGGCGGTATTCGGCGCTGGCGCGCATATCGCTGAGCGGTGTGAAATCGCTATCCATCGCCGCCATGGCGGCGTCGAGCGCATCGCGGCTCCACGGCTTGCCGATAAGAGCTGCCTCTGCCGCCGCGGCGCGCTTGGGCGTGGCCGCCATGCCGCCGTAGCACAGGCGTGCGGCGCGGATGATATGGCCGTCCATATCCAGCGCAAAGCCCGCGCAGACCGCAGAGATATCCTGATCGAAGCGTTTGGAGACCTTATAGGTCGCAAACAAGGTATTTTCCGCAGGTTTCGGCACGATGATTTTCTCCAGAAATTCACCCGGCTTGCGGTCCTGTTTTTTATAGGCGAGGAAATATTTTTCAAGCGGCAGGCGGCGCGTGCCGTCTTTGCCGCGCAGGACAATCTCTGCCCCAAGCGCGATGAGCGGCGGCGGGCCATCGCCGATGGGGGAGCCATTGGCGATATTCCCGCCCAACGTCCCCGCATTGCGGATATGGGCGGAGCCGAGGCGACGCAGCAGATCTTCCATCCCCGCGCCTTGCCGCGCCAGTGCGGCGAAGGCTTCGCTGTAGGTCACGGCCGCGCCGATTTCCAGCCCTGCATCCGTTTCGTGCAGATTGCGCAGGGCGGTGATATTGCCGGTATAGACGATAACAGGCAGGCGCATGTGAAATTTGGTGACCCACAGGCCGACATCGGTGCCGCCCGACAGCATATAAGCGTCGGGATATTGCGCCAGTACATCCGCCAGTTCAGCGGGCGTCACGGGCGCAAAGAATTTTCCGTCTGCCGTTTCATAGGCAAACATTTTGCCACGCTGAAGACCGCCAAGTGCGGCGGCATCGGACGGAATAGCCACGCGCGGCGCCCCCGCGGCATGGCGCGCAGCATCCAGAATAGGGCGATACCCCGTGCAGCGGCACAGATTGCCGGCAATGGCATCCTGCAAGGCCGTATCATCAGGCGCGGGGCTGTTGTTGAGTTCCGTCGCAATCGCCATGACAAAGCCGGGCGTGCAAAACCCGCATTGTGACGCGTGGCAATTCACCATTGACTGCTGCACGGGGTGCAAATCGCCGCCCGCAACCGTGCGCAGATGTTCGACCGTCACAATCTGGCGGCCATCGAGCGACGGCAAAAGCGCGATGCAGGCATTGATGCTGCGGTAGGGCGCGCTGCCGTCTGCCTCCAGCCGCGCCACCATCACGGTGCAGGCGCCGCAATCACCCTCCGCGCAGCCTTCTTTCGTGCCGCAGAGCCGCGCCGGCCCGCGCAGATATTGCAGCAGGGTCATGGTCGGCGGCAAATCTGATACTTCGCAGAATTTGCCGTTGAGGATGAAACGGATGGTGTCTGTCACGCGCGGCCTTCGGGTTGAAATACTGCGTAAATATTAGCCGTTCCGCGCTGCTCTGTCCATGCGCTGCGCAAATATGTCAATCACGGGTGCCTTGCACAGGTGTATTGTCGGCTTTGCCGCGCGGGTGCTAGTATGGCGCTGTCCATTTATGTATCGCCCACGGGGAGCCGCCATGACCGACATCGTCCAGTTTATCAAAGACCTGCCCAAAGTCGAATTGCACCTGCATATCGAAGGCAGTCTGGAGCCGGAGCTGATGTTCGCGCTGGCGCAGCGCAACAAAATCGACATTCCGTTCAAATCGGTCGATGAAGTGCGCGCCGCCTATGATTTCGGCAACCTTCAGGACTTTTTGGATATCTATTACCAGGGCATGAATGTTTTGCGCACGGAGCAGGATTTTTACGACCTGACATGGGCCTATCTGTCGCGGGTTGCCGGTGAAAACGTGCAGCACGTTGAAATCTTTTTCGATCCGCAAGGACATACCAGCCGCGGCGTGGCTTTTGAAACCGCGCTGGGCGGCATCACCCGCGCGCTCGATGACGGCAAAGCCAAACTGAACGTGACCTCGAAACTTATCATGTGCTTCCTGCGCCACCTGAGCGAGGAAGACGCGATGCAAACGCTGGAACAGGCGCTGCCGCACAAAGACAAAATCCTCGGCGTCGGGCTCGACAGCTCCGAAGTCGGCCACCCGCCGTCGAAATTCGCCCGCGTGTTTGAAAAAGCGCGTGCGGAGGGATTTTTGCTCGTCGCCCATGCCGGGGAGGAAGGCCCGCCCGAATACGTCTGGGAAGCGCTCGACCAGCTCAAAATCCACCGCATTGACCACGGCAACCGCTCGCTGGAAGACACCAAACTCAGCGCGCGCATCGCCGCCGAAGGCATGGCGCTGACCGTCTGCCCGCTCAGCAACCTCAAGCTTTGTGTCGTCAAAGACATGGAAAAACACCCGCTGAAAAAAATGCTCGACCTTGGCATCAAAGCCACGGTGAATTCAGACGACCCCGCCTATTTCGGCGGCTATATGAACGACAACTATATCGCCGTTGCCACCGCCCTCGGCCTCAGCAAAGACGATGTGCTGACACTGGCGCGCAACAGCATCGACGCGACATTTCTGGACGATGCCGGCAAAAAACGCCTGCGCGACAATCTGGAGGCTTATGCGCTGAAGGCGTCGTAAGATTCTGGTTCCGCGAATTTAGGCGTTTTTCGAGAAGACGATTGTCCTCTTGCCGCGCGGTAGGTATTTTCACAATTACTCGCCTCATAAACCTCACGCCATCCCCGCGCAGGCGGGGATCTGGCATGCCGCAAAGCACTGATAATATCAAGATCTCCACTGTTCAGGATTCATAAGACGCGCAGACGCGCTGCCGGATCCCCGCCTGCGCGGGGATGGCAGTGGTTTTTACATACAAGCAGCACGGTAAGAGGATAATCCCAAGCGGAAAAGCCTAAATGCGCGTCCATTCGACGGCCTTTTACGTTATGCATAAAATTTGAAAGACGGAGCAATTAAGACCAACCGTGTGATAAATTAAATCCAGCCCAAGCGTAAATTGCCAAAGAACATACAAACAAAAGAAAAGGACGCTTAAGATAAAAGCCTTCCAAACTTTTTCTTTTCCCCAATAAAAAAACGGCACAACACCCGATAAAACGCAAAACAAGGCGGGCATGATAAAAACCCGCAGCACGAAGATAAGCCAAAAATACACATTACCCATCGCAGGCGCCCGTGCGTCCATCAACTCTGCGGCTACTTTAGAAAAACCACGCTCCGCCCCTACCAGCCAAAGGAACATCGTCGCGGCTGAAAAAAGAAAAAGCAGCGCAATCCCGAAATCGGCTTTATTCAATTTTGAAAAAAATTTCTTCATCTGTTTCCTCGCAAAAAAGCCGCCCTGCGAGGGGCGGCTTTTTTGTATCGTAAAGCGTTACTGCTTCGGCCCCTGCGGGCCGGTGTTTTTGCGTTCGGCCCTGGGGGTGGCGTTATCGTTTTGCGGCAGGAGGCCTTCGCGGCGGAAGAGTGCGTTCGGGTCCGGCTCGCGGCCCTTGGCGTCTTTGAATATCTCCATGGGGTCGCGCGTGCCGCCCTGCGCATAGATGGTGTCGCGCAGGCGATCACCCGTGGCGCGGTCGTAGAGGCCTTTTTGCTCGAACTCTTCGAACATATCGGCTTCGAGCACTTCCGCCCATTTATAACTGTAATACCCCGCCGAATAACCGCCGGAGAAGATATGGCCGAAGCTGGTCGACATCGGCCCCGCCGCACGCGGGAAGAGCCATGTTTCGGCGATCAGCTTGTCTTCAAGGTCTTCGACGCTGGTGATCGATTTCGGATCGCCGCCGTGCCACGCCATATCCAGCTTGCCGAGAAAGGTCTGGCGCAGACCGATATAGCCCGCATCGAAATTGTCCATGTCGTTGACCTTTTTGATAAGGTCTTCGGACAGCAGGTCGCCGTTTTTGTAGTGACGGGCAAAGGTATCCAGCACTTCTTTCTGCTTGGCCCAGTTTTCCTGTAGCTGCGACGGCAGCTCCACGAAATCCCACTTCACGCTGGTGCCGGTGAGTGAAGCGTAATCTCCCTTGGCCAAAAGCGCATGCAGGCCATGGCCAAATTCATGGAAAACCGTCCGCACTTCGTCAAGCGAGAGCAGCGTCGGGTGGTCTTTGGTCGGCTTTTGAAAGTTGCAGACGTTGGTGACGATGGCAAATTTGTTTTCGCCGTCTTCAATGCCGCGACCACGGAACGTGCTCATCCACGCGCCGCCGTTTTTCTCGCCGGGGCGCGCGTAATAATCGCCGAAGAACAGGCCGATCATCTCGCCGGTCTTTTTATCGGTGACTTCGTAGACTTTGACATCTTCATGATAGACGGGATATTTGCCCTTTACTTCGGTCATGTCGATGTTGAAAAGTTTTTCGGCATGTTTGCGCATGCCGTCGAGGACTTTTTCAAGATCGAAATACGGGCGCAGCGATTCCATCGACAGGTTGAATTCTTCTTCTTTCAGCCGTCGGCCATAATAGCCCATATCCCACGGTTTGAAATCGGTGATGCCGTCGGTTTTCTGCGCATAGTCTTTGACTTTTTGCAGATATTCTTCGGCGGCAGGGCGATAGACTTTTTCGTTCGCGGCCAGAAAACCGTTCACCGCTTCCGGCGTTTTGGCCATGCGGTTGTCGAGGACAAAGGCGGCATGGCTGTCATATCCCATGATGCCGGCGGCTTCGTGGCGCAGCTTGGCGATTTCCATCGCGTTTTGGGTGTTATCAAACTCGCCTTTGTAAGCGACGTTGGCAAGCGCGCGGGAGATTTCTTCGCGCAGGCCGCGGTTTTCGGCATAGCTCAAAATATCAACCGGCGGCGGGGAAAGCTTGATGAGGAATTTTCCTGTCATTCCCGCAGCCTCCGCCGCTTCGCGATAGGCGGCTTTGGCGCGGTCGGGCACGCCGGCCAGCTCCGCTTCGCTCTCAATCACTTTTTGAAAAGCGGCGGTCGATTTCAGGTTGTTGTTTTTGTATTTGGTGCGCAGTTCAGACATTTTTTCGCTGATTTCGCGCAGGCGTGTTTTCTGCGCGTCATCCAAAAGCGCGCCGGAGCGGACGAAACCTTTGTAGGTTTCTTCAAGCAGCATGCGCTGCTCGTTCGACAGCTTCAGGCCGTCACGCTGGTCATAGACTTCTTTGACGCGTTTGAACAAGTCCGAATCCAGCATGACATCGTTACCGTGCTTGACGGCGGCAAGTTTCAATTCCTCTTCGATACCTTGCAACGATTTTGTGCTGGCAGCTGCAATGATATTGCCAAAAACACTCATGACCCGGTTCAGGGTGCGGCCGGAGAACTCCAGCGCCTCGATGGTGTTTTCAAACGTCGCGGGTAACGGGTTCGTCTTGATGGCTTCGATGTCACGCTTGGCTTCCTTGATGCCGACTTCCTGCGCGGAAAGGAAATGTCTGACTTTTACCTTATCCAGTGGCGGCGCCCCATGCGGCAAGTCAGACGGCTCCAGAAGCGGGTTGCGCCATCTTGAAACGAAGTTAAAAACCTTCTTGGCACATTTTGACAAGGCATTAAAAACATTCCTGAACGGCGACATAACAGGTTCCTTTTTTTAGTGTGATTTTTTTAAGATTTAAAAACTATAGGTCGCGCCCCTGCTGCAGACAACAATAATGCGTCAAATTTATCGAAAATATCATAAAATTACCCTAAGATTTTCCAGAATTTCAAAAGCTTGTTTCGATACGTAAAAAAAGCCACAATGACACACTGCACCAAAGGCAAATCGGTATGACGCCATGACAGAAATCCCTGCAACAGAAATCTCTGCGCCTGTTCTTAAAAATATTTTCGGTGACGACTGGCACACATTGCCGCGGGTCTTTCATCGTCATTACGCCTGCCGTGCGGATACGCAAGATACCGCCGTCTGCGAAGGCGTTCTGGACATCCGTACATCCTGGCTGGGGCGGTTGCTGGCGCCGCTGTTTTATTTGTCGGGTACGCTGGTGCCTTATGCGGGCAAAAATATCCGCGCGCAGGTGACGTTCGAAAGCGCACAAAAATCAGGACGCAGCGGCATGGCCTTTGACCGCGTATTTTATTTTCCGAGACGCAAGCCTTACCGCTTTCGCTCTTTTTTGTACCCGGTCGGCGGCAATCAAATAACCGAGATCACGCGCCTTGGCCTTGGCTGGCGCGCGGCTTTTGTCTGGACGGGCGAAAAAATCGACATGCAGCACCGCGGCTATAGCCTGATGTTTTTTGGCAAAGCGCTGCCCTTCCCCGCCGAATGGCTGATCGGCCGCAGCCGCGCCAGCGAAACGGCCATCGATGACGACAGGTTTTCGATGACGATGGATATCACGCACCCGCTTTGGGGCCATGTATTGGGCTATAGCGGTGTTTTCAGCATGACAAAGGATGTGCAGCCATGACCGCGCGTAAAACCATTCTGATACTGGGCGGCTATGGCAATTTTGGCAAGCGCATCACGCAGGAACTGTCAAAGGATGCAGGGCTTGAAATTTTGGTCGCCGGCCGCGATGTCGCCAAGGCCGCGGCACTTGCCGACAGCCTGCGCGATGCACCGGCGGAGGTCAAACCCTGCCTGCTGGATATCGCCGATGGTTTTCCCGCCGCCTTGGCGGCGCTGTCGCCGCATCTTGTCATTCATACCTGCGGCCCGTTTCAGGGGCAGGGATACGATATTGCGCGCGCCTGCATCGCACTCGGCTGTGATTACATCGACCTTGCCGATGGCCGCGATTTTGTGGCGCAAATCGGCACGCTGGATACGGAAGCCAAAGAACGCGGCAGCCGCATCCTCAGCGGCGCCAGTTCTGTCCCCGCGCTCAGCGCGGCCGTCATCGACGATTACCTGCCGCAATTCGGCGCGCTGACAGCCATCGACTACGGCATTTCGACCGCGCAGAAAACACCGCCCGGCCTTGCCACGGCAGAAGGGCTTTTGAGCTATGCCGGCAAGTCTTTTTCGATGCTCAAAGACGGCATCCTGCACAGGGTTTACGGCTGGCAGGGGCTTGTCCGCCGTCAGCTGCCGCATTTGGGCACGCGGCTGATGGCTGATTGCGATGTGCCAGATCTTGCGCTGTTTCCGGCGCGTTATCCGCAGCTGCGCGACATCCATTTCCGCGCCGGTGTCGAAGTCGGCATGCAGATGCGCGTGCTGGCGCTGCTCGCGGCACTTGTACGCGCGGGCGTTCTGAAATCGCTGCAGCCGCTCGCGCGCGGGCTTCTGGCGCTTGGCCCGCTGTTTGATCCTTTGGGCACGGGCAACAGCGGTTTTTACATGCGGCTGTCGGGCAAGGACCGCAGCGGCCAGCCGCTCGAAAAGAATTTCTATCTGATCGCACGGCAGGGCGACGGCCCGCATCTGCCTGCCCTGCCCGCCATCATCGTTGCACGCCGGCTGGCTTCGCAACGCGATAGCGTCGCGGCGGGGGCGCGGCCCTGCCTTGGCCTCGTCACGCTGGGTGATTATCTGGCCGCGATCGGCGATTTGAAGGTCGAGGTGATCCGCGCCTGAGGATATTTATCATAACGCAGGCCCCGCCGCACCATCTCCGGTTGAAGCGCGGCGGTGAACGTAATATGATCGCTCTCATGTCCGACCGTCTTGTTATTCAGTCCGTTACGAAGTTTTTTGGCAGCGCGCAGAACCCTGTGCGCGCGGTCGATGATTTGTCTTTGACGGTGAAGGAAAACGAATTTTTCACGCTGCTCGGCCCGTCGGGCTGCGGCAAGACGACGCTGCTGCGGCTGGTCGCGGGGCTGGAAAGCTGTGATCGCGGCCACATCCTGCTCGACGGCGCCGACATCGCGCCGCTGCCCGCGAACAAACGCCCCGTGAACACGGTTTTTCAAAGCTATGCCCTCTTTCCGCATATGACGGTTGCCGACAATATCGGTTTTGGGATGCGCATGCAGGGCAAAGATTCTGCCGATATCGAAAAAGCCACCCGCGAAGTGCTGGACTTGATGCGTATGGAAGGATTTGGCGGGCGCTATCCGTCCGAACTGTCCGGCGGCCAGCAGCAACGTGTGGCGCTGGCGCGGGCGCTGGTTAACCGCCCCAAAATTTTGCTGCTCGATGAATCTCTCTCTGCGCTTGACTATAAACTGCGCAAGGAGATGCAGATCGAACTGAAACGTTTGCAGCGCGAAACCGAAATTACGTTTATCTTCGTCACCCATGACCAGGAAGAAGCGCTGTCGATGTCCGACCGCATCGCAGTCATGGAACGCGGACGTATCGGCCAGCTGGGCACACCGCAGGACATTTATCATCGCCCCGTATCGCGCTATGTCGCCGATTTTATCGGTATTTGCAATTTCGTCGGCGCGGGCAGCCTTGGCCTTACCGAAGACGGCCATATCGGTTTCCGCCCCGAAGACGCCACGCTGCTGATCCGCGACGGACAAAAACCGGATACCGACGGTCCCGTGCTGGGCGGCCGCCTGCAGGCACTCTCCTACCACGGTGCGGTCACGTATTATCAGGTCACACTTGATAGCGGCGAAACCGTCACGGTTGCCGACCACGAAAAACTGCCCGTCAATGTCGATGACCGCGTGCGCGTGGCCGTGCTGCCGGACATGCTGATCCGGTGCGCGCCGTGATGCGGCTGTCTTCGGGCACAAAACTGCTCCTGCCGTTTCTGGCGGTGATGACGGTTTTCTTTATGGCGCCGATGTGCATCGCGCTGACCTATTCGTTTATGCAGTCCGGCGAAATGGGCGGTGTGGAGCCTGCTTTCTCGCTTGCCGGATACAGGCGGTTTTTCTTTGACGACAATATGCAGTGGGATATGCGCTATCTGCAGATTATCTACAGCTCCACCAAAATGGCGGTGCTGGCGACGTTTATCTGTGTCTTGATCGGCTTTCCGATGGCGTGGTTTATGGCGACGCGTCCGGCGCGCCAGCGCGATTTCTGGATGATCCTGGTCACCATCCCGTTCTGGACGAATTTGCTGATCCGCACCTATGCCTGGATTTTGATTTTACGCGGCAACGGCATCGTTAATACGGGGCTGGAGAAAGCAGGGCTGATCGGCACACCGGAAAAACCGTCGCTTCTCGACGGGCCACTCGACCTTCTCTATACCCCCTTCGCCGTCGGGCTCGGGCTTGTGTACAGCTACCTGCCGTTTATGATTTTGCCGATCTATGCCAGTCTGGAGCGGATGGACTGGCGCCTGATCGAAGCGGCGCAAGACCTTTACGCCACGCGGCTGCGCATTTTGTGGCATGTCGTGCTGCCCGCCGCCATGCCCGGCCTGATCGGCGGCGTGATCCTTGTGTTTATCCCGACCGTCGGCTCTTTCCTTGCCGCCGATCTGCTGGGCGGCGGCAAGCAGATGATGCTCGGTAACCTGATCGAAAACCAGTTCGGCATGGGGCGCAACTGGCCGTTTGGCGCGGCGATTTCGGTGATCATGATCGCCTTTGTCATGATCGGCCTGATGTTGATTGCGCGCCGCGGCCAAGGGCTGAAAGGCGTGGTCGGATGAGCGCGCAGGCAAAAAACATGCCCGGCTTTGGCGCCATCACCTTTGTCGGTATTGCGTTTTTATATCTGCCGATTTTGGCGGTGATTATTTTCTCGTTCAACAGCGGACGGCTGATCACCGTCTGGGAAGGGTTTAGCTTTGACTGGTATCCGCGCGCCCTTGCCAATTCGGATTTGCAGCGTGCCGCGATCAATTCGATGATTGTTGCCGTTGGCGCCACTACCATCGGCACTGCGATTGCGCTTTGCGCCGCGCTGGCGCTGCATGGCGGCGGTGTGCCGAAGCCGCTCAAAAACGCGTCCTATGCGATGATGGCGCTGCCGCTTTTGGTGCCCGAAATTGTGATTGCCGTGACCACCATGGCGTTTTTCGGTGCCCTCAACCTGCGCCTTGGTCTTGGCAATGTGCTGATTGCGCATATCGTTTTCTGCATCCCCTTTGCCTATGCGCCGATACGTGCGCGTATCACCACCATCCCCAAAAGCATGCACGAAGCGGCCAAAGACCTTTATGCCGACGAATGGCAGGCCTTTCGCCATGTCACCCTGCCGCTTTTGGCGCCGGGCATCTTTTCCGGTGCGCTTTTGGCCTTTATCACCTCGCTGGATGATTTTATTATTACTTTGATGGTTGCACCGCCCGGCGCCACGACGCTTCCGGTGGAAATTTATAACAAGGTCAAGCGCGGCATCACGCCCGAGATCAATGCCGCTGCCTCGATGCTGCTCGCTGTTTCTATTTTTATCGTCCTATTGTCTTATCTCATCAACCGAAAGAAAGTGCTCTGACCATGAATGTAAAACCTTCCGGCCTTATCGCCATCATCATCGCCATCGGGATTCTCGGCGGCGGTCTTTTCTTTGCCGCGCAAAGCAGCGGGCCCAAATTGTATGTCTATACATGGGATACCTATGCCGACAACGCCCTGTTCAAAAAATTCCAGAAAGAAACCGGCATCAAAGTCATCACAGAAATCTATTCCAGCAATGACGCACTGCTGGCCAAATTGAAATCCGGCGCACGCTATGACATCGTGGTGCCGTCGGGTAACTACATTCCGCTGCTGTTGGAACAAAATCTGTTGCAGCCCCTGCCCGAAGAAATCAGCGCGCTTGGCGAAAAACTGGCGGACACCATCAAAGAGCCGGTCTATGACCCCGGCTATAACTACGCTATGCCGCTGTTCTATGGCACCACCGGTATTGCCGTGAATACCAAAATGGTCAGCGAAGATATCACCAGCTGGAGCCAGTTTTTTGACCGCCCCACCGGCGAAGCGCCCAGCCTCGGCGTTCTGGATGATACCTCGACCGTCATGGCGCTGGCCTCTATCGCCCTTGGCCGCAAGAACTGTGACGGCAGCGAAGAGACGCTGAAGGCGCTGCAAGACCTGCTCGTCGGCCAGAAACCACAGGTGAAGGTCTACGGCTCGACCGGTTATTTCGAGCGCATGGCCGCCGGCGAAGTCGGCATGCAAATGGCCTGGAGCGGCGACGTTTACACCGCCCGTCAGGAAAACCCCGACCTGAAGTACATCTATCCGGTCGAAGGTGTCGAGCTGTGGATGGACAGCCTTGCCATCCCCGCCAATGCGCAAAACACCGAAGCGGCGGCGCAATTTATCGCCTTTGTGATGGACCCCAGAAATCAGGCCGCTTATTCCGAATTCTCCGGCCAGATTCCGACGCACAAAGATACCGGCACGTATTTGTCGGACGATATCCGCGGCGCGCCCGAATTTAACATACCCGAAACCACACATACCTATGTGTCCTTTGCCTGCCCCGCCGAAGTGGTGCAAGCCTATGGCCGCATCTGGGAAAATCTGCTGCGTTAAAACAGCCACCGGATAAAAGCGGAGGCGCCGGAGATCAACCGGCGCTTCCCGCTTTTTAAGAAAGCGACAGACGAAAGGACAAAACCATGCGCTGCTGGATTTTTTTTCACGCAGACCCCCATTCCGATTACCCCGGCGCCTATGCCGTGCGGCAATTCATGGAAACCGCCGCGCGGATGGAAATTGAACTTGCCGTCCTGAAGCCGCAGAATTTTGACCTTGTCGTCGACAAAGACAGCAACTGGTCCGCCGTTTACGAAGGCAAGCCACTGGAGAAGCCGGATTTCATTATTTCCCGCACGGGCTCGGAAACCACCTATTTCATGCTCGCCGTTTTGCGCCACATGGAACATCAGGGCATCCGCATCGTCAACGCCCCGCCGGGTATGGAAGCCGCCGCCGATAAAATGCTGACGCAGCAGATTCTGGCTGCAAAAAACCTGCCTGTTCCCAAAACCATTCTGGCCAAATTTCCTGTCGACATCGATTTTGTCGAACGCGAAATCGGCTTTCCCATCGTCGTCAAGACGCTGCGCGGCAACCGCGGCAGCGGCGTGATGCTGTGCGAAACGCGCGAGAGGTTCAACGACCTTGCCGGGCTCATCGATCAGGCGGCCAGCGGATCGGAATTCATCTTTCAGGAATATATTCGCGCCAGCCATGGCCGCGATGCGCGCTTGATCGTCTGTTTCGGCGAAGTGATTGCCGCGGTGGAGCGCCGCAGCGATGGCGGTCTGTTCAAATCAAACGCCGAACAGGACATGACCATGACGCCGTTTGAAGCGCCGCGCGAGATGCAAAAACTGGCGATTGACACCGCGGCCACGTTGCAGCTGGATATTGCCGGTATTGATCTTTTGTTCGATGCCGACGGATACCGTATCCTCGAGGCCAATAGCGCGCCGTCGTTCAAGGAAATTGAATCCGTCTGCAATATCAACATCACCGAAGCCGTTTTCCGCGCCCTCGAAAAACAAAACCCGCATTCGCTGAACTCGTTCCTCAGCAATTACGGGTTTTTGTACCGCGGGATGTAAGCGGCGCAGCTGCGGTCCAGCCGCCGATGTTATCGTTTGGGCGCGGCTGCGGTCCAGCCGCCGATGTTATCGTTTGGGCGCGGCTGCGGTCCAGCCGCCGGTGTTATCGTTTGGGCGCGGCTGCGGTCCAGCCGCCGCCGAGGGCCTTGTACAAATCAACCGCCGCCGAGAGCAGTTCAAGCCGGACGCTGGCATGGCTGTCTTCGGCGCTGAGCTTTGTGCGCTCCGCATCCAGCATGGTCTGGAAATCGATGGCGCCTGCTTCGTAAAGATCACGCGACAGGCTATAGGCCTTGCGCGCCTCTTCCATGGCGGTTGCGAGGGAGACCTCACGCGCCCGCGCCGCTTTGGCGGCGGAAAGCGCATCTTCGACTTCACGCATCGAGGTGATGACCGTGCCGCGATAGTTCTCGGCCAGTTCGGCTTGCCGTGCACGGGCGCGATCGACGCCACCTTGCAGTTGCCCGCCCTTGAAGATCGGTGCCGCCGCGCTGGCAGCCAGCGCAAGGGCGACCGATGCCGGGCTGGACAGCGGCGAGAGCGCGACCGTCGTATCCACCCCCAGATTAAGCACAGGGAAGAAAGCCGCCCGCGCCGCGCCGATATCGGCATTCGCGGCCACCAGTGCTTCTTCGGCGGCGCGAATATCCGGACGTTGCGCCACCACGGCCGAGGGCTGCGAAACCGGAATACGCGGAATGGCCACAGCCCGCAGGTTTGTGGATTTGATCTTGAGATCGCGCGGCGCTTCGCCAAGCAAAATAGACAGCGCATTTTCTGCGGCACGCGCCTGATTGCCCAGCGCCGTCAGTGCGGCTTCGGCAGAGGCAAGAGAGCTTTTCTGGCGAGAAACATCCAGCGCCGATGCCGTGCCCGCGTTGAAACGCGCCTCGACGATACGCAGCACCTGACGGGAGTTTTCAAGGTTGTTGCGCGCGATATCCATCCGCTCGCGCAGGTTGAGGATAACGAAATAGCCCTGCGCAACATCGCCTTTGACGACCAGCTCCAGCGCGTCCTTGTCGTAGACGCTGCGGCGCAGGCCGGCTTCGGCGGCGGTCAAACCGGCGCGGTTGCGGCCGAACAGATCGACTTCATAACCCACCGACACGCCCGCGCGGCCGCTGTTTTGCGATGTGGTATTGCCACTGGACGGATTGGTGCGCGTCCAGCCCGTGCCCGCGCTGGCATCGACCGACGGCAACAGCGGTGCACCCGCAATCTTTGCCGCCGCGCGCGCCTGATCGATACGCGCCAAGGCTGCACGCAAGTTGGTATTGCCTTCCAAGGCGGCGGCGACCAGCGTATTAAGCTCATTGTTCTTGAAGCCTTTCCACCACTGCGCATCAATTTTTTCCTGCGCGGCGGCGGTCTTGGCGGTTTCTTCGCGCCAGCTTTCGGGCAGCTTGACCTGCGGCTCGGCATAATCCGGTGTCAGCTGGCAGGCCCCCAGAAACGCGACCATGCCCAGCGCGGCAAAGCTGTTTGTTTTTATTTTTTTCATTGTCGTTCCCTCTGTCTGTATCTTTATTCGCTCGCCAAGACGATTATTTTATTCTGTCGCTAGCGCGACAACGGGGTCCATCCTTGCCGCCTTGCGCGCCGGCAGATACCCGAACAGGATACCCGTCAGCACCGCCGAGGAAAAGGCCAGTATGGCCGGCGCGGGCGAAAAGACCACCGAAACATCCAGCAGCGAAATCCCGAAGCCCGCGCCAAAGCCCAGCGCAAGCCCCAAAAGCCCGCCGATGATGCAAACAACAGCCGCTTCGATATTGAATTGCAGCATGATGTCGCGCATACGCGCGCCGGTTGCCATGCGGATGCCGATTTCGCGCGTGCGTTCGGTCACGCTGACCAGCATAATATTCATAACGCCAATGCCGCCGACCAGCAAGGAAATCGCCGCCACCGCGCCCAAAAGAACCGTCAGCGTGTTTTGCGTCGCCGTCGCCATTTCCATGATGGAGGCGGTATTGCGGATCATAAAATCCTCCGTCCGGTGGCGGGTAATCAGCAATTGGGATATTTCGGCCTGCGTGGCGTCGATCAGATTAACATCCGCAACTTTGACCGTGATGTTACTGACATAGTTCTGGCCAAACAGTCTGACAAGCCCCGTGGTGAGCGGCACGAAAGCCGCATCGTCCTGATCGCCGCCCCAGGGCATCGCGCCTTTTTCGGCCATAACGCCGATGACTTCAAAGGGGATATTACGCACCAGCACATATTTGCCGATCGGATCCTCGCCATAGGGAAACAGCGTGCCGGCAACGGTCTTGCCCAGCACAATCACCGCCGCATTTGCCGCCATATCACGTTCGTTGAAAAACGTGCCGCGCTGCAGCGGCCAGTCGCGCACCACCGGCATGCCGACGCCCACGCCGGAGACGGAAGTTGCGTAATCCAGACTGCCATGGCGCAAAGTCGCGCGGCCGCTGCGTTCAGGGACGACAACTTCGAGGTTGCCAAGGCCGGCCACGGCTTCCGCATCTTCGGGGGTCAGCGTCGCCATATCGCCGCTGCCGCGAAACCCCGCCACGCCGGGGCGGATTGTCAGTACATTGGTACCGAGCGCGCTGATCTGGTCCAGCACTTTTTGCTTGCTGCCATTGCCCACCGCCATCATGGTGAGAACCGCCGCCACGCCGATGATGATCCCCAGCAGCGTCAGCGCGGTGCGGAACATATTCACCCGCAGCGCACGCAGGGCGGTCACAAAAGATTCCGCGGCATCGGCCAAAAGCCCCGCGCCATCACCCTGCGCGCGCGGGACAGAGGAATCTTTTTTCAAGGCATTGCCGTTGTCTTCAGTAATTTTGCCGTCATGAATGCGGATAATGCGGTGCGCATGCGCGGCGACATTTTCATCGTGGGTAATCAGGATAATCGTGCGCCCTTCGGCATGCAGGGATTTGAGCAGGTTCATCACATCTTCGCCGCTACGGCTATCGAGCGCGCCGGTAGGTTCATCAGCCAGAATAACCGGCGGGTCGTTCATCAGGGCACGGGCGATGGCCACACGCTGCTGCTGGCCGCCCGACAGCTGCGACGGGCGGTGGTCCGCACGGTCACCCAGCCCCAGCCGTGTCAGCAATTCGCGCGCACGGCTCTGGCGTTTGGCGCGCGGCAGACCTTCGTAGAGGCCGGGGATGGCAACGTTTTCTTCGGCCGTTGCCGTAGAAAGCAAATTATACCGCTGAAACACAAAACCAAACGTGCGGCGGCGCAAAGCCGCCAGTGCATCGCTGTCCAGCCCCGCAACATCAATACCATGAATGCGGTAATAACCGCCTGTCGGCCGGTCAAGACAGCCCAGAATATTCATCAGCGTCGATTTGCCCGACCCCGATTGACCCATGATGGCGACAAATTCGCCCGCACCGATTTGCAGCGACAAACCGTCGAGCGCGCGCACGGTCGTATCGCCGCTCTGGTAATGGCGCGCCACATCGTGGATGTCGATAAGGACATTCATGCCGCTGTCTTTCACAAACGCGGCATGCCGCCGCGCATACCGCGCGGGGCGTTTCCGGCATTGGCGGGCAGCAGGGCGGTTGCGGCGGCAACGCTGTCGCCTTCAGCAAGTCCTGACCGCACTTCGGCCAATGTACGGCTCATCAACCCGATATGCACAATGGTGGTTTGCGGCACGCCGGCGGCAGTCATTTTGCGCACTTCATAGGCTTGCCCGATTTCGCTGTCTTGCGCCGCCACGCGTTTGCCCAGTGCGGCAACCGGCATCAGCACGACATCTTTCGCGCGGCCAAGCACAAAAAACATCTGTGTGCTCATGCCTGTCATCAAGCGGCGGTCGCGGTTGTCGACATCGACCAGCACGTTATACAAAACCACATCGTTGATCACTTCGGGTGAGGGTAAAATCTGGCGTACGTTGCCCGTCCAGCGGCGGCCTTGCGACCCCATGGTGGTAAAATAAACCTCCAGCCCCGGCTTCAGCCGCATCACATCGGCTTCGGCCACCTGCGCGCGCACGGTCATGACATCCAGATTGGCCAGCTGCACTACCGTCGGTGCGGATTGTGTTGCATTCAGGGTCTGCCCTTCGCGTACATCCTTGACGACAACCGTGCCGTCCATCGGCGCATAGATTTTGGTATAGCCCAGATTGGCCTTGTCGCCGTCCAGCGTTGATTGCGCTTCTTCCATCTGCGCGCTGAGGGCGTCCAGCCGCGCGCGTGCGATCAGCAGCGCGGTTTCGGTTGTGTCAAAAGCTTCGCGGCTGATGGCGCCGTTTGTGACCAGCTGTTCGTTACGCGCATGCTGCTGCCCGGCGAGTTTAATTTCGGCTTGCTGCTGCGCAATCTGCGCGGTCAGGGTTTTGACCTTGGCCTCGCCCGATTGCACTTTGGATTCATAAAGCTGCGGATCAATCTCGGCAATCAAATCGCCGGCCTTCACCGTATCGCCAAGATCCACGTGAATTTTTTCCAGCTGACCCGATACCTGCACGCCGACATCGACGTATTCCTTCGGCTCCAGCTTGCCTTGCGATGTCACGAGGTCTTCGATGGTGCCGCGTTCGACCTTGAGCACGGTTGAAACCGCCGAAGCCGTGGCATCTGCCGCGCGCGATTTGAAATAATAATGGCCGCCCGCTGCTGCGATGCACAAAACAAGCGCTGCCATCCATAGTTTTTTCTTTTTCACAATCCTGCTCTCCGTTGTCGCGGCCCGCGGGCGGGGATTTTTTATATTTGCGCCGGCACGGGGGCTTTGATTTGCAAGCTTTATGCCGTTCTTGCCCCGTGACACGATGCCGCAGCGGCAAACCCTGCACCTGCTGTGCAAGATTTTGATATATATGGATAAAAATTACGTCTCGTGCTTGAACGAGGCCAGCCTGCAAGCTACACTTCATACACCATAACGCCTAGCAAAAACGTACAGAGGGAAAAGATGACCGGCACTTCTCACAACAACGCGGCACGCGGGCTGGAAAACGACGCGGCACGCATCATCAGCCGCAAGGTCGAATTTGACGGTTATCACCGTTTGGAGACCGTCACCTGCCAGCCCAAAAGCCTGCGCCACGACGGCTATGCTGCTGAAATGACGCGCGAGGTCATGCATTGCAAAAAAATCGCCGCCGTGTTGCTGTATGCGCCGGAAAGCGACCGCATTTTGCTCAACCAGCAATTCCGTCTTGGCGCGATGCTGGCGGGCTGCGATGACCCTTTTCTTTTTGAAGTCGCCGCAGGCGCGGTTGACGACGGCGAAAGCGTCGAAGACGCCGCGCGCCGCGAAGCACTGGAAGAAACCGGCGCCGATATCGGCGATCTTGAATTTGTCGCCAAATGTTATACCAGCGCCGGCTGCCTTGCCGAAGAATTCCATCTCTTCATCGGCCGCATCAATGCGGATGCCGCCAGCGGGTTTTTCGGACTTGAAGAAGAAGGCGAAGAGATCAAGACCCATATGCTGGGCGCAGACGAAGCCTTTGCCCTGCTTGACCGCGGCGATATCATGAACGCGCCCGCCGCGCTTTTGATGCACTGGTTCGCGCGCCATCACCAAGACATTCGCCAGCGCTGGCTGGCCAAGGCAGCCTGACATGACCGCACAATCCGCCCTGATTTCCGCGACCGATTTGCAAAAAATCATGGCCGCGCCAACCACCAAAATCATTGATGCCAGTTATGGACTGCCGCCCCTGCCCGTGCGGATTGCCGAGGCGCGCGATTTTGATATTGACGATATCGCCGACCCCGCCGCACCGCTGGCGCATACCGTGCCCTCTGCCGATATCTTTGCGCAAAAAGTCTCAGCCCTTGGCATTTCGAACGGCGATACCGTTATTATCTATGACCGCGCCGGCATGCATATGGCAGCGGCGCGCGCGTGGTGGATGTTCCGGCTGTTTGGGCATGACAATGTGCGCATCCTCAACGGCGGCCTGCCCGCATGGGTGGGGGCAGGGCTGCCCGTGACGCCGAAGCCCGACACTATGCCGCCCGCTGCCGCCGGAAATTTTACCGCGCAGCTGCGGCCCGCGCTTTTGAAATTGCAAAACGACATCCTTGGCAATATCGAAGAGAAATCTTTTGTCCTTCTTGATGCGCGCGATGCGCGGCGCTATAGCGGCGATATGGCAGAACCGCGCGCCGGCATGCAAAGCGGCCATGTGCCCGGATCGCACAGCATGCCCTTTGCCGAGCTGATCGACGATGACAGCGGCCTGCTGCACAGCCCCGCCGAGATCAAGGACATTTTTGCCGAAAAAAATATCGACCTGTCGCGCCCCATTGCCTGCACCTGCGGCAGTGGCGTGACCGCCTGCGTCGTCGCGCTGGCGCTGCACGAAATCGGCCATACCGACGCCGCCGTCTATGACGGGTCGTGGAGCGAGTGGGGCGTGGATGAAAGCCTTCCTAAAAAACAGGGTTATACGCCATGACGACATCCAAACGTTTTGAAACACTGCTGACCCATGCGGGGTCCAAGCCCGATGAATATCATGGCGCGGTCAACGTACCGCCGCACCGCATGTCGACCATCGTGTTCCGCACCTATGCGGAATTTGAAAAAGTGCCGAATGTGCCCTATTCCTATGGCCGCGCCGGCACGCCGTCGACCGCCGCTTTCGAAGAAGGCATTGCCGCTATCGAAGGCGCGCACCGCAGCGTCGCCACCTGCTCCGGCCTGTCGGCCATCCTGACCGCGCTGATGGCCTTTACCGAGGCGGGCGACCATATCCTGATGACCGACAACTGCTATGGCCCCAGCCGCAAATCATGCGAAGAAATCTTGCGCCGCTTTGGCGTTGACGTTGAATATTACCCGCCGATGATGGGCGCGGAGATTGAAAAGCTTTTCCGCCCGAATACCAAATTGGTTTTCATGGAGGCTCCCGGCTCGCTGACCTTCGAGGTGCAGGATATCGGCGCCATCACCGCCGCCGCGCAAAAAGCCGGCATCAAAACCGCCATCGACAACAGCTGGGCGACGCCGCTGTTTTTCCAGCCGCTCGCCTTTGGCATCGACGTTTCGGTCATGTCGGCAACGAAATATATCTCCGGGCATTCCGACGTTATGCTGGGCGTTGTTTCTGCCAACGAAGCCGCATGGCCGCAAGTAAAACGCGCTGCGCTGATGCTCGGCCTGTGCGGCGGATCGGAAGAACTTTATCTTGGCCTGCGCGGCCTGCGCACGCTCAACGTCCGTTTGCAGCAGCACCAGAAAAACGCGCTCGATATCGCCACATGGCTTTCGGCGCAGCCGCAGGTAAAACGCGTGCACCACCCCGCCCTGCCGTCTTGCCCGGGACATGAGAACTGGAAAAAATACTACAAAGGGTCATCGGGTACCTTCGGCATTATCCTGCACCAGACCGACCGCGAAAAAATCGCCGCGATGGTCGACGGCATGGAGATTTTCAATCTCGGCTTCAGCTGGGGCGGCTTTGAATCGCTGCTCTTCCCCGAACAGCCCAAACCGATCCGCACTGCCGAAACATGGACCGAAGAAGGCTTCTCGCTGCGCCTGCACATCGGACTGGAAGACGTCGAAGACATTCGCGCCGACCTGAAAGCCGGCCTGGCAAGACTTTAAGGGAACACATGGCCACAGCAGTATATATCACCGGTTTTTTTGCAATTATCATCGTCGGATATCTGGTCGCCGAGGATCCGGATAATCTGGCATTGCGCTTGATGCTGTATGCGGTGGGCTTTGTGTTGATGGCCGTTTTGATTTATAAATACCTCGGCTCGTTCTTTGGCTGGCATGACGGCGAGGATGATGTACCCGCTGCGCCGCCGCGCCCCGCGCCGGAAAGTGTAAAGAAAAAACCGCCCGTAGCAGAACCCGCTAGTCCGCCCGTTATCGTCACAAAACTGACAACGGCTGAAATAAAAGCGCTGATGCCGCGTACCCTTGCCGAGATACAAGGCGATACGCCGCCCGAAATCCGCGCCGAAATCACCGACAACATTCGCCGCGCACAAAATGAAGACCCCGACATGGCCTGCAATTTTGGCCGTGCGGTTTTATTCGGCGATGCCTATCTCAAAGTGAATATGGAGCTGGCCACCGCATGGCTTTCGCATGCGGCGGCACAGGGTGTGGAGAATGCCACTTTCCTGCTCGACTGGGCGCGGGATTCGATTGCCAAGGGCAAGCCGCCGAAGATGCCGAACAAGCCGCTCTCTTACGTCAGCAAAGCGGCTCCCCTGTCGCTGATCGACAATATGATCGGTCTTGATGACGTCAAAAAGCAGGTCAAAACATTGCTGAACCGCCGCGCGCTCGAAGAAATGCGCAAGAAAAACGACCTGCCCAGCGTTGACAATTTCAACCTGCATCTTGTTTTCACCGGCAACCCCGGCACCGGAAAAACCATGGTCGCACAGCGCATCGGCGCGATTTTGGCGGCCACGGGGATTTTGAAGATGGGGCACATTGTCGAAGTTTCCGGCGCGGAGCTGGTGGGTGAATTTATCGGCACCACCGGCCCCAAAATCGAAGCCGCCGTGCAAAGCGCGATTGGCGGTATCCTGTTTATCGACGAAGCCTATGCGCTGATTTCGCATATCGGGCAGCGCGGGCCGGAAAACAGCGCCTCGATGACCGCCATCACGACACTGCTGATGCAGATGGACAAAAACAAGGGCAATTTCATGGTGATTGTCGCCGGTTACCCGGACGAGATGAGAAGCTTTCTGAGCTTCAACCCCGGGCTTAAATCCCGCTTCCGCGAAGTGCTGCACTTCCCCAATTTTTCTGCCGAAGAACTGGTAAAGATTTTTGAAAAGATCGCCGATGACCGGCACTATGTCCTTGCCGCAGGCAGCAAAGCCGTTCTGGATAAAATCATGCGCGCCGCGCCCGGCAAATATGCCAAAAGCTTTGGCAATGCCCGTTTTGTCGGCAACTTGTTTGAAGAAACGCTGGAGCGTGTCGCCAACCGCGTCGCCCAAAGCGCAAACCCCAGCCGCGAGGATTTGATGACCATCACCCCCTTTGACATCAACGACGCCGCCGAAGATTTCACCCGCCAGCACAACAGATAATTCAAAAACACGTTTCTGAAACCTTTTGAAACCAGCGGCAAGCGCAGACCGGCACGGAAAACATGCCAGAGCGCTTCCCTGTCTTTTCAAGCGATTGGCGGTCGGACGCGGTATAAAGTTGACGGCGGGGGATCATTTACGTCAGAATCTTTACATACTGCCGACTTGCGTCCGGCTCTTTGTTTTTAAGGATTTTCTACATGCCGATTTTTGCGATTTTGATTTGCCTTGGCTGTTTCGCCGCCGCGCTGTTACAGATGGACCATTACCTGCCGCAATTATCGGGGCGTATGGCGGTCCGTTTTGATCTGGACGGCAGACCGATTGGCTGGATGAGCAAGGACGGCTTTACGGTTTATTACCTCTGCCTGCTGGCTTTTGTGGTTGGCTCGTTTGTGGCTGTCGGCCTGCTGGCGGGCAGAATACCGCCGCGGCTGCTGGGTATCCCGCACCGCGATTACTGGCTGGCGCCGGAGCGCCGCGCGGAAAGCCTGCGTTACCTCAAAGAATTCCACCTGTGGACGGGCGCCTTTGCCGGTCTTTTTATCGTCGGCATGATGGAGATGGTCTTCAAGATCAACCTTGACGATATACCGCGTCTCGACAACCGGCTTTTTTACAGTGCCACCGGCGCGTTTTGTTTTACGGTTTTGGTTGCCGTGCTGATTATTTGCTGGCGATTTAAAAAACCCGCAGAAAAATCCTGATCATCAGGAACGCAGCGTTTTCGCCACTTTGTCGAGGATGGCATTGACCAGTTTTGATTCTGACCCGTCATAAAAACCGGTTGTGACGTTCAGATAATCATGGATGATGATGCCCGCGTCGATATCGCCATGCGCCAGCAGTTCATAGGCGCCGGCGCGCAGGACAGCATCGAGCAGCGGTTCGACATCGCTTTTGCCGCCGGCGGCAAGGGCGGCGGTGACGATGCTGTCAACATCGCTCCAGCGCGTTTGAATACCGGAGATAATATCACGCAAAAGATTTTCTTCGGCAGGCACAAAAACATCGCCGTCAAGGTTAAAGCCGTTTCTGTGGCTGAGATATTCCTGCACGGCCGATTGCGCGTCCTGATTGTTGAGACGCATTTGATAAAGCACCTGCACGGCAGCCAGACGCGCGGCGGTTTTTTGTGCCTTGGGCGAGCCTTTGTTTTTGCCCGCAGAAGGACGCTCCGGCGCACGCGGCGGCACTTTGGTCACTTTCAGTTCGCGGAAAGGTTGTTTTTTGGTTTCTTCTTCGGCCATCAGGCGGCTCCGGCTTTCTTGCAGACGTTTTCAAGATCGGCGAGGAAGGCGCTGTAATCACGCACCTCGCGGAAATCTTTGTAGACGGATGCATAGCGGACATAAGCGATCGGATCAAGCGCGGAAAGCGTCTGCATCGCTTTTTCACCGATGGTCTTGGTCGGTATGTCGCTGTCGCCGGATTGTTCCAGCTGGCGCACGATGTCGTTGGCGGCGCGTTCGATAGCATCGCTTTCCACCGGACGTTTTTGCAAAGACAGACGCAGGGAGCGCAAAAGTTTTTCGCGGTCAAAGGATTCGCGCCGGCCATCGGCCTTGAGCACGACCAGTTCACGCAGCTGCACACGCTCGAATGTCGTAAATCGCGCTTCGCATTTTGGGCATTCGCGGCGGCGGCGGATGGCCGCGCTGTCTTCGGTCGGGCGGGAGTCTTTTACCTGCGTTTCCTCGCTGGCGCAAAAAGGACATTTCATTTTCGTCTACTCGCTTCGTTTTTATATTTTATTTTTAAAATTATTCGTTCGGATAAATCGGGAACTTCGCGCAAAGTTCGGCCACCAGTGCGGCGACTTCGGCTTCGACCTTGCCGTTGCCCTCCGCACCGTTTGCGGCAAGACCATCGAGCACCGCCACCATATATTCGCCAACCAGTTCGAATTCGGCTTTGCCGAAACCGCGCGTTGTTGCGGCGGGCGAACCAACGCGGATGCCCGATGTTACCATCGGTTTTTCGGGGTCAAACGGAATGGCGTTTTTGTTGCAGGTCATGCGTGCGTGTTCAAGGCTGAGCTCGGCGGCGCGGCCGGTCAGTTTTTTGGGTCTGAGGTCGACAAGGATCAGATGGCAATCCGTGCCGCCGGAGACGATATCAAGCCCGCCCGCTTTCAGCGTTGTGGCCAGCATGCGCGCGTTATCGAGCACTTGCTGCGCATAGACTTTGAACGACGGCTGCAAAGCTTCGCCAAAGGCCACGGCCTTGGCGGCGATGACGTGCTCCAGCGGGCCGCCCTGCAGGCCGGGGAAAACGGCAGAGTTGATTTTTTTGATGATCTCTTCGTCATTGGTCAGGATAATGCCGCCGCGCGGGCCGCGCAGGGTTTTATGTGTGGTCGATGTCGTGACATGCGCATGCGCGATCGGCGACGGGTAAACCCCGCCCGCGATCAGCCCCGCGTAATGCGCCATATCGACAAGCAGATAAGCACCGACGCTATCGGCAATTGCGCGGAAACGCGCAAAATCGATGACACGCGGATAAGCCGAAGCACCGGCGATAATCAGTTTGGGTTTATGTTCCTGCGCCAGCTTTTCGACTTCGTCCATGTCGATAAGGCCGTCATCGGGACGCACGCCGTATTGCACGGCATTAAACCATTTGCCCGAAAGATTCGGCTTTGCGCCATGCGTCAGGTGGCCACCGGCAGACAGCGCCTGCCCCAGCACCGTATCGCCGGGCTGCAAAAGCGCGAGCATCACGGCCTGATTGGCCTGCGCGCCCGAATGCGGCTGTACGTTGGCAAATTTGGCATCAAACAGTTTGCACAGGCGGTCAATCGCCAGCTGCTCCGTCACATCGACAAATTCGCAGCCGCCGTAGTAACGCTTGCGCGGATAACCTTCGGCATATTTGTTGGTCAGCACAGATCCCTGCGCCTGCAGCACCGCGCGTGAAACGATATTTTCGGACGCGATCAGTTCGATCTGTTCCTGCTGGCGTTTCAGTTCGTTTGAAATCGCACCGAAAACCTCGGCATCAGCGGCGGCGAGATCGGCGTTGAAAAAAGCATCTGCGTTCATGGCTGTTTCTTTCCGTTGTGCGTTCGTCATAGGCTGCATCCTTTTTGTCCGAGTTTTTCGGTGCGCCCTGCGTGGCGCCCGCCTTCAAAGGCCGTATTCAAAAACGTATCGACGCAGGCGGTGGCGATGTCGGGGCCGATCAAACGCGCGCCCATCACCAATACGTTGGCGTTGTTGTGCTGCCGCGCCAGCTGCGCCGTTGTGACGTCATGGCAGAGCGCCGCGCGCACAGCGGCAAAACGGTTGAGCGCAATCGAAATACCGATGCCGCTGCCGCAAATGCCGATGCCCGCATCGACATCGCCTTTTGCAATCGCTTCGGCCAGTTTATAGCCGTAGTCGGGATAATCGACGCGGTCTTCGGTCGCGGGGCCCAGATCGATGGCCTGATATCCTTTGTTGGTCACATATTCGACCAGCCGCGCCTTGAGCGCGAAACCTGCATGATCGGCGGCAAGGCCGATTTTTTTGATCTGTCTGGCGGCGCTGTCGGCAGCGGAAACGGCGGTATTCATGGCAGACCCCCCTTATGGCTGGTAAATCTGCCCTGTCTATACCAGATGTAGTATACCGCCGCCAGAAGTATATACAAAGGCGGCCTGATTATGGTTATTGATTTCGGCGCGGCGGCTTGATGCCGCGGCGGGGCTTTTCCAGCACGGGGCCATAAATGGTTTCGCGCGGCGCGGTACCGCCGAGACGCTGCAGATGATCGTGCGCCTGTTCGATATGGGTTTTATCCGTGAAATTGTCAAAACCGGTCACCGTCACGCCTTCGGTATGTGTCGAAAGATTCTGTGCAATTTTGGTATAGGTGCGTGCGCTGAAATTGAATTTCTCGGTGATACGATAGCCGATTTTCTTTTCGGTCTTCACATGCGCCACGTGGTCGGGGGCGAGCAGATGCCACGGGTCGGCTTTTTGCGCTTTTTGCCACGCTTCCCAGGCACGTTTCTGCTTTTCCGCTTCGGCGCGCAGGTTTTGCGCCAGATATTCATGACCGGATTGTTCAGCGTAATCCCAGACCGCGCGGCCGGCTTTGGTGCGAAAAGACGCATTCGCGCCCTGTGCCAGCAAGTGTTTAATCATATCCGCATCGCCGCGCGCGGCAGCCAGATGCAGCGGCGTGGCGCCATCGTGATCGCGCGGATTGATGTCCGGGCGCTGCGCTAAAAGCGTTTTCAACCCGTCATTCTTGTTGCCGCCCGCGGCGGCGTAATGCAGCGGCGTGCGCCCCGCGACATCGCGCGCATTGATGTTGGCGCCAAAAGAAACGAGATCTTCGACCTTGTATTTGCCGCTGGTATAGCTTTCATCCAAGAGCGCGAGGTGCAGCGGCGTCGCCCCTTTGCCATCGGGCACATCGACGGAAAGCCCGCGGTTGAGAAAAAGACTGGCAAGTTCGCGCGCTGTATTTTGAAACGCGCCGTAATCCTTGCCGCTGATGGCCAGATGCAGACCTGTGCGCCCCTGTGCATCGCGTGCACCGATGGCTGCACCTGCGTCCAGTGCCGCGCGCGCCGCCGCAACATTGCCCGCTGCCACAGCCGCAAGCAGACGGTCGTTCAGCTGTTCTGGCGTTGGCGGCACAGGGGCAGTCATAGAAGCGCTCCGGCTTTTTGCGTGAAAGTATATTTTACATACGGCAAAAATTTTGCGCCGTCAAATGCCGGAATTTTATAACAAAATTATCGCAATCTTGCGCCGCGTCACGCGATCAGACCCTTTTTGCGCAGGACATATTCAAGCCTGAGCAGGGCGTTTTTCTTGAAGGCCGCCTGTCCGGCGGTGACGGGGCATTGAATGATGATTTCTGTCAGGCTGGCCGTATCCATGGCGCTGACGCGCATGATATTGCCCACCGGCATGAATTCAAAAATGACCTCGCGGCCTTGCAACTTTTCTGTCATATTTTACCCCTGTTACCCATCATAGGAAGAAACCAATGACCGCTCAAGCCGCGACGAGGCCCGCCATGGAAAAATCCAAGCTGAAGCCTGCTTTCAAATGGGACGACGCCCTGCTGCTGGACGACCAGCTGAGCGAGGAAGAACGCATGGTACGCGACATGGCACGCGACTTTGCGCAGGACAAGCTGATGCCCCGCATCCTTGAGGCCAACCGGCACGAAATTTTCCACCGCGAGATCATGAACGAAATGGGCGCGCTGGGGCTGCTGGGCTCCACGCTGGAGGGCTATGGCTGCGCCGGTACGAATTACGTGTCCTACGGCCTGATCGCGCGGGAGGTGGAGCGTGTGGATAGCGGCTACCGCTCGGCGATGTCGGTGCAATCTTCGCTGGTGATGTACCCGATTTATGCTTTTGGCACCGAAGAGAGCAAACAGAAATTCCTGCCCAAATTGGCCACCGGCGAATATGTCGGCTGTTTTGGCCTGACCGAACCCGACGCCGGATCCGACCCCGCCGGCATGAAAACCCGCGCGAAGAAAGTGGACGGCGGCTACATCCTCAAAGGCGCGAAGATGTGGATCACCAATTCGCCCATCGCCGATGTTTTTGTGGTCTGGGCCAAAGACGATGCGGGCGACATTCGCGGATTTATCCTTGAAAAAGGGATGAAAGGCCTGTCGGCGCCGAAGATCGAGGGGAAATTCTCCCTCCGCGCATCGATCACCGGCGAAATTGTCATGGATGATGTTTTTGTACCCGAAGAAAACAAATTCCCCGATGTCAAAGGCCTGACCGGCCCCTTCTCCTGCCTGAACAATGCGCGCTATGGCATTTCATGGGGCGCGCTTGGGGCGGCGGAATATTGTTTTCATCAGGCGCGTCAATATACGCTCGACCGCGTGCTGTTTGGCCGCCCGCTGGCGGCGAACCAGCTGATCCAGAAAAAACTGGCCGACATGCAGACAGAAATCACCCTCGGCCTGCAAGGCGCGCTGCGTCTTGGCCGCCTGAAGGATGAAAACCGCGCCGCGCCCGAAGCGATTTCATTGATGAAGCGCAACAACTGCGGCAAATCGCTCGACATCGCACGGCAAGCCCGCGACATGCTGGGCGGCAACGGCATTGCCGACGAATACCACGTGATCCGTCATGTCATGAACCTTGAAGCGGTGAATACCTATGAGGGCACGCATGATATTCATGCCCTGATTTTGGGCCGCGCGATTACGGGGATTGCGGCGTTCTAACGCCGCATACCAGAACAGGCGCACAAAAAATCCGGCAGTCTTTGCCGGATTTTTTTATTATGTTTCAAAGACAAAGGTCAATATATCGGGCTTTTTATGTATTTTTAACCCTGCGTTCATAATTGAGCGGTATCATCATACTCACAGTGAAACGACAGACGGGAAGTCCCGCCATGAGTGTGATTGTCACGAAAAAGCAGATCGCCGAAGCCGCTGGCAAGGCCGCCCTTTGCGACTACACTTATTTCCGCGATACCTCTGTGCCGCCGCCCGCGGGCTGGCGCGTTGTGTGCACATCAGACGAAATCATGCCCGGCAAGCGCGCGTTTTTTGGCGCGCTCTATGCCAAAACCGACCCCGCCACGGGCGATACCGATTATACCATCGCCTTTCGCGGATCGGACGGGAATGACCTGACATCGAATTTCATGATCGCTGTTGGCGGCCTGCCGTCGCAGCATAAAGACGCCGTGGCCTTCACCAAACTGGCGGCAGAAAAAGCCGGCATCCAGACCGATAAAATTTCCCTGACCGGCCATTCGCTCGGCGGGTATCTGGCGCGCACCGTGGCACGCGTGCTGGACGTCAAAAAAGTCTGGGCATTTTCCAGCCCGGGGCCAAGCAAGGAAGCCCGCGCCTATCTGGAGAAAATCGCGCCGAACGCGCTGCCCAAAGATAAAGTCATTCATATCCGCTCCAAGAACGACATCATCGGGCTTTGGGGGTCGCAAGAGAGCATCACGCTCGAGATCGACACCAAAAGACATCACCACGCGATCAAAAACATCCGCAAACATCTGGCCCTGCTGTCCGGCGAAACGCCCGACCCCGCGCTGGTTCACCGCAAGGCAGGTTTTCTGGAGCGCGTTTTCAACGCCGTGAGCAAGCCGCTGTCGGATGGCCTGCGCCTCTTCCGCGCCATCAAAAACCTCGGCCAATACATCACCCCGCCCCCGCGCCCGTCGCTGGAGCATGCGTCCAACCCTTCTGCTGCATAAACGAACGATAAAAAAACGCCCGCAGGTTTTGCGGGCGTTTTTTATTGTCTGCTTAGTTAGGCGCGAGGTTACTGGCCGGGCGGGCGCGGCGGCTGGATGATGCGCACCGGCTGGGTTTCCGCGACTTTGTTGACGCGGATGTGCTGCACGGCTTCGGCGGGGACGGTCATTTCGACATCGTAGCCTTCGGCGCTGATGATGACTTTGGTCGTCGCGCCGCTCAGCACCGTACCGGCCATGGCGCCGGGTCTTGCGGGTTGCTGGGGCGTGGCGCCGGGCTGTGCGCCGTTTTGCGGCGGCTGGCCTTGCTGGTTATCCTGCTGGCCTTTTTTGATCGCTTCCTGACGCGCGCGTTCACGTTCGGCCAGTTCCTCCGCCGAGACTTCGCGCATCGAAACAATATTGGGGCTACCGACCAGGCCGAAAGGCAGATGGCCGTAGCTTTTGATCTTGTAGGTCTTGCCGACTTCAAAGTCCTGATACATCTGGTCGCGGTTGAATTTCAGATGCAGGGTGGCGTTTTCGTTGCGGAAGGTGCCTTTGTCGGTAACGACACGGTAGTTTTCGTAGACGGCGCGGCCTTCTTTTTGATCCCATTCTTTGTAGTCACGTTGGACTTGGCGGACTTTGACTTCGGTTTCCTGCGTGGTGCCGTAATTGTAATAGGCAGGGCCGCCAACCAGCGCGGTCGAGGCAACGGTAACGAGCGCAACCTTTTTAAAGGCACCGACCGCTTTGCCTTTCATGTCGACAAGTTTTTCTTTGAAGGTTTTTTTACGGCCAGAGCCGTAGCGACCAGTTGCCATTTTTATCACTCCCGAAGGTCAAACGAAATTTTGAGAATGAATGCAAGTTAACACTGGAAAGAAACAGTGTCCACGCCCTAAATGGCGGTAATATTATTGCAACGTTCGGGAAATGTGCGACGCAGCAGAGAACCGCGCGGTGTCTGTTAGGACATCAGGCTCAGACCGCCTGCACCCATTTGTTCGACCCAGAAAGCTTCAAGGTCGTGCAGGGTTTTGTTGAGCGTTTCAAGCCGCTCGTCCGACAGGCCCGCGGCCGCGAGGCTTTCTTCGTGCCGCTGGTAAAGACGGTTCATGCCTTCGTTCAGGCGGCGGCCTTTGTCGGACAGGCGCACGCGCACGGAGCGTTTGTCGTGGATCGAACGCTCTTGCAGCAAATAGCCGTTTTCAACCATTTTCTTGACGTTATACGACACGTTGGAGCCCAGATAGAACCCGCGCATGGTTAATTCCCCCACCGTCAGTTCATCGGTGCCGATGTTGTAGAGGATCATGCTTTGGACGTTGTTGATGTCGAAGATGCCCGCACGTTCCAGCTCCACCTTCAGCACATCCAGAAACTGGCGGTGCAGGCGTTCGATGAGCGTGATGGATTCGTAGTAGACGGAAGGCACCGGGAAGGCTCCTTATTCAACAGAAACATAGTGTAGGACAATTCCCGCTGTGCTGCAAATCTCTTTAGAGCACCAGATCCCGCTCGCCGAGGCTCTGGAAGCAGGCGTCGATATCCTGATCGGAGACTTCGGTGATACGCGGCGGCTGCCATTTGGGCTGGCGGTCTTTGTCGATCAGCGCGGCACGGATGCCTTCGTAAAAATCGTGTTTTTTCATGAGCGCCTGCGACAGGCGATATTCCATAGTCATCACCTGTGCAAAGGGCATATTGGCGCCCATGCGAATTTGACGCAGTGCGATTTTCAGGCTGGTCGGCGACATGGCATACATTGCCTGCAGGGTTTCATTCGCCCAGTCGCTGCCATCGGCCTGCAAGGCGGCGACGATGTCTTCGATACGGTCATGGCCGAAGCAGGTGTCGATCTGTTCGCGGTGCGGCGCCAGCTCGGAGACGCCTGCCGGTTCGGATGTGTATTTGTCGATGACGCGATCGACCTGATCCTTGGCGGCTTCGTCATCGTCCCAATGCATGGTGAAAAGCTCTTGCTTCAGTGCTTGCATGGCTTCGGGTGTGACGTAATGCGTGCCAAAGCCGATATAGACAGTATCAATCGCTTTGATGCGTTTGCTGGTCAGTGCCAGATAGGTGCCGGTTTGCCCCGGGCAGCGCGGCAGAAAATAGCCGCCGCCAACGTCGGGAAAGAAACCGATATTTGTTTCAGGCATTGCAAACAGCGTTGTTTCGGTCACGACGCGGTGCGAACCATGCGCCGACACGCCTTTGCCGCCACCCATGACGATACCATTCACCAGCGAGATATAGGGCTTGGGGAAAGTAAAGATGCGGTGGTTGAGAATATATTCTTCGCGGAAGAAATCCCGTGCCAATGCGCTGTCTTCTGCGCCTTCCTGCATCGCCTTGCTTTCCAGCGCGACCGCCTTGACGTCACCGCCGGAACAAAAAGCGCGGTCGCCCGCACCGGTGATGATGACGGCTTTGATCGTCGGTTCTTTGGCAAAGGCGATCAGGCGTTTGTCGAGCGCGCGAATCATCCCCAGCGTCAAGGCATTGAGCGCCGCGGGACGGTTGAGCGTGACCAGGCCGATACCGCCCTGCACTTCAAAAAGGATTTCAGAGTCTTGCGTCATTTTTCAAAAAACCGTTTCTTTTCATGGAGCACTCTTTATAAGGTACTTTGCCGGTATTGAAAACCGATAATCAGACCGGCCCTCTCTGCACCGCCGCCAAGGAATAAAAATTATGACAATTCAAGCCCGCCAGTTCCGCCCCGATACCGCCCTTGACGCCGCCGCGCCCGAAAAGCGCACGCGCCTGCGCCGCAACCGTGTGTCGGGCTGGACGCGCAAACTGGTCGCGGAAAATGTTCTGACAGCCGCCGATCTGGTCTGGCCTGTCTTTGTGCTGGAAGGTGACAAGACCGAAGAAGCCATCCCCTCCATGCCGGGCGTCACGCGCCGTACGCTGGATATTCTGCTGAACGAAGTGGAAGCCGCCGCCGCGCTGGGCATTCCGGCGATTGCGCTTTTCCCTGTTGTCTCCGGCGATAAAAAAACCGCTGACGGCAAAGAAGCCTGGAATGCAAACAATCTGATGTGCCGCACCATCCGCGCGATCAAAAAACACGTGCCTGATATCGGCGTGATCTGCGATGTCGCGCTCGACCCTTATACCAGCCACGGCCATGACGGGCTCCTCGATGACAGCGGCTATGTGACCAACGATGCAACGGTAGAGGTTTTGTGCCGGCAGGCGCTGGTGCAGGCCGAAGCCGGCGTTGATATCGTTGCGCCGTCCGACATGATGGACCACCGCATTGCCGCCATCCGCGACGCACTGGATGCGCAGGGGTTTGTGAACACGGGTATCATGTCCTATGCCGCCAAATACGCATCGGCTTTTTATGGCCCGTTCCGCGATGCGGTGGGTTCGGGCGGTTATCTGAAGGGCGATAAAAAAACCTACCAGATGGACCCCGCCAATAGCGACGAAGCGCTGCGCGAAGTCGCCATGGATATCGACGAAGGCGCCGACATGGTGATGGTCAAACCGGGGCTGCCCTATCTGGATGTCATCCGCCGCGTGAAAGACACGTTTGCGATGCCGACGCTGGCCTATCATGTCAGCGGCGAATACGCGATGCTGAAAGCCGCCGCGCAAAACGGCTGGCTGGATCATGACAAGGCGATGATGGAAACGATGATGTCGTTTAAACGTGCCGGCTGCGACGGTATTTTTACCTATGCCGCCTGTGATGTGGCAAAGCTGCTGAAATAAAAAACAAGAGCCTTGCCTTCGCACCAAATGCGCCGGAACACCGCAAGACAGAGGTACCGGCGCGCGCAGAAAATCCGCGATATTGCACGTTCCGGTTAGTATTTGATACGCGCCTCAGCGCTCCAGCGGACGCGTGCCGCCGCTGGTCAGGACATCATGCGCGACATAGGACAGCGCCAGCGTCACCAGATAAAGAAATACACACATCCACAGCGTATCGCGCTGCGTCCATGTCGAATTAAGATGCGCCATGCGTTTCTTGTGTTTGACTTCGTAATTCCAGTTACAGCTTTCCGCAACCCAGAAGGAGGCGAGCAAAAGACACAGGTTAAAAATGGCAAACCACTGCCATGGCACATCCGAAAAAATATGCGGCACATAGCCGATCGTCAAAAAGCCGACCCAGGGCGCGCATTGCCAGACCACCATCATACTGACGCAAAACAGCGAGGCGTTTGACCAGAAGCTAAGATATACATCGCCGGGTTTGGTTGTTGTCGGCTTGACGTTCGTATAGACGCGGTCGATCTGAAACAAAACCAGACTGCCCGCCACAAGCACAATCAGCGCAAAAAACTGGAAGCCCTGAAGCCCGCGCCTGTTGCAGCCAACCTCGCTCAGCTCGTCACTGACCGTGCACAAAAGTTCACGCCCCAGCGTGCGCACATCAAAGGCGCAGACTTTGATCAGGCAAAAGAACATGATGACCAATGCCCATTTGCGCAGCTTCGGCCGCGCCTGACAAATACCGCGCTTGTGCATAAACAGCGCAAATACGAACAAAATAGGGGCAGATGCAAAATAAAGAAATTTTGCAAAGGGAATACAATAAAACCAACAGAGAGCCAGCATGGAAACGTCGCCCCATGAAATCAATACCTTGCAAGTATGCACCAAGGCAGATGCGATTGCTATTTTTTATCCCTTTAATTTGTGCACCGCAGCCAATTCAAACTTGGCAAAGCCAATCCCATACCGGCAAGGCCAATCCGGCGTTCAAGAATAAACAACCGCGCCAGCCTTGCGGATGCGCTTTGACTTTTGCAAACAGCAAAGGCATGCTGGAGACCATTGCCACCACGCGATTACATAACGCATGCAACAAGACAACAGAATAACCGTCGACATTATCGGCTATGACAGCGGCTGGGGCGGACGCGATTACGGCTGCGAAGACGGGCCGCTCAAATTCCCCTATGACCAGCTGATCGCGCGGCTGGCACAGCAAGAGGTACGCACCGACTGGCATGCGCCGCTGGGGCTGAAGCATCTGGCCGTGCATGACGATCTGGCCGGCAAAGATCAAACCCTGCCCGTCTTGCAAGAAGGATTACGGCGGCTGGCGCTGCGTGTTGCGGCATCGGCGCAAAACCGTCACATTCCGCTGGTCATCGGCGGCGACCATGCTGCGGCCATGGGCACATGGCCCGCTGTGGTACAGGCCAAAAAAGCCCGCGAAAATTTCGGCCTGATCTGGATCGACGCACATCTGGATGCGCATACCTATGAAACATCCGCAGAAGGAAAATGGGGCGGCTGGTGGCACGGCCAGCCGATTGCGGCGCTGACCGGCCACGGCTTGAGCACGCTGACCGGCATTTGCGGACAAGGGCCCAAATTGTCGCCGCAGCATATCTGCATCATCGGCCCGCATAGTTTCGAGCCTGCGGAAAAAGCCTTCGTCGAGCGGCACGGTATCCGCGTCTATTATTTGGACGAGGTGCAAAAACGCGGATTCAAAACCGTCTTCGCCGAAGCACTGGCCATCGTGCGCGGCGGCACGGAAGGCTTCGGCCTCAGCATTGATCTGGACGGATTTGCGCCCGCAGACGCCCCCGGCGTGGCGACGCGCGAAGATCTTGGCATTATGGCATCAGACGCCCTGCCCGCGCTGGCCGGCATCGGCCATCTGGCTGATTTTTGCGCCCTTGAAATCGTCGAGTTTAACCCGCACAGGGATATAGACGGCAAAACCGCACGCCTGATGCTTGATTTGATCACGGGCATTTTCCTAAAAGCCTGATACTTAATTGAAAATTAAGGATATATGCTCCATACTGGAATTCCGGAACAGAACGTTCTCCGGATTTCGCGGGTTCTCCGTGAAAAAACGGCTATACCAAGACAAAGTGCAAGGACTGCATGATCAAGATTATCGGGCATATTGGCGTTGTTGTTGCGACCATTGGCGGTTATGCGGCCATGGGCGGCAAGATTGCCGTTTTGAACCAGCCGTTCGAACTGGTGATCATCTTCGGTTCCGCCTGTATGGCGTTTATCACGGCGAATTCCACACATGTGATCAAGGCCTGTTTCGCCGACATCAAATCGATTTACAAAAAAGACAAATACAGCAAACAGGAATATCTTGAATTGCTGAGCATGCTGTATCTGGTTTTCAAAACCGCCCGCACCAAGGGCTGGCTGGCGCTGGAACAGCACATCGAAAATCCGCATGACAGCGAGATCTTTAAAAAATTCCCCAGCTTTCACGCCGACCATCATGCCGTGACGTTTTTATGCGACTATCTGCGCATTATTTCGCTGGGTGCTGAAAAACCGCACGAAATCGAAGCGCTGATGGATCAGGAAATCGACACCCAGCGCGAAAGCCGCGACCATACATCCCACGCTGTGCAAACCATGGCCGACGGTCTGCCGGCGCTCGGGATCGTTGCCGCCGTTCTGGGCGTCATCAAAACCATGGGCGCCATCACAGAGCCGCCCGAAGTTCTCGGACGCCTGATTGGCGGCGCGCTGGTGGGAACCTTCCTTGGTGTGTGGCTGTCCTACGGTTTCGTCGCGCCGATTGCCAGCGCCATGAAAGAGCGTAACGACGCCGAGCTGAAATATTACATCTGCATCAAAACCTCTATCCTTGCCTATCTGCAAGGCGCGGCGCCGCAGGTGGCGATTGAATTCGGACGCAAAATTTTGCTGCACGATGTGCAGCCCACTTTCCTTGAAGTAGAGGAAGCGACGCAAAACGTGACGGCGTAATTCCGCGCCGCCACAAGGAAGGCGCATGGCGAAAGACGACGAAAAAAGACCCATTATCATCATCAAGCGGGTCAAAAAAACCGGCGGTGGCCATCATGGCGGCGCATGGAAGGTTGCCTATGCCGACTTCGTGACGGCGATGATGGCTTTCTTTCTGCTGCTTTGGCTGCTGAACGTCACCACCAAAGACCAGCGCAACGCTATATCGTCCTACTTCCGGCCAGCCGACCCGATGATTTCTGAATCGACCAGCGGCGCAGGCGGCGTCATGGGCGGGCAAACCATGTCCGAAGACGGCGCCATGACCGATGACAAAACACCGGTTGCGCAGCAGCGCGAACCCGCCGAGGGCGTCGGCCGCGAAGACGGCCAAGACGGCGTGGACCCCGCGCGCATCACCGAAAGGGAATTTGATGCGGAGCTGGAGCGCCGCGACACGCAGGCTTTTAAAGAAACCGAAGAAAAACTGCGCGAAGCGATTGAATCCGTCCCCGATTTGCGCGAACTGTCGCAGAACCTGCTGATTGATATGACGCCAGAAGGTTTGCGGATACAGATCGTCGATCAGGAAGGCAAGCCGATGTTTGAACTGGGCTCGGCCAAGCCGATGCCGCAGGCGGAAAAACTGCTGCGCCTGATTGCGCAGGTTGTGCGCGACCTGCCCAATAAACTTTCCGTGCGCGGGCATACCGATTCAAAACCCTATGGCCGCGATATTTCGTATGGCAACTGGGAGCTGTCGGCAGACCGCGCCAATGCCAGCCGCCGCGTGATGCTGGGCAGCGCGCTGGATGCCGCGCGCATCGAAAATATTCAGGGCAAGGCCGACCGCGAACATCTGGTGCCGAACGACCCCGAAAACGCGCGCAACCGCCGGATCAGCATTATCCTTCTCAAGCAATCCATCGCCCCGGCCACGCCGCGCCCGCAGGCGAAAGAGCCGCCCAAACCCGCACCGAAAAAAGACGAGCCCGCCAACCGTCCGCGCGAGCCGGGTGTGATTTACTTCCCGTGACAACCGCAGAAGACGGCGACACCACGCTGGATTTTTATCTGACGGCCGAAACGCCCTGTCCCTATCTGGGCGGGCTGGACGAACGGCGCGTGCTGACCTTGCTTGATACGCCTGCGAAATCTGCCGCACTGCCGCTGCTGCTGCAAAGCGGTTTTCGCCGCAGCCAGAACATGGTCTATCGCCCGCAATGCCGCGCCTGCAGCGCCTGCCGCAGCGTACGCCTGCGGCTTGCCGATTTCGCCCCCGATGCCGGTTTGCGCCGTATCCTGCGCAAGAACAAAGACCTGCATGTTTCCGGCAGCCCCGCCAAAAGCAGTGCCGCGCTTTTTGATCTGTTCCGCCGTTACCAGCACAGCCGCCACGCTGACGGCGAGATGGCGCAGATGACCGAAGCCGATTTTACCGCCATGATCGAACAGCATACCGGCCATGCACGCCTGATGACCGTTTTTGATGCGCAGGGAAATCCGGCAGGCGCGATGCTTTACGACGATTTGCCCGACGGCGTTTCGGCGGTTTACAGTTTTTTTGATCCCGCACTATCGGCACAAAGCCCGGGCACATGGATGATTTTGCAACTGGCCGCACAGGCGGCGCAGTCCGGCAAGGATTACCTTTATCTGGGCTATTGGATCGCCGCATCGCGCAAGATGGCCTATAAAGAGCGTTTCCGGCCGCTGGAGGTTTTTCACGGAAGCGGCTGGCAAGATCTTGCCCTGCCCGCAAAGGATGTTATTTCCCGCTGAATTTATTCGCGCGCGGGAAGCCGTTGGGCGGCAGTACACCGGCCTGTGCACGTTCGCCGCGCCATGACTTCAGGTTCGTCTCTACGCGTTCGCGCCCGGCGCTGTACCATGTCAGGCCGTCTTTGAGACGGAACGTTTTCGCATCCGACAATCCGCCGTCTTTGTGACGCTGCAAAATAACACCGACGCCCTTGGCCATTTCCGGCACCTGATCGAGCGGGAAGACAAGCAGTTTGCGGTTTTGCCCGATGGCCGCGACATGGTCGTGGTTGGGCGCGATGGGGAAGCAGATATTTGCCTCCACCCCGCCTTTGACCATCAGGCATTGCTTGCCGTTTTTGGTTTGCGACAAAATGTCTTTTTCCTGCACCACAAAACCGCGCCCGTCGTCAGCGGCAACCAGCAGCCTGCGTTCCGGATCATGCTTCATGATGGTGACAATCTCGGCCTCGTTCGACAGATCGATCATCAGGCGCACCGGCTCGCCAAAGCCGCGGCCGGAGGGAAGCTTGTCACAGCCCAGCGTGTAGAATTTGCCATTGGTGCCGAAAACGATCAGCTTGTCCGTGGTTTCGCACGGAATGGCAAATTTGAAACTGTCGCCGTCTTTGTAGCTGATGGCGTCGATCTTTTCCTGCTCCAGATGGCCTTTCATCGCGCGGATCCAGCCCTTGTCGGAGCAGATGACGGTGATGGGCTCTTTCTCGATAAAGGCTTCGATCGGCACATCGATATCGACGGGCGCCTTGCCGGCCTGCGTGCGGCGTTTGCCAAGCGGCGTGTTTGGCGCAAAAACCTCGCGGATATGCGCGACTTGCGCGCGGATGGCTTTCATCTGGCGCGCAGTTGACGCAACAAGCTTTTCCAGCCCCGCTTTTTCGGCGCGCAGTTCTTTGTCTTCGCGGCGGATCTCGAACTCTTCCAGCTTGCGCAAAGAACGCAGCCGCATATTCAGGATCGCTTCGACCTGCACATCGGTCAGCTTGAAGCGTTTGATCATCACCGCCTTGGGGTCGTCTTCCTCGCGGATGATTTTGATGACTTCGTCGATGTTCAGATAAGCAACCAGCAAACCGCCGAGGACTTCAAGGCGGTGTTCGATCTGCGCAAGGCGGTTGCGGGAGCGGCGCAGCAGAACATCCTGACGGTGGTCGATAAAGGCCTGCAGAACCTCTTTCAGATTCATCACACGCGGTGTCAGGCCGCCGTCAAGCACGTTCATGTTGAGCGAGAAGCGCGTTTCCAGATCGGTGTTTTTGTAAAGCTGCGCCATCAACAATTCGGGATCCATCGATTTGTTTTTGGGCGTCAGCACGATGCGCACATCTTCGGCGGATTCATCGGTGATATCGTCGAGGAAGGGCAGCTTTTTGTTGATAATCAGCTCGGCAATTTTTTCGATCAGGCGTGCTTTGACAACCTGATACGGAATTTCGGTGATGACGATCTGCCAATCTTCGCCTTTTTTGAGCCCTTCCTTGTGCCAGACCGCGCGCACACGGAAAGACCCGCGGCCGGTTTCATAGGCCTGACGAATGACCGCCTTGTCTTCGGCCAGAATACCGCCCGTGGGGAAATCGGGGCCTTTGACGAATTTGAGCAGGTCTTTGACTTCGCAAGTCTTGTCTTCGATCAGATGATCGAGCGCATCGCACAGCTCCGCCACGTTATGCGGCGGGATGTTGGTCGCCATACCGACCGCAATACCCGAAGAACCATTGGCCAGCAGGTTGGGGAAATTCGCGGGCATAACGACAGGCTCGACCGTTTCGCCATCGTATGTTGCGCGGAAATCGACCGTGTCCTGATCGATGTCTTCGAGCAAAAGCTGCGCGACCTTGGTCAAACGCGCTTCGGTGTAGCGCATCGCAGCGGCATTGTCGCCGTCGATATTGCCAAAGTTGCCCTGCCCGTCGACAAGCGGATAACGCACCGCAAAATCCTGCGCCAGGCGCACCATGGCGTCGTAAATCGAGCTGTCGCCGTGCGGGTGGTATTTACCAATGACGTCACCGACAATCCGCGCCGATTTTTTGGGCGGCGTTTCGGGCTTCAGGTTCAGTTGCGACATGGCATAGAGCACGCGGCGGTGCACGGGCTTCAGCCCGTCACGCACATCGGGCAGGGAGCGGGACATAATGGTCGAGAGCGCGTAGGAAAGATATTTCTCGCTCAAGATCTCGCCAAGTTCGCGGTTTTGAATTTCCACCGCGACGACGTTGTTATCACTGCCTGATTTTTTGCCTGTTCTTTTCGCCATAGCGGCGTTTTTAGCGCAAATCCGGCCTTAAAACAACCGGAAAGGCAGGATCAGGCCGCACCCGAGGCTTCGGCCTCGGCCGCCGCGCCGATTTTACGGGAAAAGCGGGCTTCGAGCCGCAGCCGCGCTTCGGGCAGGTTGGTATTGCCGAGCGAAAAGACGCGGTGTAGCAGGAAATGACCCGTTAGACGTAGGCCATCCAGCACATCGGCATCGTCAAACCGTGCCTCCCCGCGCAAAAACGGTGGCAGGGCGAGCAGGCGGTCTTTATACGCCTCCCCCGCCGCCGCGCTGACAGCGCAGCCGGATTTGGGGCTGACATAGAGAAGGTTATCCACAGCCCCCGTGGACACGCATTTGGAAAGATCAAGCCCGAAGCCCATTTCGCGCAGCAGGCCCAGCTCCCAGAAAATATAGCTCGGCCCCCACAGATCACCTGTGAAACTGTCCAAAAGGGCGCAGAGCCCTGCGTATACCGCGGGATGTTTTTCACGCTCCGGCAGGCAGCGGTCGGCAATGGTGCAGGCGGCTTGCAGCGCGGTCAGCCGTGCGGGGTCGTGCATCACATCGGCGGCATGGCTTTTTTCCAGCTCCAAGGTAAATGTGCCCAGCTGGCTTGATGCTTTCGCCTGCCAGCGCGCATTCACGACGTTGCCGATTTCCATGATGCCGCGCGTCTTGGCCGATGTGGCGCCATAAACATAGCCCATCGCGCGGCCATGGTTTTCGGTCAGCAGCGATACCACGCCGCCGTTTTCACCGTGCGGACGCACGGAAAGGATCACGCCCGCTTCGCGCCATTCTAGCATTCAAGCCCCTGACGCGGCAGCGGCCTGCGCGCCCCGTTCTCAAAGCTGTCATCCCGAGCCGAGGGCGGGGGATGACAGGGAAGAAGGATTTCTTTATGCATCGCCATGTGCGCCACGCTTTCCAAACCTGTATCCCGGGCTACGCCGCCGCACGGCTGTCTTCGCCCAGTGCGGCGTCGATCACCGCACCGACATGACGGGTATAACGGCTATAGTCAAATACCTTATCAAGACCGCCCGCACCCAGCACCTTGGCAACGGCGGCATCGTTTTGTAGACGCGTCTTGAAATCCGGCCCGTCCAGATCATCCCAGACCGCCATTGCCTGTGTTTGTACCGATTTATAGGCGTCTTCGCGGTTCATCCCCGCCTCGACGAGTGCGAGCAGCGCGGCCTGCGAAAACACCAGCCCCTTCAGGCTTTCCATGTTCTTTTTCATGCGCGCCGGATAGACGAGCAGGTTTTCGATCACGCCGGCCAGCCGGTGCAGTGCGAAATCGGTCAAAATCGTGGCATCGGGGGCAATCACACGTTCGACCGCCGAATGTGAAATATCGCGTTCATGCCAGAGCGCGACGTTTTCCATCGCCGGAATGACGCTGGCGCGGATCAGCCTTGCAAGCCCTGTCAGGTTTTCGGTCAGGACGGGGTTGCGCTTATGCGGCATGGCGGAGGAGCCTTTTTGGCCTGCGCTGAAAAATTCCTCTGCTTCGCGCACTTCGGTGCGCTGCAAATGGCGGATTTCGGTCGAAAGGTTTTCGATGATACTGGCGACCACCCCGAGCACGGCAAAAAACGCTGCATGACGGTCACGCGGAATTACCTGCGTGGAGACAGGCTCTTCGCGCATGCCCAGCTTCTGCGCGACATAGGCCTGCACGCGCGGATCGATGGTGGCAAAAGTGCCCACCGCGCCGGAAATGGCGACGGTGGAAATCTCTTCGCGCGCCTGCTCCATGCGCTTGCGCGCGCGGTGAAAAGCCGCGTAATGGCCGGCGAGCTTGAGTCCGAAGCTCGTCGGCTCTCCGTGGATACCGTGGCTGCGCCCGACGCAAAGCGTGTCTTTATGTTCCAGCGCGCGTTTTTTGAGCGCCGCCAGCACGCGGTCAAGCCCCGCCAAAATCAGATCGGACGCCTGACGCAGCTGCACGGCAAAAGCGGTATCAAGCACATCCGACGACGTCATGCCCAGATGGATATGCCGCGCATCATCACCGACATGTTCGCCCACGTTGGTCAGAAAAGCGATGACATCGTGTCTGACTTCGCGTTCAATCGCATCAATGCGCGCGACATCGAAATCGGCCACGGCACGGATCTTTGCGGTGACGCCTGCCGGAATAACACCAAGACTTTCCTGCGCTTCGCAGGCGAGCATTTCAACCTCAAGCCATGTCCTGTATTTGTTTTCCTGATCCCAGATGGCGGCCATTTCAGGCCTTGAGAAACGCGGTATCATGCGGGGATTTTTCCTTGTGCCAGTTGTTTGAGGGTGATTGTGCCCAGTGCCTTGCCACGCTCGGCATCGCCGCGGCGCAAAAGATCATCGACCGGCGCAATGGCGCGGATATGTTGCAGACTGCGCGCTTTTTGCGCATCGCGTGCCCGCAGCGCTTCGATCATCTGCTGCACCGATGTTGTATCAAACGGGCGGCCCGGCAGATATTCGGCATTGCGCCCGACCGTCAGCGCCAGCACACCGGCATCGACCAGCGTGGATACGATCCCCTCCAGCACCGCCGAAGGTACGCGCAGCCGCGCCGCAAGCCGCGTGAGCGTAATGCCTTTTTGTTCGCTGTAAAAAACATCGCCGATGACAGCGCAGACATGCAGCGCCACTTTTTCGCGCAGGTGCGGGCTCAGCTGCATATCGCGGCGCGACAGAGACTGGTTTGACGGGTTCTGGATGTAATAACACAGCGCCGCGCCGACCAATACGATCAGCCAGCCGATATAAATCCAGATCATAAACAAAATCAGCGCGGCAAAAGCCGAATAAATCGCGGCATAATTGGCCGAGCCCGCAACGAAAACGCCGAACATCTGGCCAAGCACCTTCCAGAGAATGCCCGTCATAAAGCCCGCAACCAGTGCCGGCAAGACGCGCACGCGCGTATTGGGCATAAACATGTAAAGCGCGGCGAAAGCAAAACCAAACAAAATATAGGGCACAATCTGGAACATGCCCCCGAACAGCATATCGACCGGTGCTGTGCCCAGATACTCTTGCAAAAATCCGCGGGTTTTTTCCGCATGGGTCAGCGTCGCCGTCATGGCAACCGATAAAAACAGCAGCAGCGGGCCGATAAACAAAACACCCAGATAATCACGTACGCGCTGCGCAAAACTGCGCGTTTCGCTGACATGCCAGATATCATTAAAGGCAGTTTCTATTTTATGCATCAGCGCGATAACGCTGTAAATCAACAGCGCCATACCGACGGCACCCAAGACGCCGACCTGAATATTATCGACAAAGCTGATCGTGCGCGCGGTGATTTCTGCTCCCTGCTCGCCGAGAGGTTCGAGAAAATCCTGCAAAAACGGCTCGATATTGTTATGCGCGCCAATCCCCTTGAGTACCGAAAAGCTGATCGCCAGCAGCGGCGCAAAAGACAATAGCGTTGTATAAACAAGGCTCGTCGCGCGCAGACCAAGATATCCCTCTTTAAGATCGCGCCCCACGGCAAGCAGCAGTCTCAGCGTCAAGACAGGCCAGCGCAGAAAAAACGGGCGCCCATGGACGCCCGTCCCCCATATTTTTTCATTCAGCTTGTCGAGCGCGTCTGCAATCACGGCGCCGCCCCGTCTTGCGGTGCGGGCGCGGGGGCCGGCGCGCCTCTGGATCCGCCAAAAAGACCGCCGCCACCGCCGCCCAACAAATTCTGGATCGCCGCACCGGGGTCTTTTTTCAGGTCATCCTTGATGCCCTTCAGGTTTTGCTCCAGCGCCTTGCCTTGCTCTTTGATCGCCGCAGGGTCGCTGACCGCGTTCTGCAGCACGGTTTTGAAATCCGGCTTGACGCGGATATTGCTGAAAGGTCCCGCGATATCGACAGGCACGCCCACACCGCGCGCATTTTCAGCGGCCGATGATGCGGTCAGCACGGGCGTCACGCGGTACTTGACGTATTTGCGCGGCAGATCGACCGTCCCGCTGCCACCCGCCTGCACCAGCGGGCCGCGCATGCGAAAATCGTTATTGGTCACGATGCCCTGCGCAATTGTGAACGTGCCGCCCAGATCAACGAAGTCGGTCTTGCCCTCGCCCACGCCGGCATCCTGCAAGCCACGCTGTATCATCTGCGCGATATTCACAAAATCGATACCGGTCAGGGAGCCGTTTTTAAACGTCACCGCGCCACTACCGGCCAGATTGCTGATGATTTCTTTTTGGCTGATCCCGCGCGCGGTGACATCTACGTTTGCATCTGCCGCACCGCTGAGTTTTTTGAAATCGGCGAATTTTTCCAAAACCGGCTGCGCCTGAACGTCTTTCATGCTGAATTTCAGCTTCTGTTCCGCACCGCCACCGGCCAGCGCGGTCAGGGAAATATCCGAACTGAACAAACCGCCAAACAACGCCGCTTCCGTAGACGAGGCCGTAAGCTTGCCGTTTTCAAGCACAGCACGTAGGGTGCTTCTTCCCACCTCCACACCACGCAGAGAAAAACCACCTGTATTTAATAGCAGATCTGCATCGACTGCACGCAATGCGCTGAAATCGATTGGCGTCGCATCCCAGTCGTTTTGCGGCACAGCTGTCTTTTTACCGCCCGCAGATGCCGCCGGCGTCTCTTCACCCAAGAAACGGTCTAGGTTGATTTTGTTTAAAGACAGACGTGCATGGATATGCGGCCGCGCGCCACCCATCTTGATAATCAATGTGCCTGGGTCACTATTTTCAACCTCATCAAGCTTGAGCGCAACGCCATGCAGGGTCAGTGTATCGGCGGTGACGCTGCCTCTCGAATTGAAAGATACTTTTTCAAACGGCAGCTTTTCCGCGGGTTTCTGCGTGACCCAGGAAATCAGGCCGGAAAGGGATGGAATTTCGGCAGTCATATTGTCAGATTTGATAAATGTGCCCGATGTTGCAAACATGCCCGCCACATTCGCCTTGATGACATCTGTATTCAGCACCAGATTGCCGCCGGACGGTTTGCCGTCGATAAAATCCTTGGGCGTATCGATACCCATGACCAGCTGGATACGCTTGCCCAGATAGGTCAGCGACCCGTCCAGCTGGAATGCGCTGTCGATGTCAGGGAAAGACACGGTGATGTTCACATTTTCGGCCAGTGCCTTGCTGTTTTTCTGGCGATCGTTGTAAAGCACGCGGCCCTTGCGGATTTCGAATTCGTTCAGACGGAAAGACGCCATCGCATCCGCGGTGCTGCTGCCGGCGCCACTTTTACCTGCATCGGCCTGCTCTGCCTTTTTGACATCGGCGGCAAATTCCCAGTTGCGCGCGCCGGACGGCGAGACTTCAAGGTTTATTTCAGGCTCGTTCAGCACGAAGCGGATGATTTCAAGACGTTTTTCAAACAGCGGGCGCAGCGCGACATGCACATCGACTTCCCCGAGGCGCAGCATATTTCTTTGCTCGGCCCAATCCGCACTTGAAAAAGTCACATCTTTGAGCGTCACGCCGATATGCGGCCAGAAAACCACGCGCGTGCTGCCGATGGTCAGATCGCGTCCGGTTTTTTCTTTTACCGCGGTGCGTGCTTTTTCTTCGACATATTCCATCGGCGCAAAGCTTGCCAGCGCATAAAGACCGCCCGCGGCCAGCAGAACCAGAACGACCGCCACAATGGCGAGTTTTTTAAGGATTTTTTTCATGATGCTTTCTTTTCTCCGGTCACGATCGGGCGGGTGGTCTCCGCGATATTGGTCTGGGTATGGGCAAATTGCTGCGCCGGTGTCGCCATCAGCACAGCCGCGCCCCTGCGCAAGGTTTCGGCAAGCCCTGCCACTTGAGGCATCACGCGGCTAAAGAAAAACGCTGCGGTCTGCATTTTAGTTTCATAAAAATCACGCCCTTCAAGATCCGTCTGGCCAAGGCGTGCGGCAGAGACACCCGCCATCATCAGCCACATATGGCCGAGAGCGACAAAACTGCATAGCCGCAGGTAATCAGACGAAATACCCGCCGCATCGCGCAGCACCGCGCCGGGATCGCCGCCAAGGCCGAGCCGAGCCTTGATGGTTTCGCCTATAACGCGGAAACGCAGGCGACGCGTCACACTTTTCAGGACGGACACATGGCTGCGCAGCGCCGAGATCATATGTGCGGGTACGCCTTCTTTGTTTGCGATTCGTATATCCTCGCTCAGCGCGGCCAGGTATTGCGGCAGCAGATTTTCTTTGAGCACCTTGCGCCCGAGAAGATCAAGCGCCTGAATGCCGTTCGTCCCCTCGTAAATCCGGGTGATGCGGGCATCGCGGGCGTATTGCTCGACACCGTGTTCGCGGATATAGCCATGACCGCCAAAAATTTGCATGGCGGCATTCGCATGATCAACGGCGTTGTCGGTCATATGCGCCTTGACGATCGGCGTCAGAAAATCCAGCAGCGCCTTGGCTTTTTTTCTGACCGCCGCATCGGGCGATTTTTGCGACAGGTCCAGCTGCAGCGCCGTCCAATAGGCCAGCATGCGCGCCCCTTCGGTCTGGGCACGGATGGTCAGCAGTTCGCGCCGTACATCGGGGTGGTGGATAATCGCAACAGCAGCAGCATCCTCGGGCGCGCTGGCGGCTTTCTGGTCAATCGGCTGGCCTTGCTTGCGGTCCTGCGCATAGGACACGGCATTCTGATAGGAAACCTCGCTGAGGCCGAGGCCTTGCAGGCCCACGCCCAGACGCGCTTCGTTCATCATCACAAACATGGCGCGCATGCCTTTGTGCGCTTCGCCCACCAGCCAGCCCTGCGCGCCTTCGAAATTCATTTCACAGGTGCTGTTGGCATGGATGCCCATTTTTTCTTCGATGCGGCCACAATAAACATCGTTGCGCGCGCCGTCCGTAAATTTCGGCACAACAAAAAGGCTGATCCCCTTGATACCCGCCGGCGTATCGGGCGCATCTATTTTTGCCAGCACCAGATGGATAATATTTTCGGCAAGGTCATGGTCGCCGGCTGAAATGAAAATTTTGGTGCCGGTGATTTTATAGCTGCCATCCGCTTGCGGCACGGCTTTGGTTTTGATGAGGCCAAGGTCGGTGCCGCATTGCGGTTCGGTCAGGCACATGGTGCCCGTCCATTCGCCGCTGACCAGTTTGGGCAGATATTTTTGTTTTTGTTCCGCCGTGCCGTATTCGTGCAGCGCGTTATAGGCGCCATGGCTGAGCCCCGGATACATGCCAAAAGCCATATTTGCCGAACAGAACATTTCGGACAGCGCCGTATTCAAAACCGCCGGCATGCCCAGCCCGCCATAATCGGGGTCGCAGGCAAATCCGGGCAGACCCGCTTCGCAGAACTGGCGATAGGCTTCCTTGAATCCCTTCGGCGTTGTCACGCTGCGCGTATCGCGGTGATGCAGGCAGCCTTCGCGGTCGCCGCTGGCATTGAGCGGGAAGAGCACATCTTCGGCCAGTTTGGCCACTTCGGCCAGAAACTGCGCGGTGGTGGCGTCATCGACGCCAGCAAAGGCCGGTATTTGCGCCAGTGACGATACGCAAAGCACATCGTTGAGCACAAAACGCATATCGTCGAGGGGGGCCTTGTAAATCGGCATGGATGCTCCGCTTGGGGGGATGAAAACAACAGCGGTATGTATAGCACGAAACCACCGCGAAAACACGCCGCCGCATACCATAATCTGGTGTTTTTTACGCGACTGGACAAAAAAAGCCAGCCGCTTATTTTAAGCCGCATGGAAATACAGACATACACCTATATGGAAGACCTTGCCGCCGGACAAATTTTTGAAGCCGGCCCCGTCGATGTGACCGAGGCAGAGATCATAGCCTTCGCGCAAAAATTCGACCCGCAGGATTTTCATCTGGATGCCGAACGCGCAAAAGACACCGCCTTTGGCGAACTGGTTGCAAGCGGCTGGCATACCGCCGCGCTGACGATGTCGATGATCGTGGCGGCCATGCCTAAAATGAAGGGCGGTATGATCGGGCGCACGGTTGAAAATATGTCATGGCTGCGGCCGGTGCGCCCCGGTGACCGTCTCAGCTATCGCGGCGAGGTGCTGGATATTATCCCCTCCGAGCGCGACCCCGGCCGCGCGATGGTGCGCACCAAAAACACCGTTTTCAATCAAAACGGCAAGCCTGTTCTGGAAATGGCTTGTCTGATCGTCGTGCCGCGGCGCATATAATTATTCGTGCCGCGCCGGATCTGACGCCGCAGGTATTGCCGTAAAGCTGTTAAGAGTCTTTTAAAGCCGGACTGATAGCGTGAAGATGCGGAAATTCTTCCGTATTTTTTTATGCCTTCAGTGCGGAGCTTTTCATGACGGTTATTCTGACCATCCTCGCCTCTCTCGGATTTTTGATCTGGTTCCGCAGGCTCCAGCTTAGCGATGACAGCACCTCGCGCCTTGGCAAGCTGAGTAAAAATCCTGCCGCTTCGGCGGTGATCTACAGCGTCGGCGGCATCATGTTTGTCGCGGCTGTTTTGTCGACCAGTCTTTTCTACGTCGATAAATACGAAACCGGCCATGTGGTGAAAAAATTCGGCGGGCGCAATCTGGGCGCCGGGCAGATCATTGCCAGCAACGGCGAAAACGGTCCGCAAGATTACATTTACGGCCCCGGCTGGCATCTGACATGGTTTATCCGTATCTGGGGCGAAGTGCGTGTGCTGCCTGTGGTGGATATTCCGCCCGGCCATTTCGGTGAAGTCGTCGCGCTGGACGGCCGCAGCCTGCCCGAAGATGCGGTCATCGCACCGCCGCTGCCCGGCACATCGCTGGCTTTTGGCGCGCCCAAGCTGGATGTCGATGCATCGATTTTTGATGCGACCACTTTTCTGGATAGCGAACAGATCAAAGGCTACAAGGGTCTGCAAGCCACCGTGCTGAAACCCGGTATCCACCGCCTGAACCTGTATCTGTTTAATGTGCGCATCACCGACCGTCAGGGACGCACGCGTATTTACGATCAATACGGCATGCGCAGCGAAGTCGCACAGGGCCATCAGCCGACCATCATCACCGAAATTCCGACAGGCCATGTCGGGGTTGTCAAATCAAACCTTGACGAAGGCTGGAACACACAGTGTAAATCCGGCGCCGAAGAAGTGCAGCAGGGCCGTCTCAAGGCCGTGCTTGTACCCTCCGGCTGCAAGGGCGTGTGGAAAGAGATCTTCGAGCCCGGCGCCTATTTCTTCAACCCCGAGCTATACGAAGTCACACAAATCCCCACCCGCGCACAGCGCTGGTCGTATCACGGCGGTTATGACGATTGCCGCATTGACCTGACCATCGGTGATGACGGCAAATTCTCGCAAACCCGCCACTGCACGGCCATACCGGTTGACCCGAATGTCGCGGACGAAGCGATTTTTGTGCGTGTCGAAGGCTGGGAAATTCCGGTCGAACTGCGCGTGCTGGTGCAGGTCAACCCCGCCGATGCCGCGCTGGTCGCGGCCGCTGTCGGCAGCCTGAAGGAAATGGAAGACCGCATCGTCACGCCGACCATCCGCTCTATCGTGCGCAACATCGGTGGCGGCACACTGCTGGCACCGCTGATTGATGAAAAAGGGCATTTCCGCACAGATGCGGACGGCGCCCCGATTGTCGGTATCCGTCCGACGCGCGCGCTTGATTTTCAGGACTCGCGTCCTTATCTCGAAAGCGCTTTCGAAGCGGCGATCAAAGAAGAAGGCAGCAAGGCCGGCATCACCATCCTTGAAGTCAAGATCGACGATCCGGCCATCCCGCCCGAACTTCTGGTCTCCCGCCGCCGCGAACAGCTGGCGCAGCAATTGGCCAAAGCCTACCGCGAGGAAAAGCTGGCGCAGGATGAACGCGTGAATTCGCAAAAATCACGTGCCACCGCTGACCAGCAAAAAGACCTTGTGACGGCCGAGATTGGCGTGAAGGTCGCCGAACAGTTCAAGGTGCGCCGCGAGTTCGAGGGCGAGGCTGAAAAGACCTATCTGACGCAGGTTGCCGAAGGCCAGAAAGCGCAGGCACAGGTTCTGGGCGAAGACATCGTCGCCCGTCTGCGCGCCATCGAACTGGTGCTGAGCGCATTGAAAGAAAGCCCGCAGCTGCTGACCGACCTTAAACTGCCTGCCACGGTGGTGATGGGTGGCGGTGACGGGCTGAGCGCCGCTGCAGCCGTCTTTGGCAATACCTTCCGCCCGCCGCAAAACCCGCCCGCGCCCATACGCAAACAGCCCGCAGAATAAACAAGGGGCACCACAATAAAAAAGGGAAGCCGCAAAGCTTCCCTTTTTTTGTTGTGCATTTTTTTGAATGGTTACCAGACCAATTCGATATTCTGCACATAGTACATCACATTCCACGCCTGCTGATTGACGAAAAGCGACAGGCAGGCCAGCGCCCCCGCCAGTTCCCACGGCACGCGGAAAGAGCGGTAAGCCACGCAGCCCGCGACCAGCACGCCATAGCAGGTCACGATCGTGACGATACGGTCCATTTCCTCGCGCGGCATAACATCATAGATCATCATCAGGGCAATCGGCAGTGTCAGCAGCGACAGCGGAATGGTCACCCAGTTGCTGGCCTGAAAGTAAAGCCAGAAGCGCGAACGCTGCCGCAGCGCATGGGCAAAAAGCCAGCCAAAACCCATGGTCAGAGCAATGCCGAGAATATAGGCGCCCGTCACGGTCAGCGCGACCTGCGCGTAAGAATAATCCCCCTCGTGCATGCCATAGGGCGGGTAAAAAGCCGACACAATCAGCGCAAAGGGAAACAGCGCCGCCGGTATCCACAGCGACCGCAGCGCCGCTGCGCGCGTGCCCTCATCTTCAAAAGCGCGAATGCCGCGCCCGAACAACAAAACCAGATCGAAACTGCCTTTGATTTTTTGAGAAACCGTTGACATCCTGGCCCCCTCTCCTGTTTTGGATATTGTCCCAGACCGCATTTTTAAAACAGAAAGGCCGGAGTAAACCCCGGCCTTTCTATTATACCCCATTTAGCGGAGCGGCTGCAAACCGGCGGCCGTTTTCGCCAGTCTGACAAGGTTTACAAATTCGGTGCGATAACCGAATTCATCCTTGCCGCGCGCCTGATTCGCAATTTCGATGACGGTATCGTAGTCTGCCGCCACAAACTTGCTGCCCTTGAGCATCTGCGCAAAGGACGCGACCGCATGGGCAAAGCGGATGTCATCGCTGAGCGCATCAAAATCCTTTTCGTCCGCTTTGGTAATCGCCCGCGTCATCAGCGTGCTGGTGTCGCTATCCGGCTTTTTATAGCGGATTTTAAGGAAGGCGTATTCATCCGCGTTCATGGCTTCCGCCGCATCATCCTGCGCCGGCGCAACGACCGGATGGTCACCGATCACTTTGGGTGCGGGTTTCTGATAGCGCAGATCATCGACAATCGGTGTCGCCCCGACCGGCGTGATTTCGTAGATCGCCGTCACGGTATGACCCGCGCCGATATCACCGGCATCGACTTTGTCGTTATTGAAATCCTCGCGGTTGAGGGCGCGGGTTTCATAGCCGACAAGGCGGTATTCCTGCACGGTCTGCGGGTTGAATTCGACTTGCAGCTTGACATCTTTGGCGATGGTGAAGAGCAGGGACGAGCCTTCATCGACCAGCACCTTGCGCGCTTCGTTCAGATTGTCGATATAGGCCGCCGTGCCATTACCATTTTGCGCCAGTGCCTGCATCATATGGTCGTTATAGTTGCCCATGCCATAGCCGAGGACGGAGAGGAAGATGCCTGTTTTGCGTTTGCGCTCGACAAAACCCTTCAGCTCGTCGCGGTTGCGGATACCAACGTTGAAATCGCCATCGGTCGCCAGAATGATGCGGTTATTACCGCCCTTGACAAAGCTTTGCTCGGCCAGCTGGTACGCGAGACGGATACCCTCCGCCCCTGCCGTACTGCCACCCGACTGCAGGCGATCCAGCACGGTGAGAATTTTTTGTTTATCCGCAACCTTGGTCGGCTCCAGCGCGATACCGCTATTGCCCGCATAGGTGACGATGCCGATGGTATCGTCAGGCGAGAGTGTGTCGAGCAGCATCTTGAAAGAATTGACCAGCAGCGGCAGCCTGTCCGGCGTATTCATAGAGCCGGAAGTATCAATCAGGAACACAAGGTTGGATTTGGGCTTTTCCTGCACCTGATACCCTTTGACGCCGATGTGGATCAGTTTGTTGCCGCTGCGCCACGGGCTGTCATAGACCGCCACGGTGGGCTGGAACGGATGTCCGCCCGGCTCCGGCACGGCATAGTCGTAATCGAAGTAATTGATCATCTCTTCGATACGGATGGCATTTTTCTGCGGCAGCACACCGTTATTGAGCGCGCGGCGCACAAAACTGTAAGACGCGGTATCAACGTCGATGGAGAAGGTCGAGACCGGCTCGGCCTTCACATTCTTGATGCTGTTTTCTTCAAAAGCCTGAAACTGGTCGCGGCCCTGTTCCTGATATTGGTGTACAATCCGGTCATCGGGCATCGGCATCGGCGCGATCATATCGACTTCGGCAGGCATAAAGGCGATACCGGGCATAGAGGCCGCTGGCGCTGTCGGCGCCACACGTTCCTGCACCATGCTGTCGCGGCGTGATTTGGCTTCTTCTTTTGCTCTCACCGCAGGATGCACCACGTTCTGCGCCGTATTTGACAGCATATCGGCACCACCGACGGCTTTTTTATCTGCCTTTTCATTAAGGCTGCGCCCTTCTTGATTCTCTGCTGCACGACGCTGCGCGGACGAGGAAGAAAGGTCGATATGCACATTGCCACTTGGCTGTTCCGACATGACAATCCCTCCGCAACATTTCAGGCCAGCCACACCACTATCTCCCATTTGCTGGCCACCCGTTTGCGATGTCCGCGGCCGCACGGAGCTGCCGCCACCACCTATAGTGGCCGAATTCATGAGCTTCAGACCTGTAATCTGGACTTCCTTTTGTTGCTCTCCCAGAATATCCGCCACCTGCTGGTGGTAAAACGATGTGCCCAGAACGGCGACGATGGCGCAGGTGGCGACGGCGCCGACGGTGCCCGATACGATAAAACGCTTTTTCATGATTTTGCTCCTGATGTGGCTCAGTATGTTGCTGATGCCAGTCAGACGCTGCGTCTGCGTATTCCCTTGGGCGGTTTTGGACATTTTTTCGTCAAACGCAGCCATGGCGCGCTGAAGCGCCTGATCTTGCGCGTCTTTTGACGGTTCGGGTGCTGTCAGGTTCGACAGCAGCTCTTCCAGCTTTCTGTCATCCATGGCGTTTCCCCTTTTGTTGCAATTCGAGTGTGGCGGCGATTTTCTTGCGTGCCTCCGACACCCGCCACGAAATTGTGCCTTCCGGACAATCCAGCACTTGCCCCGCTTCCTTGTGACTCATGCCCTGCCAGCAGACCAGGACCACGGTTTCGCGCAGCGTTTCGGGCAAGGCGTGAATGGCGCGCAAAACGTCTTTGTTGCCCAGCTGCTGTTCGGGGTCGGGCGCGTTTGACACGTATTCGACGTCTTCGAACAGCGGCATTTCGCGGCTGCCGCGGCGGTTTTTGGCTTTGTAAAAATCTTTGGCGGCATTGATGACAATACGGTACAGCCATGTGGTAAAGGCGGCATCGAAAGAAAAGCTGCGGATATGCTGCGCCAGTTTGATGGCGCTATCCTGCGCGATATCTTCGGCGTCTTCGCGGTTGCCGCACCATTGCCAAGCGATTTTAAACATCAGCCGGTAATGCCTTTCCACAAGCATGGCAAAGGCTTGACGGTCGCCCGCCTGCGCGCTTCTGACCAGTGAATGGTCATCCTGCTGCATATGCCCTGCCTTTTGTTTCTGCCTGTTGGACGATTGAAACCGCCCCTTCCTTGGTAGAATTTTTCCGCTGGAAAATCAACAGGCTATTCGGTTGGCACCGGCTCCTGCGGGCCGTCGGTGCCGTCTTGTACTTTTTGCAGCATCTCGCGCAGCGGCGCGGCATATTCCATCACCGTTGTCAGGCCGCAGGGGCCCGATACAAAATGACCTTGATCGTCGCGCCCGTCTGCGAAAACCAGATAAGCCTTACCCATCTGGAAATGGTCGCCCCACATGGTATTGCGGCTGACCGTGACGACATCGCCTTCGCTGAGGCCTTTCCAGTTTTTTGTGACCTGAAAGGTATAAAAGCTGCTGTGCTGGATGCCTTTGTCGTTGGGTGGCATCTGTTTTTCGGCTGTGACGACGCCTTCGAAAATCGCGGCCGCGGCCTCGACGCTGGTGCGGTCGACGCTTGGCGGGGCGCAGCTGAGCGCATGGGCAGCAGCAGGCCACAAAACGGCGCAGATCACGGCGGCAAGAACGGTGCGGAACATCGGGGCCTCCTAAAAAACTGTTTTAAATCAATGCATCGGATATAAGACGCCGCGCACGGCAAAATCCTTGGGTCTTAAAGCGAAAATTGTAGCAGGCCGAGCGCCTTGAGGCTGGCATGCCCGCTGCGGGAAATAATCAGATGGTCGTGCACCAGAATATCCAGCGCACGGGCGGCGCGCACGACTTCTTCGGTCATCGTAATGTCGCTGTCGGACGGCGTCGGATCGCCCGAGGGGTGGTTATGCACCAGTATCAGCGCGGTCGCCCCCAGCTCCAGCGCGCGGCGCACAATCTCGCGCGGATAGACGGGCGCGTGATCGACGGTGCCGATCTGCTGCACTTCGTCGGCAATCAGCTCGTTCTTGCGGTTCAGAAACAGCACACGGAAATGTTCGCGCTTTTCATGCGCCATGGCGACATGGCAATAGTCGATCAATTTTTGCCACGAACTGAGCAGCGGTTTGTGTTTGACGTCGGCCACCAGAACGCGTTCGGTCAGCGCATGCACGGCCTTGATAAAAATCGCCGCGTTTTCGCCAAGCCCCTTCACGGCCTGCAGATCACCGAGCGATGCGCCCAGCACCCCCGCCAGCCCGCCAAAATCGGACAGCAGTTTTTTTGCGAGCGGCTTTACATCGCGGCGCGGAATGATGGAGAACAAAACCATTTCCAAAAGTTCATAGTCTTCGAATGCGCCCGGTCCCGATTTGACAAAACGTCCGCGCAGCCGGTCACGGTGGCCCGTGTGGTGGGGCGTTTTTTCTGCCGCGGCGGGTTTGGGTTTACGTTCAGCCATAGGGCGGTTTTGTGTAGCCTTTGGGGGAGAGGGTAAAAATCTCGTACCCTGTTTCGGTGACGGCAAGGCTGTGCTCGAACTGCGCCGACAGGCTGCGGTCTTTGGTGACGGCCGTCCAGCCATCGGCCAGAATTTTGGTTTGCCAGCCGCCGGCGTTGATCATCGGCTCGATCGTGAAAAACATACCCGGCTGCAAAACCGTACCCGTACCCGCGCGGCCGTAATGCAGCACCGACGGCGGCGCATGGAACACTCGGCCAAGACCGTGGCCGCAAAAATCGCGCACCACCGAAAAACGCTGCCCTTCGGCATAAGACTGTATGGCATGGCCGATATCACCCAGCGTGGCGCCGGGCTTCACGGCTTCGATACCGCGCATCATCGCTTCATAGGTTGCATCGACCAGCAGCCGCGCCTTGACCGGCACATTTTCGCCCGCAAAATACATACGGCTGGTGTCGCCGTACCAGCCATCGATAATAACCGTCACATCGATATTGAGGATATCGCCATCATCGAGTTTTTTGTCGCCCGGAATGCCGTGGCAAACCACATGGTTGATCGAAATGCAGGAGGCGTGCTGATAGCCCTTGTAGCCGACCGTCGCGGACACCGCGCCGTTATCGAGGATATATTGATGGATCAGACGGTCAATCTCGCCTGTTGTCACATCCGGCTTGATGTGGTCGGTGATATAATCCAGCACTTCGGCGGCGAAACGTCCGGCCTTGCGCATACCGGCAAAAGCCGCCGCATCATGCAGCGGAATACCGGTTTCAATCTCGAGCTCTTCTTCCTGATATGTCAAATCAATACTCTCTGTTTTCATCTTTCCTGCCCAGTAAAATGGCGGCAATCGCCCCAAAAAACAAGCAAAAACCCGCCAAAACTGCTATCTTGCCGTCATATTTACCGCGCAACCCAAAAATCCGAGGATCCGCCGCATCATGTCTGCCGCCCCGTCCCCCACCGCCGCCATTTTGGTTATCGGCAATGAAATCCTCTCCGGCAGTACGCAGGACGCGAATATCGCCTATATCGCCAAACATATGAGCCTGCGCGGCGTGCGCGTGATGGAAGTCCGCGTCGTGGCCGATATCCCCGCCGCCATCATCGCCGCGCTGAATGCGCTGCGCAGCACTTATACCTATGTCTTTACCACCGGCGGCATCGGCCCCACGCATGACGACATTACGGCGGATTGCGTCGCCCAGGCCTTTGGCGCAGCGATTGATGTGCGCGATGATGCACGCGCCATCTTGCAAGCCTATTACGATGAACGCGGCGTACCGCTGAACGAGGCGCGGCTGCGTATGGCGCGCATCCCCGATGGCGCCAAGCTGATTGACAACCCCGTCAGCGCCGCCCCCGGTTTTAACATCGGCAATGTTTTTGTCATGGCGGGCGTGCCCAAAATCATGCAGGCCATGCTGCTGCATGTCGACACCATGATCGAAGGCGGCGCGCCAGTTTTGTCCAAAACCGTCGCCTGCAACCAGAAAGAAGGCGATGTCGCCTTTGAACTGGGCGACATCCAGAAAAAATACGATGGCGTCGATATCGGCAGCTATCCGCGCGACGGGCAGACACCCAGCCTGCTGCTCATCCTGCGCGGCACAGATGCCCCCGCACTCGAAGCCGCTGCAAACGATGTCGCCGATCTGGTGCGCAAGCGCGGCGAAGAGCCCGCCGTCAGTTAAAAGGATTTTTTATGTCGTCACATCACGCGCATAACCACAGCAAGGCCGATCTGGTCGCCTATGCGGAAAAGCGCGCGGCGCAGATGAAACAGCGCTGGACGGCGCCGCGGGCCGAAGCCTATGACGCCCTGCTCGACCACAGCGCGCCGATCACGGCCTATGCACTGCTCGAATATCTCTCTACGCGGCATGGCCGCGACATCAAGCCGACCAGCGTCTACCGCGCGCTTGAAGCGCTCTGCGATATCGGCGTTGTCGTGAAAATCGAAAGCCTCAATGCCTTTCGCGCCTGCCGGCATCCGCAGGAAGACCACCGGCATTTGTTTCTGGTCTGCGACGGCTGCGGCCACACCGACGAAATCGCCGACCACGGCATTGGCGAAAAACTCAGCCACGCCGCCGCCGCGCACGGATTCAAAACCGGCCGTCAGGTGCTGGAGCTGCACGGCGTCTGCCGCGACTGCCGGAAATAAATTAGCGCCGCACCGCAGAATCATTCAGGCCCGACCGCTTTTGGCGGCCAGGCCTGAATAGACTGTCTCTATAAAAGTATCGCGTTAGGCCTTGCGGCGCTTGCCACCGGCATTGACGCCGCCGGCTGGACGTGCCCGCGGACGGTCGCCGCCTGCAAATTTGCCGCCAGCCGCAGGTTTACCGCCAAAAGATTTTTTGCCTGCAAATTTTTTGGCAGCGCCCGAACGTGCGGGTTTGCCATCATCGCGGCGGTCAGCACCACCACGCGGTGCCGAACGGTCGCCTTCGCCACGCGGTGCATAACGGCTGCCTTCGCTGCGCGGGGCAGAGCGGCTGTCTTCGCGGCGGGGCGCATAGCGGTCGCCTTCGCTGCGCGGTTTTGCACGGTAGCCGCCTTCATCATCACGGCGGCGCGGCGGACGGGAATCGCCTTCGCCAGCGCGGGCGCGGGCGGGACGGCGGTCGTCGTTATAGCGCGGACGGTCATCATTCCGGCGCGGCGAGTCACCGTTTCGGCGCGGCGCGCTGCGCCCTTCGGCACTGCGGCGGGGACGGTCTTCGCCGCCACCGTCGCGTTTACCGTCGCGCTCGAAACGGTCAAAACGGGAGAAAGGATCATTATAATCATTGCGTCCGCGGCGGTCATCGCCACGCCCTTGACGGTCATCGCTGCGCTCATTGCGATGATCGCTGCGCTCATTGCGATTATCGCTGCGCTCATCGCGGCGGCGCGGTTTGGGGCCATCCTGTTTATAGCGGTCATCCTTGAAGGCGGGTTTTTTATAGCCGCCCTTCTTGAATCCCTCGCCAAAAGACTCTTTGCCGCCACGGGCGAAAGGTTTTTTGCCGGCGGGTTTTTTCACCAGCTTGGTATCGGCGCGTTCGCTGTTCTTGATCGATTTGTCGGACGGATTCATCAGGTGATAAATCGCCTTCCACTTCGCGCCGTCTTCGGGGGTAACGAAAATAACGGCTTCGCCAGTCTTGCCCGCACGCGCGGTACGGCCAATACGGTGAATGTAATCTTCGGCCACCTGCGGCAGGTCATAGTTAATCACGTGTTCGATATGCGGAATATCAAGCCCGCGCGCGGCAACGTCGGTTGCCACCAGAATGCGATATTCCTTGTCGCGGAAATCGGCAATCACGCGGTCGCGCTTGCTTTGTTTCAGATCGCCGTGAATCGCCTCGGCTTTGTGGCCGTCACGTTGCAGTTTGGTTGCCATACGGTCGGCGCCGTGTTTGGTTTTGACAAACACGATAACAGAGCCATCGCGGCGCGACAGGTGTTCGGACAGCGCCTTGTATTTCTCGGCGGCGTTCAGCTTGACCATTTCCTGCTTGATGTTTTCGATCGGGCTGTGCACATCGCCCACCGCAATACGCTCTGGCATATGCAGGTATTTTTTGGCGATTTCGATGATATAGGGCGGCAACGTTGCCGAAAACAGCAGCGTCTGGCGCTCTTTCGGCATGTGTTTCAGGATACGGTCGATCTGAACGCCAAAGCCCATATCAAGCATACGGTCGGTTTCATCCAGCACCAGAAAGCCGCAATCACGCAGATGAACGCTGCGGCGTTCCAGGTGGTCGGTGATACGGCCCGGGGTGCCGACGATCAAACGCGGACGGCCTTTGAGCTGGTTCAGCTGGCGGTACATCGAATCCCCGCCAATCAGCAGCGCGGATTTGATACCGGTGCCATGGCCCAGCATTTCGAGCAGCGCCTTTTGTACCTGCGTCGCCAGTTCGCGCGTCGGCGTCATGACCAGCGCGGTGGTTTTATCACTTGTCAGCAGGCGTTCGATCAGCGGAATACCGAAAGCGGCGGTCTTGCCGGTGCCGGTCTGCGCAGAACCGAGAATGTCGCGGCCTTTGAGAGCGATCGGAATAGCCTTGGCTTGAATCGGCGTCGGGGTTGCAAATTTCATGCGCTTGAGGGAGTCCTCAAGCTGCTGGGGCAGACCCAGCGTGGAGAAGTCTTTCATTGTGAGTTTTCCTGATGGCGGCTGTGCCGCTGTATAATGGCGACAAAAAAATGTCGCTGTCTTTTCGGGGTGCAAATGGCACCCCCCGCATTGCGACTGCGTGTCGCTTTTTTGCGGCCATGTGCCGCTGCCTTTTCCGGCATCATCAGGGAAACCCGCGGTGCTGGAAAAACAAACCCCCGCCCGCCCAGCGGGCTGGCAGGGGTCTGTATGTAATCCGTGCCTGATTGGCGCGGACGCGCGTAATTTACGCGGCGTCTGCCAGTTTCAGGTTAGCAGCGGCGGTTTTGCCACGCTCGGTCGCGAGTTCGTAAGAAACGCGCTGACCTTCGTTCAGGGTGTCAAGACCTGCGCTTTGAACTGCGGAGATGTGAACGAACACATCGCTGCCGCCGTTGTCGGGCTGGATGAAACCAAAACCTTTGGTGGGGTTGAACCATTTTACGATACCGGTTGCCATGTGAAATTTTCCTTTATTGCAGACCGTTGCGGCCACATCACCATGACGCAGCCAGAAGAGTTTTGTATTCGCAAGGGAAAGCAAGCTTTCCCCAACGTCTCGAAACTCTTTCACAACGCTGCGATGTTTTCCCAAGGAAATTCACCGCGTCATATCGCTTTCGCAATATGTCCTTCCAAGAGTAGTGCCGGAAGGCTCGCACAGGCAGAGTACGCACGAAACTCAACATCTTTAAACCATACCCCTGTACAAAAAACAAGGGAATTATGAATACTTACGCAAAATGCCGTGTAAAAAAAACGTATCGACCTCAGGGGCGCGGACGGCGGGCGGCCGCGGCGCGCGGCGCAGCGGGGGCTATCGCGGCCGCAGGGGGCAGCGGCGTGTGAAAGATAACGATATCATTGATTTCATTTGAATTTTTATGCGCCTCTGCCTTGCCAAGCCCCGCATCGGTGATTTCCTTTATATAGGTATCCGGCAGTTTGACCGGCCCGGCTTCAGGGCGGCGGTTCATCAAAAGCACGGCGGAGGCTTTGACCGCGCCGCTATCCACATCGACATAATCAAGGGCGAGACGCAGAATCGAACCATCCCCCACAGCGCCGTGATGGCGGAAGACGGCGCGGCAATTGCCAACGTCCATGCGTTCGTGCAGATCGTTGATGCCGCGCATGCGCGCGCGAATATCCATGTCGCCGCCGGCACGCCGCGCTTCAAGGTCTTTGAAATCCTGCGGCGTGACCTGCCCCTTGAAGACATGGTTTTGCTTTTCATTGCAAAATTCATAGCCCATCTGGACATAGGACGAATTGCCCGTCATGACCGCCACGGCGTAATCGCGCACCGAAACTTCGGCGATATGGCGGTCGGCCTGCGCCGCGCCGTTGAAGGCTTTGCGTGCCGATCCGGCAATGGTGTTTTCGGTGTCGTGATTGTCGGGCGATCCGGCACCGCCAAAGGTGGCCATCGCATTCACGCGCGGCACTTCGGATTTGGGTAGCCAGTCGTCACGGAAATTCCACCAGTAAATGCCGAGCATCCCCAAATCAAAGGCGGGGCGTTCTTTGCCATTTGCATCGGTGATGGTGGCTTTTTGCAGACGCTCTACTTTTTCAACCTCGGTCGTCAGGGTTTCGGCCATAAAGACCGCATCGGGCTTTTGCGCATGCGCATGATTGATCAGCGCCTGCCAGCAATCGGGCGGGATCAGATAGGCGGCATCGCAGCGGAAGTCGGTAAAGCCCGCCTTGATCGACCAGTCGATCACTTTTTTGAAATAGCCTTCTTCTTTGTCATCGCCAAAGATAAAAAAACGTTTTGCTTCGGGCGATGAATAATTGATATGCGCCACATCCGACCATGGGTCTTCCGCCGGCCCGCCGAGCTGCAGCGTGAAATCATCTTTACGGCGGAATTTAAGGTGGAAGCTTTTTTCTTCGCCGTCTTCCCGCCACGAAAGGCCGATCAGTTTTCCTTTGCTGCCGCGGATGCGCTCCACCTCGCCGTTTGTTTTTTTCAGTATATCGGCAATTGCGCGGTCTTCTTCGAAAACCAGCGGATGATCGGCGGCCACGTGGTTACAAACCAGATCGGCATAAAGCCGTACGCCTTTCTCTTTTGCTTTTTGTGCAAAATGCTGCAGATGTTTTAAATCTTCTTCATCGCCCTGGCCGGCCGAAAATTCATCGCCGAGACGGAAATGGTCGCGCTGCGCGTAATAGCTGCCGCTGCGCATTTGGCCATGCGAGATTTTTTCAACCGCCGTCGGCTGCCCCATCGGGCTGAACCAGATGGCGTTGAGACCGAGATCTGCGACATGGTCGATCAGCCATGACGCGCCGCCCGGCTGGTCTTTGCCCGACCAGTCCGTAACGGCGCCCACCATGCGCGGCGGCACGTAGTAAATTCTGTGTCCCGGCATCGGTTATGCGCCTCGGTAACTTTGTTTCGATAAAAATGGGAGTATGATTAGATAATACCAAAAATGATCCCCGCGGCAAACGTTTAATGTCGTTTTTGACTGCTTTTGTTCCTTTGACCTGCAAGCCTTTCATGCCTATAAGTTTTTCAGGCGACAGCGAACAGCGTTCAAAAACGCTGCTGCATTGCACAACATTTTTCAGAGGGGAAAACAGATGTCGGGACGGAATGACTGGTGGCGCGGCGCGGTGGTGTATCAGGTATATCCGCGCAGTTATAACGACAGCAACGCCGACGGTATCGGCGATCTGAAAGGCATCACGGCAAAGCTGGATTATATCGCATCGCTGGGCGTGGATGCCGTCTGGCTCTCGCCTTTCTTTACCTCGCCGATGGTCGATTTCGGTTATGACGTATCGGATTATAAAAACGTCGATCCGATGTTCGGCACGCTGGATGATTTTGACGAGATGCTGCGCGAAATGCACAAACGCGGCCTCAAGCTCATCATCGACGTCGTACTCAGCCATACATCCGACAAACACCCGTGGTTTGCCGAAAGCCGTAAAAGCCGCAGCGGCGACAAAGCCGACTGGTATGTCTGGGCCAATCCCAAAGACGACGGCACGCCGCCCAACAACTGGCTGTCGGTTTTTGGCGGATCGTCGTGGCAATACGACACCAAACGCGGCCAGTATTATTACCACCAGTTCCTCAAAGAACAACCTGACCTCAACGTGCGCAATACCGCCGTGCAGGATGCGCTTTTGGATGTCTGCCGTTTCTGGCTGGAGCGCGGCGTGGACGGCTTCCGTCTCGATGCGCTGAACCACTGCATCCATGATGCGCAGCTGCGCGACAACCCGCCGCTCGAAGGCTTCGACCGCAACCAATCGAGCGGCCGTCAGACGCATCCCTATTACTGGCAGCGCCATCTGTACGACAAGACGCAGCCGGAGATGATCCCCTTTATCAAACGCTTGCGCGCGCTGACAGATGAATACGAAGGGCGCTTTATGGTCGCCGAAATCGGCGATGACTTTCAGATCAAAACCAGCGTCGCCTATACCGACACGCCGGAGAAGCTGCATACCGCCTATAACTTCGCCCTGCTCGGCCCCGGTGCGTATAACACCAAATCGCTGCGCGGCGCGGTGGAGGAATATCTGGCCGAAGGCGCGGATTGCTGGCCTTCTTGGGCATTCTCGAACCACGACGTTGTGCGTGTCGCCAGCCGCTGGGCCGTCGATGGCAAACCCGACACCGAACAGGCCAAGCTGCTGGCCGCCCTCGTCACCTCTTTGCGCGGCACGGCGTTTATGTATCAGGGCGAAGAGCTGGGATTGACCGAAGCGGATATTCCGTTTGAACTGCTGCAAGACCCCTTCGGTATCTTCCTCTGGCCCGAGGACAAAGGCCGCGATGGTTGCCGCACGCCCTTTCCGTGGGACGGGCAAAAAGCGAATGCCGGTTTTTCCTCAGCCAAGACCACATGGCTGCCTGTGCCGATCGAACATCTGGCCAAGGCCGCCGCACAGCAGGAAACCGACGGCCACTCGCCACTGCATTTCCTGCGCAGCTTCCTGAAATGGCGCAAGGCGAACCCCGCGCTCGTCACCGGCGACATCACGTTTTTTGATACGCCCGATGGCCTGCTCGGCTTCGTACGTCATCACGACAGCGGCGATGTGCTGTGCTGTTTCAACCTTGGCAATGCGCCTGTCACCATCGACCTGCCACAAGATTCAACCCCCATGGACGGCCACGGTATGCAATCCACGCTGGATGGCCGCAGCCTGCACCTGCCGGCTTTCGGCGGATATTTTGGGCGGGTGTAAAAACATCCACTACAAACAAAAACCCCGCCGTGATTGGCGGGGTTTTTGTTTGGTCGACTTTTCAATCCAGATACTTGAGCCCCTCCAGCCCCGGATAGGGATGCGTAATCACGCGCACGGGGACAGGGGAGAGGTAGTCTTTGAAGCGGCCTTTTTCAAGGAAGCTCTGCATAAAACGCGACGCAGCGAAATAGCTGCCAAGCCTTGGCACGATGCCGCCTGCGATATAGATGCCGCCAAAAGCGCCATAGGTCAGCGCCAGATTGCCCGCGGCCACGCCCAGAAAATGACAAAAGAGATCGAGCGTTTCGACGCAGACAGGGCAGCTGCGCGCGAGCGCGGCTTCGGTAATTTCTGCTGGCGTTTTTTCCGGCAGATCAAGACCGTCGAGACCGCAAAGCCCGTGATAGATATTGACGAGCCCTTTGCCGGAAATCACCCGCTCGGCCGAGATATGATGGTATTTGGTTTGTTTCAGCCATTCGAACAGGCGGAATTCGCGTTCGGTGGCGGCAGGCATGGTGACATGGCCGCCTTCGGTCGTGACAGGGATCGGCTCCCCGCTTTTGCTGAACACAACCGCGCCCACACCCAGCCCCGTACCGGGGCCGATAATACCGACGGGCGCACCGCGCACAGGCGCACCGCCGCCCAGCGTATAGAAATCATTCTCTGTCAGATGCGGAATACCGAGCGCGAGGGCGGTAAAATCGTTGATAACATCCAGCCGCGCAAGGCCGATATCGTCGCGCGTGCCGGAGATCGAAAAATTCCAGCCGTGATTGGTCATGGCCACCTGATCGGCGCCGCTGAGCGGGATGGCGACGGCAAAAGCGCCGGTTTGCGGCTTCTCTCCACCGATGCGCGACAGATAGGCCTTAGCGGCATCGGCCAGCGTCAGGAAATCATCGCAAGGCAAAACATCGATATGATGGATGCCATCGTCATTCGCAATGGCAAAACGGGCATTGGTCGCCCCGATATCCGCAATCAGCCGTGACATATATTTCACCCTTGCCGCCGTTTATGTTTCTAGATTTGCGCCAGTGCTTCGTCGAGGTCGGCGATAAGATCTTCCACGCTTTCAATGCCGACCGACAGACGGATAAGCCCGTCGGAAATGCCCAGCGCTTCACGCTGCTCCTTCGGCACCGAGGCATGGGTCATGATCGCCGGATGTTCGATCAGGCTTTCAACGCCGCCAAGGCTTTCGGCCAGTGTAAAGATTTTGCAGGCCGACAGCATGCGGCGCGATGCGGCAAGGTCGCCCTTGAGCACCGCCGTCACCATGCCGCCAAAGCCGCGCATCTGGCGTTTGGCCAGTTCGTGCTGCGGGTGGCTGGCAAGGCCGGGGTAGAAAACCTTTTCAACCTTCGGGTGTTTATCAAGCCATGCCGCGATTTTCTGCGCGGAGTTGCTATGGCGCTCCATACGCACATCAAGCGTCTTGACACCGCGCAGCGCAAGGAAGCTGTCAAACGGGCCCAGAATGCCGCCGGTCGCGTTCTGGATAAATTTCAGGCGGTCGGCCAGTTCGGGGTTATCGCCGACAATCGCCACGCCGCCGATAATATCCGAATGCCCGCCGATATATTTCGTTGCGCTATGCACAACAACATCAACGCCCATCGTAATCGGCCGCTGGTTCCACGGTGTGGCAAAGGTATTATCAACCACGCTCAGCAGTCCGTTTTCGCGTGCAATCTTGGCAACAGCGGCAATGTCGGTCAGCTTGAGCATCGGATTGGTCGGCGTTTCGATCCAGACCATTTTGGTATTCGGGCGGATGGCGGCGCGCACCGATTCCGCATCGGTCATATCGATATAGGAGACTTCAAGGCCTGTCGTATCCTTGCGCACGCGTTCAAACAAACGGAAGCTGCCGCCATACAGATCATCGGAAGCGATCATATGCGCGCCCACAGGTAACACATCCAGAACCGCGCACATCGCGGCCAAGCCGGAGCCAAAGGCAAAAGCCGCACTGCCGTCTTCAAGATCGGCCATGGCACGTTCAAAGGCATGGCGCGTCGGGTTGTGGCCGCGCGCGTAGACAAAGCCTTTATGTTCGCCCGGCGCGCTTTGCGCATAGGTCGATGTGGCATAGATCGGCACATTGACCGCGCCCGTCGTCGGGTCATGCTGCTGGCCGCCGTGGATGCAGCGGGTAGAGAAATCGCGGTTTTTGCGGGAAGAAGACATCAGGCGACCTGACCTTTCAGATAAAAATGGTTAAGCATATCGACGCGGGTGACAACGCCGATAAATTTATCGTTATCAACGACCATAATCGACCCGCCCTGCTGGAGCAGCGGCGCGGCTGTTTCAATCGGCGTTTCTTTCGGCAGCACGGGCGCCGCTTCGCGCATCACATCGGCAACCGTGCCGGACATCAATGCGCCTTTGTCACCCAGCGTCATGCGGTTGAGCAGCGTTTTTTCATCCACGACACCGACAAGACGCTTGGCCGCTTCATCCAGCACCGGCAATTGCGATACATCGGCGAAACGCATGCGCTTGTATGCGGTTTTGAGCGGATCGGAGGCACGGACAAAAATCGTATCACCGCTATCGTGGCGGCGCATAATAAGGTCTTCGATCGTGCCGGTGGGTTTACGCAGGGTAAAGCCCTGCTCGCTCAGCCAGAAATCGCTGAAGGTTTTGGACAGATATTTATCGCCGCGATCACAGATCAGCGTGACAACGCGCTTCGGCTCTTTTTGCTCGCGGCAGTATTTGATGGCGGCAGCGGCCAGCGTGCCCGATGACGGGCCGGCAAGGATGCCTTCTTTCAGCAGAAGTTCGCGTGCGGTGGCGAGGCTTTCCTCGTCCGAAATCGCATAGGCTTTTTTGCACAGCGACATGTCCAGAATATCGGGGATGAAATCTTCGCCGATGCCTTCGACCAGCCACGAGCCGGGCTCGACCGTCTTGCCCTCGTTTACGAGCGGCGCAAGGATGGAGCCGACCGGATCGGCCAGCACCATTTCCGTCTTCGGGCTGTGCTTCTTCATGTAATTACCGATGCCTGTCAGCGTACCGCCGGAGCCGACGCCACAAACAACCGCATCCACATCGCCTTCCATCTGCGTAAAAATTTCGGGGCCGGTGTATTCAAAATGCGCCGCCACATTGGCGGGGTTAGCGAATTGGTTGACGTAAAAACCGCCAGTTTCCTCTGCGATGCGCGCCGCCACATCCTGATAATATTCGGGGTTGCCGCGCACAACGTCACTGCGTGCCACGCGCACATCTGCGCCCATCGCCTTGCAGTGGAAAATTTTTTCACGCGACATTTTATCGGGCACAACAAGGATGACTTTATATCCCTTGAGTCCGCCGATCAGCGTAAGGCCAAGGCCGGTATTGCCCGCCGTGGCTTCGATGATTGTGCCGCCCGGTTTCAGCCTGCCTTCTTTTTCGGCGACGTCGATCATTTGGCGCGCGATGCGGTCTTTGATCGACCCGCCGGGGTTTTGCGATTCCAGTTTGGCAAACAGGCGGCAGGGGCCGGTGTCGATACGGGTAATCTCGACAAGCGGCGTATTGCCGATAAGCTCCAAAATGGCGGGCGGCTGGTTGGTCATGCGGGTCTCTCATGTTGAAATTTTGCTGATTTTATAAAGCATTACACGCAAAGTAAAACCTTTTCGGCTTGGGCTTTTTTGTGCGGGTTTTCCATGAATATGGACGTTCAAAATTGCGCGTGACTTGCCCCGCATAACTGGCTAAAACCTTGAACATGAAGCAGGAACAAGCCCTATCCCCCGCCGCCCCGCAAGACCTCTGGCCCGCATTGCGCAGTGCAGCAGAAAAGCTCTGCGCCGACGACGCCAGCTTTGCGCCATGGCTGCAGGAAACGATTCTGGATGCCGCACATGTCGGCGATGCGCTGGGGCGTTTGCTGTCGCAAAAACTGCAAACGCTGCATTTCCCTGCCGCCACCTTCCGTGACGCCTATGCCGCGCTTGTGATCCGCGATGCCGATCTGCCGCGCAAAATCGCGCATGATTTACAGACTGTGCTGCACAACGACCCTGCCGCCTGCGATGCGCTCCGGCCTTTTTTATTCTTCAAGGGTTTCCACGCGCTGCAATGTCACCGGCTGGCGCATGACCTGTGGCATCATGGCCGCCGCCCGCTGGCGCTTTTGGTGCAGAACCGCGTGTCTGATCTTTTCGCCGTCGATATTCACCCCGCCGCACGGATTGGCAGCGGCATCATGCTTGACCATGCCACAGGCATTGTGATTGGCGAAACCGCGATGGTGGAGGACGAAGTGTTGTTCTGGCATGGCGTGACCCTCGGCGGCCGCGCCTTCGCCCCCGAAGACCGCCACCCGAAGGTACGCAAAGGCGCGCAAATCGGCGCCGGCGCCACTATTCTTGGTAATATCGAGATCGGCGCCGGTGCGAAAATTGCGGCAGGCAGTATTGTTGTCAAATCCGTACCTGCGGGCGCCACAGCCGCAGGAATACCCGCAAAAATTATTTAAGCCGCGCCGCAATTTCGCGCAGCTGGCGCAGGTGGATGGTATTGTGTTCTGCCAGCAACCAGTGCCATTGGCGCAGGTTGAAGGGGCCAAACCACGGATGCGCCATTTTCATTTTTGCATCGCGTTTTCCGGGCGGCACGGCAGATTCGATCTGCGGCATCAGCATCGCGGCAAAAGATTTATAGTTATCCAGAACCATTTGCGCGGGCAGTTTTCCCTGCGGCTTGACGCGCGCGGTATCGGCTTTGCCGGGCGGCAGCTGTTCTTGCGACAGGCGGATGATGATATCGCGGATACTGGTGCCGACGATCATCACATGCTCCAGCGTCATTGCCGCCGACCAATAGCGCGAACTGTCTTCAAGGCCCCGAAGGCGCGGCACCAAGATGCGTTTTTGCAGCTGCCCGTTATCCAGCTGGTCGGCAATTGCGGTGATCTGTGCGGAAGTTTCATGAAACCGCGCTGTTTCGGCATTCCAATCGGCTTTGGCGGCCACGCGCGGGCCCACGTAGTAGCGGACAAACAGCAAGGCCGGCCAGGGTAAACCCGCCCCCGGTCTTTGCAGTTTTGCCTCGATCTCGCTATCGGTCAAACCTTCGGTACGCATGATTATTTTTTCTTTGTATCAGGTTTAACCGCCGCGGTATCGACCACAGGCGGATCCCAACTGCCGCCGATGGCGCGGATCAGGCGCACGGTTTCACGCAGGCGGGCGCCTTGAATCTGGATACCGCTGCGCTGCGCTTCAAGCGCACCGCGGCGCGCGGTGATGGCTTCCAGATATCCGACATCGCCATTTTCGTAGCGCATGCCGGCCAGTTCGGATGCACGTTTCGCCGCCTTTTCTGCCACGGCCTGCGACGATGCCTGACGCGACAGGGTGCGCAGACGCGACAGGCTGTTTTCGACATCGCGGAAAGATTCGATCACCGTCTGGCGATATTTGGCGACGGCTTCTTCGTAGACGGCTTTTTGACGGTCCATCGCCTTCACATCCGCGCCGCCCGAAAAGACCGGCAGCGTCAAAAGCGGGCCAATCGCCCATGTGCGGCTTGACCAGCGGAACAGGTTCGACAAAACATCGGATTCTACGCCGCCGCTGCCTGTCAGCGACAGACTGGGGAAGAAAGATGCACGCACGACACCGATACGCGCGTTTTCGGCCGCCAGCGTATATTGCGCCGCCGTGACATCAGGACGGCGTTCCAACACGCTGGACGGCACCCCCGCCGGAATGACCGGAATACGGCGCGGCAACTCGGCCGGCTTCAGGCTGAATTCGGAGGGTGCCTTGCCCAGCAAAAGCGCGAGGGCATGTTCTGCTTCTTTGCGCTGCTGGATAATGTCCTGATACTGGATACGCGTGTTTTCAAGATCCACCGTCGCTTCGGCGATATCCAGCTCGGTGATGGAGCCGATCTCCATGCGCTTTTTGAGGATTTTAAGCGCATCTTCGCGCAATCTGACCGAAACCGACAAAACACCACGTTCGCGGTCAAGTGCACGCAGCAGAAAATAAAGATCCGCCACATCGGCCTGCATGGCAAGGCGCATGCTTTGCAGCATGGCTTCGGCGTTTTCGGCTTCGGCTTTTGCCGCTTTGTGCCGGTTGCGCACACGGCCAAAAAGATCAAGCTCGTAGCTGAATGTCAGGCCGGTTTTGATGCTGTTTTCAATCGCCAGCTCGTTGCCTGCCGCCATACCGCGGGTGATGGCATTCGGCTTTTGCCGTGTGGCCGAAGCATTGCCGTCGACAACAGGGAAGTATTGCGCACGCACCTGCCCCGCCGCCGCGCGTGATTGGCGTACGCGGGCCTCCATCGCCTGTACGGTCAGATTGCCTGCGGCAGCTTCGGCTTGCAGCTTGTCCAGCTCGGGCTGTTTGAAGACCTTCCACCATTCGCCGCGGTCAAAATGTGCGGCGGGTTCGCCCACTTTCCATTGACCTTTTTCTTTCAGCTCTTCCGCTTCACGGAAGGCCTCCGGCGCCGCAGCAGACGGCAGTTTAAAATCCGGCGCCAGATTGCAGCCCGACAGCGGTGCACCCAGCGCGGTTGTAAGAGCCAGTATGATGACGAGTTTTTTCATCTTAATGCACCTTCGGAGCCGGCACAGGATGCAAGCTGGTCAGCTTGCGGCCGGAAAGTTTACGCAAGAACACATAGAACAGCGGCGTCAGGAACAGCCCCATAAACGTCACGCCGATCATGCCCGAAAACACGGTGATGCCAATGGCCTGACGCATTTCCGCACCCGCCCCGGTCGACAAAACCAGCGGCACAACCCCCATGATGAAGGCAAAAGATGTCATCAAGATGGGACGCAGGCGCAGGCGGCAGGCGGTCATCGCTGCCTTGACCGTTTCCATCCCGCCGATTTCAAGTTCACGCGCGAATTCGACGATCAGGATGGCGTTTTTACAGGCAAGCCCCAGCACCACCAATATCCCGATCTGGGTAAAGATATTGTTATCGCCCCCCGTCCACCAGACACCGAAGACAGCGCTGAGCGTCACCGCCGGCGCGATCAGGATAATCGCAAGCGGCAGCATCAGGCTTTCGTACTGCGCAGCCAGCACAAGGAAAACAAGGAAGATGCAAAGCGGGAAAATATAAATCGCCGTATTGCCCGCAAGGATTTCCTGATATTTAAGCTCCGTCCATTCAAAATCCATGCCGGGCGGTAATACTTCGCGCAGGATATCCACCATCGCTTTTTCCGCTTCGCCCGAAGAGAATCCGGGGGCGGGCCCGCCGTTCAGCTCGGCGGTGCGGAAAAGGTTATAGCGCGATGCGGAATCCGGCCCATAGCTTTGCGACACCTTGAGCACGCTGCCAAGCGGTACCATCTCGCCCGCAAGGTTGCGCGTTTTCAGTTGGCCGATATCGGCGGCATCCATACGGAACGGCGCATCGGCCTGCGCAATAACCTGATAGGTACGGCCAAAACGGTTGAAGTCGTTGATATAGAGAGAGCCGAGATAGACCTGCAGCGTTTCGTATATATTGCCCAGCGGGATACCCAGCTGCTTGGCGCGATCACGGTCGATATCGACAAAAAGCTGCGGCACGTTGATCTGGAAGCTGGAAAAGACCCCTGCCAAAGACGGCGTCTGCCATGCTTTCATCTGCGCGGCCATCAGCGCGCCGTAAAGCGCTTCGTTGCCCAGGTCAGAACGATCCTGTATTTGCAGGCGGAAACCGCCGATGGTGCCCAGACCATCGACCGCCGGCGGCGGGAAGACCCCGACAAAAGCGTCTTCGATTTCCATGCCCAGACGGCCCATCAGGCCTTCGGCAATGACCGGCCCGTAGAGATCCGGCGATCTGCGCTCTTCAAACGGATCAAGCGTCATAAAGACGATACCCGCACTGGAGCTGGCCGTGAAGCCATTGATCGACAACCCCGGGAAGGCGACGGCGTTTTGCACGCCCGGCGTTTCCATGGCGATCTCGCTCATGCGGCGGATGACGTCTTCGGTACGTTGCAGCGATGCACCCGACGGCAGCTGCGCGAAGGCGACCAGATATTGTTTATCCTGCGCCGGCACATAACCGCGCGGCACAATATTGAACAAGACGGCAGAACCCGCAATCAAGACAAAATAAACCGCAAACATGCCCACCTTGTGCCGCACAATGCTGCCGGTGGTGGCTTCGTAGCGCACGGAAGACGCTTTGAAGAATTTATTAAACCCGCGGAAGAACCAACCAAAGAGGAAATCAATCCCGCGCTGCAGACGGTCAGGCTTAGCATCCGGCGCGTGCAGCAGTTTGGCCGCCATGGCCGGGCTGAGCGTGAGGGAGTTAAAGGCCGAGATAAAAACCGAAATCGCAATTGTCAGCGCGAATTGTTCGTAAAACTGTCCGGTCAGGCCGCTGACAAAAGCAACGGGGATAAAAATCGCCGCCAGCGTCAGAGATGTGGCGATAATCGGCCCCGAAACCTCTTGCATGGCTTTATACGCCGCTTCGCGCGGGTTGAGGCCTTCTTCGATATTCCGCTCGACGTTTTCGACGACGATGATCGCATCATCAACGACGATACCAATCGACAAAACAAGGCCGAAAAGTGTCAGGTTATTGACCGAAAAACCCAGCAGCTTCATGACCGCAAAGGTTCCGATCACCGATACCGGCACCGCCAACAGCGGAATAATCGACGCGCGCCATGTTTGCAAAAAGACAATCACGACGAGAACAACAAGGATTACCGCCTCGATCAGCGTATAGATCACCGCATCGATACTGGCCTGCACGAAACGCGTCGGGTCATAGACGATGGTATAGTCGATACCTTCGGGGAAGACATTCGCCTTGAGATCCGCCATAACGCTGCGCACATCATTCGCCAGCTGCAATGCATTTGATTCAGGCGCCTGAAACACGGCGATGGCCGCCGCCTGTTTGTTATCGAGAAGCGAGCCCAGCGCATAGGTATTCGCCCCCATTTCCAGCCTTGCGACATCGCGCAGGCGGACAAGACCGCCGCCGGGATTGGTTTTGAGGATAATATCGCCGAATTCTTCTTCGGTTTGCAACCGTCCGCGCGCATTGACCAAAAGCTCGAAGGCGCCTTTATCGGTGCGCGGCTGTCCGCCGATGACGCCGCCTGCAACCTGCGCGTTTTGTTCACGCACCGCCAGCGCGACATCGCCCGCCGTCAGGCCCAGCGCCGCCAGCTTGCCGGGGTCCAGCCATATACGCATAGCATAATCGCCGCCGCCGAAAACCATCGTCTCGCCAATACCGTTCAGGCGGGCGACGCGGTCTTTGACGTTGAGCACGGCGAAGTTGCGCAGATAATTGGTATCATACCGGCCGTCGGGAGAGGTGATATGCACGACAAGCGTAATGTTGGAGGAGCTTTTGACCGTCGTCACACCGAACTGCCGCACAATTTCGGGCAGACGCGGCAGAGCCTGCTGCACACGGTTTTGTACCAGCTGCTGCGCAAGATCGGGATCGGTGCCGATTTTAAAGGTAACGGTGACCGCCATCTGCCCGTCTGCGGTTGATTGCGATGACATATAAAGCATGCCCTCGACACCGTTGACCTGCTCTTCGATCGGTGTTGCCACTGTTTCGGCGATCGTTTGCGGGTTGGCACCCGGATATTGTGCGCGCACAACAACCGAAGGCGGCGCAACTTCCGGATATTCCGAAATCGGCAGGGTCGGCAGGGCCGCCGCACCGGCGATGAAGATGAAAATCGACAAAACCGCGGCAAAAATCGGCCGGTCGATAAAGAACCTAGAGATATCCATGACGCCCCCTAAAGGCCGGCCCGAACGGACCGCGTAGAAAAGATGTTTTTTTGACTTATTGCTGCGGCGGTTGCTGCGATGGTTCCTGCGGGGCCGTTTGCGGCGCCTGAAGCGTTTCCATCGGCACCATCATCGGCTGGATTTTCATGCCAGGCTGGATACGCATCAGACCGTTGACGACGATTTTTTCACCCGCAGCAAGGCCTTCGGTTATCACCCGCAGGCCATCTTCGGTCAGTTTGCCCAGTGTCACGGGGCGATAACCGACGGTGCCGCTGTCATCAAGCGTATAGACAAAACGGCGCGTCTGGTCGGTGTTGATTGCTTTGTCATTGACCAGAACGGCTGCGGATTTTTCCGGACTGCCCAGACGGATGCGGGCAAAAAGCCCCGGCGTCAAAAGACCATCAACGTTCTTGAATTCAGCGCGTACGCGCAGCGTGCCTGAATCGCCGCTCAGCTGGTTATCAAAAGACCGGATGCGGCCTTCGCGCGTCAGTTCTGTTTCATCGGCCAGCGCCATCAAGACGGGCATATCGCCGCCCCTGCCCTCGCCGCGTACGGTTTTGAGGACGCGCAGATAGGCACGTTCGTCCATTTCAAAATCCGCAAAAACCGGGTCAATCGATTGCAGTGTCGTCAGCACGCCCTGACCTGCCTGCACCGTATTGCCCACCGTGATGTCGGGGCGTCCGACGCGGCCGCTGATGGGCGCACGCACTTCGGCATATTCCAAATCCAGCGCGGCCAAGTCAACCGCCGCCTTGCCTGCGGCAACTGCGGCGTCGGCTTCCAGCCAGGCGTTTTTCTTTTCGTCGAATTCGCGCTGCGATACGGCTTTTTCGGCCAGCAGTTTTTCGGCGCGGTCAAGATCGCTGCGTGTCAGCTCGGCGCGCGCTTCGGCCCCCTTGAGCGCGGCGGCAGCCTGATCATAGAGCGCCTTGTAGGGACGCGTATCAATGGTGAAAAGTGTCTGCCCCTGTTTGACCAGATCACCTTCGCTGAAATGAACGGCATCGACTGTACCCGAAACCCGCGGGCGGATTTGCACATCCTCGGCGGCACGCAGGCGGCCTGAAAACTCGCTCCACTCTGTGACTTCGCGCGACAGCGCCACGGCTACGCTGGCGGGCATGGCCTGCTGTGCATCCGGCGCTGCGGCAACCGCCACGGCGGGCTGCTGCATCTGCGCAGGGCCGCCGGGCAACGGCAGCTTACCTGTAAAAACCATATAAGCGCCGAGCGATGCCGCCGCCGTAAAAATAACCACACCCTTGAGCATGCCGTCTGTCTCCGTTTAATCCCGCGAAAGCACGATGCCGCCGCGGCTTGTTGTTTTGTTGCCTTATGACGCAGCAGGTTGCCCTTCTACGCCGACCAATCGTTTGAGGCCCACGAGCAAGTCGCGCCGGATCACTTCCGGATCGTTCATGATCTTGGCCTGATAAAGAATACCCATCGTGTAGGAAAACATTTCCTGCGCGCGCACCATACGTTTTTCAAACGGCTGATCCGCATAGGCCGGCAGCCGTGCGAGAAAATCGGCCAGATAGGCGCCGTTCTTGTCAAAAATATCGGCGATTTTCTGGCGGATGCGGTCGTCCTGCGCGCTCATCTCCTGTCCGGCATTGGCATGCGGGCAACCGTAGACCTTGCCTTCGATGTCGTGAATGCGTTTTTGCATTTTATACACTTCGTCGGCATAGCGCTCCAGCTGCGCGGCGGGCGGCTGCGGATTGTCAAAGCAATGATCGAGGATTTTTTTGAAATATTCCCATTTCCAGTCATAGGCGGCGATAGCGAGATCGGCCTTGGAGGCGAAGTGGTGATAGAACGTGCCTTTTTTGATATCCGTCGCTTTGCAGATGTCATCCACGCTGACGGTACCGAAACTTTCGCGCATCAACAGCTCCGCCGTCTTGATCACAAGACGGTCGCGCGTGCTCAGGGAATCGGTTTCGATATCAAATATGTTCATTTTTTTAGGCTAACCGACCAGTCGGTCGGCCGTCAATTCAAAAAAATATAGAATTGAATACAAAGGAATAAATCTATGTGCGCCGCAACATTGTATGACTGTATTGACATTATTCGATAATTCTAGAATAATAGAAATATGAACACAGAAAACGCCCTTTCCGCCTTCTCCGCCCTGTCGCAGGAAACCCGCCTGCGGGTTTTTCGCCTGCTTGTCGAATACGGCGGCTCCGGCGCTGCGGCGGGCACACTGGGCGAGCGGCTGAACATTCCTGCCAATACCCTGTCGTTTCACCTGTCGCATCTGGCGCGCGCCGGACTGGTGGGGTCGGAACGGCGCGGCCGGTCGATCATCTACCGTGCCGATTTCGCACTTTTTACGGGGCTAATCCGCTTTATGGCTGAAAACTGCTGCCGCAGCGACATGGCCAGCATCCGTGACGACGCCCAGAGCGGCAGCGCCGTGATCGAACTTGCAAATTGCTGCCCCCCCATTTTACAAGGAGACAAAACATGAAACGTCTGCATATCCACGTTGGTGTCGAAGACATTTCCAACAGCGTCAAATTCTACTCCGCCCTCTTTGGCGCACCGCCGGTCAAGATCAAGGACGATTACGCGAAATGGATGCTGGATGACCCGCATGTCAACTTTGCCATTTCATCACGCAGCGGCAAACGCGGCGTAGACCATCTTGGCATTCAGGTCGATAGCGCCGAAGAGCTGAACGCCCTGCGCGCGCAGCTGTCCGCCGCCAACCTGACCACGCATAGCGAAGGTGAAACCACCTGCTGCTATGCACGGTCGGAAAAATCATGGGTGGAGGATCCCGCCGGTATGGCATGGGAAGCCTATCACACCATGGAAGATGCGCAGATTTTCTCGAGCAAAGCCCCTGCAGCCGCCGAATCTGCGTGCTGTGCGCCGCAACTGGCTACGGCACCGGAGGAAAACAAAAGCTGCGGCACCTCCGGTAGCGGTTGCTGCTAAAAACACCACGGAGATCTGACCGCATGACCGACATTGCCGCGCACACACCGGCCGCCTGTCCGCGGCGCCTTGGTACGCTTGACCGTTTCCTGACGCTGTGGATTTTTATGGCGATGGCGGCCGGTATCCTGCTCGGACGTTTCTTTCCCGAAACGCCCGCGCTGCTGGACCGCCTGTCGGTGGGCGGCACCAGCATTCCGATTGCCATCGGCCTGATTGTCATGATGTACCCGCCACTGGCACGCGTGCGTTACGAAACGCTGGGCGAGGTCTTCCGCAATAAAAAAATCCTGATGCTGTCGCTGGTGCAAAACTGGTTGATCGGACCGGTGCTGATGTTTGCGCTGGCGGCGCTTTTCTTGCATGACAAGCCGGAATATATGACAGGGCTGATCCTGATCGGCCTTGCGCGCTGCATCGCCATGGTGATTGTCTGGAACCAGCTGGCAGAAGGGGATAACGAATACGTCGCCGGGCTGGTGGCCTTCAACAGTGTCTTCCAGCTTGTGTTTTTCACCGCCTATGCGTGGTTTTTTCTGGCGGTGCTGCCGGGCTGGTTCGGGCTGACGGTGGCGCTGGGCGATATTTCTTTCATGTCTGTGGCGCAGAGCGTTGCGCTTTATCTCGGCCTGCCCTTCGCGGCCGGATATTTGACACGCCGCGTGCTGCGCCGGCGCAAGGGGGCTGTTTGGTATGATGAAAAATTCGTCCCCGCCATTGCCCCGCTGACGCTGGCCGCGCTCTTGTTCACTATCGCGGCGATGTTTACGCTCAAAGGCCATATGGTTTTGGAGCTGCCGCTGGATGCCCTGCGCATCGCCCTGCCGCTTGGTATTTATTTTGTGGTGATGTTTGCGGTCAGTTTTTTTATGGGCCGCAGCGCCGGCGCCGATTACCCGCGCACGACCGCCGTTGCCTTTACCGCCGCCAGCAATAATTTCGAGCTGGCGATTGCGGTCGCGATTGCGGCTTTTGGCCTTGCCTCGCCCGTTGCCTTCGCAACGGTCATCGGCCCTCTGGTCGAAGTGCCCGTGCTGGTCGCGCTGGTCGGCGTGGCACTGCGATTGAAACATCTGTTCCCGCAAGGAGGAAAACCATGACCGCCCCGCTTAACGTGCTTTTTCTATGTACCGGAAATTCCTGCCGCTCGGTGATGGCAGAAGCGCTGTTGAATCATCTTGGTCAGGGCCGCTTTACTGCGCATAGCGCGGGCAGCCAGCCCACAGGCAAAGTGCATGCGGGGGCGCTGGCAACACTGGCGCGGCATGGCATTTCTGCCGGTACGCCGCAAAGCAAGTCATGGGATGTTTTTGCAAAAACACCGCTGGATATCGTGGTGACGGTCTGCGACAGCGCCGCAGCGGAAAGCTGCCCGCTGTTTATCAGCGCCGCAGGTACACAGCCGCAAAAACTGCATTGGTCAACGCCCGACCCCGCACATGTCAGCGGCAGCCCCGACCAGATCGTTGAGGCTTTCGATACAGCGTTTTTTATGCTGAAAGACCGGATCGAAACGCTGATCGCCCAAAGCGCCGCGGCCTGAAAAGATTATGCCGCAAAAGCAACAAAGGCCGGATTGAGAAATTTTTGATCCGCCTTGCCGTAGACAAGCGGCTGCCCGTCGAGCTGCGTCACTTTGCCGCCTGCCGCGCGCAAAATCGCATCGCCCGCTGCCGTATCCCATTCGGATGTCGGGCCGAGGCGCGGATATAAATCCGCCTCCCCCGCCGCAATCACACAGAACTTGAGCGAGCTGGAGCGGCTGATCATCGTATCGACACTGCGGCCTTTGAGAAAGTTTTCAAGCCCCTCGGGGTCGCCGTGGCGTTTGCTGGCCACCACGGTCAGGCCTTGCGGCGGCACGGCGCGTACGCGCATTTCCTGCGCTGGCGCACCCTGCAGCGACATGAAAGCCTTGCCGTTGGCGCCGTAGTAAAGCGCATCTGATACCGGTACATAGATGATACCCATCACCGGTATAAAATTTTCCAGCAGCGCGATATTGACGGTAAAGTCACCCCCGCCGGTGATAAATTCGCGCGTGCCATCCAGCGGATCGACCAGAAAAAAACGTCCGCCCGAAATATCGGGGATCGTTCCCGCTGCCACAGATTCTTCGCCGACCATCGGAATATCCGGCGCAATGTCTTTGAGCGCGGCGGCGATCAGCGCCTCGGCTTCCTGATCGGCACGCGTGACGGGGGAGCCATCGGCTTTGTCGATAACATCCGCGCCCTCGTGGTAATATTTCAGTTCAATCGCGCCTGCCGCACGCGCGGCGGGGATCAGCTTTTCGGCCAGCGCCAGCAAATCGGTCATCTGAAATCTCCTTGTGCCTTTTTTAGCGTGCCGCCATACAAAATAAAAGGACGGCAAAAGAAAAGGGCGGCACACGGCCGCCCTTTTCATCCGTATCAGCAGGCAGCTTACATGCCGAATGCGTTTTTAGGCTTGGGCGCCTTGGGCGTCTTGGCCGATGGCACGGAATCGAGTGCCGAGGGGCTGTTAAAGTTTGCCGGTTCGGACGCGCCGAGACCTATGCCTTTGAGTGCCTTGACTTTGAGGCCTTCGAGGCTGACTTTCTGCACATCCGCCAGCGTAATGGTGGTCAGTGCGGCTTTCAGCTCGTCCGGCGCCAGGCCGTGGTTCTTGGACAGCTTGCCTTCTTCTTCAAGGCGCAGCGCCAGTTCTTTTTCGACTTTTTCGACCAGGTTACGCACCGTACGGCCGTTGCCGAAATCTTTCTTGGAGCGGTCTTTTTCTTCCTGCACCAGTCCGATGGCGTGATCGCGCGCGGCGGGCTCGATCGTATAGCCGCGTTCTTTCAGCATGAAGTCCATGATCTCGGTCAGTTCTTTAACCGGATAGTCTTCAAAGTTGATGTAGGTCATGAAGCGGGATTTCAGACCCGGGTTGGCGTCGATGAAGTTTTTCATCGGCTCGGTATAACCCGCAACGATGACGATCAGGTCTTCGCGCATGTTTTCCATCGCGGCCACCAGCGTATCAATCGCTTCGCGGCCGAAATCCTTGCCATCACCGCCGCCGCCGCCTTCGGAGCCGCGCGACAGGGCATAGGCTTCGTCGATAAACAAAATGCCACCTTTGGCTTTGTCGATCGCTTCTTTGGTTTTCAGCGCGGTCTGACCGACATAACCGGCGACGAGGTCTTCGCGTTTGACTTCGTGCACTTCGGGTTTTTCGATGAAGCCGAGGGCGTGGTAAACTTTGGCCACTTCGCGGGCGAAGGTGGTTTTACCCGTACCCGGATTGCCGGTGAAGACCATGTGGCGCGAAATCGGGTTGGTATTGACGCCCATGTCTTCTTTGGCGCGGTTGAAACGTGCCACAGCGATGTTCTGCTTGATGTCGCGCTTGGCGCCATCGAGACCGATCATATCGTCGATCTTGCGGAGCGCTTCTTTCAGCTTGGCATCATCATCTGCGCCTTCGCCGCTGTTGGCGGTTTTGGGGGCCGGTGCGATACGCGCCTTGACCAGATCATCGGGCAGGACAGCTTTGGCGACATTCGGCAGAATACCGGCTTCGGCGTCTTTTTTGCTAGGCCAGACGATCGTAAAGATGCTGCCGGTTTTGCCCTCGGCGGACAATTCCACCGCATAGGTGGTTTGGCTATAGGGCAAAGTCTGCGGGTCGCGCAGGCCGGGCGCACCATTGTTGGATGCGAGCGGGCCGAATTTTTGCACAAGCTTGCCTTCCAGCGTCTCGATATTCGTATTGAGAGGCTGCACAGCCTTGCAGTTACCTTCGGCGTCGAGTTTGATCCCGTAGGCAAAGCCTGTTTTGAGATCGACGATCAGGTGTCTGGTTACTTCGTTGGCCATGGCGGCGTCCTTTCCTGTGCGTGTGTTGTGCCTTAGGTTTGCGTATGTTTTTGTTTATCTGTGCAGTGTTGACTTGCGGCTGTTTAGAAATTTTGTTACACAGCAGCAAATCTATTGTGCGATTCATTACGCAAACCGGCACAGGAAGCTAATTTAATTCATTGAACGGGTGTTCGCTATACCCTTTTCGCTGTTATTTTTCATAAGTTTACAGTTTTTTTGCAGGGGTTCGGCTCTTTTCTATAGGTAAGCCGCGCGGGCTGACCTATAATTCGCCATCCGATTCACCCCCCGTTTTCCCCCGATTCCGGAGCTTTTATATGCCCCCGACCGCCGATGCCCTTATTTATATACTGGCGGGCGGTCTCGCCGGCCTTGCGCTCGGATTCGCGGCCGGTTTCCTGCTCTGCCGCCGCGGCGGCAGCGATTTGCAAAGCCATCTGGCGCAAAAATCGCAGGAGATGGAGACGCAGGTACAGCAGCTTTTGCAGCAAAACGCGCGGCTGGAAAGCGACATCAAAAATCTCGCCGAACAAAAAAATCTGATCGAACAAGCCAAGCAGCAGATGGCCGCCGATTTCAAGGCAATGAGTCTGGAAGCGCTCAATGCCAGCCGCGACAACTTCCTCGCCCTCGCGCAGGAAAAATTCGGCCAGCTGCAGAGCGCGGCCAAGACCGACATCAAACAGGTCGTCACGCCGGTCGAAGCCACGCTAAAGCTGATGGACGAGAAAATTACCCTGCTCGAAAAAGAACGCCACAATGCCTATGGCGAACTGCGCGAGCATCTGAAGGGTATGAAAAGCGATCAGGAAAAACTGCGCAGCGAAACCGGCGCACTGGTGCAGGCACTGCGTTCCCCCTCCACCCGCGGGCAATGGGGCGAAATGCAGCTGAAACGCACGCTGGAAATGGCCGGCATGGTCGAAGGTATCCATTTCGACCAGCAAGTCAGCGTTGATGACCAGCGCCCCGATGTTGTTGTCAAACTGCCCGGTGGCAAATCGATTGTGATCGATTCCAAAGTGCCGATTGACGCCTATATGGATGCCCTCAAAGACGGCGCGACCGAAGCCGAACGCAAAGACGCGCTGGATCGTCACGCGCGGCATGTCGGCGCGCGTATCAAAGAGCTTGGCAAAAAATCATACTTCGAAAAATTCGATACGCCCGAATTTGTCGTGATGTTTATGCCGAGCGAGAGCTATTTCAGCGCCGCGCTGGAGCGTGACCCGTCGCTTATCGAAGCAGGCGTTGACCAGAAAGTTATTCCTTCTTCGCCGACCACGCTGATCTCACTGCTCAAAGCGGTCAATTACGGCTGGCGGCAGGAGAAACTGGCCGAAAACGCGCGCGAGATTTCGGAGCTGGGCCGCGATCTTTATAAACGTCTCGGCGTTTTTGGCGGCCATATGCAAAAAATCGGCAAAGGCCTTTCCGGCGCGATTGGCAGCTATAACGACGCCGTCGGCTCGCTGGAGCGGAACGTCTTGCCCGGCGCGCGTAAATTCCAGTCTCTGCAGGGCATCGGCGCGGACAGCGACCTGCCCGACCTTGGCGTCATCGAACAAGGCCCCCGCCCGCTGACCGCCCCCGAGCTGGTTGCCACCACAGGCGCAGACGACCCGGACGCAGAAGACAACAACGGCGATACGCCCCGCAAATTGGAAAAACGCTAGAAAACAGCCGCGCCGCAAGTTTTCCTTTGCGCCGCGCCGCCCGCCCCGCTTGACCTTTTCGCACTTTCATTTTAAGTAAATGGCAGGAAATGCTGAATAATGCTTTCTATAGATTAGCCTAAGGATAAATGATGAAAAAATCCGTCATGTCGGCCTTAATTGTTCTGTTAGTAACTTTTTCCTCACCGTCAATAGCTTCTGAAAATGTTATAACAGCAAGTAATATACTAAAGGTATGCAGCACGCCGGTTATGAACTGGGTCGACTTCTGTAACGGTTTTTTTCAAGCTGTTCATGACCAGCAGTCTGAGTTAGGAAAGATGTGTGCTCCCGATGGAATAACTCGCACTAACCTAGTGGAAATATACGAAGATAAAGCCAAGTCGGCGATAGCAACGTCCCCCAGCCTAGGAGAGCAGGCTGCAGTTGTAATCGCAGGACAAATTCTTAGTACTGCTTTCCCGTGTAACTAAAAGGACACGAACCATGGCTGTCATGCCCATTTACGTTGCGCCGCATCCGGTGCTGAAAAAACCCGCCGAACCTGTCGCCGCGGTCACGGATGAAACACGCCAGCTGGTCAAAGACATGTTTGAAACCATGTATGCCACACGCGGCATCGGCCTTGCCGCGCCGCAGGTCGGCCTGTCTTTGCGCGTACTGGTGATGGATGTTGAGCAGACCGGCGGCGAAACCGACGAAGACGGCAATTCTGCCGCTTTTATCCCCGGCAAACCGGTCGCGGTTATCAACCCCGAAATCGTCTGGACGTCGGAGACGCTGAATACTTACGAAGAAGGCTGCCTGTCGATCCCCGGCCAATATGCGGAGGTCGAGCGGCCGGAAAAAGTGCGCGTGAAATACCTTGACGAAAACGGCCAGCCGCAGGAAATGGAAGCAGACGGCCTGCTTGCCACCTGTCTGCAACATGAAATCGACCACCTCGACGGCGTTTTATTCACGGACCACCTTTCCTCGCTCAAACGCGATATGCTGATGCGCAAGCTGAAGAAATGGACGCGCGAACACGAAGAAGACATGAAAGAAAGCTACGTATTGCCATGACATCGACCGCCCCCAAATACACATCGCATTTCGGCGTCTACGCCCTGATTTTCAACGAGGCGAAAGACAGTATCTTGCTGATCAAAAAAGTGCTCGGCTGCTACAAGGGGCTGCACGATCTGCCCGGCGGATCGCCCGAGCCGCACGAACATCTGCACGAAACGCTGGTGCGCGAAGTTTTCGAAGAAACCGGCTGCTATGTCACCGACAGCAAGCAGCTGGGCGCTTTCAGTTCTCTCTTCCCCTTCATCGAAACGAACGGGGAGCCGATGACGATGCGCCATCTGGCCGCCATCTATACCGCCGAAATCGCGGGCAACCCCATTGGCTATGTCGAAAAAAACAGCAACAGCAGCGGCTGCGTCTGGATGCCGGTCAAGGATATCACCGCCGCCAATACCGTACCGCTGGCACGCCTTGCGCTTGAGGCCCTTCAGAAACATGCGGCCTGATGTGACATCCCCTCTCGCCTTGCTACTGGAGCGCTTCACGCCGCAAGATGACGAAGAGGCCGCCGCACTTGTGCAATTGCAGCAGTTCCTTGCCCATTCGCCCAATCCATATGGCCGCGACAATCTTGTTGCGCATGTTGTCGCCGACGCCTGGATCGTCAACCCTGCCCGCACCCATGTCGTGCTGGTCGAACACGCGCTGAACAAAACATGGATGGCCCCCGGCGGGCATTGCGACGGCAGCCCCGATGTTTTCACCGCTGCCCTGCGCGAAGCGGAAGAAGAAGCCGGCCTGACCAAGGCACAGCTGCGCCCGCTTTTGGACGGCGGTATTTTCGATCTCAATTCCGGCCATGTCCCCCTGCGCCGCAAAGACTGGGGTATCGAACCCGTGCATATCCATTTCGACGTTTGTTTTGCCTTTGAAGCCGATGACAACGCACCGCTGACGGTATCGCCCGAAAGCACAGGATTGAAATGGGCGGCACTGGACGGCATCGAAGCGCAAGGATTTTTCGGCGGGCATATCCGCCGCCTGCATAAAACCCGCGCGGGCATCCTGCAGGCCGCGCCGGAGGCCTGCCGCGCATGAAAGTGATTTTTATGGGCACGCCCGATTTTGCCGCACATGCGCTCGACGCGCTGCATGCCGCGGGGCATGAAATTATCTGCGTCTATTCGCAGCCGCCCCGTCCGGCAGGGCGCGGACATAAATTGCAGCCCTCCCCCGTGCAAAAACGCGCGGAAGAACTTGGCCTCAGCGTCCGTCATCCGCTCAGTCTCAAAAAAGACGCCGCGGCGCGCGCCGAATTTGCCGCGCTAAAGGCCGATGTGGCCGTGGTGGCGGCCTATGGCCTGATTTTGCCGCAGGATGTGCTGGATGCACCCACATATGGCTGCATCAATATCCATGCATCGCTGCTGCCGCGCTGGCGCGGCGCGGCACCGATCCAGCGCGCGATCATGGCGGGCGACGACAAAAGCGGCGTCTGTATCATGCAGATGGAAGCGGGACTGGATACCGGCCCCGTGCTAATGCGCGGCGATGTGCCGATCACCCCGCAAACAACGGCGCAAACACTGCACGATGCACTGGCGGCACAGGGCGCGGCGCTGATTGTCAAGACGCTGGAAAACCTGCAGGCGCTCAAACCCGAACCGCAAAGCGAAGACGGCGTCACCTATGCGCATATGCTGTCAAAAGAAGACGGCAAGATCGACTGGACGCAAAACGCCGCCGCAATTGAACGGCAGATGCGCGCCCTGTCGGGCTGGCCGGGGGTCTGGACGCTGCACCGCGGCGCGCGGCTGAAAGTTTTGGCCGCCGCGATTGAAAACACGGACGGCGCACAAGGCAAGGCCGGTGAAATCATCGACCGCCATCTGGTCGTTGCCTGCGGCAGCGGCAGCCTGCGCCTGACATCGGTACAACCGGAAAACCGCAAAGCCATGGACGGCCTGTCGTATATCAACGGCACGCATGTCAACATAGGGGAGGTATTGGGATGAAAGACGAAAAACCCCCTGTCATCGACGCCGATGCAGTCGAAATGACGCCAGACGGCTCTGCCGTTGTGCAAAACGGCTCTGCCGTAAAAGAAAATGTCTCTGCCGTAAAAGAAAACAGCACCGCAAGTACCGACGCCGAGGCAAGCAAAGACAACCTGCCCGCCATCGCCGAAGACCGCGCCGCCAAAACGCAGCGCTGGAAACTGACGATTGAATACGACGGCACTGACTTTGCAGGCTGGCAGCGGCAGGATCATCTGCCCACGGTGCAAGGCAGCATCGAAGACGCGATCTACAAATTCACCGGCGAGCGTGTGACCGTGCATGTCGCCGGACGCACCGATGCGGGCGTGCATGCGCTGGGACAGGTCGCGCATATCGATCTTTTGCGCAAGACGGACGAGAAAACCGTGCGCGATGCGATTAATTTTCATCTGCGCCCCTTGGCGGTCTCGGTTCTTTCCGCCGAAGCGGTCAGCAGTGATTTTCATGCGCGGTTCAGCGCGACCTGGCGCGTCTATGCCTATCGTATTTTGTGCAGCCGCCGCGCACCGCCGGCCCTGGGCAGCAACAATGTCTGGCACCACCCGCGCGATCTTGACCTCGGCGCGATGAACAAGGCGGCCAGCTATCTGACCGGCACGCATGATTTCACCACCTTCCGCGCCACCGCCTGTCAGGCCAAATCACCCATCCGCACACTGGAGCGGCTGGAATTTATCGAAGACAAGACCAGCCCCCTGCATGGCCGCCATCTGGTGCTCTGGGCGGAGGCACGGTCTTTTCTGCACCATCAAATCCGCAATTTTGCCGGCACGCTGGCCATGGTCGGCGAAGGCAAATGGCAACCCGAAGACGTCAGGGCCGCGCTGGAGGCGCTGGACCGCACCAAAGGCGGCCCGATGGCCCCCGCCAGCGGCCTGCATCTTGTGCGCGTCGATTACACGCCGCGCGCGATTTTCCAGCAGGGGCTGGACAGTATGCTCTGACCTCGCGGGTTGACATAAGCCTGCAGCAAGGTTAGGCTGGGACATTCTTTTATAAATACATTTGTAAACGGACGCGATGACCGCACCGAAAAACACATTTAACGATCATGCCGTCCCTGCCCCCTCTGCGCAGGCGCGCGCCTATGGGCAGGAATTGCTGAATGCCCTTCGTAAACAGATGCCGGACATGGACGATGTCATGTGGCTGGTCAAAAACGGCGCGTCTTTTGACGCCACCGATGCGCGCGGCGATACCGCACTGCATTTGGCCGTGCGCATGCAACTGAAAGACATCGTGCGTGAAATGGTTTTGCGCGGTGCGGATGTGAGCGCCGCCAATAGCGCCGGAAATACGCCGGTTATTCTGGCCGCGACCGGCGGCAGCGATGTGATGCGCAGCCTCTTGCTGCCCAAGCCTGACCTTGCCCACCGCAACAACGGCGGTAACGATGCGCTGACTTGCGCGGTGGCGTCGGAAAAATTGGATAATATGCAGCTGCTGCTGGCAGCCGGCGCGCAGGTGGATGCAAAGCTGATCGCCATGGCCGAGCGGCTGGAGCGCAAAAGCCTGCTCGGCGATCTGCGTGCGGCGCGCGAAGAGCAAGGCCGCCGTGCCAGTATGACAGGCCGCGACATTATTGCCCTGAAGCCGCCGCGGATAGCGCATAGGAAACCTTGATTTTATTAAATAAAACAAAAAACATAGACATAACTTTTGACGCAGCGCAAAGAGCTGTGCTAAGAATACAGCCCGACACACCCCATAAAATTTAAAAAAATCATAGAGGAGAAACCATCATGGCATTTGATTGGAAAAAGAAATTCGAAGAGGGCAGACAAAAAGCCGCTGACGCTTTTGCAAACGCCGTCGTTAAAGGCGAAGAGCTGCTGGAAAAAGGCGAAAAAGCCGCCGCCGAATTTGGCAAAGAAGTAAAAGCCAAAGTCGACGAAATCAAAAAGCAAGACGGCGGCCCGAAAAACGGCTAAGCGTCTATCGCTTTCACAAAAAACGCCCCGTTTCATACGGGGCGTTTTTTTATGCCTGAAGATGAACAACCTTCTCTATCTCACAGGCGAAAAGGGAGATAGGGATTCAAAGACTTAGAATAAAGGAGATTTCTCCACCTAGAGCGGCTAAGATAGCCCATGACCCTTAGAAACACGCACCAAGGGAAACTAGATGGCAGGATCTGAAAAAAATCGAGACGACGCTGATGCCCAAAACTGGATTGTACAAGCAGAAGCAATCAAGACCTCTGGCCGCTGGTCTGATCACAACTCCAGAATTGTATCTTATCTTAATAGCGGCATAGATGAAAAAAAACTTTGGTGGATAGAAGTAATCAGTACCTTAACGTACGAATGTTTTCGTGAATATACGGCACTTAAACTCGCATTTGATACAGGGGCAGCTGACGATATATCGCTAATTGCATGGCGCACAAGAAACCTTCTAGAAATTTCTATGTGGGCTGGTTACTGCGCTATTGATGAAGCTAATGCACGCGTCTTTTACGAAGATGCGGGCCGTGACATGCTAGATATAGCCCAGCAATATATTAAGTGGGGAGAAGAACACTTTGATGATAGAGAAATGAGCCTCTTCCGTGATGGAATTGACGAGCTAAAGAAGGGCGCGTCAAAAAAAGGTATAAATGATTTAGATACTACCTACACAAGAGTTAACGACGCGGCAAAGATGATCGGCTTTGAAAAAAATTTCAAGATATCCTACAAATCTCTTTCCAAATTTGCCCACCCAACCGCAGGTGCAGTAATGCTGGGCGGAAAATGCCAACAAGCCCTGCAACGCGCCAGAAAATCTTTTTATGCTCAAGGATGTGTATGCTTTATAGGCGGATTTACTTCACTTGAAACAACATTACTCCCTCTCCCGTAAGGAGAGATACTTCCCCACTCCAATTAGGGAGACGAGAAAGAAGCCGATAATCTAAGCATATTTCTGAAATTTAGAGATAATCACGCAGTCCGGAGGGATAGAGCGGCAAGCCTTGCGGCAGGTCATCGGGGTCATGCCAGACAAGGGTAAAGACCGTGCCGTCATCCTCGCGCGCATCGATGACATCCTGTTCGTATATTCGCGCATCGGCGAAATCGGCCGTATAGACGGCGATCACTTCGTGCCCCGCCTGACCGCCATAGGTAAAGACATTTTCGATGAAGGCAAGGCTGCGCAGATTTTCTATTTCCGCGCCTGTTTCTTCGCGCATTTCGCGCAGAAGCGTTTCATGTGACCGCTCGCCAAACTCCACATGCCCGCCCGGAATGCGAAAGCCGACAAGGCTGCCGTCAGCTTCGCGCACTTCGTTCACAAGGATCTGATCGCCGCGGCGAAAAACGCCCATGGCCTTGACGCGGATATCGGCGCGGGTTTTCGGCGCGACCATTACTGCGCCGTCCAGCCGCCATCGACGGTGAGCGCCGCGCCGGTCATCATTTTTGCGCTGTCGCTGCACAGGTAAACCGCCATATCGCCCAGTTGATCGGTGGTGACGAAATCGAGCGCTGGTTGTTTTTCACCCAGCAGATCGCGCGCGGCGTCTTCTTTGCCCGTGCCGTTTTGCGCGGCGCGGTCGTCGATCTGTTTTTGCACCAGCGGCGTGAGGACGAAACCGGGGCAGATGGCGTTGCAGGTGATGCCGTTTGTTGCATTTTCAAGTGCTGTGACTTTGGTCAGCCCGATGATGCCGTGCTTGGCGGCGACATAAGCCGATTTTTCTTTGGACGCAACCAGCCCGTGCACGGAGGCGATATTAACGATACGGCCAAAGCTGCGCGCCTGCATGCCAGGCAAGACCGCTTTGGTTGCAAAAAACGCGGCGGAAAGGTTGATCGAGATAATATCGCTCCAGCGTTCATCGGAAAAATTTTCGATCCGCGCGACATGCTGGATACCGGCGTTATTGACGAGGATATCAACCTTGCCGAAAGTCTTTTCGGCGCTTTGCACCATGGCGCGGATGTCATCGGGTTTGCGCATATCGGCGCCGTGATAAAACACGCGCACGCCATGATCGCTTTGCAGGGCAAGGCGCGTCTTTTCAATTTCTGCCATATCGCCAAGGCCGTTCAGCAGAATATCTGCCCCCGCCGCGGCCATGCGCTGCGCGATACCAAGGCCGATGCCACTGGTGGAGCCGGTGACGATGGCGGCAAGACCTTTGAGGGACATTTGGCTCTCCTTGTGATGTCTTTTGATCCGGATGACCGTTTATAACGGATATGTTGCGATGCCGAAAGTCTCTTTGCACGGCGGGTATTATTTAAAAACATGGGGATAAGGTACTTTTGCGGTCTTGATTTTGCCTTATGGAAATCATTTTTGACTCGCGGGCGGCTTTACGTATGTTATAAAGTCCCCCATCCGGAATAACACGTCACGAGGTTGGCTTGGCCAAACAGCGTCATAATATTCTCGTCCTGAACGGACCGAACCTGAACATGCTCGGCGTGCGCGAGCCGGATGTCTATGGATTCAAAAACCTGAGCGCCATCGCGCTTGAATGCGAAGAGCTGGCGAGCGAGCTGGGACTTGCCATCGATTTCCGCCAGAGTAACGACGAAGGCGAACTGGTCACCATCATCCAGCAGGCGCGCGAAGGCTTTTCCGGCCTGATCATCAACGCCGCCGCCTATACCCATACATCCATCGCCATTCACGACGCGCTGAAGCTGCTGGATGTGCCGGTGATCGAAGTGCATCTGAGCAATATCTACCAGCGTGAGGCGTTCCGCCATCATTCCTATGTCTCGCCGGTTGCGGCGGGCGTCATCTGCGGTTTTGGCGGGCATGGCTATCTGCTCGCGCTGCAGGCGATGCGCGCGCTGCTGGACGACGATACCTAAGCAAACATCCGAAAGGACCATCGCCATGAGCAAAGCAAAGGCCGTACAAATGCCCAAAGAAGACACCAAAGAGAGGAACAACGACATGTCCGCCATGAAGATCGACCACGAAGCGATCAAAAACCTCGCCAGCCTGCTCAATGAAACGGGTCTGACCGAAATCGAAGTGACCGATGGCGATAAATCCGTCCGCGTCACCAAGAACCTTGGCGCACCTGCCGTCCATGCCGCGCCCGCTTTGCAGCATGCCCCCGTCGCCGCGCCCGTGGCATCGGTTGAAACCGGTAAAGTCGCGGCGCTGACCCCCGACAACCACCCCGGCGTTATCAAATCGCCCATGGTCGGTACCGCTTATCTGCAATCGGAGCCGAGCGCACCGAAATTCGTCACCAAAGGCGCCACCGTCAAAGCCGGCGACACGCTGCTGATCATCGAAGCCATGAAAGTCATGAACCCGATCAAAGCCGAAAAATCCGGCACCGTGACCGACATCCTGATTGAAGATTCCCAGCCGGTCGAATTCGGCCAGCCGCTGCTGATCATCGAATAAGACGCGGCCCTATACCGGATACGCGAACAGGACAACCAAGGGACTTTATATGTTCAAGAAAATTCTTATCGCCAACCGCGGCGAAATCGCCCTGCGCATTGTGCGCGCCTGCCGTGAAATGGGCATCCAGAGCGTCATGGTACATTCCACCGCCGATGAATCCGGCATGGCTGTGCGCATGGCGGACGAAAGCGTCTGCATCGGCCCGCCCGCTTCGCGCCAGAGCTATCTGAATATCCCCGCCATTCTTTCCGCGGCCGCGCTGACCAATGCCGATGCGATCCACCCCGGTATCGGCTTTTTGTCCGAAAACGAAGAATTCGCGCGCATGGTCGAAGAACACGGCTTTACCTTTATTGGCCCCACGCCCGACCATATCGCCAAAATGGGCGACAAGGCCGTGGCGAAAGACACCGTCAAGGCGCTGGGCCTGCCGCTGATCCCCGGTTCGGACGGCATCCTCAAGGACGCTGACGAAGGTCTGAAGATTGCCAAGGAAATCGGCTTCCCCGTGCTGATCAAAGCCGTTGCCGGCGGCGGCGGCAAAGGTATGAAGGTCGCACGCAGCGAAGACGAATTCAAAGCCTGCTATACCATGGCCTCCAGCGAAGCCAAGGCCGCGTTTGGCAACGGGGCGATGTATATGGAGCGTTATCTGTCCAACCCGCGCCACATCGAAATTCAGGTGCTGGGCGACGGTCAGGGCAATGCGGTGCATCTGGGCGAGCGTGATTGCTCCATCCAGCGCCGCCACCAGAAAGTCATCGAAGAATGCCCCTCGCCGGCGCTCACGCCGGAGCAGCGCAATTTCATCGGCGAACTGGCCGCAGATTGCGTGCGCAAAATGAACTATCGCGGCGTGGGCACGATGGAGTTTTTGTTTGAAGACGGCAAATTCTATTTCCTTGAAATGAACACCCGCCTGCAGGTCGAACACCCGATCACCGAGATGATCACCGGTATCGACCTCGTGCGCGAACAGATCATGGTCGCCGCCGGCAACAAACTGTCGTTCACGCAAAAAGACGTCACCTTTAACGGCCATGCTTTTGAATGCCGTATCAATGCCGAACATCCGGAAAGCTTTATCCCCTCGCCGGGCAAGATCAACCGCTACCATGCCCCCGGCGGTTTTGGCGTGCGCGTCGACAGCGCCATCTATGACGGCTATAGCGTGCCGCCGCATTACGACAGCCTTGTCGCCAAGGTCATCGTCCATGCCCGAACCCGCGAAGAGGGGTTGATGCGTGTCGAACGGGCGCTGGGCGAGACGATCATCGACGGCATTTTCACCAATATCCAGCTGCACCAGCGAATTTTGCAGGAACCCGAATTCCGCGCCGGCGACTTCAACATTCACTGGCTGGAAAAAATGCTTGCCCGCAAGCAGGAAGAGCAAAAGAAAGCCGCGTCATGAAAAAATTATTCGCCGCCGCCCTGATCGCCTTGTTTTTAGGCACCACCCCCGCGCTGGCCGCAAAGCCGGACAGCTTTACCTTTGATAAAACCCATACGCAGATTTTCTTTTCTGTCAGCCATCTGGGTTTTTCCTTTTCGACCGGCAGCTTTACCGCTTTTGATGGCGGCTTTACCTTCAGCGAGCAAAAGCCGGAGCAGAGCAGCGTCAACGTCACTATTGATGCCGCCAGCCTGAGCCTGCACGACGAAAAATGGGAAGAACATGTCAAAAGTGCGGATTTTCTCAACGTTGCCGCGCATCCGAAAATCACCTTCAAAAGCACCAAGGTTGAAAAAACCGGCGACAACACCGGCCGCATCACCGGCGACCTGACGCTGCTGGGCACCACCAAACCCGTTACGCTGGACGTTATCTTTAACAAGGCGGCCATCCACCCCCATAACAAGCAATTTGTGGCGGGGTTTTCGGGCAAGGCATCGATCAACCGCAGCGACTTCGGCATGGACTACGGTCTGCCCGGCATCGGCGATGAAGTGAATATCACGCTGGAAGTCGAAGGCATCCGCACCGAAGAGCCACCCAAAAAGCCCTGAAATCAAGCCTTTGCCGAGGGTGCGCGACAAGCATCGCCTTTCACGGTATAATTTATAGATATTCCGCGCCCGAAAGACGCGGGACGCGCAGCATGACGATGGGGGATCGCGTGACGACCAAAGCCGTATATTCCAAATTCAAATTCCGCCTTGTCAAAGGTGCCGCGCTGGCCTGCTTTATTGCTGCCGGCCTGTTTATTGCCATGCCCGACGCGCAGTCGCAACAGCAGCGCAAATTCGGCGTAACGTCCGGCCCCACCGCCGCACAAAAATGGTCGCTGGTGCAGGAAAAAAGCACCATGTCTTACACCAACCGCAGCGCCAGTAACAAAGATATCCCCATCGTCAATTACAACATGGAACTGAATTTCGACCCGACGCAGCTCCAAAAAAGCCGCATGGTATTGATGGCGGATGTATCGAGCATGTTTTTGCCCGCCAAATCGGTGAACGTGCCGCTGCTCGAATATCTCACCCCTTCAACCGATGTCGCGCAGACACCCTCGACCGCCATGTTTATGTCGAGCGCGATCAAACGCCGCAGCACAAATGAATTTGTCGCCGAAGGCGGCCTGCGCGTTGGCAACAGATCAAAAGCCATCGCCATTCCGTTTTCTGTCACCATGGATAAAAACGTGCCGGGCGGGATGATGATTATCCTCAAGGGCGGCTTCACCGCCAACCGCGCCGATTTCAGCTCGGAAAATTTTGCCGCAACGGGTCAGGGTGATGTGCCGATAAAATTCGAACTGGCCGCCATTCCGATGCGCTAATTGCGGTATTTTGCCGCCGTCTTTCTTTCATCGAATCGGCACGGTCTGCGCGCCGCTGCGCAAGACAGGCGGGGTATTGCGCCCGCAGCAGCGGCTGCTTGCCGGACTCTGGCAAACGGCTCCGCAGCACGGAGAGCGGCCGTGCGCGCCGCAATCATTTCAGTGACTCTGTTAAAACAGTCCCTGCGCAGGTTGCCTTTTTAAAGGCTTTGCGCGCCGTGGACTGTCCACGGCTGGGCTGATCTGTAAAATTTGAGAATCACCTGTTCATGAAAGCAGCCTGAACGCATCGCGTCTTTTTCAGTTATGCAAGCCAGAATTCACGCCAAGTCTTTGATTTTATGTTTTGCGATTCAGGAACCCTTGCGTAAGATTCAAAGCAATGAGAACGCTTTATCACCTCTGGCTCCATCCTTCTTCCCGGAAAGTGCGCATCGCCCTTGCCGAAAAGAAGCTCGATTTCGATCTGAAGATCGAAAAAGTATGGGAACGCCGTACCGAATTTCTGGCCATCAACCCGGCCGGCGATGTGCCGGTGCTGATCGAACCGGATGGCACCATCCTGACCGACAGCCAGGTCATTTGCGAATACCTCAACGAAGTTTACAACACCATCGACCTGATGGGGCAGGCACCGCTGCAGCGTGCCGAAACCCGCCGCCTTGTCGCGTGGTTTGACCACAAATTCAACGCCGAAGTGACCGAAAACCTTGTCGGCGAAAAAATGATGAAGCGTTTCCTGAAAATGGGGGAGCCGCACGGCCCGTCCATCCGCGCCGGTCACGCCAATATCCACTACCACCTCGATTATATCGGATTTCTGACCGAGCGCCGCCGCTGGCTGGCCGGCGATGACCTGTCACTGGCCGATGTCACGGCCGCCGCGCATCTGTCGGCCATCGACTATATCGGTGATGTGCCGTGGGATGAACACAAAGCCGCCAAAGATTGGTACGCACGTATCAAATCGCGTCCGGCCTTCAAGCCGCTGCTGGATGATATGATCCCCGGCTTTGCGCCGCCGAGCCATTATCAGAATCTGGATTTCTGATCGCGGGGCCATGTCATGACCCAACCCGCCGACATTTCACGCCCCTTTGCCGCCGCCGCGCGCGATAAAAAGCTTTTCTGTTTTGGCTATGGTTATAGTGCCGCCGCCCTGGCCAGCGTGCTGCGCAGCGAGGGCTGGCATATTGCCGGCACCACTACCGACCCCGACAAACGCGCGCAAATGGCGGCAGACGGCATCGCCGCCGAATTGTTCGAGCCGACACACCACCTGCCCGACCCCTTCGGCAGCTTTCGCGGCGTGACGCATGTGCTTTTTTCCATTCCGCCCACGCGCAGCGGCGACCCCGCCTTTGAAGCGCATGCGCATGATTTGCTGGAATGCGGGACGATTGAATGGGCGGGGTATCTGTCGACCACTGGCGTTTACGGCAACCACGACGGCGGCTGGATCGATGAAGACACGCCCGTGGCCCCGACCAGCCAGCGCGGCAGCCAGCGCGCTCGCGCCGAAGAACAGTGGCTGTCGCTTTTGATGAACGAAGATTTCCCGCTGCATATCTTCCGTCTGTCCGGCATTTACGGCCCCGGACGCAGCGCGCTGGACACCGTGCGCAGCGGTACCGCGCGGCGCATCGACAAACCCGGGCATGTTTTCAACCGCATTCATGTCGATGACATCGTGCAGGTGCTGCGCGCATCGATCGACAAACCGAACCCCGGCGCGATTTACAACCTTGCCGACGATTACCCGAGCAGCAGCCACGAAGTGATTGCCTTTGCCTGCAACCTGCTCGGCCTCTGCCCGCCCGACATCGTCGCGTATGAACAAGCCGATGTCGCACCGATGGTGCGCAGCTTTTACAGCGACAACAAACGTGTCAAAAACGACCGCATCAAAAACGAACTCGGGGTCACCCTGCGCCACCCCGACTACCGCGCCGGGCTTCAGGCCTGCCTTGAAGCCGAAGAAGAGGCAGAAACGCTGCTCTTCGCGCCCTAACTCTTCATACACCCCGAACAGAAAAAAGACCCCGTTACAAAACCGGAGCCTTTTTTGTTATCTTCAGTTCAATCCTGCGCGGCCAGAAGGTTGAGACTTTTATGCCGGACGCACATTCCGGCTGTCGGGGATGCGGTCGGGCAAAAGGACGGTGACGATGGTGCCGACGCCGACTTCGCTGTCGATGTCGAGCGTTCCGCCGTGCAGCTCGATGAGGTCTTTGGTGATGGCGAGCCCCAAACCGGTGCCTTCGTGGTTGCGCGTGAATTCGGAGCTGACCTGTTCGAACGGCAGCGTCACCACATCCAGCTTGTCCTTGGGGATGCCGATGCCGGTATCGCTGACGACAATCGCAACGCCGCCCAGTTCGCGGAAACAGCGGATATCGACCGTGCCGCCGGCTTCGGTGAATTTGACCGCGTTTGACATCAGGTTCAAAAGCACCTGCATGATGGCGCGGCGGTCGGCCATGATCTGGATATCGTCGGGGATGTCGTCGGATACCAGCCGCACCTGCGATTCATGCGCACGCCCTTCCACCATATGGATGGCGAGGCGGATGATTTTGCCCACGTTGAGTTCTTCGACATACAATTCATATTTGCCGATTTCGATTTTCGACATATCAAGGATATCATTGATAAGATCGAGCAGATGCTCGCCCGACTGGCGGATGCCGCCGACGTATTCAAGATAACGCGCATTGCCAACAGGGCCGAGCAGCTGACGCTGGATCATCTCGGAAAAACCGATGATGGCGTTGAGCGGCGTGCGCAGTTCGTGGCTCATATTCGCAAGGAAACGGGTTTTGGAGGCATATGCGCTTTCGGCGGCTTCTTTTGCTTCGCGCAGCGCCTTTTCGTGGCGGGTACGCTCTGTGATGTCCTGCATGATGCCAAACAGCGCCTCGGTCGCGCCGGTGCGCGGATTGACCTTGCAGCGCCCTTCGCAGCGCACATAGCGCAGATCGCCGCCCGGACGGCGCAGCGCAAATTCAACTTCGTAGTCACGCTTGCGGATGGCCGCACGCTGGAAGACGCGGTAAACACGGCCAAGATCACGCTTCAGCAGCATCGCGCTGACATTGCCGATGCTGGGGGTGAAATTGCCTTTTTCAACACCAAGGATGCTATAGATCTGGTCAGACCATTCCATGACGTTCTGGCCCGTCTCCAGATACCAATGCCCCATGCGGCCGATTTTCTGCGCTTCGGACAGCTGTTGTTCGCGCCGCTCCAATGCGACTTCGTGCTGTTTGATGTCGGTGACATCGCGGCCGACGATATAAATATATTCGCCCGTGACTTTGTGCACCCATTCGACCCAGCGGAACGTGCCGTCTTTACACCGGACGCGGCATTCAAAATCGATGCGCACTTCTTCGCCTTCGGGTGCATGAATGACTTTTTGCATCAGGCTGAGGATATGGTCGCGTTCGTCCGCATGGATCAGATCGACGAAGGGAAACATTTTCAGCTCCCCGTCCGTATAGCCGATCACGCGGTTGAATGCCGGATTGACGCGCACAAAGGACATATCGCGGCGATAGACACCCAAAAGATCGGTGGTGAGATTGAGGAAGTGCCGCAGCTCGCCGTCTGTATTGGAAATGTAATCAAGGTCGGGCTTGGTATCCGCCAGCGCCTCTGCCTTTTGCCGGTTTTCACTTATAAAAAGCGCAAATTCGCGTGCGGCGGCGCTAAAATCATTTTGCTTTTGTTTCTGCAGGCGGCCTTCGGGGTCGAGCCAGACAACGGTATAGGGCGCATCGGCGCCCACATCCACGGTATCGATGCGCGCGGTCATGACAACCGGATCGCGGTGCTGGCGCAGCAGTACGGCTTCGTAAAAACCGCTTGCGGGTTTATCTTCGCCCTTCGGCAAAATCACATCGATGATAGAAGCAAGTGGCCGCCCGCGCAGCACGCCGGCATTCTGCCCCAGCGCCCAGCCCAGCGCGGGCGAGACAAACAACATATTGCCGGCGCCATCGACGACGCAGCGCATCATGTCGTGGCTTTGTTCCGGCTGTATGGTACGGCGTTTTTGCGTCATGTCCCCGCGCGGCATTACCGCGCCCCCTGAGCGTTCTCTCCGTTCTTCCCTGTCTTCCCACAGTAGTCCAAAACGGCGCGGCAGGACAAGCGGGCGATTCGCTCTGCTGCCGCCCGGCCCCGCGCCCCGCCGGCCTTGGTCGGGCTGCGTAAATTTGCATTAATTATGTCAAATTATAGGGCTTTTCCGTACCCTGCCCGCTTGACGGTTCTTTTCTTTATGTATACAAATGACGCTGTTCACAACACTTTATAATAATAAACGCCCGTCTGCCGAAAGGATTCGACATGTTTCCCCAGATCAAACTCGCGCTTGTCTTCGCCAATCTCGCCCGCAAACACGGGCCGAAGGTTATGCACTCCAACAACGTTGACCTTTTGACCAAAGACCTGAGCGCCGCGCTGGTGGAACAGAAAAATATCCTGTCGTCCCCGCGCAAGGGCACGATCATGACCGCCTATGAAGTCCTGCCGGTCATCGCCGAGGTCAAAATCCTGACCGTTGCGGTTGCAAAAAAGCTGGAGATCGACACCAAAGGCAAAGGCGACATCCAGATCCTCGAAGAGATCATCGCCAAGGCCGAAGAGCGCAACGGCGCGAAATACGCCAAAGGCATCAAAGACACGCTGGAATGGACACGCGCATTGGTGTCGCATCCCGATTTCCAGGACATTTTGAAAATGGAAATGACACAGATCGAAACGCCGAGCAGCCTGAAGGACGTCACCAAGTTCATCGCGCAGATTGCCAGCCGTTCGCAGGATGAAATCACCCGTATCAACGAATTCCTGAAATACGCCAAAGAGCTGGAAGTACCGCCGCCCGCCCCCAAAGCGGCGCCGAAAGCGGCAGAGCCCAAAAACGACGGGCCAAAACCGCCGAAGCCCAACGCGTAACAGCCCAGAGCCAAACAAAACGCCCCGCGCAAATTGCCGGGGCGTTTTTTGTTTTTAAAGACGAAAGTAAACCTAATCGACCACACCCTCGCGGAAGGCCAAGTCTGCCTGTTCCAGCTTTTTGATTTCATCGCGCAGACGGGCCGCTTCTTCGAATTCCAGATTGGCGGCGGCTTCGCGCATTTTTTTCTCCAGATGGGTCAAATGCGCCTTGAGGTTATTGCCCACCATATGCGGAATGTCGTCGACGATGGGCACATTGACGCGGTCGGCTTTTTCAAACACGCTGGCCAGAACATCGGATATTTTCTTTTTGATGCTTTCGGGCGTGATGCCGTTTTCGGCGTTATATTTTTTCTGCTTTTCACGGCGGCGCGCGGTTTCGTCAATCGCGTATTTCAAGCTGTCGGTGATGCGGTCGGCATAAAGAACGGCGCGGCCTTCAACATTGCGCGCGGCGCGGCCGATGGTTTGCACCAATGATGTTTTGCTGCGCAAAAATCCTTCCTTGTCGGCATCCAGAATGGCCACCAGCGCGCATTCGGGGATATCGAGGCCTTCGCGCAGCAGGTTAATGCCGATCAGCACATCAAAGACGCCCAAACGCAGATCGCGGATGATCTCGATACGCTCCAGCGTATCGACGTCGGAGTGCAGATAGCGCACGCGGATGCCCGCTTCGGTCATATATTCGGTCAGATCTTCGGACATTTTTTTGGTTAGCGTTGTGACCAGCGCGCGCTGGCCCTTGGCGGCCAGCAAACGGCATTCGGCCAGCAGGTCATCGACTTGATGTTCGGTCGGGCGGATAATAACTTCGGGGTCGGTCAGGCCGGTCGGGCGCACGACCTGCTCTGTAAAGACGCCGCCGGTTTTCTCCAGCTCCCACGGGCCGGGGGTGGCGGAAACAAAAACGGTTTGCGGGCGCATGTCGTCCCATTCCTCGAATTTCAGCGGACGGTTATCCAGGCAGGCCGGCAGGCGGAAACCATAGTCGGACAGCGTCTGCTTGCGCGCACGGTCGCCGTTATACATGGCGCGCAGCTGCGGCAACATGACATGGCTTTCGTCTACAACCAAAAGCGCGTCTTCGGGCAAATATTCAAACAGCGTCGGCGGCGGATCACCCGCCTTGCGGCCGGTCAGATAGCGCGAATAGTTTTCGATCCCCGCGCACATGCCCGTTGCCTCCAGCATTTCCAAATCAAATTGCGTGCGCTGCGCAAGGCGCTGTTCTTCGAGCAGCTTGTTTTGCGCCCGCAGTTCATCAAGCCGCGTGTGCAAATCGGCTTTGATCTGCTTGATCGCCTGCTGCATGGTGGGTTTGGGCGTCACATAGTGGCTATTGGCATAGATGCGGACGCTGTCGAAACTGCCGCTTTTTTGCCCTGTCAACGCGTCGATTTCGGTGATGCTTTCGATTTCATCGCCGAAGAGTGACACGCGCCATGCATGGTCGTCCAGGTGAGCGGGAAAAACTTCGACGATATCGCCGCGCACGCGGAACGACCCGCGCGAAAAATCGATGTCATTGCGTTTGTACTGGATATCGACCAGCTTGCGCAAAAGTTCATTGCGGTCGATATTATCACCAACTGTGATATCAAACGCCATCCCCTGATAGGTTTCAACGTCGCCGATGCCGTAGATACACGACACACTGGCGACCACGATAACATCGCGCCGCTCCAGCAGCGCGCGCGTGGCGGCGTGGCGCATGCGGTCAATCTGTTCGTTGATTGTGGCGTCTTTTTCGATAAAAGTATCTGTCTTCGGCACATAGGCTTCGGGCTGGTAGTAATCGTAGTAGGACACAAAATATTCGACGGCATTGTCGGGGAAAAACTCTTTCATTTCCCCGTATAGCTGCGCGGCCAGCGTCTTGTTATGCGCCAGCACCAGCGTCGGGCGCGACAGGTTGTTGATCACATGCGCCATGGTAAAGGTCTTGCCGGAGCCGGTCACACCCAGCAGCACCTGATTTTTTTCAAGCGCGCGCAGGCCAGCCGTTAATTCGGCAATCGCCTGCGGCTGATCGCCGGCAGGCGTGAAATCGCTTGTCAGATTGAACAGCGGCTTTTCTGTTTTGACGGCGGCTTTGCTCACGCGCGGGATATCCTTATTTCTTTTTCTTAGTCGCTTTGGGCGCAGGTTTGCGGCAGGGATAGACTTTGTTAAGAGCAAGCGGCACAGCCATGGCCGCCACAAAACCGTCATGCTGCGGATGCGCACGCAGATAGGTCAAAACAACAAAAGCCGCTTCAGTGATGCCGACATTCGCCGGAATGCAAAAAGCCAGCGTTGGCGCCGTGCCCAGCGCCTGCATCACCGTGTGATAATCGATCACGCCCGCGACATAATGCACGCAGGCATAGACGTCTTGTTTGCGCTCGCTTAGACAATTTTTGACGAGATCGCCCCCTGCGACATAAACCGCCGCCGCCGGTTTCGCCCCGACCAGAAGCCCGGCGCAAAGCAGCAGGACCACCGCCCAGAGCCGCCATCGGCGTGTGTATTCTTTCATGACATAACGCTCCTTGCCCCTGCACCGCCTGCAAAACACTGTTCTAGTCCCGATTTATGACTATTTCAACGGGGTTTGATAAGAATTACTTAAGAGTCTTCTTGCATAGTGGGATATGGGCTTCTATCTCTAAATTATAAGTTGTTTTTTTACCTGTCTCTACAAGGGTGTGTCATGCGTAAATTTGTGTTTTCTTTCATGGTGCTGGCTGTGCTGGCGCTTTCCCCGGCCGCCGCTTTTGCACAAAAAGCCGTCAGCGAAGACGGGGCAGCCGAGCTGCGCCGCGTGATTGACGAAACCATCAAATTCGAACGCGATGTCGCCGCCCAAAGCGGTGAGGGCCTGAAAATGGGCGATCCGCAAGTGTCGATCAAAGGCAGCTATTACGAAGTGCGCCTGCCCGACGTTTCCTATGTTTATCCCGGTATGGGCACCGTTGATATCGGCACGGTTGTGCTGAACGTCACTCACGGCCAGCGCGTAGATGAATATCTGGCCAGCATGGCGCTGCAACCTACGCTGCATTTTAACGCTGCCGACGGTGAAAAGCTGAGCTTGCATATTGGCAAGCAAAAATTTGCCATGGCTTGGCAGGCGACATTGCAGTATCCCACGCGCGTTGATGCCGAATACGGCGACCTCAAAGTCTCTATTGAGAAAGACAATGATTTCGGCGCGACGCTCGAAAATCTCCGCCTTATCGTGAACATGCAGCCGAATGAAGACGGCACCTGGAGCGGTCCGATTGAAACAGAACTGCGCAACATGCGCATGACGCTTGGCAAGACGGACTTTGCCGCCGGCGGTAAAGTTCGGCTGTCACGCTTCTACAATAAAACCGACTACGATAGCTTTGACCTGGGAATGATTCTACAAAGCCGTAAAAACATGCAGGATTTGGTCAAAAGCGCAGATGGCAAACCCGTCGAAGATGTCGAAAAGGTTCTGGAAGTTATGATTGGCGATGGCACTACTGTCTTCGCCGGCGCTAAAACCGAATTTGCGGTCGAAAACCTGAGCATCGATGTCGCACCGCTGCCCGCCCCCGAAGGACAAACACCAGAAGAGCCGCGCGCGCTGCGCATGGCTGCGCTCACATCGATGGTGGAGATCAAAGGCCTGAAAAGTGAAAAAGGCAGCCTTACCGCTCAGGTCGCCCTGAAAGACTTTTCCGGCAGTAACGTCGTTGCACCCGAAAGCGCAGGCTATCTGCCACAAAACGCCAGTATCGAGCTCTATATGGACGATATGCCGATGTCCAGCCTCTATAAAACCTTTGCCGGCCTGCTGGTACAAGGCACACGCGCCGCACGTATGGCGGAAGATGCTGAACTTCGTGGCCAGCCCAGCAACCTGAAGCGCCATACTGAATCGCAAGTTATGGCTGCGGCGATGGTACTGCCCCAGATGCTGACAGCAGCAGGGTCAAGCGTTTCCGTGCGCAATACCTTCATGCGCTCGCAAGATCTGTCGACAAAGCTTTTCGGCTCGTTCAAGGCAACGCCGGGGGCTGCCAAGCTCGCTGTCGGTGAAATGACGCTGACCATTCAGGGACTGGACGAGCTTTTGAAAAAGCTTGAAGGCGGTAATACCCGCCAAAGCCGCCGCGCCCTGCAAGGCTTGAGCTTCCTGCAAGTGCTCGGCCAGCAGGACACCGAAGACGGCAAGCCCATCCGCCGCTATGCCTTCGCCGTCACCGCAGATGGCCGCATGACCCTGAATGGCTCCGAAATCGGCGGCCTGATGGGCGGATTGCCGCAATAATCCGGACTTTTTGTCCGAACCTTCAAAAACACCGGGAGCGCCGCTTCCGGTGTTTTTTTGTGACGGATCGGCTCCGGATTTAAAATTATTATGGCATATGATTGCAAGAATCGCAGATATTTGCTATAACAGTAAATATCAGCGGCTTGAAACCGCTGGATTTTTCCGCCTTTGGCCTTGGCGCCACGCATGTAAGGGACGAGAGCATGACCGATCAGAACAACCCCCGTTTTCAGGGCGACCGTTATCTGACCTTGCGCAAAATCCTCGAGGTCATCGAAGAACAGCAAGCCGCGATCAAACCCACATTGATTATCGACATCAGCCTTGCCGCGCCCGGCGCAATGCAGGACAGCGCGCAGAAAGAATCCTGGGCACTTTTGGCCAGCGGCATCCGCCACCTGATGGACGGCGCTCCTGGTGGTGCCCCCGGGTCAATGACAGGCGCCCTGAGCAAGGCCAGCCTGCGCAGCTCTTCCCTTGCCTCTTCCATCGGCGTGAAGCCGCCGCAATTCCAGCACATGTACTACGATGTCGATTACACAACCGGCCACGAGGCCGCCATTTTTGATTGCAAGCGCCTGATCGAAGCCGCCGAGGGTGACCTGCCGAAAAGCCGCCAGATTATCCAGCAAAAAATTCTGACCGAAAAGCCTGTCGGCGCTTTTGGTGTCATGACAGATATTCCGGACCCTGAACTGAGCGATCTTTTCGGCAAAGTGGCGCAGTCGATGGGTGTTAGTATTGATGCTGCCGGATTGCAGCGCCCCAAAGTGCCCGATGATGCCGTATCAAAAGAAAACCTGACCGCCATGCGTAAACAGATGGTGCTGTCTTTTAATATGCTGTCGGATTCCTATGCGGAAGTGTGCAAAAAACTTTATGCCACATTGCCGCATATTCCGGTGCCCGAAGCCCCCGTCTTCAAATCCAAGGGCCGTGATTTCGACCTCTGACCGGTCTTATTTTTCGAGCACATAGAGGCTGGAGCGCCCGACGAACTGATACCCGATTTTGCGGTATATCGAGTTCGAAACCGGATTGCGCGCATCGGCATAAAGACAGCACATATCACGCCCCTGTTCCAAAAGCTGCTGCGACAGCCGCGCCACAACCGCGCTGGCATAGCCCTTGCCGCGCATATCAGGCGGCGTATAAACAAGACTGACGCGTGCCACACTGTCCGTGCCCGACACGCCTGCCTGCGATACCGCCGCCCCGTCCACATCCCATACAGCCAGACTGCCCTGTGCGATACGGTCTTCGGTTTTCTGCAGGGCTTCTTCCGATGACAGATGCTCGGCCTTTGGCAGGCTGTCGCGCGCAAAGGCCATCATCCATTCGGCCAGCATCTCCGCTTCCCCTTCGTGGGCGAGGCGAAAACTACCGGCAACCGCCGGCGGGAAATGTACGGCTTTGAGCGCGTATATGATCTGGTCCATATATTCGATTGTTTTTTGCCCGGTCAGCTTTGTCCATTGTTCGGCGAAGGCGGCGGCGACATCGCTCGGCCCGACAATGGCGGGAAAAGAAGGCGTCTTTTCGGCCATCAGCTCTGCCAGAAATCCGATATCGTCGCCCGCCGCACGGCTGAGGACAAGATTATGCGGCGGCATCTGCACGGCGGCAACTTGCGGCTCCCCGTCGCCGCTCAGGGTGATAAAACGGATATCCGGCGTCTCGCCGCGCGCCATCTGGCGTTCGGCGGCCTGACACATTGACAGGATAACATTATGCTCGGCAGGATGCGCCCTGAGCCATGCCCCGTGTCGCGCCATAAAAGCACGCGGATTTTTTTCAAAGTCGACATGTTGCATCAAAGGGTGACTCCCGTCAGGCGGCGAGCAGGAAGGACAGTACGGCATTGAGCTTTTGACGCCCCTGCGGCGTTGCGGCCACCGTACCATGGGCGAGGGTCAAAAGCCCCTCATCTTCCAGTATTCTCGCCTGCGCAAGGTTAATAAACTCTGAAAAACTCTTACCTGTTTCGGCTTCAATGCGCGAAAGCGGGACACCTTCGGCCAGACGCAGCCCCATCATCAGCGCCTCGCGCCCGCGTTCTGCAAAATCAACAGCTTCAAAATCATGCGCGCCATGGCCGCTTTCGCGCACGCGCTCCAGCCATAGCTCTGGCGCACGGTGCGCGCGCGTGGCCTGTTTGACACCGTTCAAGGTCAAACGCCCATGCGCGCCGGGGCCGATGCCCGCATAATCGCCGTAACGCCAATAGACCAGATTGTGCCGCGATTCATCGCCAAAACGCGCGTGGTTCGACACCTCGTAGGCCGGCATGCCCGCAGCATCCATCATGTCCTGCGTCAGTTCATACATACGCGCGGCGGTTTCTTCATCGGGGATTTTCAGATCCCCGCGCTTGTACAGCGTATGATACTGCGTGCCTTCTTCGATGGTCAGCTGATAAAGCGACATATGCCCGCGCGCATAGGGCAGCGCCGCCGTCAGTTCGGCACGCCAGTCTTCCACGCTTTGCGCCGGACGGGCATAGATCAGATCGAAAGAATATCGCTCGAAAATCTCCGCGGCCATTTTAACAGCCGCCAAAGCCTCCGCCGCCGAATGCTGGCGGCCCAGCGTTTGAAGATCGGCATCCTTCAGCGCCTGCACGCCGAGCGAGACGCGGTTGATGCCCGCCAATTTGAAGGCGCGCAGCTTATCGGCCTCGACCGATGTCGGGTTGGCCTCCAGCGTGACCTCGGTGCCTTGCGGCAAACCCCAAAGATCGGCAATCGTCTCTATCACCAGAGCCGCCGTTTGCGGCTCCATCAGCGATGGCGTACCGCCACCAAAAAAAACCGACTGTATCTGGCGCGGCCCTGTCAGCGTGCGGTAATGCTGCATTTCGCGCACATAGGCGGCGCGCCAGTCGTCATGCGATATTTTTTCGCGCACATGACTGTTGAAATCGCAATAAGGGCATTTGAATTTGCAAAACGGCCAGTGAACATAAACGGCAAGCGCCTGTTCTGTTGCCGCCGCGGCTGATGTTTGTTTTTTTTCTAACGGAAGCATCGCTCGATCAACAGACGGAAAGCCGCGGCGCGGTGGCTGGTTTTCTTTTTGTCTTCGGGCGGCATATCGCCATAGGTGCGCAAATCACCGGCAGGCACAAACATCGGGTCATAGCCAAACCCCTGATCGCCGCGCGGCGGCCAGACCAGCGCGCCCTGCGCGTGACCTTCGACAGCCTCGGCATGGCCATCAGGCCAGGCCAGCACAAGGCAGGACACGAAATAGGCGTCTTTGGGCGCCGCCGCCCAGTCGCCGTGTTTTTCAACCGCCATGTCATGCGCTTTTTGCATCGCCATCGCGAAATCGCGCGTGCCATCGGTTTTTTCAGCCCAGTCGGCGGCGTAAATGCCGGGCTGGCCATCCAGCGCCGCCATACAGATGCCGCTGTCATCGGCCAGCGCGACTTTGCCGGTCTGTTCGGCCACATAGCGTGCCTTGATAAGCGCGTTTTCTACGAAACTGCTGCCGGTTTCGTCCGGCGCCGCAAGGCCGTAATCCGCCGCCATCGAAACCTTGGCGACGCGCGCGCCCAAAAGATCGCGGATTTCCTTTACCTTGCCCGCATTATGCGTGGCAAAAACAATTTCATCACCGTCAAACATACGCGGCGGGGATTGGTCGTTGTCGGCTTTGAGGATATGAATCGGCATCGGTCGTCTTTCGCTTGTTTACGGCTGTGGCGGCTTGGGCGTTTTGGGTGCGGCCGCGGCAGGGGCAACGGGCGGCTGCTGGATCAGGCGCAGCAGATATTCCTGCACTTTTTCCTCGTCACTGCGCATTTCCCAGCTTTGCTTCGGCTTGCAAGCGGTTTGGTAGGCGATTTTCGGGTCTGCGCCATGGGCCAGGCAGAACATCACCGCTTCGGGCTGGTCTTTGACGCGAATGGCCGTCAGCAGTGCCGCGCCGCCTTGCGCGTTAATATCAATCTTCCCGGACTTCATCATGATTTCAGCGGCAGACATGTTGCCGTCATAAAGCGCGCGCTGCAAAAGATCGGTATCCGGCTTCGCGCCGCGCTCAATGACTTTTTGAAGCAGCTTGTCGTTCTTTGCCGAGATCAGGTTCAGCATCACCTCGCCGCCCGATTTTGTCGGGTCAGCGCCCTTGTCCAGCAGATGTTCGGCCAGATCAAAACGGCGATATTTGACGGCCTGCAAAAACGGTGTCCAGAAATCCTGCGCTGCATAATTGACATCTGCCCCTTTGGCAATCAGCAGATCAACCTCGGCCTTGCCGTTTTTGGCGCTGCCGACAGCGGTTACAAGCGCATAAGAAGGGTTTGCCCCCTTATCGACCAAATAGGCGATTTTTTTGAGGTTCCCCTCGCTCAGCGCCCAGCCCATCGGCGGTACGGTACGGTCACCGCTGTCATAGTCAGGATGCGCGCCGCATTCCTTGTGTAGGAAATCGGCTACTTTGTAATGTCCGTGTAAAACAGCCACATGAAAGGCGGCAATCACAGCGCCATCGGCATGATGGTTGCCTTCATTGGTAAAATTAAAAGCCGCGGCCAGCTTCTGCGTCGTTTGCAAACGGCCAAACATGGCGGCCTGTTTCATGATAGTAAAACGGTTTATGAACGCACGGTCGGAAAACTGTCCCTTTGAATTCGGCGCGGTCATGGCCTCGATTGCCGCATCCATGCGCCACTGCACGCCGCCCGCAATTTCCTTGAGCAGTGCCGCTTCTTTGGCATAGGGCGGCTTGTGGCGCAGATTGGCGACGTAGTTTTTATAGCGCAGGGTTTCCGGCATCGGCTTTTGCGGTTTCATGAAAATATCTCCTTAAAAAACTATGCGGCGGCGGCTTTCTTTTGCAACTCGACCAGTTCGGCCGTGCCTTTGCGCGCGAGTTTGAGCATATCCAGAAACTGTTCTTCGCTGAACGCGCGGTGTTCGGCTGTGCCCTGAATTTCAACAAGGCCGCCTGCGCCGGTAATGACAAAATTCGCATCGGCTTCGGCATTTGAATCTTCGGCGTAATCAAGGTCCAGTACGGCAACGCCTTTGTACAAACCGCAGGAAACCGCGGCGACGGCGTCGATGATCGGGTCTTGTTTGACTGCACCAATGCGGATGAGGTGATCAATCGCCATGCGCAGCGCGACATAGGCGCCGGTGATGCCCGCGGTACGCGTACCGCCATCGGCCTGAATAACATCGCAATCGAGCGTGATTTGCACTTCGCCGAGCTTTTCAAGATCGACCACCGCGCGCAGGGCGCGGCCGATGAGACGCTGGATTTCCTGCGTGCGGCCGGATTGCTTACCGCGCGCCGCTTCGCGGTCGGTGCGCGAACCCGTCGATCTCGGCAGCATGCCGTATTCGGCCGTGACCCAGCCCTTGCCTTTGTTTTTCAGCCAGGGCGGCACACGGTCTTCGACCGTTGCGGTGCACAGCACATGCGTATCGCCAAAACGGGCAAGGCAGGAGCCTTCGGCATGTTTGGAAAAACCCGGCTCGAGGATCACGGCGCGGAGGGCATCTGGCGTGCGGCCTGAGGGGCGCATGGAAAGTCCTTTCATCATCGGTTATTTGCAGTCATGCAGCAGAGCAGCTGTCCACATGCAAAACGACTTTGTCGTCATGCAAAACGGCCCGCAGTATAAAACATACGGGCCGAAAAGCTACCCCTTAAGGGATAAAGAAAAATCAACGATTATAACCGCCCTTGGGCCCGCTGCGGCGCGACTGGCGGATGGCGTTATCGACTTCGCCGATGAAATCCTGCAGGTTGTCGCGGAATTTCTCCAGCACTTCGGCGGGCAGGGTTACATCGTCCGACGCGGCGCCGCGCAGGCGACCAGCCGCTTCGGATACTTTTTCGGCAACATCTTCAAAAATCGACGTCGGCTTGGCGGTCGTTTTTTCAGCAGGTTTTTGTGCAGCAGGGGCCGGCTTTACCTCCGGCTTCGGCTCCGGCTTGGGGGCGACATAGGCGGAAGAGCCGATATCGGGCTGGCTCTGGCCACGGTTACGGCGGCGCGCTTCGGCAGCGGCGCGGCGCATGTCTTCTTCGCTCAGCTCCGGCCCGTCGCTCGTCTTGGTTTCGGCTTTGGACGCGGTGCCGTTGCGCTCTGCCGCACGGTCAAAGAAATCGAAGACCTCTTCGTTGGTGCGGACGCGTTTTTTGACGGGGCCCATCGCATCGCTCCAGCTTTGCTGGGGCTGCTGACCATTCGCGATACTGTCGAGACCGGGATGACCAAACTTATCGTAAGCCGCACGCTTGACGGGGTCGAGCAGCACGGTCTGCGCTTCCTTGCCATAGGCGAATTTTACATCCGCTTCGGCTTTTTGCTCATCATTCAATTTTTTGTACGGGGCGGAGTCAGGGTGGCAGGTCATCGTGATGCGCATAAACGCTTTTTTGATGTCTGCTTCACCGGCTGTACGCTCGACACCGAGCACTTGATAAAAATCGGGTTTCTGGCTCATGGGTGATGCTCAAAACTCTCTGGGATTCGTTTTTTGTTTTTGACTGCCTCAAACTATAAGGATTTTTCTAGTTATGTCAATCTTATATCGCCCCACCCGCACCCATGATCCATTTCATTGTATTTATTGGTTTTTCATGTCTGATCGCCTATATTCATGCACATGATAAAAGAGATGAACGAAAGAACCCGCCAGATTCTCAAACTGGTTGTAGATGCCTATGTCGAAACGGGGGAGCCGGTCGGTTCGCGCGCCATTTCGCAAAAGCTGGGCATGCGCCTGTCGCCTGCCACCATCCGCAGCGCCATGGCCGATCTGGAAGAACGCGGTCTTCTTTATGCCCCGCATACGTCTGCCGGACGCTTGCCGACCGATAGCGGCCTGACCGTTTTTGTCGAAGGCCTGCTGGAGCTCGACGACCTGAGCGCGGCGGAGCGTGAAAAAATAGATCACCGTCTGGGCGCGGCGCGCGGCCAATCCGTGACCGGCATCATGGAGCAGGCCAGCCAGTTTCTCTCCGGCCTGTCGTCTTGCGCCGGTCTGGTTTTTGCGCCCAAATCCGAAGACCCCGTGCGGCAAGTTGAATTTGTCCTGCTGGCACCGGGGCGCGCGCTGGCGGTTTTGGTCACCAGCGCGGGGCTGGTCGAAAACCGCCTTTTGGACATCGCGCCCGATGTGACCGCCACATCGCTGACCCGCGCCGCCAATTACCTCAATTCACGCATTGCCGACAAAACATTGGCGCAGGCGGCGGAATATATCCGTGCCGAGCTTTTGCGCGACCGCACACAGCTGGATGCCCTGACCACACGCGTGGTGGAGGCCGGTATCGCCAGCCTTGCCCCTGCGGATGCAGGCGGGCATCTGTTTGTGCGCGGACAGGCCAAGCTGCTGGATGATGTCACCGCCATCGAAGATCTCGACCGTATCCGCAGCCTGTTCGATGCGCTCGAGACCAAGGAAAGCATGCTGCGGCTGCTGCAGGCGACCACGCAGGGCGACGGCGTGAAAATTTATATCGGGGCGGAAAACAAACTTTTCGGGCATTCCGGCTGTTCGATGATCGTTTCCCCCTACCGCACGCAGGATGCGCGTGTGATGGGTGCCATCGGCGTCATCGGCCCCGCGCGCCTGAATTACAGCCGCGTCATCCCTGTCGTGAACTATACGTCACAGATTATCGGGCGGATTCTCGGCAACTGATGCCTATTTCCACTACGCCTTTGAAAAGCATATGAAAAAATGGTTTGACTCTGCGGCGGTCATGGTTTAACAATATGACAATCAAAATAAATTCACCGCATACGACATAAGGACCTCAACCTATGGCCGATCCGAAGAAAGACGCAGCACCGCAGGACGACACCCCCAAAACCGCCCCCGCGGGCGAACCGGAAGGCCAGGAAACGGGCGCAGACAGCGACGCCGACAATGATTATGCCGCCGAAGACGCCGCCGCGGAAGAAGCCCGCCGCCGCCGCCGCGAAGAGCTGTTCGGTGATATTCTGGACGATGAAGACGCCCCCGCAGATACCATCGAAAGCCTGCGCGCAGAGCGTGACGAGCTGCAACAGAAATTCATTCAGGTCTCCAGCCGCATCGGCACGCTGCAACAAGACAGCATGACCGCGCGCAACAAACTGGAAGAAGCGCAAAAATCATTGACCCGCGCCGAAGCCAAGTTCGAACAGGACAAGAAATTCGCGGTCGAGAAATTCGTGAAAGAAGTTCTGCCCGTGATCGATACGCTGGAGCTGGGGCTCAGCGCTATTCCGCAAAAAGACCGCGACAGCGACCCCAAATTTGCCAAACTGGCCGAAGGCGTCGAAAAGACCATCAACCAGCTGACGCAGGTTTTCAACAAATTCGGCATCAAATCGATCAACCCGATGGGCGAGGAATTTGACCCCTCCAAGCACGAAGCGCTGGCGGTACAGCCGAAAGATGGCGTCGATCCGGAAACCGTGATTCAGGTTGCGCAGAAGGGCTATGAAATCGAAGGTCGTCTTATTCGTCCGGCCAAAGTGATTATCACGCCGCAGTTTTAAGTCTCCCGTGCCACGGGTTTTAAACATGCCCGCGCCACAGGCTTGAAACATGCCCGTGCCACAGGCCTTAAACATACCCGTGCCACAGGCTTGAAACAGACACCGAAAACAGCCATATTCATGTGGCTGTTTTCGCGTTTTACACGCATATACACGTTTTGACGGAGATTGAGAAAACCATGACCAAACCATCCGAACACCATCAGGACGTTCCCCCCGCCGATGACATCTTGCCGGGCGCGGATATTCCCGCGGGCGAAGGCATCGCCGGCGCACTGGCCGCCGCCGAAGCGCGCGTGGCCGAGCTGGAGGAAAAACTGGCCGAGCTGAACGACAAGACGCTGCGCGCCCTCGCCGAAGCCGAAAACACCCGCAAGCGCATGGAAAAAGAACGTCAGGATACTGCCAAATTTGCCGTGTCGTCTTTTGCGCGCGAACTGCTGAGCGTTGCCGACAATCTTGGTCGCGCCCTCGCCGCGATCACGCCGGAGCAACGCACGCAGGACGGGCCGCTCAAGACCATCTTCACCGGCGTCGAAGCGACGGAGCGCGAGCTTCTCCGTAGCCTTGAAAACAACGGCATCAAAAAAATCGACCCGCTCGGCCAGATGTTCGACCCCAACCTGCACGAAGTGATGTTCGAAATCGATGCGCCGGATCAAAAACCCGGCACGATTTTGCAAGTGCTGGAGCCGACCTATACCATTCACGACCGTCTGCTGCGCTCGGCGCGCGTGGGTATCGCCAAGGGCGGCATCGCTGCAGAAGGCAGCCAGATCGACGAGAGCGTTTGACAAGACCTTCTGCCCGAAAATGACATGGCCCAAATGTCCACCAGAGTAACCCTGTGAACAACACGCCGTCCGCCAGCCCCGCTTTCAATACCGCCACCACGAACGCGCAGACCGAAGCCTCGCGTCTGGGGCAGGCGCTTTTGGAGCAGCTCGGTCAGGGCCGTGCCCCGCAGGCCGATCTGGCCAAGCTCAAAGACCTTCTGGCGCGCGGCGCATCGGTGCAGGAAAAAAACACGCACGGGCTGACCGCGCTGATGCTGGCCATCCGTTACGGCCATACGGAGATGGCCGGTAAAATTCTCGATGCCGGCGCCTCTGTGCATGCCAAGGACAATCAGGATAACACGCCGCTTTTGTGGTGCGCATACTGGGGCGACAGCGAGATTGCCCTGCGCCTTTTACGTGCCGGTGCGCGCATCGACGATTGCAACAGCACGGGCCGCAATGTGCTGACGCAGGCGGCAGGCAGGGGCAATGACGATTTTCTCAAGGCCGTGATCGGCTGGGGACTGGATGCCGACCATTTCGACCGCCGCGGCGATACCGCACTTTGCGCCGCCGCCGCCGCAGGGCGCAAGGAAACAGCGCTGGCACTGATCGACGCCGGCGCCAATCCGGTGAAACCCGCAAGAAACGGCAAAACGCCTGCACAAACCGCGCGCGACAAAAACTATTCCACCGTCGCCGATGCCATCGAAAAAACCATCGAAGACTGCCGCGAAAGAATTATTCTCGACGACCTCCGCCCCATCACCGAAGGCCTGCGCGAAGACATGACGGTTGGCAGAACCGTCCAAATCAGGAAACGGTCGCTGCCGCCCCTCTGAACATATCTTAACGGCAGTGAATGGCGAAAACACGCTCACCCGCGGGGCCTTTTTCGCCGGTGCATTCGCGCATGCCGATATCATCGGCCACCTTGACATTCAAAGGCACCAGCAGCTTGTTCAGGCCCATGCTGCGCACATTGAGATCAGGCACTTCGCGCTTCAGCCGATACTCATAGATCGGCACACGCCGACCGGCCTGTTCTCCGGCAGGGACGCCGTTGATGACGATATTATCCTGCCCGCCGCCTTCGATGATGGTCACGCTGCTGCCGCCCGCACCGATGACACGGGCAAAACGGCCGGTAGAGACTTTTTCGATCACGCCATCATACACAAATTTGGCAAGCCCGTAAGCGCCGGGCAAGGTGGACAGATCAACAGCCTTAGACGGCGAAACGACATCCGCCGCCGCGATCAGGCGCAGGTCCATCTTGGCAGAGGCAATCTTTTCCATCCAGATCTCCGCATCAAATCCGGCCAGCGGTTTCTCCAGCTTTTGCGGGGACGGGTGGCGCACCAGCACAAAACCGCCGCGCAGCAGCGTTGTTTCATGCAACAGATCGATGCCCTGTGCAACCTCGGGCGCCCGCCCTAAAAACAGCTCCAGCGCGGCAGAGGTATTTTTCATTTCGGCTTCGCGCCCGCCCAGCTCGCTTGAAAGACGCGGCAGGCAGTCTTCGGTCGTCAGAAAGACAACGCGGTCTTCGGGCATACCGCGCACGCCAGCCTGCGGCCCCGCTTGTCCGCGCGGGCCAAAAACGACCACTTGGGAAATCCGGCTGGTGGTACCGGTTATATCCCAGATCACAGGCTGCAGGGATGCCAAGACCAGATAATTTTTCTTGTCCAATGCGCTGACACTGACCTCTGCCGCATGGGTCGTGCGTCCTGCCGGCGCAATACTTGCCGTACTCAAAGCGCTCGCCGTGCGTATGCCGAGAAAGGCGATATCGTCATCTGCTGCGGGCTTTGGCAAAGCGCATTTCCGCGCGGTTTCTTCAAGTCTGGCACGCTCTTGCTGGCGCCGCTGGCGGTCATGCAGCGGCTGTTTTTCATTTTGCGTCAAACGGCCATCTCCATCTGCATCCAGTACAGTGAAGGCTGCACGCAGGACAGACTCCAGTTCCAAGTCCGATAAAACACCGTCGCCATTCATATCAAGCGCCAGCAATTTTTCCAGCCTGTCGGATTGTGACATATGACGATAGTTTCCGCCGCGCTGCGGTGGATTCTCAGCCGCCTCGCGCAGAGAGATACGTCCGTCGCCATCCGCATCCATCCGCATCAGTTCATCACGCCGCCGCGTCACCCAGTTATCATCACCGCGCTGATGCTGATCTATGCGTAAACCCTCTTCAATCTCGGCTGCCGTCACAAAACCGTCAAAATTCGTGTCAAACACGACGACGCTGGTCAAAGCTTGCCGGCGGCGGTCTCTTTCTTCTTTTTGCTTCTGGCTTTCGACAAACGCTTTGGTGAGATGGCGTTTGTCGCCACCCGCGCCGCGAATAATACCGAGCCCCTGCGAAAGCACCGCCTCCAAAAATTCGGTATTGAGAAAAATATGAATGACCGCTTCGGGGATATCGTCGGGGCTGCTGTAGCGCAGTTCGGGCAGCGCGGCGCAGTGTTTGTTGCATGCCTCTTGCGCAATTGCCCCTGCCGATGCCGCTGTAAAAGCCACACCCGCGGCCACGGCCAGCGCCGCGCCCCATATTCTGATTTTTGACATGAAATATCCTCTGGAAATGCGTCCCGAACACCCTAAATTCTAGCATGCGGAAAGTTGCTATTTCGTGAACAGGCCACATCCGAACCGGCCGCCCCTGCGTATAAAAAACGACACAAAGACCTTCACTTCGGACGGAAACGGGTGTAGTTTCTAGGCGAAATACGCTTCAAAAACGCTCGAAGCATATGGAAATCGTGGAAAGGTGCCTGATTGCAGGGCTTTTCCCATATATTTGCCACTTGAAAGGATAAAATCATGAGCAAAATCATCGGTATCGACCTTGGCACGACCAACTCTTGCGTGGCCATCATGGAAGGCGACAAGCCCAAAGTCATCGAAAACACCGAAGGCGCGCGCACGACTCCGTCGATGGTCGCCTTCGCCAAGGACGGCGAACGTCTGGTCGGCCAGCCCGCCAAGCGTCAGGCCGTCACCAACCCCGACAAAACGCTGCATGCCATCAAACGCCTGATCGGCCGCCGGTTCAACGAGCCGGAAGTGAAGAAAATGCGCGACAAAGCCCCCTTCAAAATCATCGAAGGCGACGGCGGCGCGGCCTGGGTCGAAATCGACGGCGAGAAAATGGCGCCGTCGCAAATCTCGGCCATGGTCTTGCAGAAAATGAAAGAAACCGCCGAGAATTATCTGGGCGAAAAAGTCACCAAAGCCGTCATCACTGTCCCCGCCTATTTCAACGACAGCCAGCGTCAGGCCACCAAAGACGCGGGCAAGATCGCGGGGCTTGAGGTTTTGCGTATCATCAACGAGCCAACGGCCGCCGCGCTGGCCTATGGCCTCGACAAAAAACAATCCGGCACCATCGCGGTCTATGACCTGGGCGGCGGTACGTTTGACGTTTCCATCCTTGAAATCGGCGACGGCGTTTTTGAAGTCAAATCCACCAACGGCGATACGTTTTTGGGCGGTGAAGATTTTGACCTGCGCATCATCGATTTCCTTGCCGAAGAATTCAAAAAAGAAAACGGCATTGACCTGCGCAATGACAAAATCGCCCTGCAGCGTTTGAAAGACGCGGCGGAGAAGGCGAAAAAAGAACTGTCGTCATCGATGCAGACCGAAATCAACGAACCGTTCATTACCGCCGACGCGTCGGGGCCAAAACACCTGAACGTCAAACTGACCCGCGCCAAGCTGGAACAGCTGGTCGGCGACATGATCGAAAAAACGCTGGAGCCTTGCAAGGCCGCGCTGAAAGATGCCGGATTGAAACCCGGTGATATCGACGAAGTCGTTCTGGTCGGCGGTATGACCCGCATGCCCAAAGTCATCGAAGTCGTCAAAAACTTCTTTGGCAAAGAGCCGCACCGCGGCGTCAACCCCGACGAAGTCGTTGCCGATGGCGCGGCCATTCAGGGCGGCGTTCTGGCCGGCGACGTCAAAGACGTTCTGCTGCTCGACGTCACCCCGCTGAGCCTTGGCATTGAAACGCTGGGCGGTGTGTTTACGCGTCTGATCGACCGCAACACGACAATCCCGACCAAGAAGTCGCAGGTTTTCTCGACCGCCGAAGACAACCAGAACGCGGTCACTATCCGCGTGTTTCAGGGCGAACGTGAAATGGCGGCAGACAACAAACTGCTGGGTCAGTTCGACCTCGTCGGCATCCCGCCCGCACCGCGCGGCATTCCGCAAATCGAAGTCACCTTTGACATCGACGCCAACGGTATCGTGCATGTATCGGCCAAAGACAAGGCAACCGGCAAGGAACAGCAGATCCGCATCCAGGCCTCCGGCGGTCTTACCGACGACGATATCAAGCGCATGGTAAAAGAAGCCGAAGAAAACGCAGGTGCAGACAAAGAGCGCCGCGAACAGGTCGAAACCGTCAACCGCGCCGAAGCACTGGTACATACGGCAGAAAAAACGCTGAAAGACGCGGGCGATAAAATCCCCGCCGAAGACCGCAAAACTGTCGAAGCTGCGATGGAAGACGTCAAGGCCGCCATCAGCGCGGGCAATGCCGCCGACATCAAGGCAAAAACCGATGCCCTGCAGGAAGCGTCGATGAAACTGGGCGAACATCTCTACCGCGCCGAACAGGAAGCCGGCATGGGCGCAACCGGCGCCCCGTCTGCAGACGGCGGCAGCGAAGAGAAAGCACAGGAAGGCGAAATTGTCGATGCCGACTTCACCGAAGTCGACGACGACAAAAAGCAGGCAAAGTAAATATAAACGCGACATCAACCCGTCATTCCGGTGAATATCCGGCCCCGGCTTCGGCCGGGGTGACGCGGTTGATAAAAGGCGAAAAGCATGTCTAAAAAAGATTTTTATCAAATCCTCGGCGTCGATAAAAAAAGCAGCGCGGACGAGCTGAAAAAATCCTATCGCAAGCTGGCGATGCAATATCACCCCGACAAAAACCCCGGCAACAAAGAAGCCGAGGCCAAGTTCAAAGAAATCAGCGAAGCCTATGACGTCCTGAAAGACGACCAGAAGCGCGCCGCCTATGACCGTTTCGGCCACGGCGCCTTTACGGGCGGCGCGGCTGGTGCCGGCGCGGGCGCTCAGGGCTTCAGCGGCGGCTTCGGCGGCTTTGGCGATATCTTCGAGGAAATGTTCGGCGATTTCATGGGCGGGCAGCAACGCCGCGGTGCTTCCGGCGACGGCGCACGCCGCGGCGCGGATCTGTCGTATGAAATGGAAATCACGCTTGAAGATTCCTTCCACGGCAAAGAAGTCCCCATCAAGGTCGCCAGCTGGCAGCCTTGCGCCGGTTGCAGCGGGTCGGGCGCGGAAAAAGGCACCAAAGCCGATACCTGCGATACCTGCCGCGGCATTGGCCGCATTCGCGCGCAGCAGGGATTTTTTACCATGGAGCGCACCTGCCCGTCTTGCGGCGGGGCAGGCCAGACCATCAAAACCCCCTGTAGCGGTTGCGGTGGATCGGGCCGCACGCGCAAGGAAAAATCGCTCAAGGTCGCCATCCCCGCGGGGGTCGAAGACGGCACGCGTATCCGCCTTGCGGGCGAAGGCGAAGCCGGCCTGCGCGGCGGGCCTGCCGGCGATCTTTATGTTTTTCTGGGCATCAAGCCGCACCGCTTTTTCCAGCGCGAGGCATCAAACCTTTATTGCCGCGTCCCCGTGCCCATCACCACCGTCGCACTTGGCGGCAATATCGAAGTGCCCACCATCGACGGCAAGCGCATGAAAGTTGCCGTACCGTCGGGCACGCAAACCGGCCAGCAATTCCGCCTGAAGGCCAAGGGCATGACGGTTCTGCGCAGCCCGAACCGCGGCGATATGTTTGTCGAGGTCGTGGTCGAAACACCCGTCAACCTGAGCAAACGCCAAAAAGAGCTTTTGCAGGAATTCGCCGGCGACACCAACGACAAAACCAACCCGCAATCGGCCGGCTTCTTTGATAAGGTCAAAGGCCTGTGGGAAGATCTGAAAGACTAACATCTCCCTCCCCGCTTCAAAAAAGGAACAGACATGAAAAAGGTTTTTATGGGCGCCGGACTTGCCGCTGCCCTCTTCGCGGGCGGATTTTTCTGGTCGCAAAGCCGCGCAGAGGCGCAGCACGATCATCATGACAGTGCCGACAAGCCGCAGATGGTCTATACCTGCACGCCGGATAATTTTACGCTGACGCAAAACGGCGATAACTATACACTTGCCGCATCGATGGAAACGCCGACACCTGGATACAGCTACGAAATTATTCCCGCCGAAGCGCGCAGCGGCCGCATCAAGGCAAAACTGAAACTGAGCGGTGTGGATGGCGCGATGATGCAGGTGATCGGCAATATTGATATCAGCCATACGTTTGAATATCCCGGCATGCTCCATGCGCTCAGCATCACCGTTGAAAAAGATTTCAACTGGGGCCCCACCGCGGTCAATTGTGCGCATCAATAAACGCGTCACGGCAAAGAAAGATATTTTATCATGACAAAAATCGGCATTCTGGGCGCGGGCGGCCGCATGGGCCAGATGATCGCAAAAGAAATTCTCTCCGGCGCCTATGACGGCGCGGTGCTTTCCGCCGCCGGCGAACATGCAGAGAGCAGCATGCTCGGCCGCGATATCGGCGCGCTCTGCGGTCTGGGTGATTGCGGCGTGATGATCAGCGCTGATAAAAACGCCGTTTTTGCCGCCTGCGATGTACTGATCGATTTCACCACCCCCGCCGCGACGATGGAACATGCCGCGACCGCCCATACCGCCGGCAAGGCGCTGGTGATCGGCACCACAGGCCTCGGCGCGATTGAAGATGCCGCGATCGCCTCGGCCGCCGCGCGCGCCCCTGTTTTACAAGCGGCGAATATGAGCGTCGGCGTCAATGTGCTGCTGTCGGTTGTTGAACAGCTGGCGGCGCGTCTTGGCCCCAAAGATTTCGACATCGAAATTTTTGAAGCGCACCACAAACACAAAGTCGACGCGCCCTCCGGCACAGCCCTTGCGCTGGCGCAGGCGGCCGCCGATGGCCGCGGCGTGAAGCTTGACGAGGCCATGGTTCCCGCCCGCTACGGCCAGATCGGCCCGCGTCCCGAAGGGGCGATTGGCATGTCGGTCTTCCGCGGCGGCGATGTCATTGGTGATCATACGGTGACTTTCGCCGCGCTGGGCGAGCGGATCGAGATCGGCCACCGTGCTTCCGACCGCGCGCTTTTTGCCCGCGGCGCGGTGCGCGCGGCCCTCTGGCTCGCGGGCAAACCTGCCGGACGCTATACGATGCGCGACGTTTTGGGCATATAAGCCCCTGATTCAATTATAAAAAATATTTCGGCCCGCCCCCGCACAGGGTTTGAGCCCCCTCCCTCGTAGTAACTCTATCGGGAGTTTTTTGCATGTCCTCCATCGCTGCTTTTATTGCCGCCAACCGTTTTGGCTTTGGCCCGCGCGCGGGCGAGCTTGACGTTATCGCGCGTGATCCGGCGCGCTGGGTGCTTGGCCAGCTGGATACACGCCATTCGGTATCGCCCGCCTTTGCCGGATTACCCGCAACAGCGGCGATTGTGCAAAACGCGCTCGGTCAAATACGCCAATTGCAAAAGATGAAAAATACCGGCGATACAAATGAAAACCGGCGCAAGCTGCTGAACATGCAAAAAGACATCCGCGTTGATTTCATCGAAGAGGCCGCTGCCCGCACGCGCGCCGCCGTGGCTGGTCCGGCGCCGGTTTTCGAACGGCTGGTACATTTCTGGAGCAACCATTTCACCGTATCGGCGACCAAGCGCCAGAGCCTGCCGCTGGTTGCCGCCTTTGAACGCGATGTCATCCGCCCGCATGTGCTGGGCACATTCGGCGATATGCTGCTCGCGGCGATACGGCATCCGGCGATGCTGACCTATCTTGATAATGCGCGGTCAATTGGCCCCCACTCCCGCCACGGCAAACGTCAGGGCAAGGGGCTGAACGAAAATCTTGCGCGTGAAATTCTGGAACTGCATACCCTCGGCGTCAACGGCGGCTATACACAAGACGATGTGATCGCCCTTGCCAAGATGCTGACAGGCTGGACGGTCGATATTCTGGGCATGGGGGCAGGCAGCGGTTTTATTTTCAACCCCGCGGTGCATGAACCCGGCGAAAAAATACTGCTCGGTATCCGCTATCCCGAAAGCGGGGAGGCCGCGGGACGCGCCGCGCTCTACAATCTGGCGCAGCATCCATCCACGGCGCAATTTATCGCAGGCAAGCTGGCGCGGCATTTTATCAGCGATGCCCCCTCTGCTGCCGCCATCCATACACTGGCGCAAAGCTTTGCGCGCAGTGGCGGCAGCCTGATGGATGTTTACCGCACGCTTTTATCCCTGCCCGAGGTTTGGCAAGCACCGCTTGGCAAAGTCAAAACACCAAATGACTATATCATTTCGCTGCTGCGTGCCGCCGGCACTGATCTGGAAGATCGGCGCCTTGCTGCCGCTTTTCGTGATTTGGGGCAGGTGCCGTTTTCTGCCCCCTCGCCCGCCGGCTGGAGCGATCTGGGCAAGGACTGGCTGGGCGGCGAAGCGCTGCTGCGCCGGATTGGCATTGCACAGAGCCTTGCCGATGCCCTGCACACACGCCTGACACCGGCAGATCTGCTGGAGGCCACCATCGGCCCTGTGGCCTCTGAGACCACACGCACCGCCGTGCGCCGCGCAGGCAGCCCGGCCGAAGCCCTGACGCTGGTTTTTGCCAGCCCCGAATTCCAGCGGAGGTAAACCCATGACCGGCAAAACAATCGATACCCCGCTGTCACGCCGCCTGTTGCTGCAAAGCCTTGGCGGTATGGCGCTGTTGCCGCTTTGTGGCGGTTTGCGCGTTTCGTTTGCCGCCGCGCCGGGCGATGCGCGGTTTGTTTTTATTATCTTGCGCGGCGCGATGGACGGCCTTGCCGCTGCTGTGCCCTATGGTGATAAAAACTATGTCGCCGCACGCGGCCATATGGCACTGCCCAAATCGGCTCTTGTGCCTGCCGACAATTTTTTTGCGCTGCATAAAAGCTTTGACTCCTTCGGCGGTCTTTTCAAGTCGGGCGAGGCCGCGATTATCCATGCCGTATCCACACCTTACCGCGAAAGATCACATTTCGATGCGCAGAACATGCTGGAAAATGGCGCGGCCAGACCGCACGGCGCGCGCGACGGCTGGCTGAACCGCGCACTGGGGGTTATGAACGTGCCGACAAAAACCCCGGGGCTTGCGGTCGGGCAGACCATTCCGCTTGCGCTGCAAGGCAAGGTCGATGTGGGCAGCTGGAGTCCCGCGGGCGATGGCCTGCCGCCCGATGCGCTGCTGATCGCCCTGCAAGACATGTACAGCGGCGATACTGCGTTTCAATCCGCCTTGTCACAGGCGATTGGTATCCATGATATCGCCGGTGACAGCAACAGGGGCGGTGCGCGCCTGCGCGGCGGCAATGCGCGCGGCCGCGCAAACATGGAAAGCACGATCAAGACCATCGGTAAAATTATCGCCGACCCCCATGGCCCGCGCATCGCCACGCTGGAAATCGGCGGCTGGGATACACATGCACAGCAAGGGCTGGAAAGCGGCGCGCTTGCCAATAATTTTGCAACGCTCGATGCAGCTTTTGGTGCGCTTAAAGACGCACTGGGCCCGCTGTGGTCGCAGACGGTTGTGCTGGCCGCAACTGAATTTGGCCGCACCGTGGCAGGCAATGGCACCGGCGGTACGGATCACGGCACCGCGTCCTGCGCGTTGATTGCGGGCGGGCGCGTAAACGGCGGCAAGGTTTATACGCAGTGGCCGGGGCTGGATAAAACGCAGCTGCATCAAGGCCGCGACCTGCGCCCGACAACCGATCTGCGGCAGGTGGCCAAGGCCGTGCTGCAATCGCATCTTGGTCTGGCCGCGGGGGATGTGGATCGGCATATCTTCCCCGAAAGCGGCGGCATACGCCCGATCGAGGGGCTGATCGGCTAGCGTGCGCCTTCGGCTTTCAGCAGTGCTTTTTTCATCGCGGGGCCCCAGCCATAGCTGATTTTATTGCCCGAGGTATTCACCACGCGGTGGCACGGCACAATGATCGACAGCGTATTTTTACCGACGGCCGAGCCCACAGCGCGCACAGCAGCCGGTTTGCCGATCTTGCGGGCGATGTCGGCATAGGTCAGCGTGCGGCCGGATTTGATTTTGAGTAATTCTTTCCATACCTTGATCTGAAAGGCCGTACCGTATAGCACCAGCGGCGCAGAAAGGCCGCCTGCGTTCTGGGGCCAGCCTTTTTGCCAGACCTTGGCGATATCACCCGCGGTTTTTTCGGTCAGTTTTTTATCTTCGACCAGATTGGCTCCCGGCCAGTTTTTGGCGAGGTCTTTTTCGCCGCAGTTCAGGCCGATCCAGCACAGACCTTCGGCAGAGAGCGCCACAAGCATCTTGCCAAGCGCAAAGTCATGCAGGCCCCAGACCAGCGTAAGCCCTTTGCCGCGCGCGGCGCGGGTGGTGGTATGGGTGACGATCTTCATAGAGGCCTCCTTGTGATTTGCGGCGCGGTTGTGTAAAAATCTATACATGAAAAAAGACAAAATCGAACAGTTTTTTGCGCGGCTTCAGGCGCAAAATCCGGAACCGAAGGGGGAACTGGATTACACCAACCCCTATACGCTGCTGGTGGCGGTCACCCTGTCGGCGCAGGCAACCGATACCGGCGTCAACCGCGCGACCCAAAAACTGTTCAAAATCGTCAAAACGCCGCAAGACATGCTGAAGCTGGGCGAAGCCGGCCTGAAAAAACATATCAAGACCATCGGCCTTTTTAACGCCAAAGCCAAAAACGTCATCGCAGCCGCCGAGATGCTGGTGCGCGATTTCGGCGGCGAAGTGCCGCAAACGCGCGAAGAGCTGGTCAGGCTGCCCGGCTGCGGGCGCAAGACGGCGAATGTGGTTTTGAACATTGCCTTCGGCCAGCCGACGATTGCGGTGGATACGCATCTGTTCCGTCTGGGCAACCGCACCGGTCTTGCGCCCGGCAAAACGCCGGAGCAGGTCGAACAAAAACTGCTCAAAGCCATCCCTGAAAAATATCTGCGCCATGCGCATCACTGGCTGATCCTGCACGGACGTTACGTCTGCAAAGCGCGCAGCCCCGATTGCGCCAATTGTATTGTGCGTGATTTATGCGGGTTTAAGGATAAAACAGTTTAGGCGCGCGCAGGCGCCGCACGGTTTTGATTTAGGCGCGCGCAGGCGCCGCGCGGTTTTGATTTAGGCGCGCGCAGGCGCCGCGCCATGCCCCACCAAGGTGCGCAGGCAGCGTGACTGGCTTTTGGGGGCCGCGGGGTTTTCGGCAATCGGGCCGCCGACTTTCAGCTGTTCGCCGCTGCGGAAATCGACATAGCTGACGTCATAGCCGCTTTTTTGCGTGTCGTTTTTGTAGAAATAAACATCCACCACGCAGCCTTCGGTGCGGTATTGCCAGATGCGGGCATCGGCATCGCGGCGCTCCAGCGAGGGCTTGCCGAAAAGATAGCCAATTTCACGCTCTGTCAGGCGCGTCAGAGCTGCCGGTTCGCCTGCGATGTATTTGCGGGCGCTGGCGACATAACCGCGCGCAGGGCGATAATCATCGCCAAGGGCGTGGCGGCTGTCAGGGAACAAGGCCAGCCGGAACATCGCGGGCGCATCTGTATTTCCGTAAATATTATCACTGCCATAGGTCTTGCAGCTGCCGACCAGCAGCACGGCCAAAGGCAGCATCGCAAAGGCCAGACGCGACAAACGGCGGGCATTGCGGCGCAGATGCGCATAGAACAGCATCAGCGCGGCATCAACCGTGCCGGCCAGCCATGTCCAAGGGTCTTGTTGGTTGAGAGCCCCTCCCCGCGCCACAGCGCAGGCCGCAGCCCCCCTGAACATCGGGGAAGCTTGCAGGTTATGGTTTTGAATAATCAATCAGTACCCGACCGCCCGGCGGAAAGTACCCGGGCGTTCCTCTGTTACCGCAGCTTTTTCCGCCTCGTCATTGCTGGCGTCGAAAATCTTCTCGCCTGCTTCGGCTACGGTTGTGGGTTTCGCGGTAATCGCAGCCGTCTTTTCCACAGCCGGAGCTGCGGGGGCGGGACGCACGGCGATGCGCGCTTCGATACGGCTACCGGATTCGATTTCCAGCGCGCCATATTCAATGTCGCCCGTGATGTGGGCGGTGGATTTTACAGTCAGGCGGCCAGTGACCACCAGCTTGCCGTCGAAACGGCCGGCGATCACGGCATCTTGCACATCGGCGCTGCCGGTGAAGCTGCCGCTTTCGAGAATATCAAGGCGCTGGGTCAGCAGCGTTTCGGCAACAACGGTGCCTTCGATCGCCAGATGCTGGCAATCAGTGATCTGGCCGTTCAGCACGATGCCACGGCCAACCATCAGGCGGCGCTCTTCGGCGCTGGCGGCGGCGGGCGCGGCGGTATTGTAAGGCATGGTGCCCGTGAGCATGGCGCTGTGACCGGGGATATCGCTTCGGATCATCTTCTTCTCGACGTTCATTTTCAAGGTGCCCTCATTTTAAAGCCGCAAACCCTTTTGCCAACACAAATCGAACATATGGATATGTTATGTATTTGGTTGTGCAGGGTGGTGAATCCGTACCATGCCCCTGAAAGACCGTCCAGATTTTATACGTTAACGCCGCCCTCGCAGCCGAAAAAACGGCGGCATTAATAATTTTTTAATGATAAAACAAATAGATAACGAATCCGGCCGCGGGAAAGTAAAATCGTGCTTTATTGCCATAATGATGAAGTTACGGGCTTCGCGCCCCTGCCGACGCAGGCTTGGGCGCGACTCAGCTGACTGCCGATTTCAATGTGCCGTGACGTTTTTGCAGCTGACGCGCCACCACCGGCATCGCACCGCCCAGTTGCAGCAGACGATGTTCGGCGTTTTCAATCACAGCCTGATCAGCGATGTCATCGAAGTCGCGCACGTGCACGGCCATCACCGGCGCCGCCCCGTCCTGCACGCGCTCGGCGATTGTGGTTTGCTGGCGCGTGGAAAAATTGAAGACGGTTGTCAGCGTCCGGCCTTCGGCCAGATGCAGCGTTTCGCTGAAGGTATCGGGCGCCGCCAGATGATAGCGCGCGCCGAGGCGGCTTTGCGCTCGTTTTGCCTCTGCCGCTTCCAGCTGGTCGCCGACCAGAGATTCCAGATGCGCCATCAGCGTGGATTGCGGATTTTGCTGGCGCAGCCGCGCCAGCAGGTCGGGGCCGTGAACATCCAGCTTGCCGCCCCGTTCAACCAAAAGATCAAAAACCGCGCGCTGGCCAAAAGCCAAAGCCTGATACATCGCCGCCGCCGCTTCACTGTTGGGATCAGCACCCTTGTCGAGCAAAAGAGTGGTTTTATCCACAGCCCCCTCTTCGGCAACGGCCTTGAGCGCCGCGTTGAGCGCGGGGCCATGGCCAGAAAATTTTGCCGTCCATGACAAGACGAACGACAGGTCTTGCACCGTGCCTTCGCGCATGATCTCCATGGCGACATTGAAGACGGGGGTATTTTTTGCTGTCGCATGGTCGAGATTCCAGGCAAGACCATCATGCCATCCCGACTTGGCGACCATGCGCACAAGGTCGTCATTGTCGACTTTTGCATGGCTCTCGCGGGCGTTGCGTTCACACAGAACGCGCCAGACTTCGACATCTTTTTGCTTCAGCGCCTGTCTGAGCAGAACTTTGAGATGTGCAATATCGCCGTGTGTGGCATCGGTAAAATCGAAACCCTTTTTCGCAAGCACCTCGGCAAGCGCCGCCCCGGCCTTTGCCTCAACGGCATGCTTTGCCAGCGCAAAGCGCATCTCGCGATTGGGCTGGTGCTTGTTCATCAGATAACGGACGCGCAGTGGTTTGTTTTCAACCACAGCATCGGCCAGCGCCTTTTTCCAGCCGCCAAAACCGCCGATGCCCTGCGCCCAAGACTGGTCTTCGGGCGGGAGAACTTCAATATGCCGAGATTTGCCAAACATTCTATTTTCCGAAAAATTTTGCCGAGATTACATATAATCAAAAATACTGTCAAGCACCCCGCCCCTGCGCGGCGGACGACGGCAACAACCTCTTGTTTTAACATATTTTCTCTGTAGTCTGGCCGCGCGGCATTTCCGCCGTACTCAAACATGAACCCGTCAGAGGATTTATTACCATGAGAATTATGAAGGCTTTCGCCGCTATCGCCGTTCTGGTGATGACAGGTTGTGCCACCGTTGTTAGCGGCACGCAGCAATCTGTTTTTATCGAAACACCTTATGTTGATGGCGCCGAGTGCAAATTACAGGATAGCAAGCACGGCAGCTGGTACCTACCCGCGACACCCGGCGCCGTCACTGTTCTGAAAGGCAACGGCCCTATGAACGTCACCTGCAAAAAAGCCGGATACCAGACCGCAACCGTTTCTGCCGATGATGAGTTTGCTGGCGCAACCCTTGGCAATATCATCCTTGGTGGCGGGATCGGCGTTTTTGTAGACGCTGCTTCGGGCGCCGCGCAGAAATATCCGGACAAGATCATCGTCTGGATGAAACCTCAAAAATGGGCATCTGCAAAACAGCGTACGGAATGGGAAGAGGCCAAAGCCGCGTATGAAAAAGAGCTTGCCGAAAAAATGGAAGCACAGCGCAAAGCACAGCAATCTCGCCAAAATCAATAATGACTGAACAAAAAGCCCTCCCGCTTGAACGGCGGGAGGGCTTTTTCGTTTGTACCAAGTGCTGTTTTTATTATTTATGCACGGCGCGCATTGTCGGGAAGGCGATGACGTCGCGGATGCTGTGGCTGTCGGTCAGCAGCATGACGAGACGGTCGATGCCGATGCCAAGGCCGCCCGTGGGGGGCAGGCCGTATTCCAGCGCTTCGACGAAATCTTCATCAAGCATCTGCGCTTCTTCGTTGCCGGCTTCGCGCGCTTCGACCTGTTTTTTAAAACGCTCGAACTGGTCAAAGGGGTCGGACAGCTCCGAAAAGGCATTCGCCACTTCCCAGCCGTTGACATAGGTTTCAAAGCGTTCGGTCAGTGTGTCGTTATCACGGTGGACTTTGGCCAGCGGTGAAATGTCTTTGGGCATGTCGATCACATGGGTGGGCTGCACCAGATCGGCTTCGACTTTTTCGCCGAAGACCGCTTCGAGCACTTCGCCCCAGTTGCTACCGTCTTTGACATGCACGCCAAGCTCTTTGGCTTTGGCCGCGGCCGCCTTGGCATCGGGGATCGCGCCGAAATCAACGCCGGTTTTTTCGGTCACCAGCTCGGTCATCGTCTTGCGCGCCCAGGGGGCTTTGAAGTCGATTTCTTTTTCGCCGAATTTGACCTTGGTTTCGCCATTGTGCAGCATCTTGACCGCGCCTTCGATGATGCGTTCGGTCAGCGCCATCATGTCGCCGTAATCGGCATAGGCCTGATAAATTTCAACGGACGTAAATTCGGGGTTGTGCTTGACCGAAATGCCTTCGTTTCTGAAACAGCGGTTGATTTCAAACACGCGGTCAAAGCCGCCGACAACCAGACGTTTCAGGTGCAGCTCCGGCGCGATGCGCAGATAAAGCTGCATATCCAGCGCGTTGTGATGCGTCAAAAACGGCTTGGCATTGGCGCCACCCGCAATGCTGTGCAGCATCGGCGTTTCGACTTCCATGAAGTTCTCGGACGTCAAAACCTGACGGATAAAAGAGATAATGCGGCTGCGTTTGCGGAAGGTCTCGCGGCTCTCGTCATTCATAATCAGATCGAGGTAACGCTTGCGGTATTTCAATTCAACGTCATGGATACCGTGATATTTTTCCGGCAGCGGGCGCACGGATTTGGTCAGCATCTCGACTTTATCCGTATTGATCGTCAGCTCTCCGCGCGGGGTGCGACGGATTTTACCGGTGACGCCGATGATGTCACCGATGTCGTAATAGGCCATTTGTTCCAGCAATTCCGGCGCGACATGTTCTTTGTGGCTGAAAATCTGGATCTTGCCCGTGGTGTCTTTAAGGTCGATAAACATGCCAGAATTGCGGTTCGACATGACGCGGCCCGCGACCGACACGACGTCTTCGGTCGTCTCGCCCATTTGCAGGCCTTCGTATTTCTTTTGCAGATCGGCGGCATAGGCCGTCACATCGAAACGGTAGGCGAAGGGATTGACCCCCTTCAGCTGCAGCTGTTTCATGTTTTCGATTTTCGCTTCGATCAGGGCGTTTGAATCGGTGGCATGCTGTTCGGCGGCGGGCTGCTGTTTGGACATGATTTCGTCTTTCTGCGTTTTATTTTTCAAGCACCATATCGTAATGCGGAATACCGGCGTCCATGTATTCCGATCCGCGGGTGCGGAAGCCCAGCTTTTCGTAGAACGGCACGGCTTCGGCCTGTGCGCTGAGCTTGAACAGCTGAATATCGCCCGCCTTGGACAATTCCTGCAAGATGTATTTCATCAAAACACCGCCCACGCCGCGGCTGCGGTGGTCTTTGAGCACGGCGACGCGTTCGATCTTGGCGGCACTGCCCATCAGGCGGACGCGGCAGGTGGCGATGATCGCGCCGTCAGCCTGCACCGCAAAGTGCCGCGCGGCGGGGTCGAGCCCGTCGATCTCCAGATTGGCGGGTACTTGCTGCTCTTCGACAAAAACCTTGTGCCGGATGTCGAGGCAGGTTTTCATATCTTCGGGCGCAGCAACGGGGAAACAGCGGATATGCATGAAAGGCCTTTCAGGGACGATGGGGCATATGTGCCAAAAACAGACGTTCAAATCAAGGCCTTAACACGTGTTTTGCCCGATTATTGACATAATGAATGACCTTTGTTAACGTCCCTTGTATGAAACAGTCTTCACACAGCCTCTGGACGGCCATTTCCGGATCATGGCGCACGGTCAACGCCGAGGTCGAGCGCGATGTGCGCACCGCCGTGGCCGATATCTATGCGCAGGGCGGCGGCATCGTCACCGGCGGCGCGCTGGGCGTCGATTATATCGCCACCGACGCGGCGCTGAAGCACGACCCTGGCGCCGCGCGTCTCAAAATCATTTTGCCGACATCGCTGACCGATTACGCCAATCATTATTTCAAGCGTGCGGCAGAGGGCGTCATCGACCGCAAACAGGCCGAAGACCTGAGCGCGCAGCTGAACGCCGTGCGCGCGGCGAACCCTGCCGCGCTGGTGGAAATGCACTATACTGTCTGCACGCCCGAAACCTATTACGCGCGCAATACCGCTGTGCTGGATGCCGCCGATGCCCTTGCCGCTTTTCAGGTGAACGGCAGCGCGGGCACGCAGGATACCATCGACAAAGCGCGCGCACGCGGCATGGCCGTGCTGCACAAAACCTATAAAATTTAGGGCGGTTCGCATGGCCTCCTTTTTCGACAAAGCCCGCGCCGCGGCACGCGCCACCGGAAAATTCCTGACCGCCGGATACGAAGCCGAACAGAAAATGCTGCGCATCCATCTGAATAAACCGCCGGCGGCAGACGAGCCTGCGGAGATCACGGCACTGCGCAAAACAATGGCCGAAGAGCCCCTGCGCCGCCGTTTTGCCCGCAGCCTGTCCATGGCGGCGCGCGTCATGAACAATCAGGCGATCCGCCTTGAAGACCTCGGTGTCATCAAACTGCCCGAAACAGCCGCAGGCCGCTTTTTTGCCAAGCGCAATGCCGAGGGGCTGTGGAATGTCTGGCGGCGCACCGGACATGCGCAGGGGCCGGAGCCGATCACCGACATGCTGCTGGCCGGAAACCTCTCGGCTGGTGCCGCGCTCAATACGCTGGCCGCACAAAACCCCGAAGGCATGCAAAAGCAAACACACATGCACTGGCATCCGCTGACGGTGGCGGCGCGTATCGGCCATGTTTTCCCCGATGAGCTTGGCCATAAAATTCCCGTGCCTCGAGGATTGCTGCCCCCCGCACAAAAACCGCGCCAGCCGCAGCCGCCGAAACGCTGATAACACTGCGTTTTTTTAATTCCTTTGCTTAATAGACGGCAGAGGCCTATGGTGCGTTATGTCTCATAACAGCGCCAATCATGAAAATCTTCCTACCCGCTGGCGACGCAAGCTTTCACGCAGTTATAAATTGCTGTTTCGCCTGCCGCTGACGCTGGATGATATTTCTGTCGTGCGCTGCCCTAAAACGCACGGCGTCATTTTTGAAGCCTGCCGCGATGGCGGGGCGACATGGAGCGTGTACCGTTTCTATGGCGTCACCTACGACAAAAAGAAACGTCTGGTGCATGAAACGCTTTATGTCGGGCTGAGCATCGGCGAAGCGCTTGATACACTTTACCATCTGCACCCCGACGCTATGCGCGGCCCTGCCCGCGGCGTATCCCACCCTGTCAATGTCGCCCGTCTTGTCGGGCATGTTTTCGGCAGCTGCGGTTAAGCAGGGTTTGGGCTGGCTTTGCGGGGCAGAATCCGCTACAACAAAAAGAACAAGCCAAGAACAAAATTCTGCGAAAGCCGAAGCAAGCCCATGACAACCGCCCAGACGACCGGATTACCGAATGCGGCGGCGACCGCCGCGCCGCGCCGGTTGCTGGTGCCGCAAACGCCGGTGCTGGTGCTGGACGGGCTGCGGCTGCTCTGCCTGACGCTGGACGGCGAATTCACCGACATGGATACCGAGACCGCGCGCAAGCTGGTGCGCCAGCACATGCCGCTGGTCTGCCATGCACCGCATATCGCCGCACATCTGGGGATGGAGCGGTTCGCATCTTATGATGTGCTGGAGCTTTTTGCCTTTGTGCATCCGGGTGCCTTTACCGTACCGACGCCGCGCGGCATGGCACGCCGCCTGAATTTGCTGGAGCCGGACAGCGCCGAAGACCAATGCCTCGCCTTGCGCGATATTGCGCGGCATCTGCTGGCCGATCTTGGTACGGCAGGCGCCGTGCGCGACCCCAAAACCGGCACCGGCAGCGATGCCGCCGCGCTGGCCGCGATGATGGGGCTGATGCACGGGCAGGCCGACAATGCCGCCACACCCTCATCCATCGCCGCTGCGGAACGCTACGGCTGGCCCTGGGCACCGTCTGTGCTGGCGGCACTGGGGCGCGATGAAAACCCGCCCACCCGCGGCGATATCCGCGCGGCCCTGCGCATCTGGGACAAAATGCCCGAATGGGCGGTGCATGCACCCGAACCCTCGGCGGGACATGATGGCGTCAGCACGGACGAAGCAGCCGCACGTTTGAAAAAACTGCTCGGCACGCAAAACCGCGCGGCCGATACCCGCGAAGACCGCCCGCAGCAGCGCGCCTATACCGAAAATCTCGCCCATGCCTTTGCCCCGCGCAACCACCCCGATGCGCCGAATGTGGTGATGGCCGAAGCAGGCACCGGCGTCGGCAAAACCCTCGGCTATCTTGCGCCGGCAACCGTCTGGGCAGAAAAAAACGGCGGTGCGGTCTGGGTATCGACCTATACACGCAACCTGCAGCGGCAGGTAGAAGCCGAACTGGACAGGCTCTACCAAGACCCTATCGAGCGCGCGCGTAAAGTGGTGACGCGCAAGGGCCGCGAAAATTATCTCTGCCTGCTGAATTTCGAAGACATCGCACAGTCGCAAAGCATCATGACGCATGACCTTAACGCGACCGCCCTTGGCCTGATGGCGCGCTGGGCGTCTGTCACCAGTGATGGCGATCTGGCAGGGCGTGATTTCCCGGGCTGGCTGCCCGGGCTGATCGGCTGGAACCGTATCATGAGTTTTGCCGACCGGCGCGGCGAATGCATTTATGCCGCCTGCCCGCATTTTGATAAATGTTTTGTCGAAAAATCGATACGCAAGGCAAAACGTGCCGATATCGTCATTGCCAACCATGCGCTGGTGATGCACCAGACCGCCGTGATCGGCCCCGAAGACACGCTGCCCTCGCGCTATGTGTTTGACGAGGGGCATCATCTGTTCGAAGCCGCCGACAGCGCCTTTTCCTGCCATCTGGACGGCACGGAAACGGCCGATTTACGCCGCTGGCTTTTGGGCTCTGAAACCGGTCAGAAAAGCCGTGCGCGCGGCCTGCAAAAACGCGCCGAAGATCTGATCGCCGGTGACGATGCCGCCAAAGCCGATCTGGAAGCCATCATCGACGCTGCCCGCGCCCTGCCCGGTCCCGGCTGGCGCCAGCGCCTATGGGACGGCGCGGCGAAAGGCGCCTGCGAAGAATTCCTCGCCCTGTGCCGCCAGCAAGTCAAAACGCGTAATGCGGAGGCGAACCAGAACGGCTTTTACGGGCTTGAAACGCCGCTGCACCCCGCAATCCCCGGCCTGTTCGAAGCAGCCTATACGCTGTCTTTGCGCCTGCGCGATATTCAAAAGCCGATGCAGTCGCTGGCCAAAAAACTTCTGGAGCGGCTGGACGACGAAGCCGACAGCCTTGACTCGGCCCTGCGCGAGCGTTTGCAGTTTATGGCCACATCGCTGAACCGCCGCGCCCAGCATGTATTGGGCGGCTGGGTGTCGATGCTGGACGGTCTGCGCGCTGGCGCCGCCGATGACGTCGTGGATTGGCTGGAAATCACACGCATGGAAGGGCATGACTTCGATATCGGCTTTTACCGTCATGCGCTCGATCCGGCGGCACTTTTTGCTGCCAAGTTAAAACCGCATGCGCAGGGCGTTGCGGTTACCTCCGCCACGCTGCGCGATATCACCGAAGAAGATGCCGCGGGCTGGCAATCTCCTTTTGCACGCAGCGGCATATCGTCGCTGGCACTGCCGGAAACCACGCAGGCCTTTCATGTCGCATCGCCTTTCGATTATGCGGCGCAGACCCGCGTGATTGTCGTGCGCGACGTCAAAAAAGATGACCCCGATGCAACAGCCGCCGCCTTCCGCGAATTGTTCAAAGCCGCCGGCGGCGGCGCGCTGGGTATTTTTACCGCCGTGCAAAGACTGAAGATGACCGAACAGCGCCTGCGCGCCCCGCTGGCCGAAGCCGGCCTGCCGCTTTACGCCCAGCATGTCGATCCGCTGGAAACAGGTACCTTGATCGATATTTTCCGCGAAGAAGAAAATGCCTGCCTGCTGGGCACCGATGCCACGCGCGACGGCATTGATGTGCCGGGACGTTCGCTGCGGCTTTGCGTTTATGATCGCGTGCCATGGCCGCGCCCGACGATTTTGCACAAGGCGCGCCGCGCCCATTTTGGCCGCGCCTATGACGACATGCTGACGCGCTTTAAAATCAAACAGGCCTATGGCCGTCTGATCCGGCGCGAAGGCGACAAAGGCGTTTTTGTGATGCTGGACTCCGCGCTGCCCACACGGCTGGCCGCGGCTTTTCCGGGCAGCGTCAGCATCGAACGCACCGGCCTTGCCGAAGCTGTCACCATCGTGCGTGATTTTTTAAAAGAAACATCCTAGGCAAAAACCACAACAAACAAAAACCGCGCCCTCAGCGGACGCGGTTTTGTTTTCGGCAACCGAAAAAACAGATCAGCCTGCCATCAGGCTTTTCTTGGCTTCTTCCAGATGCACGTTGAATTGGTTTTCAAGGTGATGCAGCGTGACATCCATGCCTTTCAGCGCGAAGTCTTTTTGTACTTTGCGGAAGACGTCCTGATTACCCGGTTCTTCAAAGTCGGAATCGACGACTTCTTCGGCATAGGCGTCGGCTTCGGCACCGGTGATGCCCAGCTGCTCCGCCGCCCAATACCCCAGCAGTTTTACCGCGCGGGAATTGACCTTGAAGCGGAATTCTTCGTCCATTTTGAATTTGTTTTCGAAAGCCTGTTTACGATCGTCAAGCGAGCTCATGGTGCACCTTAATATTGTTTGAAAACGGCCCGCGGCCGTCTATATCCGTCGAGAGTCAGAGTATAAAACAGAAATAGTGAAAAATGGCTGAAAAACAAGAGAAATCGCCGCTAAACTTCTGGCTGGAGGGGGATACCCCCTTGAAAGAATTGCCAGAAATCAAAAAAGGCCTGCGCGCGCTGCGCCGGCGCGACCCGCTTTTGGCCGCCGCCTATGCCCGGAACGGCATTTTGCCGTGGAAACGCCAGCCGGAGGGCTTTGAGGGTCTCGTCAATATCATCCTGGCCCAGCAGATTTCAACCGCTGTGGCCACGCATCTGGTGCGCCGCGTAAAGGCCGCCCTGCCCGAAATCACGCCGCGGCGGTTTATGAAACTGGACGATGACACCCTGCGCGGCATGGGGATCAGCCGCCAGAAAATCCTCTACGCGCGGTCGCTGGCCGAGGCCATGATATCGCGCCGTTTCGACACCGCAGATCTGCCCGCGATGGCAGATGCCGATGCTTTTGCCGCCCTGACCGCGCTCAAAGGGATCGGGCTGTGGAGCGCGGAGATTTATCTTATGTTCAGCCTTGGCCGTGGTGATATCTGGCCGGCAGGCGATATCGCGCTGCAAAAAGGGCTGCAAAATCTGCACGGTCTGCCCGCCCGCCCCGGCCCCGACGAGACCCGCCGGCAGGGCGATGCATTTGCGCCTTACCGCAGCGCGGCCGCGCTTATTGTCTGGCGCACCTAGGCTTGCCGTTTTATACTCGTTTGTATCCAGAGAAAGCAAAAACATGACCAAAAAACCCGCCCGCAAAAAAACGGCAGCCGCTGCAAAGACAGGCAAAAGCGTCAAAACAGCCCGCCCGACCCGCACGGAGGCCGAAGCCGCCATCCGCACCCTGATCGAATGGATGGGCGAAAACCCGAACCGCGAAGGGCTGCGCGATACGCCGCGCCGCGTCATCAAAGCCTTTGACGAATATTGCGCCGGCTATGATATGGATCCGGCCGATGTGCTGGCCAAAACCTTTTCGGAAACCGGCGGTTATGACGGCCCTGTGCTGGTTAAATGCATTGAATTTGAATCGCGCTGCGAACACCATATGGCGCCGTTTATCGGCAAGGCGCATGTGGCCTATATCCCGAGCGGCCGCATCATCGGCCTGTCCAAAATCGCACGGCTGGTCGATATCTACGCCCGCCGCCTGCAAACGCAGGAACGTTTAACGTCCGAGATTACCGCCGCCCTGCAAAAACATCTGAAGCCCAAAGGCGTCGCCGTGATGCTGGAGGCCGAACATTTCTGCATGAAAGTGCGCGGCGTGCACAAAGACCATTCTATCACCGTCACCTCGCGCTTTACCGGCGCCTATCAAAAAGACGACGATCTGCGCGAAGAATTTTTTGCGCAGGTGCGGGGGTAAAAACCTTCAAAATTCCATTAAAAAAAAGCCCCGCTTGTGACAGCGGGGCTTTTTTGTTTTTAGGCTTTATTTCCCCATCGCCGCGCGTAGTGCGGGGATGGCGGCGGGTTTGTTTTGCGGTTTGGCCTGCGTCAGCATGTAATCCGACGCGTCTTTGAGTGTATCGAATTTCTGCGAAAACAGTTTCGCATCGCAATCGCCCGTCAGCAGCACATTCACAAGGCGGGAGACGTCTGCCGCCAGCTCCGGCTGGTTTTCGTAGCGCGTGGCGACGATATTCGCCACATCTGCGGCAAAATCACGCAAGCTGCGCGCCGCGCCCGTTTGGGGGTCTTTGCCGAAATCGACATCCATAAATTTGCCGCCGTGGCCGACGACCGCTGCGCGCGCGGATTTATACAGCGGCGCATCATTGGCCGGATTGCCGGTAAAGCCGTAATCTGCCAGCAGCGCGTCAAAAGCCTTCGCCTGTGGCCCTGCGGGCACGATGGCGGCAGAAAGCAGCGCGGCCATGACCGGCTGGTCGATACCGCTGTCCGCGCCGCGCACTTCCATACGTTTGCCGACCACATTCCCCGCATCATCACGCAGGTTGCAGATTTTGATATCGTTATAAAGGAATGTTTCCGCCAGTTCATAGTTTGACTGGGTATTCAGCCCCTCGGCGATCAACCCTGCGAAGGTAATCGGTTTTTCGCGGCTGGCCGGAAAGAGATTGCCGTCCTTGTCATAGGCGAAGTGCATGGGGGCATCGAAAACCTCGCGGATGTGGCCGTCGATAAATTCCTTGCCGTTCGCTGCCTTCAGGAAGGCTTCGGACAGGCCGCCCGCGCGGCCATAACCCAGATAATATTGCGCACGCGGCAGAATGCCGAGTTTTTCGTCTTCGCCCGCCACATAGCCGCTGAGCGTATTGCAGGCCGCCATCAACAGCGGGGTCAGCGCATAGGCGCGGCGCGCCATATCAAACATCTCGTTTTCATTTTTGGGGCTGAAGCTGACCTGTACGGCGGAAGTCAAAAGCGGCAAACGCAGCGTATCGGACGGGAAGATTTCCTTCATCGCGCCAATGCTGACCTGCAGGCGCGGGCGGGAGACGATTTTATCAAGCGCATCCTGCTCCGTTGTCGTCGGGACGATCGAAAAGGGCACGCGGGTGAATCCGGCCTCTTCGGCAGTGTTCGTAAATGTTGCCAGTTCTTCGCGCAGAATATTCACAAGGCGCGATACAGCCGGCGCATCGGGCGTGGTGGCGGGGCTGGCGTATTCCAAAACGCCTGCGGGCTCCAGCTGGGCATCAAAGCCTTTTTTGCGCAGCACGGCCTGCAGTTTTTCCATCTCGGCGGCAGGCGGCACTTCGGGTTTGCCGCGGCGGGCATCAATCAGCGGCATTTCGACTTCGACGCCCATCTTGCCGGTGAATTCTGATGGCGGCGGCGCATAGAGACGGCGGGCATCATCGATGCTGGCGATCAGGCGGGTATTGTTTTTTTGTACGTCGGTCATGGTATTTGCGGCCCTTTATTAATGGCGCTCGCCTGCCCTGTTTTCGGCGGCGGCTGCAAGATCGGTAGCTGAGGGGGAATGCAGGGCGAACCCTGCCAATAAAATACGGACTGGCTACTGCCAGTGATGGTGCGAATGGGCGCGGCCAAAGCCGATGATGCGTGCAAATACCGTTTTCATGTCTTGCACTATGACTGATTCACGCTGATTCTGTCAATAAAATATTGTTGCGGCACAAAAAAAGCCGCCCTTTCGCTAAAAAAGGGCGGCTCTTTGGAGGGAAGCTTGCCGTCTAGCGGCGCAGGCCCGCGTGCGCCTTTGCGGCGCGCTGCGGTGCGGGCGTTTGCTGAAGCGTTTCTGTCACCTCGGCCAGACTGTGATATTGCGCGGCGAAGATTTTTGCATCGCAATCACCGCTGAGCAGCAGATCGGCCAGTTTGGAGACATCGGCGGCCAGTGCCTTGTCGTTTTCAAAATGCGCCACGACCAGCCCCGCCACATCCGCCGCAAATTCGCGCAAAGACCGCGCCGCACCACTTTGCGGGTCTTTGCCAAAGGGCACATCCATAAATTTGCCGCCGTGGTTGACTGCCGCATCACGCGCGGCCTTGAGCAGCGGCGCATCCTCTACCGGCACGCCGGTAAAGCCGTAGTCTTTCAGCAGCGCATCGAATGCATCTGCGGTTTTGCCGTCGGGCACCAGCGCCGCTGTCAGCAACAGCGTGCTGATAGGCTGATGTAACCCGCTATCGGCAGCGCGCACCTCCAGACGCTTGCCGACCACATTGCCGGTTTCATCGCGCAGATTACAGATTTTGATGTCGTTATAAAGGAATGTTTCCGCCAATTCAAAATTCGATTGCGTATTCAAACCGCGGTCAATCAGCTTGCGGAAGGTCAGCACATCGTCTTTGGTCGAGCGGATCAGGGTACCATCGTGGCCATAGGCAAAAAACATCGGCGCGTCAAATACGGCCTCGATATGTCCGCGCACGAATTCATCGGCATGCGCGGCCTTGAGGAAAGCCTGCGACAGCCCGCCCGATGTTCCGTACATTTCGTAGTATCCGCTGCGCGCATGGTGATCGATGCGCGTATCGTTGTTTTCGACATATCCCGCCAGACTGTTCATCGCCGCGATCAAAAGCGGTGTCAGCGCATAACCGCGCTTTGCCATGCGGAACATCTCGCCGGTGTCTTTGGGGCTGAAACTGGTCTGCACGCCCGTCGTGAGCAGCGGAATGGGGCTAAGACGCGGGTTGAGGACGTTTTCGATGACGTCCAGCGATGCCTCTAGCCGTTCGCGCGGGACACGGTTATCGAGGGCGTCCTGCACCGTTGTGGTCGGCAGAATGCTGAAAGGCGCGCGCGAAAACCCGCGCGATGCCGCTTCGTCTTCAAAAGCCTGCAGATCCGCCTTCACCCGCGCAACCAGCGGCGCGAGGTTTTCAAGCGCGGCGGGCGGGCTTGCGTATTCCAAAACGCCCGCGGCTTCCAGCTGCGCATCGTGGCCTTTTGCTTTCAGCGCGGCATGCATGGCCAGCATATCGGCGGCGGCGGGGATCTCGGGCTTTTGTGCCCCGGCACGGTACAGCGCCATTTCGACTTCCAGTCCTGTTTTACCGGTGAATTTTTCCGGTGGCGGCTGGAAGAACGCAAGCGCGTCTTCGGGTTTATTGATACGGGCATCCTTGTTCTTGATGACGTCGGTCATGGCGAAATTCCTTGGCCCTGGCGTTCAAGCGGGGGCTGATATTTATGATGGGGGTACTGAAGGGGGCAGCGCAGGGCTGTAAAAATGACAATGGCGACTAGGCGCCAAAATAAGCGTAGCCAAAAAAGAAAACAGCGATGTGTTTTGCGTTTGTCATGATGAAAAGACAATAATCCGCGCACCCTGATTCTGTCAAGCCTGCGCAAACAAGGTTAAAACAGCCCCTGTTTTCAAGGGATTAGACCCTAAATCCGCGCCCTGCGGTCAGGGCATAAACTGCTCTTTGATCATCCGCTCGTCGAGGTTCATTTCCGGATCGAACAAAAGATTGATCGACACACTATGGTCTTTCCAGACCTCGACTTTTTCAACATCGCGGATTTCGGTGAAATCGGCAACGGCGCTGACCGGACGGTTGTCGGGTTCCTGCACCGTAAAGCTGAGACGGCTGTTTTGCGGCAGCAGCGCACCGCGCCAGCGCCGCGGGCGGAATGCGCTGATCGGCGTCAGGGCCAGAATACCGGCCTCCAGCGGAATGATCGGCCCATGCGCGGAGAGGTTATAAGCCGTCGATCCGGCGGGCGTTGCGACAATCACGCCATCGCAAATCAGTTCATTGAGCCGCAGGATGCCATCGATATGGATGCTGAGCTTCGCCGCCTGGCGCGTTTCGCGCAAAAGCGATACTTCGTTGATGGCCAGCGCTTCTTCGCGGCTGCCGCCCAGCAGGGTGACTGACATGCGCAGCGGCTTGAGCGTTACGGTCTGCGCGGCTTTCAGACGTTCTATCAAATTTTCGCTGCGGTATTCATTGAGCAAAAAGCCAACCGAGCCGCGGTTCATGCCAAAAACCGGCTTGCCATGCTGGATACTGTCGTGCAGCGCGCGCAGCATGGAGCCGTCACCGCCCAGCGCGACGCAGACATCTGCCGCCGCCATCGGATGATCGCCGTAAAGCGCCGCCAGTTCGGCCCGCGCGGCCTGCGCACCTTTTGTATTGGCAGCGGAAAAATGGATTTTCATTTAAACGGCTTTCGCAGTCGGGGTATCCAGTTTTTCGACAGCGGCGCAAAGATCTTGCACCACAGCCTTGACCAGCGCGGCATCATCGCCTTCGGCCATAACGCGCACCAGCGGCTCGGTGCCGGATTTGCGGATAAGAATGCGGCCGGCATCGCCCAGCTTGCCTTCGGCGCTGCGGATAGCATCGCGCATCGCCTGCGCATCCAGCGCCACAGGGCTTTGCGTACGCACGTTTTGCAAAAGCTGCGGCACGGGCGTAAAGACACGGCAAATCTCGCTGACCGGTTTGCCGGCCGCGCGAATAACCGCCAGCACCTGCAGCGCCGCAATCAGCCCGTCGCCGGTCGTGGAATGATCGCCCAGAATAATATGGCCGGATTGTTCGCCGCCGATATTGCAGCCGCTCTGGCGCATGTGATCAACCACATAGCGGTCACCGACCGGCGTACGGAACAGCTGCAAGCCCTGCGCTTTCAGATACCGTTCAAGCCCCAGATTTGACATGACCGTTGCGGTCACACCGCCGCCTTTCAAATCGCCGCGCGCCTGCATCGCGTTTGCGATCAAACCCATGATCTGGTCGCCGTCAATGACCTGCCCCTGTTCATCGCACAAAATCAGGCGGTCGGCATCGCCGTCGAGTGCAAGGCCCAGATGTGCGCCGTGTTTAACGACACGCTCGCACAGGATATCGGGCGCGGTTGCGCCGCAAAGTTTGTTGATATTGGTGCCGTCGGGCGTCACGCCAATCGGTACAACATCGGCGCCCAGTTCGTAGAGAATACGCGGGGCGACTTTGTAGGCCGCACCATTGGCGCAATCAACCACGATTTTCAGATCGTCCAGACGCAGCCCCTTGGGGAAGGTGTTCTTCACGTATTCGATGTAACGTCCGCTGGCGTCTTCCAGCCGTGCGGCACGGCCTAGCTGCGGCGCCGGTGCCAGCTGTGCGGCAAGGTCGGTTTCGAGCAGCGCCTCGATCTCGGCCTCTGTCTCGTCGGTCAGTTTATAGCCGTCGGCACCAAACAGTTTAATCCCGTTATCTTCATAAAGGTTATGCGAGGCCGAAATCACCACGCCCAGATCGGCGCGCAAAGACCGCGTCAGCATGGCGACAGCCGGTGTCGGCATCGGGCCGACCAAAACCACATCCAGCCCCATGGAAATAAATCCGGCCTGCATTGCGGGCTCCAGCATATAGCCCGACAGGCGCGTGTCCTTGCCGATCACAACCTTGCGGCGATGTGCCCCGCGCGCCAGAACCTGCGCCGCGGCCATGGCCACCTTCAGCGCCATTTCTGCCGTGATTGCGCCGGTATTGGCCTTGCCGCGGATGCCGTCTGTGCCGAAAAGTTTACGGGTCATGCTGTTTGTTATCCTCTTGTGATATCCTGTTTGTAAACTAGCCGTACGGCGCGCTGGCGTCTATCGTAAGGCGCGCGGCACATGCATTTTATATACGTAATGCGGTCACTTTGTATGACGTTTTGTTACGTCTGCGGCCTTTGGCAGTCAGGGGTCGCGCCGCACCGCAGGCTTGCCGAGGCCGCGGCCATAAACCGCCCCCTCTTCTGCCGTGCCGCCCATATCGCGCAGGCGCGACAGGGCCTCTTCAATCGGTGACTTCTCGGACAGATCATCAAAAGATTGCGTTTCGGCTGTTTCAACACGCGTCTCCAGATTTTGATACAGCCTTGTGCGTTCACGCGCGGCGAAATTGAAAATTTCGGTCGTGCGGTAGCCGATGGCCGCATCAAAAATGACATGCGCAATCCGATCGTCTGACAATTTATGCCAGTCCTCCGGCGCGGCAGATGCAGGAGCCGGCGTTTCCGGCGCCTGTTCAATCTGTCTGGGCAATACGGGTTTGGGCAGCGGATTTTTCTGGTGATAGGCTTCGAGAATTTCGATGACATCAGGATGTGATTTTTTTTGTGCCAGATAAAGCGCGGTGCGGTTATCCGCGTTTTTGCGCGCGGGATCAAAACCGGCATCGATCAGAAATGTCACCATTTCGGCATGCCCCGCCAGCGCAGCCAGATGCAGCGGCGTGTTGCGTGTGTCGTCCATTTCATCGGCAATACCGGCAAATCTTTCAAGCAGCAATCGCGCCATATTCACATCTCCGCGCGCCGCGGCGAGATGCAGCAGTGTCCCGCTTTCATAGATCATTTCGCGCGAAGCCCCCGCATCGATGAGCATACGGGCCGCGGGCAGATTGCCGTACATCACGGCTCTTTCCAGCGGCATGCGGCCATATTCTTCGCAGGCGTTCGGATTAGCCCCTTTGGCGAGGAGCTTTTGCAAATCCTCCATATTGTCATGCTGTATGGCTTGTGCGATGCGGTGCGCCTGAAAGAAAATCATGCGGCAGGGCCCTTTCCGCGCTGCGGCTTGTCAAGGCGCGGCAAAATCTGCGCGCTTTCAGGGTCGGCTTTGCCGCCCAGCCGCTGCAATTGCGCCAAGGCCGCGGCCAGTGCCGCGCCGCCGGTCAGCGCATCAAACGAAACCGTTTTGATATCGTCGGCTTTTGTCTCCAGATTGCTGATAATCCGCGTGCGTTCACGCGCCGAAAAATTGAAAATTTCCGTGATGCGGTAAGCCGTATTACCGCTGGCAAAAACATGCGCCGCGGTGTCTTCGGCAAGCAAGCTCCAGCTGTCGCCGGTCGTAATCGTTGCAGGCGTTTCCGCGGCGCTGTCGCGCGCCGCGCTTTGCGGCATCAAAGCCGCCAGCGGGTCTTTCATATGCGGGTTCAGCAGGGTGACAATATCCTTGAAGCCGCGCGCTTCGGCAATATCACGTGCGGTTTTTTCATCGCTGTCGCGGCGGTTCGGGTCGCCGCCCGCCTTGAGCATCATCGCCACGATTTCGAGCCGTCCGTAATAGGCCGCGCATTGCAGGGCAGACCAATAGCCTTCCTCTTTATTCGGATCGGCGCCCTTATCGATAAAGAATTGCGCGGCGGCGCGTTTGCCTTTGCACGCGGCGGTAAAAAGCCCGCTATGACCTTCCCATACCGTCAACGCCGCGGCATCGCGTCCGGCGGTCAGCTTTTCCAGCGCCTCTGCGTCATCGTTCATGATCGCGGTGCGGATTTTGGATGCCAGCGTAAACATCGCTTTGCCTGTTCTTCCCTTTATTCTGAAAACGGCAAAGCTTAAGCCCCCGCGGCCAGCCTGTCAATGTTCTGACAACATCTGTCCACAATCGAAAAAGCCGCCATTTCTGGCGGATTTTTCTTTTAAAACAATATCTTAGCTCTAGCCGCCCTGCGGCGCAGGGTCCGGCGTGCCAAGGTCGATGCCCCCTGCAGCCGGGACGGAGCCCGCTTTGGCGCGCTTGCGGCGCTCTTCGGCTTCTTCTTCGGCCGAAGTGCGGTTCAGCGCTTCGCCTTTGATGACGCGCGGAATTTCTTCGCCGTTCAGCGATTCATATTCCAGGAGCGCTTTGGCCAGCGCATGCAGTTCATGCATGTTGTCGATCAGGGTTTTTTTGGCGCTGACATAGGCATCTTCGACGATGCGTTTTACTTCCTCATCCACTTTCGCGGCGGTGGTGCCGGAAATGTTTTTCGGATTGCCCATGCTATAGCCGAGGAAAACCTCTTCCCGGTCGGAGCCGTAATGGATTGGCCCCATCTCGTGGCTCATGCCCCATTCTGTCACCATGCGGCGTGCCATGTCGGTCGCCATTTTAATATCCGACGAGGCGCCGGTGGTGACTTTTTCCGCACCGAAGATCAGCTCTTCGGCAATCCGTCCGCCCATCGCAACGGCAAGATCGGCATGCAGTTTTTCTTTGGATATCGACAGACGGTCCCCTTCGGGCAGGCGCATGACCATACCCAGCGCACGGCCGCGGGGAATAATCGTTGCCTTGTGGATCGGATCGGAAGACGGTTCATGCAGCGCGACGATGGCGTGACCGGCTTCGTGATAGGCGGTCAGCTTCTTTTCGTCTTCGGACATGACCATAGAGCGCCGCTCCGCGCCCATCATGACTTTGTCTTTGGCGTCTTCGAATTCAGCCATACCGACCACGCGTTTGGCGCGGCGGGCGGCCAGCAGCGCGCCTTCGTTCACAAGGTTCGCCAGATCCGCACCCGAAAAGCCGGGCGTGCCGCGTGCAATGATGCGCGCATCGACATCGGGGCCAAGCGGCACTTTGCGCATGTGTACCTTGAGGATACGTTCGCGTCCGTTGACATCCGGGTTCGGCACGACGACCTGACGGTCAAAACGTCCGGGACGCAGCAGCGCGGGGTCCAGTACATCGGGGCGGTTGGTGGCGGCGATCAAAATAACGCCCTCGTTGGCCTCGAAACCATCCATTTCGACAAGCATCTGGTTCAGCGTCTGTTCACGTTCGTCATTGCCGCCGCCCAGACCGGCGCCACGGTGACGGCCGACAGCGTCAATCTCGTCGATAAAAATAATGCAGGGCGCGTTTTTCTTGCCCTGTTCGAACATATCGCGTACGCGGCTGGCGCCGACGCCGACAAACATTTCAACGAAGTCGGAACCGGAGATGGTAAAGAACGGCACGCCCGCCTCGCCCGCCACAGCGCGCGCGATGAGCGTTTTACCTGTACCCGGCGGGCCCACAAGCAGCACGCCCTTGGGGATCTTGCCGCCCAGCCGCTGGAATTTCTGCGGATCTTTCAAAAACTCGACAACTTCTTCGAGTTCGTATTTCGCTTCTTCCACACCCGCCACATCGGCGAAGGTGACACGGCCGTTTTTCTCGTTCAAAAGCTTTGCCTTGGATTTGCCAAAGCCCATGGCCTTGTTGCTGCCGCCCTGCATCTGGCGCATAAAGAAAATCCAGACGCCGATCAACAGCAGCATCGGGAACCACGACAGAAGAACGCTGAACAAGGTGGGCGACCCGCTGGTATCGGGCTTTGCATCGATCACGACGCCTTTGCCTTCGATGCGGCTGACCACATCCGTATTCTGCGGAATGATGACGGCCATTTGCTCGCCGCCGGTTTTGCGCACCTGCATCGTGTCGCCGACGATGGTGACGCTTTGAATTTGTTTGTTATCGACCTGCGCAATGAAGTCGCTATAGGGCATGGTTTTCAGCCCGGCCATACCGGCCTGATCACGGCTGAACATATTGAACACGGCGACCAGCATCAGCACGATCACCATCCAGACGATAAGGTTACGCCCCATCGGGTTTTGGTTGCCGCCTTGATTGTCGTTGTCGTTTTGCTCTCTCATGCCAGCCCCTATTGTCTTCGCTGTGTAAAAACCATTCGTCTTTTAATTATATAGCCTTAGACCCCGCCGAAACAATCACTGCGGATCGAAACACCGCCAGCCTCGGCCGGAAAATCGGCGCGGATGCCGGCGCAATCGGCGGCCGCAGCGGCATCATGCCAGCTAAGATGCGGAACGCACAGGAGTTTTTCACCCTGCCAGAGCGCGGGCAGCGCGGCGCGCACCTTGCCGGGCAGACGCTCCAGCGCGGCGGGAATATTTTTATCTCCCGCCGCTTGTTTCCTTAACATCGCAACCCCTGCCGTCCCCAGCGCGCCCAGCATCACAGATTCGCGGTGGCGTGCCGGCAGGCCGGATAACACAAAACGCCTGTCCCAGACCGGATGGGCCGCCGTGCCCAGCGGCGCCGGCGGCGGCAGCGCGGCCGCTTCACGCGCGATCAAAACCGTCCCCGCCGTGCCAAAAACCGAAAGGTCGCAGCCAAAGGCCGTGCGCCCCGCAAAACCCGCAAGGGCCAGATCGCAGCGTAAATTTTCCAGCAGGTCAAAACCCGGCGGATAATCCGCCGGCGCCACCAGCAGCAGCAGGCGCGACAGCACGCGGCGCGCCAGATCGTGCGGCAGCTGCGACAGGGCGGCGGCATCAAGGCGTACGTAACCTTCCGGATAAATCTGCGCGCAGGCTGCGGTTTTTTCTGCGGCGATGTGATCCAGCGCTGTGCGCGCATCGGCCAGTTTTTGCGTCACCTGCGCCAGACGCTCCGGCGTCAGGCCTTCGGCGGCCAGCATTTCTTCAAAGCCGCGCAAACGGGGGCGCAGATATTTATCATTTTCATTTGTGGGGTCTTCGGCCCATTCAATTTTTGCGCGGCGGCAGGTTTCCCGCAGGGCGGTGCGGCCAAAGCCCAGCAGCGGACGCACCAGCCGCAGCCCGCCTTGTAACCGCCGCTGCGGCGCCATCGCAGCCAGCCCGTCCAGACCGCTGCCATGCGCAAGGCGCATCCAGAATGTCTCCATCTGGTCTTCGGCCTGATGTGCCGTCAACAGCGCGTCGAAACCGTCGCGGCGGCAGGCCGTGGCCAGCAGCGCATAGCGGGCGGCGCGCGCGCGTTCCTGCACATGGGTTTCCGGTTTTTGATCTGTCCAGATTAAAATTTCATGCGCGATGCCCAGCGCCGCAAGCGTCCTGCCCGCCGCCGCGGCTTCGGCACCGGCACCGCTGCGCAGGCCATGATCAACCGTATAGGCTTTGAGCCGCACACCGCGCGGCAGCAGCACGCGGGCACAAAGCACGGCCAGCGCCATGCTGTCGCCACCCCCCGAAACAGCCAGCGCCAGCGCGGAAGCCGCAGAAAGGCCGCAGCGCTCCAGCGCTGTATCAAAGGCTTGGTCGGTGATGATGTCGGGGAGTTTGCTCATGCCAGATTACGCTTCTTTGTCATTCCGGGTGCCTTGCGGAAGACAATCAAAAAAAGAACGTCGTGGAAGATATGCGGCGCGGCAGCTTTATTTGCAGCCAAGACGTTTCGATTCCTGATCGGCGCGGCGAATGACGGGGCTCTGGTCGCCCGGATATTCTTTTTTCAGCTGCGCAAGCGACAGGCAGGCATCTTCTTTTTTACCCAGCTGGCCGAGCGAAAGGCCCAGTTTCAAAAGGCTGTCGGGCGCTTTGCTGCCCTTGGGGTAATCCTGATAGCCCTGCGCGAACATACGCGCGGCCTGCTGGTAATTGCCGCGCACGTAATAGGTTTCGGCCAGCCAGTATTGCGCATTGGCGGCCAGTGCATGGCTCGGATACATCGCCATGAAGCGTTTGAATTTATCTTCGGCCGCTTCGTATTTTGCTTCGCGGATATCGCTGAAGGCATTGTCGTAGAGGATATTTGCCGGATCGCTGCTGCCGCGCGTGCCGCCGACGGTACCCAGTGTACGTTCGGTGCTGTTGCCGCTGCTGCGCGCGCCCTGCGTGACCTGTGCGGTCACATCCTGTGCGTAGAGATCGCCGGTGGCCACCGCTGTGCCGCCTGCTGTCGCGCCGCTGCGCGTGCCGCCGCGTTCCAGCTGCTGGAAGCGTTGCTCGTTATCGGTCAGCGTGCGGTCAAGGCGGGTTTTCATTTGCTGGATGTCGTGGTTCATCCGCTCCAGTTGGCCCGTCAGCTGCCGCTGCTGGGATTCAAGCTGGCCAAGACGTACTTCGATATTCGCCAGCGCGCCGCTATCGGCGCCGCCCGAAAAAGCGGCGGCTTCGGCAGGGCTTGGCGCCTTGCCGCGGTAAACCGCGCGGCTGAGCGTCTGTATCTGGTTTTCAAGCTGGTTGATACGGCCCATCAGCTGGCCCGTGTCAGTGCCGCTCTGGCTGAAGCCGGCCGTCGCCTCTGCCGTCATCAGCACGGCAAACAGAGCCCCTGCGATAAGCAGGAGCCCTGTTTTATGCCGTTTGCTGTTCGGACGGGATGCGTGCGCCACGTCTTGAGCCTTTCGGTTGTATCAGGCGATTACTGGACGACCAGAACGCCGCGGCGGTTTTGCGCCCAGGAGGTATTGTCGGAACCCAGAATAACCGGACGCTCTTTGCCATACGAAATGGTCTGTACGCGGTTCGGCGCAACGCCGTTGGCGATCAGATAGTTACGCACGGCCATGGCGCGTTTTTCGCCCAGTGCCAGGTTGTATTCGCGCGTACCGCGCTCGTCACAGTGACCTTCGACGATGACGGTCACGTTCTGGTGTGTTCTCATCCACTGTGCCTGACGTTCAACCGTGCCGCGCGCTTCGGGCGTCAGGTCGAATTGGTCGTAGCCGAAGAAAACGCGGTCGCCAACGTTGACAACGAGATCTTGCTGCGTGCCGGGCGTTACGCCACCGAGGCCGCTGCGGTCAATGCCGTCGCTGACCTGAACACGGTCTTCGGCGCCGAGGCTGCCGTCACCGACAACGCCGCCTTTGTCTTTGCTCGAGCAAGCGCCGAGCATCAGAACCAGCGCCAGCATGCTGAAAATTTGGAAGGAACGACCACGCATTATATAAACTCCTATGGATGTAAAAAGCCCGTCTTGGGCTGCCTGTCATATTTATACCTGCCTCCGCTGGCCTTACAAGGCCGATTTGGAAAAACAGGCGTTTTTTTGAAGATTTTCGCCGTCTGTGTCTGCTATAGACAAAACGGTGAGGGGAATCTGTATCGCGAACAGATAACCATAGTATCCGGTTCCCCCGATGCTGCAAAAAACCAGACAGCGAAAAAAGCAGGCCATGCTCCCTGAACAGACAGATCGTTTTTCATATCTTGACCGCCTGAACCCCGCGCAGCGGCTGGCGGTCGAAACGCTGGACGGGCCGCTTTTGGTGCTGGCCGGTGCCGGTACGGGCAAAACGCGTGTTCTGACAACCCGCCTTGGCCATTTGCTGACCACAGGCCGCGCGGGGCCGGCGCAGGTGCTGGCCGTTACCTTCACCAACAAAGCCGCCGCCGAAATGAAACACCGCGTATCCGACATGCTGGGCGGCCGCGCCGTGGAGGGGTGGTGGCTGGGCACCTTCCACAGTCTTTGCGCGCGCATGCTGCGCCGTCATGCGGAGCGTGTGGGGCTGAAAACCAATTTCACCATCCTGGATGACGATGACCAGCTGCGTCTTTTGAAACAATTGGCAGAGGCGGAAAATATCGACGTCAAAAAATGCCCGCCGCGCCTGTTGCTGTCGGTCATCTCGCGCTGGAAAGACCGCGCCCTGCCCCCCGCGCAGATCGGCGCCGCCGAAGCGGGCGACCTTGCCGATGGCAAACTGCCGAAGCTTTATGCGCAGTATCAGGAACGTCTGCTGATTTTGAATGCCTGCGATTTTGGCGATTTGCTGATGCATTGCGTGACGCTGCTGCGCGACCCGAAAAACGCCGATGTGCTGGAGAGCTACCAGAACCAGTTCAAATATATTCTTGTTGATGAATATCAGGACACCAACGTTGCGCAGTATCTGTGGCTGCGTCTTTTGGCGCAAAAGCACAAAAACATCTGCTGCGTTGGTGACGACGACCAGTCCATCTATGGCTGGCGCGGGGCAGAGGTCGGCAATATCCTCAAATTCGATCAGGATTTCCCGGGCGCCGCCGTGGTGCGGCTGGAGCAAAACTACCGCTCGACCAAAAACATTCTTTCCGCCGCCAACGGCGTTATCGCGCATAACCGCGGACGCCTGGGCAAAGAGCTCTGGAGCGCAGACGAAGACGGCGACCCCGTGCAGCTGCGCGGCGTCTGGGACGGTCAGCAGGAAGCGCAGACAATTGCCAGCGACATCGAATCCCTGCAGCGGCGCGGCGTTTCCTTGCGCGATATCGCCATCCTTGTGCGCGCCGGTTTCCAGACGCGCGAATTCGAAGAGCGCTTTATTCGCGAAAGCATCCCCTACCGTGTGATCGGCGGCCTCAGATTTTACGAGCGGCAGGAAATCCGCGATGCCATCGCCTATCTGCGCGTGACCGTGCAGCCCGACGATGACCTTGCTTTCCAGCGCATCATCAACGTGCCCAAGCGCGGCATCGGCGATGCCACGATGCAGACGCTCAACCGCTATGCCCGCGCGCAGAACCTCTCGCTTTTCGGCGCGCTCCGGCGGCTGCTGGAAACCGACGAATTCAAGCCCAAAGTGAAACAGACGCTGGTATCACTGGTGCGCGACTTTGACCGCTGGCGCCACCAGTTGCGCGAACTGACGCAGGGCGAGCTGGCGGGTATCATCCTTGATGAAAGCGGCTATACCGGCATGTGGCAGGCCGACAAATCGCCGGAGGCAGCGGGCAGGCTTGAAAATCTGAAAGAATTCGTCTCCGCGCTCGAAGAATTCGACAGTCTGGACGCTTTCCTTGAACACGTTGCGCTGGTCATGGAAAATCAGGAACAGGCCAGCGGCGATATGGTATCGATCATGACGCTGCACAGCGCCAAGGGGCTGGAATTCGATGTTGTGTTTTTGCCGGGCTGGGAAGAAGGCACCTTCCCCAGCCAGCGCAGCATGGATGAAAGCGGTGTCGCGGGGCTGGAAGAAGAACGCCGCCTTGCCTATGTCGGCATCACCCGCGCGCGCAAACGCGCCACGATTTCTTTTGCCGCCAACCGTATTATATATGGCAGCTGGACGTCTTGCCTGCCGTCGCGTTTTATCGACGAGCTGCCCAAAGAACATGTTGATGCCGTGGTGGAAACCGGCCTGAGCCCGCAAAGCGGGGGTTTTGGCGGCGGGTACGGCGGCGGCGGGTACGGCGGCGGCGGGTACGGCGGCGGCGGATATGGCGGCGGCGCGGCGCAGGGTTTTCGCGGCCAGCGCGCGGCGCTGATCGACAATTCAATATCGCAGGTCAGCCCGCATCTGGAATCCGAAGGCGGCTTCGCGCCGGGCGAGCGTGTGTTTCATCAAAAATTCGGCCCCGGCACGGTGGTTTCGACCGACCGCGACAAGCTGGACATCAAATTCGACAAGGCTGGGCGCAAGAAAATCATGGACAGTTTCGTCACCCGGGAGAAAAATTAGGCGCATATTGACTTCACTTTTTTCAAGCTACTTCATTAAAGAATTTATTTCAGGAGACAGCCATGGCAGCACAGCGCAATATCATCACGCTTTTCGGCGGCACGGGGTTTTTGGGCCGGCATATCGTGCAGGCTCTGGCCAAAACCGGCGCACAGATCCGCATCGCCACGCGCAGCCCCGCCAGCGCCTATTTCCTGAAGCCTTGCGGCGACGTCGGACAGATCACGCCGGTTTCCTGTGATGTACATGACGCCGCATCGGTCGCACGGGCGCTGTCCGGCAGCACCCATGTCATTAATCTGATCGGGATTTTGTTTGAACGCGGACGCAAAAGCACCTTTGACAACCTGCATCATCTGGCCGCGCAGCGTATCGCCCATGCCGCTGCCGAAGCGGGCGTGCGGCAGCTAATTCATATCTCGTCCATCGGTGCCGCGCCGCAGGCCGCATCAAACTACGCGCGCAGCAAGGCCGAAGGCGAAGCCGCCGTGCGCCGCGCCTTTGCCGATGCCATCATTCTGCGCCCCAGCCTTGTTTTCGGGCCCGAAGACGATTTCTTTAACCGCTTCGCCCGTATGGCGCGGCTCAGTCCGCTGCTGCCGCTGGTCATGGGCGGCAAGACCCGTTTTCAACCCGTCTATGTCGGCGACATCGCGCAGGCCGTCCTGAAACTTGTTTCCTGCGGCGAGATACAAAAACACGCCGGAAAAACATTTGAACTGGCGGGCCCGCAGGTCATGACCTTCCGCGCGCTTCTGGAGCTGATGCTTGCCGTCACCAACCGCCAGCGCCGTTTTGTTCCGCTGCCTGCGCCGCTGGCCAAAGCTGTCGGCGTTTTTGGCGCCCTTTGCCCGACCCCGCCGCTGACAGTCGATCAGGTCCGCAGCCTGAGCGAAGACAACGTTGCCAGCGGCGCCCTGCCCGGCCTTGCCGATCTGGCCGTGGCACCGACGGCGATGGGCGGGATTCTGCCGCTTTATCTGGGGCAATACCGCAAAACCGCCTGATTTTGGATAAAAAACCTTTGTTTTTCAGACCTTGGCGCGGTCTGGCCTTTGCCGCTTCTTCGCTATATGATGCAGGCAGCCGCCCGCGCGGCGAAACCACTCTACGATAAGGAAGATTCTCTGTGACCGCTTCGCTCCGTCTTGCCATTTTCGCCACCTGCGCCGCGCTGGCTTTTGCGACCAGTGCCGCCCCCGCTGCGTTTGCCGCGCCGGACCAAAAAGCCAAGAGCGCAAAAAGCGCCGCCGCCGGTATGCCGGTGGGCCGCATCGGCATCGCCACCGTGGTCAACGACGATGTAATCACCTTTAGCGATATCGAAGACCGCATGCGTCTTTACATGCTGGGCGCGCCGCCCAATCTGCCGGAAGAAGCGAAACAGCGCGTGCTGCAGCAGGCCCTCTACCGTCTGGTCGATGAAAGATTGCAAATGCAGGAAGCCAAGGCGCTCAACATCGTCGTCAACCCGAAAGATGTCGAAATGGGTTTTGCCACCATCGCCGCACAAAACAAGATGGAACCGCCGCAGTTCCGCGAACAGCTGATGCGCGCTGGCGTCAACCTGACCACGATCGAAGAGCAAATCGCCGCAGAAATCGCGTGGAATCAGGTGGTGCGCCGCAAGCTGCGTCCGCAGATCACCATTTCTGAAAGCGAAATTGACACCGAAGTAGACCGCCTGCAGCGCGGGTCGGGGCGCACGGAATACCGCCTTGCCGAAATCTTTTTGTCCTTTGACGGCCCCGCCACCGAAAAGAACGCGCGCGAACTGGGCGAAAAACTCGTCGCTGAAATCCGCAAGGGGCGCCCGTTTTCGCAAGCGGCCCGTGAATTTTCCGAAGCCCCCGGCGCCGCAACCGGCGGCGATATCGGCTGGATCGAAGAAGGCGTACTGGACAGCGCCCTTGGCAGCGTTGTCGCCACCCTGCAGCCGGGCCAGCTGAGCGACCCGATCCGTACCGACAAGGGGTATCATCTTTTGTTCCTGCGTGAAACGCGGCAAAAAGGCTTGCCCGCACCCGCAGGCGCCATGACCGCGCCCGCCGCGCCCGATACCCGCCCCGGATTGATTGCCAGCGATATGCCCGCGCCCGATGCCCGCAATGTTGATGCGCCCAAAGTCATCACAGGCGAAGCGGCAGCCGCCCCCGCACCGGCGGCCCTGCCGGCAGACGAGATGCAGCGCGAGGAAGTCGCCAGCCGTCTTGGCTTGCAGCGTCTGGAGCAGATGGCCGAGCGCTATTTACGCGACCTGCGCGCAACGGCTTTTATCGAACAGCGTTTTTGATTGATGCCCGCCCTGTCGCCTGACACCGCCGCAATTGATGCGCTGCCGCCGCTGCGCGAAACGATTGCGCGGTATGGGCTGAATGCCAAAAAAAATCTGGGTCAGAATTTCCTGCTTGATCTCAACCTGACCGCCCGCATCGCGCGTGGCGCGGGTGACCTTGCGGGCGTCCATGTCATTGAAATCGGCCCCGGCCCCGGCGGCCTGACGCGTCCGCTGGTACAAAGCGGCGCGGCGCATGTCTATGCCATCGAACGTGACGACCGCTGCGTTGCCGCCCTTCAGGATCTGGCGGCGGCGGCGCAGGGACGCTTGACGATTGTGCCCGAAGATGCGCTGAAGGTTGACTATGGCGCGCTTTGTCCGGCGCCGCGCGCGCTGGTCGCAAACCTGCCGTATAATATTGCCACCGTTTTACTGCTGGACTGGCTGCGCCATGCCGACAAATTCAAAAGCATGACGTTGATGTTTCAAAAAGAAGTCGCCGAGCGGATTGTTGCCGCGCCGCGCACAAAAGATTACGGCCGTTTATCGGTGATGACGCAGTGGCTGTGCCATGCGCATAAGCTTTTCGACATCCCGCCTGCCGCCTTCACGCCGCCGCCCAAGGTGACATCCAGCGTTGTGCATATCGTACCCAAAACAGACCGCGCCGATGCGGTGCCGCTGAAAACGATGGAGCGTCTGACCGCAGCCGCTTTTGGCCAGCGACGCAAGATGCTGCGTCAAAGCCTGAAATCACTGGGCGTTGATGAAACGGGTTTACTGGAGTCCGCAGGCATTGCCGGCACCGCACGCGCCGAGGAAATAGACATCGCCGGCTTCGTGCGCATGGCCGAAGCATTGGAAAAAATCCAGACCTGAGAGAAAATTTACGGCTTTAACGTCGCGACAAAATCGGCAACGTCGGTGAGACGCTGGCGGCGGCTGCGCTCGGCCTCGAGTATCGCGCGCACCTGCGTGATAGTGTCTTGCAGGTCGTTGTTGACGATGACGTAATCAAATTCACCGTAATGGGCGATTTCGTCATGCGCCTTGCCGAGGCGGCGTTCGATTTCTTCTTCGCTGTCTTGCTTGCGGCCGTGCAGACGGTCGGCCAGCGCCTGCCATGACGGCGGCAACAAAAAGACCGACACCACATCGCTGGGCGCAGTTTCGTTCAGTTTGCGGTTACCCTGCCAGTCGATATCAAACAGCACATCGCGGCCTTCGCTCAGCGCCTTTTCAACCGGCGCCTTGGGCGTGCCGTAGAGGTAGTTGTTATAGACCAGCGCGTGTTCCAGCATGTCGCCCTTGGCGATCATGTCTTCGAAGCTTTCGCGGCTGACGAAATAGTAATGCGTGCCGTCCACTTCGCCCGGGCGCATGGCGCGGGTGGTGGCGGAAACGGAAATCAGGGTTTGCGGATCTTGTTCGGCAATGGCGCGGCTGACCGTCGTTTTGCCGCCGCCGGGCGGAGAGGCGAGCACCAGCATGATCCCGCGGCGCTTGAGCGTCTGCGCTGTGGCGGCGGGAAATGTGGTGATGCTTGCTGCGGCCATCATCTTTCTTTTACACTGCCTCTGAGAATCTCTGTGAAGACTTGTTATAACCCGCACCCTCTGCGGATACAAGCTTGCAGCCCTGCCCATAGACCGAAAGTTTTGACGATATGACAAACGAACGCACCCTCCTTATCACCGGCGCCTCCAGCGGTATCGGCTATGCGCTTGCACTGGCCTATGCGGCGCGCGGCACACGGCTTTTGCTGACCGGCCGCGACGTCAGCCGGCTGGAGCGTGTAGAGAGCGATTGCCGCACCCGCGGCGCAGAAGTCGAGATCAGCACCGTGCCCGTCACCGACAAGCTGGCCTTTGGCGCGGTTGTCGAAAAATGGGACGATGCCCATCCGATCGATATCGTCATCGCCAATGCCGGCATTTCCGGCGGCAGCGCGGCAGGCGCGGGATTTTACGGCATCCTGCAGACCAACCTTGATGGCACGCTGCATACCGTTATGCCACTGATCGAGCGGATGAAGGCGCGCAAGGCCGGACATATCGTGCTGATGAGTTCGATGGCGGGCTGGCGCGGCATGCCGAATGCCCCCGCCTATAGCGTCAGCAAAATGGCCGTACGCGCGCTGGGCGAGGCACTGCGCCCGCTGCTGGCGCCGGAGGGCGTGAAGGTCTCGGTGATCTTTCCGGGCTTTATCAAAACGCCGCTGACAGATGTGAATAATTTCGATATGCCGTTTCTGATGGACGCCGACAAGGCCGCCGCCTGCATCAAAAAAGGCATTGATAAAAACCGCGCGCGCATTGCTTTTCCGCTGCCGATGCTGGTTCTGGCGCGGCTTGTCGCGGCACTGCCGCTGTGGATCGGCGACCGCATCCTTGCCCGCGCACCGAAAAAGCCGGATTAATTGCATGATGACACAAAAAACCGCGCCGTTTGACGGGCGCGGTTTTTTTGTTTCCATCTGTCGCCGTTTAGCGCACCAGAATATTCCTGAATTGCCACGGATCATCGGTATCGATGTCTTCGGGGAAAAGGCCGGGACGGTTCACAAGCGGCGTCCAGTCGGTGTAATAGCCTTTGACGGGGCCGAGGTATTGTTTCTGTATGTCAAGGCAACGCTGGAAATCCATCTCGTCGGTCTCGACAATCCCTGCTTCGGGGTTTTCGAGCGCCCAGACCATCCCCGCCAGCACGGCAGAGGTCACTTGCAGCCCCGTCGCATTCTGATACGGCGCCAGTGCGCGCGTTTCTTCGATGCTCAGCTGTGATCCGTACCAATAGGCATTCTTGGCATGGCCATAGAGCAGCACGCCCAATTCGTCTATGCCGTCGATGATTTCGTTTTCATCCAGAATATGGTGCTGCTTTTGCACGTTGCCGCTGCTGCCGAACATTTCATGCACCGACAAAACCGCATCGTTCGACGGGTGATAGGCGTAATGGCAGGTCGGGCGGTATTCGGGCGTATCGCCTACACCGACGGTAAAATAATCGGCAATCGAAATCGCTTCGTTATGCGTGACCAGAAACGCATATTGCGGCCCCGGCGTCGGGCACCAACTTTGTACCTTGGTATTCGCGCCCGGCTGCATCAGATAGATCGCGGATTTACATCCGGTTTCGTGGCGTTTGCCCGTGGGCGGAAACCATTTTTCATGGCTGCCCCAGCCCAGCTCTGCCGGTTGCAGACCTTCGGAAATAAAACCTTCGACCGACCATGTATTGACGAAAACGCCCATTTTTTTGGGGTTTTTGCTGCGCTGTGTGTCGCGCTCGGCGATGTGGATGCCTTTGACGCCGGTTTTTTGCATCAAGCCAGCCCAGCCTTCGCGCGTCGTTGGAATATCAAACGTCAGCCCGCAATCGCGCGCCACATCCACCAGCGCCTGTTTCACAAACCACGACACCATGCCGGGGTTCGCGCCGCAGCAGGACACCGCCGTGGTGCCGCCGGGGTTATTCCGGCGTTCGGCCAGCACCGCTTCGCGCAGCGCGTAGTTGCTGCGCGCCGAGGTATCAAGCGTATCGTCGAAATAAAAGCCGAGCCACGGTTCGACCACCGTATCGATATAAAACGTCTTGAGTTCACGGCAGAGCTTCATCATATCCAGCGATGACACATCGACCGACAGATTGACGCAAAACCCCTGCCCGCCGCCCGCGGTCAGCAGCGGCGGCAAAAGATCGCGGTAGTTTTCTTTGGTGACATGGGTCTGGATAAAACGGATACCGCGTTCATTCAGCAGCGCGATATCATCGTCCTGCGGGTCGATGACCACAAAACGCGCCTTGTCGTATTCGAAATGCCGCTCGATCAGCGGCAGTGTGCCGCGGCCGATGGAGCCAAAACCGATCATCACGATCGGACCGGAAATTTTTGCGTATATTTTATACGGGGTCGAAGACACAGGTGCGTGATCGGTCATGATTTATGCAGAACCTCCATGGTCGGGCGGATTGTGGGGAATAGTTTAAAAGCGGAATTGTGTTTACCTAATCTTGTCCGCCGTTTCAAATGTTTTTATCACACAAAGACTAAACGCCTGAATAAACAGATTTATTTTTTGAAATTTCTATGCCGGCTGGCGCACCAGCACATTTTTGAACTGCCACGGATCATCGCGGTCAAGGCTTTCGGGCAGAAGCCCGCCGCGGTTTTTAAGCGGGTGCCAATCCGTATAATAACCCGCAACCTTGCCCAGATAAGGCTTCTGGATTTCAAGGCAGCGGCGGAAATCCATATCGTCGGCTTCGACGATGCCCGCCTCGGGATTTTCAAGCGCCCAGACGATGCCCGCCAAAACGCCGGAGCTAACCTGCAGCCCCGTCGCATTCTGATGCGGTGCCAGCGCGCGCGTTTCCTCGATGCTCAGTTGCGAGCCGTACCAATAGGCATTCTTGGCATGGCCGTAAAGCAAGACGCCCAATTCGTCCATACCGTCGACGATATCTTCTTCACCCAGCACCTGTTGCTTTTTGGGCAGCTTGCCGCCACGCTCGAACATCTCTTCCAGCGAAAGCACCGCCACATTCGACGGACGGTAGGCGTAATGCACCGTCGGCCGGTATTCAGGATGCGCGGCGCTGCCGAGCGTATAATAATCGGCAATCGCAATCGATTCATGGTGCGGTACCAGAAAGGCGCGCTGCGGCCCCGGTGTCGGGCACCAGCTGCGCACACGTGTATCGCCGCCGCTTTGCAGCATATAAATCGCGGCAAGGCAGCCCGTTTTATGCCGCCGCGCATGGGGCGGCAGCCAGCGTTCATGCGTGCCCCAGCCGATTTCGGCAGCGGCAAGACCCTCGGCGACCATACCTTCGACCGACCATGTATTGACGAAAACATTCATCGGTTTGGGGGCGCTGCTACGCTGCGTATCGCGCTCGGCAATATGCACGCCCTTGACGCCGCAGCGTTGCATCAGCTTGGCCCAGCCTTGCCGCGTTTCGGGTATCTCGGTTTCTATGCCCAGATCGGCGGCGAGATTGACCAGCGCCTCTTTGAGCAGCCACGATACCATCCCCGGATTGGCGCCGCAGGAAGACACCGCCGTCGCGCCGCCGCGGTTGCGGGTGCGGCTTTCGGCCAGCATCATTTCGCGCATGGCATAATTGGTACGGGCGGAAATATCGATGTTTTTGTCGTGGAAATATCCTTCCCACGGCTCGACCGAGCTGTCGATATAAAGACTGTCCAATTCGTGGCAAAGCCGCATAACGTCGACCGACGACACATCGACCGACACATTGACGCAGAGCCCTTGCCCGCCGCCTGCCGTCAGCAGCGGCTCCAGCACGGCACGGTAATTATCGCGCGTGATCGCCTGCTGGATAAACCGGACACCGCATGATTCCGCATGTTCGCGCCCGCTGCCGTCGGGATCAATCACCGTAAAGCGCGCCGGATCAAAACCGATATGCCGCACCATCAAAGGCAAAAGCCCGCGGCCGATAGAGCCAAAACCGATCATCACGACCGCGCCCGTGACATGGGCATGCAGACCTTCGGGTACAGGCGGGATGTGATCGGGTGTTCGGGTGCCGGTCATATGACGCGTGCGTCTCCTCTATCAACAAAGGCGGCAGCACGGCACATCCGCGCCGTACGCAAAGACAGCAAATAAAACAGCTATATTTTATTATATCTTTTGTTTAGCGGCGCAGACGACAAAAAACAACCCCGCACAGCGCGCGGGGTTATGGAAGCGTTAAAAACGCTTTAAAAACAGGTATCTTTTATTTTTTCTCTCTAGAAAAAATCAGCGGCGCAAAAAATATCAGCGATTAAGTGCGCCGTAGTTTTTTTGATCACGCGTCACGTTTCTTTTGCCCTGCGTTCTGCGGTCATGACGTACGCGGTGGTTTTTTTTCCACTCTCTTTGGGCTGTGCCCGCTGTTCTTTGCGACTGCGGACGCTTGGACGCCGACATTTTGCTCAGATCCAGCTCGAAACTGCGCTTGGCACCCTGCTGCGCTTTCAGGCTATCGGCGCGTACTTTTTGCCCCGCGGATTGCGCCAGCGCGGGCGATGCGGACATGAAAAAGACGCCAAACGCAGCGGCGACGCACAAAACACCTATGGCACGAAAAAAGATCATCGTGGAATTTCCTTTTCTTCGGCGGGGGATGTCCCGCGCAAAATAACAATTTCGATACCGTCTATCGTCGGCGTGACGCTTTCCAGCCGGTGGCCCGCTTCACGGCAAAAAGATTCAAAATCCTGCGGCGATTTGGCATCGGTGACAGTCACGCACAGCATGGCACCTTCGGGCATGACCTGCAACACTTTACGTGCGCGCAGAACAGGCAAAGGGCAAACAAGCCCGCTGGCATCCAGAAAATGGCGATGACGGCGTGTCATGCGGTGGCCCCGTTTTGCGCTGATCTGCTGATGGTGCGCGGGCGCAGCGCTTTCATCACATCCTCGGTCGAAATGTCGGAAATATCTTCGGATTGTATCACCGTCACCGCCGCGCCCAGCGGCGCACTGCGCGACGGGTCAGTCACACCGGAAAACAGCGCCACCAAGGGGCACCCCGTCAAAGCGATCAGATGTGATGGGCCCGTATCATTGCCCACAGCCGCCGCCGCACCCGCCGCCAGCGAGGCGATATCATAAAGCGAGGTGCGGCCGGACAGGTCATGGCATTCCGGCGCGACTCTTTTGATCTTGGCGATCGCATCCTGTTCTGCCGCCGTGCCGATCAGGCAGACAGTATAGCCCTGATGTTGCAGCTTAAGCGCAAGGGCGGCGAATTTCGCGGCCGGCCAGCGTTTATACGGGTGCTGCGGGGCGCAGCCGGGGATCAGCATCACATAGGCCTCCTTGGGGGCCAGCAGTGATATATCCGTCTCCATCCAGCCCACATCGGGGGGCGTCACATCTATACCGTGCCGCGCCAGCATAATCTTGTGACGGTCAAAGGCATGCATCTCACGCCAATCCGGATTTTCTGCCGCATAGTTGTCGGATGCGCCGCGGACAGTGCCGCACCAAAACGGTTTTTTCCTCATCAGACGAAAATAAACAGCGCTGCGGTCATTGAGCTGCAAATCATAAACGCGGTCAAAGCCGCTGTTCAGGAACCGCAGCATATGCAGCCATGCACCGATTTCGTAGAACCTTGCGCGGCGCGTCACTTCGACGGCATCGGCATAGCGGCTACGCTGCGCCATATCGGCGAAGGGTCTGGTTGTCATGAGGGTGATATGCGCACCCGGATGATGTTTGCGGATCGCCGCCATAGGCCCCAGCGCCACCAGAAAATCGCCCAGCGCGCTCAGTTTGATAACAAGAATTTTTTCGCGCGGCGCAGATGGAGCGGTCATAGGGCGTTTTATCCCGCCGCACGGTCCGCTTCGGACGCCGTAAAACTGTCGTTCGACGGCAGCGCTTTGACCACCCCCGTGCCCAAAAGCTCGGCATAGACGTCCAGCGTGCCTTCGCACATCTGTTCATTGGTGAAATGCTGCGCAACATGCGCCATACCCCGCGTTGCCAGAATGGCACGGCCGCGGCCGTCAAGGCTGATCGCCTCGTGCAAGGAACGCGTTAGGGCATCCACATCGCCCGGCGTCACCAGCCAGCCGGTTTCATCACGCAGGATGGTTTCGCGCGTGCCGCCGTGGTCGGTCGCAATCACAGGGCGGCCCATGGCCTGCGCTTCGACCGGCACGCGGCCGAAACCTTCGGGCTGCAGCGTCGGGCAGACGACCACGGTCGAAATCATATAGGCGGCCGGCATATCGTCGCAGTTGGTGATGATCCGGCAGGAACCCGCGAGGTTCTTGCTCTCGATATAAGCTTCCAGCTCCTTGCGGTAATTTTCATTGCCGATGTCGGTGCCCAGAAACAGGCAGAACAAATCTTTCTTGCCCAGCGCCGAAATGGCGTCGAGCAGGAACATATGCCCCTTGATGCGGCTGATACGCGCCGGCAACATCACCACCGCCGCGCCTTCGGGGATACGCATTTGCTGCGATACCTTGATCAGGCGGTCGGGCGTCACGGAATTGGGATGGAATTTTTCCAGTGCAACGCCGCGGTGAATGACGCGCAGGATATTCGGATCAACCTTGTAATTCTGTTCAAGATAATCGGCAAGGAAGTGCGAAACGGCAATTACACGCTCGCCCTTGGCGATGGAGGCGTTATAGGCGCGCTTGAACATACCGCCCACTTTATGTGCGGCATGGCAGCTGGTGACATAGCGCGCCTTGGTGCCCGCAACGGCGCGGCCCGCGCTCCAGGCCGGGGCACGGCTGCAGGCATGCACCACATCAACATTCATCTCGCGTATCAATTTACGCAGGCGGCCGACGTTGGCGGCCATCACCAGCGGATTTTTGCTATCCACCGGCATTTCGATATGCGTGCCGCCGGCCTTGGCGATTTCATGCACCCGCAAACCGCCCGATGACACCACGATAGATTTACCGCCCGCGCGCACGATAGCGGCGTTGATGTCGATGACACCCTGTTCCACCCCGCCGGAATTCAGCGCCGGCAGAATTTGCAGGATCACGGGCGCGTGGTTCTGCTCGACAAAGCGGCGGAAAGTCAGGCTCGCGCTATCCCATGTTTTCATCATTTTTGACATTCCTGTAATTAAAACCATCGCCAGCTCCTCGCCATTTCGGCTCCCGAGTTGCTTTTTACTCCCAAAAACGCAGGATTTCCAGCGAAATCGGGGGGAAAGCGCTTGACAGCCGTGCCCCGCAAGCCGAGATTATACTCTTGTTTTTTAACCCCTTAACAACGGATTCTTGAGATGAAAACCGCACCACAGGACGCAAGCCCGAAGGATATCCAGCTCACCCTCCCCGACGGGAAGGTGCTGACCTTCACTGCGCCCGTGACCGGCGCGGATGTGGCGGCCTCTATCGGCGCGGGTCTGGCCAAGGCCGCGCTGGCGGTCAAACTGGACGGCGAAATGTTCGATCTCAGCCGCGCGATTTCCAAAAACGCGAAGATCGAAATCGTAACGCGCAAATCCGACGAGGCGCTGGAGCTGATCCGTCACGATGCCTCGCATGTGATGGCAGAGGCGGTGCAGGAACTCTTCCCCGGCACGCAGGTCACCATCGGCCCTGCCATCGACAACGGGTTTTACTATGACTTCGCGCGCGACGAGCCGTTTACGACCGAAGACTTCCCCAAGATCGAAGCCAAGATGCGCGAGATCATCGCCCGCAACGAAAACTTCACGCGCGAAGTCTGGAATCGTGACGACGCCATGGCGCATTTCGAAGACATCGGCGAAAAATACAAAGCCGAGCTGATCCGCGATTTGCCCACTTCCGAAGAAATCAGCATCTACCGTCAGGGCAAATGGTACGACCTGTGCCGCGGCCCGCATTTGCCCTCCACGGGGCATGTCGGCGCGGCCTTCAAACTGACCAAAGTGGCCGGCGCCTATTGGCGCGGCGATTCAAATAATGCGCAATTGCAGCGTATTTACGGCACCGCCTGGCGCGACCAGAAGGAACTGGACGCCTATCTGACCATGTTGGAAGAAGCCGAAAAACGCGACCACCGCAAGCTGGGCCGTGAAATGGATTTGTTCCATATGCAGGAAGAATCCGTTGGCAGTGTTTTCTGGCATGACAAGGGCTATACAATCTGGCGCGCGCTGGAAAATTTCATCCGCGCCCGCATCAGTGCCGCAGGGTATCAGGAAGTCAAGACGCCGCAGCTGTTCGACAGCGCGCTGTTCAAGGCCTCCGGCCATTGGGACATGTATGGCGACAACATGTTCAAGGTACGCGACACACATGGCGACGGCGAAAAAATGATGGGCATCAAACCCATGAACTGCCCCGCCCATGTGCAGATTTTCAATCAGGGGCTGAAATCATACCGCGACCTACCGATCCGCATGGCCGAATTCGGCTGCTGCCACCGTAACGAGCCGTCGGGCGCGATGCACGGCATCATGCGCGTGCGCCAGTTCACACAGGACGACGCGCATATTTTCTGCCGCGAAGATCAGGTGGAACAGGAAGCGCTGGATTATTTCAAGCTGCAACTCGGCGTCTACCGCGACCTTGGCTTTGACAAAATCTCGGTCAAGCTGGCGCTGCGTCCGGGCGCGAACGAGCGGCTGGGCAGCGATGAGGTCTGGGACCGCGCCGAAGCGGCCCTGCGCGCGGCGCTGACCGGTGCCGGTCTGCCGTTTGAAGAGCTGCCGGGCGAAGGCGCTTTTTATGGCCCCAAAGTCGAATTCCACCTGACCGACGCCATCGGCCGCACTTGGCAGTGCGGGACGCTGCAGCTTGACTTCAACCTGCCCGAACGTCTGGATGCCAGCTACATTGGCGAAGACAGCCAGCGTCACCGCCCCGTCATGCTTCACCGCGCCATTCTCGGCTCTCTGGAGCGGTTTATCGGTATCCTGATCGAACACCATGCCGGCAAATTTCCGCTCTGGCTGGCGCCCGTACAGGCCGTGGTGGCGACAATTACCTCGGATGCGGATGATTATGCCAAACAGGTCGTCGCCGCGCTGAAAAAAGCCGGTATCCGCGCCGTGCTGGATACCCGCAACGAGAAAATTAACTATAAAATCCGCGAACATAGCCTGCAAAAGAGCCCGCAGATCTGGGTTGTCGGCAAACGGGAAGCGGAAGAGCAAAAAGTCGCCATCCGCCGTCTTGGCAGCGATGCCCAAGAAGTGCTTGCACTTGACGCAGCTATTCGTAAAATCGCGGATGACGCACAGCCGCCAAGCTGATACTCTGCCCGCAGTACCGGGCGGCACCGGTATCGCGGACACCAAAGATAACGTGCCGATATTTTTTGACAACTTAATGGAGAGATCCCATCGCTTCCTTTCATAAACCGACACCGCATCAAGACGGCCCCCGCATTAACAACCAGATCCGCGCCGACAAAGTCCGCGTCATCGACGCCGAAGGCGAGATGGTGGGCGTTATGTCCGTACGCGACGCCGTATTGGCGGCTGAAGAATCCGGTCTTGATCTGATCGAAATTTCGCCGAACGCCGAACCGCCTGTTTGCAAGATCGGCGATATCGGCAAGTTCCGCTATGAACAGCAGAAAAAAGAAGCCGCCGCACGCAAGAACCAGAAAATCGTGCTGACCAAAGAGCTGAAGCTGCGCCCGAATATCGAAGAGCATGATATCCAGGTCAAACTGCGCTCTGCCCGCCGCTTCTTTGAAGACGGCGACAAGGTGCGCTTTACCATGCAGTTCCGCGGCCGTGAAGCGGAACACAAGGAAATCGGCTATGCCATCATCCGCCGCATCAAGGAAGAACTGGCCGATGTCGGCAAAGTTGAAATGGATGCCCGCGCCGAAGGCAACAGCGTCATCATGATCATGACCGCCGCAAAAAGCGTCTGATGGGTGATCGCCACAGTATACAAAAAGCCCCGCTTTGATTGCGGGGCTTTTTTTTGATTAATCCGAAACGTCTATCCTTTGCGGATTTCCGCCTCCACGCCTTCGACCCAGTCGAAAAGCTCGCGCTCGCTCATGCCGCCGCGTTTATAGCCGACGACCTTGCCCTTATAGACGATAAACATCGTCGGCAAAGACTGCACGCCAAATTCGGCCGCGACTTCATGCGCTGTGCTGACGTTGATTTGGTACATATGCAATTCGGATTTAAGCCTTTTATCGCGCAGTTTTTGCAAATGCGGTTGCAGCGCGCGGCAATAACCGCACCATTTCGCATCGAACTGGAATAAAACAGGCGCGGATGTATTGATCGCGGTTTGGACGTCATCCATCGTGACCAGCTGCGGCAGGCCGGCATCGGCACCCGCATCGCGCATCTGCGGCACCGCAAACAGCATCGCCCCCAGCAGCAGCAAGACCGCCGCCAGCGAACATTGCCTTTTGAAATTGCGCATCTGTGTCATCTGGTATCCCTTTGACGCTTTTTTACACCCTGTTTCTTTTATGATGACAGCGATGACGCGGGGGCGTCAAATAAAAATCCGCCGCCGCGGCCACCGCAAAAACCGCCTGCAAGACGGCAGATACAAAAAAGCCCCCTGTTTTCAGGGGGCTTTTTACAGTTTTGCCGGCACGATCAGATCGTGTCATCTACCCATTTGACAAGGTCGGATTTCGCCATCGACCCTACGGTCTGCGCCACCACTTCGCCGCCCTTGAAAATCAAAAGCGTCGGGATGGAACGCACGCCGTATTTCGTCGGCGCATTCGGGTTTTCGTCGATATTGACTTTAACGACCTTCAGCTGGCCGCCTTTTTCCGCTGCCAATGCATCGACGCTGGGGCCCAGCGCACGGCAAGGCCCGCACCATTCGGCCCAGAAATCGACCAGCACGGGGCCGTCGGCCTTGAGAACTTCCTGTTCAAAATCTGCATCGTTGACTTGCTGTGCGCCCATGGCGGTTATCCTTTCTTGATCGGTTTCTGTTATATCATTCTATATCTCGTCACGCGCGCGGCGCGGCAGCATCAGGGCTTGGGCGGTTTTTGCGCCGAAGGGCCTTTGCCGTCATTGTTAATATCGGGCGTTTTCGGCGTTTGTAAAGACGCTTCGACCAGTTTTTGCAGCGTTTCGGTCGGCACGGCACCCGTAACCATATAAATCGCCGCCTGATCGCGCATCGTCACCAGCGTGGGGATGGAGCGCACGCCAAAGGCGCCGGCCAGATTAGGGCTTTCATCGACATTGATTTTGACGACTTTGACCTTGTCTTTGTTATCTTCGGCAAATTTTTCGAGGCGCGGAGCCAGCGATTTGCACGGGCCGCACCAATCGGCATAAAAATCGATCAGCACAAGTTTATCGGATTTGAGCACTTCCTGATCGAAATTCGATTCATTCACGGGGATCACGAAACCGGACATACGTAATGTTTCCTTATCTGCTAGGCGTGGGAAAAAGCGGCATTACCGCACATATTTATCAGGACGTTTGGGCACCAGCACGGCGGGTTTTTCCGCCAGAAACATATCGGCCCAGACGTCTTTGTCCACACCCTTTTGCAGACCGTGCACCGTGCCGACCTTGTCCAGCCATTGCACATCGCCAATCAGGGGGCGGTGCTGTTTTTCGCTGTTGTGGTCGAAATCAATCTCTCCCTGCCACAAAAGTTCGCTGCGCGCCGCATCGTTAAAAATCCGCAGCACATCGCCTTTTTCAAGGGCATGGAGACCGTCATAACCGGTCTTGCCGTCCTCGTAAAACGACCAATGCGAACCTTCGCTGCCCTGCTCGGAGAAAATCTCGAGCCGGCCTTTGAGCACGCGTGATTTCGGCGTTTCGCGGGACATGTTTTTATCCGGTTATCTGGTGACTGGGTTTACCCTAACTTATGGGGCATGCGGGTCAAGCAGTTTATCCGAAAGCGGCATCAGAACCGGCCCATCCGTCCAGAGCAGCGCGGTGCGCACCGCTTTATCCGGATATATTTTTCGTAATATATCACGGTAAGCCGCCATCTGCTTCAGATAGACGGCGGGCACGCCCGATTCGTCTTTGGGCGGCGGGCGGTTGGTTTTGAAATCCACGACCAGCACCTCGGTCGCACTGACGCAAAGCCTGTCGATCTGGCCTGACAATACTTTTTGCGGCACCGCCGTGCCCGCCGCACCTGCGAGCCCGACAACCGGCACTTCGGCGCGCGATGTTGGCGCAAAAATATCTGCAAAATCCGGATGCGCCAGCACGGCCATCACTTCAGCGGCAAAAACTTTCTGCTCTGCGGCCGTCATACCCAAAGACGGACGGCCCAGCCATCTGAGCAGCGCGTCTTCGCGCCGCGTGCTTGGCAACTGCGGCAAAATTTCCAGCAGCTGGTGCACAATCACGCCGCGGCGGAAACGCCAGCTGTCATCGGTGCCCAGCGGACTTTTGGCCGCCGGTTCGTCTTCGCCGGGTTTGGACGGTGCCAGCGGTACCGGCGGCACGGGTTCGGCTTCCGGCACGGCGCGCGCCCAATCGGGCAGCGGACGACGCACGGCATCTGCGTCTTGCGCCGCGGCGGGCAGCGGCGCTTTTTCGGCAGGTACCGTTTGCGGATGCGCGAGCCGGCGCGCGGACAGGATATTCCCCTCCGCATCCGCCAGCGGCGCGCCTTCCATATTGAAGGCTATATTTTCGGCCGCGGCAGGAAAACTTGCCGCGACAAGATTATACCAGCAGCCGTCCTTGGGTGCATGTTTGCCGCGGAACCCCGCGATATACAAACGATCTTCCGCACGCGTCAGTGCGACATAGAGCAAACGGCGGTATTCTTCCATCTGCTTTTCTGCGGCGGCTTCGCGGGCGCGGTCATATATGCCCGCATCGAATTCCTGCCGCGGCGACCACAGTGGTACATCGAGGCTTGACGCACGGCCATCCACGTTTTCTTCGGGCCAGAGCAAACGCACGCGGCCTTTGTTGTGGTCATGCAGGATTTTTACCGTATCGGGCAAAAAGACAATCGGCGCCTGAAGACCTTTGGACGCATGCACCGTCATGATGCGCACCTGATCGGCCTTGTGCGCTTCCTGTTCGCGCTTGATCTGCGCTTCGCCGCGCAAGAACCAGTCGCAAAAACCCTGCAGCGCGGGGGTATGCGATTGCTCGAAATGCAGACAGCTGTTGAGAAACTCGTCGAGTGCATCCTGAATATCAAGCCCCAGCCGCGCATAAAACGCGCGCCGTCCCGACAGCGTATCGGCGGGGCAGGCCGTGTTCATGATTTCGGCAAAGAATTCATAGGGCGTCGCATAACCGCTGCGCTCGATACGTTTTTGCAGCCAGAGCGCGATATCGGGACGCGCATCGCGCAGGCTTTGCCACAAACCATGCGGACGGCCATAGCAAAGGGCGAAAAGATCCTCTTCGGTCATACCGACCAGCGGTGATTTCAAAACCGTCGCCAGCGTCAGATCATCACGCGGTTGCAGGGCGAATCCGGCCACGGCCAGCAAATCCATGACACCGATTTCTTCGGTCAGGGTGATGCGGTCGATACCGGCGACGGGCACTTCGGCTTCTTTCAGCGCGCGCATCATCATATCGACCAATGCGCCGCGCGATTGCACCAAAATCATTACATCGCCCGCGCGGATCGGGCGGCCTTTGGATTCAAGGATCTCCCCGTGCGCCAGCCAATCGCGCACCGTTTCGGCAATTTTACGCGCCAGACGGCTGGCGGCATTGTCGCCGGTTTCGATATCGACCGGCATGCGCCAGGCTTCGCCCGCATCACGCGTTTGCGCCTGCACCAGCGGCCACAGTTCCACACGCCCTGCATGCCCTTCGCGGAAAGGACGGTGCAAGACTTCGCGCGCGATATCGGCCACCACGCCGCGCCGCGCGGTCAAGGGTGCAAAAACCCCATCGACAACCTCCAGCACGGTACGGGTGGAGCGGAAGGAATATTCAAGGAAAATCTCCCAGCCGTCCTGCACCGCCGTGACTTTGCGGCCAAAAAATTCCTGCATCTGTGCAAAGGCGGCAGGGTCTGCGCCCTGAAAGCTAAAAATAGACTGCTTCTCATCGCCCACGACAAACAGCGTGCGCACTGTATCGTCGCGGCTGCCCATACCGGCAAAAAACTCGCCCGCCAGCGCGCGCACGACGCGCCACTGCGCGGGGCTGGTATCCTGCGCCTCGTCGACAAGAATATGATCGATGCCTTCGTCCAGTTTAAACAGCACCCAGCCGACCATGCCCGGCGCATCCAGCAGTGCCGATGTACGGATAATCAGGTCGTCAAAATCCAGCCGGTCGGTTGCGGCTTTATGCGCGCTATACCGTCCGACCATTTCGGCAGAAACCGTCAGCAGCGCCGCATTGAGCCGCGCCAGCCGCACCGCTTTGAGTTTTTCATTCAGCGCGTCGAGGCGTTCGGCCTCTGCCGTCATAATCTCGATGGCATCGGGGCATGCTTCCAGCACAGGTTTGGTGACCAGCCGCGCATAAATTTCGCCCTGCTGGTTGAAAAAGGCGCGGCGGTAAACACCGATGAGCGCGCCGCGTTTGCCGGGCTGCTCCAGCCATGTTTGCAGGGCGCCCGCGCGTTCCTTGTCGGTCTTGCCGCCCTCCAGCATGGCGCGCAGCACCAGACGCAGCTTTGTTTCTTGTTCCTGTTCGATACGCCCCGCGCCCGCCAGCACATCTTCTTCGCGGGTTTCGGGGGTGACGCCCAGATGTTTGCAGACCGCCGCAATCGTGCCCGTCGCACCGCCGCCGGCATCGCCGTGTTTTTTGAGAATCGCTTCCAGAAGGCTGCGTTTGGCCATGACCTGCGCCATCAACCCCGACATGTCTTCTTGATTGAGGTAAAGCGCCAAAGTCGCAAAAGCTTCGGCAACCGGGCTATCCGGCTGGGCGCGCGCGGCGGCAATCATCCCGCGCTGGCAACTGAGCAGATATTCAATTGCGCTTTGTTCGTCCATCAGCTCGAAATGTGGCGGCAGGCCGGCTTCGACCGGAAAGCGTTTCAAGACAGACTGGCAGAACGAATGGATGGTCATGATCTTGAGCCCGCCCGGCGTATCCAGCACGCGGGCAAAAAGACGGCGCGCTTCGCGCAGCGTTTCGGCATTCGGCGCCGCCCCCAGAAGGCCGGTCAGATCGGCCGTCAGTTTTGCATCATCTACCACCGCCCAGCGTGCAAGACGTTTATAGATACGGTTCGACATTTCCGCCGCCGCCGTCTTGGTGAAGGTCAGGCACAAGACCCTCTCTGGCCGCGTCGCGCTTTGCGCGACTAATTTACTTTCCGCGCTCTGTGCGACGGCTCTATTCTCCGCACCTTGCCCCGCGCGCGGCAACATCAGGCGCAAAACGCGGTCGATCAAAACCTTGGTCTTGCCCGTCCCTGCCGAAGCTCCCACCCAGACACTGCGCAGCGGATTGGCCGCGGCAGACTGATCTGCGCCGGCATCTTTGGCAGGCAGGGTTTGCGCGGGGATATGGGGCTGATTGACGTTGCTCATGCCGCATCCTCCGCATCATCGCCGCCGATAGACCATTCGCGCACGCGCGCCAGATGGTTATAGTCGGAAAATTTCGGCTTCGCCTCCGCGCGCGGCTGGCTGAGATAGGGCGTTGCCGGATCGTCGAATTTTTCGACCAGTGCCAAAAGCCCCGCCTGTGCCGCATCCGTCATATCGGCGACGCTGATATCGCGGCCGGATAATGTCACGCGTTCGACCGGTTTCTGTCCGCTGCCGGTGACGCGCCAATAGACCAGTTCTGACGTTTCGCCCGCAGGCATGTCGGCAAAAGCGCCGTGGCGCAGCATCAATGCCTCCAGCGGCAATTGCGGCGACAGCCCCTGCCGCACATCCCCCTTGCTGGGCGTGCCGCCGGATTTGTAATCGATAATCGCATAGCTGCCGTCTTTGAGGCGATCAATGCGGTCGGCCGTGCCGCTAAGCGTGAAAGGGCCTGCCGCCGTCTGGAATTCATACGCACCGATCACTTCGGTGGCATAAGGTTTTGCGTCTTGCCGCCAGTCGGCTTCCTGCTGCGTGAATTGCTGCGCGATCTTTTCAAAGCGCGGCCACCAAAACGCCTCGACATCCTGCGGCACACGCTGTTCAACCAGCGCGGCGCGGCCAAAGGCAATCAATTTTTCGGCGGCATCCGGCGGCAGGGCATCGGGATAGGCTTTGATAAACCGCTCCAGCGCGGCGTGGATAAACGTGCCGCGTTCTGCCCCGCCCGGGTCGGCGTCGATGGGATCAAACGCGCGCAGGTTCAGCACATACTGCGCATAAATCTGGTACGGGTCGCGCATCCAGCTTTCGATGCGTGTCACCGACAGTTTGCGCGGACGGGCGACCAGCGGCGGTGTGGGCGCAGGGCGCGGGGCAGCTTTGATTTCGGCGGGCATGTCCATGTCCTGCCGCCAGTGACGGTAACGCAAACCCGCCGCCTGCGGCAGCGCAAGCCCCACGGCTTCAAGCACGGCATCGATGCGCAAAAGCCAGCGTGCGGGCACGGTCGGTGTGCCGTCGACTTTTTGCGCGCGGGTCAAAACGACTTCGGGCGCGCTGGCGGCCTGCACAAAATCGTGCGATGCGAGACTGAGCGCTTTCTCCGGCGACGGCAGGCCGAAATCACGGCGCATCGGGCGCGACATCCACGGGTCATGCGCGGGCAGCGCCGGCCATGTGCCTTCGTTGAGCCCGCCCAGAATGACCAGATCGGCACAGTAAAGCCGTGCTTCCACCTGCCCAAGAATACTCAGGCGCGGATGCATGCCATAGCGCGGACGCACCGTGACGGATTTCATCAGCATACGCAAAAGCGGCACGTAATGTGACGGCGCAACGGGCGGGACATCGCCCGCTGCGGCCAAAAGCTGCTGCAACAGCTGGCTGGCGCCTTCGCCCGCTTCGCCCAGCCACAAGCGCGCGGCACCCGCAGTTTCGGTCGTTGCCGCAAGGTCTTCGGCCATTTTTATGTGCGCTTCGAGCGTCTGGCGGAACGGCGTTTCGTTTTCAGCCGTCATCAAGGCGGCGAAGGGCGCGGCAAGCGTTTCGATTTTTTCGATCCAGCCGAGCAGCCTTTGCCGTGCATCCCGCTGCTTTTCGCTGTCCAGTTTTTCAATCGCCTGCCTGAGACCTGCAAAACCCGCACTGGGGCGCGGCCCGCGCAAAACCAATTGATCGAGCAGATAGACCATGCCGCGCATATCTTCGGCCGGGATCGCCGCCGCCATGACCGGATGTTTGAGCAGCGATAACAGCGTGACCGGCGCCAGCCCCTGCTCCGCCGCCTCCGCACAGAGCATCAGCCATGCTCCCACCGGCAATTCGGTCAGCGGCTGGCCGCCGGAATCATCAATATCAATGCCCCAGCGCCGCATCGACAGCGTCACGCGGCGCGCAAGGCGGCGGTCAGGAGTAATCAGCGCCGCGGTTTTACCGTGGGTTTCCAGCGCTTCGCGCAAGATCAGCGCAATCACATCGGCTTCTTCCTGCGGGGTATCACAATCGATACGCGTCAAGCCATCCAGCGCGGTTGCCGGAATATCATGCGGCGTCAACTGCCGCCAGCGTTCTGTTGTTTCGGCGGGACGCATCGCTTCGGTCAGCAGGCGCACGCGGGCATGGTTGACATCGGGCGCGTGGCGCAAAGGCCACAGCCCCACATCGCCCCGTTCAACTCCTGTGGCTGCCAGCAGTTTTTTCATGTTGTACTGCGGATGGTCTTCGCCGATAAGATCCCAGCTTTCGGCATCCATTTGCGTATCAAGACCGGGCAGCACCAGCGCACCCTGCGGCAAACGCGCGACCAGCGCCAGAAGCGCGCGCGCGGCAGGCACCGTGCCGGTTGACCCTGCCGCAATCACCGGATAGGCGGGCGGTGCGCGGTGCCAGACGGATTCCTGCGCCGCGAGCAGCAGGTTGCGCCGCGCTGCGCTGTCGATCACGCCGCGACTTTGCAGCACCTGCGGCCAGATATCGGTAAGGATCTTCAAAAATTCCAGTGTCTGCTGCCAATGCCCCGCGAAGGCTTCGGGCACCAGATTTTTCAGCCCGTCAAAAGACAGGTTTTCAGTCTGCACTTCGTCGAGGAAATGGCCGAGGTCCTGCGCCAGCGACACCGCCTGATCAAAGCTTTGCGCTTTGCCCGCGCTGAGCAAGGCGCGGGCCAGAAGAATTTGCCGCTCCATCTTTGACACCGCATCGGGTATATCGGGCAGCGTGTCTGCGCCGTCTTCGAGGGCAGAGAGCAGCAGGCTGACTTCTTCTGCCTCCACATCGCCAACCGGCATCAGGCGCGGCAGCACAATCGCCTGCCCGCCCGACAAGCGCAAAAACGCATCACGTAGCGTGCGGCAGGCACGGCGGCTGGGCAGCAGCACAACGGTATCGCCGAGCGCCAGCGGATCATCCGCCGCGCGCGCCAGCAGGCCGCGCGCAAGGCTGTCGGCAAAGCTCTGCCCCGCGGGAATATTCAGCACATTCGGTTTGTCACGCAGGCCGGTCATCATGGACGGGCTCAGGGCGCGCGTTTTTTGGCGGCAGCGGCCATGATCTGGTTGGTTTTTTCGAGCGCTTCGGGCGTGCCGACATGATGCCATTCACCGTCATGCACATGGGCATAGAGCCGCCCCTTTGCTTCCGCTTGCAAAAACAAATCGCGGAAGGAAAAAACGCCTGCCTCTACGCCATCAAACAGGCGCGGGTGCACAATGCGCGGGCCGGCGAAGATATAATTCGCCTCCGGCTGGCCGGATTTGATGTAATCGTCGGATTTGGCGAAGACCGGCTTGTCTGCGTCAGCGGGCAGGTAATAATCGCCGTGGCCGGCGTAGGCGGGCAGATCTTCGGTGGTGTGCAAAAGCAGCAGCACATCCATTTTTTCGCTGTCCCATTTCTGGGTCATCTGGCCCAGCGTCGGCATGACCGGCCCGTCTGTCCAGACCACATCGGCATTGAGCACAAAAAACGGCTCGTCCCCGAAATGGCCGATCATTTTTTGTACGCCGCCGCCGGTATCCAGCAGCACCTCTTCGTGCGAAATTGTGATCTTGATATCCTTGCGCGCGGCAAGATGATCTTCGATCATATCGCCGAGGTAATGCACGTTGACAACAACATCGGTCACACCCGCCGCCACAAGCGCATCGAGCGTGCGGTCCAGCATCGTACGGCCACCGACATACAAAAGCGGTTTGGGACAATTGTCCGTCAGCGGGCGCATGCGCGCGCCAAGCCCGGCCGCCAGAACAAAAGCCTTGGTAATCGCAGGACGTATCGTCATCTGTTTTCCTTTTGCGAAAGGGCGGATATCACCATGCGCAGAGCCGTCCGTCCCAGGCCCCGTGGCCGGTCAGGACGATCAAGCGCGCCTGCGCTGTCCCCGTGCTTTGCGTGTCGAAATCTATGTTTATTTCTAGCCGATCGGCGGGCAAAAGACTACCCAGTCTCTCCGGCCATTCGACCAGCGCCACACCGCCGCGCCGTGCCTCCTCCCAGCCCAATTCCAGAATGTCGCGCTCTTCCTGCTCCAGCCGGTAAAGATCGAAATGCCAGAGGGTGAAATCGGGCAGGTCGTACATCTGTACCAGCGTAAAGGTCGGGCTGGGCACTTCTTCATCGGGGTTTTGCGCCAGATGGCGGATGAGGGCACGGCTGAGCGCCGTTTTCCCCGCCCCCAGCCCGCCGCGCAGCAAAACCGCATCACCGGCACGAAACAGACGCGCCAGACGCGCCGCGAAGGGCGCAAGTTCGGCTTCGTTTTCAATCCTTTGCGTCACGGGTGGCATTTGGGGGGCTCCTGTGGTACATCATGGCCTGATTTTAAAGAGAACGACATGGAAAATACACAGAAAACAGATGTCATCATTATCGGCGCGGGCCCCGTGGGGCTCTTCGCCATTTTTGAATGCGGCATGCTGGGCATGACATGCCATGTCATCGATGCGCTGGCTGAAATCGGCGGGCAATGCACCGCGCTTTATCCTGAAAAGCCGATTTACGATATCCCCGCGCATCCGGACATTATGGCGGGGGATTTGATCGCCAGACTGGAAACGCAGGCGGCGCCCTTTAACCCCGTCTATCATCTCGGCCAGCAGGCGGAGAAACTGGAACATCTGCCGGATGGCCGCGTGCGCGTCGCCACATCAAAAGGCACCGTGATCGAAGCCGCCGCCGTGATCGTCGCCGCCGGCGCAGGCGCTTTTGGCCCCAACCGCCCGCCGCTGGACGGCATCGAAAGCTTCGAGAACAAAAGCGTGTTTTACATGGTCAAACGCCGCGCCGATTTTGCGGGCAAACGCGTCGTGATTGCCGGCGGCGGCGATAGCGCGGTTGACTGGGCCCTCTCGCTTGCCGATGTCGCTGAAAAAATTTATGTCGTGCACCGCCGCGATAAATTCCGCGCGGCCGATGCCAGCGTCGATAAACTCAAATCCCTTGCGGCCGCCGCAAACAGCCGCATCGAAATGGTTATCCCCTATCAGCTGCAGGCGCTGCAAGGCGCTGCGGGTGTGCTTTCAGGCGTCGATGTTGCCGATCTGGACGGCACGGTGCGGCATATCGAAGCCGATGCGCTTTTGGCTTTTTTCGGCCTGACGCCGCAGCTGGGGCCGCTGGCCGAATGGGGCATGGATATTGCGCATTTTCACATTCCCGTTGACCCTGCTACCTGCCAGACCGCCGCCGCGCGGATTTTCGCCGTGGGCGATGTTGCGACCTATCCCCGTAAATTAAAGCTGATTTTAACCGGCTTTGCCGAGGCCGCGCAGGCCGCCCATGCCATCCACCCCCTTGTTTTTCCGGGGCAGGAACTCCATTTTACCTACTCAACCAGCAAAGGAAGACCTTAAACCATGTTCATTCAGACCGAACAGACGCCAAACCCCGCGTCGCTGAAATTTCTGCCCGGCTGCGAAGTCATGGTTGCCGGCACCGCCGAATTTACCGAAGCGGAAAAAGCCGCCGACGCATCGCCGCTGGCCGCGCGTTTGTTTAAAATCGACGGCGTGGCGGGTGTTTTCCTTGGCACCGATTTTGTCACCATCACCAAAACCGATGCCGCATCATGGACGCAGCTGAAGCCGCTTTTGCTTGGCGTTATCATGGAACATTTCACGACCGGACAGGCCGTCATGAACGACGAGCATCTGCATCAGGCCGATCACGCCGCCCATTCGACCGCGCATGAAGACGATGACGATGTTGTGCGCCAGATCAAAGAACTGCTGGACACCCGCATCCGACCCGCCGTGGCGGCAGACGGCGGCGATATCGTTTTTGCTTCGTTTGAAGACGGCGTTGTTTACCTGCAAATGCGCGGCGCCTGTGCGGGCTGCCCATCATCGACCGCCACGCTGAAGACCGGCATTGAAAACCTGCTGCGCCACTTCATCCCCGAAGTCACCGAAGTGCGCCCGATTAACTAATCGCATACAGCCGCATAAAAAAACGCCCCGACATTGCGGGGCGTTTTTTTATAGCGGTGTGGATGATTAATCCACAACAGCGACGTCTTCATCGTCCTCGACCGTATCATCTGTATCGACTTCGACCTCGACATCATCTACATCTTCGGCTTCCGACGCGGCGGCCGCTTTCTGGCGAGCGGCGGCATTCAGCGCCGTGCCGCGGCTGCGGCTGGAGGTTTGATAGGCCATCGCAGCATGTTCGGGGCAATAAGGCGTGCCGGGGCGGATGCCGCGCCCGCAAAACGTAAAATCCGGATCGCGCGGGTCACCGATCGGCCATTTGCACATGCGCTCTGTCAGGTCAATCAGCGCAACGCCGCCGCCCGGGGGCACGAGGTCTTTCTGGATGGTTTTAAGTTCTTCGACTTCTTTGTTCAGCTGGGCGCTGGCCTTTGCATTCGCCGCCGGCGGGGTAACGCTGGCAGATTTTTTGCCGCGTGCCGCCGGTGCGGGCGGTGCGACGGGCGCGGCACGTTCTTTTTTGGCGGCCGGCTCTTTTTTGGCGGTGGCAGGTTTTTTGATCGGCGACGGACGGCCGGAGAGACCCATGCGGTGCGCCTTGCCGATGACCGCGTTACGCGTCACACCTTTGCCAAGCATCTTGGCAATCTCGGCGGCGGATTTTCCTTCCTTCCACATCTTTTTAAGAAGGGCGATGCGTTCGTCTGTCCAGCTCATTCAAGGGAATCCTGTCATTTCACAAAAAGGGGCGCATGCGCCGCGAAGACACAGAATATAGCACCGATTCGCGGCTTGCAAAGACGTCAAAATCGCGGATTGGGCGGTATTTTTGACAGTTTTACCCCTTTAAAAGGGCTATTTTACAAAATATTTGTCAGGGGGATGCCGGGCCTTCGTTACGGCGGCGCAGCCTGAGCGGCGGCAGCACGGCGGTATCGTTCTGCAGCGTATCGGCTGCGGCTAGGGCGGCGGCATAGGCCTCTGCCCTGCGCTGTGCGGCGGCGGCGGCCGCGGCCGCTTCGCGCTGTGGCCGTTCTTTCTCTTCGTTGATTGCCGCGGTCACCTGATGCAGGTTCTTCGCAATCGCGCGGTCTTCGGCCGGCGCGCCGTAGCGGTCTTTTGCTGTCCAGTCCGCCCCCGCCTGCACCAGCGCCACACAAAGGTCTTGCTGGTCGCGGTTCATGGCTTCGTGCAGCGGGGAATTACCGCTGCGGTTCACCGTGTTCACCGCCACACCGCGCGCAAGAATATCAAGCGCCAAGGCATCACGTCCCTTGTATACAGCGACATGCAGCGGCGTCCGCCCGTCGTAATCAGTCAGGTCATGCCGCGCGCCGCGGTCCATCAGCAATTTTGCGCAATCTGTATGGCCAAAAGAGATCGCCACCGTCAAGGCCGTGCCCGCCCTCTCGCCCGGTATGCCCGCATCGACAGCTGCACCGTTATCCAGCAGCAAGCGCACAACCTCTGTGTGCCCTTGCGCGGCGGCGAGATAAAGCGGAGTCAGGCCGTTGATGTCTTTGGCGTCAATTTCTGCCCCGTGTGCGATTTCGCGCCGTACCGCGTCAATGTCGCCGCCGATTGCCGCCAGACGCAAGGCGGCGGTTGCGCGCTGCTGCGCGCTTTTGCCGGATATTTTGCTGAAAATCTTGCGTAGCATGCCTATGCCCTTGGTTGAGAATGCAGGCAATTTACAGAATGCGCGCGTCTTTTGTCAAGCACCGCAAATCAGCTATTAAAATCAAGCCCCCAGGCGGCATAGCGGGCGGGGTCGTCGGTCCATTTTTCGCGGACTTTTACGAAGATCGACAGGTGTACGCGGCGCTCCAGCATTTCTTCCAGCTCCTCGCGCGCGGCCTGGCCGATTTTTTTGATACGCGCACCGCCTTTGCCGAGCATGATGGCCTTTTGCGTGTCGCGCATGACATAGATGGTCTGCGAAACCTTGACGCTGCCGTTGTCGAATTCTTCCCAGCTTTCGGTTTCGACCGTGGAGGCATAGGGCAGCTCGTCGCCCAGCTGCAAAAAGATTTTCTCGCGCGTGATTTCAGCGGCCAGCAGACGCAGCGGCATATCGGAAATCTGGTCATCGCCAAACATCCACGGGCCTTCGGGCATGCGCGCGGCGATATCATTCATCAGACGCTGCACGCCGTCGCCGGTGAGGGCGGAGATCATATAAATCTCGCTGAAGATGCCTTCGGTATTGAGCGCCGCGGCCAGCTCCAGCAGTTTTTCTTTTTTCACCATATCGATTTTATTGAGCGCCAGAACCACTTTGCGGTCACGCTGTTTCAGCCGGTCGATGATGGCGCGGGTGTCTGCGTTGACATAGCCTTTGGATACATCGGCCAGCAGCACAGTCACTTCGGCATCCTGCATGCCCTGCCATGCAGCGGCGACCATGGCTTTTTCCAGCCGTTTTTTGGGGGCAAAGATACCGGGCGTATCGACAAAAACAATCTGCGCATCGCCATGGTTCACAATGCCCATGACACGCACGCGCGTGGTTTGCACTTTGGGGCTGACGATAGAGACCTTTGCCCCCACCAGCTGGTTAACCAGTGTCGATTTGCCCGCATTGGGCGCGCCGATGATACCGACGAAGCCGCAGCGCGTTGTTTTGTCTGTCATGATTTCTCTCCGATTTTTTCGAGCAGGCGCGCGGCTGCGATTTTCTCCGCGGCGCGTTTGCTGGGCGCCTCGGCTTCTTCTGCGGCGAAGCCTTCGACCTTGACCGACACGCGAAACAGCGGTGCATGATCGGGGCCGGATTGGCCGGCCACCGCATAGACCGGTAGCGGCAGGCCGCGGCTTTGCGCCCATTCCTGCAGGCCGGTTTTGGGATCTTCCGGCGGTGCGGCATCTTCACGCAGCTGCGCGGCAAAAAGCTTTTCAACCACGCCCTGTGCCGCGGCAAAACCGCCATCGACAAAAACGGCGGCAATCACCGCCTCCAGCGTGTCGGCCAGAATGGCGTCTTTGCGCGCCCCGCCCGCCCCGCGCTCTGAATCCGACAGGCGCACGGCATCGGGCAGGCCAATATCATGCGCGATTGCCGCAAGCGCGCCCTGCTGCACCAGCGCCGTGTGGCGTTTGGCAAGCGCGCCTTCGTTGTCTTCACCGAAACGGTCAAACAAAAGCGCCGCCACCGAAAGCCCCAGCACGCGGTCACCCAGAAATTCAAGGCGTTCGTTATTTTGCGCCGCGCCGCGCAGGCTGGCATGGGTCAGGGCGGTTTGCAGCAGATCTTTTGCTGCAAAAACATAGCCGATTTTCTGTTCCAGATCAGAGGCCATGGACGCTGCGGAACATCCGGCTGTAGCGCACGGCTTTGGGCCGTTCGACCATCTGGCAAAAGACCGATTTAACGGCCGCCAGTACACCGTCTTTGACGCAAGCATTGCCGATGCTTTCCGTCGAGAAGAACAAAAAGCCGGCACGGCCGACAAGATTGTCTTCGGGGACAAAACCGACCTGTATCTGCTCGCGGCTGTCCATCGAGGCATCGCGGTTGTCACCCATGGCAAAGTAATGCGCTTCGGGCACGATATACAGCGGCGTATTGTCGTAGCCGTCATGATCGGACAGTTCATAGATATGATGCGTCACGCCATTCGGCAGTGTTTCGAGATATTTCTGATAGACGCGTGTGCCGTCCGGGTCTGTCACCGTTTCGGAGCCAAGATATTCGCGCGGCACAAGGACGCTATTGATGTAAAGCCGTCCTTCGATCATCTGGATCGTATCGCCCGGCAGGCCGATGATCCGCTTGATGTAATCGATATCGGGCTGTTTGGGCTGACGGAAAACGGCAATGTCGCCGCTTTCGGGGCGGCCGCTGCCATAGCGGCCCTTGAAACTGGCAATGCCGAGCGGGAAGGAATAGCGGCTGTAGCCATAGGAATATTTTTCAACAAAAAGATAATCGCCGATTTTCAGCGCCGGATACATAGAGGCGGAGGGGATATTAAAAGGCTCGAACAAAAACGCACGGATCACAATCGCAATCACCGCGGCCAGCAGCATGGCCTTGCCCAGTTCGACAAAATCATCTTTGCGTTCGCGTTTTTCGCCGTCGCCGGTGTCCGTTTGTACGGCGGCGCGTTTTTTTTCTTCGGCTTCGTCGATGTCGGTATAAATCTTGTCGGGATCGGTCGTCACGGGGTTCATCCTGATGCGTCTTATTTCGCCGAGATAATCACAAAGGCCAAAGCAAAGGGCGGCTCGTCACTGAGGCTGATATGTATATCCACCGTCATACCCTCTGGCGTCAGGCGGGTCAAACGCTCTTTCGCCCCGCCGGTCAGCAAAATCGACGGTTTTCCCGCGGAATCATTGATAACCGCGATATCTTTGAGGTGGATATGGTCACGAATGCCAAGGCCCAGCGCCTTGGCACAGGCCTCTTTCGCGGCCCAGCGCTTGGCATAACCCGCGGCCGCCACATCGCTGTTCGGCCCGGCTTTGCGCTCGATATAGCGGCGCTCGTCTTCGCTAAAGCAGCGTTCGATAAACCGCGTGCCATGGTCCTGCAGCACCGTGCGGATGCGGTCAATACTGACGATGTCGGTACCGGTGCCGATAATCAAGATACATGCCCCTTCATGATTTGATCCGGCGCAAGTAAGCCGTGCGGATACGTTCGGTGCGCATATCACGATAGCCTGACACCACGCGGCGCACGCCATAGAAACTGGCAAACCACACCGCGACCATATACGGCGCGCTGCCGATCGTCATGGGCAGCAGAAGCTCCAGCGGGTTGTCGCGCAGCATCTGAAAGCTCAGCTCGGACGGCATGCCCTCGGTTTCAAGGCCGGTTTCCAGCTGGCAGATCATCATGATCCAGTGGCCGGTGTAATAAATCAAAATCCAGATCAGCGGAAACGTCCACGGGTTGCCGATGACGGTGCCGATCAGCATGGCCACAAACGAGCCGCGCAGAATCCAGCACGCCAGACCGCCAAGCAAAATATGAAAGCCCAAAAAGGGCGTAAATGAAACCGCCGCGCCCGTTGCAAAACCGCAGGCAATAAAATACGGCGTGCCCGGCAAGCGCCCCATGCGGTGCGCGTAGTAACTGCGAATGCGCCGCCACGGCATCTTGGGCCAGAAAATATCGCGAAGGCGTTCGCGGAAACTGCGCCGTTTGCGTCTTTTAAACATATCCCCCTACCGGCTGCGCGCCCTGTTGACCGAGGTGATTTCCGGCGTTGACCGCAGCGCGGCGATAATATCGCTGAGATGGCGGCTGTCACGCACATAGACGTCAATCATCATGTCCCAGAAATCGAGCGAGCGGTTCATGATTTTCAGGTTCGTGATATTGCCCTGGTTTTTGCCGATAACGGTCGACAAGGTGCCCAGCGCGCCCGGTGTATTGGCGATGGTGATCAGCAGGCGGCCGACATGGCTTTCGGGGCTGTCTTCGCCGTCTTCCCATGACACATCCAGCCAGCGTTCGGGCGTATCGGCAAAACTTTCCAGCGTATCGCAATCGATGGTATGGATGGTCACGCCCTTGCCGGTTGTGACGATACCCACAATACGGTCACCAGGCAGCGGGTGGCAGCAGCGCGCGAAATGCAGCGCCATGCCGGGGATAAGCCCCTTGATCGGCATCGGGGCGGATTTGCCTTTTTGATGCGTTTTCTTTTCCGGCGCGGGGGCGACAAAATTTTGCAGCGTCGGCGGCGCTTCCTTGGGCCGCTGTTCGGGATGGATGGCATAGAAAACCTCGCGGCTGGCGATATGGCCGGAGCCGATGCCGGTCAACAGGTCTTCGATATTCTCGGTTTTGAACTGGCGGTATACATCGTGGTTGAAATGGCGTTCGTTAAACTCGAAGCCTTCCTGTTTCAGCACTTTTTGCAGCATGGCCTTGCCGAGGCTCATATATTGTTCGCGCTGCTGCAGGCGGATAAAACGGCGGATGCGCGCCTTGGCCTTGCCGGTGACGACAAAACGTTCCCAGTTGGGGCTGGGCGTCTGGCTTTTGGATGTTGTGATTTCAATCTGGTCGCCGTTGCCCAGCTTGGTGCTGAGCGGCACGATGCGTCCGTTGACTTTTGCCCCTACGGTTTTATCACCCAGCTCCGAGTGCAGCGCATAGGCAAAATCAACCGGCGTTGCGCCGCGCGGCAGGTTGATCAGGTCGCCATTCGGGGTGAAGCAGAACACCTGGTCCTGATACAGCTCCAGCTTGGTGTTTTCGAGGAATTCTTCGGGGCGCTGTGCATGCTCCACGATATCCATCAATTCGCGCAGCCAGCGGTATTGGCGGCCTTCGGTATTTTTGGCCACATCGCCTTTTTTGTAAGACCAATGCGCGGCCACCCCCAGCTCTGCCTCTTCGTGCATTTCCGGCGTGCGGATCTGCACTTCGATGCGGTGATTTTCCGGCCCGATGACGGTGGTATGGAGCGAACGATAGCCGTTGGGCTTGGGCAGGGAAATATAATCTTTGAACCGCCCCGGCACCGTCGGGTAGAGCCCGTGAATAACGCCGAGCGCATGATAACATTCCGCTACGCTGGGCACCATGATACGAAACGCCATGATGTCGGACAGCTGTTCGAACGAGATGTTCTTGCGCTGCATTTTCTTCCAGATCGAATATTTGGTTTTTTCGCGTCCGTAGACGTTGGCGTCCAGCCCGGCTTCTTTCAGCTTGCTGACCAGTTCTGTGATGATGCGGGAGACGACAACATCCCCCCCCTCGTCGCGCAGATAGTTGAGACGCGCGGCAATACTCTCGCGCGCTTCGGGGTTGAGGGCTTCGAAGGAAATATCCTCCAGCTCTTCTTTGATTTTATGGATGCCGATGCGTTCGGCCAGCGGCGCATAAATTTCCAGCGTTTCAAGGCCGATGCGCCGGCGCTTTTCCGGCTTGGGGATATGGTGCAACGTGCGCATGTTGTGCAGGCGGTCGGCCAGCTTGACCAGCAGCACCCGAATATCTTCGGACATCGCCAGTACCAGCTTGCGGAAGTTTTCCGCCTGCTTTTCCTGCGCGCTTTGGAATTCGATTTTCGACAGTTTCGTGACACCGTCGACAAGGCGGCAGATTTCCTTGCCGAAGAGTTTTTCGATTTCCTCCAGCGTTGCGCCGGTGTCTTCGACCGTATCATGCAAAAGCGCGGTGCAGATCGACGCTGTATCCAGTTTCATTTCGGTCAGAATGCCCGCAACTTCGAGCGGGTGCGAGAAATACGGATCGCCCGAAGCACGCGTCTGCGCCCCATGCGCCTTCATGGCATAAACATAGGCGCGGTTGACCAGATCCTCGTTCATATCCGGATCATAGGTTTTGATAATTTCGATCAGTTCGTATTGCCGGAGCATTTTTTGTTTATTCACCCTTTGTCAGCTCATCAGTCTATCCGCGAAGCCGCGCCGCTTCCATGCATTTAAGCTCTTTTATTTTTTCATAATTATTCAGGACGCTTCGCGGCCTTTCTCGGTTTTCGATAGCGCTTCGTTGAAAGCGCCCGCCAGCACACCGGTTGGCAAAGCAATCAATCCGATGCCAGCCAGTGCTGCCAGCGCGCCCAAAACCCGCCCGAAGGCCGTGATTGGGAAAACATCTCCATAGCCCACTGTTGTTAAGGTCGCCACCGCCCACCACATCGCGCGCGGAATACTGCCGAAGGCTTCCGGCTGCACGCGGCCTTCGGCAAGATAGAGCCCCGTTGCTGCAAAAAACATCGCCACGAAAGCAATCAGCATGCTGGCGCATAGCTCGAAGCGTTTTTTGTGCAAGATATCGAAAATCCTGCCCAGCGCCGCAGAGTAGCGTCCGAATTTTGCCAAGGACAGTAACCGCAGCAAGCGCAGCAGCCGCAGCATGACCGTTTCGCTCGCCAGATGCGGCAGAAAAAACGGCAAGATGGCAAACAGATCAATCAATGCCATCGGTGACAGCACATACTTGATCATACCGCCGCGTCCGGCGTATTGCGGACTGAGCGATGCCGTCCACAGCCGCAAGACATACTCGCTAACAAAAACAAAAATAACGATATATTCAACGATGTTGAAAAACAGGGCATAGCTCTCGGCCAAGGATCGCTCTGTTGCCAATACCGTGACGATAACGCTCAGCACGATTGTCGCTGAAATAACCTTGTTGGGCCATGACATAGCTTGCCCGCGCGCGGGCGCATAATCCAGCTGGCGATAAATTTTTTGCCTGAGTTTTTCTGTACTCACGATCACCTGCACAGCGCGGGCAAACAAACGCGCGCCGAAAATAGAAAAAGCCGCCCAGCATTTAAGTATAGGCGGCTTTTTTTGAATTTGTAAGGGATTTGGGGGTAAAAACCGCCCGTGTCCGGTGGTGTTAGATTTTATCGTCGTCGAAGCTGTCATCGGCGGCGAAATCTTCGCCTGCGATCGGCGCCAGATCGTCTTCGCCTTCTACCGCGTCATCCGCGTCGTCTGCTTCGGCTGCGTCATCGCCGAGGTCTTCGCCCATGCCCGCGCCTTCCAGCTCGCCTTCGGCGGCTTGGCCGGCCACTTGTGCCCAGTCGCTTTCGCCTTCCATGACGTCGATAATGTCTTCGCCTTCGTCTTCGACTTCGATGACTTTCTGGTGGTTTTTGACCAGAGAATCACGCAGGCCGTCCAGCGACAGGTCGGTATCGGCGATTTCGCGCAGCGATACCACGGGGTTTTTGTCGTTATCGCGGTCAACACCAAGCGCGGAGCCCGAGCCGATTTCGCGCGCGCGCTGGGAGGCCAGCAGCACAAGCTCGAACCTGTTGGGCACTTTCAGAACGCAATCTTCGACCGTTACACGAGCCATGGAGGTGTCACCTTTTCAATGTCAAAATCGTCAAGCAGGCGCTGGCCGCGCCAGAGCTCTGGGTTTCGCACATCGGATTTATCGTCCGAGTCTGCGAGACAGGCATTTTTTATAAAACCCGCGCCCCCGCTTTGCAACAAAAATTCATGCCTATGGCTTGTTTTTACGCCGCGATGGCTTAAATCAGCTTTTCGATAAAGAATGTTTTTATTTTTGATAAGAATACTTGACACTGTCAAATATCTCGGATTATAGAGTGTGCCTGACCTGATAATGGCCGGTGTGGGTTTCGCCGAAGTCATTTACGAAACACGGGCCAGAGCCAAAAACACAAATAACAAAATCGGCTCTTCTGATCAAGGGCTGGGGTCATGTTTCCAAAAATCGAGGTTATAGTCTTGAAAAATAACAAAAATTCAGAATTTTCCGGCGCCAGCTTCTTCTATCCAGAAGAAAAACTCGCTGTATTCATCGACGGTGCGAATCTTTATGCCGCGGCCAAAAGCCTTGATTTCGATATCGACTACAAGCGCCTTTTGAGCTGGATTTCGGGCCAGAGCCGCCTTGTCCGCGCCTTTTACTACACCGCGCTGGTGGAAGATCAGGAATATTCCCCCATTCGCCCGCTGATCGACTGGCTGGATTACAACGGCTATACCATGGTCACCAAACCCGCCAAAGAATTCACCGACCATACCGGCCGCCGCAAGATCAAAGGCAATATGGACATCGAACTGGCCATCGACATGATCGAACTGGCCGACCATGTCGACCATATTGTGCTGTTTTCGGGCGACGGCGATTTCCGCCGCCTGCTGGAATCTGTACAGCGCAAGGGCGCGCGCATCACGGTCGTATCGACCATCCGCACACAGCCGCCGATGGTCGCCGACGAATTGCGCCGTCAGGCCGATCATTTTATCGATCTGGTCGATCTGATGGAGTTCATCACGCGTCAGGGTGGCGGCACAGCCGCACAGACGCTGGCGCAATCGCCTGTGAGTGGCAGCCCCGCCGCTGCCGAGACAGACGGTACGCCGCGCATTCGCGCCTGATCTTTTATCATCGCTTGCACACAGAAAAAGGCGGGACAGGTATAAACCTTGTCCCGCCTTTTTCTATAGCGTGTTTTGCTGTTCTATCAGGGCGCGGTTATTGTTTGGCGGCTTCCTGCAGCTCGCGGATAACCTGATTGATAGGATCGAGCAGATCCTGTGAATCCTGCAGCACCTTTTCCACCAGCTTGACGGCGGTATCGAGCGGCACGTTCTGGTCGAGGTTGATATATTCCTGCTCTTTCGGCATGGCGGAATAAAGCTTGGACAAATGCCCCGCCAGCTTGATGTCGAGCAGCGAGAGCTTGGCCACATTCGCTTCAAAAACCGTCTTGCTGAAGCTGGGATGTTTTTGCACGATGTCGCCGACCTGCTGGTACTTGGGCGGCTGCATCGGATCGCTGAGGCTTTTAAGCAGATCGCCATAGATGACGAGGAAAGCCTCGATCTTGTTCTTGTTCTCGGTCAGCTCGCCTTCCAGCGTGGTGACAAGCACCTGACGCTCGCGCGATTGCAACAGCGCTTCCTTGCGTTCGCTCTGGCGGTTTTCACTGGTCTGGCTTTGCGATACGCGGCCCATAAAGCGCAGCATCAAAAGCGCATTAAAGCCAAACCCCAGCAGCATGCCGCCAAAAATGACCAGCGGCGCCAATATATCGGATTGCAGCCATTTGGGCAGGGTCACGGCCTGACGGTCAATCAGCGCCCAGACGCCTTTTTTCATCGCGCGCGCCTGTTCCTGCGCTTTTTCGTAGTTCGTGGCAAAAACCGTGTTGTACGTCTGGCGCCGGTCAACGATGGCATAGCCGTTGCCAAGAAGCTCGAGCGCCAGATCCTGATTGCTCTGCACCACGCAGCGGCCGATCAATTCGGGGATCACACCGCCTTCGAGTTTGCAGTTGACCTGCCCTTCCTGAATAAGCGTATCCATCAGCTCCATCGCGCGCAGCTCGAGCGGCGTATCGCCCGATGTGGCGGGGCGGATCCCCCAGAGGCGGATCGACAACCCCTCCGCGCGCAGCGTCACCGGATCAACCGCGCGCATGGGGCGCTGGATCCGCTCCGGCAGGGCGCTGGTTGTGGTGCCGGGCGCTGCCTGAGCGACCTGCGCACTGCGCTGCTGCTGCGCTTGTGCCTGTGCCTGCGCGACATTCGGCGCCAGCAGAAAAAGGGATAACACGGCAACGCGGGTCATCAAAAGAAAGGAAGAGCGCATGAAAACCCCCATCGGGCGAAAAAACAAAAGGAAGATCAGGGCCGGAGCGGCCTTTAACCATCCTAGCGCAGAAATGGTTAACATTTCAAATACTTGCGAAAGCCTTTGCTATGTCAAACAACCGCAGCGCGGTTTGTCAAACAACCGCAGCGCGGTTTGTCAAACAACCACAGCGCGGTTTGTCAAACAGCCGCGGACCCTGCCGTAAATTAGCGCGCCGCCGTTTTGGGAATCGGCAGGAAGGGGAAGAGCCAGCCCGCCAGCTGCTGCGGGTTGCGAGTCTGGATCAGCACACGCCCGGGGCCGCGGAAACGGCAGGCAAAACCCTCGCCCGACGTCATCGACGAAAACCAGCTTTTTGCACCCTTGGTGATTTCATATTTCATCGAAGCCTCCCAGGCGACCAGATGGCCGTTGTCGATCAGCACCGTCTCGCCCTCGGCGATATCGATGGGATAGATCGAGCCATAGGTGGAGAGGAAAACCGTCCCCTCACCAAAGACCTTGACGACAAAAAACCCCTCGCCGCTGAAAAGGCCTTTGCTGAGACTTTGCATTTTGGTCGAAACCTGCACATCGGGCGTGGCCGCCAGATAGCCGTCTTTTTGCACCAGAAGTTCGCGCCCGCCGCCGATATCAACCGTGGCAATGCCGCCCGGTGTCGCCGCCGCCAGAAGCGCCCAGCCGTTGCCATGCACCGCTTCGATCTGCTGCATAAAAAAGCTTTCGCCCGAAAACTTCCGCGCAACACCGCGCAGGAAACCGCCGTCCATCTTGCCGGTCAGCTCCATGCCTTCGGACATCGCCACCATCGCGCCGCTTTCTGCCTTGATCTTCTCCCCCTGCTCCAGCTCGAAGCGGATCAGCGGAAAAGCCACATCGGATGTTATTTCGTATTTCATGACGGTTTTATGCTCCGGACTGGGTTGCGTTGGTCGCAGGGGCCATGACAAAAACCCCTTTTATTTTATTCAGTTATTCTATTCGGTCGCAGAAAAAAACCACTGCGTCAAGGGAATCGGCTATAATTTCAATAATGTCTTAAGCAATGATTAAAGGTTCAGAATGCCATCATTTTACCATGGGACCTCTGCGCTCTTCGATCAATTCGACGACAGCAAGGCCGGCAAAAATTCAGCCGTCGGCCATTTTGAAAATGGCCGCGGTACCTATCTGAGCAGCGATCTTGATTGGGCTTCCGGCTGGCAAAACCGCTTTGATGGTCCTTTCGCCCACACCAAGCGCGTCGATATTACCGACGAGGCCTGGGAACAAAATTTTCTGCCGCAAGACCGTGTTTTTACACGTGCCGAAGCCGCACAGATTGCGACAGATGCCGCCAGTCTTGGCTATCATGGCGCCGCAGATACACTTGCCCATATAATTCGCAATAATGCCAAGCGCGAGCCCGAAGTACCCGCGCTGACAGGCCGCGATATTGCCATGGCGAGCCGTTATGATCCCGAGATCAACCATTTTTTACATGACAAAGGATTTTACGGCTACAAATACGCTCAGCAGGCATACGGAGACACACAAGCGGAAAACCCGATTTTCTTCAAAGCCAGCGATATCCCGCAGACCACGCCGATGTATGCCGCGGTTCAAGAGTCGAACGAAAAGCGTATCGGCTATGAAACATTCATCAAGCGCGGTGAAGCCGCCCTGAACGAAAAAGGCCTGCCCACCGCGCTGGAAAAACAGATTGATATTCTGACCGAACGTCTAGACCGCTATGCAGCAGAAAACGGTATCGATAGCGCTGGCGTCGACGTAACAAAGGGCGATATCCGCAAACTTGCAGCACTCGGCGCGACGCAGGAAGACTATGATCCGCGTAAAGCGATGCATCCGCTGAAACTGGCTGAAACCGCCGTCACAACAGGTATGGGTAACAAAGCGCGGGCTGATCTCAGCGCGGCTGTGGCAGATTTTGTGCACGATGGGCTGAAAACGCTCGGTCACGAAAGCCCGCCTGCGCGGTTGGAAGCACGCCAGATCACACCTTTTGGCGTTACATCCAGTTTTCTGGGACAGGACGGCAGCCTCAGCGCTTTCCGCAAACATCTGACTGACCCGGCCTTTATTGCAAGCGAAGAGCTCTCTTCTGCCCGCAGCACAATCGCGCGCAGCCATCCAGAAATACTCCAGAGTTTTGACCGGCTGATTGACGCCATGCACGCGCCCGGCGTTGATTTTTCAATGCGTGATGCGATGGGTCACGCTGTAAACCGCGCGATGCGTGGTCATCTGGAGCCCCAAGGCGGCGAAACCACCCTCGGAAATCTCCGCACAAATCTTGAAAACAACGCGGCCGGTTGCAGGGTAGATTGCACCAAACTGATTAACGAGGCCGCTGCTTTCGGCGAGTCTTTAAAAGCGAAGATTGAAAAACCCGCCGCCCCTGCGCAAGATGTGAACGAAAAACCTGCCCCTCAGGCTAAATCCCGCTTTTCACCTGTCTAAATCCACCAGCCATCAATATGGTGTTTTGTCGGATTTTTTCGTCCAGTTGTCAAAGACGATCTTGGCTTCGTCGCGCAAAAACATTTTGCTGGGCAGGCTGCGTTTATCTTCGGTGACTTTGAATTCGCTATAGATAAAATCATCGTCAAAGCCGATGCGCGCCGCATCTTCGCGCGTATTGCCGAAATAAATGCGGTCAACGCGCGCCCAATAGAGCGCGGCGAGGCACATCGGGCACGGCTCGCAGCTGGTATAGACTTCGCAGCCTGACAGGCTGAAATCGCCGATCACTTTGCAGGCTTCGCGGATGGCGACCATTTCGGCATGCGCCGTCGGGTCGTTGGAGGATGTCACCTGATTCCAGCCCTCGGCGATGATCTTGCCGCCCTTGACGATCACCGCGCCGAAAGGCCCGCCACAATTCGCATCCATCTTTTCCTGACTAAGATCAATGGCGCGGCGCATAAAGGCCTCGCGGTCGGCCTTAACCTGCGGGTCGCGCATATCGGGCGCAAGGGGTTTGGCCGCGGGCACGGTTTCGCTTTCGATTTTCTTGGCGATGCCGGGCAGCAAATAGCCCTGAATATTCTTGAGCAATTTGTCCGGCATAACCGGTTTTTGCATGACCGATACCTGATCGACGCCGATGCGCGCCTTGACCGCGGCATGATCTTCTTCGTCGGTCAGCGCAATCACCGGCAGGCGGCTATAGCTCATCTTGAGCTTGTGCAAAAGACCGATGTTGTCGATATTGTCGTTTTCAACGTCCAGCACCAAAAGCTGCAAATGTTTGGCGAGAAAGGACGTCGCCTCGTCACCGGATTTGGCTTCGTAGGTTTCATAGCCTTTGTTGTTGAGGATACCGACAATCAGCTTGCGCGTGATGTCGTTGTTTTCGACCACCAGAATATGGCCCTGTTCGCTGACTGGCATTTTTTATCTATCCATCATTCGACATGTTCATGTTCGGCGTCTTCTTTTTTTGCTGCCTTGCCGGATTTGGCGGGCGGATAGGCAAAAAGAAGCTTGCCGTCTTTTTCGTCAATTTCGACCGCGCCGCCTTTGACGAGCTTGCCGAACAAAAGCTCTTCGGCCAGGGGTTTTTTGACGTATTCCTGAATAACGCGGGCTAGCGGGCGCGCACCCATGGCAGGGTCGTAGCCTTTTTTGCCGAGCCATTGCCGCGCGGCATCGCTGAGCGTGATCGTCACGCCGCGGTCGCCCAGCTGCGCTTCCAGCTGCATGATGAATTTTTCAACAACGCGGCCGATGGTTTCCGCCGCCAGCGGCGCGAAGGAAATCACGGCGTCGAGGCGGTTTCTGAATTCGGGGCTGAACGCGCGGTTGATGGCTTCTTCGTCATCGCCGGTGCGCATTTCGCGGCCAAAACCCATGCCATGCTTCGCCATATCGGCGGCGCCGGCATTGGTTGTCATGATAAGAATCACGTTGCGGAAGTCGATGGTTTTGCCGTTGTTGTCGGTCAGCTTGCCGTAGTCCATGACCTGCAGCAAAATATTATAAATATCCGGATGCGCTTTTTCGATTTCATCGAGCAGCAGCACGGCATGCGGGTGCTGGTCGACCTTGTCGGTCAGCATGCCGCCTTGGTCAAATCCGACATAGCCGGGTGGCGCGCCGATCAGACGCGCGATGCTGTGGCGCTCCATATATTCGGACATGTCAAAACGCAAAAGCTCCAGCCCCAGGGTTTTGGCCAGCTGTTTGGACACTTCGGTTTTACCCACGCCCGTGGGGCCGGAGAACAGATAGCAGCCAATCGGCTTTTCCGGGTCGCGCAGGCCCGCGCGGCTCAGTTTGATTGCGGCCGACAGGGCCTCAATCGCGTCATTCTGGCCGAAGACGAGGGTTTTCAGGTCACGCTCAAGGTTCGCCAGCACTTCGCGGTCGTCTTTGGTGACCGTCTTGGGCGGGATGCGCGCGATTTTTGAAACCGTGGCCTCGATGTCTTTCAGCGTGATGGTTTTCTTGCGTTTGTCTTCGGGCAGCAGCATCTGCGCCGCGCCGGCTTCGTCGATCACATCAATCGCTTTGTCGGGCAGTTTGCGGTCGCCGATATAGCGCGCCGACAGCTCCACCGCGCCGCGGATGGCGTCTTCGGCATAGGTGACTTTGTGATGTTCTTCGTAATAGGGCTTGAGGCCCTTGAGAATCTTGACGGCATCTTCGATGGACGGCTCCATCACATCGATTTTCTGGAAGCGGCGCACAAGGGCGCGGTCTTTTTCAAAATGGTTGCGGTATTCCTTGTACGTGGTCGAACCCACGCAGCGCAGCGTGCCGTTTGACAAGGACGGTTTCAGCAAATTCGACGCATCCATCGCCCCGCCGGACGTCGCGCCCGCGCCAATGACGGTATGAATTTCATCGATAAACAAAATGGCACCTTCGATGGACTGCAGCTCGGTCAGAACCGCCTTGATGCGTTCTTCGAAGTCGCCGCGATAGCGTGTGCCCGCCAAAAGCGCCCCCATGTCGAGCGCATAGATCACCGCGCCCTTCAGCACATCCGGCACATCGCCTTCGATGATGCGGCGGGCGAGACCTTCGGCAATTGCCGTTTTGCCCACGCCGGGGTCACCGACATACAGCGGGTTATTCTTGCTGCGGCGGCACAGCACCTGAATGGTGCGCTCCACTTCGCTCTCGCGGCCGATCAAGGGGTCGATCTTGCCTTTGGCCGCTTTGTCGTTGAGGTTGACGCAATAGGCCTCCAGCGCCTCCTTGCCCTTTTTGAGAGGGACCTCTTCGCCGCCCTCTTCGCCGGCGCCATGCACGGCGCGCTCTTCGCTGTGCCCCGCCACCTTGGCGATGCCATGCGAAATATAATTCACCGCATCAAAGCGGGTCATTTCCTGTTCTTGCAGGAAAAACACGGCATTGCTCTCGCGCTCCGAAAACAGCGCGACCAGCACGTTGGCGCCGGTGACTTCTTCGCGCCCCGATGATTGCACGTGAATGGCGGCGCGCTGCAAAACCCGCTGGAAGCTGGATGTCGGTTTGGATTCCTCTGCCGCCGGATGCACCAGATTTTGCATTTCGGTATCGATGTAATGTGACAGTTCCTGACGCAGCAAATCCAGATCCACCCCGCAGGCACGCATGACGGCGACCGCATCCTGATCTTCGGTCAGCGCCAGCAATAAATGCTCCAGCGTCGCAAATTCATGATGCCGTGCATTGGCATAGGCCAGCGCGCGGTGCAGCGTTTGTTCCAGATTACGTGACAGCATAATGTTATCTTCCCCTATCCACTCTTATTTATTCTTTTCCCCAGCGCGCTATTTCTTACTTGCCCTGCGCACAATTTTTTATTTGCGCCGCGCCCTACTCTTTTTCCATCGTGCATTGCAGCGGGTGTTCGTTTTTGCGTGCGTAATCCATGACAAGGTTCACCTTGGTTTCCGCGATTTCATAGGTATAGACGCCGCAAACCCCCACGCCGCGGCGGTGGACATGCAGCATGATTTCGGTCGCTTCCTGACGGTTTTTGGCGAAAAATTTTTCAAGCACGTGCACAACAAAATCCATCGGCGTGAAATCATCGTTGAGCAGCAGCACGCGGAACATCGCAGGCTTCTTCGGCTTCAGCCGCGTCCGCGTCAACAGCCCCACACCCGGCCGCGCACCATCGCGTTCATCGCCTTGCGGTGCTGACGAGATTGTAGCGCCTTGCAGCGCGGACGAAACTGTTGTGGCAGAGAGCGTCATTCACATAACCTTGTGCTTTGGCGGCGTCTTGAGCTTCTGCTTTAAAAGATAGACGTTCGGGGGGGATTTGTCACCCTGCGCAGCGGCAGGGAAGGCTAATTCTCGGGGTGTTTTGCCAGAACCCCGTCACCGCAAAGGCCGCCGAAGCCGGTTTTCTCTGCGGCATCGCACAATTCGGGACTATCGAGCCCAAAAACATAGCTGCGTAATTTCAATTTATTGGCCGTGCGCACGAAGGCGCGGAATTTTGCTTCGACTGCCGCCACAGGCTTTCCGGCAAAATCCCCCGTATGCGTGCTAACACCCATCGCGCCTGATGATTGCCAGGTGTCTTCGGCCATGTGATCGAGCGGGCAGCGGATGATAACGCCGCGGCTGACCTTCTTCAATGCGGCAATCGGGTCGGTCAGTGCCGCACCATATAGCGCGCGCGGCATATGCAGCAGCTCGAAGGTCAGTCTTGGCCGCGATACTTCTGGCAGCATTTCTTGACACGCTTCGAGATATTTCTGGCGCAATTTCGGATTTACGACCGTCCGGTAATGAACGGGGCAAAGTATTTTAACGGGCATTTCATCCGCTGCCGTCCGTGCAAGATGTTCGGTGGCGCTGGCCAGCATCTGCATATCCAGCTGCGCCACCATGTCGTCATCGGCATCGACGGGCAGGACGTCATAGTCAAATAGCTCTGTCCCATCCGGCATGACAAGATAAAAGAAATATCGCTGGCCGCTGGCACGCGCCGTCGCCAGATCCCAGATACGCCGCGCGCGAAACGCAATACCCGGCGGCATAATCGCTTCGCCGTTATCGTCACGGATCAGCACGGGGCGCCGCTGCCCTGCCCTTTCCGTGCCGCAGGCCACCATGCCGCCTTTTGGCCGCTGCGCACGGTAGAAAACCGGCCCGCCCTGCGGCGCCTGAGGTATAATATCTTCCGCTAAATCGCGGTACTGCGCTGCTGCCTGCTCCAGCTGGCCGGTTTTTGTCTGGGCGGCACGGAAAGCGCCGCGCGGTTGCGGGGCTGTCGGATGTGGCGCTTCGACACGCAGATCTATCTGTTTACCAAGCGCCGCATTTGAAAAGAAAACATCCAGAATATGCTGGCGAATATCCGCCGCACGTTTTTTGGCTGTTTCCTTATCTGTTTGTGCGAAAGTCACGGCATATTTCTCACCCGCTATACGGACAAAGCTGTCGCCGTCGCGCAAATGCGCGCCGATGATACGGCGCACGACCAGATGAACCTTGCCTTCGATTTCTGCCCAGTGCAGGTCATAGCGCCGCCGGAGCGGCTCCAGACCGATCAGTTCGAAATGCGTCGTCATGTCGGGCTTTTTACCCGACATCGTGCGCAACATTTTTTGAAGGGAAGACTCAGCAAGAGGGGGCGGCGAAAAATTTTCGTGGCCTTTGACATACTCGACGTTAACGTGGATACGAAACCCCGCTAGCTCGATCAGTTTGTCCATCAGCGTCGCCATATACCCCCCGAGTTATAGCTATAGACGCGCAAATTTCTACCTAAGGTTGAATATAATCAAACCCGCCTATGATTTTACTATTTTACCAGAACACCCGTTAAGTAAGTTTTACATATTGCAATTTTGTGCCGCGTTTTTGTACTTTACACGAATCGCCTGTTGCCATAACGTCGATAAACGCGCGGAACTTGTTGTCGCCTTTGTGATACACGCCGTGACCAACCCCTTTTTTTGAACAACAACCCGCAGAAACGGAGACGCCCGTTTTGAAAAAAGCTTCTTTATTCAAACATTTCGCTCTTTGTATGGCCTTTCAGGCGGCAGCCCTTCCCGCCGTGATGGCGCAGGAAAAGCCGCCGGAGCCGGCGCGGGCCGACCGTTATGCCTCGATCGTCATCGATGCCCAGACAGGCAATACCCTTTACGAACGCGACGGCGACCAGCAGTTGCGCCCCGCATCGACCACCAAGGTCATGACCGCCTATCTGACCTTTGAGGCGCTGCGCGCCGGTACGCTGACGCTGGATCAGGAACTGACTGTATCGCGCCGCGCCGCCACGCAAGAGCGCACCAATCTGGCGATGATCCGCCCCGTCACCATCACGGACAGAAAAACCGGCAAGAAACGTACCGAACACCAGCAGGTCATCCGCAAAATCACCGTCGAAGACGCACTCAAGGGTATGCTGGTGCATTCCGCTAATGATGCCGCCGTCGTGCTGGCCGAAGCGATCGGCGGTAGCGTCGAGGGTTTTGCCGACAAAATGAACGCCGCCGCCGCGAAGATCGGTATGAACGACAGCCATTTCATGAACCCGAACGGTCTGCCGCATACGCGGCAATATTCTACTGTTTCGGATATGGCCAAACTCTCTGCCGCTGTGATTGCGGAGTACCCGGAATATTACCATTTCTTTGGCAACCGCACCTTCCGCTACAGCGGCACCAATTACCGCAACTATAACAATCTGCTCGGCAGCTATGACGGCGTGGATGGCCTGAAAACCGGTTATATCCACACATCCGGCTTTAATCTTGCCGCATCGGCAGTGCGTGACGGCCAGCGCATTATTGCGGTTGTTTTCGGTGCCGATAACCCGGCGCAGCGCAAGGCCGATATGACCGTGCTGCTGGATTACGGCTTTGCCGTATTGGGCAGCCAGGCCAAGCCGCCGCTGCCGCAAAACGATAGCCTGCCGCCCGATGACAGCGAAGATCCGGAAGAAACCGCACCCGGCTTTGAGTCCGGCGGACAGGCGAGAGCGCCCGCCACAAACGGTATCGGTTTTTTGACGCCGCCGCGCGCCGGAAATATCGGCGGCCTGAGCAACTATACGCTTGCCTCTTTCAGTCTGCAGGCTGCGCATAACCCCCAGACAATCGGCCCCGCGCTGCGCCCGATACCCTTGCCGGAGAAAGATCTGCCCGGGCCGGAAAAGCAGCCGGTTTATGCACCGCGCGCATTCTTTCCGCGCGGCCGCGAGATCTGACACGCGGCAAAAAGGCTCAACGCACGGAAATAACGCGATATTCCGGCGTTTTTTACCCCCAGCCGTCTGGACAAACCCGCCAAAGCGGCATACCATATTGAGAGGGGGCAAATGCGTGAAAAACCGCATTTTGCCAAGGGTTTTATTGTGTCCAAAACGGGATTCGCGCGTTGAAACGGTTTTTGTCCATGCTCTGCGCCGTGATGCTGCTGACCGCACTTGCCGCAGGCAATGCAGCGGCTGCCGGCAAAAAGCCGCAAAGAAGCCAGCCCAATGAAAAATACGCTTCCATCGTGATCGATGCGGCAACCGGCGTTGTGATCAGCGAACGGCATCCCGACAAAATTCTGCATCCGGCGTCTTTGACCAAAATGATGACGCTTTATCTGACCTTTGAAGCGATCCAGCAGGGCAACCTGCGCAAAACCCAGCGCCTCAGTGTCTCCAACCATGCGGCCAGCCAACCGCCCTCCAAACTCGGGCTGGAGCCGGGCGATACCATCCGCGTTGAAGATGCGATTTATTCCCTCGTCACCCGCTCGGCCAATGATATTTCGGTCGTGGTTGCCGAAGGCATTGCGGGCAGCGAAGAGCGTTTTGCGCGGCTGATGAACGCCAAGGCAAAACATCTGGGCATGCGCAATACAAATTTCGTCAATGCGCACGGCCTGCATAACCCGCGCCAGATCAGCACGGCGCGTGATATGGCTGTCTTGTCGCGCGCATTGATGCGCGACTTCCCCAATGAATACCGTTATTTCAGCACCAACCGTTTTATCTACGCAGGTACGGCGTACCGCAACCATAACCGCCTGCTCGAAAGCTATGAAGGCATGGACGGTATCAAAACGGGTTATATCGCGGCATCGGGGTATAACCTAGCCGCTTCTGCCGTGCGCGACGGGCGCCGCCTGATCGGCGTGGTTTTCGGCGGCCGCACCGGCGCATCGCGCAACGAACATATGGCGGAGCTTCTGGATAACGGTTTTGCGCGGCTGGGCGCGCCGCAGGTTGCGCGGCGCCTGACCGAACAAACGCAGATGGCCGAAGTACGCCTGCCGACGCGCAAGCCGGGCACCGTTGCTGCCGTCACCGCCGTTGACCGCGCGCTGGCCGGCACCAAAGTCGCCCTGAATCCCGAAATGCGCGATGACGATGACAGCGATACCAATACAGGCCTTGTCGGGGTACAGCAGGGCGACCGCGACGGCAACGGCAGCGATAGCCTGTTTATCAAAGGCAATCTTGCCGCCAAAGGTCCGCGCATCATTCACAACATGGCACCTGCTGCGGGCAGCGGGCCTGTCCGCCAGACGCTGGGTGCCGATGTCTGGTCGGTGCAGGTCGGCGCGTTTTCGACGCATGATGCGGGGCTGTCCGCGCTGCGCGGTGTGCGCGACAAACTGCCAAAAACAATTTCGGGGCAAAGCCAGTATATCATCGCCCCGCTCATGACCAGCCGCGGTGTGATCTACCGCGCGCGGCTGTCGGGACTCAGCCGGGATCAGGCAACGCAGGCCTGCCGGATATTGAAAGACAACTGCCTGATTTTGGCGGCACAGTAGAAGACCGTAAAACAAAGGTTTTTTGAAACGGGGAACAGCAAACCGCTTTCGTCCGTTTTCTGTTCAGGGAGGACTGCGCCATGTCCACGACACAAATACCCGAACCGCCGCCGCCCGACCTGCCCGCCGGCATCCCCAAGCTGGCGATGCATATGCTGGTGCAAGGTTTTGTACAGGGCGTCAATTACCGCCGCTGGCTGCAGGGCGAAGCGCTGAGCCGCGGCGTGAGCGGCTGGGCGCGCAACCGCAGCGACGGCACGGTGGAGGCGCTGCTCTATGGCGATCCGCGGCAGGTCGAAGATCTGATACGCGCCTGCCGCCACGGCCCGATGATGGCCCGTGTTGACAAGGTGCAGGCCGAGCCCGCAGAATACGACGGCCTGATCGAGGATTTTCGCATCGAAGCCTCTGTCGACATTTAAGCACTCCTAGGATCGGATACGCTGCCATGCGCCTTTTTGCCGCCCTGATTGTTTTCGCGCTTGCCGCGCCTGCTGTCTTTGTTGCCGCACCGCTTTATGCCGCCGATGATGTGGCAAAGGCGGATGATGTGCCCTTCCGTGAAGATTCCGGCCTGATCACCGCCGAATATTATCTGGCCACCGGCAAATATATGCAGGCGATTGATGTGCTGGGCGGCGTGTTGCAGCGCCACCCGCAGAACGCCGATGCCTATACCTACCGCGGCTATGCCTTTCAAAAACTCGGCGATGCGAAAAAAGCGCGCGAAAGCTATCGCCTTGCGCTCGGCTTTAATCCGCGGCATCTGGGCGCCAACAAATACATGGGCAACCTGTGGCTGGAAGAAGGCGATTTGTCGCGCGCGATGGAACAATTGCAGGCGATGATCTATGTCTGCGCCGGCACCTATTGCGCCGAAGTGGACGAATTGCAAAATGATATCAACCGCTTCCGCACCAAAAAACCCGCCAGATAAGGCTTTAACGCCGCCTTTACCCGAAACCTGCTATAATGGCGCTGTCACAACAACCGTGCAGAGCTGCTATGAACCTCCTTGGCGATTTCAATACTGCGGCCGCCAACCCTTCGTCCGCCGACCGGCAGGAGATGGGGCGTGAATTATTGGCGCTGGCCGCACGGCCGATGGATGGAAACCCGCAAAACCTGAACCTGACAGTCCGCGCCGAAACACTTGTCCGTGAGGGGGCGGATCTTGAAGTCACCGACGACAAGGGGCGCACGCCGCTGCTTTGTGCCGCAAAGTCGGGCAGGCTGCGTATTCTGGATGCGATTATTGCCGGCGGCGCGAATATTCATCACCGCGACCACGACGGCGCGACCGCCCGCGACCTTGTCACCCGCAAAAACAAGAAGATCATCCAGTCTCTCGAAAAAGCCGCGGAAGCGCTCAAGGAAAAACTCCGGCAAGAAGCCTGCGATACTTCTTTGCGCCGTGATTTCTCTGCCCTGCGGCCGCTGAAAGTGCATAAGCGCCGCACGCGCAGCGGGCCGGGACTAGGCCAAGGACAGGGACAGGGGCAAACCTGATTTCAACAGAAGCATTTTCAATACTGGCGCAAATGCGCAGACTCTGACCACATTCAATTCGCGGCACAGATACAGCGCGTACACCCGTATTTAAGCTTTGGGCGGTTTGGGCGCTGCGGCAGGCGGGGCCTTATCCGCAGGTGCGTCCGGTTCGTATTTTTTCAGTCTTTCACGCAAACCTTCGACTTCGCCGGTCAGCTCTTTGACCTGCGTGCGGAAGGCATCGATGGTGGCTGTGGTTTCTTCTTTTTCCAAACGCGCATCCCAGTCCCGCACCGTTTCCACAGGCAGCGACCATGCGCCGGCGGCGGCCATAAAATCGGCGCCTTTTTTGTGCAGCACGCGCAGGGACGGCACATCGACAGGGTCACCGGAGAGCGCGTTTTTGACGGCGATACCGCCCATCGTGTTTACGTTCGCGCCCGCTTCGATCACGGCTTCGACCACCACACTGTTTTTGCGTGCGCTGGCGTGGCGCAGCAACAGGTCCAGCGTCTGCTGTTTTTCGGCATCTGTCATTTTCATGACCAACACCTTGGCGGCGGCGGCGGGATATTTGCTTTTTTCAATCACGGCCACGGCAGTTTTGCTGACGAAGGCTTCGGTGTCTTTTTTCCACGTATCGTCACCCACCTCGCCTTTGTCGGCGCGGATGTCGGGCAGATGATGCGATACCCATGTCGCCAGAAACACCTGCATGTTTTCAAAATGGCCGGTGATAAAACCGGTCTGGCAGCCCATCAGAACATTCAGCTTGGTTTCGCGGTCGGCATGCAGACACATCGCGCGCACCACATCGGGCGTGCCGGTATAGCCATAGCCAAAGGCTTCGTCAAAGCTGCAATGCGGGCTGTCGAAACTGAATTTATGCTCACCGGGGCGCGGCATGGCGTCTCCTGCTGGGTCAATACGGATTTTTTGAAACCGCCCCAGTCTATCGCCTTCTCCCCCGGAGTCAATCCGGCGTGCAAGCGTCTGTTTTTAAACAGGAATGTATAATTCCGTTTTTTAGAAGTCGCGTTGATAGCCCGAAGAAAAGGGTCTGGCCGGCTGTGGCGTAGACGGTTTTGGCGGCAGCGGCGGCGCAGGCGTTCTGCTTGTCGCGCGCGACAGGGCAAAAACAGCCGCCAGCATGGAGCCAAAAACAAACACCGCGCCAAGAGTCGATGTGCTGTTATCAGCATCGCGCGGCGCTTTCGCGGCAGGTTTCGCGGCGGGAGCCGTGGCCTCCGGTACTGTGGCGGTATCCGCATAGGTGTGTTGATGGTACATCGGGTTCAGCGGGCTAACCGGACTCAAAGGGTTGAGCGGGTTGAGCGGGCTCAGCGGATGCGTCGGGTTTGTAAGAGCGTTCGGCGCGGGGGCTGGCGCGACAGGACGCGCCGCGGCTGGCGGCGTACTCATACGGGGCGCGCTATAGCCACCACCGCCGCCGCCGCCAAAGCCGCGGGCTTCAGCGCCATCAGAACCCGCAGCGGCGATAAACACCGCCCCCAGGGAAGCAAAATACAGCTTACGCATCGTCGATTTAGAGGGATCTGCTGACATGGACAACTCCTGTTATCAAAACAACTTAAAAACCAAGGATCAAGGCTGTTTTACAGGTTGCGCGGAGTAAAGCGAGACGGGAAACGTTAAACACGTTCGCAGTGGTTGTGCGCGGCTGCTGGGGGAATTTTATACCGCGATTCCCTTATTATGTCTATAGAAAAACCCCCGGCGTTACGGGGCCGGGGGTTTTCTGTGTGCAGCTTCGGAGAAACGGCGGCGATCAGGCCGAGGCTTTGAAAACCTCGTCTTCAAACGCCTCTTCCCACGAGCCTTGCGTCGAGGCTTTGGAGTATTCGGTCGCGCGGTTTTCAAAGAAGTTGGTATGTTCGGCGCCGTTCAGCATCGCATCCATCCACGGCAGCGGGTTTTTCTCGATGCCGAAGACAGGCGTCAGGCCCAGCTGGGTCAGACGGCGGTCGCCGATGTAGCGGATGTAATCTTTGACTTCCTGCGCGGTCAGACCTTCGATGCCGCCCATTTCAAACGCCAAATCGATAAAGGCGTCTTCGTGGTGGATGATGGTTTCGCAGGCCGCGGTGATGTCTTTTTTCAGGTCTTCCGTCCAGACTTCCGGATTTTCTTCGATAAAGGTCTTGAACAGGCGGATAACCGAAAGCGTGTGCAGCGTTTCATCGCGTACCGACCACGTGACGATCTGCCCCATGCCCTTCATTTTGTTGAAGCGCGGGAAGTTCATCAGCATCGCAAAAGACGCAAAAAGCTGCAGCCCTTCGGTAAAGCCGCCAAACACCGCCATGGTCATGGCGATATCACGCTTGGAATTCACGTTGAACCCTTGCATGTAGTCGAATTTATCCTTCATTTCCTTGTATTTCATGAAGGCGGAATATTCCAGCTCCGGCATGCCGATGGTATCGAGCAGGTGCGAATAAGCGGCGATGTGGATGGTTTCGATGTTGGAAAACGCGCAGAGCATCATCTGCACTTCGGTCGGTTTGAACACCTGCGAATAATGCTTCATGTAGCAGTTGTTGACTTCAACGTCCGCCTGCGTGAAAAAGCGGAAGATTTGCGTCAGCAGGTTTTTTTCCGACGGCGTCAGTTTCTGTTTCCAGTCGCGTACGTCTTCGGCCATCGGCACTTCTTCGGGCAGCCAATGCACGCGCTGCTGCGTCAGCCACGCTTCGTAAGCCCAAGGATAGTAAAACGGTTTGTAGACATGGTTTTCGGTCAGAAGACGGGACATGGTTTTTTCCTTCGGAGGTGATTCTGCCGGCAACGCGCCGGCAGAATGTTTGTATCGCGCGCCCCCTACAGAAACAACCCTGTATCGGGGCAAGAATGATATAGGCCGTTATTTGCGGCTGAACAGTATTTCGCGCCCTTTGCTGGACAGGGCGGGGCCGCAGCGACCCGGCTCGATCAGATCAAGGCGGTAGAGTTTTTCCAGATGGCCGCGCGGCATCGCATCGCAGCTGTCGGGATTGCCGATGATGGATAGGGTTTTCAGTTCCGCAGACGATAAAACATGCATGATGGTTCCTCCCCAAGTGAACTTCGCTTCGGTTGCTTCGTTTTTTTTGGCGGCGCGGTTGGTCCCGCCCCTGCGCTTTATGTTTTAAAGAGTACCGCTTACTGGCAGGCCAGACATTCGTCGTACTTGGACGCCGATGTGCCCTCGCCTGCTGTCGCACTGGTGGCGATCTTCAGACGTCCGTCACCGCCATGCGCGTTTTCGGCGCGCTGGATGGATTTGGAACGGCAGTAGTAAAGCGATTTGACACCCTTCTTCCATGCCATCCAGTGGATCTGGTGCAATTCGCGCTTGTGCACGTCTGCGGGCAGGAAAACGTTCAGCGACTGCGCCTGACAAATATAAGGCGTGCGGTCAGCCGCGTGTTCGATCAGCCAACGCTGGTCAAGTTCGAACGCGGTTTTGAAGACATCCTTTTCATCTTGCGACAGGCAGTCGAGATGCTGGACGGAGCCTTCATGCGTGATGATGTTCGACCACATCTCTTCGTTATTGAGGCCTTTGGTTTCCAGCAGCTGTTCGAGGTATTTGTTGCGCACAAAGTGCGAACCGGACAGCGTTTTGTGCGTATAGGCATTGGCGGTATTGGGCTCGATCCCCGGCGATGCGCCGCCGGTGATGATGGAGATCGACGCCGTGGGCGCAATCGCCATTTTGTTCGAGAAGCGCTCCATGATCCCGTATTCTTTTGCATCGGGGCAAGGGCCGCGTTCGTGCGCCAGCTTGACGGAAGCCGCATCGGCCTGCGTCTTGATGTGCTTGAACATGCGCTTGTTCCAGACTTTTGCCATGACGGATTCCATCGGAATCATCTTGGATTGCAAGAAGGAATGGAAACCCATGACGCCAAGACCGACCGAGCGTTCACGCATGGCGGAGTATTTTGCGCGCATCATGGTATCGGGTGCCTTGCGGATAAAATCTTCGAGCACGTTGTCGAGGAAACGCATGATGTCTTCGATAATCGTCGGGTGATCTTCCCACTCTTCGAAGTTTTCAAGATTGAGGGACGACAGGCAGCAGACCGCCGTGCGTTCCTGCCCGTGATGGTCTTTGCCGGTCGGCAACGTGATTTCGCTGCAGAGGTTGGACATTTTTACGTTGAGACCCGCAAGCTTGTGATGCTCGGGGATGGCGCGGTTGACGGTATCGCCGTAAATGATATAGGGCTCGCCGGTTTCGATGCGCGCGGTCAGGATACGGATCCAGAGATTGCGTGCGGAAATACGGTCAATCACCGCGCCGTCTTTCGGCGACAGCAATGCCCATTCTTCGTCTTTTTCCACGGCGCGCATAAAGGCGTCGGAAATCACGATACCGTGGTGCAGGTTGAGCGCCTTGCGGTTCGGATCGCCGCCGGAAGGCTTGCGGATTTCGACGAAATCTTCGATTTCAGGATGCCAGACCGGCAGATAAACAGCAGCAGAACCACGGCGGAGCGAGCCCTGCGAAATCGCCAGGGTCAGGCTGTCTTGCACGCGGATAAACGGAATGATGCCGGAGGTCTTGCCGTTGCGGCCGACTTTTTCGCCGATCGAACGCAGGTTGCCCCAGTAAGAACCGATCCCGCCGCCGCGCGAAGCGAGCCAGACGTTTTCGTTCCAAAGGTCAACGATACCGTTCAGGCTGTCGTCGCATTCATTGAGGAAGCAGGAAATGGGCAGGCCACGCTCCGTGCCGCCGTTCGACAGAACGGGGGTGGCGGGCATAAACCAGAGTTTGGAGATGTAGTCGTACAGACGCTGTGCATGCGCCGTGTCATCACCATAATACATGGCGACGCGGGCAAAGAGGTCCTGAAACGTCTCGCCGGGCAGCAGATAGCGGTCGAGCAGAGTCGCCTTGCCGAATTCCGTCAAATAGGAATCGCGGGAACGGTCGATTTGTACCTTAGCGCCTTTCGCAAGCTGTGCGACATCGAACATCGATTGTGCCTCCCCATAATACATAATTATTATTTTTCTTTTTTGTTCGCTTCGAGAGCTCGTGAATCTGTGGATGATTGCAAGAGCTTGTCGGATAACAAGGCGTTAGACCCCAAAAGCACTAATCCTTGTGCCCGACAGTTCAAAGCATACCACATCTTGGGGGGCTGTCTATAAACGCCGCGGCAAAAAATTTTCATGACTGTGCCATTTTTATCTTGACCTATGCCCATTCCGAGCAAAAGTCCGCGTCGGCGCCGTGAAAAAAATTCGCGCCCTAAAAACATAAGTTGTGCCCGCTGCGTCCGCATACACGCAGAAGGTCAAAAATGGTTTTTTCTTTACAAAGATATGGCAACTTCATCGCCATATCTCAAGCCCCCGAGAGGACTTATCCACAGTCTCCGAAGCGATATTTCGAGGAGATGATTTCAGATTATCAGCACAGACTTAAAAAACGCTTAATGCACAGCCCGGGTCAGTACCACCAAAGTATGATCAAAACGCCAAGGGCGTGGAGCGCAAATCTGAGCCGTTTGTCACGCACCGCGGAGGCCGCCAGAAACAGTGCCATCATCGCGCCCCACAAAGCCCCCAGCAGCAGCGCATACGGAAACGACGGCACGGAAAACCCCAGCAGCCAGGTCAGCCACAATACAGCAGGACCAAAGCACAATCCCCCATGCATGACCGTCACGAAAACGCAAACAGCCGCCTTTTCCGGCAGCGGCAAAACAGCAAAGTCCTTGAAGGGGGATCGCGGCAAACGGCGCTGAAACCGCAGCGCCAGCGGCACCAGAACGGCCACGGCAAAAACAACAAAAGCCGCCAGCAGCCACATGAGATCGTCGATCACCGCACGCAACCCCCAGAGCAGCAGCGCGCATCCGCCCATCATGCCCCAGCAAAGTGCAAAATTGAGCCACAAGGCGGGATGCCCCAGCGCACGCAAAAAAGCTTTTGCGAAGGGCTGCATCATTTCGGCTGGCGCCGGCGCGGATTAACCGGTTTGAGCGCGGGAATATCGCGCACCGTTTCATGCAGCGGCGGCAGGACGGGCGCGGGCGCGGCGGGATGTTTTTGCGCCTGAGCGCGGATCAGCTCTGCCATCGCGCGGTTGCCGTGTGCGAGGGCGACGTCAATCGCTGTGCCGCCGTTCTTGTTGCGCGCGGCGGTATCTGCGCCGGCTTCGATCAGCGCAACGATGGTATCGGCGCTGATACTTTCGGCGGCCAGATGCAAAACCGTATTGCCTTCTTTGTCCTGCGCTTTGATGTCGGCTCTGTTCAGCAGCAGAAATTCGATCATGTTGGGCTGGCCGCTGCGTGCGGCCTGTAAAAGCGGCGTGCGGCCCAGATGGTCGCGCGCTTCGATCTCGGCGCCGGCCTTGACCAGCTCCGCTGCGATCTTGCGCTGGTTGGTCATGGCCGCGACATGCAGGCCGCGCTGGCCGCTGGAGGTTTGCTGCCAGTTCGCCGCCGCCTTGTTACGCAGCGCGTTTTTCACCGCGCCGACATCGCCTTGGCGGATGCGATCGAAAAAAGCGGCGTCCGGCGGCAGCGCGGCGGGATTATTTTGCGGGAGCGCCGCGCCATTGAATGTTGGTTGTTTGGCCATGACGGGGATGGTTGCCGATTGTGCGGCTTATGTCAACACGCCGCGAGTCGCCCCGTGCCCTTAAGAAATAAAATTTCAAGACAGAGTCAAAGAAGCATCTGGAATTGCGCCATGGGGTATCATTATGCCTTTTTACCCTTTTAAAACAACAACTTCTTGACTTTGCGGCAGCGCACAAGATATCTTGGTCAACGTCGAAGCCGCTTTAAAGAACCAAACACTCTTCAATCCTGACTTCGCAATATCACAAACAACAAAAAACAGAGGTGTCTCATGCCGGATCTATTCCAGCATCAGGCGCAACGTGATCCCTTGCGCCCTGAACTGAACAAAAAATCTAACAAAAACAATAATGCAGATGCAAAAACGCCGCGGCGTCGCCCGGGTTTCACCCATCTGGTATCGGCTTTTCTGCTGGCGGCGCTGGCCAACGAAGCCTCGCACCATCACCATCCGCAGAACCCGCACGGCAACCGCCGCGAACGCATCGAAGAAATCCGCATGCGTCTGTCGGAGGCCGAGCTGAACAGCCGCGGCCAGCGCGCCCTGAGCGCAGGTGGCAGCGGCGGTGCGCCGGAGCCCCGCCCCGCGCTCCAGACGGCCGTAGAGGCCGCGCGCAGGCGCAGTCCAGGCATCGGCGGGTAAAGCCGAGCACCACATACCTCCGGTGCCCCTGCAAAGGGCCTCCGGAGGATATGCCGCAGCCCCCCGTCACAGGCAGCGGCCGCCTGACGCCGGTTCTTTTTTGAACCGGCGTTTTGCTAAGGGGCATAGGTCTAGGCGGCGGGCGGTTTGGGGACGGCGGGTTTTGCCGCAGTATTAGGCATGGTCTCGAAAGCCGGATGCGGCGCGGATTTGAAACGCTGCACGGCGGCTTCGTCCCATTTGACCATTTCCCACGGCACGCCCGCGCTGGCGCCGCGAAAGGCGTCATAGACGCGCAGCGCCATATTTTTGCCGTGTGCACCGGTAAATTCCCATGCTTTGTCGAGGGGGCGCACAAGGTTGAATGCCGCCGCCTTGACCGCCGGTGCCGCATATTTGCGCGTCACAATCCCCGCCAGCTGGGAGCCCATGATGAGCCCCGCATTCAGCGCGCGGAAATAAGGCACGCCCATCGCGGCATCGCCGACGATGTACCAGCCGCGGCCTTCTTTCACCACCGCGAATTTTTTTGCGGCATAAACAGAAAGCGTCAGTTTGGACAGTTTGGCGGAGCCTGCGGCATAAACCTCGCCCGCTTTTTCGGCGCGGACGTTCATATAGGTTTTGATATCCTGCCGGAGCGTTTCGGGCAGGCGCGCATCATTCACGGCCAGCGGGTCTTTGAACCCCGCCTGCGGGATCGCGCCATAGGTATCGGCATCGACAAAAAAGCGCAGCGTCACCGGCGTTTTGCCTTCTTTTTCACGGCCGACGTATTCAAAGACCATGTTCGACAACAGCTTGTTGGTTTTGTACTGGTCGCTGAGGAAATCAAGCGTGCCGGCGCGGCCTTCTGCCTGATATTTGATCTCGACCACATATTGCATCGGATAATCTGTGACCGCGTCTTCGCCCAGCAGGGCCATGCGCATTTTGCTATGCGCCCCGTCGGCGGCGATAAAGGTTTTGCAGGCCGGGTTTTCGTCCATCGCCTGCTGCGGCGAGTCGATACGGCGCAGAACGGTTTCGATACCGAGCGTGCGGGCGTGTTCTTTCAGCGCGTGTTCAAGGTCGTTGGTACGGATAAAAACCGTACCTGTGCCGGCGGCGGCCTTGAAGGAATTGGCCAGCTTCTCGCCCAGCACCTCGCGCAGGAATTGTGCTTCGGCATCATCGCCGCTTTTCTTTGCATAGACATTCATCGAAAAATTTTCGAGCCGCAGGATATGGCTGCGCTGATAGGCGCTATAGCGTTCATAGACGCGCACATGCGCATCGGGTCTGCGTTTTTTAATCTGCACCGCCGTCCACAAACCGACCGGCCCGCCGCCGATGATCACAATATCCGCAGGGCGCTGTGCAAGGGCTGCGGTCGTTTCTGCGGGTTTGTCTGTCGGGTCTTGGCGATGGGTCATGATGGTCATCCGGCTTGTTGGCAATGCCGGCGAGGTTACGCCCCTTTCTCGCGTTATGTCAACACCGCACAGATCATTGAATTCCCAGCGCTTTTTTCCAAAGCGGTGTCGGGGCGATCAGCTTGCGGCTTTCCAGATCGAAAAACCCCATCGTAAACAGCGCCGCGCAGCACACCGTTTTGCCGCCGCTCTCTTCGGTGCGGATCATATCCTGCTGCAACTTGGCGATCTTGCCTTCGTAAGACAAAAGACGGCTTTCGATCACAACGCTCTCGCGCAGATGCACTTCGCGCTGGAATTTCGCGCTGACGTCGAGGATCACGGGGCTTTGCCGGTATTGTTTGATTTGCGCAAGCCCGTAGCCGCCCGCCGTGATCCATTCCCAGCGCGCTTCTTCGAACAGCGTCAGATAGACGGCGTTGTTGACATGGCCGAGGCTGTCGATATGCGTTTCGCGGATAGTAACGGGATAGACATGATACATGGCGTTTTCCTTTTTCATCCTTTCTTAGGCCTGCGCGCGGCAGCTGTCAAAGGCGCCGCGCGTTTATGGCAAAAAACACCCTTGCGCCGCCGCATTAGCGGTTGCACCAAAGACAGCAAAAATGCTTGTATAGGCGCGTGTTTCAGGGATTCACTCTTTGACAGGTTTCACCTTATAGCCGCGGGATTTCAGCCATGAATTTCAAACGCAACCGCAAGACCAAAATTGTCGCCACGCTCGGCCCCGCGTCCTCGACGCCGGAGATGGTGCGCGCGCTGTTTGAAACGGGTGCGGATGTCTTTCGCATGAACTTCAGCCACGGCACGCACGAAGACCACAAAAAACGTCTCGACATCATCCGCGCGCTTGAAAAAGAAGTCGACCGCCCCATCGGCGTTTTCGCCGACCTGCAAGGGCCGAAGCTGCGCCTCGGCACATTCAAGGACGGTTTTGTCGACATCGAAAAAGGCATGCGCATCACGCTCGACAGCGACCCCGCACCGGGCAACGCCCAGCGCGTCTATCTGCCGCACCCCGAAATTCTCGAGGTGCTGGTCGAAGGCGCGGATGTACTGCTGGATGACGGCAAGGTGCATTTGCATGTCGTCAAAAAAGGCAAAGATTTCGTCGAAACCGAAGTCATCGCGGGCAAGCGCCTATCGGACCGCAAGGGCGTGAATTTGCCCAACGTGCTGCTCAAGGTTTCGGTGCTGACCGACAAAGACCGCCGTGACCTTGAAGCCGCCATCGCCATGGGCGTGGAGTGGATTGCGCTGTCTTTCGTCCAAACGCCGCAGGACGTCGCCGAAGCGCGCAAGCTGATCGACGGCCGCGCCAAGGTCATGGTGAAGCTGGAAAAACCCTCTGCGATCGAATTTTTGCAGCCGATCATCGATCTGGCCGATGCGGTGATGCTGGCGCGCGGCGATCTGGGCGTTGAAATTCCCGCCGAAAAAGTACCGAGTGTGCAAAAGCGCGTTGTGCGCTATTGCCGTCAGGCGGGCAAGCCCGTCATCATCGCAACCCAGATGCTGGAGAGCATGATTTCCTCCCCCCGCCCCACGCGCGCGGAAGCATCGGACGTTGCCACCGCCATTTACGACGGCGCGGATGCGGTGATGCTCTCGGCGGAAACCGCTTCGGGTGAATACCCGCTCGAAGCCGTCTCCATCATGGACCGCATCGCGGCGGATGTCGAAGCCGACGATCTGTACCGCAAAATCATCAATGCCGAACACCCCGACCCCGATGGTTCACCGTCGGATGCGATTACGTCTGCCGCCTCCAGCGTGGCGACCACCATCGGCGCGGCGGCAATTGTGAATTACACCACCTCCGGATCGACCGCGCTGCGCACCGCACGCGAGCGGCCGACCGTGCCGATCATGTGCCTGACGCCAAGCCTTGACGTTGCGCGCCGCATGCAATTGTCCTATGGCGTCTATCCGGTCGAAACCGAAGACGTCGACAATTTCGGCGACATGGTAAAAAAAGCCGTGCGCACCGCGCTTGAACAAACCATCGCCGCCAAAGGCCAGCGCGTTGTGATTACCGCCGGCGTCCCCTTCGGCACCCCCGGCGCCACCAATATTTTGCGCATTGCATGGGTGGAATAAACCACCACCCCCTGCAGAGCCGGCCACTCGAATTTATTTTAGATTTTTTATCATGACGTCTTCTTTTCTCCAGCGTCTCAATGTTCTTTATATGGCGCAGTTTATGGCGGCGGCGGTCAGGCGTTTTCCGCTGCCCGCCCTTCTGGCGGTTTTGCTGACGCTGCTGACCGTGGCCGAAATCCACAACCTTGACATCCTCACGCCCGAGAACCTGATCCGCAGTCTGCTGTTTTGCGGCTTTGGCTTTGTGCTGACGCTGGGCTTTTCGCTCTATGGTGAAGGGCACGGCACAGCCAGACCGCGGATACTGGCCGCCAGCTTCGCCGCGCTCGGGCTTTTGTGCGCCGCTGTTTTCGCCCCCGCGCATCTGTCGGCGGCACATATTTTTCTGGCGGCGGCGCTGGGGCTTTTCCTGCTTGCTTCCCCTTTCGTCCGCCGCACGGTTTCGGGCGATACACTCTGGGCGTTTAATTACAAAAGCGCGATTGCCGTTATCTTTGGTATGATTTCGGCGCTTATTCTGGCCGGCGGCCTGTCGGCCATTCTTTTCAGTATCGACTATCTGTTCGAAATCAAAATCAACAGCAAGCTCTATGCTGATATCTGGGCATTCGGCTGGTGCCTGTTTTTCCCGCTCTACGTCATGGCAGGCGTGCCGCGCGCGCTGCATGATAACGCAGATAGCCCCTGCGATATCCCCGCCCCTGTTTCTTTTATTGCCAATTACCTGATGGTGCCGATGATGCTGGTTTATACCGGCATTCTTTACGCCTATGGCCTGAAAATCGCCTTTCAGTGGGATCTGCCGCGCGGCAACCTTGCCTATATGGTCACAGGCTTTGGCGCGATTGGTGTTCTCACGCACCTGTGCATTTACCCGCTGCGCGATCGTGGCACGCGGCTGCTGCGGTTCTTTTTTGTTTCTTTTTACGCGCTGCTGCCCGTGCCTTTGCTGCTGCTGGCGATGGGCATCTATACCCGCCTGTCCGCTTATGGCGTGACAGAACAGCGCTATGCGATTGTGCTCTGCCTTGTCTGGCTATCGGGTCTGACACTGCTGAAAACTGTTTTTGCCGCGCGGTTTCATCTTAAACATGTGCCGCTGATGCTTTGCGTCCTTTGCCTGCTGGCCGCTTTTGGCCCCTGGTCCGCACGCGAAGTGGCCCTGAACAGCCAATACGCACGGCTGGAGCAGCATCTGCGCGCAGCAGGTGTTCTGACCGCGGAAGACAAAGTGCAAAAGACCGAAGCCACACTTGCCTTTGAAGACCGCCGCGCCATCAGCTCCGCGCTTGAATTTTTTCACAGCCGCAATGCCCTGCCGCGGCTGGAGACCTGGATCGCCCCTGTCGCTGCCGATATGGACAAAACAAATCCGCAGAACGCTTTGAAGGGCCTGCGCTGCGGCAAACGTAACCGCTGCCCCGGATACTACGACATGCCGCGCCGCATCGCCGCGGCCTGGGGCATAGACTACGCAACACGCTGGGACAGGCAAGGCACCGAACACCTCTATATCGCCATTCCCGCGCATAACCGGCAGGGGCAGCTTATCGAGCTTGGCGGCTATGACTATATGCTGCAAGGGTATGTGCATTATACGTCCGACAAGCGGCAGGCGGACAAACCCCTGCCATTTGCGCCGCACGGCACGCAGGGCATCAGCCTGATGCTCGACGAAGACAGGAACCTTGTCCTCAGACTCTTCCGCGAGGGGGAGGCGCCCGCAGATCTGGTGCTCCCCACCAAGGCCGCGGCGACGGCTTTGCGGGCATTTTCTGCCGCTGAAATACCGGCAGCGCAGGCCGATATCGCCGTGCTGCGTGCAGAAAACGCCCATTTACGCGCGGAGTTCAGGATCGCCAACCTGAATGATGACCGGAATGAAAAAAACCAGACGCGTGAGCTGAGAAGCATCGGCGGGATTCTTTTGTTCAGCCTTGTCCAGCCCTAAGCCGTATTTAAGAGCTTGCGCCTGCGGGCAGGCTTTAAGAGCTTGCGCCTGCGGGCAGGCGATGCAGCCACCAGTTGGTGGCGTTGATCGAAAAGACGGGCTGGTAGCGCGTGACCTCGGCGGCGTGGCGCAGGCGTTTGTCCTGATTGTCGAGGACATAGGTGCCGTCTTCGGTATAGACGATCAAAATCGCATGGGCGATGTTTTTGATTTTATCCTGCACAATCGCGATGCGCAGCTGCTCGGTTGAAAAACCGAGTGCGCGCAGCGATGCATATTTGGCAATTGCGAAATCTTCGCAATCGCCGCCCTTGCGGAAGAATTCAACCGGCGTCGCCCAATAGTCGGACTGGCCATAGTTTTTCGAATCTTCGACATAGCTGATCTGGTTGATATAGCTGTTGACCGCCGCCACCTTGTCGCGCGGTGACGCGCCGGAGAGGGATTGCAGCTGCGCTTTCCACGCCTGCATCTGCGGATCGCCGCCCGATGATTTCATCTGCTGTTCAAAACGCGCCATAACCGTTGTCCATTTGGTAAAGGACGAGATGTCGTTGGAGCGGATTTCTGTCGAGCCGAAAAGTTTCGGCCGGTCGAGTTTCTTTTGCGCCGGCTGCGATGCCGCCGGAGAAAACGCGGCCGCCAGACGCACCGCCGTACCGCCGTCGTCGGCACGCGCGGCAGCCGGCGTAAATGTCTGAAGCATAAAGGCGACGCCGGCGGCAGAAGTCTTGATACACCACTGTTCGCCCAGTTTGCGGTAAAGCTGGACGGCGGAAACATAGCCCTCTTCCACCAGAATCCGGCCAAGGGGCTGGCGGCGGGCGGATTGCAGCGCCAGTGCCTGTTTCAGCTGGTCTTCGGTCAAAAGTCCGGCGGCAACCATCAGATCACCGAGGCGATAGGTACGGAAAGTGCCGCTGACGCGGCGAATAAACCCGCGGCGGTGCGGGGTATTCGGCACCCGGTCGCCCGCAAGCGCACGTTCGGCGCAAATACCTGAAATATCTTGATTGTTTGGCTGGTCGGTCGTGCTGTGTGCTCTCACGCTTGCCTCTCGCCTCAATTTATGGCCGGATACGAACCGACTGTTGCCCCGATATGACTGTCCCTATTATTATGCATAACCGTTAACAAGTGATGAACTTGTGCCACTTTTCGCCTTGAATCCACTTATGGAATATGTTAAAAACGGGCAACTAAATTACAACGCAGCCCCCTAACCGCCGGATACCTCTGGCAAGGTACGATATATGACCTGTTCGCAGCACCTGATCGACGCCCTGTCCCGCTTTAACACCGCCCGCGTGCTGTGCATCGGCGATGTGATGATGGACCGTTTTGTATACGGCAGCGTCGAGCGCATTTCGCCCGAAGCGCCGATACCGGTTTTTCTGGTCGACCGCGAAAAACATATGCTGGGCGGCGCGGGCAACGTGGTGGCCAACATTGCGGCGATTGGCGCAGGGCACACCACCCTGCTGGCTGTTGTGGGCGATGACCTGAACGGGCGCGAAGTCGCGGCGCAGCTGACGCAGATCGGCGTCTCTGCCGCGCTGGCAACCGCCAACGACCGTTTCACCACCGTCAAAAGCCGTTTTGTCAGCGGCGGGCAGCAGATGCTGCGCGTGGACCGCGAAAAAGCGCAGGCCATCGGCAAAGACGTCGAAGCCGAAATACTCAAAGCCGCCGAAGCCGCCATGCCCGATTGCGGCGTTGTGATTTTGTCCGACTATAATAAAGGCGTTCTGACCGATAGTCTGATTGCCGGCATCATCGCCATCGCCCATCAATACGGCAAGCCCGTGGTGGTAGACCCCAAGGGCAACGATTTCAGCCGTTACCGCGGCGCATCGGTCATCACGCCGAACCGCAAGGAGCTGGAAACGGCCACGGGCATGAAAACCGCGACCGACGACGAAGTGCGCGCCGCGGCGATGAAAATCATCATCGATTGCGATATCGGAGCTGTCCTGGCCACGCGCAGCAAGGACGGCATGTCGCTGATCGCCGCCGATACGCCGCCCGTCCACATCCCTGCCAATGTGCGCGAGGTTTTTGATGTTTCGGGCGCGGGCGATACGGTGATTGCCGCCTTTGCCACCGCAATTGCCGCCAGTGTGCCGATACTGGCCGCCGCCGAACTAGCCAATATCGCCGCCGGCATCGTCGTCGGAAAAATCGGGACAGCGACCGTGCAGCCCGAAGAAATTATTCAAGTGATCAGGAGTAGCCAAATGACCAGCCCCGCCGGTGATATCACGGCCAAAATCATGAGCCGTGCCGTGCTGGCCGATGCCGCCGAAAAAGAGCGTGCGCTGGGCCGCAAAATCGGCTTTACCAACGGCTGTTTCGATCTTTTGCATCCCGGCCATGTTTCCACGCTGCGTCAGGCCAAGGCGGCTTGCGATTATCTGGTCGTTGCGATCAACAGCGATGCATCGGTTAAACGGCTGAAAGGCCCCACGCGCCCCGTGCAGGATGAAAAAGCGCGCAGCCTGATCTTGTCGGCCATGGAAATGGTCGATGCGGTCATCGTCTATGACGAAGACACGCCAATCGAAACGCTGAAGGCCGTGCGCCCCGATGTCCTTGTCAAAGGCGGGCAGTACAAACTGGAAGAAGTCGTCGGCTATGACCTGATCAGCAGCTGGGGCGGCAAAGTCGTACGTGCCGAGATGGAAGACGGGTTCAGCACCACCAATACCATCTCGAAGATGGCCGGATAAAAGCGTGCAATGACCAAACGCGCGCAAAGCCGCAAGCACATCACACGGCTTTATGCCGCAGGCGCGCAGACGCCCGATACCTGCCTGATCGCCGACAGCCCGCACAGCGGGCGCAGCTACCCGTCCGATTTCAATTTTTCATGCGATTTTCAAACGCTGCGGCAGGCCGAAGACGCCCATGTCGACAAGCTGTTTTCTTTTTTGCCCGCCCTCGGCGTGCCGCTGCTGACGGCGCGTGTGCCGCGCTCTTACGTCGATCTCAACCGTGCCGACAGCGTCAGCGCGCCATGGCAACGCGCCGCCGCCAGGGGCGAAGACCCCGATTATACGCCGCAGGAAGGCGGGCTGATCCGCAGCCCCGCCACGCCGCGCCATAGCGAACCCGTTTATAACCGCCCGTTCAAACTGAGCGAGGCCTTTAACCGCGTCGCACGCTGTCACAAACCCTATCATACGCGGCTGGCCGCCCTGATCGACAAGACCGCCGCACGGCGCGGCGCGGTGATGCATTTGAATTTGCATTCCATGCCCTCGACCATCCATCGCGGCACGAAGAAAAACACATACGATATTATTCTGGGTACGCGCGATGGCGAAACAGCAGACGACCACCTGACGCAAAAGCTGCGCGCGCTTTTGGAAGCCAAAGGATATAAAGTCGGCATCAACGTGCCCGGTTTTCGCGGTGCGGAAATTGTGCGGCGCCATGCAAACCCCGCACAGAACCGCCACAGCATCCAGATCGAAATCAACCGCGCCTTGTATATGAACGAAAAAACGCTGCGGCAGCTGCCGCGCGCGCGGCGTTTGCAGGATGACCTGCGCGGTACAATCGAAAAATTCCGCAGCTATTGCGACGCAGCATTGACGCCGGTGCCAAAACCCGCCACAAACCGCCGCCCGCCGCAGGTTTAGCCTTTGACTCTGCCGCCGCGCGCGCGTAGCCTTGGGTCACATTCAACCTTCAAAAGCAGCGCGCCATGACGGACAGACCCTCCGGCCTGAAAAAGCTTTGGAATATTCTGAGCGGCAAACATCCGCTGGAAAATCCGGACGGCACCGTGACGACGCGGCACGGACGGCATATCATCCCCTATCGCATCACAGTCAACAATCAAGGCGCGGTCGGCAGCAACCTGCCCGCCGTGCTGGCACAGCCGCGTGTGCACGAATTGATGGCGCAGATGCAGCCGCTGGTCGACAGCACCGCCCCCGCCGACAAATTCATGCTGGATGAAACCACGGGCGATTTCTTCCTCAAAAGCGAAGTGCGCAAACACGGCGCGGCCAAGGCCAGACCGCTGGGCCAAATTGATGTGGCGACAGAAAAAGACCTTTTTATCCTTGCCGCCGAAGAAGTAACCCTGTGCCGCAGCTTTGGCCCCCATCCGCCGCAGCCGCCCGCCCTGCAGGATGGCATGACCGGCAAAACCGTGCCGCGGCAGCTGCCACCCCCGCCAAAGCCACCCGCACCGCCGCGCCGGAAATAGCCGCAAAAGCCCTTTAACAGAACCACTTGACTTGGTTATGTAAACATGCAATACTTCTGCCGTTCTCATCACTTGCCAGACGGCCAAGGACAGCACCGCGTGACCATACCCGATACCCCGACCAGCCCCGATACCCCCGCCACCCGCGAAACACCGGTGATGATCGCCATTGGCGGCCTGTCGGGCAGCGGCAAGACAACGCTGGCCTATGTTTTGTCACGCCACCTGCCCAATACCGTGGTGCTGGATTCTGACGTTTTGCGCAAACGCATGCACGGGCATCATCCGCTTATGCCGCTGCCGGATGCGGTTTACCACCCCACGCTGACGGCACAGTTCATCGATTACGCCCGCCGTACGGCCGCAGAACATATGGCAGAGGGCAAAAACGTCATTGTCACAGGGCTTTTCACCGACACACAAACCCGCGCCGGACAAAAAGCAACCGCCGAAAATGCCGGCGGACATTTTATCGGCCTTTACCTCGATATTCCGGCGGCCAAGCTGTTCAAACGCGTGGCGAGCCGCCGCGATAACCCGTCCGATGCGCGCGTCGATACGCTGCGCCGGCAGATACGCGCCAAGCCGTCGCAGCCCGGCGCCAATGAAGGCTGGCATGTCCTGCGCGCCGACAAAGGCATCGACCGCACCTTGCAGCGCGCCCTCGCTGTGATCCGCCAGCAGGGCGCAACCCCCCGCGCCGTGGCACGGCCGTGGAAGCCCTTCTAGGTTATCGTTTTGCGGGCATCTTGCGGCGCAGCCCCATCTTGACATAATCATCGGACTGCCTTAAAAAAGGTATATTCCTTTGAACCGGAGATTCACGCCGATGCAAAACTGGCCCCCCTCGGAGACGCGAGGTCAAACCCCTGCAACCGCACAGCACATGCTGGCCGCGATTGCCGCGGATGACCATGCCGCGTTTTATGCGGTGCTGCCCGATGTGCGTGGCGACATCAACAGCGGCAAAGGACAATTTCTGCGCGCCGCCGCCGATGCAGGCAATATGTTGTTTATGAAAGAACTGACGCTGGCCGGTGCGGATATTGCCTATGCCGCGGCCGAAGCTACGCGCGAGCGGAGCCTGATCCGCAAAACAACCTATTGGGATGACGAAACCGAAAACATTGTGACAAGGTTCAACAGCCGCGACGACGAAGCGCGCCATAACAGGCTCGCCCAGACAACCACAACGCTGCAGCAGTTTCAGAAAACCTATACCCAGCAGATCGCCCCCGCCGAAAGCCTGAAACTGCAACAGCGCATTCTGGACGAAATCGAAGCGCTGAAGCTGGAAATCACCGAAATGCGGGATGGCAGGCCGCTCGATAAACCGGCGCTGCGCCCGCAGGCGGCAAAGAACGCCGCGCCCAAAAACGCACAGGGATAACCCCATGCAGAACAACAGCAGACCGTTCAACCACAATGCCGCAAGGCCGCACGCCGAAGCGGAGAGGCTGAATGCGCGTATGTATGTGGCGATCATGCAGAACGACCAGTACACGCTGGAAGCGGCCCTGCAAAACGGCGCCAACCCCGATGCAGACGACGGCAAGGCGCTGCGCCTTTGCGCCAGCGGCGATAAATACCTGCTCGCCAAAACCCTTTTGCTCGCGGGCGGTGATATCGGCTATGCGCTGATGCAGGCGCGCCGCGAAAACGATGCTATCCCGCGCCGCACAGATAGCGGCATGATCCTGACCTTCAGCACGCCCATCAGCGAAGAGGGTAAAAAGCGCGAAAGGGAACTGGCGCGCGAAATTTCCAAGCTGGAGAGCTTTCAGAAATGCTTCCTCGACAGCTCCCTGCCGATGGAACAGATGAACCTGCTGCGCGAGATCCGCGCCGCGCAACACGACCTTGCCCGCCGCATGGATGCGCTGGAGAAAAACCTGCGCGAGATCGACAGCCCCAAGCCGATCGACAAAAAACCGACCCACCCGCAGCCCGCCGGCCCCCGCCTCAAACGCAGCGGCACATAAGCGCCAAACCCTGCTGCAGCCCCTTGATATATCTATGTAAACTGAAAATTAACTATACTTGGCGTTAAATATCAAGGTAGGTTATAATTAAGATATCAATAGTAAGGAGCGATAACGCATGTCCAGCCTGTTGAAAAGTACCGCCGTCGGCCGCCGCAGCGACGCGGATGCCAGTGAAATTCTGGGCGCCTATATTGCACAGGCGCCGGCCATGGTTCTCAACCATACCGCCGAAGTGGCACCCACCGCTGGCCAAGCCCCAAAAGGGACGGCTGTCGGTGACCAGTTCGAGCCGAAGTGATAAGACTGCCGCACAGATCCGGGGGGATCGTGCGGTTTTGATTTTGAAGGGGAGTCCTCGCCATGGCCGAAGGCACGAGTCCGGTCGTACCGGAATATGAAGTCTTCAAGAATGAACGCGACGCGCTCGCCTTTTTCTTCTACAAGCACCCGACGCTCGACGGCAACCCCGAAGAAGGGCCGTTCTGGTTTTCCATCCGCGACGGCCGCATCACCGCCGGCACGGAATCGCACCACGCCATTTTCGAAGACGTCAACCAGAACATCCTCGACACCGCCCGCCAGCGCGGCGTTATCATGCTCGTCGAATTCGAAAACCAGCAACCCGTCCGCTGCACGCCGTGCTATCTGTCGGATAGTTTTTGATACTGCGGCTTTTTCCTGTATTTTTTTAAAAACATCGCGGGTCTGCCCATGACACGCTTTTTTTTCTTTTTGATCGCGCTTTCCACCGCCCTGCTTTTTGAGGCAACCCCCGCGCGTTCAGAAACACCTGCTGCCACCGAAGCCGTCATCCCCCATTGCCCACAGGACAGGGCGACACATGAGTGCGTCATTGACCTGATGATTGATGCTTTCGAGCCTTATGACAGTGGCCCCCTCCCACTGCTGTGGGGACATCATCGCGCTGCCACGCTCGACAAACCTTTCGAACACTATGCCGCTTTCATTGCACAGCATGGTACGCCCGAGCAAAGACAACGGATGCTGGCTATTTTGGACGTCCGACCCGGAAAGCTATTTCTCCCCGCAAAAAAAGAAAGCCGCGGCAGTCAGCTAACTTCAGCCCTGAGCGCAAAGCTTCTCCTTCTCTCCAGCCTGAACAAGAGTGAGGAGGTTCTATCAATTCTGCGCCGCCTTCAGAAAAACCCCGATTTCAGACCCGAGAGAAATTACGACTTGCCGCAGCATAAAATAATAAACTTTTATATCGGCCAGCAAAACATAGAGGCCAGCTTACGCGCAATAAATGACCTTTACGACATGACCTTTCATGCCGGCTCTCTCGCCTCGGTCTCGGGTGATCGCGCGACTACTCACACAAACCCTTTCGATAACCTAATTACCGATTTACTACTAAGCGGGCGCTATCACGAAGCGCGGAACCTCACAAAAAAACTGAAACCCTATCATGCAAAAGAACATAACCCGCGCCGCGCCCTCTTGATTGCCGCTCAGGCGCGCGATGCGGATGGGGGAAAAGACAACGATACTTTCAGGAGTTTTTGCTGGGAGAGGATCAGCACTGCAAACGACACACAAAGAAAATATTTCGAGTATGCGTACCCGAAAGAAATGGCCGCGATTATACTAGCGCAGTGTTTACGCGCAGGCTCCGATTTCGCAAGGGCTCTGCCGCCCGCACAGTTGACAGAGAACGCTTTGCCCGGCGCGTGGGGATTTCAAGGCCGGATGAGCGCCGCGCAAGCCATCGCCAGTTTCCAGCGTGCCTATGATGCGCTTGAAAATATCGAGAAGAACAACTTGTCGCTCAGCGGGAAAACGCTTGCCGAGGTCACTTACCTAAGGCCTGAAGTTGCAGCGGATGCCTGCCGCAGAATAAAAAGCGATAGCTGCCTGCAAGAAGTTTTTATGCAGCTCGACGCAAGGGATGCGCAGACACCTGCCGCGCCCAGAGACTACTGGCGCATTTTCTCCGAGCTTTCCGGACGTGAGTTTTTCGCGCCCGATACAGCCCGCCTGAAGCGCGAGTTTGGCCTTCTGCCGCCCTTGCCTGTTTCCACCCTCGTGTGGGAGAGCCCCGCTTCACGCGAAAAAACCACAGAAAGCCTTCGCGTTTGCGAAACGCAAAAAAACGAAGTGCACATCCTTACATACGTAGGATGTATGATGCGGGCGGCGCAAGACGCTATCGGTAACGAGCATAAGATGCGCCACAGACTTTTCCTGCGGCAGATGTATCTCATCAATCCCCATCGCGACTGGGAAGAAGAAATGAAAACTGCTGCCGAATAATTTCATCGCAGGCAACCGCAAACCCTTAATAAGCCTTCAACGTCGCCATAAAAAATGCGGCGGCGAGGGCGGTGTTGTTGACGGTGGTTTGCGTTTCGATAGCGTATGTTTTGCGGGCGGTGAATGACCAGAAATCTGTGGTCTCGCGGAACTGCGCCACTTCTGCGCCGCCGCGGCGCAACGTCGCACGGAAAATAAAGCGCGCGGTCAGTTCAACTTCATAATTTTCACCGCCCAGACTGAAGGACGACAGCTGCCCTGCCGGCAGCTGCGCCGTGAATTGCGGCGTTTGCGCGGCATCCAGAAAATCAACCTCGTAATCCGTCGACAGCCCGCCGCGGGTGATACGGCGCACCAGCGTATAGGTCTCGCGCGGGGTGATGATTTGCGGAAAGCTTGCCGGCCGTCCCGAGAACGTCACATCGCCCGGACGTTTACCCGGCAACCACAGCCCCTGCCCGCGGTCTATGCGGATATCTTCGCCGCCCGGCAGATCAGACAGCACATAACAGCCCAGAGATTCCCGCGCGGCTTTGAACGTGCCGCTCACTCGCGCGGTGCTTCCGTTTCCATGGCGCGCAGATCCAGCCCCCATTTGCGGTTATCGGGCTGAAGACGGATCGCTTCCTGATAATCAGCGCGGGCTTCGGCGAATTTTTTCAGACTGCGGCGCGCGGTGGCGCGGGCATGATAGGCCTGCGCATCGTCTGCATTTGCGGCGATTTTCTCGCTTGCACGTGCCACGACAAATTCAAGATCCGCCGCGCCCTGGCCTGTGCCCAGTTGTTCTTTGATGATTCCGCGCGCGTTGCGTGCGGATAGGTCTTCCGGCACGGCATCGATCAGCGTGTCATAGGCTTTGATGGCTTCTGCGGCGGCCGCTTCTTCTTTTGCGCGGTCGCCATCGAGCTGTGCCTTCATCACATCCAGCATACGCATGGCGGCGGTCTGGCGCAGCACCTGAACATTCGGATCCTGCCCCGTCATGACAGCCGGAGATTCCGCGCTCAGCAGCGGCGGCTGCAGCGGTAATACAAAACCAAACAAGGCGGCAGAGAGCAACAAACCAAAACGCAGATGGCGGCGGGTCATAAAAAATCTCCTGATCGGGTGATAAAACGCTGCGAAGAGCATAAATTTATAATAGCAGCATGGGATGAAAACATCATTAAGCGCCCGGCTTAACCACATTTTAAACCTTATGTATAATAATAAAGCTGACGCAAAAGCAGCCGCACACGGGGGACATATGCTTTTTTTAGGCGATAGCGAAATTTTCAGGGGCGCGTTCAACCAAAGCGCCGCCGATCTTAAAATCGCACAGCTGACGCAAGATATGACGCAGGCGTTTTACCGGCGCGAATACGACACCATCAATCTGCTGAGCGCAAAGGGCGCGAAATTTACGCCGGAGATGCTGCATGCAGCGGTGGGGTTTCGCGATCATCACCTGACGGATAAATGTTTGCAGGCCGATGTTATCCCCAATGAAGACATCGTCAAAACCGCTGTGGGACACAAAGATGCGCCGCTGACCGCGATGCTGATCCAGCGCATCACGCCGACGCGTGCGCTGAAAACATACATCGAAAGCTATGGCACAGATGCGGTAAAAAAAGCCGCCGCGCCCGCGCTTTTGCGCACAGCGCCGGAGCCGTAAATAGCATCACATCTGCGCCGCTGGCATGGCCGCGCGCGTTTCATAACGCAGCCGCCCTACTACATATACGCAGAAAATTTTTGCGACACACAAAATTTTGATGACAAGCGAATCGGTTTGACGTACAGTCTTGTTAAGGGTTTCTTAACGGGAGTGTCTGGATGGATCTCATCAGACTTAGTGTTCTACCCAGCGCTTGCGGCGCCGATCAACTTGCCAAACTGGTGATCGCCAGCCCCGCCACCCGCATCGTCAAAAGCTACGCCGCCTCCCCATGGGAGGTTTTTTTGTGCCCGGAGCAGGCGCAGCGCATGTCCATTCACTACCACCGGCCGGAACGCCACAACAGCAAGGGGAGACGCTGACGCATGGGGAAAAAATCGAAAGTCGCTGCCTATAAATCGAACCGCGCGCCCAAAGAAGAAAACGTGCGCCATATCTTCGCAGGAAACGACTGGGATCCTCTGGGGGGCTTCAAACCGGATACAGAACAGGCCTATGTCAAAAACGTCCAGCCGCGCAGCGAAGGCCAAAAAGCGCTGATGGAAGCGATCAACACACATAACCTTGTCCTTGCGCTTGGCCCTGCGGGTTCGGGCAAAACCTATCTTGCCATCGCGGCAGCGGTCGAGTCCTTTACCAAAGGCAAAGTTGACCGCATCATCCTGTCACGCCCCGCCGTCGAAGCCGGTGAAAAAATCGGTTTCCTGCCCGGGGACCTGCAAGACAAGATGGCGCCGTATCTGCGGCCGCTTTATGACGCGCTCAACGACCGCATGGGGCTGAAACGCCTGAAACAGCATATCGACAGCGGCGAAATTGAAATCGCCCCCATCGGTTACATGCGTGGACGGACCCTCAATAATGCCTTTGTCGTCATCGACGAAGCGCAGAACTGCACCTATAGCCAGATCAAAATGATCGTCAGCCGCCTCGGCTGGAACGCGACCATGGTGATCACGGGCGATCCGGACCAGTCCGACCTGCTCGACGGCATTTCCGGTCTGAAGGATATGTCAGAGAAACTCGGCAAAGTCGAAGGCATCGCCGTACAGCAGCTGCGCGATAAAGACATCGTGCGCCACCCGCTGGTTGCGAAAATGCTGGAAGTGATTTGATCTCGTCCTAGGCCCTTTTAACGCACAGTTACTCGGCACTACGAAGGCACCTTGAGAACTTGAAGCCCGGCCCTCAAAAGCCGGGCTTTTTTTCGCGCGCGCGGCGGGGTATGATAACCATCCCGCGACAGAAGGACAGAAGGACATGATGCCGAAAAAACACCGTGCTCATTTTGTGTTTGCCTTCCTTTTTGTCCTGCTTGTGATAAGTACCTCCAGTCCCGCACAACAGGCCACAGAACGTCCTCTTTCTGCTGAACAAAAAAACATGCTCGCGCAGTTTCTGCGGGCGGCATTTCCGGCCTATACGAGGCTGGACGAGGACGATGACAGCAGCTTTACCCCACGCCCCAAAGAGAGAGCGCCCACGGCAAGGCTCCCGACACAGCAAATCCCCGCATGGCTTTGGGAATACGCACAGCGTGAAAAGGGCGTTCCCAAATTCGATGCGATCAGCCGCTGGGCACAGCAAGACATTTCTATCGCCGTTGGCCTGCCCCCACCTAATCAGCTCACGGATGAGGAACATTCGCTCTACGACAAGGTTAAGCCCGTGTTTACGCAAATGCGCCAGAGCCTTGAAGAGGCGACGGGGCGCAAGCTTCGACTGCTCTCACCCGGAAAACATGACCTAAAAATCTTCAGCTTTCGTCGGCAGGAGACGGAAGCCACGCAGGCGAAAATTCGCATTATTGCAAAGAGGTCCGAGTTCACGCCCTACAATAAGTTCAAACGCTTTGGTGCCAAGAGGGGCCACAGCCTCATTCCCATACCTATACAGCACGACCATCCCGGCTACAACCTCGGCTACGTAGAGAGATTTATGTGGGATGCCGTACGCTTCACGCCCCGTGCACGGGCGCAGGTGGAGGGATATTTCGTTACCGACAAGGACAACAACATCGAATTCGCTGTCTGCTATCTATGGCCACAGCATGGAGAGAAGCTATTGCAAACCCTGATCGCGGAGTGCCTGTTGCGCGCAATGGGGCTTCCCGAAATGACGCTCAAGGACAAAAATTCCCTGCTCGGACACTGGAATGCCGCACACGATGGTCATTCCAGAAGATTCCTACTGGACGGCGCATACGCTAAGCAGCCCGATCCGGATCATATCGAGGCAGGGGCGATGCGAAGCTCTACTCACGGAAAATTTCCGCATGAGATAACAAACGAAAAAAATCTTCCGCCGCTTTCCATGAGTGCACATGACAAGGCCATGCTCAATATGCTCTACTGCCGACACCTCAAAAGCGGCATGGGCAGATATGAAACCGTCGAAATGCTTATGCAGCACAAGGATGACTGCCTTTGGCCAAATAAAGTGCAGCAGAGCCGCTGACAAAGACAAGGAGCCGATATGACAAGCGAATTTATCACCCCACGCCCTGACGTACGCATTGCCTACCACCGTTTTACGGGCGCATCGAAGACCTTGCCGGGCGTGGTTTTTTGCGGCGGGTTCCGGTCGGACATGACGGGCACCAAGGCGATGTTTCTGGAAGACCACTGCCGTGCGCATGAACAGTCTTTTGTGCGGTTCGACTATACCGGCCACGGGCAGTCGAGCGGGAAATTCGAAGACGGCACCATCGGCAGCTGGTTTCAGGATGCGGTCGATGTTTTCGACACGCTGACCGAGGGGCCGCAGATTGTTGTCGGATCGTCGATGGGCGGCTGGATTGCGCTGCTGCTGGCGCGGGCGCGTAAAACACGCATGGCCGGGCTGATCGGCCTTGCCCCTGCGCCTGATTTCACCGAAGACGTCTATACCCGCGAATTCGGGGAGGAAGAACGGCATCACCTTGCCGCCAAGGGCGTCATTTATATGCCGAGCGCCTATGGCGAGCCCTATCCGCTGACCGCCGCGCTCTTTGCCGATGGGCGCAACCATTTGCTGCTGAAAGACCGCATCGATTTGCCCTGCCCCGTCCGGCTGATCCACGGCAAGCACGACCCCGATGTGCCGTGGCAAAAAAGCGAACATATTTTGCGCCAGCTGGTCTGCCCCGATGCCGATGTTTTGTGGATCGCGGACGGCGACCATCGCCTGTCGCGCCCCGAAGACCTGCGCATTCTGGGCGATACGGTCGATGCGCTGTCGCACCGTCACCGCCTCGGCAAGGTTGCGGAGGGCTGAGGTAAAATACTGCCTTGATTGAATTTTTCGGCGCGCGCTGGCAAAAATTGCCATAAGCGCGCATAATACTCCGATCATGACAGAACGCAAAAAAATCAGTCTGAATTTCAAACCTGCCGCCGAAGCGGTCGTCACCGAGCATTTGCCGGACGGCGGCTATATCTGCCGCCTTGACGGCAAGTTTCACGCGGTCGGCAAACCCGCGATTAAAAACGCGCAGGGCGGCGAGCAGTGGTATGAATACGGTCTGCGCCACCGCCTGGGCGGTCCCGCCATGTCTACGCCCGACGGGCACGAAGAATATTGCGAACGCGGCGTTACGCACCGCTTAGACGGCTATGCCCGTAAATTTCCGAACGGCACGAAACATTGGGTGCAAAACAACCAGCTGCACAGAGACGACGGCCCCGCCATCGAAGATGCCACCGGCGCGAATACCGCCTATTTCCTGCACGGGCAAACACCCACGCCGGCACAAATGACCGACATTCTTGCCCGCCAGCACGCCCGTGAAAAACGCGAACGTGAAGAAATCGCCGTGCAGCCGATCAGCAAAATCCGCAAACGCAGCAGCGGCGCGGCGCCGGCCTGATCTCCGAAAAATAACAAATCGCACAGCTTCAATGGGAGCCTGTCCGCAGGCCTTTACGGCGCGCGACGACGGATGGTGAGGGGTTTGGCGACGACCACATCTTGCTGCAAGGTGCCCAGCGCGGCATGCGCTTCTTTGTCGCGGGCAATGTCCCGCAGGGCGGCAGCGTTGAAAATATTATGAATGGCGGCGGCTTTTTGCTTTTTATCCGTATCCGTTTTAAACATCCCGCCCAGCGCGCAGATGACATCTATGGGCGCATCTGCCTGATGATCCCATAAATACCGCGCCGCGCCGGCATTCACCAATACAGAAACGGTTTTTTCATCGCCGCGTTCGCAGGCGATATGCAGCGCCGTTTGCCCCCGAAAAGATTCGCGGTGATTGATATCGGCTTTGTGGCGGATCAAAAGCGCGGCCATTTGCGTTTGCCCGTTCATCACGGCATGCTGCAAGGGGCGCCAGTTTTCATCGACTTCGATATCGACTTCCGCACCGGCGGCCAGCAGCGCCTCGGCCACGGCGATATGTCCGGCGCCGGCGGCAGCATAAAGCGGCGTATCCTTGACAGTTTCGATGCCGGTATTGATATCGACGCGCGCGTTTACATCTGCGCCATCTGCAATGAGTTTTTTAACCTTGCCCAGATGGCCGATTTCGGCGTAATGCAGCAGCGCAAAATCGGGGTCGTCTTTTTCGATCTGCGCCCAGCGCTGGGCTTCTTTGCGGGCTTGCTGCGGCGTCATGGCTTCCTCCGCCGCGGGCGCACCTGCGCCGGCTGCGCAAGTGGAAGATCACGCTGCAGCTCTGCGGCCTGATCCAGCGCGCGGGCATAGGCCGCTGCCGCATCACGCGCCGATTTTTCTGCTGCCGCCTGCGCGGCGCGGTCATCCGCAAATATTTTTTGAATCACTGCCTTGATTTCAGCCTTTTCCGCCGCACCGCTGCCGCACTGGTCGCAAATGGTGTCTTCGGCGATTTTGCCGCCCCTGTCGCGCAGCGTCTGGTCAGCGCCCAGCGCCATCAGCGTTTTGACCGTTTCGGTCCGTGCCAGCCGCGCCGCTTTGTGCAGCGGGGTGTGGCTAAAAATATCTTCGCGCGCATTCAGGTTTGCGCCGGCTTCGTGCAGGTATTTCACCATCTCCGGCCAGCCGTTTGTCGCCGCATTGAGCATCGGCGTGAACCCGTCATCAGACGGTTTATCCACCAGCGCCCCCGCTGCAACCAACTGCCGTGCAATATCGACATGCCCCGCCGATGCCGCCGCACAGAGCGGCGTTTCCATGACCGTATCGATGGTGATATCCATCATCACCTCGGCGTTCGGGTCTACGCCAGCGGCCAGCAGCGCATCGACTTTTGCCAGATCACCGCAGGAAGCGTATTCGAGCAGCGCACGCGGCGGGTTGGTTTTTTCCCATGCCGCGCGCACTTGGGCGGCATCTTTGTCACGGCGCAGGGCGGCTTTGAAAAAACGTTTCATGCGAATATCTTTTCCTATGCCGCACGGCGGCGCGGTTTGCCGCCCTTGCCGTTCGGTCCGGCCTTGTCTTTATCAGCGCGCAGGCGCAGCGGAAAAACCGTGATATCCGCCGCCAGCACGGCAAGATCCGCGGTCTGTGCCGCGCGGCGCGCCTGCTGCGCATGACGAAAAAGATCAAGGATATCGCCGTGCCGCTGCGTACGGGCACGCGCGTTCAGGGTGTCGGCGGGGTTGTTGCAGCAGACATCCTGCGCGCGCAGGCCAAAGCGGTCACGCACAGAAATATCGGCCCCCGCGTCCAGCAGGATTTTGACGACAGCGGCATGGCCCTTGTCACACGCCATATAAAGCGCCGTTTCGGATTTATAATCGCGCGCATCGACATCTGCGCCGCGCGAAATCAGCAGGCGTACCGCTTCGGTATGGCCGCCCAGCGCCGCCGACATCAGGGCGCGGTGTTTTGTCTTGATCGCCGCGGGGCACAGATCGGCGGCAAGCCCCGCTTCATCCAGCAGCCAGGCCAAGACCGCCAGCTGCCCGCGTCCGGCCGCGGCATGCAGCGCGGTTGTGCACAAAGACGCCATGGGGCCCTCCAGCGCGGCAGCCGGATCAACACCCGCCGCAACGATAGATTTGACGGCCGGTAAATCGCCCGCACCGGCCGCGTCATGCAAACGGCGCAGTGCCTGCTGCTGCAGGGCATCGGCCGTATTGTGCGCCGCGCCTTGGCCTGACGCGGCGGTATGATGAAAAGCGCGTTTCAAACAGCGGCCTTTCGCAAAAAGATGAACATGAAGCATATGCTAGGCGCGCCTTACATATATGTAAAGCGATTGTTTTCTTTTGATATCAATGCCTTGATAAATTTTTAATCGGGCGACTTGTAGTTAAAGCCGTCGCCGCCGCGGCCGCCGCGAATGGCAAAGATCAGCCGGAAGATCAAATAGAGCACGACGGCCGGAATCAAAATCACCACCGGCCCCGGCCATGCCGCGATTTTGTCCCAATTCGAAAAAACCGATTTCAGGTGCGGCAGCATATCGTTATACGACGCCTTGTGAATATCTTCCCACAAATCCTTGAACGGGCGGATGTGGAATTTGCTTTTGATAAACCAGTGATAACAGACATCGTAAACCGCCACCAAGGCCGCGATGGCCGCGAGAATTTTGCTGAGGGTACGCATGAACAATAGCATGGGTTATTTTCCATCCGACTTGTCGTTAAGGACGTCTTCGGCGGCGCCGATTACATCAGCCCAGCTCATGGGGGCGCGTCCATTGGTTTTGTCTGCAATAATTTTGGCGGCTTTCGCTTCGCGGTCCTGCGCAGATTCTGCGGGGTCTGCGGCTGGCGCGGGCGGCAGGTCTGCCGCAGCAGGCGCTTCCCATGGCGGCGATGCGGCGGGCTGAAGCGGGCTTGCCGGTGCCGGTTCTTGCGGCAGCGGCTGCGCTTCGGTTTGTACCGGCGGCGGTGCGGGCGGCGCGGCGGGTACAGCAGGTGGCGCGGCGGACGCGCTTGGCTGCACCGGTGCTGCCGCAGCAGGGGCATTTTCGATCGGCACCGCACCGATGACTTCCGCCCAGCTGAGCGGTGCGCCCAGTTTGGCGGCGGCGGCGGCACGCGTGGTTTCGGCTGGCGGCGCGGCTGGCGCTGTATCCGCAGCCGCGGGCGCACCGGCTTCCGGCCCCAGCACATCGGCCCAGGAAACCGGTTTCTTTTCTTCGGTCACCGGCGGGTCGCGGCGCATGGGCATGGCCGGAACGTCATCATCGCTGGCGCCGATCACTTGCATCCAGTTCAGCGGGCCGGTGGCGGTCTTGGCTGCAACCTGTTCGGCCGCCACACGCTCGCCTTCCGGATCCGGCTCGGGCATCGGCTGCATGTCCTCGCCATCCGGCTTGGCATCTGTCGGTTTGATCGTTTCGTGCGCTTCGGCGACAGCGGCAACGGCATTGACGCCGCATTCGATCAGTGTCGCGCCGGCCTGTTTGGCTTCGGCAAAACCTGCGGCCATCGCATCGATGTCGCGGTTCGGGCGTGTCGGCTCGGCCGAGGCATCCCATTTCGGGTTGCGCAGGCGGCGCAGGATACCATCGACAAGGCGCAGGTTGTCCAGCGCCTCTTCCGCCGGCGGCGGGATCGGCAGGAAACGCTGCACACGCATCGCCTTGGCATGGCCGATGTCGGAGTTATAGACCTGAATTTCGTTGACGTTTTTACCGAAGGCGCAAACGGCACGGCCCTCGGTAAAGCCACGCAGACCATCGTAGGAGGCACGGGCGCGCTGCTGGATGCTGGCGTTCGACGAATCCATATAGCTGTTGCCGCTGTTGCCCTGCGGGCCGCCGCGCTGGAAGCCGGAGACTTCGGTCACAAGCGTTGTGCCGACGGTTTTTTCAAAGAAGTCTTTGGTTTGCGTCGGGTCTTCGAGTTTGCCGAACAATTTGATGTTACAGTTCGCCGTGATCGAACGCGCTTCTTCCTTCACGCGTTTCTCCAGCGCGGGCAAATCCTGACCGGCGAAGACAAGCGAGAAGCCGAGCGAGCGGGCCTGCGCCGCCATGACCGCCATACCTTGCGAGGTATAGTAACCGACCTCGTCAAAGATTGCGATAAAGGGGGTGGAGGAGTTTGTCGGTTTGTTTTCAATCGCCGTCTCGCTGGTGCCCTCGACCGAGTTGCCGAGCGTCGCACCCATCATCCCCTTCAGCGTCGAGGCGATGATTTTACCAAGGTTGGCGGTTTCATCGCTGGATTTTTCCAGCGCCGGAATAAGCACGACCAGAATGCGACGCTGCAAGACAACGTCCATCATATCGACGTCGGCGGCCTGCGTATCGAAGATGAAACCGTAGTCATCACCGAGCGACTGCATCGAGCGCGTGAACTGCATCGCCAGATAGCCGTGCTGCTGGTTCGCTGTGGACGTATCCGGCATGCTGCCGTCCGGCCCCTGTTTTTCGTTACCGCTGTCATCGAAATGCGAGTCGTTATACCCCGGCACCTCGTTGAGGTAGCCTTTGACCGCGGCGCGGATATGTTCCGGCACGGTGGTGTCGCGCGACAGCTTGATGACCGCTTTGAAGGTCAAAAACTGGCGGATGACGCCGATCGACAGCGGAATGTTTTGCACTTCGCGTTTGTAGACAAGGCACGGCATCAGCGCGGAGACGAGCGCGACGGCACGTTCTTTCCACATCGCGTTGTCGCCTTCGGAATCCGGCATCAGACTGACCAGCATGTTGGTCAGATAGGATGCAGAGCCGGAAGAGAACGGGTTCAGCGTGTTTGACGCGACAAGCGCGCCGGAGGCGCTGTTACCGGTCATATAGTTCATGATCAAAAGATCGTCATCACGGCCAAAACGGCGCGCCATGGCCGACAGCGTCGACCACAAATCCGTATCGGCCTTACCATCGATGTAAATAAAACCCGATGACCAGCAAAGCGCGTTACAGGCGTAGGATTTGAGACCATAGGTTTTACCCGAACCGGTCGTACCCAGATAAAGGCAGTGCGTACGGGCGTCGGAGTTGGTGAACCAGACCTCTTCGCCCGTTTCCTTGTCATTGCCCAGATACAGAATACCATCGGCCATGCCCTTGGAGCCGTCAGGGCGCACGTTGTTCGGGTCTTTGCGCTGCGAGCTTTTGGGCAATTTGAACGGCAGAGCCACCGGCCGCGTCATCAGCCACCAGAAATACATCAACCCCATAAACAAAATGAGATCGGCTAAATGCGCCACAGACTCATCAACGAATATCGCCACACAAGCCATGCCGTAGACCATGACGGCAGTAAACGGTTCCTTGGCGCTATCGGCCATACGCACAGACCACGGGCGGGCATCGCGCAGGATCTGTTCGTGTTTAAACTCGTATTTGGCTTTTACTGCCACGCTTTATGCGCTCCCTTTAACAGCTCAGCGATTACCTGAAAAACTCGTCTGCCGGTATGGCCGTGCCCGGCGCCACGACAGGCGCACTACCGGAATTAATCACCGAGATCAGCTGCCCCGTCTTATCGCCCAGAAACAGGCCCGCCAAAATCATCAGCGCCACAACGATGGCCACCAGCCACAAAAACAGTTTGAACAGCCCTTTGAAGAAACCACCTTTTTTGACAGGTGCCGCCTGTACTGCCGCCGCCGCAGGCGCCGCAGCCGTCTGCACCGACGCGCCGCCCATCATCGCCTGCATCACAGCCTGAAGAGCCGCCGTGCCGTCATCGCGCGCCGTAAAAATCGCAACGTCTTCTTCGCCGCCCTGCGTGATCATGACCAGACGGAAACGTCCGGCATCACTGCGCAGCTCCAGCGTGGCGGTGTTCAGCTTCGCCATGTCAGCGCGCCAGACTTTGGGCGGTTCTGCATTCATGAAAGACGCTACCAGCGCCTGATCCACGACACGGGCATCCACTTGCGCCGCTGCTGTACTTGCCGTCATATTATGCCTGCTCCTTGCTGCTCTTATTTCTTCCAGTAATTTGTGCCGCCGGCTTTTTTATCCAGCTGCGGGACGGATCTGCCGCCGATTTTCATGTAGGCTTCGAAGCCCTTGATCACTTCCTCGAAGCGCGGGGTGGGGATGCGCTGGCCTGCGATCATTTCGTTGGTGTAATGTACAAGCGCGCCCGCCGCTTCGGCGTGATACGATTTGCGGCCAAGATTGTTGAGCGGGTACCAAAGGGTACGGTCATGGCCGCGCAGCCAGACGAATTGTGCCGGCGCCAGAACTCCGCCCTCTTCACGCGCGCGCTGCAAACAGCGCAGCATCGCCGTGGTTTCATAGGCATGTTGATCGGCGTATTTCTGAAGCGCACCGCCGACTTTGGGGTCTTTCACGATTTTGCGAATTTCGGAGGCCAGTTTCGACGAAGGCTTGAAGCCGCCATCGGCGCTCCAGCACAGCGACATGGCGTTGAGCAAATCCTCGCTCGGCTTGCGTTTACGCACGTGCTTCAGCGCGAAGGCCGCATAAAGCCCCTGCATATGCAGCGGCAGCTTGGACGGCCCCTGCCAGCGTTTGCCCAGCTGCAGCGCCAACGCCTGATAGGCACGGCCCGTATCAATACGCCCCGCGCTGTAGCCGACCTGATGATAGGCCAGCCATTCTTCAGGGGACAGCGCTTCGGAAAACATCGGCAATTGCGCAGGCACCGGCTGACCCGGCGCACGGAACGGCAGCTTGCGCGGATCAAACTTCAAGAACGGCGCGATGGTCGGAAAAGATTTCGCCTGTTCGTTCATCAACATTTCCAGACCCATGCGGCGGCGGTAATAGGTGCCCGGCCCTTTGAACATGATAATCAACGCCAGAATACCCAGCGCGCCCATGATAAAATAGCGCAGCGGCAAGACCGCAAGCCCCGTCATGACGCTGATGGCTTTGAAATCGATATCGGTATCGGGGTTGGCGCGCGGCAGCCATTTGCGCCAGATGCCAACCTTGGCCGTATCCCCGTGCTTCGGGATACTGACCTCGTCGCTGTAGATAAACGAGACAAGGTTCAGCTGCGCCCAGCGGATCCAGCGCAGCGCGCTTTTCAGTTCAACCTGAAACAGATACCAAATAATAAAGAGCACGCCGCCGATAACAAAAGCGGCGAAGAACGTCATCAGAAAGTCTTCGTGCGGACTTTTTTGCTGGGACACCTGTCAGCTTCTCCCTAATCCCTGTAACCCGACATCTATATTAGGCAGCCCGAAAAAAAAATCCTATCCTTTTCAGCAGGATTCGCACGCCGTCTTTCAGATTACACGTTTTTGGTTGAAAAATTTTAAACGGCTCTGTAGTTATGGTGCAGATCGGAAGGGGTTTCCGCATATTCTGTAAAAACCCCTCCCCGCGCCGGCGTAGCACAGCGGTAGTGCAGCGGTTTTGTAAACCGAAGGTCGGGAGTTCAATCCTCTCCGCCGGCACCATTTTAAATCAGAGACTTACGTTCAAATACCCCCTGGTTTAAATAGGCTCAGGAGCACTACAGGAGCACGAAACCCTAAATCTCCACGACAGTCAGTGGCCGTTCTTTATAGAGCGCCATATCGCATCTTTTATGTGGGTAATAGGCATGGCTGTAGAGGCTGCTGACAGCCCGTGACAGCGGCCAGTAGTTCTGGTCGTAAGTGGCCGAGAAGGTGAGTGCGCTGCCATAGGTCATCCCTGTCTGCGGCCCGAAGGGCAGATAGGTGATCGACGTGGCAAGGTTGACAGGGCTGCCCGCAACATCCGCCGTCACAGCATTGGTCTGGCCGTTGGCGTTAAGGCCATAGGTAACCTCCCGCCCTGAAGGCAGGGTGATCTTGGTGACCACGCCCGCAAGATCGTATTCATAGGCCGTGGTAAAGGTCAGCGGCCCGCTGCGGGTTTCCTCAACCTCGGTCACGCGGCCCAGCAGGTCGTATGCATAGGTTGTGGTGCCGCTGGCATCGGTCACGCTGCACAATCTGCCCGCGCCGCCCGTGCAGCTGTCATAGCCGAAGGCCACGTTCTGCGCCGTGTCGTTCGGATAGGTGACCGAGGTCACGCGGTTGAGCTTGTCGTAGGCGTAGGTTGCCTCGAACCCAGGGCTGTTGGTGCGCAGAACCCTATTCCCCGCAAGGTCGTATTCATAGACTGTTGTGCCACGGTCGGGCTGACTTCCTCGATGGCTTCACCGAAGGCGTTATAGACGTATTCGGTTTCATTGTTGCGGGCGTCGGTGACTTTGGTGGAGAGAAGTCTGCCGCACTCGAGGCCGCTCGCTCTAAACTCGCCGCTGGCGGCGCAGATGTCGCCTTTGAGGATTCTCATTTTACTCTTCTAGCAATTCATAGGCGACTAAAATGTCGCCGCTAGACCAATTTTCTACTCTGCAACGAACCACACTACCAGGGAGGAACTCCCAATGTTCATTATTGGGGTCGTAGTCTGAAGTAGGTAGAACACGATATAAGTTGTTTCCCAACGAGACGCCTTGAGTTGGACGTGAAACCCTAGTCCCTTCGTCTAGGAGTTGGATATAGATTGTCTTAGTAGTTAAATCCATGACCGCCTACGGTTTTGATAATCGATTGGTATAGGAATGTTTTCCTTGATACGCCTGATAATAATTAGAATTTATTTTCGCGTCCATGATGCCAAAGGAAACGCCGACTTCTGGTTTAATAACAGGTTTAATGTGTCAAAAGATCTAGATAACGCTAGGTCTTCATAGCAGCCAGAATCGGAAAGCCATAGAAGCCACTGCTGTGTAGCTTTACATTCGTTGGGGGTTAGCTTTGGCCAGCGCTCTACGAAAAAATCATCCCAAGAATTTGGAGCGTTGCCACGGTTGAGGCTATTTATAAGTGTCTCGTTAATCAACAAATCTGGCCTGTTCTCTCGGATTTCTGATGAAAATATACCCGGCAAAAAATAGCAAAATGCCTCGGGCGAAAAACCAGTGATCGCTGAATAGTATTCTTGTAATTCTGAACAGGTTATTTGCTGCCACGCCTTTCCGGCAAAGGCTTGAGCGTCTTGATATATATCAGTTGGAGAGCTTTTGGGAGGGACAACAGATTCAGGCAATGTCCTGCTCTCAAAAGCTTCTGCGATAAAAGATAATAACGCTACATGGTCAGGTTTCATTGGCTATCTCATTAATCTTGAACAGTTTCCAACAACAGTCCATACGTCAGCTTGCTGTTGTTGCTCTCCAGGGTCTCCGCCTCCCCAACATTTCTCATCTCGCCGTGCCCGCGCGTTCCCTAGAGCTACCCAAGTATTGTATCTGATTTGTAATTGTTCTGAAGCCATGCCTGCTGTACATTTCCCTAAACTTGCGGCTACCTTTTTTGCCACCTGAACGTTTTCATTAAGTTGCTGGCATTCTGGGTCGTTGTTCGGATCCATTGTTGCTGTGGCAGGGGGGCATGTCTCCCGAGCCTGTGGGGTATCCCCAGTAAGAGAGGACATCAAGATAATCCCCGCCGTCGCCTTGGCAAAACCATCGGCAATTGCAACACCTATAGCTGCGGCGGAAGGAAGGGATGCGGCAGCACCGCCGAACCATGCCAGCACGGGAGCAAAAACCAACTGTCCATCTGGATCGATGTTCATCACCGGACTCGCCACCGCATACAGGAACGTGTTGATGCCGCCCTCGAGCCCGATGGGGTCAGAGCTGATGTATCTGCCAATAGCCGGATTATAATACCGGTTCCAGTTGTAGTGCAGGCTTGATTCGGCATCGAAGTACTGGCCGGGCATGCGGAGGTTGACGGTGACGCTGCCCGAGGGTGCGCCGTTGCCGAAGGCATCCGGTGTCCACGCCCATACCTGCGTGCCGCCTGCGTTTGTGCCGAACTTCGGCGTGCCGAGGTGGTCGGGGTGGAGGTAGGTGAGGGTTTCGGGGCTGCCCGCGTTGATTTGGGCGAGTGGCTGGCCGTTGAGGTAAACGTATTCCCGTATCAGGTCGCCGCTGTTGTCGTATTCGCCGTACAGAAGGCCGCCCGCGCCGTAGACGTAATGCGTGGTGGTTCCGGCGACTTTCTTCGTGCACTGGTTATAGGCGTTGTAGGTATAGGCACCGACGGTTGGTGGCATCATCAAGCGTGTTATAGGCGAAGTCCGTCTCGCCGCTCAGCGTGTCGATTTTCGCTCAGGCCGCCCCTGTTTTTAAAAAGAAAAATGCCCTTTATTTATTACGGAAATTATTATATACTCTTCCCCATTGGTCTTGAAAAATAAAAGGCAGAGGAAGGTTTATCATGGGTATTGGGCGCGCGCTTGACAGGGTCATGGACTGGGCGATGGAGGGCAGTTCTCTGGCGGCTTTTACAAAAACCATGGCGCTGGCCGGCTGCGCCGTTGCTGCCTTGATCTCCCCCTTTGTCTACTATGCGAATAGCAACAACGATGCGCTGAAACAAACCATCGAAGAAATAGACCGCGGGCGCAGCGAGATTTTCAATTCTGTCGCCGCCTGTGAGGCGCGCGGGTACCGCGCCGAAGCCTGCAGCGCATCGCAAAAAGCGGCGCAAGATATCGCCCGCTCTTTGGGGACCAGTGTTTCTTATGCATCGGCGCAGGATTGTTTCAATCATCACGGCGCTTGCAGCAGCCAGACGGTCATGGTCCCTATAACAACCATGGCCGGTAACGTGCCGATTACAACGTATATTCCGAGCACCACCCATTACCCGCCCGTTGCAGGCTGGCAGGCTGCCAGCAACGACCTGAACAAAGCCGTGCCGCTTTATCCGACACAAGGCAGCCAGACGCTGGTGCGCCGTGACGGCAGGACGTTTGCGCCCTAAATCTACCCCGCCACATCTTTCTTGCGGTATTTGATAAAGGCGGTGCCGAGCAGCAGCACGCCGATGCCGAAAAACATCACAATACGTGCCGCAACCGGCATCGCGGGCAGATCGACCAGCAGCAGCCTGCCGATCACCAGCGCCATCAACCCGCCGCCGTAATAGCGCAGATAAGCCTGCCCGCGGCTGTGGCCGGCCATATAGGCGGCAATGCCGATGACGCTATAGACAATCATGCAAAGCGCCGTTGCAAAATCTGCCTGTGTCAGCGTGGCATGCACCGCCCGCCAGATAAACGCATAGCCATAGAGAGAGCCGGAAACCACCCAGAAGCAAAGCTCTGCGATATGCGGTGGCAAATCGCCCGCCCTTTCCGTTTTCAATTCGGCGGGTCGGCGCAGAAAATGCCACGCCAGCGCCAGCGGCACCAGCGCGAGCGTGAGCAGCACCAGCGCATGCGGCTGCCAGATGCCCTGCGCCCAATGCCGCGCTTCGTTACTGGCCACGCCAAGGCAGAGCGGCACAATCATCGTAAAGGCCGCCGCCGTTGTGCCCGATGCGGTTTTCAGGACATGACGGCAGAGCAGCACCAGCGCCGCGGATTGCAGCGTCAGCATCACCACCAGCACCGCGCCGCGGAATTCAACCATCGTCGTTGCCACAACCAATACGGCGGCCACGGCCAGATAGGTATAAAACACGCTTTGCGCGCCTGTGCGTTTCGACAGCACGGCGGATCCGGCAAAAAACACAAAAGCCCACAGCAACAGCCACAGCGCACGCACATCCGGCACGGCCGCCTTGGTGATCCAGAGCGTCAAAAACAGCGCGAGCAGCAGCGGCATCAATACATCGCAGATGCCGTTTCGCACCGCGCGGAAATGCCCGACCATATCGGCGATAAAAAACACACCCGCAAAACCGAAAGCCGCCGCAAGCCCGATGTTCTTTGACGGCAGCAGCGACAGATTATCCCAAAACGGAAAGCTGTAAAACGTGACCATCCCCAGCGCAAAAAGGATATTTTTGCGCCAGCCCGTCATCAAAACAACCCAGAGCGTCGCGGCCAACACCACCGCCAGATAACCGAACAGGCCGGAGAAAGACACATCCGGCGCCCGCGTGATGGCCGGCGCCAGCATGGCCAGTGTCAGCCCCGCATAAGACAGCGCGGGCAGACGCGCGCGCATGGCCTGCGCCGTCACATAAACCGCCGTCAAAAAAGACACGCCCAGCGCCACCGGCGGGCTGAAAAACCCGTAAATTTCACGCGCGGCAAACATCGTCAGCATGATCGCACCGCTGCCCAGCACCAGAAAAATCGCGCCTTGCTGCGCATCGGTCCGCATCCGCCACTGCCCCAGTGCGGCGAGCAACAGACCGAGGACAAACCCCGCGCCAATGCGCATTTCCGCGCTGATGATATCTTCGATCAAGGCATAGCGCACCAGCCAGCTGATCGACAGCAGCACAAAAACCGCGCCGGTGGCCAGCATCCAGTTTTCAGCTGTCCAGCGCCAGAGACGGTCGAAATAATCACGTTCTTCTTCTGCGCGGCGGTCGGCGCTTGAATCGAAATAGGCTGTTTTGGTAGCGGGCGCATCGTTGATGTCCATCCACATTTCACCATCCGCGCCGCGGTAAACCGTTTCATCGGCAAAGACACTGTCGCGGCGCGGCGCGGCCGTGCTGGCCGGCGCAGATGCAGAGGCTTTGGTTTCTGTTTCCGGCGCAGGCGATTTTTCGGGCGCGGGTTTTTCGGGCGCGGGCGGCGGCGCAGCGGCGGTTTTTGGCGCGGCCGCGGGTTCACGCCGCAGCCCCGCCGCACCGCCGAGGATTTTTTCAACGCTCGCCGTCAGGCGATCAAGGCGCTGGCCATTCTGATACGCCCAGACGATGGCGATGATCGGCAAAAGCAAATAGCCAATAACCAGAAGAATACCCATTGATGCCATATGCCGTTATCCTTTAAAAAATGCCTGCCCCCAGCTTATCGGGCGGCGCGGCAAAACTCAATCGCCGCAAAACATCGCGCCAAAAAGCAAAACCCCTGCTATAGTTGCCGCAAGGAAAGACCCGAAGCCATGCCACGTTCCGTTAAACAGATCAGCAGCGCCGCCAATCCCGCCATCAAGGCGCTCAAGGCGCTGGCGCTGAAAAAACACCGTGACGAGAGCGGACTGTTTATCGTCGAAGGGCTGCGCCATATTGCCGAGGCACTGGCCGCGGGCTGGACGGCGCAAAGCCTTTGCTTCACTCCCGATGCGCGCCGCGCCGCCGAAGCCCTCAGCGTCGATGCCGATACCGAGAGGCTGGAAATGCCCGAAGACCTCTTGCGGCGCATCACGGGGCGCGACAATACGCAGGACGTCATCGCCGCTTTTGGCATGCGTATATATAGTATGGACGAAATGACCGGCGGGGGCGATGCGCTCTGGACCGCGCTCGAGGATATCCGCGATCCGGGCAATCTGGGCACCATCCTCCGCACCAGCGATGCTGTGGGGGCGGCGGGTGTTGTGCTGATTGGCCAGACCTGCGACCCCTTCGCGCCCGAAACCACCCGCGCCACGGTCGGCGCCTTTGCCCGACAGAAAATCATCCGCGCCAGCCGTGCCGAAGCGGTGGCGGCGCTGAAAAACTGGCACGGGCGCGCCGTGGGCACACATCTGCGCACCGACACCGATTACCGCGCCGGTGATTACCGCCTGCCGCTGCTGCTTGTCATGGGCAGCGAACAGAACGGTCTCAGCGATGAACTTGCCGCCGCCTGCACTCAGCTCGTCAAAATCCCCATGCCGGGGGGGACGGAATCGCTCAATCTGGCGGTTTCCACCGGCATTATGCTGTATGAAATTTGCCGGAATAGACTTTAATTTCCCGCAAAAAAGCGTATAACAAGCGGCATGACAGGGACATTTAAACAGATTCTGGGCAGTTTGCTGGTCTGCGCGCTTTTGATCGCAGCGGCCATCCCTGCCGGATTCATGCCCAATATCGCCCGCGCCGCCGCACCCGACGGCACGCTTTATCCGCTGGTGCTCTGCACCGCTTATGGCGAAAAAACGGTTTATGTTCCCGCCGCGCAGACGCCGGATGCCCCTGCGCAGACGGAAACCCCCGCACAAAACAATACCGCGCATCACGACCTTTGCCCCTATGCCCCTGTGCTGGCGCAAGGACTGCCTGCACCCGCGGTGGTTCTGACGCCTGCCCTCTATAGCGCGGTGCGTGCGGGGGTGCCGGGCGATGCGGCGGCGGTTAAAAGCGCGCCCTTCAAAACATGGCAGGCACAGGCCCCGCCCCTTTTCTGAGACGACACAGGTTTTTTCTATCGTCTTCAGCAAAGGATTTTTCCATGACTTCCCCCGACAAAAAAGCGGGGCCGGATACTGTAAACGCAGGCTGCGACCCCGCCTGCGCCTGTCCGCCCGCCAATGACAACAAAACCCAGAAACCCCGCGGGTTTCTCCGCGGTATCTTCAAAAAATGCGCGGCCTGTGCCGGCTCCGGTACGGCCGGTTTCATCGTCGGCCATGCCGGCTGTGTCATTGCGCCGCTGGTGATTGCCGCCGCCGGCGTGACCACAGCCACGGCAGGCGTTTCGGCGCTGGCGCTGGCTTTTGGCGCTGCGGCGACAGCGGGCGGTATTTACGCCTGGCATCGCCTGCGCGGCAAGACCGCCACGCCGTTTGAAAAACGTCTGGTGATCGGCAGCGCGATTGTGGGGCTTTTGACCTCCGCCGCGCTGATGCAGATCCGCGGCCACGACCATCATGGCGGCGCGCACGACCATCACAAAGACCCTGCGCCGCATCACCAGATGCACCAGCATCATCATGGCGCGGCGGGCGGCGCCAATGACAACCTCTCCCCCGCTGCTGCGGCATTTTATGCACGGCAGGATGAAGAGGGACAAAAACGCCTGCGCGAAAGCGCGGCGATGCTGCATATGTCGGTGGGGGAATACCTGAACGGCATGTGCATCACCCCCGCGCCCGTGAAAGCCGAGACCGCACCCGTGCGCACTGCACGGGCGCCGACACCCTGACAAAAACTGCGGCAGCGCGTGCTGCCCTGATTTTGTCATTTACGACCGAAGACAAGCAAACTACTGTCAACACACCACCTGAAAGGAAACGACGATGAAACTCAACGACATCACCCCCCCTGAATTCGCCTGCGGCAATTGCGGCTGCGGCTGCCCTGCCGTTCTTGAAACGGAACAGGACACCTATATCATCATCGGCAAAAAACTCTCGCCCGCCGCCATGGCCGCTATCTCGGGCCGCGTCGCCGATGACGAATATGTGATCGAAGTCAAAAAAGGCATGATCGACGGCCTGAAATAATCAGACCAAGCTCACGCAAAGAAAAAGGGAGGCCTCGCAGCCTCCCTTTTTTTATGTCGCCACAAAAGTAAAAAATAAAGAAGGCGGGAGTGGCTACTCTCCCGCCTTCTTGTCAACTTCTTCTTCCTATAGGGAAAGGAATGAAGAAATGTCTTGTCTCAAGCCAGATTACAGGTCGAAGTCACGGCCTTTGCTGGGCTTGAAGGTCTTTTTCGCCGCGTTGTCGTTGGCGAGTTTGGTTTCGACGATGTCGCGTGCTTCGCTTGCGAACTGCTCCAGAATGCCTTTGGCATTGCTGATGTCGCCCGTTTTGCTGATCTGGCCGAACTTGTCGCTGGCCGATTTGCCGAGGTCATGCAGGATCTCGGAAATTGCAGTGGGAGACGGCAGTTTGCCGACGAACTGGTGTGCCTGCTGGCTGACGCGCTCGGGGGTGACTTCGCGGGTCAGGCCTGCAACTTGCTGGGCAATCGCGTCGCTGGGGATGGTATCCGCCAGTTCCTTGATTTTCTCTGCGATTTCTTCTTCGGATGCGTCGCGCATTTCATCGATATGCGGACGAGCTTGTTCGAAGAAGGCCTTGGCGATCATACGCTCGCCCATGCCGCGGCCGGACAGCGCGCCATCCAGCGCGTTTTCGAGGTCGTCGGTCGAGGTTTTGTTCAGCGCGTCTTTCAGCTGCTTCGCCAGTTTCAGGGCGGTTTCGTCTTGCTTCAGCGTATCGACCACGTTGTCGATCAGCTCTTTTACTTTTTCTTCGTCGAGGCTGCGAACGGACATGCTCACGCCGTCTGCAACTTCCTGGCTGGACAGCAGCGCGTAGAAATCGCCGACAACCTGTTTGACGAAGGTTTGCGGAAATTCTTCTTGCGCTTTGTCAACGGCAGCTTTGCCGCCGGCAGCAACAGAGCGGACAATGCGGCCGGTCAGGTCGGCGTCGCCATGCTTGTCTGCGAAATGCTGGAAGGCTTCTTTCAGAAGTTTAAAACCGGGGTGTTCCATCTCGTGTGTTCTCCAAATAAAATGTGGGACTGTGCGTTTTTTCTCGTTGGCCGCAAAACGATATGACGCACAGTCGTTTTATTGTCTGTAGACGACGTCACCTGCATCAAAAAAGACGGAGATGAGAGTCGTCGTGCGCTGCGTTTTGCGAATGGCACGACTATAGAGTTCCGGAAATCTGAGTCAACCTCAAATTTCTGTAATAACTCGTTCAAAAATGCGTTATGGAATTATGCGCGGGTGTCCAGAAGAGCGCCCAACATCTCGTCTTGGGTTTTCAGAACAGCGATATTGGCCTTGAAGCTGTTTTTAATTTCCAGAAGGCTGACAATTTCCCGCGTCAAATCTACATTCGGCGCGGCGATCATGCCTTCGGTATTCGCATAGGGACTGGAGGGGTCATAGACCAGACTGAAACCTTTCGGGTCAGCGGTCACATCGGCGCGCACGCCGCCGGTGGCAAGAGAGGTCAGGTTGACATTGAGCGGCCTGTAGACAGAAGAAGCGGTCGGGACTGACGCGCCGCCAGAGGCGGTCGAGGCAGGCGCTGACGGGGAAGCCGCGGGCACAGTGCCCGTTGTCGATGCATTGGCGATATTGCTGGCACCTGCGGCCAGGCGCGTCTGCTGGGCTTTGAGACCCGAGAGCGCAATCGAAACGGCATCCGTCATGCTTTTATATCCCGCCTCTTCCAGTCTTCTGCGCGGGTGGCGCGCCTTGCGGCAGCCCCCGTTCTTCTATTATGCCATAAAACGCCGAAAAATGCGCGGCTTATGCACAGGTGGCTTCTTATGCTTTTGATTTCAGGGGGGAACTGGGCTAGAGTCAAAGAAGCAGACCAACAGGTCCTTTTGGATTCTCAGGGAGTTTCAGGGTATGAAAAACTTGTCCGGCCTTCGCCTCGCCACCGTTCTTGCCGCCGCAGGGCTTGCGCTGGGCTTTGCCAGCGCCGATGCCGCCGCCGCACAGCCGGGCGAAGCGCAGCGCAACGTCACCACCGAACAGCGCACCGCCGGCCGCTCGCCCGACGGTCTGAGCATCTTCCCGAAGTGGGTTTTCCAGCGCCCCGAACATTACGATTTTCTGCCCATGACATCCAACCACGACCCGCATCACCAGCACCCGCAGCAGTGGGACGGTCAGGATTGGGAACCCGTGGCCTGGGACGGCCAGAAATGGACGGCCGAAACCGCGCTGAAAGGTTTTTACAAAAACCGCACGTTTCACAAACAATATCTGGCCGGCGCCAAAGAGGTAAAAAATCCCAAAGTACAGGCGCAAATTCCGGTACTGGAAGTCGGCCCGACGTTTTACAAACTCTCCGATCTTGATCAGCGCCGCGCACTGAAATTGCTGTCGCAGTACACCGAGGTTTTTGATAAGGGCTACACCCTGATTGACCTGCGCGACTGGAAAACCCGCGATTCCATCGGACATTTCACGCCCAAGGGCATGTTCCTGTATTGATGCCGCCGGAACCGGATGCGCCGCGCGGCCGTTGGCTGTGCGCACAGGCGGATTAAAATGAAAAGCTTGATATCCAGAAGCATGACGCGGCTTGGCCTGCGTCTTTTTTGCGGGGCCGTGCTGGCCGCTGCCTGCTTTGCCGTGCTGGCGGCCAGCCCCTCTGTGCCCGCCCATGCGCAGGCACCGCAGATGACCTTGCTGCGGGACCATGAAATCGAAGATATATTGCATAGTTTTTCCCGCCCCGTGTTTGAACAGGCGGGGCTGTCGCCGCAGACAGTGCGTTTTATTCTGGTACAGAACGATGCGCTGAACGCTTTTGTTGCGGGCGGGCAGAATATTTTTATCCATACCGGCCTGATCCTTGAAACAGACACGCCCGACGAGCTGATCGGCGTGATCGCGCATGAAACCGGCCATATCGCATCGGGCCACCTGTTCCGCACGCGCGAAGCCATCGAAGATGTCCGCATGCAGGCGCTGATTGCGCAGGTGATCGGCATCGCAACCGCCATCGGTGCGCGGTCGGGGGAGGCCGCGATGGCCGCCACCGTTGCCGGTACAACCCTTGCCCAGCAAAATATCCTGCGCCACAGCCGCGTGCAGGAAAGCTCGGCTGATCAGGCGGGGCTGCGTTATCTGCAGGATTCGCAGCTGCCCATCGAAGGGCTGGCGCGTTTCATGGAAAAACTGTCATCGCAGGAACTGTTGCCGGAATCGCAGCAAAGCGAATACGTGCGCACCCACCCGCTGACGCGCGACCGCATCGATTTTCTGCAAGACGCCATCGCCAAACAGCGCCGCCCCGGCACCATGCCCGCCGAATGGAACGACCTGCATGCGCGCATGAAGGCAAAGCTGTTTGGCTATCTGTATCCGGAGCGCGCGGTGCAGGATACCGGCGCCTCTGTCCCCGCGCGCTATGGGCGGGCGATTGCGCTGTACCGCCGTTCGCAAACCAAAGCCGCGCTGGCCCTGCTTGACCAGCTGATCAAAGAAGAGCCGAAGAACCCGTGGTTTCTGGAGCTGAAAGGACAAATCCTGTTTGAGGGCGGCCGCATTGAAGAATCGATCCCTCCCTATGCCCGCGCGGTTGAACAGGCGCCAAACGCCGGCCTGATCCGCACCGCCTATGCCCATGCCCTGCTGGAATCGCGCGAAAACCGCACCGCGCGCACCGAACAGGCCGCGCAGGAGCTGCAGCGCGCCCTGCGCAACGAGCCGCGCTCTGCCCATATCCACCGCCTGCTGGCCACCGCCTACGGGCGGCAGGGCAAAGAAGGACTGTCGCGCGTGCATCTGGCCGAACAGGCCGCGCTGCGCGGCGATGCCCCGACGGCGCGGCGCGAAGCCACCCTTGCCCAGCGTCATTTGCCGGAAAAATCAGCCGCCTGGCTGCGCGCGCAGGATATTCTCGACCTTATAGGGAAAAAGGACAAAAAAAAGGATTGATTTTATTGTCTTAATGCACAATTTCTTAATAACAGCGGTTTATAAACGGTATACGGCCTTTGCGCCCGCCGCCGCCTGCCGCAGTTTTCACACGGGGAGTACCAGTTTATGTCCGACATCCGCCTTTACAGCCGCCTGACCCTTCGCGCCACCGCGCTGGTCTTTTCCTCGCTCGTCGCGTTCAGCGCGCCCGCGCTGGCCCAAAATGCCGAGCCCGCCAAAACCGGCGGCAGCGCACTGACCCGCAGCGATGTCGAAGGCATCGTGCGCGATTTCATCACCCAGAACCCGCAGCTGATCCTCACCTCGGTCGATGCCTATCAACAGCGCACGATGCAGGAACAGCAAACCGCCGCCGTGCAAATGAACAAAGACCGCCTGTTCCGCAACGAACGCAGCCCCTTTATCGGCAATGAAAAAGGCGATGTCACGATCGTCGAATTTTTTGACTACAACTGCGGCTATTGCAAAAAAGTCCTGCCGGAGCTGCAGGCGCTGGTCAAAGAAGATCCGAACGTCAAGATTGTCTTCAAAGAGCTGCCGATCCTGGGCCCTTCGTCCGAGCTCGCTGCCAAATGGGCGCTGGCCGCACATCGCCAGAGCAAATATTTTGAATTCCACAGCCTGCTGATGAAACATCAAGGCCAGATCAATGCCGATGTGCTGACACGGCTTGCCGCCGAAGCCGGGCTGAACGTCGACAAGGCGCGTCAGGATGCCGAGGGCACCGAAGTGCTGATCTCGCTGGAGCAAAACCGCAGCCTGGCCAGCCAGATGAATATCAACGGCACGCCTGCTTTCGTTCTGGGCAACGAGATTGTCCCCGGTGCGCTGCCGCTGTCGGAAATGAAAGTCAAAATTCAGGAACTGCGCCGCAAAAACACGGCCGCCCCCGAACCGGCACCTGAAAAGAAATAACGACAGACTTCAAAACAAAAAGCCCCGCAGCGATGCGGGGCTTTTTTTGGGCTTATGGCTTAGCGCGCATTTTCGGGCGCGAGTAGAAAGCTCCCCTCCAGCGGCACGCGCGCTTCAATCTCCTCTGGCCCGCGCAGGGACGCGCCTTCGGCTTCGGGACGCCAAAGGTTAAGGCGATAAACCCGCGTATAGCCATTCGCTTTCAAAACCGGCCAGGCCTGCAGTGTCATCGACATGCGCCGCGTCGGGGCAAAACTCTCGTCGCAAACCAGAACCACAGGCACGCGGCGGTCGGGCAGCAGGGCGGGCAGTGTGTGTTCCGTCATTTCGGTCAGCGGCAAGTTGACGGCGCCCTTGATATGGCGATAGGCGAAGCCTTGCGGCGCGCGGGTATCGAGCACTTTCAGATGCGGCTCCCGCGTGCGCAGGGCGACAAACTCCTCCAGCGTCAGCGCCGCCGCCGCCGCGCCTGTCATATGCCGGTTAAATTCATCGACGGTCATGCTCGGCGGAATGCCGAAGGGGTTCGGAACCTCGTGCGCCGGCGCGGGTTGCGGTTGCAGCGGGCCGGAGACGGCCTGCGACTCGCCGCTTTGCGCGGCGGCGCGGCCTGTGTGAATCAGAACGCAAAAAACAGCCATAAATAACAAAGACTTGGAAAAAGAGTGCCGGTTCGGGCGGTTCATGAAAATACCTCGTAGCTTGGATCTTTGTTCAGTTTACCCCTGCTTCTGTTAAGAAATCGTCAATAATTTGGCATCGTCTTGCCTTTGCTTAACTCATTGAAAATAAACAATTCAAAAAGCATCAAAGTAACTTTATAACCCAAAATCTTAACTTTTTGTTTATAAATTCCCTTGACCGCCTTTCTGGAAAATGTTTTACTATTAACATAAGACATTAACAAACGATGAATATCTGACAACAAACGGCAAATTAGATTAGGGGAGTTAAAAAAATGGCACGCATCTTGGTTGCAGAACACAATAAATCCACCGCAGAATACCTGTACGCTTCGCTGAAAAAAGCGGGCAACAGCGTGGAGATTGTGGACAACTGCCTTGATGCATGGCGCATGTCCTCTGCCGATTGCTATGACGTTTTGCTGGTCGATATCGTCATGCCGGGCGTTGACGGTTTTATTCTCGCGCAGAAGGCTCTGCAGGAAAACCCCGAGCTGCAAATCATCTTCATCACCGGTTTTGCCGGCGTGGCCATGGATACGTTTTCAACCCCCGCCTATGCACCGGCACCCGTGACCACCCGCCCGTTCCACCTGAAAGATATCGTCAGCCGCGTGCGCTACCTGATGGGCCAAGGCGGCCTGCCGATGCACACGCAAAAGAACGGCACCACCGAACACAAGGTCATTTACGCCGATTTTGCACAAAAACGCAGCGCGGCACAGGTACAGGCCTGATCATAGATCACTGTTTTGAAAGGCAGACCCATGTCATTCGGCAAAAAATGCAAAGAGATTTTTGACAAAGCCGCGGAAGCTGTAAAAGACGCTTTCACCCCGCAGCCGCAATTGCAGCCCATTCCGGTTCGCGCCCAAAAACCGCGGCAGCAGCAACGTTAGACCGAGCCAGACACCGTTTCTTTCCTAAGGTTACTACCCTCCGTACCCCCTGCCCGTGCCGCCCCCTCGGCACGGGCAAACTTTTTTATAGGCATGAGGAGCACATGCGCCGTGCCGCCCCCTCGGCACGGGCAAACTTTTTTTATATGCATGTGGAGCACATGCTTTACGTGCATGTAACAGAGATGCGAAAGCCGCAAGACAATAACCCAACGACCTAAAATGAAGCACCAAAAAATCAGAGATTTTTGATTTCGCGCCAGACGCGGCGGCCGAGGGATGCGAGACGCTGGCCGAGGTTTTTATCCGCGCCTTCCCTGAATTTCCTCATCCGCGTATCAAAGTCGTTGAGCCGCGCCAGATGATCGTCCGGCGGCGGCGCGTAAACTTTGGCGTGTTCTGCCGCCACGGCTTCGCGGAACCCTTTGGACTGTTTGATCGGCTGCACGATACGGTCGGCATCCTGCCCTGTCCACGGGCGGTACAGCACCAGATGCGGCACATGTATTTCCCTGCGATCGAAAGACAGCACGCCATTCTTGCCTTTATTGGTTTCCCAGACCGGCAGGATGATTTCTGCCGGTTTGTTGACAACAGCGGCGCAGGTCGCCCAGAATTTGTTGCGCGCCTCTATATCGGGCAAGCCACTGACGGCATTGACGCTGCCAAAGGCATCCCAGAACATGCTGCGCAGCGGCTGATGCGCTTCATAGGCTTTTTCCCAATAGCGCACATTTTTGACAGCGTTAAAAATGTTACGTAGCGCATTAAAGATAAGATCGCCCTTGCGCAAAGGCTCCGGCGAGGTGGCGGATTGCGCCGAAGCGGATTGCGGGTTCAGATGTGTCGATTTTTTGGCACGCATGTCGGCGGATGAACCGTTGAATCTGTTGTCGGCATCCACCAGCAATCGCACGGCGACTTCCTTGCCGTCATCATCCAGCACGCGGATAATGCCGGTATTTCCTTCGGTATCGACATCGTCTACGCCCTGCTGCGTCGCTGTCAGAATGTCGTAAAGATTGCCCGCCAGCGCCGGTTTTTGCGCGGCGCTATGATACTGCGAATCCAGCTCGACCCCCGGATAGAGCGCAACGGTCAGCGGCAGGCCATTCTCTCCGCCGACCTTATTCTCGCGGTCTTCCAGCCAGCCGAGCGGCTGCAAAATACCTGGGTTAAACAAATCATCCACATCGTGCGGGCCGATCCGCACCACAACGCCATGGCTGTTGAGGAATAAAAGATCATGGCGGGTGCCGCGAAAAATTTCTTCCGTGCGCGGCTTGGGCAGACCCAGCTGCTCCAGCATCGCCTGTACGCGCGTGGCATAGGGCTCGTCATTCAGATAATCCGCTGTACGGTAACTCTTGCGGATTTCCTTGCCGGTTTTATGGTCGGTATAACACCAGCCGTATTCAAACGCGGCAGACCCGTCTGCGTTCTGCGGCGTCTCGACATTTGGAGAAGATTCGGGGGCAAGTTTGATTTCGGCATCCGCCGCCACGCTGCGCAGAGACATTTTTGCCTGCAGCACGCGGCGCACCTCGCTCGGCAAACCGGCTTCCGCGCCAAATCCGCCTTCGCCAAAAATATCATCGCTGTCGGGCGGCGCCGCGTATCTGCCAAACATCGCACGCCGTGCCTCCGGCAGCCCTGTGCCGGACCCTGTGGGCTGCGCCTCAATCGCTGCGGGATCGTCTGTTGCCATAAGCGAATTGTAGCGGCAAAAGATTAAACGACGTTTAACCCGCCGCCGCGGCCTGCAAACGGGGAAACAAACGGCTGAAATGTCTGATTTTTATAGCCCTTGCCGAATCCGCGCGGCCTATGCTAAACAATGCAACCGATCCGACCCGATCGCATGTGGACACATAGCTCAGCGGTAGAGCACTATCTTGACATGGTAGGGGTCACAGGTTCAATCCCTGTTGTGTCCACCATTTTTCTCACAAAAACATAGCCTTAAGCTCCGCGCCGCGGTACCTGTGCCGCGCTCAGCTTTTGCTAACTTTTGGCTGCTATACTATGCGCATGACAAAGATCGACATCCCCGCGGCGGCGGCGGATGCGCCCGTGCTGCTGTACCACGGCACATCGGAGGGGCATCTGGCCGCGCTGTTGCAAAACGGATTTACACGGGCCCCGCGCACGGCGCTGGACAGCCTGCGCGCCGTGATCGGACATCATTTGCCAGGGCATGATATTGACGATGCTTTTGTGCAGGACGTCATGCGCAAGGGCAGCCGTCTGACCACCCGCAGCGACGAGAGCAACGGCGGGCGCAGCCTTTTTGCAACGCCGGATGCCGATACCGCAGCCGATTATGCCGCGCAGCATGCCGCACATGGCGGAGAGTTCGGCTATGGCGTGCATCAGGCGCTCCGCGATATGGGGCATAGCGATCTTCCGCCGCGTTTTGCAGGGGCGCGCCCCGTGCTTTTGACGCTGCACGTACCCGCAGAAGATTTACAGCTTGAAAAAGGCATGACGCTGTCGCCCGCAGACGGCGTGCAGCGGCTAAAAACATCGCACGAGGTTTTTATCAACGACAACCGCCATATCCAGATCAAAAGCGTTACCTTTGCAAAGCCGCAGGGCGGCGGCTGGACATTTGACGGGCAGCCCGCGCTGAGCCCGCAGGACGCCGCAGCGCAGATCGCCGCGCCCTTTGCGGCCGCCACATCAAAATTTTTGCATGCGCCACAGGGATATGCGCCCGATGCGCTAACACAGGAAATTGCCACCGCGGTGTACCTGTTCCGCCACGATCCTGCCGCAACGACGGAGCATATCAGGCGCAAGCCGGTTGCAACGGCGATGGCCTATGATGCGGCGGGCAACTTGCAAAAAATCCGTATCCCCGATCCGGATTTCGAACCGTTGGCCACGCAGCTGGCCGCAGGCGGTTTTCCGGCCGTGGCACAAGACTATAAACTGCCGCGCGGGCTGAATGCGCGCGAGCTGGACGCATATCTTAATGTGCTGGATATACGCGCGCAGCACGGCACCCTGACACCGCCGCAAAAAGCCGCGGCAGAAAAAACGCTTTTCACGCGGCTGTGCGCCGACAATCCGGCCCTTGCCGGTACGGGCATCGATGCGGAAAATCCGTCAGAAGTGACCGCCGCCCTGCGCGGCGTTGCGCAGGGCATGACACCGCGGGATATCGCCTTCAACGCCAAAACACCCGCCGCCGCACAGGGGGCAGAGTATCAGGCGCTGAAAAAATCGGCCGGTTTCTATGTGCCGTGGAACCCCGCGCCCGAAACAATCGCGGGCATTAAATCTGAAATGGACAGCAAACTCGCCGCGCGTGCGCCGGCCGCGCCTGCTGCTCCCTGACAAAACCCGCACCGCCGCCGTATTTATTTTATGCTGCCCCTTGCCCTATAGTAAAAAGAAAGCTGGTGTAATGCCTATACACGCAGAGGGGTCATCATGGGCAGTTATCACGACGAACATCGCCGCCGCAGCTTGATGGGGCCTTTGACGGGCTTTGCCAAATCTATTGGCGAAGCCGTAGCGCACCGTCATGCCGACCGCGATGCCGCGGCACGGCACGCGCAGCGTTTCGGCCCGAACGCGCAGGATATTGCCGCGATTTCGTTTTGGCGATCTTTCGGATTTTTTGTGCTCGGCATTTTGTTGATGGGCGGCGGCGTGCATATTGTCGAAGCACGCGTGCTGGGCGCACTGAGCATGATTGGCGTTTTGCTGGCGGTTGCCGGTCTGCCCATGATACTGGCGGGGGGCTTCAACATGCTGCTGTTCTGCGCAGAGAAAATTTTTAGCGCGGGCGTCGTAACGCTGCGTCACCGATATACCAAAACGCTGTTTTTCAGCGCGCTGGCGTTTGGCTGCCTGGCTGTTTTTGTGACGATACCTTCGGCATTGATGGCGCTTTATACCCTGCCCTTCGCCTTTTGGTTTATCCGCAAGGCGGTAAAGGCGCACCGGGAATAGTCACTATCGGCCGCAATTCAGCGTCGAGAGATAATCGCGCGATGGCCAGTAGCGCACGCGCCCCGTATCCACATGGACGAAATCATCGGACGCGTAATAGCCGACGCCGCCACGATTAAGGCAGGTGGCGATGTCGCGCAGTTCACGCGTGGAAAGGCCGGGCACGCGGATATCGATCGCCTGACCCGTCGTATGCAGCGAATTTTCGGCCTGACTGCCGCCGGCACCGCGCAGGTTGTTATTGGTGGCAGGCGCGCGGTAGCCGGAAATGACATGATATTCGACAGTCAGACCGGGATAACGCGCATGAATAGCATTTTGCAAATCGCCGAGCAGGTCGAGGAGTTTCGGGTCTATCTGCGCCGGTTCACCGCGGCGGTGGTCGCGCATAAACCAGTTCGCTTCTTGCGAAACAGGCTGTCCGGGGCGGCGGGTGAAGGTCGCGCGTTCCTGCGTATGCAGATTGTAAAAGCGTAGGGTGTCATTGGCAGGGCTGCCGACGAGGGCGAGACCCTGCGTTTGCGTATCGCCGCGGGTCAGACCGGTGCTGTCCGGCGCCTGCGCGGCGGCGGGATTGCTGCCCGTGGTGGTGCAGGCAACCAGATTAAAAGACAAACAAAGGGCAGCCCCGAGTTTTGCGGCGGTTTTAAGTTGTTTTTGCATGATTCTGCCTCCCCTTTGCGAAAATGATCTGATTTTGTAACAGAATTACAATCATTATGCAAACTAAAAATGGGGTATTTTTAGCGCGGGGCGCGTTTTGCCGGCAAGGTGCGGGTTTGTGCCTTTTGGTCGATATCCGCGCCAGCCATATCTGCCCCGGCCATATCTGCTTTGATATCCGCGACCAGCGCGCGGGTTTCACCGGCATGGTCGGCACGGAAGCAGACCACAGGCAAACGGTTTTCGGCGGCAACCATCAGCGCGAGCGGCGCACGGATACGCTCTGCCTTGACCGTTTCGGCCGAGGTGGAGGTAAAAAGCCCGATGCCGCTGGATGCGCAAAAATCCACAAAGGTCTGGCGCAAATCAAACACGATACAGTCAAAAGCATGGCAGTTGATTTCGCCATGCAAGGACCGCAGCCGCGCGAAAGCATCCAGCTGGTAATCAGCGCCTTCCTTGACTTTCCAGCCGGGCATGGTGACGTTTTCCTTGCCAAACAGATCTTCGGTGCGGATGGCGGGGATCAGCTTGAAATCAGGGTCTAGCGCGCGCAATTCGCGCAGGTTATCCCAGTTGAAACTGTTAAACACAAAATCATCCGCCTGCACATAGCCGGCATCGATATAGGGTTTGATGGTGCGGTAGACCGGCTCCGCGACGCCTTCGCCTTTCAGTTCGATATCGATCATCAGCGTTTTGCCGGTATTGGCGGTATAGGTCGCGCCTTCGGAGATCATCAGGTCCATGACGTCGTTCAGGCTGGGAATGCCCTGCCCGTTGCCGACATCCATCTGCGACAGCTCGCCCATCGTATAACTCGACACAAGGCCAAGGTTGGTCGCATCGCGGTCCGCACCCGCGATTTTCTTGTTGAGGATATTGTCGTGAATAACGGCCACTTCGCCGTCTTTGGTGACATGCACATCGAACTCGATCCCGTCCGCGCCGTGTTCAAAGGCGCGCGCAAAAGCCGCCAGAGAATTCTCCGGCAGCGTTTCGGGCTCGATGGACGGCAGGGTGCTGGTCGGCCCCATGCCGCGATGTCCGATAATCACAATGCCCATTTCCAACCAACAGTCTGGGTGTTATTAGATTCTTGATTTTACCTGAATATTATTCCATAACCACTTGACGGAGACAAGGAATATATCATGCTGCAAAGCCAAAAAGGCTTTAAAATCATAGGCCACCGCGGATACGGCCCCACGCCCGCCGCGCTGAAAACGCCGAAAAATCCCGATTTACTGCCGGAAAACAGCCTTGCGGCCTTCACATACGCCCTCGACCGCGGCGCGGATGGCATCGAATGCGATGTGTTTTTATCGGGCGACGGCGTGCCCGTGCTGATCCATGACGATGAACTGTGGGAACATGTTGTCCCCGCCGAGACCGATGCCGCCGCCGGAAAATACGTATCGAAAATGACAGCGGCAGAGATCGCCCGTTTTGACATCGGCGCGGGGCAGCGCGTGCCGACGCTCGAAGATCTCTTCAAGCTTGTCTTCGGGTACGAAGACCGCCGCGTGCTGGTCAACCTTGATATCAAAGACACCACCTGCGCCGCGGCTGTCTGCGCGCTGATGCAAAAACACGCGCCGGCGCTGGCCGCGCATGATGTGATTGTGTCGTCTTATAACTGGGATATTCTGCGCGATTTCCGCGCGCGCGACGCGCACATCCTGCTTGTGCCCGCGATCAAATCGAAAATCCTGTTCGGTGCCGAAAACCTCGGCCCCGGATATGTGCCGCTCGTCGATCATTACCGAGACGGCGCAAGGGCAGAGCTGGAAGCCCTGCACGCAGAGATCACCATCGCCGCCTATGACACCACAACGACCGATTTCAAACCCGCCCTCGGCGATTGGGCGACCGCGCTGGGCATTGGCCTGCAAATATCCACCGCCAATAGCCGCGTGGATGCGGACAGCAGCGATTACACCGTGCTGCACCACCTCAAATCCCTCGCCGATACCGCGACCGTCCCCTACGTCGCCATCAAAGTGGACGAGCCGGACAAGGTACGGGCGGGGCTGGGTTAAACTCCGGTTTTTCTTTATTTATTGGCATTTATTGCTTTCGGGGGCGGAACGCGCTACCCTCCGGCATCGTTTGTTTATTGATTTGCTTGGAACCCGCCCAAGAACCTGATGCCGGAGGACCTGTCTATGATTGAAGCCCTGAAAACCGCCGCCGCGCATGCTGCGCCCTCTGCAAGCGCTTTGCCGTCGAACCCGATCCTGATGATCCCCGCGCGCATGGCATCGACGCGGCTGCCGCAAAAGCCGCTGGCCGATATTCATGGTCTACCGATGATTGTGCATGTGATGAAACGCGCCGAGGAAGCAAAGATCGGCCGCGTCGTGATTGCCTGCGCGGAGAGCGAGATTAAAACCGCGATCGAAGCCGCCGGCGGCGAAGCCGTGATGACCGACCCCGCACTGCCGAGCGGGTCTGACCGTATTCTGCGCGCGCTGAACCAGATCGACCCCGAAGGCAAACACGACGGCATCATCAACGTGCAGGGCGATCTGCCCACCATTGACCCCGCGCTGATCCATACCGCGTTTGATCTTTTGTCGGACAGCAGCGTCGATATCGGCACGCTGGCCGCCATCATCACGCGCGAAGAGGAAATCAATAACCCCAACGTCGTCAAAGCCATCACCACCATCGATTTCGAGCGGCAGGAACGCCGCGGCCGTGCATTGTATTTCACGCGCGCGACCGCCCCCACGGGCGACGGGCCGCTTTTGCACCACATCGGGCTTTATACCTATCGCCGCGAAGCTTTGCAGCGTTTTGTTTCTGCCCCGCCCGCCGTGCTGGAAAAACGCGAGCGGCTGGAGCAGCTGCGTGCGCTTTCGCTCGGCATGCGCATTGACGTTGCCGTGGTCGATACCGTACCGCTGGGCGTGGATACGCCCGAAGACCTCGACGCCGCGCGCACGATGCTGAAGGCTTTATAAAAATCCATGTCCGATATCGCCGCCCTCTGCCTTGATTTTGAAACCGCGAATTACGATGCGGCGAGCGCGCTGGCGCTTGGCCTTTGCGCGGTGGATCACGCGGGCGAAACCGTTTTTAAACAATCATGGCTGATCCGGCCCGAAGGGCGGCTTTATATCCGCCCTGATTTTATCGACATCCACGGCATCACGCCGGATATGGTGCGCGATGCGCCGACGTTCCGCGCATTGTGGCAGGATCAATTTGCGCCGTGGTTTGCCGCCGCGCCGCTTTTGGTCGCGCATAACGCGGGGTTTGACCGCCGCGTGCTGGCCGGCACGATGGCGCGCGCAGAAATCGATATGCCGCGCCAGAACTGGCTTTGCACCGTGCAGCTAGCCCGCCGCAGCTGGCCGGGGCTTTACAATCACAAACTGTCAACCGTCTGCGAACATATCGGCTTTGACCTCAACCACCACGATGCGGGCAGCGACAGCGAAGCCTGCGCCCATATTCTGCGCGCCGCCGCATATTTCACCCAAACACAAGAGAAACCGGATTATGCCCACGCCTAAAAAACCCGCCGCCAAAACCGACAAAATCGCCTTTCAGGGCCGCGCGGGGGCTTATTCGCATACCGCCTGCCTGACGGCATTTCCCAAACTGGCGCCGCTGCCCTGCCCGACCTTCGCCGATGCCTTTCACGCCGCCGAAACCGGCAAGGCGGATTACGCCATGATCCCGATCGACAATTCGATTGCGGGGCGCGTCGCGGATATTCACAATCTTTTGCCCGCCTCGCCCTTGTCGATTGTGGCGGAGCATTTTATTCCGGTCCATCATTGTCTTTTGGGCGTGCAGGGCGCGAAGCTGGAGGACGTCAAAACCGTCTATAGCCATGTGCATGCGCTGCCCCAGTGCAAAAAATTTATCGCCGCCCATAAAATGAAACCCGTGGTGTTTGAAGACACCGCCGGATCCGCTGCGCGCGTGGCCGAAATGAACGACCCCGCCCATGGCGCGATTGCCAGCGCGCTGGCTGCGGATTTATACGGGCTGAAAGTTTTGAAAAAAGGCATCGAAGACGAAAGCGGCAATACCACGCGCTTTATCGTGCTGGCCAAGGGGCATAAATTGCAGCCGCCCGCACGCGGCGCGCGTTACCTGACATCGCTGATCTTCAAGGTGCGTAATATTCCGGCGGCGCTGTACAAGGCGCTGGGCGGATTTTCAACCAACGGCCTCAATATCACCAAGCTGGAGAGCTATCTGGAGGGGAACAAATTCCACTCCGCCCGTTTTTACTGTGAAATCGAAGGCCACCCCGAAGATTTCGCTTTTGAACACGCGATGGACGAGCTGCGGTTTTTTGCCGCCGACGTCCGCATGCTCGGCACCTATCCGCGCCACAGTTTCCGCGACAGCGCGAAGTGATTTAACGTAACATTGGTCGACGCAGTTTTCCGTTTCCGCGGCGCATATCCCGTGCTAGGCTTTTGTCCGAGTGGGGTCTGCGCGGCCCTGTGATCCGGCGATTTTCCGAAAGGCGAGCGAACATGGCGACCTACGCACAACTGGCTTCCAAATTGCTGCGCGATGCAGCGACATTTTTCAGAAACGTCGGCGCCCAGAACGAACCCCTGCGCGAACAAATGAACGACAACGCCACGGTTTACGAGCAAGTGGCCGACCTGCTTGAAAAAGACCCGAACGGCACGCTCGACCTCGGCGATAACTAACCCGCCGCTGCAAAAGCCCCCTGTCCGGGCGCTTCGCAACAATCCGTCCTTATCTGCGCTGTGCGCCGCCTCTTTCCTTGAGGCGGAGGGCTTATATTTGCTACAATACGGGGCTGGCTGTTTTTGGCAAAAAACAGCTCTGCCGGCTTGGCTGTTTTTTGGGGAAAGACAGGCTTTGCCGTATGCGCACTGCGGCGCGCCGCCACATCCATGGCGCTGCGCCACGACAGGAAGGGGGAGCAGGTTTTGGGGATTTTCATGGGGATTTTTTCACGCGGCAGCAAACACAAACTGCACGGCCAAAAACGCCGCAGCAAGACACCGCTGCTGCCCGCCGCGGTTCAAAGTTTTATCGCGCACCGCCTGACAGATACCGTGGGCGCGCTTTATGCGCTGGTGGGTCTGGGGCTGGCGGCTGCGCTGGTTTCCTATCACCCTGCCGACCCGTCGCTTAACACTGCCGCCGCGCCGGGCGCTGCCGCACAAAACATAATGGGCCTGCCCGGTGCCTATGCCGCCGATCTGATGCTGCAGACGCTGGGGCTGGCGGCGTGGTTTTTTGCGCTGGCCTTTGCTGTTTGGGGATACCGCATTTTGCGCCGCCGCCCGCTGGGCGGTATGGGCACGCGCCTGCCGCTGTTGCTGGCGGGCGTTCTGACCGGTGCCGTGATGCTCGCACGCGTGCCTGCTTTTGAAAGCTGGGGGATTGGCGCTTATATGGGCGGCTCTGCCGGTGCGCTTTTGTTCAATGCCGCCGCACAGCCGCTGCAAGGCTGGATTGGCGGTATGGCGTTTTCGTTTGTCGCGATATCGGCGCTGACGGTTTTTCTCGCCTGCTATATCCCCGCGCTGGGGCTGAGTTTGGGCGAATGGATTCAAGGCCTGCGCCGCACGCGCGATATCGGCGCCTTTGTCACCCGCAAAACGGCCGAGGCCGTGCTGGCTTTCCGCAGCTGGCATATCCGCTATAGCAGCCTGAAGCGCGAAGCGCCCAGCGCGTCCGTGCGTCCGCGCCGTATCCGCATCAGCGAAGACAGCACGCCGGATGATGCAGACGGGAGCGAAGACGACAGCGCCCCCCTCTTGGCCGCGCCGGTGCGCAAACCCGTGGTCGCCCCGCGCATCGACAAGCCAAAAGCCGCGCCGCTCAAAGAAGACAAGCAAAAGAAACTCGACCTGCGCACCGCGGGCGAGGACGAGGAATGGATGCTGCCTTCGCTGGAGGTTCTGCAAAGCCCGCCCGCGAATATCACCGCGCACCGCCTTGACGAAGCCGGATTGCAAAAAAATGCCGAGATGCTGCAAAACACGCTCGGCGATTTTGGCGTGCAGGGCGATATCCTCAAGGTCAATCCCGGCCCCATCGTCACCCTCTATGAAATGGAACCCGCCCCCGGCACCAAAACAAGCCGCGTGGTCGGTCTGGCCGACGACATCGCCCGTTCCATGAGCGCGGTATCGGCACGTATCGCCGCCGTGCCCGGCAAGAACGCCATCGGCATCGAGCTGCCCAATGCAAAACGCGAAATGGTTTTCCTGCGCGAACTTCTGGGCAGCAGCGATTATGACCGCAACGGCTCGCGCTTGCCGCTTGTCCTTGGCAAGAACATCGGCGGCGAACCTGTCATTGCCGACCTCGCCCGCATGCCGCATCTTTTGGTTGCGGGCACGACCGGCTCGGGCAAATCGGTTGCCGTTAATACGATGATTTTGTCGCTGCTCTATCGCCTGTCGCCGGAGCAGTGCCGGTTTATCATGATCGACCCCAAGATGCTGGAGCTGTCGGTTTATGACGATATCCCGCACCTGCTGACGCCTGTGGTGACAGAACCGCACCGCGCCATCGTCGCCCTGAAATGGGCCGTGCGCGAAATGGAAGACCGCTATCGCGCCATGTCCAAACTGGGCGTGCGCAATATCGACGGCTTCAACGACCGCGTCCGCGAAGCCCGCGACAAGGGCGAAGTGCTGATGCACAAGATCCAGACCGGTTTCGACCCCGACACCGGCAAACCGGTATACGAGGAACAGCCCATCCCGCTGCACAACCTGCCCTATATCGTCGTGATCGTCGATGAATTCGCCGATCTGATGCTGGTGGCGGGCAAAGAAGTCGAAAACGCCATCCAGCGTCTTGCGCAAATGGCGCGCGCGGCGGGTATTCATCTGATCATGGCCACGCAGCGCCCGTCGGTCGACGTCATCACCGGCGTGATCAAGGCGAACTTCCCGACGCGGATTTCGTTTCAGGTTACCTCCAAGATCGACAGCCGCACCATTCTGGGCGAAGGCGGCGCGGAGCAGCTGCTCGGACAGGGCGACATGCTTTACATGGCCTCGGGCGGGCGCATCCAGCGCGTGCATGGCCCGTTTGTGTCGGATGACGAAGTCGAAAAAGTCGTCACCTTCCTCAAATCGCAGGGCGTGCCGAATTACATCGACGGCGTCACCGAAGACGACGAAGAAAACAGCCTGTTCGGCCAAGGCGACGAAGACGGCGGCGGCGACGAGCTCTACGACAAGGCCGTATCCATCGTTTTGCGCGAACGCAAAGTTTCGACAAGCTTTATCCAGCGTCACCTGCAAATCGGCTATAACCGCGCCGCGCGGATTGTGGAGCGGATGGAAAAAGAAGGCCTTGTCAGCAGCGCGAACCACGTTGGCAAACGCGAAATCCTCGTCGACAATTACGGAACCTGATTATTTTCTTTTATGCCTCACCAAATCTGAAAGTCACAGCCATGAAAATGCCCCGTCTCAAGTTTCTTGTCTCTGCTCTTTGCCTTGCCGCCAGCGGTATCGGGCTTGCCGCCATGGTGGCGACCCCCGCGCCCGCGCAATATTTCCCCGGCGGGCCGCTGGATTGGCGCCGCACGCTGTTTGCGCCGTTTGGCCAGACGATGCTGCATTTCGAAGCGCCGCTTGGCATGTGCTTTCTTGACCAGACCGACCCGCTGGAAGCCGCCGCCATCAACCTGCTGCGCGAAGAGCTGAAAATCAAAAGCAAGCAGACGCTTGTTGCTGTCTTCGCCGATTGCCTGCAAATTGCCGGTATCGGCAAAGGGGTTGAAGGCAACGACCTTGGCGATATCGGGCTTGTCACCTGGCTGAATGAAAAAGGCGAAAAAGCGCCGGTCGACCGCGAAACCTATCTGGATTACCGCGAAGACACGCTGCCCAATTACACCCGCGCCGGTCTTGCCGGATATTTGCGCCCCTTGGTTGACCAGGACGTCAACCGTACGCGCGACGGGGTCTCGCTCGCTTTTACGGCTGAAACGGAAATTTCCTATCAGGTTTTCAAAACCGTGGGCATCACCGGCGCGACATTGATCCGCCAGTTTCCGGTCGATTTTCTGATCACCCACACGGCAAAAAAGCCCAAAAAGGACAAAGAAGAGCTGTACAAGCTGATGGATAAATTCCTCGCCCAGCAGATCGCGCTGAACGCCGTCGAATAATCCGGCGCAGGGAAGCGGCCGGACCGCCCGTGTCAGCTGTATCGCCGCCCGCTAGCGCGCGGTGTAACGAAGCTACGCGGAACCGAGATACGGAACTGCATCACGAAACTGCGCGGAACCGAGATACGAAACTGCGCGGAACCGCGCTGCACCGGCGGCGTTTGATATCACAAGACAAGCCCCCCTGACCAAAAGGACCACAGAGACATGCCCCGTTTTACCCCCGCATTCCCGCGCCTTGCGCTGCTGTTCACCGCTTTTTTAATGGCCGGCACAGCGGCGACGCCTGCCGCACTTTTTGCACAGGCCCCCGCCGCCGCGGAAAAGCCCGCCAGTATGGCCGATATGCCCGAGGTCAAAAAAGCCGAAGCCTATCTGAACGCGCTACGTACGATGAAAGCGCGCTTTGTGCAGACCGACAACAACGGCCAGCGTCTGACCGGCGAATTCCTGCTCAAACGCCCTGGCCGCATGCGTTTTGAATATGACCCGCCGATGAAAGACTTTATCGTCGCCGATGGCACCTTCGTACATTATTATGATGCGCAAATGAAACAGCAGAGCAGCGCGCCCATCGGCCGCTCGCTTGCCAATTTCTTTTTGCGCGCCGATATCGGCTTCACCAAAGATCTGCGCATCGAAGACGTACGCCGCGACGACAGCCAGCGCCTGAACATCACCCTGACACAGGCAAAAGACCCGCTGGCCGGATCCATCACGCTGATCTTTACCGAAAACGATGCCGGCACGCCCGCGCTTTCGGGTTGGCGTATACTCGATCCCCAGGGTCTGACAACCGATGTCGCCCTCGAAGACGCGCAGCCGGGAATCAGACTTGGCAACGAGCTCTTCCATTATTACGATCCCCAGCGGCGGAAGCCAAACTACAACTAAGCGCAAGCCACTGATAAAAAAGCGTTATTTTCGTTTTCTTGAAATATTACGAAAAGCTGGGTAGAATATAGGTACATTCGTTAACAACGTGTTAACCTTTCTTTTACTGGGGGAAGAGGTTCGTCATGGCTGAAGCTGGACAAAAAGATCAAACGGGTAACGAAGCGGTTGCGGTTGATAACGCGGCGCCCCAAACTCTGAATGAAGTAACAGGCTTTTCGAGTGCCAGCCCTACACCGGTTGAAAGCAATCCCACACCTCAAAAACCTAGCGCGACTCAGCCTGAAAATACCGGCCCCGTTGCTGGCGAACAGGCAGCCGCTCCGCAGGAAGACACTAACGGTGCAAAAGCAAAACCTGAAGATAGCATCAGTAAATCTGCTAGCGCAGAAAAGCCCAGCGAGGACACGGCCAAGAAGTCCAAATTTTTAGAGGACAGCTGGCAAGACACACTTCTGCGCACAGCTTGGAATATGGACAAAATTGATCCTAACCTGCAAAACTTTGTTACGAATGTAGAACAAGACCCGAAAAATGGGACGCTCTTTTTTAAAACCAAACACGGCCATTTCGACTGGGGGAAAACAGCCGACGGCACTGAGTTTATCGGGCGCCATGGTCTCTTCAATAGGCTGACACAGGACTTGGCAGATGAAGAAGCTCTCGTTGCGAAGTCACGCGGCTGGAAAGCCGTAACCGTACACGGCAGCGAATCTAATAAAGACAAACTTTGGCTGGGCGCTATGCGTGCGGGAATTGAAGTTGCAAACCATACCCCAAGCCCTGAGATTCTCGAGATTTGGAAAAAAGAAAACGGTGGAAAACTGACCGGATTTGAAAACGCCGCAGAAACCCCCAAGAACGCGCCGAAGAATGACGCCCCCGAAACGCCTGCGACTGCAGCGCCGACAGATGCGGCACCGGTGGTAGAAGAACCGAAAGCCGCCGAGCCGCCGAAAACGGATGAGCCCCAAGCCGCGGAACCGCCGAAGAATGACGCCCCTGAAACGCCCGCGACCGCAGCGCCGACAGATGCGGCACCGGTAGTAGAAGAACCGAAAGCCACCGAGCCGCCGAAAACGGATGAGCCCCAAGCCGCGGAACCGCCGAAGAATGACGCCCCTGAAACGCCTGCGGCCGCAGCGCCGACAGATGCGGCACCGGTAGTAGAAGAACCGAAAGCCGCCGAGCCGCCGAAAACGGATGAGCCCAAGGCCGCGGAACCGCCGAAAGCGGAAGAGCCGAAAGCGACCGAGCCGCCAAAAGCCGATACGCCTGGCACGCTCAATACTAAATTCGGTGCGGTAGAGCCTCCGAAAGCAGATGAGCCCAAGGCTGCAGAACCGCCGAAAGTTAACCCTGCGCATGCGCAGTGGGAAAAGGACAAGGCACTGTTCAGCTCCAAACCCGAAGGTCACGAAGTATCGCCCGAAGGCCGCAGGAATGTTGAAGCTGTCGAAGGCATGTCCAAGCGCGCAGCCGAAGTGCAGGACCCTACCCACCGCGCCGGTATTGAAAAACTGCAAGACGCTATCAAATCCGGCAAAGTCAAGGTTGACGGGGAAATTGAACGCGGAATCATCAACAACGTGGACAGCCCTGAAGGCTTTAAAAGAGCAGCCGATTATTTTAGCAACAAAGCCGGCAGCGATCTGGGCCTGCCCAAAGTCGAGGCACCTGCCGCACCGGCCGCGAAAAGTACGGCGACACAAAACAAACCGCCCGTCAACAAAGGCCCCGCATAAATACGCGCAAACCCTTTTGAAACTTGACTTTTTCAGGCCTCCCCCTATTTTAGCGGGGAGGCTTGGTCTTTGTGGACGCCTCTTTGTCCCCCTCTCCGGATGATCTGCCGATGCCTGATGCACAGCCGCCCGTTACGCCCGCACCTGCCGCCACCGCTGCGATCTATGCTGCGCGCGTGATCGGCGTGGAGGACGTGATGAGCGACACCCGCATCTTGCGGGTCGAGCTGGCGCAGCGCCAGCGGCTCAGATTTCTGGCCGGACAATATGCGCATCTGCGTCTGGGCGATGCGCCCGCGCGCCCCTATTCGATTGCCAGCGCCCCCGACCTTGACCATATCGAATTTCATGTCCGCAGCGCAGGGCAAGGCGGGCTCAGCGCCGCCCTTGTTGAAAACACCCGCCCCGGTACGGAGCTGACCATCGAAGGCCCGTTTGGCCACAGTTACTGGCGCGGCGGCGCGCGGCCACTGCTGGCACTGGCCGGCGGCCTTGGCATCGCGCCGATCAAATCTATTTTGGAGGCACATCTTTCTGCCGCGGGCTCGCCGCCCTGCCACCTGTACTGGGGCGTGCGAGACGAAGGACAGCTGTATCTTGATAGGCATTTCCGCGCGCTGGCGCAAAAACATCCGCGCCTGAGCTATATCCCCGTGCTGTCTGAGACCGCCAGCGATGCCGCGCGGCTGCGCAGCGGCTTTGTCAGCGCGGCACTGGCGGAAGATTTTGCGCATCTGGCCGATGTCGATATCTATCTGGCAGGCCCGCCCGCGATGGTGGCGGCCACACTGCCCGCCCTGCTGGATCTGGGGGCAGACCAGACCCGTATTTTTAGCGACGCCTGGCAGCCGGAGGGCAAAAAGGAATGACCGCCGGATATGTCTTTCCGCCCGCGCCGCTGCCCTTTCTGCCCGTGGCCGGACGGCGGGAGGTTTTTCCGGTGCGGCGTATTTTTTGTGTGGGGCAGAATTACGCCTTGCATGCCGCTGAAATGGGCGCGAAGGCAGGCAATGCCGAAGGTATCCCCGTGTTTTTCATGAAGCCTGCCGACAGCCTTGCCCATGATGGCGATATCATCCCCTATCCGCCCGAAACCGCCGCCCTGCACCACGAAGTAGAACTGGTCGCGGCACTGGGCATGGGCGGCGCGAATATCCCCGAAAGCAGCGCCGCCGAACATGTTTTTGGCTATACCGTGGGGCTCGACCTTACCCGCCGCGATTTGCAAAAACAGGCCAAGGACACCGGCAAGCCCTGGGACCTTGCCAAGGGCTTTGATCACGCCAGCCCCTGCGGGCTTTTGATCCCCGCGGCCACGCTGGACGGTTTGCCGCGCGGCGCGATCCAGTTGATGGTCAACGGCGAGATGCGGCAGGACGGGCAACTTGGCGATATGATCTGGCCTGTGCCGCGGCTGATTGCCCTGTTGTCGCGCTTTATCACGCTGCAGCCCGGTGATGTGCTGATGACCGGCACGCCCGCCGGCGTCGGCCCGCTGGTGCCGGGCGACAAGGTAGATGCACATATTGACCTTGTCGGCGATCTTTCTGTCACCATCCGGTGAGCCTCTTTTTATGACGGATATTTAACGAAACAGGGGTAGAAAAGCCCCCCGCGAAACGGGTATAATCACCCCCATGATCGGCACCGATATCGAACATCTGATGAAGCTTTTGGCGCGCCTGCCCGGCATGGGGCCGCGGTCGGCGCGGCGTGCGGCACTGCACCTGCTGAAAAACCGCGAAAGCCTGATGTTGCCACTGGCACAGGCGCTGGGCCGCGCCGCGGACGTTATTACCGAATGCCCCGAATGTCACAATCTGGATACCAGCGCCCCTTGCGGGATTTGTGCCGACAGTGCGCGTGACCGCGGGCTTTTGTGCGTGATCGAAGATATTTCGGATCTCTGGGCGATTGAAAAAACCGGCGCGTTTCGCGGCTATTACCATGTGCTGGGCGGCACGCTGTCGGCGCTTGACGGTATCACCCCCGAAGATCTTTCTATTCCCCACCTGACAGCGCGCGCGCGTGATGAGGCTGTCCGCGAAGTGATCCTTGCCCTTAATGCCACCATCGACGGTCAAACGACCGCGCATTATATCGCCGATTGTCTTGCACCCTGCAACGTCAGTATCAGCCAGCTGGCGCATGGCGTACCGATTGGCGGCCAGATCGATTATCTGGATGACGGCACGCTGCAAACAGCGCTGCGGTCGCGGAAGTCCGTATGATGCAGGATTTCAGCCATATCGACACCTGGGTTTTTGATCTCGACAATACCCTCTATGATGCGGAAAAACAGGTTTTCGACCTTGTTGCCACGCGCATGACGGATTTTGTCGCCAAGACCCTGAAGGTCGACACAGAAGAAGCCGCCCGCCTGCGCAAGCATTACTACAAGACCTACGGCACAACCCTGCGCGGGCTGATGACCGAACACGCGCTCGACCCCGCCGATTTCCTGACCTATGTGCATGATATCGACTATGGCATGATTGACCCCTGTGCGATCACGCAGGAAGGGCTGGCGCGCCTTGCCGGCCGTAAGGTGGTCTTTACGAACGCGCCGAAACATTTCGCCCTGCGCATGATCGACCATCTGGGCATCGCCGGACATTTTGATGGCGTCTTTGCGATCGAAGATGCCGGATACTGGCCAAAGCCGCAGATGGATACCTATCACACATTTCTGTACCGCCACGGCGTCAACCCGAAAACCGCCTGCATGTTCGAAGATATGGAGATCAACCTGAAGCCTGCGCATGACCTTGGCATGACCACGGTCTGGTTTCACGGACAAGACCAGAGTGCGCCTGCCGATAGCACCCATATCCACCACCGCGCCGAAAAACTGACGGCGTGGTTCGATCAAAAATTCAACGCGTAACCTCACCCAAGCCCAAGGGGATCATCCATGTCGGACTTTAAGGAACTCGAAACCGGTATCAATACGGTATGGGAGCAAAAAGACACGCTGACCGACAAAACCAGAATTCTCGGCAAGAAAACCGTCGACGAAATTATGGCTTTGATGGACAGCGGCAAACTGCGTGTGGCAGAAAAAAAAGACGGCACATGGCATGTCAACCAATGGGTGAAAAAAGCGATTTTGCTGTCATTCCGCTTTAACGATAACAGTGTCATTTCGGGCGGCCCCGGCGGCGCGCCTTGGTTTGACAAGGTTTCTTCGCGCTTTTCAGGCATGGACGATGCCGGTTTCCGTGCCGCAGGTTTCCGCGCTGTGCCGGGCTGCTTTGTGCGCCAGTCGGCCTATATCGCGCCCAAGGTTGTTTTGATGCCGTCTTTCGTCAACGTCGGCGCCTATGTCGATGAAGGCACGATGGTCGACACATGGGTCACCATCGGCTCTTGCGCGCAGATTGGCAAAAACTGTCATATCTCGGGCGGTGTCGGCATCGGCGGCGTTCTGGAGCCTTTGCAGGCCGATCCTGTCATTATCGAAGACAATTGCTTTATCGGCGCGCGCGCCGAAGTCGCCGAGGGCGTGATCGTCGAAGAAGGCTCTGTGCTGTCCATGGGCGTGTACCTTGGCGCATCGACCAAAATCATCGACCGCGCCACGGGGGAAATTTTTATGGGCCGCGTGCCCGCTTATTCTGTCGTTGTATCGGGCACGCTGCCCGGCAAGCCGCTGCCGGATGGCACGCCGGGGCCGTCGCTTTATTGCGCAGTCATCGTCAAACGTGTCGATGAAAAAACGCGTAGCAAAACATCCATCAACGACCTGCTGCGCGAGTAACCCTCCATGACCGCCGATACTGCGCATGACCCTGTCGCCCTTTTGCAAGATCTGCTGCGCTGTCCCAGCGTCACCCCCGCAGAAGGCGGCGCGCTTGACCTGATTGAAGGCATTTTGGGCCGCGCCGGATTTACCTGCCACCGCCTGAAATTTTCTGATGTCGATACGCCCGACGTCGATAACCTTTACGCAAGATGGGGCAGCGCCGCGCCGCATTTCTGCTTTGCCGGCCATACCGATGTTGTACCCGTAGGCGATGCGGCCGCATGGAGTTTTGACCCCTTTGGCGGAGAAATCAGGGACGGTTATGTCTGTGGCCGCGGCGCTGCCGATATGAAGGGGCCGATCGCCTGTTTTGCCGCCGCCGCGCTGCGGTTTCTGGCGGCGCATCCGCCTGCGGGGTCGATCAGTTTTCTGATTACCGGCGACGAGGAAGGCCCGTCCATCAACGGCACGCCGAAAATGCTGAAGTGGCTGGAAGAACGCGGCGAGAAGATCGATTTCTGCCTTGTCGGCGAGCCGACATCACGCGCGCAGCTGGGCGATATGATCAAGATCGGCCGGCGCGGCACGTTTACGGGTTATCTGACGGCCGAGGGCAAACAGGGCCATGTCGCCTATCCGCATCTGGCCGATAACCCTGTGCCGAAGCTGGTGAAGCTGCTCGCCGCGCTGGATGCCCTGACGCTGGATGACGGTAACGAACATTTCCAGCCGTCCAATCTTGAAATCGTCAATATCGATATCGGCAATACGGCCGAGAACGTCATCCCTGCCCGCGCCCGTGCGACCTTCAATATCCGTTTCAATGACCATTGGAGCGGCCAGACGCTGGAAACAAAAATCCGCGAGACGCTGGACAGCACCGGCGTCGCCTATGACCTCAGAACCCGCACCGGCGGCGAAAGTTTTTACACGCCGCCCGGCGCGCATTCGGACCTGATCGTGGAGGTGATTAAGAAACACACAGGCCGCACGCCGGAGCTCAGCACCTCCGGCGGCACATCGGATGCGCGCTATATCAAAAATTATTGCCCCGTGATCGAATTCGGCATCGTCGGGGAGACCATGCATAAAACCGACGAGCGCGTGGCCGTTTCCGACATGCACGCGCTCGCGGGTATCTATTTCGACATCCTCAAAGGCTGGTTCAAAACCTGAACCCAAACCCCCTCAGATGTTATTCACAGCGGCAGGCGCTATAGTGCGTGTAGCCCCCCGTGGCCGGATAGGAACAGGCCGCCTGCTGCGCCGGTGTCGGGCAGGTTGTGCCCGCCGTATTCGGCAGCGCCACGCCATAGGGGCCTTCACCGGTTACCTTCGGCACCCACTGATAGGTTACAGGGCCACAGTTGTCGCTGGTCGTATACCAATCACCCCAAGCCGGCGGAGATGCCGCACAGTTCCAGTCGCGGCGGCGCTGGATGACGCCCACCTGACCATCAGGGCAGGCCTGCGTGCCTGTGTCGATCAGACTCGTGTTACAAGCGCAGCTATTAACGCCCGTATCGGTCCAGGGGGTAAAGCCCGGGCAGGCGGTAAAGCGCTCCTGCTCCTTGGTCCCTGTAAAGCCGGTGCCGCAAGGTACGTTCTGGGTAGAGCGCACACCCGCAGCACAAGTGCAGCAATCCGAACCTGCGAGAGCGGTAAACCCCGTATAGACACCCGTTTGCGGACCGGTACAGTTCCAGTCACGCACCCGCTTGGGTGACTGACCGGCAGGGCATGCAAAGCCAGATGGATAGTTAAACGGCGATTGCTGACAGGTGCGGTTTTCCTGCAAACCGGCCAGGGAAGCGCAGGCGCAGCCGCTGTAGTCGATGGGCCCATAGGTCTCGACACCCGAAGGGCAGGAACGGGAGAAAGTGCGTGTCGCCGTACCCGTCCAGCCCGCCGCCGGACTACCCGGAACAAGCGTGTTACACGCGACGTTTACGAGCTGGTTGACAACCTCTGTACAGTTACAGGAGCCCGAGGTGCTTTGCTGCGTCCAGTTACCGCCCTGGCAAAGATAGGTGCGGCGGAAAGACGCACCAAAAATAGCGGTCTGGTGGACTTGCCCTGTAATACCGGACGGGATAAACGCCTGCTCCCACACGCCGCCGATCTGACACATATTGACAGTAATCGGTGCGCAGCCGGTAACGGATTCGCACATCAGGTCACCATTGGCCGCAACCCCGCGCAAGATCTGCCCCGTCGGACAGCGGACATCTTCTGTCCCTGTCCCGCAAACCGCCTGACCCAGCGCATATCCAATCACAAAAGGCCTTGCGGGGTCATAAGACGGATGTCCCGGGTTATTACACTGAAGCGCCGCAGTAGGCGGGTTGGCATCGTCGCCACCAATCGCATCAACCATGAAGCAGTCGCCGCCCAGCGTGTTGCAGATCTGACGGGCCAGAACATTTTCACTTGTTCGCACATCGCCGACGACATGCACATCGGCCGCGGGAGAGTTCACACCCACGCCGATACGCCCGCCAGCACCGACATCGATCAAATCAACGATATCCGTGCTGGTTGAACCCGTTACACGCCAGAGAGGAGTTTCGACAGAGGCGTAATAGCGCATATAGTCATCGTAATGTGCGGCACCAGTTGACGTGCTATGCGCAGACATCCGGTAGCGCGCGAAGTTATGCGGCGCAGTTGTCGATGTATGACAGTTAAGCGCATCTGCAGCCGCTGCGGGGTCTGCGCAGGGCAGATATTCCTGGCCATATCTTGTCACCGCACCGCGGCGATCCGCCCCCACGCTGAAAACAACGAAGTGTGCAGAGCTGGCGGGACTGACAAGCGTCACATCATTCTCGTTCAAAACCGAAATCCCGCCCGCATCCTTGCGGTAGGTTGCTGTACTGGTCAGGTTTTCGGTGACGGCATAATACATACGCGATTTATAGCCGTCTTCGGCCGCCATTTCAGGCAGCCCCAGAATGCGGAACGGCACCGCACCGCGGCGGACACGCGGGGTGATGTTGGTCGCGGCACCCGGGTTGGGGTTGATGTTGACCTGTCTTTCACCCAGCTCGATACAAATACCGTTTGCACAGTTACCGGGCGCGAGGGTCGTATCGGTACAGTCGGTTTCCATGCCGTAGTTGGGGTGGTCGCGCGGAACATCCATCCGCGCCGGACAAGGATAGCGGCCGTTTTGTACCAGATAATGCCCGAGCGCGTTCACAACGCGGTTGGCATTTGAAAGCGACGTCATCTGCACCTGGCTTTTGTGATAAAGGCCATAAGCGCCGATGAAAGAGGCAAGAATGACGCCGAGCACAGAAATGACAATTGCCATTTCGATCAGCGTATAGCCGCCTTGCCGCGCCTTTTTCGACTGCTCTGTCATATCAACCCCGCTCCATATAAAAAACCGTCTCATCACTCCCCCGCCCCTTACGGACAAACCGGATCAGGGTTGCCTGGCACCTTGCAAATGCGGGAGCCATCCGAACAAAAACCCTGCAGGTACGAACCTGGCGCACAGCTACCCACGCCGGTGACAATCTGTGTGGTGTCGATTTTGGTTTCGCAAACGGCTTGGCCGTTCACAATTCCCTTCATCCAGCCGCCTGTGCAGCCAATACCTGACCCGCCAATAACTCGCGCCTCGAAACAGTTGCCACCGGCATTGTTGCAATAGGCGGTAGATTCGGCATCCATCGCCCTGACAGCGCCGTTAACGTCAAGCGCGGTGCCGGGAGAATCTGTTCCGATACCCACCATGGTGCCCTCTTTGTTACGGATGGCGGCGATTGTCGAGAAATGCCACTTGTCGCTTTCGCGGATTGGCGAGGTCGACACAAAAGCATCATCATAGAATGTCGGCCCCGGCGTCGTCGAGACATAGGTCGGATCAATAAAGGTCGCGCTGCTCATCGTGCAATTGATCACGTCGCGCCCCTGCCCTGTACAGGGGATCGGCATAGAGCCCTGCGCATTCCATCCACCCTTGCGGTCCGGCCCGTGCGAGACAACGGCAAGCATCCAGCTGTCAAAGGCTTGCACACCGCCGACCTCCACGTTGGGGTTGCGGCGGCGGATATCGGTGCCCGAGCCTTCGTCCCAACGGCGATGATCGATGGCGCCGTTGGCTTCGTTAAAGCTGACCGAAGCCGTCGCTTCGCAAGCCCGCATAATGACGGCGAGGTTTTTAAGCGTTCCGGAGCAGGGATCACCAAAATTCGCATTGCTTGCGGCATAGCTATCGGAAACCTTGCCTTGGAAACGGGTTCTAATTCTGTCGACACTGACTGATGCATGGCAAGTACCCGTCGTGAAGCTGGTTCCACAGGTGCCGGTGCCGTTGCCGTAGGAGGCATAGATCACATCGGTCAGAATGCGGCCCGCGCCGGCATTCAGGGTCAAACTCGCATTCTCGCTTACCTTGTTGCACACCTCGATACAGTTGTTCGTGGTGCCGCCCTGTGACAGGAAAAAGCTACTCGCCAGCATTTCGGTCACGGCATAGGTAAACATGCTGCCCCAGCCATCATAGGCATCACGCGGCGAAAGCCCCAGAGTGACATAAGGGATGCCGCCGCGCAGCACGCGCTCCGGCCCCGGGTTGGGCGGCACTGTGCCCTGAACCGTTGTGCCGGGGGCGGGGAAGACAAAGCCCCGCGCGCCTTCGATGCGGCAGAGAGAGTTTGTCGCATTGCAGGCCAGTGTCGGATAGGCAACGTTATTGGGGCGGCAGTTTTCGCGGCCGGCATTGACATCACCAACAGGCAGTGCCGGATCGGCGGGACACGGCAAGCGGCCATTGACCGACATGAATTTACCAAGCGCGATTTCAATATTATTTTTCTTTTCAAGCGAGCTGTTCAGTGCTGTGCGCTTGGTATAAAGGCGATAGGTCTGCGATGCAGTGGCGACAAACAGCCCGACAATCGTCATGACGATTGCAAGTTCGATCAGCGAGAAACCCGCGATCTTTCTGCCTTGCTTTACCGCTCTACTTACACAAAGAATCATTCGCAGGGCCCCCTAAGCACACTACATCACTTTAATCATTGTACATTTTGAAGCTTGAAGAATCCCTTAACAACTTATTACCAATCCGCAAAAGTTTAGGAAAATGATATGTTTAGGGCACTTCACAGACAATATTGCCCGCCGCGGTAAAGCCCACCACATATTCACCCGGATTGGGACATCTCTGGTTGTTCATTACAGTCGGCAGATCAATTTCAAAGCAGAGCGGTGCCACTTCAGCCGCGCGAATACCGCGCATGATCATGACTTTTCCGGGCCCCGAGGGCGGGCCGCAGCTCATACCGCTACCACCGATTTTCTCCGGCCCCCAGCAATTTGCGCCGCCGCGGTCACAAAGCTCGTTTGTCCGCAGGTTGGTTGTCCGCAGGTTGCCGTTGATATCCAGTTTTTGCGTGGGATCCGACAAACCGACACCGACGTTACCGGCATTAGCGTTGTACATGATATTTGCGGTATCTCCGAACTTCCACAGCTCCGACATCGTGTAGGAACGCTGGAGAATCACATCGTCGAAATACAGTGGGCCAGCACCAAGGTTGCGCAGGCCGGAGACAAACGTTGATGTTCTATTACAGTTTTCCGCATCGGCCGTGCCTGCCGTACAGGGAAACGGCATCCGGCCCTGCTGGTTGTAAGCGCCTTTGTGGTTTTCGCCGTGCGAGACCAGCACAAAGTGCGCACTGCCGACCGGCTGGATCAGGGAGACACCTGCTTCGGTTTGAATATCGATGGCACCATAACTTGAATTAAATGTCATCGTACCTGTCTGCGATGCCGTGACGGCATAGCTCATTTGAAAACCCCAAGGATCAAGCGTATCGACAAGCGATGCCAGCTGGATGGACTGTGTCGCTGCAGATGTTGTTTCGCGGATTGTTTTATAAGGAATACCCCCGATAAAAACGGGATCGAGCGTTGGCAGACCCAGTGCTGCCGTATTGCGTGCACCATCGACGCGGCAAATACCGCCCGAAGGCGTGCAATCGCCGGGATCCAATGCCCAGGCGGCAGCACAGTCTTCGATGCCCGCCTGCGGACTATCGGTCGGTATGGTCGGATCAGACGGGCAAGGATAGCGCTGCATGACGGAAGAAAAAACCGAGAAGCTGCTATTCAGCACATCAAGCTTGTCGTAGACGGCACGTTGGTATTTATCCATCAGATATACTTTATAACCGTGAATAGCCGCCGCCATGATCAGGCCGGAGATCAGCATCACAACAGCAAATTCGACTAACGTGAAGCCGGATGCGGCACGCACACCGATAGGTCTCTTCGTGCTACGGCTTTGGCAGTCTGTCTTGGTCATGTCGTAAATCCCCCCGGATCAAACCTTCTTGTCCAATATATATTGTATTCTCAAAGTTTTAAAGAACCCCTTAACAGGCGGTTACTTTTGCACGGTATTTTATGAACACCTTCTACACATAAAAAAAAAGCCCGGGTTTCCCCGGGCTTTCCTTGTTCTTTATCAACTCAGGTATCGATTAGCCCTGAATGCGGAAGATCAGGCCGCAATCTTTGCTAATCTGCGCTTCAACGTATTGAGCGTTCGCAGCATCGGCACCAAAGCAGGAGGCAACCGTACCATAGGCCTGAACATAACCCGTGGTCGGACGGCCGTCGTCAATACGGCGGTCGATCTGGGCAGCACGCGCAGGTGTCAGCGGGTTCAGGCCGGCAACGATACCAGGAGCAGCATCGATGTTCTGAACCAGCGCAACAACGGCGCCCGTTACACCTGGAAGTGCGCCGGGAGCGCCCGGACCGCGTGCACCGTCACCAAAGCCGGCAACGAAGCCGCCGCCGATACGGCCCGCCGGGTGAGAATCACCCCAAGCAAGCTGACCCGCCGCGCGCGTCGGAGAGTCAGTGACGCCTGCGATCAGATCTGCCTTCAGCAAATGCACCCAGAACAGCTGAGTTTCAGAACCCACGGTTCCGAAAACGCCGTTCGCCGGAGCCGTCATTTGCGCAGCAAAGTTCGCCGTACCCCAACCCGGGTTACCAACGATACCGTTACCAAAACCAGCTGCGGTCGGCTCGCAGATCGTGCCAGCACAGCCTGGCAGGCGGTTGGCCGTGTTGGGCATGTCGCCCGGCATTGCGTTATAGGCATCGCGGAAGGTAGTAACAGCCGCTTCGTAGGATTTTACCTGCGCAACGGTCGAAGTTACACGCGCGTTTTCCATCAGTTCCTGGCCCTTCAGAATTCCGCCGATCAGAAGACCAATGATGGTCATCACGATGGCCAATTCCACAAGGGTGAAACCCTTTTGTGTGTGAATCGATTTCATGTATTCGCTCCCCAAGGTTGTTTGCGTTTTAAAAAAGTGGTCTAAGTCCGGTATGAATTACCCCGTTTGGCGCCAAGGCTTTGAATAAAGCCCCATTGCTACGCAAGTCAGTCATTAGTCTGGTGACCCAAAGTCTATAATTCAACAAAAAAGTTAAATGATTCCTTAAAGTCCCTTCTTTTATTTCTCAGACTGACAAAATGAGCACGTACTATTGACATATGTTTTTGTTATTGAAAATTTTTTCCCGTACGCGCGTACAGGCTTAACATTGTCAAGATGAGGAAATGAGAGTTCTCAGTTTGTCTGGAATAAGGAATTTTTCGCCTCTGCAGGCACACGTAAAACCGGTTTTGGGCGGCCTTTTTTTGCGAGCGACTCGGCAGATCTTTACACGAATTGAGAAGCGCGCAGATGTTTTGACAAGTGCCTCTCACGAAATGAGAATTATTTTATATCGTTTTTGGCATGTGTTTGCCGCCACGCACTCGGCGTTTCACCTGTCACATCGCGGAAAACGCGGTTGAAAGACGCGAGGGAATTAAATCCGGCGTCCGATGCGACCATCTGTATAGGGATCGACGAATCGGCCAGCATCCGCTTGGCATCCTCGATACGGTAATCATTCAGCAGCTTCGGCAGGCTGCGGCCAAAGGCTGCGTTGATCACTTTCGACACGGTACTTTCCGAAGCCCCCACTTCACGCGCCAGATCGGCACGGCTGAAGGCATGCTCCTGATAGACTTTGTCCATCTCCAGCAGGATACGTATTTTATCGGCAATCACGCGCTCTTCGTCGCTGAGTGTCAGAAGCTTTGCGCGCGACGCGCTGTTCAGCGACACCGGCGGCGGATAAACGCGAAACAGCGTTGTTGTCGCCAGATAACAAAAAGCGATCCCGAGCGTCACCAGCAGCGCGTCGGCTTCGTCACTTTTGATTTGCTCGGCCGAACGCATAAAGCTGATCACCAGCGCAAGCAGATTAACGCCGACCAGCATCATGACAAGCCAGTATCTTTCACGCCCGCCCTTGACGCGCCAGAGATCGCTAAAAATGTTTTTGCGCAGCCAGAGCGCCAAAATCGATACCGCCCCCGCCATCGATCCGGTCAAGTACAGAAGGTCTTGCAGGCCATCGCAGCCGACAAACCCGTTTTTACAGCCGCCAGTCAGCGGCAAAGCCATCAGCGCCAGAAAAACAGCCGCAGGCAACGTCAGCAAAATCAGAAAATGCCGTGCCGGCGGTAAATCGACAAGCCGCACAACCTGAAGCACAAGAAGATAGCAAAGCGGGGGACCCATGGCCCAGCAGAACCAAAGCGCATAACGGATCGTCTGCGCGTAGTCTTCAAGACGCAGCGCGAATTGAAAACCGAACGCCGCTGCCAAAAACAGAAAATAGACAATCGGAATAAAAGCCTGCCGCCAATTCCGCACACGGAACAGGATATACACCAAAATCAGGACACTTTGCACAAGCCCCGTGATGGCAAGCCATTCGATCAGGCTGAACGTGACGGTATAATTCAGCATGGCCTATCTTCCCACAGCCGCCGCGCCGCGCGCAAGCCGTTCTACAGCCCTCTTTTTCAGGGTAGTGGCGCGGGCAAGGTGACGCCCGTCACAGACGGATCACGCACCAGATCCTGACCGCGCATATTAATGATTTGCTGCACTTCCAGCGCCGGCACATCCAGCTCGTCGATCAGATAGTCACGCATGTAAGTGACCTCGGTCGGATGCAGCCCCGTGGCGGTCATCAGAATCTCTTCGATCAGCCGGCGGGCGGTCTGCTTTTCGCCCTGCTCTGCCAATACAAAAGCAGGCATCTGCCGTGCCCAGGCCGGCAAGACATCGCCGACCGGCTGCATGCGGCTGAGGACATAGGCCATATCAAGCGCGAGCGGCAGATCATCCATGCGGTGCCGCGCCAGAAAAATCGCATGGGCAAGCCAGCGCCATTTATTACCGACAGGATTCTGCCCGATCGTGCCCAAATACTGCACGACCACGGCAACGTCTTCAGGTTTTTGCGTCGCGCCAAAGTAATAGGCCGCCATCATCGGCACATGATTAGAGGCCGGATCAAGGCTGTGCAAAAGCCAGAACCATTGACCCAGTTTTTGATAATCGTAATCCTTGATCGCTGTGATACGTCCACCCGAGCTGCCAAGATTTTGCAAGGTCATCGCACCAAAGCGGTAGGAGAACTGTTCGTCCCCCAGCGTCATGATGCGCGCGCCATTTTCTGTCGGCACCGGCGGCACGCCGCCCCAGTGCGCAGATGTTTCATGCGCGCCGAACCAGAAAGCAAGATTAAGCGCAAAAGCCAGCGCCAGACAAATAGAAATCCGAAGACGCAGGCCGCGGCCCCCCATCAGAATTCCCGCCGCGCAAAATCAAATGCCGCCGCCGCCAGCAGCAGCGCGATAAAAACAGCTCCCTGCGCGAGGATAAAACCGGAAACCCCAAGTGTATCGACCATCGCAACCGCATAGGCGCTGGCTTTGTCACCCAGCGCTACGCCGCCGGCACCTTCGAACCCATAGACCAGCCAGGACGTCTGGCCCATGATGTCAAGCCGCGGGACAATCACCGAAATCAAATCCATCAGGTTATTCAGCAAGGCAAAGACCATATTACTTGGCGGCTGGGCGGCAATGCCCAGCAGCATACCGATCAGGCGGCAAAGCACATAGAAGCCAAGCGTGGCCAGCGCTGCACCCGATGCACTTGACAGCACCATCGAAAAAAACAGTGCGGCCGTCGCCATGATAATATTCTCAATACCGATGCTCAGAACCCAAACAACCAGTCCGGCCGGGTTTGGTTTGCCCATAAAAAAAACAGCCACGCCCACCACTGCCGTAATGGCAAGCGCAATAATTTTGAAAGCCAGCGCATGGCTGAGAAGAAACGACATGCGGGAAATCGGCCGGGACAGCAAAAACTCGACCTCTTTCGTGTCAAAGGCGCGGCGCATGTAAAAGCAGACAAAAAGAACGATGCCAAGCACGCCAAGGAAGCGCAGCCCCCCCGCGCCAAAGACAACCGAGAAGCTTTCCTGTTCCGTCATACCCGAAGCGCCAAGAAAGATGGAAACGCCCGCGCCAAGAAAGATCATCAGCATCAGGGTCATCACCAGCTTGTCGCGCAAGGCGGCGGTCAGAATGAATCCAATCAGCGGACGCGACACCATAATGTCAAGACCTCCGGTTAAGAGCCAACAAGAAATGGCATAATTTACATGCGCGCCGGACGACGGTCCTGGCTGAACGTATTGTAGAGCTTGCGGTCCATCTCATCGATATTGGAGGCGGGCACAATCTGCGCCTTGATGAAGATCACCAGCTCGGATTTTTCGATACGGTCGAAATGGCTGCCAAAGGCTTTACCGATCAGCGGCAGATCGGACAGGACAGGAATACCCTGCGTTTCAACCGAGTTTGAATCGCGCATCAAGCCACCCATCACCATGATCTGACCTGATTGGATACGCAGAACAGAGTCGATTTCCTGCACAGCCACTTCGGGGATCTGGTTCGGCGGTGCGTTACTCGGGTCAAGGCCGTTGAAGACCAGCGCCAGCGGGATGGTTGGATCTTGGATGAAACCGGTGATTTTCGAGATCGACGGACGAACGGTCAACAGAATTTCCCCCGTATCCGGGTTTGCCGTCGGCACGACCGTCATCAACACGCCTTCGGGAATACCCTTTTGCGTGCTGTCGATCGCAATACGCGGCGCCAGATCAACGGTACCTTCGGTAATTTGTACGTCGAATTCAAAATAGACATTGTTTTGCGCGACGTTAACAATCGCCGGCTGGTTGTTCAGGACAGTGACGCGCGGGCTGGACAGCGCACGCACGGTACCAAAACGGCTGATGGCCTGCACAGCAGCACGCACATCCCCCGCCTTGATCGCGCCGGAGAAGGTACCACCCGGCGTCGGCGTCAAAGACGGCAAGGGAAAGGAACTACCGACGGTCGCAAGACCGGTCAGGTTCATCTGGCTCCAGTCAATACCCGTTGCAAATTCGTCGTTCAGATCAACTTGCAGCACTTTCGCTTCGATCAGCACCAATGTCGTGGCGCGGAGACGAAAGGCATCCAAAAACGTCTTGACCAGTTTATGCTGCCGGTCGGACGCGAAAACGCTGACGATACCGGACTGCTTGGTGATGGCAAAAGTAGCAGGCGCATTTGGCACCAAGGGCTCGGCAGCAGGCGTCGAGATATTGAGCGTTGGGGATTGCGCCGCAGGCAACGGAGCAACGCGCGGGTCACCCGGGCGTGGCGGCGGTACAGAGTTCGGATCTTCAGGATTAAAAGGCTGCGGCTGTGACAGCGGATTGACCGGCGCCGCAACCGGATCGCGCAGCGTTGCGAGCGTGGTTTGCGTATCCGACGCAGTCAGAATTTGTTCGAGCCCGTCGGAAAGTTCTTTCCACAGGTCGCCCTCGAGCGAGGAAGAGACAGAAGAGCTGGATCCTCCGCCTGCCGTCGCTTCAGTTGTATCACCCGCGGAAGAACTCAGCGAAATCTCCGTTGAAATCGAACTGGTCTGTTTACGGGTAGAGCCAATATAATCCACCGAATAGTTTTTCACGTAAGGGCGGTCAAGCTCGACTCGCAGCACATCGTTTTCGTAGCGATAGCGCAGACCCGACATTTCACAGATGCGGTCGATGACCTGGCTGAAAGGTCTGTCACGCGCAGTGAAAATGATAGAGCCGCGGATTTGCGGATCCAGTTCAATATCCACATCGGCCTGATGCGCAAGTTCGAACATCAAATCACGCAGCGAAACCGTCTGGTTGACCGATACCGTCACCAGCGGCGAGGGCAATTGCAATTCGGCAGGCGTTGCCACAACAGGCTGGAAATCAGGAATGCTTTCCTTGTTGTCTTCCGGCGGAAGATACACGGGCGCCATGAGGTCGCGGTACATCTGCTTGCTTGCCTCGGCGCTGCGGTCATGATCTTTGAACTGGTTTTTCGCAAGCTGGCAGCTGGCCAGAAACGCAACGAGCCCGACAGACAGCATCAAGCGGGCAGCGCGGCGGCCAAAGCCGGGGGAGGAAAAGATCATGACGACAATATCCGATTTTTCAATGTGTTATATGGATGCTCGCGGCAAGACCGGGGAACCGGCGCCTGCCCTGAATTGTAAGCACCATATTGTTACAGAGACAGTTTGGATGTGTCAATGTTCGCCATGTCTTTGGAGCCGCTGCTCAGCTTGAATTGCTGAATTTTCATTTTCATATCCGTCTGGATATCGGCTTCGTCGATCGCGGTTTTTTCAGAAATAACCCCTTCGGCGAAAAGGCGGAAAATCGACTGGTCAAAAGAGATCATTCCGGCGGGGCCGCCATTTACCAGAACTTCGCGGATTTTGGTGGTTTCGCCCTTCAGAATCAATTCACGGATCAGGGCTTCGTTCAGCAGAATTTCCATCGCCACCACCATGCCGCCATCAAGGGCGCGCACCAGGCGCTGCGCGATAATCGCGCGCAGGTTCATCGACAGCGCAATACGCACCTGCTGCTGACGTTCTTCGGGGAAGAGGTTGATGATCCTTTCGATCGCCTGCGAAGCGTTGTTGGTGTGGATCGTGGCAAAACACAAGTGGCCGGTTTCGGCGGCGGCGATGGTTTGTTCCATCACTTCGAAATCGCGCACCTCGCCGACCATGATGACGTCGGGTTTCTGGCGCAGCGCGTTTTTGAGCGCGACATGGTACGATGTTGTATCGATACCAACCTCGCGCTGCGTGATGATGCCTTTTTTGTGCTCATGATAATATTCAATCGGGTCTTCGATGGTGACGATGTGGCCACCCATATTCATGTTGCGGTAATCAACCATCGATGCCAGCGTCGTCGATTTACCTGACGAGGTCACGCCCGATACCATGATCAGCCCGCGTTTTTCCACGGACAGTTTTTCAAGAATTTTCGGCAGACGCAAATCGGCAAAGCTGGGGATCTTGCTGGTGATACGGCGGATAACAAGACCGGTGTGCTGGCGCTGGCGCAGAACGTTGACACGAAAACGGCCTTCCTTGCCCATGTCGAAGGCAAGGTTCAGCTCCATGTTTGAATCGAATTCGCGGCGCTGGCGGCTGGTGAGTACTTCGTTGAGCATCGCCTGCACATCTTCTTCCTGCAGCACTTGTTCGCCCAGCTGCAGCAGGTCGTCTTTGATGCGCAATGTCGGCGGCACGCCAACCGTCAGATAGAGGTCGGAGGCCTCTTTCTTTATCATTTCGTTCAGATATGCGTAAATCGCAACGCCACTCAAAAGGAATAGCCTCCGTCCGGTTCGCCTTTTTCATCTACTGTCGGCGCAGGTGGTGCCGAGGGTTTCATGCCGCCCAAAATAGGGCTGGTCTTTTTTGTGGGCGCGGGCGGTGGCGGCGGTGCCTTGGCGCCATGCGTTTGCGTGCCGTCCGATTGTTCTGCCGTATCTTCGGCACCGCTCTTGAGCGCGTTATGCGCCGTCTCGGCCGAGATCAGGCCGCTTTCGAGCAGGTCGTTGACCGAATCTTCCATCGTCTGCATGCCATAGCGCGAGCCGGTCTGGATCATTGAATAAATCTGCGCCAGCTGGTTTTCGCGGATCAGGTTGCGAATAGCGTTGCTGCCGACCATGATCTCATGCGCCGCCACACGCCCGCCACCTTCTTTGGACAGCAGCGTCTGCGAGATGATCCCCTGAATAGAGCTGGAAAGCATCGCACGCACCATTTCCTTTTCCGCCGCCGGAAAAACGTCGATGATACGGTCAATCGTTTTGGAAGCGGTGTTGGAGTGCAGCGTGCCAAACACAAGGTGTCCGGTTTCTGCCGCCGTCAGCGCAAGGGAAATTGTTTCGTGGTCGCGCATCTCACCGACCAGAATGACGTCCGGGTCTTCACGCAGTGCGCTTTTCAGCGCGCGGGAGAAGCTGCGGGTATCGTTGCCGACTTCGCGGTGGTTGACCAGCGCGCGTTTGGACGGGTGAAAAAATTCCACCGGATCCTCGACGGTCAGAATATGCGACGCATCATTTTCGTTGATATGGTTGATCATAGAGGCCAGCGTGGTCGACTTACCCGAACCGGTCGGCCCCGTCACCAGCACAAGACCCTTTTCAAGTTCGGCCAGTCGGCGCATGACGGGCGGCAAATCCAGCTGCTCCATCGTCGGAATTTTGGTCGGAATAACACGCAAAACCGCAGCAGAGCCCGCGCGGTTGGTAAAAGCGTTCACACGAAAACGCGCGTCTTCGCCGAGCGAGATGGCAAAGTCATGCTCCAGCTCCCGCTCATACACGGCGCGCTGTTCTTCGGTCATGATCGAAAACAGCATCGCGCGGATCTGGTCCGGGGTTAGGGCATCGGTTTTGATACGCTGCAGTTCGCCGTCGATACGCACAATCGGCTGGTTATTGCCGCTGAGGTGCAAGTCCGAGCCCTTGTTATCGAGCGTGAATTTGAGAAGTTCGGTGATTTCCACAACAGCCCCCTTTGACAGCTTCTTTTATACTGTCCGCCGCTTTTGATCCGCGCCGGACACGATGATCCCCTGTACAAGAGTAGCGACATAAGTTGAAAAAAGGGTAAATAAATTTAGACCTTTATCGCCGTTTCTTATATGACAACAAAATAGAGCCCGCGCCACAAAAGAACAGATAGAAATGCCGCAATCAGCGCGGGGCCGAAGGGGAATTCCGCCTCCCGCGTTATTTTTTTCCACAAAAGGGCGATCACCACGCCGAGCGCGCCCGAGAGAAGCAAAAAAGCCGCCAGAGAATCAGCCGAAAGCCCCAGCCAGATGCCCGCCGCCGCAAAAAACTTAACATCGCCCAGACCCAGCGCCTCTTTGCCGGTCGCTTTCAAAAAAAGATAGCGCAGCGCGAAAGACCCCGCCCCGTAAAGCAGCGCCGCCGCCACCGCCTGCCCCAGCATCGACAGCAAATGGGCGGGCGCATCAAAAGCCTCGAGCGCGGCGACCGCAATCGCCGCAAACCCCGCTGCCGCCACAGTGATATTCAGCACATCCGGTAAAATTTTGTGACGGAAATCGATATCGACCATGGCCACCAGCGCCGGCGCCAGCGCAAAGGCGCAAAGCGTCACTGCCGAAAAGCCGAACGTAAAGTGAAAGACAATACACAGCGCCAGCGTCGCAAGTTCGATCAGCGGATAGCGCCAGCCCACCGGTGTGCGGCAATAGCGGCACCGCCCCCCCAATGTCATCCACGAAAAAAGCGGCACCAGATCACGCGCCCGCAGGTCATGCCCGCAGGAAGGGCAGCTGGAGCGTGCTTTTTTGGCAAGCGGTATGCTGCGCGGCAGACGCCAGGCCAGCGCCGTGGCAAAACTGCCAAGGCAGAGGCCCAGCAAAACCGTGGTCAGATAAAAAAAGAACGCGGGCAGCGGAACATCGCCGGCCATGATCATCAGCGCATATTGGCCAGGCGGCGATGAATCGCATCCAGCGCAATCGGCTCTTTGATCAGGCCTTCGGATGCCATGCGTACGATCTGGCGGTAAAGCGCGGCGGCCTTTTCTTCGTTGCCCATGCGGTCGTGCAGGACGGCGCGATTATAGAGCACATAACCGTTGCCCGGACGCAGCGCATCGGCGACGTCGAAATACTTCAGCGCCTCGGCATAGGACTGCATACCCGCATAAGATACGCCCAGCTGCGCCGCGATATCGGCGTTGAAGGGATAGGCTTCACGCAGCTCCATCAGCTTTTCCAGCGCCAGCGCCGGATTTTGCCGCTTGAGGATGCCGAGCATATTCGTCAGCGCCTCAAGATTTTTCGGGTCATTGCCGAGAACTTCTTCGTAAGCCGTCAGCGCCTGATCATATTGGCCCAATTTCTGCATCGCCAGCGCACGGCCCATACCGACGCGCGTATCGCGCGGGTAGTCCTGATATAATTCGCCGAACAGTTGCAACGCCGCCATGTCGCGGTTCTGGATCAGTGCGCTGCGCGCGGTTTTGAGACGCGAGTCGAGGGCACCGCCCTCTTTTTCCTTGCGGACGATGACATAACTATCCGGCATCGGGCGTACAATGGCCGGCTGGCCCAGAATTTCCGTGACGGTACGCCCTGCCGCCGCCGGATCGGCCGCTGTCGCTGCTGCGGGCGCGCTCAGCTGGTCAAGAACGGCGGCATTTTCGACGATGGCTTTTTCGGCATTCGTGGCCTCAGCCGCGGGCGTGCCTGTCGCTTGCACGGCCGGTGCGGTGGTCGCGGGGGCGTCCATCATGCGCGGCATCGGCAAATCTTCGTTTGGCGGGGACGCTTCCGGCGGCGTATCCGGCATGGGCACCGGTGCAAAAGCATCGGCCATAACGTTTGCGGGCATATCCGGCATGCCAACATCATCGGCAGGCAGCGCGGGCACTGCCGTCATGTCTGTGGGCGGTGCGCCCAGCATATCTGCTGGCGGGGCCGCTGACATATCTGCGCTTGCCATGCCCACATCCGCCGACGGATCCGTCGCCGTCATAAAATCATCTGCCGGAAAAGGCGCGGCATCGGCCTGCGCGAGGGCGGCAAAATCCGGCACATCGGCAATACCTGCGGGCATTTCAGCCGCTTCTTCACCGGGCACCTCTGGCATCGGCGGCACGGGGCCGCCCAATATATCTGCTGTCACATCGACAGCCACCGGCACATTCGCGGTGGCCGTGGCAGCTGCCGGTTGTTCGATCATTTTTGCCACGCGCGGCGCGGGCGCAGGCTCATCCATCATTGTGATAAAATAATAAGCACCGCCGGCACCGCCCGCGAGCAAAAGGCCCAGAAGACCCAGCATCAGACCCTTGCGGCTTTTGCCGCCGCCTTCGCCCAGTTCGCGGCTGGGCGCGCTGAGCGCGCCGCCGGATTCCGCACCCTCTTCAAATTCGCCCGCATCTGCGGCATCGAAGCTTTCTTCCGCCCCGTCATCGGTGAAAACGTCTTCTTGTTCGTCGTTATTTTTGCTGCCAAAAAGCTTCATGATTCGTAGACCCTTTTCGATCCTTCAATAGATTTCAAAAATGCACGCTCCAGATATTCCTGCCCTGTCTGTTCGCGCAGGGCTGCGGGCGTGCCGACAAATTGTATGGCGCCGTCGTGCAAAACGGCGATGCGGTCGCAAAGCTCGTCCATATCCGACAGGATGTGGGAGCTGAGAAAAACCGTCATACCGCGGCTGCGGCATTTCATGATCTCGTCTTTGACAAGCACGCGGGCACGCGGATCCAGACCGCTCATCGGCTCGTCGAGAATCAAAAGCGGGCATTCCGTCATCCAGGTGCCGATCAAACCGGTTTTCTGGCGCATGCCCTTTGAATAGGTATTCACACGGCGCGGCAGCGCGTGGCGCACCAGCGCAACGCGGTCGGCTGCTTCCAGCACGGCTTCTTTGCTATACGTGCGGCCGTAAAGATCAAGCGAGAATTTCACAAACTCAAGGCCGGAAAGAAACGGCGGCGGTTCGAACTTTTCCGGCAGGTAGGCGATGCGCGCCTTGGCTTCGGGGTCCAGCGTCTGGCGGCCAAAAACCTCGACCTTGCCCGCGGCCGAATCCATCAGCCCCAGAATAATTTTAATCAGCGTCGTCTTGCCCGCGCCGTTCAACCCGATCAGCCCGAACGTCTCGCCCGCCTGCACATCAAACGAAATATCCCCGATCACAGGCCCATGCCCGTAATCGGCCGTGATCCCGTCGATATGAATGGCGGTTTTGTGCAGGGACGCGGTCATGCTTACTGCGACCCTCCCGCCGTATCATTGTAAAGGATACCCGTTACAATATCGTAGACCTGATGCGGACGCATTCTGATATTGATAACATCATTAAGGCCGATGTCATACCAGCTGAGAAAGACCTCGTCTCGCTTGACCTCAATGCGGTGGATTTCTTTGAGCAGGTAACGCGGGTGCAATTTGTACCCGTTCAGCCACACAATCCATGTAGAATCGTCTTTATAATAGATACCGCTGAGCCTGATCTTGCGATCAATCGGGATCAGTTCGGTTTTTTCCGCATCCAGAAAAGCCTCGTTCGATCTGCGGCCCGCGGCAGCTTCGCGCAGCGCCGAAAGCTCGGCTCCCGAAAACAGCAGGGAGTCGCGGAACGGCGTCTTAATCGTCTCTGGCGCGGCAACGGGCTGCTCAGCTTGGACAGAAGCCTCCGCTACGGCATCAGGTTGCGCGGTGGCCGCGCCCTCAGCCGCAGGCTGCGGTGCGGCAGCCGTATCTTGCGCCAAAGCCGGCTGCGCAAAGAGCAAAGCCAGCAAGGCAAAAAGGAAACCTGTCGTTCTCATCATGGCCGCCCCCAGCCGCTCGCCGGCTTTTTATCGGTTTCCGCCGGTACAATTGTCAGCCAGTCAAAGGCGACCTTTGCCGTGATGGCCGTATTTTTTTCTTTCTTTCTGATCTGCTGCAACAAATCAGCATCCATTTGCGCTGCCCTTGCTATCGAAAAAGAGCTCAGCCGCACATGCGCGGGAAACGTTTTTTGCATGATATCGATAAAACTGTAAAAATCGCTATCCACTAACGTCGGAACGTCTTTGACATTAATACGGCTGTAGACAAGCCGCGATTGCGATGCCGCTGCATCACTGCTCGGAATTTCCTTGATTTCCGTGACATCAAAAGGGAAACCGGGCAAAGCCGCACTGTCCTTGACGCGATCAAGATGGCGCATCAGATCGAAACGATCCTGTGCATTGAAAAAGCCGACAGATTTAAGCTCTTCGTACTTCGGCAGGTTGACTTTGAAGTCCGCGAGTTCGCGCTTCACGCCCTGAATTTTCCCTTGCAGGCCGGCAATCTCGCCCTCGATCGCAGTCAGCTGTGTCGATGCGCGGCTGCGCATCGGTTCGATGGCAAAGAAATAAAGCCCCGCAATCGCAAGATTAATCGCGAGCAGAATAGCAAGGATCAGCGCACGTTTGATACCGATCAGCTTCATCAGAGGGGCGCTCCTTCCATCTGGAACTGCGCCAGATCTTTACTACCGCCGCCACCACCTGTCGCGATATCACCCACGCCACCGGTACGGCTGCCCTCTCGGGAAAAATTACCAAACTGGCTCATGATCGAAATTTTATACTCCGGGAATTGTCCCTTGAGGCTCTCCAGAAGCTGTTCGGCTCTCTTGACCTTTTGCTCTAGCGGCGTTTTGTCAGGCATCCCGAATTTAAACTGTATTTTAACAGTCCCCCTGTCGGAAGGATCGGGGAAGAAGCCGAACCGCGGTTGACCCGTACTGCCTTCCAAAGCCAGAACCGGCCCGGGTACGTGCTCGAATGAAAGCTCTTCTAGATTTATGTCACCGCCCATGGCTGTCTTGAGACGGTGCAGGATGGGCGCAAGATCAACAGTATTCGTCTCCAAAAGTGTTTTGACCGCCATTGCCGAACGCACAACGGCGGGCTGGATCGGCAGTTCGTCAAAGACAGCGGCTTCTTTTTCGTACTCGCGTTCCTGCAGCGCCTTCTGGTTTTGTTTGAGGGCGATTTCGTTTTGGGTTCTGTTATAGCCCAAATACGATTCAACACTTAAACCCGCAAACCCCAGCACCCCAAGCGTGAGCACGAGACTGCCCACAGAAGCGGCAAGACGCGGCGCCATAACGCGGTGCAGGCTGGGCACGCGGACCGGCAGTCTGAGGCTGCTGTTTTTACTGATCCAGGCGGCGTGCAGCGCATCGGCATAGTTGTTTTTTTCGTTGCCGCTGGCCTTGATGCCGATATGGCGCATGGCCTCGTTCAGATTGAGGCAGTGGAAATGGGCAAAGCCCATATCGGCGGGCTTAAAGAACTGCTTTTCGATGTCGCCGCAAATCACAACCACATCCAGCCCGTCTTCGGACGAAAAACCGTAGCGCGAAATGTAGTTTGCCGTAGCCTTGAGTTCGCGCACGGCGTCTTCGACCCAGGCAGGGCCGCTGGGGCCGGCATCGGAATTCGGTGTCATACGCGTCAGGGCCAGGTTGCCGTCCTTGACGACCAGCTGACGCAGGCCGCCGGTTTCATGTTGCCCGACCAGCAGCGCCCAGCGCGATCTTTTGCCCTTGCCGGCGAAAACTTTTTCGGCAAGTTCCGACACCAGCCTCGATGATTCCACCGGCAGAAGACCAAAACCGCCGATCGGCACGCCCGCATCAAGCATGGCGGCACTGATGCGGTCCACCTGTTCGGTTTCCTGCAGCGCGGCGAAAAGGTAAGAAGGCGCCGCCTTGACCGCAGGCGCGCGTCCGAATTTCTTTTTGGGCGGTTTGATTTCAAGCGAGGCGCGGATCGGATAAGCCGGAAAAGCCAGCTCCAGCTTGCGCTTGACGTAACGCGGCCGGTCGATTGGCGAGAGCTTAGGAATATTGTCTTCTTTGCGGTAGGTCTGGTCGTTGCCGTCAAACAGCACCGTTACCGGACGCCCGACGCTTTTTTCCGACAGCACTTCGGCCAGCTGGTCTTCGAAGTTGGGCACTTCCCAGGAAATAGAGGTTTCACGCTCCATACCAAAACGCGATGACGGGCCGTAGAGGGTGACCCCCTCGCCGCCAACGATCAATACGCGCCGCCCTCTCTTGAAGCCTACCATCTAGACACCCATCTTGCCGAAACTGTCGTAAACCGGGCCGAATACCGCCGCGGCAATCCACATGATGATGCCGCCCAGCACCAGAGTCAGCATCGGCTCGATCATCGCGATCATGCCATCGACGGCTTCGTTCACATCCTTGTCGTAGAATTCCGCAACCTGCTCCAGAACGCCGGTCAGGTTACCGGATTCCTCGCCGATTTTCACCATGCGTACAACCAGCGACGGAAATTCGCCGGAATTGTTCAGAGATTGCGAGATCGGGCTGCCTTCCTGCACCTGCGTGCGCACGTTTTCGAGCGCTTCGGTAATGACCAGATTTGTCGATGTCTTTTTTGCCGCATCGAGACATTTGAGAATCTCAAGACCGCTGCTGAACAAAACGGCGAAGGTCTGACAAAACATAGACAGTGAAATTTTGCGGATCACCGGCCCCAGAACCGGCGTATGCAACGCAACGTAATCCGTGCGGTAGCGGAAGCCTTCGGACACCGCGCGGCCAATCCGCAGGATAACCATGATGGCAATCACAATACCGGCAATATGCGCCCAGTAGTTCACCACAAATTCAGACGTTGCGATCAGCGCGAGTGTCACGCCCGGCAATTCCTGCCCGATGTTTTTCAAGAAGCCCACGACCTCGGGAACGACGTAGCCCATCATCAGGCCGACAACCCCCACAACGACGACAATCAGAATCTTCGGATAGCGCGTGGCTTTTTTGATCTTGGCCGCCATCATATCCGTCCATTTCAGGTGGCGGATGACCTGCGCGAAGGCATTGGTAAGGTTACCGGTTTCCTCACCCGCGTTCAGCAGCGAGATAAAAATCGGCTGAAAAACCATCGGGTGTTTGGCGAGCGCGTTTGACAGCGAGGAGCCGGAGGATACTTCGGAATAAACATCGCCCATGATGTCGCGCAGCCGCGTGGATTCTGCCGTATCGCGCACATCGGACAAGGCGTCGAGCAGCGGAACACCGGCTTTTTGCAGCTGTTCAAGGTGAACGAACATTTGAATAAGGTCGCGCGTTTTAACCTTGGCTGCGGTCAAGGCGGCGAGTTTGCCGACTTTTTCGTTCATCTCCTTGCAGTCCAGCAAATTCATGCCGGTTTCCTGCAGGCGGTTGAACAACTCGGATTCATTTGCGGCGGTCACGACCCCGCGTACCGGGCGACCTTTCGCGTTGATGGCCTTATAACTGAACTTAGGCATGAGTAGGTGACCAACTATCCCGCATTGAAAACACCCCGCAGAGGGCAGGGCTTGTATCTATTACTGATACAACAAATATAAAAGGAAACCAAGTACTTGTCGCAGCCCCTCGCGCAAAGTTTCGCGCGCGCGTTTTTGCTTTTACATGCGGTCGGCGAAATTGAGGGTCTGACGGACGGATTCAAGCGTGGTTGTGCCTTCGTATATTTTCAAAACACCGTCATCAAGCATCGACTTGAAGCCTTTGGTCCGCGCCAGCTTTTTCATCGCGGATTTATGGGAACCAGAGGCGACCACATCGTCCATTTCCTCGTCAAAGTAAAGGATTTCGATGCAGGCCACACGGCCTTTGTAGCCGGTATTGTTGCATTCGGGGCAGCCGCCGGGATGGTAAATTGTCGGCGGATTGGCGGGGTCAATCGGATTGCCGTCCGGCCCGTCACGCAGCAGTTTGATTTCCTCTGGCGTTGCCGGTTTGCCGACTTTGCACTTCGAGCAAAGCTTTCTGACAAGTCGCTGGGCGAAGGTTGCGATAATCGCGCCCGCGAGCATCCCCGGCTGCATGCCCATATCCACCAGACGGGGGATCGCACCGAAACAATCGTTGGTGTGCAGCGACGTATAGACCTGGTGGCCTGTCATTGCGGCCTTGAGCGCCTGCTCGGCCGTGACCTTGTCGCGCACCTCACCGATAAAGATGATGTCCGGATCCTGACGCAGCAGGGCTTTAATACCTTCGCCGAAGCCCAGCCCCGCGCCTTCGCGCACATGGGTCTGGCGGATCAGGCCGAGCGAATATTCCACCGGATCTTCCAGTGTCTGGATGTTGACGTCCGGCGTATTCACCGCGTTCAACATCGAATAGAGCGTAGTCGTTTTACCCGAACCCGTCGGACCCGTCACGATGATGATGCCTTCGGGGCGCGCCTGACATTTTTCGATCAGCTTCATGTTGTGTTCGGAAAAGCCAAGTTTATCGAGCGGTACGATAGACGCGCTTTTGTCCAGAACGCGCAGAACAATGTTTTCGCCATGCACTGTCGGCAGAGACGACACACGGAAGTCGGCTTCGCGGCCGCCGACGTTGAGGTTGAAACGGCCATCCTGCGGCATCAGTTTATCGGCGATGTTCATTTCCGACATGATTTTGAGACGCTGGGAAATACCGTTCCAGTATTCCTTGTGCATCGTATGCACCGTGACAAGGTCGCCGTCGACGCGATAGCGCAGGCGGATAAAACTTTCTTCCGGTTCAAAGTGCAAATCGGACGCGCCCATTTTCACGGCTTCGAACACCAGCGCGTTGACAAGGCGTACGATCGGATGGCTATAGGCTTCGTCTTCGGTCAGTGTTTCAAGGTTGATCTTGGTGGAGGCGGCATCGCCAGCCAGTTCCTTCAAAATCCCGTCAATCGATGTCGTGACGCCATAGGATTTATGGATGGTATCGGCGAGAATTTCAGGCGGGCAGACCAGCGTGGTGATGGCGCAGCCGCGCGGCAAAAGCTGTTTGAGTTTGTCCAGCGCCACAACGTCATACGGATCCGCCATCGCCATGACGGCGGTGTTTTTGACCTTGTCGACCGTGACCGGAATCATTTGGTACTTCAGTGCGTCTCTTTTGGGGACGATATCAATCGACGTCGGATCCAGCATCGTCTTTTTCGGATCGAACTGCTGCAGGCCCGTGGATTCCGCAAGGAAGGTCGAAAGAACTTCGGAGCTGATAAAGCCCATATCGACGAGAATTTCGCCGATCAGGCGGGTAGAGCGCTGTTTTTCGTAGAGCGCGACTTTCAGCTGGTCGGGGGAAATCAGCCCCTGTTCGACCAATTTGTCACCGATGCGCTTGTTCTTCACGTCACCGCCGGCCGGCAGGTTGGCGGTCGATAAGTTGATAGAGACCTCCGGCGGCTTTTCAAGCTCGAGCGCCGGCTTGGCCGCTTTAATATCCTTATCGTCCGGCGTCATGCTCAGCTCCGAAAGGTTTTCAGGCGACATCTCGAAATTTTCTGCTGTTGGCTTGGCACTTTTATCTTTGAGTGCCTTTTCTTCGGCCATATTGATAAACCCCATGATTGACTTATCGCTGCCTCCTCATGCTAAAGCATCGCACAGAATGGTTAACAAATGCGCAACAAATGCGATAATTTGTTATGAAAATCAACTATCTACATGAATATCTTCAAGACCTTTTACACAGCGGCGGCGGTTGACAGTCTGCATAAAATGCCTATTTTCACACTCTGTTCTTTAATTGGTGCAATCGAAAGCCGAATCAAGTGCTTAGCCTGCTCCGCTTGAATATTTTTCAGAATAAACGTAAGCTTCTGTCTCCGCTCCCCAAAAAGGCTTTTTGATGACCCGCGAAACCGCCGCAGCAGATACATCCGAATGGCTTCAGCGCCTCCAGCGCCGCGCCGGCGCGCTGACGCTGGCCTTTGGCATGACCGTCGCCGCGGCACAGGACGCCCAGGCCACCGCCACGGCCAGCCCCGCCCCCGCAGGGGAGGCGACCCCCGCCCTTGGCCCCGTTGACACGCTGTGGAAAACGAATGTCGTCGATGCTGTGCTGCGTCTGCGCACCTGCCCCGAAACCGGCATTTGCGGGTCGCTGCACTGGGTCAACCCCGAAGACCGCCGCGCTTTTGACTATTTCGGCGATCAGGACAGCAAAAAAACATTCCGCCCGACGCGGCAGGACATTATGGGGCTTTGCGATTACGCGCCCCGCATGCAGTTCAATCAAGTCGCCCCGAACCGCTGGGAAGGCAAGCTGGACATGCGCGGCCGCGGCGTCACCGTCAATATGACAGCCACATTGGTCGGTGATAACCAGATACAGGTCGTCGCGTCCAAGGCTATTTTCAGCGAACGCGATACATGGACGCGCGTTGCACATGATGACCCGCGTTATCCGCGCTGCACGCCTGTGCACCCCTAAACCTTACCTTTATATATCCTGCAAGGAATTCTGCCGATGACCTCCGCGCCGCAGCCTGCCGAGCCCCAAGCCGCCCAGCCCCAGGCTGCTTTGACGCTGGATGATATCCGGCGCCTGGTGACAGACGATTTTCCGCCGCTGTCCGCGCAGGTTCCGCCTGCGGGCGCTGCCGCGCTGGGCACGCTGGCACCGCTGCGCCAATGGCTGGCAGATACGCAGGGCAAAACACCGCCGGTTTTGCGCCATCCGCGCATCGCCCTTTTTCTCAGCCGGCACGGCATCGCCAAAGATTTGCAGGAAGATCTGGCGCAGCTGCCTGCCGCGCTGGCAAAACCCCTGCATCCGCTATCGGCGATTGCGGCCGACATCAATGCCGATTTGCAGGTATACGAACTGGATATCGACAGCGCCAGCGGCGACCCTGCGCAGGGCCCCGCCCTGAACGAAGCCGAAGCGCTGCAGGCGTTGTCCTATGGCATGATGGCCGTGCAGCCCGGTATCGATTGCGTTGTCATCGCCCTGCCGAACCCAGCGGCCCTGATGGCCGCACAAAGCCTGCGCACCGCGCTGGATCGCAAACAAGACGCGCTGCAGGCGCTATTGCAATACGGCGGATTTGATATTGCCGCCGCGCTGGGCGCCGCGATTGCCGCGCGTCTGGCCAGAGCGCCCGCGCTGCTGGACGACAGCGCAGAAATCATCGGCGATATATTGCGCAGCCTTGCCCCGGCTGCGGCGCTGCACTGCCGCAGCGCGCGCGAAGTGATTGCCACAGACATGACGCCTGCCGCAGGCCTGCGCGCGGCGCTGGCGCTGGCCTTGCTCAAGACACTTTGCAAAGCCGCCTGACGAAACAACCTGCAGAGAACACCTATGATGAAAAAAATTTCTTTGTTCAATATCCCGTTCAGCACGGCACTGGCACTGCTGGGTCTTTATGCCGTGCCCGCCGCAGCCGCCAGTTTCGATTGCACCAAGGCGCAGAATGTGGCGGAGAAAGTTATCTGCTCGGACTCCAGCCTCTCCGCGCTCGACAAGGAACTGGCTGCCGTCTACAAGCGCGCCAAAGACGTCGCGCAGGATCCGGAAACACTGGCCGTACAGCAGCGCAACTGGCTGGGTGACCGCAACCTCTGCAACAAGGCCGCCTGCCTTTACGAAGCCTATAATACACGCATCACGCGCCTGACCGATTACGCCGACGCCTTGCAAAACGCCGATGCAGATGCCGCGGTGTTTATTCCGCGCACGGCAGCAGACAAAACATGCCCGCGCATCGTGATGCCCGATGCGCCGAATGTTGTGCCCGACTGCACTGTGACCGACTGGCTGGGTCTTGGGCAGGTCGGGCCGCATTTCCGCGGCTACGCGCTTTACCGTATCAGTTACAGCTGGAACGGACAGGATCTTTTGCAGCACGTACCCGCGCTTTGGACGCTGGACGACAACGACCCGAATGTGCTGCGGCTTGACATCATGATGCTGGCCCTGCCCGGGCTTGCCGGCGACATTGAAGATGTCGCTGCCCTGCGCCCGATCGTCGACAGCGGCGCGGTTTTATCGTTTTCCTTCCCCCGTCTGGACGGCAGCCGCGATCAGCGGCGTTTTGACGCGCAGGGCAGCCTGATAACAGCGCGAAAATAACCGCCCGCCCTTATTCGCGCCGTTCGGACAAATGCAAAAACAAAAAAACGCGCCCGGTATAAGGGGCGCGTTTTTTATTACTCAGCTTCTGCGGCGTGATTAGAACACATCGCCGCCGATGCCGCCGTTACCGGGCGGTTTGGGCGGTTTCGGGCCTTTGGGGCCGGGCAGCAGCTTGATCGGCTTGGTCGGTGCAACGTCCTTGAGCAGCTCCAGTTCGCCTTTCGCGCCGACTTCGACGCGGAAGGTGGAAGACGCGCCTTCGCCAAACTTGTTAAACAGCTGCACAAACCGTGCATCCATCTTTTTGTCCGTGCCCCAGATCGGCAGAACGTCATTATAAATCTGTTCTTCCTGTCCGGGCGGCAGCATGATTTTGTTGAAGGGGTTTTTCGACGCCTTCGCAATTTCCTTGTTGACGTTTTCAAGGTCAATGATGACCCGTGCCATAAACGCGCGCTTGGTATCGGCGCCGGCTTTTTGCAGGTTTTCGCTGCGCTCGCTCGGATAGGCATCGATATGCGCAACTTCGGCAACGAGACCGGCAATGGTGCTGCCGAATTTCTTTTCGATGTTTTCATAGTCGATGGGAGAGCGGACGCAGTCCACCAGCATCACAGCCGCCAGCACATCCGCCGAAGCATTGTCGGCATGTTGCTGCAGTTCGCGCGCAGGCGCGACGCGCTTAAGCGCGAATTCTTCAAGCAGGCTTTTCTGAACAGCGCCGGGAAGCGCGTTCATCTGCATCTGTTGTTGTTGCTGGAGGTTTTTCTTTTCCTCTTCATATTCACCATCGGTCAGCTGACCGGATTGCTTGGCGAAATCCAGCATCATTCTTTGCTGTTCGAAAATCATGCCCACCTGCTGGCGGATCATCTGCAGTCTTTCTTTGTCGCCGGACAGCGTATGGGCCTTGCTGAAATTGAAAGCGTCTTCGACCAGCTTGGTCTGGGGCAATCCTGAATCCTTGAATTCCATCTGCGTTCTCCTCGGAGGCTCGGGTGTGTGTCTTTTATTCTTTTTTTTGTGTCGGGAATTGATAGCATTGTTTTACGCAAAACACAAACCGGATGGCTTATTTCAATATTATGTTAATTATTCGCCCGATTGCAGCAAGGTGCCGTGGCGACGCGCGTCATTAAAGGCCCAGTTCAGCACCGAAGCCCCCACGATCAGGAAGAACAGGTTCAGCCCGAAGGCCTGCCACATATAATCGGCGCGGAAGACGCCCTGCATGGTGAGCGCGCGCAGCCCCTCGAAGACATGGGTTGCGGGCAATATCTGCCCCGCCTGCTGCATCCAGACCGGCAAAACATCGGGCGTGTAATAAACCGCGCAAAACGGCGCCAGAGCAAAGGTCGTCATCCAGGCGAGGCTTTCGGCGCCCGGCCCCGCCTTGACCAGCATGGCGGTGATCAAAAGCCCCAGCCACCAGCCCATCAATACCAGATTGAAAAAGAAGAACAGCAGCGGCAGCCCCATGTCGAAAATCGAAAAACCGTAAAACGGCACGGCCAGCAGCGCGGCGGGGATGGCGCCCACCATGGCGCGGCACAGGCTGACCAGCATGATCGCGCCCATCCATTCAACAGGGCGCAGCGGGCTGACGAACAGATGGCCCATATTACGCGCCCAGATTTCTTCAAGGTAGGCAATCGACAGACCGACCTGCGTGCGGAAGAGAATATCCCACAGCATGACCGCACCCAAAAGCGTACCGAGCGCGATTTCCAGCGTCGTCAGATCACCGCCGCCACGTGCGGCAAAAAACCGGCTGACGAAACCCCATAAAATCATCTGCACCGATGGCCAGTACATGATTTCAAGCAAACGCGGCACGCTGCGGCTGAGAATATAGACATGCCGCAGCCAGACGGCATAAATGCGCGAGAAAGAACCGGGGAGCATCATGCCGCCTCTCCTTCCGGTGATTCCGGATCGGGATGATGGGCCTCCGGCGCGGACAAGGCAGAAGTGCCGCGCGCGACATCGAGGAAGACTTCCTCCATATCCTTGCGGCCATAGCGTTTGACCAGATCCGCAGGGGTGCCGCGGTCAACGATGCGGCCACGTTTCAACATCAGCACGTTGTCGCACAGACGTTCGACTTCTTTCATGTTGTGCGAGGCCAGCAAAATCGTCATGCCGCTGCGTTTGCAGTAATCCTGCAAATAGCCGCGGATACGGTCGGCCGTATCGGGGTCGAGCGAGGCCGTGGGTTCGTCCAGCAACAACAGATCCGGCGCGTTCACCAGTGATTTTGCAAGCGACGCGCGCGTCTGCTGCCCTGCCGATAATTTGCCAAGGCCGCGGTCGATGAATTCGCCGAGGTCAAGTTCCTCCGCCAGTGCATTGATGCGCTTTTCAAGGTCGCGCACGCCATACAGCCTGCCGTAGATACGCAGGTTTTCGCGCACCGTCAGTTTTTTGGGCAGATCGACATAGGGCGATGAAAAATTCATCCGCGCGAGGGCGCGGAAACGGTCTTTGGCCATATCATGACCCAGCATCCGCACGCTGCCCGATGTCGGCAGCAATGCCCCCAGCATCATGGCAATCGTCGTCGTTTTACCTGCGCCATTACCGCCCAAAAGCGCCGTCACACTGCCTTGCGGCACTTCGAATGAAATGCCGTCAACAGCGCGCACTGTTTTATATTGCTTGACGAGATCAGAGACAGAAATGGCCGCGGCAAAAGACAAGGTCTATTTATCCTTGTCTTTTTCTTTCTCTTTTTCTTTTTTGCGGAAGCTGTCGAGGGAAATCACTTCGCCCTTTTTCTTCTGCTTGTCGTCTTTGTCGAGGTCGAGCTCTTCGGCGTCGAAACGGATGTCTTCGTCATCGTCTTCGCTGAGCGGCTGGAATTGCAGCGCAAAATTCACCGACGGATCGGCAAAGATTGTCACGGCAGACAGCGGAATGGTCAGACGCTCGGGCACGTTGTTAAAGCTGAGCATGACGGAAAAACGGTCTTCGTCGACTTCGAGATCGTAAAACTGGTGCTGCAGTACAATGGTCATTTCACCGGGATAGCGTTCTTTGAGATAGTCCGGCAGCTTGACGCCGACATAATCGGTGTAAAATGTAATATAGAAATGGTGGTCTTCGACAAGACCATCCTGCACAACCTCTTGCAGCGCATTGCGCACGACACCGCGCAGGGCGCGTTCTACCATTTTGTCGTAACGGAATGCTTCTTCGTGATTACGGGCCATTCTGATTCCTGCCTGCTTCCTGCCGTTTTTTGTTTTTAATACTTTAAAGATTGCGCCGCCGCATGTCACGGGGTTTTCCGGCCTTGATTATGTTGAAATGCGCGGGCGGCGGCCCAAAGAAAATGGGGCAGTTCTGTTGCTAGGCCTGCCCCACGCCCCACCTTTATCCGCAAAGATAAAGGGATTGTATCATTTGGTACTCAGGCCGCTGTTAGGCAGCGAGAGCAACCGGTGCTACGGTGTTATCGTTAGCATCTATAAAAATAGCCCGATAACGGCGGAACAATGCCGGACGAAAGCAACCATCTTTACCACGCACGTCGATCCTATTTCGGCCCCATACCGGCGCGGCCCGAAAGCCGCAAACTTGATAATGGTGGAGCCGCCGGGTACCGCCCCCGGGTCCGTATCGCTTATTCCACAGCGCGTTTATCGTCATAGTCGGTTTAACCCGACATTTTTTATTATAGGTCAAACCGGCTGGAAATCCAATGATTTAAACGAATTGCTGCGCTGCGGCGGGCGTTTTCGCTTGGGGGTTGCTGACCATATTGTTAGAATTATTCACAATTCGGAGAAAATATGGTCGAACCTGTCAAAAAAGAACCCGCAGACGATAGGGAATTGCGCGGCGGCAAAGCCGCAGACGCACCCCCTGCGCGCGACCTGGAAAAAGAAGAGGCGCAGCGCGCGCAGCTGGGTCAACAGCTGAAAATCGTCGACGGCTGGATGGAAAACCTGCACGACCCCGAGCTGGGCGGCGTGGGCAAGGCTTTTTTGCGCGCAACCGAGCATATCCTGCGCAGCGAAGACCTCGATTTCCAGATGAAGCCGAGTGCGGGCTATCATTCCTTTATATACCCGCCCAAACCGGGGCAGGACAGTTTTAGCAATTATGTCCTCTACGGCATGGAAGCGCTGCAAAACGCCGAGCGGCTGATGGGCGCCCGCACGCATGAATTTGTGCATGCTTTGCAGTATCAGTCTGCCGCCGCGCTGCACGCCGATCCGTTTAACGATGCCACAAACATCATGGTATCGCCCTATGACTATGTGCTGCGCAAAGAACGGCTGGAGCAGGACGCCTATGTCAAAGGCGCATGGCTTTGTTCACTGGCCGCCGATGCCGCACCGGATATCATCGCGGCGATGCAAGGATCGCCGCTGCCCGTCGATACGTTTCAAAAAATAAGGGCAGAGAGCGCCTCGCTGCAGCAGGCGTTTGAAACCGCCGCGCGCGACTGCCGCAACCTGCTGGGCGCCTGGGCGAAGGATGCGGAAAAAAGCGTCATTGCGGATGAATGGCACGCCCGCGCGCTCAAAGAATACGAACTTCTGCTGAAATACCGGCATGACAACCTGCAGCCCGGTGAAGTGCTGACCCTGGTACGGCTGGACGGTTCTGATATTCTGGAGATCGGCGCGTCTTTCGGGCCGAATACTTTTGGGGCGGATGCCGCAAACCCCGCCCTGACCGGTATTGAAAACCTCTCCCCCGCCAATGCCCAGAAAATGGCCGAGATCGAAAAGAAATTCGGTATCGCCCCGCGCGCGGCATTGCCGACACTTGACGATGCCCTCGCCGCCGCAGGCACAACCCGCAGCGCTTTCGTTCAGGCGTCCAGAAGCCACAAAGGCGCCGCCGCAAAGCCCGCCACAGAGAGCATGCCCGTCCCCGCGAATGACACAAACGCCCCCGCGCGCCAGCAAAACACCGGCCCGCGTCCGCCGATGCTTTAACCTGCGTTTCTTTTCACAAAAAAATCAGAGATAAAAATCCGTGCCGTGTTTTTTACGGTGCGCGCGCTGTTTTTGAGCCATGGCCTTGTTGACGTCTTTGACAAGCGGCGGCAGTTTTTGCGCGGCCTGAAAAAAACGTTGTGCCAGCCGCGGCGATAACAATACCTTTTCAAGATGCCCGCGCATTTCCGGCTGCGCCAGATAATTGGGCACATCCGTATTGGCGGCATCGAACCCGCGGCCGAGTTTTTCAATCACGGTATCCAGCGCCGTCGGAATGCCGCGGATTTGCGGTGGTTTGTTTTTACCTTTGTACGGCTGAAACTGCATTTTGAAATCAACAGGCGTCACATCGGCAAGCCCCAGTTTGGCGCCCATACCGCGTACCGCTGTTTCGCCATAGAATGGGCCGTGATTGCTATGCCAGCGGGCAAATTCACGGCCCATCAGCTCTTCACGCGTCGGCAGATGCGGCGATTTCATGCGTTCTTCGTAATACCAGCTGGCGGTCTCCTGCCGTTCCGATGCGCGTTGCCAGGCGCTGGCATCGGCTTCGATCAGGGCAATCTGGGTCATATATTCGGCAAAGCCCCGCGCCACCGTCGGAATCATGCCCTGTTTGTCCTGCCAGCCGTGGCGAATTTCATGCACCAGCAGCGGCAGCGCAATCGTCGGGATGTTCACATGGCGCGCGGCGATACCGACAGCCCCGGTGCCCATGGTGTAATAGGCGCCTGCATTTTGCAGGGTATGATCGATAAAAAACTTCATGCCGTTCTTTTGGGCCCAGTCGATGGCTTCGCGCGTCACGGGGGATGCGGCGGCTCTGAAAAGATTTTTCAGGCGCTGCTGGTCGACAGCTTCCTGCATTGGGTCGCGCTTTGCCATGAAATCGTCAAAGCCGCGCTGGTCCCAAACGACGGTGGTTTCGGTATCCTGAAAAAGGGCATGCGGCATGGGTCATTTCCTTGACGGGCTCCATATTTTCATAACCGCTCTTTTCTGTCAAGCACGCCGCGGGGGTTTTGGTTGAAATAGCCCTGCGGTTTCGGGCATGCTGGGAACATCGATGCGAAAAAGCGGCGCGGAGAAAATCCGGCCATAAGGGGAAAAAATGAAGCAATATCATGACCTGATGCGCCATGTGCTGGAACACGGCGTCTATAAGCAGAACCGCACCGGCACCGCGGCCTATAGCTGCTTTGGTTATCAAAACCGCTATGACCTTGCCGAGGGCTTTCCTCTTGTCACCACAAAAAAAGTGCATACCAAATCCATCATCCACGAGCTTTTGTGGTTCCTCAAAGGCGATACCAATACCGCCTATCTCAAAGACAACAAAGTCAGCATATGGGATGAATGGGCGGACGCGGACGGCAACCTCGGTCCCGTCTACGGGCATCAATGGCGGTCGTGGCCAAAGCCCGATGGCGGCACGATTGACCAGATCGCGCAGCTGATCGAAGACATCAAGAAGAACCCCGACAGCCGCCGCCATATCGTCACGGCCTGGAACCCCGCCGATATTCCCAAAATGGCGCTGGCGCCGTGCCACTGTTTTTTCCAGTTTTATGTCGCGGAGGGAAAACTCTCGTGCCAGCTGTACCAGCGCAGCGCCGATGTGTTTCTGGGCGTGCCGTTTAACATCGCGTCTTATGCGCTGCTGACGTTGATGGTCGCGCAGGTAACGGGACTGAAACCGGGCGATTTTGTGCATAGTTTCGGCGATCTGCACATCTACGAAAACCATATGGAGCAGGTAAAACTGCAACTGAGCCGCACGCCGCACAAACTGCCGCGTATGGAGCTGAACCCCTATGTGAAGGATATCTTCGGATTCAAATTCGAAGATTTCGAGCTGCTGGATTACACCTGTGATGCCCCCATCAAAGCAGAGGTCGCCGTATGACCGCAGCCAAAATATCGCTGATCGCCGCCGTTGCCGAAAACGGCGTGATCGGCCGGGCGGGCGGCATGCCGTGGCATATCAAATCCGAATTGCAATATTTCAAGACCACCACCAAAGGCCGCCCGATTGTGATGGGGCGCAAAAGCCTTGAAGCACTTGGCAAGCCCCTGCCCGGACGCGCCAATATCATCATCAGCCGCAATCCGGATTACCGGCCCGAAGGCTGCTTTGCCGCGACAACCATCGACGAAGGACTCGCCACCGCGCGCGAGCTTGCCGCGCGTGACGGCGTAGATGAAATTTTTATCGGCGGCGGCGCAGAAATTTACCGCCAGACACTGCCGCTGGCCGACCGGCTTTATCTGACCGAAATACATCTGACGCCGGAGGGCGATACGCTCTTTCCCGCCTTCGACCGCAGCGCATGGCGGGAAGTCAAACGCGAATTCCACGCCGCAAAAGACGGCGAGAGCGCCGACTACACCATCACCGTGCTGGAGCGGGCCGAGACCTAATTTTCTTGCGAAATCAGGCTAAAAACCGTTTTTTGCTTCCCCCTTTCGTCCGAATCCGCTAGTATCTAATTCCATAACTCAAGAAAGTGTATTATTCAGATAAATCAAAACCTTATCTGAAATAAGCAGGAGAAAGCGATGTCGCAGCCCCGCAGGAACGAGCCTGAAAAAGACGCGAAGCCGGATGCAAAATCCGATTTCAAGCTAAACCACCGCGACGGCGATCATTCTTTCGACGATGACGATGGACAGCCTTCTTTTGTCGTCTCCAACGTCAAGCCGCCTGCCCCGCCTGCAGACCCGAACAAACCCGTCACATACGATTTTATCCCCTACCGCAGCAAAGAGCCGCGCCCCAGCCCCGGTTTTGACCCCGATGCCGTCGACGATGTCGATTACCGCAGTGTCTATGGCCGCGATGACGATGATGATGATTTTGACGGGGATGAAGATTATGACCCGCGCATGGACGACCCGCTGTTTCGCATCGCCGCGCGTATTTTGCCGGAACGTCCGGAGATTGTGAACACGCTCGACGTTATTTCAAACATCGATGTCGACAGCCTGATTGCCGCCGGCATTATCGAAGAAGAAATGCGCGGCCATCTGCCCGACAAACAGGTTGACCGCCTGACCGCCGCCAGTCTGCTGGCCGGCGCGGAAAACGCCTATGACGTTCTGGGCGAAGTATCCAAAAAAACCGGCGAACTGATGGTCGACTTCAACATGGTCTCGACCGCCGAAAATCCGTCGCCAAAAGAATTCGCGCAGTATTCAATGGATATCCAGCGCCTTGTCATCGCGTTTAATGCCGCCGATCTGGAAGAACTGTCCAAGGGCCTGCGCAGCCAGAACGTATTTGCACCCGATGAAGAAACGCTCGCGGAAACCGCCGCGTTTCTGGTCGCCGCATCGCAAAACCACCGCGAACAGCCGACGCAGGGTGATATTCGTCTGATGCAGCGCGCCGCACGGGCGTTTAACGAAGTCAGCCAGATTTTGCCGCTCGACATCGAAATGCGCCTGACAGGCGACAGCGGCCTTGCCGTTTACAACAAAAACGCCCTGGATGCACACGAAGTGCGCAAAATCCAGAAAAACGCGGCCAAGAAAAACGAACCCAAGCCGCCGAAACACTGACGATGTTTTAAAAGATAAAAGAAAAAGCCGCTGGTTACACAGCGGCTTTTTTTTCGGGCAGCACCGCCCAGAGTCTGGCGGCGATATTCATGAAAACATCCGACGCCGGATGCGCTGCATCTGCCGCCACAATCGGCACGCCCGCATCGCCCTGCGCGCGGATTGCGGCAACCAGCGGGATTTCGCCCAGAAACGGCACATTCAACCGCACCGCCGCCGCCCGTGCGCCGCCATGCGCAAAGATATCTTCGCGGTGGCCGCAGTTTTCGCACGTGTGATAGCTCATATTTTCAACAATGCCCAAAACGGGCACGTTCGTTTTTTCAAACATGCGCAGGCCTTTTTCCGCTTCGCTGAGCGCAACGTCCTGCGGGGTGGAAACAATCACCGCACCCGATAGCGGCACATATTGCGCAAGGCTCAGCTGTGCATCGCCTGTGCCGGGCGGTAAATCCACGACCAGCACATCCAGCGCGCCCCAATCAACATCGCGGAACAACTGCTGGATCGCGCTATGCACCATCGGCCCGCGCCAGATGACAGGCGCACCGCGTTCGACAAAAAAGCCCATCGACATGACCTTGAGCGGTTTCCCCGCGATATCGCAGACCGGCGGCACAATCATATCGTCGTCATTGGTTTGCGGCCGCCCCGAAAGCCCCGTCATGATCGGCTGTGATGCGCCGTAAATATCCGCATCCAAAAGCCCCGTATGTTTACCGAGCCGCGCAAAAGCCGCCGCCAGATTGGCCGCCACCGTCGATTTGCCCACCCCGCCCTTGCCCGAAGCCACGGCGATGATAAAACGCACCTGCGGCGCGACCGGACGCGAAGATATCTTATGAGAAACGCCGCCGCCTGCGGCACGCGGCGCGCCTTTCGTATCCGGCCGCGGCGCGCCCTTGACGCTCAGCGGCGGCGGCGATTTGCGCTCGGCCGTTAAAATAGCCTGTGCCGTGCGCACGCCCGGTACGGCTTCAATGGCGGCCTGTACGGCCTGACGCATCGGCTCCAGTGCGGCGCCTTTGGCGGGGTCTACTTCGATGGTGGCATAGACCGCATCGCCTTCGACCGTTACATCGCCCGGACGGCCCAGCGCGGGGTCAACCGCGCGCGCCAATGCTTCCAGCACCTTTTCTTTTGTCTCTTGCGACATATATCCAGACCCTAAATGACTTGCGTTTAGCCGCCTGCATCATATAGTGGAAACCATGAAATAAACAGGTATTTCATAATCATTTTTACGTGATCAACCCTGCCAGACAAACTAAGGAACACAGCCATGACCGCCGAGAACGCGACGCCCGAACAGGACGGCACGATTTTGACCAACAACGGCCCTTGGGGCGGCGGCGGCGGGGGTGACAACAATCCCTGGGGTCAGCGCCCGAACGGCGGCGGCAACAAAGGCAGCGGCAACAGCAATAACATCGACGATATGCTGCGGCATGCGCAGGAACGTTTCCGCGGACGCGGCAACGGCGGCGGCCGCGGCGGCGCACCCGGCGCCATCGAGCCGCAAAAAGCCCTGCTGCTCGGCCTTGTCGTGCTGGTGCTGTTCTGGCTGTCGAGCGGTTTTTACCGTGTCAACCCCGGCGAAAACGCCGTCTTGCTGACTTTCGGCAAATGGACATCAACGCGCGGCGAGCCGGGCCTTGGTTACCACCTGCCCTGGCCGGTCCAGCATGCCATCAAACTTGACGTTGCCTTTGACCGCCGCATCGAAGTCGGATTTCGTGGTGACAGCCGCAGCGCCGTGCCGCAGGAAAGCCTGATGCTGACAGGTGACGAGAACATCATTGATATCAAATTTGTTGTCCTGTGGCGCGTCAGCGATGCCGGTAAATACCTGTTTAAAATCGTCGAGCCGGAAGCGACCTTGAAAAAAGTCGCAGAAAGCGCGATGCGCGAAATCGTCGGCCGCACGCAAATCCAGCGCGCCCTGACCGAAGCCCGCGGCGAGATCGAAGTCCAAACCAAAGAGCTGATGCAGCGCATCCTTGACGAATACGAAGCCGGCATCATCGTCAACAACGTCCAGCTGCTGCAGGTTGATCCGCCGCAGCAGGTTGTCGAGGCGTTTAACGATGTCCAGCGCGCCCGTGCCGACCGCGAACGTCTGCGCAACGAAGCCGAAACCTATCGCAACGACATCGTGCCGCGCGCCCGCGGTGACGCGCAAAAACTGCTGCAGGACGGCGAAGCTTACAAAGAATCCGTCACCAGCCGCGCCACCGGTGACGCGCAGCGTTTCCTGTCGATCTACAAAGCCTATGCCCAGTCGAAAGACGTCACGCAAAAACGCCTGTATATCGAAACCATGCAGGAAATTCTGATGAAAAGCCGCAAAATCATCGTCGGTGACGACAGGGGGGGCGTACCTGTGCTGCCCTATATGCAGCTGGAAGGCGGCAAAGCCGCCCCGCGCCAGTAACCGGTACGCAAGGAGAAGAATATCATGAGCAAGACCCCCGCCATTTTCCTCGTCATTCTGCTTTTGGCCCTGTTCGGCCTCAGCCAGTCAGTTTTTATCGTACCGGAACATCAGCAGAGCATCGTCATCCAGTTCGGTGAACCCGTAGAGCTGCATACCGACCCCGGTCTGAAATTCAAAATCCCTGTCATCCAGCAGGTTTTGTCTTTTGAAAAACGCGCGATCAACGTCGATACCGTGCCCGAAGAAGTTATTCTGTCCGACCGCAAGCGTATCGTTGTCGATACCTTTGCCCGTTACCGCATCACCGACATGCTCGCGTTTTATAAATCGCTGCAAACAACCGATCAGGCGAATTCGCGCATCAGCAACATCATCAACTCGACCATGCGTTCGACCATGGGTAACACCAGCCTGAACGATATCCTGTCCGACAAACGCGGCGCGCTGATGCACAATATCCGCACGCAAGTAAACGGCGCGGTTGAACGTCTGGGCATCGAGATTGTCGATGTACGTATCGGCCGTGCGGATCTGCCCGAACAGACCAGTCAGGCCATTTACGACCGCATGCGCACGGAACGCGAACGCGAAGCCGCCGAATTCCGCGCCCAGGGGCAGGAAATCGCACAGGAAGTACGCTCCAAAGCCGACCGCGAGCGCACCGTCATTCTGGCCGATGCGGAGCGTGAAGCGCAGATCCTGCGCGGTCAGGGCGACGAACAGGCGATTATGATCTATGCCGAAGCGTTTAAACGCGACCCTGAATTCTATGCGTTTTACCGCACGATGGAGGCTTACCGCAAAAGCCTGCCCGGCGAGAACACGACGCTGATCCTGAAGCCGGAGGGTGATTTCTTCCGCTTCTTTGGCAGCGAACAGGGCAAAAAACGCTAAACAAAGCCCGCAAGGGGAGCCACCGCGATGTTTGATCTGCTGACCGCCCTTGGCCTGATGTTTGTGATCGAGGGGGCGATGTATGCCGCCTTTCCGCGCGGCATGCGCGAAATGGTCATGAAAATCGCCGAACTGAGCGATGCGCAGATACGGAACCTCGGGCTGCTTTTTGCCGTTATGGGCTTTATGATCGTTGCCGTGCTGCGCGGGTTCTGATTTCTTTGTCTTGCCAGATATTTAGTGCGTAAATATTGACCTTCGCCCCGCATCGGCATACCTATTATAATCAGGTTCGAAAACAGCCGGACGCAGGGCCTGCCGCCCCGTCCGTCCTTTATCTTTCACAAGGAGTCTGCCGTATGTCTGCTCGCCGTCCGTTCTTTTCCGCCCTTGCCGCCCCTTTGCTGGCGGCCGCGATGATGACCGCACCGCTGACGCTGGCCGCCGCGCCCGCACAGGCACAGGCAACCGTACCTGCCAGTTTTGAAACACTGGCCGAAAAACTGCTGCCGGCTGTGGTCAATATTTCGACCACCTCCAAAATAACGCAGGCCGCGCCGCAGCTGCCACAGTTTCCACCCGGATCGCCGTTTGAACATTTCTTCAAAGATTTCTACGAACAATACCGCGGCCAGTTGCCGCAGCGTCAGGATAAAGTCTCCGCGCTCGGCTCCGGTTTTGTGATTGACGCGCAAAACGGCTATATCGTCACCAACAACCACGTTATCAAAGACGCCGATGAAATTCGGATTATTTTGCAAGACGACACTTCGCTGGATGCCACATTGGTCGGCGTGGATGAAAAAACCGATCTGGCCGTGCTGCGCGTCAGCGTCGAAGGCCGTCAGCTGACCGCCGTAAACTGGGGGGACAGCGACAACGCCAAAGTCGGGTCCTGGGTGCTGGCGATCGGCAACCCGTTTGGTCTGGGCGGTTCGGTCACCGCCGGCATCGTGTCGGCACGCCAGCGCGATATCAACGCGGGCCCCTATGACGATTTTATCCAAACCGATGCGTCCATCAACCGCGGCAATTCCGGCGGCCCGATGTTCAATATGCAGGGCGAGGTTGTCGGCGTGAACACGGCCATTTTCTCCCCCACCGGCGGTTCTGTCGGGATCGGCTTTGCGGTGCCGTCAAACCTTGCCAAAAACATTGTGGCGCAGCTGGTCAAATACGGCCAGACGCGCCGCGGCTGGCTGGGCGTGCGTATTCAGGACGTCACGCCTGAAATCGCCGAAGGTTTCGGGCTGAAAGGCAAAGCTCGCGGCGCGCTGGTTTCCAGTCTGACGCCGGACAGCCCGGCACAAAAAGCCGGCATTCAGGAAGGTGATATCATCCTGAGTTTTGACGGGCAAAATATTGATGCCATGCGCCGCCTGCCGCGTATCGTGGCTGAAACCGAAGTCGGCAAAAAAGTGCCCGTCACCCTCTGGCGCAAGGGCAGCGAAACAAGTGTGACGGTTGAACTGGGCCAAATGGAACAGCCCGCGCAAGCCGCCGCCGCAGGCGCGGCACCGGCACAGCCCGCGCCACCCGCCGCAGCGGCTGCAAAAGACATCACCGATCTGGGCATGACCATCGCCCCGTTTGATGAAACACTGCGCCAGCAGCACGGCCTGCCCGAAGGCATGAAAGGCGTCATTGTGACCGCCGTCACCGCCAGAGGCGCCGCCGCCGAACGCGGGATTGCCGTCGGCGACATGATTGTCGAAATCGACCAGCAGGAAAGCGGCACGCCCGAGAACGTCGCGCAAAAAGTGGCCGAGGCGAAAAAAGCCGGACGCAGTTCTGTCCTGCTGTTTGTGGCCCGCAAGGAAGACCGCCGTTTCGTTGCGCTTAAACTGAAATAACCGGAACGCGTTTTTTATGCCCGCCGTGCAGAACGCTGCCCTGCAGAACGTCCTTGTCATCGGCGGGCCGACAGCCAGCGGCAAATCCGGTCTGGCGCTCGATGTCGCGCGCGTGCGCGGCGGCGTCATCATCAATGCCGACTCCATGCAGGTTTATGCGGGCTTGCCGGTGCTGACGGCGCAGCCCAGCGCCGAAGACCTTGCCGCCGCGCCGCACCGGCTTTACGGCACACTCTCCCCGGATGACCTGTGCAGCGCCGCGCGCTGGCGCGATATGGCGATGCATGAAATTGATGCGGCGCTGGCGCACAACAGTTTACCGGTGATTGTCGGCGGCACGGGGTTTTATATCCGCGCCCTGACCGAAGGCCTCAGCCCCATGCCCGCCGTGCCCGAAGAAATCCGCCGCAGGCTGGGCGCCGAAATGGCGGCGCAGGGCAATGCGGCCTTTCACGCCCGCCTAGCCGCCCAGGACCCCGTCATGGCAGCCAGGCTGCACCCCGGCAATACACAGCGGCTGGTGCGCGCGATGGAGATACTGGAGCATACAGGAAAAAGCCTTGCCTATTGGCAATCGCTGCCGCCTGTACCGCCGCCGGCACATCTGCGTTTTATCAAAATCGCGCTACTGCCGCCGCGCACATGGCTTTATGAACGCTGCGATGAAAGATTTTCACAGATGATAGCCCGCGGCGGGCTTGACGAAGCGCGCGCCTTCCCGCCGCCCGCCGGCGATAACATCTGGCCGCTGCACAAGGCGCTCGGTTATCCGGAGCTGCGGGATTTTATTGACGGCCGCGCCAGCCAAAACGACGCCATGGCCGCGGCGCAGCAGTCTACGCGGCGCTATGCCAAGCGGCAGATCACCTGGTTCAGGCATCAAATGAAAGCCGATATCATACTGGATGCGCCCGATGCGGCGCAGCTGGCTGGTGCGTTTTAAGCCAAGAGCCGGATCAGAAAATTTTGTCGAGCGTGCTTTTCTTTTTCTCGATCACCGGCACGTTGCCGTCCGTCACCGGCTTGCCTTCTTCGCGGTTTCTCTGGATGCGTTCGGCTTCAGCTGCGGCATCGACGACAGAGGTCGGCGCGCGGTCGGGCTTGTCTTCGCTTTCGCTCCAGAAAATCAGGCGATCGGCCACGGTACGGTTTTGCAAAGCGATATAGCCGTTGTCACGGTTGATGGCGGCGCGGATATCCGGATCGGCCTGCGCCGCACCGGTGCGGGCGAGAAAGGCCTGCTCCGCTGTGCCGCCCGACGCGGCCGCTGCGGCAGACGCATCGCCCATCAGCACACTGCGTGCCTGCTGGGTGGCTTCGGATGCAGGCGGGATATAATCGGCAGAGGGCGGACGCAGCGCATATTCGGGCGGCAGCGTCAGCGGCGCGCGTTTGACCACGGCGAATTCGTCGGGCGAATGACGGCCGACGCCGACCTGCTTTTTGAGGCTCTCGCAGCCGGCCAGCAGCAGCGGCGCCGACATCAGCGCGGTCAGCAGCAAAAAACGGGAAGCAAGACGGGTCGCAGTTTTACGCATCATAAGCACCTTTGGCATCCTTGGATGAGAGCCCGCCGCGCCTGTCGTCAGTCGCGGAAAAGGCCTTTGTCTTTCGACAGCATGGTATCAATTACCAGAAAAAGTGCCCCGATGGCAATACAGCTGTCAGCCAGATTAAAAGCAGGCCAATGATAGCCGGAAACATGCACATCGACAAAATCGGCCACGGCGCCGAAACGGACACGGTCAATCACGTTGCCAATCGCTCCGCCCACGATCAGAGAGATCGACAGGGCCAGCAGGCGGCTGCGCGCCAGCGCCAGCCAGACGATCAGGGTGAGAGAGATCACCAGCGACAGGGCGATAAAGACCAACGACAGGCCCTTGTTGCCTTCCAGACTGGTGTTATCGCTGAACATGCCAAAACTGATGCCGGTATTCCAGACCATGACCAGATTGAGAAAACCGTTGATTTCGCGGGTTTCGTAGGTTTCACGCTTGTCGAAGAAAAATTCGAGCGGTTGGCGCGTGACAAACCAGTCCTGAAACGACGGGTTGTCCCCGCCGGTACGCAGCATCGTTTCCAGCACCATCCATTTTGTGTACTGGTCCAGAAAAACAATGCTGCAAATAACGAACATCCCGAACAGAAAAAACTGTCCGGGGCGAAATTTCTTGGTCTGCTGCGGCTGATTCATGTCGCGTTTTTTTACTCCACGCTGTTTTGACGGAGGGAAAAAATCCCCTTTTCAAGATTTGAACACAGCACGCGCGGCAAGGCAATCCTGTTTCATCTGCGCAATCAAGGGCTCCAGCCCGTCGAAAATCTTTTCGGGGCGCAGATATTTCACCGGCTCGACCCGCAAAATTTTTCCATATATTGATTGATGAAAATCAAAAATATGTGTCTCGAAAATCGGCTGACGGATGCGGAACATCGGGCGAATGCCGAAATTGGCCACGGCTTCGCGCGGCTTTTCTTCGCCTTCGATACGCGCACGTACGGCATAAATGCCATAGGGAATGCGCACATAACGGTCAACCTGCTGGTTGGCGGTGGGATAGCCCAGTTCGCGCCCGCGTTTGTCGCCGTGGACGATTTCGGCTTCGATTTCCCACGGGCGGCCCAGCAGCTGCGCGGCGCCCGCAAGATCGCCGCGGCGCAAAAGATCGCGGATGCGCGTGGATGAATAAGCCGCGCCATCGCCGCAGGTCACGGGGTCGATCACGGTGACGTCGAACATCTCGCGCAGGCTGTCCACATTGCCGCTGCGGTTTTTGCCAAAGGCAAAATCAGCCCCCACCACAACGTGCCGTGCATGCAGACGGTCGCGCAGAAAGCCCATAAAATCAGTGGCAGAAAGCCCCGCGAAACCGGCATCAAAAGCGGGCGCAAAAATATGCCCTGCCCCCAGCGCCATAAGACGCCGCGCTTTTTCGGGCAGCAGCGTGAGGCGGAACGGATCGCCATCGGGCAGGAAAAATTCACGCGGATGCGGCTCGAAGGTCAGGACGGCGGCGTGCAGTTTTTGTGCCGCCGCGATATCTTGCGCGCGTTTCACCAAAGCCGCATGCCCCGGATGCACGCCATCGAAATTGCCGATGGCAAGGACGGTGCCCTGCGGCAGGGCAGGCAAAGCGGTCATGTCTTCATAAAGGGTGCGCATGCGCGGCAGTCTAGCCGAGGACAGGCCGCGGCGAAAGCAGGAACAAAGCCGCCCCGCGCCCTAGTTGACCAGAAATTCGTGGCGGCACATGCGGATGTCTTCGGGGGTAATCAGCTTTTTGCTGGCCACACGGACGGAATGCAGCCGACCCTCGATCTCGCGCGTCCAGAAATCGAGGAAGCGGTAAAGCTCGGGAAATTCCGGTGCGCGGTCGTATTCCTGCCAAAGATAGGTTTGCAGCAGGCTGGGATGATCGGGCAAATGGTACAGTATTTCCGCCGTTGTCAGGCGGTAGTCTTTCAGTTGCAAAATCAAGTTTGCCATATTCCTAATCTCCTATTACGAAATCTGGCACGCGTTCGTTATAGAAGTACCTATTCATACCTCTATTTAAGCATATATTACCAAACCATTGTTAAAAAACTTTAAAATCAATCACTTGGCACTTATACCTACAGAGTGCCAAAACAGGGGCAAAACTATTGGTTTTATTATCTTTTTTAAATCGAACCGGCCCCGATTACAGTTGAAAACGGCGCAGGCCGGTGCTATGTATCTGGCACTTGTCCGAGGAGAGTGCCAAAGGTTGGGCTTTCCCGAAACCGGACTTTATACCTTGTTCAACTGAAGAGGATACGAACATGAAATTCCGTCCCCTGCACGACCGCGTTCTGCTGCGCCGCCTTGAAAGCGACGCCAAAACCGCTGGCGGCATCATCATCCCCGACACCGCCAAAGAAAAACCGGCCCAAGGCGAAATTCTCGCTGTTGGCACCGGCACCCGCGACGAAGCCGGCAAACTGCTGCCGCTCGATGTGAAAGCCGGCGACCTTGTGCTGTTCAGCAAATGGTCGGGCACCGAAGTCACCATCGATGGCGAAGAGCTGCTTGTTGTCAAAGAAAGCGACATCATGGGCATCATCGAAGGCAAAAAAGCCAAGAAGGCTGCTTAACCTCATTTTCATTTATTGAAGGAGTCACACACTATGGCTGCCAAAGACGTAAAATTCTCCGCAGACGCCCGCCAGAAAATGCTGAAAGGCGTTGATACGCTGGCAAACGCTGTCAAAGTCACGCTGGGCCCCAAAGGCCGCAACGTGGTCATCCAGAAATCTTTCGGCGCACCCCGCATCACCAAAGACGGTGTCACGGTTGCGAAAGAAGTCGAACTGGAAGACAACTTTGAAAACATGGGCGCACAGATGGTGCGCGAAGTTGCCTCCAAGTCGAACGACCTGGCCGGTGACGGCACAACCACCGCAACCGTTCTGGCACAAGCGATCTTCCGCGAAGGCGTGAAGTCGGTTGCCGCCGGCATGAACCCGATGGATCTGAAACGCGGTATCGACATGGCTGTTGAAGCTGTGATCGAAGACATCAAAAAACGCGCCAAGAAAATCGCCTCTAACAACGAAATCGCGCAAGTCGGCACGATTTCCGCCAACGGCGACAAAGAAGTCGGCGAAATGCTGGCCAAAGCAATGCAGAAAGTCGGCAACGAAGGCGTCATCACGATCGAAGAAGCCAAATCGTTCGACACCGAACTGGACGTTGTTGAAGGCATGCAGTTCGACCGCGGCTATCTGTCCCCCTACTTCATCACCAACGCCGACAAAATGGTCTGCGAAATGGACAGCCCGTACATTCTTTTCTTTGAAAAGAAACTGTCCAACCTGCAATCCATGCTGCCGATCCTCGAAGCTGTTGTTCAGTCGGGCAAGCCCCTGCTGATCGTGGCTGAAGACGTCGAAGGCGAAGCGCTGGCGACCCTGGTTGTCAACAAACTGCGCGGCGGTCTGAAAGTCGCTGCCGTGAAAGCACCCGGTTTCGGCGATCGCCGCAAAGCGATGCTGGAAGATATGGCGATCCTGACCTCCGGCGAAGTGATCTCCGAAGACCTCGGCATCAAACTGGAAAGCGTTACGCTGAACCAGCTCGGCCGCGCGAAAAAAGTCCGCATCACCAAAGATGACACCACGATCATCGGCGGCGCGGGCGCAAAGAAAGATCTGGAAGCACGTATCACCCAGATCAAAGCGCAGATCGAAGAAACCTCCTCTGACTACGACAAGGAAAAACTGCAGGAACGTCTGGCGAAACTCGCCGGCGGTGTTGCCGTGATCCGCGTCGGCGGTGCGACGGAAGTTGAAGTGAAAGAACGCAAAGACCGCGTAGAAGACGCCATGCACGCAACCCGCGCTGCCGTCGAAGAAGGCATCATCCCCGGTGGTGGTACCGCTCTGCTCTACGCAAAACGCGTTCTGAAGAACCTCAAGCCCGCCAACCGCGACCAGGAAGTCGGTATCGAGATCATCGGCCGTGCCCTCGAAGCACCGATCCGCCAGATCGCCTATAACGCAGGCGTTGAAGGTTCGATCGTTGTCGGCAAACTGTCGGAGCAAAAAGAAGCTCATTTCGGCTACGATGCACAGAAAGACAAATACTGTGACCTCGTTGCCGCCGGCATCATCGATCCGGTGAAGGTTGTCCGCACCGCACTGCAAGGCGCGGCCTCTGTTGCGGGTCTGATGATCACAACCGAAGCCACGATTGCCGAGCTGCCGAAGAAAGACGAACCGCATGCACATGGCGGCCATGGCGACATGGGCGGCATGATGTAAGCGAAAGCTTTCAGACACAACAAAAGGGGCCGGATCGCAAGATCCGGCTCTTTTTATTTTATCTTTTCAATATCTTGCCCTGCTCCGCTTGACATATATACGTCGCCTCTCTAGTCTGGCCCCACTTGCGCGGCCCGTATTGTCGGCGTCGCCCGTTGCCGGAGTTCACGTTTATGCCCAAGACCGCTAAAGCCCTTGCCGAACAATTCACCAGCAGCGCCGAACAGCAGCAGCGTCAACGTCAGCAAAGCGAAGCCCGCGCACAGGCGCAGGCCATCGCCGCGCAAACGGCCCAGACAAAAGCCGCCAAGGTCGCCGCGGACAAACACGCGCGCCAGATGAAAAAAGCTTTCGGGCCCTATAAAAAAGACATCGAGCCGCTGGTCGACGCGCTGCGCAGCCTGCCGCCCAACAAAGACGGGCTGGAGTTTTTTGTGCGTGCGGATACTTTCGTGAACGGCGGGTTCAACGACCGTGCCGAAAGCAAAGCCATCAACATGTGGCTGATCTACAGCCAGGCCGCGCCCGATGATTTGAAGCAAACAGGCTGCGAAACCCACAGTCTTTATATGCCCAAAAAACCGCGCGCGATAAAAACAGCCCCCGCGCAAGTCGCCGCATGGCCTTACGGCACCGAGCCCGCGCAAGAACAAAATCAGGATATTCTGATCTCCGACCGCCCCGTGCTGCATCTGCGGCTGGAACAGACAGAGGGAAAAGAGGCCGTCATCCAAAGCCACCGCTATACCGAAGCCTATCACTATGCCCCGAACAGCCGTCACCCCGGCGCGTACCGCGGGGATTATGCGTGCAGCAACTATACGCATGACAAACGCACGCATCAGAAGCTGGAGGAATTTATTGCCGTGATCGCCGGATGGGTCAGCGATGTCGCGCCCGAGCGTATCCACGAAGTGCGCAGCGCGCTTGAAAACCGCGAAACGGCACAGCAGGCCAGCACCCTGCAGGACACGGTGGCGGTTCTGCGTCCCCTCACCGTGCGCAAACGCCCGAAGCCCTGAGCGCCCTCCACGCCAAAAAGATCACATACGGCAACATCGGCCCGATCTTCAGATTCGCCCCTTTTTGATGGGTTGACGGTGAAACGCGGCTGTGTATTATGGCATCTCGATCCAATCAGAGGACGCATGAAACGCTGGGTGCAAAAACTTCGCCAGACTTTTGCGCGCGCCGGACGGGAAACCACCCCCGCCGCCGCGCCCGTGCCCCTGTCCGATATCCCCGCACCGCCAGCCGCCGCGCCGCAAAGCACCGATGAAGCCTATGCCGTCTTTGACGCCCGCGTTGCACCGCTGCTGGCTGCGCTGAAATCTCTGCCGCCGGATGAAAGCGGGCTGGAATTTTTTACCCGCACCGATATCGTGCGCCCCGGCGAATATCCGGAGCGTCCCGATATGCCGCCGCACATCAACGTCTGGCTGTTCCATACCCGCGAAGCCACATCTGCCGGCAAGCTGCATGATGCGCCTGTCAGCCATATGATTTCCATCGAAAGCAAAAACAGCACGCCGGAGCGGCAGGATTTCAGCCAGCAGCTGGCGCTCAGCGAAACGCCGGTGCTGCGCCTGAGCTTTAAACCCGATGCAGCGGGCGCAGAGCGTCTGACACGATATACCTATATCGAAAGTTACGAGCCGCCGCAGGCCGGAAAGAAATACAGTATTTACTGCGGCAACTACGGCATGGTTATCGACAAATCTGCCGAAACATCCCTGACCCGCGCCGAAGATTTTCTTTCCGAGATTGAAAACTGGCTGAAAACCCACGCGCCCGCCCGCATCGCAGAGGTTACGCGCCTGCTCTCGCCGCAGAGCGATATCGAGGTTCTGCCGCCCATCAATATCCGCAAGAGAGGGCCGTCGTCATGACCGCAGAGCCGCCGCGCGAAGACAAAAAACCCGCCGCCCCTTTTAACCGCGCCGCCGATAATTTTATCAAGGGGCCCGAAGACGTCGCCCGCGCCATCGCCGCCCTGCGCGCCCGCAACCCCGCCCATAAAACCGCGGCGGAAAAAACGCAGGATGAAAAAGAAACCCATTTCCAGACCTATAGCCGCGTCCTTGCGCCCTTTGTCGATATTCTGCGTGCCCTGCCGTCCAAAGACGGGCTGGAATTTTTTAGCCGCACCGATATGGATACGCGCGAAAACACCCTGCGCCTGTGGCTGTTTTACGCGCGCCCCGGACGCAATCCGTTTATGAACGGCGGCGTGCCCGATACGCATGGCGTATCTGTCCCGACCAAAGACCCGCAGCGCAAACAGGCCTTGACGGCGCTGGCGCTGGGCGCACGCCCCGTCTTTGAAATCACTGTGACGCCACAGCCGGACGGCACAAGCCGGATCGAAACGCATATCTACAGCGAAAGATACGCACGGCATAACGGCACCATCCCGCAGGGCGTGCTGCCGCGCGGGGAATTTATCGAACAAAGCGAAACCCTGTCGCGCCAGACACATGCCGCGCTAAAAAAACACCATCGGCCCGCTGCATGACTGGCTTGCCCGCGCCGTGCCGGAGCGTGCAGCGGACATCAAAACCGCCCTGCGCGTGCTGGACACGCCCGAGCTGCGGGACGATGTCGCCCTCCTGCGTCCCGTCACCATCCAGCGCCGCCGCAGATAAAAACATTTAATATCAATTCGTTAATCAAACATACCCCCGTTCCGCTGGACAGGGTTGCTCAATTATGTATAATTGACAGTCAGTTGCTTCGATTCCACCTCATCAGGATGCACCGCCATGACCCGTTACACCGACGTTTTTAAAGATCTTTTCCCCAAGGCCGAAAATCTCTTCACCGCGGCGGAAGAAAACAGCCGGATGCGCTGCAGCTTGTATCTTTCTTCCCAGACGTTCTCCGCACAGGAGAAAGCAGCTGCTGTGCATATCGCCGCAGAGAGCGGTTCTTACGAAGCGGCAAGTTCAATGCTGCAAAGCTTTGCCAAAGACATGCAACATAGCGGCGTTAAAATCCTCGACGTCACGCGCGCGCTCGCGCAGCATGATCCTGCCTTCGCGCAAGTCCTTGAGCGTTACGCAGAAGCGGTGCATGTCAGCACCATGGACATGATCGAGCAGGCAAACAGATTGACAAGCCCCGGCCGCAGCAAACCAAAAGCCGAGCCTTCATATACCGGGGGATAAAAATACTAAAGAAGCGCGCACGGCCCCATGCCCGAATTACCCGAAGTTGAAACTGTCTGCCGCGGCCTTGATAAGGCGATGACGCGCAAAACACTGGCGCGCCTTGAACTGCGGCGCAAGGGGTTGCGCTTTCCGTTTCCGCGCGATCTGGCACACAGATGCGCGCAGCAGCGCATCACATCCATTCGTCGCCGCGCCAAATATATCCTGATCCATCTGGCATCGGGCGATGTGCTGATTGCGCATCTGGGCATGTCGGGGCGTATGGTGATTGCGCAAAAGGACGAAAAATACAGACCCGAAAAACACGATCATGTGATTTTCCATCTGGGTGATGGCAGCCGCGTGGTCTTTAACGATGCGCGGCGTTTTGGTGTGCTGGATATTGCCGCCGAAAAAGATCTGGCGCGGTCGCGTCATTTCGCGCATCTGGGGCCGGAGCCGCTGGACAGTGATTTTTCCCCCGCCTATCTGGCCGAAAAACTGGCAGGTAAAAAAACCGCGGTCAAAATCGCCATCATGGATCAGGCGCTTGTTGTCGGCGTTGGCAATATTTATGCCGCCGAGGCTTTGTTCGAGGCAAAAATCGACCCTGCCCGCCCCGCCGCAACGATCAAGCCTGCCGAAATCAAAAAATTATGGGCAGCGATCCGCCATGTGCTTGAAAAAGCGATTGCCGCAGGCGGCAGCTCTATCCGTGATTACGTGCAAAGCGACGGCGAGCTCGGCTATTTCCAGCACCAATGGGCGGTTTACGGCAAGGAAGGCGAAAAATGCCGCGGCTGCACCTGCCCCTTGCCAAAGACCGGCGGAATCAAGAGAATAACGCAGGGTGGCCGCTCGACATTTTATTGTCCGGCACGCCAGAAATAAAAATAACGCCTTTACGGGGGAGCGCCTGATGTTCCGCATGATTCCGATCGCCGCTGTTTTTGCGCTGCTGCTGCTGCCCGCCGCGGCATGGGCGGATTATTCCAAGGTCATCACCGATCTGCCTTTGATGAAGACCATGACCGAAGACCTGTCGAAGATGGTGGCCTTTGATACGCCCGACGGACGCATCCTGGAGACCACAGCCGAAACACCGGCGCAGTTCCGTCAGGTGCTTAGTTACTACCATCAGGTGCTGCCGCCGCTGGGCTGGCAATTGCAAAAAGGCAGCCACAACGTCTATCGCCGCAAGAACGAGATGCTGATCATCGACGTTTTCACCAAACAGGGCGAAAAAGGCATCCATCAGGTGCAATTTAAAATCGCCCCCGTCCCCAAGTAACCGGAGCCTGCCCATGCACAGCGCCACATCACCGCAAAAAAAGGATACCGCTATGACCTACGAAAACATCCTGACCGAACAAAAAGGCCCTGTCGGTATTATCACACTGAACCGACCGAAGGCCTTGAACGCGCTGTGTCAGGCCTTGATGGACGAGCTTTCTGCCGCGGTCGAGGTTTTTGAAAAAGACGACAGCGTCCGCGTCATGATTATCACCGGCAGCGAAAAGGCTTTTGCCGCAGGCGCGGATATCAAGGAAATGGCCGCCAAAGGATTTGTCGATGTCTATGCCGGTGATTTTATCACCAGCAACTGGGAACGCATCACCCGCGCGCGCAAACCCGTTATCGCCGCGGTCGCAGGCTACGCGCTGGGCGGCGGCTGTGAACTGGCGATGATGTGCGATTTTATTCTGGCCGCCGATACGGCCAAATTCAGCCAGCCCGAAATCACCATCGGCACCATTCCGGGCGCCGGCGGCACGCAGCGCCTGACGCGGCTTGTCGGTAAATCCAAGGCGATGGAGCTTTGCCTGACCGGCCGCATGATGGATGCCGAAGAAGCCGAACGTGCCGGGCTTGTCGCGCGCATCGTGCCTGCCGCCGAACTGATGGCCGAGGCGATCAAGACCGCCGAGAAAATCGCCGCCTTTTCCCCCATCGCCACCATGATGGCGAAAGAGGCCGTGAATGCCGCGCACGAAACCACCCTGAGCGAAGGCATCAGATTCGAACGCCGCCTGTTTCACAGCAGCTTTGCCACCGCCGACCAGAAAGAAGGCATGGCCGCCTTTGTCGAAAAGCGCCCAGCGGTGTTTAAAGGCAAATAAAACAGCCTTTTATGGCCGATTTTGCCTGATTTGGGCGGGTTTTCCGGATTATTTGCGCGTGAGGCCCTCTCGCCGGTTGACTTTGGACGGGAACCGCTTTAAAAACCGTGAAATCCTGTTGCCGCCGGGGATCAGTCTGATTCTGCCGTGCGCCGGGGCTCCGCCGGTCATATCTGCCGGTTTGACAAAGATAACGCCTTTTAAAACAGAAAGAGTACTTGAATGCCCGTCCATAAGTCCGCCAAGAAACGCGTCCGCCGCAACGCCCGTGTCGCCGCTCAGAACAAGAGCCGTACGTCGCAACTGCGCGGCTCTATCCGCAAGGTTGAAGAAGCCATCGCCAAAGGTGACGAGCAAGCCGCCGCCGAAGCGCTGAAGGCCGCCCAGCCGCAAATCCAGCGCGGCGCCAACAAAGGCGTTCTGCACAAGAAAACCGCATCGCGCAAAATTTCGCGTCTGTCCAAAAAGATCAAGACGCTCAAGACGACCAAGAAATAACAAAGACCGGGTTCACCGGCTCTCCTTCGTAAAGAACGCCGCACACTGCGGCGTTTTTTTTTGCCTGCAGCACTGCGCCGCAATGCCAGCCGATTCTGCGCCCGATTCTTTTTTGGCGCGACGGCGCGGTGATGATTCCCGCCCGCTGTTCCCGATTCATACCGAAACACTGTCAATTAAAAACGATCTGCGCCTTCATTTTTCACATCAGAATCGGACACAAAAAAACAGATTCAAAAATCGCAATAAAAAACTTTTTGCACAGCTGTTTTTCATCGCAAAAAAATGCGCGCGCCAAATCATAATTTAGTTCGTTTCTTGCTTTTTTAATTTTATCCACAATCTTCTCTTGCGACTCTTTTTACCCGCCGTTAGTCTTGCCTCACTTCACACCTGCACAGATAAAAAAGACAAGAGCCCGCGCGGTTTTTGAGCCTTTTCATCCTTGTGCCGGTTTTCCTTCACATAGGAAAGCAGCAGAATCGTTTATCGTCCTCACACTTGGGCGACGGCGAAGCAGCAGCCATCCGAAGGGTGTGAAAAGGGTTTTGGGTTTTGCTTTTTTTTAGTCAGAGGCGCACATGTTCGAAGGCGGGAATACGATTGTCCACAAAGACGAAACAACGGGCAGCGATTCCCTCTCTCCTCTGGCAACCTATGCTGCCGGTTTTGAATCTGTCAAAGCCGCGCTGAAATCCGATATCGGCGAGACCGCATTCCGCAGCTGGATTCTGCCGCTGGAGGCACGCGCCTTTGATGCCGGCGCGCTCGACATCCGCGTCCCCACGCGTTTTATCCGCGACTGGGTACGCACCCATTACGGCGACCGTCTGGCCAAGCTTTGCGCCATGCATATCGCGGGTTGCACGCGCATTGATTATAGCATCGCCGCCGCCAAACCGGCCGCTGCCGAGGCCGCGCGCGCCTATGAGCCCGTCACAACCGCCAATGAAAATGCGGCGGCCGAAGCGGTCGAGTCGCTGTCATCCGCGCTTGACCCGCGCTTTACCTTTGACAACTTCATCGTCGCGCCCAGCAACGAGCTGGCCTATGCCGCCGCCAAGAAACTGGCGTCAGGTGAAAACGTCACATTCAACCCGCTGTTCTTGCAAGGCGGCGTCGGCCTTGGCAAGACGCATCTGATGCAGGCCATCGCGCAGGACGTTGCCGCGCGCGCACCCGAAAAACGCGTCGTCTATATGTCGGCCGAAAAATTCATGTACCAGTTCGTGCGCGCCCTGCGCAGCCGGGACACCATGGCCTTCAAAGAATATGTGCGCGGCGTCGATATCCTGATGATCGACGACATCCAGTTTATCTGCGGCAAAGAATCCACCGCGCAGGAATTTTTTCATACCTTCAACGCGCTGATGGATCAGGGCAAGCAGGTCGTTCTGTCTGCCGACAAGGCACCGGGCGATCTGGAAGGTCTCGATGACCGTCTGCGTTCCCGCTTGGGCATGGGGCTGGTGGCGGGTATCCAGAACACCAGCTTTGAACTGCGGCTCGAAATTTTGCGCGCAAAATGCGTTTTGATGAAACGTGAAATGCCCGCAGACGTTCTGGTCTTTCTGGCCGAAAAAATTACCAGCAACGTGCGCGAACTTGAAGGCGCGCTCAACCGCCTGATCGCCCATGCCGAGCTGGTCGGCCGTGCCGTGACGCTGGCCGGTGCCGAAGAGCTGCTGCAAGACCTGCTGCGCGCCGCAGGCCGCCGCATCACCATCGAAGACATCCAGCGCCGCGTGGCCGACCATTACAACCTGCGCATGACCGACATCCTGTCGCCGCGCCGCGCACGGCCTGTTGCCCGCCCGCGTCAGGTTGCGATGTATCTGGCCAAGGCGCTGACCGAACATTCGCTGCCCGAAATCGGCCGCAAATTCGGCGGGCGTGACCACACCACCATCATCCACGGTGTGCGCAAGATCGAAGAGCTTTTGCTGGCCGACCGCCAGCTGGCCGCCGATATCGAAACCCTGAAACAGCGTATCGCGGGATAAAACCCGTTTTCTGCCGCCAGTGCCTGTGCAAGGTCATTGGACTTTGCGCGGCTTTGCACCTATATTTCTCAAAGCACGCGTGTTTTCAAATCTGCGGGGGTTCCTTTGCCGCTCTTTCGTCTGTTTTCATTGTTTTGCCTGTTTCTGACGCTGGCCGCCGCCGCACCAGCGGCCGCACAAATTTCCGGCGTGCCGGTGCAGGCCCCGCGCGTGTTCCACACCAGCGCCGAGATTTTCAGCCCCGTCACCGCCACGGGCGATCAGGACACCGTGCCTGCCGCGCTGCGCATCCGCATGGAAGGCAACTGGAAGATTTACTGGCGCACCCCCGGCGATGCCGGTCTGCCGCCCGCACTGGACTGGAGCGGGTCGCAAAACCTTGCCGATACCCACATATACTGGCCGGTGCCCTTCCGCTTCACAATTTTTGATATCGACAACATCGGCTATAAACACGAAGCCGTCTTCCCGCTCGACCTGACGCTGGCCGAGGCGGGCGCGCCGCTCGCGCTGCAGCTGAAACTGGACCTGCTGGTCTGCGATGATATTTGTGTGCCGGAGACGCATCATCTTACATTCAACCTGCCCGCCGGGCCCGCTACGCCGTCCGCACAGGCCGAAGATTACGCGCAGGCAAAAACGCTGCTGCCCGTCCCCGCGCATGATGGGGCGCGGTTTGACCGCATCTGGCTCGACTATGACAGCGGTAACCGGTCTTATCTGGTCGCAGAAATGACCGTGGCGGAGAAACCTGCAAATGATGTTGATCTGTTTATCGAACATCCCGCCGCTGTCGTCTTTGGCAAGCCCGCGGTAAAGCACGACGCCAAGACCGGCACGCTGGTTTTGCGCGCGCCCGTGCACAGCAGCGAGCCGCTGGATAAAATTCAGGCCGATCTGGCATCGGGCGAGATCATGCTGACCTATGCCAGCGGCACAAAAGGGACAGAAGGCGCGCTGGCGCTCTCGCCCAGACCTGCCAATGCGCCGGTCATGTCGTCGGCCGCGACCCGCGACAAGCTGGCGGCTTTTGATTATAAAATTTTGCTGTTTGCGCTGCTGGGCGGGCTTATTCTAAACCTGATGCCCTGCGTTTTGCCGGTCTTGTCGCTGAAGATCCTGTCTGTTGTCAGTCACGGCGGCAAAGACAACCGCACAACGGTTTTCAAAAATTTCATGGCCAGCGCCGCGGGAATTATCTTTTCGTTCTGGATTATTGCGGGCGCGCTGGCGTTGATGAAATCGGCAGGCCAGACGATTGGCTGGGGCATCCAGTTCCAGCATCCGGGCTTTCTGGTTTTTCTCACCGTGGTGGTTCTGCTTTTTGCCGCCAACATGTGGGGGCTGTTTGAAATTCCGCTGCCGCGTTTTATCGCACGCCACGCCACCCCCAAAGCCGCCGACGAGCCGACGCTCGCCGGACATTTCCTGACCGGCGCCTTTGCCACGCTGCTGGCAACGCCCTGCACCGCGCCGTTTCTGGGCACGGCCATCGGCTTTGCGCTGGCGCGCGGCACCTTCGAGATTTTTACAATCTTTACCTTCCTCGGGATCGGACTGGCGCTGCCTTATATCCTGCTGGCCGTCTCGCCGGGTGTTTTTAAATACATGCCGCGTCCGGGGGCATGGATGGTACGGCTGCGCAAAGTGCTGGCGCTGGCGCTGGTCGCCACCGCGGTCTGGCTTTGCAGCATCCTGTTCACGATCACCACCACCGCTGCCCTGGCCAAAGGATGGGAAAAATTTGACCAGCCGCGCATTGCCGTAGAACTTGCGGCAGGGCGCACCGTCTTCATTGACGTCACCGCCGACTGGTGCCTGACATGCAAGGCGAACAAACGCTTTGTGCTGGAGCGTCAGGATGTCCAGATGGCCCTGTCGGCCGAAAACGTGGTCCGTTTGCAGGCGGACTGGACGCAGCGTGACGAAACGATTGCGGCCTATCTGCAAAGCTATGGTAAATACGGTATTCCGTTTAATATCGTCTATGGCCCCGGCGCGCCGGAAGGTATCGTTCTGCCTGAACTTTTGACGCAGGAAGCTGTTTTGCACGCGCTGGCGGAAGCGGCGGGAGAATAACGCCGCCCGCCGCCCGTGATTCTTGCACCCCACGGCAGAATACCGTACCTTTATTGTCATGACGAACGCACCCCGCCATAAATCCGGAGAGCCGATCAGCCACAGCCTGTTTTACATGTGGCGCTGCGTGATTGTGGTTGCGCATGCCGATGGACAGGTCGGGGCGGAAGAGCTTGAATATCTGCGCCGCATTTTTGGCAATATGGACCGCGCCTATGGCCTGAGCGACGAACAAAAGCGCCTGCTTGAAGACGACATCGTAAACCCCAAGCGCATGGGCGAGCTGCTGCCGAAAATCAACGACCCTTATTACCGTAGCCAGCTGATTTATTTCGCCGGACTGCTGGCGCATGTCGACGGGCATTTGCATCCGAACGAAGAAGCGATCCTTAAAAAGCTGCGTTCCGACCAGCTTGCCAGCCTTGATATGGAGCAAATCCGCAAGGATGTGCGCATCGTTATTGACGATGAAATGTTCGCGCATGAAATGAAGCTGAACGACCTGCGCCCGAAAAGTTTTCTGGCCCGTTCGCTCGATGCCCTGCTGCTGCATATGGGCATCGACCTGATGGCCGATTAAGCAACGACCCGCAAAGATAAACGAGGACAAGACATGAACAGCACAGATAGCACCGCGACACCGCCGCCGGCCGTCTCTGAAGGCATCAGCCCGAGCCTTTATAACATGTGGCGCTGCGTGATCTGTATTGCCCATGCCGATGGCATTATCCAGCCCGAAGAGCGCAGCTATCTGGAGCAGATCTTCGCCAACCTTGACCGCGCCTATGGCCTGACGCCGACACAAAAAATGACGCTGGCCGCCGACCTTGAAATTCCGCAAAACCTGGCTGACCTGCTGAGCAAGGTGACGGAGCCGGAATATCGCGGCATGCTTATCCACTTCGGTACCGTTCTGGCGAATGCCGACGGTATCATTACCGAAGACGAAGAGCAGATCCTGAACATGCTGCACGCCCAGCAAATGGACAGCATTGACGCCGAAAAGCTGCGCGAAGACATTCGCAAGGATATGGAAGAGCACCGCGCCGAGCTGGACGCGGAAGTCGCCGAGATGCGCGCCGCGGCGCGCGGCAAAAGCCCTATCCTTAAATCCCTTGACCGGATGCTGAAAAAACTCGGCATCGATATGATCGGCCACTAGGCCGCATCATCTGCCGGATTCAAATCCTCTCAAAAAATCAGCGCGCGAGCATTTTCTCGATCAGCGCCGGCGCCATGCGGTGTTCCGGCCCGACAGCGACATTGCCGTTGACGGCGGCATTGATCTGCGCATCGGTGAAGCCCTTCTTGCGCGCGATGTCGGCCAGACGCGCGGCGCGGCGCGGAATGGTCGGGTGCGTGGCGGTGGCGTTTTTCCATGCGGTGCTGAGGAAGCCGGATTTGGGCAGCGTGCCGAAAACTTCCTTCAGGCTTTCTTCCTGAACTGTTTTCATCTTGCGCAGCGCGGTGATAAGCGCAAGCGGGCTGGCACCCAGCTCCACCGCGCCGCGGTCGGCCTGATATTCATTGCTGCGGCTGAAAGCGCCGGTGACGACTTTGGTGGCCGCAGCGACGGCCTTGGTTGCGGCATAGAAAAACGGATAGAGCGGGTTGAACAGCGATGCGGCAACCGTTGTGCCAATTGCACCGATCACTTTGATTTTCTGACCGGCTTTTTTCCTTTCCAGTCTTTCGGGCATAGATAGCTGTTCATTCGGTTTTTTCAGCAAATCCCATTTGCCGCCCCATCTGGCCGCAGCAATTTTTGCACCAATACCCGTCACAATGGCCACCGGCACGCCGACCCAGCCTGCCGACAGGAAAGCGGCAAAACGCGTCAACCCGTTCGCAAGGGTGATTCCAGTACCCAGCAGTTTTTGCGGCATCGACAGATGCTGGTGCTTCGCGGCGGCATGGGCGAATTCGTGGGCGAGGACGGCTTTTTCCTCGGCATCATCCAAAAGCGCCAGCAGCGGTTTGGAAATCATGATGATCGGCTTGCCGAGGTTCATCGCGGCCGCATTGTGCACATCGGCCATGCTGTTGAACTGTTCGCGCAGGGCTTTGCGCACGCCTTCCGGCTTATCGGCGATTTTCTTCTCGTCGATGCGGAAATCGTAAATGGGGAAATCGGTCGCGCTGAGGCCGGAGGCGGCGTAAAGCTCTTTGGCGATTTTACCCAGATTGGGTGATATCACCGAAACATCCGGATGCTGGAGGAGATTTTCCTCGAAAACCTTTTTCTGGGATTTGATGCCGATATAGCTGATCCCGCCGACCAAAACCGCGGCCGCGCCGATGGCCCAGACCGGGGCGACCAGCGCCGTCGTCGCCAGCAGGCCTAGCGTGGCCGTATAATGCACAGCGGCGCTGGCAACGTGTCTTGCTGTGTAAAGCTGTGCGGTCATCTGAACCCCCTTAAAACCCCTTCCAGCTGCCTTGCGCGCCGGAAACATGGGAAGAACTATATCAAAATGTTATGAAAAGTCAAAGGGACTCTTTACGCCGCCCCATCGCATTTTGTGCCCTATACCGAATTATTGTTTTTTTACAATTGCTTGTCCAGAAAAACCGGCAACAACGGCCTCTCTTTTATTGCGCCTGCATGCGCTGAATCAGCCAGAGCGGGTAATTGTGCTCTTCACCGATGACAATCGGGTCTGTGGCCGCGGCCTTGATCTCGCTGGCCGCTATACCCTGCCGGCGGGCCACCGCCGACAGATGGCGCAGACGGTGCGGCAGGGAGGGATGAGTCCCCAAAAGCCGCCATCGCCAGCCGGCGCCCCGCTGCGCCGCTGCAGCCCCCAGCGCCCGTTCTTGCAAAATGCTTAGCTTGCGCAGCGCCGTCATCAGCGACAGCGGGCTCGCCCCCAGCGCCACAATCCCCGCATCCGCCCTGTATTCTGTGACACGGCTGACCCCACGCGTGATAATAGCCGCCGACCAGCGCAGCGCCCATACAGCGGCGTAGATCACCAAATACGGCGGGTTGAACATCGCCATCACCAGGGCGCTCGTAAAAACCGCGCGCGCCCATATGCGTATCTGCGACCTTTTTTTACGCATTTTATAGATCTCATCCGGCACGGCGGGTTTGTCGTGCAGATAGAAACCATCCGCCGAAAAATTGCGCAGATAAAACCACATAGCGGCACCCACCGCCAGAGATACCCCCACCGCCACGGCGGAGGCCGAGAAGAACCACGCCATTTGTATCAGAGAGCCCGCCCATGTCACGACCCCCGCAAACAACCCGTGTATATAGCACCAATACACATGCTTTTCGGTCAGATGGACGAATTCATGGGCCAATACCGCACGTTCTTCTTCATCATCCATCAGCGCCAGCAGCGGGGCGGAGACGGCCAGCACCGGACGGCCCAAATCCATCACGGCGGCGGAGGGCGTCTCTGCCATGTTGCCGAAGGCCGCGGTGCTTTTGTCTGCGCCCGCCCCCGTGCGAAAATCATAGAGCGGATAATCCTGCGGACGAACGCCCGCGCGCTGATAAAGATCGGCCATGATGCGCCCCAGATTGGGCGAAATATCCGAAACATCCGGATGAACGGCAAGGTTCGCGCTAAAGACACGCTTGCGGCGGCGCAGCCCCCACAGGGCAAACATGCCGACAATGACAAAACCAAGCGCCACAGCCCATGGCGGGCCGATCCAGACGCAAATAGCGATCAGCGCAAAAATACCGAAGTAAAGAAATGCGATGGACAATGCATAGCGCAGATCACGGAAAAAACCGCCCGCACCGCCCCCCATCAGTAAAGCCCGCCCAGACCTGTGTTCACGCTTTCTCCGACATTGGTGACGTCGGTGACAGATGAAACGCCCTGGCCGGTAAACATCATCGGCTCTTCGCCCGGCTCGGTGCCGGCCACAAAGGCTTCCAGAATCGGTTTTTGCGTGGCGGGGCCGGCGCGCGTGCCGCTTTGCGGATCGACCAGTACAAGGCGGATACCTGCCGGCACACGGAATGGCAGCGGCGGCGTGTCTTTCAAGGCCTGCTGCACAAAGTCCTTGACCACAGGCACGGCGACGCGGCCGCCGGTTTCTTTGGCGCCCATCGGACGCGGGTCGTCAAAACCGACATAAACGCCGATCACCAGATCCGGCGTAAAGCCGATAAACCATGCGTCCTTGGACTGGTTGGTTGTGCCCGTCTTGCCCGCCAGCGGACGGCCGAGGCTGTTGAGCGCGGTTGCGGTACCGCGCTGCACGACGCCTTCCATCATCGATACCACCTGATACATATGGCGCGGATCGGCAATTTGTTCACGCGTATCGGGGACATCGGGGGTCGCCTGACCGCTCCAGGGCACCATCGGGCCGCAGCCCTGGCACGGGCGGCGATCATGCACAAAAATGGTCTTGCCGTTTCTGTCCTGCACGCGGTCGATGACTGTCGGTGTGATTTTCATGCCGCCGTTTACAAAAACGCTATAAGCCGCCACCATGCGCTGCAGCGTCGTTTCGCCGGCACCAATCGACATCGACAGCAAGGTCGGCAGATTATCCGTCACGCCGAACTGGCGGCAGATTTCCGCGATACGCTCCATGCCCACGTAATTGGCGAGGCGGATGGTCATCAGGTTGCGCGATTTTTCAAGCCCGACGCGCACGGTTGTCGGCCCGCCGTAATCGGCGCTGTAATTTTTGGGGCGCCAGTCTTTGAGCCCCGGCCCCTGTTCCATCACAAACGGCGCATCCAGCACAAGCGTCGCCGGCGTAAAGCCCGCTTCCAGCCCTGCCAGATAGACAAAAGGCTTGAAGGCCGAGCCCGGCTGACGGATCGCCTGCGACGCGCGGTTGAACTGGCTGATCTCGTAACTAAAGCCGCCGGCAATCGCAAAAATACGCCCGTTGTGCGGGTTCATGACGATGATACCGCCCTGTACCTCGGGGATCTGGCGCAACCACCATGACGCCTTGTCGCCGCTGCCACCGGTGTTCTGGATCAGCCAGACGTCGCCTTTTTTCAAAACATCGCTGACTTTTTTGACTTCGGGCGCGCCGCGTTTGCGTGCCCAGCGCATGCGCTCGAACGGCACCACAGCTTTGCTGCCGTCACGCAGGCCCATCGTCGCCTGTTTGTCGCCGCTTTCCAGCACCACAGCAGATTGAAAATCGCCCGCACCGGCCGGACGCGCAATGTCGCCCAGCTCTTTTTGCCATTCATCCATATTCGTAATATGGCCCAGCGGGTCTTCGCGCAGACCGCGGCGCATGTCGTATTCGACCAAACCCGCCCGCAGCGCATTTTCCGCCGCGCGCTGGTATTCGGGGATCAGCGTGGCGCGCGTGATCAGCCCGCCTTCGTAAAGACCTTTTTCACCGTAGAGCTCCAGCAGACGGCGGCGCACTTCTTCGGCAAAATAGGGGTGGTTGACGTATTGCCCTTCGTCGCGGCGATGGGTTTTGAGCGGTTTTTCTTTGGCCACCGCAGCATCGGCGGCAGTGACATAGCCGTTTTCAACCATCTGGTCGATCACCCAGTTACGGCGGCCGACGGCCGCTTCGTAGCGGCGTTCGGGGTGGTAATTGTTTGGCGCCTTGGGCAGCGCGGCCAGATAGGCCGCTTCTTCGACGGTCAGCTCATCGAGCGGTTTGTTGAAATATTCCAGCGAAGCCGCCGCCACGCCATAGGCACGCGCGCCGAGAAAGATTTCGTTCAGATACAGCTCGAGGATACGGTCCTTGCTCAGGGCCTGTTCGATACGGAACGATAGAATGACTTCGCGGAATTTACGTTTGAATTTCGCCAGATCATTGCCGCGCTCGTCATCAAGCCCATCGGAAAGCAAAAAGTTTTTGGCGACCTGCTGCGTGATGGTGGACGCGCCCACCAGACGGCGATTGGAGCCCATATGCACAAGGTTGTCGCGGATGGCGCGCGCAACGCCAAAAGCGTCAATCCCCGGGTGCGTAAAAAAGTTTTTATCTTCCGCCGACAAAAACGCATGCACCACCAGATCCGGCACATCCTGCACGGCAATAAAGACGCGTTTTTCAGCGGCAAATTCGGCCAGCAGGCGCCCGTCGTTGGCATAGGCACGCGTAACAATCGGCGGTTCATATGTGGCAAGCGCGCTATAATCGGGCAGGTCCTGACTGAAATAGAACAGCAGCGCCACCACCGCCGCGACACCGGCAATTGCGCCCATCACGGCGATCGATATCACCGCCATAAAAATACGCATAAACCAGCCCGGGCCGCTGCTGCGCGGACGCGGCTGCGTATCGCGTACGGGCGGTTTGACGTCGGCCTTGGGCGGTTTGGCGCGCGGGGCAGCTTTTTTACCGCCGGCTTTTACGGGCGCCGCGGCAACCGGCCTGACGGCGCGCAGTTCTTTGTTTGACGGCGGTTTTTTGTCGTCGGTCACGGCGGCCTCAAACTTCCATTTTAATCGGGCCCTCGGCAGAGCCCTTGATAAATTGATCGACATACGGATTGCCGGAATGGTCGATGTCGGCGGCTTTGCCGTGCCAGATAATTTCGCCTTTGTAGATCATCGCAATATTATCGGCGATCTTGCGCGCGCTGTGCATGTCATGCGTAATCGACAGCGCCGTGGCGCCCAGACCTTTGGATGTTTCGACGATCAGGTCATTGATGACGTCGGCCATAATCGGATCAAGGCCGGTTGTCGGCTCGTCAAAGAAAATAATATCGGGGTTGGAGGCAATGGCGCGGGCAAGGCCGACGCGTTTTTGCATGCCGCCCGACAATTCCGCCGGCAGCAATTTTGCCACACGCGACGGCAGACCGACCGCGCGCAGTTTTTCAATCGCCAGGTCATAGGCATCCTTGCGCGATACGCCCTTGCCCTGAATAAGGCCAAAAGCGACGTTTTCCCAGATCGGCAGACTGTCAAACAGCGCGCCGCCCTGAAACAGCATGCCGAATTTACGCATCAGCGCATCGCGGTCTTTGCCTTTCAGGCCGGTCGTTTCCTGACCGTCAACCAGAATACTGCCGCTGTCGGGTGTGACGATGCCCAGCACAGATTTGATCATCACCGATTTGCCCGTGCCGGACCCGCCGATCACCACCAGCGATTTGCCTTTTTCGATCGAGATATTGACGCCGCGCAGCACATGGTTGGCGCCAAATGATTTGCGGACGTCTTTCAGCTCCAGCTTTTTGACTGCATCGGCCATGGTTTATTTCCCCGCGAAGAAGAGTTGCGTCAGGAAGTAGTTCGCAATCAGGATCAGGATCGACGCCGACACAACCGCATTCGTCGTGGCCGCGCCCACACCCTGCGCACCGCGCTGGGAATTAAACCCGTGATAGCAGCCCATCAACGTCACGATAAAACCGAAAGCCGAGGCTTTCCACAGGCCCGAAATGACGTCTTCGGCTGTCAGATATTCCCATGTGCGGTGAATATAGTTTTCAGAGATGAAATCAAGTTTGTACACGCCGACGATATAGCCGCCGTAAACACCGATCACATCGGCAATCAATACCAGCACCGGCAGCATCAGCGTACCCGCGATCAGCCGCGGCGCGATCAGATATTTGAACGGGTTGGTCGACAGCGTGGTCAGCGCGTCGATCTGTTCGGTCACGCGCATGGTGCCGATTTCGGCGGCAATCGATGCGCCGATGCGCCCCGCCACCATCAGCCCCGCCAGCACGGGCGCCAGTTCGCGCGTCACCGACAAGACGACAACAGTGGCAACCGCCCCCTCGGCCGAAAAACGTGAAAAGCCGGTATAGCTTTGCAGCGCCAGCACCATACCGGTGAACAGCGCCGTCATGCCGACAACAGGCAGAGAGTAATAGCCGATATCCACCAGCTGGCGCCACAGCAGGCGCGGATAGAACGGCGGCGTAAAGCAATGGTAAAGACCGCGCCCGGCAAAGGCCGACAAACGCCCGACCGCGCCCAGAAACCCGAGCAGCGTCGCACCGATACGGGCGCACAGATCGAGCAGCCAGCCCAGTGGCGAAAAACCGCGCGCCGTTTCAAGATCGTTTTGCTGTTCTGTCGTGCTCATGCCGCACCCCCCGTGTAAAGCCGCGGCGTACGTTTGCCGAGGCCAGTAAAAATCTCGTAGCCAATGGTGCCGGCCTGCGCCGCCACATCGTCCACGGTTTGATGCGGGCCGATGATTTCGGCCCAGTCGCCCGCGGCCGGCTGCCGCGCCAGATGATCTGTTGCGGCGATGATGGAATCCATCGAAACGCGCCCGATCACATCGCAGACCTGCCCGCCGATATATATTTTGCCGCGGCCCGTCAGGCTGCGCAGGTATCCATCGGCGTATCCAATTGAAACTGTGACACATTTTTGGCCGGACGTCACAGCATACCCCGCACCGTAACCAAGGCTGCCCGCCCTGTCAATCGTCCTGCTTTGCAGAATACGTCCTTCGAAGCGAACCGCGCCCTGCATGGGATTGGCGCCGCCACCAAGCGGGCTGATACCATAAATCGCACAGCCCGGCCGGGCGAGGTCGAAGTGGTAATCCGCGCCCAAAAAAATACCGCTGGAATTCGCAAAGCTGAGCCGCAGCGGCCGCCCCAGCGCCGCCGACAACGTACGGAACAAATCCAGCTGTTCGGCATTTTTGGGATGCGCGGCATCATCGGCGCAGGCCAGATGGCTCATGGCATAGCGGACATCCAGCGCTGCCCAGACCGCAGCATCGGCGGCCAGCGCCGCAACTTCGGTGCCGTTCAGCCCCAGACGGTTCATGCCGGTATCGATATGCAGCAGACAAGGCAGCCTGCGCCCAGCAGTTTCCGCCGCCGCGCGCCAGACCGCGATATCGGCAGGACTGTTGAGCACGGGCACAAGACCGCTTTGGATAAATGCCGCAGCGGGCGCACCGCAGGGCCCTTCGAGCACGTAGATCACCGGCGCATCGACAACAACAGGGGCATCGGATACGGGGCTATGCGGAAAAGATCTGGCGACATCCGCCAGCGCGGCCTGCACCTTCAGGCCTTCGGCATATTGCGCGACAAAAAAATGGCGGCAGCCTTGCAGGAACAGCGTGCGCGACACCGCCTCGGCGCCAAGACCATAGGAATCGGCCTTGACCACAGCCGCACAATCCGCGCCGTTTCTAAGTTTCTTTTTAAGGAGAAGCCAGTTCTGCGCAATCGCATCAAGGTCGATTGTCAAGCGCGATGACGGGCCGTAAAACGCCGCATCACTCATGTTCTTCGACACGGTATTGTTCGAGGTTGCCAAAGCGCGTGAATTCACCTTCGAAATGCAGCTTGATGGTGCCGATCGGGCCGTGGCGCTGCTTGGCGATGATACATTCGGCGACGTTATGCGACTCTTCCATCCGGCGCAGCCAGTCATCGTGGCGGCTGGCGAATTTATCGGCGGCTTCTTCGGGGCGCGGTGCGGGTTGTTCGCGCTCCAGATAATATTCTTCGCGGTAAACGAACATGACGATATCCGCGTCCTGCTCGATCGAGCCGGATTCGCGCAGATCCGCCAGCTGCGGGCGCTTGTTGTCGCGCGCTTCAACCGCACGCGACAGCTGCGACAGCGCCAGCACCGGCACTTCCAGCTCTTTGGCCAGCGCCTTGAGCGAGCGCGTGATTTCGGAGACTTCCTGCACGCGGCTGCCCTGCGACCCCGCACTGCCGGAGCCCTGAATAAGCTGCAAATAGTCGATGATGATCAGGCCCAGATTATGCTGGCGTTTCAAACGGCGGCAGCGTGTGCGGATCGCGCTCATGGTCAGCGCGGGGGTGTCATCGATAAACAGCGGCGCGCGCGACATCTGCTGGCTCGCCTCGACAAATTTTTGGAAATCGGTATCGGCAATTTCGCCGCGGCGTATTTTGTCGGACGGCACGCCGGACAGATCGGCCAGAATACGGCCCGCCAGCTGTTCGGCCGACATCTCGAGAGAGAAGAGACCGACGACAGCGCCTTCTTTGCCGCCGCTCTCCATATAGGCGCGCGCGGCGTTCATCCCCATGTTGGTGGCCAGCGCGGATTTACCCATCGCCGGGCGTCCGGCCAGAATAAGCAGGTCGGAATTTTGCAGCCCGCCAAGTTTTTTATCCATGTCGATCAGGCCCGTGGTGACGCCGGTCACCATGCCTTCGCGCTGATAGGCGATTTCCGCCTGTTTGATCGCGCGCGTCAGGGATTCGCTGAAAGGCACAAACCCGCCTTTGTAATCGCCGGCGGTGGCAAGATCGAAGAGACGCTTTTCCGCAAGCTCGATCTGGTCGGTTGCGGTCACATCGACATTCAGCGCATAGGCTTCGTTGACGACATCTTCGCCCAGTGACACCAGCGCGCGGCGCAGGTGCAGCTCATACACCGTGCGGCCGTAATCTTCGACGTTGACGACGCTGATGATATGCGATGCCAGATCGGCCAGATATTGCCCCCCACCCACGGAAGACAGGTCCTGATCTTTTTCAAAATAGCTTTTGAGCGTGATCGGGCTGGCGTCTTGTCCGCGTTCGACAAATTTCGAAATGGCTTCGAAGATGCGGCCATGCACGGGGTTGTAGAAATGCTCCGGCCGCAAAAATTCGGATACTTTTTCAAGCGCGCGGTTATTGACCAAAAGCGCGCCGAGCAGCGCCTGCTCCACCTCGTCGTTGTGGGGCATCACGCGATAATCGGCATCGCCTTGAAGCGCGGCGACGGCGGAAACAGAACGCTGGAGGGCATCGATTGTCATACCCCCAAACTAGCAGAAGAATCGCCCGATATGAACGATTCTATAAGCTTTTTTCACAGCGGCAAAAGACACAAAAGAAAACAGCCCGGCATATCGCACGGGCTGTTTTTTTGTAAAAGCGTCGCCGTTAAGTTCAGGCGGCGGCTTCGTCCGTTTTCGCTTCGGCATCGCCGGCGGTTGCGGCGTCTGCTTCGGCGGCTTTCGCGGCCTTGGCGGCAGCGGCAGCTTCCTGCGCTTCAAGGGCGGCGGCAGCATCTGCAGCACGCTCTTCGGCACGCAGCGTACGCTCGTCCTTCATGATCAGCGCTTCGCCGCGTTCTTCTTGCAGCTTCGCTTCTTCTTCGGAACGGGCGATGTTGATGGTGACTTCAACCGACACTTCGGGGTGCAGGAAAATCTTGACCGGATAGAGGCCGAGCAATTTGTAAGCGCGATCCATCACGATTTGGCTGCGGTCGATTTTGAAGCCCTTGGCCGTTACCGCATCCGCGATGTCGCGGCTGGTGACAGAACCGTAGAGCTGGCCGGCTTCGGACGCCTGACGGATCAGGGCGACTTTGAGGCCTGCGACTTTGCCGGAGATTTTTTCTGCTTCTTCGCGGCGTTTCAGGTTCTGGAGTTCCAGTTCCTTTTTCTTGCCATCAAAGAAAGCGACGTTGTCCTTTGTCGCGCGCAGGGCTTTCTGGCGCGGCAGCAGGAAATTGCGGGCGTAACCCGGACGAACGGCGACAACGTCACCCATCTGGCCGAGATTTTCCACGCGTTCGAGGAGAATGACTTGCATATCTTGTGATCCTTAGTTCGCGACGTAGGGCATCAGGGCAAGGAAACGGGCGCGTTTGATTTCGCGGGCCAGTTTACGTTGCGCTTTCTGCGATACGGCAGTGATACGGGAGGGGACGATCTTGCCGCGCTCGGACACATAACGGCCCAGCAGCTTGATGTCTTTGTAATCGATTGCCGGCGCATTTTTTGCCTTGAAGGGGCAGGTTTTGCGGCGACGGAAGAACGTGCGGCGGGGACCGCCTGCGGATTTGCGTTCTGCGGGTTTGCGTTCTGCGGACATTATTCTTCTCCCTCTTTCGAGAATTTACGTTCGGGGCGGTCGCCACGGTCACCACGGGGGCGGTCTTCACGATCACCACGGTCAAAACGATCACCGCGCGGGCGGTCTTCGCCTTCTTCGGCCTGGCGCAGAATGGCCGAGGGGCCTTCGGGCAGAACGTCGATCGAAACGGTCATAAAGCGCAGAACGTCTTCGTTGATTTTCATGTTGCGTTCCATTTCGGCAATCGCCTTGGCAGGGGCGTCGAAATGGAAAAGGGTGTAGTGACCCTTGCGGTTTTTGTTGATGCGGTAGGCAAGCGTGCGCAGGCCCCAGCTTTCGGTGCGTTTGGTTTCGCCGCCGTTGTCGTTGACGATTTTGCTAAAGCCTGCAGCAAGGTCTTCTACCTGTTTGGCAGAGACGTCCTGCCGTGCGATAAACACGGTTTCATAAAGAGGCATGTGATATCCCTTGGTTTAAGTCAGGTTGCCGCTGTTTTTACGCACCCTGCGTAAACCAGCCGCACAACCCATATAGCCAGACGGCATGCCGGCTGGCGGGTTACAGGCGGCGAATATCGGGGATTCGGCCCGCAAAGGCAAGGGTTTTCGATATTTAGCCGCTTTTTTTACGCCCGCTCCGCCAAAGAATCCTTGAATATTCTGAAAATAGCGGTATTATTGTACCATATATCTGTTTTCAGGAGTTTGCATGTCGTTTGCCGACCTGTTCAGCCGCAAAGCCGCCGGCCGCCACGTGACCAGCGAGGGGGTCGAGGAATGGTATGACGATAACGAACAGCTGCACCGGGACGGTGACCTGCCCGCCCAGATCGACCCCGATGGCGGCAAGGCATGGCTGCAGCACGGCCAGCCGCACCGCGCAAACGACAAACCCGCCATCGAAGCCGCCAATGGTGACCGCGCCTGGTACGAAAACGGCGTCCTGAGCCGCAAGACCGGCCCCGCGATTGTCTATGCCGATAAATCCAAAGAAGCCGAATACTGGCTGGAAGGCAAACCCATGCCGGATGACATGCGCGCCACCATCGACCCCGCCTTTAAAGCCGCCCTGCTGGCCAAAAACGCCGCTGCTGCCGCTGAAACCGTGCGCAACGGCTGCACCCGCGACGTGCCCCTGATGAAATCCCCGACCTTTCTGCGCCGCAAGCCCTCCGCCTGACGCCCCCTGACGTTATGTCTCCCCTGACGTTATGTCTATAGACGCGGCGCTGCCTTGCCCCGCCGCGCAAGACCGTTTATGAAGGGGATTGCATCCATCACCCTTCACATATTTCAAGGACAGGCGACATGAGGACTTTTGTATTCCCCGGACAGGGCAGCCAGTTTATCGGCATGGGCAAAGATCTGGCCGATGCTTTTCCGGTCGCGCGCGAGGTATTCGAAGAAGTCGACGAAGCGCTGTCACAAAAACTGAGCACCATCATGTTCGAAGGCCCCGACAGCGATTTGAACCTGACCGAAAATACCCAGCCCGCCCTGATGGCCGTCTCCGTCGCCGTCGCGCGCGTGTTGCAGCAAGCCAAGCCCGACCTGTTCAGCGTCGGTCATTGCGCTTTTGTCGCCGGCCATTCGCTGGGCGAATATTCCGCTTTGACGGCGGCCGGCTCTTTTAGCCTGAGCGATGCCGCGCGCCTGTTGAAGCTGCGCGGACAATCGATGCAGAAAGCCGTGCCGGTTGGCGTCGGCGCCATGGCCGCCATTCTTGGCCTTGAGCTGCCGGATGTTGCCGATATCGCCCGCGCCGCCACGGGCGCGGCAGAGATTGTTTCTGCCGCCAACGATAATTCTTTTGGTCAGGTTGTGGTCAGCGGGCACAAGGCCGCGGTGGAAAAAGCCATCGCGCTGGCCACCGAACGCGGTGCGAAGCGCGCCATTTTGCTGCCGGTTTCCGCACCGTTTCACTGCGCACTGATGCAGCCCGCTGCCGATGCGATGCGCGAGGCGCTGGCCGCCATCGACCTGAAAGCGCCTTCGGTGCCGCTGGTCGCCAACGTCATCGCATCCGAGGTCATCGACCCAGCGCAGATCAAAAACCTGCTGGTCGAACAGGTCACCGGCATGGTGCGCTGGCGCGAATCTATCATGTACATGAAAACCCGCGGCGTGACCGAAACGGTTGAACTGGGCGCTGGCAAAGTTTTGACCGGCCTGACCAAACGCATCGAAGCCGACATGACCGGCCGCGCCGTCGGCACGCCCAAGGACATCGAAGAATTTTTAAAATAAGTTTTCCGGCTCTCCGGGGCGCGCCCGCCCCGCCGGCAAACATCACCAGAAGGAATACCGCGCCATGGACTTCAAAGCACTCACCGCCGACATCCAGCAAAACGCCGCCCATATCCTCAAAAAGAACTATGCCAATTTCGAAGGCCGTGCGGGTTTGCGCGAATTCTGGCTGTGGTTTTTGCCGCTTTTTGCCATCTGCCTGCTGCTCCAGCTGCTGGGGCAGGGCATGTCCCTTTTTTATACGGTGCTGGGCATTTTGAATCTGGCGCTGATTATTCCGACGCTGGCAGTTGGTGCGCGCCGCTTGCATGATATCGGGCATAGCGGCTGGCTGCAGTTGATTGTACTGATCCCCGTCGCGGGTCTGCTGGTGCTGGTTTATTTCTGGGCCCAGCCTTCCGGCGGCAGCAAAGCCTGACGGGCGCACCGGTGTTTGCCCTTGGCAATATCTGGATTGTCTATGCGATCAGCGCCGCTGTGCTCTGGGGGCTCAGCTATACGCTGACCGAACAGCTGATGAAAAAAATCTCTATCGCCGGTGTCATTGTGACCTGTGCACTGGGCAGCCTTTTGTTCGGCCTTGCCCTCGGTTTTGCGCAAAAAACCCATGGCCGCGACTGGGAAACACTGAAACAGGCCGGCGGGGAGGCGAAACTCGCGCTTGCCTGCATCACCGTTTACGTGACGGCGAATGTCTTTATCCTGCTCAGCGTCAAGGCCAAGAATGCAACGATGGCCGGGATGATCGAAATTACCTATCCGCTGTTTACCGCGCTTTTTGCCTGGGTTCTGTTCCGCGAGGCGCAGATGGGCACCGGCACGGCACTGGGCGGTGCGCTGATTATCGCCGGCGTCGCCTGCATTTACTTTCTGGATAAAACCGTCTAAACAAACGGCACCACAACAAACAACAAAAAAAGGCAGGTTTCCATGTTCAGTCTTTCGGGTAGAAAAGCACTCGTCACCGGCGCATCCGGCGGTATCGGCGGCGCCATCGCCACAGCGCTGCATGCGCAGGGCGCGGATGTCGCCCTTTCCGGCCGCAATGTCGATGCGCTTGAAAAACTGGCCGCCGCTATCGGCGGCGAAGCCAAAGAGCGCATCCATGTCGTGCCGGGCGATCTGAATAGCGCCGAAGCCGCCGATGCGCTGATGAAAGCCGCCGAAGACGCCATGGGGCAGGTCGATATCCTCGTCAACAACGCAGGCCTCACCAAAGACGGGCTGTTTATGCGCATGAAAGACGAAGACTGGCAGGTCGTGCAGGACGTCAACCTGACCGCGCCCTTCCGCCTAACCCGCGCCGCCATCAAAGGCATGATGAAACGCCGCGCCGGACGTATCATCAACATCACCTCGATCGTCGGTGTCACCGGCAACCCCGGGCAGGCCAATTACTGCGCCTCCAAAGCCGGCATGATCGGCATGAGCAAATCCATGGCCGCCGAAGTCGCCAGCCGCGGCATCACCGTTAATTGCATCGCGCCCGGTTTTATTGCGACCGCCATGACCGATGCACTCAACGATGACCAGAAATCAAAAATCAACGCGACGATCCCCGCCGGCACGATGGGCCTGCCCGAAGACATCGCCGCCGCCGTGGTCTATCTCGCTTCCGATGAGGCAGGTTACATGACCGGCCAGACGCTGCACATCAATGGCGGCATGGCGATGATTTGATGATAGCGGCCACACCAAATAAAAAGCCCCGCATTTTGCGGGGCTTTTTATTTGCTTTCGTTTCTGAGCAACACACCACAAAGTTAAAACTTGTGATGCTGCGAAATACGGCGAGATTGATTTGCACCATAATTGCTTCCGTCGCCCAGCTCGCCCAGTCTTTCGAAGAAATTGGACGGCAGTTTTTCAAGGTATGGGCGTTCGACAGGCCAAGCTCTTTCGTTCGCAAATCTTGTTTTGACATCAGAGTATACTTGCTGCAGACGCGCAGGGTTTTCATACCACGCATCAAACACAGCGCGCGTGGCTCTCATTTCGTCACCACTCCTGACGATTTCCTCCAAGAAAGCCGTTTTCATGTCAATATAAGTCAGATCGTACGAGATCGTTTGCCACAAAGATTGATCTCCTCTGCCCTGTAGACGATAGGCAGCCAATATCGTTGTTGCAGCCGCGTCAGCCTCCAGTGCAAATGCTGCTCTCAGCGATTCCTGAAAAGTTGTATTGATAGCACCCACCATACCTTGGGTTTTCTGCACCGCATGCCGAGATTCTTCTAGAACATGGATCATCTGGCGGTGTGCATCACCGGCTGACCTTATTGTCATTGAGTTTGTTGCATCAATAAAAACGGCATCTCGTGCATTTTGACTATCATTCATACAAATAGCTGTGCCCAGCTGTTCAAGCGCCCTGACGGCCTGACCTCCAACCAAATCATCATGTGACAGTCTTTGTAAAAATTCCCGCGCCTGGTTTGCGCCGCGCGCGGCAGCTGTCTCGACTGGCTGTCCTGCGACGTAGCAAACGCTTTGCCAGTTCTCTCTCCATTCCTGCAAAGCTGCCTGCTGTCGCGCAGCTTCCACGAGCACGGGCCTGAGATCTGCACGTGGGCCATAATCAGCTGTTTGCGGACCATTCAGCTGATCTACAAAAACACTTGCCCCGAACCCTGCGGCTCCCAACAAAGCGACACCAAGCACTCCCCTGCGGAAGGATTTTTTATTAAAGGTGTCGGCTAGTCTTTCTACTTTATCTCTTATTCCTTCAAGCACTGCTCGGGCTCCCCCAGTCTCTTAACTTATGAAAACACTAATACTTTCTCATGCCTGCTGTTTTTCGTCAAGTTTTGGCTGGGTGGCCTTTGATTTTACGTAATATTTACCGTAAGCAGGTGTTTGCCAAGGCCAAAAATTTATGTTACCTAATGCACCTCTCTGCACAGGAGTGTCAGAATTTTAACGTAACCAAACGAGGTTTTAAATGAGCGACATCAACGAACGCGTCAAGAAAATCGTTGTAGAACATCTCGGCGTCGATGGCGCCAAAGTGACCGACGAAGCAAGTTTCATTGACGATCTGGGCGCAGACAGCCTGGATACCGTCGAACTGGTCATGGCCTTCGAAGAGGAATTCGGTATCGAAATCCCCGACGATGCGGCTGAAAAAATCCAGACCGTCAAAGACGCGATCAGCTTTATCGAGCAGAACGCGAAAGCGGCCTAACCGGCCCGCCGTTCCGGCACGGATTTGAACAGCCCTTCTCTTTGCAATAAAGGAGAGGGGCTGTTCTTTTACTGCCCTCCCCGCCCCATATGATGGGGCAGATACAATAAACCACCGCGCCGCATCAAAAACCGGCCCCTTAACACAGGATCATAGCAAGGCATGAGACGCGTTGTCGTAACAGGTATGGGCATTGTCAGCCCGCTGGGCCTCGGGCTCGAACACAACTGGCAGGCGATCACCGCCGGCAAATCGGGCATCCGCAAAATCTGCGGTTTTGATGCCTCCGACATTCCCTCGCAGGTTGCGGGCGAAGTCCCGGTCTGGGAAGGCGCCGAGGCGGCTTTTGACGTCAACAAATACATCGAGCCGAAAGAGCAGAAGAAAATGGATAAGTTTATCCATTTCGGCTATGCCGCCGCCGTCGATGCGGTTGAAGACAGCGGATATGTTCCGGCAGACGAAGAGGCGCGCTGCCGCGCCGGCGTGCTGATCGGCTCGGGCATTGGCGGGCTGTCGAATATTCACGATACCTCGCTGTTGATGGCTGAAAAAGGGCCGCGGCGCATTTCGCCTTTCTTTATCCCCTCCTCCCTTATCAATCTGATTTCGGGGCAGGTCTCGATCCGCTATGGCTTCAAAGGGCCGAACCACGCCGTCGTCACCGCCTGCGCCACCGGCAGCCATGCCATCGGCGATGCGGCACGGCTCATCGCTTTTGACGATGCCGATGTGATGGTCGCGGGCGGCGCCGAAGCCGCCATCTGCCGCGTGGGCGTGGGCGGTTTTGCCGCCTGCCGCGCGCTGTCGACGTCCTATAACGACACGCCCGAAAAAGCATCACGCCCGTTTGACAAAGGCCGCGACGGTTTTGTCATCGGCGAAGGTGCAGGCGTTGTGGTACTGGAAGAATACGAACACGCCAAAAAACGCGGCGCGAAGATTTACGCCGAGGTGATCGGCTATGGCCTGTCCGGCGATGCCTATCATGTCACATCGCCTGCCGAAGACGGCGACGGCGGTTTCCGCGCCATGAAAGCCGCACTGAAACGCGCGCAAATCACGCCGGAGCAGATCGGTTACGTGAATGCGCATGGCACATCCACACCGCTGGGCGATGACATCGAACTGACCGCCGTCAAGCGCCTGTTTGGCGAAGCGATCAAGACGACGTCGATTTCATCGACCAAATCCGCGATTGGCCACCTGCTTGGCGCAGCCGGCGCGGTCGAGGCGATTTACAGCATCAAAGCCATCGAAACCGGCCTCCTGCCGCCGACGCTGAATTTGGATGACCCGTCAGACGTTGCCGCAGGCATCGATCTTGTACCGCACAAGGCGAAAGAGAAAAAAGTCGACGTTGCCCTGTCGAATTCCTTCGGCTTTGGCGGTACCAATGCCTCGCTTGTGTTTCGCAAGGTTTAAGGCGTGAAGGCGGTCAAATTCCTCGGCTTTTGCGCGCTGGCGGGTTTGCTGGTGCTGATTTCTGCCGCGGTATGGTTTGACCGCGCCTTTCATACTGTCCATGTCCTGCCTGAAAACACGATGATGTTCGTGGAGCCGGGCAGCCCCGTCGCCAAAATCGCCCGCGACCTTGAAACGCAGGGCTTTGTCAAAAGCGCTTTGGTCTTTGAAATCGGCGCGCGCTATATACAGCTGCGCTATCCCGACCGCGGCGGTCTGAAGGCGGGCGAATACCAAATGCCCGTGACCGCCGCCCCGCGCGATATTTTGCGCATTTTACAAATGGGCAAAACCTTTCAGCGCCGCATCACCATCCCCGAAGGATTGATGGCCGTTGAAATCATCGCCCTGATCAACGCCGCCGATGCCATGACGGGCGAGATCACCGACATTCCGCCCGAAGGCAGCCTGCTGCCCGAAACCTATCACTATACCCGCGGCACCAAACGCAGCGATATGGTGTCACGTATGCAAAGATCGATGACGGCGGCCCTTGCCGAACTGTGGGAAAAGCGCGCCGAAGGCCTGCCCCTTGCGACGCCGCAGGAAGCCATCATTTTTGCATCCATCGTCGAAAAAGAAACCGCCATCGCCGCCGAGCGCCCGCGCGTGGCCGGCGTTTTTGTCAACCGCCTGCGTCTGGGCATGAAATTGCAAACCGATCCGACGGTGATCTATGCGATTACCGAAGGCAAAACACGGCTGGGCCGCCCGCTTTTGCGCCGCGATCTGGAAGAGGTTGATTCCCCCTATAACACCTATAAATATGCCGGCCTGCCACCGGGGCCGATTGCCAACCCCGGATATCAATCCATCGCGGCGGCGCTGAACCCCGAAACGCATGACTATATCTTTTTTGTCGCCGATGGCACGGGCGGCCATGCTTTTGGCAAGACGCTGCAGGAGCATAACCGCAATGTCCAGCGCTGGCGCCAGATCCAGCGCAGCAAGACTGCACCTTAAGAATACAGCCGGACGGCGCCCTCAACAGGCCACAAAGCCGCGCCGAAAAACTTTGCTTTTTCATGATTTTGCCGCAATCATCCGGCTTTTACCCCTCTTTCACGCTTTTTTGCTAAGATAGGGCATGATGAAAAAAGAGACACTGGGCAGCACCCACATCGATCCGAATTTGCTGGACGGCGACAGCCCGTTCCGCCATTCGCTGTTGGTCGCCATGCCCGGACTGCAAGACGGTCTTTTTACCCGCAGCGTTGTTTACGTCTGCGCCCATAGCGATGCGGGCGCGATGGGCATCGTCGTCAACCAGCGCCTGCCCGATGTCGGATTTGGTGAATTATTATCACAGTTGAAACTGCCGCGTTCGACACTGCGTATTGAACCTGTGGTGCATTTCGGCGGGCCGGTCGAAACAGGGCGCGGCTTTGTGCTGCATTCTACCGACTTTATCCGCGAAGACACGGTACGCATCAACGACACGCTGTGCATCACCGGCACGGTGGATATTCTGGAGGCGATTGCGCAGGGCAACGGCCCTTCGCGCAGCATCTTTGCCCTTGGTTATGCCGGCTGGAGCGCAGGCCAGCTGGAATCGGAAATCCAGACCAACAGCTGGCTGACCATTCCGGCCGATGACGATCTTATCTTTGGCACGCCGCTCGATGATAAATGGCAAAAGGCGCTCTCGCGTCTTGGCATTGACCCTTATGCCCTCTCGGCAGAGGCCGGACACGCCTGATTCGCGGCTTCCGGTACACAAGCACCGCGCATATGAAAAATTCTTTGACACGCCCCGCAGCACAGGCGTAGGTTTGGCCGCTTGTTCAACCCTGCAAGCTTTCAGAGTCTTTATCCCATGTCTGCCCGCTTCCTTGAAAAACTCCGCGCCGCCGCCCGCAAGGGGTTTGGCGCCGCAAACGGCAATGCCGCCGGCACCTTCACCGCGGCCAGTGCCGCCGTGCTTGCCAAAGCCGCCTGGGAACAGGACATCGCCACCGTGCGCCATATCATCACGCACTGGCCCGAAGCGGTCAATACTGCGTCAGATGACGGATTGACACCGCTGCACTGCGCGGCGGCCAGCATGGACGGCGCACAGATCGACTGGCTGCTGGCGCGCGGCGCAGACAAAAACCCGCGCGACAAAAACGGCGATACGCCGCTGCATTACGCCGCGCAATCGCCCTTTGCCGAGGGCACGCAAAAGCTGATCGCCGCCGGTGCGCAAATCGATGCGCGCAACAACAAATCAGAAACCCCGCTTTATTACGCGGTGATGTTTGAACGTGCAGAAAGCGCGCAGCTGCTGGTCGCCGCCGGTGCCGATGACCGCGCCGCGCGCGATGACGGCGAAACCCCGCGCAGTCTGGCCCCTAAAGAGGACAAGCAGCGCCCCGGCGGCCTGCCGCCCGGCAGCACGCCGCATGATATGACCGCCATGCTGGATGCCGCCATCGCCGCGGTGCAGGCCGCGCGGCAGCAAGCCATTGCCACCGCCGCCATACTGGAAAGCGATATGACGCTGCGCCCCGCCGTTACGGTGCGCAAGCGCGGCCGCGCCCCTGCGTGATTTAAAAAACCTATTCGCCGGCCAATTTTGAAAAAATAACGTGGTCGCGCCAGACGCCGTTGATTTTGACATAGCCGCGCGCGATACCTTCGGCATGAAAGCCGTTTTTTTCGAGGACGCGGTGGCTGGCGCGGTTTTCAGGCAGACAGCCGGCTTGTAGACGATGCAGCCCCATATCGTCATAGGCATAGGCGCAGAGCCTGCCGACCGCCTCGGTCATCAGCCCCTGCCCTTTAACTGCACCATCCAGCCAGTAACCCAGCGTTGCCATTTGTCCGGCACCGCGAATGATATTGCCAAGGGTGATGCCGCCCAGCAGCGCATCGTCGTTTTGCCGGAAAATAAAAAATACATGCGCGCAGCCCTGATGACTGTCGTATTGCCAGAGCGCGCGGCGGGCGGTGAACCCGTGGCGGCTGACCTGCCGCAATGCCGCGCTGGGGCTCCAGGGACGCAGAAAGTCGCTGTTGCGGCTGATTTGTTCGACCCAGGCTTCGGCATCGCGCGCTTCGGGCAGGCGCAGATAAATCCGCGCCGCATCCAGCCGCGGCGGCAAATCGGGTTTTGAACGTTTCCAAAGACTGGCCAGCATAAAAGCCCGCACACGGATAAGACAGATGAAAAAAGGCAAAAAACAACTGCTTTTGCACTATATATCATTTATTATACTGCAAAATACGTTTAACCCCAAGGAAACCTGCCGATGTTGAAGCCGCGCATTTTCTTCACCGCCGCACTCTTTGCGCTGACCGCCGCCTGTATGGCTGCGCCTGTCGCCGTTTTTGCCGCCGCACCCGCAAAACCGGCGGAGAAAAAAACGACCGAGACAAAAGCAGCCGCCAAGCCCGCGCAAAAACCCAAAAACGCCAAGGCCGTCAAAGCCCTCAGCGAAGAGACGCTGAAAGTCACCAACAAACCCGAAGAAGGCAGCCTGCCCGAATATCCGATGGGGGCGCGCATCGCCATGGGCAAACAGACCACCCATAGCGTGGGGGAAGAAGATACGTTTCTGGATATCGCGCGCCACCATGCGCTTGGCTATGTCGAGCTGCGCGCCGCCAACCCCGATATCGACCCCTGGGCGCCGCCGCCCGGACAGGACGTCGTCATCCCCGGTTTTCAACTACTGCCGCGCGCGCGCCAGCAGGGCATTGTCGTTAATCTGGCCAAGATGCGTCTGTATTATTTCCGCGAACCGGGACGGGAGCCGATCAGCTACCCCATCGGTATCGGCAGCGAAGGCCTCGATACGCCGACCGGCGTGACCAAGGTTGTGCGCAAAGCCGTCTCGCCCAGTTGGTATCCGACCGAACGCATGCGTAAAGAAAAACCCTGGCTACCCCGCATGGTGCCGACGGGCGCGGCAAACCCGCTGGGCACGCATGCGCTTTATCTCGGCTGGCCGACCTTTTTGATCCACGGGTCGAACAAACCCTGGGGCATCGGCCGCCGTGTTTCTTCGGGCTGTATGCGTATGTATCCAGAAAATGTGGTCGATTTCTATGCGATGGTACCGGTCGGCACGCGCGTTGCGGTTGTTGACCAGCCCATCCTTGTCGGCTGGCTCGACGACGGGCTGTATCTGGAGGCAAACCCGACGCAGACCCAGAGCATCGACATCGAAAACGGCATCGATATCACCCCGACCCCGCTGACCGATAAAATGCGCGAGATGATTGTGGAAGCAGCAGGCGTTGCCGGCCACCGCGTCAACTGGAGCGCGGTTGAAAAAACCATCCGGGAGCGGCGCGGCATACCCGTCATGATCGCAACCCCCAGCGCAAAAGAAAGCGGCAGCACCAGCAGCAAAAGCCCTGTCCGCGCCCGCGCGCAATACAACTGACAAAAGGCGGGTGACCAAAAAACGGGCGGCAATGTCCAAATAAAAACCGCGCCTGTCAAAAGACGAGGCGCGGTTTTATTTTGTACGTCACAGGGCGGCGGTTGCCGCCAGCCCAAAGACCTTACTTGCGCAGCGAGTGGCTGAACGTTTTGTCAGCTTTTTTCGGTGCAGGCTGGTAAGTGTCAACAGTGCCTTCGCCAGCCGTGCGGCCAGCAGACATCGGCGTCCAGGTACCGCCGCTGGTGCAAGCGGATACGGTGAGAACGGCCAGCACGGACAGTGCGATCATAGAACGTTTCATTTTTATTTCCTCTTTGAAAAGCCTTCTAGAAAAAGAAGGCGTTGGTACAACGTTGTAACAGTCATTATTTACTACAGTAGACGATTCTCGTCCAGCCTGAGCCGTTTTCGGTAATACCGAAAATCCTGCCAAAAACCCCTGTATGCAAGGCGTTTTTGGCCGTTTTAAATCTTCTGCAGGGCGCGTATTTTGCGGAAATAGGCATCGACGCCATCGACGATCGCAGAGGAGATTCTGCGCTGAAACTCCGCAGAACTAAGCAATTTAACCTCGGCGGGGTTCGACAGAAAACCTGTTTCGATCAACACCGAGGGAACGTCCGGCGCCTTCAAAACAGCGAAGCCAGCCGACCTGTGGGAATTTGGCAACAGTCTTACACTTTTGCGGCGAAAGGCGTCTTCGAGGAAGCGGGCGAGCAGGCTCGACTCATTCATCTTCTCGCGCATGGCCAGATCGAGAAGTATGCCCGCGATCTCCTGGCTCTCGGAATTCAGGTCCACACCGGCCACCACACCGGCGGCGTTTTCACGCTCTGCCAGCCGCGCGGTTTCGGCATCCGATGCCGTGCGCGACAGGGTATAGATTGACGCGCCGCGCACATCGGTACGCTGTATCTTGTCGGCGTGGAGGGAGATAAAAAGATCCGCCCGCTCCCGCCGCGCCAAATCCAGCCGGTCGCGCAGGCGGATTTGCACATCGCGGTCACGCGTCATCACGACCCTGTAGCGGCCGGTTTCTTCCAGCTGACGTTTCAGCTCCCGCGCGACGGCCAGCGTGATGTTTTTTTCAAGGACGCCGTTTCCGGCCACCGCGCCCGGATCGGCGCCGCCATGGCCCGGATCAAGCACAATCACATATTTGCGTTCAGCCCCGCCGCGCGGCGCAGGGGCGGCACCGGGCGGCTTGCGCTGCGGCATATCCGGCGGGACGGCACGCGCAACAGATTCGTTGCGCGCGGCGGCAATGCCGCTTTCGGGTGCGGGCATGGCCGGTGCCGCCCCCAATGCCGCGCCGCCCAAAAGCTTGTTGCCATGTATTTTTTCAAGTCCGGCCTGAAACAGGTTTTGCGACGACGGCGACAGATCGACCACCACGCGGTCGCGCGCCGTGCCGCTGCGGTCGAGCGTAAAAGCCCCCGCAACCACCGCCGTGCGGCGCAGGTCGAAGACAATACGGGTCAGCCCGCCCTCCAGATCGCCGCTGCGGTAGGATTTCAGCAGATCGCCCGCCGCAACCGGACGGCTGCGCGGAATTTTCCAGTCGCTGCGCGGGATGTCGATCACCAGCCGCGGCGGGCCATCCAGCATAAAGACGCGGTAATCGGTTTTGCGGTCCAGATCGACGACGATGCGGGTTTTGCCGGCGTTAAGGCCATAGCGGATGCCTTCAACGACCGGCGTGCCGCTGCCCTGCGCGTATACCTGCGGCACCGCGGCCAGCGCCACCAGCAGCAGACATCCCGACAAGAATATGGCAAAAAAGCGACTCAGGCGCACCGTTTAAACCCCAAAGAGCCCCGAAAGGCTGTTTTTCCCCAAAACCAGTATAAACAAACTCCGCGCTGCGAAACAATAAATCAAACGGTAAAGATCATGATTCCATGGATTTAATCATGCTTTTCGGCCAGACCATCGCACACGGCGGCGCCAGACCCGAATAAAACATTGAGAAGCCCTGCGCAGTCGCGTATTATCCGCCTTGCGACAAAAATATTCCCTCCAGCTGAATGCTGCGGCATCGCTGCGGAATATCGGGTCAACGAGTTTTGAGGTCGGCTCATATCAACCTCCTGCTTCTTCGGTATGTATTTTCCGGAAAAGTCAGTGCGAATGAGCCCGGTGACAAGAACCGAGATTTTTTGGCAAGCGGCGTCCGGCCTGTATTTTGCGGACGCGCTCTGAAGAGGCAAAGCGCTTTCACGTTGAAAGCTGACGCAAGGAAGCCTTTTTAGATAATGCCGGTTTAAGCCACTGCCAGCCTGACAGAACAGAACGGCGCGCCAGTTTTTTCCTTTGTCGCAGGAAAGAACTGTACAGCTTTGCGCCAAAGGATTGAGACAATGACGAAAAGGATGCTGATCGACGCAACCCATCCCGAAGAAACACGGGTGGCCGTCATCTCGGGCAATCGCCTTGAGGAATACGACTACGAAAACATTCTGCGCAAGCAGCTAAAGAGCAATATCTATCTGGTAAAAGTCACCCGCGTCGAGCCGTCCCTGCAGGCGGCTTTTGTCGATTTCGGCGGCAACCGCCACGGCTTTTTGCCCTTCCCTGAAATTCACCCCGATTATTACCGCATTCCGATTGCCGACCGCGAAGCTTTGCTGGCCGAGGAACGCGCCCTTGCTGCGGCACAAGCCGCCAAGGAAGACGAAGAAGATGCCGCCGAACTGGCCGAACTGGAGCAGCGCGGCGAAACCATCGACGATGAAGACGAAGACGAAGGCGACGAAGAAGGGGTTGAAATCCGCTCTCTGGCCGAAGTCATCGACGACGAAGACGAGGATGATGAAGACGACGAAGAAGAAACCTATACCCCGATCCATACTGGCTCCATCGCTGCCGACATCGCGCAGGAATCCCTGATCGACGACGAAGACGATGAAGACGACGAGGACGAGGCGGAAGAAGACGACGACACCGCCGAAAACACAGCCGAAGACGGCGACGAAGACGACACAGAAGAAGACGACGACGACGAAGACGAAGACGAGGCCAATGCTGCCGAAGCCGTCCTCGATGGCGAAGCAATCGCTGCCGATGCGCCCGAAGGCACCCCTGCCGCTGCACCGCAGGGCCGTGGTGGCCGCGGCCGCCGCAAGCCGGGCGTAGAAACCGTCGGCGGTGATGTTGTTGAAACCCCCGTGTTCCGCTCTTCCATCAAGCGCCGCTATAAAATTCAGGAAGTCATCAAACGCAACCAGATCATGCTGATCCAGATCAGCAAGGAAGAACGCGGCAACAAAGGCGCGGCGGTCACCAGCTATATCTCGCTGCCCGGCCGTTATTGCGTTTTGATGCCGAATTCACCCCGTGGCGGCGGCGTTTCGCGCAAAGTATCGAATGCCAAAGACCGTCAACGCCTGAAAAAAATCCTGCACGAACTGAAAGTGCCCGAAGGGATGTCGGTGATCTTGCGCACGGCGGGCGTTGCCCGCTCCAAGGCCGAGATCAAGCGTGACCTCGACTATTTGCTGCGCCTGTGGGATCAAATCCGCGAACATACGCTGAAATCGACCGCGCCTGCGCTGATCTACGAAGAAGGCAATCTGATCAAACGCGCGATCCGCGACCTGTATCGCCGCGACATCGACGAGGTGCATGTGGCCGGCGAAGAAGGCTTCAAGGCCGCCAAAGATTTCATGCGCACCCTGATGCCGAGCCACGCCGACCGCGTACACGAATACAAAAACGGCGATATTCCGCTGTTCTTCCGCTATCAGGTCGAAAGCCAGATTGACGAAATCCACAACCCGACCGTTCATCTGAAATCGGGCGGTTATATCGTCATCAACCCGACCGAGGCACTGGTATCCATCGACGTCAACTCGGGCCGTGCCACCAAGGGGCGGCATATCGAAGAAACGGCGATGAAGACCAACATCGAAGCCGCCGAAGAAATCGCCCGCCAGCTGCGCCTGCGCGATCAGGGCGGGCTTGTCGTGATCGACTTTATCGATATGGAAGACCGCCGCAACAACCGACTGGTGGAGCGCAAATTGCGTGACGCCATGGCCGGTGACCGCGCGCGTATCCAGCTGGGACGTATTTCCGCTTTTGGCCTGCTGGAGCTGAGCCGCCAGCGTTTGCATCCGTCGCTGGTCGAAACCAACTTTGAAATCTGCAAACATTGCAGCGGCGTTGGCGTCGTGCGCACGGTGGAAACCACTGCCGTGATGATCTTGCGCGCCATCGAAGAAGAGGCCCTGCGTGGCCGCGCCACCGAACTGCGTGTCAGCGTCCCGACCGAAGTTGCGCTTTATGTGTTCAACCACAAACGCGAAATGATTTCGAGCCTTGAGACGCGTTATAACATGCGCGTCTTTATCCATGCCGACGACAAGCTGCTGAAGCCTGCCTTCAGCATCGAAGCGGTACGTGCCGCCGGTGAACGCCGGACGGGCCGCCCTGCGGCGCTGGCACCGGTCAAGTCGGTGGATATGTCCGACCTGCCCGATATCGACCCCGAAGACATCACCGACGACACGCCGATGGCCGAAGAAGGCCGCGACGATGAGGAACGTGGTGACAGCCGTGGCGAAGGCCGTGGTGATCGTGAATTCCGCGATAACCGTGGCGGTGACCGCGAAGGCGGCCGTGGCGACAAAAACCGCCGCCGCCGTGGCCGTGGTGGTCGTGACCGTAGCGACCGCGGCGAAGGCCGCCCCGAAAGAAACGGCGAAAACCAGCGTCCGCCGCGCGAAGCCCGCGCCGAACAACCGCAAGAAGCCGGCAGCGAAGGCGGCGAGAGCCGTCCTCCCGCCTCTGGCGAACAACGTCCGCAAGGCGAAAACGGCAACCGCAACCGCCGCCGCCGTGGCCGCCGCGGTGGCCGTGGCCGCGACCGCGACCAACGTGGTGGCGAACGTGGCGAAGCACGTAATGTACAAAGTGGCGAAGCACGTAATG
>JBKBWZ010000002.1:0-211563 GCA_046314385.1 Alphaproteobacteria bacterium | reverse complement strand
GTGGCGAAGCACGTAATGTACAAAGTGGCGAAGCACGTAATGGACAAAGCGGCGAAGCACGCCAGGGACAATCTGGCGAAGGCCGCCCCGCGCAGCAACAAAGCGAAACCCCGCGTCATGAAGGCGGCAGACAGCACGGCGAAGCCAACGGCAATACAGCGCCGCGCGAAGCCCGCGCCGAACAGCCGCAAGCCCCGCGTGAAGCCACTGCCCGCGCACCGCAGAAAGATGCCCCGCAAATTCTGCCGGTACGAGAACCCGGTGCCGCATCCGGCGCAGGAAACAAAGAACAGCGCAAAGGCTGGTGGAAACGCCTGACCGAATAGGCTGGGGCGATATCAAACAAAAAACCGGCGGCATCCCCGCCGGTTTTTTTGTTTGGCTCAAAACAGGTTTGTCATGCTTTAGCCACGGCCGGAACCTGCATCGCAAGAGACACTCTTCAGCTCTTACTCTGCGGCCTCGTCCGGATGAACGTGGGTGGCGATTTTGCTGGCGCCGGTATGGCCGAGCGGCAGGCGGCAGGTGACGGTGGTGCCGACGCCTTCGCGGCTTTCGATTTTGACGTCGCCGCCGTGCAGCTCCACGATACTTTTAACGAGTGACAGCCCCAGCCCCGCGCCGCCCCTGCGGTGCGCCTTGCGGCTGCGGATGCGTTCAAACGGCGTAAAGACATGCTGCAAATCATCTGCCGGAATACCCATGCCGGTATCGCGCAGACTGATATCGACAAAATCACCCTGCACCACCGCGGCAATCGTCAGCAGCCCGCCGGCCGGGCTGTAATTGATGGCGTTGCTGATCAGGTTCAGCAGCACCTGTTTCATGCGGCGTTCGTCGGCAAAGATCACGGTGTCTTCGGGGCACTGCACGAACATTTCGATTTTCTGTTTGCGCGCCCATTCCTGCGTCAGATGCGCGACCTGTTCGATCAGCACCCGCACTTTGACATCGGCGGGGTAAAGCTTCAGATAGCCCGCTTCGATGGTCGAAAGATCAAGGATGTCGTTGACAAGCGACACAAGCCGCTGCCCCGCTTCGATCATATTCGCGGTATATTCCAATTGGCGTTCGTTGAGGGTGCCAAAATACTGGTGGTGCAGCATTTCAGTGAAACCCATGATGGCGTTGAGCGGCGTGCGCAGCTGGTACGACACGTTGGCCAGAAAATCTGTCTTGAGCCGTTCGGCTTCTTCCAGTGCGGCGTTCTTTTCCATCAGCGCCTGTTCGACCTTGACCGTATCGGTAATGTCAAACCATGCATTCAGAATATTGCCGTCCGGCAGCGGTACAATCGAATATTCCAGCACAGACCCGTCGGCGCGGCCGATGCGGCCCTTGCGCGGTTCACGCTCCAGCGCGTTCGACAGCAGCAGGTTTTTCATCTCCGGCCAGGCGGCGGAGGGGAAAAAGCCGCTGAGACTGTCGAGCACCTGCGTGATATGCGGGTCTTCGCCCAGCGCCTTGACCTTGATACCCCACATACGGGTGAAAGCTTCGTTGAACAGACGCAGGCGGCCGTCTTCGCCAAAAACCGCGATGCCTTCGACCAGATTGTCGAGCGTTTCGCGCTGCACAGCCATCAGCGTGTTGTAAGACGTTTCCAGCTGCAAACGGCTGGTGACGTCTTCCATGGTCAGCAACAGCCCGCCCATCGGGCGCGGCACGCAAATCAGGCGCACGACGGTGCCGTCGGGCAGATACTGCATTTCCTCGTAAGGTTCGAGCAGGGAGGTGAAGCGGCTGACCCACTGCTGTTTAAACTGTTTATAATCCGCCTGTTCGGGCAGCTTGCGCAATTCGCGCAGCTTGTCGATGACTTCGATAATCTTGGGCTTGGTGTCCATCCAGCGGCTCGGCATGCCGGTCAGCTGTTCATAGGACGAGTTATAAAATTCAAGCCGCATATCGGCATCGAACATGGCGATACCGGTCCGCAATTGCTCCAGCGTTTCGCGCTGCGAAGCGGAGAGGCGTTCGTAAGACGTCTCCCATTCTTCTTCTTTGGTCACATCAATGGCGATGCCGATCATGCGTTTTTCTTGCGGCATCGGAATTTCGATCAGTTCGTACAGGCGGCGCTGGCCTTCGACAATCATATGGCCGCGCAGCGATTGCGGCGCCAGCTTGCCCATCGCCCGCTGCGCCAGAACGCGCTGCGTGATATCGCTGCGCGCCGCGCCGGTCAGCGGCAATTCTTTTTGTTCGGCAATCGCCCCCGCCGCCGTGTCATCCAGAATGCGTGCATAGACCTTGTTACACCATGTCAGATCAAGCGCGTGGTTGCGCATCCAGACCGGATAGGGCAGCGCGTTAAAATTGCTGCGCAGTTCGGCTTCGCGCTTTTCGACCTTGCTCATGGCTTCGACGCTTTTCATGGCGGCGGAGGCAAAATCGCTGATATCCATGACCCAGACGACCGAAAAAATCTGCCGCCCGTTTTGCACCAGCCCGCGTTTGCCAAAAACCTTCAGCGCCGTCTTGCCGCGGCGACTGTACATACCGATTTCAAAATGCTCGCCAAATTGCTGCAGCCGGTCATAGAGTCCCTCAAGCGCGGCGGCATCGCCGGGGGCAAGCCCTGCCTGCACATCGGCCAAACTTTCGACTTTGTCGACGCCCAGCAGCTGGCAAAAACCGGCCGACATCGCCTGCACACCGTCCTGATCCCAGCCGCAATATTCCAGCGGCACGGCGCGCGAAAACGCCTCCAGCCGGTCATACTGGCGGAGCAGCCGGCGCCGGTCGCGGCGCGCAGGGATCAGCGCATCGAGCAGACGGTCGGTCAGCGACAGCTTTGGTTCGGTGGATGCCGCGGCATCTTTATGCATATCTTCCCCATTCACCCAACCATGTTAAAACGCTTCCCTTGTGCGAACAAGGGAAGCGTTTGTAAAAGCTGAAAATTTTTAGCTTGATCGCTTAGTAGCGATAGTGCTCCGGCTTGAAGGGGCCGATATTATCAAGGCCGAGGTACTCCGCCTGCTTTTCCGTAAGCTGCGTCAGCTTCACACCGAGCTTTTCAAGGTGCAGACGCGCGACTTTTTCATCCAGATGCTTGGGCAGCACATAGACTTTGTTTTCGTATTTGTCGCTGTTGCTCCACAGTTCGATCTGCGCCAATACCTGATTGGTGAAGGATGTCGACATCACAAAGCTGGGATGCCCCGTACCGCAGCCCAGATTGACCAGACGGCCCTTGGCCAGAACGATCAGACGTTTGCCGTCGGGGAAGACCACTTCGTCGACCTGCGGTTTTACTTCTTCCCATTTATAATTGGAAAGCGCGGCGATCTGGATTTCGCTGTCGAAATGGCCGATGTTGCAGACAATGGCGCGGTCTTTCATTTCACGCATGTGATCCAGCGTGATGACATCGACGTTGCCGGTGGCGGTGACGAAAATATCGCCGAGCGGTGCGGCTTCTTCCATCGTGGTGACCTGATAACCTTCCATCGCGGCCTGCAGCGCGCAGATGGGGTCAATTTCCGTTACCAGTACGCGGGCACCCTGCGTGCGCAGCGAAGCGGCAGAGCCTTTGCCCACATCGCCATAACCGCAGACAACAGCGACTTTACCGGCCACCATCACATCGGTTGCACGTTTGATGCCGTCTACCAGCGATTCACGGCAACCATAAAGATTGTCGAATTTGGATTTGGTCACGCTGTCATTGACGTTGATGGCGGGCACTTTCAGTTCGCCCTTCTTCGCCATTTCATACAGGCGGTGAACGCCCGTGGTGGTTTCTTCGGACAGGCCTTTGATGTCTTTGAGCAGATCTGGATATTTTTCGTGAATCAGCTGCGTGACATCGCCGCCGTCATCGAGGATCAGGTTCGGCACCCAGCCGTTCGGGCCGTGTACGGTTTGTTCGATGCACCACCAGAATTCTTCTTCGTTCATGCCCTTCCATGCGAAAACGGGAATGCCCGCCGCAGCCACGGCGGCCGCCGCCTGATCCTGCGTCGAGAAGATATTACAAGACGACCAGCGCACTTCGGCGCCCAGGTCCGTCAGCGTTTCGATCAGCACAGCGGTCTGGATTGTCATGTGCAGGCAACCGACAATGCGCGCACCTTTCAGCGGGGCTTTGCCTTTGTATTCGGCGCGCAGGGCCATCAGCCCCGGCATTTCGGTTTCGGCGATTTTAATTTCCTTGCGGCCCCAATCGGCCAGCGACATGTCTTTTACCTTGAAATCACCTGCAGCGGTTTGTTTTGCCTGCGCCATCGTCATTGCCTGCTCCTTTGGGGCTTATAAATAAACTGCCCTTAAAATAAGGGAAAGGCGCGGGAATTCAAGGATAAACTCGGGTATAAAAGAACGAAATCAGCCGCCGTATTGTTCGACGATGGCCGTAATATGCGCCGGATCGTATTGATCCATCACCAAACGGGCGTGCGCCTGCGCTTCGGCAAGGCTGAGCGACCTGATTCGCTGTTTGATCCGCGGCAGCGCGGCGGAGCCGACAGAGAATTCACGCAGCCCCAGCCCCAGCAGCAGCGGCGTATATCTGGGGTCTGCGCCCATTTCGCCGCAGATGCTGACAGGGATGCCGGCCCGCCGCGCGGCTTCCAGCGTGAATTCGATCAACCGCAGCACTGCGGGGTTGAGCGGATTATACAGCGCCGCCACCTGATCGTTACCGCGGTCAATCGCCACCGTATATTGCACAAGATCGTTGGTGCCGAGCGCGAAGAAATCCGACACCGCCGCCAGACTGTCCGCCGACAGCGCCGCCGCCGGAATTTCAATCATCGTACCGAGCGGCGGCAGGGCATCCGGCACCGCCGCGCCTTCGGCTTTTAGATCGGCGTGGCAACGGCGCAAAAGCTGCGCGGCCTGTTCGACCTCTTCGGCGGTTGTCACCATCGGCAGTAAAACGCGCACAGGGCCCAGCGCCGCGGCGCGCAGCATGGCGCGGAACTGGTCGGTCAGCAATTGCGGCTGTTTGAGCGACAGGCGGATCGCACGCAGACCGAGGGCGGGGTTCGTCGCCTCCGCAATCCAGGGGCCCAGCGCGCGGGCGATTTTGTCGCCGCCGATATCCAGCGTGCGAAATGTCACGGACTTGCCCTGCATCGCGCGCACGACATCGGCCATGCTGTCAAATTGTTCGTCTTCGCTGGGCAGGGTGCTGCGGTTCATAAACAAAAATTCGGTGCGGAACAGGCCGATGCCATCGGCGCCCGACTGCACGATTGACTGCACATCGCGCGGCAGTTCCAGATTCGCGCGCAGCGAAATCACTTCGCCGTCGCTGGTTTGCGCGGGCAGCGCGATGATTTTATCCAGATCGGCACGCGCGTTTTGCAGCGCCTGCTGGCGCGCGCGGTATTCGGCCAGCGTGGCCTCGGACGGATTCAAAATCAGAACGCCCGCAACGCCATCGACAATCGCCATGCCGCCATGGCCGCTGTGATCCAGCATGTCAGGGTCAAGCCCCAGCACCGACGGGATTCCGAGCGAGCGCGCCATCACCGCCGTATGCCCAGCCGCACCGCCATGTACGGTGGCGATACCGGCAAAACGCTTGGGGTCCATCACTGCCGTATCGGCGGGTGAAATTTCCTTGGCCAGCACAATACCGCCCGGCGGCACGGAATCGAGCGCGATATAAGGCAGATTCATCAGAATGCGGATCAGGCGGTTGCTGACCGCCTCCACATCGTCAATGCGCGCGGCGATATATTTATCGCGCAGGGCGCGGAACTGGTCGGTCAGTTCCTGCATCACGTGTTCGATTGCAGCTTCGGCATTGATGCCTTCGTCGGCGATGCGTTTGATCACCCCGCGTACAAGGCGGGAGCCGGAGAGCATCGCCAGATGCGCATCCAGCAGCAGGCCGATTTCTTCCGCTGCCGTATCGGGCAGGGCCGCGCTTTTTTCTTTCAATTCGCCCAGTTCGTTTTGTGCGGTCATGACAGATTGCTGGAAACGCGCCTGTTCTGCCGCGATGTCTTGCGGCGGCACTTTCCATTCCGGCACATGCGGACGGTCGACCTGCACCAAAAAAGCAGGGCCGATGGCAATGCCATGCGATACACCAATGCCGCGCAGTATTTTTTCGCGGCGTCCGGGGGACATGGCTAGACCTCCTCGTCAAAGCGGCGTGCGACGAGATCTTCGAGCGCGGCCACGGCAGACTCCGCGCCGTCGCCGGTGGCGACAATACGGATGGACGTATCAAGACTGGCCGAAAGCATCAAAAGCCCCATGATCGATGTGCCGCAGACCTCCATATCGTCTTTGGCCACGGTCACCTCTGCGCCCAACTCTTCGACCAGCCGCACAAATTTCGCCGCCGCGCGGGCATGCAGGCCGCGCCGGTTGACGATCATCACGGTTTTTTCGCTGCGCGCGGTCATAAACGGGTTATGCCTGCAGCAGCGCGGTTGCAACGTTGATATATTTGCGGCCGGCTTCGGCGGCCAGTTCCGCCGCTTTTTGTATCGGTTCGGTTTGACGCACGGAAGCCAGTTTGATCAGCATCGGCAGGTTGATACCGGCCAGTGCTTCGACATTTTTTTCCGACGTTACCGAAATCGCCAGATTGGACGGCGTGCCGCCAAACATATCGGTCAGCACAATCACGCCTTTGCCGCTATCGACGTCTTTGATTTTTTCGATGATTTCCTTGCGCTTGGTTTCCATGTCGTCTTCGGGGCCGATGCAAACGGGCGCGATCTGTTTTTGCGGGCCGACGACATGTTCCATCACGCTGATGAATTCTTCTGCCAGTTGTCCGTGGGTGACGATAACGAGGCCGATCATGCTGTTTTCCCTTTTTTGCTTGTTGTCTTTTTGCGGGCGCTGCCCGTGTTTGTTTTACGGGCGCTGCCCGTTTTTCTTTTAATGTCCGGCCCTTTCGGCTCCGCCGTATTCAAACCTTGCCGCGCCGTCCAGCCGGCCAGATCGCGGTGGCGCACTTCGGCGCTGAAACCTTCGCGCACAAACCACGCGCCCAGCTGTTCGGCGGTAAAGACAGAGCGGTGGCGGCCGCCCGTACAGCCGATGGCAATCGTCAGATAGTGCCGTCCTTCGCGCAGATACCGCGGCAGCAGCGGGGCAATCAGCGCCGTCAGATTTTTGAAAAAAGGTCTATAGGCCGCATCGCGCCGTACCTTGTCGGCAACCGGTTTATCGAGACCGGAAAGCGGCCGCAGCGCCGGATCCCAATGCGGGTTATCCAGAAACCGCACATCGAAAACCAGATCTGCTTCGCGCGGCAAACCGTTTCTGAAACCGAAAGACGTAATAAAAACCGCCAGCCCTGGATCTTTGTCGAGACGGAAATACCCCGACAAAATACGTTTGAGATCTTGCGGCCGCAGATGCGACGTATCGATCACATGATCGACCGCATCGCGCAGCGGCAGCAGCGCCGCGCGTTCCTGCGCAATGCCGTCGCCAACGGGGCGGTCCACGGCCAGCGGGTGAATACGCCGCGTTTCGGTGAAACGCTGCTGCAAAACATCGGTCTGGCAGTCCATATACAAAAGTTTAAGCGCGAGGCCTTTCTTGCCCCGCAGCCGCTTGACGCTGTCGGCGAGCGCCTGCGCGCTGAAATCCCAGCCGCGGCTGTCAATGCCGATGGCCACAGGGCTGTGCTGCCCCGCCTGTTCGGCCAAAAGCGGCGCCAGTAGAGAAATCGGCAAATTATCAATCGCCTTATAGCCGATGTCTTCGAGGATTTTCAGCGCCGATGAATGCCCCGCGCCGGACATGCCTGTGACCAGAAGCACCGGCCGGCCGGCGGGTTTCGCAGGTGCGGCGTTGGTTTTTTTCGGCGTTTTCGGGGCAGTTTTTTTCATGGCTACTATTTTACAATCATTTCCGGATGATGGACAACCGCCATCGCAGCCCGCAGTTTGCAGACCGCCGACGCATCAAAGGCATGCAGACGAAACAGCGGCAGCGGGATGCCGAGAATATCCATTTCCAAAGGTTCGGGCAAACGGGACAGATTTTCGCGCGGTACAAGGTCGATCACCAGTTTCAGCGGTGCAGGGTCGGCAACCGGATAGCGCATAAGGCCAAGGCCGCGCACTTCGATCAGGCCGCGAATGGCATCGACAGCCCCCGCGTAGATTTTACTCTGCCGTTTTTCAAGTTCGACCTGATCATCGGAAATCAGCGACGCCCCCTGCGCCATCAGCCGGAAAGCAAGGTCGGATTTACCGCTGCCTGATGCGCCGCGGATAAAAACCGCCGCCGGCGAATGGTCGGGCGACATCAGCAGCACGGCGGTGCCGTGGCGGATCACGCGGTTCGGATTTTGTGGTTTCATTGCTGCCCCGCGAAAAGACCGCTGCGCCAAGCTATGCCGTCAACACCGCGCCACCGGACAGGCGCAGGGGCGAGATATATCTTAGCCCGCGATATCATTCAGTTTCAGGGCGTGGCCGACCAGATACAGCGAGCCCGTCACCAGTATACGCCCCGGCGCGGGATATTTAAAGCAGAGCGCACGCAGCGCCACAGGCAGACTTTCCGAAACGCCGATATTGTCATAGCCCTCTGCCGCCAAAAGCGCGGCAAGCTGGTCGGGCGGCTCCATCGGCGCATCAATATCGAAAGCTACCGTCTGCACCGAAGCAAAACCGCCCGCCAGACGCCGGAAAAAATCATCGGGCGCCTTGCGCGCCTTGAAGGCCGTCAGCAGATGCAGCGGCAGGCCGTCTGCCGCCTGCCAATGGTCGATTTGCGCGCGCAGTGTTTCGGCGCCGGAATCATTATGCGCGCCATCGACCCAGAGTTCCCAGCCCGCAGGCAAAAGCGCGGCCAGGGCGCCACTTTGCAGATGCTCCAGCCTTCCGGCCCAGCGCACGCGGCGCATCGCTTCTGCCAAAACGGCGGTATTCGCCAGCGCGGCAAAGGGGCTCTGGCGCAGCGCGGTGATGGCCGCGCCTGCATTCAATATCTGATGCGCCCCGTGCAGCGCGGGCAGCGGCAGGTCGATAGAAACACCCGCCGCGGTATAGCGGAAACCGTCCCCGCCCGTCTGTACATGCCAGTCACGCCCGCCCGCCAGCAGACCGGCCGCGCCGGTTTCCTGCGCCTGCGCATCAAAAACCGGCAGTACGGCGTCATCGAATTGCGGTGCGACCACAGCGGGACAGCCGCGTTTGATAATGCCCGCCTTTTGCGCGGCAATATCGCCCAACGTATCGCCCAGCGTCCGCATATGGTCATACGAAATACGGGTGATCACGGCGCAGGCGGGGTTTTCAATCACATTCGTTGCATCGAGCAGGCCGCCAAGCCCCACCTCCAGCAATACCGCATCGGCCGGATGACGGGCAAAGGCCAAAAAAGCCAGCGCGGTAAAAAATTCAAAAAAAGAAATCTCGCGCCCGCGCGCGGTGGCATCGACTTCGGCGATCAGGGCTTTGAGAAGTTCGTTGTCGATTTCGCGTCCGCCCACAACAACCCGTTCGGAAAACCGCACCAGATGGGGGGAGATAAAGCGGTGCACAGACTTGCCGCCCGCCTCCAGCATTGCCTGCAAAAACGCGACGGTCGATCCTTTGCCGTTGGTGCCCGCCACATGAAAAACCGGCGGCAAGGACAGATGTGGGTCGCCCAGCGCGGCCAGCAGCGCGCGGAAACGGTCAAGCCCCGCCGGCACATGCGGCGGATAGGTATCGCGGATACCGGCAATCATCGCATCCAGTTCCGGATCCGCGCTGTAATTCCAGCGCGGCACGGCGATGTCGGACAGGGCAGCGGGCTCCGCAGTTTTGGCTTCAGGCAGCACCGGATGTCTCCCCCGCCGCGCACAGGCGGCCCCAAAAAGAGTCTGGCGATTATGCGCCGGCTTCGTCTTCATGCGGCGTTTTGCCCAGCAGTGCGGCGCTGCCGTTGGCTTTGCCTTTGCGCGATACGGGTCTGGCCGCACCGCCGCCCATCAAAAGGCCGATCAGGCTGGCCAGTTTGCCCGCCAGTTCGCCGCGCGGCACAACCAGATCAACCATGCCATGGTCGCGCAGATATTCCGCGGTCTGGAAACCGTCGGGCAGGCTGGCACGGATGGTTTCCTGGATCACGCGGCGGCCGGCAAAGCCGATTTGCGCGCCCGGTTCAGCGATGTGGATATCGCCCAGCATGGCAAAAGACGCACTCACACCACCCGTGGTGGGGTCGGTGAGGATGACGATATACGGCAGGCGCGCTTCTTTGACCTGTTCGACCGCAATCACGCTGCGCGGCATTTGCATCAGCGACAGCATGCCTTCTTGCATGCGCGCACCGCCCGAAGCGGGAATGACGATAAAAGGCGCCCCCAGCGTGACGGCAAGACGCGCACCCGCGACAAGACCATCGCCCACCGCCGCCCCCATAGAGCCGCCCATAAAACTGAAATCCAGCGCGGCGATAACCGCGGTGTGGCCGCCGATGGTGCCCTGTGCCACGGCAACGGCGTCTTTGCGCCCTGTTGTCGATTGCGCGTCTTTGAGACGGTCGACATATTTTTTACGGTCTTTGAATTTCAGCGGGTCATAGGCCGGCTTGGGCAGCGTGGCCAGCTGATAGTTGCCGTCATCAAACAGTGTCGCCAGACGGTCCATGATATCCATGCGCAGATGGTGGCCGCAATGGTGGCAGACATGCAGATGTTTTTGCAGTTCCTGATGGTGCAGCATGGCATCGCAGCCCGGGCATTTTTGCCAGAGGTTGTCGGGAACGTCCTTTTTGCCTGCCATATCGGCAAGCGCCTTGATCTTGGGGCGGACGAAATTGGTAATCCAGTTCATGCCATCTCACATCGGTTGGTGGTTCAAGTGCATGCGAAACCTGTAACAAAAACAGGTCAAAACGTCATTATAATTGTGGCCGGAAGCGGGAATAATTGCCATATTTCAGGCGTACGGCAGGGCTTTTGCTGTGTTATGTCATCTTCAGGCCGCGGCGGCCTGCAGGCTCTCGACGATATCGGCGGCGGCGCGCGCGGGGTCTTTGGCTTCGGTGATCGGGCGGCCGATGACAAGCGCATCCGCGCCGAGGGCGGCGGCTTCCTGCGGGGTCATAATGCGTTTCTGGTCGCCCGCGGCCGATCCGGCCGGACGGATGCCCGGCACGACCAGATGAAAGGTCGCCCCGCACAGGGCGCGCAGCTGGGTGATTTCCTGCGGTGAACAGACCGCTCCGCCCATGCCGTTGTCCTTGGCCAGCGCTGCCAGTCGCGCCACCTGCGCCGCGGGGGCGTCAGATATGCCGATACCTTGCAAATCCTGTGCATCCATATGCGTCAGCACGGTCACACCCAGCAAGACCGGTGCGGCGATGCCGGTTTTGTCCTGCGCTTCGGCCGCGGCCTGCGCTGCCGCGCGCATCATCTCGCGCCCGCCGCCGGCATGCAGCGTCAGATAATCCGCGCGGCAGCGCAGCGCACTGCGCACCGCGCCCGCCACGGTATTGGGAATATCATGCAGTTTAAGGTCGAGGAAAATTTTTACCTCGCCGCCCGCCGCCGCGCGCACCGCATCGATACCGCGCGGGCCTTCGGCGATAAAAAATTCCAGCCCGAGTTTCAAATCAACGCCCGTACCCTTCAGCTTTGCCGTCAGGTCCAGCGCACCAGAAAGATCGGGTGCATCGATGGCGCAGAAAATACGTGGTATGTGCATGTTTGTTTCTATGCTCAGGCCAGCTCGAAAATCGCGTCTACTTCGACAGCCGCGCCAAAGGGCAGCGCCGCCACACCCACCGCAAAACGGGCATGCCTGCCCGCATCGCTCAGCACACCGACAATCAGGTCAGACGCGCTGTTGATGACTTTTGGGTGATCAAAGAAATCGCTGGTCGAAGACACAAAGCCGCCCAGTTTGACGCAGCGCGCGATACGCGACAGGTCACCTTCCAGCGCGGCATTGGCCTGTGCCAGAATATTCACAGCGCAAAGCCGTGCGGCATCCTGCCCCTGTTCCAGCGTGGCGTCACGGCCCAGCTGGCCTTTGACCATCTGGCCATCCAGCCCGACAGGCAACTGGCCGGAAATATAAAGTGTCTTGCCCGACATCACAAAGGGCACATAATTGGCGACCGGCGCGGCCGGTGTGGGCAGCGTGACGCCGAGAGATTGCAGACGTTCCTGAATGGCAGATGCGGACATGAAAAAACTCCTTTGGCGAGAAGCCTAAAGGAGCTTGTTCATCACTGCAATCTTTATGCGGCGGAAAATGTTCCGCGCGCGAAAATCAGAAGGCGTTGCTGAGATCGATTTTGGCGAATTTTTTATATTCCGCGTCTATCTGCGTTTCGGCGGTTGTACCACCCACGCGGCGCGGGAAGGCTTCTTTGAAAGCGCCACGGACATCCGGCATGGTTGCTGCCCAGGCATCGCTGTTCGGAAAACTTGTGCCTTCTTTACCCATGTGCCGATCTCCTTTTTGTGCTGCTGCCGATTCTGGTAACAGCTACAGAATGTCATATCTTCCTTAATGATATCCTAACGCGGGTTAAAGATTGGCTAGCGGCGCATGGAATTATTTATCTATCTGTTTTTATTGCATATTTTACGGGCACCGCGCGCTTGAATAAACAGCGGTCAGACATTTTTCATAGATTTAGATGACCGAAACCTTGCCCACCGCCGGCGGCGCACCGCCTTTTGCTGCGCGAATCCCCCTGCCGGAGACGGGGCGGGGGGCCTCAAGGGCGCCGCTCTTTAAATATAAAAGTCTGCGGCCCCGTCTGCAGACCGCGTCAAAATATTTCAGCGGCGAACGGATTTGCGTTTCTTTGCGGCGGGGCGCAGACCTGCCGCCGTTTCCTCTTCGGCAAACAAGGATGTTTCCCATTTTTGCGGCAAAAGCTCGGCGGGTTGCAGCAGCGATGCGCCTTCGCGCCAGAGAGACACCCGCTTCACACCCGTTTCCCACGCCATGAGCGCGAGTTTTTGCATCTCTTCAATCCCGGTATGGTGATCGAGGATCAGGGTCTGCAAAACAGCGCCGCACAAAAACGGCTCCACCGCCGCCTGCATCGCAATCTGCGCGGCGGCGCCCACGCGGCGGATACCGGTGCCGCAGGGCAGCAGACAATCAAACACATCCAGATGCTGCGGCAGCAGATGCGGCGCGCCTTCCAGCGTCATCGCGCCGCAAGCATGCAGACTGGCCGCATCGATATCGTCATCGGAAAAACCGAGCGCGGCGAGGATATCCTCGGCATCACCAATCGGCAATTCATCTGCGCCCGCGCCCAGCGTCCAGCGGTTGAAAACATAGCGCAGGTCTTGCGCAGTGGGCAATAACCGCTCCACCGCCGCGATCATATCCGGCGTAACGCCTTTGGCCGCCAGCGTTTTGTGGTTGATCACCGGCGCATCCAGAAGCGTGCCGTGCCCGGTGGCATAGGCGTGCATATCATCAATCTGCCGCGCGTTATACCCGAGGCGTTTCAGCGCCGCGGGCACAGCGGGGTTGAGTTTTTTGCCGTACAGCAGGGCGGCATCGGCCGTATCGCCAAAGAATCCTTCAAAGCGCACCGGCGCGGCTTCGGGCGCGATATCGCGGCAGGTAACACCCAGCAGTGCCTGCACATCCAAAGACGTCCAAAGCCCCGTCAGATGCGCGTGGCGAAACCCCTGTTCCTTGCCGATCGTATAGGCGCGCTGCCAGACATCGGCCAATGCGGGAGCAAGCGTTTTGTCGGGCGAGAGCGCGGTATTCAAAACCGGCAGGCGGCGCATGACGCCCTTGGCCGTGCCGCGTGTGCCGCTTTGTGATTCCATTTTGCCGCGCATCGCCGCCAGCCTTTCGCGCGATTCCGCGGCATAGTCATCGTAAGCACCCAGCCGGTCCGCCATTTCGGCGGAGGCCAGCTGCGCCGCGCCCGATACCAGCGCCGTGACCTGCGCCCCCAGCGTACGCGCGGCATCGCTGTCAAAGGCGGTGCCCGCCGACATCAAAAGCCCGCCCAGACCGCAATAGCCGATCACCAGCGGACGGCGCGCGCGCGTGGCGGGCGACAGCCCCGGCATCTCCAGCGCGGCATCCAGCGCCACTGTCAATAACCGCACCGCCTGCACCAGATGCCGCGCGGGCAGCAGCGCCTGCGTCTCTTGAATATCCGCAGCGGCGGCAAGGGCGGTTAAATTCAGCGTGCCGCCCGGCGCCTCGACCCCCGGTGCAGCCACCAAGGCCTGCGCCACCGCCAGATTTTCACCGGGCGCGGCAGCGGCATCCTGCGCGCTGTCCCTGAAAAAGAACTGCGGCTGGCCGGATGTCCAGAGCGCTTCGCCGATTTTTGCCCACAGCGTTTCGGCATCGGCATGGCGCACGGCTTCGCCTGCATCGCGCAGCAAAAATCCGTGGCCGGTCAGCGCGGTTTCGATGAAATCGTCCGGAACGGATAAAACGGTTTGCAGCGGCGGCGTTTGCGGGGCGTCCATGTCGATGGCCGAAATCTCCAGCCGCTCGAAGCCTTGCTGCGCGTAGTCAATCGCGCGGCGCAAAAGGGTTTCGGGCGCACCCGCCGCCCGCATATCACGCACGGCGCGCGACAGTTTGCCATTAAAGGCCGTATCAAAACCGCGCAGCGCATCGCGGTCGCAAGATTGAATCACCACATCGGCGGCTTCGTCCATCAAGCGGCGGCCAAGGTCGCGGGCGAGCGCGTCTGTTTCCTGTTCCGTCTGCCGGTTGATCATCGCCAGCGCCTGATCGTGCTCTGCCGGCATCACCGCGCGCAGCGGCGCGGCATCACCGTCCAGCGCCGCAATATCCGCCAAAATCGACAGGCGGCGTCCAGCATCGGCAACCGTGCTGTCCGGCGTCAGGGCAATCGTGCCGTAAGGCAGCGCGGGCGATGCGAAATCCGCCGGCAGCGGCGCGATGCGTTCTGCCGGCACATAGGCGCGCGCAAAAGCCGCGCCATAAGCCCAGCCTAGACCCGCCGTGGCCAGCAGCGCGGTTTCGGGCAGCGCGATACGGTGCAGCATGACATGGCAAAGCTCGTCATAGAAAATGCGTGCTTCCACATCATCATCGAACAGACCCGCGTGAAAAGCCGCATGACAAAGCCCGCCCGCCGTGCGGTGCAGAACGTCGCGCAGATCAGATTCATAAGCGGCCGCCGCGCCATCGGCGGCCATCCGCGGGCAGAGCCAGACCGGCAGCGCACCCTCACTTTGCGGCTTCAGCGCAGCTTGCGGCGGGCGCGGGGCAAAAACTTTTTCAGCCAGCACATCGCAGGCCGCCTGCCCCCAGAAAACCGGCAAACGGTATACGCCGCCTGACGCTGCGGTATAGTCACGCCAGCGGACGGTGTCGAAAGGATCTACTCCTTCGGTTGTATAGAGGCGCTCGAAACGCATTTATATCCTGTTCCCGCTTGCCACCCGCCAACCCAAGCGGGAACAGTAAGCAGTTTAATCCTGTTCCCGCCCGCCACCCGCCAACCCAAGCGGGAACAGTAAGCAGTTTAATCCTGTTCCCGCTTGCCGCCCGCCACCCGCCGACCCGTGCGGGTTTACGTATTGCGGGGAGCTTGCGGCCCTGATGATCGCGCATACTCTGGCACAGGCCCGCCCCTGCGATCAACCGGCGATTTTGGCGGCCCGCCGCACGAAAAGCACAGAAAAACATTGCGCTTTTGCCGTGATGCCGCATATTGGGAAGCAATAAAAACAGCCGGATTCCGGCAGAGCGAGAGTCTCATGGCAAAAGTTTCCATATTTGGCGTTTTGACCAACGTACAGATGCTGATCCATACCCTGTTTCACGGCAGCAAGGTCGGGCAGGATGATTTGGGCAATGTCTATTACCGCGGCAAAGCCCGCAAAGGCACCAAACGCGAACGCCGCTGGGTCATTTACAAAGACAAACCCGAAGCATCGCTGGTGCCCGCCGAATGGCACGGCTGGTTGCACCACCAGACCAATACCGTACCCGCCGCAGAAAACAAACACCGCCAAAGCTGGCAAAAGCCGCATCTGCCCAACCAGACCGGCACCGAAAATGCCTATCGCCCGCCCGGCCATGCCCTGATGGGCGGCCAGCGCGCGGCCAGCACGGCGGATTACACCGCCTGGACACCGCCTGAATAACCACAAAGAAAAGAACCGAAAACGGAGAGATTGATCATGCAAAGAAACATTGTTGAAACCGCCATGGGCGCATTGGTACTGGCTGTTGCCCTCGGCTTCGCCTTTTTCTTTCATACAACTGCACAGATCGGCAGCAAAGACGGCTATGAACTGAAAGCACGTTTCAGCAAGATCGACGGGCTTGAAACCGGCAGCCCCGTCAAAGTCAGCGGCATCAAAATCGGCCGCGTGCTGGGCATGAGCCTCGACCCCGAAAGCTATCAGGCCGAAGTGCGCCTGAATATCGACAACAACATCAAACTGCCGCGCGACACGGCCGCCGTGATTGCCAGCGCCGGTTTGCTGGACGGAAAATTCCTGACGCTGGAGCCGGGCGGAGATGACGAAATGCTCGCCGCCGGTGATTTCATCGAATACACCCAGTCCACGCCGGGGCTGGAACAGCTGCTCGGTCAGGTTATTTTCAGCATGACCGACAAAAAAGACGACGCCGAGAAAGCTTCGGCCCCCTGATGATCCGTCTTCTGTCTTTTTTCTCTGCCCCGAAGCTGGCCGTATTCTGCGCGCTGGCGCTGGCGGCCCTTTCTGGCACGGCGTCCGCACAGGCGCGCGAGATGGAAGATATGAACGTCGTCGTCGTGCGCAGCATCGACAAACTGTCGGCGCGGACGCATACGTTTGACATTCCGGTCGACCGCACGGTGCAATTCGGCAAATCGCTGTTTATCAAAGTGCGCGCCTGCCGCAAATCCCCGCCGGTGGGGGAACCCGAATCCGCCGCCTTTTTGCAAATCTGGGAACGTAAACCGCACGAAGATACATCGCGCTGGGTTTTCAGCGGCTGGATGTTTGCGTCCAACCCCGCGCTGTCGGCGATGGATCACCCCGTCTATGACGTCTGGGTGATTGACTGCAAAAAATCCGTGACCTCGGCAAAATCCGAAACATATTCGTCCGAAGCAGAACCATCCGCAGCGGCGCCCATGGCCACAGACCCCGCTGCCGCTGCCGATGACGCTGCGGCCGACGCGCTCGACACCGAAGCCTCGCCCGAAGAATAACCCCCGCGCCGGCGCATAAACCTGATATCTGTCATCAACAGCGCATCGCGCAGACGGCGGTGATATTCGGCGCGCGGAATTTCCACGCAGCCGAATTGCAGCAGATGCGGGTTGGTAAACTGCGCATCCCACAGCGCAAACCCCCGCGCCCGCAGCCGCGCGGCCAGATGCACAAAACCCACCTTGCTGGCATCGCGCGCGGTTGAAAACATGCTTTCACCAAAAAACGCACCGCCCAGTGCAATGCCGTAAAGCCCGCCGACAATGGTGCCGCCGCCCCTTTCGCGCACCTCGACGCTATGCGCAAAGCCGCGCCGGTGCGTTTCGGTATAGAGCGCGATAATATCATCGTTGATCCATGTTTCAGCGCGCGCATCGGCGCAGCTGCGGATCACCGCCGCAAAATCACGGTTGAATGTGACGTCATAAAGGCGCGCCCGCACGCTGCGCCGCAGCCGCGCCGGAATATGCAGCGCGTCCAGCGGCAGAATGCCCCGCCGCTCCGGATCGTACCAGCCGATACCATCGGCATGGCGTCCTTCGGCCATCGGAAAAATACCCGCCGCATAGGCGCCCAGCAAAAGCTCTGGCGTCAGCAGGACGCTGCCGTCGTCATTTTCGTCTTCCGTGTCATCGGCGCCGGACATGGCGTCTCCTTTGCTGCTGCTGCATTTTAGCGCAGACGCCGCAGCGGGGAGATATTTTATTTACGTTTCTTTATTGCCGTTTTTCCGGCGGCGCGCGGCGCGCACGGCGACCATGGCCGCAGCGCTGACGTACACAGGCTTGGTCGCCGTCAAAGACATGAACAATATTGTATTCATCGCCATAGCCCGGTGTCACCACCCCGCCTGTCAGGTCATGTTCCAGATAAAGCCCGCCCAGATGTTCGACCAGCATCGGCCGGCCCGGCCGAAAAACAATACGCCCCAGTGTATGTGCCAGATTGCCCCCGCGCGTCTCGCACAGACGCTGTGGCCTTAAGACGGTTTGATCCTGCTGTGTCATGATGAAGTCCCCCGCTTCGTTGCTGTCGATGATGATTGGCTGGTCGTTTTGTGGTTCCGGCCTCGGCGGGTCCGGCTTGGCAGGGATTACATCTTAAAATCGTTAAGTTTTGGTTAATGCGCACATATTTTCCGAGGATTTCTGCGGCACAGCGCGAATTCGCAATATTGTTTCTGGAAAATATTTAAACGCCGAAAACTTACCCCGCGGCAAGGTCTTTGGTCAGTTTCAGCGTCAGATTGTCATCAATCGGACGCATCTCGCCGACCCGTACCGGCTCGTCGTCATAGGCAATGCCCGCGCCGTCGGGCAGATACCCCTTGCGCACATAAAGCCGCTGCGCCGCGCCATAGGCGGCATAGAGCCCGACGCTGATCGCCACGGCGGATTTGCCCGTGCGGCGCGCTTCGGCTTCACAGTGATCGACCAGTTCTTCGCCAATGCCGCGGCGGCGGAAATCGGGCAGGACGTTGAGGTCCTGTATTTCCGGCAAGCCCAGACGGCGAAACGGCGCATAGAGCGGCTGCGCGTTCAGCTGCACGTAACCGGCAATCGCGCCGCTGTCGGCGTCGATGGCCAAAAAAAACTGGCGGCGGCCTTCGTCCTGTTCGCCGAGGCAGCGGGCAAAATATCCGGCTTCGTGCGTTTGGCCCATGCCGCGCGCAAAGGCATCGAGGGCGGGGATATCCTTTTCGGCCGCAAGACGTATCGTGATTGTCATATGTTTTCTTCTCCGGAAAAAGACATACCCCTTTTATGCGCCCAAGCGGCGGGGTTTTCAAGCCGCGCGAAACCCGCCATAATCACCTCGGAACAACCCCCGCCGGAGACACCATGGACGAAACCCGCGCCTGTCTGCACTGTTACCGTCTGGACGGCAAAGGCGGCGGCGTGGTCTGCGACCTGCCGTCGGCCATGGCCGAACGCGATGCCGTGGTCTGGATACATCTGAATGGCCATCACGCCGATACCAAAAAATTTCTGCGCGAAGATGCAGATATCGACCCGCTGCTGGTCAAATCGATGCTGGCCGAAGAAACCCGCCCGCGGCTGGAAGAAACCGAGCATGGCACGCTTTTGATCCTGCGCGGCATCAACCACAACCCGGGGCCAGAGCCGGAAGATCTGGTTTCCATCCGCCTGTGGATGAGCGGCCACCGCATTATCACCATCAGCCGCCGCAAGGCACGCGCGATTGCCGATCTTGACGACCGGCTTAAACAAAACCGCGGCCCGCGCAAAACGGGCGAATTTATTTCGATGCTTTGCATGTGTCTGAACGACGGGATTGAACCGGCGCTGGGCGCACTGGAAGAAATGCTCGATGGCCTTGAGGATATTTCTGTTGACCGCCCGACACCCACGCTGCGCGGCGATCTGGCGGGCGTGCGCAAACAGGCGACGCTGTTCCGCCGTCACCTGACGCCGCTGCGCGATGTTGTCAGCCGGTTGCAAAAAACCGATCAGGTCTGGCTTGCGCCGGGTGACAAATGGTCGCTGCATGACAGTCTTGACCGCATGACACGTTTTATCGAAGAGCTGGACGCGCTGCGCGAACGCAGCCTGATTTTGCAGGACGAAATTTATAGCGCGCTGTCGGCACGGCTGAACCGCAACATCTATGTTTTGTCCGTGATTACGGTGATTTTTATGCCGTTGACCTTCCTCTCCGGCCTGCTGGGGATGAACGTGGAGGGGATTCCGGGGGCATCCCATCCGCAGGCTTTTGCGCTTGTCTGTGCCATTGCGGGTATCATCGCGTTGATTCAGCTTTATATTTTCCGAAAATTGAAATGGTTTTAACGCCGCATAGAATGTTTTGACAATCCCTGTGCGCGATTTATCATGAAGGCTGCATTAACAGGAATACCCCCCATGTCAGAGAAAAAACCGGCACCCCCCAGCCTTCTGGGCTTTGTTATACGCGTGCTTCTGGTCATCGGCCTTGTTCTGGCGCTGATCGGTGCCTATGTCGCCTTTGTCATCCTGCCCAAAGAATGGCCGGAGCCGGGCGCGGTCAGAACCGGCGAAGCCCTGCCCGCCTATTACGCCACCCAGCGCAGCATTTTTGCCAGCACCAATACAACGGTCACCACCGCCACACCCGCCGAACTGGGGCTGAAGCCCGTCAGCTGGCGCACGATGGTGCATCTGGAGAATGCCGCAGACGCGCGCCCCGATATTGTTATTCTGGCGACAGATATGAATGACAATCTGCTGGATGTTGACGATTTCAGCGCGCGTATTGTTTTGGCCGGCGCTGAAAATCAGGAACTGCCCGGCGTCGGTTTTGTCGCCGACAAGCCCGGCCGCTATGTCGCGCGCCGCATTACCTTGCCCGAAAACGGCGATTGGGAAGTACGCGCCGAAGTGCGCCGCGGCAACCAGACCATGCTGATCGGACAAAAAATCCGCCCGCTCTTGCCCCTGCTGCCGCAAAACCAGCAAGCGCCCGCGCCCTGATGCCCCCCGCCGCCCGCCCCGCCTGAAGCGGGGTTTTTTATTTGATGCGCAGTTCGTAGAAAATATGCGCTTCTTCCACGCCGTCATGCCAGACATGGCTTTCGGCATGCGTGCGCACAAAACCGTGTTTTTGATTGGCATGCATCGATGCCGCATTCGATGCGCGGTGCGATACGATGATGCGCGCAATCGTCGGATGGGCGCGCGCCCAATCGATACGCGCCTGATATATCGGCACCGACAGACCGCGCCCGCGCAGATCGGGCCGCAGCCATGACCCCCACATTTTTGCGATTGTTTTGCCGGGATCCTCTCTGGCCACGGCAATCCCCGTCATCCCCGCGATATCGCCCGCCGCATCAAAGACGCCGAAAACCGCGACATCAGGGCTTTCCAGCCGTTCGCGCCAGACCGCATCGGTATTTTCTTTTTCCTGCGCAAAGGAGGCGCCGAAAACATGCGGATCCGCTGCCAGCGCGCGCAGACGTATATCGCGCAGCAGCGGCCATTCATCCGGCATCAGGCGGCGCAGGGTAATATCCATGTTCAGCCTGCTTTTTTGGCCGGCGTTGCCGTGCGGCTTTGATGGTAGCCGCGCAGATATTGCGGCGGCACATCGGCTTCGGCGCCGAGCGCCTGTGCGGCATGCACCGCCCAATAGGCATCCCGCAGAAAAGCCCGCGCCAGCAGCGCCATGTCGGCTTCGCCTTTGCGGATGATATCATCGGCCTGCTGCGGCTCTGAAATCATCCCGACGGCGGCGGTCGGTATTTTTGCGTCGCGGCGGATTTGCGCGGCAAAGGGCACCTGATAGCCGGGCCCTGCCAGAATTTTGGCATCATGCACGTTGCCGCCCGACGAACAGTCAATCAGATCCACGCCGCAATCCTTAAGCGCCGCCGAGAGGGCGGTGCTGTCTTCAATCGTCACGCCGCCTTCCGTCCAGTCACTGCAGCTGAGCCGCGCTGCCAGCACGATATCCGCGGGCACTTCCGCACGCACGGCACGTGCGGTTTCAAGGATAAAACGGGCGCGGTTGTCGCGGCTGCCGCCGTAATCATCGCTGCGGTGATTGCTCAGCGGCGAAAAGAATTCATGCATCAGATAACCATGCGCGCCGTGCAATTCGATAAAACGGAAACCGGCCTGCACCGCCCGCCGCGCCGCCAGTACAAAAGATTCCTGCATGCGCTTGATATCATCCAGCGTCATTTCGCGCGGCACCGGATGCCCGTCCTGAAAAGCCAGCGGCGACGGCGCGATTGTCTGCCATGCCGCCGGATCGGATGCCGCCAGCGGCGCCCCGCCATGCCAGGGCAAGGCACAGGACGCTTTGCGTCCCGCATGTGCAATCTGGATACCGGCGACGGCGCCTTGCGACTGAATAAAGTCTGTGATGCGCTTCATCGGTTCGGCATGCGCATCGCTCCAGATACCGGTACAGCCCGGCGAGATGCGGCCTTCGGGTGTCACGCCCGTGGCCTCCATAATGACAAGCCCCGCCCCGCCCGCGGCGCGCGCGCCCAGATGCACCAGATGCCAGTCATTTACAAAACCATCAACCGCTGAATACTGGCACATCGGCGAAACACCGATGCGGTTGCGGAAGGTGACGCCGCGCAGGGTAAGCGGCGAAAAAAGACCTGTTTCGGATGACATGCGAAAATTCCTCTGATCTGGATAAAACTTTTTAAGGCCGCTGTTATTCTATACCCGCCGCGCGCGGGCTGTGCAGCCATTTTTCTGCCGCCGCGGCGCTGCGCAAACGGATATAATCCGCCTGCGGATAAAGTCCAGCATCGGCAAAAATCGCGCCGTATTGACGCCGGTGCCGCCAGTAAGACCGGAATAGCCAGACCATAATGCTGTCTTTCGACAAAAACGTGCGCAGACTTTCGGTATTGCCGTTGCAGATCGGATTCTTGTCTACCAGCCGCCGCAGCGAGCGGCTGAGCAGACGCCAAAACACCAGATAAAACGGAAAATCGAGCCAGACAATCGCCTCTGCCCGCGGCCAGATGGCGGCGCGCACCGCCGAATAATTGCCGCAAATAACCCAGTCATCGCCCGCCGCGGCCGCCGCGGCGCGCGCATGAAAATCCGCCGCATCGCGCACCTGCCAGCCGGGCAACCAGTAAAGATCGTCCAGGTCGCAAAAAGCCCGCCCGCCCTGCGCCGCCAGCCGCTGCGCAAAAGTCGTCTTGCCCGACCCCGTCGCGCCGATCACCGTGATACGCCGGTATGGTGGTGCCATGGATTTCCTCCCCCGTCTGAAACCAGCATACAAAAAAACCCGGCCACCGGGGCCGGGTTTTTTAAGGGGTGGCAAGCTTGTGCAGAATTACTCTACGCGCCAACCTTTATTAGTTTTCGTCAGAAAGGCGCTAATTGTTCGTTCGCCACTATCGATACGATTTTTGAAGACAGGATCCTTAGCCCATTTTTCAGTGACATCATGTCTCACGCGAACCTTTGCGCGTACAATTTTCATACTGCCCTTATCTTGCGGCTCTGTATATTCGACCAATTCCAACATTTTGGTTTTTCCGTAGCAAATTCTGTTACCCTTTTGGATTTTTTTTCCTTTGGAAGTCACGTCAAAAGTGCCCTCGACAACAGCGAGAAAACCAGATCCACGTGTTTCAGTATTTACCTGCTTGACCACGCCCTGTTTAACAAGGACGTCAAGCCATTCAACTTCCTGCCTGCTAACATAAGGACCCGAAATAGCTACTGTGAAAGGAATTTGACGGCCGACATCCATGCAGAGGGGCTGCTCAATATCCGCTTGCAGCGCTTTTTTGATCGCGCCTTCTTCGCCGCAACCCGCCAGCATCAGGCAGGCCACAAGAGCGGCGGCCAGTGTCTGTTTTTTCATGATGTTTCTCCTGATTTTTATGAATAGAAAAGAATGTGCTGCGCGGAGTATACGGGCGGGAATTTGCCGCAGGCAAGCAGAAACTGCCGCGTCGTCATTCCCGTGATTTCATCAGACGCAGCGCGAGGAACAAGACGATCGCCGCCATGGCAAACAATACCACCAGCCGCAGACCGCTCGGCGCTGACAAATCTTCGCCCTGCGTGAAGTCAACGGTGTCAACGATCACCGAGAGCGTACTGATCAACGTAAAGGCCAGCACAAAAGTTCCCAGCCTTTTGTCATAGAGGTGCGAGAGGCTTTCCATGATGCGCCGGTAAATTTTTTCGATCATATCCAGCTTTGATTCAAGATTGCGAAAGCGGTCGCGCGTCGCCCATGCCGTTTCGAGCGCATGCCAGACCTTGAGCGATTGCGGGTCCAGATGATTGTCGAAATCGTCATAGACGGAGATAAACAGGGAAATTTTTGACTGGTATTCGACGATGATGCGCGATTGCCGCTCCAGAAGCCGCATGTCCTGCGTGTGTTTGCGCCGGTCCAGTTCGTTGGCGAGGAAAAAGAGATCGCGGTCGATGTCTTCGGCCGTCACGTAAAACACGTTTTGCACGCGCACCATATTGGCCAGCACCGCGGCCTCCGGTTCGCCCGCGCCGCCGCGCATATAAACCACCGCCGAATTGCCGGAGCCGGGATAGAAAGCGGCATCGGACAGGATCGACACATCTTCTAGCTTGTCGGCCTGTTCGCTATAAACCAGTGCGCGGCTGGCGTCCTTGAGCGCGGAGAATTCATTGCCGCCGCTGCATTCAACCACAAAAAGACGATGCACCCAGAACAGCGTGCCGATGTCGTGGCCAAAACTGACGCGCCGCCAGAATTCTTCTTTTTGCTGGCCGTCGTGGAAATTGAACAGCGCCAGATCTTGCGGCACGGCCTTGGCGACTTTTTCAAACATGCCGCTGAACAAGCCCTGATAGTCGTTGAGCACCGAGCTGATGCGTTCGCACAAATCGCGGTACATCGGCAGCGTCAGATCGCGCGCGGCCGTCACCGTGCCTTCGAACATTGCCGCGCCATAGCCCAGATCATACATGCGGATATCGAGCGCGGAGAGGGTGAAATACCCGTCTTCTTTCTGCGCGCGCCCGCCGTCACGCGGATAAATTTCGGCTTCAAGCCCGTATTCGGCCAGAACATCGACCAGCGCTTCGCCTGCCAGACGGCGGCCGGCAAAAAATTCGGGGATCAGGGTGGCGCCCCGCTTGGTATCGATGTCGATTTTCATGCCGGAATCGCGCAGCGGCGCATCGGGCGCATACCATTCACCGCTGAAAAGTTCGCGCAAGGTCGACAGCAGGCTCTGCTGGAACGGCCCATAGCCCTGCGTCAGCAGCGCGCGGCTGTCGAGCACAAGACCGGATCGCATCGGCCCGTTGAACAGCATGGTGCGCGTCTGCCCGCGCGCAAGAAAAACCGTCATATCCCCGCTCCCTTGATGTGGCCTTATCCACTGCAAGGCATCATAGCAAAGCCGCCCCGATTGCGGCCAGAATTTCTACGGCGTTTATGTCAACAAAATTACAGCTTGGGCCCTGCGCTGCGCGCGGCGGGTGCGGGGGCAAGATGGCGGCGCACTTCGGCGGTCAGCTCGGCTTTGTCAAACTCGGTATAGCGCAGGTGCCAGGGTTTGCCTTCGCCTGCGCGTTCCTGATACAAAAGCCCCAGTTTGGCGCCCATATCAACCGTATCGGGGTGGCCGTTTTCGCCCGTGCCTTCGGGGGTGCGCGTCGGTTCAACCGGTGTGCGCATGGGCACCCAGGGGCCTTCGGGTTTATCGGCGGCGGCGAAAAACACACGCTGGCGGGTGCCGCGCGCTTCGTTCGGCAGATCCAGAAAACACACGCCGGTCATCAAAAACGCGCCTTCGGCGAGTTTATCGATCTTCACGCCTTCGATGCCCCATTCAAAATTATCGGCATCGGGGCGATTGTGGAATGGCACATCTTCCTGTTTCAAAACCAGCACAGGCGTGCTCCACGGCGTTTGCGCGCCTTCTGCGGGTTTTTCACGCAGCGACATATACACATCGCCGCAGCCGATACGGCGGTAGCCGGAATAAACCATGCATTCATGGGTCTTGCCGCCGATATCGATATCCGACATGCCGACGTCATAAAGGCTCATGACATTGGCGCGGTCTTCGGGTTTCAGATCGTCGCGCGTGGCGGCGGGTTTATCCGCGCCGGTAAAATGCTCGCCGTCCTGCGATGTCGCCAGCGCAATCACGCCATCGGGATGAAAGCAGGTTGTCTGCACATACATCTGGTACAGCGGCTGGCCGTCTTTTTCGGCATACATCATGGCGGGGGCGCAGACTTCGCGGCCATCGACGCCGTCGATCTTTGCATAGGGCAGTTCCTGCCACGGCCCGCCCGGATGATCGGCGCGGAAACGCCCCACCACCCATTCCTGCGTGACCGAGGTGCCAAGGCTGCAATACATCACATAGCCGCCCTCCGGCAGGCGGATCACGCTGGGGTCTTTCATCTCCAGATAGCCTTTGGCTTCATCGTGCGTGGTGCCATCAAGGCGGCGGATCTCGACTTTATGCGAGGACATATAAGCTCCGTGGGTTATGGATAAAACATGCCCCCAGACTAGACAAATTTCTGCCGCCCCTCAAGCGCAAAACCCCAAGCCTTTCATAATGTTTGGCAAAAGGATTCAAGACCTGACAGCCGCAAGGCGGAATGTTAAAACCAAAGCATATCGCCATACCGGCGATTCACACCCGCCGCAGGAAAACGCCATGACCCAGACCGCCCCCCGTCCCCTTGACCCCACAGCCGCAGATACCGCCTCTCTGGCCGCCGCGCATGACACGGTGCTGATCCTCGATTTCGGGTCGCAGGTGACGCAGCTGATCGCGCGGCGCGTGCGCGAAGCGGGGGTCTATGCGGTGCTGAAACCTTTCAATACCCCCATCGCCGACCTGCGCGCGCTCAGCCCCAAGGCGATTATTCTTTCGGGCGGGCCCGCATCGGTGACCGAAGAAAATTCGCCGCGCGCGCCGATGGAAATATTCGACATGGGCGTGCCGGTGCTGGGCATTTGTTACGGCCTGCAAACCATGTGCACGCAGCTGGGCGGACGCGTGGCGGCATCGGACAAACGCGAATTTGGCCGCGCCTTTATCCGCACCGAATCCGCCAAGCTTCTCTCCGGTATGGGCGACGGCGCAAAAGCCGAAGTCTGGATGAGCCATGGCGACAGCGTCAAAGACCTGCCCGCCGGTTTTAAAACCATTGCCGCCAGCGACAGCTGCCCGCATGCCGCGGTTGCCGACGACGCGCGCGGGCTGTACGGCGTGCAGTTCCACCCCGAAGTCGCGCATACGCCGCAGGGCGCGCAGCTTTTGCGCAATTTCGTCATCGACATTGCAGACTGTAAAGCCGACTGGAGCATGGCGCATTTCCGCGATGAAATCATTGAAAGCCTGCGCGCACAGGTCGGCAGCGGCCGCGTCCTCTGCGGCGTGTCGGGCGGGGTTGATTCCACCGTGGTGGCCGCGCTTTTGCACGCCGCGATCGGCGATCAGCTGACCTGCGTTTTTGTCGATACGGGGCTGATGCGCCAGAACGAAGCCGCCGAAGTGGTGGAGCTGTTCCGCGATCATTTCAATATTCCGCTGGTGCATGAAAATGCCGAAGATATTTTTCTCGAACGCCTTGCCGGCATTTCGGACCCCGAAGAAAAACGCAAAATCATCGGCAAAACCTTTATCGACGTCTTCGAGGGCGCAAAGAAAAAAGCCGGTGCCGCCGACTTCCTCGCGCAAGGCACGCTATATCCGGATGTGATCGAAAGTGTTTCGTTCGCAGGCGGGCCGAGCGTCACCATCAAATCGCACCACAACGTCGGCGGCCTGCCCGATGATTTGCAGTTCAAACTTGTCGAACCGCTGCGTTTGCTGTTCAAGGACGAAGTGCGCGCGCTTGGCCGTGCACTCGGCGTGCCCGAAAAATTCATCGGCCGCCACCCCTTCCCCGGCCCAGGCCTTGCCATCCGCATACCGGGCGAGATCACGCGGGAGAAACTCGAGATCCTCCGCGCCGCCGATGCGATTTTCATTGCCGAGCTGCATGACAAAAAACTCTATACCGAAACATGGCAAGCCTTCGCCGTGCTGTTGCCCGTGAAAACCGTCGGCGTGATGGGCGATGGCCGCACCTATGACCACGTGTTGGCGCTGCGCGCCGTCACCTCGGTCGACGGCATGACCGCCGATTACGCCCCGCTGCCGCACGACTTCCTCGGCCACGTCGCCACGCGCATCGTTAATGAAGTCCGCGGCATCAACCGCGTCGTCTACGACATAACCTCCAAACCGCCGGGGACGATTGAGTGGGAATAAACGTTTATAAAAAAAGTACGACTATCCTTTTTTTTGCTCTGGCGCTTTTACCAGAGCCCGCAGCAGCGGATTTAGGACATATACCCTTACTCAGGAGAGCAAGGCCCGTTGATTATGAGGGCGTCCAGAGTGAAGCCAAGACTTTCGCGGCAATCGCTTTCATCAATCTGGCTCTTTTTTTCTTTGCTTGGCTTTGCGCAAAAAAGGCCGCCATAAAGCCCGCACCAGACACACGGATAAAGTCGATTTATTTCAACTGTTCGCACACGGCCGCTGAAAGATGGGCAACCGGAATGTTTCTTTTCTGTTTTAGCAGCCTTGCCGCCTTACTTTTTTTAAGTCGGCAAACCTGCCCCTACACACAAATCCCTTTGCAACCTTCTTTGCTGGAGCTCTTTGCATTTACTGGAATCATCACCATTCCTGTCTGCCTTTTCGGGGGCTTGCGCAGCGTTTATTTGTATTTCCGGTTCCCGCAGGAAATCAAGCAATCGCCTGCCGATAAACGGCACTGCACGCAAAGTTTATTTTTTTATTTACTGTCTTTTTATATATTTTATCACACCTTCCTTTCTCGTCTTTGCGCATAGACATCCCCCGCTATCCGCTCTATAAAAACATGCAACCGCCTGCGCGCGGGATACGGCATAGAAAGGCTTTGCATCATGGTTAAATCGGCCAAAATATCGGGCGCGAAAATGCGCTACGCTGGCATGCCTGTTAAATTTTTCTTTATAGTAATAATTGTATTGCTATGCAGCCTTACAGGCCAAAGCGCTCTGGCCTTGCCCACGGGAAGCCCGATGATACTAAGAGGCCTTCCCGGCGCGGTTGAGCTGTTGATCGGCATGCTCGCTTTCTTCGTTTTATCCATCCCCCTTTTGCTTCTGATCCGCTTCTGGGCACAAGCTGTCAGAAAACGATCCTCTTCTGCTGCTCCCGACAAAAAGCTAAAAAATAACGCGCAGCACTCCATCTATTTTTGCTGCGCCACTGGAAAAGCGGAATGGCTCTCGACTCTCACATTCCTCCTGATTGTGTCGACAGCACCATTTTTTGTCGGCTTCGATACTAAATTGCACTCGCCTCTCGCATTCAGAGGCGCTCTGGCCACTGCCGCTCTTGTGAGCCCTGTGTCACTGCTGTTAAGCCTTATTCTCGGTCTGCGCAGCTGGTACCTGATGTTTCTTTACGGATCGGCAAAAGATTTTTCTTTTGCCGACAGGCGCTTCTATTACTTCGGTTTCTTTCACTACGGGCTTTTTCTGCTCATCGCCTATGCCGCCTACAGATACTAAAAAGAAACGCGCATCTGGATACTAACCTTCGCCCGCACAACTGCGCGGCGAAAGAACTTATTCCTCCCCCGCCGCCGTTTCCCTCTCGGGGGGCAGTTTGGGGAGCAGGGCGGCGTGCAGTTCGGGCGTCAGGGAGGCAGAGGCGGTGTGGCTGCTGATCGGCACTTGCACCACAGGACGGGAGACCGGCACATCGGCGATGTAGAAATCGATCTGTTTGTTCAGATTTTTCGTTGTGAACGCCTTGAGCCTTTCCGCCGCGGCGGCGGTCATTTTGAGATAGAGCGCCGCGCCCTCTATGACTGTCCATTCGGCAATCTCGTCCGTGGCCAGCACAAAACGCGGTAGTTCGGGCGGCGGCGATTCTGCGGCGGCGACAGACAGTGCCGCGGCAGTCACCGCCGCGATAAAAACAGCGCAAATCAGGTTTTTCCAGTACATGATGCCCCCGCAATATGTTCAACCCGCGATGGTTTGATTATAGACATCCCCCGCCATACGTTCTATAAAAACATGCAACCGCCTGCGCGCGGGATACGGCATAAAAAGGGGTTGCACCATGGCGAAGACGGCGAAAAAATCGGACGCGAAAAGCGGCGGCGCGGCAAAGACAGCCAAAACCAAAATTTCCAAATCAAAAACAATTTCCAAATCAAAAATCATGCCGCATCCGCGCAGCAAGGTCGGCACCGAAGGTTTGACCTTTGACGACGTTTTGCTGCTGCCCGGCGCATCCGACATCCAGCCGCACGAGGCCGATACATCGACGCGCATCACGCGCGACATCGGCATGAATATTCCGCTGCTGTCTGCTGCCATGGATACCGTGACCGAAAGCGCGGCGGCGATTGCGCTGGCGCAGGCAGGCGGCATCGGTGTCATCCACCGCAATCTGAGCATCGAGCAGCAGGCCGACGAAGTGCGGCGCGTGAAGCGCTATGAAAGCGGTATGGTCCTGAACCCCATCACCATCCGCCCCGATGCGACGCTGGCCGATGCGCTCGATTGCATGCGCGCGCATAATATTTCGGGCATTCCGGTCACGCTGCAAAACGGCCGGCTGGTCGGTATCCTGACCAACCGCGATGTGCGTTTTGCCAAAAACCCGAAGCAAAAAATCAGCGAGCTGATGACATCGGAAAACCTGATCAAAGTCTATAACAAAGCCGACAAGGAAAAGGCCAAAGACCTTTTGCACAAACACCGCATCGAAAAGCTGCTGGTCGTTGACAACAACGAACGCTGCATCGGGCTGATCACCGTCAAGGACATCGAAAAAGCGCAGCTGCACAAAGCCGCCTGCAAAGACGGCGAAGGCCGCCTGCGCGCCGCCGCCGCCATCGGCACGGGGGAGAGCAATTTTGAGCGCGCCGCCGCGCTGGTCGAGGCCGATGTGGATCTGATCGTCGTCGATACCGCACATGGACATGCGAAATCTGTGGGCGAGATGGTGAAAAAAATCCGCCGTCTGCACAACCGCGTGCGCATCGTCGCGGGTAATATCGCCACGGCGGATGCCGCCAAGGCGCTCATCGATGCGGGGGCGGATTGCCTGAAAGTCGGGATCGGCCCGGGGTCGATCTGCACCACCCGCATCGTGGCCGGCATTGGCGTGCCGCAACTGACCGCCATCATGGATGTGGCCGATGCCGCGCGGAAATACGGCGTGCCCGTCATTGCCGACGGCGGTATCCGCAGCAGCGGCGATATGGCCAAGGCGATTGCGGCGGGTGCGGATTGCGTCATGCTGGGCGGTATGTTTGCGGGTACCGACGAATCGCCGGGCGATGTCATTCTGTATCAGGGCAGGTCGTACAAAGAATACCGCGGCATGGGCAGCGTCGGGGCGATGGTACAGGGCTCGGCCGACCGTTATGCGCAGGGTTCGGTCAAGGAAAGCCAGAAGCTGGTGCCCGAAGGCATCGAAGGACGCGTCCCCTACAAAGGCCCGATCAATGCTGTCATTCACCAGATGATCGGCGGCCTGCGCGCCTCGATGGGCTATACCGGCTGCACGACAATTGCCGAGATGCAGGAGAAAGCGAAATTCATCCGCATGACCGGCGCCGGATACCGCGAAAGCCATGTGCATGACGTCACCATCACGCGCGAAGCCCCCAATTACCGCACCGGAGATTAAACCGCGATAGAAACAAAAAAGCCCGGGAGATCATCCCGGGCTTTTTTATTATGCCGGCGCCTTATTCGGCGGCGGGCGCTTCTTCAGTTTCTTCAGCGGCAGATGCTTTGGCGAAGACGAGTACGTCATTGCCATTTGCATCCGTCAGGTGCAGCAGGCCGGTTTCGTCGGAGACGTACCATGCCGAAACCGCATGGAATCCATTTAGAAACTTAATTTCCTGATCACTGCGGGCCATGTCGGCGCAGGCGCGTTTGGTCGAACCGATGCCCAGAAACGTTATCTTGTTGTCAGGCGCCGGACGCGATTCAGCAAAGAAACGGTTGCAACCACTGTCACCGCTCACTCTGGCGTCACTGTCAATCGCCATGCTGAGCGTGCCGCCTGCCGTCAAGGCGGCGCCTCTGATCTGCTGCAACATCCATTCTCCCGATGTCAGCTCGGAAATATCAACGGCAGGAGCCACATCCAGCGACATTTCTTCGCCGCCATCCATGACCACGGCATCGGAAACTTCGCCGTCATCGGTCTGGACGATTTCAGCCGCGGCGGGTGCGGGCTCTTCTGCTTTCTTTTTGTCTTCGAAGCAGCCGGAGAGCAGCAAAACCACGGCAAGCGCGGCAAAGGGGGTGGATTTCTTGAACATGCCTGTTTCCTTATGTCGGTTGATTTTAAAAATACACCGGCATCTTATTCGGCATCAGGAACAAATTCAAGCGTTACACCGTTATTACAGTACCGCAGCCCTGTGGGGTTCGGCCCGTCGTTAAACACATGCCCCTGGTGCCCGCCGCACTTGGCGCAATGATATTCTATGCGCGTATAGCCCAGCTTGTTGTCCTCGCTGGTGCCCAATGCGCCGGGAATGGCTTCGTAGAAACTGGGCCAGCCCGTACCGCTGTCGAATTTTGTGCCCGATTTAAACAGCGGCGTCTTGCAGCGCACGCAGACAAATGTGCCTTTGCGCTTTTCGGTCAGATGCGGGCTGGTAAAGGGCCGTTCGGTTCCCTCTTCGTCGAGCACATGGCATTGCGCGGGAGTCAGACCTTCGTTCATTTTTGCTCTCTCCTTTGGATTCAGGGGGTTCGCGCGGGCAGGCGCGGGGCTTGGCGGCATAGATTGCTGCGCCAGCCCCACACCGGGCCAGACCAGAAAAACCGCACCCGCAACACCGGCCATAAAATCCCTGCGTTTCATATCGCCCTTCCTTTCAAGATCTTCTATGCCGTTAACGTCTGGCGGCGGCATTTGGTTACATCACGCCTTGAAAAGATAGTTCTGCACATCCTTGTTGTCGCGGCGCCAGAAGGCGCTGTCGATAAAAAAGTGGTGGATATTGATAAACAACAGGAAGCAGACAATAAAGTAATTGCGGCTGAAATGCGTCCAGTCGTCAGCCACGGCTTTGTCGATGGCGGCGGGCAGAAGGTCCATAAACAAAGCGCCGAGGGCAAAGCCGCCAAAAACAAACATCACCAGACGGATACGCCGCCGCTGGCGTTCGGTGGTTTGTTCGGGCGGGATGGCCTGTTGTTCGTGCAGAAATTCGCTTTTTTTGAATTTATAAACGAAGGGCAGATATTGCAGCGAATGAAATAGCGGGATAAAGAAAAAGAACTGCGGATGCACATGCGGCAGCAGCACCCAGAAATAGCTGGAACTGGCATAGCCCACAATACCGCTTGGCGTGATGCCCTTTTTTTCTTTCAGCCAGACCCAGAGCAAAACCGCCCCTGCCACAACCGACGTCACAAGCGCGACCCAGCCCGCATAGGTCATCCAGACGCGCGGCAGATCGATGGTATAGTAGGAAACATCATAATATTTATGCTGCGCCAGCATGACGTTGCCTTTGAGCCAGGCATAACCCCAGATGGCATAGGCATTGATATAGAGCGCGCGTTTTTGCCAGACGCCGTAAAAAATGCCTTTGTAAACAGACGTCGTGATCAAAACGCCATAGCCCTGCTTGACGTAGTGCCAGCCAACAAAAAACAGCATCGCCGAGACGCCATAGCCCAGCAGCTGGCGGTCTTGGAGCATGCCTGCCTGTATAAAATATCCGATCATCAGCATCGGCACGATGATGCCCGCCACCGCAAGCCGCAGGCGGCTTTGCCATTCGGTTTCCGGCGCGATCAGGCGGTTTGTATAGTTTTTGTAAAACAGCTGGTAAGAATAGGCGAAGTGCGGGTAATTGACGGCAAAGGCCGCGTAATAAGCCCACCACGGCACGCGGCCTTCTATGTTGAACTGGAAGACCTCTATCGCCAGCCATACCACGCCAAGACCGATAAAAGACAAACCGCCCAAAAGCCAGAAATCGAGCCACGGATGCACCAGCGCACGGGTGGCGGGTTTCGGCGGCGGCGCACCCGCGGCCTTGCCCGCGGCGGCTTCGGCCAGATTTACACGCATTACGACGTCCATGTGACTTCCTCTTCTGTCTCTTTTCTTTTCCGGTTCTGCGGCTGTTTATGCGCATCGGGCATTTCGGCATCGCGGCGGCGCAGCACCAGATAGACGATGCAGATAAAAACAATCTGCACCAGAACCGGCAGCACACCGTAGACAAACCCCGGGAAAATATTGGGGTAATACCAGCCGAAATACATGACGGGGTGGAATGTACCCTCCCCCTGTGCAATCGACAAAAACCGCATCGGGTTCATGACCAGACCTTTGAGCACAAAGGTCAGATGCACCGCAGGCAGCAGAAAATAGACAAAGACGTAATAAACGCTGCGCTCGAATTTCTGCGTCGGCGACGTCGAGAGCGCTGTGATGATATGCATGGCCAGCCCATCGCGCAGCGCAAAAAGCACCAGCGTGGTTGCCAGAGAGATATACATCGACGACTTGACAAAAAGCGCACCGATATTGGCGACAGGCTGCGACACCACATGCAGCACAAAAACATAAGCCGCCGCCACTAAAACCAGCGACGCCAGCCATTGCGGCAGGTTTTCAAATACCTTGCGCCAGCGTTTTGCGCGCAGCGCCTCGATCATGCGGCCATAGCGGCGCAGATCGCCCGCCCCCGCCAGCATCGCGTAATAGGTCGCGGCCAGCGTGGAGGTAAAGATATAAAACGGAAAGGCATATTGCCGGTAATCTTCGAAAATCGACCCGCGCGTCGCCATGCGCGGCTCAAACGCCAGACCGCCCGCAAACAGCGATATCACAGCGACACCCGCAAACCAGTAAACCGGCGTCAGCGGATACATCATTTCCGCCTTGCACAGACGCCAAAGCCCGACAAGCGCCCAGAACGTAAAGAACACGGCACCGAAAGCGATAAATGCCTCGGTCGGCATTTCATAGTTGTACCAGTTGACGCTGCGCATTCTGTGCGACACGGCGCCACTAGCCAAAAGCGGCATCGCGGTTTTGTTGATCAGCACCCAGCCGACAAAAAGCCCCGCCAGAAAGGCGATGACCGTGCGCGGGCGGCGGTTGCGCGGATCTGCTTCGACTTTGCCGACCATGCCATCGAATGACACCAGAAACGCAAGGGCATGCCCCAGCACACCGGCCATGATCATAAAAAACGTGGCATAGAGGACGCTTGACTGCGCTGGCGGCGGTGGCGGCACGGTGATGTCGGCAAACATCCCGCCGCCACCTGTCAGCTGCGCTTCGCCGCTAAAGCCGATCTGATTGAGCACCATCGCCGTGCCCAGCGTCAGCAGCGACGCATACCAGACATAGGACGTAGAGCCAAACAGCTTGCCAAAGATCAGCGAAGCAGGGCCGTGCGGCGTCAAACGCTGCATATCCCAGGTATTGCCGCGCACTTCGTCGCGCAGAGTATTGGATGCCTCGTGCGTGCCCCATACCGCGATCAGAAGAAAGTAAATCCACAGCAGACGATCCGAAACGATTGGTGCCCAGTCGTGGTCGTAAATCATATAGTGGCTATAGATGATGCACAAAAGCGCGACGGGCACGAGCAGCACGCGCAGCCATGAAAAACGCAGCCAGATCTGACGGTGCAGCTCGGGGCTCAGGATATAGCGGTTCATGCGCCCTGCCCTCCGGATTTTGCCGCATCTGTTTCGGTTGCGCGCATATAGGCATCTTGCAGCGAATGCTGTTCGGATGCGAAATTGTAAATCGGCAAACCCGCCGCCAGCAGCGCCGAGAGCAGCGCCTGCTGCGCCGTTTCATCGCCGTCAAAACGGCAGATGGCGGCATCGCCGTCCAGATTCTGCACCGTGACGCCTCTTTGCGCAGCCAGCACCTGCGCATGCGCCGCGGCACCGCCGCGCAAAGAAATGGTAATGATACGCTGGGTTTTTTGCGCATGATCGCTGAGCAGCACGTGCCCCGCCACGCGGCCATCGCGGATGATCAGCATGTCGGTGCAGTAATCTTCCAGCTCGTTCAGGATATGCGACGATACAATCATCGTCTTGCCGCGTGCGCGCAAAGACCGCATCAGTTGCGACAGCTGGATGCGCGCTTCGGGGTCCATGCCCGATGCGGGTTCGTCCAGAATGATCAGCGCAGGGTCATGCACCAGCGCCAGCCCGATGCCCAGCCGCTGGCGATAGCCGCGCGACAGCACCCCCGCCTTGCGCTCCAGCATGTTATCAATCATGACCTCGCGCGCGATTTTATCGACATGCGCAGCGACGTTACTAACATCCACCTGCTGCGACCAGCACATATAGGTCAGACATTGCCGCACCGTCAGGTCGTTGAACAAACCGAAAAAATCCGACAGATAGCCGATCTGGCGGTGCACGGCGCGCGGGTTTTCGGTGACATCGATACCGCCCACGAAAATTTCGCCGCTGTGCGGGCGGTCCAGCGCAACAAGGCAGCGCAACAGCGTTGTCTTGCCCGCACCGTTTGGCCCGACCAGTGCGGTCACGCTGCCCGCGGCAATGCTGAAGCTGACATCATGCAGCACGCGTTTGCCGGGGTAGTCGAAATTAAGGTTTTTGACCTCGATCATATTCATGCCTGCACCCTTGGAAACCGCCGGACAGCCCCAGCCCCTGCTTGATATCAACCCCGTGAAGACTAACACAGGCCGCGGGGTGTTTTCAGCGGCAAATTGTACCCCCGCGCCCCTGCCCCACGTTATCGAAATAAACATTTTTTGCGGCATTTCCAGCGCGGCTGGCTATACTCGGGGGGATGATTTTATCAAGCGGGGGTTTTATGCGTTTTTATCGTTTTTCACAGTTTATGCTTTTTTGCGGTCTGGCCGTTCTGATCGCCGCCGCCCCCGCCCGTGCAGAGGATGCCGCCGAAACAGACAGCACCCCGCAAAGCCCGTGGGAATGGTCGGGCTATGTCACACTGGCCAGCGAATATATGTCGCGCGGCTTTTCCGATTCAGACAACAAACCCGCGCTGCAAGGCAGCGTCTCACTGGCGCATGAAAGTGGCTGGGCTGCCGAAATCTGGGCATCGAATGTCGATTTCAACGACAGCTGGGAAGCCAAGGTAGAGCTGAATTTTTTCCTGACCTATACCTTCGGCCTTGGCCCCGGCGACATGACGCTGGGCGGCGGCTATTACTGGTTTCCGGGTGCATCGCAGTCGCTGGACTACGACCACTATGAAATCTTCGCCTCCTACGAAGCCGGCCTGCCGAACGATCTCGCCACGCTGGGCGCAGAAATCTATTATTCACCGGACTTTTTCGGCGATTCGGGCACGGGCGTTTATGTGACCACCACCGCCGATGTGCCGCTGCCGGTTGTGGACGGGCTCAGCCTTGTCGGCCATGTCGGCCGCCAATGGGTGGAAGACAATACGCGTTTTGGCGCGAAGGATTACACCGATTATTCCGCGGGCCTGGCCTATACCTATGACCCCTTCACGGTCGATGTGCGGTTTTACGACACGAACATATCGAATGCGGATTGCGACAACCTGTGCAATGCGCGGGTGATGGGCAGCCTGACCTGAGCTGGTAAAGACCAGATACAGACTCAGATCTGTCCGCGGATAATTCCGTCGGTGCCGAATTGCCGCAGCATCAAATCCAGCGCGGCCAGATGAAACTGCCGCCCGCCCGATGACATGCAGTAATCGGCCAGCACCACAGGGCGAATTTCCGCATCCCACAGCGCAAAAACCGCCGCCATAACGCAGGCATCGGTATCGACGCCGCAGATACCGACCGTTTCGAAGCCGCGCAAGACCTCGATCAGCGTATCGGGCGGGCGATAGCCGTAATGCTCGAAGACCGGCGCGCCTTCGACATAGACCTCCGGCACAATATTGACCTGCCCTGAGGTCATAAATTCATGCCAGTCCAGATGCCGCGCAAACAGGCTGCCGGGGTAATTGCGGTAGCGCAAATAAAACAGCTTGTCCTGCGGCCATGACGTCACCAGATCGGCGATCGGCGCGATCACCGCATCGGCGCCGTTCTTCATAAACCCTTGTTGTATATCGATAATCAGTAAGGCATCTGGCTTGTTCATGGGTCTATGCTAGACTGGCAACATGGGCGGCGGCAATCGTTAAGATGGCCTTAAGTTTTTTGACATATAATCGGAATCAAATCAGCGCGGCAGCAGCAGGTAGGTCGTCATGTCCAAATTCTTTAAAGACGCAGATTTCAGCAACGGCGAAAGCGCCGCCAAAGCCCATGCGGGCTATCTGGATTTCGTGAACCAGAAAATTGAAGAACGCGGCGTCAAAGCCCCTGTCATCGACACCCATAATCCAAGCTCTCCCCTTGCCGGTAAAATTCTCGCCGCCCTGCATGAGCACGGCGCGCACCGCGACGGCAACGTCTCGCTGACCGAAACCGCGAATGTGCTGGCGACATCGGTTGCCAAGCAGGACTCTTTCTCGGCAAAGGTGCGTCATATCGAAATGATGGTCGGCCCGCATGTCAAAAAAGAAGGCGAGATGCGCGCCAATCCCGACCTTCTCAAGGCCGTCGTCGGCAGCATCCTCAAAGTCACCGACCCGCCCCCGCCGCCAAAGAGCAGCAGGGGACCGGGCGGGCCATAAGCGCCGCCGCCAATAAAAAACGCCGGATGATCTCCGGCGTTTTTTGTTTTGCCCTTCGGCCCGTCCGTGCGCTTATGTCAAGAAATTTAGCGCATGGACGCCGCATAAAACCGTCTCTACAATCTGGTGCATGAACGACATCACCACCGCAAAAGACGATACAGCCACGCCTGCAGAAACCCCTGCCAGACCGCGCAAGCGGCTGCGCACGCGGGCGCTGGAAACCGGTGTGGGGATTGCAGGATTTGGCAATGTGCTGCGCGCCTGGCGGGCGGAGGGCAACCGGCTGAAAAACGTCGCGCGCAGCCTCGGCAAGAAATTTGCCGATATGGCGGCGGGCACGATGGTATCGATGAGCTTTCGTCTGATGGCCGTCACATGGGTTGCCGGCATTATCGGCGGCGTGTCGTCACTGGGCATGGTTGCCTTGCTGGCCGCGGCGACGGGCGTGGCCAGCGCCACCTATAACTACGCCAAAAACTATGCCGGTGAAAAACTGCGCGGCCCCAAAGAACAGCGCCGCGCCGCGAAGATTTTTGACAAGAAGCGACTGAAAAAATCAGGCATCGCCTTCGCTGCGGGTTTTGCCAGCGGCGGCATCGGCCTGTGGCTGGCGCGCAGCGAAATTGTGCAAGCGGCGCTGGGCTGGCTGCGCGGTGTGGTCTTTCCGTCCGCGCCGTCTGCGCCCATCGCGGCGGTATCTATTTTGCCGCCGGTAGCGGGGGCCGCAGCGCTGCCCGCGCTCTCGCCTGCTTTTGCGGCGTCACAGGCTGCACCGGCAGTCGCGGCCACCATGGCGCCGCCGACCTTGCGCATCGTGCCTGCCGCTTTAAGGTTTTAAATCCGTACGGTTATTCTATATCGGTTGCTTCACGCTGCTGGGCGGGGGCAGCGGGGGTATCGTCGGCAGCGGCGGGCGCGGATTCTTCTGCTTGCAGCACATCGATAATCGCCTGCGCCAGTTCTTCGGCGCAGGCTTCGGTCAGCCCGCCGGCCAGCACATCTTCGCGGCCGCTGTCGCGGTGGTAAAATGTCACCAGCCATGACCGCGCTGCCAAAAGCCGCGTCACCCCGCGCCCCATATTGGAAATACCCGTGGCAAAGCGTTCATGCAGCAGCATCAGGTTTTGCGGCGCATCGATGGCGGCGCGCACATAGACCTGCCCCACATCATGCGCGGGATGAAACACCCCGCCCTGCAGACGAATACCCGCAGACGATACGCCAATGCGCACGCGGCGGCGATGAATTTGCGCGCGCACGAACGGCAGCCAGATCGTCACCACCAGCGCCGCCGCCATCAAACTGCCGAGCAGCATGGTCACGCCCTCGCCGCCGATCAGACGGCCAAGATTGGTGCCGATGATTTGCAAAAAAACCGTTGCCCCGCCCATAACCCCGATAAAACGCACCGGCGGCCGCGCCGGCGTAACGTCAAAAAGCGTGACGCCGGTTTTTTTGCTGACGCCACGTAAAAAAGATGCGCGCGTGCCATAGGTAAAGCTGCGCCAGAACGGCAAAGCCAATGCGCGGTCAAGACCAAGCCGGTAAATCGCAAAAGCGAAAATGGCCAGCACAGCCAAAAGCAGGATATAGAACATGGCAAAAACCTCCGGCATCTATCATAGCCGCAGCCTTGCGCGAAAAGTCAATTATTTGAGGGCGAGTTTGATGCCGCCCGCCAGCACCACCGGTACGTGATCGGTGCCGCCCGGCATGGCCATGATATAGGGCTTCAGCCGGCCTGCGGGGGTATTGATCGAAAGCCGTCCCTGACCTTCGACAGCCAGTGCCACCAGCGGTTTGGGGCCTTGATAGCCGCCGCGGTCGTTATAGCCGGTCGGGAAAACACCGGTCAGTGCGGTCAGCCGCGCGTGGCGGGTATCCAGCAGTGTATTTTCAACCGCAATAAATGTCGTCGCATCGCCATAGCTGTTGCGCGCGATATACCCCACCTGCACATCACGCAGCCATTTCGGCGCGGCGGCAATGTGAAATTTGGCAGAGAGGCCCGGATTGACTTCGTTAAAAGGCTTGTAAACACCGCCTTCGTAATAGCCGCGGTTTTTGGTGTGATAGGACCCGATCAAGGCGCCGACTTCGGTGATCTGCACCGCGGGCGTTTTTGCAGGGGTGGTTTCCGCCGTCGCATCCTGCGCCGCGACCTGCGAGGAGGCCATCATCATCGCCGCCGCCCCCGCTGCGCCCAAAAGCGCGCGCCGCCATGCGGCTGTCAGGCGGGCGCCGGTCTGCGCCGTCTGTTTGTTTCCGGGGTCTTGCGCCGCGCCGTCCTGCATCTGCCTGTGTCCTTTGCCCGCGAATCTGCTACGGCATAATATGCCGTGAAGCATATTGTAGCAAATTCATATGTTTATGTAAATAATAGCCACACAGACCGCGCCGCGCCGCAAAACAATGCATTGAATATCAAGTGTTTATTCCCTGGCCAGTCCGCGCACATCGTCGCCGCCGGTGGCGCCTTTTTCCACGGCATCGGCGGCGGCCAGATGGGCGGCGCTATAGGTGACGGCACGGTTGCGCCCCGCCTGTTTGGCATGCCGCAGCGCGTATTCCGCGGCGCGCAGCATATCGTCGGGCGATTTGTGATGCGGCTGGATATCGGCCACGCCGATGCTGATTGTCAAAACGATATTGCTGTCGCCGATGCTGAAGGGGATCGCTTCGACGGCGGTGCGGATTTTTTCGGCCACGACGCTGGCGCGGTATTCATCCGTCGACGGCAGGAAGAGCGCGAATTCGTCGCCGCCCACGCGGCCGACCACATCACTGGTACGCAGCTGTTCCGAAATCGTATCGGCAATCACTCGGATGGCCATATCGCCGCCGCCGCGCCCGTGTTTGTCGTTTATTTTTTGCACGCCGTCGACATTGACGCTGAGCACAGCCAGTTCCTGTTTGTGGCGGCGGGCAGAGCTGATCAGCATGCTCACGACCTTGAACAGCATGCTGCGGTTATAAAGCCCGGTCAGCGCATCGGCCGCAGCAAGATTGTGCAGATAGGCGCGCATCTGTGACAGCTGGTTCAGCGCCGGCATCACCAGCGACATCGCCTGCCACGCCAACAGCGCCAGCATGGCGGCATAAAGCGCATAGGACAAATAAATCACGCGCTGCGTTTCGCTTGTGCGTATCTGGATAAAGGCGGAAACATCGGCGTGCCAGGCTTCGCCGACGCCGCGCTTGCTGAGCGCCGCGATTTCTTCGGCATAGCCGCGTGCATAGCCTTTTTCGCCGACATGCGCATAGGCGGCATAACTGAAAACCTTGTCGGTCAGCTGGCGCACCGGCTGAAGATTATCCAGCGACAGCGTGGCCAGCGGCGACCATGTCGCCATATGCATGGCAATCAGCATACGCGGTTCAAGCTGCTGCGCGGCGGCGGCGATGGCGCGCAGACGCTCCACATTCGCCGGATCACTTTCTTTTTGATTTTGCACCACGATCATCGCCATCATCTGGCTGATGCGCATTTGCTGTTCGGCCATTTGCGCGACCTGCATCAACGCCATTTGTTTCTGCCCGATATGGTGGTGCAAAAACCCCGCGCCGATGATGGCCGAAAAAAGCAGGATAACGAGGATCAGATAGGCACGCGTTGTCTTTTCGGGATTGATCCCCTCGTCGCCATTGTTATTTGACTGCGCGCCGACCGACATGATCGCCCCCGTTGTTGCTTTTCCAGATCGCAAGCATTTCCTTGCAAGCCCATCATCATACTGTGCGGCGCGCGGCGGGGCTATATATAAAAACGGCTTATCGCCCGTGTGTTTTACAAAACCCTGCTATTCGGGCAGCGGCACAAAATCCGCCCCCTCGCCCGGTACCTTGGCGAAGCGCTGGGCGCGCCAGTCGGCCTTGGCCTGTTCCAGCCGGTCTTTTGATGACGACACGAAATTCCAGTAAATAAAACGCGGCCCGTCCATCGCCGCACCGCCCAGCAGCATCAGCCGCGTGGCGCTGCAGGCGCGGATCTGCACGGCATCGCCGGGGCGCAGCACCAGCATTTGCTGCGGCGCATAGACCGTGCCGCCGATCTCAATCTCGCCGGACAGCGCATAGACCGCGCGCTCTTCGGTATGCTGCGGCAGCGGCAAAACCGCGCCGGCCTCCAGATACACATCTGCATATATCGTTTCCCAGTCGCAGTGCACGGGCGATTGCAGCCCGAAGGCCGCGCCCATGACAAGGCGCAGGTCGATGCCCTCTGCCTGCAGACGCGGCAGATCGGCGGCGGCATGATGTGCAAAATCCGGCGCGGTTTCTTCGCGCGGTTTGGGCAGCGCCAGCCAGCTCTGGATACCGAACAGCGCGGAGGGCGCGCTGCGCGTGGTTGCGGGCGTGCGCTCCGAATGCACAATGCCGCTGCCGGCGGTCATCAGATTGACATCACCGGGGCGAATGATTTTATGCGTACCGAGGGAATCCCGATGTTCCACCGCGCCCTCAAATAAATAGGTAACGGTCGAAAGACCGATATGCGGATGCGGCAGCACATCCAGCCCGCCGCCGGTCAGAAATTCGCCCGGGCCCATCTGGTCCCAGAAAATAAACGGGCCGACCATGCGGCGGCCGCGGAATGGCAGGGCGCGGCGCACTTCATAGCCGCCGATATCACCGCTGCGCGGCACGATGACCATGTCAACGGAATCCGGCACCTCTGGCATCAGGGCAGATTTATCGGCATCGGGGCAGGGTGTCCAGCTCATCGGTTTTGGCCTTCGTCTGTGCTTGGTTATTCTTCCTGTATGGCGGCGGCGATGGTGCTTTCGGCCTGCGGCGCGGCCTGCAGACGGCGCTCCGGCCCGCTATAGGATGTGATGCGGGTGCTGCGGCGGTCAGGGCCGACGTATTTTTCCGAGACGACAAACTGCCGCGGGTTTTCGACGATGCGTTCGATTTTCTTGGCCAGCGTCTTGGCCGTGAAAGGCTTGACCAGATATTCCGACACGCCGCCGTCGCGCGCGCGCTTCACGCGGTTTTCATGGCCGCTGCCCGCCGTCATGATAACGGGTACAAAGGGGTTGGGGCTGCGCCCCGACATGCGGATTTCACGCACCAGATCGATACCGCGGTCCGGCGTTTGCAGCCAGTCGATGATGACAAGATCGTGGTTGCCCTTGGTGAATTTCTCGAAGCCCTCTTCCATGCTATAGGCACTCTCCACATTCCGCTCCGGCACGCTAAACAGCTTCAGCACCGCCCGAAACAGCTCGTAAAGCTCGGGCGAACTTTCAACAATCAGGATACGGACATTTTTGAAGTTATAAGCCAAGGCAGGGTACTCTGGTGGGCGGAAGTCTTCATCATGAGCTTAATAAAGTACGCGCAGAAGACAAATTTTTCCAGAGCTAGTCTCGACGCCCGCCCGTGCCTCCAGATAGCCTGGCAATTTTAAGCTCTAAATTTAAAAACCCCGCACATGGCGGGGTTTTTAAATGGCGGAGACGGAGGGATTCGAACCCTCGATACATGTTGCCACGTATGACGATTTAGCAAACCGTTGCCTTCAGCCGCTCGGCCACGTCTCCGCAAAGGCATTGTTGGCGCATCATATATGCACGGGCGGGAAAAGGGAAGCGTCTTGTCACCGCCCCGCCTTCGCGGCCGTGCCCGTGCGGGCGCCGCGGCGGGCTTTTAGAATCAATTACTTAGCGGCATCCACGGCGGCGGCGTTGCAGGCGGCGGCGACATTGGCGCGGATATTGGCGGGGCTGAGGCTGCCGAAGACCATCGAGGTGACCCCGGGCGTATCGAGCACGAAGCGGATATTTTCGCCCAGCAACTCCGCCGCGCCCGCCGCATCCTGCGCATAACCGCCGAGGTGGCCGGAGGCGAGGCCTTTTTTGACCAGCACCGCCGCGCCATATTTTTGCGCATCGGGCAGCACGGCGACTTCGTCCAGATAACCGACGTTATAAGCCAGCATGACGCAATCCGTCAGCCGCGCGGCAAGGCAGCCGCCTTCGACGCTATAGGTCGACACACCGAAGCTGAGAATTTTGCCCGCGTCTTTCATCCGCGCGAGGATTTCCAAAACCGGCGTTTCCATGATGACTTTCACATCGTCGCGGTTGGCATGCACCAGCACGCAGTCCAGATAATCCGTGCGCAGACGCTTCAGGCTGCGCTCGATGCTCTGGCGCGTATGATCTGCGGTGAAGATATATTCGGAGGCGGCGGTGTCTGCATCAAATTCCTCCCCCGTTTTGCTGACGAGGAAAAATTTGTCGCGCCGCGCGCCCAAAAGTTCGCCCAGTCTTTCTTCGGCGCTGCCATAGGCGGGCGCGGTATCGAGAAGGTTGATCCCCAGATCAAGCGCAAGGTCGAGCAAATCAGAGGCCGCCGCATCGCTGGGCAAATCAAAACCGTCACCGCCCGGATATTTCACGCCGCGGTTGCGCCCGAATTTAACCGTGCCAAGACCGAGCACGCTGACATCTTTGCCCGTCTTTGCAAAGGGGCGTTTGGGCAGTGTCATATTTTGCGCCATGCTGCGCCCTCCCACGGATAGCGGCCGATGTCGGCGGCGGCGAATTTATCGGTTGGCGGTTCGGTTTTATAGACCGGCTCTATTTTACGTTCCTGCAATTTGTCAAACAAGCGGTCGGCCAGCGCGGGGGCAAAGGTCAGCTTGGTCGGCCAGGCCACCATCACGCGGCCGCGCTGCTGCACAAAAGGGCCGGGCGGCAGCTGGCCGGTTTCGTCATAGGGTTCGGCGCGGTCGCCCGTCCATGTCGCCCATTGTTTGCCGGCCCAGTCGATATGCGGAAAGACGGATTCCAATTCACGCCGCGCGAATTGCAGGGTTTCTTCTTCGGTCATCTTGGCGCCTTCTTCGGCGATATTGCCGCCCAGATACCAGACATACCCGTCGCGCCCGTTGGGATGCGCCGTGACCGTCAGGCGCGGCTTGGGTTTGCCGACAATGCCGTGGCCATAAAGCGCATGCGGCAGCGGGCGCACCATGACCTGCCGCAGCGGGCGGCGCTGCGTCAGACGCTTTTCGATTTTCAGCATTTTGAAAACATCTTCGTTGCCCGCCCCCGCCGTGAAGACCAGCATCTGCGCCTGCATCACAACGCCATCGACAGCGACTTGTCCGTCCGGCAGCACTTCGCTTGGTGTGCCTTTGAACAAACGCCCCTTCAGCGGTGCCGCCAGCGCCGCAACGAGCGAGCGCACATCCAGCACCTTTTCGGGCATACTATAGACAGAGCCTTTGAATTTTTTACCGGCAGGCTTCAGTGCATCCGGAATATCGGCGGGTTTTAATTTTGTCGTCGCGGCATTGACGAGCTGCGCCGCGCCAAAGACAGCAAGGTCGGATAAAATAGACCCCGCCGGCCACATGATCTGATGATCGCTGAGGTATTTGACCTGCGTCAGATCGGTTTCGCCGTAACCGCCGAGGCAGGCTTCCCATCGCTCCGGCATGCGCGCGATGGATGACGCATGCTGCGTGACTGCCCCCTCCAGCGTATATTTTTGTCCGCCGTGGATCATGCCCTGCGATGCCAGCGTCTGCGCACCGCCCAGCGTGTCCTTTTCGATCAGGATCGTGTTATATCCGGCACGGCGCAAAACATTGGCCAGCCAGAGCCCCGCGATGCCGCCGCCAAAAACAATCACATCATAAAACAGCACCGCCGGTGCGCCGGTATCCCGCACGGCGGCGGGTGGTGGCGGTGGCGGCGTCATGGCGCCGAATTTGCTGGCGGAGGTCTGTGGCGTGTTGGTCATCTTTTTTGTTTTTGTTTTTTGTTCTGACGGGTTGACGGCAGGGCACCGGCGGCAAGTTTAGCGCACCCGCCCCGCCCTGCAAAGCGGCGCGCCCGCAAAGCCGACCGCTTCGCGCTGTTTTGCCCCGTTTTGCAGGGGTTTGCTGCCCCTTGCCGTGTTATATTCTCTCCGTCTTTTGCTTATGTAAACCCGAAAGCCGCGCGTGCGCTGCCTGACGTCTGCACGGCAAAGGCTTGGACGGCCAGCGGGTTTTGGCGCTTGCGCCGCTGGCGGCACGGGGCCGTATAAAATTTATTTTTGCGCCGCCGCACAAAAAGCGCGGCGCGGGTGTATAAATGATGCGGCGCCAAATCAAGGCGACCGGTAAAACACGCAGGAGCCTGCATGGCGGTTTCACCCCAAGCGACACATTTTTCTTCCGCGGCGAAGAAACTGACGCCGCGCCGCTTTGTCAAAGACGTCGTGCTTGACCCCGGTATTGTTTTTGGCGTTGCCGATGTTTTACTTTTTGCCAAGACAAACCCTGTCGGCTTTATCGCCTGCCTGAGCGCCACCGGTCTATCCGTCGGTCTGAAAACGTTGCATCTGGCGCAGCCGGCATTTTTAAAAAACTACACCCGCCTTGCCGATATTGCCGGTGACAGCCGCACGGCGCTGCGCGTCAGCGGTCTTGCCTTGCTGACGGTTTGCGGCGCATCGATCGCCAGCGGCGCGCTGTTGCCTGCCGCAACCGGTTTCCTGCTTGCCGTCGGTAATTTCCGTCTGGCGCAAAGCCTCTCCGATGCCATGGAGGCGCATAAAATTTTCAAACAAAGAGAGCAGGAAAAGAAAGCCGCGCAGGAATCCGGCGCGCCCGTGATTGAAGAAACGCCCGCGCCACAGGCAGCAGTGAAAATGAACTGGCAGCAAAAAACCCTGCAAATCGCCACGTTATCGGTCAAACGTCCTGACCTTTATATCAATACAGGTTTTGCAGGGGCGGGCCTGATGGCGGGCGGTGCGGCGCTTTTTATTTTGCCGGTGGTTGCGGTTTCTTTTGCCATCAGTATGCGCAATATCGTGCGCGCCCTGCCGGAGCATAACGGTCACCCGAAATTATTAAGCTCCGGCGCCAGTGCGGGTTTCGCCGGTATCGGTGGTCTGGAAGGACAGGGGCTGATTGCCGCAGCGCATGTCCTGAACATGGCCGTGATGGCCGATGCCGAGCGGCAGGTCACGCCGGGCGGCTGGCGGCAGATTGGCGACAATATCCGCGGCACACTGGCCAAGGTTTTACGTCTCGACAAACCGCAGGAACCGCTGCCGGTTGACCACCCCATCCCTGTGCCTTTCGATGCGCATGATCTGGGAGAAGATGCCGCCCCATCGCTGCCCGAAAACGGCAAGCTGAAACAGCATTTCAACGTGCCCGTCCCCGAGCCGAAACCCCAGCCCGCCGTCGCCGCAGAAGCCGCACAAAACACCCCGCCCGCCGCGCTGAATGACAATACCGCTGGCGCCGGTAAAATCGCCCACCCCGCGCCGGGCAGCGGGAACGATAACAACCCGCCCCTGCCCCCAAAAGCCGCCGCGCCGAATTTTCGTCCCCGCCGTTAGGGCGCGCAGTTTTTTTCCCCGCTGCTGCCCGCGCCCGTTGCCGCTGAGCCTGGCTCTGCCATAGGCAGTCCTTTCTTTGTTTTATGTAAATGTATGGTGAATTGACAGCCTGCCTGCACAGGCCTATAGATTATGGCATTCCAGTGTTTTGATCGGGCGCGAGTCGCTTTTTTTCTCCGCGCCGCATAAGACGGCCCGTTTTTGCCGTGAAAGTTTTTTGGCTATGCAGACTTATAAATTCACCTATGAAGTCAACCTGAAACCTGCACCGGGCAGTTTTTGCACCGGCCCGATGGAAATCATGCAGCAGATGGATGCGGCACAAAAAAAGACGCTGCGCGACCTGCGTGATTTTCTGAAAGCGGAAGGCCTTGAAAAAGACGTTACCGCCATTTCCCCGCTGAGCGGCGAGATCGGTATTGCCCTGCGCTGCACCGAAGATACCGCACGCAAAATCGCTGGCCAGCCTTTCGTGCGCGAGATGCAGCCCTATACGCCGCCGCCGCCGAAAAAAACACCGCCTTTTTTCAAATTCTAATTTTGATGCCGCGCCAGACCGCCAAAGGACAAAAACCATGAGCAACGATGCATCCAAAGACTTCAACGACAAAGCCAAATGCTATCTGTATTCGGTCAGCCTGCGCGCCAAAGGGTCGCGCGCCAAAACCGACATCACCGAAGACGTCAAGGCCATGATGCGCCGCATCCGCGAAATGGCGAAAACCGCCGCACTGGACGGTCAGGTAAAGGTCAAGAATGACGATGGCACACTGGGCGCGCGCGGCATTTTCTTTATGCATGCCCCCGCCAAATTCGCCGCGCAGGTGCGCAAGATCGACGGCGTACATTACGTGGAGCGTCCGTCAGAACAGCGCCCGCTGTCGGCATCGATGAAACGCATCCCGCCCAGCAAATCGGCCAGAAGCAGCCGTTAAAAACGGCGCCCTTCCAGATCGCCTGTGGCGGGGATAAAAAAATCAGCCGAATGCCGTTTTGACATGCGCGACAACGTCGTCGAAATGCGTGTCGATGATGTGATGCGCGCCGGCTTCGACTAGTTCTTCCACCGGATGCGCGCCCCAGGTCACGCCCAGCGTCAGCGCCGCGGCATTGCGCCCCATGCGGACATCCATCGACGTATCGCCCACCATCAGCGTTTCCTGCGGATGTTTGCCCAGCTCGCGCATCAGGCTGAGCAACTGGTCGGGGGCGGGTTTTTCCGCTTCGCCCCGGCGTTTCACATCCGTGCCGGTGCGAATGCCGGAGAAAAGCCGCGCCACGCCGTGATGTTCCATCTGGTACAAAAGCGGCCCTTCGGGTTTCGAGGTGACGATGCCCAGCGTATAGCCCAGATCCTTGAGATGCACGAGCGCGTCTTTGACGCCCGAAAACAGATCGGGAATTTTATCCGGATCCCCCGAAAGCGACCATTCGTCGTTCAGACGGAAACTGTCCATCAGATGTTTGATCTGCTCTTCGCGCGCGACGCCCCACATGAAATCATGCTTTTCCGGCTCGCCATAGCCGCGTTTGATGGCGTCGACATCCGGATAGGGCAGCTTGTTGAGTTCCGAATACACGCGCAGCACGCGTTCATACATGCCGAAGCTGTCAAGAATAGTGCCATCGACGTCAAAGACGATAAATTGCGACATTGATAATTCCTCAGGCCGTGCCGCCCGCTTGCGCAGGCGCTTCGGCAGCTTCTTCGGTCGCAGACTCTTCGGGCAGCGGCGCCAGACCGGGCACAAAGCGGCGGAGGAATTTCGGCCAGTCCATATTGTCGCCGGTATATTCTTCGAGGTTGCGCAGCATAAAACCATCGCCCTCGCGCCAGACATGACAGAAAACAAGACCGCGTGCGTTGTAATGCACGGGCGGTACAATGGTGGCTTCGATCAGATTGTCGCCGTCATGCGCCTTGCCGTCGGCCAGACGGATGGCCGGATTGCGGATTTCGCCAAAGCTGTATTTGCTGTCGCATTCAACAACAAAAAAGAAGTGATGGTAATTTTCCGGCAGCCCCGCTGTTTCAACCGAGACTGTTTCGTCGTCCGGCCCGCCAAAGCCCGCCTGATCTTCGCCGCTGTGATAGATTTTTTTGCTGGCATCAATAAACGCCGCATCATCGGGCCCGACATATGCCAGATGATTAAAATCGGCGTCAAACACATGGCAAGCAAGATCAAGGTCGTAATGCGGCGAGTCCTTGTCACGGCCCTTGATGTCTTCGGCCTTGCTCCACTGCGTTTTGGCGCGCGCATCCGCTTCGATCACATGGCTGAACATATAACGGAAAGGCATCATCAGCAGGCGCGGCACCAGCATCAGCAGCCATTCCCCCACCGCCGCCGGATCGCCCGAAGGAAAGGGCGGTATCGCTTTGGCTTTTTGCGGCAGAACCGGATCCCACGACAGGCCGACGAAAAAACGGCGGCCGGCACCTTCGGAAATATGCAGCGGCTCGGTTTTGCCTTTGGGCAGTCCTTTGATCGTCGGCATGGGTTTATCCTTTCAATATGGCTGTCAGGCCAGTTTGGATTTCAAAAGATCGTTCACCATGGCGGGGTTCATTTTGCCGCCGGATTTTTTCATGATCTGCCCGACGAAAAAGCCAAACAGCTTGTCCTTGCCGCCGCGGTATTCGGCGACTTTGTCGGGGTTTTCGGCCAGCACTTCGTCAACCAGCTTTTCAATCGCGCCGGTATCGGTGACCTGCTTGAGGCCTTTTTCATCGACAATCGTCGCGGCATCTTTGCCGCTTTCCCACATCTCGGCAAAAACTTCTTTGGCGATCTTGCCCGAAATCGTGTTGTCGGCGATCAGTGCCACCAGACCGCCCAGCTGCTCCGCCGTGACGGGGCTGTCGGAGAGGTCTTTTTCTGCCTTGTTGAGTGCGCCCAGAAGTTCGTTGGTCAGCCAGTTGGCCGCAAGTTTCGGGTCGTTGCCGTTGGCGGCTTTTTCAAAGAAGGTGGCGCGGTCACGCTCGCTCGTCAAAACGCTCGCGTCATAGGGTGACAGCCCCATGGCGATAAAACGTTTTTTCTTTGCATCCGGCAGTTCGGGCAGCGTGGCGCGGATGCCTTCGACAAAATCCGGCTCCAGCGTCAGCGGCAGCAGGTCAGGGTCGGGGAAATAGCGGTAATCATGCGCATCTTCTTTGGAGCGCATGGAGCGGGTCGTGCCGGTTTTGGTGTCAAACAAACGGGTTTCCTGCACGATTTTTCCGCCCGCTTCGATCACTTCAACCTGACGGCGCGCTTCGTATTCAATCGCCTGCTGCACAAAACGCACCGAGTTGACGTTTTTGATCTCGCAGCGCGTGCCAAAAGGCGCGCCCGCGCGGCGCACCGAGACGTTGACGTCGCAGCGCATGGAGCCTTCGTCCATATTGCCGTCGCAGGTATCGAGGTAACGCACAATCGCGCGCACCTTGGTGACATAGGCGGCGGCTTCTTCGGGTGTGCGCAGGTCGGGCTTGGAGACGATTTCCATCAGCGGGTTGCCGCTGCGGTTCAGATCGACAAAGCTTTTTTGCGGGTGCTGGTCATGCAGCGATTTGCCCGCGTCCTGTTCCAGATGCAGGCGTTCGATGCCGATTGTCTTGACTGTGCCGTCGGGCAAATCAATTTCGATTTCGCCGTTGCCGACGATGGGCTTTTCGTACTGCGAAATCTGATAGCCCTGCGGCAGGTCGGGATAGAAATAGTTTTTACGCTCGAAAACGGATTCAAGGTTGATGGCGGCATTCAGACCAAGGCCGGTGCGCACCGCCTTTTCCACGCAAACCCGGTTGATGACCGGCAGCATGCCCGGCATGCCCGCATCGACAGGCGACACCTGCGCATTGGGCGCCGCGCCAAAGGCCGCCGACGCGCCCGAAAACAATTTGGTTTCGCTGAGCACCTGGGCATGGATTTCAAGCCCGATGACCATTTCCCAATCGCCTGTTTCGCCTTTGATGATTCCCGACATTTTTCTATTCCCGTTTTTCTTGTCTCTGTATTCGTTAAAAACCGCGCGGCATTGTTTTGTAGATGGTATTTTCATCTACCCGCGCCACGCCTTTTATTTTCTCAACCTGCGCGGCAAGATCCTGCGGCATGCCGACAAGCAGCAGCGGCGCGCCGCCAAGCTCTGCGGCATCCACGGCCTTGTGAAAGTCAACCGCAGCGCCCGTCTGCGCCGCCAGCGCGCGGATATCTTTTTCGACAGCCGCATTGGCGCGGTGCCATTCCTGCGGCGGCAGACCGGCATAATCGACGGCAACATTGAAAATCTTGCGCAGCGACATCGTCCCCTCCCCTTACGCGGCCAGCAGTTGTGGCAGCGCGTCGAATTTGGCGGCCTGTTCCAGCGCGTGGCCGACCTTGAACAGCGTTTCCTCTTCGAAAGGTTTGCCGATCAGCTGCAGACCCAGCGGCAGGCCGTCGGCGCTAAGACCGACCGGCACGCCCATACCCGGCATGCCCGCCATCGACGCCGGAATGGTGAAAATGTCATTCAGATACATCGTCACCGGATCTTGCGTGTTTTCGCCAATCGCAAAGGCCGGCGTCGGCGCGGTTGGCGTCAGCAGCACATCGCATGTCTGATAGGCATTGATAAAATCCTGCCAGATCAGTTTGCGCACGCGGCGCGCTTGGTTGTAATAGGCATCGTAATACCCCGCCGACAACACATACGTGCCGATCAGAATGCGGCGTTTCACTTCGCGGCCGAAACCTTCGGCGCGGGTGTTTTCGTAGGTATCGATCAGGTTGTCGCCCGCGCTGCGCTGGCCAAAACGCACGCCGTCATAACGCGCGAGGTTGGACGAGCATTCTGCCGGTGCAATCACGTAATAGGTTTCAAGCGCGTATTTTGTATGCGGCAACGATACCTCGACAATTTCCGCGCCGGCGTCTTTGAGCATCTCGACGCCGCGGTCCCAGAGCGCGAGGATTTCCGCATTGGTGCCGTCGACGCGGTATTCCTTGGGCACGCCGACGCGCAGGCCCTTGATGCTGCCGCCGCATGCTGCCGCATAATCCGGCACCGGCACGTTCACCGATGTGGAATCTTTCGGATCATAGCCCGCCATGGAGCGCAGCAAGAGCGCGTTGTCTTCGACCGTACGCGCAAAACTGCCCGGCTGGTCGAGCGAAGAGGCAAAAGCCACCACGCCAAAACGCGAACAGCGGCCATAGGTCGGCTTGATACCCGCAATACCGCAGAAAGCCGCTGGCTGGCGGATAGAACCGCCGGTATCGGTGCCTGTCGCGCCCATCGCAATGCGCGCCGCCACCGCCGCCGCCGAGCCGCCCGACGAGCCGCCGGGGACGAGATCGCGGTTATCGCCCTTGCGTTTCCACGGGTTGATCACATTGCCGAAAGCCGAGGTTGTATTGGACGAGCCCATGGCGAATTCATCCAGATTGGCCTTGCCCATCGAAATCAGCCCGTCGGCCTTCATCTTGCCCGACACGGTTGATTCATACGGCGGCACAAAACCGCGCAGAATATTGCTGGCCGCGGTTGTCTGCACGCCTTCGGTGCAGAACAGATCTTTCATCGCAATCGGAATGCCATCCAGCGGCAGCGCCTTGCCCGCGGCATAGCGCGCATCGGACAGTTTCGCCTGCGCGCGGGCGCTGTCGAAGGTCTCGGTGATATAGCAGTTCAGATGCCGCGCGGTTTCGGATGCGGCGATATGCGCATCAACCAGTTCGGATGCGGTGAATTCTTTTTTCGCAAGGCCGTCCAGCGCGGCCTTGATCGTCAGATGTGTCAGTTTGGTCATGGTCTTTTCTTTCAGGTCGAAAACGGGTCAGCAAAAAACGCGGCGGTTATTCAACCACCTTCGGCACGACGAAGAATCCCGCCGAATGTTCCGGCGCGTTTTGCAGGATTTTTTCGGGGATGCCGCCGTCGGTGACAACATCTTCGCGCAGCGGCAGTTTCATCTGCACGACCGAGGTCAGGGGCGCAACGCCCTTGGTATCAACCGCATTCAGTTTTTCAACCATGGCAAGGATGCCCGACAGTTCGCCCGCCAGCGTTTCCTTGTCCTCTTCGCTGACGCGGATACGCGCCAGACGGGCGATTTTACCAACCGTGTCTTTATCGATGGACATTTCCGTATTTTCCCTTATCTAAGTAGTCTCTGGTCAACGGAAAAATCTAGCATGCCGGTCGTCGCAATAAAAGAACTGAGAGCCCGCCTGCCCGCCAAAACAAGGCTTTTGGGCGTGGATCACGGTGAAAAAACGCTGGGGCTGGCGCTGGCCAGCCATGATCTTTCGATTGCCACGCCGTTCAAAACCCTGAGCCGTACCACCTTTACCGAAAACGCGCGCCAGCTGGCCGAGATCTGCAAGGAATACGAGGTCGGCGGTTTTCTGATCGGCCTGCCCGTGCATATGTCGGGGGCGGAGGGCAACCGCGCGGAATCGGTGCGCCATTTCGGCAATAACCTGTTGCGCGCCAAAGAAATTCTGGGGTTTGACCCTATCATCTGTTTTTGGGATGAACGCCTCTCCACCGCCGCGATGGAGCGGTTTTTGATCGAACAGGCCGATGTCAGCCGCAAAAAACGCGGCGCGGTCATCGACAAACTCGCCGCCGCCCATATCCTGCAGGGCGCGCTGGATTATATGAAATATAACCTCTAGCGCGCGGGATCGCCTTAAAAAGCACCTGAAATGATTTGATTTATTTCAAATATTGCGTATATATCAATTTTTTACTTGCGTTTTTGATAATGTTCTGGCAGGCTGGTTTCGAGGTGAAAGGAGAACCGATGGCCCGTGCCGTGACGTTATATCCCGCCCGCCGCTGTCGCCCCGCCATTTGGGGGATCGAAGCCGAAGCGATTGCCCGCTGGCAGATCAAAGCCGCCACCTGTTTCCTGAAAACAAAAGCCGCCCTAGACCGCTTTGCGCTGCGGGTTTTTGTCCTGTTCGCGCTTCAGTGCTTTGAAGATGGCCGAAGAATCCTGTTCGCCCTCGCCCGCGGCCAGCACGGCATCGAGATGCGCGGTCGCCAAAATCGCGCCCGGCAACATCAAACCCAGCGACTGCGCGGCGTCGAGCACGATGCCCATATCTTTGCGATGCAAAGCCGTTTTGAATCCGGGTTTGTAGTCATCGCTCAGCATACGGTTGCCATGCACTTCGAGGATTTTCGATCCCGCAAAACCGCCGAGCAGCGCTTGGCGCACCTTGGCGCCGTCAACGCCGCTTTTTTCGGCAAGCAGCATGGCCTCCGCGACCGCTTCGATGGTGACGGCGACAACGATCTGGTTGCAGGATTTGGCCACCTGCCCCGCGCCGTTTGCGCCGACATGCACGATATTTTTGCCCATCGCCTCGAAACACGGCAGCACGCGCGCGAAAACATCATCCTTGCCGCCCGCCATAATCGACAGCGTGCCCGCAATCGCGCCGCTTTCGCCGCCCGATACGGGCGCGTCGATCATCTCGATGCCCTTCTCGGCAAGCCTTGCGGCGAAATCGCGTGTGGCCTGCGGCGAAATCGTGCTCATATCCACAACCACGCTGCCTTGGCGCGCGCCATGGATAATGCCGTTTTCAGCAAAAATCACCGCCTCGACATCCGGTGTGTCGGACACGCAGGTGAAAATAATATCGGCATGGCGCGCCACATCGGCGGGCGTTTCGCAAAGGGTAATCCCCGCATCCTGCCAGACCTGCGTGCGCGATGGTTTGCGGCCATAGCCGAAAACATCAAACCCCGCCTTTTTCAAATTCAGCGCCATGGGCTGCCCCATAATGCCGGGGCCGATAAAACCGATTTTTGTCTGGGTCATCCTGTTATCTCTTGCTTCTTAGGCCGATGGCGGTTTCGGCTGCGGGTTTGGTTTGCGGCCGCGGGGTTTTTTGGCGGCGGCGGTTTTGAACTGGGGCGCCAGATGCAATTTGCGCACGGCGGCAGCAAGTTTTTGCCCCGACAGCGGAATCAGTTTTGATTCGCGCGTATAGAGCAGCGCGCATTTGATCTGCTTGTCCGGATAAATCTGCTGGAGCGCCAGGCGGTAGGACGCCATCTGCGCCACATATTGATATTGCACCTGCGCCGCCGATTTGGGCACCTTGCGGCTGTTTTTAAAATCGACGATCAAAACGGTTTTGTCGTCAACGACCAGCCGGTCGATCTGCCCCGACATCATCTGTTTTTTGCCGTCTTTTTCGAACATGCCGTTGACCGTGACCTCGGCGCGTGAATTGGGGCCAAAAATCGCGCCGAAATCGGGGTCGTTCAAAATCGACAGAACCTGTTTGAGCGATTGTTCCTGATCTTTTTCGCTGAGCCCCCAAGCCGGTTTGGCGAGGAATTTTTTGGCGGCGGCTTCGCGCGCTTCGGGCGCGACCGCAGGCAGGAATTCAAACAGGTTATGCACCACAGTACCGAGCTGGCGGTGATACATTTCCCCCGCCCCTTCAAGCGGTGAGGCGGCGCTGTAATCATCCACCGTTTTTTTGTATTCGGACGGACGGAATTTTTCGACCGGCTGTTGACTGGCTTTGGGCGCGCTGCGGGCCCAGACCGGAATACCCGTTGTGCGTTTTTTGCCGAGCGGCTTCACGCCATCTGCTTGCGGTGCGGCGGTTTGTTTGACTTCGAAACGGAGGATTTTTTGTTCTTCCGGCGCGGCATCGTCGCCCGCGTTGTCATTCGCGGCGGGCTTGGCATCGGCTGTTTCTGTTTTTGGCGCATCGATGATCTTTACCTGTTCGCCAAGGTTTTGTTGCAGCCCCTGCGCAATCAGCGCATACCAGCTTTTTTCCTGTATCTTGTCGCGGTTCTGGCTGCCGTAAACATAAAGGCGATCGGCGGCGCGCGTCATGGCGACATAGAGCAGACGGCGGAATTCGCGGTCGCGTTCCTGCTCCGCGCGTTCACGCTCGGCGGCAAAAATGCGGCTTTCCTGATCGGCGCGCGGCACCCAGAGCGGCACCTGACGCTCCCCCTCCGGCCACAAAAATTTGGGGCGTGCGCGCGTATTGTCGGACGGAATGCCCGTGGTATCGGGCAAAATCACGATCGGCGCCTCGAGCCCCTTCGCGCCGTGCACCGTCATGATATGCACGCGCGGCGCATCGGAATCGAGGTTGATCTCGCGCTTGACCTCCGCTTCGCCGGCATCCAGCCACGCAAGGAATCCCTGCATGCTGGGCACGTGGATTTTTTCAAACCGTTCGACCGCGTTCATAAATTCAACCAGCGGATCTTCCGCTTCAAAACCCAGACGGCTGTAAAGCGCATTCAGCCCCGATTTGGGATGTGCGGGGCAGGCATCCATCAAAACCGAAGAATAAAATTCATAAGGCCGCTGCGCCGTCATGCGGTCTTGCAGGCCGGAGAGATAGTCAAACGCCGATTTGTAAATCGCGCCCGCTTTGGGGTCGGCGGCTTTGTCTTTCAGTGCCGCCCACAAATCCGCGCCGCGCCCGACGGCGAGGTCTTCCAGCTGTTTGTCGGTCATGCCGATCAGCGGTGATTTCAGCACACTGGCAAGTTTATAATCATCTTTGGGGAAGAGCAGCACTTCGCCCAGTGCCACCAGATCCATCACAACAATCTGTTCGCGCAGCGACATGCGGTCCGCGCCCGAGACGGGGATATCGCGTTTTTTGAGCGCGCGCACCATATGATCGACAAAGGCCGAACGCCGGCGCACCAAAATCATGATATCGGCGGGGTTGACGGGACGTTTGCGGCTCGGCAGTTCTTCGCCTTTGTCGAGCCAGTCTTTGATCTGGTCCGCGATTTTATCGGCAAGGTCGGCGGCCGGGTCGGAGACATCTTCGCTTTTCAGCGGCAGCGACCACGGCGTGGCTTCTGCCGGCTGCTTGGCGCGGATAATCGGATGCACTTCGACAAGCCCCGCCTGACCACGGCGGAACGGGTCGTGCCGGACTTTTTTATCGGCGGCTTCGTTTTCATCGAACAAGCCGTCAGATGCGGCGGGGTTGGCGAAAACCGCATCCACCGCCTGCGTGATGGCGGGGGAGGAGCGGAAGGCGATATCCATCTGCACTTCGCGCCATTTGCCGCCGGATTTGCCCACCAGATCGGCAAACATTTTTTTGCGCCGCGCGAATTCCTTGGGGTCGGCACGCTGGAAACTGAAAATCGACTGTTTTTCGTCACCGACGACAAAAATCGTATGGTTTTTGGATTTTTTGCGCGCGGGGTTGGTAAAAAATTCCTGCGCAATCGCCGATACCAGTTGCCACTGGTCGGGGTTGGTGTCCTGCGCTTCGTCAATCAGGATATGCTGCAGATTGCCGGGCAGTTTTTGCAATACCCAGCCCGCCGCATTGTCTTCCTTCATCATCTTGTTCGCGTAATGCACCAGATCGTCGTAATCGAGGTAATTGAGGCTGCGTTTTTTCTCGGTATAGCGCTCCAGAATCGCGCCGGTCAGACGTAAAATCGATTCCGTGCCGCGCGCGGTATTGACGGTGGCGATGGCTTCCATGCCTTCCATCAGGCGTTTGGCCTCGGTCTCCAGCGCGTCTTGCGCGGCGGATGTTGCCTTGGTTGTCAGACGCTTGCGCGGCTCGCCGTCTTTGGTCAAAAAGACGCCCGCGTAATCCTGGAAAATTTCCACGCGGCTGTCGGGGTGCATGATCCAGGCTTTGATAATTTTGGCTTTTTCAAGATCGGTCGCGCTGCCGCCGGCCAGAATATCGGCGGCCTGTTTCAGGGCGGCCATATCGGGCGGCGTGGCAAGCCCCGCTTCGCTGTTAAGCTGCGCCATCATCGTCTGCCCGTCGATACCCTTGGGCGCGTTCATATGCGCATAGACATTGTCGATGGTTTTTTCAAGTCCGCCCTGCTGCCCGAAAATAGCCAGCAGCTGGCCGCGGCGATAGGTCAGCTCGCCGATCAGCGCGGCGAAATCGTCTTCGGAAACCTCGGGTGTCACCGCATGCACGGCCCGCGCGAGGGGCGTATTGGGTTCGCGCTGGATGCGGCGCAGAATGTCGGCCTGCGATTCACGCAGCATCTCGGCCGCCGTCTGGTCATCCATGACGTCGAAATAGGGCGGAATGCCGGATTCGATCGGAAAGCGGCGAATGAGCGATTGCGAGAAAGAGTGGATGGTCTGGATTTTCAAACCGCCATGCGCATCGAGGAATTCGGCGAACATCTGGCGCGCGCGTTTTGTTGTCGCCGCATCCGGTTTTTTGCCGCCCAGCTTGGTCAGTTTTTCTTCGAGTTTTTTATCATCGCAAGTCGCCCATACCGACAATTCTTCGCGGATGCGGTTGGTCATGACCGACGCGCCGGCCTTGGTGAAGGTCAGGCACAAAATCTGGTCAGGCGTGGCGCCGGAAAGCATCAAGCGCAGCACGCGGTCGGTCAAAACCTTGGTCTTGCCCGTGCCCGCGCTGGCCGTCACCCACACGCTGGATAGCGGGTCGGAGGCTTTGCGCTGCGCGATATTCGGGTCGGGTTTGCCGGATTTGGGCGCGCGCGGCGTTTTTGCCGCAGGCTTTTTTTCGGTCGGGGCGGTTTGGTGCAGCGGGTCGTTGGCGGCGGGCGGAAATTTTTTCGGATCGGGGCTTGTCATTGTTTTTGGCCTCCCTTGCCGCCGGGCGTATTGCCGCCGGCGGTGCCGCGGCGGCGCTGCGTGGTTTTGCGCGGCTGCTTTTTGTTATTGGTCTTGCTGACCGTGCCCCATTCGCCGCTGCGCGACAGATGTTCATAGTTCTGATAGCGCGGCGCCCATTCGGGGCGCGGGTTCGACAGATAGGGCGTTTTGGGATCGTTGAAAGCCTTCATCAGATTTTCGATGCCTTCGCGTGCTTCGCCGACCAGTTTTTTGACATCGCCGCGCACTTCGGTGACTTCGGCGGCGGGACGCCCGCCCGACAGTTTCCAGTATTGCAGGGAGCCGACATCGCCCGCATCAATCCCCTTGAAGCCGCCGGTGAAGGCAATCAGCGCCTCCAGCGTCAACTGCGGCGAGAAACCAAGTCCGACCGCTTTTTGCAGCGGGACAGAGCCGGTTTTGTAGTCGATGATCTGCAATTGGTCTTCGCTGTCGCGGTCAATGCGGTCGGCGATGGCGGTCAGGGTAAAGACATCTCCGTTGCCAAGATCAATTTCCAGCTTGCCGTTTACTTCGGTACCGACGGTACGGCTGAGTTCGCGCCGTTCGCTTTCGAATTTGACAAACCATTTGGCGATACGTTCAAACCGCGGCCACCAGAAAGACTGCACCGTCGGGTTGTTCATGCGTGCCTTGAAGGTTTCTTCGCCAATTCTGAGAAGTTCTTCGAGCGCATTGTCCGGCAGCTTGTCGGGATATTTTTTGACGAATTCATCGAGCGCATCGTGCGTGAAAATGCCCTTTTCCGAGACGCTGGGGCTGGCATCCAGCGGGTCGCGCGGGCGGATTTTCAGGACATATTTCGCATAGACGGTATAAGGGTCGCGCATCAGCGATTCAACCGCCGTAACCGGCAGCTGTTTCGGCCGTGCCGAAACAGGCGGCGTCGGCGCGGGCGGGTCAATGGGGGTGACATCGGCCGGCGTATGCATGGCGGCGTGAATGTCGCGCAGCTGGTCGCGGCTTTCAATCGCGCTTTCGATGCCCGCGCCTTTGAGCACCATCATCAGGCGCGTCAAAAACGGCGAAGACACCGTTGGCGCATCGCCGCTGCGCACGCTGCGCGAGAGCAGCACGTTGGGGTTCGACGCCATTTGCACAAACTGGTGCGCGCCGCGGCCGATGCTTTCTTCGGCTTCGCGCAGGCCGAGTTTTTTGATCATATCGGGCGACAGCCACGGATTTTCCGCCGCTTTGCGCGGCCAGACGTCATCGTTGATGCCGCCGATGATGACAACGTCCGCTTTTTGCAGCACGGCCTGTTCGGGCGTGACGATTTTCAGCTGCGGGTGCGGGCGGCTGGTCGGCTGCACCGTGACATCGCGCATCAGGCCCTGCAGCACATCCACATAATCGCGGCCCGTCACATCGGGCAGGCGCGCGGCGGCGTCTTTGAGCTGAGTCAGGAAACGTGCGGCTTTGACGCCGTCATCGCCGCGCCAGATGCGGTCGGCGCCTTTTTTCTTGCCCTCTGCGGCCAGCGCTTCGGCGAAGCGGATATGCGCATCGAGATATTGCGCGAAGGGCTGCGGCTTGCCGGCCGCGACCATGTCAAAAAACGTCTTGCCCGCTGCATCGATGCGGTCGACAAAGGCTGTCAGTTCGGTTTGCTTTGCGGCCAGTTCTTCTGCCGTCAGTTTCTGGTCGGGGCGGCGCGACTGGCGGTTGAAAGCGGCGGCGAGCATGTTCTTGATCCCCTCCGCACCGGCACCGGGGCGCGGGCCGTGCAGCACCATGTCTTCGATCGCGGCCAGTTTTTCGCGGAAATCGGCTTTGCTTTCGCCGAGCGTGGCGAGCGGATGCTTGAGCGCTTCGAGCAGTGGCACAGGTGCCCATTCTTCGGTCGCCATATGGGCGGCGGCAAGCAGATAAACCCCCGCCGAGGTATCGGCCAGCGACAAGCCCGCACCGTCATCGACATGAATATCCCAATATTTCAAACGTGCCGACACGCGGCGCGCAAGGGAGCGGTCTGCCGTGACCAGCATCGCGGTGCGGCCGGAGACTTCGAGCGTTTCGCGCATTTTAAGCGCGATGACGCTGGCTTCTTCCTGTGGTGAGCCGCAGGTGACCAGATCCATGCCGTTCAGCGCGGCGGGGCTGATGGTTTTGTCGTCATTGGCCGGCGCAGACAGTTTGGCGACGCGGCTTTGCGGTCTTTTTTGCGCTTTCAGATGGCTCCAGCCCTCGGCGGTGCCGGCGGGGCGCATGGCTTCGCGCAGCAGTTTCTGACGCTCCCGCGATGTCAGTTCGGGGTCGTTGGCACGCGCGTGCTGCGGCACGCTGGGCGCGCCTTCGAGGGTTTTGATATCTTTGCGGCTGGTGCCCATCGCGGCGAGAATTTTTTTGAAGGCATATTGCGGATGCACGCTGGTCATGACGTCCCAGCTTTTGTCGTCCAGCCCCAGATCAACGCCCGGCAAAACAACCGCGCCGCCCGGCGTACCGATAACAGCGGTCAGCAGGCTGAGCGTGGCCGGATCGGTATCGGAAAACCCGACAGCGATGACGGGTTTTTTCGGCGGCGACATCTGCCAATGCGCGGCCTGGATCTGGATCAGGGCGTTGCGATGTTCTTCGGGGTCGACCTGCCCCATTTCCTGCAATTTTTTCGGCCAGACGTCGGTGATGATTTTCAAAAACTCGGCCGTGGCGCCCCATTGTTTTTTGAATTCGGGCGGCACAAGGCGGTCGATATCGCGCAGCTGGATGTTGCCCGATTGCAGTTCATCGAGGAAGGTGCCAAGTTCCCCGCCCAGTTTCACCGCTTTTTGCAGCGACGATGCCATGCCGGGAATTTTCATGATTTCGGTTGCCAAAATCAGCTGGCGTTCGAGGCGCGTGACCGGCGGCGGAATATCCATCAGCGCCTGCGACAACACCTGATTGTCCGCCATGCGCAAGGACAGATAACCGTCATCGATATCGCCGGGCGCATCGATGCGCGGCATGATGCCGGGACGCCCGCCCAGCTGCTCCATAAACGCCTGTTTCAGTTGAAAGCCGGTATCGCGGTTGGGCACCAGAATGGTGAGATCGGACAGACGCAGCGGATCATCGCCCAGACGCGCCAGCACCCCGCGTGCCGCCGCCGCCAAAAACGGCTGGTCGGGCGCAACAGTGTAAACGCCCGCAGCGTCGCTGCGCTTGTGCGGCGCGTGGTCGCCTGAAGTGGGACGGTCGGTCATGGACTTACCTTTCGATCTGCGGGGGTTAACCCGCCAAAGCTGTCGAATCCGGATGTTTGTTGCTGGTAGCCATAATTACAACGAAATCCGGCGGGAGTATACGGCTAATCCCCGTGCGGGCGGTGCCGCGTGCAGGGTTCGGCCGATCTTCCGGCACACTCTCCAGCCGGTTTTTCCGGCCCGCTTTTGGACGTCTTTTTGAGGCTTGAAACACAGCCTAAAGACCACATATGAAAAGTCAAGAGGTGATCGCCCCGCGCGCGCAGGCAGGGCAAACGGACAGAAAGGCATTTAGTCCTATTTTTATGCGCCATTAGAACGGTTTATTGTTTATTTCCCGCCCGGGCGTCTGGACGGAAGGGCATCTGGGCGATATGTTTCTATATCTAATGTATATCCTGCCGCGCTGGTGCGGCGCGGATATGCCTTGTCCCCGCATCGTGGCCACAACAGATCGTGTTTGTTATGTCAAATAAAGCGCGCCCCCTCTCTCCTCACCTCCAGATTTACCGCTGGCAGCTGACCATGTTTTTGTCCATCTTGCACCGCGCGACCGGCTTTGGTCTTGCGCTGGGTGCGCCGCTGGCGGTCTGGTGGCTGATGGCCGCATTGAACGGCCCGCGGCATTTTGACCGTTTTCACGATTTCAGCCACAGCCTGATCGGGCAGCTGATGCTGGCCGGCTGGCTGTTTTCGCTGATCTTTCATTTTCTGAACGGGCTGCGCCATCTGGTTTGGGATACGGGGCGCTGGCTGGGGCTGAAGGCTGCCTTTGCCAGCGGCTATGCCGCTTTGATCGGTGCGGTTGTCATCACCGCCGCCCTTTGGTTTTACGCAGGGACATAAACCATGACCGCACAAAAAGACTCCTCCATCCGCACCCCGCTTGGCCGCGCACGCGGCCTTGGTTCGGCCAAAGACGGAACGCATCACTGGTGGGTGCAGCGCGTCTCGGCCATCGCCATGATCGCGCCGATGATTTATCTGCTGGTGCAGCTGCCGCAGCTGGTGCAGCACGACCACGGCGCGTTTGTCTATTGGCTGCAGCAGCCGCTGCCCGCCCTGTCGCTGGTGGTCTTTATTGCGGCGGCGTTTTATCACGCCGCGCTGGGTGTGCAGGTCATCATCGAAGATTATATTCATGGCGAGGGGCAGAAAATCGTTCTGCTGCTCCTGAACAAATTTTCGTTCCTGTTTCTGGGCATCGCCGCGATTTATGCGGTTGTCCGTCTTCATTTCGGCATCAACGTCGGGTAAACCATCATGCAGCAAACCTATCCCATCATCGAACATGAATATGACGTCGTCGTTGTCGGCGCCGGCGGCGCGGGTCTGCGCGCCACTTTCGGCATGGCCGAAAAAGGGCTGAAAACCGCCTGCATCACCAAAGTCTTCCCCACGCGCAGCCATACGGTTGCGGCGCAGGGCGGCATTTCGGCGGCGCTGGGCAATAACGGCGAAGACGACTGGCGCTGGCATATGTACGATACCGTCAAGGGGTCGGACTGGCTCGGCGATCAGGACGCGATCGAATACATGTGCCGCGAAGCCATTCCGGCGGTGATTGAACTGGAACACTACGGCATGCCGTTCAGCCGCACCTCCGAAGGTAAGATTTACCAGCGTGCCTTTGGCGGCATGACGACGCATTTCGGCGAAGGCACCGCGCGCCGCACCTGCGCCGCCGCCGACCGCACGGGCCATGCAATGCTGCACACGCTGTATCAGCAGAGCCTGAAACACAAAGCCGAATTTTTTATCGAATACTTCGCGCTTGATCTGATCATGGACGACGAAGGCGCCTGCCGCGGCGTGATGGCGTGGAATCTGGCCGATGGCACGATCCACCGTTTCCGCGCGCACAAGGTCGTGCTGGCCACGGGCGGTTATGGCCGCGCCTATTTCTCCTGTACCTCTGCCCATACCTGCACGGGGGATGGCAATGCGATGGTTCTGCGCGCAGGCCTGCCGCTGCAGGATATGGAGTTCATTCAGTTTCACCCGACCGGCATTTACGGCGCGGGCTGCCTGATCACCGAAGGCGTGCGCGGCGAAGGCGGATACCTGACCAACAGCGCGGGTGAGCGTTTCATGGAACGCTATGCGCCGTCGGCCAAAGACCTTGCCTCGCGCGATGTCGTGTCGCGCTCCATGACCATCGAAATCCGCGAAGGGCGCGGCGTGGGCGAAAATGCCGATCATATCCATCTGCACCTTGAACACCTTGACCCGGCCATCATCCGCGAACGCCTGCCCGGCATTGCGGAGACGGCGAAAATCTTTTCGAACGTCGATGTGACCAAAGAGCCCATCCCCGTTTTGCCGACGGTGCATTACAACATGGGCGGTATCCCGACCAACGTGAATACAGAAGTCGTCAATCCGTCCAAAGACGACCCCGACCGTATCGTGCAGGGTCTGATGGCCGTGGGCGAAGCGGCCTGCGTATCGGTGCATGGCGCGAACCGCCTCGGCTCCAACTCTTTGCTCGATCTTGTTGTCTTTGGCCGCGCCGCGGCTATTCAGGCGGCCAAGACGGTCACGCCGGGCGCGTCACACAAACGTCTGCCCGCCGATGCCGGACATATCGCGCTGGAACGCCTTGACCGCCTGCGCAGCGCCAAAGGCGCGACGCGCACCGCCGATATGCGCCTGACCATGCAAAAGACGATGCAGGAACATTGCGCCGTCTTCCGCACATCGGACAGCCTGAAAGAAGGCATGGGCAAGATGAACGCGATTTTCAGCGGCCGCGGCGATGTCGGCATCACCGACCGCTCGATGATCTGGAATTCCGACCTTGTCGAGACGCTGGAGCTGGACAACCTGATGTATCAGGCGGTGGCTTCGATTACCTCGGCCGAGAACCGTCATGAATCGCGCGGCGCGCATGCGCACGAAGACTTCCCGAACCGCGACGACAAGGAATGGATGAAACACACCGTCATCACCGTGGACGAAAAAGGCAAGACCGACATCGGCTATCGCCCCGTGCATCTGCGCACGCTGAGCAACGACGTCGAAGTCATCGCCCCCAAAGCCCGCGTGTATTAAGAAGAAGCCCAGAGGAAGAGTATCATGGCCAAATTCGCCCTGCCCAAAAATTCCAAGGTCAAAGAAGGCAAAAAGCACCCCGCACCGGCGGATGCCAAAGCCCCGCGCACCTTCAGGATTTACCGCTGGAGCCCTGACGACGGCGACAATCCGCGCGTCGACAGCTATGAAATCGACCTGAGCAAATGCGGGCCGATGGTGCTGGATGCGCTGATCCATATCAAAAACGATGTCGATGCCTCACTGACCTTCCGCCGCAGCTGCCGCGAAGGGGTTTGCGGGTCTTGCGCCATGAATATCGACGGCAAAAACACACTGGCCTGCACCATGGCGATTGAAGATTGCCGCACCGGCGATGTCAACGTCAGCCCGCTGCCGCATATGCCGGTCATGAAAGACCTTGTCCCCGATCTGACCCATGTTTATGCGCAGTACGCGACGATTGAACCGTGGCTGAAAACCGAAAGCCCACCGCCCAGCCGCGAATATCTGCAATCATCCGAAGACGCAAACAAACTGAACGGCGAAGACGGCCACGGCCCTGCGGCCTGTATTTTGTGTTTCTGCTGCTCTACATCCTGCCCCAGCTATTGGTGGAACGGCGACCGTTTCCTTGGCCCCGCGATTTTGCTGCAGGCCTATCGCTGGCTGGATGACACACGCGACGAAGCGGCGGGCGAACGGCTGGACCAGCTGGAAGATCCTTTCCGCCTGTACCGCTGCCACACCATCATGAACTGCACCAATACCTGCCCCAAAGGTCTCAACCCCGCCAAGGCGATTGCCGAGATCAAAAAACTGATGATCCAGCGCCGCGTATAGACCGGCGCGGCTCCTCTCAGGGACTGGTGTTCGGCTTTAGCGCGGCTTTTGGTTTTTGCAGGCTGCCGGCTTTGAGAAGGGCGGGCGCGCCGGTTTGCGCTTCGTAGACTTTGGCGGCTTCGGCAAGCCAGCCCTCGCCTTCGACATCGGCAAAATTCTTTTCCAGCGTAGCTTCGGTTTTTTGCCGCACATCTTTGATGATGGTGATCACGCGCGCGGCGCGGAAATTGAAAATCTCGGTCACCTCAAGACCAAGCGCGGGTTTGGACGCCACCCGCGCGATTTCCTGATCGTCTGTCACGTGCCATTGCGCGGCGGCGTGTTTGTGCGGTTTTTCTGCCGTTTCTTCGGGCGCGGCCGCGGGCAGGGGCGCGGGCGTTTTCTGCGCGGCAATAAAATCGCTGATAAGCTGCAATGTCGCAAGCTGGGTATTGGCATTGGCAAAGCTGGCCGCCGTATACAAATTGTTGTTGCGGATATGCGGGTTGGCGCCGTGTTCAAGCAGCAGTTTGGTGATCTCCGTATATCCTTCTGACGCCGCGCGGATCAGCGGGGTATTGCCGTCACCGTTCTGGATATCGGGATTTGCGCCGGCAGCGAGCAACAACCGCACGCTTTCAAGCTGATTGTGCATGACAGCCAGACGCAGCGCGGTGTCACCGTCCAGCTTCTGCGCATCCACATTGATACCGGGCGCGGCCAGCAGCAATTTTAAAAGCGCGTTGAACCCCTCGCCCGCCGCACGGGAAAGGGGTGACCTTCCTTCGGCATCCGACATATTCACATCCGCGCCCATTTTCAGCAGGAAGCGCGCGGCGGGTACGTCGTTATTCATGCAGGCAATACGCAGGGCGGTTTCACCATCGGCGGTGCGGGTATTTACATCTACGCCCTTCTCTAGCAGGGCAGCCATCGCGACCGTGTCGCCTTTCTGGGCGGCAAGCAGGAATTTTTTTTCGGGTGATTTGCGGAACATTCAGGCGGTCTCCGGACATAAAAATAGTTTTTTAAACGCTGTGCAGCGGCGCTGCCGCTAGGGCCTTCGCGCCGGCGGGCGCAGAGCAGGCTTTTCGAGGGTGGTGGCGTCTTGCCCCAGATGCTGTTCGATTTTCGACAGCCGGTCTTCGATGGCGGACAGACGCGCCGCCACCTCTGAAAACATTTCTATCAGGCGGTCAGGCGGCGGCGGCACCTGCGCGGCGGGCGCGACATAGTTTTGACCCAGCTGCGCGTATGAACAGAGTTTATAGCCTTCCGCATCATCGTCTTTGCCCAGATAATAAATACGCTGGTTTTTAAGGACGATACCGTTTGCCGTGCATTCTTCAAGGTGCTGTATCTTCTTGACGTCATTTGCCCAGATAAAGCCCAGATCAAACAGACGCTGCTGCACATAGGCCGCCTGTTTTTGCGTTTCGGGCAGGAACAAAAGCGTGTTTTGCACCGCCATCTCGCGCGTCACTTTTTCGTATGTTTTTTCAAAGCGCAGCTTGGCCATGGCGCATCCCTCAGCGCGGGCGGCGCACGGCGGGTTTGCCGCCGGCGGGGGTTTTGGGAATATCCTGCGGCAGAATTTCCTGCTCCAGCTGCGCGATGCGCTGCGCCATCTGTTCCATCCGTGCGGCCATATCGTTAAAAACGGCGACCATGGTGACTTGTTCGGCACTGAGCGCGGCGCGCGCGAAGACGCCAATATCGGCGGCGCTGCATATTTCGGCGCAGCGCAGATCGTCCTGTGTCGGCGCAAAACGGATGACACCGTCTTTGACCGCCACCCCCTGCATCGCGGCGCGGGTGACGGGCACAGAAAATCCTTCGCCGCTGCTTTCTATTTCAAGGCCGCCGGATTTCAGCACCGCGAGCACCCCGCGCGCTTCGGTCAGCGTTTTGGGGTAAAACACCATATGCCGCCGCGAAAATTCTTCGGCAGGGATGCGCCCCGTGCCCATCTGGTTATCGGCAATAAAGAACTGTTCGAACTGGTCGGGCGAGCACAGGATGCCATCGTCGCGCCGCGCGTTTGAAACCATGATTGTCTTGTCGGTATCCAGATAGATGCTGCCCGAAACCGCCATATCCATCTGCTGCGCATATGCCTGCTGGTAATACTGAAAGCCGAGACGGCGCAGCTGGTCGGCCACGAACTGCGCTTCTTCCGCCGATTCCGGATGGAAGACGACCCTTTCTTTGGTATTGCGGCAAAAATCGCCGGTGATGGGCTGTGTGTTTTGGATCATGGCGGGTGAATCGTCCGAATTTGTTTATCATAATCTTCTAAAGTCTTCTTGGGCTTATGTCAATCGTTCACCGCCGGCGCGGCGCAAAAAATATCGTTTAAATTCAATGCAGAAACCGATAATGCCGATTTGCGGCTGACAGAGGGGCTTTTTTGCGGCAGTATTTCGGCCATGCAAAGCCATGCACAAGGATGATGCCATGACCAGCAGCCATGCCGACAACGTCGCCCAAAGCGCCGCCAAAATCCGTGCCGCCGCCGCTGGCCGCCGCCCGAAGATTGCGGTGATCCTCGGCTCCGGTCTGGGCGGGCTGGCCGACCGGCTCGACGATGCCGTTTCGGTGCCCTATGCCGATTTGCCCGGTTTTCCCGTGCTGACCGTACAGGGTCACAGCGGCGAGGTCATAATCGGCAGTCTGGGCGGCGCGGATGTGATCGCGCTCAAAGGCCGCAAGCATTTCTATGAAACCGATGATCCGGCGCCGCTGAAAACCATGATCCGTGCGGTCAAGGCGGCGGGGGCGGAGATTTTGTTTATCTCGAACGCCGCCGGATCGCTGCGCGCCGATATCAAGGTCAGCGAACTGATGATGATCACGGATCATATCAACTTTATGGGCCTCAGCCCGCTGGCCGGCGCGAATGACGAAGAATTCGGCCCGCGTTTTGTACCGATGAGCGATGCATGGGACACCGGTCTTCAGCAACAACTGCGCGCGGCCGCCCAGAAATCCGGCGCGCCGCTGCACGAAGGTGTTTATATGGCCTTTCGCGGCCCGACATTCGAAACGCCCGCCGAAATCCGTATGGCGATTGCGATGGGCGCGCAGGCGGTTGGTATGTCGAGCGTGCCGGATTGCATCATCGCGCGCCACTGCGGCCTGCGGGTTGTGGGCTGTTCGATGATTACCAATATGGGCGCAGGCCTGTCGGATGAAAAACTGAGCCATGCCCATACGTTGGAAAACGCGGGCCGCGGCGCGGCACATTTCGAAGCGCTGGTCGAAGCCTTTGTGCGCGAAGCAGCGGCGCAGGATGCCGCGGCATGAAGATCATCCCGTGGAAATCGCCCAATTTCAATGACCGCGAAAACGGCGAAAAACCTTCTGTACTGGTGATGCACTTCACCAGTATGAATTCGACGCTGGACGCGCTGCAGCGCCTGTCCGACCCGGATCACGAACCGCCGGTCAGCTGCCATTACCTGATCGACGAAGCCGGAAATATTTTTACGATGGTCGATGAAGACAAGCGCGCGTGGCATGCAGGCATTTCGTCATGGCATGGCCGCACGGATTTGAATTCCGCATCGATCGGTATCGAAATTTCGAACCGCCGCCACGAAGAATACACCCCCGCGCAGCTGACCACGCTGGTTTTGCTGTGCAAGGACATCATGCACCGCCACAACATTGCGCCCGAAAACGTCGTCGGCCATTCGGATATCGCGCCCGCGCGCAAGAATGACCCCGGTTATCATTTCCCGTGGCGCGAATTGGCGAAGCACGACATCGGCGTCTGGCCCAAGCCAAGCCTGCGCGATAAATTCAATGCCGCGGCCGTCGCCAAGAACCCGCAAAAACTGGCCAAGCTGTTTGAAAAAGCAGGCTATAGCACCAAGGTGCATGACGACGGCACGCCATCACTCGAACAGGTGATCAATGCTTTCCAGCAGCGCTACGAACCGCATCTGTTCACCACCGAAGGCGCCAAGCCCGGCGTCGCCACGGCGGAAACGGTCGCCAAGCTGCGCGCCGTTGCCCGTATCAACAAAAAATTCAGGCCAAACCCATAAATGCGCTATGCCCCGCTGACGCAATCGCCGTCCCCCAATTTTGACGACCGCGCGGGGGGTGCCGCCCCCAGCGTGCTGGTGCTGCATTACACAGACCTGCCTGATGCGGAAACATCGCGGCAATGGATGTGCGACCCTGCAAAAAAAGTCAGTTCGCATTACCTTGTCGATCTTGATGGCAGCGTTATCCAGCTGGTCGATGAAGACAAACGCGCATGGCATGCGGGGCAATCCTACTGGCGCGGCATGACCGACCTGAATACCCATTCCATCGGGATTGAAATTCAAAACACCGGCCATTCGCTCGGCTATGTGCCGTTTCCCGATCTGCAAATCGGCGGGGTGATTGCGCTGTGCCACGATATTCTGGGCCGTCATGATATTCCGGCGCGCAATATTGTCGCGCATTCCGATATTGCACCAGCGCGCAAGCAAGACCCCGGGCATTTGTTTCCGTGGCGCATACTGGCCGCGGCCGGCATCGGCCTGTGGCCCGCCGAAAAAGTCAGCGGCCTGATGACGCCGCAGGCTTTTATGGCCGGCCTTGCGCATATCGGCTATGACCCCTCCCTGCCGCCGGAGGTTCTTGTCCCCGCTTTCCAGCGCCATTTCGACCCCGAAGCTTTTGACGATGATGAAGTATCCGGCATAGTGACCGCGCGCACCATGGCGCGGCTGTCGGGGTTGATCGGGTTGATCGACGCGACATAAAACATAATCCGCTTGCCATGATGGCCGCACAGGCCTAAAGTCCGCGCAGCCAGAAGGCCGGACGGTCGCCGCTTTGCAAAAAGGGGAGGAAAGTCCGGGCTCCCTGAAAACACGGTGCCGGATAACGTCCGGGCACAAAGGCTTCGGTTTTTGTGACGGCCAGTGCAACAGAAAGCAAACCGCCGGCAGGCTTCGGCCCGCCGGTAAGGGTGAAAGGGTGCGGTAAGAGCGCACCGCGTTTCCGGTAACGGAAACGGCAGGGTAAACCCCACCGGGAGCAAGACCAAATAGGGAAAGCACGCGGGCAACCGCAGGGCCTGTTTTCAGCCTGCTTTCCGGGTCGGTCGCTGGAGACGCCGGGCAACCGCCGTCCTAGATGAATGACCGTCACCCCCGCAAGGGGGCACAGAACCCGGCTTACAGGCCTTCTGGCTCTTTTTTTCCTGTTTTTCTGCCCCTGGGCGCCGAAAAACCACATTATTGCAATATGTTAATATATGATTGACATATTGTGCACAATTTCCTAGTCTGCATTTGATTTCATTCAATTTTCGCGGCGGATTCGTCTAGGTCTCGCCGCGCCAACATGCGGGCTTCCGGATGAGCAAGACCATCATCAAATATAGCGTCGACAACGATTACACGCTGAGCGAGACCACCACGCGCACATCCGATGAGCCGAACAGCTTTTCCGGCCGCACCGTCATGACGCGCACGTTCAATTTTCTGGCGCAGCAAGTGACGACCCATGTGCGCGACAGTGTGGTCGGCAACAGCGGCGGCTACAAAACCGGCGGCGCGGGCGGCATCAGCAGCGCCCTGACCCAGCAGCATTTCGAAGAGTTTCGCAGCAACGCCGAAATTGTTTTTATGCACGCAAAGCTGAGAGAGCTGAAAGGCAACCCGCCGCCGATCGAAGAAATTACCCGTGGCCTTGGCAAAAAAGGCACGGGGTTATCCCCCGCCGTCAAGGGATAGACCCATGCACGAGAAGCTGATCAAGATCAATGACTACACCATCGCGCAGCAGATCGATGCCGCGGACGAAAGAATCGGCGGCTATGGCGATGGTCTTTATGTCTACGCGCGCATCACTCGCACGTTCAACTTTCTGGCCGCGCAAATGACCACCGTCACACGCGACATGACCTATGAAAGCCGCGGCGGCAGTGCCGGTGGCTCTTCTTCGGTATCGGCGCAGACCCTCATTCAGAATTTTTCCGATATCCAGTCCGACGCGGAAATCCGCCTGATGCATGCAAAGCTGAAGGAGAAAAGCGGAAACCCGCCGCCGCTTGACGATATTCTACGCGGCATGGGCAAAAAAAATACCGGCCTGACGCCAGCAGCAAAGAGATAAACGATGCAAAGCAACTATAAAAAGCTTGATGATTATACGCTTGAAGTCGTGCAGAGTCTGAGCGAAAACCAGCCCAGCCTTGGCTCTTATCACGTCCAGAGCGACTATAGACTGACGCGTATTTTCAATTTCGGCACGGGGCAATTGACCACGCTGGCGCGGCATTTTTCTGGTGTTGCCGGCAAGTATTCCTCTGACAATGGCGCCGGCGTTGCGTCGTCGCTACAAATGCAGGTGCAGGATTTCCGCGATCTGCCATCGCTGCACGAAGTGCGCCGGATGCATACAAAACTGAAAGAGCTGAACGGCAACCCGCCGCCGCTCGAAGACCTGATCGAGCCGCCAAAGGCCGCCGTCACCGGCAAATCATCCTTGCGAAAGCCCGCCTGATGACAACCGAATATCACCAAATAGACGATACGACAATCGCGGTCGCCAGCAGTCTTGCCTTTGACAAAAAAGACTGGGGTGCGCCGCGCCTGATGCGTATTTTCAATTTTACGGCGCGGCAGGTCGTGACGCTGTATGAACGCGGCGGCACGCAAAACTTTTTGCTGCCGCGCGGGCCGCACGAATACAGCAACAGCACAGGCTATACAGCCGCTGTCACATCGTCGATGCAAATGCACGACTTCAAAGACCTGCCGAACCCCGCCGAGATTGCCGAAATGCACGAAAGATTGCGCAAGATGGGCGGCAACCCGCCGCCGCTGGAAGACGTCATGCCTGCTTCGGGTATCGACAAGCCCCGCCCCGGCCTGAAACGTTAAGGACAGATCATGGAAGAAACGTTTTATAAAATCGGCGATTATATGCTGCGCGTTGACATCGAAAACAAACAGCCGCGCGACGAAAGTATACGCCGCGGCGATGATATCAGCCGCCTGTTCAATTTTCGCGCCCGCCAGATCACCACAACGGAGCGCAGCTGGATTTATGAAAGCCGTGGCCGCGAAGCCGGCGGCGCGGCCGCCCTTTCCACGCATAGCCGCACCGAAAGTTTTGACGACCTGCCCGGCGACAGCGAAATTCCGCTGATGCATGCAAAGCTGCTCAGCCTTGGCGGCAACCCGCCACCGCTGGAAGACGTCATGAAGACACTCGGCAAGCAAACCGCCCTGCGCAGCCCCAAGCCGCAGGAATAAACGATGAAAAGATCGTTGTCATATTCAAAACATAAAGAGCCACTGCCCATGACCGATACACCCGCATCCGCGTTGCCGCCGCCACCACCGCCGCCGCCGCCGGAAAACACCGAAGTTTTTGAAAAGCTGAACGATTATACGCTCAGCGTCGTCAATGATTTCGCCCGGCAGGATAAGGCCGACCCCGAGCTGCGGCGCATTTTCAATTTCGCCGCGCGCAATGTTACGACAATTTACAGCATGTGGTACGGGCATAGCGTGACCAGCAACTTGCATGTCGAAAAATTCAGTGACCTCGACAGTCTCGATGAAGTTGCACGCATGCATGAAAAACTGCGCGCGCTGAACGGCAACCCGCCGCCACTGCCCTCGCTCGACAAACCCGCCAGAGCCGGTCTGCGCAGTCCGCAAAACCCCTGAGACCGATGCCCTCCTTCGTTGACGCCTTTGTCCGTGCCGTGTACACTTTGCAAGGGGTTGGATTTCAAGGCTTTTAAACAAAAGCCGATGACGTTTGGGGACGGAATAAAACAGAGATGACCGAGGCACTCGACCACGCGACGGCTGCGCCCGCGCGCCACATCCCCGTGATGTTGGCCGAAGTTGTCGATTGTCTGGCACCCAAAGACGGCGGCATCTATGTCGATGGCACTTTCGGTGCGGGCGGTTATGCGCGCGCCATCCTCGAAGCCGCCGATTGCACGCTCTACGGCATTGACCGCGACCCCGAAGCCTTCGCCCGCGCCCGCGCCTTCCAGCGCGATTTTCCGGACAGATTTCATCCGCTGCATGGCTGTTTTGGCGATGTCGCCGATTTACTCTCCGCGGCGGGGGTCGAAAAAATAGACGGCTTTGTGCTGGACCTTGGCGTGTCATCGATCCAGCTGAGCACTGCCGCGCGCGGGTTTTCATTCCAGCAAAGCGGCCCGCTGGATATGCGCATGAGCCTGACCGGCGAAAGCGCGGCCGATGTCGTCAATCACGCCGACGAAAAAACACTGGCGGATATTATTTACACCTATGGCGAAGAGCGCGCCGCGCGCCGCATTGCCCGCGCGATTACCGAGGCGCGCAAGACAGCCCCGATCGAAACAACCGCACAGCTGGCCGCGATTATCCACCGCGTTTTGCCCATGCATGGCGGCATGAAAACAGACACGGCGACGCGCAGTTTTCAGGCGCTGCGCATCCATGTAAACGACGAAATGGGCGAGATTGACCGCGCCCTGGCCGCCGCGCCTGCGATTTTGCGCGAAGGCGGCAGGCTGGTTGTTGTGTCTTTCCATTCGCTGGAAGACTGGCGCGTGAAGACTTTCCTGCGCGAACAATCGGGCGAGAAGGCCGGCACATCCCGTCATCTGCCGCAAGACAACAGCCCCGCCGCCCCGCCGCCGCTGCGGCTTGAAAAACGCGGCGGGCTTGCCCCGTCCGATGCGGAAACCGCGGTCAACCCGCGCGCACGCTCTGCCCGTTTGCGCTATGCAATCCGCACCGATGCCCCTTATAGCGCGGAGGCCGCATGAGCAAATTCGCGATATTGTGGCTCTGCTGTGCGATGATGACGGGCGCGCTCTTGTTCCAGACCAGCCAGCATGTGACCGACGGTCGCCAGCGCCTGGAAAATATCACCGCCGCCATGCGCAGCGAAGAAGACACGCTGCGTGTTTTGCAGGCAGAATGGAGTTACCTGAACCAGCCCGAACGGCTTGAAAAACTCAGCGCGCAGTACCTTAAACTGTCCCCGATGAAAGGCCGCCAGTTTATGGCGATGGCCGATATCCCGCTGCGGCCTGCCGCACCGGCTGCGCCCGCGCTGACCGAAGACGTTTTTGCCGCAGCAGATGCACCCGCCGCCGAAAATATGCTGGCAAACCCCGAAACAGCTGCCGCCGCCACCGTCATTGCCACGCCGCAGCGCAAACCCCCGGGACTGCGCCTGCCCGCAGCCTATGCACCACCGCTGCAGGCCGAAACCGCCCCGCAAAAGCCCGCAACCGCACCAATAGTGCAAAAAACGAATACGCCCCCTGCGGTCCAAAATGCAGCACCGGCAACAGCGGATAACAATGCGTCGCGGCGCAGCTTTTTTGATGTCCTCGATAGTCTGGGCAGCGGGGGCGCACGATGAGGCGCGGCGCAGCAGACAGCAGCAGCATCAGCGGCCATCAGGCCAAACTGCTGGGGCAGGCCAAGGCACGGTTGGCATTTATCACCGTTGTTTTCATGCTCGGTTATCTGGCGGTCGGCTTGCGGCTGGCCGATTTGACCTTGCTGCGTGATGTGGAATCTGCCGCCGCCGAAACCGGCGCGCCGCTGCGCAAAGCCGCGGCGGCACTACGTGGTACCATCACCGACCGCAACGGGGAGCTGATGGCGACGTCGCTGCGCATGTCATCGGTCTATGCCGATGCGACGCTGGTTGCCGATGCCCCTGCGCTGGCGCGCCAGCTGGCTAAAATTTTGCCCGAAGAAAAAGAAAAAGACATTCTGGCCAAACTGACATCCAAACGTAAATTTGTCTGGATCGCGCGCAACATCACGCCGCGGCAGGTGCAGGCGATCAATACGCTGGGCGAGCCCTCTCTCGGATTTCAGGACGAACAAAAACGGATTTATCCGCATGGGCGGCTGACCGCCCATATCCTTGGTTATACCGATGTCGACGGCATCGGTATCGCCGGTATCGAACGCGGCTATGAGAAGGCGCTGCGCGAAGGCGAAGACGATCTGCGCCTGTCCATCGATCTGCGCATCCAGCACCTGCTGCACCGCGAGCTGAGCGCGGCTGTCCGGAAATTCAGCGCCAAGGCCGCCGTCGGCATCGTCATGGATGTACAAAGCGGCGAGATACTGGCGATGGTATCGCTGCCGGACTTTGACCCCTATCACCCCGCGCAGGCCAGCGACGAGCAAAAATTCAACCGCGCCACACTGGGCGTGTTTGAAATGGGATCGACGATGAAGCTGTTTCCTGTTGCCGCCGCACTGGAAGCGGGACAGGCGAGTTTTGCCACCACCTATGACGCGCGCGAGCCGATCCGCTTTGGCCGCCATACCATCAACGATTTTCATGCCAAGCGCCGCGTGATGACGTTGCCCGAAGTTTTTATCCATTCTTCCAACATCGGCACCGCCAAGATGGCACAGTCGCTGGGAGAGACGGGACTGCGCGATTTTTACAAAAAGCTCGGATTTCTGGAGCGTGCGCCGCTGGACCTGCCGGAGCGCGGCGCGCCGCTTTATCCGCGTCACTGGCGCGAAATTCATACCCTCACTGCTTCCTATGGCCACGGTATCGCCATCAGCCCCGTGCATCTGGCGCGCGCCACGGCAGCGCTCAGCAACGGCGGCATTCTGGTTGACCCGGTGATGACACTGGACAGCACGCCGCGCCGCAATGCGCGGGAGCCGCAAGGCACGCGCGTCGTCAAGCCCGAAACATCGCGCCGCGTGCGTGATTTGCTGGAACTGGTCGTTGTCGGCGGCACCGGCGGCAAAGCCGCCGCCGAAGGATACGGCGTGGGCGGCAAGACCGGCACGGCAGACAAGACACAGGGCAAGGGTTATAGCAAGAACGCGCGCCTGTCTTCGTTTATCGGCGTCTTCCCGATTGAAGCGCCGCGCTATACGGTGCTGGCCATCATCGACGAGCCGCAACCGACCAAAGACACCCATGGCTATGCGACCGGCGGCTGGACAGCTGCACCCGTGGTCGGCAGAGTCATCGAACAAATGGCGCCGCTCTACGGCATTGCGCCCCACAGCGGCCCCCGCCGCGACATCAAGGCCGAAATGGCCAGATACCTGAAAGACGAAAAGGAAGGAAAGAGCCTTGCGACTGCTGGAGTTGACCGATAACACCGCAGACAGCGGCATGACGCTGCGCAACGCGGACCGCGCCGAAGACCTGCATATCACGGGCCTGAGCGCGGATTCGCGCGAGGTGCGCACAGGTTTTGTCTTTGCCGCTTTTCCGGGCGCGAAGATTGACCGCCGCCAGTTTATCCACGACGCGATTGCGCGCGGTGCGGCGGCGGTACTGGTGCCGCGCGGTACGGATTTGACCGGCGTGGCCAATGACGATGTGGTGATTATCGAAGATGACAATCCGCGCCGCCGCTTTTCGTTGATGGCTGCAAAATTTTATGGCCGCCAGATGGGCACGATTGCCGCCGTCACCGGCACGAATGGCAAAAGCTCTACCGTCAATTTCTGCCGCCAGATCTGGCAGGCGATGGACCATGCCGCCGCCAGCCTGGGCACCATCGGCATCGAAGCCGCCGGCGGCAAGATCGCGGGCATCAACCGCCCCGGACTTTTGACCACACCCGACCCTGTCGTGCTGCATTCCGAAATTGCCGAGCTGGAAGCGGCCGGCGTCACGCATCTGGCGTTCGAGGCATCGAGCATCGGTCTCGACCAGCATCGCCTCGATGGCGTTGCGGTGACCGCTGCCGCCTTTACCAACCTGACGCGCGACCATCTGGATTATCACGGCACGATGGAAACCTATTTCGCCGCCAAGGCGCGTCTATTTGGTGAAGTGCTGTCGCCGCAGGGCACGGCGGTGATCTGTATGGATACGCCCTATTCGCAACAGCTGCGCCAGATTTGCGATGCGCGCGGGATCCGCGTGATCGAAGTCGGCACCGCCGCCAAGGATATCCGTCTGAATGCGCAAAAACCGCTGCCGCACGGGCAGTTTCTGGATATCGATGTGATGGGCCAGCGCTATACGCTGGAGCTGCCACTTGTCGGCGATTTTCAGGCGATGAACGCACTGACGGCGCTGGGGCTTGTGATTGCCGCCGCGCCCGGCAACGCCGCGCTGCATATGCAGGGCGTACATGCGATGGAACATCTGCACAGTGTGCGCGGACGGCTGGAATTTGCCGCACGCATCAAAAACGGCGCGGCAATTTACGTCGATTACGCCCATACGCCGGACGGACTTGAAACGATGCTGAAGGCTGTACGTCCGCATACCACGGGCAAACTGCATGTGGTTTTCGGCTGCGGCGGCGACCGCGACCGCGGCAAACGCCCGATGATGGGCGAGATTGCCGCGCGGCTGGCCGATATCGCCATCGTCACCGACGACAACCCGCGCACCGAAGATGCCGCCTTTATCCGCAGCGAAGTGATGCAAGGATGTCCGCAGGCGCGCGAAATCGCCGGCAGACGCGATGCCATTCGACTGGCCATCCAAGATCTTGCGGCCGGTGACGTGCTGGTGATTGCCGGCAAAGGCCACGAACAGGGACAAATTGTTGGCAGCGAGATTTTACCCTTTGACGATGTCACCGAAGCCAAAACCGCCGCCGAGAAATTATAAAAAAACAAAAAAAGAATGGATACAAAGACCATGACTGACAAGACCGCACCGCTTTGGACCGCCGCCGAGGCCGCCGCCGCCACACAGGGCCGCAGCAGCGCCGATTTCAGTGCGCAGGGCGTCTCCATTGACACGCGCAGCCTGCAAAAGGGTGATCTTTTTGTTGCGCTGAAGGGCGACCATCTGGACGGGCATGATTATATCGATGCCGCCTTTGCCGCCGGCGCGGCCGCGGCGATGGTATCAAAAGATTATGACGCGGCAGCGGCAAAAGGCCCGCTGCTGGTGGTCGATGACACGATGAAGGGCCTGGAAGATCTTGGCCGTGCAGCACGCGCACGCTGCGGCGGCAAAATTATCGGCGTTGCGGGGTCGGTCGGCAAAACCGGCACAAAGGAAATGCTGGCCACGCTGCTGTCTGCCTGCGGCAAGACGCATGCGTCGAAGAAAAGCTTTAACAACCACTGGGGCGTGCCGCTGTCGCTGAGCAACCTGCCGGCCGACGCGGCTTTTGGCGTGTTTGAAATTGGCATGAACCATCCGGGCGAAATCATCGGCCTGACCGATCAGGTCAAACCGCATATCGCCGTTATCACCACCATTGACCGCGAACATATCGAATTTTTTGACAACGGCCTTGACGGTATCGCCGATGCGAATGCGGAAATTTTTACCGGCATGACGGCAGACGGCATCGCCATCCTCAACCACGACAACCCTTATTTCGACAGGCTGAAGGCGCATGCCGAAAAACAGGGCATCAAAACCATTCTGGGGTTTGGCGAAGATGACGGCGCGGATATCCAGCTGATCGACTGCGCCTTGCATGCCGACAGCAGCCGCATCACCGCCGATGTCATGGGCGGGCGGGTCAAATACAAGCTGCAAATTCCGGGCAAGCATATCGTGCTGAATTCTCTGGGTGCGCTGGGCGTTGTCAAAACGGCTGGCGGCGATCTGGAGGCGGCAATCGAAGCACTGAAAAATGCCGAAGCCGTCACCGGCCGCGGCAACCGCCATAAAATTACACTGGCGGCCGGTGCGCCGCCGCTGATTATCATCGATGAAAGCTATAACGCCAATCCGGCGTCAATGCAGGCCGCGTTTCGTGTTTTTGAAATGGTGACGCCGCAAGGCGAAGGCCGCCGCCTTGCCGTGCTGGGCGATATGCTGGAGCTGGGCAAGGACGGCCCGCGCCTGCATGCGGAGCTGGCCAACCCGCTGCTGCGGGCCAAGGCCGATCTTTTGTTTTGCTGCGGCCCGCTGATGGATGCGCTGTATCAAGCGCTGCCGCCGGACTGGCAGGGCGCCCACGCCAAAGACAGCAAGGCGCTGACCGATATCGTCAAGGACGCCGTAAAGCCCGGCGATGTGCTTTTGGTCAAAGGCTCGGCCGGCAGCCGTATGGCTTATGTGATCGAAGCCCTGCACGCCCTGCATATCAGCGGCAGCGCCGCTAATGACAAACCCGCAACCGCCGCTGCAAACGGCAAGGACAGCCAGAATGCTCTATAACCTCCTCTATCCGCTGACGCCGTATTTTACGGGATTTAACCTGTTTCAGTACCTCAGCTTCCGCACCGGCGGCGCTTTGATGACGGCGCTGATTATCAGTCTGGCGATCGGACCTTTTGTCATTCGCTGGCTCAAGAAAAAACAGCGCGAAGGCCAGCCGATCCGCGAAGACGGGCCGGAAACGCATCAAAAGAAAAAAGGCACGCCGACCATGGGCGGGCTGATGATTTTGTTTTCGGTCACGATATCGACACTGCTCTGGGTGGATATCACCAACCCCTATATGTGGACGGTGCTGTTTGTCTTCCTCAGCTATGGCGCCATCGGCTTTGCGGATGATTACGCCAAACTGACGCGCAGCAGCCACCGCGGCATTCCCGCCAAGCTGCGGCTGTTGTTGGAAATGGCGATTGCGGCTGTTGCGGTGCTGGCGGTGATGCTGTTGACGACAGGACCTTTGGGCAGCAGCCTTGCGCTGCCGTTTTTCAAAGACCTGCTGATCAACCTCAGCTGGTTTTTCATTCCGTTTGGCGTCATCGTGGTCGTGGGCGCGGCGAATGCGGTCAACTTTACCGACGGGCTGGACGGGCTGGCGATCGGATCGTTTATGATCTCCGCGGCCTGTTTTGGCCTGATTGCCTATCTGGTCGGACATATGAACTTTGCCAATTATCTGGGCATCCATTACGTGAAGGATGTCGGGGAACTGGCGGTGCTCTGCGGCGCGCTTTTGGGGGCGGGACTGGGCTTTCTCTGGTACAACGCGCCGCCGGCTTCGGTTTTTATGGGCGATACCGGATCGTTGTCTCTGGGCGGCGCGCTGGGGGCGATTGCTGTTGTCACCAAGCACGAACTGGTGCTGGCGATTATCGGCGGGCTTTTTGTTGCGGAAACATTATCGGTTGTCATACAGGTCGGATATTTCAAAAAAACCGGCGGGAAAAGATTTTTTCTGATGGCGCCGCTGCACCACCATTTTGAAAAACTTGGCTGGCCTGAAACCAAAGTTGTCGTGCGGTTCTGGATTATTTCGATCATCCTGGCGCTGATCGGCCTGTCAACCCTGAAGCTGAGATAAGGAGAAAAGCGGCATGATAGACCTTTCCCCTCTCAAGGCATCCCTGAAAGGCAAACCGCTGGCCGTGCTTGGGCTTGGCCGCAGCGGCCTGTCGGTTTTCGAGGCCTGCAAGAACGCGGGTATTGATTGCCTGCTATGGGATGACGGGGAAGACATGCGCCAAGCCGCCAAAGACAAAGGCGCTGACATCGAGGATTTTACCGCCGGTGATTTTACGCGCTTTGCCGCGCTGTGCCTTGCCCCCGGCATCCCGCTGACGCATCCTGCACCGCACGCTGCGGTGATTGCCGCAAAAAAAGCAGGCATCGAGATCATCGGCGATATGGAGCTGTTCCACCGCGCCAAACCCGAAGCAAAAACCATTGCCATCACCGGCACCAACGGAAAATCAACCACCACTGCATTGATCGGCCATATCCTCCAGCACGCCGGCGCGGAATGCGCCGTGGGCGGCAATATCGGCGAGGCGGTACTGGGACTACCCGACCTGAGCGGCGGCGGCATTTATGTGCTGGAGATGTCATCTTACCAGCTGGATTTGATGGCAAGTTTCAGCCCCGATATTTCGGTTCTGATCAACATCAGCCCCGACCATCTTGACCGCCACGGCGGGATGGAAGGATATATCGCGGCCAAAGAACGTATTTTTCGCGGCAAGGGCATCGGCATCATCGGCGTTGACGATGACGGCAGCGCGGCGATTTTCGCGCGCCAGCGCAAAGAAGGCACGCGGCGCATGACGCCGGTTTCCTGTCTGCGCCCGATGACGCAGGGTGTTTTTGTTTCAGCCGAAGGCGAATTATTCGACGGGCCGCACGGCGTGGTCGATCTGAACACCTGCGCCGCCCTGCGCGGACGGCATAACTGGCAGAATGCCGCGTTGGCCTATACGGCCTGCCGCGCGGCGGGCATTGATACCCGCGCGATTGCCAAGGGGCTGCAAAGCTTCCCCGGACTGGAACATCGCCAGAAAATTGTGACGAGCCTGCACGGCGTGACCTATGTCAACGACAGCAAGGCGACAAATGACGATGCGGCCGCCATGGCTTTGTCGACATACCGGCCGATTTACTGGATTGCAGGCGGCAAAGACAAGGGCGACGGCTATGATAAATGCAGCAAATATCTTTCGCACGTGCGCCATGCGTTTTTGATCGGTGCCGCCGAAGATGTTCTGGCCGCGTGGCTGGACAAACACAAAAAACCCTATACGCGCTGCGGCACGCTTGATATCGCCGTCGAGGCCGCACATGCACTGGCGCAAAAAGAAGCGCTCGACCACGCAACCGTTTTATTGTCGCCGGCCTGCGCAAGTTTTGACCAGTTCAAAAGCTTTGAGCAGCGCGGCGATGCCTTTTGCGAAGCGGTACGCCGCGTGACGGCAGCCACGAAATCTTCACCCAAGAAAGGCGGCAAGGCATGATCCCGCTTTCCGGACGCGGCGATAAATCATTACTCGGCGCGTGGTGGTGGTCGATTGACCGCTGGACGCTGGGCGCGCTAGTCGTTTTGATGGCCTGCGGGGTTTTGCTGGTTTCCGCCGCATCGCCTTCGGTGGCGGAGCGCATCGGACTGCCGCCGTTTTATTTTGTTCTGCGGCATATCGTTTTCCTGCTTCCCGCGGCGGGGCTGATGCTGGCCGCGTCGATGCTGCCGCGTAAAATGCTGTGGCGGGGCGCATCGCTGCTGCTTTTGCTATCGATGGTTTTGATGCTCTGCGCCGTTTTATTCGGGCCGGAAATCAAAGGCGCGACACGCTGGGTTCATGTTTTCGGCTTTTCGCTGCAGCCGTCCGAATTTGCCAAGCCCGCCTTTGCGGTGACCGCCGCATGGTTGATGGCACGGCATCAGGATCAGGGCGGCGGGCAGTTTCCGGGCCATGTGCTGGCACTGTTGCTTTTTGGTGCGGTGCTGGGGCTTTTGCTGCTGCAGCCTGATCTTGGCATGTCGCTGGTGGTGGCCGCGATCTGGAGCGTACAGGTTTTTCTGGCCGGTCTGCCGATGATCTGGGTTTTTGCGCTGGGCGGCGCGGGCATTGCCGCTCTTTTTGGCGCTTATATGTTTTTTCCGCACGTTGCCAGCCGCATTGACCGTTTTCTCGACCCTGCCAGCGGCGATAATTATCAGGTGCAAAAATCGCTGGATGCTTTTGCCAGCGGCGGTCTTTTTGGCACAGGGCCTGGTCACGGACAGGTCAAGATGAACCTGCCCGATGCGCATGCGGATTTTATTTTTGCCGTGGCCGGTGAAGAAATGGGGCTGCTGGCGGCACTGTTTCTTGTGACGCTGTTCGGTTTTGTTCTTTTGCGCAGTATCTGGCGCGTGGCGCAGAGCGAGGATCTTTTTGTCGTGCTGGCCGCGGGCGGTCTTTTGACGCAATTTGCACTGCAAAGCCTTATTCATATGAGCTCATCCCTGCAATTGCTGCCCGCCAAGGGCATGACGCTGCCGTTTATCAGCTATGGCGGGTCGTCTTTGCTGGCGCTGGGGCTGGGCATGGGTATGCTGTTATCGCTGACGCGCAAACGCCAGCAGCTGACCGCCGGCAATATGTGGCGCGGCTTTACGCTGCGCGAAGGCGGCGGCGCATGACGAGTAGTTCTGCTAAAACTATTTTATTGTCTGCGGGCGGCACGGGCGGGCATCTATACCCCGCCGAAGCGCTGGCCGAGGAATTGCTGGCGCGCGGATACAAGGTTGCCATCATCACCGACAAACGCGGCCATGCTTTCAAAAGTCTCGGCGATCGTGTCAATATATATACTGTGCGCGCCGCCACGCTGAAACCGGGACTGATCGCCAAGATCCGCGCCGTCATCGACATGAAGCTGGGCATTCTTTCGGCGCTGTGTCTGATGTTCAAAATCAAACCGGCGCTGGTGGTGGGTTTTGGCGGATATCCGTCTTTTCCGGGGGTTTTGGCGGCGCAAATGCTGTGCCGCCCCACGGTTCTGCATGAACAAAACGCCGTTCTGGGCAAGGCCAACGTCTGGCTGGCGCACCGCGCGCGCAAAATTGCCCTGTCGCTGGCAGGCACGCGGGGGCTGTCGGATCGCCAGCAAAAAAAGACAGTTGTGACCGGCAACCCCGTGCGCGCGCCGATCATCGCCGTCAGCCATATCGCCTATACCGCGCCCGAAACAGCGTTCAAAATCCTGATCACCGGCGGCAGTCAGGCGGCGAGCGTTTTTGCCGATGTCGTGCCGGAAGCGCTTAAATATTTACCAGAATCCATTAAATCACGGCTTTATGTCATGCATCAATGCCGCGAAAGCGACCTGAAAACGACCGCGGAAAAATACGCCGCAGAAGGCATCCACGCCGAAACAGCCATTTTTTTCAGTGACATGGCCGACAGGCTGGCAGCCTGCCAGCTGTTTATCGGCCGCAGCGGCGCCTCCAGCGTCGCGGAATTAGCTGTTGCGGGGCGTCCTGCGATTTTTGTACCTTACCCCGGCCATCAGGATATGCAGCAAAAACACAATGCTGACATCATCGCACAGGCCGGTGGCGCCTGGGTGTTTCTTCAGCCGGATTTCACGCCGGCGGCGCTGGCCGCAAAAATCCGCGCCTTTGCCGAAGACCCCGCGATATTGACCCGCGCCGCCGAAGCCGCCGCCACTTGCGGCCAGCCCGGCGCCGCAGCCCGGCTGGCGGATCTGGTCGGGGAAGAGGCCGGCGCCCCGTGACAAGGGGCGTACCGGCAAGCAGAAAGATAAACCCGCGCAAACGGCGCCCCGCGCCGCCTGTGCGCGTGAAAGGACTAAAAGCATGAGCAAGACATTCCCTTTCGCCATCGGTACGATTCATATTATCGGTATCGGCGGCATCGGTATGAGCGGTTATGCCGAGGTGCTGCACCATCTTGGCTATGCCGTGCAGGGGTCTGACCAGTCGGACAATGCCAATGTCAAGCGATTGCAAGGTATGGGTATCCGCGTGATGATTGGCCATGACGGTAAAAACGTTTTCGGCGCCGATGGCAAACCCGCCGCCGTTGTGGTTAAATCGACCGCCGTCAAGCAAAGCAACCCCGAAATCATCGCGGCGCAGGCCGAAAAAATTCCCGTCATTCCGCGCGTCGATTTGCTGGCGGAGCTGATGAAAGCCAAATGGTGCATTAACGTTTCCGGCACGCATGGCAAAACCACTACCACATCGATGATCGGCCATGTGCTGGAAAAAGCCGGCATTGACCCCACCGTCATCAACGGCGGCATCATCAATGCCTATGGCAGCAATACCCGCATGGGCGCGAGCAACTGGATGGTGGTTGAGTCGGACGAAAGCGACGGCACGTTTTCGCACCTGCCGTCCGTGGCGTCGATCATCACCAATATCGACCCCGAACATATGGACTATTACGAAACCTTTGATGCGCTGAAAGAAGAATTTCTCGCCTATGCGCATAACCTGCCGTTCTATGGCGTGGTCATTGCCTGCATAGATCATCCGGTCGTGGCGGAGCTGATCCCCGACTTCCACCGCAAAACCATTACCTATGGTTTCAGCGACAAAGCCGATATTCAGGCCGTCAATGTTAAATCAACACCCGAAGGTCTGGTCTACGACGTCAAAATCAACGACCCGCATCTGACAAATTTTCCGCGGGAGATCAAAGGCGTGAAACTGCCGATGTTTGGTCCGCATAACGTTGTCAATTCGCTGACCACCTTTGCCGTCGGTCACGAAATCGGCATTCCGGCTGAACAGATCGCAACATCACTGGTAAAATTCGCGGGCGTCAAGCGCCGCTTTACAACGACCGGTATCGTGAACGACATCACCGTCGTCGATGATTACGCGCATCACCCCGTTGAAATTTCTGCTGTTCTGAAGGCTGGCCGCGACGCCGTCGAAGGCCGCGGCGGCGGGCGCGTGATTGCCGTGATGCAGCCGCACCGCTATACACGACTGAAAAACCTGTTTCAGGAATTTGCCGCCTGTTTTGATCTGGCCGATATGGTCGTGATTGCCGATGTTTACGAGGCGGGCGAAGCGCCGATCCCCAATATCAGCCGCGATACGCTGGTGGCCGCCATCGAAAGACACGGACATAAAAATGTCCGCGCGCTTGAAAGCCCCGAAGCCCTCGCACCGCTGATCCGCGATGCCGCGCAAAAAGGCGATTTCGTTATCTGCCTTGGCGCGGGGAATATTACGGCATGGGCGCATAGCCTGCCCAAAGAGCTGGAGACGCTGCTGGGCATTGCCCCGAAAACAGCAAACGGCGATCATTGATGCCGGCGCCGCTGATGCAAAAAAGTTTTGAATCCGGCCTGCTGTCGCGCCTGCCCAAAGTGCGCGGGCGGCTGAGCGAAAATGCCGCGATTGGCCCCATGACATGGTTCGGTGTGGGCGGCCCCGCCGAGGTTTTGTTTAAACCCGAAGACCGCGACGATCTGGCCGATTTTATCCGCAGCTGTCCGGCCGATGTGCCCGTTACGGTATTGGGCGTGGCATCGAATTTGATTGTACGCGACGGCGGCATTCCCGGCGTTGTCATCCGTATGGGCCGCGAGTTTGCGCAGATCACGGCGGCAGAGACCGTCATCACCGCCGGTGCCGCCGCGCTGGATATCAACGTTGCGCTGACAGCGGCAAAACACGGCGTTGCGGGGCTTGAATTTTTATCGGGCATTCCGGGCACCATCGGCGGTGCGCTGCGCATGAACGCGGGCGCTTATGGCGGCGAAACCAAAAACGTTTTGCGCCATGCCGATGTTCTGTTCAGAGACGGCAGTATCAAGACATTGAGCGGCGCGGATATGGGCCTGAGTTATCGCCACAATGATCTGCCCGAAGATGTGATCTTCCTTGGCGCGGTTTTTGACGGCCATGCGGGCGAGACCGCCGAAATCGAAGCGCGCATGGACGACATCCGCACGAAACGCGGCGAAACCCAGCCGGTGAAAACCAAAACCGGCGGTTCTACCTTTGCCAACCCCGAAAACGAAAAGGCCTGGCAGCTGATCGATGCCGCCGGATGCCGCGGTTTGAAAATCGGCGGCGCGCAGGTCTCGGAACTGCACTGCAATTTCCTGCTCAATACCGGCGGTGCCACCGCGGCCGATATCGAAAGACTGGGCGAAGAAGTACGCAAACGTGTTGCGGAAAAGAGCGGCATCATGTTACGGTGGGAAATCAAGCGGATTGGGGTTCCGCTGCCGGAGGACAAAGATATTTTGTCCTTCATGAAGGGGTAGATTTTTAGAACATGGCCAAGACAGTCGCAGTACTGATGGGCGGATGGTCGGCGGAGCGTGAAGTTTCACTCTCCAGCGGTGCCGCCTGCGCGAAAGCGCTGCGCGAACACGGCTATGAGGTGCGTGAAATCGATGTGGCGCGCGATCTTTCCGCGCTTTTGGCCGCGCTGACCCCCGCACCCGATGTGGTTTTTAATGCGCTGCATGGCAAAGGCGGCGAAGACGGCTGCATTCAAGGCGTTCTGGAAATGCTGGATATTCCCTATACGCATAGCGGCCCGCTGCCATCGGCGCTGGCCATGAACAAGCAAAAAGCCAAAGAAGTTTTAAAGCCGCTGGGCGTGCGCTGCCCCGAAGGCAAGCTGGTGCATATCGACGATATCCGCAGCGGGGCAGAGCCAATGGCACGCCCCTATGTCGTCAAGCCGAATGCCGAAGGATCAAGCGTCGGCGTTTACATCGTGCGCCCCGGCGACAACAAACCGCCGCTGGGTCTTGATACCTGGAGCTATGGGTCATGGGCGCTGGTCGAGGAATATATTCCGGGCCGCGAACTTTCTGTGGCCGTTATGGGAAGCCGCGGCGAAAAAGCGCGCGCGCTCACCGTCACCGAAATTCGCACCCATGTTGATTTTTACAATTACGAAGCAAAATACGCGCAGGGCGGCTCCACGCATGTTATTCCGGCGCCGATCGATGGCGCGGTTTTTGACGAAGCGATGCGTATGGCGGCCTTCGCGCATGAAAAACTTGGCTGCACGGGTGTCAGCCGCAGCGATTTCAGATACAATGATAACGAACCGGGTGTTTCGGGGCTTTACTATCTCGAAACAAATACACAGCCGGGGATGACGCCAACATCCCTTGTTCCGGAACAGGCGGCGCATATGGGGTTGAGTTTTGGGGAACTTGTGGCGTGGCTCGTAGAGCATGCCGAGGTGCATACGTAAGGGGTTACGTATCATCGCGGGCTACGGGATGAAGCCGCAGGTTTTTTGGGGTAGATGAAGTTTTTTGGTAAAAAAGGCGATGCGTCGGCTTCCCGGCGCCGCGCGCGGCTATGGGTACAGCGGCTGAAGGCCGGTGCACTTTACGGCGGCGGCGCGGGCGCGGTGGTCGGCCTTTTCGTTTATGCCTGGATTGGCGGATGGTTTTCCATCGCCAGCAGTTTTGCCGTGCAAAAAACCGTCGATATTTCAGCCGCCGCCGGATTCAAAGTCAGCGACATTCTGGTCGTTGGCCGCAGAAACACCGCGCCCGAAGAACTTTTGACACGCCTCGGCATCTCTGCGGGCGATCCGCTCTTTGGCGTTTCGATTGCCAAAGGACAGACCGCGATTGCAGATATTCCCTGGGTTGCAGAGGCGACTGTCGCGCGCCGCCTGCCCGGCACGGTTGTCGTCACCATCCGCGAGCGTGCGCCCGCTGCATTGTGGCAATATCAGAAAAAACTTTCCCTGATCGATGTCAGCGGCCATGTGCTGACCGACCGCAATCTGGACAGCTGGCGCCATCTGCCGCTGGTGGTGGGGGAACACGCGCCGCAAGATGTGGCCACCTTGCTGGGCTTATTGCACGCAGAGCCGGAAATTGCGCAGCAGCTGGCCGCCGCCGTACGCATCGGCAGCCGCCGCTGGGATTTGCGCCTGAAAAACGGCGTGCTGGTAAAGCTGCCGGAAAACGATGTCGAACTGGCGCTGCGCCGCCTTGCCCTGATGGGCACGGGAGACGGCCTGCTGGCGCGCAACGTAAAGCATATCGATCTGCGCCTTGCCGGCAGAACCGCGATTGAACCTGTGGAAACCGATAACAGCAATATCTGAAAAAAACATACACAATAAAAAAGAACAAAGCGAAGCACCCGAAGGGAGATCAAAAAATGAAGAAGGGCAAAAACACCCCGCCAGACCAGACCGCCGCACCAGACGTTGCGCCCGCATTGAATATGGCTGCACGCCAGCGCAAAACAGCCCCGGCGCGCAATATTGTCGCGGCGCTTGATATCGGCTCCAGCAAAATCTGCTGCTTTATTGCCGAGCTGCGCGCGCATGGCGGGCTTGAAGTCATCGGTATCGGGCATCAGGCATCGCGCGGCGTGAAGGCCGGCACGATTGTCGATCTCAAAGCCGCTGAAACCGCTATTTCGCACGCCGTCGAAGCCGCCGAAATGATGGCCGCCGCCGAATTGCAGGGCCAGCCGATCCGCCGCGTTTTTGTGAATGTCCCCGGCGTGCACACGCGTTCGCACCAGATGTCGGTAAATGTCAAAGTTTCCGGCCATGACGTATCCGACCGCGATATCCAAAGCGCGCTCGGCCATAGCCGCGGCGCGGTACAGCATGGCCGCGACGAGCTGATCCATGTCATCGCCGCTGGCTACGCGCTGGACGGCCAGCGCGGCATCAACGACCCGCGCGGCATGACGGGACAGAATCTTGACGTTCTTCTCAGCCCTGTCACGGCACAGAGCGCGGCGCTGCGCAACATCACCGCCGCCCTGCACCAGAACCATCTGGAAGTTGACGCTTTCTGTGCGGCGCCTTATGCCGCAGGGCTTGCAACGTTGGTTGACGATGAAAAAGATCTGGGCTGCACCGTGATCGATATGGGCGGCGGCACAACATCTATCGCTGTTTTCGCGCAAGGAAAGCTGATCTATTCCGCCGCCATTCCTGTTGGCGGCAATCATGTCACCAGCGATATTGCGCGCGGGCTGACAACATCGGTTGCAGATGCCGAGCGCATCAAAACATTATACGGCGCAGCACATGCAACATCGACAGACGACGGCGCGCTGATCGATGTGCCGCCGATTGGCGAAGAAGAACCGCTGCAGCCGAATTATATTCCCAAATCTTTGCTAGTCGGCATCATTCAGCCGCGCATCGAAGAAACATTCGAGCTGGTGCGCGCCAAGCTTGTCGATAACGGCATCAACCAAATCGCCGGACGCCGCGTTGTCTTGACCGGCGGTGCATCGCAATTACCGGGTCTTTGCGATATCGGCCAGCTGATCCTCGACAAACAAATCCGTCTGGGTCGTCCGCAGCGTGTGCGCGGCCTTGCCGAAGCCACCGGCGGCCCTGCTTTTGCCGCTTGCGCCGGTCTTTTGACCTACGCCGCGGAGCATGCGGTCGAAGAAACGCCGCGCGCGGCCTCTTCTTACAGTTTTGGACTGCCCTTTAGTTTGCAGGGGAACGTTTTGCAAAAGGTGACGTCTTGGTTGAAAGAGAACTGGTAAGCGACTCAATCCGCTGGGTTTTCCGGCGGTGAAGGAGAAATTTCTTTGATTTTCCAATCTGTTACACCCGTACTGATCCAAAAAAAAATGCACTGAAGTGCATGATGACTCTGGAAAGCGGATAAAAGAGTAAGTAGAATCAGCAGCGTTACGAAGCGGAGGATAACAAAAATGACAATAAACGTGAGAATGCAATCACCCACAAATAGATTAAAACCGAAGATCACCGTTGTTGGTGTCGGCGGTGCGGGCGGCAACGCCGTTAACAACATGATTAATTCTCAGCTCGAAGGTTGTGAATTTCTTGTGTGCAACACCGATGCGCAGGCGCTCGAAGGTTCTTCAGCTCCTCATAAAATTCAGCTCGGTGCCAACGTCACGCGCGGACTTGGTGCGGGCGCTAATCCTGAAATCGGCCGTGCAGCTGCGGAAGAAAGCATCGAAGAAATCCTCGCCTATCTCGAGGGTTCCAACATGGTTTTCGTCACAGCAGGTATGGGCGGCGGTACGGGCACGGGCGCTGCGCCCGTGATCGCACAGGCAGCACGCGAAGCGGGCATCCTGACGATCGGCGTTGTGACCAAGCCTTTCCACTTTGAAGGCACACACCGCATGAAGCTTGCCGAAAACGGCATTGCGGAGCTGCAAAAATACGTTGATACGCTTATCATTATCCCGAACCAGAACCTGTTCCGTATTGCGAACGAAAAGACCACTTTTGCGGATGCTTTCCGCATGGCGGACGAAGTTTTGCAATCCGGCGTGCGCGGCGTAACCGATCTGATGGTGATGCCGGGCCTGATCAACCTTGACTTCGCGGACGTCCGCGCTGTCATGCTGGAGATGGGCAAAGCCATGATGGGCACCGGTACCGGCGAAGGCGAACGCCGCGCGATCGAAGCTGCCGAAGCGGCAATTTCGAACCCGCTGCTGGACGATGTGTCGATGAAAGGCGCCAAGGGCGTTCTCATCAACGTCATCGGCGGTCTGGACATGACGCTGTTCGAAGTTGACGAAGCGATTAACCGTATCCGTGACGAAGTTGATCCGGATGCGAACATCATCTTCGGTTCTACTTTTGACCAGACCATGAACGGCACGATGCGTGTGTCGGTTGTTGCCACGGGCATCGAAGCCGCAAGCATGGCGCAACCGCGCCCTTTGCATCTGGCCGGCGCACAGGGTGAACCTGCGCGCCGGGGCGGTCTTGGCGGCGCGAAGCCCCAAGGCGGCCTGCATGCGCAGGGTTTTGGCGCAGCTCCGGCTGGCACGGGTTACGGCTACGAAAGAACGTCTGCACCGCAAAGCGCGGCGCGTGAAGCGGGTTTTACCGGCGGCATTCCGTCGTCGATCATCCCCGCCCATGCCAGCCAAGCCCGCGCGGCCGCCACGGCGCAAAGAACGGCAGCCCCCGTCACGGCAGGTGCCGATGACTGGGACGAGCAGCACGATGCGCCCGAAGCGATGGTCGGTCATGCCGCCTCGACAACCTATACCGCAGCCGCCACGGCGACCGCGCGTAAACTGGATGACGAAGTGAGCGAAGCCGATACCTGGACACGCCCGAGCACACCCGCGCAAAGCTATAACCGCACGGTACCGCCCGTCACGCAATCGCGCGATGCGGTGCAACCACGCGGCGTACGCCACGGCAACAGCTTTATCCCGCCCAAGCCGGTGGATCCGCGTCAGGCCGCCAGTGCGGCTGCCAGCGCTGATCTGTTTGCCGAGCCGGAACTGAGCGCACCGAAAACCGCCGCTGTAGCGGCCGAAAAGCCGGTGAAAAAATCGCCGTCGCTGTTCGAACGCTTCACGCTGCAACGTCACAAGGAAGAAGAAGTGGCTCCCGCCGCTGCGACGACCACGACGGGCAAACTGACCGTTGAAGAAGGTGGCAAAAAAGAAGAGGACGAGCTGGATATTCCCGCTTTCCTCCGCCGTCAGGCAAACTAATCGACGGCCTTCGCCGTCGGGCAAACTAATCGACGGCCTTCGCCGTCGGGCAAACTAAAAAACATCCCCTCCGCTAGGGGCGTAACGAAAAGGCCGGGAATTACTTCCCGGCCTTTTTAATTTTTCTGCCTGGTATTTTTTTTATTCGCAGACAAAACCCTTTTTCTTTTTCACTGTCACATTGCGCCACGAAATGCTGCCGTTGAAAATGGCGGAGCCGGTGCGAAAATCGCTATCGAGTTTTTGCCCTTCGCGCATTCTGTTATAATCCGACACAAACATGGGCACAGTAATCTGCGACGCATTCGCCGCATTTTTGATATGCACTGTCGGGTCGAGCGAAAAAGACGACTGGCGGATATCCAGCTCGACAAGGCCAAGGCAGTTTTTGCCCGGCTCCGGCTCCGGTTTAATATCCTGCGCGTTTGCAATGGTTGTCACAGCCAGCGCAAAAGCCGTCATGACAATACCGGCACGCAATAGTTGCTTGGTTTGAGGTTTCATCACATCTCTCCTTACTGCGGCGCGCGCGCCGCGGCGGGTTTATTGGTCGGGCAGGCGTCGGTTCTGACATGCTGCGCATCGACAATATTGCGGTAGATGCTGAACGGCCCGTTTCTGAAACCATAGACGTTAAAGTCATAGGTGCAGCCGACATGCAGCTTGCCCTGTACGTCCGAAGACCGCCATTTACCGCGGATCATGCTGTCGCTGTTCTCAAAAACTTCTTTATCGGTGAAAACGATGTATTTGCTCGTCGTGCCGCCGTCATCGTCAGAGCTGACCTGACGCTCTTTGTCTGTCACCATCGCGCGCACGGTTTCCTTACCGGTGGTTTGATAATAGAGAGATCCGCCGGCAGCCACAGCAAATCCGGCAACCATCGCACCGACCACAAGTGTGTGAAAGCCATTACCGCGGCCGGCCCGGTGATTAAAATTGCGACGAAAGGCCATTGTTTATCTCCTGACACAGTTAAATTTTGCCGCGGAAAATCCCTCTGGTGATACCGCGCGGCGGGTTTATTGCGCATCTCAATCGGTCTTCAGACCTGAATCGACGCTTTTTGCGATGAATGGGCTATAGAATTACGCCCGTCCGAAGGTTATGTCAATTATTTTCGCGGCAGCCGATGCAGGCAAAAAAGCCATTTTAAACCAATCCCTTACCCCTGTAACACTCTGTCACAAAGAGTGACTTCAGACGTTCAAGAAACTTTGTTACTCATGAAGATACGGGGATCGCCCGCGCCGCAACAATCCGGATGTATATGATGCTGAAATCTGTCTACCAGCACACGCTGAGCCAAGTTCTGACCATCGGCGGTATTGGTGTGCATTCCGGTGCGCCCGCCACGCTGACCATCCACCCCGCGCCCGCCGGCAGCGGCATTGTTTTTATCCGCACCGACATTCAAGACCGCGACAATGTCATCCCCGCGCGCTGGGATCATGTCGCCGATACGCGCCTTTGCACCGTCATCGCCAACAAGGCGGGCGCAACCGTATCCACCATCGAACATCTGATGTCTGCTTTCGCTGCGCTGGGCGTTGACAACGCGCGCGTTGACATCGACGGCCCCGAAACACCGATCATGGACGGCAGCGCAAAGCCTTTCATGGATGCGATCGACGGTATCGGCCTTGCCCGCCAGAAATCCGCGCGCAAAGTGTTGGTCATCAAAAAAACCATCAGCGTCAAAGATGGCGACAAGGAAGCGATCCTCAGCCCTGCCGACGGTCAATATTTCGGCTTTGAAATCGAATTCGACAACGCCTTGATCGGCCGCCAGAAATATACTCACCAGCTGAAAGAAAACAGCTTCCGCGGTGAAATTGCCGCGGCACGCACGTTTGGCTTCCTGCACGAAGTAGAGATGCTGCGCAAAATGGGGTTGGCCCGCGGTGGCTCGCTTGATAACGCCATCGTCATTGATGGCGATACGGTCATGAATCCGGACGGTCTGCGTTTTAAAAACGAATTCGTACGCCACAAAATTCTCGATGCGGTCGGCGATATCTATCTGGCCGGCGCGCAGCTGATTGGCCATTACCACGGCGTCAAAGCCGGCCATGCCATGAACAACAAGGTGCTGCATGCCCTGTTTGCCGATCCTTCGGCTTATGCGCTGGTCACGCTCAATCAGGCACCCGAAGCTGCCGCGCCGCAAGCGGTGCAGGCCAAGCACCCGGTCGGTGCGTTTTTTGGTGACGCCTTGCCCGCGACGGCCTGATTTTCACATAATTCTGCGATTTGATTGTGGTGCCAGCGTTTGCTCCGCTGTGCAAAAACATGCTATAAAAAGCGTGTTTTCATCCTTTTAAACCACAGCCGGACACTGCCGATCATGACCGTTTCCCCGACCTTTCACATGCCGCGGCTGTGCCGTTTTGCGCTGCTGGTTCTGTTGTCCCTGCCGCTGGCCGCCTGCGCCACCGAAGAGCAAAAAGCCACCAAACGTCTTGCCAAAGAAGCCGCACAGCAAGAACCGGTGGAAACGCTGTACAACCGCGCCGCACAGCGTCTGGACGAAGGCGTCTTTTTTGACGCCGCCAAACTGTTTGACGAAGTTGATCGCCAGTATCCGTATTCGCAGTGGGCGACGCGTGCGCAGTTGATGTCGGGCTACGCACATTACCGCAACATGCGCTATGACGAGGCTGTCCTCGCGCTCGACCGCTTTATCGAATTGCACCCGGGTGACGAAAGCATTGCCTATGCGCATTACCTGCGCGCGCTGTGCCACTACGAACAGATTGTCGATGTACGCCGTGACCAGCGCATGACAGAACTGGCGCTTGAAACGCTGCAGCGTGTTGTTGACCGTTTCCCGGATACTGTTTATGCGCGCGATGCGCTGCTGAAAATCGACCTGACGCGCGACCACCTGGCCGGCAAGGAAATGGAAATCGGCAGATATTATCAGGTGCGCCACCAGCATCAGGCAGCCATCAACCGTTTTCAGCGCGTTGTCGATACATACCAGACAACAACGCATGTGCCCGAAGCACTGCACCGGATGACGGAATCATATCTGGCACTCGGCATTGTTGCGGAGGCGCAAAAAACCGCCGCTATTCTCGGCCATAACTTCCCCGAAAGCCGCTGGTATAAAGACACCTATGCGCTGATGGGCGACAAAAACGCCCCGGCACCGCGAAAATCCGTCTACGACCGCACCATCGGCCGTCTTTTTTAACGAAAGGTTTTCCCGCAGGATGCTCGCCAGTCTCGACATACAAAACGTTGTGCTGATCGACCGCCTGTCGCTGGAGGGCGATGCGGGCTTGGTGGCGCTGACAGGCGAAACCGGCGCGGGTAAATCTATTCTTCTTGATGCGCTGGGCCTTGCGCTGGGTGCGCGTGCCGATGCAGGGCTGGTACGTCACGGCACGGCGCAGGCCACAGTGACCGCCTCCTTCGAGCTGCCCGCGCTGCACCCGCTGCGCGGCTGGCTGGCCGATAACGGTATTGATGGCGGCGAACATATTATCCTGCGCCGCAGCGTCGGCAAAGATGGCCGCAGCAAGGCTTTTGTCAATGATGCCGCTGTTTCGGTGCAGTTTTTGCGCGATGTCGGCGCGCAGCTGATCGAAATTCACGGCCAGTTTGATACACATGGCCTGCTCGACAGTGCCACGCATGCAGATACGCTTGACCAGTTCACCGGCACGGTGGCGGATGCCAAGGCCGTGGCCGCCGCATGGGATAGCTGGCGCGCCGCCATATCAAAGCTGGAAGAAGCCCGCGCAGGTATCGATGCCATGCGCCTGCAGGAGGAATATCTACGCTATACCGTTGCCGAACTGGAAAAACTTGCGCCGCTGGCGGGCGAAGAGGCCGTACTGGCCGAAAAACGCCAGCGCCTGCTGAACCGCGGTAAACTGGCCGAGGGGCTGGCGCAGGCGTCGGGCATTATTACAGACGACGGCGGCCTGCAAAGCCTCACCGGACGGCTGGAGAATGTGCTGGAAAAACTTTCCGCAAAGGCAGAGACCGCCGTGGCGCCCCTGCTGGAGACACTCGCGCGTATCCGTGCTGATCTTGAAGATCTGGGCTGGCAGCTGGACCGTCTGGCGCAGGCTGACGAAGAGGGCAGCGACAGTCTTGAAGATATCGAAGAGCGCTATTTCGCCCTGCGCGACTGCGCTAAAAAACACCGCTGCGCTGTCGATGACCTCCCCGCTGTACAAGCAGATCTGACGCAAAAATTACGCCTGATCACGCATCAGGATGACGCCCTTGGGGAACTGGAGGCCGCCGTCCGCCAAGCGCGCAGTGCCTTTATCGCGCTTGCCGAAAAGCTCTCTGCCAAACGGCACAAAGCCGCCGCCAGACTTGCCAAAGCCGTCAATGCGGAGCTGCCTGCGCTGAAGCTCGACAAGGCGCGGTTTGATGTAGATTGCAAAACATCCGATGACGAAAATCACTGGGGCCCCGCCGGCATTGACCGCGTGCGCTTTCTGGTCGCAACCAACCCCGGGGCGGCGCCGGGCCCGCTTGATAAAATTGCATCGGGCGGGGAGCTGAGCCGTTTTATGCTGGCGCTCAAACTCATCCTCTCCGGCGGCGGCTCTGTTCCGACGCTGATTTTTGACGAAGTTGACAGCGGCATCGGCGGTGCGGTTGCAGATGCGGTGGGCGAGCGGCTACAACGCCTGTCACTGCATTGTCAGGTGCTGGTCGTCACGCATAGCCCGCAGGTTGCCGCGCGTGCCGCACATCACTGGCATGTCGCCAAGACCGAACAAAAAGGCACCGTTGTCACGCGCATCACGCCGCTGACCGAACTGACGGCACGGCAGGAAGAAATCGCCCGCATGCTCTCAGGCGCGAATATTACGACAGAGGCGCGCGCGCAAGCGGCTAGACTGCTGGAAAACGCGGATAAGCATGTCCCCGCCGCCTAAGAAATCCGTCAAGTCACTGGCCATGGAGGCCACCCTGCTGCGCGAACAGATCGCGCGGCACGATGTTTTATATCACCAGCAGGACGCGCCCGAAATTTCCGATGCCGATTATGATGCTTTGCGGCGCAGGCTGGAAGAAATCGAAAAAATTCTGCCGCCTGAAAACAGCCTCTTCAGCCCCAGCCAGACTGTTGGCGCGAAACCCGCCGCCGCTTTTGCCAAGATCCGCCACAGCGTGCCGATGCTATCGCTGGGCAATGCTTTTAATGCCGAAGACGTCGCAGATTTTGTCGAACGGCTGCGTAAATTCCTGAACCTGCCGGCAGATGCCAAGATGGAAATTCTGGCCGAGCCTAAAATCGACGGACTTTCCTGCAGCCTGCGCTACGAGAACGGCCAGCTGGTACAGGCTGCCACACGCGGCGATGGCGAAGAAGGCGAAGACGTTACTGCAAATATCATGACCGTCAGCGACATCCCTAAAACACTGCCCGCAGACGCACCAGACATTCTGGAGGTACGCGGCGAAATTTATATGACGCGCGCGGATTTCGACACTCTGAACGCGGCGCAGGCGGCCGCCGCAGAAAAAATATTCGCCAATCCGCGCAATGCCGCGGCGGGGTCGCTGCGCCAGCTTGACCCCACAATAACGGCACGGCGCCCGCTGAAATTTTTTGGCTATGCGCTGGGCGAAACTTCTGCCCCGCTTGCCGAAACGCAGGACGGCATTCGACGCGCGCTGGCAAGTCTTGGATTTAAAGTGCCCGCGCCCGTCACCACCGCGGCGGATGCCGCCGGCCTGATGGCTTTTCATGAGAACGTCTATGGCCAGCGCGCCGATATTCCCTATGACCTTGACGGGATTGTCTATAAGGTCAACGATCTGGATTTCCAGCGGCGGCTTGGCTTTGTCAGCCGCGCGCCGCGCTGGGCAGTTGCGCATAAATTCCCCGCCGAGCAGGCCGAAACCGTACTGGAGAATATCGAGATACAGGTCGGACGCACGGGCACGCTGACACCGGTTGCACACCTGAAGCCCGTGAATGTCGGCGGCGTGATTGTGTCACGCGCAACGCTGCATAATCAGGACGAAATCATCCGCAAAGACGTCCGCATCGGTGACCATGTGATTGTGCAGCGTGCGGGCGACGTCATCCCGCAAATCGTGCGCAGCCTGCCGGATAAACGCGCCGCGGGCAGCGCTCCCTTTGAATTCCCGCAAACCTGTCCGGCCTGCCAGCGCCCCGCGCTGCGCGCCGAAGACGAGGCCGCGACGCGCTGCAGCGGCGGGCTACTCTGCCCTGCGCAGGCTGTCGAGCGTTTGAAGCATTTTGTCAGCCGGCTGGCTTTTGATATCGAAGGACTTGGCGATAAAATCATCCGCGAATTTTATGATGAGAATATTATACGCTTGCCTGCCGATATTTTCCGTCTTGCCGCCCATGCCGAATCCCTGAAAACCCGCGAAGGCTGGGGCGACCTGTCGGTCAGCAATCTGATGGCCGCGATCGAAGCACGGCGCAGCATTGCCCTTGACCGCTTTATCTATGCACTGGGCATACGGCAGGTGGGGCAGGCAACAGCAAAAAAACTGGCGCTGCACTACGAAACACTTGCGCGCCTGCGCACGGAAATGCAGGCGGCATTGGACGGCGATAGCGCCGCGTTTCTGAATTTGATTGCGATCGATGATATCGGGCCCGCTGTGGCGCGCGATATTGTGTCATTTTTCAACGATGCGCAGCAAATGGCCGCCGTAGATGATCTCTGTGCCGAGCTGGATATTCAGCCTTATATCCGGCCCTTGGCGGCCCATTCGCCTGTCAGCGGCAAAACTGTTGTCTTTACCGGCAAGCTGGCGCGCCTGGGCCGCGAAGAAGCCAAGGCACAGGCCGAGGCACTGGGCGCAAAAGTCGCCGGCAGCGTTTCGAAGAATACAGATTACCTTGTCGCGGGCGAAGACGCCGGCAGCAAAATGAAAAAAGCGGTGGAGCTGGGGGTGACCGTACTCAGCGAAGACGACTGGCTGGCCCTGATTGGTGCGGCTTAGTCTTTGCCCTTGGCCTCGCGCTTCAGCGCATAAAGTTTTTCCAGCGCCTGTTCGACATCGCTTGACAGATCACGCCGTTCGATAAAATCGCGGCCGCCGGCATTGCGGGTGATGGACATTTCCAGCGCGCGGCTGAGAATATCGGAAATCACCACATCTTTTTGCTCGAGCGAGAGCGTGAGTGCTTCGAGAATAAGATCGCTAAGACGTTGATAGTTTTTTTGATCCGGCATTTTTACCTTTTTCTTCTTTTGGTCTTTTTATTGTTCTTTACGTCCGGCCGTGTCAGGAAAAGCCGTCAGCACATCCTCAGGGTTTCGGCGGACGCGGCGCTGACGGTTCAGGCTTTTTTGGGCGCGGCCCCGGGGGCGAAAGCCTTTCTGCCAAAAACGTATCTACCTTGTCGAGCCACAATTTTCTCAGCGCATCTGTTTCGTGCCAGATTTCGTGCTGTGCGCCTGCAATATCGACCCGCTTGCAATTCGGCAGCAGGGCTGCCGCGCGTTCCTGCGCCGGTTTATCGACCACGTTTTCATGCTCGGAAATCTGCATCAGGATCGGTGTTTTGATCTCTTTGAGATAGTCTTCCTGGTTCAGAATGTCAATGGATTGAAAGGTATGATAGACCCAGCCATAGGTCGGATCCCCCGTCTTGAGATCCGGATTGGCGCGCACAATATCAACCGCGGCCTTGAAACGCGTTTCATCTGCGGTTTTATTGTTGTCTTTGAAGGCGTTTTTTTCTTCGCTCCAGTCGCTGCCGCCCGGGATGTATTTATCAAGATAATTCCCGGCCTTGGCAAATTTTGCCATCTGGCGCGCCAGCGGTTTGGGCAGCGTGCCCGTGTTGATATCGCACATCGGCGCTGTCAGCATGGCGCTGTCAAAGACGCCCGCGTGCTCTTTCAGATACCGCAGACCAATATGCGCGCCCATGGAATGCGCCGACATGATCATCGGGCCGGAGGGCGCCTTGTCGACGACAGTCTGCGTGAACTGGTGCAGCGTATCGATTTGTTCGTCATAGCCTTCATGGTGCATTTTTTGCGGGTTGTCTTGCAGATACCGTTCTGACCCGCCCTGTCCGCGCCAATCCATGACCCAGACGTCAAAGCCGCGGTCCTTCATTTCCTGCGCCGCCTCGAAATATTTTTCCACACTTTCGCGGAAGCCGGGCAGCATGACGACCGTACCTTTACTCTCGCCTTCAGCCTTCAGACTGCCATAGCGGATATCGGCGCCCTTGGCATTCGTGAAACTGCCCCATTTGAAGCCGTCTGGTTCGCGTAGCGAGGGTACGGGTTTTTCCGTCATGCTCTGGGGCCTTTCGCGGCGGCTGGTGGCGGTTTTTGTGCGGCGGCATCTGCGGCCTGCGCGGCATTGTCATTGGCCGGCTTGTGTTTGCGGTCAAACGCTGCATGGCAATCGGCAAAAAACCCGTCAATTGACTGCCACCAGCGTTTGCGCAGATCGTCGCGTTCAATCCAGAAGGCATGGCTGGCTTCGGGGATGTCGCAGATACGCGCCTGCGGCATCCGCTGCGCGGCATGGCGGATGGTATCGTTGTCGATCATATTGTCACGCCCGGCGATACCAAAAAGCACCGGCGTCTGAATGTTTTCCAGCGCGCCCGGCGCGTTGAGCGCAGCGGTGGCGCGGTAGATATTATCTGCATAGGCAATCGTCGGATCTTCGGCGCGTAAATCACGCGCGCCGAGCATAAAGGCTTTGTGCAGCCCCATGCGCAGCGGATTGTCTTTTTTGCGTTCGCGGCGTGCGCGCGTGATTTTGCGCACCGCCTTTTGCCGCCCGCCTTCGAGCACGCTGTCACCAAGGCCCAGCTTCACGGCAGCGCGGAAAGCCGCGGCCAGCATGGCTTTTTGCAGACCTTTGATTTTGACATCGACCAGCGGCGTGGCCAGCACGGCACCGTCAAAAGCATCGGGATGATTTTTCAGCGTATGCAGCGCCACCTGCCCGCCCATCGAATGCGTACTGAGGAAAACGGGTTTGCCTTCTGCGGGTTTTACAATCTGGCTGCGGAATTGCCAGAGATCGGCCATATGGTCATCGAGGATCGCAGGTTTTTTTTGATCACCCGATTTGACGTCGGCAGCGCGGATTTTTTCGGATGCGCCATGCCCTGCCCAATCCATCATAAAGACCTGATACCCGCGGTCCAGATATTCGTGCATGGTTTCAAAATAGGATTCGATAAAGTCGGCATATCCTGTCGTCATCACGACAGTGCCTTTGATGTCGCCTTCCGGCGTCGCATGGCCGTACCGTATCGTCTTACCTTGACGGTTGGTAAAAGAACTTTCCTGCCATGTGTCTGGTTCGAAAAATCGGGCCAGATACTCCATGCTCGGCTGTCTCTTTCCTCGAAAACTGCGGCGTTGAAGATGCCCACAAAGTATAGCGGGAAATAAAAGGATTACCAGCCGCTAAAGCCCATACGTAAAATTTCATGACGCTGCCTTTTTTTGCGGCGCACCATAATGCTGCGCTGCACGCATAGCAAAGCGGCGGCACCCGTAGATGCCGCCGCTTTGCACGCCTGCGTTATGTTTAGTGTTCCATCGCGCGGATGATGCCTTCGCACATCGCCTTGGCATCGCCCAGCAGCATCATTGTGTTGTCGTAGAAGAAAAGCTCGTTATCGATTCCCGCATAACCGGAGCCGAGGGAGCGTTTGACGAACAGCACCGTGCCCGCACTTTCGACGTCAAGAATCGGCATGCCATAGATGGGCGATGCAGGGTCTTTTTTCGCAGCCGGGTTGGTAATGTCGTTGGCACCGATGACAAAGGCCACATCGGTCTGGCTGAAATCGCGGTTGATCTCCTCCAGCTCCAGCACATCTTCATAGGGCACATTGGCTTCGGCCAGCAGCACGTTCATATGGCCGGGCATGCGGCCCGCAACGGGGTGGATGGCATAGCGTACCTTGACGCCTTCTTTTTTCAGCTGGTCGGCCATTTCACGCAGCGTGTGCTGCGCCTGCGCCACCGCCATGCCATAGCCCGGCACGATGATAACGCTCGAAGCATTTTTCATGATAAAGGCCGCATCTTCGGCGGAGCCGATCTTGACCGGTTTGTCGCTGACTGCCGCCGCGGCTGCACCGCCCGCCGCCTCGCCGCCAAATCCGCCAAGGATGACGTTGAAGAAAGAACGGTTCATACCCTTGCACATGATATAGCTGAGGATGGCCCCCGATGCCCCGACAAGCGCACCGACGATAATCAGCAGGTTGTTTTGCAGCGTAAAGCCGATACCCGCCGCCGCCCAGCCCGAATAGCTGTTGAGCATGGAGACAATCACCGGCATATCCGCGCCGCCGATCGGGATGATGATCAGTACGCCGATCAGGAAAGACAAAAACACAATAGCCCAGAAAACCACCGCCGATTCCGTCAGGCACAGCAGCACAATCAAGAACAGCAATAGCCCGCCGAGCGCGGCGTTCAGCATATGCTGTCCCTTGAAAACGAGCGGTTTGCCGGTCACAAGCCCCTGCAGTTTGCCAAAGGCAACGACCGAGCCGGTAAAAGTCACCGCGCCAATCGCAACGCCCAGTGCCATTTCGATCAGGCTGCCGATATGAATATCGCCCTGCTTGCCGATGTTATAGGCTTCGGGGTTGTGGAAGGCTGCCGCTGCAATAAAAACAGCCGCAAGACCGACCAGGCTGTGAAAAGCGGCCACCAGCTGCGGCAGTGCAGTCATTTCAATTTTCTTGGCAATGACTGTGCCGATGCCACCGCCGATGGCGATACCCAGAATGATCATGCCGTAAGACGACACGCCGGGCAAAAGCAAGGTTGTGACAACGGCCAGCGCCATACCGCCGATGCCGAACATCAGCCCGTTCTTGGCGGTATTGGGACCCGAAAGCCCCCGCAGCGCCATGATGCAGCAGACAGAAGAAACCAGATAGGCCAGAAGGGATACGGTTATCGGCATGGATCAGGCCCCTTGTTTCTTTTTCTTGGAGAACATTTGCAGCATGCGGTGCGTCACGATAAACCCGCCAAAGATATTGACGGAGGCCAAAACGACCGCAAGGAAACCGAGCAGCTTGGAAAAATTCCACCCCTCCGGCCCCGCAGCGATCAGCGCACCGACGATGATCACCGACGAAATCGCGTTGGTCACCGCCATCAGCGGGGAGTGCAGCGCCGGCGTCACGCGCCAGACAACGTAATAACCGACAAAACAGGCCAGAACAAAAACCGTCAGCCCGACGACAAAAAACGGCATGCCGGCTGTTTCAGGCGTTGTGAACTGGCTGATATTCAGCGCCAGTTCCTGCGCCTGCTGCGACAGCTGGCTGGCGCCCGTGGCAACGGCGGCGGCATCTTCGGCAAGTGTATGTGCGTCCATGTTCTCTCTCCCCTTGCGGGTCTGTTATCAGGATTGCAGTTGCGGGTGAACGATCTGCCCGCCGTCGGTCACAACCGAGGCTTTGACGATTTCGTCTTCGCGGTTGATTTTTAGCATCTTTGTTTCCGGATCTACCAGCGGCGTCAGGAAATTGAGCAAGTTGCGGGCATATAGCGCAGAGGCATCGACGGCGATGCGGCTCGGCATATTGAGATGCCCGACAATCGTCACGCCGTTGACATCGACAATCTCGCCCGCTTTTGACAGGGCGCAGTTGCCGCCCTGTTCAACCGCGAGGTCGACAATCACCGCGCCGGGTTTCATGCTGCGCACCATTTCTTCGCTGACCAGTTTTGGCGCAGGGCGCCCGGGGATCAGCGCGGTTGTGATCACCACATCCTGTTTCTTGATCGTCTCCGCGATCAGCTCCGCCTGCTGGCGTTTATAATCATCACTCATTTCTTTGGCATAGCCGCCCGATGTTTCGGCGGCTTTTGTTTCTTCGTTTTCAACCATCACAAAAGATGCGCCCAGGCTTTGTACCTGTTCTTTGGCGGCGGGGCGCACATCGGTTGCCGATACGGTTGCGCCAAGGCGGCGCGCGGTGGCAATGGCCTGAAGACCGGCTACACCGGCGCCCATCACAAAAACCTTGGCAGGCGGGATCGTGCCTGCGGCGGTCATCATCATCGGAAAGGCGCGGCCAAAGGCAGCGGCCGCTTCCAGCACCGCACGGTATCCCGCAAGGTTTGCCTGCGATGACAGCACATCCATCGTTTGCGCGCGCGTGATACGCGGCACAAATTCCATCGCCGCGGCGACAACGCCTTGCGCGGCCAACGCCTTCAATGTTTCTTTTTCCTGATAGGGCGACAGCTGCGCCAGCAAAAGCGCACCTGATTTCATATTGGCAATTTCGGCCGCCGCGGGCTGGCGCACACGCAGCACAACATCGGCATCTTTATAGACATCCGCACCCGTCGTTATCTTCGCACCGGCCTGCGCATACATGTCATCGGTGACAGCAGCGGCAAGGCCCGCGCCCGCTTCGACGCTGACGTCAAAGCCGAGGGCGATCAGCTTGCGCACGCTTTCCGGCGTCGCGGCAACGCGTTTTTCGGCGGTAATGGTTTCCTTGCCGACGGCGAGTTTCATGACACTTTCCCCCAAGGACGCGGCGCACCGCGCATTCCAGATTGGTCAAAGACAGGTTTGGCACACGGCAGATCGCCCGCGCCGAAAGGCTATGCACCACAGCTTGCCCCTCAATCGGCAAGGCAGAGCGATGAATCGCCAAAACGGCCTTCAGCATGCAGGAATTCGGCCGTAAACTCAACCGATACAGGCTCTTTTTCTGGATTTTTACACTATAAATCAGTACGTTAGACCCGCACGCGGCGACTATGACAAAAATATGGCATCTCTTTTTTAATTATGTATAATAAAACACCGCCGAGGGGGAATGATGCGCCATCAAAAAACATTCACGGCCGCCGCGACAACCGCGCGTTTTGATTTCAAAAACGCCGTATCCGACGTCGACGCGCAAAATCCCGGCCTGGAACATAAAGTGTATTTCGCCTATACCGGCCGCCGCGCTGCAAAGAGGGGGCTGCAGACATGACAGGCACCGCTGTAAATTTTGATTATGCTGCCGCCACCGCCGATATCTGCCGTGACTTCCCCGAGATTGCGGCCGATGTTTATTTTTTCGATACCGCACGCAAGGTGCATGTGCCCAGCCATCCGGTCACAACGCGCAGGCTCAAGGTCATTGCACAGTCGCAAGAAAATTTTTTGCCACAGCTGACGCAATTTATGGAGAAGCTGCACGGCGACAAATCATCCTGCGTTCTTGCCGGTCAGCAGAATGATCATTTTATCTTTCTCTATGACGGCCCGCAGGACGGCGGGCTGCTGCCGCATACGCCGCATACGCAGCGGATGCATTTTATTCTCAATCACGAAATCGGTCATATCGTCACGGCAACAGGCCTGCCGGACAGGGCCAAAAGCGCAACGCTGCACGAAGCCACCGCCGATGTTTTTGCAAGTCTGCGGCATATCCAGCGTTTTGGGCGTCAAACCGGCGCCATCGAAGATCTGCTTTTGCAGCGGGCGCAGCGCCTTGTCTCGCTGCATGGCGCGCGGCATCCGGAGCATTTTTCCAGCTTCGCGCTTGAAAAACTTTTGGAAAAATTACCGGCCCTTGATGCCGAATATCTTACGCCACAGCAAACGGCGGCACTGGCCAGCCGCATCGCAACCGAACACACCCCCAACGACAGGATCGTCAATAAACTGTCGCGCGCTTTCATTCCGTTCAAGGACATGCTGGCCGCCGGCGCAGGCGGCGATAGCGCTTACCGCGTATTGACGGCGATTGTTCTGGGCAGCACGGACAGGGATATTTTTAAATGGGGCGCGCCTGTTTTGCGCGGGTATATCGATGGGCGGCTGGGCGATATGCGCGTCGGTAAAGACTATGTGCGTGTCAGCAGCATACCTTTCGCCGGCACCTATTGGGATACAGTGCGGCAGCAGATAACGGAAAAAGAATTCGCAGCCAATCAGGAAAGCATGACGCAGAAAAACAAAGCCGAAGCACGGGCACCGACGGCGGCAAAAATCAATCCGTCGCCGTCAGGTCAAAACGGCTGAGCGTTTCTGCTTGCCGCGCCGCCAGTTTATCGGCGTCAAAATCGGCCACCAGTTCGTGAAACAGGTTGTGCCAGTTTATTTCCGCGCGCAAATGCAAAAAGACCGAACCCAAACCCAGCGCGGCGCGGTCCATAAAAACAAATTCGCGCGGCACGCGCACGCCGCCGATCCGTTTCAGCTCGCGGTGGACTTTTGACGCCACATCGCGGCCATAGACGCCTTCTTCGACAACGCCGATCGGGCGCACGCGGTCATCCAGCACCGGGCCGTACAAAAATCCTGCCCACATATTGAGCACATCGATGGTTTCTTTGGTCAGCCCCGAAAAACCCCAGCATTCATAGGCCGCAACCGCCATCGCGCGGTCTTCTTTTTGCAGCGCGTGATAAAGGGTGATGACACCTTCGACAAAACGCGGCGGAAAGATGCGCACGCAGCCGAAATCGAGCAGATTGATCGTCTGGTCTTTTTGCACCGTGTAGTTGCCCAGATGCGGGTCGCCATGAATGATGCCATAGAAATAAAGCGGCACATACCACGCGCGGAACATATTGTATGCGATGCGGTTGCGCACTTCCTGCTTTGCGCCGATGAAATCAAGGATCGATGCGCCTTCGAGCCAGGTTGTCGTGACCAGCCGCCCGGTCGACAGCTCCGGCACGACCTGCGGCACATGCACGCCCTTTTCATCGGCCAGCATATGCGCATAGAGCGCCGCGTGGCGCGCTTCGAGGGCATAGTCCAGTTCTTCGTGAAGCCGCGCCGCGATTTCTTTCTGGATTTCACCGGTCACCACCGACTGGTCGTATTTTTCAAAGATACCCATGACCAGTTTCAACTGGCCCAGATCGGCTTCGACGGCGGCAGACATATCTGGATATTGCAGTTTACACGCCACGGCGCGCCCGTCGTGCGTGACCGCGCGGTGCACCTGCCCGAGAGAGGCGGCGGCGGCGGCATCACGCTCGAAGCTTTTGAATTTTGATTCCCAGTCTCGCCCCAGCTCGGTTGCCATACGGCGGCGGACAAAAAGCCAGCCCATCGGCGGCGCCTGCGACTGGAGCTTTTGCAGCTCTGCCGCATATTCTTTGGGCAAGGCATTCGGAATGGTCGCCAGCAATTGCGCCACTTTGAGCAGCGGGCCCTTGAGATTGCCCAGACTTTCCATCAGCTGTTTGGCATGCTGCGGTTTGTCGATATCAAGCCCGAGATATTTTTGTCCGGCCAGTTTGGCGGCCAGCCCCGTCATGGTTGTGGAGACGCGGGCATAACGTTTGATGCGCCCGCCGACGGTGCTTTTTTCGCTATCGGCTTTTGGCTTGCCGCCAGTTGCAGCATCCTTCGGCGCGACGGGCTTTTTTCCCTGCGCAGGCTTTTTCGGGTTGTTTTTGTCGCCCTGGTCTTTGCTCATGCAGCAAAGATGATGTTCCGGCGGCAAAAAGTCGAGAGGATTCTACTTCCCGCTGCGCGGTGTTTTGCCTTTTTTGGCCGCTGGCGCGGCAGGGGCGGCATCCAGCTTTATCAATTCATCCAGATACTTGGCATTGAGAGAGAGGCCGTTTTCCCAGAATTCACGGCTTTCGGGGTCCAGATCGAAGGGCTGGAACATTTCATAGAGGTTTTTGGTCAGACCGGCTTCCAGAAGCTCGATATAATTTTCGATAAACTCTGCGCGTGCTTCCTTGCCCTCGGCTTCGGCGGCTTTATACGACTGGTAAAGCCCGCTGACGACCTGCTGCGCAAAGGCGTAGGACGACACATAAAACGGCGTGTCAAAGAAATGCGGCACGGTCATCCAGTAGTAACGGTCATAATCGTCGGTCTCGATGCTGGGGCCGTAATATTCGCGCTGTGTTTCGATCCAGATATCGGAAATCGCCTCGGCATCCAGCTCGCCATCGCGGCGGGCATTGTGTACGCGCTTTTCAAAATCGTAATAGGCCAGTTGCTGAAGCCCGTTACCCAGCATGTTTTCAACGCGGTCAACCAGCAGTTTTTTGCGCACGGCCGGATCTTTTTCGCCTTTGAGCAATTCTTCGAAAACCAGCATTTCCGCAAAAATACTGGCTGTTTCGGCAACCGGCGTTGGCACATCCGACATAAAAAATCCGCAGGCCTTTTCGGACAGCTGCTGGTGCACACTATGGCCCAGTTCGTGGCCCAGTGTTGCGGCAACATCGCCGGCGCTGCCGGTAAAACTCAGCATCACATAAGGCACATCGCCCGGGCCGGTGGGCAGGGCAAAGGCGCCGCCTTCTTTACCTTCGCGCGGTTCGGCATCGATGTGCCCCACGGTGAATACTTTTTCGGCCAGCCGCGCAAATTTGGGCGAGAATTTTCGAAACGCGCGCAAAACCAGACGTTGCGCTTCGCCGAAGCTGTATTCGCTTGACGCGCCTTCCAGCCCCGGCAAAGTCATCCCCACCTGTGCGCGCGGCAGGACTTCCTGCCCGTGCTGCTGCGCCTTCCATTCGTAAAAACGGTGTGACAGCCGCGCGTAAGACGCCTTGATCGTATCAAACATCGTATCGACAATTTCATCGGCGGTGCGGTTGGCGCGGTTGACCGGCGCATCCGGACGTTTTTCGCCGGAAAGATCGTTGTCGATCATGTCATCGCGGATCATGGCGTTGTAGCAAAGGGCGATGCGCGCGCTTTGCGCCTTGAGCGCATCGGCCATAGCCTGACGGCCCGCGGCGCGGTCTTGCAGCGTCATTTTGCTATCGGCCAATTCTTCGGCCAGATCATCCAGCGATAATTTTTCGCCGCGCCATTCGACACGCAGCGCGTTGATTGTTTCATGATAAAAACGGCCCCAGCCTTCGCGGCTGGTGGTGGCGAAATCGGCAGACAGGCCGCCGACATGTTCAGGGAACGACTGGCCACTGCGCGCACGCATCGCGGCAAGCCAGGGCGCATAGGCAGCCAGTTCCGGCGCCGCCAGTTTGGGAATCAGTATTTGCTCTTTCATCTCGGCAAGCTCTGCTTCGAAAAAGCCGATCTTGCCGCCGTTTTCCTGAAACCACTTATTGAGATCACCCAGCTTTGCGAAATTGCCGACATTGTCGGATTCCATCAAAACGATATAGCAGCTGATTTTATGGCGCAGTTGTTCGATTTGTTCATAGACCATCACCGCCTTGCCCAGATCACTGCCGGATAGCCATTCCAGCGTGCCTTCGTAGGTTTCGGCAAAATCGTCGCACAGCGTATCAATACGCGCGAGGTCGGCCTTCAGCTCCGGCGCGTCGGGGCTGCTGTAGAGCGCAGACAGATTCCAGCGCGGCAGTTCAAGATCATCCAGCGGCGACGGGTTATCGTTCGCAGGTTTGCGCGCGCGGTTGAAATCATCCTGCAGGCGTTTTTGCGGCAAGGTCGTGCGGCGGTTTTTCATGACGGCCCTCCTGCGCCGCCGCCTTTTTTGGGCGGCTTTGGCGGTACGGCGCTATCGATGCCGGCGCGTGGCGGTTTTTTGCGTGACGCTTTTTTGAAATCATCGCGGGCCGGGTTGTCGTTTGCAGCCGGTGCTTTTTTGTCCGTCAGGTCAGCAGCTGCGCCACGGATGTCTTTTTCAGCCTTGGCCGCCCGTTCGATTTTCTGGTCAAGGGCGATAAGGTCGTCGATATATTTTTCGATGACGCCAAGCCCCTTGCGCCAGAATGCCGGATCGTTGACATCAAACCCGAAGGGCTCCAGAAGGGCTTCGTGGTTTTTGCTGCCACCTGCTGCCAGCATCGCCGCATATTTTTGGGCAAAATCGTTTTTATCCGCCGCCTTGTCATAGGCGTCATAGAGCGCATTGACCAGACAATCGCCGAAAGCATAGGCATAAACGTAAAACGGCGTATGGATAAAATGCGGCACATAGGCCCAAAAATGCTGCGCGCCATCGACATCCATGTTGACGGCAGGGCCAAGGCTTTCGCGCGATGTTTCACGCCAGAGCTCCCCCAGACGCTCCGGCGACAGCTCGCCTTTGTCGCGGTATTCGGCATGCAGTTTTTGTTCAAACGTGAAAAACGCCGTCTGGCGCACCACGGTATTGAGCATGCCCTCGACCTTTTCCGAGATCATGGCCCGCTGCATGGCGGGGTCTTCTTCGCGGTCCAGCAGCGCACGGAACACAAGCATTTCGCCAAAAACGCTGGCGGTTTCCGCCACGGTCAATGGCGTATCTGCCATCAGATGGCCCTGCTTGGCGGCCATGACCTGATGAATGCCGTGCCCCAGTTCATGCGCCAATGTCATGACATCAGCGGTCGTACCAAAATAATTGACAAGGATAAACGGATGCGCCGACGGCACGGCAGGATGCGAAAACCCGCCGCTGTCTTTGCCGGCGCGCGGCTCCGCGTCAATCCAGCCCTCGTCAAAAAAACGTCTGCCGGTTTTTTCCATCTCGGGCGACAGCTTGGCAAAGGCGGCAAGGACGATTTCTTTTGCTTCTTCCCACGGAATATATTTTTGCGGCGCATCGGCCAGCGGTGCATTGCGGTCTGCCGGATGCAGGCGCGCTGTACCATTTTTTCTGGCTTTCCAGCCATAATAGCGGTGCGATGTTTTTGCATAGGATGATTTGACTGCCGCCGCCAGCGCCGCCACGGTATCACGCTCGATATGGTTTTCAAGGTGGCGGCTGTCTTCGGGTTTTTCAAAACCGCGCTGCGTGTCTTCGGCGGCCTTCAGCGCGGCAAGCGTGTTGGTGATCAGCGCAAAGCTGCCGGCATTGTCGCCAAGGCCTTTGGCAAAGGCTTCCCATGCCAGACGGCGGCGCGCCGGGTCGCGGTCATTGTCGATGATGTTCAGTGTTTCGGCTTCGGTCAGTTTCTCGCCGCCGACATCAAAACGCAGCCCCTGCATCGTCAGGTCGAACAGACGGCGCCAGGCGTCTTCGGCGACGCCTTCTTTCAGGTGGCGGTATTTTTCGGCCTCGTCATCCAGCTGGTGCGGACGGCTGGCACGCAGCCCGGCAATCCACGGTGCGTATTTTGACAGCTCTGGCGCGGCGATTTTTTGCAAAAGCGCCGGTTCGGCAATCCGGTTGATCTCCAGCGTGAAAAACAAAAGATCCTGCGCCGAAGCGCGCAGGCGGTCGTCTATTTTGGCGGCGAAGGTATCTTCGCGGTTGTCAGCAGCGCGCAGCAGCGACACATAGGTTTCAACGCGGGCAATATTCTCGGTGATCTGTTCGAAACGGGCGACAGCCGCGCCCAGCGCCGCGCCATCGGCTTTGGCGACCTGACCGCGCCAGTCCTGCGCAAATTTTTTGACGTCACGGTCAATATCGGCAAGGGCTTTTTGAAATTCGGGGGATTCTTTGCCCGGAAACAGAGCCGACAAATCCCAGCGCGGCAGACGATCCTGCGGCGGCGGCGAAGCGGGCGGTGTTTGGTCCGGTCGGTCTTGCATCGGCCCCCGAAGCGGTTTGCGGCACGTTTGACGCGCCGCGTTCAGACAAATCACACCCTTGTCTTGCCGCTGGTCCGCACATGTCTGCCCGTAATACCCCCGCAACAGCGGGGCCAGCAGCTTCTTGTTTGAACGAACGACCAAAAGCGTAACACAGAATTTTATGACAGAAAGGCTTTTTTGCCCTTCCCGCCCTGAATTGGTTTACAGAATGCAGTGAATCAGTTCCTGAATACGGAAATACGATCGCGGCCCGCTTTTTTGGCGTCATAGACCGCATTATCGGCACGGCCCAACACGCCATCGATAGAGGTTTCGCCGTCTTTGAATTCCGCAATACCTATGCTGACGGTGAAATTGATTTTATGATCGTTGTACGTCAGCAGGTTATCGGCCGTCAGTTTGCGCAGGCGTTCGGCAATGACCGTCGCGCCCTGAATATCTGTTTCGGGCAAAAGCGCGACGAATTCTTCGCCGCCCCAGCGGCCAAAGACATCGACATTGCGCAGCGCATTGGTGCAGATCATCGTAAAGCGCTGCAGCGCCTTGTCGCCCGCGCCGTGGCCATAGGTATCATTCAGACGCTTGAAATGGTCCAGATCGAGCATCAAAACCGACATCGGATGATGATAACGGCTGGCGCGCAGCGCTTCACGCTCCGCAATCGACGTAAATTCACGGCGGTTGAAGGCGCCCGTCAGCGGGTCGGTGGCCGCCAGCCGCAGCAGCTCTTCTTCGGTTTTACGGTTCTTGCTGATATCGCGCACCAAAGCGCCATAGAATTTCTGATCGCCGCGGCTGAGATCGAAAATCGACGCGCTGGCAACAAATTCTTCGCCGCTTTTGCGGCGGCCATAGATTTGCCGGTGGCGGTCATCGGAGGATTTGCCGCGCGCTTCGCTGTTGCCGAATTCATGGATCATCATATCGTGCTGGATATGAAACCGCTCCGGCAGCAGGGTATCCAGCTTTTGGCCGGTAATTTCACTGGCTGTGTAACCAAAGACTTTTTCGGCGCCTTCGTTAAAGAAAATAATTTCGCTATTGCGGTCAATAATAACGATGGCTTCTTCGGCACGGGTTGCGATTTGCGCGCACAAATCGCCGATTCTGGCTTTTTTACCGAACAGAAGCATAAAGACGCCTACACCCTATGATTTCGTACGCCCGCGCGCTTTTGATGTGATTTTATCACGGCGGACGCGCTTTGAGCCCAGAGTAACAGCGTTCTCACCCGATTCCAACTGGTCTATAAAACTTTCAATCAAGGCAAGTCCGCGCCGCCAAAAGGCCGGATCAGCCGCATCCAGTCCGAAGGGGCGCAAGAGATCGCGGTGATGCTTTGTACCGCCCGCCGCGAGCAGCGCGATATATTTATCCGCGAAACCGCTCTCGCCCCTCTTTTCAGAATCCCTATAGGCCATATAGAGCGCATTCACCAGACAATCACCAAAAGCATAGGCATAAACGTAAAACGGCGCATGATAGAAATGCGAGATATAAGCCCAGAAATACCGGTAATTTTCATCAAAGCGGAAAGCAGGCCCCAGACTTTCGCGCATGATTCGCATCCAGATATCGCCTGTTTGCTGTGGCGTCAGCTCGCCTTTTTTACGCTGCGTGTGAAAGGCATATTCAAAATCGTGGAAAGCGATCTGGCGCACAACGGTATTGAGCATATCCTCGACCTTGCGCGCCAGAAGCGCACGGCGCGCAACCGGATCCGTTTCCGACGCCAGCAGTGACTGGAAGACCAGCATCTCGCCGAAGACGCTGGCCGTTTCTGCCAGTGTCAACGGCGTATCGGCCATAAAATATCCCTGATCCGCCGCCAGCACCTGATGCACGCCATGCCCCAGCTCATGCGCCAGCGTCATCACATCATCCAGCCCACCTTTGAAATTCATCAGGATATAAGGATGCACCGCCGGTACCGTGGAGGCGGAAAAAGCACCACTGTCTTTACCTGCACGCGGGCGGGCATCAATCCAGCCGTTCTCGAAAAATCTTGCCCCTACACGCGCCATTTGCGGATGAAACGCGCCATAGGCATCCAGCACAATTTTTTGCGCCTGTGGCCAGCTGATATTTCTTTTGGCCGCGAAAGGCAGCGGCGCATTGCGGTCCCAGATATCCAGCTGCGCCTTGCCCAGCCATTTGGCTTTCAGCCGGTAATAGCGGTGGGACAGGCGTTTATGGCTCTGGCGGACGGCTTTTGTCAGGGCTTCGACCACTTCATCTTCGACCTGATTATCAAGATTGCGCGATGCCGTGATGCTCTTGAATCCGCGCTGGCGCTCGTCAACTTCTTTTTCCTTGGCCAGCGTATTAAGGATAAGACCAAAGGTGCCGGCGTTTTCTTGCATCACGCGCCCGATCGACATATGCGCTTCGCGCCGCGCCGCGGCATCGTGTGACAGCAAGTGATGGAAGATTTCTGTTTCGGTCAGCTCTTTGCCGCGAAAAGAAAATCGAAGCCGTGCCGATGTTTCATCAAACATGCGCATCCATGCCGCAGCCCCCGTAACATCGCGGTCATGCAAAATCTTTTCGACGTCGTCGGCCAGCTGATAGGGACGAAAAGCGCGGATTTGCATCAGCACGGGGCGATAACGCGCAACGTCTTTATGTTTCAGCCACGCCTTGACGGTGGCATCCGGTAAGCGGTTGATTTCAAGCCTGAAAAAAACCAGATGCGCCGAAATGTCATTGATGGTTTCACTGGCTGACTGGTACAACTGCCCTGCCGCCGCGTCATCCAGCTTTGTCTGGCGGTCGAGAGATACATAACTGCCCAGACGTCCCAGATCCTCGCAAATGCTTTCGTAATCCGCAAAAGCTCTGGCGAAGGCGGCCGCCGAAAGCTTTGCTGTCTTATTTTCGTATTTGAGCTGAAACGCCGCAGCCTTTTTTGCCGCAGCCGCCAGCCGGGCCGCAATATGACGCGCCGCCGGCGCGGGCACCAGATCGGACAGATTCCAGACCGGCAATACCGCGGCGCTTGCCTTGGCTGATTTATTTGTTTTTACGGGGTTTTTACGGCTGGTGCGTTTTTTTACGGGCGGCATGTCTACCTATGGGGCGAGAGGATATGATATAATTTGTTAAAGGTGTTTAGGCTAATCTACACATCTGGCTTTCAATTTCAAAGGCTGCCGATGCCCGCTGCTGCCCGTAAAAAACAAAAACCCGCAACCGGCGCCGATGATCGCGCCAACAATGACTTGCGCAGCAGGCTTTTGCTCGCCGCGCTGCCCGATGTCGCCTTTGACGGCTGGCATCCGGCGCTGCTCACCGATGCCGCCCGCCGCGCCGGCATCAGCGAGGATGACGCAGAGGCACTTTTTCCGGACGGCACGCGCGGATTGGCTTTGTACCTATCGACATGGGCAGACGAAGAAATGCGCAAACGCCTTGCCCGCGAAAAGATGGACGGCCTGCGTGTGCGCGACCGTGTGGCACGCGGGGTTGAAATCCGCCTTGATATTCTTGCGCCGTGGAAACAGGCTGTATCGAGCGGTCTTTGCTATCTGGGCACGCCGCCCGGCGGTGTGCTGCTGCCGACACAGGTCTGGCGCAGTGCCGATATCATCTGGCAGGCGGCGGGCGATACCGCCACAGACTATAACCGCTATACCAAAAGACTGCTGCTGTCGGGCGTTTTGTCCGCCACGGTTTTGTTCTGGCTTGGTGATGATAGCCCGCAGCATCAAGACACCCGCGCCTTTCTGGCGCGCCGCATCGATGAAGCCCTTAAATTAGGCAAAACCGCCGGCGGGGCGGTCGATAAAATCAAGCGCGGCATCGACCAGGTGACGAGAAGAAGGAAAAACGCATGATCTTCGGACTGGAACATGTTGTAAGCGCGGGGCTGATGACGCTTGCCAGTATCTATAGCTGCCCGCAAACCCAGCCCGGACAGGTGGCCATACAGACACGTAACGGCACGCCGAAATATTATTATCATATACCCAGCGCACAGCTGGGCAATTTTCAGATCGACACCACGTTTTCAAAGCACGACAACGAAATTTACGTTGTCGGCGGGGTCACCCACGGCAAAATTCTTATTTCCCGTCAGGTACAGATGCTGACACATTCGATGCGCGGCGTGAATGCGCACTGCGTATCCGTCGGGCAGATCACCGTAACGCTGGACTACCAGCCCGATGTCTATATTGCCACCGAATACAAACCCGGCACGTGCCGTTATCAAACCACCATGCAGCACGAAGTACAGCACGTGAACCTTGATATCATCACGCTGAACGAGTTTATTCCGCGCATTCAGTCTTATATACAGCGCGCCGTCAATTCGCTGCCGCCGATGCAGCCCGTGCAGCAGCATCAGGTTCCACAGATGCAGGAATGGATTGGCATGCAAGTCGAACAGGCCGCCAAACAGGCTTTATCCGAGATGGATCAGGTACGCCGCGCACGGCACCAGCGTATCGACAGCCGCGAAGAATATACCCGCCTGTCACGCGCCTGCGCACATGAACCGAACCCGATTCCGGTGCCCGGCCAGCAATACCGGCGCTGAGGGCTGGGGCTTTAGGGTTTGTCTGCCGCCGGCATGCTGCGCGCATCGCTCATGGCTTTGCGTACCATGTCTTTCCAATAGGCCCGTGACGGCCCTTCGGACAGAAGCACGCGCCACAAGATCAGAGCCTGTTCCGGATCACCGCGCTGTGCCACGGCAAGTGCCTCGAAATGACGCGACAGCGGATCTTCGGGATAAAGCCCGCGCACAAAAGAAAACGTCGCCAGCGCATCATCGCCAACTGTGCCGCCGTTTTGCCGCACCTGCGCCTGCCCCAGCGTGACGGCATAATGACGCAGCAGGGGGTCTTGCGCCGCCAGCCCCAGCGCCACGGCCCGCGCGAGAAATTTGACTTCGTCATCATACCGCCCGATGCGGCGATTGATTTCCGACAGGCTAAGATGCGCGCCGATATCGTCGGGGTTCTGACCGACCAGCACCGCCATCGGACGCTGCGCCAACAGCGCCGCCTGCCGCGTTTGCAAATCCGACGTCATGTCGAAAATCGCCTGCCGCGCCCGCAAATCCGGACGGCCGGTCAAAAGATAAATTGTCAGTGCCGCCACCGGCAGCAAAAGCACCACAACCGCGACCAGAAACCTGTCTTCGCGTGTGGCGCGGCGCGGTGGGCGCGCCGTCTCTGTCTGCCCTGCCGCTGCGGGCACGGCCAGCACCTGCACCAGTTTAATGCAGACGCCTGCCGTCAGGGCCGCCATAAGGATATAGAGCATCGTCATGCGCGGTCCCTCCGCACAAGGCCGCGGCGCACCAGCCGCCAGACAAGCGCAAATCCCGCCCCCAGCGCCAGAAGCGGCGTCAGCCATAAGATCCATGTCCGTGGCGCGACGGGCGGCTTCATCAAAACATAATCGCCATAGCGTTCCTGAACAAATGCCAGCACCTGCGCATCGCTATCGCCCGCGCTCAGACGTTCGCGCACCAAAAGACGCAAATCGCGGGCAAGGCCTGCGGCGGATTCGTCGATATCTTCGCCCTGACAGACAAGGCAGCGCAATTGCTTGCTGATGACCCGCGCGCGGGCTTCGAGCGCGCTGTCCTGCATAATTTCGTCAGGCTGCACAGCCAGCGCCGCGGCTGGCAAGAACAGGCAAAAAAACAGCGCATAAAAAACTGTTTTCATCTCATCACCTCGGCGATCAGAGGTTTGAACAGCGCCTGATAATCCGCTTCGCTGACGGGGCCGACATGGCGCAGGCGAATGATACCGCGGCGGTCAATCAAAAAAGTTTCCGGCACGCCATAAACGCCCCATTCGATTGCCACGCGGCCTTCTTCATCGGCGCCGATCAGTTTGAAAGGATTGCCGTGTTTTTCGAGCCACGGCGCCAGCGCTTCCGGTTTGTCTTTGTAGTTTATACCATAGACATCTATACCGTCCTGCTCGGCCATACGTGCGAGCAGCGGCTGTTCGGCCTGACAGGGGACGCACCATGATGCAAAAAAATTGACCACCGCCGGTGCGCCCGCCAGATCATCGCGGTCAAAATGGCGGCCATCCGGCAACGCGGCAGGCAAAACAAAATCAGGGATTTCACGGCCAATCATAGCCGATTCCAGCTTGGCCGGATCAACGCCCCGCAACAGCGGCGCAGCAAAAAGCGCCAATAACAAAATAAAAACAGCCAGCGGTACAAGGGCAAGTAACTGCGGTTTCATAGAGACCTCCGGCGGCGATACCGCGGCGTCAAGGACACCAGACCGCCGAGCGCAATCATCGCCGCACCGGCAAACAGCAGCGCAATCAAGGGGTGATGATAGATACGCACCACAAACCGCGACGCGTTTTTTTCATCCTGATCACCCAGAACCACATAAAGCATATCAAGCCCGCGCAGGGACAAGGCAGCCTCGCTGGTTGCTTTTTCGCTTTCAGGGTACCAGCGTTTTTCCGGCGTCATAAAGAAATACCGCGCCGAAGCGGCCGCACCGGCGGTGGGGCGCACGCTGAAAACGGCCTTATCCCGGTTGAAATTGGCCCCGAGGTCGGAGGTAGCGGTCAGCAAAACGAATTCATACCCCGCAACCCGCGCACGGTCGCCCTGCGCCATCCAGCGGATATCTTCGCTGTCTGCCTGCGTGGCGCCCGCGGCGCCCACAATCAAAAGCGCGAAGCCGGCATGCGCAATCACCATGCCGTAATAACGTGCGGGCAGGTAGGCAAGTCCGCGCAGATGACCCGCCTTTCGCAGGACATCCTGACCTAGCGTCAGTAAAATCCAGACCGCAGGCACCATCGCCGCCAGCACAAGCGGCGATGACGGCAAAGGCGACAAGATAATTGCAATGGCTGCCAGCACCGTCAGCAGCATCGGCGCCAGCAGACGGCGCAGCACAAGATCAGGCCTTGCCGCCCGCCACGCCATGGCGGGCGCCAGCCCCATCAAAAACGCGAAGGGCACCAGCATGGGCACCAGCGTTGCCGAATAATAAGGCGTACCCACCGATATACTGCCCAAGCCCAGCGCCGACATAAACAGGGGATACAGCGTGCCCATAAAAACCGTGGCCACCGCCGCAAAGAGAAAAACGTTATTGAGCAGTAAAACCGTTTCACGGCTGAACGGACGAAACAGCGCCGCCCCCCGAATGTAAGGCGCACGCAGCGCATAAAGAAACAGCGCACCGCCCGTTGCCACCGCCAAAAGTGCCAGCAGAAAAACGCCGCGCGCCGGATCCAGCGCAAAGGCATGTACCGACGTTAAAACGCCGGAGCGCACAAGAAAAGCGCCCAGCAGGCAAAGACTGAACGTCAGGATGGCCAGAAAAATCGTCCAGTTTTTCATCGCACCGCGTTTTTCCAGCACAGAAAGGCAATGCAACAGCGCCGTGCCCGACAGCCATGGCAACAGCGCGGCGTTTTCAACCGGATCCCAAAACCAAAATCCGCCCCAGCCCAGCTCGTAATAGGCCCAGACCGAGCCCAGCGCGATGCCGATCGTCAGCGACACCCAGGCCGCCAGCACCCATGGACGTAGAAAAGCCGCCCAGATGCCATCGATCTTTTTTTCCAAAAGCGCCGCCATGGCAAAACAGAATGCGACCGAAAACCCGACGTATCCGGCATACAGAAACGGCGGATGCACCGCGAGAGCCGGATCTTGCAAAACAGGATTAAGGCCGAAGCCTTCGGGCGGCGCGACCTCCAGCCGCAAAAAGGGATTGGACGTACAAAGAACAAAGAGCATAAACCCGACAAGCAACAAAGCCTGAAACGCCAGCGTGCGCGCCTGAAAAGTTTCGGGCAGACGTCCGGCCGCCTGCGCAACCATCGCGCTCCAAAACGACAGCATCCAGACCCAGAGCAACATAGACCCTTCGTGATTGCCCCAGGTGCCGGTGATTTTATACAGCAGCGGTTTGAGCGTATGGCTGTTTTCAACGACATTTCGCACTGAAAAATCCGACAGGGCATAGGCATGCATCAGCGCCAGCAGCGCAATGGTACAAAGCCCGAAGCCTGACCAGGCCGTTTGGCGGCCGAAATACATCCAGCGTTGCCGGCCGTGCGCCGCGCCCAGCATCGGCACAGCCGCCTGCAAAAAAGCCAGCAAGAGCGCAAGGATCAACGCAAAATGGCCAAGCTCAATAATCACTTGTCCCCCCTTCGGCTTCGCGCTGCTGCATGCGCGCCTTGCCTTCTTCGTGCCCCTGTTTCAGCGCGCGGGCGACTTCGGGCGGCATATAGTTTTCGTCGTGTTTGGCCAATAGCGCCGTGGCGACAAAATCCCCCGCCTCATCAAGCACGCCCGTGGCAACCACGCCCTGTCCTTCGCGGAAGAGGTCGGGCAGGATACCGGCGTAATGCACCATCAGCCGTTCATCGCCATCGGTAACGCTGAAGCTGACCTTTGCCTCTTCGCTGCTTTTGACGACTGACCCCTCTTCGACCAGTCCGCCGATGCGGAAAGAACGGCCCGCGGAAATACGCATATCACCGGCGGCACGCATGGCGGCGACTTCGCGCGGGCTGTAGAAAAAAGAAATATTGTCGCGCAGCGCATAAAGCGACAAGCCCAGCGCACCGCCCAGCGCAGCCAGCACAAATAAAACGAAATAGAGGCGCTGCTTTTTTTTCATTCCCGCGCCTTATCATCGGCGGCGAGCCCCGCCTCTTGCAGTGCACGGCGCGCGGCGCAAAAAGCCTGCCAGCTTTGCACCAGCAGCACCGCCAGCACGGCAAAAGTCACGCCATAGGCAAGAATAATATATTCGGCATGGGTCAGGCTGCTGATATTCATACTGTTTCCCCCGCCACTTGCTGTTGGCGCACGGCCAGACGACGGCGCATGATTTCGGTTTGCAAGCGCAGGCAGACGACGGCGATAAAAAGCATCTTGAAGGCAAAAGCCATCGTCAAAAGCGGCCAGAGCATCGCGCTGTCAATCGCAGGCGTGTCAAGCCGCGTCAGACTGGCGGGCTGATGCAGCGTGTTCCACCAATCAACCGAAAATTTGATGACCGGAATATTGACAAGACCGACAATCAGCAAAATCGCACCGGCATTGATACCGCGCTGCGGCTCGTCAAAAGCATCGACCAGCGCGATATAGCCCAGATATAAAAAGAACAGCACCAGCACCGATGTCATGCGCGCATCCCACGCCCACCATGTGCCCCACATCGGCTGGCCCCACAGCGCACCGGTGACAAGGCAGATCAGGGTAAAGGCGGCACCGAGGGGCGCCGCGGCCTTGGCATATAACTCGGCCACCACGTGTTTCCACACAAATCCCGTGATCGCGGCAATAGCCATGCTGGTATAAACAAACAGCGCCATCCAGGCGGCGGGTACATGCACATACATGATGCGCACCGTTTCCTGCTGCTGATAATCGGGCGGTGACGCGACCAGCGCCAGCCATAAGCCGAAGCCGAAGCCAAAAACGCACAGAACAGCCGCCAGTGGCATCACCACACGGGCAAGCGCGATAAAACGCGTCGGATTGGCAAAACGGCGGATCACGATGACCTCATATTCGTCGTCAGGCTGACAGCGGCGGCGGCAGGCGCCAGCGGCAAAACCGCCAGCAACAGCGCCGCCTGAAGCAGCAGATAAGGCCGGGCAGACATCTCGGTCAGCGCGGCAGCGGCGGCCATACCGCCTAAAAGCAGCATCGGTGTATAAAGCGGCAGAACAATCACCACCAGCAAAATACCGGGGCGGCGGCTGCCCAGCGTCAGCGCCGCACCAAGCCCGCCCAGCAGGCTGAGATATAACGTGCCGAGCAGCAAAGACAAGAGTAAAACGGGCAGCGCCGCCGCTGGAATAAACAAAAGTGGTGCCGCCAGCAGCGCGGCCGGCAGCAGCAAGGCACCACCCAAAAGCCAATGCGATAACATTTTGGCAACCACAATTTGCCACGCCGACAGCGGCGAGAGTAGCAAAAGATCCAGCGTGCCGTCAGCATAGTCACGGTGATAAACCGATTCCAGCGTCAGCAGCGCCGACAGCACCGCGGCCGTCCAGATAACCCCAGCGGCGGCGCGCGACAGCAATCCGGCATCACCGCCCAGCGCAAGGGCGAAGACCGAGACGACCAGCACAAAAAAGAAAACCGTAACGAGCCCTTCTGACCCGCGGCCAAGGGTCAGGCGTAAATCCCGCGCAACAATCGCCAGCAGCGGGCCCGTCATGCCGCCGCCTCTGCTGCAGCCAGATGCGCTGTCTGCATGCCTTTTATGTCCGGATGGTGATGTGTGGCCATTATGACCATACCGCCTGCTGCCAGATGCGCCGCCATCGACTGTGACAACAGCTGTATTGCCGTATCATCCAGCGCATTGAACGGTTCATCCAAAAGCCACAGCGGGCTTTGTTTTAAAATGATGCGCGCCAGTGACAGGCGGCGTTTTTGCCCCGCCGATAAAATACGCACAGGCGCATTTGCCAGCGGCAACAGCCCCATGGCCGACAGCGCGGCATCGACCGCCGCTACCGGTGTTTGCAGCTGCCACAGCGCCGCCCAGAAGCGTAAGTTTTCGCGCGCCGTTTCCAGAAGCTTGAGATCACGGTCATCGGCGGGCAAAAAAGCAAAGCGCGCGTGATGCGCCGCGCCTTTATTTTCCAAAATATCGACGCCATCCCAGAGAATCCGTCCCGCGGCATGCGGCAAGGCACCTGCCGCAATACGTAAAAGACTGGTTTTGCCCGCCCCATTCGCGCCCGCCAGACGCAAGACATCGCCGGCCCGCAGCGTGGCCGAAAAGTTTTGGAAAAGCAAACGGTTCCCCCGGATGCACGCCACATCCGCAAAGCCAAGGGTGGAAGAAAAAAGCCGTTTTGCCATGACCGTCTTTGGCCTATATTAATTTCTGTTAACGCGCTACCGCGTCGGCATGCGCCGCCGGGCGCAAAAACAACGGCCGCGGCTGCGGCGACTATAGACCATTTGAACCCGAGTTACAAAATCTTAGGGAAGCTTGGATATAGTGAAAAGACAGAGGTTTTCTGATTGTCACGGGCGGCGTCCTGCTGCCCCAAATCCTAAAGGGAGTTTTCAAACGTGACCACCACCGGACATGATACGCTCAAGACCCGCAAGACCCTGACCGTCGACGGTAAGGACTATGATTATTTCAGCCTGAGCGAGGCCGCAAAGAGCATCGGTGACATCACGAAGCTTCCTTATTCTCTCAAAGTCCTGCTTGAAAATCTGCTGCGTTTCGAAGACGGGCAGAGCGTGAAGGTGGACGATGTCAAAGCTGTCGCCGAATGGCTGAAAGATAAAAAAAGCACCCGCGAAATCGCCTATCGCCCCGCACGCGTGCTGATGCAGGATTTTACCGGCGTGCCTGCCGTGGTCGATCTGGCCGCAATGCGCGACGCCATGGTCACACTTGGGGGTGACCCGAAAAAAATCAACCCGCTCGCCAACGTTGACCTTGTGATCGACCATTCCGTTATGGTCGATGATTTCGGCAGCAGCGGCGCATTTGATGCCAACGTCAAACGCGAATTTGAACGCAACATGGAGCGCTATGTTTTCCTGCGCTGGGGATCGAAAGCGTTTAACCGTTTCCGCGTTGTGCCGCCCGGTACAGGCATTTGCCATCAGGTCAACCTTGAATACTTGTCGCAAACCGTCTGGACCGAAGAAGACGAAAGCAAAGGCGGGCGCATTGTTGCCTACCCCGATACGCTTGTCGGCACCGACAGCCACACCACAATGGTCAATGGCCTTGCCGTTCTTGGCTGGGGCGTTGGCGGTATCGAAGCGGAAGCCGCCATGCTTGGCCAGCCTGTATCGATGCTGATTCCTGAAGTCATCGGCTTCAAGCTGACCGGCAAAATGAAAGAAGGCACAACGGCGACCGACCTTGTCCTCACCGTCACACAGATGCTGCGCAAAAAAGGCGTCGTCAACAAATTTGTCGAATTCTATGGCAGCGGTCTCAATACCCTGACATTGGCCGACCGCGCCACAATCGCCAATATGGCGCCTGAATACGGCGCCACCTGCGGCTTCTTCCCGATTGATAACGAGACACTGAACTATCTGCGTTTTACCGGCCGCGACGAACACCGCGTAAAGCTGGTCGAAGAATACGCCAAGGCGCAGGGCATGTGGCGTGACGAAGACAGTGCCGACCCCGTTTTCACCGAAACGCTGGAGCTGGATCTGGGCAGCGTCGAGCCCTCCTTGGCAGGCCCCAAGCGTCCGCAGGACCGTGTATCGCTGGCCAATGTATCCGCTGATTTCAAAAAATATCTGGCCTCTGAACTGACCGCAAATCCGGGCAGCGCCGAAGCGGCCTTTATCTCCGAAGGGGGGGCCGCCACCGACCTGAACGCCGGCGGCATTGCCGTTGCCGGTCATGATTTCACCATGGCGCACGGCCATGTCGCCATCGCGGCCATTACCAGCTGCACCAATACATCGAACCCTTCGGTGATGATCGGCGCGGGACTTGTCGCGCGCAAGGCACGCGAGAAAGGCCTCAACGTCAAGCCTTGGGTCAAAACTTCTCTTGCCCCCGGATCGCAGGTTGTCACGGATTACCTCAACAAGGCCGGACTTTCCGAAGACCTCGACGCGCTGGGCTTTAACCTTGTCGGTTATGGCTGCACGACCTGCATCGGCAATTCGGGCCCGCTGCCCGAAGCCATCGAAGCGGCGATCAAAGAAGGCGATCTGGCTGTGGCGGGCGTTTTGTCCGGCAACCGCAACTTTGAAGGCCGCATCCATCCCTTCGTCAAAGCCAATTATCTCGCTTCCCCGCCGCTGGTTGTTGCCTATGCGCTGGCAGGTTCGATGAAAATTGATTTGTCTATCGATCCGATCGGTATCGGCAAAGACGGCAAGCCTGTGTATCTGAAAGACATCTGGCCGACACAGGCCGAAGTCCAGAGCGCACTGGCACAGGCACTCACATCCGAAATGTTCAAATCCCGCTACGCCAATGTTTTTGAAGGCCCCGCCGAATGGCAAGGCGTCAAAATATCGGGCGGCATGACCTATAACTGGGATAACACATCGACATATGTGCAAAACCCGCCGTACTTCGCCAAAATTTCCAAGCAGACCGACGCGATACACGATATCAAAGGCGCGCATCTGCTCGGCATTTTCGGCGATTCCATCACCACCGACCATATTTCACCCGCAGGATCGATCAAAAAAGACAGCCCTGCCGGTAAATATCTGATCGGCCACCGCGTGACAGCCGCCGACTTTAATTCATATGGCGCGCGGCGCGGCAACCATGAAATCATGATGCGTGGCACCTTTGCCAATATCCGCATCAAGAATGAAATGGTACCCGGCGTCGAAGGCGGCGTGACAAAACATATCCCCTCCGGCGAAGTCATGCCGATTTATGATGCTGCAATGAAGTACGTCGGCGCCAAAACACCGCTGATTATCATCGCAGGCAAGGAATACGGCACCGGATCATCGCGTGACTGGGCTGCCAAAGGCACCAATCTTTTGGGCGTCAAAGCCGTCATTGCCGAAAGCTTCGAGCGCATTCACCGCTCCAACCTTGTGGGCATGGGCGTCTTGCCGCTACAGTTCAAAGCTGGCCAGACGCGCGGCGACCTGAGGCTGACCGGCAGCGAGACCTTTGATATCACCGGCATCGAAGCAGACCTGAAGCCCGGCATGTCGCTGAGCGTAACGATGAAACGCGAAGGCGGCGGCGTCGAAACTTTTGATGTGCTGTGCCGCATTGATACACTGGATGAAATCGAATACTTCAAAAACGGCGGTATCTTGCACTATGTGCTGCGTGCCATCGCCCGCGCTGCTTAACCGGACCGGAGCCAGAAGAAAAGGACCGCACCCATGAACAAAAGCAGATGGATCGCCTGCCTGACGGCACTGTTGGTTTTTACCGGCAGCGCGCAGGCACAAAACGTCATCGAAGCCCTGCCGGGCGAAGAAATCGGCGCGCCGCCCGTACCGACGCCCGAAGCCTATGAGGAAGCGCCCGTTGCCGTCGATAAAAGCTGGATGACGTATACAGACCCGTATCTGCAAGCACAGCGCGTCATTTCAAACCCGCACCGCACCGCCGAAGAAGTCAGCGAATGGTTTAAAGGCCTCGCCGCCGACTTGATGACTCATTCCCCGGACGGCATCATCGAAAAAGTTCAGGGCTATCGTCATGTCTTCAGTGAAAATGGTTACCGCGAATACGTCACCTATATGCGCGATGCCAAAGTGCTGGATATGGTCAACCTGCGCAAAAACGAATTGTCGACCATCGCCAATGGCGATGTCGTCTTTGTTTCGAGCGGTGCGGTCAGTGGTGTTTACACATGGTCGGCCGCACTGCCGCTACTAATCAGCTTTTACCAGATCGATGAAAGGGGCAATCACAGCCCTGTTGCCGGTGGCAACTTCCGCATCGAAGCGCGCATCACGCGTAGCAGCGATGAAAAAGCACCGGAAGGCATGGTGATTGACAGCTGGCGCATCACCCGCATCAGCAACGCGCGGCCCTAACCCTGCCGTAAGGCAGGTTAATCGCCGCGCTTGCCGAACAGTGCATCCACGGCCTGCATATGGTTTTCCTTGCGGTTTATTTCTGCGGCCACGCGAAGCTTTTCTGTTTCCAGCTCTTCCAGATATTCCGCAAGCTCGGCCAGCGACATTTTATCCAGCGGACGCAGCGCGGGTTTTTTGTTTTTCGGTTCTGAATCATCGTCTAAAATCATGCTATGCTTCTCCTGCCTCTGCGGCTGCGCGGGGGCTTTACTATAGACCCGCGACACAGGGAAATCCAGATCGTGAAAAAAACGCCCGCCCTGCCCGAAACCATGCAAGCCGCTGTCATCCGCGACCAGAAACTGGTGCTCGCCGAAATGCCGCTCCCCCTGCCCAAGGCTGGCGAGGTATTGGTGCGCGTACGTGCCGCGGGTGTCAACCGCCCCGATCTTTTGCAGCGGCGCGGGCTTTATCCGCCGCCCGAAGGCGTAACGGATATACCGGGGCTTGAAATTTCCGGCGATGTTATTCTGACCGGCAGCGGCGTCCGCGGCATCAAAACCGGCCAGAAAATCTGCGCGCTGGTCGCGGGCGGCGGTTATGCGGAATATTGCACCGTACCGGCGGCACAATGTCTGCCTCTGCCCAAAAATCTGGGCTGGCTGGCCGCCGCGGGCATTCCTGAAACTTTTTTTACCGTCTGGACAAATTTGTTTGACCGCGGCCGTCTGGCCAAGGGTGACCGCGTTCTTATTCATGGCGGCGCATCCGGCATTGGCACGACAGCGCTGCAAATGGCAAAAGCCTTTGGCGCGAAGGTCTATGTCACCGCAGGCAGCGACAGCAAATGTGCCGCCTGCCTGAAGCTCGGCGCCCTGCGCGCCATCAATTACAAAACGCAGGATTTTGTCACCGAGGTGCTGCGTGAAACAGACGGCAAGGGCGTCGATATTGTATTGGACATGGTCGGCGGCGATTATATTGCGCGCAATCTAAAAGTCCTTGCGCCCGAAGGCCGTCATATCAGTATCGCCATGCAGCACGGCCGCACCGCGGAAATTGATATTTTTCAAATTATGTCGAAGCGGCTCGTGATGACCGGATCAACCCTGCGGCCGCAGCCCGCCGCGGCCAAAGCCAAAATCGCCAAGGCGCTGAAAAAAAATGTCTGGCCCTTTATCGCGCGCAAGCGAATCACACCGGTCATTGACCGTATCTATAGCCTTGCCGAAGCGCAGGCTGCGCATGACTATCTGGAGGCCGGACAACATTTCGGCAAAGTCATTTTGCGCGTCAATACAGCCGAAAAGCTTTGAAAACATTTCGTTTATTGCTCAAAACAGGTCTGTGCGGGCATAATTTCTTCTGTTTTTTGCCACTTTATGGCATTATAATTGCCAGATTACGCCAACAAGGATCTTTGCCATGCGCCACATCACCATCGTGATCGAGCATCAGCCGGAAAACGTCTATCTGGCCACCAGCGACGACATGCCCGGCTTTAACGTCGAGCACGAGGATCGCGAGGAGATTTTTGCCCTGTCGCGTACACTGGCGCTTGAATATTTGCAAATGGATAACCTCAAGCCTGACGATATTGTTTTTGATTTCGAGGTGAAGCAATGAGTACCGGTATCCCCCGCAGCCATCACGAAGTTGTCCGTGCTGCCAGAGAACTTGGCTATAGCTATGATCATACCTGCGGCGGCCATGTGTTTTACACCAAGGACAATCCGGACTCGAAGCTGGGGCAGGAAAGACGCCTTATTATTCCGACCGATATCAAAGCCGAAAAGACCCTGCGCAATATTCTCGATGGCATGGGCTATTTCGAAGCCAACGGCCTGAACAAAAACGGCCAGCCCAAGGCGCGTGCCAAAGAAGACCCCGCCGCCGAAGAGGCAAAAAAACTGGAAAAAATGGAAAGCCGTTTTATTCAAGAAATGCGCGGCTGGAAAAAACAGATGTCGCAGCATTTCCGCCATAGCGACCTTTTTGCACACCCGGGGCCGCAGCCGTCTGCTGAAACAGCGAAGCCCGCAGCCGCCCCGCCAAAGGGCCTGAAGCTATGACGTCAGAGCCCTTGAGCGCCTTCCAGTTGGCAAGCCCGCGCTATACGATAGAAAAATATTCCGAAGTGACGCTTTCTGTGCGCATCGGCACGAGTGTCGCGACCATTTACAATACCTATGATTTTCTGGGCCGCATCCTGATTACCCAGAACGGCAGCAGCCAGAACGGCAGCAGCCCTGTTGTCACGCCGTTTTCACAGCTTGACCGCGAATCGCTCGAATTTATGCATGCGCAGCTGGTTAAATTGGGGGGCACGCCGCCCGCGCTGCCCGTCCTTGACAGCGAAAAAGCCCGTCCCGCACTGCCCAAACCGCGCCCGGCTGCATAATTTATCAATAAAACCAATGGATTGCTGGCGCCCCTTGCACCTGCGCCCAGATTATTCTCTGGACTTTGCGCCCTGAATCCTTATGATGACCACGTTTTCCCAAAACGATTGAAATGTTTTCAGTCGTCGCCGCTTTTCCCGAGCGGCGCGTGCGTGTGAAATATATCCGCCATTTGGGGCCGGATTTTAACAAGGAGACTTTTGATATGGCCGCCTATCCTCTGATGCCCAAAGCCACTGCGTCGTGGCTGGTTGACAACACCACCCTGACCTTTGACCAGATTGCCGAATTCTGCGGTCTGCACCCGCTGGAAGTACAGGCGCTGGCCGACGGCGAAGTCAATGCCGGGATCATGGGCACGAACCCGATCCTGAACGGCGAGCTGAGCGCGGAAGAAATCGCCCGCTGCGAGAAGGCCGGAAATACAAAGCTGAAAATGCTGAAGAGCGATCTGCCCAAACCGCGCGCCCGCGCCAAAGGCCCGCGCTATACCCCCGTGACCAAACGCGCGGAAAAGCCGAATGCCATCGTCTATCTGCTGAAGCGTTATCCAGAGCTGGCGGATGTACAGGTTGCCAAGCTGATCGGCTCGACCAAGCCGACAGTAGATTCCATCCGCAACAAAACGCATCCGCAGTGGAACACGCTGAAGCCGACCGACCCGCTGTCGATCGGTCTTTGCACCGCCGAAGAGCTGGAAAAGGCCGTGCGCCGCGCCCAGCGCCGCGTACAGCGCGAAGCGAAAGCCGCCGGCAAACCCATCCCGACGTTCGGGGAGCCGGTAGATGCAATCCCTGCCGCGCCCGCTGCACCCACGCCGAGCGAAGCGCCCGAAGAAACTGATACGCATAAAACACCCGCGCTCGATGATCTTGACGATCTGGGCGCGGACGACGAAGATGATGCGCGCGCGAACGGTTAAACACGCCGCACGGCTCAAAAAAAAGCCCCCGAATTTTCGGGGGCTTTTTTTATCCTATCGCGCGGACAATCAGTGCAGCGTGTCGCCCTGAAGTCTTTCGATGCGCTCTTTAAGATGAAGTTTTTGTTCCTTAAGCCGCCTGATCTGCGCTTCGTCGCGTGCGGCGTGTTTCATTTCGCTGCGAATACGGTGTTCAATGTCTTCGTGTTTTTTTTGCAGCGCGGAAAGATGTGCTGTGGCCATAGATATCCTCTCCTTCAATGTCAGGAAACGTCTTGTCGATTATTCTAACTATGTTAGCAGCATATGTTTGAAAAAATCTTAACGCGCTGCCGTAAAATCAGGCCGACAGGAAATCTTTGATTTCCTTCGCGCATTCAAGCGGCTTTTCGATGGGCAGCATATGGCCGGCTTGCTCCATCACGGCAAAAACCGCCTGCGGCAAAGCCTCTGTCAGCGCCTGCGCGCCGGCAAGCGGCGTCATTTTATCGGCGTCACCCGCCAGAACCAGGGCGGGTTTCTGCACCTGCGCCGCAGCCGCGGCGGCGTCCGTATAGGCATTGCAGGCCGCCAGATCCACCGCAAGGGCGCCCTGCGGCACGCTGGCCATCAGGCTGCCCAGAATACCGCGCAAGGTTTCGGCCTGCGGATGGTCGCGCCAGACACCCCATTTTGCGATCGTCTCTGCCGCTGCCGCCGGGTTGTCGCGCGCCATCGTCAGAAGTTCGGGGTTGACCGGCATGGTCAGCGCGGCGCCGGTCAGCACCAAGGCCGTCACACGCGGATGCGCCGCCGCCGCCAATGCGGTCAGCGCGCCCATCGAATGTCCGAGCAGCACCACATCATATTCCGCCGGCACCGCGTCAATTTCAGCCGCCACAAAGGCCGCCATGGCCGGAATATCGCCCGCCAACGGTGCGGGGCGGCGCGCGTCGTGGCCCGGCAAGGTCAGGGGTTTGAAGGCAAAATCGATTAGATGCGGCGCCAAAGCGCCATAAAACCCGCCTTGTAGTCCTGCGCCGTGTACCGCGATGATGAGGATGCGTTTTGTCATGTCACCAGATTAAAACAGGATGACGCCGGAGGGAACAGGCATCAAAAAAAACCGCCCTCGAAAGGGCGGGGTGAAAGATATCACGAGGAGGCACAGATGAAGGTCAAACTTCAAAATTCCGTAGGAGCAAATTCAGAAAGGTAAAGAATGTGTTCCTAATTTCAGAATACACCCTCCGCCGTTAAAGGAAGATTAACGGCGTTAAGTCGCAAATTCATACTTTGTTAAGATATAATTATCTTTATGTTTTAATTGGCTTTTTCATCCGTTTCCGCACCAGCTGCCGGTTTGGAGGCCTCCGGTTTTTTACGTTTGCGGGCGCGGCGTTTGGGTTTTTCACCCTGCGGTTTGAGGCGAGTCGGCTTCAATTCCTTCGCTTCTTCCAGAATCGGATAGGCAATCAGCGAGATATAGCTGTTGATACGTCTGAAATCGCGCAGGATGTCGAGGTGCAGGCTGGATGTGGCCAGCGTTTCGGCCACGCCCTCGCGCAGACGTTTGAAGTGGCTTTCGGAGGCGACCATTTCCTGATTGCGCAAAACAGCCTTCTCTTCAAACAGCTGGCGGGCCATTTTGACGTCGCTCGTCATAAAGACATTCTGCGCCAGTGCCATGCTGTCCATGACCTTGGCATGCAGGCCTGAAATTTCGGCAAAGCCCTGACGCGAAAAGTTGTCCTGATTGCGGATTTTCTTCATCGCCAGTTCCATCAGGCTTTTATCGATGATATCGCCAATATGTTCGAGATTGGTCGAAAAAGTCAAAATCTGCATATAGCGCCGCGTTTCACGCTTTTCGAGTGGCTGGTTCGACAGGCGCGCCAGATAGGTTTTGATCGATTCATACAGACTATCGACGATGGCTTCCTGATCGCGTATCGACTGCACCTGACGCATGTTATTGGCGCGCAGCGCTTCGAGCGTATCGCGCATCATATTCTGCACAATGTCCGAAACGCGCAGCGTCTCGCGCGCCACGCAGGCCAGCGCGGCGGCAGGGGTTGAAATGGCCGTAGGGTCCAGATACCGCGGCAGGCTTTCGTCTTCTTCGCGGGGGCGATCGGGCAGGATTTTTTCCGACAGGCGTGTCAGCGGCCCGATCAGCGGCAAAAACAGCAAAGCCAGACCAAGATTAAAAGCAGTGTGGAAATTGACAAGCTGACGCGCGGGATCTGCATCGATCTCGGCAATAAACAATTCAACCTGCGGCAATACCGGCAGACAGAGCAGCACCCCGACGGAGCGGATCATCAGGTTGCCCAGCGGCACGCGGCGACCCGCCGGAATATCGCGCAGCGTCATGATAACCGGCGCAATGGCACCGCCGATATTGGCGCCCAGTACCAGCGCAAAACCCAGATGCAGCGGAATAGTGCCGACCGCAACAAAGGACATGAAAATAAGGATCATGCCAAGGCTGGAGTGCACAAGCCATGTCAGCAGCGCGGCGATAATGATCGCAAGAACCAGCTGGCTGGCCAGCGGCTCCACCAGCACCTGTACGGCTTCGGATTGCCCCAGCGGACCCGCCACCGTCTTGATCATGCTGAGCGAAATCAAAATCAGGCCCAGACCGACAAGGCTGCGTCCGACATGTTTATACTGGCTTTCCTGCATCGCCTTGTTCACAACATAGCCGCCGATCAGCAGCACGGGCAAAAGCCAGCCCAGATCACGCGAGAGCAGCTGCGCGGCCAGTGTCGTGCCCACATCCGCGCCCAGCATGACCGCCAGCGCGCCGGATATGGTGACAATATTACGCGCCGCAAATGAACTGACAATCAAGCTGGCCGCGGTCGAGGATTGCAGCAGTGCCGCAACACCAATACCGACACCGAAAGCCTTGAACCGGTTGCTGGTCGAATGCGAAATTGCCCGCCGCAGCGAAGCACCGAAGGCGCGGTTGAGGCCGGTGCTGACCATATTGACGCCCCACAAAAGCAGGCACACGCCCGCCACGATGTGCAAAAGCACTTCGCTGGCGTTCATTCCGGCACCTGTTACATCTGCGGGCGTCATATTACGGCCTGCGGCTCCTTTAGTTTAAAAAATAGCCTGATGCCGTTCGCCTGTGGGCGGGCGGCATAACACTTGTCTCTACTACGCGTTGAATACGCTTTTTTTGTTTTTGCGCGCGGGGCGAAAGGCGGAAGGCAGAGTCCCTTAATGGACGGCAGCCCAGACCTTTCTCTTGGCAGCCAGCATGATGCCGGCAAAAACAAGCATGAACAAAATGACTTTGATGCCCATCCGTTTGCGCTCTTCCATGTGCGGTTCACCCGCCCATGCCAGAAACTGCGTCAGATCTTCGGCCATCTGCTCTACGCTGGCGTCTGTGCCGTCGGCAAAGCTGACGCCGTCTTCAACAAGCGGCGGTGCCATGGCGATCAGATTGCCGGGGTAGTATTTGTTCCAGTACATGCCGGCCGGCACGACAACCGGTTCGCCTTTATCGTCCGTCGCGGGCGGCTCCGTATAGCCGGTCAAAAGAGCGAAGATATAATTTTCATGATGATGGCGCGCCTTGACGATCAGCGACATATCGGGGGGCAATGCGCCGCCATTCGCCGCGCGCGCGGCGTTGTCATTGGCAAAGGGGGATTTGAAACGGTCAGACGGGCGCGCGGCGCGTTCGAACATTTCACCCTCGTCGTCGGGACCGTCGATGACGGTATATTCGGCAGCAATCGCCTTGATCTCGTCTTCGTTGTAACCGATACCGGCAAGATTGCGGTACGACAGCAGTTTCATACCGTGGCAGGCCGCACAGACTTCTTTATAGACCTGAAAACCGCGCTGCAGCGCCGCCTTGTCATAGGTGCCGAAAATGCCTTGATGCGTCCAATGCTTCTTGGGCGGCGCAAGAGCTTCGGCGGCAGGAGCCGGTGCGGCAAACGCCACCAGCGCAGCCAGAACGAGCGGGAGGGATTTTTTATACATGGTTCTTACTTCCCTTTGGAGGCGCTGCGAATGTCTTCATGGATGCTGTTCGGAACCGGCAGGGTTTTTTCCTTGCGGCTCAGATACGGCACAATCACGAGGAAGTGCGCAAAATAGTAAACAGTTGCAACCTGACCGGCAATGACCGGCCAGCCTTCGGGCAGCTGCGCGCCGGCATAGCCCAGCACAATAAAAGAGATCAGCAGCAGCAAGAGGCATTTCCGATAGACCGGACGGAAACGCGCCGACTTAACCGGCGACGTATCCAGCCACGGCAAAACCATCAGCAGCAAGATAGAGCCGAACATGGCCAGCACGCCCTGCAGTGCGGCCGGTACAATGACGACCTTGAGGTAGGCCGCAAGAGATGGCTCTTCGAGATCTGCCGTCACCATGGCCAGAAACATCATCAGCACCAAAACACCGAGCAGCGCGCCAAGACCCTTGAAAGCAAGATTGCGTTTCTGGGCGTCTTTTTTGAAATAGACGTAAGCCGCCGGAAAAGCTGCCAACAAGCCCGCCATCGCCAGAAGGGCGAGGGTCACGGTGAAGTCATAGACGAAGGATTTCAAAATCGCATAGAACGGCAGGAAATACCATTCCGGCACGATATGCGGCGGCGTCACCATCGAGTCATAGGCCTTGAAGTGATCATATTCCGTCAGGGCCAGCGGCGCAAAAAACACCGTCGCCAGAAACACCGTCAGAAAGGTCACCAGCGCAAAGCTGTCTTTCGAGGTGAAATAAGGATGGAAAGGCAGCGTGTCTTTTTCGGACTTCGGCTCGACACCCGTCGGGTTGTTGGACCCCGTCACATGCAGGGCCCATACGTGAATGAACACAACACCCAGAATGACGAAGGGCATCAGGAAGTGCAGCGCGAAAAAGCGGTTGAGCGTCGGGTTATCGACCGAAAAGCCGCCCCAGAGCCATGTCACGATACCATCCCCGACCAGCGGGAATTTGGCGAACAGGCTGGTAATAACCGTCACGCCCCAGCCTGACATCTGGCTCCACGGCAGGGCATAGCCCATAAAAGCCGTCGCCATCATCAGCAGGAAGATCACAACACCGACGATCCACAGAAGTTCGCGCGGTTTTTTGTAAGACCCGAAATACAGGCCGCGCATGATGTGAATATAAACGGCGATAAAAAAGAAAGACGCGCCGTTCATGTGCACATAGCGCAGCAGCCAGCCATAATTGACATCGCGCATAATTCGCTCGACGCTGTCAAAGGCCATTTCCGTGTGCGGAACATAGCTCATGGCCAGCACGACGCCGGAGATGATCATAATCATCAGCATGGTCAGCGCGATGCCGCCAAAACTCCAGAAATAGTTCGCGTTCTTCGGCATCGGGAATACACCGTATTCCTTGACGATCATGGTGAAGATCGGCAGACGTTCGTCGATCCACTGGACGACGGGGTTCTGGAATTTTTGTGTCTGTGCGGGACGGGACATATTCAGTTGCTTTCTATGCAGGTGCGCATCTGGCCGCAGGCGGTATCCATGCCGCGCGCGGCGTCTGCGCGGCTTAGCCGATACGGATCAAGGTGTCGGAGATAAATTCATACGGCGGTACAGCCAGATTTGTTGGTGCGGGGCCCTTGCGGATGCGTCCGGATTTATCGTAGTGCGAACCGTGGCAAGGGCAGAACCAGCCGTCATAATCGCCTTTGACGTCTGTCACTTTGCTGCCCATCGGAATGCAGCCAAGGTGTGTGCAAACGCCCAGCAGCACCAGCCATTCATCATGGCCGGATTTGACGCGGGACTGGTCGCTTTGCGGATCACGCAGATCCTGCCACGCTTCGGCGCGCACGGCAGTGATTTCTTCGGGGCTGCGGCGGTGAACGAAAACAGGTTTTCCGCGCCAGACAACTGTGATGGTCTGGCCGGCCTCGACGCTGCTGACGTTGACTTCGGTGGATGCCAGCGCAAGCGTATCTGCAGCGGGGTTCATGCTATCCACCAGCGGCCACACGGCGCTGCCTGCCGCAACGGCGCCCATTGCACCTGCGGTCAGATATAAAAAGTCACGGCGCGTTTCGCCACCGGCCTGCTGCTTTTTGGTCGAGTCCATTGTTATTCTTCCTTTTTTCTGGACTTACATCCTGAGTAAGGTCATGCTGAAAAAAACGTGTCGGGCGCACTTCTTCTGGCAGACTTGCCAAGCGTGATTAAAGACGCTGCGGAGAGAGGAGCCCAACCCGCTTTTCGCCGATACTACCCTAATCAAAAGCCAAAATAAACGACCCCACGTTAAAAAATTAGATTATTATGAATAATATTGACGTTCGCAAAACGTTTATTCCTCAAACGGATGGCCGCGCACTTGATTTCATAAAAGTCTGCGCCGCCCTGTTTATGGTTATCGACCATGTAAACATGACTCTGCTGGACAGCACACAGCCGCCGATGTTTCTGATTGGCCGCGCCACCTTTCCGCTTTTTTGTTACGCCGTTGCTGTCAGTCTAATGAAACTGGGACCGGAAAAGGCGCCGCGCTATGCCTGGACACGCTACGCCCCGCGCCTGCTGCTTTTGGCGGTCATCACCGAGCCGATTGCACAGTTCAGCCGCGATATCGGCCCGGTCGGAAACGTGCTGTTTACGCTCAGTCTCGGGGCTGTCATGGCCGGGCTCTGTTTGCGGTTAAAAGAATGGCAAACCGCCGCCCTGTGTGTGCTGGCGATCGGGCTAATGTATTTTCCGCAGGTTTTCGAATTTTCCACGGCAGGCGTTATGTTGCCGGCCGCGTTTATTCTGGCGATGCAGGGCAGGATCATAGGCTTTGTGTGTCTGGGCGCACTGCTCTGCTGCATCAATCTGGGCGGTTTTGCCGAGGTGCTGGAGAAATGGGATTCGGATATTGCGGTCTTTATTTGTATGGTATCTGCGGCCTGCGTCATCATCCCCATATCGTTGATCCGCTTTGCGGCCTCGCAGCCGCAGGATGGCCGTTATCTGCCGAAATATTTTCTGCATGTATTTTATCCGCTGCACCTGCTGGCCATTTGGGCCATCGGTTATTTTTTCATGGGTATAGGGACCTGACGACACATGGTTTTGCTGGTTTATCTGGCCGTTTTTGTGGTCATTTTTTTGATACGTTATCGCAGCATGAGCGGCGGCAGCCTGAAATTGCAAACAGACGATGCGGGCCGCGACTACTACCTGACGACAAACCCCGTCAGCAAGAAATCGCCCAATTCGAATATTTGCCTTGGCCTGCCACTTGAAGAAAAACTCTTCTTTAAAATTGCGCCCGAAGGCCGGCTTTCGCGCTTGCTCAAATCGCTCGGCGTTGCCGAAGAATTCCAAACCGGCGACAGCAATACCGACGCGCTGCTGTTTGTCAGCGATGACCCCGCGCTGTTCCAGGACCTGATGCAATCGCCGAAGGTACAGACGGCTATCAAAAAGCTAAATGGGCGGCACAATAAAATAAAACTGCGCGCTTTTGGTCACCGGCTTTGGCTGGAAGCAGATAACACACCGCCCGGCTGGCTGAAACAAAACCGCGACATTGTTCTGGCGCACCTCTGGGAAATTGCCGATATCGCCAGTAAAAATGCGCAGATGTCATCGCGCACCGCGCCGCTGTTCAGCTATGCGCAGCGCGCCGCTTTTTTGATGGTGCTGCATGCCACGTTTTTGACTGGCGGAATTGCAGGATTTTTTGCCTATGCCGCCGGCGATATCGAAATGATGAACATGCCGCGGTTTTTAATGGCGACGCTCGCGCTTGTCCCGTTGATCGCGGGTCTTTGGATTGTCCTGCTGACGGTATCCCTGCGCCGCAGTATGTGGCTGGTGCTGGCGCTGGGCGATTTTATCCTGATCGGCCTTGCCGGGCTGGCCTTTTCGGTGCCGCTGCTGTCGCTCGAAGCCAACCGCCGCTTGCCGCAGGCGCCGCCGACACTTCACAGCCAGCCGCTGCAGAGTAAAAGCTGTTCGGTTTACTGCCGACGTAAACAGGGTAAAAGCACAAGCACGCGCACTTATAATCTGACCACCGCCGAATGCCTGCCGGGTGTGCGCGACACCAAGGTGCAGAACCTGCAGCGGTCCGATCATATTTGCCGTTATTCTGCCGGCCTGAAATACACCCTGCGCTTTGCACCTTTCCATGCCGCTCAGGAGAAACCGTTTACTCTGCAGACCAATAGCGCCCAGTTCGATGCGGGACAAAAGGGCGATCTTTATGATATTCCGGTCTATCCGGGTGCGCTGGGCCATGCCTGGCTGGATCAGGAAGACGTCCGCCGCGCAGCGGATCAATAAGACAATGCGGCTTGCGCTTTATCAGCCCGACATCCCGCAAAACACCGGCACGCTGATGCGGCTTTGCGCCTGCTTGAACGTGCCGATGGATATTATCGAGCCTTGCGGGTTTATTCTATCCGACAAAAATCTGCGGCGCGCGGGCATGGATTATCTGGATTACCTTGATCTGACGCGCCATGCCAGCTTTGAAGATTTCCGCGCCGCACAGCCGGCGCGGCGGATTGTCCTGCTGACCACGAAGGCGGCGCAGTCTTTTGTCGAATTCACTTTTACGCCGGACGATACCCTGCTGCTGGGCCGCGAAAGCGCGGGCGTGCCGGAGGATGTGCACGCGGCCTGCACCCACCGCGTGGTTATTCCCATGGCGGCGGGGCTGCGATCTTTGAATGTCGCGGTCACTGGCGCGATGGCGCTGGGTGAGGCGCTGCGCCAGACCGGCGGCTTTCCGCGCGGCAGCGCTTGATTTATAGACCCAAGCCCTGTTTAATGCGCCAAAGAGCCAGCAGGAGATTCACGTGCCCGACACCGCCCCAAAGCCGCCCCAGACCGTAAGCCATGAACAGGCGATGCAGTGGTTCACGGCACTGCGCGACCGTATCTGCCGCGCGTTCGAAGACCTTGAAGACGCCCTGACCGGCACGCACAGCGACCTGCCGGCCGGGCGTTTCATCCGTAAAAAATGGGACCGCAAAAACGAAGACGGCAGCGCGGGCGGCGGCGGTGAAATGTCGCTGATGCATGGCCGCGTTTTTGAAAAAGTCGGCGTCAATATTTCGTCCGTTCACGGTGTTTTTTCAGAGACTTTCCGCGCGCAAATTCCGGGCGCAGCTGTCAACAATGGCGCTTTCATGGCCTGCGGTATTAGTCTTGTCGCGCATATGCGCTCGCCGCTGGTACCCGCCGTTCATATGAACACGCGGCGGATCGAAACATCGCAAAGCTGGTTTGGCGGCGGCGCCGATATGACGCCGATGTATCCGGACGATGCCGATACAGCTGATTTTCACGCGGCGTTCAAAGCGGCCTGTGACGCGCACGATGAAACCTATTACCCGAAATTCAAAAAATGGTGCGATGAATATTTCTTTTTACCGCACAGAAACGAGCCGCGCGGCATTGGCGGTATCTTTTACGATTATCTCGACAGCGGCGATAAACAGGCCGATTTTGCCTATACCCGCGATGTTGGCGAGGCTTTCCTGAACATCTATCCGCAAATCGTTGCGCGCCACATGAACAAACCCTGGACGCCCGACATGCGCGAACATCAATTGGTTCGCCGCGGGCGCTATGTGGAGTTTAATTTGCTTTACGATCGCGGCACGCAGTTCGGGCTGAAAACCGGCGGCAATACCGAAGCCATTCTGATGTCGCTGCCGCCCGAAGCAAAGTGGCCCTAGGCCGCATCAAGCCTTGCGCGCGTGATCTTTTTTGAGCTTTTCGAGGCAGGCGGTGCGGCCCGGCGCAAAATCCTGCGCGGCCCACCAATCTTCGATATCCTCCAGAATGCGCCCTACATCCGGCCCCGGCGGCACGCCGAGCGCCAGCACATCGCTGCCCTGCACCGGCAGCCGCGGCGGACGGAAGGCGGTTGCCCAGCCATAAATATTTTGCAGCCCCTGTTCCTGCCCGCTGCCCGCCGCCTGAAGCAAAAGCAGACTGCGCACCAGATCGTTGCCAAGACGATAAACCGCATGGCGCGTGGCCTTTTCATCCATGCGCAGCGTTACGTCTGCGGCGGGCTCCACCAGCATCAAGAGCTGCTGCGATTGTTCGCGCGACAGGCGCAGCTCTTCGCTGAGGTCAACGACGCCCTGCACCGTGACCTCGAGCACCGCGGCAAGCCGCCGCATAACAAATCCGGGGCTATGATATTTTTCTTCCAGTTCGATCAGGCGCGCAAGACGCTGCACGTTTGTGGCTTCGGGCAGAAACTGCGTGGCGATGCGGTGTTCCATCATCAGTTGCCAGACCTCGGCGCAGCGCGGCGCTTCGAGCAGCTTGAGCGTTTCACTGCGGATCCGCTCCGCCGAAAGACGCGGAATAAGATCGGCCAGCTTTGCACAGGCCGCCAGCGATGCAGGTTCTGCCGGGCCGCGCCCCAGATGGGCATAAAAGCGGAAAAACCGCAAAATCCGCAGCACATCTTCGCGGATGCGCGCTTCCGGATCGCCGATAAAAGCAACGCGGCCGATGCGCAGATCTTCCATGCCGCCGAAATAATCATGCACATCACCGTCGATTGTCGCCGACAGGGCGTTGAAAGTAAAATCGCGCCGCGCCGCATCGGCTTTCCAGTCATCGGTAAAAATAACATCCGCATGCCGGCCATAGGTTGCCACATCAAGACGCAGCGTGGTGATTTCAAACGGGCGGCCGTCGACAATCGCCGTGACGGTACCGTGTTTGAGCCCCGTGGGCACAACCGTTATTTTATCTGTTTGCAGCCGCGCGATCACTTCTTCGGGCTTCAGCGGGGTGGCGATGTCGATGTCGATGACCTTGCGGTTGACAAGCGCATCACGCACACAGCCGCCGACAAACCGCGCATCGCCATCATCGGCCTGCAAACAATGCATGACGCGCTGCGTTTCCGGCGCCACCATCCATGCCTGCTTGCTGAGCTTGCCGAGCAGAACCGTCATGCCGGATCCTCCGCCGCGATCACATCGATGAAGTTTTTCAACATCCCTGCGGTCGCACCCCAGATATGAAATTTTTCCCAGTCGCAGGCGTAAAAATGGCGCTCTATGCCGCGAAACTCCCGGCTGCTGGTAAAAATGCGGCCCGGCGCCGCCAGATATGAAAGCGGCACATCGAAAATCTCCGCGACTTCAAAATCATCCGGCTGCCAGACGGGCACCTCGGGGACAAACCCCACCACCGGACGCACCAGAAACCCTGTGCCGGTAATATAATCATCCAGCTGGCCGAGCACGCGCACGCTGTCGCGCGGCAGGCCGATTTCTTCTTCTGCTTCGCGCAGCGCCGTGGCGATAGCGTCAAAGTCCTGCGCCTCCACCCCGCCGCCCGGGAAGCTGACCTGCCCCGCATGCGCGGTCAGATGCGATGTGCGCTGCGTAAAAACCACCGACAAATCATCCCCGCGCGGCAAAAGGGCAATCAATACCGCCGCATCGCGGTAGGGCGGCGGCGGGGTTTGCCAATCGGGCGTCAGCAGATGGTCGCCCAAACAGTCCTGCCCGCTGCGGCAGCGGTAGGCGGAAAGTTTTTTTTCAATCAGGCTCAGTTTCTGCATTTCTTGTTCTTGTTCTTTTTATTTCTTGTCGGTGTTTACTTAAGCTACTTGTCTATTCGTCCCAGTTCATAAAAACCGCCGCCACTGTGAACGCCGTAAAGATCGGGATGATCCGGATCCGGTACGGCCAGCGCGGCCAGTTCATAATACACACTGCGGACGATCCGTGCTTCCAAACCTTTGCGGATATGGATATAGGGTACCGGCGTTTGCGTTTCGGTATCTGTGCCGATGCGCAGTTCGTGCCCCGCCCCCAGCGTCACCCAATCGTCAACATTTGTCCTGAATAGCAGGTTTTGTCCCTGTTCAGAAGCTTCCTGCCGCATTTCAACCGCAACGAAGGGCGCATCGGCCACCGCAATCCGCCCGCGTTCGGCCGGTGTTTGCAGCCAGTAATCGCCGTTTTCATCACGCCGCAGCACTGTTGCGAAAAGCTTTACCAGATTATGCCTGAGGATCGGCCGCCCGCGGTGCAGCCATGTGCCGTCGCGCAGGATTTCTATGGCGAAATCCTCTTCGGGCAGGGCGGGCAGGGGATGATTATCAGACATTTCTTTCTGCTTTATTCATTATCTCTTATTATACTAAAGGTAGGTTAACCCAGACACAAAGGAAGAACCATGTCCGTTGAGCCGATGCGCACCGAAATCACCGCCGACCTTGAACAGCAGACCGTCAAGCTCAAAGGACGCCTTGCCGCGGCGCGCGAATCTGTCCGCACTGTTATTTTCGGCCAAAACCGCGTGGTGGATCTGTGCCTGACCTCGATCCTCTCCGGCGGCCACTTTTTGCTGATGGGGCTACCCGGACTTGGCAAAACCAAACTGGTCGATACGCTCGGCACCGTGCTTGGCCTAGACAGCCGGCGCGTGCAATGTACGCCCGACCTGATGCCGGCAGATATTCTGGGCTCCGAAATTCTCGGTGCGGCGGCGGATGGCAGCAAAGGATTTACCTTTCTCAAAGGGCCGATTTTCTGCCAGCTGCTGATGGCGGACGAGATCAACCGCGCCAGCCCGCGCACCCAGTCCGCGCTTTTGCAGGCGATGCAGGAATATCAGGTTTCTGTTGGTGGTAAAACTTATGACCTGCCGCGTCCGTTCCATGTCATGGCAACACAAAACCCGCTGGAGCAGGAAGGCACCTACCCCCTGCCCGAAGCACAGCTTGACCGTTTTATGCTGCAAATCAACATCGGCTATCCCGATGCCGCCGATGAACGCCGTATGATGCTGGCGACCACCGGCATCAGCGAGGACAAGGCCACCGCCGTTTTCACCGCCGAAGAAATTCAGGCCGCGCAGCGCACCGTGCGCCAGCTGCCCATCGGCCAGAAAGTCGTCGACGGCATTTTGCAGCTGGTGCAATCGGGACGGCCCGAACAGACCAAAATCGACATCGTGAAAAGATTTGTCAGCTGGGGGCCGGGGCCGCGCGCGGCGCAGGCCTTTATGCTGGCCGCACGTTCTTATGCTTTGCTGGACGGGCGCTATACACCGTCGCTGGACGATGTGATCGAAATCGCTCCTGCGATTTTGCGCCACCGTATGGCCCTGCACTTCGCCGCCCGCGCGGAAGGCAAAACGCTGGATGACGTCATTAAAGAAATGTGCGCAGGGATTTCTTAACTTCCCAGCGGATAATATTCCATCGGTTGATAGACCGGCCCGTCCGAGCCGCTATAGCTTTCGTAGAGGACGAAATCTTCTATCGCCAGCGGCGGTAGTTTGAACAGGTTATGTGTCTGCATAAACGCACCGATTTTGTCTTCTTCCGGATGCTGTCGGAAACGGGCGAGGGTGATATGCGGCGTAAAGCGGCTGCGGCGTTCAAACGGAATACCATAGTGATCGAGCGCGCTGTCGACGCGCTGTTTTAGCAGCTTGAGCGCCGGATTTTCCGCGATGCCGAGCCAGAGCACTTTGGGGTCGTCGCCCTGCGCAAAGCTGCCAGTGCCTGAAATTTCAAGATCGAACGCGGGGCAATCGATGCCGGCGAGGGCTTCGTCAATGTCGTCGACTTGCGCCTCGCTGACATCGCCGATAAAGGTCAGCGTCACGTGATAATTTTCAACCTTCGTCCAGCGCGCGCCGGGAATGCCGCCCGAGAGCAGGTGAATACGTTCGGAGACATAGGGCGGCATATCAAGGCCGACAAAAAGGCGCGGCATAAAAAAACCTCTTACGGGCAGGGGATGGGATGGCGGATATGCAGCGCGTCGATATCTGCCAGCAATTCGGCCGGCAGCGTGAAGTCCAGCGATGACAGCGCGGTTTTGATATGATCAACGCGCGTGGCACCGATAATATTTGACGTCAGAAACGGGCGCGTATTCACAAAAGCATGCGCCATGACAGCCACATCCAGCTCGTGCCGCGCGGCAAGGTCGATATAGCCGCGCACAATATCATCGACGCCCTTGCGGTCATAGCGCGACGGACGGTTGTCGATGGCACGGCGGGAGCCTTCGGGCAGTTTGCCATCCAGATATTTGCCCGTCAGTGTGCCGGCCGCCAGTGGCGCATAGGCCAGCAGCCCGACCTTTTCCTGCAGTGCCATTTCGGCAAGGCCGATCTCGAAACTGCGGTTGAGGAAACTGTAGGGGTTCTGGATCGACTGTACGCGCGGCAGATTATGCGCCGCCGCCAGTTCCAGATATTTCATCACGCCCCAGGGCGTTTCGTTGGAAAGGCCGATGTGCCGGATCTTGCCGGATTGCACCGCATCGCCCAGCGTTTGCAGCGTCTCGAGCAATACATCAGCTTCGCGCCCCGAAACGTTGAACTGGTCATAGCCAAGCTTGCCAAAACTATTCACCGGACGCTGCGGCCAGTGGATTTGATATAGATCGATGTAATCTGTCTGCAGCCGCGCAAGGCTGGCATCCAGCGCGGCGGTGATTTGCGCGCGGTTCAGCCGTGCCTCCCCGCCCCTGATCCATTTCATATGTCCTGCGGCGCCAACGACTTTGGTTGCCAGCACAACGTCTTTGCGCTTGCCGGATTTTTGCAGCCAATTGCCGATGATTTCTTCGGTGCGGCCATAGGTTTCGGCGCGCGGCGGCACGGCATAAAGCTCGGCCGTATCAAAAAAATTGATGCCGTTTGATGTGGCAAAATCCATTTGTTCGAAGGCTTCGGCTTCGCTGTTTTGTTCGCCGAAGGTCATCGTACCAAGACAGATCAGGCTGACCTTGAGATCGGTCATGCCCAGCGTATTGTATTTCATGGGAAGGCTTTCGTTTTTGTTGTTATTTTTTCAGCAGCTCGACGACATAAGGATACATACCCTTGGCAATCACCGCCACCCCTTGCGCATTCGGGTGCACACCATCGCGCAAATTGAGCGCAGGGTTTTGCGCCACGCCTTCGAGGATAAAAGGATAAAAAACCGCGCCATAATCGCGCGCAAGGCCGGGATACATCAGATCATAGCCTTTGGAAAAAACCGGCCCCATGCTTTCGGGCGCGCGCATCCCTGCAAGCAGCACGGGTTTTTTATACGCCTTGAGGATTTCCATCATCTGCTGCAGATTTTGCAAACTGCTGCGCGGGTCGATGGCGCGCAGCATGTCATTGCCGCCGAGGGCGAGAATCACGTAATCGGGGTTATGCTTTTTGAGCGCCCATTCCAGCCGCCGCAGACCGCCCGCGGTGGTTTCGCCGGATACGCCCGCATTGATGACAGTCACAGGCAGCCCGTTTGCTTCAAGCAGGGCCTGCAGCTGCGCGGGCAAGGCTTCGGATTTGTTCAGGCCATAACCGGCCGTAATGCTGTCACCGAAGGCCAACACCGTTTTGCCGCCACCCGTCGGGGCCGCCGCCCCGCCTGCCTGCGCCGCAGCAGGGGCCGAAAATACCAGCAGCATGGCCAGGGCAAGCTTGACTATATAGCCCCTTGAATTATCTAATGAAGGTCTTGAAAAGACCGCATTGCGGCAAAGGGAGAAAAACATAATGGCAACCTCCGGTTCGGCACCCACCCCGCCGCCAGACATTCTGGTGCAGCTGGAGAAGGTTGATTTACATATGTCAAGCGGCGCGGGCGATGTCCATATCCTGCGCGGTATCTCTCTCGACCTGCCTGCCGCCAAAACCGTCAGTATCGTCGGCCCTTCCGGCAGCGGCAAAACCACCCTTTTGATGGTTCTGGGCGGGCTTGAAAAGCCGACCAGCGGGCGTATTCATGTCGGCGGGCGCGAATTGACCGGCCTTGACGAAGACGCGCTGGCTGCCTTCCGCAGAGATAATATAGGGATTATCTTCCAAAGTTTCCACCTGATCCCGTCCATGACCGCCCTTGAAAACGTGGCCGTGCCGCTGGAATTTGCCGGCAGCCCTGATGCCTTCAAGAAAGCGGAAGAGGCTTTGACCGCCGTTGGCCTTGATCACCGGCTGACCCATTACCCCGGCCAGCTGTCGGGCGGGGAGCAGCAGCGCGTTGCCATCGCCCGCGCGTTTGTGACCGCGCCGCGCCTGATTCTGGCCGACGAGCCGACCGGAAACCTTGACCATGACACCGGCCAGAAAGTCATCGACCTGATGTTCGACATGACGCGCAAACACGGCACCACGCTGGTGCTGGTCACGCATGATACACAGCTGGCGGAACGCTGTGACGTCAAGGTCAGCATCCGCGACGGCCAAATCCACAGCGGCGCGGTGGCCGCCTGATGCGCGGTCTTTGGCTAAGCCTGATTTATGCCCGCCGCGAATTACGCAGCGGCGTGCGCGGGTTTTACATTTTTATTTCCTGCCTTGTGCTGGGCGTGGCGATGATTTCCGCCGTTGCGTCGGTGTCGCAAGGCATGAGTGACAGCCTGCGGCACGATGGCCGCTATATTCTGGGCGGCGATCTGGCGATCCGCACGGCGCATGCCCCTGTCAGTGACGAGATGCTGGCGTTTTTGCAAACCGACATGGGCGGCCGCACCAGCATTATCACCGAAACCCGCGCGATGGCGCGGAACGAAAAAACGGATATGGCCGCGATTGTCGAGATCAAAGCAGTCGATGATGCATGGCCGCTTTATGGCCGCGCTATTTTACTGGATGCAACCGGCGCGGAAATTACCGCCGCACCGCAAAGTCTTTTTGAGCCTGACGCCGATGGGATTTTGGGCGCCGCCGTTGAAAAAGATATTCTGGCGCGGCTGGATGCACATATCGGCGATACGGTTTATCTGGGACAGACCGCTTTTATCATACGCGCCGTGATTGGCCGCGAGCCGGACAGTGTCAATGCCAGCGGCTTCGCCCTTGCGCCGCGTCTGCTGACATCGCTGGCGGCTTTTCGTGCAACCGGCCTGACCGGCACGGGAAACCTGCTGGAATACCGCACGCGCATTGCCATCCCCGGCCTTGACAGCGAAGCGCAGCTGGAAGCCGCGATGAATAAAATCACCGCACGCTTTGGCGATGAAGACATACGCATCCGCACATTCCTGAATGCCTCCCCCAGTATCGAGCGCTATATCAACCGCCTGACATTGTTTTTGATGCTGATCGGCCTGACCACGCTTTTGGTTGGCGGCGTCGGTATTTCAAACGCTGTAAAAAGCTTTCTTGATACCCGCCTTGCCGAAATTGCCACGTTAAAATGTCTGGGCGCGCCGCAGGGGTTTGTTTTCCGCACCTATTTGTTCCAGATTCTTTTTCTGGCGCTGCTGGGGATTGGCGCGGGACTGGTGCTGGGAAGTGGCGGTGCGGTTGTGACCGGTGCCATCCTGACAGAAAAGTTCAGCCTGTCAGACCAAACCGGTATCTATCCGCATATCTGGGCGCAATCGGCAGCTTTTGGCTTGCTGATTACCCTGTGCTTTTGTCTGTGGCCGCTGGGGCGCGCCGTGCGCACACGGCCGACAGATCTGTTTCGTGATCTTGTGGCTCCGTCACACAACCGCCCTGCCCTGCCCGTCCTGATCTGGATCGGTTTTCTGGCCGCCGCGCTTGGAATTTTGGCCGTACAGACGGCGCCGATCCCGCGTTATGCGCTTTATTTTGTGTTCAGTGCTTTTGTGACCTTTGGCGTTTTTCAAATTGCCTCGGCCCTGATCCAGCGCGGTCTTCGCGCGCTGCGCCCGCGCAAAAGCCCCGAAGCACGCATGGCTGTGGCCAACCTGACGCGCCCCGGTAATGCGACGACCAGTATTGTCCTTTCGCTCGGCCTTGGCCTGACGGTGCTGGTGGCCATTGCGCAGGTCGAACATAATTTCTCCCGCCTGATCGGTGATGATATTTCAGCCGATCTGCCGTCGTTTTTTATGCTCGACATTCAAGACGACCAAAAAGAAGCCTATACAAGCATCATCGCTGGCACAAAGGGCGCGCGCAATCTTATCATCAACCCGTCGCTGCGCGGCCGCGTTGTCAGCGTCAACGGCATTCCCGCTGACAAGGCGCTGAAGGACAAAAACGAAGAATGGGTCACGCATGGCGACCGCGGCTTTACCTACCTGTCCGAGATGCCGCCGCATAGCCGCCTGACTGAAGGGACATGGTGGCCAAAAGATTACAGCGGCCCGCCCGTGCTGTCGATTGCGACCAACGTCGCGCGCGCTTTTGGCATTGGCGCCGGCGACAAGATGGTCATCGAAATTCTTGGCGTTGAAACAGAGGCAACCGTCATGAACGTGCGTGAAATTTCATGGGCGAGCTTTGCCATGAACTTTGCCATGACTTTTGCGCCCGGGGCAGTGGATGATATTCCGGCACCTTTTATTTCGACCGTCATTGTGGACAGCGATGCCGAAACCGCGCTGCAATCACGGCTTGCGCGCGAGCTGCCGAATATCACCAGCGTCCGTATCCGCGATGCGCTTGAACTGGCGCAGGGCTTTCTGCGCGCCATTGCCGATGCTGTGCGCGTTAGTGCTGCGCTGACATTGGTTGCAGGGACGCTGGTGCTGTCTGGCGGTATTGCTGCCGCGCGGCGGCGACATGTCTATGACGCGGTGGTGCTCAAAGTCCTCGGCGCGACGCGCGGGCGAATCATGCGCACGTTTTTGCTGGAATATGCGCTGCTGGGTCTGATCACCGTGTCGATTGCAGGCGGGCTGGGCACTTTGGGCGGCTGGGCCGCGATGACGTTTATTTTGAACATGCCGTTCAGCTTCAGTGCCGCATCGGTATTATGGGTGACGGCCCTGTGCCTTGGCATCACCGTTTTGGCCGGAATGTCAGGCACATGGCGGGCGATGGGGCAAAAACCGGCGCCTTATTTGCGAAATCCTTGAAATTCGTCTGAAAATTCATATATTTACTTTAAACAACCGCAGAGGGTGATCTTTGCGGTATAATAGAACGTATAAGTCCAGTCTGCGGCATTATCCGCACGGACGACTTTTTTAAAGCTTCAGGAGAGGAAAACACATGTCCTACGATCCCTACCGCCCTCAGGCGACCGCTGCCGCGCAAGGCACCGATGTCGATGCCGGCCTTCAGGGCTTCATGCGCAGCGTCTATAACACCATGGGCATCGGCCTTGTGGTGACGGGCCTTGTTGCCTTCAGCTTCGCCCAGATGATGATGGGCTCGGAGCAGCTGTTCAAGCTCGTTTTAGGCACCCCGATGAAATGGGTTGTGATCCTGGCACCGCTGGCATTTATCATGTTCGGCTTTACCGATGGCCGCACCCGCCGCTGGCCGGCTGCCAAGCTGCAAATGCTGTTTTACGGCTTTGCCGCTGTAATGGGCCTGTCGATGTCGTCGATCTTCATCGCCTATTCCGCCGAAAGCATTGCGCGTGTGTTCTTTATCACCGCGGGCATGTTTGGCGCGACCAGCCTTTACGGTTATACCACCAAGCGTGACCTGTCCGGTATGGGCGGATTCATGATGATGGGTCTCTTTGGCCTCATCATCGCGATGGTTGTGAACCTTTTCCTGCAATCAACGATGATGCATTTCATCACGTCGGTTCTTGGCGTGTTCATTTTCACCGGCCTGACAGCTTGGGATACACAGCGCCTGAAGGAAACCTATGCCTACGGCGCGCATATGGCCGAAGCCAATGCCAAAGTCGCTATCATGGGTGCCCTGAACCTGTACCTGAACTTTGTACTGCTGTTCCAGCACCTGATGTCTTTGATGGGCAGCCGCGATTAAGCGCTGTCTTTCGGATACACAAAAACCCCGCCCTCACCGGCGGGGTTTTTTCTTGTGCGCGCGTTCAATCCACAGAAGCTTAATAAAATGCTAACGCCTCTATGCGACAATAGGCTTGCGCTTTGATGAATATGGCACGAAAGAATCGGCAGATATGGCACTCAACCCCAATGTTCCTTACGAGGTTTTCCAAGGCGGGCACTATGTTGCACTGATGTCCAGCCGCGGCCCGGATGATGCCGGTGTGCCGTTTATTACCGCGGCGCAGTACAAAACCGTAGAAGAGCGTTATATCAAACTCCGCCATGACACGCGGGAAATCCTTGGCAAAGTGGCCTGGGCGGCGGGTGCTCCGAAATTCTCCCGAAATGACGGCGACGATGCGCTGGCGGGTCTTAGCCCCGCACGGCGCGATCTGGTCATTGCGGATATGCAGAAACACAATATCGGGTGGCAGAACGAAAAAGACAAAACATTCGGCCTTGAAGACGACGACAAAACAATCATCCGCGATTTGCGCGCGGGCAAAAAAGGCTTTAACACGCCGGTTTATAATGTCGGCGGCAAACCCGTTACTGCCGAACATTTCGACAGCGCCGGAAACCTTGCCAGACCCGTCGCCAAAAACCATGGCGTCCCCAGCGAACGCCACGCTGCCATCGCCGCGCGCCCGGCGGGTATTCGCAGCGCGCTTTTGCAGACCGCGGCAAAAAAACCGCCGCTGCGGCTGACAGCACCGGCGCTGACGCGCTGATCTGCAGATGAACAGCCGGCACAGCTTCACCCCCGCATAGGATATCGCCGCGCAGCCACCCGCCGCGATCAAACAGCTTGTCTTGCAGCGCAGCGCGGAAATCGCCGCACTGGGCCACTGGCCGCCGCAGATTGACCGCACAGCCTCGCTTGCCGCGCGCATACCGGAGCCTCAGGGCACCGCGGCCGGATTTGATGCCGGTATCGCCTGCGCGCTCGGCCTGATCCCAGCGGCGGCAGCTCCCCTTTGTGCTACACTGCACGCCGCCTATACCCCCGCCGCCGTTGCCGCCGTGCGCAGCGCTATAACGCAGGATGAAACCGGCAGCTGGCGTATCCGCGATGCCGACAGCCCGGCCTGCTGGTGGCTGGCCGCCTGCAGCCTTTGTACCGAAGGCGATACCGTGACAGCCGAAGACCTGCGCCTGCAAATGGCAAGTTTCGGCACCCTGCAAGAAGACGCCCAGCTGCGCCGCCGCGCCGCTGAAAAAACGTTAAACGAGATGTGCCGCGCTTTTGACGCAGAGCGCGGCTATGCCTTTGGCGATAAAGACGGCTGTATGCAAGGTGCCTATATTGCCGGACATGATGTTGCCGTGATGCGGGCCGCGCATCATGGCGTTTACTTTATTGGGACGTTTCATGCCTCGCTGGGTCTTGAAAATTTCGACTGGGGCACAGAGACAGATGAGAAAGGCCGCGCCAAAAGCGGGCCCGTCCACGGCAGCCAGCAATTTGTGAAATGCGCCGACGAATCCGAGCTGGCGCGCGCCATCAAGGCCGTCCGTCTGCCCGCCCCTGCGCGCAGGGCACAGCACCCCGCGCCATAAATTCTATTCTAATCAAAAGATTAGCAGCCAAATGCCGATACCGACGCGCACGAAATAGTTATTGAAACAGCGCGGGCTTTCTGGTTATATACCGGAACTTCATACGGGCCACGCGCCCGCGGTGAGGGCCCGTAGCTCAGCTGGGAGAGCGCCTGCATGGCATGCAGGAGGTCGTCGGTTCGATCCCGATCGGGTCCACCAAACCCTTCCTTAAAACCTATTTCGGCTTTTACGTTACGCAGATTACACTGTTTGTTGCGGGCGATTTTTTTATGCAGGTGACAATACATGGTGCTGTGGGGGCTGGATATGACGGCGCTGGCGGGGGCGCTGATGTTGAATGTGGCGATGGGCGCTTGTCCGGTTGAAAACGCGCCCAAGGTCGATGTGCATTTCGCGTCGGAGCCTCTTTATTACAACGAAGACCACACCGCCGCCACGCTGCGCAAAAGCATGTCCGGCGACAAAGAATCGACACTGGCCACAGACAAACGCGCCGTTGTTTTCGGCGTGACCACCAGCGTGACCGACAGCAATTTCCGCGTTAGCTTTAAAACCATCACAGACCGCAGCGGCAATCAATGCCTGTATGTCGACAAGGCGATATTCTGGATCACCTATCGCCCGGCTGTTTTTATCTCAAAAGACATTCTGGACATGCCGTGCAGCCTGCGCGTGACGCGCGCGCATGAGGCCGAGCATGTCAAAATCGACATCGCCGCCATTCAGGAATATTTGCCGCGTATCCAGATGGATATGATGCTATATCTGCGTTCGCTTGGTTATCAGGGCTTTGGCCCCTATAAACAGAGCGAGGCCGCGCAGCACCAGCGGCGGCTGATGAAAGAAATCGTCGAGGCCAGCCTGCCGATGGCCGAACGCCTGCGCGAAGCGCGCCGCCTGCGGCAAGGCGAAATCGACACACCGGAAAATTACAAGCGCGAGGCTGAAAAATGTCCGGACGAGCGCCCGGCTTTGCAGCAGCGTTTTGCACCCCGATAACATCTATCCGGCGATATCGGACAAGCGGATCATTTTTTGCCGCGCCGGATCAATGGCTGCCAGCCAGACCGCGGAAAGGCTTTGCCGGAACGAAACCGGATTCATTTTTTGTAAGTCCGCATTCCCCGCCATGCATTCAGCCAGTTTGTAATGCGGGATGCCACTGGAAAAATGATGCACATGGTGCAAACCGATATAACCGGTCAACCAGTGCCAGAGCGGCGGCAAGCGGTAGTGCGAACTGGCCAGCAGCCGCGCCGCATGCGGGTGCCAGTCTTCACCGGCTTGCCAATAGGCGTCTTCAAAATGATGATGCACATAAAACATCCAGCCGCCAATTTGCCAGGCCATAATGATCACCGGAGCATAAAGCGCAAAAACCATGCCGCCGCCAAGCACAAAGGCTGCGCCGCCATAAAGCATAAAAAGCGCGGCATTGTGCAGCATGACACTGCGCCAGGCCGCGCCGAAAGAAATAAAGCGCCGCGTATCAAACCCGCGCCGGCGCAGCGGTGGCACACGCAGCAAAATGATATTATGCAGCGGCACGCCCACCAGCAACAGCACCAGCGGATGACGATAGAGCCTGTACAAAAAGCGCCGCAGCGGCGGCAGGGCGCTATAGGCATCACGCGTCAGGATATCGATGTAACCAATATCCTGACGGTCTATCTGCCCGACAAAAGCATGATGCACGTCATGTTCGCGCCGCCACAAATCATAGGGCGCAAAGGTGAACAGACTAATCACACGCCCCGTCCAGTCGTTGGCGCGGCGCGATTTAAAATAGGCCCCATGGCCGCAATCATGCTGCGCGATAAAAAGCCGCACCAGCATAAATGCCGCCGGCACGGAAAGCAGCAGTACAAGCGGATAAGATACCGCAAGCGCGGCATGCATCATAAGCAGCAGCGAAAAGAACAAAAAGAAATTGAGCGCCAGAATGCGCAGACTGCGCGGCGTATCCGCCCCGTTGTACGCGCGGCAATGCGCCATCACGGCGTGATAGCGCGCTGATATATCCGCATCATCTGATTTTGTTTGTGTCATCTTATGGCTGCGGCGGCTTTGGCATTTCGGGTTTGGCGGGCGGCGGCACGGGCGCATCGCCCAGCGCGGCGGGCGCAAGAGGACGGTAATGCAAAAGCGCATCGAAATGTACCTGCGCGGGGTCTTTTTCCGAGCCGATTTTGAATTCTTTTGCACCAAAAGCGCGATCAAGATAGCTGCGCGCGATCAGCACCTTGCGCGCATCGTTATGATGCGAAAGATCATGTGCCGCCTCTTCGGCCAAAAGCGCACCGGAGAGGACATCAGCCATATGGTCCATCAACTTGCGTGCAAAGCGCGCGCCGTCTTCGGGATGTTTGCGCAAATGGGCAAGGGCGCGTTCTGCCTGCACAAGGCCGGTTTGGAGATGTTTTTTTTCTGCCGCCATTTCGGCGGGCAGGGCATCTGAAACGGCTTTGATTTTATCGGTGAACAGCTTATCGCCCGGCTCTTTGCCCGCCACCATGCGCAGCAGCTCCAGCGCCTGAATATTGGCGGGGCCTTCCCAGACTGTCAGCACCATCGCATCGCGCAAAAGCCGCGCGGTTGGGAATTCTTCGGTATAGCCATTGCCGCCGACCAGTTCGAGCGCTTTCTTGGCGGCCTGCACGCCATCTTCGGCGGTGCGATATTTGGCAAGCGCCGTCGAAATGCGCAGCCACGCGCGCTGCGTATCGTCTTTGAGCGCTGCGTCAAACGTCTTGGCCGCTTCAAACGCCAGCGCCGTTGACGCTTCGGCCTTGACCATCAAATCCATCAATTCGTTCTGCACCATCGGGTAATTGACGATGGGCTGGCCAAAAGCTTCGCGGTGCGTCGCCCAGCTCGCGGCTTCCATCAAGGCGCGGCGCTGCACACCGGCGCCGCTCATGGCGTTATGAATGCGGCTATATTCCAGCGCCTCCATCATCATCTTAAGGCCGTGCGGCGGCGGGGCGACTTCGATCACTTCCGCGCCTTCAAGGTCGATCTCGCCCGTGGCAAGGCCCTTGGTACCCAGTTTGTCTTTAAGACGCCGCACGCTGTATTTGTTCTGGCTGCCGTCTTTCAGGTGGCTGGGCACCAGATACAGGCCGAGGCCTTTGCTGCCCGCCGGTGCGCCTTCGGGACGCGCCGTTGCCAGCGCAAGACCGGAATTGGCATTGCTGGTAAACCATTTCAGCCCGTGCAGTGTGATTTTGCCGCCATCGGTTTTTGCCGTCGTCGTCGTTGCACCAACGTCGGAGCCGCCATGCAATTCCGTCGCCCAGGTGCCGCCGGTTTTGGTTTCGCCGTCCATGCGCGTCATGTCGCCCAGATAGGTATCACGTACATCCTTTGGGGCGAATTTATCAAGCACATAGGCAACCGCCCCTGTCATCGTCACAGGGCAATGCACCGAAATATCCGCCTGTGACAGCATATAGCCCATGGCAAAGCTGAGCAGATGCGGCTCCGGATCGTCTTCCATGAAAGCAAGACCGATCGTGCCTTTTTTATAGGCTTCCTGATGGCAGGTTTCATAGTCACGGTTGAAAATCACGCGGCTGCGTTTTTCGCCGGTCTTGGTATGGGTTTCCAGTTTGGGCGGTGCGTGGCGGTCGCTATAACTTGCCTGTTCGTCGAGCGGGCCGCCGACAAAAGCGCCAAAATCTTTCAGCCTGTCCTGATTGCGCGCCAGCATGTCGGGTGCCAGACGCCCCAGCAGTCGCTGCACGTTGACGTCCATGTCATAAAAATTATGCCCGCGCGTTTCCTTGGGATAGGACAGCGGCGCGGCGGGATTGTTTCCAGACGGCGGCTTTGGGGCGTCGGTCATGATCCGTCTCCAAACATATATTATGCGAATGCCCGATGATGCGGCAGCAGGGCAGCGATTGCAACCCCGTATCTGTTTGCGGCAGTGCCGGATCGATTGACTGTTGACCCCTGCATCTGACAGGTGCAAAGATACTTGCGAAGGGTTCGCATGTACCATGCGAAAGGCAGCATCAGGGGAAAACTATGACCGCCGACACCGCTATCGATTTCCAGAAAAAATTTAAATACCATCATGGTAACCTGCGCGAAGCACTTTTGGCCGCCGCATTGGATATTTTATCGAACGATGGCATCGACGGCCTGAGCCTGCGCAGTCTGGCGCGCGCCACGGGCGTCACGCAGGCTGCGCCCTATAGCCATTTCCGCGACAAGGACGAACTGCTGGCCGCGGTTGCCGAAACCGGTTTCCAGCGTCTTGCGCTCGGCATGGCCGAAGCCGCAACCGGCGCAAAAACCGTGCAGGAAAAAATCGAAAAACTCGCCTGCGCTTACGTCCGTTTTGCGGTCGATAACAAACCGCTGTTCGGCATCATGTTCGGCCGCGAACTGGCAGATCTGAAACGCTTTCCCACGCTGGCGATGACAGCGGGTAAAAGCTATGCGCTGATTTCAGCCGCGCTGGTGGGCAAAGCGGGCATGACCGCCGAAGAGGCGCGCTTCACAACGGTTGCGGTCTGGAGCCTCTGCCACGGCCTCACCACGCTGGTTGTCGAGGAAAAGCTGAGCCCTGCACAACTGGGCGCGGCAGATCTGGATGCGCTGGTGTGCCGGACGCTGGGCGCGCTGGCGCTTTAAACCTAGCTGAATTTATCCAATATTTTTTGCGCCTTGCGTGCGTAGGATGCGCCGAAAAGGCGCGTGTGCACCAAAAGCGGATAGAGGTTATAAATATCCGCGCGCTCTTCATGAAAGCCCGGACGTATCGGGCGCAGTTCGCTGTATCTGGCAAAAAATGAATCGCTGAAGGTATTAAAAAGGCGGATAAACGCCAGTTCTACCTCTGCGTCCGCATAATAAATAGCCGGATCGAGATAAGCGGCGATACTGCCGTGGCCGATCACCATATTGCCGCTCCAGACATCGCCGTGTACCAGCGACGGCGGCTGCGGGTTTTTAAGGATTGCAGGCAGCTTCGCCGCCAGTTTTTCGATTTGCGTCATCATGCGCGTATCGATCTTGTTTTCATTCAGGGCCTTGCGCGCCATATAAACAAGGCGTTTTTCAGCAAAGAACTGCGCCCAGTCGTTGTCCCAGCCCCCCGGCTGCGTGAGCGAGCCGATGAGCGTATCCCGCTCCATACCATAGGATTCACCGGCAACGGCATGCAGCGCGGCCAGCTGCGCAGCGGCGCTGCCTTCGATGCGGTAATCGATGATTGATTCCGCATAAACGAACTCCATGATGATGACATGTTCGTTAGAATGATAAACTTCGGGAACCGGCAGCGATGATTTTTCGCGCAGGTATTTCAGCATCCATGCTTCGGTATCCAGCCCGCGCTCGGCCACTTTGGCAACGCGCGTGACGCCGTCATCAAATGTAATCCTGTAAATCTGCGCATTGTTTGCCGCAGACAAAGGGGCGATCGCCGCAATACGGCGACCCATGGCTTGTTCAATTTCGCTGTAGATCGGTGGAGAAATCATAGGCCGTGCGCCTCCCGCAGGCGGGCAAGCAACTGAACAGACGCCCCCTGCACCAGATCGAACACATTTTCAAAATCGGCTTCGGTGCCGTACCACGGATCCGGAACATCCTGCGCCGCGTGACCGGCGGCGGCCAGAAACAATTCGACTTTTCCCGTATGTCCTTCGGGGGCGCGGCTTTGCATGTCAAATAAATGCCCGCCGTCCATGGCATAGAGATAATCGAAAGTATTAAAATCTTCGGGGCGCAGGGCGCGGGCTTTCTGCCCTTGCAACGAAACACCGTGGCGCGCGGCAATCTTAATGGCGCGGCGATCCGGCGCTTCGCCGATGTGATACGAATCAGTGCCGGCCGAATCAACCTGTATTTTGTCTGCCAGCCCCGCTTCGGCGGCCAGATGCCGGAAAACGCCCTCTGCCGTCGGCGAGCGGCAGATATTACCCGTACAAACAAAAAGAACGCTGATCACACCCGCAGATGTCATTTGTTTTGGCCCCACTTCTTGCCTTTATGTTTCTTGCTGTGATGTTATGTTCATAACGACCTTCACCGCAGGCCATCGGGCATTTGCGCGAAGAGTCATCAGGAACCTCTATTGTGGCATTGAAACCGGCTCGTTTGCAATGGTCTGAGAACGGCGATCTTGAAAGTCTGGATTACGGCGACGTTTATTTCCAGCGCGGCGCGGGATTCGCGGAATCAGATTATGTTTTTTTGCGGCACAGCAACCTTGCCGCACGGTTCAGCACGCTTGGTGCGGAAAGCTTTCATATCGGCGAGCTGGGATTTGGCACCGGTATGAATTTTCTGCTCAGCGCGGCGCTGTTTCTTGCAACGGCGCCGCATGATGCGCATTTGGTTTATGTCAGCATTGAAAAACATCCGATACCGCCGGAGATGCTGGCGCAAATATATGCGCAGTGGCCGCAGCACGCAGACATATGCGCACAAATCAAAGCGCAATACCCGCCCCTGATCGAAGGATTTCATACGCTGCTGCTGGCGGACGGGCGTATTCGTTTGATGCTGTGCTTCGGCGATGTCGCCGATATGCTGCCGCAGATTGACGGTGATTTCGACGCCTGGTTTATGGATGGATTTTCTCCGGCCAAAAATCCGGATATGTGGCACGAAGATCTTTTTCCCGCCATCGCCGCGCGTACAAAGCCGCAGGGCACGCTGGCCACATTTTCGGTTGCCGGACATATGCGGCGCGCTTTCAAGGCGCTGGGGTTCGATGTGCGCAAGGTCAAAGGATTCGGGATTAAATGGTCGATGACCACGGCGCAAAAATCCGGCGCCGCAAAAACACCGGCGCCGCGGCGGCATATCGCGGTGCTGGGCGGCGGTATTGCAGGGTGCAGCGCCGCCTATGCCTTGGCACGGCGCGGTCACCGCGTGACGCTGATCGACAGACAAAAAAGCGTCGCACAGGAAACATCCGGCAACCCTGTCGGGATTGTTTACCCGAAAATCACGATAGACCCGTCCCCTGCGGGCAAGCTCTATGCGCACGGGTTTTGCTATACCCGTATGCTTTGCTCGGCCTTGCCGCTGCCATCATGGACGGCCTGCGGCGTGACGCATATCGACAAAGACGCCGAAGAAGCCGAACGTCATCGCCGTCAGGTCGACAACAACAGCCTGCCGCCCGAATATGCCGTTTGCGAAGAGGGGCAGCTGCATTTGCCCATGGCCGGATATCTTTGCCCGCCGGATTTTTGCGCCGCGCTGGGCAAACACCCGCTGATTGAAACGGTATTTGCGCATACGGGTGCGGCGCTTGAAAAAGACGGCGTGTCATGGCGCGTGCTGGATGCCGATCAAAAGCTGATTTGTCTCGCCGACGATGTCGTGATTGCGCTGGGCAACCAGAGCAAGGATCTGCCGCAGACAAGCTGGCTGCCGCTGCAATCACTGCGCGGCCAGATCAGCTGTATTCGGCCCACGGCGGCCTCCGCTGCGCTCGATACGGTCATTTGTCATGAGGGCTATATCAGCCCGCCCATCAAAGGTATCCAATATATCGGCGCGACATTCCAAAAAGAGCCCGCCGCCGAAGCCGCGCTGCGCCCCGAAGACAATGTCGAAAATTTGGAAAAACTGGCGCGGCATCTGCCGCAGCTGAATGTAACAGCCGCCGATGTTATCGGTGCCCGCGCCGGATACCGCGCCGCCACGCCTGACAAGCTGCCCGCGGCGGGCCGCGCGCCAGATGCGCCCGCGGTTTGCACGGCCTTCGCCGATCTGCGTTTTAATGCGGCCGCAGATGACCGCCCGCTGCCTTTGATTGATAGCGTTTATATCAGCACCGGATTTGGCGCGCATGGTATGACCACCGCGCCGCTTTGCGGTGAAATGATTGCGGCGATGATATCGGATGAGCCGCTGCCTGTGCCGCGCGATCTGGCTGCGGCGCTGGCGCCTGTACGGTTTTTGCTGCGTGACCTCAGGCGCGGAAAGGCCTAGGCGGTTATATATCCGTCATCCGAAAGGCGGCGGGCATGTCGGCATCGGACACAGGCACGTAAAGATCATAAAGGTCACGCGGAAAGCGAAAATCCCACCATTCCTGCGGGAGGGGCAAAAGCGGCAGGTCGTTTTTTGCCGCGGCATCCATCATGCAGGATTCCAGCAGCGCGCGCATTTCCAGCACGCCCGCCGGTAAATCGGTAAAACTGCGGGCGGCGGGATTGCGGGCGGGATCAGGCGTCAGATAATCAAAACGCGTCCCCATATCGATTTCGGCGCCGTTTTTATCCAGCAAAATAATATCAATCGCCATGCCGCGCGGGTGGCCGCCTTTGCCGGGCGGCGAAAGAAGACGGTTTGGCTCGACCAGCCAATGCGGGTTGGCTTTGACGATGTCGGTGTCGCGCATTTTTTCCTGCGCCTCGACCGTGCGCAGACAGTCTTTGAGCTCAAAAAACAGGCCGCTGCGCGCATGACAAAGGTTTGCAGCATCCAGAATAACCGGCAAAAATTTCCGGTGGCAGAGCATGCGTGCATCCGGCCGGTAAATCGCGCCGCCAAACATATTGTCGATATGCGCGGCCTGCGCATAGACCAGATCTACGCGGAGCGGATGCGACGACTGGAAATCTTCCAGTGGCAAAAGATCGTCGGCGGTAACGGGTATCGGACCTGTCACAGTTCTGCCAGTTTTTTTGCGGTGGTGATTTGTTCGGGATCCATACGAATTTCGATCAATGCCGGTTTTTTGCTCTCCATCGCGGCGCGGAAGGCTGGCAAAAAGGCCGCATTGTCTTCAACCACAAAAGACAGCGCCCCGAAAGATGCGGCAAAAGCGGCAAAATCCGGGTTGGTCAGATGCGTGGCGCTGACACGTTTGGGGTAATGTTTTTCCTGATGCATACGGATTGTGCCGTACATGCCGTTATTGAACACGAGGAGGATCGGATGCGCGCCTTCGTGGCAGGCGGTGGCAATTTCCTGCGCCGTCATCATAAAACCGCCATCACCCATAAACCCCACAACAACGCGGTCCGGATAGCGCAGGCTGGCGGCAACCGCTGCGGGCACGCCATAGCCCATGGCGCCCGAAGTCGGTGCCAGCAGACGCATCGGCCGTACGTAACGCAGATACCGCTGCGGCCAGCCGCTGAAATTGCCCGCATCGGTGGTAATAACAGCATCCGGCGGCAAGACGTTTGACAGGTCTTCGATGATACCGTCCAGATCCGGCATGAATTTATCGCGGCTGCGCACGGTTGAAAAACCTTCGTAGTTGGCGCGCAGTGTTTTTGTATGTTCTGCCCAGCGGCTGCCATCCAGATCCACAGCCGCAAACGCCTTGGCAAATTCCGGCGCGGCAGCGTGGATGGCCAGTTCGGATTTATAAACGCGGTTCAGCTCGCCCGCATCGGGATAGACATGCACCAGACGCTGGCGCGGGGTGCCAGGTTGGATGATCGTATAGCCTTGCGTCAGAATTTCACCAAGCCGCGTACCGACCGCAAGAATGACATCTGCTTCTTCTACCGCGCGGCACAGTTTGGGATCGACCGTTGTGCCCAGCGCCCCGACATAGCAGGGATGATTGTTGTCAAATGCATCCTGACGACGAAAGCCCGCCGCAACAGGAAGCGACAGACGCAGGGCCGTTTCTTCAAAGGCTTTGATCGATGCATCGGTCCAGCTGCCGCCGCCAGTAATGACCAGCGGTTTTTGCGCAGAAGCCAGAATTTCCTTGAGCGCCGTCATGTCATGATGCGTCGGCGCGAAATGTGCCGGCACGGACGGCATTTGCACCGGCGCATCGGTTTCATCGCATAGCATATCTTCGGGCAGCGCAATCACAACCGGCCCCGGACGGCCGGAAGTTGCGATATCAAAAGCCTCGCGCATCACGCGCGGAATATCTGCAGCATGTTCAATTTCGGTCGCCCATTTGCAGAACGGCGGTTTGAACATATCGCGGTATTCGACTTCCTGAAAAGCTTCGCGGCCTTTCTGGTCGCGCGCCACCTGCCCGACCAGCAGAATAAACGGCGTCGAATCCTGCATGGCTGTATGTACGCCGATGCTGGCATTACAGGCACCGGGGCCGCGCGTCACAAAACAAATGCCCGGATGCCCCGTCAGCTTGCCGTAGGCTTCGGCCATAAATGCCGCGCCGCCTTCTTGCCTGCACGTAATGGTACGAATATCGTCTGCATCGTGCAGACCATCCAGCGCGTCCAGATAGCTTTCGCCGGGCACGCAGAATATTTTCTTCACGCCATGCGCCCGCAGGCATTCAACGAGAAGATGGCCGCCGCTTTTCATGCTCATCGGGTTTCGCCTTATCTGAAAATTTCCATCACGGCACTGCTCATGGCATAGACCATTGCAAACAGAAGGACAATGCAGCCGATCTGCCCCCAAAAGCTATGCGGCAGGATGCGCATCATCTCGCGCGCGACGCGCGTCCACTTGACCAGTTCGGGATCGCGCTCCATCAGCGCTTCATCGCGGTCGGCAAGGTTGATGATTTCAAAAAAATTCTTGACCACATAGCCGTGCGCCATCAGCGTAATCGGGTCAAACGGGCCTTTGGCCTGCCAAATATCCTGATGGTGGGTCTTGAGCCTGCGCCACACTTTCCAGAACGGCAGAATAGCCGGTGTCAGCAGCAAACAGGCCACCAAAACACCTATAAAAACGTGTATGATATTGAGCATGGATTTTTGTCGCCTTTTGTCTGAAGCTGTACCCTGCGCAGGTGGCGCGCATCAACTTTAATCCAAAGCCGGAGAGCTGAACAAGTCATGAAAACGCAGGATGCTTTTTCCCTCCCCCTTCTCGGTATTCTGGCAATCGGCCTGTTGCTGTCTGCTACGTCGCAGGCGCAGGCACAGGAGGCCAAGCTCGCCGCAGCGCAGCACCTGAATGTGGGCATCAGCCAATATCCGTCGACCTTGCATCCGCTGTTTGACGCCATGGTCGCCAAAAGCCTGATTCTAAGCGCGGCGCAGCGCCCGATGACCGCGCATAATGCCGCATGGCAGGCTGAATGCCTTGTTTGCACCGAGCTGCCGTCTTTCGAGAATGGTCTGGCGGTGCGTGAAACCCGTGCCGATGGCAAAACCGGTATTGCCGCGACCTATAAAATCAAACCCGGGCTGATGTGGGATGACGGTACGCCGCTGACGGCCGCCGATTTTATTTTTGCATGGCAGGTCGGCAAACACCCGCAGTCAGGCGTCAGCAACGGCGAGTTTTTTGCAAAAGACATCGTCAATATCAGCAGCAGCGCGCCCGATACCCTGACCGTCCATTTTGAAAAAGAAAAATGCACCTTCGCCCCCATCAACGATTTCCACCCGCTGCCGGCGCATCTGGAGAAGGCCATTTTCGAAGAAGACCCCGCCAATTACAAAAGCCGGACGCTGTACAATACAGACCCCACGCGCAAAGGCCTTTATTTTGGCCCTTACCGGATTTCGCGCCTGCAAAGCGGTGCCTTTGTCACGCTTGAAAAAAATCCGCATTGGCAGGGCAAAGTGCCCGCGATTGATTTTATCACCTATAAGACAATCGAAAGTTCTGCCGCGCTGACAGCCCATTTGCTCTCAGGTGCGATTGATTATATTGCCGGCGAGCTGGGCCTGACGCTCGATCAGGCACTGACCTTTGAAAAGCGGCTGGAAAAACAGCGCCCCGGCCAATACCGCGTGACGTATAAGCAAGGCCTGACCTATGAACATATCGACCTACCGCTTGACCGTGCGCCTTTTGACGATATCCGCGTGCGCCGCGCGCTGATGCACGGCATGAACCGCAAACAGATCAATGATATCGTTTTTGAAGGCCGTCAACCGCCTGCCGTGGGCAATATCAACCCGCTCGATACTATTTTTACCGGCGATGTCCGCACATACGAATTTGATCCCGCCAAGGCAAATGCGCTGCTGGACGAAGCCGGATGGAAAAAGCGCGGCGACGGATATCGCTACAACGACAAGGGCGAGCGTCTGGTGATGACCTTTGCCACCACCGCGGGCAACAAAAGCCGCGAAGTTATTCAGCAATCGATACAGTCCGATTGGAAAAAAATCGGTATTGATGCCGTTATTAAAAACGAACCCGCGCGCGTCCTGTTCGGCAGCAGCATGCGGGAGCGGCAATTTACCGGCGGCGTGATGTATGCCTGGCTTTCTTCACCCCTGAACATTCCCAAAACCACGCTGCATTCATCGATGATCCCTGCGCCGGAAAATAACTATGCGGGACAAAATTATCCTGCCTATAAAAACCCGGAGATGGACCGGATTCTGGATGCACTGGACGTCACCTGCGCCGCGGAAGAAAACAAAGCCCTCTGGCATGACCTGCAAAAACTCTATGCCGAAGATTTGCCGGCGCTGCCGCTTTATTACCGTGCCGAGGCCTTTTTTATCCCTGCCTGGCTGCACGGCCTTGAGCCGACCGGCCACCTGCACCCGACAACCCTTTGGATCGAGAACTGGAGCATTCGCAAATGAGCGCGAAAAAAAAAGACAAAACTGGCGAGACAGACAAGCCGCTGTCGGTAAAGATAAAGAGCAGCTGGGAATACCGAAGCGGTAAGTTTGCACTTAGAATTGTCGCATTCTTATTTTTTGCAAGCTATCTTTTTGCTGCCGCTCCTATGGCATGGATGTGGAGTTGGTCCGCTTACTACAAGAGTCAACCAATATCGCACCTTGATAAACTTTTGGAAACGTATGCAGGCTCGGGCGACCAATCAAAGCTACTTATCTGGATACAGAACCGCCCTGAATACGAACGGGACCAAATAAGAGAAAAGCTGCTAACCCGGGTTGGCGAGCTGGATTCTGTCCTTTTTCTGTTCCTCGCAGAATGGTCTGCGCAAGAGCTTGATGCAGAGAATATAGTTTTCTGGAATTTCTATGCAAGATACAGGCTGCACTACGACGCGCTTCGTTGCGGCGCCCCCAATGCGGTAATGAATATGAAGGGCTTCATTTCACTTGTATCTGAAGAATACGTTGACAATATTATTTCAAGACATCCTCATCTACTGCCGAAAACAATACAAAAAGTATTGGATATAGATGCCCAGCATCCAGCAAACAATGATCCTACGAGCATATGTAAGATTATTTATAAACTCGAGAGAGCAGAATCTAGCCCTGTTCGCAGAGAAAACTGGGCGCCTCTTCGTCACACTTTGCGTGCCGTAACCGAATATAGGCTAGAAAAAATTCGAGGGGCGGGCACTGCCGTAGAGACTGAAAAGGATATCGAGACAGAAGTAGATCACGATAAGGAAACCGAATGACAGCGGCGGCTGTGCTGCAGAGAGCTCTGCAGGCGCTGGTGACGTTGCTGGTGCTGTCATTTCTTGTCTATACCCTTATCGGCCTGATGCCGGGCGACCCTGTGGATCTGATGATTGCGGGTAACCCGCATATGACGGCCGAAGATGCGGCGCGGCTGCGTGATCTCTATGGCCTCGACCGCCCGCTGCTGGCGCGCTATGGCAGCTGGCTGGCATCTGCGCTTTCGGGTGATCTTGGTTACAGCCGTCTTTATGGCCTTCCGGTTCTGGATGTTATTTTTCCGCGGCTGCTCAATACATTGATATTGATGGGGGCCGCGCTGGGCCTGACGGTTGCGATTGCAGTACCTTTGGGCGTTTTTGCCGCAGTCCGCAAGGGCCGCGCGGCAGATAAAATCATCAGTGTTTTCTGCCTTGCCGGCATTTCATTGCCTGCCTTCTGGCTCGGGCTTTTGCTGATTGCGCTGTTTTCCGTCACGCTCGGCTGGTTGCCGGCGGGGGCGGTGCTGGACAGTCCGGATATCAAAACAAGACTGCTATCTATGGTACTGCCCGTACTCACGCTCACCCTTGCAGGGCTTGCGATTTATATACGCCATTTGCGCAGCGCCATGATTGACGCCCTGCGCGCCGATCATATTCGCACCGCCCGCGCCAAAGGATGCAGCGAGCCGCGCATGATCTGGCATCACGCTTTTCGCGCAGCATTGCCGCCGCTGGTGACGATTTTTATGCTTGATCTGGGCACGCTGGTCGGCGGCGCGATGACCGTTGAAACCGTTTTTGTCTGGCCGGGCATGGGTAAATTGATGTTCGATGCCGTCATGGGCAACGATTATAACCTTGCGCTCTGCGGGTTTCTGGTTCTGGCGGGCTGCGTTTTATTGGCCAATATGGTGGCTGATATGCTTTATGGCCTGCTGGACGCACGCGTCGCCGCCGGGGGCAAGACATGATACGTCACCTGCCGCTGGCCTTGATTGCACTTTTAACCGCCCTTTGTTTCAGTGCCGGATGGATTGAATCACTGCGCGGCATCGACAGCAACGATGCTGATCTGAGCCTGCGCTTTCTGACGCCTTCGACATCTTATTGGCTGGGCACAGACGAGCTAGGCCGTGATGTTTTCCTGCGTCTTTTATACGGCGGCCAGGTATCGCTGGGCGTGGCGCTTTTGGCGGCGCTGGCGGCGGGCACGATTGGCACCGTCATCGGCATGACAGCGGGCTATGCCGGCGGGCGTACCGATGCGCTGCTGATGCGCCTGACGGATCTTTTGATTGCGCTGCCGGCCCTGCCGCTGCTGATTATCCTTGCCGCACTTGATCTCGAAAAACTCGGCATCACAGCCGAAGCCGCGCAGACAAAATACGCCAGCCTTTATAAAATCGCCGTGCTGATCGCGCTTCTCAGCTGGACGACCCTTGCGCGTCTGGCACGTGCCCGCACGATGGTGCTGCGGCAGTCGGATTTTGTGCGTGCCGCGCGGGCGCTGGGCGTCAGCCATCCGCGCATTCTTATACGGCATATCCTGCCAAACATCCTGAATACCGTCAGCGTTGCTGTGACTCTGGCGGTCGGCCATATTATTTTGATGGAATCGGTTCTGAGCTTCCTCGGTCTTGGCATCCAGCCGCCGCTGCCCAGCTGGGGCAATATGCTGACCCATGCCGAAGATCATATCTGGGACAACACGCGTTTGATGGTTTACCCCGGCATGCTGATTTTTACCGCCGTCCTTTGCTTTAATTTTATTGGTGATCACCTGCAAGACAGGCTGGACCCACGCAATCTGGAGCGCAGGTAGACATACAGCTGCACCACACTTGACTTTTATTATGTGCACCCCACCTTCTTCACTATCTTTTTTTTGGAGTCGCCCGATGATCAAAACGCTTGCCTATGCTGCACAGAATGCCACAGCGCCCCTCGCCCCTTTCAGCTTTGAGCGCCGCGCACCGCTGCCCGGAGATGTACAGATCGAGATTTTATATTGCGGCGTCTGCCACTCGGACCTGCATCAGGCGCGCAACGAATGGGGCAATTCGATTTACCCGATGGTCCCCGGCCACGAAATTGTCGGCCACGTCATCGCGGTCGGTGCCGATGTCCGGAAATTCAAGGCGGGCGACCTTGTTGGTGTCGGCTGCATGGTCGATTCTTGCCAGACCTGCCCCAGCTGCAAGGAAAGTCTGGAGCAGTTCTGCGAGACCGGCATGACACAAACCTATAACAGCTACGAGCGGGACGGAAAAACCCTCGCGCAGGGCGGGTATTCATCGCAGATTGTCGTGCGCGAAGAATTTGTTCTGAGCGTATCCGACAAATTGCCGCTGGACGCCGTTGCGCCGCTGCTTTGCGCCGGCATCACAACCTATTCGCCGCTGCGGCATTGGAAGGTTGGGCCCGGACAGAAAGTCGGCATCGTTGGACTGGGCGGCCTTGGCCATATGGGGGTCAAATTCGCCCGCGCACTCGGCGCGCATGTGGTTGTTTTCACGACATCGCCGAGCAAAAAAGACGATGCCCTGCGGCTTGGCGCGCACGAAGTCGTTATATCGAAAAACGATGCCGAAATGGCCGCACATACAGGCAGTTTTGATTTTATCCTGAATACTGTGGCCGCGCCGCATAGTCTTGATCCGTTTATCGCCCTCTTGAAGCGCGACGGCACGCTCACACTGGTCGGCGCACCGGATCAGCCGCATCCTTCCCCGAATGTCTTCGGTCTTATCATGGGCCGTAAAAGCATTGCGGGATCGCTGATCGGCGGCATCGCAGAGACACAGGAAATGCTGGATTTCTGCGCCGCGCACAACATCGTTTCGGATATCGAAACCATCGCTATTCAGGATATCAACGAGGCTTACGCGCGGATGCAAAAAGGCGATGTCAAATATCGCTTTGTGATAGACATGAAAACGCTGGCGGCATAGCCCGTCCGGGCAAAAAAAAACGCCGGCTGTTTATCGCCGGCGTTTTTTTCTATCAAAAGATCAGCTGCGGCAACCGCAGCCACCGCAACCGCCCGTGGGCAGGTCGCAGCCCATGGCGCCGTCTTCGTCATTTTCTTCGTCCAGAAAAGCATCGGCGTCGATCGTCATTATATCGCGCTGCTTTTCGGTCATTTGTTTTGCCAGCAGGGCTTTTTCTTCGGGTGATTTTTCACCGTCCAAAAACTCTTTCATAAAACCGGTTGTCATGCTGCCAGTTGCTCCTCTGCATTTGCGTAGTCAAGCTTCAGGTCGCGGGCGACTTCGGCATGGGTGATCTTGCCGCGGCAAACCGTCAGACCGTTGCGCAGGTGTTTATTGTCGCTCAGCGCCTTGACCCAGCCTTTGTTTGCCAGCTCCAGCCCATAGGGCAGAACCGCGTTGTTCAGCGCATGGGCCGAAGTGCGCGGCACCGCACCCGGCATATTGGCCACACAATAATGCACCACGCCATCAACGTCGTAGGTCGGGTTATCGTGCGTTGTCGCCTTGGATGTTTCGGCGCAGCCGCCCTGATCGATCGCGATATCGACAATAACCGATTTGGGACGCATTTTACCGAGAAGCGCGCGCGTGATCAGCTTGGGCGCGAGCGCGCCGGGGATCAGAACCGCACCGATGACCAGATCCGCCTGCGATACGTATTCTTCGACGCTGTCCTGCGTTGAATAGATAATATTCGCGCGGTTGCCAAAAAGATCTTCCAGCTGGCGGATACGATCGAGCGATTTTTCGATGATCGTCACGCGGGCTTCCATGCCCACGGCCATTTTCGCTGCATGCGTGCCGGCAACGCCGCCGCCAAGAATAACGACCTCTGCCGCTTTCACACCGGGGACACCGCCGATCAAAATGCCGCTGCCGCCCATAGGCGCATGCAGATGATACGCGCCGACATGCACGCCCATGCGTCCGGCAACCTCGCTCATCGGTGCCAGAAGCGGCAAGCCGCCGCGGTCAGATGTGACGGTTTCATAGGCAATGGCCACGCAGCCGCTGTCGATCAGGCCCTTGGCCTGTACCGCATCGGCCGCAAGATGCAGATAGGTGAAAAGAATCTGGTCTTTGCGCAGCATTGCGGTTTCGGCGGGCTGGGGTTCTTTGACCTTCACGATCATATCGGCCTGTGCAAAAACTTCTTTCGCTGTGCCGAGAATTTTTGCACCCGCGCGCACGTAATCTTCATCCGAAGCCTGAATGCCCAGACCGGCATTGGTTTCAATCACGACCTGATGACCGTTGCGTACATATTCGCGCACCGATGTTGGCGTCAGGCCAACGCGGAATTCCTTGGTCTTGATTTCCTTGGGGCAGCCGATGAGCATTGCTTTTCTCCTTGGGGGGCTTGATACTCTCGGAGCGGCCGCTTTTTTTAAGGTGCGGCGACTCGTCAATCCGATGGCCTAATATACTTGAGGCCTAGGCCAATTCAAGAGAGAGCATATGTTAAACGCATTGTTAAAAAAACTGACCGGCAAATCCAAACCCAAAACCGTGTCCGAACAGACCATCGCGCATGAAAATACCTATGTTGCGCCGAATTATCATCCCCTGCCCGTCGTGCTGCACCGCGGCGAAGGTTTATACCTCTGGGATCAGGAAGGTAAAAAATATCTGGATATGATGAGCGCCTATAGCGCCGTCAGCTGTGGCCATGCGCACCCGCGTATCGTTGCCCGCCTGCGCGATCAGGCAGGACAGCTGGCCGTGTGCTCGCGCGCCTATCACAGCGACATGCTGGCCCCCTTTGCCGAAAAACTGGCAAAGCTGGCGGGCCTCGATATGATTCTGCCCATGAACACAGGGGCAGAAGCCGTCGAAACCGCCGTCAAAGCCGCGCGTCTTTGGGGATACAGCGTCAAGGGCATCCCCGAAAACAGCGCCGAGATTATCGTGGCCGAAGGCAATTTTCATGGCCGCACCACGACCGTTATCAGCTTTTCGACCGAAGCCGATTACCGCAAAAATTTTGGCCCCTTCACACCCGGTTTCCGCGCCGTGCCTTTTGGCGATTTGAAGGCGATCGAGGCCAGCATCACACCGAATACCGCCGCCGTGCTGATCGAGCCTATTCAGGGCGAAGCAGGTATTAAAACGCCGCCCGCAGGCTTTCTGCGTGACCTGCGCGCGCTTTGCGACAAGCACAATGTGCTTTTGATTCTGGACGAAGTGCAAAGCGGCCTTGGCCGCACAGGCAAGATGTTTTGCTATCAGCACGACAATATCCTGCCTGATCTGCTGGTGCTGGGCAAAGCGCTGGGCGGCGGGGTTTTGCCTGTCTCTGCTGTTGTCGGTAAGCGAGCGATTATCAGCCTGTTCAAACCGGGCAGCCACGGGTCGACCTTTGGCGGCAACCCGCTTGCGGCGGCTGTCGGGCTTGAATCGCTGAGCGTGCTTGAGGAAGAAGGCCTTGTTGAAAACAGCGCAAAGCTGGGTGATTACATGATGGATCAGCTGCGCGGTATCAATTCCCCGCTTATCCGCGAGGTGCGCGGCAAAGGTCTTTGGATCGGTGTTGATTTCGACCCCGCAAAAATTCCCGCGCGCAAGATTTGTGAAAAAATGATGACACGCGGCATCCTGAGCAAAGACACGCATGAAACCGTGGTCAGATTCGCCCCGCCGCTGAACATCACGCAGACCGAGGTTGACTGGTGCCTTGAGCAATTCCGCGAGGTTTTGCGCGAGGTCGAGGCCGCCTGAGGCCTTAGGCAGTTCACATATTGCAGGACAGCGTTTGTTAACCATTTTTCCCTATCCTGAGGGCAGGTAGGGAGAGACGGATATGATTTATCATTTGCACGAATTGCTGACCAAAATGGGTGCCCCCGAAGTGCGGGAGAAATCGCGCCTGCAATGGCATTACTGCGACGCCGAAAGCGGCGCCATCGAAGGTTTCGCGGATATCCGTCTGGAAGCTGGCGGCGAGCGTCTGGTTGCCGAGCTGCAAGCGCTGCGCGATGAAGACGCACAGGCGCAAAGCCCGGACAGCGCGCCCGAAGATCGTTTTTATCTGCTGGCCGAACGCACCGCCCGTCCGAATTATTTCCGCGTGCTGCATATCAGTTTCGACGGGGAAACCTATACCCGCCCGTCGCGCGGCGTGGTCGAACTGGGGCTCAGCCTGTTCCACGCCAAAGCGCTCGATATCAGTATCCGCATGGTGGAGCAAAGCTTTAACAAACAGGACATGCTGGAAGACCGCAGCGATATGCCGCCGCAAAGCCGCCTGATGATTCCGGTGCGTCTGCGCGAAGCCGCTGCAAAACCCGCCGAAAGCTTTGGCGTTGTCATCCCTTTCCGCCCGCGCGCGGTGGCACTGACGAGTTTGTAAAAAGATCAGCCGCCCGCAACCGTCATGCCTTCGATGCGCAGCGTCGGTGCATCGAGGCCGTATTTGAAAACAAGATCGTTGGCGGCGGTCAGGTTCATCCACATGTCTTTGATATTTCCGGCGATCGTCATTTCGCTGACCGGATAGGCGATTTTGCCGTTTTCAATCCAGAAACCGCGCGCGCCGCGGCTGTAATCGCCAGTAACGGGGTTGGCGCCGCTGCCCATCATCTGCGTGACAAAAAGTCCTTCGGTGATGTCAGCAATCAGCGCATCGGGAGGCACGCTGCCCGGCTGCATGTAAAAATTGGCGGCGCGCGGCGATGGCGGCGATGACGCCCCGCGCGTTGCGTTGCCCGTTGTCTGCAAACCCAATTGCCGCGCAGAAGCCAGATCAAGCAGCCAGCCGGTCAGAACGCCGTTTTCAACGATATTGCGGCGGCTGGGCGCGACGCCCTCGGCATCGAAAGGATGCGAGCGCATGCCGCGTTTCATAAACGGGTCATCGACAACGGTAATATCCGCCGCAAAAATCTGCTGGCCCATTTTGTCTTTGAGGAATGTCGTGCCGCGCGCAACCGTCCCGCCCGATACCGCACCGGCAAGCGATCCGATGATACCGCCCGACACACGGCGGTCGAAAATAACCGGCATCTGTTTTGTTTTGCCCTTGCGCGGGTTCAGCGCGGCCACCGCGCGTTCGCCGGCCGCACGGCCGATATCGGCGGGGTTTTTCAGGTCAGACAAAAAAGTAACGCTGTCGTATTCATAGTCGGTTTCCATCGCCGTATCGCGCCCGGCAATCACCGAAACAGACAGGCTAAACCCGCTGCCCGCATAGCCCTGCGCAAAGCCATTGCTGGCGGCGTAATAGACCGCTTCGCTGCCTGCGCTGCACTCCGCGCCTTCGGAATTTGTGACGCCGGATACGGCGCGCGCCGCATCTTCGGCAGCGTCGGCAAGTTCGGTCATTTTCTCGACCGAAATCTGCGCATCGTCATACATATCAAGGTCGGGAAACGATGTTGCCAGCTGTGCGGCATCGGCAATACCCGCATAGGCGTCTTCGGGCACCGCGCGCGCCATGGCCACGGCGCGTTCGGCCATTTGCCGCAACGTATCAGGCGATTTATCGGATGACGACACAATTGCCTGCCGTTTGCCGACAAAAACGCGCAGGCCCACTTCGGCTTCTTCGCTGCGGCTGAGTGATTCCGCCTTGCCCAGACGGCGCTGCACCGATACAGACGTTGAATCCGCCAGTACGGCATCCGCCGATGTCGCGCCAAAACCCTGCGCGGTTTTGAGAAGGTCTTGCAGAACGTTCAACATCTCGGTATTTACGGGGGAAGTCATCTGGTTGCGGCCTTTCAGAATTTTTCTGACGCCATCATATCATGGCTTAGAATGACGCGCCTATAGATGATTTAGGTGTCGCCTGTGCCGGCTGCAACAGCGGCCTGCGGCACAAATCTTTCGGCATGCTGCGCGCCCTGTGGCAGCTCGACAAGGCGCAGGTGGATTTCCGGTTTTACCGGCCCCGCGTCATAGGCGTCGCAGAATTTTTCCAGCTGCTCGGCAAAGCGGTTGATGGCATCGATCGGCTCTGATTCATACTGCGGCCGTTGCAGCAGAATGGCGAAGTCATCCGCACCCAGACGCCCGATCACATCCGACTGGCGGCGCATAAAGGTCATTTGCTTGGCGAGTTTTTCCATCAGCGCTGTAAAATCATCCGCCGAGACGGAGGCTTGCAGTTTTTCGTGGTTGCTGAGCGTGACAAAAACGATCAGGCTGCGCTCGCCATAGCGGAACGCGCGGTCGGTGGCCGACAGGAAGAGCTGGTTGAAGGCCGCTTTGCCGATCATCCCACCCGTCGAATGCACGTTGTCTTCGCGCGCCAGCATGCGTCCGACCGCGATCAAGCGCGCGGCATTGCCGATTTTTTCATCCAGTTCCTGACTGGACAGCGGTTTGATGAGCACATCATTCGTGCCGGCCAGAATAGCGTCCTGGGTCGTGGCCGATTTGGACAGCAGCATCAGATACGGCTTCGCGCCGGATTTAAGGCTTTTCCACACCCCGATGACCACAGGCCGCGCTTCGCTGAGCGGCGCCGGATCGACCATGACGCAATCAAAGGGCTTCGTGCCCAAAAGCTCGAAAGCTGCGTTCTTGTTCGGCTCCACCGTGACCTTATGCCCTTTTGCCCCCAGTTTGGAGGTAATCAGCTGGTTGGTGAGAGATTCGCGGTCGATGACCAGAATGTCCATGGATACCCCCTCGGCGCCCTTACCCAACTTTAGGCGAAAATCGTTAAAATTGCGTCATAAAAGCTGTTTTCCCTATAGATACACGGGTTTCACGCAGGAGGGCGGCAGGGGCTTACGCGGCATTTGACACGCCCCTTTATTTCCATTATATCCTTCGATACTTCATCCGCGCCCAAGTGGCGGAATTGGTAGACGCGCAGGTTTCAGGTACCTGTGGGGCAACCCGTGGAAGTTCGAGTCTTCTCTTGGGCACCATTATACCGGGCATCAGCCCGGTATTTTAGTTTTAGGGGGTTTTTTCCATGACCATCACCCTGCATCAGGGCGACCTGCCCGACGGGCTTTCTTTTGGCAATATTGTCGCCATCGACACCGAGACCCTCGGCCTGAGGCCGCAGCGCGACCGCCTGTGTCTGGTGCAGCTGTCATCGGGCGACGGCACAGCGCATCTGGTGCAGCTGAAGCAAGGTCAATATGACGCCCCCAATCTGAAAAAACTGATGGCCGATCCCGCCGTCACAAAGCTGTTTCACTTCGCGCGGTTCGATGTGGGCGTGATGTACAAATATCTGGACGTTGTGACGGCACCGATTTACTGCACCAAGATCGCTTCGCGTCTTGCGCGGACTTTTACCGGCCATCACAGCCTGAAAACACTCTGCAAGGATTTGCTGGGCGTGGATCTGGATAAACAGCAGCAAACAACCGACTGGGGCGCCGACACCCTGACGCCAGAGCAAATGAACTATGCCGCATCGGATGTTCTGTATCTGCACCGCATGAAAGACGAGCTGGAAAAGATCCTTGCCCGTGAAGGCCGCAGCGCGATAGCGCAGGCCTGTTTTGATTTCCTGCCGCACCGCGCGCTTTTGGATATTGCGGGCTGGGAAGACGAAGACATCTTCAGCCACGGTTCCTGATCCGCCGCGTAATTCGTTAGCTGTTGCCCGGTTTGGGCACGCGGCCCTTGATGGCGGGCGCAGCTTTAACGACGATGTCTTCGCGCGTGCCGCCACAAATCGTGGCGACTTCGTCATAAAGAATTTTTTGCTTTTCCGCCGCGGCGCGCTGTATTTCTTCTTCGGCTGCCCGCACCACGCGGCGGCGGTGCTTTTCAAATTCATCCGCGACCGACTGGCGCCCGCTGGCAATGGCAATGTCTTCTGCGGTCTGCCCCTGATTGTTGCGCAGGGACTGGTCTGCGCCGCGCGCCAGAAACAATTCAACGTAAGCTTCGGACCCTTCCCGTGCGCCAAACATCAAGGCCGTCATGCCATTGTTATTCTGCGCGTCGATATCCGCGCCAGCGCCCAGCAAAAAAACCGCAACGTCATAGGCCATGCTGCCCGACGCCGCGGCATAGGTCAGGCCGGTGTCCTGCGTATCGGGGCGGCGCCAATGCACGGCGTCGGGGGCGCGGGCGACGGTATCGATGACTTTGTCCATCTGGTTGTTCCAGCAGGCGGTCACGAAATCGCGCTGTTCGGTCGGTGTGCCGCTGAGAACGGCGGGGGCTTTGGCCATGATCAAATTCCTATGCACCCGCAAGCGGCAGGCGTGATTCGATGTGCGAAACGAGGGTTTCATCTTTCCACATGTCTCATATTATGTCAATTATGCCCGCAAACCGCATTAAATTGACATAAGAGGGAAAATTTGGTAGAAAATTCCGTGTTTTGACTTCAAGATCGGCCTGCTTCGGCCTATAAAAAAAGAAACCGATCACAGCTGACAGGATCTATACCGATGGCGATCATCCCCATGCCCGATACCGGCGCCGCAAAAACGGCCGCCCGCCAAAGCCCGAATATCGACAGCGGCCGCCGCGTGCTGGAAACCGAAGCCGCCGCGCTTTCCGCCCTTGCCGCCGGTTTGGGCGACAGTTTCGATCAGGCCATCGAAATGATTTCCGCAGCCGAGGGGCGCGTGATCGTCACCGGCATGGGCAAGAGCGGCCATGTTGGCAGCAAAATCGCCGCCACGCTGGCATCGACCGGCACCCCCGCCTTTTTCGTTCACCCCGCCGAAGCCAGCCATGGCGACATGGGCATGATCGTGCGCGGCGACGTTGTGCTGGCGCTGTCGAATTCCGGCGAGTCCAAGGAACTGCTGGATGTCATCGAATACACCCGCCGTTTTGCCATTCCGCTGATCGGCATCACCGGCAATGCGCTGTCGACGCTTGGTAATAAATCGGATGTTACCCTGCTGCTGCCCGCCTGCCCGGAAGCCTGCCCCAATGGCCTTGCCCCAACCACATCGACGACCATGACGCTGGCACTAGGCGATGCGCTGGCAATCACTTTGCTGGAGCGCAAGGGCTTTACCGCCAAGGATTTCAAAGTTTATCACCCCGGCGGCAAACTGGGCCAACAGCTGATGCGCGTATCCGAAATCATGCATACCGGCGACAAATTGCCCGTGGCCAGCGAAGATATCTCGATACGCGAAGCGGTTGATATCATCAGTCGCAAAGGTTTTGGCTGTATCGCCCTCGTTGATGCAAACGGCATCCTGAGCGGCCTGATTACCGACGGCGATCTGCGCCGCCATTTGCTGGATGAAAGCATTACCAGCAAAACCGCCAAGGATGTCATGAGCCGTACACCCCGCACGGGCGCGCCGGATATGCTGGTGGCCGAAGCCATGGCGGTGATGAATGACCTTAAAAACACTTTCCGCAAGATCACGACCCTGATTGTCGTGGACGAGACGCAAAAACCCGTTGGCCTTTTGCACCTGCATGATTGCCTGCGTGCCGGATTTGCGTGAGATTTGCGTGACCTCTGACGCACCACAATCGCCCCCCAAACAACGCCTGCGCGGATTTGACCCCGCGCGCGCCAGTCGCAGCGCCAAGCTGGGCGCGGGCTATAGCTGGTTTGTCCGCATCGCGCGGCTGACCTTGCCGCTTTGCGCGCTGGTGATTGTCGGCATTGTGATCTTGCGGCTGTCGGGCGGCAGCGGGCAGCAGCCCCTGAACATCACCGAATTACCGGCCGAAGAAAAAACCGTTCCCGGCGAAATCGATATGGTGCAGGCCAAATACCAAGGCGCAGACGCGCAAGGCCGCCCCTATACCGTCACCGCCGAACACGCACGGCGCGACATGGCATCACCCAACAGCATGAGCCTTGAAAAGCCGCGTGCCGATATCGCACTTGATGACAACAAATGGCTGGCCCTGCATGCCGCAAAAGGCCTCTATGATAACGAAGCCGGGTCACTGTACCTGTCTGACGGTGTGACGATTTTTCATGATGACGGGTATGAATTGCATATGCAGGATATGAACGTCATTTTGAAAAGCCGCACCGCCGCAACGCAAAAACCCGTGGCGCTGCAAGGCCCTGCGGCGCTTCTGAAGGCAGGCGGTATGGATATCCAGAATGGCGGCGATACGATTGTCTTTTCAGGCCCCATCCATGCAACCCTGCACGGTCTGGGCCGCAAAGGCGGTGGCAAATGAAGCGTTTTTTTGCTGTAACCGCTTTGCTTGCGTTCTTCACCGCGGCGCATCCGGCCGCACTGACTGCGCAGAACATCACCGCGGCGGCGAACGATGCGCCCGTCGAAATCTTTGCTGACAAGACGCTGGAATGGGACCGCACAAAAAAAACCTATACGGCGCGCGGCAATGCGATTGCGCGCCAAGGCACAATGCAGGTCAGAAGCGACACCCTGAGCGCGCATTACAGCGGCGGCGATGACAACGGCGGCACGCGCAGCGGCATTGGATCGAATATCGAAAAACTTGTCGCCAGCGGAAAGGTCGAAATTTCTTCGCCGCCCTATACCGGCTATGGCGAGCAAGCTGTATACGACCTTGCGACCGGTATGGCCACGCTGACGGGCGGCGATTTGAAAATCGAAACCCCGACGGAAAGCCTGACCGCACGCGACAAAATTGAATTTAACACAAACCAGAACCGCCTGACCGCCATCGGCAAAGCCACCGCCCGCCGCGGCACAGACAGCCTGAGCGCCGATAATCTTTCGGCATTTTTTGCCCCCGATGCCACCGGCAAAATTGATTTGCAGCGCATTGTTGCCGATACGCCGCTGACCGTCAAAACCGCGCGCGAGACCGTCACCGGCGACAGCGGCGTTTATGACGTATCCGCCGGCAAAGTCACGCTGCGCGGCCGTGTGCGTCTTTTGCAGGGGGATAACTGGCTGGAGGGTACCCGCGCCGAGGTGGACCTGAAAACCGGCATCAGCAAACTGTTTGCCGATACCCCCGCCGCGCCCGCGCGCCCCGCGCTGATCGTCGATGGCGTGGCACAGCCGCCCGCAAATCCTGTAGGCGATGGCCGCGTCCGTGGCGTATTCTATCCCAAGAAAAAAGAACCGGAAGCCGCCCAGCCATGAGCGAAGACAAGAAAAAACCCGCGCGTCGGGAACCGAAACTGGTGCAAAGCGGCCTTGCGGTCGAACACCTGATGAAACGTTATAAACGCCGCCCTGTGCTGCGCGATGTATCCCTGAACGTTAAGCGCGGGGAAGCCGTCGGACTGCTGGGCCCCAACGGCGCGGGCAAGACAACCTGCTTTTACATCGTAACCGGATTGATCGACCCCGATAGCGGCATCATCAAACTGGACGGCAAAGACATCACCGGCTTGCCGATGTACCGCCGCGCGCGGCTGGGGATCAGCTATCTGCCGCAGGAATCTTCTATCTTCCGCGGTCTGAATGTCGAAGATAACATCCGCGCCGTTTTGCAGGCGGTTGAAGAAGACCGCCACCGCCGCGAACATATGCTGGAAGAATTACTGGCAGAATTTTCGATCACCCACCTGCGTTTGACGCCGTCTGTCGCCCTGTCGGGCGGGGAGCGGCGGCGCGTTGAAATCGCCCGCGCGCTGGCGACGCATCCGCAGTTTATTTTGCTGGATGAGCCACTGGCCGGCATCGACCCGATTGCCGTCGCCGAAATCCGCGACCTTGTCAAACACCTCAAGAACCGCAATATCGGCGTGCTAATTACCGATCACAACGTGCGCGACACGCTCGACATCGTTGACCGTGCCTATATTTTGCACGGCGGGCAGGTATTGATGGAAGGCAAGCCCGAAGACATCGTCAATCACAAGGATGTCCGCCGCGTTTATCTGGGCGAGAAATTCAGTCTCTAGCCGCCGGCACCGGCGCAGCATTTCCCGAACACCGGCGCGGAGGCGTGACACTGCGCCTGCTGCCTGCTATATTAATAGACAGGGAGCGGGAACAGGAAAAAGCCATGTCGATCAACCAGCGTTTAGACATCCGTCAGGGGCAAACCCTGACCATGACGCCGCAATTGCAGCAGGCCATCAAACTGCTGCAAATGTCGAATGTCGAGCTGGCCGAATACCTTGAAGCGGAGATTGAAAAAAATCCGCTGCTGGAAAAAGACGACGGCACGCAAAGCTCCGCCGAGAGCACCATCGATGATCAGGAAAACGCCCGCCCCGGCGATGGCGACATCATCAGCGCACATGGCACGGAACAAACCGACGCCTTTGCCGCCGACCGCGCCGCTGCCGAAGACCGGCCGCTGGATACCGATTTCGACAACGTCTTTACCGGCGGCGATATGGCTCCGCAGGAAGGCGGCTATGACGCTTTTGCAACCGACAGTTTCGCAAATGTCGGCAGCGGCGGCAGCCTGAAATTCGACGATCCGGATTACAGCCTTGAAAACACCATGGCCAAGGAAGTCACGCTGCGTGACCACCTGGAAGAACAAATCCAGCTGGAGTTTGATAACGCGGGCGACCGCGCGATTGCGCGCGTGCTGGGCGACTATCTGGACGAGGCCGGATATATCCGCGCCGATCTGCCTGCGCTGGCTGAACGTCTGGGCACAGACTTGCCGCGCGTCGAGGGCGTGCTTGATGTCTTGCAGCGCCTTGACCCTGCCGGACTTTTTGCCCGCAGCCTGAGCGAATGCCTTGCCCTGCAACTGCGGGAGCGCGACCGCCTTGACCCCGCAATGGAAAAATTGCTGGAAAACCTCGACTTGCTGGGCGCGCACGACCTTAAAAAACTCCGCGCCGTCTGCGAAGTGGACGACGAAGATCTGCGTGACATGATTGCCGAGATCAAAACACTGAACCCCAAACCGGGGCTGGCTTTTGACCGCTTTATCTCGCAAACCGTTGTGCCGGATGTGTTGATGAAACCGCTGCCCAAATCACGCGGCGGCGGCTGGGCGGTAGAGCTGAACAGCGACACCCTGCCGCGCGTATTGGTCAACCGCACCTATTACGCCGAAATCACACGCGGCGCGACCGGCCAAAAAGACAAGGAATACCTGAGCGCGCAGATCAATTCTGCCAACTGGCTGGTGCGCGCACTGGAACAGCGGGCAGAGACCATTTTAAAAGTCGCCACAGATATCATCGTGCAGCAGGAAGCGTTTTTCCTTTATGGCGTCGAATACCTGAAGCCCCTGGTGCTGAAAGACGTCGCAACCGCGATCGGTATGCACGAAAGCACGGTCAGCCGCGTCACCACCGGCAAATACATCGGCACACCGCGCGGCGTGTTTGAGCTGAAATATTTCTTCACCAGCGGCGTGGCTTCGACCGACGGCAGCGCGACATGGTCATCCGAAGCGATCAAGGCACGTATCAAAACCCTGACCGATGCCGAAAAGCCCGAAGCGATTCTGTCGGACGATGACCTGATGGCGGCGCTCAAAGCCGATGGCATCGATATCGCCCGCCGCACGGTGGCCAAATACCGCGAGGCGATGAAGATTCCTTCTTCGGTACAAAGACGACGCCTGAAGAATAGCTAAGTATTTGTTTTTAAACAAATAAAAAGAAGGCGCCGCGGCCTTAACCTTGACTTTACCAATCAATGCCTATAATTAAATTATGGCTTTAAATCCTCGTCCGCGCTACGTTCTGGCCGGATTCGTAAATTGCAACAGCAAGGTTCTCAAAGAATGCAACTGACAGTCAAAGGCAAGCACCTCGATGTGGGGGACGCGCTGCGCGAGCATGTGCGTTCCAACCTGACGCATACCACCGGCAAATACTTTAACAACCCCGTGGAAGCGACAGTCACCTTCACCAAGGAAAAAAATCACCGCTACAAAGCAGACATTTCGATCCATGTCGGCAAAGGCATGATCCTTGAAGCGCAATTCGAAGCGGATGATCCGTATCCGGCTTTTGACGAGGCATCGAAACGTGTTGCCACGCGTCTGGGCCGCTACAAGGACAAGCTGCGCGACCATCACCGCCACGAAGATACAGCGGAACTGCTGAGCGCGGCCTATACCACTTTCCAGTCCAACGAAGACGAACCGGAAGGCGGCAACGAGCCCGCGATCATCGCAGAACTGCAAACGCAGATTCCGACACTCGCCGTCAGCGACGCCGTGATGCGGCTGGAGCTGGGTGATCTGCCGGCGCTGATGTTTAAAAACCCCGCAAACGGGGCATACAACATGGTCTATCGCCGCAAAGACGGCCACATCGGATGGGTCGACCCCAACGGCGTGAAGAAATAAAACCAAAGGCAACAAAACGAAAAGCAGACAAAAACAAAAAGGCTTTTCTATAGAGGTAAGAGGACACACACCCCCGGCTTGCAGGGATTTATAACGCGCACCGCATTTCTTCGCGGTGTCGCGTTATTTGCATCGGCGGAAACACGTTATGATTACGGCAGATTTGATTATTCCCGCCCTTGAGGCGACCAGTAAAAAAAAGGCCTTCCGCGCGATTGCGGAAGAAATCGCCACGCAAATCGGCGGGCACGCTGACGACTTGCTGGGCGCGCTGCTTGACCGGGAGCGCATCGGCTCCACCGGCATTGGTCAGGGCGTCGCTATTCCGCACATCAAAATTGCCGGTGCCGAACGCATGTATGGCGTATTGGTGCGCCTTGAAACGCCCGTCGATTACGACGCCATCGATAATCTGCCGGTGGATATTATCTTTATGTTGCTGGCCCCCGCCGAAAGCAAAACGACGCAGCATCTGAAAATGCTGGCGCAAATTTCACGTTTTCTGAAAGACGCCAAAACCTGCGAGGCCATCCGCGCCGCGGCAGAAACGGAAACGCTTTCGGCCATTCTGACCGAATGGGCGAATTCACAGGCGGCCTGACCGGCCGAAAGCTTCAAGCTAAATTTAATGTACCGACACGATATCGAGATCGTGATGCTGTAAACTGGCCTGCAATGCGGGCATGTTTTCCTGCACGGCCAGCGCGGTGCCGTCTGCCGCATGTAAAACCCAGGCGGGCTTCCCTTTGACGCTGTATTTGCGGACATAGCCGACTTCTTCCATACCCAGTTCGCGCAGGTCGTTCTGCGTCATGTCGATGAGCGGGATTTTGCCGCTTTCTACGGGGTTGCTGGTCATGGGGAGCCTCCTTTTACCGCGCCCTTTTGCCGGACGCTTTTATTTATATCGTTTCAGTCCTGCGTTTTTCCAGCGCCGTCGGCATCGCTTTGCACATCAATCGTCTGGCCTTTTTTGGCGTCTTTGGGCGAAGTGATGCGGATCGTCTGCACGGTCGTTTCCGGTAAAATGCGGCGCAGGTCAACATTCAAAAGACCGTTGTCGAGCTGCGCACCGACAACCTCGATGTCTTCACTGAGGATAAAAGCGCGCTGGAACTGCCGCGTGGCAATCCCGCGGTGCAGAAAGACGCGCCCTTCTTCCTCTTCACCCAGACGCTTGCCGCGGATCACCAGCTGGTTTTGCTCCAGCTGCACCGAAAGATCATCCATCGAAAATCCGGCAACAGCGATGGTGATACGGATCTGCGTCTCGCCGATCTGTTCGATGTTATACGGCGGATATCCTTCGCTGGAGGCCCGTGCCGCGCGGTCAAGCGCGCGTTCGAACTGGTCAAATCCCAGCAAAAACGGGCTGTCAAAAAGAGAAAGTCGTCTGCTCATGCCAAAGGCTCCTTACATCAAGCGAGCGTGAAAACAGATATTGTCTGTTTTGCGGTGCCTGCGCGCCCCGTCATCGGCAACGCGCATGTTATCCATATACCATCATATACGCGCCCCTGCCAGAAAGGCAAGCGGCGCCAATTGTCTTTTACAAATAAACGCTTAGGATGCGGGCGCTTTGGGTGCGGGCGGTGGCGGGCTTTGCAGCGCATCGAGCCGGGCACGCACATCCTGGATCGATTCTTTCATGAAATGGCGCTGGTTTTCTTTATGGGCGAAGCGGATGCTTTCGTCACCGATCGGATGTTTTTTCAGGAAATATTGCGCCTGATCACGGCTGAGCGGCCGATAGGTCAGATCAAAATCACGCTCTGCAATGTCCAGCATCTTGCGGATATCGGCAAAAGCGCTGTCGCGGCCGCTTTGCGCGGCGGGGCGCTGCATATCTTCGGTAGGCGGCGGCGCGCCGGGTTTGCGCGGAAAACCCGGGCGCGGTTGATAGCGTTTGCTGACGCGCGCAAAAATATCTTTGAGCGGTTTACCGGATTTCAAATCAATCGCTGCGGCCAGCACCGCCGGCGTCCAGCGGTATTTTTCCTGTACCTCGACAATTTCCGGCAGGGACATTTTGCTCTGGTCGGTGTATTTGACGCCCTCTTTCGCCAGTGCGTCCATTTGTTTGGTGAAGGCCGCCTGAATTTCGGCAAAAGCCGCTTTGCGTTCGGCCTCGAATGTTTTCGGGTCCATGAGGAATGATCCTCCTATTCTTTTTGTGAAAAGGCTTTATCGACCGCCTCGAAGGGCAGCAAAATCGAATTGTGGCGCGCGGGGTAATCGCGTACCGGTGATAGAATTTCCAGCGCAGACCAATCGCCCGCCGGTCGCGCGTCTTTACCATCCAGCATGTCTTCGAGAATCTGCCCCACGGCGGCGATGTCGGCGCGCGTCTTGCCGATGATAGCGGCGCGCATCACGGATACAACAGATTTGGTCAAGGCGCAGGCCTTGACGTCAAAACCAAAGGCCGTGACGCCGCCGTCCGTGCCAATGTTAATGTCGACCGTGATATCACTGCCGCAGATGGGGCTGACCGCACGGGCTGTCCGCTGCGGGGTTTCCAGACGCTGCGCCGTTTCAGCACCGGCAGCGAGATCCAGCAGGCGGCGGTTATATACCATCGCCAGCGCGGGGTCTTCCAGCATTTGATCGGGCGTGATTGTCACGCGCGGGCGGCAGCTTTTTGATAGGGAACAGCGCCCTCTTGCGGCGTTTTGGTGAACAGGCGGTCGCAATAGCCGCAGGTCACTTCGTCCTGATGGTGAAAGGTGTAATAGACTTTGGGGTGACCCAGCGCACCGCCGCCGCCATTACAGGCAATCTGCGCCATATCGGCCGGAACCAGAAAAATTTCGGGATGCTTTGTGGTCATTGACGTCTCCATGTCGTGCCCTGCGGGCTGTCTTCGATGATAATACCCTGCGCCGCCAGCGCATCGCGGATGCGGTCTGATTCAGCGAAGTTCTTTTCTGCACGCGCGGCTTTGCGCGCGGTGATTTGTGATTCGATATCGGCCGCGCTTATTTCGCCACCACTGGCAACACCCTGAAACCACGCCTGCGGGTCTTGCTGCAGAAGGCCGAGCAGCTTGCCCGCGGCCAACAGTTCCGCCTTGGCGCGCGATTTGTCGGATGCAAAACCTTTGGCGATTTGCGCCAGCTCGGCAAGCGCTTTGGGTGTATTGAGATCATCTTCCAGCGCCGCAATAAAAGCAGGCGGCAACGGCACGGCCATATCCGGCACATCGGCCGTATCGCGCAGAAAACCATAGTAACGATCCAGCGTTTTTTTGGCCTGATCAACCCCCGCACGCGTAAAGTCAAACGGCTGGCGGTAATGCGCCGACAGCAGAACAAGCCGCAGCGCTTCGGGCGGATATTCTTTAACCAGATCATGCACCAGCAAAAAATTGCCGAGCGATTTCGACATCTTTTGTCCTTCAACCATCAAATGCCCGTTATGCATCCAATAGTTGACGTATTTTTCGCCGTCATGCGCGCAGGTGCTCTGGGCGATTTCGTTTTCATGATGCGGAAAAATCAAATCTTCACCGCCGGCATGAATGTCAAAATGCGCCCCGTTGATGCTGGCGTTCATGGCGGAGCATTCAAGGTGCCAGCCCGGACGTCCGCGTCCCCAGGGGCTGTCCCAGCCCGGCTGCTCGGCATCGGACGGTTTCCACAGAATAAAATCGGCGGGGTCTTTTTTATAGGGCGCGACTTCGACGCGCGCACCGGCAATCAGATCATCGCGGCTGCGGCGCGACAGCCCGCCGTAGTCGGGCCACGACGGCACATGAAACAGCACATGTCCTTCGGCCGCATAGGCGTGTTCTGACTTGATCAGCTTTTCGATCATGTCGATCATTTGCGAGATATAATCCGTCGCGCGCGGCTGGTGGTCGGGCGCGCCCACGCCCAGCGCGCCCATGTCTTCATTATAGATTTGAGAAAATCTTTCGGTAATCGCCGAGATTTCCTCGCCGCTGTCTTTCGCGGCCTGAATGATTTTATCGTCGATATCGGTGATGTTACGCGTATAGACGACATGGCCCGCGCCATAGGTATGACGCAAAAGCCGCGCCAGCAAATCAAACACCACGGCGGGGCGGGCATTGCCAATATGCGCGTAGTTATAGACCGTCGGGCCACAGGCATAAAGACGCACATTCGCCGGATCGATCGGATGAAATTCTTCTTTTTGCCGCGTCAGGGTGTTGTGAAGGTATATCGCCATTTGTGCCGCCGCCTTACAGTTTGAACGTCACGAAAAACCCGCCGCTGTCTTCGCGCATGACCGGCACGGCATTGGCAACATACCCGTTGTATTTTTCAAATTTGAAATAACGCGCCACGGGCTGGAACAGCGTTTCGCCCGCACCCGGCCGCGCGGGTTCAAACGTGACATAGAGCGTCTTGGCCGAAGAGCGTTTGCAATATTTGACGATATGGTCGAGTTTTTCCAGCGCGTCCGGTTTTTCCATACCGCGCAGGTCGACCTTGACCTCGGCCTCTTCCACGGGCGGATGGTTCGCACCGATATTTTGCAAAAACTCCATTGGAAACACCTTTGTTAAGCGTGTATCAAGATAGCAGGTTTTTTTGTAAAAATGAGTCCCTTTATGGCACAAAATTTCGATCTCGTTCTCAGAAACGGTACCGCCTGCCTGCCGCACGGCACGGCACAGGTATCGATCGGCGTCACGGACGGGCGCATCGCCGCCATCGGCGACCTGTCCGCCGCCACCGCCGCGCAGGAAATTGACTGCACCAACCTGCATATCCTGCCCGGCGTCATCGACAGCCACGTGCATTTCCGCGAACCGGGCCTGACCCATAAGGAAGACATCGCCACCGGCACGCTGGCGGCTATTGCGGGCGGCGTCACCACCATCTTTGAAATGCCGAATACCGAGCCGCTGACCATCACTGCCGAAACCCACCGCGACAAGATGGCCCGCGCTGCTGGCCGCGCTTTTTGCGATTACGGTTTTTACATTGGCGGCTGCGACGGCAATGCAGCCGATCTGGCCGAACTGGAACGCCTGCCCGGCTGCAGCGGCGTAAAAGTTTTTATGGGATCGTCGACCGGCGCGCTGCTGGCCGCCGAAGACGATGTTATTTTGCGCATTTTGCAATCCGGCACACGCCGCCTGTGCCTGCATGCAGAAGACGAAGCGCGGTTGATTGCGCGCAAACACATCGCATCCGACAGCGCCGACGTCAAAACCCACCCCGAATGGCGGGATGCCGAATGTGCGCTGCTGGCCGTGAAACGCGCTGTGGCGCTGGGCCGTGAAAGTGGCCGCCGGCTGCATTTTCTGCATACCACCAGCGCCGATGAAATGGCCTATTTGCAGGCGCATAAAGACATCGCCACAGTTGAAACAACACCGCAGCACCTGACATTATTTGCGCCGGATTGCTATGAACGTCTGGGCACACGCGCGCAAATGAACCCGCCGATCCGCAGCCGTGAGCACCGTGATGCGCTCTGGGCGGCGATCAATAACGGTACGGTTGATACGCTTGGATCCGACCATGCGCCGCATACACTTGATGAAAAGTCAAAACCCTATCCATCATCGCCCAGCGGCATGCCCGGTGTGCAGACGATGCTGCCTGTGATGCTGGATCATGTGCATGCAGGCCGCCTGAGCCTGATGCGTCTGGTCGATTTACTGGCGCACGGGCCGCAGCGCGTTTACGGTATTTGCGGCAAGGGCCGCATCGCGGCGGGATACGACGCCGATTTTGCCCTCGTTGATTTAAAGGCGCAGCGTAAAATCACCGACCGCTGGATCAAAAGCAAATGCGGCTGGACCCCCTATGACGGCATGCAGGTCACGGGCTGGTGCATCGGCACCCTTTTGCGCGGCCATGTTGTGATGTGGGAAGACGAAATCACCGTCAAAGCCGGCCCGTCAGGGAAGCCTGTGCGTTTCGCCGAAACCTTGATAGAATCAACCATCACGGCGACAGGTCCCGTCACCGCACCGGCGCATACCTGCTGTACGTGAAATAAACAATACGTAATAAAAACAACACGATAGCCCTTAAATCGTAAATGTTTTTATACGTAAATCAAGGCGCTACATGATTTATTAAGCGAAATTATCTACAATTTTAAGTAACTGCCGCATTCCATCCGGAATGGTCAGAGACGGCAGAGATCAAAGGCTGCAATAAGCGTCGGGCACAGGGGTTCACGATTGACAGACCAGAATAATGCGCAGAAGCCGGTTGCCAAAACCGGTGGGTCCCTCTCGGGCTCGTTCCGCGACCAGTTCAGATCCGCATCTTTGTGGGATCATCTGGCCAGCCCTGCGCGCATCTGGCGCAGCAAAATCAGCTGGCGCATCACCATTACGGTTTTTTTGACCATCCTGACTGTACAGGCCGTTGTACTGGTCGTGACGGCCAGCGATTTTAAAACCCAGAAACTGCACGAGATGCGCCAGCTGGCGCGCGTCTTTATTATTTCGTCGCTGGGCGAAACCGATAACCAGCTGACCGCACCGCTGACGCAGGAAGCCGCCGACCGGCTGTTTAGCGAAACGATGATCAGCGGCATTTCAATTTATGGGCTCGATTATAATCTTATACAGGTCTATGGCGAAACCGTTGTCCTGCGCCCCGGCGCAAACGCGGATGCCAGCGTGCAGCAGCTCAGCGCCACCAACCGTTTTTACGAAGTCGTTTTGCGCTCGCATGAAATTCGCAGGCCCTATCATATCGCCGTCAAGCTTTATACCGCCGGCATCACGCCACAGATCAACCAGCATATTCACCAATCCATCCTGATCATTATGCTGCTGTCAGGTTTTGTGACCAGTGTTTTGATGCTGGTGCTGGGCCAGTGGCTTCTGGAGCCTGTGATGGTTTTGCGCAACAACCTGCTCAGTGCCGCGCAAAACCCCGAAAAGCCGGATGTGCGCCGCCCGCGCCGCGAAACGCGCGATGAAATTGGTATGGCGCTGCGCATCGCCAACGACCTGATACGGCAAAATGCGCATAACCTGCGCAAGCTCCGGTCTCAGGCAGAAGATAAAATCCACAAACTTGCCTATTACGATAACCTGACCGGTCTGCCGAACCGCACCTTCTTCCTTGAAAAGCTCGACGACAACATCCGCCACCGCGTGGCCGAGGAAGAGCGCCGGCTTGCCGTCTTTGCCATCGATCTTGACCATTTCAAAGACATCAACGACACCATGGGCCACGAATTCGGCGACAAACTGCTGGAAGCCATCGGCAAGCGGCTTGTCAAGGCGCTGCCCGCCGGATCACTGATTTCGCGTGCCAGCGCCGATGAATTTACCGCCATGGTTGTTTTAAAAGAAGAACATGCCGATACTGCCGCGCTGGTTGACCAGATTTTCAACGCCATGGCCGAACCGGTCAGCATTCTGCATGAACGTTTTCAGGTGCGCGTTTCGATTGGCGTTGCCCATAGCCCCGATGATGGCATGGAAGCACGGCAGATCCTGAAAAATGCCGATATCGCCCTGAACCGCGCCAAAGAAGAAGGCCGCGATACGGTGCGTTACTATTCCGAAGATTTCGACCTTGCCGTCCAGCAACGTTTCCAGATGCTGCGCGATCTGCGCGTGGCGCTGGAAGAAAACCAGCTGCGTCTGCACTTCCACCCGCAGTTCGATTTGAAGAGCGGCCAGCTGATCGGCGCGGAAGCGCTTTTGCGCTGGTGGTGCCCGGACAACAGCAAGGAAGGCGGCCGCTTTATTTCGCCCGCTGATTTCATTCCCGTGGCAGAACAATCCGGCCTGATTGTGCCGATCGGTGAATGGGTTTTGAAAACCGCCTGCAAAATCAACAAACAGTGGCAGGACAAGGGTCTGCCGCCGTTCCGTATGGCGGTGAATATTTCAGGTGTGCAGTTCCACCGCGCCGACATCGTCGCGCTGACTTCGCAGGCTCTGAAAGAAAGCGGCCTTGACCCCAAATGGCTGGAGCTGGAAGTCACCGAAAGCGTCTTCATGGAAAACATGCAGGTCGCCATTGATATTCTCAACCAGCTGCACCAGCTGGGCGTGGAGCTGGCCGTTGACGATTTCGGCACCGGCTATTCATCGCTGAGCTATCTGCGCCAGTTCCCGATTGACCGTCTGAAAATTGACCAGTCGTTTATTCGCAATGCGCTGGTCAACAACGATGACCGCATGATCGCCAAAACCATCATCACGCTTGGCCACAGCCTGAACCTGAAAGTCATCGCCGAGGGCGTGGAGACCGTCGAACACGAAGAATTCCTGAAAGCCGAGGGCTGCGACGAAGTGCAGGGCTTTAAATACACCAAGCCCCTGCCGCAAGACCAGATGCGCGAATACGTCATCAACCACAACCGCACGATGGCGCAGAACACAACGCTCAAGGCCGTCGAAGATAAAAACGCCTAAATTTTCCCTGACTGCATTTTATATTCCCGTGGTTTTTTTCCGCGGCCTGTTCTATGCTTTGGCGCATGACCAGTCTTGTTTCACATCCGCTGCAATCTCCCCTTTCAGGCACCGCGCGGGTGCCCGGTGACAAATCCATTTCGCACCGCGCCCTGATGTTTGGCGCGCTGGCGGGCGGCGTCACCGAAATCACCGGCCTTTTGGAAGGCGAAGATGTCATCCATACCGCCGAAGCACTGGAAGCGATGGGCGCACAGATTGCAAGGCCCGCACAGGCAGGCGGCGTCTGGCATGTGACCGGCGTGGGCGCGGCGGGCCTGAAAAATCCGGCGCGGGAGATTTATCTGGGTAATAGCGGCACATCGACACGGCTTTTGATGGGTCTGGTCGGTGGATACCCTGTCCGCGCGACATTTACGGGCGATGCGTCACTGTCCAAACGCCCGATGGCCCGCGTGAGCAAACCACTTGAAGAAATGGGCGTCAAAATCACCAGCGCAGAGGGCGGTAAACTGCCGCTGACAGTCGAAGGCGCCGAAACTCTGCGCGAAATTTCCTATACGCTGCCCGTTGCCTCGGCGCAGGTGAAATCGGCGATCATTCTGGCCGCCCTGTCCTGCGCAGGTGAAAGCACCGTGGTTGAACCCGAGCCGACGCGCGACCACAGCGAACGCATGCTGCGGTTTTTTGGCGCCGATATCCAAAGCCGCGCCAATGAAAACGGCGGCAACGTCATCACCGTGCGCGGCAAGCCTGTTTTGACCGGCAAACCCGTGATGGTACCCGCCGACCCCAGCTCTGCTGCGTTTGCGGTTGTGGCGGCGCTGATCGTGCCGGGCTCCGATATTGTTTTGCCGCAGGTGTCCATCAACCCGCTGCGCACCGGGCTTTATGCGACGCTGCGCGACATGGGCGCCGATATCACATTTGAAAACGAACGCGAGCTGTCAGGCGAGCCTGTCGCCGATATCCGCGTCCGCCATAGCAAACTGACCGGCGTGACGGTGCCCGAAGCACGCGTGCCGTCGATGATCGACGAATTCCCCATTCTGGGCGTTGCCGCCGCTTTTGCTGCGGGCACAACCTATATGTCGGGGCTGGAAGAACTGCGCGTCAAAGAAAGCGACCGACTTGCCGCCATCTATCACGGCCTCACCGCCGCCGGCGTCACCGCGCGCATGGGCGACAGCACGCTGGAAGTTGACGGCGCAGGCGGCATCGCCCCGGCCGGCGGCTGCATCATCGAAACGCATCTGGACCACCGCATCGCCATGAGCTTCCTTGTGCTTGGCATGGCCGCCGCGCAGCCCATCGCCGTCGATGACGCCGATACCATCAACACCAGCTTCCCCGCCTTCGCCACGCTGATGAACGCACTGGGGGCGGATATCCGTTCATCTTGACGCGGCGGTACCCTGTGCCGAAATGACAACGCAGCACGGTGCGGCGAATCGATGCTGCGCCGCGTGGATATAAAACAGGCCGCAAGCTCTTGAAATCACATTCCATAAAACAATATTGAAATCGCAGGGCTTTTTGTGGTATGACGTCTGTGCGTTTGTCGCGCCGTTAAGGATATGTTAATATAGACTAATAAATCATTAACATTTTCAGGCGTTTATAAAGATCAGGGGAATTTCATGCAGGCGAATTTCAGAAAGACCGATTTCATTCCGCAGCCGAAGGCCGCAGAAGATGCCAACAAAAAGATCGTGATTGCCGTGGACGGCCCCGCCGCATCGGGCAAAGGCACGCTGGCACGCAAGCTGGCGGAGCGTCTGGGCTATGCCTATCTGGATACCGGCGCCCTGTACCGTGCTGTCGGCATGGCCACGCTGGAAAGCGGCGGTAACCCCGACAACTGGCAAGATGTACAATCTGCCGTACAAATCATTACCCGCAACCTGACGCCGGAGCTGCTGGCCAGCCCCGCCCTGCGCACCCCCGAAGTCGCCGAGGCGGCATCCAAAGTCGCCGTCATTCCCGAAGTGCGTCAGGCGCTGCTGGATTACCAGCGTGCTTTTGCCGCAAACCCGCCCGGTAATGTCGGCGGTGCAGTGCTGGATGGCCGCGACATCGGCACCGTGATCTGCCCGCAGGCAGACGTTAAATTCTTTGTGACGGCATCGGTTGAAGAACGCGCGCGCCGCCGCTTTGAGGAGCTGAAAATCACCTGCGCCGACAAAGGCGCGATCCTGAACCTGTCGCAAGTGCTGGCCGACCTGAAACGCCGTGACGAACGTGACCAGACCCGCGCCGCCGCCCCGACCAAGACCGCCGCTGATGCCTATGTGCTGGACACCACCGCCCTGAACGCGCCGCAGGCACTGGAGCAGGCCATCACCGTCATCCGCGCCAAATTCCTGTCGGAGACCAACGACAACGGCGCCGCCCTGCGCAAGCCGCCGCAGCCCTAGGCAAAACCGATACGCTTTGTAAAAGGCCGTCCCCCGTGGGCGGCCTTTTGCTTTGGGCGCAGGTCTAGCCTTATGTTAAAAGCCTGCAGGAAATCGATGCGCGGGCGGCGATGGGTCTGCTGCCGGCACAAACCGCCCGGTGTTTTGATGGCTTTTCCCTGTTTTTCCATGGTTTTTGTTGACTCGGGAGGGGTAAATCCCCTATCAAGACGCGAACAATCCGCGGGCTCGGGTGCCGCATGGCGGCTCATGGATTGTATTTCATATGAAAAGTGAGACCTAACACATGGCAAAAGTAGCCGCTAGAATTATCGATGATGTTTCCGTTGCGGACATCACCGGCGAGAAAATGAGCTTTGAAGCTCTGCTCGACGAAACCCTGAAAGGCGTCAAGTCTTTCGAAGGCAACGTGGTTGAAGGCACCGTTATCGCAGTTGATGACGAATTCGTGACCCTCGACGTCGGTCTGAAATCCGAAGGCCGTATCCCGCTGCGCGAATTTGGCGTTGCCGGCGCGCGCACCGAAATCAAAAAAGGCGACAAGGTAGAAGTCTTCGTTGAACGCCTCGAAAACAAAGACGGCGAAGCTGTCCTGAGCCGCGAGAAAGCCCGCCGCGAAGAGAGCTGGGTACTGCTCGAGAAGCAGCACAAAGCCACCGAACGCGTCACCGGCATTATCTTTGGCCGCGTCAAAGGCGGCTTCACGGTCGACCTCAACGGCGCTGTTGCGTTCTTGCCCGGCTCGCAGGTTGATATCCGCCCCGTGCGTGATATCTCCCCGCTGTTCGGCACGCCGCAGCCTTTCCTGATCCTGAAGATGGACCGCCAGCGTGGCAACATCGTCGTTTCGCGCCGCGCGGTTCTCGAAGAATCCCGCGCCGAAGCCCGCAGCGAGCTGGTGTCCAACCTCAAAGAAGGTCAGGAACTGCAAGGTGTGGTCAAGAACATCACCGATTACGGTGCGTTCATCGATCTCGGCGGTGTCGACGGTCTGCTGCACGTGACCGACATTTCCTGGAAACGCATCAACCACCCGTCGGAAGTTTTGACTGTCGGCCAAACGGTCAACGTCAAAATCATCCGCTTCAACGAAGAATCCCAGCGTATCAGCCTCGGCATGAAACAGCTGGAAGGCGATCCTTGGGGTGATGTTGCCGGCAAGTTCAAAGTGGGCGAGCGCTACAAAGGCCGCGTCACGAACATTGCCGATTACGGCGCATTCGTTGAACTGGGCGATGGCATCGAAGGCCTTGTCCACGTTTCTGAAATGTCCTGGACCAAGAAAAACGTCCATCCGGGCAAAATCGTCTCTACGTCGCAAGAAGTCGAAGTTCAGGTTCTGGACGTTGACCTCACCAAGCGCCGCATCAGCCTCGGCCTGAAACAGTGCACGGAAAACCCGTGGCTGAAATTCGCGGCTGACCGCAAAGCGGGCGATGTGCTGGAAGGCGAGATCCGCAACATCACCGAATTCGGCCTGTTCGTCGGTATCGGCGACCAGATCGACGGTATGGTGCACCTGTCTGACCTGTCTTGGGGTGAAGCTGGCGAAGAAGCCATCAAAAACTTCAAGAAAGGCGACAACGTCAAGGTCAAAATCCTTGAAGTCGATGCAGACAAAGAGCGCGTTTCCCTTGGTATCAAGCAACTGGACAGCGATCCGTTTGCCGATGCACTGGGCGGCGTTGCCAAAGGCACGACAGTCACCTGCACCGTCACCGCGATCACCGACAAGGGGATCGAGGTTTCTGTGAACGAAAAGCTTTCGGGCTTTATCAAAAAAGGCGACCTCAGCCGCGAGCGTTCGGAGCAACGTGCCGACCGTTTTGCTGTTGGCGAAAAAGTCGATGCAAAAGTGCTCAAAGTCGATCGCTCCGGCCGCAAGCTGGAACTGTCGATCAAGCAGCGCGAAATCGACGAAGACAAGCAAGCGATGGCCGAATACGGATCGTCTGACTCGGGCGCTTCGCTCGGCGACATCCTCGGTGCCGCTCTGCAGAAGAAAGGCAAGAAAGACGCTGAATAATCTTCAGCCCTTTCAACCAAACAAAACCCCCGAAGGCAACTTCGGGGGTTTTTGTTTGCGTGGTATGGCGGCGGCGCAAAGGGGGTTGACAGCGCCGCCTGACATGCCATAATCCAGCCAATTTCTGAAAACTTTTAAATTTCTTTAGAGCTACAAGGATATCGTCATGCCCCAGAAAATCTCCCGCGAAGACGCAATCAAACGCTTTGGCCTGCACTATCAACCCGGCCTCGACGGTATTGATATAAGACTGGATCAGCCCCGTTCCTTGGCAGATCGTCTTTCGGCGCTGACAGATCGCAAGGTATCAAACACCATTACCCTTGTCGAAAATCTCGGTCCGGCAAGTGAGGATTTCCATTTCCGCACAGTCGGAGAAGCTGCCGTGCATATGGCCGCCGAACAGCGCGCCGCATTGCAAAGACGCCGCGACGCCATCAAAGCGCTGCTGCAAGACGACGAGGCCGCCGCGCTGCAGGCATCCCCTGCCAGCCGCAATCTGTCTGCGATTTTTGAAAACGCCGCACAGACGCTCAAAGACATCGATCAGGCGCTGACACAAAACGTCACGATCAAGGTGCGCCCGCTGAAAGACGAAATCTCGCTGCCGTCGCGTTTGCTGGATGTGGGGGATACGGTTTATGTGCTGCGCGAAACAAATGCCCTGCCTGTTTTGACAACCGAAAGCGTCGCCGCGCGCAACCTGGACGGATTTGTTCCTTTTGGTAACAAATACGACGTATCTGTCAGCTATGTTTTCGGCAAGCCCGCTGCCGGTGCCCCTGAAAAAAATAACGATACATACGTATACGCGATCGAAGACGATAGCAACAGACCCGCTGGTGCCATCGCCGTGGCGGCAAATACTGTGGCGTTCAGCCGCGCCGCCGATGCCAAGGCTGCCCTGCGCGACATCATCAGCAATAAGATTGAACAGCTGGACGCGGAACGCCAGTCGCTTGTAAACACGCTGCGGCAAGAAGGCCTGTCGCCGCGCCGCAAACCGCGCAGCCCGAAGAACTAAACAAAAACCCCCGAAAGAAAATTCGGGGGTTTTTGTTTGAGATCACTTCCATACCATCAGGCTTTTGCCGTGGTCTTGCAGCCAGCGGCGGGCGGATTTCGCATCTGTTGTCAGACTGGCGCAGAGGCGCCAGAAGGCGGGCCCGTGGTTCATATGCACGCGGTGGGCGACTTCGTGCGCAACCAGATAATCCATGACCTCCGGCGGCGCAAAAATAATGCGCCACGAATACATCAGTTTTCCATCCGGCCCGCAGCTGCCCCAGCGTGATTTGGGGTCAAGAACCCGCACGCTGGTCGGATTCAGTCCGAGCCTGGCTGCTTTTTCCGCCGAGCGTGCTGTCAGTTGGCGCAGCGACTCCGCCTTGATAAAATCGCGCACGCGACGGTGCAGATGCGCCGCATCGCCGTGTACGATAATTTTATCCTCTTCCATGCGCGTTACGCCGCGCCCCGGCAGATGCACAATTGTATATTCTATACCGGCCAGCACCACGCGCACGCCGTCAGAAAAACTGCGCAGCGGCGTGATTTTGGCGCGGTGGCGTAAAACCCAGTCCATATTTTCGCGCACGAATTTTTCGGCCGCGCGCAGCGATGTGCGTTTGGGCCAGGTCAGCACCACATCGCCCAGTTTCGCATCCACGCGCAGCGCCAGACGGCGGGCGCGGTTATTCGGCACCACGCGCACACCGTGGATGTCCGCGGGCGGCGGGGGCGCTTCACGCGTTCGGATGAGCGTTCTGAGCATCGCGGCCAGCCAAAAGGCGATTGAGGGCATCGATATAGGCGCGCACCGACGAGACGATGACATCGGGATCGATGCCGATACCGTTATAGCTATGGCCGTTACCGGCCAGCCGCACGTTGACCTCGCCCTTGGCGTCGGAGCCGTGCGTGAGCGCCTTGAGCTCGTAATGCGTCAGCACCACATCATCGTGCGGCACCAAAATGCGCATGGCCTTGAAACAGGCATCGACAGGGCCTTTGCCGACAGCACGTGCGCGGGTGCGCACGTTGTCGATTTCAATTTCAAGCTCCGCCTCTTGCGGGCCAAAGGAGCCTGATTTGACGCCCATGCCGATAAAAACAATCCGCTCCGGCGGCAGGCCTTCGGTTGCGGTCACAATCACGCGCAGGTCGTCATCGCTGACCTTGCGGCGGCGCTCGGCGTAATCCTGAAACCGGGCATAGGCGGCATCCAGCGCGGCATCGTCAAGCTCGAACCCGAGGGAGCGCAATTTGGCGCGGAAAAAACTGCGCCCTGAATATTTGCCCAGCACCAGATCGGTTTTATCACGCCCGACAGATTCGGGCGTCATGACGTCATAGGCACGGCCATCCAGATGGATACCGGATTCTTGCGAAAAGACATTAAGGCCGATCACCGGCTTGCTGGGCTGTACCGTAAACCCCGTCAGTTCACCCAAAAGCCGCGCCGCAGGCACCAGCTGTTCGGATACCACCGCCGTTTCAAAAGCAAGCCTGTCTTGACGCGTGCGGATCGCCATGACGACTTCCTCGAGCGCGGCGTGGCCGGCGCGCGCGCCAATGCCCCCCAGCGTCACAGTCACCTGCCGCGCCCCCGCATCCAGCGCCGCCAGACTATTGGCCAGCGCAAGGCCAAGGTCATTGGGGCAATCCACCGACAAAACGGCGCGGTCAATATCCGGCACACGGTTTTTTAGCATCTGCACAATTTGTGCAATTTCGGCAGGGACGCCATAGCCTACGCTGTCGGCAAGGTTAATCGTCGCCGCACCGGCGCGAATGGCCGTTTCAACCGCGCGGCACAAAAAATCTGCATCGGCCCGCGTGGCATCTTCGGCTGTCCACTGCACATCTTCGGCATGGACACGTGCCGCGGTCACACCGTGATGAATGACGGAAAGCGTTTCCTGCGCATCCATCTGCAGCCGGTGTTTCATGTGCTGCGGCGAAACAGCGGTAAAAACATTGAACCGCACACGCGGCAGATGGCGCGACAATTGCGCGGCGGCCATGATGTCTTCGGGTCTGGTGCGGCAGATAATAGAAATTTTGGCGCCCTGCAAAACCTGCGCGACGCGGCGGATGCTTTCGATACCGTTTTCATCATCGGGCATGCCGGCTTCGATGATATCGACGCCCATGCGGTCGAGCATCTCGGCCAGTCGCGGCTTGTCTTCCGCGCGCATGCTGTGCCCCGGTGCGTGGTCGCCGGCGAAAAGGGTGCTGTCGTAAATCCAGATACGGTCGGTCATATGCGGCGGTTAATCCAGCTTGCGGGCGGCATCGGGCAGCATCACCGGAATACCTTCGCGGATGGGAAAGGCGAGGCCAGCCTGACGGCTGATCAGTTCCTGCCGCGCGGCATCATATTCCAGCGGCGCCTTGGTCAAAGGGCAGACGAGGATTTCGAGCAATCTAGGGTCGGCTTTTTTCGCTTCGCTGGGCATGAAATGCTTTCACTTGAAATTCGTTTTTTAATGGCAGGTATCGCTGCTGCAACCGTTGCCGCAGTCTTGCCGGACGGCCGCTTCGAGAAGCCCGTGCAGCAGCCGCGCGCGGTCGGCCAGCGTCGGCGCTTCAAGCAGCGCCTGTTTTTCATCCGCAGCAAAGGGGCACACAACGCTGAGCGTTGCCACCAGCCTTTCGCAGCCGATTTGCCGGATCTGTTCCCACTGGTCGCAGGACATGCCCATCTTTTTGAAATAGGCATGCAGGGTATTGACCATGGTTTCGCGGCAAATGTCGGTGACGGTATCCGGCTCCAGATCGGATTTGAAAGGCGCCCAGTCCGGCCGCGCCTGTAAATATCCGCCCTGCGCCTGTACGGGCGCCGCGTCCAGATTGAACCGCGCCACGCCTTTGAGCGTGATCAGATAACGGCCATCGTCCGTTTCGTTAAAAGAAACAATGCGGCCGGCACAGCCGGTTTTGCACAGCATGGCCTGCGCCGTTTCATCTTGGGGCTGGATGATGCCGATCATACGGTGCGTGGCCAGCGCGGCGCGCGTCATGGCCAGATAGCGCGGCTCGAAAATATTCAGCGGCAACTGTACGCGCGGCAGCAAAATAACCCGCGGCAGCGGAAAGACGGGAAGATCCTCCGGCAATTCGTCAAACGTGGTGTCGAAGGCCTCGGTCATCCCGCTTCTCCTCAGGAGAACAAAACGGCGGACAGCTTGCGCCTGCCCTGTGCCGTTTGCGGGTGCGTATTGCCCATGGCGTCAAACAGCGACAACAGCAGCTTGCGGGCTTTCTGGTCTTGCCATTCGCGGTCATGGCGCGTGAGGTCAATCAGCGTGTCAATCGCACCATCCACATCGCAGCCCGCCAGCTGCACGCGTGCCAGATCAAAACGGGCGGCGTGGTTTTTAGGCTCTTTGGCGATTTGCGCGGCAAGGGTAGGGGCATCGGCCAATTCATTGGCGGCTTCGCTTTGCGCCATCAAAAAAGAAAGCCCCTGAATACGCGGATGTTTGAGTTGTTCTGCATCCAGCTGCGAGAGAATCTCGGCGACACCTTCGGGCGATTTTTCCGCAACGAAGCACCAGCCGATACCGGCCATGGCCTCCATGTTGTCCGGCGCAACGTCGAGGACAATGCTATATGTCGCCATCGCATCGGTATAGGCACCGGCGGCAAAAAAATCATCGGCGCGTTTCATGTCGGCGGTCACATCCACCGGCGCGGCACCGGTTTCGTCATTGGCCGCCTGGCCGGCCAGTGCCGTAAGTTTTTGCACAAAAGCGCGCAGTTCACTTTCGGGTTTGCCGCCCATAAACCCGTCAACGGGCTGCCCCTGCCAGAACGCATAGACGGTGGGGACGGACTGGACACGGAAGACCTGCGCCAGTTCGGGGTTTTTGTCGATATCGACCTTGACCATATGCACTTTGCCGCCCGCTTCGGTGACGGTTTTTTCGAGCAGCGGCATCAGCTGTTTGCACGGACCGCACCATGTCGCCCAGAAATCAACAATAACAGGCACGCGCATCGACAGCTTCAGCACATCTTGTTCGAAGGCCTCGGTGGTCGTTTCGCGGATAGCGGCACCCGCCGCGCTGTTGGTCTTGGCAGCGCCAAGAGTCGTAAGATCCAGCATGGTTTTGTTCTGCCTTTGTGATGTCAAACAGGCCGCATTATAACAGCCCGCCTGATAGAAATAAGCCCGAAGGCATTAAAATCAACGTAAAATCGCGCCCGAACGGCTGTTCACAGCGGCTTTTCCAGCTTTGCGACCAGCGGATCATACCCCAGATGGCGCAGAAAGCGCAGCAGGTCATCCGGCGCAAGGCAGGTTGTCATGTCATTGCGCAGCGGGTGACAGTTGATCGTGCTGCATTGCATCAATTTCTCGTCCAGCACAAAGCGCACGCGGCGCTGCGTATCATTGACGAGCGCGAGCGGCGTCACAGAGCCCGGCGCAACGCCCAGTGCCCCCAGCAGCCGCTCGGGGGAGCCAAAGGACAGCCTGCCCGCCCCGATCAGCTCTGGCAGCCCCTTGAGATCAACCGCCGTATAAGCCGCCGCCGTGACAAGCCAGAGCTGGTCTTTTTTATCCTTGAGGAAAAGGTTCTTGGTATGCCCGCCGGGGATCAGATGTTTAAATCTCTCCCCCTCTGCCACCGTAAAGACGGCGGGGTGGGCATAGGTAACGGCTTCGATCCCCAGCTGCAGAAAAAGCGCGCCAAGCGGCTCTGGCGTTTTGATTATGTCAATTTGTGGGTTGGCGGCGGTCATCGTCACGGAATAAAACGCACATAGCTGCGGTCATCAAAAGAAACGTAGCCCGGTTTGACCCCTTTGACCTGCGGATAGAGCCGGTACATCAGCGGGTCTTCGGTCACGATATATTGCAGGACCTTTTCGGTTTCTTCGAGCGTGGTGGCGACATAAGGATACCCGTCGCTCGCCAGCACAATATCATGTGCATGATCGGCGCCGAAAACCTCCAGATGCGCATCGGGCACTTTTGTGCCGTTGAGCACGCCATAGCCGAAAGGGCCTTCGTAATTGGTAAAAACCTTGAATTCGGCCATCATCGGCGACAGCAATTCCCATGTGGAATCATTGTCGCGCAGCGTTTCTTCGCGCTCGCCCTTGGCCAGACGCGAACAGATATAGGCGCGGCGCAGCTGCGCCCAGTTTTCTTCCTGCGGGAAGGATTTGGTATTCGCAAGCCCGTTGATCATGAAAGTCGGGTCAGCCACACGCCAGATTTCGCGGCGATGGCGCGAATACATCACAAGCGCGCAGGCCGGACGGCGCAGCGTATCGCCAAAATTCTTGTTTTCTGCCGACGCCGCCGTTTCGGAGATGGTTTTGAGACGCTCTGTCAGATGATCAATCGCCTGGCGCGATTCGATTTGCCGCGGCAGGCGGGAAATCTCCGCACCGATGGTTTCTGCGGCGAAACGGCCAATCGTCATTCCCTGCAGCATCTGGCCGCGGCGGGAGCTGACCCCGTCAATCACAGCCACGAAATGCTCCGCCACAACGATTTTATCTTCGTTGAGTGCGTCATCCCCCGTTTTTCCCTGGGTGAATTTTTCGATGATCTGCATAGTCATATACCGCCGCGCGTGAACCAAAAAAGCGGCGAATCCCTTGCCTTTCAGAATAAAGGCAAGAGTCTTTCAAACTCAAGACGTTTCGGGAAAAAAACGCCCGCGTGTTCTATCGGCAACAGCGGCGGGGCTTTTTGCGGTTTTTCTAGGGCGCCGACGGTTTGTTTTGCGGGGCGTTGGTATTTGCCGCAGACTTATTATTTGCCGGCTTGCCGCCTATCGGCAGCGCCTTTTCGACCAGCCGCGCCCAATAGCTTGCCCCGACCGGCAGCGCCGCATCGTTGAAGTCGTATTTGGCGCTGTGGATATCCGGCCCTTTGCTGCCGTCGGTCGGGCCGGTGCCGATCGCCATAAAATTACCGGGCTTTTTTTCCAGGTAAAAGGCAAAATCTTCGACACCCAGCGTGCGCGGCACATTGGTGATGACCGCGTTATCACCGACGGTTTCTTTGGCCACGCTGATGGCGAAATCGGTTTCGTCGCTGCTATTCACGAGAACGGGGTAGCCGTTTTCAAAGTCCAGCTCCAGCGTGACGCCGTGTCTTTGTGCCGTATCTTCGACGATTTTTTGCATTTTTTCTTTGAGACGGTCGTGCAGGTCGGTATCGAACGTACGAATACTGCCGTTGAAAGAAATACTGTCGGGGATGACGTTATTCGCCTCACCATCGGTGAACAGGCCGCACACGGTGACGGCTGCCGGCTCGTCTGCGGCAATTTCGGCTTTGGCCATGGCCTTGATCGCCAAGACGGCCTCGGCGGCGGCGGCGATTACATCGGTTGTATTCCCTGCCCGCGCGCTATGGCCGCCGACCCCCTTGAAAGTGACATGAAAATCATCATTCGCCGCCAGCATCGGCCCCGTGCCTGTTGCCATGGTGCCCAGCGGCAGATCGGGGAAATTATGCAGGCCGTATATTGCATCGGCAGGGAATTTGCTGAACAGCCCCTGTTTGATCATTTCCTGCGCGCCGCCGATATGTTCTTCAGCAGGCTGGAAAACGAAATAGACCGTGCCTTCAAAATTGCGGGTTTCGGCCAGATATTTGGCCGCGCCCAGCAGCATCGCCATATGGCCGTCGTGGCCGCAGGCATGGTGCACACCGGGTTCGCGCGATTGGTGCAGCACACCGGTTTTTTCCTGTATCGGCAGCGCATCCATATCCGCGCGCAGCATGATGGCCGGGCCGCCGGGGCCGGATTTGCCGTGCAGCACGCCGACAACGCCGGTTTTGGCGAGAGACTGCACATCATCCATCCGGAACATTTGCAGCTGGCGGCTGATAAAGCGCGCGGTTTTGCGCTCTTCAAAGGCAAGTTCCGGCTCCGCGTGCAGGCGGTGGCGCCAGCGCGTCATTTCGAGCGACATTTCTTTGATTTTTTTAATAATGCTCATGGTGGCGGTCCTTTAAAAAAGCAGCGACATCCACCCTCTTGCCGGGGCCTTTTCAGGCCCGCCCGCGCTATCGACCGCGCAAAGACGCAGGCCGTTATTGAATCTGTTTTTTGTAGCAGGCATTGCATAGTAGCCGTTTGCCGCTTTCTGTCAACCCTGCGGCGGCGCGGCAAAGCCCTTGAAATAACGTCTGATTTTGGTCTTTCTTTTCAGGAACTTTGATCTAATCTCATCCGTAAGCCCCGCAGCCTAGAAAACAAGGAGCCTGATGATGTCCGCCGCGCAAAACCGCAAGCCCTATCGAATGAACATCATGACGCTAGGTGTCGCCTTGCTGCTGGCGGGCGCAACGACAAGCAGTCTGTTTGACAGCCGCACCGCCCGCGCCGACACCGCCAAAGATATCCAGCTTTTGTCGGAAGCCACGCTTTCGCTGGGCGAGGCCGTCAGCATTGCCGAAAAACATGTCGGCGGCAAAGCCATCGACGCCGAGCTTGACCGCGAAGACGGCAAGGCCGTCTATGACGTCAGCGTCATCAAAGCACAAAGCGAATTCGATGTCCGTCTTGATGCCGCAAGCGGCGCGGTACTGCGCGTGAAAGAAGATAAATAATCATCGCAGCCGTGCGGCCACTTCTGTGTCCAGTGATGCCATAAATTTTTCGACGCTATCGGTATAGCTGCCTTTTTGTCCCAGTTCGCTGTTGAGCTTGCCGTGACCTTTGGCCAGCGCCAGCATGGCGGCAGGGATGCCGAGGGCGAGGCTTTTCTTCACATAGGCTTCGGATTGTTCACACGGTTTATCGGGGCGCGTGGTGGAGCAGATACCGAGCCACGGTGCCGCTGTTTTATCGAGCCTGTGAAACGGCGACATTTGCGGCCAACGGGCGGGGTCGGTGCCGAAAGCCTCGGCATAGCGTGCTTTCAAGAACGGCACGACTTTTGGCATTTGCATCTCCAGATCCGTTGCGCCAGCGTCGATGGAGACGACACCCAGCACATCCTGCATACCCGCGGCATCACGAATGTCTTTGGCGGTACCGACCAGCGACACCAGATGCGCCCCTGCCGAATGCCCCATCAGAATAAGTTTGCTGCTATCCCCGCCCCATTGCGCAGCATTTTTTTGCAGATGTGCGGCGGCCGCAGCGACTTCCTGTGCCTGCGCCAGCGCATCGCGGCCATGCGTCAACATGGGGTAGTTGGTGCTGACGACCACAAATCCTTTGGCCGTCCAGCGCGCAGCCTTGTTTTGTACGGTCGATTTCAGTGCCTTGTCACCCACGCACCAGCCGCCGCCATGCGCCATCAAAATCATCGGCGCCGGGCCGCCGCGGGCGGCTTCGCCTTTGGGCAGATAGACATCAAAACGCTGACGTTCATGCGTGCCATAGGGGACATCTTTGACATCGGGCGGCGCCGCGATAAGCCGGTCGCCACCGGATTTTATCCTGCGGTCGATCTTTGCGTAATGGTCGGCGCAGCTGCCGCCGGCATCTTCGCTGAACATGCCGTCACCTTCGGCCGATTTTTGCTGGACACGTTCACGCAGCCTTTCGCGCAGCTTTCCATCACCAGCCGCCGCTGTTTGCACGGCGACGAAAGAAAATAAAATACAGGCGGTCAAAGCCCACAGGCAGGCTTGAGTTTTTGTTCTTTTCATTTTTTCCTCTCTCTATCCGCCCTATCGCTGGATAAGTCTTTTTTGCACATCAATACGGTCTTTGGGGCTGATTTTTTCGGCCAGTACATCGCGTTCTTCGTTATAGGCGTTATCCAGATCGGCGGCGCGGGCGTACCAGTAATACGCTTCAACGTCGCTTTTTCCGACGCCATGCCCGTCCAGATACGCATCCCCGATCAGCATCATCGCCGCCGGATGGCGCGCGTCTGCGGCGCGGCGCAGCCAGCGCAGGGCGCGTGCGGGGTCTGCATCGGTGCCCAGCCCTTCGGTATACATGCGTCCCAGCATATACTGTGCATCGCTATGGTTCTGATCGCCCGCCAGTGTCAGCCAGCGCAGCGCTTCGGCAGGATCGGCAGCCACACCTTCGCCCAGCAGATAGGCATAGCCGATATTGAACTGCGCTTCGGCGCTTTTTTTATCCGCGGCCTTGCGCCACCATTTAAGGGCTTCTGCATCGTCTTTATCTACGCCCTGCCCGCCGGAATAAGCAGCGGCAATAGCATTTTGTGCACGGGTATCGCCTTTGTTTGCGGCTTCAAGAAACCAGCGCGCCGATTGCGCCGCATCGCGCAGGCTTTCGTCTTCGCTGAAAAGATAAAACATGCCCAAATCATACTGCGCATCGACATGCCCCTGCGCCGCCGCCTTGAGAAACCACGTAATGGCCGCGCGGTGGTCGCGGGTAACCCCGTCCTTGCCCATGCCATAGACAACGCCCATGTCATACTGTGCGCCCGCATCGCCCTTGAGCGCACGGTCGAGCACGACCTTGTCAGGGCTGGCCGCCGCCGGCGTTTCTGCCGCCGTCTTGTCTTTGGCGGCGGGCGTTTCCGCCTGCGCGGCGGCTGGTATGTTCAGGATCAAAGCCAGCGCAAAACCGGTGGCGGTCAGGGTGTTTTTCATGTTGTCTCCGGTACCTGTAAAATGCGCGCCAGCGGCGAGCTCTTCACAAGGCTACAGCATTGGCCGCATAACCGCGATTTTTTTGATACGCATATCAGACACTATGCCAACGCGGGATTCCCTGCGCGCCGGACACAAAAAACCCGCATCGCGGCGGGTTATTTTCGGAAAATGAGACGGGTGAAGGGATGAGGCGCCGATCTATAGGTTTTTGAAAAACCCAAGACTTTTAATGTGACCGCCGCTCTGGCGGCGCAAATGATGTGCCAACCAATACCCTTATAGATCAAATATTTTACTTATTGCGGCAGAGGATGGTAACCGCGAGGGTCATGGCAATACAGCGGCCACTTCGTCCGGCCAGAAACAGCTGCTGCTTTTGCCATGCATCACCCGCAAAGAAGCCTGCCAGGATCTAGTCCTAAATATCGTGATGCCCAGCAGGCAGTTCGGCTCGCGCGCCGCCTGAATCCGGACGGATGGCATGGGTGACAACGGGACGATTGCTTCCCTGGTGCAAGGCGGCAATCTCATCCTGCAAATCCTGATCTGCGGCGGACACGCGGTCATGCTGGCGCAAGTGTTCAACCCATGATTCGACCGTAAACATTTCAATCACCCTGCCGGGAAAGGCGATGTCTTCGAAATAGCCCCATTGCACGGCACCATCACGGCGGCGTATGCGGCCGAGCTTGTGCATCAGCGCGGCAAAGGCGGTCATATCTTCTGGCTTGATGGCGTATTCAATCGTCACCATGACAGGCCCGCGGTCATGCTCGATAGGCACAACAGAAACAGGCTCCGGCCAATGACGGGTCGCATCATAGTTATGCGCCTCGCCCAGACCAAGCTGCCAGCGCTGCACTGCGATTGCGACCAGCAACATCAGTACCGCCACAGCCAGCAGTGTCTGCGACAAACCAAATACAGCACCCGCCTGCCCCCAGAGTAGCGATCCCGCTGTCATCGCGCCAAAGAACGCCATTTGAAAGACAGCGAGGCCACGGGTGCGCACCCAATCAGGCAAAGCGGTATGTGCGGAGGCATTAAGAGCCGACACCATCAGAATCCACCCCATCCCCGCCATCAATGCCGCAACAAATCCGAACAGGATAGACCCGCCCACCGCAAAAATAGCGCAGGCCGCCGCTGTTAGGATATTGGCAATCCATGTCAGGGCCGAGATACCAAATCGTGACTTTATTATCGGCATAACGGCAGCCCCCACAAAAGCCCCCAGCCCCAGCATGGTCAAAAGAATACCGTAGGTTTCAGGCCCGCCCTGTAACAAATCGCGGGCAATCAGAGGCAGCAACGCCCAGTACGCGGATGCAAAGGCAAAAAAGGCCAGTGCGCGCACCAGCGTCGCAGACAAAGGCGTGCTGAACAGCGCAAAGCGCAGCCCTGCCCGCATCGCGCCGGCCATACGCTCGCGCGGCAATACCCTTGCCGTCGATGATGCGGCACGCCACCATAGCAAGGCGGCGATTACAACAACGAATGACATGCCATTCAAACTAACAGTGGCAACAGCGCCAAACGTCGCGAGAATAAAACTGCCGAGGGCAGGGCCAATGGCGCGCGCAATATTGATGCTGACGCCATTAAGTGCAATAGCCGGAGCCAGCGCGCTTTTTGGTACCAACTGTGGCGTAATCGCCTGAAAAGCCGGGGTCGAAAAAGCTGCACCCACGCCTGTCAGAAAGGTGAATAACAACAATATCCAAGCATTTACAGCCCCCTGCCAGAGCAAAAAGGCAAAAAAGAACATCACCGCAACCGAGAACACTTGCGTAACCAGCAGCAATTTTCTGCGGTCAAATAAATCACCAAGCGCACCGGCTGGCAAAGCAAAGAGAAAAACCGGCAGCGATGTTGCCGCCTGCACCAAAGACACCATCAAGGGTGAAGGCGCCAAATCGGTCATCAGCCAGCCGGACGTGACATTAAATACCCACGTACCAATGTTTGATAGCAAAGTCGCCACCCACATGACCGTGAAAACGCCGTAGCGAAAAGGCGCAAAAGCCCCTTGCTTCTCTGACATCAATATTTCCTAGGACTAATAGGCAAAACAGCCGCAGCCGATTGCCCAGGGGTTTTCAAAGTTGGGTTTGTCTTTGCTGCCGTCCAGACCTAGCCAACGGGACAACTTACCGTCATGACCGTGCGTATGCTGACGCGCGCAGCCTGGGCTTGCACATCCGTGGCCAAGTGCAGCCAGAACGGTTGGATCCATATCATAGCGCGCTTCTGCTTTTTGATAGCCGCCAAATTTATTAACGGGTGACCAATCAGGGCTGGCAGACGGTAGCGGCGTATCAAGGTCTTTAAACACTTCGTCTGCGTAAACAACCTTACCGCCGACAATCGTCATAACAGAGGTAATATGGCGAATGTCCTCATCAGCGATCGTCATAAAATCAGAGGAAAGCACGGCAACATCAGCATACATACCCGCCGACAGTTGGCCTTTCACATCATCTTCACGGGATTTATAGGAAGAGCCAAGCGTCCACAAGCGCAACGCCTCTTCGCGATCAAGCCTGTTGCTCTCGCCATAGAGCGTCAGCCCGCCCAGCGTTTTACCTGTCACGAGCCAATAAAGCGATACCCAGGGGTTGAAGCTCGCCACACGCGTCGCGTCTGTACCGCCGCCCACGGGAACGCCACGATCTAGCATCTTGCGAATGGGCGGACTATGAGCCGCCGCGGCCGCGCCGTAGCGATCAACAAAATATTCTCCCTGAAACGCCATGCGGTGCTGTACGGCGATGCCGCCATTAAGGGCCATGATACGGTCAAGACTGCGTTCCGATACAGTTTCGGCGTGATCAAACGTCCAGCGCAAATCGCCAAATGCCGTGTCTTTATTGACCTTTTCAAAAACATCAAGTGCGCGGGTGATGGTTTCATCATAGGTCGCATGTAAGCGGAATGGCCAACGTTCTTCGACGAGAAAGCGCACGACATCTTCCAGCTCTTTTTCCATGCTGGCCGCCATATCGGGACGGGGCTGTAAAAAGTCCTCGAAATCAGCAGCAGAGAAAACCAGCATTTCGCCTGCACCGTTGTGGCGCAGGAAGTCATCGCCACTATATGGTTTAACCATACCAGACCAACGCTTGAAATCTGCCAGCTCGCCACCCTTGTTTTGCGTAAACAGATTATAGGCGATGCGTACAGTCATCTGCCCGTCCTGATGTAGTTTTTCAATGACTTGATAGTCTTCGGGATAGTTTTGAAATCCGCCGCCCGCATCAATACAGCTGGTAACGCCAAGCCTGTTCAGTTCACGCATAAAATGGCGCGTGGAGTTTATTTGATCGCTCAGCGGAAGCGTCGGGCCCTTGGCTAGCGTCGAATACAGGATAAGCGCATTCGGTTCGGCGATCAGCATGCCTGTCGGATTACCCTTTTCATCACGCTGAATACGGCCGCCGACAGGATCTGGTGTATCCTTGGTAATGCCCACAGCACGCAAGGCTGCGCCATTGAGCAGCGCACGATCGTACAGGTGCAGGATAAATACTGGCGTATCTGGCGCGACGGTATTAATTTCGTCCAACGTTGGCAGCCGCCGCTCTTTAAATTGAAACTCGCTCCATCCGCCAACCACGCGCACCCATTGCGGCGCCGGGGTGCGGTCAGCCTGAATTTTCAGCATCGCAAGCGCATCAGAAAGGTTACTGACACCGTCCCAGCGCAGTTCCATGTTATAGTTAAGGCCGCCGCGGATCAGATGCATGTGGCTGTCATTTAATCCCGGAATAGCGCGCTTGCCTTGTAGATTGACCATCTTGGTCGTAGTTCCCGCAAAGGCGCGGATATCTTTTTCGCTGCCGGCGGCAAGAATGCGCCCGTTTGAAATGGCAAGCGCCTCAACCTCGGGTCTGGCAGTATCAAGCGTGGTAATACGCCCGTTGAACAGGATGGTGTCGGCAACTGCATTCTTGTCCATGGCGTGTCCCTTATTTGAAAACAGCGTCGCACCGCCCAGCAAGCCACTGCCCGTTATCAGGCCCGCCCCCATAACAGCGGTGGTATTGAGAAATTTGCGCCGCGTGTAATGCGCATACTTGTCCGTCATGTTACACCAGAAAAGTTAGAAGAAAGGGGGCGAACGCGCCCCCTTTCCATACGTACTTATTTCTTCACAACATGCGGATATTGCGCGCGCTGGCCATAGTCGTGCACCAGACTTGCGGCGTAATCGATACCCATACCATAGGCACCGAAATGCTCGCGCGCGAGGTCGGTTGTCGCCTGATAGGTTTCCTTACGCGCCCAGTCGCGCTGCAGTTCAAGCGTCAGCTGCACGGTGCTGATCGATTCAGCGCCATATTTTTCGCAGCGGCGGATGGCAGCATCATGGGCTTCTTTGCTCATGCCACCCGACGCATCGATGTTCATAATGACCTCGTAACCCTCATCAAGCGCGCAGATAGTGGGGAAAATCAGGCAAGCCTCCGTCCACAGCGCCGCCATCACAAGCTTTTTGCGGCCTGTTTTTTTTACGGCGTCGACAAAGGCTTTGTCTTCCCAGCTGTTCATGCTGGTGCGTTCGATTGGATCTTGCTTGAGGATATCCATCAGTTCAGGCCAGATATAGCCACTGAAGCTTTCGGTCTCAACCGCAGTCAGAATCGTAGGGATGTTAAACACCTTGGCTGTCTTGGCCATGGCAATGACATTGTTCTTGAGCAGTTGGCGGTCAATGTTAGTGACACCAAACGACATTTGCGGCTGATGATCGATGAAAATAAAAACGCAGTTATCCGGGGTCAGGAGTTTTTCGGTGGCAGCGGGCATGGTATCTGTTCCTCATGTATGAATGGCGGCAAGATCGCAGAAAATCCTACAAAGCATAGTCGGCAAACTCGATGTATCATACGATACGAAAATGCTATTTTTTGTCTATAGATGCTATGATTTACAGAAGACTTACCTGACCCTCTTGCGGTATTGGGAGGGAGAAGCCCCAATAAACTTTTTGAATAGGCGGCCAAAGTGCGCCTGCGATGCAAAGCCCAGGTTCTGGGCAATACCGGCAACGCTCCTGTCGCTACGTAAAAGCTGTTGCTTGGCTTCTTCCATACGCAAGACAAGCTGATACCGCGCGACAGAAATACCCATCGCCTTTTTAAAGAGGCGCTGAAAATGAAAAGCACTTAAACCGCTTTCTTTTGCAATGTCGTCAATGGAAACGGCGCGTGTAACATTCGCCTCCATGTAGTGGAGCGCCTTGCGCACCCGTTGGTCAACCACATATGCGCTGTTGTGGACTGGCGGAGTATCCTGTGTGCGCAGGTAGTTTAACACCATGTGATATGCAGCCATGTTCAGCGCATCTCGGTAATACGGCATGGCTTTTGTGCCATAACGCTCGATCGTGCGCTCAAGCCCCAGCACCAGACCGAGCAGGTAATCGTCCTTTGCGCCGATAAATGCCCCGGCGGGGTCAAATACCGGAATCGTACGACCATCAAGAGATATGCCTGCCGCTGCAAGCGTCTGCGCAGAGATATGCAGGTTTATAAAGTGCGCTTTGCTGATCCACGAAAACTGATGCTCCACATTTGGCGGGATCACACAGACACACCCCGCGCCAAGAAGCTTGCGTTCATAGCCGCCAACAACCGCCCACATGACCTCGAATGAGCAATGTTCAAGCGGTACGGTTACCTGCATTTCCGGATGGCTATGCATATTGATCTGATAGGCACTGCCGTTGCGCAGACGAATGTGATCCGCACCGACATCAAGACTAAAAAATGACATAACTGTTTAGAACTCAGCCGCTGAGTTAATGAGGCGCGAATACGCTTATACTAGAAAAACAGCCCCTATCGCAACGGCGGGGACGTTCCCCAGGTTCAAAAGCCGCTGTCATATTTGGCGCCTACGTTATGCCCGGGCCAAGACTCCGAATGAAATCGATATTAAAAAATCTCAGCCGTGCAGGCTGTTTGAAATGTAGCTTTTGACCGCGGCATTCTGAGCGCTGCCAGCGGCGGCGCGGACAATCCGTTGGTTGTTATCCTACGAGAGCCCCTTCGGGCCCGCAAACGTAGCAACACAGAACTCTGATGATTTTAGTTTCGAGCCTATCAGAACAGAGCCAAAAAGCTCTGAAAGAATGGAGCGGATGAAGGGATCATAACAAACTACTATAATTAAACAACATTTTTTGCTACAATGACCCACACAGAACCTACACAGGTACGGCACATCAAGCACTTACGCCGCTAATCTGCACAGTTTCTGCACAGTGGGAAGCGGAGAAATGAGTTTCATCCTCGACAAAGAGCAGATCAAGCCGGGCCTTATCATCTTCCGACGTGGTGATGTCGGACACGATAGCTATTACTGCCGGATCAGAATCCAGAACGAGGACCGCTACAAGACGATCTCGCTGCGCACGTCGGATCGGCAGACCGCCCGCGACCGCGCGATGGACGAGGACGCCGATATCCGTTTTCGGGTGAAGCACGATGTTCCCGTATTCAACCGCCCCTTCTCACAGGTGGCGGAGGAATATGCCGACGCCCAACAGCGCCGCGCCAACGCGGGCGAGGTCAGCCAAGCCCGCTGCAAAAATATAAGAAGCAAGATCGACGGGCCCCTAAAGGCTTATGTCGGCAGCACACAGATTCATCTGATTACGCAGGACCGCTGGTCGGAATATCCGCTGTGGCGGCGGGAAAATGGCGAAGGCCGTCGCAAGAGCGTCATCAGTGATTCCACCATCCGCATCGAGATGACCATTTTCGCAGCCATCATGAGCTTTGCCATCGGCAAGCGATACGTGCCCGCCCATCATCGGTTTGAGGGCATGCCGAAGCTCAAATCGAACCGCCGCGATGAATTTACGCTGGAGGAATATCGCAAACTCCACACCAAAGGCCGCAAATGGATGAAGGAGGCGACCACGCCGCAGGGCGTCTGGTATCGCCAAATATGCTACAATTTCATTCTTGTTATGTGCAACACGGGGATGCGCCCGCCAGAGGCGAAGAATCTGCGCTGGCGCGACATCACGACCGCCAAGGACAAAGACGGACAGGAAATCCTTGTCCTCTACGTTCAGGGCAAGGGCAAAACACGCAAGCTGATTGCCCCGGTCAGTGTCGCAAAATATCTTGATCGGGTACGCGAGCTTTCCAAGGCAACCAAGCCCGACGATCATGTGTTTACGATTATCAACGGTAAACCCGCCAAATGGCTCTATCGCGATACCGTCGAAGAATTATTGAAATACACCGACCTTCGCGAAGGCCCGAGCGGCATTCCCCGCACGACCTATTGCTTCCGTCATACCTACGCCACGCTCCGGCTCTCCGCCGGGGTTGATGTCTATATCCTCGCCCAGCAGATGGGCACCTC
>JBKBWZ010000001.1:202937-977636 GCA_046314385.1 Alphaproteobacteria bacterium | reverse complement strand
ATTAGCACAAAGAATAAAACACACTAAAAAATCAAATAAAATCAATGAATTAGAATGTGGCTAATCCGTCTCATAACCTGAAGGCCGCAGGTTCAAATCCTGCCCCCGCAACCAATCTTCTGAACAAAAAGCCCTTGCACATCAAGGGCTTTTTTCTTGTCCCGATCAAATGCCTTTTCCGGAAAAATATACGCTAAAAACAGCTAGCATGCCGTTAGCATGTTTAGCGCGCGGAAGAACGGCCAAATGGAATCGCACAAATTTGGGGCGGAAAGCCTAGCTTTACCAAAGGTCAGGCAGCGACCTTTGGTAAAGGCAAGGGATGTTTTTCTATCTCTGTGTGGCCAAGCAACCGGAAATCTGGCCATACGTGACGCGCCCACGCAAATGCGGGGGCTTTTTTATTGTGGTAGGGCCTGCGTTTATTTACGTTCGCCGAGCCATTTGCCGATGGAGGGCGGTACCAGCGCCTGCGCGGAGCCGGAGACGTAAATGCCGATATGACCGCCTTTGAACGAAAGCTCGGTATAGTCTTTCGTGCCAACAGCCTTGCCCATGGGTTTGGAGGCTGACGGCGGGACGAGGTGGTCATCGTTGGCATAGATGTTGAGAACGGGGCAGGTGATGGCTTTGAGGTTGACGGTATGCGCGCCGACCTGCACTTCGTTTTTCACCAGTTTGTTTTCCTGATAGAACTGCTTGACGAATTCGCGGTAAGCTTCGCCGGCCTGATCGGGGCTGTCGAAAATCCACTTTTCCATGTACATGAAATTGCAAACTTGCTGCGGGTTATCGAGGATATCGACCATGTCGATATATTTCTGCGCCAGCAGCCGGTAAGGCTTCAGGTTCAGGAACGTCCAGTTCATCAGATCGCCGGGGATATTGCCCATGCTGTCGACAAGCATGTCGACGTCGATGTGCTTGATCCAGTGGCTCAGCATGTTGTCTTCGGTCTGGAAATCAACCGGCGTGACCATGGTGACGAGGTTTTTGATTTTGTCCTGATGCAGCGCGGTATAGCAGAGCGAGAAAGCGCCGCCCTGACAAATGCCGAGCAGGTTGATTTTGTCCACGTTCGCACGCTCGCGGATCACATCGACGCAGCGGTCCAGATAGCCGTTGATATAATCGTCAAGCGTCAGGAAGCGGTCGGAGCGGTCAGGATAGCCCCAATCGATCAGATAGACGTCAACGCCCTGTGCCAGCAGGCCGCGGATCATCGAGCGGTTTTCCTGCAAGTCTGTCATATACGGACGGTTGACCAGCGCATAGGAGATCAACAGCGGTGTCTTGATGCTGGGCTTGTCGCCGGTGGGGCTTTTGTAGTGGTACAGCGTCAGCTTGTCTTCGGTATAGACTGCTTCGCGCGGGGTAACGCCCGTGGGCAGGTCGCCAACGTTGCGCAGGTTTTTGATGCCTTCCGACAGCTTGCGGTTAAAGTTGCCGACTTCGGCCATAATTTGTTCGGGCTTGAGGTTGATTCCGGAGATCATTTTTTACCTGCCTTTTTTGCTGCCGGTTTTTTGGCAGCGGGTTTTGCTGTTTTCGCTTTGGGGGCTGTTTTGACCGGTGCGCGGGCCGCGGCGGCCTTGGGGGCCGGCTTGGGCGCAGCAGGGGCGGCAGCAGCTTTGGCGGGTTTCACACCCAGCGCGGCCTTGATCTCGGCGATGTCTTTTTTCAGCTGGATGTTTTCGCGGCGCAGTTCATGCACGCGTTTGTGCAGGGTATCGACTTCGGTGCGGCCGGGCAGGTTGACCTGCTCCATGACATCGTCGGCGATATTGTGCAGCTGCTTTTTGTATGCCATCAAGGCGTTGACAACTTCGCCATACAGTTTTGTGTAATCGTCGGAGAGGGCGAATTCCGCAAAAACCTCTTCGGAAACATCCACAAACTTGACGTAGATTTCGCGCAGGGATTCAAGCGGCTTGGCGCCTTCGGGCGGGCTTGTCACGTATTGCTGGAATTTTTGCAGGGCCTGAATGGCGACTTTTGTCATTTCGACGTTATAGCGGCGCATCTGGCCTTCGTAGTCGATCCAGAGACGGTAAAGCTGGCTATAGCTGTCCTGCTTTTCGCGGGTATAGCCGACGCCGGGCATAGAGGCGTAAAAACCGAAAGGATCGAACAGGAAAGCCGCCGCGTTATGCGGATGCTGCTGGCCGGCGGCGGGCTGTTTGAACATATCGCCCCAGAAAGCGGGGCCGGCGGGGGTGAAGCTTTCGCTGAAGCTTTTGAACTGCGCGCCGATGTCGAAGGGCTGCGTGTTTTGCTGCAGCAGGCTGGCATAGAATTTTTGCATCTGGTCCGTCCAGCTTTTCAGCGTTTCTTCGGGCGTCAGGCTCGCGCCGCCCTGGCAGAATTTTTCCAGCATATCGAGATAGCCCTTGCCCGCCTGCGTGAAGAATACGCGGTAGCTGTCGGCACCGGGTGTGGCACTGCCCGTGGTCAGGTTTTGCCATTCACGGAAAAACGCATCCCACTGGCCGGAGAGATTTGCGGCGGGGTTTTGCTGGTCGAAAAATTGACGCTGGCCTTGAAACCAGGTGTCCCAGTATTGCTGCTGCGCCTTGAACCAGTCTTGATTGCGGGCGGTTTGATCGGTTGCCATGACATGCACCTCGAAAAGGGTTTTAAAAAACGGTAATGCTTTCAGTATAGCATAAAATTGTGCATCGCAACAAAAATTGCTGCGCTGCGTCGGGAGTATAGGTAAATCGCCATTTTTTTGCAAGAAACGCTTGCGCCTCCGGCATGCTGCGGTTACTTTATGTCCAGTCTGAAGCCTCGAAAAGTGGCGATAGGTACTTATGCTGTATGCACGGCCCACAAAACGGGGCGCAGGCGCAAAGCGGGCAGGGAGCCGGAGTAGTATTTTGATCCGGCCCGCAAGCCCGCGGTGTCACGGCGTGTACTTTAATTGTTCGACCAATCATTTTTCAGGAGGCTACCAGACATGACCGCATTACCGAAGGCGCAAAACGTGCAACAAAACAACGAAACCAACATCCCCCCCGCCACACAGGCTGTCCCGCGTGTCTGCCTTGTGACCGGCGGTACCGGCGGTATCGGCAGCGAAATCTGCAAACGTCTGGCCCGTGCCGGCCATGTCGTTGCCACGACCTACCGTAACGAAGAAAAGGCTAATGCCTGGAAGGCCGAAATGGCCAAAGAAGGCTTCACCTTCCACATTTACAAATGTGATGTATCCGATTTCGAAGACAGCCAGCGCGTGGTCAAGGCCATCGTGGCCGATCTGGGACCGATCACGGTTCTGGTCAACAGCGCCGGCATCACCCGCGATACCACCTTGCGCAAAATGAGCCATGACCAGTGGCGCGATGTCATGGGCAGCAACCTCGACAGCGTGTTCAACGTCACCCGTCCGGTGCTGGATTACATGCTGGAAGCCAATTTTGGCCGTATTATCAACATCTCTTCGATCAACGGCCAGAAAGGCCAGTTCGGTCAGGTCAATTATTCTGCCGCCAAGGCCGGCATGCACGGCTTTACCAAGGCGCTCGCGCAGGAAGTGGCCAAGAAGGGGATTACCGTCAATACCGTCTCCCCCGGTTATATCGATACCGATATGATTCAGGGCGTGCCGGAAAATATCCGTATGGGCATCATGTCGCAAATTCCGGTCGGCCGTTTCGGCAAGCCGGAGGACGTTGCGCATGTGGTATCGTTCCTGACGGAAGACGGCTCCGGCTTTATTACCGGTGCCAACATCGCCACCAATGGCGGCCATTTTATGGACTAACCCCTCGGCTTCGAGGTCTAGCAAAGGTAACAGGAAATGCGGATTATCAAGAAATACCCCAACCGTCGTCTCTATGACACCGAGAAAAGCTCCTACATCACGCTGGCGGCTGTATACCAGCTGATCCGCGAAGGGCAGGACTTCAAGGTCGTGGATGCCGAAAGCGGGGAAGATATTACCCGCTCCATCCTGATCCAGATCATCATCGATCAGGAAAATGGCAATAACCCCATCTTCACGACCGAGATGCTGACCAAGTTCATCGGCTTCTATGACGATGCGGCGAAAAACCTGTTCGGCGAGTTTTTGGAGAAGAACCTCCAGATTTTTACCGAACACCAAAAACGCTATATGGCCGGTATGATGGACAACCCTATGTCGCGCGTCATGCAGGATATGACCGAACGGAACCTCGAGTTCTGGAAGGGCATGCAGCAGAGCTTCTTTGATCTGGCCACCACCGGCATACGCCCGGGTGCCAAGTCCGAGACAGACGGCGAAGACGATAGCGAGCTGAAGAAAAAACGTCAGTAATTCGCTATATAATTCAAATACCTTGATATTTGGCTGTTTGGCCCCTCTTGACAAGAGGGGCCAAAACGCTATATGGTGCATTGCAGCAATGTTGCGATGCAGCAGCTGATTCTTTAAACCATTACTAGCGGTACTATTTACACCCACCCTTTTGAAGGAGAGACACATGCAAAACGAAATGTTCGAGAACATGGCCAAATTCAGCCAGCAAACGCTGGAAAGCTGGAAAAAGCTTGGCGAAGCCAACCTGAAACTCAGCGAAAAACTGCTGAAAGAGCAAGTCGAACTGACGACCGCTCTGGTTGAAGCTACCACGGCAACGGCCGAAGAACTGGCGCAGACCAAAGACGTAAAAGCTTTCGCGACCCTGCAAGCTGAATGGGCACAAGACGTCAGCAAGAAACTGACCGAAACCAGCCGTTCTTACGCAGACATCCTTGCTGAAGCTGGCAAGACCTACAACTCGCTGTTCGAAACCGCGGTCAAAACCGCCGGTAACGATCTCGCGAAAAAAGCCGAGAAAAAAGCAGCCGCTTAATCGCGGTGCTGGAAGCGGGGCGCATTTTTCCCTTAGGGCGAAATGCCCCCGCTTTTTCTTTTCGGGCTGCGGCCCGATGATACGGCGCCGCTTTGCGCCGGATACCGAATGGATAAAACGATCTCAATCTAAATGCCGCCGCGCGTCTTCACGCATTCTAGGGGCAAAGTTGCAACTTCTTCCGGAGTATAAAAAATGACCAAAAAACTGGCTCTGGTTACGGGCGGCGTTGGCGGGATCGGCTCTTCGATCTGCCGCGAACTGGCAGAAAAAGGCTACCGTGCGATTGCGGGCTATCACCCCGCCGAAGAGACCGCGGCGAAAGCCCGTCTGGAAGAATGGCAGGCCGCAGGGCTTGATATCGATATCGTCTCGGGCGATGTGGCGTCGTTTGACTCCTGCGTTGATATGGCCGCAGCCATCCGCGAAAAACACGGCACGGTGCAGGCGCTCGTCAATTGCGCGGGTATCACGCGCGACAAGACCCTCAAAAAAATGACGCCCGATGACTGGACAGCGGTTCTTAATGTCGATCTGAACAGTCTCTACAACGTCACCAAGCAATTCATAGACGGTATGACAGACGCCGGTTTCGGCCGCGTGGTCAATATTTCGTCGGTCAACGGCAAAAAAGGCCAGTTCGGCCAAACCAACTATTCCGCCGCCAAAGCGGGCGTGCATGGCTTTACGATGGCGCTGGCGCAGGAAGTCGCGCGCAAGGGCGTGACGGTGAATTCCGTATCGCCGGGCTATGTCGAAACGGCAATGACCAAGGCCATTCCCGCCGATATTTCGCAGCAGATCGTGGCGCAAATTCCGCTGGGGCGCATGGCGCAGCCGGAAGAAATTTCCTACGTTGTCGGCGTACTGTGCGATGACCGTGCAGGTTATATCACCGGCACAAACATTTCCGTCAACGGCGGCATGTTTATTTCCTTCTGATCAGGCTTTTGTCCGAACAAAAAAAACCGGCGCATCTTGCGGCCGGTTTTTTTTTGTGACTAGAAGGCGATGGTCTGTTCGTCCCATGCGCCGCCGTCTTTGAGCTAATCGACAACTTTCTCCAGATCGCTTTCATCTTCGATACGCAGCGGCAGGGATTTGAAGGATCCTCTGTGCAGGTGCAGGATGTATTTATTGCCGTCCTGCTCGTCAATCGGGATGCGGCGGTGGATAACGAAATGCGAATAAGACCGCGCATCCGTGCCCTGCACCAGAATTTGCAGGGTGCGCTTGACCGAAATGATCTTTTTGCCTGCTGAAAAAGACGCCACAATCGGCTTGCCCGGCTTGAAATGGTAATTCTTGGTCAGCGAATTGCCGAGCAGAATATCAGCAGGTACGGCAAGACTCCAGGGCGTGCGCTGTTCCATGACCAGAATGCGCTGGGGGGTAAAATCCTGCACCGGCAGATAGCACATGAATTGTTCCGTACCCGCGCCGCTCTGGCGGACTTCTTCGACGGTCATGACGACGTTGATATTCACATCTACCAGATCGGCGCCATAAAAGTTTGACATGCGCACCAGCATATAGGGCGTCGTCGGGTTCCAGGTGGTGCTAAGAACGCCGCGCGAGGAGGTCAGGAATTTAACTTTCGGGCGTATAAAGCGGGCGGTGATGATGGCGCTGAAAAAAACGTTCAGCACAATCAGCGCAATCGACAGGCCGGCGATAATCAGAACGACATAGAACATCCGCTCTTCGGTATCGGTTTTAATCTCCATGCTATCGGGCAGGTTGATGCCAAAGGCCGTCGAGAGCGTTTGCACCAGATCCAGCTCTGCCTCCGGCAGTGCCATTTGCAGGAAAATCCAGCAAATATAAAAAATAACAATGATGCCGAGCGTATAAAGCCCTGTGAGCTTGAAAAAGTCTTTCTGGAACATGAAATCCCCCGCGAAAGCCGCCACCGAACGGGGCGGGCAACGCCAAAAAAGGCGCAACAAAATAACGATACACCCAAAGTGTTTTAAAATTCTCTAACATTTTCAGGAATTTTGCGGTCGGGATCGAGGGGGTGTCGATTTGTCTTTATTTAAGGGAAATCAGTATGTTATGAATCGTTAAACGAAATCTCTGGAAATTAACTGTAATTTAATTATTATAGAAAATAATGTGAGTGTCCGGCTCCAGCTCCGGCGCGTACAATTATCTGTAATATCAAGAGAAAGGTCGCGGCCCGTAAAAATGCTCGATAGCTTTAAAAAAGCGACGGCTAGCCTGTTTGGCGGCGGAGAGGAAATGGATCGTATCCTGTCCTTGCCGATCACACAGTTGCGTCTCGAGCTGAAGACCGCCACCAAAGAAAAGAAATTCACGCAGGAAGCCTTTGAGGCCTTCACCGCCAAGCTGGCGGGTATCGAAGACCTGTCCGCGCAAATCGCTGTCGCCAAAAAAGCCGCCCTGGAGCGCAAGGTCGAAAACGAACTCGACATCGAGCTGAACACGCCTGCCAAGCAGCTGCTCTGGGCGGCGGTTGTGGCGCGTATGATGGATGCAGGCAAGGAGCCCGTCGTGCGCAGCGAGCTTTGGAAACAGCTGCAAGGTACGATCGGCCTGCACAATGAAGCGATCGGCGTATCCAAAGTCCTGTCGGCATCGCTGCAGAATGATGATGTGACATTTGACTGGGGCGGCCCCGGCTCGTGGTTCTATCACGACCCGATCAAAAACCACATCAATCTTGATCTTTATTACATGTTGCTGACAGGTTTCGAACATGTGCGCGCCGTGCATCTGCACGAAATCGGCCATAGCGAGCTTAGCGACGGCAGCTATCCGCCGCGCATGCAGGAACTTTACAAGGTTGTTGAAAAACTGGTCGATCCGCGCACGGTGTCGGATGATGCCGCGCCGCCCCAGAAGAAGACGAAGAAAGACCAGAAAAAGCTGGCGCTGGAAGTGGCCGAGTGGAAGCTCTGGCATCAGGCCTGGAATTCGATGGAAGATATCTGCGTCGACCAGTTTGCCATCGACATGAAACACAAATTGCCGCAGGACACCGGCTATTCGCTCAACCATGTGGCGATGATTTTGCGCGGCTATAGCGAAATTCTGCGCGGCGATGACGAAAAAATGCCCGTGAAAGTCAAAACCGATCAGGCACCCGATGGCGGTGATGGCTCTATCACGGATACGATTTCCAAAGGCCAGCCCGAAGACGACCGCGAAAAACGCCTCAAAGCGCTGATTGCCCTGATGACCAATCCGCTTGACGATAAAAACATTGCCGCGATTAAAAAGGGCGATATCTCGGTCGAGCTGGCGCACCGTATGTACAATATGGTTACGCGTGCATCATTGTTGGCGGGCTACGAGAAAAACGGCCTGTTCAGCAACAAGGATGCGAATTGGGAAAGATTCCGCGTTTATCCGGACGACCTGCGCAAGACGGTTGACATGTCCAAAGTTCCGGATGCAAAAGGGCGCGATGCTTTTCAGTATCTCTGCGACCTGTCGGCCGGGTTAAATGACAGCATTCGCGTATCGCAGCCGCAGCCGATTGACCGGCTGATTGCCAAGCCGCCGCATGAATCTGCCGAAGACAGCTACCGCGCTGTTGTGGCCGAAATGGCGGCAAAGCGCGCGGCCATCATGGGGCAAATCTGGGACGTTTTTATCAAGCCCTATGCCGAAGTGCTGATGAAGGAATTCGAACGTCAGGTTGAAAAACGCCTCGACCAGAAAAATCAAAAACCGCAGAACGGGCAACAAGGACAGCAAAACCAGCAGGGCGGCCAGCAAGGCCAGCAACAAGGTCAGCAGGGCCAGCAGGGCGGCGAAGGTCAGCAAGAAGGCTCCGGCAGCGGCGGTCAGGGCGAAAACGACCCGTCACAGGGCAGCCAGAAAGACCAGAAATCCGGCACAGGCAACAACAGCCAGGGCGGCGGCAATGGTCCGCAGCAATCCGAACCCGGCGAGCAAAACGGCTTCCCCGACGACCCGTCCCAAGGCGGCGGCATGCCGGGAGAAGACGACGAAGGTGATGGCAATGGCGCGCCCGAGCAAGACCCGCAAGCCGGCGGCGGTGACGGCGACCCCGAAGGCGATCCGGAAGAAGATCCGAGCAACGGCGGCGGCGGTGAACCCGACGATGGCGAACCACAGGAGCTGGACGAGGATCTGAAAAACGAAATCGGCGGCATGGCCAAAACGCCGAAGGAAAAAGAAGAACTCGACAACAAAAACGATCAAAAAGCCAATGCTGCCGGCAACGATAACGATGCGGGCGACAAAGGCCCCGACGGTAAAGATGCCGAGGGGCGCGGCGGTCCGGGCTGGGATCAGGACCCCGAAGAGGGCGAACCGAAAAATCCCAAAAAAGTGGGCGACCTGCGCAACAAAGACGTCATCGACGAAAACATGACGGACGAGCAAAAACAGGCGATGAAGGAAGCGGCAAAAAACATGCCGAAATCCAAACCGGGCGATCTGTCGTCACAGGGCGGCAATAACCGCGGTGTTGATCTGGCCGCGCTCGCCAAGGGGGATTGGAAAGATTTTAACCGCCGCATGGTCGAACTGGCGCCGGTCGTCAACCGTACCGCGCAGGCTTATAAAAATATTCGCGCCGAACAGCGCAGACAGGTGCTGCGCCAGTCCAAAAACCTCGATTTCATGGCCGAAGACGGCGATATTATCGACCGCCTGAACCGCGACAAAATGCTGGAAACAAAATTCCGCAAGGCGACCGGTGCGCGCCTGACGCCGGATGATTTCAAGAAATTCGAAGAAGACAGTATTCACAGCGCCGAAAGCACAATCGAGGTTGTGTTTATGATCGATGGTTCCGGCTCGATGCCGATGGTCAAACTGGCCAATGGTGTGACAGCAATGGAAGCGGCTTTGCAAAGCGCGGCCATCGGCTATATGGCCTGCCGCAAGGCTGGTATCGATGCCTACATCGTCATGTGGGGGGATGCGGTGCCGCTGGTTGTCGCCACACCGGAAAGCAACCCGCGCGAAGTCGGTGCAAAACTGGAAACGTTGCGCAACGGTACGCGCAGCGGCACGGACCTTGCCCCCGGCATCATCACAACGATTGGCAGCATGGCCGATCACCGCAATAAAAACGGCACGGTTAGCGGTACGTCGCACATGCTGATTTTCTCGGATGGCGATATTTTTGACAAGCCCGAGTCGATCAAGGCGCTTGAAACCGTCAGTCGCAAAGGCAAAAACATTTCAATCGATGTCGCCGTCCTCAATAACCGCGGCGAAGGCCAGACGGAAATGGAAAAGGTTTTCAAAGGCGTGATTGACCGCACGGGCGGGCGTATTTTGGGGATCCTGCACGGCAACGATCCGCAGCGCATTCCGCTGGATCTGGCGCAATTGATGCTGCGGCGCGTACGCAACGTAAAAGTGCGCTCCGAAGCCGACAGCGTCAAGCGCAAGGAACTCAAAAAACTGCACCGCGACCTGACGAATAAATAAAGACAGCAACACACAGACAAAGACAAATAAAACGGATAGATGAACAGGAGATAGCAATGGCCACGGAAAAAGATCAAAAAGTCTCGCTCAGCGACAAAAAGATCTCGGATCTGACATCCGAAGATCTCAAAGCGCTCCGCATTCCTGTGGGGTTCCCCGGTTTGCCCTATCCGATGGCCGAAGTGCGCAAAGGCGCCAACGGCAAGATGGAGCATGTTGTGCAGGTCATCGAAACCGCCGGTTCCATGGCGGTTTATACCGAACAGTCGATGGAACGCGTCAACGGTACCCTGTACCGCCAGATGCCGACACCGTCGATGATGCTGATGCTGCGCGATCTTTTGGCCAAGATCCGTCCGGACAGCAAAAACCGTATCATGACAATTTTCGGCGATGCGTCGTCGGGTAAGTCGCATATCTTCCGCATGGTTGGCGGGCTGGTGCATCCGCAGGGCCCGATCATGGTCGATTGCGGCGGTATGAATATGCGCGAGCTGTTTTTCCGCACCGTCATCGACTACGGCAAAGGCGTGAAAGAACAGTTCGAGCAGCGCGTATCGCAGGGCAGGGTCAGTCAGAAAACGCTGGACGATCTTGAAGAAGCCTTCCCGGGTGCTGTCGTGACCAAAGACGGGAAAAGCCGCATCAACTGGGACGCCATCGGCCAGCGCCGTACCGAACAGGACGGCGACAAGACCGTCGCCGTCGAAGACCGCGGCGAAGCGATCATCCGTGCGCAAAAAGTGATGGAGGCGATCTATGCCCGCGAAGGCATCGATACGCAAACCAACGCTTTTGGTATCAAAACCGTGCCGGGCGAAGTGTTTGAATCGATCCGCACCGGACGTCCGCTGTTTCTGGATGAATTCAACAAATCGAAACGCGGGACGCTGGACAAATTCCAGACGTTCCTCGAATTCGCCAACGGCCAGCGCGATTATGTGACGATCAATAACGACATGTCCGAAGCGGGCGAGGGCGGCGGCGACAATGATAGCCCCAAATCCATCACGATCCGCCGCGAAGACCTGAAAGTCGGCTGGCATATCGGTATTGCCGGTAACGATACGGTGGATGGCGATACCACACAGGAACTGTCGATTTCGATGGAAGACCGCCTGAAGCCCCACCGCATCGGCGAGCCGGAATTGCGTGACTGGAAACACCGTATTTCGCAGGTGTGGACAGGCATGCCGCTGGTTACGCTTTATAATCTTTTCGAAGATGTCGCAACGGCCAAGCCTGCCGAATTTGGGAACTGGCTGGTGCAGATGCGCAAGGAAGGCCTGACAGCCGCCGAGCAAAAAGCAATTCCGCCGCATGAAATTTATTTCCTGCAAAATTTTCAGGAAACGGTACAGGCGGTTAACCAATATGCGGAATATCTGCATGACCGCATGCAGCTGTCTGACCCGGAATCCGATATGCTGGCGCAAAAGAAATTCGCCGATATGGCCGACGAAGTCATGGCAGGCAGCCGCAAGGTGCGCGTCAGTTTCCGTACCGTTATCGACGATTACAACCATGCGGTACAGTCGACGCCGGAAGTGCGCCCTGCAAAGAGCGCGACGCTCATGCTTGACCTTTCCGCGGCCTTTAAACAGCTGAACCGCGATGCGATCAGCGAGCCGACACCGGCCTGGTATCGTTTCGGCGCAAATCTGGCGCGCAAAGTGCAGGAAAGCATCGTCAACGATACCGTCGGCATGCCGGTCACGCAGGCAACGCTGATTGCGCTGTGCGAACAAAACGGTATCTTCCCGCCCGACTTCAAAGAAGCGAAGATGAGCGACAAGTCAAAGCCGATTGCCGAGCTGTTGAAATACGACAGTCTCAAAGATCTCGGCGGTACGGACGAGCTTTTGGAAATCCGCGGCGTCCTGATGGCCAATCTGCGCGGCGTCTATGGCAACATCCAGAAACAGGACGACTTCGTCATCCCGCTGGAAAACCTCGGCCGTGCCATAAATGGCATGAAGTCGACGGCGGATAGCGGCCCGAAAGTGCTGGTGCTGCCCAACGAAGATCTGAATGCCGTCAATGGTACACCGCTGGTGCAAGGCGAGGCCGTCCCCAGCTATGACATGGACGACAGCAAGCTGGAGCCCGGCGGCAGCCATACATTTGTGGATTACCGCAGCGTTCTGTCCGCGCTGGCTGTGCCTGCCTATGCAGACCAGAACCGTGCGCGGATCTGGCCGGACGAGCTGCTTGAATGTGTCGACAAGAGCGAGCATCCCAAGACGGAAGAAGACATCGAGGCGTATAACAGCCTGCAAGGCCGCTCCCGTAACGGGCTGGATCTGACACTGCTGGCGGTTGGTAACAGCAAGCAGGAAAAATCCTATATGTGCGTGCTGGAGGACAAGCAGCGCAACCAGATGATTGTTATTGGTGCCGAAGAAATCTCGCCGCAGTTGAAATCGGCGCTCAGCAAAAACGGCATACAATATGTCGTGCAGGGTGACGAAGCGGGCGTTGCGACGATCAACGAATTCGTCTCCGAGGGCGCCAAGCTGCGTGTCGATGCGGGGGCTTTCCAGACCGGACAGGCGCAAAACGCGATCGAAGGGCTGATCAAGGCTTTCTCGGCGGTGTGCGAACTGCGCAACCTCAAAAACGAAAACGGCAAGATGACGGTGAAAAAAGGCAGCACCCTCGGGCAGATTATGCTGGGTGACTATGCCGAACCCAAAGTCTATACCAACATCATCAAGCCGCGATAGAAACAAGGAGAACAGGCATGCCGATCAACTCTCAAGAGGCGAAAGACATTCTTGAAACCCTCGCCTTCCAGACAGCGGCGGATGGTGCGCAGCAGGGGCGTCAGCATTATAGCCGCGTGGCCCGTCTGCCCGTTGGCAGCTGGCAGGCCGAATTTATCGGCCAGTCGCCCGATGTCGTCACGGTGGATTCGGCAGAGACGCTGCGGGCAGCCATGGGCATGCCCGATGTCGCCGTGATTTTTTTGCCACAAACGGCCTTTGTTACCGGCGAAATCATCGAGCGGATATGCTGCGAAAGTCCTTTATCTAAAATGATAATTTGGGAAACGGGCGACGCCTGACGCGCGCATTTCAAACGACAGCAGATTTTGTATCTTCCCTGTGACACTCTTCTGTGTCATAGTTGCTACTATTGTTATCAACCCCAACCAAGAGGAGGAAATGAACCATGGTACTAAAATATTCATTTAAAGCTTCATTTCCGGGCCTCTTCGGCTGACAAGCCATCGCCGAACGCCTGAAAAATGAACATCACGTTCAGGCGGCGATCTATCTGGCAAACAGCCTTTTCCGGCACTTCAGATACTTTCACCATCCAAAACGGTACTGCGCGATTGGCGCTGTCTGGACACAACAGGTCTTAGAAAGAGGACTGCCTGCGCCGTGTTTTTGCGCGGACGGCAGATAAAAACATGAGCGAGCTGGAAGAAGAAGAGAAAAAACAAAGCAACGTCAAGGCGCGCGATGTCGTACGTTTTGCCCTGCATTATTGGCGTCCGCGTATACGTCTGGGCGTAGGGGCGGCGGTGCTGATGCTTGCCTCTGTCCTGATGGATGCGGTTGTACCGGTTTACACAGGCCGCATTGTCGATGCCATGGTTGCGGTGAAAACAGACCCCGTGACGGCGATGGAAGCCGCCTGGTGGGCCTTTGGCGGCTTTACCGTGCTGGCGCTTTTGCATCAGATTTTGCGTTTGCTGTCGCTGTATTTCTGGAACCGCTTTGCGGTGGATAACCTGAAATCCATCGTCACAGACGGTCTGCAAAAAGTGCAGCGTTTTAGCGCTGACTGGCATGCCAATACTTTTGCCGGCGGCACGGTGCGCAAGATCACCCGCGGTATGTGGGCCTTTGACAGCTTCGAGGATACGATCCTGATGGGGCTGCTGCCCGCAATCACCATTATGATCGGTGTTACGGTCATGCTGGTGATTTCGCTGCCGACAGTCGGTATCGCGGCTGCTGTGATGATCCTCGCCTATTGCGCCGTCAGTATCTGGATGTCGGTCAAAATTCTGGCGCCGCGTTTCCGCGCATCGGCAGAATTCGACACCAAAGTCGGTGCATCGCTGGCGGATATCATCACGGGTAACCCGACGGTGAAATCCTTCGGCGCCGAGGCGCGCGAAGACCGTAATTTCCGTGAAATTGTCGGCTATTGGCGCGATAAATCGCTGAATGCCTGGCAAACCGGTGTTGGTGCGGACGGTGTGCGTTCGGTTATGCGTCTGTTTATGATGGTCAGCATGATCGCAACCACGATTGTTCTGGGCAAAAGCGGCAAGGCAACGCCCGGCGATATCGTGCTGGTCATCACGACGTTCTTTATCATTGGCGGTTATCTGCGGGATATCGGGATGCATATTTCCCACCTGCAGCGCGCCATCAGTGACATGGAAGACGTCGTCGGTTTCTGGCTGCGCGAAGATGATGTGATCGATGTGCAAGGTGCGAAAGAGCTGATCGTCAAGCGCGGCCAGCGTCCGGATATGATCTCGTTCGACAAAGTCGGGTTTAAATATCCGAATGGCGGCAAGAATCTTTATACGGACATGTCGGTTGATATCCGCGCCGGTGAAAAACTTGCGCTGGTCGGGCCTTCGGGCGGCGGCAAATCAACTTTCGTCAAGCTGATACAGCGTTTGTATAACGTGACGGAAGGCGCAATCCGCATCGATGGTCAGGATATTTCGCAGGTGACGCTCGAAAGTCTGCGCCGGTCGATCTCGCTGGTGCCGCAGGATCCGATCCTGTTCCACCGCTCGCTGTCGGAAAATATTTCCTACGGCAACCGCAGTGCGACACAGGCAGAAATCGAAGCGGCGGCAAAGAAAGCCTTCGCCCATGATTTCATCATGACTTTGCCCAAAGGCTACGACACGCTGGTGGGTGAACGCGGGGTGAAACTGTCGGGCGGCGAACGCCAGCGTGTGGCGATTGCCCGTGCGATCCTGTCCGATGCACCGATCTTGATCATGGACGAGGCAACCTCGAGCCTGGATTCGATTTCGGAGCATTATATCCAGCAGGCACTGGAGCGGCTGACGGAGGGGCGCACAACGATTACCATCGCGCACCGTATGTCGACGATCCAGAAAGCCGACCGCATTCTGGTCTTCGATCAGGGCCGGATCATCGAGCAAGGCGACCACGCCACGCTCATGTCCAACCCGCATTCGCGCTACAAGGCTTTGTACGACATGCAGGCTCTGGAGCTGATCCCCGAACTCAGCGACGGGGAAGGTGCGGAGAAAACCGAAAAGACGGCGCTGGTCGCCAACGACTAACCCTCGAAAACGAAACCCCCGCCGTGCGCACGGCGGGGGTTTTGCTTTGCGTAAACGGCATCAGGCGTCGGCTGTACCGAAATAAATCCATTCACTGCCCGGCTCGGCCAAGGGGGCGGGCATAATGACGACGCCGTCTGCGGGCGCCTCCAGCGTGCTGCCGTCATCGAAGAAAATAACAGTTTCGCCTTTGCGCACGGGGTCGAGGTGTTGCCACGGTTTGGCAAAGTGCCCGGCTTTGTCTTTGGTGACAATTTTTGTCAGCCGGTTGATCTGTGGTGCCGTAGTATCGCCCGCGGCGGTATAGGGCGCGGTCAGGCCAAAATGGGCAAGGGCACGGCGCAGCGCGTGGTATCCGTGTAAAATTGCGGCAGCGTCTTCGTGCTGCCCGCATTCGACCAGCAGCCCCAGCTTGCCTGCGCTTTTGGCATAGGTCATGGTGTCACCGGCATTCAGATCCTGCGCGCCGGCATACAGATCATCCCAGCCCGTGATCCAGAAAGGAATGCCCAGCGCCGCCGCGTATGCGCGGTGCGCGGGCGTATCGCTGTCGAGAAACAAAAACGGCCGCACACCCGATGAGTAGGAATGCAAATCCAGCATCACATCGCAGCCATCGATGATATCGGCCAAGGCATTGGCCAGATGATGTTCGTAGAGGCTTGGGGATGCATGGCGCAGCATGACGCGGTTGAGGTTTGCCTCCGCCTGCCGTTTGTGCAGGCTGTAGGCGCGCGGGTTGCAGACGGGGACGCAGACCAGCGTGCCTTTATCGATGCTGACCAGCCCGCTTTCTATTTCCATGACAAGGCGGCCAATCGCTGCCGTGCCGCATTTTTCGTTGCCGTGCACCGCACCGGTGACCAGAAAGACCGGCCCGTCTGCCGCACCTTTGAAGACCAATTGTTTGAGCATGATAAATAATCCCCCGCAAAAAGCGCCGCCCCGGACATGCCGGGGCGGGGGCTTCGGTTATATTATGCCGATTTACTGGCCGGCGTGAAAGCCTTGGCCATCGGATTTTTTCGCGGGTTTGCTTTTTTCGGCCTGTTCGGTTTTGGGGTTGAACAGGAAGGTTTCCTTCAGCGTCGCCGTCATGTTGCCGTCGTTCTTTTCCAGCACCTGCGCAGCTTTGGCAGCAGAGGTTATGCCCTGTGCAACCTGCGTTTCGATGACTTTCAGGAACTGTACGGCTTCGGGTTCAATCCGCGACAGGCCTTGTTTGGAAATTTCGATGAGGTCGAGGGCGACCTGCTGCACGGTTTTATTGCCGACTTTGGTGGCAAGACCGTCCTTGGCCACACCGTCCCGCAGGGCAAGGCGTTCATCCTTGTTCCATTCTGAAATATATTCCTGCGCCGCTTTGAAAGCATCCTTGTCGTAGAAAAGACCCGTCCAGAAAGCGCCGACCGCCATCCAATGATCCGGCGTGGGGCCCAGATCGGCCGCCCGGAATTCCAGCAGCAGGTTGGGCTTCAGCAGCATTTCCGGTTTGATGCCTGTCAGGTGGTCGAGCAGGTCTTTTTTGGTCAGGTATTGCTCTGCTTCCGGCAGGTGCGCCAGTTCGGGCAGGGGTTTGCCGATCATCTCGTAAAACGGATTGGGCGCAACGGCGATATAGGCATCATCCCGCACGATAAAGCTCATCGGTACAGACAGCGTATGCGCCGCCCAGTCTGTCAGGCTATAGCCGGGTTCGAACAAAGCATCCGGCACTTTGTAGAGCGGGCTGTCGAGTTCCTGCAGCTTGTGTCTCCGCCAAGACGCATGCTCGCTGTCTTTGCCGAGAGAGAAGGGGGAATTCGCAAAAATCGCCGCGGCAACCGGCTGCAGGATCAGGCCGAGTTTGAAAGCATCAAAAGCCTCTTCTTTGCCCGGGCTGTCGAGCGTGACCTGCACGCTGCAGCTCTGGCCCCATGCGGAATAACCGCCTTCGGCTTCGAATACAGGCTTGAGCGCCTTGAACCGCGACCGTTCGGATACGTAAGGGCAATCGTCAATGGAAAGATGCGGATGGAAGCCGTAAGGCAGAACGTCGAGGCCGATTTTTTCAGACGCGGCTTTGGCATCGCTGAAATATTTGCCGATGTCGCCCTGCAGCTCGACAAGGGTTTTGCGCGCGGCGCTTGAAAATTCGATCTGTCCGCCCGGCTCCAGCGTGATGTTGCCGGTTTCGTTTTCAAGCGCGGTGACTTTGTTGTTTTCAACCTCAAGAGCGTGCCAGTTGCCTTTTTTGGACAGGAAGTTGAAAATTGCGCTGATGCTCTTGGGGCCGCTGAAGCCGATGGGCTGAAGGTCTTTTTTGTTGACGAAGGGCATCTCGACTTCGATGCCGATTTTCTTTTCCTTGCCGTCGGCGTATTTACCGTTGAGAAGGGCGACCGTCTCTTCGACGATGCCATTTGTGGTGAGAATTTCTTTAGAACCGGATTGCTGGGAAGACATTTTAGGTAACTCCATGTAAAGCGCTTATCAGTCTGCAGCCCCGCGGAGCTGCGATCTTGAAGGTAGTCTTATGGAGTTTTGCCCGTTTTCAGACGAGGAAGGCTCCGTCCGCTGTCAGCGGATCGGTCGTCGCGATAATGCAGAAACCTTCGCACCGATGGGGGCGATGTATTCTTTTTTGCCTAAAATGATGTTCATTTCGTTCGTCATGCTAATACTTTTACAGAGATTCGGGATTTCGTCAAATAATTTTATGTTAGCCCTCTGTTTCTTAGCTGTTTATCAGGGGCTTAGGATTGGTCTAGAATGGCATCACACAGATTCTCCGCTTTATCCCGCAGCGAGGTTATTGACATGCGCTCTTCCGCTCTCCGCTTTCCCCTTCTGGCCGTTTCCGCGGCTGTTCTGGCGCTGTCTCTGGGCGGCTGCACCTTTACCAAGGAAGACCCCGCCGAAACGCAGCAGGCCGCGCTCAGCGCCGAAGAACGTATGGCCCCCGCCGAGGGCATGCGCCTGACCCGTCTGTTCGATGTACCGGTCAAGGGCACAGATGCCCGTTTCAAGCGTCTGGAAGACGCCGTACAGACGCTGCGCGACGATGTGGATGTCTTTGCCCCCAACATGGAAGACCGCGTCAGCACGCTGGAAAAATCCAACGCGGATCTGAATCTCAGCTACCGTCTGACCAAGGCGCAAACCGAGGCCTTGCTCAAAGAAGCTTCCAAGCCGATTGGCGATATCAGCGCGGTACGTATTGGCGACCATCTGGACAAAACCCGCATTGTGCTGGATATGACCGCCACACCCGAAGGTCGCTCCCGCCTTGAAAACGGCGGCAAGCGTCTGGCGGTTGAATTGCCGCGCCTGACCTGGAAAGCCAAACAAACGACCTTTAAAGCCACGGGCGGCGCGCTTGTGGCGGGCTGGGAATACAAAGACGGCCAGCTGTTTGTCGACCTGATCGCCCCTGCGACGGTCAAAGAACAGCAGGTTCTGCCCGCCAAGGGGAAAGAGCCGGCCAAACTGGTCATCGACCTCTTCGCAAAAGGTGTTCACCAATAAGGGGTTACGCGCACCGCGCCGGACCTAATGCTCAAAAGTTTGATATATATGGAGAAAACCCGCCACTGCGCGGGTTTTTTCTGGACGCCGATTTTTCAATATGGTAAAACAGCGTATTCCGTTTCAGAGGATCATCATGACAGACGCCCCTAAAGACGACCAACCCCCCAAGCGCCCCGAAGCCCGTATTGTCCAGAAAGACCGCGTTTTCGACGGTTTTTTCAAAATGGATGAACTGACCATCGAACATGACACGCATGACGGCGGCAGCATGACGGTGAAGCGGCTGATTTTCGAGCGCGGCCACGCTGTTGCCATCCTCGGCTATGACCCCGCACGTGATCAGGTGCTGCTGGTCAATGAAATGCGTCCCGGCTTGCTGGCGGCGGGCGATTATCCGTTCAACGATTCCCTGCCTGCGGGCATGATCGACAAAGGCGAAGATGAAATCACCGCCGCCACGCGCGAAATGCGCGAGGAAACGGGGCTTGAGCTGAAAAACCCTCAGCTGATCCATCCCGGCGCCTATGTCAGCTCCGGCGGGACGTCAGAGCGTCTGGCACTGGTTTTCGGCACGCTTGATATGGCAGGCGCGGGCGGCGTGCATGGCCATGCTTCCGAAGGCGAAGACATCAAGACCGTCGTTTTGACATCCGACGAATTTATCCGGCGTGCCGAAAACGGCGCCCTCAAGGACATGAAAAGCCTTGTCTGCGCCTTCTGGCTGGCCAAAAACCGCGACAGCATCCGCGCCAAACATGCCGAAGTCGTCGCCCAGAACGACAATCCGGCCCAGACCCCTGCGGCGCAGCGCCCGCCCAAGCGCTAATCTTTCCGCAACGCCATTTCACGGCGGGGTGAAAGGGGGTTGACTTATGCTCTGTTAGAGTATAAAAAATACTCAATAAGAGCATATCAAAGGAGAATCACCCCATGGCCGATCCGACCCCCGAGGACAAAAAACTTCAGGCGCGCGTCAAAAGCGTCCGCAACGAATTTAACGGCTTTCTCAAAATCAACCGCTACGAAATCGAAGCCGACCGCCACGAAGGCGGCACCGAAACCTATGAACGTCTGGTGATGGAGCGGGGGCATGCGGTGGCCATCCTCGCCTATGACCCGAAACGCGACGAGGTTGTGCTGGTCAATGAAATGCGCCCCGGCATTCTGGCGGCGGGCGAATACCCCTATACCGACACGCTGCCCGCGGGCGGCATCGCCAAAGGCGAAACGGCTGTCGATGCGGCGATCCGCGAAACGACGGAAGAAACCGGGCTTGATCTCAAAGACGCGCGGCAAATTCAGGACGCCTATGTCAGCGCAGGCGGCACATCCGAAAAAATTTCCATCGTCGTCGGTATTGTCGATACATCCGCAGGCAGCGGCATTTTCGGCAATGAGAACGAAAAAGAAAATATCAAGACGCGCATGGTCTCGGCCAAGGATTTTATCAGCGAGGTTAAAACCGGCGTCAACAACGACATGAAAACCATCATCGCCGGATATTGGCTCGCCGAACACCGCGACGCCCTGCGCGCTGAGTACGCCCCCAAAACCGGCGGCGCAAAACCGCCGCGGCCGTCTTGATGATCAGCGTGCCGCTTTTGCCGATATTAATTGCGATAAAGCATAAAAGAGGTTAGTATAATTTCGGAAAAAAGCTATCGGCAGGGAATAGGTTTAGTAACCTATCTGACTGAAGAAAGTCTAACGGATCGTCGTGCATTTTTTTACGTCACAATCAGATTGCGCGCGTTCATTTTGTTGTGGAGAGTTTACTGTGGACACAAAAAAACGACTGTCAGTGCAATTAAACAAAATTGTGACTGTGGAAAAAGATCCCGTTTTATCAGGCAATCCAGCGTCAAATCCGGATGTAAATGAGGCCGCAGAGCCTGATACAGGCGCCATGACGATGGAAGAAGCTCAAAAAAGGGCGCGCGAAATGATCGAAGAAGCAAAAAGAAATCCCTATCGCTGTTCATTTTAGGTTTGTCTGGATACCAAAGAATAGATCATTAAAATGTATCAGCTGTAAAAAGCTTACAGGCTCATCAAATCTCTGATTGATTGCCCGCCCGGCTGCTTCGCAAGTAGCAATAGGGCCTTTTCATCTCTGGGCAATCATGCAGGAGCGGCCAAAATAAAAAAGCCCCGCAAACAGTTGCGGGGCTTTTTATTCATTGGCTTAGACGCATCAAACGTCAAATTTGACGCCCTGTGCAAGTGGAAGCGCGGTGCCGTAGTTGACGGTATTGGTGGAGCGGCGCATATAGGCTTTCCAGCTGTCGGAGCCGCTCTCGCGGCCGCCGCCGGTTTCTTTTTCGCCGCCAAAAGCGCCGCCGATTTCCGCGCCCGAGGTGCCGAGGTTGACGTTGGCAATGCCGCAGTCCGATCCGGCGGCGGAGGTGAACAGCTCCGCCTCGCGCACATCATTGGTAAAGATGCAGGACGACAACCCCTGCGGCACATCGTTTTGCATCGCAATCGCTTCTTCGATCTTGCTGTATTTCACCACGTACATGATGGGCGCGAAGGTTTCGTGCTTCATGACCTCGTGATGCTTCGGCATTTCGACGATAGCGGGGGTGACGTAATAGGCGTTCGGGTAATCCTTGGCAAAGACGCGCTCGCCGCCTGTCACTTTGCCGCCCGCGGCTTTGGCTTTTTTCAGCGCGGCCTGCATGGCCTCGAAGGCCTGTTTATCGATCAGCGGGCCCAGCAGCGTGCCGGAATCCAGCGGGCTGCCGATCTTGCTATCCGAAATCGATTTGTATGCTTTTTTGACGCGCGTGATAAAACCGCCCGCGATGTCTTTGTGTACAATCAGGCGGCGCTGCGATGTGCAGCGTTGTCCCGCCGTGCCGACCGCGCCGAAAACCGTCGCCATCAGGGCGAGGTCCTGCGTGGCGCTGGGCGTCAAAATCATGGCGTTGTTGCCGCCGAGCTCGAGGATGCATTTGCCGAAGCGGGCAGCCACACGCGGGCCAACCTCGCGCCCCATACGCGTCGATCCGGTCGCCGAGATCACGGGCAGGCGTTTGTCATCGACCATTTTCTCGCCGATTTTGCGCTCGCCGATCACCACTTCGGACAATCCGGCGGGGGCTTTGCCAAAGCGCCGTGCAGCTTCGAGAAACAGCGCCTGACAGGCCAGCGCGGTCAGCGGTGTTTTTTCGGACGGTTTCCACACCACGCTGTCGCCGCAAACAACGGCAAGCGCAAAGTTCCAGCACCAGACGGCGACGGGGAAGTTAAAGGCAGAAATCACGCCGACCACGCCCGCGGGATGCCAGTTTTCTTGCATCTTGTGCATCGGGCGTTCGGACGCGATGGTCAGGCCATAGAGCTGGCGCGACAGGCCGACGGCGAAATCGCAGATGTCGATCATTTCTTGCACTTCGCCGAGGCCTTCGGTCAGGATCTTGCCGCACTCCAGCGTGACCAGTTTGCCGAGGTCGTCTTTGTTTTCGCGCAAAACTTCGCCGAAGATGCGGATCAGCTCGCCGCGCTGCGGGGCGGGGACGGTGCGCCAGTTCAAAAAGGCATCATGCGCGCGGGCAATTTTGGTTTCCAGCTGCGCCGGTGTGTCCATTTTGACGATACCCAGCAGCGCGCCATCGATCGGCGTGAAGACCTTCAGGTTGCCCGCCGCGAAATCGCGTGCAGGAACGCCGAGCTTTTTGAGCAGGTGGCCAGCCGTGTCGGCCAGCGACAGGATCTGGATATTGGATTCGGCGGCGGCTTTCTTGCGGGCGGTCATGGCGCTCTCCTGATATGAAACCTTCGGGGAAAAACTGGTTTAATATGCGATAAATCAACGGCTATCTCAATAGATTGCCGGTTTTTACTTGACATAATATTCTCAGAGGCGTAAGGTCTTCCAAGTTTGAAAATCATAAAAAAAGGTGTGTGATGCAAAACCAGCCTCAATCCGGCCCCAACCCGCAAATCGAAGAAGGCAAAACCGTGCCCAAGAAGAAATCCGACGGTCTGGCGGCCATGCTGGTGATGGGTACCTTGGCGGTTTCACTTGGCAGCGCATCGATCATCTTCAACCATGCAGTCAAAAACGCGCAGGACAACGACCCGACCTTTGTGATGCCGGTCGCCGAAAAACGCATCAACGACCTCGGATATACAAATGTGCGTTTTGAGACCTTCAACAAGGTTGCGGGCAAGCCCGCCGAAATCACCTTCACCGCCGAGATACTGGATCAAGAACTCGGGATGCTGCCCTACACAGGCGAAGCGCATTGCACGAGCACATCCTGCCCCCGCATCTCGGTCAAGCTGGATTTCTCACGCAAATTCGGCAGCTGATGTACAAAAGGCCGACAAGTCGATTTATTTGAACAGAAAATAATTTTACAAAGGAGTATAAAATGCAGGCAGAGACAGAGCGGAGAATTGTTACAGGCGTAGGTACTTTCATGGTCGTCGGTATGGCGCTCGGGGTTGCCCATAATACAATCGAATTTTTTCAAGAACGCGCCGCGAAGAAGGCTTTCAACGATGCGGGCTACAAGACGACAGGCAAGAAAATCACCTATACCGCACAAAAAGATGGTGAAACATTTGAGGGCGTGTACGAAAAAGGCGCTCTCAACATTCGCAAGGTTGCCCCGGCTACCCCCTGATGCGGCTTATACCGTCCAGTCGAGGATGACTTTTCCCGTGCTGCCTTCCAGCATGGCATCGAAGGCTTTTTGGTAGTCCGCGGCGGGGAAGATATGCGTGATAACGCCGGATACATCAAGGCCGGATTGCACAACAGATTTCATTTTATACCATGTTTCAAACATTTCGCGCCCATAGATGCCCTTCAGCGTCAGGCCCTTAAAAATTACATGGTTCCAGTCAATCGCCGTATCCGCAGGCGGTATGCCGAGGATGGCGATTTTGCCGCCATGCCGCATGGTTTCCGTCATCTGGCGAAACGCCTGCGCATTGCCGGACATCTCCAGCCCGACGTCAAATCCTTCTGTCATGCCAAGCTCTTTCATCACATCACGCAGGGATTGTGTGGTCACGTTGACCGCGCGCACCGCGCCCATTTTGCGGGCAAGGTCGAGGCGGTACTCGTTGACGTCGGTAATGACGATATGCCGCGCGCCTGCATGTTTGGCGATGGCAACGGCCATCACGCCGATGGGCCCCGCGCCGGTAATCAGCACATCTTCGCCCACCAGATCAAACGATAAAGCCGTATGCACCGCATTGCCGAGCGGGTCAAAGAAAGACGCGACATCGTCCGAAATACGCGGATCGCTGATAGGGAAGACGTTGAAGGCGGGCAGGGCAAAATATTCGGCGAAGCAGCCCTGACGGTTGACGCCGACGCCGATGGTCTTGATGCAGAGATGCATACGGCCACCGCGGCAGTTGCGGCATTTGTGGCAGGGCAAATGTCCTTCGCCCGACACGCGCTGGCCGACCTCCAGCCCCGATACATTCGCGCCGAGCCGCACGATCTCGCCCACGTATTCATGGCCGGTAATCATCGGCACGGGCACGGTCTTGGCCGCCCAGGCATCCCATTTATAAATATGCAGGTCGGTGCCACAAATCGCGGTTTTGCGGATTTTAATCAGCACATCGTCGGGGCCAATCTCCGGCACCGGGGCTTCGATCATCCAGATGCCTTCTTTGGCTTCTTGTTTACTGAGGGCGCGCATGGTGTTTGTCATGGTTATTTAATCACTCCCAGCTCACGCCCAACTTTTTCAAACGCCGCAATAGCGCGATCTAAGTGTGCCTTGTCATGCGCCGCCGACATTTGTGTGCGGATGCGTGCCTTGCCCTGCGGCACGACGGGGTAGGAGAAGGCGATGACGTAAAGCCCTTCGTCCAGCAATTTATCGGCCAGTTTTTTGGCCAGCACGGCGTCATAGATCATGACGGGGATGATCGGATGCTCGCCGGGGATCAGATCAAAGCCGAGCGCGGTCATTTTCTCGCGGAAATATTGCGCATTATCGCGCAGTTTTTGCAAACGCTCCGGCATTTTCAAAATCAGGTCTATGGCGGCGATGGACGCGGCGGCAATCGATGGCGCCAGCGTGTTTGAAAACAGATAGGGGCGCGACCGCTGGCGCAGCCATTCGATGATTTCTTTTTTGCCCGACGTATAGCCGCCCGACGCGCCGCCGAGGGCTTTGCCGAAGGTGCCTGTGATGATATGCACGCGGTCCTCTACGCCCCAATGCTCCGGCGTGCCTGCGCCGGTTTTGCCGGTGAAACCGACAGCATGGCTGTCATCGACCATCACCATGGCATCGTATTTTTCGGCAAGGTCGCAAATGGCAGGCAGGTTGGCGATGATGCCATCCATCGAAAAAACGCCGTCTGTGACAATAAGGCGATAACGCGCGCCGCTGGCTTCTTTCAGCTTCGCTTCCAGATCATCCATATTGTTGTTTTTGTAGCGGAAGCGTGATGCCTTGCACAAACGGATGCCGTCAATGATGCTGGCGTGGTTGAGTTCATCGCTGATCACGGCGTCTTCTTCGCCCAGAATGGTTTCAAACAATCCGCCGTTGGCATCAAAGCAGGATGTGTAGAGAATGGTGTCTTCGGTCTTCAGATATTCGCTGACTTTGCGCTCCAGCTGTTTGTGTAGATCCTGCGTGCCGCAAATAAACCGCACCGACGCCATGCCAAGCCCGTGCGTATCCAGCGCACGGTGCGCCGCCGCGATCAGATCAGGGTGGTTGGCAAGGCCGAGGTAGTTATTGGCGCAAAGGTTGATAACATGCCTGTCGTCGTTTTGCGGGCGGTGCACGGTGATATCGGCCTGCTGCGGGGAGACAATAACGCGCTCCGATTTATACAGCCCCTGCGTATGCAGTGCGGCGGTTTCATCGGCCAGATGTGTCAGCATCGGTTTGGTAGCGGTCATGCGTCTGAGTCTCCCTTTAAAATACCGGAAGACTTTATCACATCATCCCGGCAAATGGCAGGAGGCGAGACCGCGTTTTTCCAGATATTGCTGATGATCGTCTTCGGCAATAAAGAAAGTTGCGGCGGGTGTGATCTCGGTAACGATCGGGCGCGCATATTTTCCGGAAGCGCTGAGGGCGGCCTTGCTTTCTTCCGCCTCTTTCTGCTGCGCCGCAGAATAAGTGAAGATGGCGCTGCGGTATTGCGTGCCGACATCGGGGCCTTGGCGGTTCAGCTCTGTCGGGTTGTGGCAACGCCAGAACAAATCAAGCAGCGCGGCATATGAAATAACCGCTGGGTCGTATTCGACGAAAACAACTTCGGCATGGCCGGTGGTATCGGTGCAGACAGCCTTGTATGTCGGCTGGTCTGTATGCCCGCCCATATAACCCACGGCGGTATTTTTGACGCCGCCCAGCTTGCGAAACGCCGCCTCCACACCCCAGAAACACCCTGCGCCGAATGCCGCTTTTTCCATCGGAAACTCCTTTGCTTTGGTATAAGGTAGGGCTGGATTTTGAAAGAGGCAAGGGACATGCAAAAAATCATCGCCGGTAAGGATCAATAATGCATCTGCGTCTGGCGGCTTTTCGTGTTTTGATCGCGGCGGGCATCTTGCTCTGCCTGCTGCCGGTTGTCACGGCGCCGATGGCGCTGGCGGCGGGTATGTTGATTGCGCTGGTCATCGGCAATCCGGCGCTGGATTTTTGCATGAAAACATCGCGCCGCACGCTGGCTTTTTCTGTCGCGGGGCTGGGTGCGGGGATGAATCTCTATGATGTCCTGCACGCGGGTGCGGAGGGGATTTTCTATACCATCATCGGCATTTCGGCCGCGCTGGCGATGGGCGCGCTAATCGGCAATCGCCTGCGCCTTGCCGGTGATACCACCATTCTGGTCAGCGTCGGTACCGCCATTTGCGGCGGTAGCGCCATTGTCGCCATGGCACCCGCGATCCGCGCGCGCGTTGAAGCCGTGGCGATGTCGCTGGCGATTGTTTTTGTGCTGAACGCTGTGGCATTGCTGGTCTTTCCGCCGCTCGGGCATTTTCTGGGGCTGAGCGAAAAGCAATTCGGGCTCTGGGCGGCGCTGGCGATACATGATACCAGCTCTGTTGTGGGCGCGGCGACGGCCTATGGCGAGGGCGCGCTTGAAAATGCGGTGGTGCTGAAAATGGCGCGCGCGCTGTGGATTTTTCCGCTGGCGCTTTTGGCCGGGCTGGTCATGGCTGTCCGTTTCCGCGCCGCCAAAAGCCCGCTGCCGGGTATGAAATTTCCTTGGTTTATTCCGGCGTTTCTGGCTGTTGCGGCTTTGTTTACATGGCTGCCGGCGCTCTCCGGTGTTGCGGATATGGTCGTCTTTGCGGCGCAGCGCGGCATGTCGGTGACGCTGTTTTTGATCGGCAGCACGATTACGCTGTCCGCCTTCAGATCATTGGGCTGGCGACCGTTGCTGCTGGGGCTTTTGCTCTGGCTTTTTGTGGCGGCGGGGTCACTTGCGGCTATACAGGCGGGTTGGATAGGCTGATTTAATCGTCTTCGCCCTCGGGCGTATATTCGGCGCCGATGTGCTTTTCACCGCGCGCTTCGGCAAGGTTGATTTGTTTTTGCCGCTCCGCCGATCGCGCCTTGCGCTCTTCGCTCAGGCTGTCGTGGCAGTTCGGGCAGGCGATGCCGCCGATATATTTATCGCTTTTGATATCTTCCGGCCCCACAGGATGGCGGCAAGACGGGCAGAGGATATAGCTTCCCTCGGCAAGCCCGTGTCCGACGGCGACACGCTGGTCAAAGACAAAACATTCACCCTGCCAGAGACTTTTGTCTTCGGGCATGTCTTCGAGGTATTTGAGAATGCCGCCTTTGAGGTGATAGACTTCTTCAAAGCCCAGTTTTTTCATGTAAGCGGAGGCCTTTTCGCAGCGGATGCCGCCGGTACAAAACATCGCCACTTTTTTGTTTTTCTGCGGGTCGAGGTTTTTTTGTACATAGTCCGGAAAGGCGCGGAAGCTTTCGGTTTGCGGATTGACCGCGTTTTTAAAACTGCCGATTTTGATTTCGTAATCATTACGGGTATCAATCACGATGGTTTCGGGGTCTGAAATGACCTCGTTCCATTCCTGCGGCGATACATAGGTGCCGACAGTTTCGTTCGGGTTCACATCTGGCAGGCCGATGGTGACGATCTCTTTTTTCAGGCGTACCTTCATACGGTAAAACGGCTGTTCGGATGCAAAAGATTCTTTGTGTTCCATGTCCTGAAAACCGGCATGACGGCGGATGTGGTGTAGCACGGCGTCGATGCCGCTGCGGCTGCCGGCGATGGTGCCATTGATGCCTTCGGGCGCGATCAGCAAAGTGCCGCAGATGCCGTTTGCGGCGCAGGCGGCACGCAAATCTGCCTGCATCTGTTCGGGATGCGCGACGGGTGCGAATTTATACAGGGCGGCGACAACAAAGCGGCTCATGGCAAGATCCTCCGCTGCGCATCCTACGCCAGCACGGGGCGGATTTCATCCGTTTTTATCGCGGGGTTATTCTTTGTGGGCGATGACGACAAGGTCAAACAGACACCCGACCGGAGAGGCCGGGCCGGTGATGACGGCTTCGGTGCCGCCAATAATGTCACCGGTTTCGATATCGTTCTGGCTGCACAGTTTATATGTGCGGTTTTCTGCCACAGATTTAAGGCCGGTGCAGGGGGCGATATCGCCATAGCGCGCTTTACGTTCCTGCACATCAACCGAAATCAGGGTTTCGTTTTCAACCAGTGGCGAGGGCACGGGCGATTTCTTGATCTGAACATCGGAGACCGTACCGCGAATTTCGCAAACAGGCAGCGCGCCAAAACCGCTGGCGCTTTCTGCGGCATGCCAAAAAACTACGCTGGCCAGCAGGGCTGCGCAGAAAACAAAGGCACTGTAACGCAAGGCGTGTTTCATGGCTTCTCCCGCCGCAGGGCGCGTCTGTTGCGCATGCGGCATTCTATTACCAGCATAGCGCAAAAAACTTAAAGAGAGTTTAGTAAAAAAAACATTTAAAAACAGGAGATTAGTGTCTTTTTTGCGCGGGCGCGGCGGTTTTTTCGGCGCTGGGGCGGTCTTTGAGGTAACTCAAGACTTCTTTTTCGCAGTAATCACTATGGCCGTCTTTGGCAACCTGGGAGGCTTGCTTGTTTGCGGCATCGATCCAGACGGGGTCCATTCCTTTGTCTTTCATCTGTTGCCAATGGTCGAGCAGTTTTACCTCATGCGGGCTCAGGCTGGAGTCTTGTCCGTCTTTGTGAAAGCGAACGCTCAAGGTGGCGCGGGCGCGCAGGTCAAACAGATATTCTTCAGGGAAGGCACCGATGGGCGCGCGCAACCCCGCTTCAAGCAGGTCGCTGACCAGTCCGCGTATGTTGGCAATGCCGGCGTTGTTATGCAGATAGCTATGCACAACATAGTGAATACGGTCGGTATCGGTAAAGCCGCTTTTCATCGCCTTAATGGCATTGTTGAAAAGCTCTGTCGTGCTTTCGTTGCTGCGCATGCCGTTGGTCAGTCTGCTGCCATCCAGGCGGTTGGGCATTTGTATGGGCGCAAATGGCGGTGTTTCCAGTGTGGATGTATATCCCGCATAAGGGTTGGGCTGCACAGGCAAAGCAAGCGCCGCTTTTTGCACAGGCAGATCCAGCAGTGCAGGCTTTTCGCTTTCCGGCAAGACGGTGCGGATATTTTGTTTTAGTTTTTCAAACAGCGCTGGCGCCGTTGCCGTCAGCGCCGTTGCGGCTTCGCTGGCCAGTGAAAAACCTTTTTCCTTGATCTCGTGCATATACGGAATGCCGCAAATGGTCACGAGCGGGGCAACATTTTCGGCTTTCCAGCGGTCGTTTGTGAAAAGGGTATTGGCGTTGTTGCGTGCGTAGTCGACGTATTTCTGATGTGCGTCGCGGTCTTGATAATACCCTTCTTTTGCCGCTTTTATCGAGTTTGAAACATCTGGCACAAATTTATCGATGAATTTGAAATAGTCCCGTTCGTAAAGTGCGAGTATCCCTGTTTCGCGGAAATAGGCGGGCAGAACCTTGGCTGCAAAGTTTGCCCATTTGCCTTCTGCCGCTTGCGGCAGTGCCTGATGTGCTTCCTGTGCCATTTGCGGGCAATTGCGGCATAATTCGTTGAACAGCGCGGCGGTACGGAATTGCCGCGCAGGGCCCCGTGGTGAGCCGAGCAGGGCTTCCGCCGCGGTAACACTTTCGGATACGCGCGCGTTGCCTTCTAGCGTACGGTCAAGCAGAATGGCGCTGCGGGGGGTATCGGACAGGTCATAGCGCATACCTTTTTTGATGTCTTCCATGTGCTGAAGTTCGTGTTTCAGCGTCAGGGCGACATTCGCCGCAGAGCGGCCGCTGGCAAGCGGGATTTGTTTGTTGGCGTAATCGCAAAGACCGGATGCGTTTCTTTCTTTGCAAGCGTCATCGTTGAAGACAAAACGAAAATCCATCTGCCGTGCCTTGGCGAGCAGTCGTGCGCCATCATCGGTTTGCGACAGCAGAAAAACGGCTTTTTGCAGATGCTCTTTGTTTCTTTGCCGGCGGATTTCATAGTCGACGAGGTTTTTTGTATTTTCCAGCTCGTTCAACCGCGGGTCTTTTTTAAAGGCAGGCTCAGTGCCGCCATCGAGATACTCAACCGGCCGACGGGCAAGGAAATCGGTCGCGGCGGGCGGGCGGTTGGTGACTGCATCGCCGTTTTCATCGACGATCATCATCCAGGCGCCTTCGGGCTGTGGCGGTTCGTTGGCCGGCGGCGGCGGAAAATAGTTTTTCCGCGCGGATTGGCCAAAGATTTTTTTGAGCCAGCTCATGCACCCTCATTCAAAAAGATATTGATATTTTACCATAAAATTTTAACGAGAGGTTAATTTATGCCTTATCAAGGCTTTGACAGCAAAAACCCCGCCGTTATCGGGCGGGGTTTTTGTGGCAGGAAAGTCGGGGGCGCTTAGGCCGCGAGGCTTTCAAGATCCAGTTCGTGCTGCGTCAGGTCGACAGAAACCAGCTGCGATACGCCGCGCTCGCTCATGGTCACGCCATACAGACGATCCATGCGTGCCATGGTCATTCTGTGGTGAGTGATGACGATAAAGCGGGTCTTGGTTTCTTTCGACAGGTCTTCGAGCAGCGTGCAATAACGGTCGACGTTGCTTTCGTCCAGCGGCGCGTCCACCTCGTCCAGCACGCAGATCGGTGCGGGGTTGGTCAGGAACATGCCAAAGATCAGGGCGATGGATGTCAGCGTCTGCTCGCCGCCCGAAAGCAACGAGAGCACGGTGAGTTTCTTGCCCGGCGGCTGGGCGTAAATCTCAAGGCCGGATTCAAGAATGTCATCGGCCTCAACCAGCTTCAGATAAGCCGAACCGCCGCCAAAAAGACGCGTGAACAGTTTCTGGAAGTGAAGGTTGACAGTGTCAAAGGCTGCCAGCAGACGCTCGCGCGCCTCTTTGTTGAGTTTGTTAATGCCTTCGCGCAGCTTGTCGATGGCGGCGGCCAGATCGGCGCGCTCGGTATCCATCAACGTCATCTGGTCGGTGATTTCCTGCGCCTCGACTTCGGCGCGCAGGTTTACGGGGCCCATGTTGTCGCGCTCGCGCAGCAGACGCTCCAGCTTGGACTGCCAGCTGTCGGCATCGCCCAGCTCTTCGACGACCAATTCCAGCTTGGCGACCAGTTCTTCGGGCGTGCAGCTGAATTTTTCAAAGATGGTCGCTTCGATACCGGACTGGCTGTGCTGCGTATTGCTGACACCTGCCTGTGCCATCGCACGCGCTTCGCGCGCGTCGGACAAGGCCGCTTCGGCGGTGCGGAGCGTGCGCTGCAGTTCGCTGGCGTTATTTTCAGTTGCAGCAAGAATATCCGCGGCTTCGCGGCGGCGTTCTTCTGCTTCGCTGATCTGGGTCAGCAGGCTTTGCTGCTGCTCCGCAATTTTGGCGGGACGGCCGGACAGGTCTTCCAGCACGGCTTTGGTTTGGTTGATGCGGTCTTCCAGTTCCAGCAGGCGTTCGTCAATCCGCTCGATGCGTGCGTTCCAGCTTTCGACATCGGCGGCAATCTGGCCGAGACGGCGCGCGCGGTTTTCACCGGCGCGGCGAATATCGGCATAGACGGCCTGCTGGTCGGCAAGCTGTTGGCGCTGTTCGCCGACGACGGCTTTCAGCGCGGCGATACGTTCGCGGCTTTCGGTCGTCTCCGGCAGGGCGGCAAGAGTCTCGCGCGATTCAGACAAAGAAGCTTCGGCAGATCCAATGTCCTGTACAGCGGCTTCGATTGATGTGGTCAGGCTGGACAGTTTTGCGGTGACGTCGGTCAACTGGTTGCTGAGCGCCGTGTGGCGGCGGCGCAGCCCGTTGAGGTTTTCTTCGGCAAGGCGGTTCGCGGCGCGCGCGGCATTGACCGTGTCAATCGCGGCTGTGCGGGTTTGCTTGGCCGCTTCGGCATCGCTGCGCACCGTGTCAAGGCGCGCCTGCATCGCATCAATCTCGGCTTCGAGGTCGGCGAGGCGGTTTTTTTGTTCCAGACGGATGGCGGCGGCGTTTTCGGCATCGGGCGAAACAACCAGACCGTCCCAGCGCCAGGCGCCGCCGTCACGGGTGACGAGGCATTGGCCGGGCTTCAGGTCAGGCATCAGCGTTTCGGCTTCTGCGGTGGTTTCGACAATCCCGATTTGTGACAGAATACGCGCCAGCGCCTTGGGCCCCTGAACAGAAATCGACAGCGGGCGGGCGTGGCCGGGCAGGGATGCGGCATCGGTATATTCCGGCAGTTCACGCCAGAAAATCGGCGCGTTGCCATCCAGCGCGGCTTGCAGATCGTCACCCAGCGCAACGGCGAGCGCCTTTTCAAGTCCTGCATCGACGTTCAAAAGGTCGATAACCGGCTGGTAACCTTCCTGCGGGTTGCGCAGAATACGCCGCAGCGCATCTGCTTCGGCGGTCAGCTGTGCAAAGCTGCGCTGCACGGCTTGCAGGGCGTCGGCGGTTTCCTGCGCGCGCTGGTCGGCGGCGGCGCGGTCGGCTTCGGCGCTGTCCAATGCGGCGGTGGCGTTTTTATAGCTGTCTTCAGCCGCGGCAATATCCGTGCCGAGCGTATCCAGTTCTGCCTTGCCCGGTGTGTTTTCGATCAGGCGGGCATGTTGTGATTCCAGATCGGTCTTGCGCGATTGCAGGCTGGCAAGGCGGCGCTCCAGATCGGCAATCTGCCGTTCGGCGGCACCGCGCGCGGCATCCTGCGCGGCGGTTTCTTCCGTCAGCAGGGTCAGTTCGGTTTCGCTTTTCTCGACGGCGTTTTGCAGCTCGTCACGCAGAATACGGGCTTCTTCTTCACGTTCACCCTGACGCGCGGCTTCGTCTTCCAGCTGCGCGCGCTCTTCGCCAAGGCGGGCGACAGTATCGCCGGCTTCGCTTTTTTGCGCGGTTTCATGCGCAACGTCACGCGTATATTGCGACAGCAGATTTTCAGACTTTGTGCGTTCTTCTTCGACAAGGCGTGCTTCGTTTTCAAGCGTGCCATAGGCGAGTTTGAGGTGCTGAAGCGCGGCGGCGGCTTCGGCCTCAGCCTGACGCATGTCGGGCAGGCCTGCGGCAGCTTCGGTCTGCTGTGTGGTCAGGGCGGTAACTTCGAGCGTCTTTTCGCGCACGGTATTTTCGGCAAGTTCGAAAGCGGCAAGGGCGTTGGTGACAGCAATCTGGCTGGCCTGAAAACGCAGATACAGCAATGATCCTTCGGCGGTCTGGATATGACCGGACAGGTTGCGGTAACGGGATGCCTGACGCGCCTGTTTCTTCAGCCCGTCGAGCTGCGTGTTCATCGCGCCCATGACGTCTTCGACGCGCAGCAGATTTGTTTCGGCAGCGCGCAATTTCAGTTCCGCTTCGTGGCGGCGGGCGTGCAGGCCGGAAATGCCGGCGGCTTCTTCCAGCACCATGCGGCGCTGGGTCGGCTTGGCGTTGATCATGTCGGCAACGCGGCCTTGCGAGACCAGCGCGGGGGAGTGCGAACCGATAGAACTATCCGCAAAAAGGATTTGCACATCGCGCATACGCACGTTCTTGCCATTGACTTTGTAGGTGGAGCCAACAGAGCGTTCGATTTTGCGCGAGACTTCAAGCTCGTCTGAATCGTTCATTTCAGCCGGTGCGCGGCGGTCGGCGTTGTCCAGCAACAGGCAAACTTCGGCGGTGTTGCGCGCCGGGCGGTTGTCTGTACCGCTGAAGATCACATCGTCCATACCGGAAGAGCGCATACGCTTGGGCGAGTTTTCACCCATCACCCAGCGCAAGGCTTCGGTCAGGTTCGATTTGCCACAGCCGTTCGGGCCGACGATGCCGGTCAGGCCTTCGCCGATGTCCAATTCGGTCGGTTCGACAAAGGATTTGAAACCGGTGAGACGGAGCTTGCTGAACTGGACCATCGGATTACCTCATGCCCAGCAGTTTGTCGACGGCCTGCGAGAATTCCCGCGGGTCATCAACGCCCACCAGCTGGCGTACGTTTTCGTTACCGCGCAGGTTGAATACAAAAGTGGGGGTAGAGCGGATACGGTACAGGGTCTGCGCGTCGCGCTGACGTTTCAGGATGGCGGATTCCAGCTCGGCGTTGGTCATGCAGGCGGTGATGAAATCATCATCCATACCGGCAAGGTTGCCGTATTGCGCCAATGCGCGCAGCGGGTTGTCGCTCTTGGTCCATTTGTCCTGGTTTTTGAAAAGCACTTCGATCAGGTCGAAATATTTTTCGTTCGGCGCACAGCGTGCCATCATGGCGGCACGCAGGGCATAGTTGTCGATGGGGTAGTCGCGGAAGATCAGGCGGACTTTGCCGGTATCGATCAGCTCCCGTTTGACAGTGGCGAGCGAGTTGTTATGAAACTTGGCGCAATGCGGGCAGGTCAGCGATGCATATTCGATAATCGTGATCGGCGCATCGTCGCGGCCCAGGACGCGGTCGTCTGTTGCACGCAGGATGTTGACGGTGAGGGCTTTGGGCGCGTTGAGCAGGCTTTCGACTTCGTCCGCATCTTCGGTGCGCGGCGCGGCCATCAAAGCTGCTCTGGCGGCTTCGGCCGCGTTGTTGTCGCCGGCTGCGGCGGGTTCAATGTTGGTGGCGTTGGCGGCCGTCTCCGCACTGCTTGCGGCCAGACGCTCTTCGGCGGTCAGCGGTGCATCGGCATAGGCGGCAATCTCGCTGCCGGCGGCCATGCTGTCGAGCACTTCGGCCGGGATATTCGCAGCGGTTTCGGTGCCGCTTTGCTCTGCCGCGGCTTGCTCAGACACCGGCAAAGACGGCGGGGGCACGAACATGAAAACAGCGGCGGCAATCGCGATCAGCGCGACAACCGCGATGATCGCGGCCTTGCCCTGCATGCTCTGGAATTTGGAATTTTCGTTCGCTTCGCTTCGCATGAGATTTCCCTTATGCTGGCACCGGTTAAGCCGGTGCATTTTTAATGTTTTCAAAGATGTAAGAATCTGCGGTGATTATAAGCTTTGCTTTTGAGAAAAGGCAATATAACTTCACAAGTTATGTGCAATTTTTTCGACAAAATTCAATATTTTAGTTGAGAAAAAAAGGTTAAAATGTTGTGGATGAAATAAAAAGCGGTGATACCCCCGTCATGCAAAAAACATTCTTGAAAATGCACGGTCTTGGCAATGATTTCGTCATTTTTGACGGTCGGGCGGGGGCTCCTTTGTACTTATCCACAGAGATGATCCGGAGTCTGGGCGACAGGCATACAGGGGTCGGGTTTGACCAGATGGTTATTATCTCGCCCCCTAAATCTGCGCAAGCCGATGTTTTTATGAGCATTTTTAACAGCGACGGCAGCGAGGTCGGCGCCTGCGGCAATGCCACCCGCTGCGTGGCCGATGTGCTGATGCGGCAAACAGGGCGCAGCGAAGCCACATTGGAAACCATGGCCGGTATACTCAAGGCCCGCCGCGCCGGTGCCGGACGCGTTTGCGTCGATATGGGTAAAGTTCGTCTTGGCTGGCAAGATATTCCGCTAAGCGAAGAACAAGACACGCTTTTTTTGGGGCTCAGCGAAGGCATGCTCAAATCCCCTGTGGCCGTGAATGTGGGCAACCCCCATGCGGTCTTTTTCGTACAGCAGCTGGAAGATGTACCGCTTGAAAAATTCGGCCCCTTGATTGAAAACCATCCCCTGTTTCCCGAAAAAACCAATGTAGAGGTTGTGCGCGTGGATAGCGCCAATGCCATAACAATGCGGGTCTGGGAGCGCGGGGTGGGTATAACCCGCGCTTGCGGTACCGGCGCCTGTGCCGCGGCAGTGGCGGCGGCGCGGCGCGGTCTGACGGGACGGCATGTTGCGGTCACGCTGGAAGGTGGCATTCTGGATATTGAGTGGCGCGAAGCCGACGACCACGTGCTGATGACCGGCGCGGTAGAAGAGGTCTTTACGGGAACCCTGTCACAGGGGTTTGGTGAATGAACGCGCCTGCCTTGCCGGATGCCCAGTATCACGGGCCGGGTATTTTGCTGATGCTGGGGTCTGCCTTGTCTTTGGCAGTGATGAACGCGCTGGTGAAATGGCTGACGCTGGAAAGCTATTCGACTTTTCAGATTGTGTTTATGAATGCTGTTTGCGGCTTTACGGCGGTGCTGTCGTGGTTGCTGATGTCGGGCAAAATGATTTTCGTAAAGCGGGTGCGGCCGCTGCTTTTGGTCTATATCATGGCGGCGCTTTCGGCCTGTCTGTCGCTTTTTTATGCTTTCGGCCATGGTCAGCTGGCACAGATCAGCACGGTTGTGGCGGCGGCGCCGCTTTTGGTCGCGGTTTTGTCTTTTGTCTTTCTGGCCGAACGGTTGAGCCGCTGGCAAGCGGGGCTGATCGTTGGCGGATTTTTGGGTATTTTGCTGGTGCTGCGTCCGGGGATGGAGATGCAGGCGAGTTTACCGGTACTGGCCGCGCTGGGCGGGACATTCGCGCTGGCGGTCAGTCAGGTGCTGGTGCGTAAAATGAGCCGCAGCATCCATACGGCAGCTTTTATCCTGTATTTCTATACAGGCTCGCTGGTGATTGCCGGTGTCATCGTTTTTGGCGGTGACCTGTGGCAGCCGGTTGCGGCGGGTGATTTGCCCCTGTTTCTGGGCTGCGCGGCCGCCGATGTGCTGGCGCTGTTTTTGATGTATTCGGCTTTTCGCTGTGCACCGGCGTCGATGGTGATGCCTTTCCAGTACAGCAATATTGTCTGGAGCGCCCTGATGGGCTATGTCATTTGGCAGGAACAGCCGGATAACTGGACCCTGACGGGGGCTTTGGTGATTATCGCGACGGGCGTGCTGTTTACGCGCACGGCGCTTTTGCGCAAACCGGTCATGGCGCCCCAAACCTGAACAGCCGTCAAAACGGCATGAAGCACAAAAAATGGACGAGCTGAAAATTATTACCCGCAAAGCGGAGCATCACGAGGAAGCAATCGAGCTGCCCGATGCAGATACCCAGCTGGCGCAGCAGGGCAAGGATGGCCCGCGCGTGGTGACCTTTGGCTGCCGCCTGAATATTTATGAATCCGAAGTGATGAAGGCACATGCCGCCAAGGCGGGCCTGACCGATGCCATCATCATCAATACCTGCGCGGTAACGTCCGAAGCGGAACGTCAGGCGCGCCAAGCCATCCGGCGCGCACGCCGCGAAAATCCGGATGCAAAAATTATCGTCACCGGCTGTGCCGCACAGGTAAACCCAAAAAGCTTTTCCGATATGCCCGAAGTGACGCAGGTCATGGGCAATGACCTGAAGCTGAAAGAAGAAAGCTGGCTGTCGCCGTCAACCGAACGCGTGATTGTCAATGACATCATGTCGGTCAAGGAAACCGCGGGGCATCTGATTTCGGGGTTTGAATCGCATGCGCGCGCTTTTGTGCAGGTACAAAACGGCTGTGACCACCGCTGCACGTTTTGCATCATTCCGTATGGCCGCGGTAATTCACGTTCTGTCCCGATGGGTGAAATTGTCAATCAGGTACGCAAGCTGGTTGAACATGGCTATCACGAAGTCGTGCTGACCGGTGTGGATATTACCTCTTACGGCCCTGATCTGCCGGGGCAGCCGCGTCTGGGTCAGATGATCCGCCGCCTGCTGGCGCTGGTGCCGGATTTGAAACGGCTGCGCCTGTCATCGCTCGATCCTGTCGAAATCGATGATGATTTGTGGAAGCTGATCGGCGAGGAAGAGCGGTTCATGCCGCATCTGCACCTGTCGATGCAGGCGGGGGATGATATGATCCTCAAACGTATGAAACGCCGCCATTTGCGCGATGATTTGTTCAAGGTCTGCGATAAAGCGCGCGCCTTGCGTCCCGATATTGTTTTTGGCGCCGATATCATCGCAGGCTTCCCGACCGAAACGGACGAGATGTTTGAAAACACCTTCAGCGCTGTGCGTGAATGTGACCTGACGTTCCTGCATGTCTTCCCTTATTCGCCGCGCCCTGGCACACCCGCCGCGCGCATGCCGCAGGTCGATGGGGGCTTGCGCAAGGAGCGCGCCAAGCGTCTGCGCGATCTGGGGACGCATCAGGTTGAAAAACACGCTGCCGCTCTGGTCGGGCGCGAGATGATGGTGCTGACCGAAAAAAACAACCGCGGCCGCACGCCGTATTTCACCGAGGTTTCTTTCGGCAGCGATGTTCCCGCCGGCACGCTGCTGCGATTTAGGGCTGAGAAATCCGAAGGCGGCCTTTTGAAAGGCATCGTCCTTTAATGCAGACCACAAGTCTGGAATGGCAAGGTAATAAAAAAAATGATCTGGTTTTTTAATAAAAAGAAAAAAGAAGAGCCGGCAGATAAAGCCGAAGAAAGTGCACAGTCAGTTGAAACAGCCGCGGAGGGTTCTGTTGCCGAAATTATTGAATCACCCGCAGAACTTGTCGCAGTAGAGCCGCCGCTAGAAACGCCGCAGCAGGACTCTGTCCCGCAGAGCGAAAGCAAGCAGGGTTGGTTTGCGCGTTTGAAGTCGGGCCTAAGCCTGTCGTCGAATAAAATTTCCGAAGGCATCACGGGCATTTTTACCAAGCGCAAGCTGGATCAGGCTGCGCTGGATGAACTGGAAGAACTTTTGATCACGGCGGATCTTGGCCCCGCCACCGCGGCGAAGCTGGCGGCGGCGGTCGGTAAAAACCGTTTCGACAAAGAAATATCCGGCGATGAAATCCGCGCCGCACTGGCCAGCGAAATCGGCAAAATTCTGGCGCCTGTCGAAAAACCTCTTTTCACGCTGGATGCAAAACCGTTTGTGATTTTGATGGTGGGGGTGAACGGTACGGGCAAGACGACCACCATCGGCAAACTCGGCCAGCAATTTACGCGGGAGGGGAAAAAGGTCATGCTTGCGGCCGGCGATACGTTCCGTGCCGCCGCTGTCGCGCAACTGAAAGTCTGGGGTGACCGTATCGGCTGCCCCGTGGTGACGAAGGACGAGGGGGCGGATGCCGCCGCGCTGGCTTTTGAGGCGCTCGACCGTGCCGAAGCCGAGGGGGCGGATGTGCTGATGATCGACACCGCCGGACGTTTGCAAAACAAACAAAACCTGATGGAAGAGCTGTCAAAAATCGTCCGTGTCATTCGCAAAAAAAATGCCGCGGCGCCGCATGCTATTTTGCTGGTGCTGGATGCCACCGTCGGCCAGAACGCGCATAGCCAGCTGGAGCTGTTCAAGGAAATGGTTGACATAACCGGCCTGATCGTCACCAAGCTTGATGGTACGGCCAAAGGGGGCGTGCTGGTTTCACTTGCCGAGAGATTTCAGATGCCGGTTCATGCTATAGGTATAGGGGAGGGCATTGACGATCTGCGGCCTTTCGCTGCGGTCGATTATGCCCGTGCTATTGTCGGGCTCGACGCTGCCGCATCAGGTTCGGATGAAGCTGTTTAGGCGGCGCGCCTTCAACCAAATACGAGGTAATGTCTCTTGTTGATCGGAAATAAATCTCCTTCCCCCATCCGTGACGGTCTGATGACCACGCGCAGCTTTAACGATGCCGGCAAGGCGCTGAACTGGGTGCGGGAAATTTACAATCATAACGTTGCCTATCTGCGCCATACTTTTGAACAGTTTTCCAAGGGCACCGGCGAAGAAGAACGCGTGCGCGCGCATTACCCCTATATCGAAGTAACAACCGCGCGCGGGCCCAGCGTGGACAATCGTCTGTCGTACGGCTTTCTGTCGCGCCCCGGTACATACCGCACAACGCTGACGCGGCCGGACCTGTATCAGAGCTATTACCTTGACCAGTTTACGCTGCTGCTCAAAAACCACCCAGAGGCAGAGCTGGAAGTCGGCGTCAGTGAAACGCCAATCCCGCTGCACTTCGCGCTCGGCGATCAATTCCATCTGGAAGCCGATTTGACGGTGGAACAAATTGCGCGCCTGCCGCAGGTTTTCGACCAGCCCGACCTTGCCAATATGGACGATACTATTCCCGATGGCCGGCATATCGTCAAAGAAGGTGATGCCGCGCCGCTGGCGCTTTTTACCGCGCCGCGCGTCGATCTGAGTTTGCAGCGCCTGAAGCATTACACCGGTACGTCGGCAGAACACTTCCAGAAATTTGTCTTGTTCACCAACTATCAGTTCTATGTCGATGAATTTGTCCGTGATGCCCATGTGATGATGTCGCGGGCGCAAGATGGCGAAGTGGTCGATGAAAAACGTCTGGAGTATGTCGCCTTTGTCGAGCCGGGCAATGTCGTCACCCACAACGCCAATCTGCCGGAAGTGCCCGTGGGCACAGGACAAAAGCCGCCGCGTCTGCCGCAGATGCCGGCCTATCACCTGAAGCGCGCCGATGGCACAGGTATTACGCTGATCAACATCGGTGTCGGCCCGTCGAATGCAAAAACCATCACGGACCACGTTGCCGTGCTGCGTTCGCATACATGGCTGATGCTGGGCCACTGTGCAGGGCTGCGCAATTCACAAAAGATGGGCGATTATGTTTTGGCGCATGCCTATATGCGCGATGACAAGGTGCTCGATGACGCCGTGCCGCTCTGGGTGCCGATCCCCGCGCTATCGGAGGTGCAGGTGGCGCTTGAAAAATCCGTCTCCGAAGTCTCCGGCCTCAAGGACTATGACCTCAAAAAGATCATGCGCACCGGTACCGTCGCCACCGTCAGCGACCGTAACTGGGAATTGTGGGAACAAAGCGTGCCTGTACTGCGCCTGAGCCAGTGCCGCGCCGTCGCGCTCGACATGGAATCCGCAACCATCGCCACCAATGGCTTCCGCTTCCGTGTGCCTTATGGCACGCTTTTGTGCGTGTCGGACAAACCGCTGCATGGCCAGTTGAAACTGCCCGGTATGGCGGACAGGTTCTACCGCGAACGCGTCGACCAGCACTTGAAAATCGGTATCGCCACAATGGAAAAAATCCGCGCCATGGGGGCGGGCCGTCTGCATAGCCGTAAACTGCGCAGCTTCACCGAAGTTGCGTTTCAATAAGCGGCAGAAGACGTCTGTGATCAGGCCAGAGTTTTCCGATTGCGGCGCGGAATAATCTTCAGCGGGTTTCAAAAGTGCAATCGATAGTTCTCTCTTCGGGGGCGGCCATGGCTTGCTTTGAGGCTGTTACCCGTGAATGTATTGAATCCTGTCAGGTGGACGGCCTTTTGCGCCAAATTCGCCGGACTGCCGCAGCCAGTACATCTCTTATGCGAAAAAAACGTCTTTTGGCGAAATAGGCATCGAAATCCTGCTCGGCAGGCATGCCGAAATAGCTGTGCGGATGCGCCATTTGTGTCTGGTCAAGGGCGGGCAGGGGCTCGCCCCGCGCCAGTTTGCGCGCGGCAGAAACCGCCATCCGGCCGCCAATCGTCGCCGCCTTGACCAGCACCTGATGCTGCGTGGTATCGGGGTGTATTGTAAACCGGCGGCGGGAAATAATATCACCGGTATCAATCCCTTCGTTAATCCAGTGCAGGGTGACGCCGGCGGTGGCGTCATTGTTTTTCAGTACCCAGAAATAATTCATGACGCCCTTATAATCGGGCAGCCAGCCGGGATGAATGTTGAGAACGCCCAGACGCGGGATGCCAATAATATTGGGCTTCAGGATGCGGTTGAAAAATGCGGATATAATAATGTCCGGCTGCTGCGCACGGATAAAGTTTTCGATGTTCGGATGATTGATGTTGCGGCAGGATTTGACCGGTATTTGTTTTTGCCGCGCCAGATACCAGCCGGGCAGCAAAGCTTTGCGCCACAGCCAGGGGCGGAGCAAAATAGCCAGCACGAAAATCACCATCTGCACCACCCGTTGCCACAGCAAAAGCCAGCTGAAACGCCAGCCCATGCGGCGCATATCTTCTTTGAGACTTTTGGTTTTAAGCGGCGGGGCGCGCAGGATGCCGACAATCTCGATATCCGGCGCTTCGTCCATGATATTCAGCACAATTGCGCTGCCGGCATGACCGGCCGAATACAAAACAACGGCGCGCAGCGGGCGGGTTTGCGGCAAATCCATCGTTTAAAAACCGGCAAGGGTGAAGCAGATAAAACAAACCCCCGCGTATAGGCGCGGGGGCGAGGTCAAGCGAAAAAGAAAATCAACGCGAGTTGTCCAAAGAAAGTCAGTCAGCAGAGCATCCTGCATAGATTGCCAATAATTATACTGTGACGTCCAGCGTTTGACCGCGTGTGCCTGTGTCGCGGTTTTCGCGCGTTTGTGTATCGTCATTGGCGCGGGAGCGCGTCGTCGTATCCTCGTCTCGTGAAGCGAGGCTGCGTTGATCGCCACGCTGGGTATCAGCTGCAGGCGCCTCGCGCTTTTCCACGCGGTTATCACCGCCACGTGGCTCTTGCACAGGACTGATCTGCTGCTGATAAGCATAGGACTGGTAGCCGCCGCTTGGACCGACAGGGTTGACCATCAAAAAGCTCCTTCGCTTACGCACAAAACAAAGGAATGAAATCGCACTCCAGACTTTCATCATAGCACGGGATTTATTAACGCAGTGTTAACGTCTTGAAAACGGTTGTCCGAGAATCTGACGCAGTGCGGAATTCGTTTCTTGAACTGGAGTCTGTACGTCTGGTACCTGTTGCAAGCGTTTGATTTTACGCATTTCATCTAAAATTTATCATTCTTTAACGTAATTTGCGTAAAATTTTAAATAGGTGATCAAGTTTTTTTTCATGCCGCCAAGGAGGACGCGCGCCGAACAAAACAAAAAACCAAAAAAGGAATCGACAGATGGAATTTCCATCTAAAGATATATTCAGGGGAGTGAATATCTTGGATCCAAAAGAACTGCTGTCATGCGCGCAGGATACTTCGGATGCCGGTCGTCAAAAACTTGCTAAAGCTGTTTCACAATTTTTTGATGACCGCCAATTGAACGAAACCGAGCAAAGCCTCGCCAGCGAAATTCTGCTCAATCTTATTCGTCAGGCAGAACTTGATCTGCGCGAAGCACTGGCCGAACGCCTGTCGGTGCAAAAAAACATTCCGCCCGAAGTTATGGTTTACCTCGCCAACGATCATATCGCTGTCGCGCGCAAAGTGCTGATGCACAGCCCTGTGCTGAATGACGTTGACCTTGTCTATATTATTTCATCGAAAGGCGAAGAGCATTCGCGCGTGATTGCGCAGCGCGATACCCTCAGCCCGCTCGTCTCTGATCGCCTCATTGATACAGGCGATGTGCAGACGATGCTAAATCTGGTGGATAACCAGCGCGTGCATCTGCAAAAAGCATCCATGCGCAAATTGGCCAAAGCCTCGCTGCGCTCCGAAGAATTGCAAGCGCCGCTGCTGCGTCGCCCTGAAGTCGATACAGACATTGCGATCGACCTTTACATGATTGTTTCTCAGGCACTGCGAAAGGAAATCGCCGAAAAATTTCTGATCCCGCCGCAGGTACTGGAGCAGTCACTGGAAGATCTGATCCACGAGCTGAGCAACGAAGCCAAAGGTATGCGCGAAGCGACGCCGGATATGGTTTTGATCGCACGCCGGTTCGAGGAACGCAAAGACATCAGCGCCGATCTGATGATTAAAACGTTGCGCCGCGGTCAGGTGGGGTTCTTTCTGGCGCTCTTTGCCGAGCGCACGGGTCTGATGCCCGATCACGTTATCAAAATGGTGCAAAAGGACGGCGGAAAGCCTTTTGTGGTGGCCTGCCGTTATATTGGCATGATGAAATCTGAATTTGCGTCGATCTTCCTGCTCAGCCGCGGTATCCGTACGGGCGACAAGATTGTGGATCAACGCGAACTGGCGATGGCGCTCAAAAACTTCGACGCCATTCGGGATTTTGACGTCCAGCGTATCATGAAGACCTGGATCAATAACCCCGACATCATCTAGTTTCTTCCAAGGTGGACATACATACAGGTGACCACGCCCTTCCCTTTATCGGGGGAGGGCGTGGTTGCGTATGGAAACGTTTTAGTTGACATAACAATTTAAGCTGCTAGCATGGCGCTGACATTCAAGCCTTGAGGAGAGTCGCGCCTTGCTAGAAAACATAAAGAAAACAGTGCGTTATTTGGAACGTCAGCATAAAAGTAAAACAGCCCTTGCAGGTGTAGGGGCGGGATCTGCGCTGGCGATGGGAGGGCTTATTTTGACGGGGGCAGTGGCTGCGCCGCTCGCGCCATTGGCTCTTGTGCCTGTCATGATCTCCAGAATGTTTCTACCTCTCGACGCCCGCACCCTGCGGACAAATGACTGGACTGTGAACGACTTCAAGCTGGTGGGGGATGGCGCCGATCTTTCGAAGATCGTGGCGATGCAGGAATACATTGATAACAAAACGAAGAACTTTAAGCATTTGGGCCGTTTGCCCGAAAAACTGGAAGCCCATCTGCAGCGTCACATCGCCGATGTCGCGCCTGTATTGCAGCGCGTGCGTGTTTATCATGCCTATGCTTGGGGCGACAAAGAGAAGGGGGAGTTATCTTCTTTCGAATTCCATCGCAAGTTTATCGATGAAAAAGGCAAGACGGCAGCACAAACGATGGCGAAAGTCGAGCTGGTGCCGATGGGGCTGCTGCCGCGCAGTGAACCGGCGCGCCTGATCGTGGAGCAACACGCCAAGCCGATGCAATCTTTGCCCGCGCCAGATGTACTGACCGGCGAATTCAAAGCACTGGCCGATAAGGTCGAGGGTGTTGCCGAACGCGTGGGCGCGCTGGAACAGCCGGCACCGGCAGCATCATTGGAAAAACCGAAGTTTCGCGCCAATGGCCGCAACTAAAGCCCGTTTTTGAGACTATCCTGCCGCGCAGGCGTGGCTGCCGCTGCTTTGGCGCTCTGCTGCCGCGCGATCCATCAGTATTTTGACGCCGGGCAGAGTCTTTCCTTCCAACCACTCCAGAAACGCGCCGCCGGCAGTCGAAACATAGGTCATTTTTTCTTCAACCCCTGCCTGCGCCAGTGCGGCAACCGTATCGCCGCCGCCGGCAACGCTGATCAGCTTCCCTTCGGCGGTCAGGGCGGCGACTTTGTGTGCCAGCGTGACGGTGGCTTGTTCAAAAGGGGGCGTCTCAAAAGCGCCGAGCGGGCCGTTCCACAGCACCGTGCGTGATTTTTCGAGCGTGGCTTCTATCATCGCAACGCTTTGCGGCCCGATATCGAGCATCATCTCGTCTTCGCGCACGGAATCGCTGCTGCGGGTTTCCACCGGCGGGTTGGCGCGGAATTCGGTTGCGACCACCGCATCTGTCGGCAGGATAATTTTACAGCCGGCATTTTGGGCGGTTTGCATGATGGCGCGCGCCTGATCTTTCATGTCATGCTCGCACAGCGACTTGCCCATCGGAATCCCTTGTGCCGCCAGGAATGTATTCGCCATACCCCCGCCCAGCACCAGCACATCAATCTTGCGCACCAGATTATTGAGCAGGTCGATCTTGGTTGAAATTTTTGCGCCGCCAACAATCGCAACGACGGGATGCTCCGGCTTTTCCAGTGCTTTTTCAAGCGCGGTCAGCTCGGCTTCCATCAGGCGTCCTGCATAGGCAGGCAGCAGAGTGGCAAGCGTGTGTGTGCTGGCATGGGCGCGGTGGGCGCAGGAAAAGGCATCGTTTACGTAGACATCTCCCAGCCGTGCAAGTTCTGCGGCGAAGGCGGCGTCGTCTTTTTCTTCTTCAGGATAGAAGCGGAGATTTTCGAGCAGGATAACATCGCCGTCCTGCATGCCCTGAATGGTTTTTTCGACATCAAGCCCGACGCAGTCCGGCACAAACGCGATATTGCGGCCAAACAACCCCGATAGCGCGGCGGCAACCGGTGCGAGAGAGAGGCTTTGTTCTTTGTTGCGCGGGCGGCCGAAATGCGAGATGACGACGACGCGCGCGCCTTTATCGGCCAGTTCGCGTAATCCGGGCACCAGACGGCTTAACCGGGTTTCGTCGCTGACGCGTCCGTCTTGCATGGGCACGTTCAGGTCAGCGCGCAGCAAAACGGTGCGGCCTTTCGGTGAAAGATCGTCAAGCGTCAAAAAACTTTTCATGATGTCCGTCCGGAGGAAAAAAATGGGGGCTAGAAACCTCCGTATCATGGCCCAGCGCGGCGAAGCGCGCAAGATTAAACTGCGGCGAAGCGCGCAAGATTAAACTGCGGCGAAGCGCGCAAGATTTAGCATGCTAAAAAGTCTGATGTTATTTGTAATATATTTGAAATGGCGCATCCAAAAACTCTAACTGCTCCTGAAACAGTAGCTCTATCATAGGGCCATTATTTTCTTCAACCCATCCACGTATGCGTACTTTACGGCCAACAAATTCTAATGGCGAATAACTGTGCGCCCCAGTTGAGAGAGTGTAGGCCTCAATCTTTCCTATATTCACGACAATCGTAAAGTCTGTTTTTGGGTCTTTGTCAAAGTTATAAAAAGCATACCTGCCTTTTGCACTCACTGCGTGGATGGTTCCTTCATAAACTTGAAATGAATTGTATGTATTATCATGTATTGTTTTGTTATCTCTGATGGCAAATGCGGGAAGCTTCCAAAGACCCAGATTTTGCGAACGCGCAAGATCTTCATATTTCAGCAAGGGAACAAATAGATCACGGCTATTTTCGTTGCCGTTCACCCAAGCCAGACCTCGAGAGATCATAAGCGCTTGTATCCATTCGCCATCTTCGGTAACCACGTGTGCTAGGGTATGGCCAAAGCGATCGGCTCTGTCCGCGGGCTCATTCCCGACAATATAAAAACCCATTTTTTTGTTAAGAACATTTTGCTTCAGAAATTCAATTGCATGAGAATCCAACTGAAGCGGCACACGAATATTGTCTATTTTGAAAATTTTTCCGTTCGATAGACGGAGCGTATCTGGTTTTATTATTTCTGTAACAACGCCGACCTCTGTTAAAGTCAGATCAAATGGTGATGTCTGTATCGGCACCCTTGATTGCGCCCCAGAAGGCGTAACAGGCGAGGAAAGCCCCAGCAGGACAAGCGCTGCCAGGACATATACAAATCGAAATTTTACAAAAATACCCATATATTAATTATATGGTTACAGCGCTTTTTCGTCAATCTTCGCAGATTGACCAAGCCGATATGAAATATTTAATTTCAGGCTTCCGTAAAAAGGCTGTTGTGCGAGATACCGGCATCGCGCGCTTTGACCATCAACGAGCTTTTGAGCTTGTCCATCGCCCGTTGTTCCAGCTGGCGCACACGCTCTTTGCTGATGCCGAGCTGTTTGCCTAGGTCTTCCAACGTGACGACGTCATCGTTCATGCGCCGCTCTTTGATAATGGTACGCTCGCGCGGGCTCAGCTCGCCGAGTGCTTCGCCCAGCCACTGCGACCGCGTCGCATTATCACGCATGCCGATCACGACCTGTTCGGGATTTGGCGAGGGGTCAGCCAGAAAATCCTGCCATTCGTCTTCGCCGCTTTCGCCGATGGTATTGTTGAGCGACTGGTCACCGCCGTTCATGCGGGCTTCCATTTCCAGCACTTCTTTGGGCTGCACGCCCAGCTCGGTTGCGATATGCGCGACTGAATCGCTGTCCAGATAATCGCGGGCAGACTGGCCGTCGATTTTCGCGCGCAGGCGCCGAAGGTTAAAGAACAAAGATTTCTGGCTTGCCGTGGTGCCGGTGCGCACAATCGACCAGTTGCGCAGCACGTAGTCCTGAATCTGCGCACGCACCCACCATGTGGCGTAGGTAGAAAAACGGTTTTCAAGTGCCGGCTCGAAACGCGCGGCGGCTTCCATCAGGCCGATGTTGCCCTCTTGGATCAAATCACCGATCGGCAGGCCATAGTTTTTAAATTTCGATGCAATCGCCACTACAAGGCGTGTATAGGAACGCACAAGTTCGTGCAGCGCCTTTTCGTCTTTGTCTTCTCTCCAGCGGCGGGCGAGCGACAGTTCGTGCTCTTTTTCCAAAAGAGGTTCGTGCATCGCTGTACGGATATAGCGGAGATTTGCCTGCTGGGTGGTCGGATCGTCGAGATATGCCATGATTGCCTAGCTTTCCTTTTCGCCTGCGGGTTTAAAGTCAGAACAGCTTTATCTGGGCGTATATTCAATTATACGACGCGGCACAGGTTTTGGATGTCGGATTTTTGCTCTATTACTAAATTGTAATATGCCTTGGTCATAAAGGCAACCAGCGCCCGATTTATCCTGTCCTCACGCGGGGTTATCCAAAGACAAACCGCCTTAGGGTGTGTTAGGTTCCATTCGGTGATATTAATCAAAATCTATCAATTGATAATTTTAGATTATATATTTTTTCAGGCCGATTGCAGTGACAAGACCTCGCCGGAGGCCGAGAGCTGCGCGCAGACCAGCTGCCCGCCATGGCCGCAGCCACCATCGAGGGTGACCGAAATATCGCCCACGTAAACCCCGCCACGATCAGGGTCGCAGCCGCGGATAACGGTACGGAAAGGATGGTACGCTGTCTGCATGGCACCAAAGCTGCGCGCGGCCCACCAGAAACGATCGCCCTGCGCGGTCAGCGGCAGGGTAGGGTCCAGCCCTGCGTGTACAAAGAGGATATTGTTGTCATTGCTGCCCGTTTGTTCGGTGAAGGCGGCGCGGCGCAGCAGCGTATAGAATTTTTCATGGCCGGGGCGTGCGCGCATTTGTTCGCGCAGAAATATCGTCCATTTTGTCAGCGGCACAATGCCCTCGCGCGCGGTACGCAGCGCATCTTCGAGGGAGCTGCCATAGGCTTTGAGCAGACCGTTCATTTCCGGATGGTGCGTGGCAATCCAGTCAACGACGGCGCGCGCGCTTGGGGCGAAGTGGATTTGCAGGATTTTGCTCCAAAGCTCCTCCTGCGTGCCGCGCAGATAGACAAAGTCTTCCGGCACCATGCCGGGGCGGGCAAGAAGGCTGCGGCGGAAATAAAGCAATTCATCCAGCGTCTCGGCAGGGGCGGCATCCACACCGGCAAAATAGTTACCCGTGTAAAGGACCCGGTCGCCGGGGCGGCAATGCTCATATATATGGTTGTGTATGGCAGCCAGCGGTGCCAGCTGGCCACGAATGGCGGAAACCGTCCATATTCTTTGCGGCTGGCCCAGATTGCTGAAGGAGGTCTTGAACGACATCGCGCCTTGCCTGACTGTTTAACGTATAAAGCGCATCTTATCCCCAACCGAGGGGCATTCCAATAGGGAAAACAGCAGGCTCAGGGTTTGAGGAGCGTTTTGAACTGGGCCTCGTCATAGCCGAGCAGGATGTCTTTGCCAGAGACGATCAGGGGGCGTTTCACCAGCGACGGATTATCGAGCGCCGCGGCGAGCGCCGATTTCTCGGTCATATCTGTTCGCAGCTTTTCGGGCAGGGCACGCCATGTCGTGCCTTTGCGGTTGATGACGTTTTCCCAGCCGTGGGCTTTGATGGCGGCTTTTAGCACAGCTTCATCCGCGCCGGATTTTTTATAATCGTGAAAGTCATAGACGACGCCGTGTTTGTCCAGCCAGACAAAGGTTTTCTTCATACTGTCGCAGTTTTTGATTCCGTAAATTTTATGCGGGGTCATGGGAAGATTTTCTCCGGGCGATAAAAAAGCGGCTGATTGTACAGCCGCTTTTTTAAAAATATGCGCAAAGCGCAAGTCTATCAAGGGCCAGGTGGTTTGCCGCCGCGGCCTTTTTTGATTTGCGGAAAGCGTTTTTCGACTTCGGCGATAACTTTATCACCCTCGGCTTTCATCTTGTCCATTGCTTTTTTAAACTCTTCGGCCGTAACGACTTGGGAAGAATCTATCTTTCCTTCTAACCAAAGACGCGCCCGTTCTTTAAGAAAAGCAGCCGTGGCATCATCAATCTCGATGCTGTCGTCGTCTTTTCTGGACGGTTCGTTTTTTGCCGGTTTCATGTTGTATCCTTTAAAGAAATATCGAGAGGTCAGGCGACGTTGGAAAGAACAGCCTCAAGCTTTTCGGCGGCTTTTTTCTCGTCGATTTTCTCGATCGCGGCAACTTCGCGGGCAAGACGCTCCAGCGCGGCCTGATAAATCTGGCGTTCGCTGTAGGATTGTTCGGACTGGTCGCCTTCACGTTTCAGGTCACGCAGCACTTCTGCGATAGAAACGGGGTCGCCCGAGTTGATTTTTGCTTCGTATTCCTGCGCGCGGCGGCTCCACATGATGCGGCGGGTCTGCGAACGGCCCTGCAATGTGGCCAGCGCGTCTTTCAGACGGTCTTTGGACGACAGCTTGCGCAGGCCGGAAGCCTTCACTTTGGAAATCGGCAATTTCAGACGCATGCGGTCTTTTTCAAAACAAATGGTGTAAAGTGTAATTTCCATGCCGGCGATGGTCTGGGTCTCGACGCCTTCGACAAAGCCAACGCCATGTGCGGGATACACCACGAAATCGCCAGCTGCGAAGTCGAATTTCTCCGGCTTTTTGGGGGCCTCGGGCATCGGCGCAAGGGCCTGCACCGTAGGCGCGGGCTTTTTGACACCGAGCGGAAGCTTCGACGGCTCGGCCGCTTTGGCTTTGACGGGGGCCTGCTTCGGCTTCGCGGCAACGGGGGCGGGGGCTGCTTTTTTGGCAGCGGCCTTGACCGGCGCGGGTGCGGGCTTTTTGACAGCCGGTTTGGCAGCCGCCTTGGGCGCCGGAGCCGGTTTTGATTTCTTGGCGACAGGGGTCGGTTTTTTGGCGACCGGTTTGGCTTTTGCGACCGGCTTGGCGGCGGCGGAAGGCTTCTTTACCGTTTTGGCTGCGGTTTTGGCCGCGGGCTTTTTAACCGGTTTTGCCTTCGCTTTGGATGTCTTTGCCATTGTGCCTCACTATAAAAACGTCTGTTCACAGAAAAGTCTGTTTAATCAAGTATCTGGTGGGCGTTCTGCCCGGCGGCGACAATTATGCCATTCAAGAAAGACCATATCTGAAATGCCATAAAAATTCAAGAAAATTCTTAAATTTAAGTTAATTCGGCATCTTTATGGCTTGAAAACAGCCGTTTTACCCGATTGGTTCCGCGGCGCGCCTGTCACATTTTATTAATCTTGTTGTGATATTATTATGCAAACAATATTGGAGTCGTGGATGAGTTCAAAGAAAGCTTTTAACGTCGCGGCGCGTAACCATACTGCATCGCCTGTCGATCTTTCAGGGCTGATGGGGCATCCAGCGGGATATGTGCCGCCTGATGGGCAGGCGCCGAAAAGACCCATGACAGAGGCCCAAAAAGACGAGGGCGGTATTGCCGTACTCAAGCCTGTCAAGGTGCGCAAGCGTAACGGCGGGCGCAAAGGGCAGGGTGACGGAGAAGGCGGCCCGAACTAGTTAATCTCCTTCACCCGGTTCAGGGCTGAAGTATTTGATTTTATCCGAAACGTTTTTAAATTCCTCGGCTTCGGGCAGGCCGGGTTTTTTGCGCGTCAGGACGGGCCATGCGCCTGTGGAGTATTCGCGGTTCAGCTCCAGAAATTTTTCGGCGCGCGCGTCAATATCGGTCACAATCGCGTCAATCGGGCATTCGGGGACGCAGACGCCGCAATCGATACATTCATCCGGATTAATCACCAGCATGTTTTCCCCCTCGTAGAAACAATCCACGGGGCAGACTTCGACGCAGTCGGTATATTTGCATTTGATGCAGACGTCGGTGACGACATAGGTCATAATTGCCTCGAAATTTCTTATTCTTGTTTGTTTTTCTTCAGGTAAAGCTAGAGCATATCGCGCAGCCGGTACCATGTCATGGCCGCGACAAAGAGCGGGCGTTTGAGCAAATCGCCGCCCGGAAAAGGGTTGTGCCGCATTTTGGCGAAAACGTCAAATCTCTCGGCGGTCCCTGCGACGGCCTCGGCCATGATTTTGCCCAGAATATGCGTCAGGATCGCGCCTTGTCCGCCAAAGCCATGTGCGAAGTATATTTGCGGTGTCAGGCGGCCCAGATGCGGAATGCGGTTCATGGTCAGATCCAGCGGTCCGCGCCAGCAATGGTCGATCCGCGTCATTTTCAAAAGCGGGAAGAGCGTTGTCATCCGCTCGCGCAGGCGCGTATCCTCGCCGGCATATTCACGGTCGCTGTAGTTACAGTTTCCGCCGAACAAAAGCCTGTTGTCGCTTGAAAATCTGTAATAATCCATGATAAAGCGGGCATCGGCCACGGCGATATCGCGGGTCATGATCTGTTGTTTGCGCGTCTCGCTCAGCGGCTCTGTCGCAATCATATGGGCGGTGACCGCCATCGATGTTTTGCGCAGCGGCGCAAGGCCTTTCATGCCCGTCACTCCGGCCAGTACCACGAATTTGGCCAGCACGCTGCCGCCCGATGACGTCGTGACACGGTTTGTTTCGCCGGGGATGATATCGACGGCGGCGGTTTGTTCATAAATCCGTCCGCCCTGTTTCTGAAAAGCCTGCGCAAGGCCAAGGGCGTAATTAAGGGGATGGAAATGCCCCCCCTTGGCATCAAAGAGGCCGCCGGTATAGGCGCCGGTCAAAACGGTTTCCTGCGCCGTTTTTTCGTCCCACCAGTCGATGTCTTTGTGCCCGAGTTTTTGCCAGTCGCGGATATCTGCCTTCAGCTCGGCTTCATGCTTTGGCTTTGTCGCGGCGGTGAGGTGGCCGAATTTCAAATCGCATTTTATGTCATGCTCCGCCATGCGCATCAGCATCAGGCCAAGGCCTTCGAGCGAAACATTGCAGAGAAATTTTGCCGTCTCGAACCCGTATTGCCGGATCAGCCAGCCGGGCGATTGGCTAAAGCCGCGCTGGAGGTGTCCGCCGTTGCGGCCGGAGGCGAGGCCGCTGACATTGCCTTTTTCCAGAACGACAACATTGAATCCCCTCTGCGATAACTCCAGTGCGGCAGAAAGTCCCGTAAAACCGGCACCCACCACGCACACATCGCAGTTGACCTCGCCCTGGAGCACGCCTAGAGTCACAAGCAGCCGATTGGCTGTCAAAGCATACCAAGGGTCGTGGTACTCCTTTACGTTTTCATATTTCTTGGGCATCTTTGGGGTAAGGCTTCCTGCAAGGGGAGGTCTCAAAAATCATCATATCAAGGGGTTTGTCATGGACAAGCTGGAGCAGTTTATCCGAGAACACGAAATAACGGAAGTGGAATGCCTGATACCGGACATGTCCGGCATCGCGCGCGGCAAGATCCTGCCGGCGGACAAGCTGCTGCGCATTCTGCGCGAGCGCGGCATGCCGATCCCCGAGTCTATTTTCATCCAGACCGTCACCGGCGATTATCCGGATGGCGATCTGATCAGCGCCTCGCTCGGCGATGTGTATATGAAGCCGGACGAAGATTCCATCCGCCTGGTGCCGTGGTATCAGGAACCGACGGCGCAGATTATTTGCGATGCATTCAACGGTGACGATACGCCGGTGCCTTTGTCATCGCGCCAGCTGCTCAAGCGCCTTATCAAAGAATTCAATGACCGTGGCTGGAGCCCGGTTGTGGCGCCGGAGCTGGAATTCTATCTGGTGGCCGTCAATACCGATCCCGATATTCCGCTGCAACCGCCCGTGGGCCGCAGTGGCCGTCAGGAAAGCGGCCGTCAGGCTTACGGTATCGATGCCGTCAATGAATTCGACCCGATCTTTGAAGACATCTATGATTACTGCGAAGAGCAGAACGTCGATATCGATACCCTCAGCCATGAAGCGGGCGCGGCGCAGCTGGAGGTCAACTTCAACCACGGCGACCCCGTGGAGCTGGCCGATCAGGCTTTCCTGTTCAAGCGCACGGCACGCGAAGTCGCGCTGCGTCATGGCGTTTATGCAACCTTTATGGCGCAGCCGATGCAGACAGAGCCGGGCAGCGCCATGCACATTCACCAAAGCGTGGTGGATCTGAAAACCGGCGCGAATATTTTCGCCAACGAAGACGGTTCTGACTCGCAGCTCTTCCGTCATTATGTCGGCGGGCTTCAGCGTTATCTGCCGGCGGCGCTGCCTTTGTTTGCGCCCAACGTCAATTCCTATCGCCGCTTTGGCCACAAGGAAACCGACAGCCCGATCAACGTGGAATGGGGGCTGGATAACCGCACCGCCGGCCTGCGCGTGCCGATCGCCAAGCCGGAAGGCCGCCGTGTCGAAAACCGCCTGCCCGGTGCTGACGGCAACCCCTATCTGGCGATTTCTGCCACGTTGGCTTGCGGTTTGCTGGGCATGATCGAAGGTCTGGAGCCGACCGAGCAAATCAAGGGCAGCGCCTATAAGAAAGGCCACTCTCTGCCAACGCACCAGTTCGATGCGCTCAAGAAATTCAGAGCCAGCAAGCCGCTGCAGGAAATGCTCGGCGAACGCTTCTGCCGTGCCCTGATTGCGATCAAAGAGACCGAATACAAAGCCTATAATGCGGTCATTTCGTCATGGGAGAGGGAGAATCTGCTGCTCAATGTCTAATCAACATTTGCAAAAAAATCTCAAGCCGCGCGATAAAGCGGTGCTTTGTCTGCTGGAAAATGATATCGACGCTGCCGAAGAGTGGCTAGAAAAAGCGCTGGAAGAAGATGAGAACGACCACGCCGCTCTCGGCATGCTTGCAGATGTATGCATGCTGCGCAGCGAGTTTCAGGAAGCGCTCGGCCTGCTGGTCTTGGCGATTGCGCACAAGCCGGATGAAAAAGCCTATCTGATTGCCTTTTCGTTGTGTGCGGCCAAGCTTAGTTTTTCCTTCACGCAATTCAATCCCGGTATGGCAAAGGCGGTAGAGGCCTGTCTTGCGCAGCCGGAGATTAACACGGATAGTCTTTATCCTCTTTGGCTTGCCCTTCTGCGTAGCAACCCCGAGCTTTCTGTCTTGGTTTCGCCAAATACAGTTTACGACAGTGAAGAAAAGGCAGCCTTGACGGCAAATACTTTATTTATTGCTGGATTGAAAAGACTAGTTCTTCCCGATTGGGATTTTGAAAGAGCGCTCACTAATTTGCGCGCCTCTTTGCTCAGGGATTTATCCTCTGGTTCTTCTCTCTGGCGGCGAGATAATTTTCTACTTACTGCTGCTGCTTTGTCTCGTTATTGTTTCTATACGGAGTATATTTTTGGAACGACTCCTGAGGAGGAGGCTCTGATTGCAGCAATGCATCAAAGTCTATCAGAAAACCCATCAGGTGCGCGCGCCGAAGAAATTGCTATATTTGCATGTTATGAAAGTCTCGGCAGAATTTCTGAAACTTCTGCGCTGATGGAAGTGTGTGATACCGAGACGGCGCTTATACCGCTAGCAGATCTTCAGGTGCGAGAGGCTGCGCGCCTTGCTGAGATTAAAAAAAATCTTACCTCACTTACGCCTATTGAAGATTCGATTTCTGGCAAAGTGCAGGAACAATATGAATCTTTCCCTTATCCCAGATGGAATTGCTTGCCACATGATACTGTTTTGGGCGAAGCCGAACGAACAGTCTCTGAGAACGGCAGTATTCTTAATGCCGGGTGCGGTACAGGCTACGAGGCTGCTCTTGCAGGCGCCGTTTTTCCGGAGGCAAAAATTCTTGCAATCGACTTGAGCAAGACCAGTCTATCTTATGCCGCCGCTCGTGCGCAGGATCTGGGACTTTCGAATGTCGAATTTGCACAGGCTGATATTTTGCAACTGGCAGTCCGTTCAGAGAGGTATGACTACATCCTCAGTTCCGGTGTGCTTCACCATATGGAGAACCCTTTTGCGGGTTGGGCGGCTCTGAGAGGTCTGCTCAAACCCAAAGGACTCATGCGTATAGGATTATACAGTGAAGCTGGTCGTCGTAGCGTAGTTGCAGCACGTGATATTATCCGAGATAAAGGATTTGTCGCAACGCGCGCGGGAATGAATGAATTTCGGCAGCGCGCTGATGAACTTCTTCCCTATGAGGCACTGCGTAAGCTTCGCGAGAGTAGTGATTACTATCAAATGTCGACATTCTGCGATTTGTTATTTCATGTTCAAGAGCATCGTTTCGATCTTCCTCAGATTTCAGGAATGCTCGAAAATCTTGGGCTCGACTTCATGGGGTTCAATTTGCCACCCCTTTTTTTTAAAGCCTTCAATGATATGCATGGTTCGGATGCGAATCTCGTTAATCTAGACCAATGGCATGCATTCGAGATGTTACATACTGAAACCTTCAGTGGTATGTATCAATTCTGGTGCCGTGCAAAAGATTGACGGCGGAGGCGGAAGACTTCGATGACACTGACACTGATCGCCAGAAACCCCTATACGCGGCATATCGGCGTGGCGATGGCCAGTGGTTCGGATGATTGTGCGCAGGGTAGTCTTTATGTAGATGATCGCTTTGGTATTGTCTCCGTGCAGGCGAAGGGCGACCGCGAAGTGGGCGCGCGGGCGCTCGAAATGCTCCGCGCCGGCAGTGGCGGGCCCGATATTATCGAAGTGTTAAGAAGCGAAGACCGTAAAATCGAAATGCGTCAAATCATCATCGTGCCGATAGATGGCGATATCGGCATCATGACCGGTACGCAGTGCCTGCACTGGGCGGGCCATATTGGCAAGCCGCATCACGCACTGGCGGGCAATATGCTGTCTTCCGATAAAACTTTGGTTGCGATGGAAAAAGCATTTATGAACGATATGCAAGCACCGCTGCGTCGCCGGTTGTTTGCCGCACTGGCCGCGGGGATTGCGGCGGGCGGCGATGTGCGCGGTCATCGGTCCGCCGCGATCATGGTTGTGGGGGATCAGCCTTATGCGCTGCGCGTCACAGAATCTCTTCAGGTCCTGGACGATCTTTCTGCGGGGCTGGCATGAGTATGGATAAAGCGATGGATCCTTTTGCGCTGCATAACGCCGTGCTCGATGAAATCCGCGGTGCGGCGGATATCGCCCGTCTTGAATCGCTGCTGGCGGCAGGCGCCGATCTGCATGCCTTTGATAGCAACGGCGAAACGCCTTTCAATGTCGCCGCGGCCAACGCGCCGGTGTCAGGGCGGGTGATGACGCTTTTTTGGCTGCAGCAGGCGTTGGAAGGTGCGGGCCAAAAAGGTCTTAACGATAGCAGTGGTGCGCATGAATCGACGCTGGCGCAGTATATGGCCAAGTGGCTGCACGACGGCGAAATCGCTGATTATTTTGCCCGCGCGGTGTCGGCAGGGATGCGCGTTGACGCGCCCAACAAAAGTGGCTGGACGCCGCTGATGGCGGCCGCCGCAATGGGCCGCGTGGTTGCGGTCAAGGCGCTGCTGCCGCACTACAGCCATGCCGCGCTTTGCACGCAGGCGTCAGAGGAATATACCGCCAATTATGGTGGTGACGGGCGCATTGTGACATATCGTGCGCTACTGAATGCCGCAGAGCTTGCGCAGGAAAGGCTTTTTCAGGACGAAGGCGTTGACGAAGCGCTCGGCGAAGCGCTTTGGTCCTGCGTCGAGATCATCATCGCGGCGATTGTAGAAAAAGGGCGAGGCAAGTGACGCTGCCGCCGGATGTTGCAGCGGCCGCAGACCTCTGGCTGGTGGGGCCTATGGCCAGAGCGCCGTTGCCCGCCGCGCTGCTGGCGCGCGACATGCCGCAAATCGCGATTGACGGCGGCATATCAGCGGCAGCACAGCCCCGGATCTGGATTGGCGACGGAGATTCTGGCGCGGCGCCGGCAAATATGCAGGTGTTTTTTAAAACGGCACAAGACAAGACAGATTTAGAATTTGCACTGGATATTCTGCGTGCGGGAATGTGGCGGCGGCTGCACCTCTCCGGTTTTACGGGTGGGCGTGCCGATCATGCACTGGCTATTTTGGGCGCAATCGATGCAGAAATGCGCCGCTGCAGCCGTTTTGAACAGGCTGTATTTTACAATCAAGCAGGGCAGGTGGTGCAGCGCCATTTTGCCGCCGGTGCACAGAGTTTCCGGCATGACGGAATATTTTCTGTCTTTGCCCTGACGGGCGCGGTTTTGAGTCTTTCCGGTGCCTGTGCCTATCCGGCGTATTGTCTTGATCTGGCCATGCTCTCTGGCCGTGGCATATCGAATGTGGCAAACGGAGAGGTGCGGATCGAAACCGATGTGCCTGTGATTGTCATGTTCTCAGCTGACTGACCATAGATAAAAAAACACCCCGCCGGAGCGGGGTGTTTTTTTTGAAGCCAAAAAGAGCAATTTTTAAGAAGCAGCGGCGGTTTCTTCTTCGCCTTCATCTTTCTTTTTCTTGCTTTCCTTGTCTTTTGCTTTTTTCTTGTCCGAGAAAACGATGGTCGGCTGGGTGCTGTTCTGGATGTTTTCAGCAGTCACAACGACTTCTTCGGCGCCTTCCATGCCAGGCAGTTCGAACATGGTGTCCATCAGCGCGATTTCGATGATGGAGCGCAGGCCGCGGGCACCGGTATTGCGCTCAATCGCGCGTTTGGCGATTTCGTGCAGCGCTTCTTTTTGGAAGGTCAGCTTGACGCCCTCGATGTCGAAAAGGCGGGCATATTGCTTGGTCAGCGCGTTTTTCGGCTCGGTCAGGATCGAGACCAGCGTCTCTTCGTCCAGATCGTCCAGCGTCGCCAGAACGGGCAGGCGGCCAACAAACTCGGGGATCAGGCCGAATTTGAGCAAATCTTCGGTCTGCACTTCGCGCAGGATTTCGCCGGGGCGGCGTTCATCCGGCCCGCGCACTTCTGCGCCAAAGCCGATCGAGGTCTTGCGGCCGCGGTTGGCGATGATTTTGTCGAGACCCGCGAAAGCGCCACCACAGATAAACAGAATATTCGTCGTATCCACTTGCAGGAATTCCTGCTGCGGGTGTTTACGGCCACCTTGCGGCGGGACGCTGGCCATCGTGCCTTCCATCAGTTTCAGCAGCGCCTGCTGCACACCCTCGCCCGAAACGTCACGGGTGATGGAGGGGTTGTCGGATTTACGGCTGATCTTGTCCACTTCGTCGATGTAGACGATGCCGCGCTGCGCGCGTTCGATGTTGTAGTCACAGGCTTGCAGCAGTTTCAGAACAATGTTCTCGACGTCTTCACCGACGTAACCTGCTTCGGTCAGCGTCGTTGCGTCTGTCATGGTGAAAGGGACGTCGATGATACGTGCGAGCGTTTGTGCCAGCAGGGTTTTACCCGAGCCGGTCGGGCCGATCAGCAGAATGTTCGATTTCGACAGTTCGATATCGCTGCCTTTCATCAGGCCTTCATCAATACGCTTATAGTGGTTGTGGACGGCAACCGACAGGACGCGCTTGGCGCGGTCCTGACCGATGGCGTAATCGTCCAGCACTTTTTTGATTTCTTTGGGCGTGGGAATACCCTTGCCGGATTTGACAAGCTGCGTTTTGTCTTCTTCCTGAATAATATCCATGCACAGCTCGACGCATTCATTACAGATGAATACGTTGGGGCCGGCGATCAGCTTCCTGACTTCATGCTGGCTCTTTCCGCAGAAAGAGCAATACAGCGTGTTTTTGGAATCTCCGGAAGCGGTCTTGCTCATTATCTTTTCCCTTCATTATTGCCGGCTTGTCTGTGTGCCGCCGACTTGTCTTATAGTTCAAGAATAGAACAGGTTAAGCCCGTTGCCAACTATAGCTTTTACCTGCGATTACGATTATTTTGTTGCAAGAGGTTTCATCTCAAGATAGGCCGTGAATATGAATATAGAAGAGCTTGTGGATAACTTCGGCTTCCTGGAGGACTGGGAAGACCGATATGCCTATCTGATCGACCTTGGCACGCAATTGCCGGTGATGGATGAGGGGCTGAAAACAGAGCAGAGCAAGGTGCGCGGCTGCATGAGCCAGGTCTGGATGATTCTCGGCTGGGACAAGGCAGAACGTCTGACTTTTACGGCCGACAGCGACGCGCAGATTGTCCGCGGCTTGATTGCGATTTTACGGACGATTTATGCAGGCCGTACGGCGGCAGAAATATCGGAAATCGACGTTGAAAAAACGTTTACCCGCCTCGGCCTTGACCAGCATCTGAGCCCCAACCGCCGCAACGGCTTTTTTTCCATGGTGGAAAGAGTGAAGGGCTTTACTTCGTCCCCACAAATTTGATTGAATTTTTGATCTTCTGATAGGTCTCGCCGAATTTTTCATTTTCGGCATTGAAGGCGATTTTTATCATCGTGACGGTTTCGAAGCCGGTCAGAATATGGCAGCTGTGGAACATCAGATTGTTGTTCCGGTCAACCGAAAATCCTGTAAATGTGCCCCATTTCAGCGTACCCGTGCCCGGTGAGTAGCTGATTTTTTTGTTTTCGATTGTCTGGTTTGCGTATTCTCTCTCCAAAAGAGCTCTCAGATCTTTCTCATCTAATCCCAGAAGGTAATCGCGTCCAGATTTGATAAATATAATGTCTATATTGAAGCTGTCACCCGTTATAGCATCTGTGCGGCGCATGCTGGCGACTTCCCCAAGCGACCCGAATTTAGGACGTTCCTCGATAAAAGGGATATCGCCAACGTGATCATACCAAATTGTCTCGCCACTGGGCGCATCTGGAAGCGTAACCGAGTACTCGCCATCATTGTGAATATAAGCGTATTCGGCACGCGCGGATTGGGCGGACAGAAAAAGTCCGATACCGGCGGCGGCAAGAACGGTAAAAAATTTCTGGGCAGGCAGCATGGGTATCCCCGTTTTTCTGGTCTTCACGTTACCATTTTAGCACGCCGGCGCGGTGATGGGCAAATTCCACTGTTCTGGCCGCGGTCAGGCGGGCTGCCAGCTGGGGGCTTCGGCCTGTGACTGCTCCCCGCTTGCCATATTCTTGACTTCGTGCGGCTGGCCGTCCTTGAAGGGCGGGAACCAGACATAGGGGATGCCTTTTTTCTCGGCATAGGCCATCTGGTTTTTGATCTTCGCGTCGCGGTGGTACATCTCGACCTTGAAGCCGCGGCCGCGCAGCACGCGGGCGGTTTCGGCGGCTTCCGCGCGGCGTGCTTCGTCCGGCAGCACGACCAGCACATCGGCGGGTGATTTGTTGCCCGCTGTGATTTTTCCCTGATCCATCAGCAGGCCAAACAAACGCGTCAGGCCGATCGATACGCCAATGCCGGGCAGTTTCTGGTTGATAAAAGATCCCGCAAGGTCATCATACCGCCCGCCGCCGCCGATAGACAGAGACGGCGCGCCCTTGGGCCAATGCTCCGCGCTGTCCTTGAAACGTGCTTCCAGCACTGTACCCGTATAGTAATCAAGGCCGCGGATAATGCCGAGGTCGGCGACCATGCCGTTGCCATGCAGGTGTTTGAGATTGTCGGTGACGAATTGCAGCTCTTGGAGACCCTGTTCCATCAAATCATTGCTGACGCCCAGCGCGCGCACCTGCTTGGCAAAGCTGCTATCGGGCGTTTTGATTTCTACGAAGGAAAGTGATTTTTGCGCGACATCGGCAGGGATGCCATCCTCGGCGAGGGTTTTGAGTACGCCGTCCGCGCCAATCTTGTCCAGTTTGTCAAGCGCGCGGGTGACGACGGTGGTATCGTTGACGCCAAGCGCCTGCAGATAACCGACCAGCATTTTACGGTTGCTGATACGCAGTTCGACGGGCGGAATGCCGAGCGCCTGATAGGCTTCGAACAAAACGGCGGGCAGTTCGGCGTCGAAATGCAGCGGCAGATCGTCAATGTTCACGACATCGATGTCGCATTGATAAAATTCGCGGTAGCGGCCTTTTTGCGGGCGCTCCCCGCGCCACGATTTTTGCATCTGGTAGCGTTTGAACGGAAAGACCAGTTGCCCGAAATGCTGCGCCACATAACGCGCCATCGGCACGGTCAGGTCGAAATGCAGCGCAAGCCGGGCTTCTTTGCTCTCGCCATCATCGGCTTGCAGGCGGGTGAGGGTATAGATTTCCTTTTCCGTCTCGCCGGCTTTGGCGGAGAGGGCTTCGATTTCCTCGACCGACGGCGTCTCGATATTGCAAAACCCGTAGCTTTCAAAAACGGCGCGGATTTTGTCCAGCCATGCAAGCTCCACCGCGCGGTACTCCGGCAGCCATTCGGGAAAGCCGCTGACGGGTTTGGGTTTATAGACTTTGTGCTGTTCAGACATATCAGGCGCCCTCTGGGTTGAGCGCGATTTTAGCGCAGGCGGCGAGGGGAATAAACAGGAAAATCAGTTGGTTTTGTGCGCTCTATTGCTGAGGCGGTAAAAGCCGAAGGCCGAGGCCAATACCAAGGCACCGAAGTGAAAAGGCGTAATGGTTAAGGCCATATCAATCAAGGCGCAGGCAAAAATAAAGCTCAAACCATAACTCGCAAAACTGAGAGCCTGCAGGGCGACATTCTTTGTTGTCCATGCGCGGACAGCCCCATAATAGCCGGCAAGCATTAGAATCATGAGGGTGCAAGCGGCAAAAAAATTCGCACGTACATTTTGCGCAGGAACAAGCTGAAAAACGCCGAAGGGTCTATCGAGGACATCTTGCAGGAAGAGGGTTTCTATACGTGCGCCTTTTCCGCGGATGATGAAATCTTCCCAGTCCTGACGGTATTGGGCTGTTTCTTTGTCTAGGTTTTGAGCAAACAGCGAATTTCTTTCCTGAAGAGGCAGTCCGGTTTTGAAATCCCATATGGCTTTCTCGCCATGCCAAAGGTTATACAGGAGACAACCCTCATTCGGCATACACTCTAATCTATGTGTTAAACGACCGACTTTAGGGGTGAGGGCGACAATATTTCCGTGTCTGTCTGTAGCGGCATAATGTATGTGGTCAGCCAGAAATCCTTCGGATGATATTTTAAGGAGGTATAATTCTTCTTCGAGACGTGGGTAAATCGGGCCGAGATTCTCGACCTCAAGCGGTGCGGCCTGCGCGCGAAGTGGAGCAAAAAAGGATAGAAGGATTAGGGCAAATAATATCGCCTGGTTTTTCATTTTACCCGCGTTTTCTTTTTCGGGAGGGCTGCTTTTCGTCGAAAAGTTCTGCCAGTTTCTCGGTGATCGCGCCGCCGAGCTCTTCGGCGTCGACCAGCGTGACGGCGCGTTCGTAATAGCGGGTGACGTCGTGGCCGATGCCGATCGCCAGCAGCTGTACCGGCGATTTGTTTTCGATGTAATGAATGACGCGGCGCAGGTGTTCTTCAAGATAATTGCCCTGATTGGCAGAGAGGGTGGAATCGTCTACCGGCGCGCCGTCGGAAATGACCATCAAGATCTTGCGCTGTTCGGGGCGATACATCAGGCGTTCATAGGCCCAGAGCAGCGCCTCGCCATCGATGTTTTCTTTGAGCAATCCCTCCCGCAGCATGAGGCCGAGGTTGGCGCGGCAATGCCGCCACGGGCTGTCGGCGCCTTTGTAGACGATATGGCGCAGGTCGTTGAGGCGGCCCGGATGCTGCGGTTTGCCATCGGCCAGCCAGCGTTCGCGTGATGACCCGCCTTTCCACGCGCGGGTGGTGAAGCCGAGAATTTCAACCTTGACGCCGCAGCGCTCCAGCGTGCGCGCCAGAATGTCGGTGGACATGGCGGCAATCGTGATGGGTCTGCCCCGCATCGAGCCTGAATTGTCGATCAATAGCGTTACAATGGTATCGCGAAAATCAATTTCGCTTTCCTGCTTATAGCTGACGGGCACAAGCGGGTTGGTGACAACGCGGGCAAGGCGCGCGCTGTCGAGAATGCCTTCTTCCAGATCAAATTGCCATGCGCGGGTTTGCTGCGCCATCAGTTTGCGTTGCAGGCGGTTGGCAAGGCGTGTGATAACACCGTGCAGCTGCGTCAGCTGTTTATCGAGCATTTTGCGCAGCTTTTGCAGCTCTTCGGTATCGCAGAGGTCTTTGGCCTGCACCACTTCGTCGAAATGGGTGCAATAAATTTTATAATCACCCTGCAACGTGTCGAAACTGTCGCCTTTCGGGTCGTTGCGGCGCGGCTGTTCGTCTTCGGACGTTGCGCTCGGGTCATCCATTTCGTCAAGGTCATTGCCGACCTGCGCATCGATTTGCTGTTCGGCGCTATCGCCCGCATCGCTGTCTTCGGCGCTGCCCATCGGGGGCGGGCTTTGGCTGCTCTCGTCATTCGGCGTATCGGCGCCTTGAGCATCATCGTCTTCGTCGCTATCGCCGTCTTCGGGGTTGCGCGGCGGCTCGGCGGGGGTGGAGACCATCTCCATCCGCTCGATCATCTGCTGCGCCAGCCGTGCGAATTTTTCCTGATCTTGCAGCGCGGCGCGCAGCGTCTCCAGCCCGTCCTCGCCCAGATGCTCGCGTATCCATTGCCGCCAGATTTTTGCGGTCTTGGCGGCCTCTGTCGGGATCGGGCGGCCGGTAAAGGCTTCGCGCGACAAATGCCGCAGCGCTTCGGACAGCGGGGCATCCTCCATGCTTTTGGCCAGATGCAGGCGCAGGCGTTTGGCTTCGCGTTTCAAGGTGGTTTCGATATTGGCGGCGGCGCCGGGATAATCGGCGGTGCCGATGGCTTCGATCCGTGCGTCCTCCAGCGCGTCGTAAACCGCGCGCGCCTGCGCATCGGCGGGCAGCAGCCGCTGGTGCAATTGGGCATCGTGGTATCGCAGGCGCAGGGCAAAAGCATCCGACAGACCGCGCACAAAACGCGTATCTTCCTCGGTCATCTCGCGCGGCAGGGCGGGCAGGCGGATGCTGGCATCGTGCACTTCGGCGATATGCCCGCTAAAGCTGACATCCAGATCATCACGCCCCGACAGCGCGCGTGCCGTTGACTGCGTCGCGCTCTTGAAATTTTCTATCGGGTCGTGCTGATCGGTCATTATCTGGTTTTCTATTTTTCTATTTCTTTTCCTGTCATCCCGAGCCGAAGGCGAGGGATCTGCGGTGGCTGCCGTTTAAGATCCCTCGTCGCGCTCGCGCGCTCTGTCGGGATGACAGGGTGTTGTGGTTTATAAGTCTTCGTACAAATCCCGCCATTCTGGATTAATTGTTCTGATCAGGGCGTTCTTTTTCTCTCTGCGCCATTTTTTAATTTGCTTCTCTCTAAGAATGGCGCTTTCGATGTTCTCAGTATGTTCGTAGTAAACGAGCTTTCCGATGTTATACTTTTGTGTGAAGCCATCAATTTGTTTGTTCTTATGCTGCCAGACACGTTTTTGCAGTTCGCTTGTGACGCCAGTGTAAATGACGCGGTTGTCCCAATTCGAAACGATGTATACAAAGCATGCCTTCATTTTAGCCTATCAAAACAGCTGTCCCGCCGTTTGTATCAGTGCGCGGTCGAAACAGCGTTGATAGTATTCAGAGACGATGGCGCGTTCCAGCTCGTCGCACTTATTGAGGAAGGTGAGCGTGAAGGCAAAATCGAGGTCTTCCACAATTTGGGTATTTTCCGCCCAGTTGATGACGGTGCGCGGTGACATGACGGTCGACAGGTCGCCCGCCATAAAGCCTTTGCGCGTCAGCCCCGCCATACGCACCATGGCGGCGACGGTTTTTTTGCCTTCGTCGGTTTTATAGGCAGGGACACGGGCGAGGACGATATCGATTTCCTGCTCCGGCGGCAGATAGTTTAGCGCGGCGACGATGTTCCAGCGGTCCATCTGGCCTTGGTTGATCTGCTGCGTGCCGTGGTAAAGGCCGGTGGTGTCGCCAAGGCCGATGGTATTGGCGGTTGAAAAAATCCGGAAGGCGGGGTGCGGGTGCAGCACCTCGTTCTGGTCAAGCAGGGTCAGCTTGCCGGAGGATTCCAGCACACGCTGGATCACAAACATCACATCGGGACGCCCCGCATCATATTCGTCAAAAACCAGCGCCACAGGATTGCGCAGCGCCCAGGGCAAAATGCCTTCTTTGAATTCGGTGACCTGTTTGCCGTCACGCAGGGCGATGACGTCTTTGCCGATCAGGTCGATGCGGCTGACATGGCTGTCGAGGTTGATGCGCACGCAGGGCCAGTTGAGCCGCGCCGCCACCTGTTCGATATGCGTCGATTTGCCGGTGCCGTGATAGCCCTGAATCATCACACGTTTGTTATGCGCAAAACCGGCAAGGATTGCGAGCGTGGTGTTTTTATCAAAAAGATAAGCCTCGTCTATTTCCGGTACCTTGGTGTCGCGGTTCGAAAAGGCGGGCACCTGAATATCTGAATCGATGCCAAAAACCTGACGGACAGACACCATGATATCGGGGACGTTTTTATGTGCGGCAGCGGTCATCTGTTTTATCTTTCATCCAGTTGGCTATAGGTTTGGAAGGAGAGTTTGAGAATGGTATAAGCCATATTGATTTTCTTGAGCTGTTCTTCGGCGCCCGTTTCGCGATTGGTATCCGGATGATACTTCTTGGCCAGCGATTTGTAACGCGATTTTACCTCGTCCCAGCTGACCGGCGGGGCAAGGCCGAGCACCCCCAGCGCCTCGATGGTCGGGTGCGGCAGGCTGCCGATATCGATGCGGGCGTCGCGTTCGCGCGTCTCGCCCTCTTCGCTGTCGCCGTTCATGGTGAATTCGCCAAAGACCGCTTCGCCGCGCGCGAAATGGGCGTAGATTTTTTCGCGCGTGCGCTCCTCGACCAATCCGGCTTCGGTCATGCGCCATGTCGGGCGGTCCCAGACGGCGGTTTTATGCAGGTGATGTTCGATTTCGCCCGGGCTCATGCCTTTGAAAAAATCCCAGTTCGCGTTGTATTCGCGCACATGGTCGAGACAGAACCAGAAATAATCGCGCAGGTCATAGCGTGATTTGGGCGCGCGGTATTCCCCCGTGTGCTGGCAGCCCGGCACATCGCAGCCCTTGCGCGGCGTCGGCACGTTGTCTTTGTGGTCGCGCAGCCCGTGCAGAAACGATTTTCCCTTAAAATCCCACATCTTAAAATTATGAACGTCCTCCGGCGTGAATACAAGGCAGGCGCGCGCAAAAATCCCCCCGAGGCCTTGAAAATAAAAAGGAAATTTTTATATCCGCGCCCGATTCCCGCAGCAGGGCGGGAATCGGTATCTTGAGGTGGCTGGGCTTTACGACATGTAAAAATAGTCTGCATATCCCCGCAGGCCAGAGCCTCCTTGCCAAATATCCGCAAGGATTGAATATTTTCCAGATGCTGCCATACAGTTGCAGGGCCAGGCGGGCAGAATGCGATGTAATACATCTAATTGTTGTAAAATTTTAATCAATTCAATTTATAGTTGTAATTGGGCAGGCTGCATCCTAGAGTATAACCAACCGCCGGCCAGCAGAGCCGATAGAAAGGCGGATCAGAACCGACGCGCGGCAGGCGAGAGGGTGCAGTATTTGTACGGAAATTGATTTTCAAGGCACGCATTCCAAGGGGGACAGACATGGCCGAGGCATTCCAGCATACGCATACAACAAACAACAACCCGCACCAAAACGCAGGCAACAAGAAAACGCCGTTGCAAGGCGCGTTGATCAGTAAAAATGTGCGCATTCACGACCGCCGCACCAGCGTCAGGCTGGAGCCTGAAATGTGGCAGGCGCTGCGCGAAGTGGCCGAGATCGAAGGATGCAGCATCCACGACCTTTGCGGTGCGGTGCATGATCTCAAGGAAGCGGGCGCGTCTTTCACCGCGGCGCTCAGGGTGTTTCTCATGGAATATTACCGCACGGCAGCGCGCACCAGCCAGCAGGTCACCTCTGTGCAGCGCCAATTGAAAGCGGCCCTGCGCCCGCCGGAAAATCCGATTCCCCATAAAATAACAGCCTGAAATAATACGGCGGAACAAGGTGTTAGGCTGAAAAACGGATTGGCAGAGCTGTTTCTTCCCGTGCTAAACTGGAAAAATGGACGAAACAAAGCCAGACAAGCCGCCCGAGGGCGCGGATATCAAGGAGAAGGCCGCGCCACCCGGTGACGACAGGCCTTTGGTATCCGCGGATACGCCGCCAGTTGCGGCCGATACTCCGAAGCCCGCCGAAGACGCCGTCCAGAAGATACTGCCCGAAGAGACTCCTTCGGCGCAGGCGCATCTGATGGACGAAGATCAGGATGCTGCGCCCGCGCCATCCGCACCGCCGCCGCGCAAAACGGCAAAGCGTAAGCCTGCAGCATCAAAACCGGCATCTTCGGGCCGCTGGCGGCTGTGGACACCGGCTGTGCTGCTTTTTTTAAGCCTTTGCTATTTGGTGGCCGAAATCGAATTCAATATGTCGCTGCTGGATGTTGCGGGCAGTGTGCGGTCTGATCCCGTTAAAATGGAAGACCTTCAGGTTTTTGGCCGCGCTGTTTCGGCCAGCGGATGTTTTTTGCTGGTGCTGGGTTTTTTCGCATCTTCGGGGTTTCATGTCACGCCGGGACGGCTGCGTTGGTTTTACTATATGGTCGGTTTGGTTGCGATCATGCCGCTGCTGATGATTTTCGGAGCCACCATCGCGGGGCCGGACAGCGTGCCGATCGACCCGACAGCCAGCGATATCATGCTGGCGCTGCTGCCGGCGCTGGGGATTGGTTATGGTTCGGCCATCGGGCGGGGACGTAATGCCTTTGTGAATGTCGTCAGTTTGATGCTGATCGTCTGGCCGGCGGTATTTCTGGGGCAAAAATTGCTGATCGAACAGGCGCTGATTGAACGTACCGACTGGCAGCAGCGGGTTAATGCGCGTTATGTTCTGATGCTGCGTTCGATCCTTGAAGATTGTACCATTAACCTCGATGACCTCGCGCTCTGTGATGCGGAAGACGAGCAGGACAGCGTAAAATCGGCACGTATCATTCTGGGCAGCATGTGGATGCTCAGCCCCGAGCGCATTCGCAGCGACATGGAAGATAACAAAGACAAGCTGGTGCAAAGCGTGGCGGCGCGCGGCATGTGGTTTTCACCGCGTGAACAGTACGACCAATATATATCCAAAGTCGCAGATGAAAGAAGCAAGGTTCATCAGCAGATGATCGAAGCCTATTTTGTGCCCTATAAAAAGGCATCCGACGATTATGCGCGGGCGATGTCGAACGAGGTATTGCGCGCCGAAAGCGACAAAGCCGCAACAGAAATTGAAAAAGAAATTGACCGTGGCTGGCGCCAGTACCAGCAAGGCGTACGCGAATACAAACAGCAGCTAAGTGCCAGTGGCGTCAATATGCTGAAACAGATGGCGCCCTACAAGGATCGTCTGCGCGATTTTTGCGCCACGCGGAACTGTCCACCGGCTTTGCGCGGAAAAGAACGGGGGCTGGTTGCCGATGCCGCGTCGGATGCGGAACGTGAATTTTCCCGCCGCTCTGGAGGCTATACGCCGGATATCGAAACGCGTGCCGAATTCATCGCGGCTTATCCGACGCAGGTCAGGCTGCGCAACCGCGTGCAGGAATATATTTCAAACCGTCTGCCGCATTCTGGTTTTGTCCTGCCAGCCAACTGGTTCTATGAAAGGGAGTCGTTCCAAAAAGCGGTGGAAACCCTGATGAAGCAGGAAATTGACCGGCGCTGGAAAGAAAAGGCGCCCAAGGATATGCCGCCCGGTCTGTCGATGCAGGCGTTTTTTGAAGCCTCCGGCATGCCGCCGCTGCCGGAAATGGAAGAGCTTGTCATGACGCCCGATGCGTTTTTCAAAAGAATGATTATGCCGCGCTACCGCGAAATTTTGGACCGCATGCTGGGTGACATCGAAAACGAAAAGCAGCTCTATGCGAACGGAGAGTCTCTGGCCGAAAAAGGGCGTGACTATGCGCGCGCGGTGCTGATCCCCGCCATTGCGCTGATTATTTCACTCTTGGTGGTGATCCTGACCATGTTGCGCTGGTGGAATATCATGGTGCGATCGATTTTGGCCGCGCTGATGCGGCGGCATATGATGCCCGCGGCCTTGCGCGTACCGGCACAGATCATCATGGTCGGGGTCTTTGTCGGCATGATTGTTTTTGTGCCGCGTTTTATGCCGAACCCTTATGCCGGTGCGACTTATGAACGCTACCGCGATGAGGCGATGGCGCGTGCGCCGGTGACAGCGCAGGTACTGGACTGGGCTATTCATACGCAGCCTGCGGTCTATCGCCTCGGCTCGCCCATCCGTGATGTGCTCGACAAACTGCACGAAAAACCGGCTGCAAAATCAGCCGTGGCCGCGCCGTAGCAGGCGCGGAAACAGCGGCCGAAAATCAGGCGGCTTTGCCCATATCAAGGAATTTTTCGCGGCGGCGCTGTTTGAGTGCGGCGGCGTCGAGCGGCTTGAGCTCGGACAGCGCGCGTTCGATATAATCGCCGACAACGTCAATGGTGCGCTCCGGCTCGCGGTGGGCGCCGCCCATGGGCTCTTCGATGATTGTGTCGATGATGCCAAGCTGTTTCAGATCCTGCGCGGTCAGTTTCAGCGCGCGTGCGGCGTCTTTGGCAAATTCAGCCGAGCGCCAGAGAATGGAGGCGCAGCCTTCGGGTGAAATGACCGAATAAATCGAATGCTCCAGCATCATCACGCGGTCTGCGGTGGCGATGGCGATGGCGCCGCCCGATCCGCCTTCGCCGATAATGGTCGATACGACAGGAACTTCGGCGCGCAGGCAGGATTCAATCGATTTGGCGATGGCTTCGGACTGGCCGCGCTCTTCCGCTTCGATACCCGGAAAAGCGCCGGCGGTATCGACCAGCGTGATGACCGGCAATTTGAACTGGCTGGCCATCGCCATCAGGCGCTGCGCCTTGCGATAGCCTTCCGGTTTTGTCATGCCGAAATTGTGATGGATACGGGTTTGCGTATCATGGCCTTTTTCCTGCCCCATGACGACAACGCTCTGGCCGCGGAAACGGCCAAGGCCGCCCAGCAGCGCGGCGTCTTCGCCGAAATAACGGTCACCCGCCAGCGGCGTGAAATCGGCAATCAGGCGCTTGGCGTAATCCAGAAAATGTGGGCGGTTCGGGTGCCGTGCGACCTGCACCTTTTGTTCCGGCGCCAGTTTGGAATAGGTCTGGATCAGGATGCGTTCGGCCTTTTCCTGCATGCGGGTGATTTCTTCCTGCATGTCGGCGCTGTTTTGCATCTGCCCGAATTCGGAGATTTTTGCTTCCAGCTCGGCGATCGGTTTTTCAAATTCCAGATGATAGACCATGGTATTTCCCATTCATAATGACCCCGCCGCCCATGCCGCAGGGAAGGCCGCAGTATAGCGAAATATGTCCAAGGTTCAAGAAAGCAGGCAACAAGCGCGTTCTTTTTTCATATCGCTTCCGGTATTAAGTCGTTGTTTGGACAGCGTATTCGCCGAACTGGTGCGCGGCATAAGAGAGACAGGCGCCAATATCTTCCGGCGTCAGGGTCGGGTATTCGCCCAAGGTTTTCTCTACCGACAGTGTATCGGCAAGAGACAGCAGTATGGTTTCAACCTTTAGCCGCGTATCGCGGATAACGGGCTTGCCGCCAAATGTGTCGGGACGTCTTTGGATAATGTCGGCATAGATGTTGGCGGCCATGTCTAATTTTCCTTGCTACGATTGAACAAATCTTATCTGTCCGGTGAGCGGTCAAACAATAGAAAAAGGACGCTTCCGGTGAGGAAAGCGTCCTTCTTCAATTTTTATTCACATACATGCCCCGGAACGGGCAGCGGTATGCAAATGGTGTGGTTAGCCGTTCGCTTTTTGTGCGAGCGGATGCTTCTCAGCAGCTTCTTTGGCCTGATCGCCGACAACCTGAGTATAAATCTGGGTCGTGGCAATATCAGCATGGCCAAGCATTTTCTGTACCGAACGCAGATCCGCACCATGCTTGAGCAGGTGGGTTGCGAAGGCGTGGCGCAGAACGTGCGGGCTGACGCGTTCCGGATCGATACCGGCATTGCGTGACAGCTCTTTCAGCAACTGGGCGAAACGCTGGCGGGTCAGGTGGCCGGATTCCGACGTACGGGACGGGAACAGCCACTTGCTTTGCGATTCGGCGCGATCGGGCATCAGGAATTTCGTGCGAACTTCCATGTAACCACGCATCGCTTTCTGAGCCGGCTCAGAGAGGGGCGCCATGCGTTCACGTCCACCTTTGCCTTCAACCGTCAGATAACGGCTTTCCGGACCAATGGAGGTGAGGGGCAGACCAACGAGTTCGGAAACGCGCAGGCCCGTCGCATAGAGTATCTCGAGCAGGGCAACAAGGCGGATGCTTTCCGGGCCGCCTTGCTTCTGAGCGGTCGTGATAAGGACAGTGACCTCATCTTCGCTCAAAATTTTGGGAAGTGTACGGGTTTGCTTCGGGCTTTCGATGGTCGACGTCGGATCTTCCGAGCGTTTGCCTTCCGAAACCAGGAAGCCGAAGAACTGGCGCAGTGCCGAGATACGACGGGCAATGGTGCGAACAGCCGTTTTGCCGCCGCCCTTGCTCTTCGCATTTTCGCGATCGCCAAGTTCGTTCAAATATTCTTTAAGATCAGCCGTGGTTGCATTGTCGATGTCTTTTCCGGACTTTTTCAGAAAAGCGCAGACATCTGCAAGATCACGTTCGTATGCGTGACGGGTATTGAGTGCGGCACCGCGTTCAGCGATGAGCATATCAAGAAAGCCCTCGACGCTCCCGGGCAACGGGGCTTTAGGCATTCTGGGACGACCTGGACGAGCCATAGTGTGTTTCTCCTTTGTAAAGTTTCTGAGCACAACTCATTGCCTTTGAAGATATTGGCTTATTTGAGTTATACACCTCCGTAACAAGTGAACTTTAAGACATAAAGCCGCATCCCCAGGGGAATTGCAAGAGGGAATATGTGAAAATTTATTTTTAGTATTCACTGAAGTTAAGGTCATAAATCAAGAATGTCCCTAAACTCGTGATATTTTCACGATTTTCCGTCATATCCCGCGCGCGGCTCTCTATCCGCCCGTCAATACCCGAAAACCACTGTTTTTGAGTATCTTAGGGGCGATGGCACGACCTTGGGGCCTGTCAGGGAACCATTCGTTGTCAGAATGATTCGCCCGGGAAAGGGCCGTTTATTGGAAACCTCTATGAAAACGGAGTGGTCAGGTGTTCCGGTTCAGGAACGCGCTACTGTCCAGCGTCTTCTCTACAGGCGTCTGGGGAACGGAAACATCCCAGACAGCCAGAACCGCAAATCCGCCTGCGGCAAAAACAAACGCGAGAAAAACAAGGGAGGTCAGTAGTTTTGACATGTGTGCCTTCTTCTTCTTTACCGCGCGTTGTTATCGTTTGAATATGCATCAAACGTCTGCACGTTTTCAACATATTTGGCGGTTTTTGGCTCCGGTTTCCTTTTTCGTGCGGCGGCCCGTTTATTCTCAAAACGAGTTTAAGCACCCGACCAAGGTATATACCATAAAGCTGATAATGTTTTACGCTCCCCGATACCATAAGTCAACAAATTTTTTCATAAGTGTATAAGAACCTTCCGTCGCTTGATTTCGGGGGCAGAAAAGGGCAGATTAAATCACTGGAATAACGGGAAAAAATGCCAAAAACATTGCCGATTATCGTACTGGTGGGGTTGATGGGGGCCGGCAAAAGCCGTGTCGGGCTGGAGCTCTCGCGCCTTCTGGGCTTGCCCTTCGTGGATGCTGACCGTGAAATTGAAAAATCTGCTGGTATGCCGATCCCTGATATCTTTGCAGAATTCGGCGAAGCGGAATTCAGAAAAGGCGAAATGAAGGTGATAGACCGTCTGGTAAAAGGTCCGCCGATCGTATTGGCATCGGGCGGCGGCGCGTTTATCCAGCCAGCGGTGCGCAGCGTCATCAAAAAACATGCGGTTTCGGTCTGGCTCAAGGCGGATCTGGATACGCTGGTCGCCCGCACGCGCCGTACCGGACATCGCCCGCTGCTGCAAGGCGTTGATCGTGCCGAAAAGCTGCGCGAACTGATGGACGCGCGCTATCCGATCTATGCCGAAGCGGATATTACGCTCGTCACTGACAAACAAACACCGCAGACCATGGCGCGGCGCATCCGGCGCGAATTGGCTGCGCAGGGAAAATTGCCGCCTGAAGATATGCCGCGCGGCACCAGCTTGCGCGACGAGACCGGAGAGACGCCATGACAACATCACCGACAACAAAGGCGCCAGCAAGCGTGCGCGTCAATCTGGGCGGCGGCCGCGACTACGACATATATATAGACAGCGGTCTTTTGGCGCAGGCGGGTGATATTCTGCATCCAATCCTGCGCGGCAAGAAATTATGTATTGTGACGGATGCCACGGTCGCGGGCTTTCCCTATATGGACGCTTTGACGCAAGGCCTGATGGCGGCGGGTTTCGATGTTGCCGCCCCGATTGTGCTGCCGGCGGGCGAGGGCAGCAAGAATTTTGAACAGCTACAATATATATTGTCCGCTGCGCTGGACCGCGGGCTTGACCGCCGTGCCGCGCTGGTGGCGCTGGGCGGCGGTGTGATTGGGGATATTACCGGTTTTGCGGCGGCGACGCTGATGCGCGGGATTGATTTCGTGCAGGTACCGACCACGCTGCTGGCGCAGGTCGACAGTTCGGTTGGCGGCAAAACAGGCATCAATATGCCGCAGGGAAAAAATATGGTCGGTGCGTTTTGCCAGCCGCGCGCGGTCTTGATCGATACCGATGTGCTGCAAAGCCTGCCGCCGCGTGAAATCCGCGCCGGCTATGCCGAAGTTGTCAAATATGGCTTGATCGACAATCCGGCTTTTTTCGCATGGCTGGAGACGAAGGGCGCGGCGCTGCTGGCGGGCGATATCTCTGCACAGCGCGAAGCCATTGCAATCAGCTGCGCGGCCAAGGCAAAGATCGTTACCGAAGACGAACGCGAAGAAAAAGACATTCGTGCGCTTTTGAACCTTGGTCATACTTTTGGCCACGCGCTGGAAAAACTCGGTGGATATGATGGACGGTTGCTGCACGGGGAGGCGGTCGGGATCGGCTGCCTTTGGGCCGCGCGGTTTTCGGCCCAGCGCGGGATCTGTGCTGATGCGGACGTCAAACGGATTGAAAAACATCTGCAAGATGCAGGTATGATGACGGCGCCGCCGTTTGCTGTTGCGGCAGATGCGGTGATGGCCGCCATGCGCGGCGACAAGAAATCGCAGGGCGGACAGATCACGCTTGTGCTGATGCGCGGTATCGGACAGGCGTTTATCGCCCGCGATAGCGATGAACAGGAACTCCTCGGTTTTCTCAAACAGATGACAGGCGAAACATGACAGGCGATTTTTTGACCGAAATTATTCTCTTCTTCGTTCTGCTGATCGTTTCGGCATTCTTTTCCGGATCTGAAACCGCGCTGACAGCGGCATCGCGCGCGCGCATGCACCGTATGGAGCAGGACGGCAACAAACGCGCAGCGAAAGTCAACAAGCTGCGCGAGGAAAAGGATCGCCTTATCGGCGGGCTTTTGCTCGGCAATAACCTTGTCAATATTTCAGCCTCTGCGCTGGCCACATCTGTCATGATCAAAATGTTCGGGGAGACGGGGGTTGCTTATGCCACGCTGGGCGTAACAGTGCTGGTGCTTATTTTTGCCGAGGTTATGCCCAAAACCTATGCGCTTTTGCATCCCGACCGTCTGGCGCTGGCGGTGGCGCCGTTTGTGGCGGCGATTGTCTATATATTTTCGCCCGTGACGCGCGAAATTTCGCGTCTGGTTAATATGGTTTTCCGGCTGTGCGGCGTCGCCAAGGATCAGGTCGATGCCGGCGAAGCGCAGCAGGAAGAACTGCGCGGTGCGATTGATCTTTTGGCGGGCAGCGAAGAAGAGGATGACGACGGCGAAGGGCAGGAAACCCGTGCGATGCTGCGTTCGATCCTTGATCTTGCCGACGTCAAAGTCGAAAAAATCATGGTTCACCGCAAAAACGTGCGGATGATCAATGCCGACCAGCCGCTGGACCGTATTGTTGACGAGGTGATGCACAGTTCCTTCACGCGTTTGCCGGTCTGGCGCGAAAGCCCGGACAATATCATCGGGGTGATCCATACCAAGCTGCTCTTGCAGGAATTGCGCCAGTGCGATGGCGATGTGTCAAAGCTGGACCTCGCCCGCGCGATGATGGAGCCGTGGTTTATCCCCGAATCCGCGACGTTGTTCGATCAGCTGCAGGCTTTCCGCCGCCGCCGCGAGCATTTTGCCATTATGGTGGACGAATACGGCGCGCTGATCGGCGTGATCACCCTCGAAGACATCCTTGAAGAAATCGTCGGGCAGATCGATGACGAACACGATATCGCCGTGTCCGGCGTCAAGGTCCAGCCCGATGGCAGTTATATCGTCGATGGCAAAGTGACTTTGCGCGATCTCAACCGCGATATGGGCTGGGGCATGCCGGACGAAGATTATTCAACCATCGCAGGCCTTCTTTTGTACGAAAGCCAGCGTATCCCCAGCGTGGGCCAGTCTTTTACCTTTCACGGTTTCCGCTTTGATATCCTCAAAAAACAGCGCAACCAGATCACGCTTGTGAAAATGACGCCGCTGCCGGCGGACGGGGGCACAGATGGTGACCGCATGCGAGAGGTTGGCGGCTGAGCCTGAATAGTGTAAGATGCGTTGCGACGAAACGCCACGATACCGGACGAACAGGATAAAAAATGGCAGGCATAGCGGGTTATTTCGGCCAGGCAAGAGAGCCGGAAGTCTTGCAGGGCATGGTGCGAAAGCTTGCGCATCGCGGCCGCGGCGGAGAGGCGTTTTATCTGGCCAATCCGGTTTTCATGGGAATCAGGGGCGCGGCGGCAGACAGTACGGCGCAGCCCGCCTATAGCCACGATGACAGCATTGCGGTGCTTTTTTCCGGTGATATCAGCAATTATACGGCCCTGCGTGATGATTTGGCGCGCAAGGGCATCCATTTCCGTGGTGAAGGCGTGGCGGAGCTGATTCTCCACCTCTACGAAGCCTATGGGCTCAATCTGGCATCCCATCTGCGTGGCCGTTTTGTTTTTGCCGTGCATGATACGCTCAAAGACTTTGTCTTCCTCTCCCGCGACCGTATGGGGCAGGAACCTCTTTATTATATGACCACGCAGTCAGGGACGTTTGTCTTTGCGTCCGAAATCAAGGCGCTGTTGGAACATCCGGGCGTGCAGGTCACGCCGGATATGCGCAGTATCGATGCCTATCTGACCCTTGGCTATAGCCCGGGGCCGGACAGTTTCTTCAAAGGCGTCCACAAACTGCCCGCCGGTCACCGTTTGATCTGGAACCCCGGCCTGCATGTGATGATCGAGCCTTATTGGCAATGGGAAACCTACATGCGCGCCGATGCCGCTTTGAAATCTGATGAAGATTTTCAGGCGCGGTTCAATACGCTGCTGGAAGACGCCATCGGTCAATCTGCCGCAGGTCTCAGCAAGCCCGGCGTTGCCCTGTCCGGCACGGTCGAAGAAACCGCGATTGCTGCATTTTTGATGAAAGATGCGCCGCGCGGACTGGATACGTTTACGGTCGGCTACGATGATGGCGATACGGCGCTGGCACCGGCGCGGGAGATTGCGCGCAAGCTGGGTACGCGCCACAACGAAGTGATCTGTACGCCGCCCGACATGGAAAAGCTGCCTGAAATTGTCTGGGCGCTTGACGAGCCTGTTGCCGATCCTTCTGTGCTGCCTGCTTTTATGCTGGCGCAGCTGGCGGGACAAAGCACCGACGGACTTTTGCGCGGCACAGGTGCCGATGACATGATGTGCGGTCTTTTGCAGCAGGAAGCCTTTTTGCGTCTTAACCGTATGCCTGCTTTTATGGCGTCTTTCTATCGTCTGGGCATCAAAATACTGCCGCAAACGTGGATGAACAGCCAGTTTGACTGTAACGGAAATGTCGGCGACAAATGCCGCGAACGCTTGCTGATGTTTTTTGCCGAAGTCCGCAAGGGCAGCAGTCTGGCGCGCCGTTATGGTTTGATGACATCTATTTTTGCCGCGCGCGACAAAACGGCGATGTACGGCGATACAATTTCTCCGATGATGGAAAGCTTTATCGACGGGCGTAAGGATCCGGCCGGATGGCCGACACAGGTTTCGGCTCTGCTCGCGCTGCAAAAAGACTATGTGCTGCAAGACAGCACCCTGCAGCGTGCCGATAAAATTGCGGCACTGGCGTCAACCGTGCATCGCCAGCCGTATCTTGACCATCCGCTGGTCGAATTTATTCTGGGTGCGCCGGATGACCTTAAATACCAATCCGGACGCGGCAAGGTCATGATCCGCCGCTATGTCGAGGGTATCGCCCCCGGACTGCCGGAAATTTCGCGGCGTGATGTAAACCTGCCGATCCATCGCTTTATGTCGACGCGTGTTATGCGCGATATGATCGAAAACTGCCTGTCGGAAAAAAGCGTCGCACAGCGCGGCCTTTTCAAGCCCGCGGCCGTGCGGGATCTGGTGAACGCCTCCCGCGAAGGCGACATCATCGGCTTGCGGCAGGTCTTTTCGCTGATGATGCTGGAGATCTGGTTCCGCGTCTATGTCGAGCGTGAAAAGGGCTGGGTACGCTAAGGCTCCCGTACTTCCCTCTCGGCGCATTTATCCAAGCGCAGCAGCAATTTCCGCAGTCAGGCGGCGTGCGACATCGGCCTTGCTCATGCGTGGCCAGGCCTCTGCGGTGGTTTCTTTGTCCGCGTTTTTCAGCACCGTCACGGTATTGTCGTCTTGCCCGAAAACTTTTCCGTCCGATACGTCATTGAGCACCAGCCAGTCGCAGCCTTTGCGCGCCAGTTTTTGCTTGGCATCTTCGATGCCGGCTTCGGTCTCGGCAGCGAAGCCGACGACAAGGGCGGGGCGGTGGTTGCCCTGCGCAATCGTGCGCAGAATATCGGGATTCTGCACCAGCGTGAGCGATAGCCCCTGATCGCCGGATTTTTTAAGCTTGCTGCTGGCGGCTTCGGCGGGGCGGTAATCGGCCACGGCGGCGGCGCAGACGGCGATATCGGCGGGCAGCGCTTTCAGCGTCGCTTCCAGCATTTGCTGGGCTGTGGTGATGCGTATGACCTGCACACCTGCGGGCGGCGCTTCTGATACGGGTCCGGAAATCAACGTCACATCTGCGCCTGCACCGGCCAGCGCAGCAGCAATCGCATGGCCTTGCCGGCCTGATGAAATATTGCCGATAAAACGCACAGGGTCGATGCTTTCATGCGTGGGGCCGCTGGTGACAATCGCGCGGCGGCCGCGCAGCGGGCCTTTGACGGCAAAAAATTCAGATACGGCGGCGACAATCTCCGGCACATCGGGCAGGCGTCCGGTGCCATGTTCGCCGCAGGCCATATCGCCCACGGCGGGGTCGATAAAATGCACGCCGCGCCGTTTCAGCGTCGCGATATTTTCCTGCGTGGCGATATTTGCCCACATCGCGGGATTCATGGCGGGGCACATCATCACAGGCTTGTCAGTCGCAAGAAGAACGGTGGAGGCCAGATCATCCGCCAATCCCTGCGCTGCGCGCGCCATGATATTGGCGCTTGCAGGGGCGACCAGCACAAGGTCGCAATCACGGGCCAGGCGGATATGCCCCATTTCTTGCTCGTCAGTCAGTGAAAAGAGGTCGGTATAGACTTTGTTTTCCGACAGCGCGCCGACAGACAGCGGGGTGATAAATTGCGCACCGCCCGATGTCAGGATGCAGCGTATCTCCGCCCCGCGCTCGCGCAGACGGCGGATAAGGTCGAGGCTTTTATACGCAGCAATCCCGCCTGAAATAATCAGCAGGATACGGCGGTGGACCAGATTTTGCGGCAAGCTGTTCATGCTTTGATTATAGGTGGTTTTTTGCCGCGCCGCGACAAGTCCGGCGGATGTTTTTTATATTGACATAAGCGCAAAAGCGGTGCTATAGTACCGCACATAGAAACAAATATAACCGACCGGAGAAAAATCATGAAAAAAGCCTTTCTTGCCACTGTCGCCCTGCCGCTGGTGATGCTGACCACAGGCTGCGCCGATATGATGAAACCGCCCCAGACGCCCGAACAGAAAAAAGCCGATGCGATTGAGGCGATTAACCGTGAATTTGGCCTGCAAGTGCGCGATGTGACGCTGCCCAAGGCTTTCTATGACCTGCCCGCCGGCCAATACGAAGTCACCATCAAGGACAAAGACGGCAAAGAAAAAGAATGTATCGCAAATGTGATCAGAACGACGCATGCGCATACCAACGTTATTCTGAATTGCCCCTGATGATTTGATTTCTCCGGATTGTTTTTGGATCGGTGCGCGGTTATGCTGCGCACCGATCCTATTTTTAAGCAAAAGCAGAATAACCCCCAGTCGAAAAGGCAGCAGGCGGTGATGAAAAGACATGGCATTGTGGTGCGTCCCGAAGGTGATCTTGGCGCGACATTCAACCCCGGCGCAGCGAAATATGCCGAAGGTCAGTTTGTGATGCTGGTGCGGTCTGTGCCCAAGGGCTACCAGAAAATCGGCACGGTGAACCAGTTCGACGACAAATACACATCGCACCTGAGCCTGTGGGAAGGCGCGGCGCCGGACAAGGACTTCAGGCTCGTGGATGCTGCGGCGCTGAAGCCGGACCAAGATTTTGATAAATTCGGGCTTGAAGACCCGCGCATTACCAAAATCGGCGATACCTATTACATTTTGTATACATCTATTGCCAAAGGTCTGTCACAGCCGGATGCCGACGAAGGCATTCGCATCGCGCTGGCCAGCACAAAAGATTTTCGCAGCTTCGAAAAACACGGCGTCATCGGCCCGGACCGGCGCAGCAAAGCGGGCGTACTGTTTGAAAGCGGCGGTAAAGTACATTTTATGTGGAAAGACGAAGCGGGGGTGGAGCGCACAATGATGTCACCCGCGCCCGCAGATTTCACCAACCCCGCCGCATGGCAAAAAATGTGGGCGGTGCATGACATCGAAAAAGACCAGTTGCTCGGCCCGCAAGATAACGGCTATGAAGCGCATGGCATCGAGCCGGGTGCGCCGCCGGTGGAACTGCCCGAGGGTTTGCTGCTTGTCTATTCCAGCATCTCGGACGATTTTAAATGGACGATCAGCCTGATGCTGCTCGACAAGAACGACCCGTCTAAAATTCTTGCCAAGACCGATGCGCCATCCTTGCGGCCCGAAACGGATTACGAGATTTCCGGCGATGTAAATAACGTGGTTTTTCCCTGCGGCGCGGTTGTCGATAACGGCAGACTTTACGTTTATTACGGTGGTGCAGATACAATTTGCGCAGTAGGCAGCGAGAGCCTTGATGCTATTCGCACATCGCTCAAGCCGTTTAAAAACAATCCCCTACCGCTAAAAACACCGCGTCCGGATTGATTCCTTTTAAGGTTGTCTTGGCTTTTTGCCGCCGTTATATTGGTTTTCATGCAAAAAGAAACCTGTGATTCATCCTCTGCCGCTTTGCGGCCTTCTGATCTTTCGTTTGTTCCGGCTTTTGCGCGTTCGCGCTGGGACTGGAAAGGCATTCTGCTGTTTAACATCATGGCCGGTCTTTTGGTGCTCAGCTGGAGCTATGAACCCGTGCGCCTGTTCTGGGATGCGATTGACGAAGAAATTTTTTTCATCCTCAACGGCCTTTTGATATCCAGCGAGAAATGGCAGTTGCCCGCTGCGATCAGCAATACAAAGAAATACGATAAAATTTCCGCGATTATCCTGATTGCCCTTTTGGGCATTTATGCGGTTGCAGAGAAGGAAAACGGCTTTACGTGGCGGCTGTCCGCGGTGATCTTTTTGGGTCTGTACATGCTGATTTTTGTCTACGGCCGCCGCAAACTGGGTTTGTTTGAATTTGACCGTCCAAGCCCGTCGATGGTGCTGGAGCCCTTCTATGACTTGCGTGAAGCCTTCCCGCAAAAAAGGCCAAAGGTCAGGGCGCATAGCAGTTTTCCCAGCGACCACGGTGCCGCCGTGCTGGTCTATGGCATGTTGTTCTGGGTGATTGCGCGCAGACCATGGAAAATCGCGATATTGCTGATTATGCCGTTTTTTATCTTTCCGCGTATGATTGGCGGGGCGCATTGGTTTACCGATGTTTTTGTCGGCAGCCTTTGTTTTTCGCTGGTGGTGGCTTCGCTGGCCTTGCACACGCCGGTCTTTGCCCGCAGCATCTGCGCGATTGAACGGATAGTTTCGCGCGTGCTGAAACATACCGAAAAATATCTTCCGCCACGCTTCCACCGCGTGCAAGGATAGTTCATCTATTTGAAATATATTGCGGTTTTCTATTCTGTCCCGTCCCTTGACTTCGGTTTGGCGGGGCATAGATCAATTCTATCATCACAAATTGTGATATGATGATTGCCGCGTAACACCCAACAAAGGAGGCACCAATGAGCAACCAAGAACAAGCCCAGAAAGACGATACCGGCTGCTGTCAGGCAGAAGCTGCCAAAAAAGAGCAGGCCGCTCTCGAAGCTGCCAAAGCCGAGAAAAAAGAAGAAGGCAGCTGCTCGACAAGCTGTGGCTGCGGTTAAGCATTCGCGCCTTCGTTTTTAAAAGAAAAGCCGGAGCAATCCGGCTTTTCTTTTTTTGTTCTCAGGACGCTTGCGGTGCGCAGAATTTACGGGCGAGGGGTTGCCAGCCTGTGGCGGGCGTTTCGGCAAGCCGGTGCAGGATAATATCGGCCGCCTGTGCGCTGTGGCGCAAAGACAGGTGTCCGGCGACAACGGGAATGTTTTCTGCATCTGTGCCGCCTGCATTCAGACTGGCGCGCCAGTTGACGATGCGGTCTTGCGTACCGAAAATAGAGGTTGTCGGCACGGGCAGGGGGCTGCGCGTATCGCCGGTTGCCTCCGGTGCTGTATTAAAAGTGCTGAAGGTGCGGCTGAGGATCGGATCCAGCGTACCGTTTTTGTCCGTCAGCGCAAAAGGCGCGCCCAGCGTCATCACCTGCGCGACCCTATCGGGGTTGTTGCGCGCCAGCTCGCGTGCATAAACGCCGCCCAGGCTATAGCCGATCAGCGTGATTTTTTGCCCCGGATGGTTTTGTGCAATTGTTTCCAGCCGCGCCTGCAGGGCGGCGGCAAGATCAGGCGTGATGCCGGTATTGACGCCCAGATCCCAGCCGTATGTTGTGTATCCGGCGGCGCTGATTTTATTGGCCAGCGGCTGCATAAAGCGGTCGCTGCTTAAAAATCCGGGCAGCAGCAGAACCGGCGCGCCGTTGCCGCGCGGGGCTTCGGGCAAGGCCGCCATCGTCGTCAAGGCGCAGGACTGGTCGGGAATATGATAGGCCTGTGCAGCGCGGGGATGCAGATAGGGTGAGTCCGGCGCCGTTGCATGCCAGGCTACGCCGCCGCCAAGCACGGCCGCGGCAAAAGCAGCAACCAGCCCGCCACGCAGATAGCGGCGGCGGTGATCGGGGGTCTTTGTGGATGAGGGCTGTTTTCCTGTGGCCAAGCGTCACCTTTAAATAATTATGTGAATATACAGCCCCGTGTTGCGGCGTCAAGGGAAGTCTAATTTTCGTAATGTTATAATAGACATACGTTCTGGCCGAAAGCGCGATTGTTGCACTGCCCCGCGCTTTACCCGAATCCTCATCCTTGCTACGGTCGCGCCACATCACACCCCATATTCAAGGAGAGGCGCGTATGCAGCAAGCACACGATGTCGTCGAAAAAGTTCTCAAACCGTGGCTGGAAAAACACCACCCGAACGCCGATCTGGTCGTTATGGCCGGCTCTTTTGGCCGCGCGATGAAAAACGGCGGTTATCAGCCGATTGCCTCTTCGGATGTGGATATGGTGATTCTGTACCGCGATCTCGAAAACGGCGGCTTCAAAGCGGCCACGCAAATCTTCACGATGGAAGAGGTGGGCACCGCCCTTGGCGAAGACAAGCCGCGTATCATGATGATTGATACAAATATCCTCGATTTCGCCGCGCTGCATTATCACGATCAGGTCGTGCGCGAAAACAAATCGGTTGTTTTTATCAACGTCATGCTCGACGAAGGCTATGTGCTGAAAGACACGCTGGGCATTGGCCCCGTCATCCAGCAAAAAGCGAAAGAATTTCTGGCCGAAGGCCCGCTGCCGATGTCGAAAGACAGATGGCAGTCGGAAATTTCCATGATGGAAACCTTCCTGAAAGATATCCGCGCGGCGGGTTCGGCGGAAGAAAAACAATTCCTCGGTGCGATGGCGCTGATCCATGTCGGCGATTTTGGCCTGCATCTGCAGGATTTCTGGCCGCGCTTTAATCAGGCCTATCGCACTTATGATCAACACTTCCCGGCAGAGGGAACAAAAATCACTGAAGCCTTTTCACCACTGGTGCGCAATGGTGAAAGCCTGAAGGCCGAAATTCTGCTGGAGGAATTTATCAAGCGCGGCTATGAAAAAATGGAAGCGGCGCCCGATGCGACGCCCGATATTTTGTTTTCGGTCAAAGACCATGTGCCCGCAGACGAAGTGCGCGACATCAACAAAACCTTTTTCAAATTCGCGCTCGAACACTACTGCGAAGCGCTTGAACCCAGTGCGCGCCGCGGCGAACTGGCGCAGCTGTCCAACCTGTCGGCCATGCTGCTGATGCTGAAATCCGCGCAGGCGGACAACGACGGCGTTCAGCCGGCCGTTGGCGCTGCGGCCATGCATTTTCTGAACGACCGGCTGCCCAATACGCTGCCCGCCGCGCTCGACGGTCTACGCGATAATAATTTCGACGGGCTGCGCAAAGTGGCAGATCACGCGCTTGCCGATGTCGGCGGCGTGCATTACAGCCGCCTCGAAAACTACTATCTCGACGACATTGCCCGCGTGAATGCGATGGCCGAAAAACGTGCCAACGAAAACAATAAACCGGTGCAGAAGCCGAAATTCAAGCCAAACTATAAACTCTGAACAACAGGACGCCGCAAAGCATCATGACCGAACCGCGATATGTACTTTATCAAAACGACCTGCCGGACGGGTTGACCTTTGGCGATACGCTGGCGATTGATACCGAATTTATGGGGCTGAATGTCTGGCGTGACCGCCTGTGCTTGCTGCAAATTTATGATCGCAGCGAAGGCGGCAAAACGCATATGGTGCAGTTCGAAAAAGACAACTACAACTGCCCCAACGTCAAAAAACTGCTGTCGGATGCGTCCAAGAAAAAATTGTTTTACTTCGCGCGCGGCGATATGCGGTGGATCGGTTATTACCTCGATGTTATTCTTGAAAACGTCTATTGCCTGAAAATCGCATCACGTATCGCCCGTACCTATACGCAGGCGCATGACCTCGAAGATGTCGCCAAACATGTTTTGGGCGTCAAGATTTCAAAAGAACAGCAATGCACAAACTGGGGCGCACCGGATTTGACGCATGCGCAGCTTGATTATGCCTGCTATGACGTCATCTACCTGCATGCTATTCAGGAAAAGCTCGATGAGCTGCTCGCGCATGAGGGCCGCACGCATATAGCCGACGGCTTGTTCAAGGCGCTGCCCGCTGTGGTGCGCGCGGATCTGGCGGGCTGGTCGCACGAGGATATCTTTGCCTATCACGTGCCCAAACCGTAAGGGCAGGGGCACGGGCCGCTGAGTAATTATATTACGCAAGCCGGTGCTGCAGCTTTTCACTACATGCGTTGAGCCCCGCGCGCGATTCTGGGGATAGTGCAATATAAGTTATTGAAAGAAATGAATATAATCGCGTTTGCAATCTGTTTGAATATTGGATAATCTGCCGCTTCAATCGTTAAAAAATTATTTACATCTGCGCTTGACATTATGTCATCGTTTTTGTACTTTTTGTCTCGATTAGGAAAAATAAAAACCGCAACCCCCATCGTTGGTGCACGCATAGTCACCGAGGAGCCCACTGAAATGATGAATAAACAAAAAAACGTCGAATCCCAGTTTAACCGCACCGCGGAAGAGGGCGGCGATGATCAGCGTGTTCAGAATCGCATGAAGCGGGCGCGCGGTGGCGTGATTGACTTTGCCGAGGCGGACGAAGAGCTGCGCAAAGAGCAACTGAAAGTCATGGATCCGATCGACAAGGCGCCGAACAGTTTCGAAGCCATCATCAGCTATGGCAACCCGCCGCTTGATAAGCTTGGCAAAGTTGCGAACGAAATGATCCGCGTTCAGACAAAATTCAACAACGAAGTCAACGTCATGGCGACGGCTTTCGGAAAACTGGAAGACGGCATCAAGGACATGAACCTTGACACCTTCGGCGAAGCGACGCGCAAGGCCCTCAGCGGCATGGCGGGCGCAGCCGGTACCGGCGTCAAGGGTGTCACCAAAATGATGCGCGGCATGTGGGATGCAGTTTCCGGTGCCAAAGCAAAACGCACCGAAGACGAAAAAGTCGTCAAGGAAATGCAGGAAGCCCTGCCGCAGATGCTCGAAGACCTGCTGAAGATGGTCAAGAACATCGAAAACACCGAAAAAGGTATCGTCGAAGTCACCCGCGAAGCGGAAAAACTCGGCAAGGCCCGTACCGAAGCCACGCGCGAGCTTGGCGTCTACCTCGGTGCCGCCAAAGAAGTCATGCGCCGCTATGACCAGGAATACATTCCGCAGGCGCGCGAATACTTCGAAGAATCGGGCGATCCCGAAGATGAAATCTACATGAAAGAAGTGCTGAAGCGCCGCGACGATTTCGAAGACCGTATTCTGGTTCTCGAAGGCTCCCGCGCCGCATCCGTCATCGCCGCTCAACAGCTGATGCAGATGATCGAGACGATGGAAGACCAGCGCAAGAAAATCCAGGACATCCTGCGCAACGGCCAGAACGAGTGGAAAGCAATGCTCGTCGCCGCCGGTATCGCCGGTTCCTCGCTGAAGGTCGCACAGACCATCAAAAAGGCCGACGAAATGGGCGACCGTATGCACGACCAGACCCAGCATATGATCGAACAGGCGCATGAACTGACGCAAAACTCCAAAGCGCGCGGCACGATTGATCCGCAGAAGCTTATCGAAGCGGCCCAGCGTCTGGAACGCCTGCTCGAGAGCGAATCGGAAAACCGCGAGAAGCGCCGTCTGCAGCTCGAAGCGACGTCGAAAGCCCTGCGTGGCGCCACCGACAAGCTCATCGAAGCTGCCGACCACTCCAGCAAAGCGCGTCAGCTCGAAGCGATCAAAATCGCCGAAGACAACGCCGAAAAAGCGCGCAAAGAACAGGAAGACAGCCAGGCCAACGACAACAGCGAAGGCGTTGCAACGCCTGCTGCTGCCGACAAGCCGGCACGGGCGCGTCGTCCGCGCGGTCCGAAGTAATCAAAGACAGCTGGCGTTCCGCTTCGGCGGGCGCCAGCTTTTCTTTACCTCACGATATGCTTTATGAATACATGAACGACCGAGCGATACATTCAGGGATGGTGTGAAGATGAACTGGTTTACAAGCAGCAAAAAAGACGAGAAACCCGCACCGCGTGAAAAAGAAGCGGAATCGTGGAATGACGGCCTGAACACGGCGCTGCCCGCAAAGGCACAGTTCTTTGACTCCATGCGTACCGATGCCTACCAGAACCTGAACCTTGTCGAAAACCATATCGAATTCTGGGCGGCACTGCGCGTTGACCCGGCAGAAGACAAATGGCGTGTCATGCATTACATGATCTTTTCGCTGGATCAGAAAGATGGAAAATTCGTTGCCGAAGTCCACGTAAAAGACGGCAACGGCAAGGCCAAAGATGTCACTTTCGCCGAAGCGGTCAGCCATCTTGCGCGCGCAGATTATGTTGCCAGCAACCTGAATGCCCGTGCTGTCGAAGAAGTCGAAGGCAAATACCCTGCCACCGACTATCCCGAGATCAAGGCGCACTACCACGACCTCGAACACTACAAGGGCGTTGCAAATATTGAAGGTATCGCCTTTAACGAACACAACGAACCGTATCGCCGTGTCGAGGGTAAAATTTTTGCTGATGCAACATTTCAGCGCAGCGAAGTTGTTAAATCAATTCTTGCAGTCGATGGCGCGCGTGATGTGCCGCAGGTCAAAGCAAAAATCGAAGGCGGCATTCTGTCCGATATCTTTACATCGCATGCAGACAAGGGTGCTTCTCTCGACCAGCTTTTGAATATCGGTAAAGTTCTGATTGCCATGGACCAGTTTGCAGTGCAGGTGGGCGCGGCTTATCTTGCAGCGCAGGTTGCCGCAGGAAAAGATGACGGTTTTGATCGTATCGAAGGTCTGAAGCCGGCAGAAAAGAAAAAAATCCTCGAACAGGCGCGCGCGGCGATGCCGTCGATGACCGAAGAAACCGCAGCAAAAAAAGCGCTGCGCGATATCATCCCGGAAATGAACGAACAGCTGTCGCAAGCCGAAGCCCTTGGCGTGCATGTCGAGCCCTTCCAGAAATTTGCGGCAGAGATGGAGCTGTACTTTAACCTTGTACATGCATCCAAAAACCGCAGCCGCCTGATGCAGGATGTGATGTCGCCGTCGAATGCCGATGGCAATACCATCACCGACATCGTGCGTTCGGTTGAACAGGCCCAGAAAAAATTCTTTGATCTGGGCGGCTCGCAAGAGCAGATGGACAAGCTGAAAGCCTGGGTTGTCAGCCCGAGCAAAGACCAGATTCCGGGCTGGGTTCCGGGTTTCCTGACGCGCTATTACACATCGCGCGGCAATATCATGGAAAAAGTCCAGCAGCGCCGCGCCGGTGCCACGCAGGTCAAGGTTTTGCCCGCCGAAGTGAAGCCGCCTGTTGCGGATGAGCATAACGAAGGCGCGCTGCGTTCCCAGCAAGCTGCAAAGTCGAAAGCCGCACCGGGTCAGAACCCCTGATCTCCTGAAAGGGGTTTGACAGTCAATGCTCAGACGTTTCTTTGAATGGGTCAGCGGCAAGCCGAAAGAGTGGCTTGCAAAGCCGCGTCTTGTCCCCGAAGACTATCGGGACGAACCGGAAGACAGTTCACGCTGGGTGATGTCGCAGGAATATGCCGACGCCGAATACCGCAACCGCCGCTATTATCTTGCCGCTGTCAAAGACGACGCGAACGACAGTTACTGGCGTATGACACTGGTATCGCGCGACCTGAAGCATGGCGATGCGTATTTCGAGCTGAGCCGCCGTCAAATCGCGGATGATCCATCCGAAGTGCTGCATTACATGCAGCGTTTCGAAGAAAGCTGCCGCGAAAAAGAATTTATCGCTCTGCCGCAATCGCGCGCGACATACCGCAAGTTCGCCAATAATTTTGGCCAGCATTTTGACGGGGACGGAAAGAGTTTTACCGTCGATACGCAAGAGCCGATCGCGCGGGAAGTTTTTATGACCCGCGAGAGCCTTGAAAAGGTCTTTCACAGCGAAGCCGCGAAAAAGCCCGTACTGGATACGTGGGAAAAAATTTACACCTATATCGTGAATGGCCAGCCGGTCAAGGGAACGACCGCCGAAGACCTGTCTGCCGACAAGGCATGGCCTGTTTTTACGGCCGAGCTGGAAATGATGTCTGCCAAGCTGCACAAGCTGCCGGACTATCTGGCCGGAGAAGAATTTACCGAGCGCCAGAAACAAAAAACCCTCGAAAATATGATCGAATACGTGATCGTCGATCCGACGCGTTTTGAGACCAGCGATAAAATGCGTCTGGCGCAGCACATGGCCGATGCCAGCATTCTGGTCGGTTTGCTGCGCGCGGGCTCGAAGCTGTATGATGCGCAGTTCAGCGCCGGTCTTGATCTGTCGCCGGAGAAACTGGCCTTTGTCGGGCTGGTGGGTAAAATCTGCGCCGATTTCGCCGAGCAGCGTTTCGGCCTGAGCGAAAGCGAAGCCAAGCCGATTGCCAATATTATTTCGCAGGGCGATGATCCTTTCGGCAAGCTTTTACCCGCCGAGATTACCGTAGCGCAATATCCCGCGTCCAAGTCTGCGCCCGAAGTGCAGGAAGCATCGGCTGCGGCCGCACCGGACGCTACAAGCAAAGCCAAAAATACAACCAAGACCAAAAAGAACAAACCGTCTTAAAAACCAAGGCGAATCATAAAAAAAGCCCCGCAAATAATGCGGGGCTTTTTTTATGCGCAGGGGCAGCTGGCTTAGTATGCCTTGCCGCCGCCTTCGCCTTCGCCGTAAGGTACCCAGACGTTTTTGATCTCGGTCGCGTAGCGGAGGAATTCTTCGCCTTCGGCTTGCGTGCGGTCAAACCAGTCACGGCGTTTGCCGTTATTGACCCAGGTACGTTTCAGGTTGCCGGTCGATGATTTTTCAACAAGCAGGCTGCCTGTGGTGTCAGAGCCGAAATACCAGATGGCATCAACATCGTCATGCTCGGCCAGCGTCTTGGTCAGCTCGGCACGGTGGCCGGTCACGATATTGATCGCGCCCGCGGGTACGTCCGATGTATCAAAGATCTGATAGAGGTCGGTTGCCAGCAGCGGGTATTTTTCAGACGGTACAATCACGCTGCGGCAGCCCATCGCCATCGCGGGGGCGAAGAGGGAGACGAAACCCAGCAGCGGATTTTCATCGGGGCAGACGATGCCGAGCGTGCCCACGGGCTCTTTCATGGCGACAGCCACAAAACGTGCGGGCGGATAATGCACATCGCCATCGTATTTGTCGGCCCAGGCGCCGTAGGTGAACAAGCGGCGGATGCTTTCGTCGACTTCTTTTTTCGCCTGTGCAGGCGTTGCGCCCGTCAGGTCGATCAGGCGTTTTTTAAATTCATCGGCGCGCGCCGACAGATTTTCGGCGATGTAATAGAGGATCTGCGCGCGCAGGTGATGTGCGGCCTTGCCCCAGCCTTCGGCTTTCTTGGCGGCTTCGACGGCGTTGCGAATATCTTTGCGATTGCCTTCGCCGACCTGCCCGGCCAATTTGCCTTTGGCATTCAGGATAGAGAGGCTATAGGCACCATCGGGGCGTGCCTGCTTGCCGCCGATATAAAGCTTGGCGGTGCGGTCGATGGCGTCGAGCCCTTCGACGGCGGGCACGTGTTTTGCGGCGGAGAGTGCGGATTTGCCGTCTTTATATACGGGCAAATCCTCGATGAAATCCGGCTTCAGATAGGCATACATGCCTTCGCGGCCGCCTTCGCGGCCAAAGCCGGATTCGCGGTAACCGCCAAAGCCGCAGGCAGCGTCAAACATATTGGTGGAATTGATCCAGACCACGCCTGCCTTGATCTTCGGCGCGATATCGAGGGCGAGGTTGATGTTCTCGCTCCAGATACTTGCGGCAAGGCCGTAGCGGGTATTATTTGCGAGCTGCACGGCCTCTTCGGGTGTGCGGAAGGTCATGACGGTTACGACAGGGCCAAAAATTTCAACCTCCGCCACCGTTGCAGACGACTGCACGTTGAGCAGCATGGTGGGCGGATAGAAGCAGCCTTTGGTCGGGCAGGCGTCTTTGCCGGGTTGCACCAGTTCTGCGCCTTCCTTGACGCCTTGTTTGACGAGGCGGGTGATTTTTTGCAGCTGTTCTTCGCTGGCCAGTGCCCCCATGTCGATGGCTTTGTCGAGCGGCGAGCCGACGCGCAGCTGCGCCATGCGGCGTTTCAGCTTTTTAATCATTTTGTCGGCGATGCCTTCCTGCAACAGCAGGCGCGAACCGGCGCAGCAGACTTCACCCTGATTAAGCCAGATGCCATCGACAACGCCTTCGACCGCGCTATCCAGATCGGCATTTTCAAAAACGATGGTGGGTGATTTGCCGCCCAGCTCCAGCGTGAGCGCCTTGGCGCTGCCTGCCGTGGTCTGGCGGATCAAACGGCCGACATCGGTCGATCCGGTAAAGGCGATTTTGGCGATGTCCGGATGTTTGGTGATTTCCGCGCCTGTGCTGCCATCGCCTTGTACGATGTTGATGACACCCGCAGGGATGCCGGCTTCGAGGCAGAGGTCAGCAAACAAAGCAGCGGTCAGCGGTGTGAATTCGGCAGGTTTCAGGACAACGGTATTGCCCGCGGCAAGCGCAGGAGCAATTTTCCACGCCATCATCAGGAAAGGGAAATTCCACGGAATAACCTGACCGACCACGCCGTGCGCGGTATAACCGGGGAATTCGGTATCCAGAATTTGCGCCCAGCCGGCATGGTGATAGAAATGCCGCGCGGCGAGGGCAACGTCGATATCGCGCGTCTCGCGTATCGGCTTGCCGTTGTCTAATGTTTCCAGCACGGCCAGCAGGCGGGAATTTTTCTGGATCAGGCGGGCGAGGGCATAAAGACATTTTGCACGCGCATGATTGTCGAGCGCCTGCCATTTCTTCAGCGCCGTTTTTGCGGCCTTCACGGCGGCATCGACATCTGCTTTGGTACCGCAGGCGACTTTGGCGAGCTTGTCGCCCGTCGCGGGGTTAACGGTGTCAAACCATTTCGATTTGGCGGGAACGACCCATTTGCCGCCTATAAAATGGCCGATGGTTCTGTCTTTTTGATCCAGCCATTGCAGGGCGGTTTTTTCCGTCTCCGGCGCCGGCCCGTATTCCATGGTGTCGAAAATTTCTGCAACTTTTGCGGACATGTGGTGGTCTCCCTTAATCTTTCTTTGCGCTATGCCCGCACAAATACTGTGCAGGCGCGATTGTGTTGTTATCGCTGCGGCTTCGGCACGCTCTTGCTGATAATGATTTTTCCCTCTGCCGGATCGTCTTTGGGCGAAAGGGCGGCTTCGGCTTCTACCGCGCGTGCAATCGCTTTCTCCCAATTCGGGTCAGCGGCGCGGGCGGCTTTCAACCGGTCGAGATCGTCCTGCGTGATAGGATTGCTGTTTCTGTTAAAATCTTTATTGCCCATATCGGGTCTCCCTACGCCATCGGGTGGCGGTTATTCGCGGAATAGCGGCCGGTGACGAAGTGTTCCAGCTGGCGTTCGATATCGCCGAGCAGGGAAGACGCGCCGACGCGGAACAGGTCAGGCTCCAGCCACGGGTTGCCCAGTTCTTCTTTCATCAGGAACTGGTAATTCATGATGTCCTTGGCGGTCGAAAGGCCGCCGGCGGGTTTATAGGCGATTTTGTATCCGGTCTGTTCGTCAAATTCGCGGATCATGCGGATCATGATGAGCGAGACGTTCAGGTTCGCATTTACGTTTTCTTTGCCGGTGGAGGTCTTGATGAAATCCGACCCTGCCATCATCGCGACAAGTGACGCCTTGGCGACGTTGCGCAGCGTGGCGAGTTCACCTGTGGCCAGAATGGATTTCAAACGCGCATCACCGCAAGCTTCGCGCATTTGCTTCACTTCATCATAGAGCGCCTGCCAGTTGCCGGTCAGCACATGGCCGCGGGTGATGACGATGTCGATTTCCTTTGCGCCCGCCGCGACAGAGGCGCGGATCTCGGCCAGGCGCTGTTTCAGCGGCGACATGCCATGCGGGAAGCCGGCGGATACGGCGGCGACGGGAATGCCTGTGCCTTCCAGTTCGCGCACCGCGGTATCGACCATTTCGTGATAAACGCAGACCGCGCCCGTGGTGATGGGGCGGTCGGCAACGCCGAGCGCTTCGGCAATATCATCGCGCAGGGGCTTTTTGGCCTTGGCGCAGAGGCGTTTGACGCGGCCCACGGTGTCGTCGCCGTTCAGTGTGGTCAGGTCGATGCAGGTCAGCGCCTTGAGCAGCCAAGCGGCCTGCCATTCTTTCTTGACCGTGCGGCGGCCGAGCAGGGTGGCGGTGCGGCGCTCCACGGCGCTGAAATTCACTTCGACGCCTTCCAGCCATTCAAGGTTGAGGTCGAAGCCCGGATTGCGGGCGTGGCGGCTCGTCCTGTTGGCGGGAGCAGGGAGTTTGACAGGCAGGTTGCTGACCGGCGCTGCCGTATCGGCAGCGGTCATGTGCGGGCGGGCTTTCGCCATGGGGTACCTCGTCCTAAGAAATATGAAATTATGCTTTAAATTACATCGAAAACAGCGTATGAGCAATGTGTGATAAGTAAAAGAATCCGAACAAATTAACGGCAAAAAATAACATTATGGAATTTAAAGATTTAGGTCTCAGCGAAGGTATCCTCAGAGCCGTTGAAGAAGCGGGCTACAAGGAGCCGACCCCCATTCAGGCGCAGGCCATTCCCGCGATCCAGATGTGCCGCGATGTCCTCGGCCTTGCGCAAACAGGGACAGGCAAGACAGCAGCCTTTACCATTCCGATGATTGATGCGCTGGCCGGTGGCCGCGCCAAAGCGCGCATGCCGCGCTCGCTGATCCTCAGCCCCACGCGCGAACTGGCGGCGCAGATTTCCGAGAACTTCGTCAAGTACGGCAAATACCACTCGCAGCTCAGCATGGCGCTGATTGTGGGCGGTACGTCGATGGACGATCAAATCCGCAATCTGGAGCGCGGTGTCGATGTTCTTATCGCAACGCCCGGCCGTTTGCTGGACTTGTTCGAACGCGGCAAGATTTTGCTCGCCGATATCAAGATCCTTGTGATTGACGAAGCCGACCGCATGATGGATATGGGGTTTATTCCCGATCTTGAAAAAATTGTGTCGCTGCTGCCACCGATGCGCCAGACGCTTTTCTTCTCGGCCACCATGCCGGGGCCGATTAAAAAACTTGCTGATAAATATCTCAGCAATCCTAAAACTATCACGGTTTCGCCGCCCTCTTCGACGTCGGTGAATGTTGAACAGTATCTGGTCAACGTGCATCATTCCCGCGGCAAATCGGCGATGTTCATGAAGATTTACGAACAGGAAGACGTCAAAAACGCTTTCGTTTTCTGCAACCGCAAACGCGACATTGACGAAGTTTGCCGTTTCATGAAATCCAAACGCCTGTCCTGCGCTGCGCTGCACGGTGATATGGAGCAGGACGAACGCACCGCCGCGCTGAACAAATTCAAGGCGGCAGAGATCCAGATATTGGTATGCAGCGATGTTGCCGCGCGCGGTCTTGATGTGCAGGGCATGTCGCATGTCTTCAACTGGGATGTTCCTTTCAATGCCGAAGATTACGTGCACCGCATTGGCCGTACCGGCCGTGCGGGGGCGAAAGGCCGTGCCTTCACGCTGGTTGTACCCAGTGACGAAAAGGCGCTTGCGAATATTCACAAGCTGATCGGCAAGAAAATCGATCTCCTCGAAATGGCGGGCGCAACCCCGACCGAAGCACCGCCGCCGCAGCCATCGGTGCAACAAAAAGCGCGCCACCACAACCGCGACCAGAAGCAAAACCACCGTCATCGCCTGCCGCCGCAGGACATCGAAGAATCCGATGTCAACAATGGCAGCTTTGGTGACGATATTCCGTCGTTTTTGCAGAAAAAATAAACCGCCCGGCATCGTCTTTTTTACCCCGCGTTTGTCAGAAACGCGCGGGCGAAGCGTTGACATGTATCTGATTTTTCTCAATAATCATAATCTATACAGATGCGGCTTTCTGCTGCGGGATATGGGTATCAGTGACAGGCTTCAAACCGGACAACAACAGGCACGGAAAACGCGGCGCGGTGGCGCTGGTTTTACTGCTATGCCTGTTGGCGGGCACAGCCTTCGCCGCGCCGCTTGATTTCAATGATGACGAGCCGGTCAATATCGCGGCCAAGGAACTGACACACGACGAAGCCGGCCAGAGCGTCACGGCCACCGGCGATGTCGAGCTGCAGCAGGGCGGCAAAATTTTACGTGCCGATAAAATCGTCTATAACCTCGGCACAGATGTCGTATCGGCTATCGGCAATGTCGCGCTGCTGGATGAAAACGGCGATGTGCATACCGCAGAATACGTCGAGCTTTCGGGCGATCTTAAAAACGGTTACGTGCAGGGATTGCTGTCGATATTGGCGGACGGTTCGCGTTTTACCGCCGCAGAAGCGCGCCGTGAAGACGGCCGCCGCACCACCATGACCGCAGGCAGCTATACGCCGTGCAAAGTCTGCGAAGGAAAGCCGAACCCCGTCTGGCAAATCAAGGCCGATAAAGTCGAGCATGATTTGGAAACAAAAAGCATCAAATACAAAAACGCGCGGCTGGAAGTGCTTGGCGTGCCATTGGCTTTTGCGCCGATCTTTTCGCATGCGGACCCTTCGGTTGAGCGCAAAAGCGGGTTTTTACGGCCCGATTACGGCTGGAGCGACGATGTCGGTACCTTTGTCGAGGCGGGATATTACTTCGGTGATATCGCGCCCGATAAAGACGCTACGGTACGTATTCGTCCCAGCACGCGCGCAGGCGTTTTGATGATGGGGCAGTGGCGCCAGCGATTTGAAGACGGCAAGCTGCAGCTGGACGGCAGCGGCGTTGTTTCGGACAGGCGCGAAGAAAACGGCACAATCAAGGAAGACCGCAAGCGCGGCCATATTTTTGCAACCGGTCTTTACAACATCGATGATAAATGGCGCGCCGGTTTGAATATCGAAAGGGCATCGGACAAAGGATATCTCCGCCTTTACGATATTTCGAAAGAGAACGTGCTGGAAAATGAAATTTACGCCGAACGTTTTGCAGGGCGCAATTATTCGCGGATCAGCGCGCTGAATTTTCAGGACGTCCGTCTCGGTCCGCGTCCCGAACAGCCGGATGTCTTGCCGCAGGCCGAACACCGCATGTACGGTGAACCGGTTTCGATGCTGGGTGGCCGCTGGTCGGCGGGGGTTTCGGCCTTGGCGCTGCACCGTGACAGGGGCGCGCAGGATATGCAGCGTGCCTCTGCCGATATGGGCTGGCAACGCCGCGATGTGCTGCCAATGGGGCTTGTGACGCAGATGGATCTTTCTGTGCGGGGCGATTTTTACGCGCTGCAAGACCGCGATGCGGCGATACTGAACCCCGGTATTGATAGCGATTCCAACCGCGGCCGCGCCATGGCTGTCGCGGGCGTGATGGCCAGCTATCCGCTCGTCAAACGGTTTGACAAATCGCAGGTGGTCATTGAACCGCTGGTTGGCGCGAGTCTAAGCCCGCAGGTGGATGACAATGACCGCGGCATTCCAAACGAAGACAGTATCGATATTCAGCTCGATACCAGCAATCTTTTTGCACATAACCGCTTCCCCGGTATCGACGGGCAGGAAGATGGGGCGCGCGTTAATTACGGCCTGCGCACGGGGCTTTATGGCGACAATGGCCGGTTTGGCAAAATTTTTGTCGGCCAGAGTTACCGTTTTGACGATGATAATATTTTCCCCAGCGGATCTGGTCTGGAACAAAATTCATCCGATATCGTCGGGCAGGTCAATCTGGGTCTGTCGCGCTATCTGCGCGGCGATTACCGTTTTCAGATAGACAACCGTCACCTGACGATGCGCCGCCACGAATTATTGGCGCAGGGCGGCAATGACCGCTTTACGCTTAATCTGGGTTACATCTATTTTGGCGGGATAGCTGGTACCGGTTTCACTGAATCGCGGGAACAAATGCTTGTGGATGGCGTTTATCGCCTGACACCCTTTTGGTCGCTGAACGCCTCTAGCCTGACGGATCTGGGACAGGAGCCCGGATTGCGCAAGGCCTCGCTCGGTATCACCTATGCCGATGAATGTTTTACTTTCTCGCTGCAGGGCACACGTAACCTGATTAACGAGGCCTCCGGCGAGAGCGGCACGGCTTTGATGGCACGTATCGGATTTAAAAATATCGGGGAAATTGCCAGCCCCAAAATACAGCTTCAGCGGGATGTGGACGAGCCATGATCACCGGCGTGAACAAGAACGGAGTCAGCTATGACGTTTAATATGTACGGAACGGGCGGCGTCGGTCGCCACCGCCGCAGACAGCAACAACAGCGCCGCAAGGGGCTGTGGATTTTCTTGTTCCTGCTCGCGCTTGCCGGGGCTTCTTTCTGGTGGGGGGCGGAAACCGAACGCACCAGCCAGATGGCCTTCAAGGAAAAGGCCTCGTCGCTGGAAAAAGAACGCGCAGGGCTTGAAAATATGATCACCACGCTGCGCTCGGAAGTGCAGTCGACGCAGGTGCGTTACCAGCAGCTGGAAGCGAAATATCAGCAAGAAGTGCCACAAGGCGAATTCAAAAACCTGACCGATCTGGTGCGCAAGCAATTGAATGCGGGTATCAAACCTGCGCGCCTGGCCTTTGTCATCGAAGCGGCGCGTCCGCCTAAAAATTGTACCGATCCGTCGGTCAAACGCTTCGTTGTGAAAACGCCTGTCTACAACGGGCCGCACGGCACGGTCAGCTTTGGCAACGGCGTGGTCACGGTAACCGGCGAAGGTGCATCGGCGACCACGGCGAATGGTATGCCCGAAGCATGGTATGACCCCGGCAAGCCGGTAAAAATCGTCTTCATCGAAATCGGCGGCAAGCAGACGGTGAAAGAAGGTCTGCTGCCTATCCAGCATTCACTGGTTGTCGGCAGCAAAGAATATCGCTTTACCGTGGCGGCGGGGGAGCGCTCCTTTATCAGCGTGACATCGGATAGCTGCGATTATCCTTGAAAATAAGGCGCTTTTGGTACTTAAGCACCGCAAGCGCGGGCGCGTCTTCTTGACGGCCTTCTTTTTCTTATGGCAATATAGCTGGTCTTGAAATAACGACGGGAGGGCCCGCGATGATACGCCAGCAGGATCATGATCATCTGCACGAAATGATGCAGCAGCTGCACCGCCGCGAACAGGAGAGTGCCGCCGCGATGCGCCGTGAAGCGCTAGATTTTTCGGCGCAGACACAAAGCCTTGCGCGCGTGGCCGAAGCGGTCTCTTCAAAAAAACAGTGGCCGCTGAAAGACGAAGATGCGGGCGCGCTGTCTTTTGCCTATAACCGCCTGATCCATGTTTTTGGTGTCAGTCCGCAGGAAAAATTTATGCAGGATGCACGCGTGTCTTTCAAGCGGATCGAAGAAAGCATCTGGCCTGCCGGTCTTCGCCGTCCGCCGGATATGCATCGTCTTTTGAATGACGGGCTTGATCCCGCGCCTGTCCTTAATGGCGCGTCTCAATCGCCTCGCGGATCACATCAGGGTTATCTGCAAAAACGCCATCGACCCCCCAGCGCATAAGTTCGCGCGCCATCTCCGGATCATTGATCGTATAGGCGAGCAGGGGCTTTTGCAGCTCCATATACTCCTCCGCCTCTTCGCGCGTGGCGGTATTGCCGTTGAAATTGATTGTGGCGGCTTCCAGATATTCTGCCATCTGCCGCCAGTCAGGCAGATGTTCGTCCATCAAAAAACCGCGCGGCCATTCGGGGATCATATCCATCGCCGCCTCAAGGCTGACATGCTGAAAGCTGGAGATCAGCGGCGGCGGCCCGTCTTCCGGCCAGATGCGCGAGGCAACGTCGAGCGCGACCTCGGCTGTTTCCTTTTCGCGTCCGGGGCATGGTTTGATTTCAAGGTTGAGACCAAGTCCGCGGTCAAGGATGACATTCAGCGCGTCTTCCAGCGTCGGAATTTTTTCGCCGATAAAGCTGTCGCCATACCATGAACCGGCATCCAGTTCCTGAACATCTTTCCAGTCAAGGTCTTTGATAAGCCCGTCTGCGCCGGTGCAGCGCAAAAGCTCTTCGTCGTGAAAAATGACGGCAACGCCGTCGCGCGTCAGTTTAACGTCCAGCTCTACCCATTCGATACCGAGATCGGCGGCGGCGTGTATCGATGACAGCGTGTTTTCGGGTGCATAGGCTGCCGCGCCGCGGTGGCCGATGACTTTGGGGATGAGGAGGGAAGACATGAATAAAAACTCCTGTCAGAAAACAAAAAGCGCGGGTGAATATTCACCCGCGCTTTTGCGATTGTCAATCAATCCGTCTGTTAAACGGCTTCTTTTTGGCCTTCTTCAGGGGCCATCAGTGCCTTGATCGACAGCTTGATCTTGCCGCGTTCATCAAGGCCGATGCACTTGACTTTTACCTTGTCGCCTTCTTTCAGCACTTCGTCCACGGACTTGATGCGGCGGGGGGCGATTTCAGAGATGTGCACAAGGCCATCGGTCTTCGGCATGATGTTTACGAAGGCGCCGAATTCAACGATCTTGACGACAGTGCCGTCATAGACCGCGCCGATTTCCGGCTCGGCCGTGATGCCCTTGATCCAGTCCAGTGCTTTCTGGATGGATTCAGCGCTGACAGCGGCGACCTGAACGGTACCGTCATCTTCGATATCAATCTTCGCGCCGGTCTGGGCGACGATTTCGCGGATGACAGAGCCGCCAGAGCCGATAACTTCGCGGATCTTGTCTTTCGGGATTTTGATCGTGACGATCTGTGGTGCGTTGGCATTGAGGCTGTCACGCGAAGACGTCAGCGCCTTGGCCATTTCGCCAAGGATGTGCAGACGGCCTTCTTGTGCCTGACCCAGTGCTATCTTCATGATCTGCTCGGTGATGGACGTAATCTTGATGTCCATCTGAAGCGCGGTGATGCCGTCGGCCGTACCGGCGACTTTGAAGTCCATGTCGCCGAGGTGATCTTCGTCGCCGAGAATGTCGGAGAGGACGGCAAATTTTTCGCCTTCCTTGATCAGGCCCATGGCGATACCGGCAACCGGTTTCACCAGCGGTACGCCCGCATCCATCATCGCAAGGGAAGAACCGCAGACTGTTGCCATGGAAGACGAACCGTTGGATTCAGTGATTTCCGACACGATACGGATCGTGTAGGGGAACTGGTCCTTCGGCGGCAGCAGCGGGTGCAATGCACGCCATGCCAGTTTGCCGTGGCCGATTTCGCGGCGGCCCGGGCCACCCATACGGCCGGTTTCACCGACAGAATACGGGGGGAAGTTATAGTGCAGCATAAAGGTTTCTTTGTAGCCGCCTTCGAGGCTGTCGATGATCTGCTCGTCATCGCCGGTGCCCAGTGTGGTGACAACCAGCGCCTGCGTTTCGCCGCGGGTGAACAGCGAAGAGCCATGCACGCGGGGCAGAACGCCGACTTCGGCGAGGATGTTGCGGATTTTCTTGGTGTCACGGCCATCGATGCGCATGCCGGTATCAAGGATACCGCCACGGACGATATCGGCTTCGGCTTCTTTGCACAGGCTGTTCACCAGTTGCTCGGTCACAGGGCCGTCTTCGGTGACGAGGGCGGCGATGGCTTTGTCGCGGGCGGCGTCAAGCTTGGTAACGCGTTCCTGCTTCAGCTGGGTGGCATAGGCGGCTTTGAAATCCGTGCCGACCAGATCGATGACCTGTTTTTTGAGGGCGTCGAAATCATAAGCAGGCTTGGCCAGTTCCCAAGGTTCTTTTGCACATTGTTCGGCGAATTCGATGATCGCATGGATCAGCGGCTGGAAGCCTTTCCAGCCGAACATGACGGCATCAAGCATCAGCTCTTCGGAGAGTTCGTGCGCTTCGGATTCAACCATCAGCACGCCTTCTTGCGTACCGGCGACAACGAGGTCGAGCTTGCTGCGGCTGCGCTCTTCGGTGGTCGGGTTCAAAATCATTTGGCCATCAACGTAACCGACGCGCGCGGCGCCAATCGGGCCCATGAAAGGAATGCCCGAAATCGTGAGCGCGGCAGAAGTGCCCACCAGCGCGACGATATCTGCATCGTTTTGCAGGTCAACGGACAGAACGGTTGCAAGAACCTGTGTTTCGTTCAGGAAGCCTTTGGGGAACAGCGGGCGGATGGGGCGGTCGATCAGGCGGGAAACCAGCGTTTCCTTTTCAGACGGACGGCCTTCGCGCTTGAAGAAGCCGCCGGGGATTTTGCCGGCAGCGAAGGTTTTTTCCTGATAATGAACGGTGAGAGGGAAGAAATCCTGGCCGGGTTTAGCAGCGCGGGCGGCAACGGCGGTGGTGAGAACGGTTGTCTCGCCATAGGTCACCATGACGGCGCCGTCAGCCTGACGGGCGATCTTGCCGGTTTCCAGCACCAGCTTTTTGCCAGCCCATTCGATTTCTTTACGGGTAATATTAAACATCAGTCTCTTTTCCTTTTTACAAAGTTCCGCCTCGGTCAAACAAAACAAACAATAAGGGGCGGCGGAACGCTTCTTTTTCACCTTATTTTTCACACAAATCAATGCCATCACGGCGCGGCAAAGTCAAGATTTTATCCCATATTCTGGCAAATCTCGGCGCTTTTCCGGTTGAAAATGATATGTCAAACGCCTAGGCTTGAAACGTCCCGTAAAAACAATCAAAATCAGTGGCAAAATCAAAGCCAATATCAGGGACGACAACAGGGGAATGTGATGCCGAAAAAACCGCTGGTGCTGTGTATTCTCGACGGATGGGGCCTGAGCGACAAAGCCGAGCACAATGCGATTGCGCAGGCTGAAACGCCGCATTTTGACCGCCTGTGGCAAAGCTGCCCGCATACGACGCTGCGCACCGACGGCCTTGCTGTGGGGTTGCCGGAAGGGCAATTCGGCAATTCCGAAGTCGGTCATACCAATATCGGCGCAGGGCGTGTGGTTATGCAGGATTTACCGCGTATCACGCTGGCCGCTGCGGATGGTTCTCTGGCACAGAACGATGCGCTGCGTGGATTTATCGCGGCATTGAAGCAATCCGGCGGCGCCGCCCATCTGATGGGGCTGGTGTCGGATGGCGGCGTGCACGCGCATCAGGATCACATGGTGGCGCTGGCAAAAATTCTCGATGCCGAAAAAATCAAAACCTATGTGCATATTTTTACCGACGGGCGTGATACCCCGCCCAATAGCGCGGCGACATATGTCGATACCTTTGCGCGCGATTTACCCACCGCAGCAATCATCGCCACGGTCTGTGGCCGTTTTTACGCCATGGACCGCGACAACAGGTGGGAGCGTGTATCGCAGGCTTTTGACGCCTTGGCGTATGGCAAGGGCGCGGCATTCGACAATGCGGCTGCCGCCATTCAAGCAGGCTATGCCGCAGGCGAAACCGATGAATTTATCAAACCCTCTGTGATCGGCGGCTATACGGGCATCAACCCCGAAGACGGCGTGCTGAGCGCGAATTTCAGATCCGACCGTATCCGCGAAATTCTGCAGGCGATTATATTGCCCGATTTCGACAAGTTCGACCGCGGCGCCTATGTGCCGGTAACAAACACCGCGACGATGACGTCCTATGCCGATTACTTTATGCCTTACGTCAAAGTGCTTTTTGCGCCGCAGTCGATGGATGATATTTTCGGCGAAGTGGTCGCGCGGGCGGGGCTCAAGCAGCTGCGCGCGGCAGAGACGGAAAAATATCCGCATGTTACTTTCTTTTTCAACGGTGGGCGCGAAGAAGCTTTTGACGGCGAAGACCGTCTGCTGGTGGCATCGCCCAAAGTGGCCACCTATGATTTGCAGCCGGAAATGTCTGCCTATGAACTGACCGACAAGCTTTTGCAAAAACTGCCGGAGCAGGATGTGGTCATCCTTAATTTTGCCAATCCCGATATGGTCGGCCATACCGGCAGCCTTGCGGCGGCTATCAAAGCGGTCGAGGCTGTTGACAGCTGTCTGGGGCGCGTGGTGGCGGCGGTTGAACATTTGGGCGGTGTTTTGCTTGTTATCGCCGATCACGGCAATGCAGAGCAGATGTTTGACGAAAAAACCGGCCAGCCGCACACGGCACATACGACCAACCCCGTGCCTTGTATTTTATTCGGCTATCGCGGCAATCTGGCCCTGCGCAGCGGCGGGGCGCTGGCCGATGTCGCGCCGACCATGCTGGGCATTCTCGCTATCCAGCAGCCGCCGGCGATGGGCGGGCGCAGCCTGCTGGATATCAAAGACGCCGATGCGGCATAAACATTAAAAAACGAAAGAAGAAAAACATGAAAAAAGGCACCCTCGTCATCTTCCGTCACGGACAGACAGATTATAATAAAAACCATCTGATGACCGGGCAGGCCGATGTGCCGCTGACGGCGCTGGGCGAAGAGCAGGCACGCGAAGCCGGACGCCTGATCGAAGGCATGCGGTTTGATCATGCCTATAGTTCAACTTTGTCGCGCGCATTCAATACCGCCGCGCTGGCACTGGGGCAGACCACGTCTAACCCGCATCTCAAACAGCCCGATGGCACATGGCATATTGTACAGGATGCGGACATTATCGAATCTCATGCCGGTGATTTTACCGGCCGCAATTACAAGACAGATCCCGAAATTGTCGCGTTTCAGCGTGCCTATGACAGAGCCTTGCCGGGCGGTGAAAGCCCGAAGCAGGTTGTGGAGCGTGTCGGACGTTTTTTTGAAAACGAAGTTCTGCCCAAGCTGGAGCGGGGCGAGAATGTCTTGGTCGTCTGCCATGCGGGCATCGTGCGTGCCTTTGATTTCGTATTGGGCACGGAGACCATTCCGGTGGATGGCGGCGCAAATCCGAATAAAAAACGCATTCCCAATGCGACGCCAACCGTCTATGAATATGAAGACGGAAAGCTGATGCGGTTTTTCCAGATCGACAACCCGAAAGAAACCGATGCTGCAAACCAAAACACATCTCAGCCTGTCAAAGCCGCACGCCCGCCAAAAAACGGTGGCTAAGGTGCTTGGCCGCGGCGGCATCGTTCTTTGTCTGGCGCTGCTGCTGGTGTGTCTTGCGCCCTGGGCGGCCTCTGCGGGTACCGAGCGGGTGCGGCAGGAATTTGTCGCGGGCCGCGATATCGTTCTGCCTGCCTTGCCCGGTTTTGAAGAGGTTTTGGGGCGCTCCGCCGAGTTTGACCGGCTGATGTCAAAATTTGTGCTGCCGGACAACCGGATGCTTGCGTTTTATATTTCCGATGCGGATATGGAACGTATGGCGCAAGGCTCCGGCGAGGGGTTCCGCAGATATCTCATCGTTCAGACCCTCAAACAGGGCGTATTCCTTGACGGAGATATGCGTTTTGCGGCCGTCAAGGCCTCTTTCCGCGAGGAAATGGCGGCATTGCCACCGCAAAACCTGCCCGAAGTGGGCGAGGTGATGCGCGATGCGACCGAATATATCGGGTCGACCTACAAAACCGATATGAAAATGGAAGTCGGTGAAAGCCGTAATCAGGGCGTTTTTGTCGAAACCAAGGACTATATCGGCTTTCTCAATCTCTCCAGCCTTGCCATCGAAACCGCGCAGGGCAAAAAAAACTATCCCGCTGCCGTCGCCATGATGGCTGTGAATGTGCGGGGCAGGCTGATCCTTGTGTATAGTTATTACAGCAATTATGAATTGCTCTCTGATGTCGATTTTGTCAAAGACACCGCAAAGATGTATGCAGATACGCTGTTGTACGTAAACGCAGACAGTGTCGGCGGCAATGTGATCCGGAACATTATATTGATCTGTCTGTTTGTTTCCGCGGCGATGATTGCGGGCATGTTGATTTTCAACCGTCTGCAGTCAGGCAAGCGGGATAAGGCTGTATGATAGATAAACGATTTTTTGCATTGATCTGGCTTGTTTTTATGCTCTCCGCCTGCGCGGGCGGCGGACAAAAAGCAGCCGAAGATAAAGGCCGCCACTATCAGGCTATCAGTGTTGTGACGCCCGGCGTGACCGGCGCGCATTGTTTTCTGCAAGCGGGCAGTATGAGCTATACCACGGCAGCCAACAGCCGCGTGATGGTGCGCCGCGCGCCGGATACCATGGATGTTTCCTGCTTCAAAGGGGCGCATATGGTGGGGCATGCGTCGGTTAAACCGACTGTTGCGCCGCGCGAAGCCGAACGTATTCTGGGTAGCGGGCGCGATTGCGACAGCTGCGTTTATCCGGAAAGCGTCCATGTTGTACTGGCGATCCGCCCGCAGTCGGTCGAGAAAAACAATATCCGGATTATGCAGTAAACGCTATCGGGGGCCGGGCGGTGCGGCGGGGCAAGCGGGCTTCGCGTCTAAATATTTTTCCAAAAAATCAACAAGCTGCGCGTGATTTTTGACACGATGCTGCGGCTGATGCGCGGCGAGGCTTTCTTCGGCGGGTGGTTTGGTTTCGATCAAAATACCGGTGCAGTTTGCATTTTTTGCCGTCATCATATCTGTTGCGCTATCGCCAATAAATAAAACCTTTTTTGAAGGATTTATTTGCGTATTTTCAAGCGCAAAGCGAACAGCGGCAGCGTCAGGTTTATCCGCAGGGGCATCGCCCGCGCCGACCAGACGAATAAAAAATCTATCCAGTCCCAGCTGCGCCGCTTCGGTGCGCAGCAGCGCGCCGCGTTTGGTGCTGACAACGGCCATGGGGATACCGGCGGCATGCAGTTTTTCCAGTGTTTCGCGTGCGCCGTCATGCAGGCGGATATGGGCGGTGATATGGGCTTTGTAAGCCTCTATGTAAATTTTATCGGCGTCTTGCCATTTGTCTTCGCCAAACAGCCCGCTGAACAGGACGCGGGCGGGCGGGCCGATGCGTTTGCGCGCTTCGTCTTCGCTCCACGGGCGATGGCCGAAAGCTTCCAGCGTTGTGTTGATCGCAGATCGCACGACCTGCCATGTATCGACGATGGTATCGTCCCAATCGAATATAACCGCATCGGGTTTTTGCATGAAGTATCTCCCTTGGCTTTATTTTGCCAAACAAAACGCATAAAGGGAAAAAGAAAAAACCCGCTGCAATAACAGCGGGTTTTTCTTGTTCTTTCTATCGAAAGATTAGCGGCGCAGGCCGAGGCTTTCGATCAACGCTTCGTAGCGTTTGACGTTGGATTTTTTGATGTAGTTCAGCTGGCGGCGGCGCTGGGAAACCAGCAGCAACAGACCACGGCGGCTGCCCATATCGTGTTTGTGTTTTTTCATGTGCTCGGTCAGCGAGTTGATGCGCTGGGTCAGCAGGGCGATTTGCACTTCCGGCGAGCCGGTGTCTTTGCTGCTGGTCGCGTATTTTTTAATAAGATCGGATTTCTCTTGTTTTGCAATCGACATCGGATACTCCATAAAGTCAGAGGTTAAACACTTTGATCGGATGAAGCTCGATCCCCTGTTTCTCAAGCAGGGCGAGGGGCTTGTTACCCCCAAGAGCCAAAACCAGATCCGTCGTATCGTCCACACCGGCCACCATCAGGCGGTCGTAATCGGGACGAGAGATGAACTTGAGCGTTTGACCCTGTCTTATCCGGCTGATCTCTGCGTCTGTCATGGCCAGTGCCGGGATGTCGTCCAGCACGGTCTCCACAGGCAGCAGAACCTGATCAGGCGACGAAGATTGCATCATTTTCTCGAATACGTCCAGTGAAATCGCGTTTTCTTCGGTAAAACCACCCACAGCAAGCCGCCGCAGCGCCGTGACATGGCCAAAACAGCCCAAAATCTGCCCCATATCGCGGGCAATCGCGCGGACATAGGTGCCTTTGCTACATTCCAGCTCGAAAACGGCTTCGTTTTCAGTGGTTTCGATCAATTGCAGGTCGTAAACCGTGACGGGGCGGGATTTGATCTCGACGTCTTTGCCGGCACGGGCAAGGTCATAGGCGCGTTCGCCGTCCAGTTTGATCGCCGAAAAACGGGGCGGGGTTTGCATGATGTCACCGGTAAAACGGGGCAGCAGTGCCTCGATCGCCGCCGCTGTGGGGCGTGTGTCGGAGGTGGCGATGATCTGCCCCTCCTTGTCGTCCGTATCGGTTGCCGCACCCCAGAGCACCGTGAAACGATAAAGCTTGTCGGCATCCTGCGCATAAGGAATGGTCTTGGTGGCTTCGCCCAGGGCGATGGGCAGGATACCGGTTGCCAGCGGGTCAAGCGTACCGGCATGGCCCAGCTTTTGCGCATTCGTGACGCGGCGGACACGGCCAATCGCCTGCGTGGATGTCAGACCGAGCGGTTTGTCGAGGTTCAGCCACCCGTGAACGGGAACGCCTTTTTTATTACGTGCCATTTATTTTTGTTTTTCTTGTCTGGAGGGGCGGCGCGCTCAGGCCGTTTCGTTATCGTCGTCTGTGCCGGCGCCTTTTTCGTCTTGACCGGTATCCTTACGCACTTCATAGCGGCCAAGAAGTTTGTCGATATGCGCGGCTTCGTCAAAACTGCGGTCGATTTTAAATGTCACCTTGGGCGTATAGCGCAAGTCCAGTTGTGCGGCCATTTCGCTGCGGAAAAAACCGGCAGCACGGTTGAGCGCGGCGACGATGGCATCGGCGTTCTCTCCGCCCAGCGGCATAACATAGGCCACGGCATTTTGCAGGTCAGGGCCGATATCGACCGCCGTCACTGTAATGACCGAAGTGTTTTGCAAGTCGGGGTCACGCAGGCCGCCGTGACGCATCACATCCGACAAAATATGGCGAATACGTTCCCCCACGCGCAGCTGGCGTTGTCCGGGCGGCTGTGCACCGGCATTTTTGGCGGATTTGGAACGGTTTTTCATGCGCTGTTTGCGGCGGCGGGTTTACGCAGCGCCGTCCTCCAGCGTACGAGCCGAGGATTCGATCTCGAATGCCTCAATGACGTCGCCATCCTTGATATCCTCGTAGTTATCGAAGGCCATACCGCATTCATAACCCTTTTGCACTTCCTTGACTTCATCCTTGAAGCGGCGGAGGGTCTTGAGCGTACCTTCGTGAATGACCACGTTGTCGCGCAGCAGCCGCACTTTGGCGCCGCGTTTGACGAGACCTTCGGTGACGAAGCATCCTGCAATCTTGCCGTATTTGGTGACGTTGAAAACCTGACGGATTTCTGCATAACCAATGAACTTTTCTTTGAGTTCCGGCGACAGCAGACCCGTCAGCAGGGCTTTCACTTCATCGATGACTTCGTAGATGATCGAATAGTAGCGGATTTCGACGCCGTCGCGCTTGGCCAGATCGCGAGCCTGCGGGTTGGCGCGGACGTTAAAGCCGATGATCAGCGCGCCCGAAGCATTCGCAAGCGTGATGTCGGATTCCGTGATGGCGCCGACGCCCGAGTGCATGACGTTAACTTTGACTTCGATATTCTCTTCGGTCAGTTTGTTCAGCGCACCGGCAATGGCTTCGATCGATCCATGCACATCACCTTTGATGATGACGGGCAGGGACTTCGCCGTGCCAGCCTGAATGTCGAGGATCATCTGGTCAATCGCGCGGCCTTTCGATTTCGCGGCATGCAGCGCACGTTTGCGGCGCAGGCGGAATTCGGAAATTTCGCGGGCTTTCGCTTCGTCGGAAACGACAACGAAATCGTCGCCGGCGTCAGGTGTGCCGTTGAGGCCGAGGACTTCGATCGGCTGTCCGGGCAGGGCGATTTTTACCGGCTGTCCGCGGTCGTTATAGAGCGCACGGACGCGCCCCCATTCGATACCGCTGACGAAAACGTCACCTTGCTTGAGTGTGCCTTTTTGGACAAGAACGGTCGCCACCGAGCCTTTGCCCTGTTCCATGCGCGATTCAACGACCGCGCCAATACCGGAGCGGTTGGGGTTGGCGCGCAGGTTGAGAACTTCTGCCTGCAGCAGGATGGCTTCTTCCAGTGTGTCGAGGCCCATTTTGGATTTGGCCGAAACTTCAACGCTCTGGCTGTCGCCACCCATGTCTTCGGTAACGACTTCGTATTGCAAAAGCTCTGTGCGCACTTTTTTCGGGTTCGCTGTGGGCAAGTCGCATTTGTTGATGGCGATAATCATCGGCTTGCCTGCGGCCTTGGCGTGGCTGATCGCCTCGACTGTCTGCGGCATAACGCTGTCGTCGGCGGCAACGACCAGAACAACGATGTCGGTGACGTCGGCGCCGCGCGCGCGCATCTCGGTAAAGGCGGCGTGGCCGGGCGTATCGATAAAGGTGATTTTCTTGTTACCGCTCGTCGTGATCTGGTACGCGCCGATATGCTGGGTAATACCGCCCGATTCATGTGCCGCAACATCTGCCTGACGAATGGCATCAAGCAAAGAGGTTTTACCGTGGTCAACGTGGCCCATAATGGTCACGACCGGCGGACGGAATTCGAGAGTATCGTCTTCGTCTTCAATGCCGAGGATATCGGATTCAACGTCGGATTCCGAAACGCGCTTCAGCGTATGGCCAAATTCATGCACGATCAGTTCGGCGGTATCGGCGTCGATGGTCTGGGTCGCTGTGGCCATGATACCCATGGTCATCAGTTTCTTGACGACATCGCCGACGCGTTCGGTCATGCGGTTGGCCAGTTCGGAAACGGTGATGACTTCGGGGACGACCACTTCGCGGTACTGTTTACTTTGCGATTGCTGCGCGCTGAGCATTTTCATGCGCATGCGTTCGCGCGCGCGGCGCTGCGCGGCGAGAGACGGGCTCTTGGAATCGCGGTCTTCGAAACCGTCGTTCAATACCTGACTAACGGTGACTTTGGCGGTGCTGCGGCGGCGTTGTTGGCCGTAGCGCGACAGGGCGCCGCGTTTTTTGTTGATTTCATCGGCAATCGACGGCGGTGCTTCGCGGTCGTAATGGTCGACTTTTCCGCGGCCGGGGCCACGGCTTTCGGCGGCCTGCGCATCGGCAGGAGAAAGGCCCGGGCGGCTTGGCGCGGCGGCGGCTGGTTTGCTGCGCGCTTCGGCGTCGCGCTTGCGGCGGTCGAGGTCTTCCTGTTCGTTGATCTTGCGCAGTTTTGCCAATTCCTGTTCGCGTGCCTGTTCACCGGCGGATTTGCCACTGACGGCAGCCGCTTCGGCGGGTTTGGCAGGTTCGTCTTCGACCGGTTTGGATTTGACGACCATTTGCGTCTGGTACTGCGTCGCGGGCGTATTGTCTTTGGGGGCATGCTGCGCCTGTTGCAGGGCGCGGATGCGGGCTTCGCGCTCGGCATCGGTCAGATGCAGATCACCATGCTGGTCGTCTTGCTGGCGTGCCTGTTCGGCATCGCGGCCGCGGCGCTTTTTTACCTCGACAGCGACCGGTTTGGCCGAGCGGCCCACCGCAACGTTCTGGCGCGCAGATCCCGCGGAAACGGGTGCCTTCAGGCTGAGCGTACCCTTGCCGGCGCCGAGCGTTAGTTTGCCGGATTCCTTTGCGGGTTGCTCTTTCTTGGGCTCTTTTTTGTCTTTTTCAGCCATTGTCGTCTGTTGCCTTCCTGATGGGGGTCGTCGAAGTAGTATGCTTTTGCGGGTCACATGGCGGCGTTACCCGTTGGCGGCTTCCGCAGCGGCTTGTTCTTCCTCTTCGGTGAACCAGCCGGCGCGTGCCGTCATAATGATATTGTTGGCCTGGCTTTCGGTCAGCACATCCATGCCGACGATTTCGCGCAGTTCATCACCGGCGAGGTCGCCCAGGTCGTCCATTGTCTTGACGTTGTTTTTGCCAAGCGCCAGGATCATGTCATGCGTCAGGCCGGCAACGCCGGAAAGTTCGCTGCTGATGCCCAGTTCTTTGGCGGTTTTTTCAAACTCGATCTTCTTGGCAGCAAGGAAGTTGGCGGCGCGGTTGTTCAGTTCGGCGGCGACGTCGCCGTCGAAGCCTTCGATGCGTGCCAGTTCGTCAATCGATGTTTCAACGATGTCTTCGATAGAGGTAAAGCCCTCGATCACCAGCAGGTGAGCGATGACTTCGTCGACGTCCAGCGCTTCCATGAACAGCGAAGAGCGGGTTTTGAATTCCGTCTGGCGGCGTTCACTTTCGTCGGCTTCGGTCATGATGTCGATGTTCCAACCGGACAGCTGGGTGGCAAGACGTACGTTCTGGCCGCGGCGGCCGATGGCCAGGCTCAGCTGGTCGTCGGGCACAACAACGTCAAGGCGGTTGCTGTCTTCGTCCAGAACGACCTTGGTGACTTCGGCGGGGGCGAGGGCATTGACGACAAAAGTTGCAACGTCCTGCGTCCAAGGAATGATGTCGATTTTCTCGCCTTGCAATTCGCCCACAACAGCCTGAACGCGGGAGCCGCGCATACCGACGCAAGCGCCGACAGGGTCGATGGAGCTGTCGCGTGAAATAACAGCGATTTTCGCGCGGGAGCCGGGGTCGCGTGCAACAGCTTTGATTTCAATCACGCCGTCGTAGATTTCCGGTACTTCCTGTTTAAACAGCTTGGCGAGGAAGTCGGGGTGCGTGCGGCTGATGAAAATCTGCGGGCCGCGCTGTTCGCGGCGTACGTCATAGATATAAGCGCGCACGCGGTCGCCGGTTTTGAAATGTTCGCGCGGCAGGGCATCCTGACGGCGCATGTAGCCTTCGCCGCGACCCAGATCGATGGTGACGTTACCGTATTCGACGCGTTTGACAACGCCGGAAACGATTTCGCCCACGCGGTCCTGATATTCTTCGAACATGCGCTCGCGCTCGGCATCGCGCACTTTCTGGAAGATGACCTGCTTGGCGGTCTGTGCGGCGATACGGCCGAAATCCAGCGGTGGCAGTTTGTCGATGATGAAGCCGCCCAGTTCGATGTCTTTTTGAATTTTCTTGGCGTCTTTCAGCAAGATAGAACGTGCTTCGGCTTCCGGATTTTCAGGATCGAAAGCTTCGACGGCTTCGCGGTAGCGGAACAGGGAAATCTCGCCGGTGCGGCGGTCGATCATGGCGCGGATGTCGTGGTCGTATCCGTATTTGGAACGTCCGGCTTTCTGGATGGCTTCTTCCATGGCGACGATCACGACGTCTTTGTCGATGTTCTTTTCGCGGGCGACGGCATCAGCTACTTGAAGGAGTTCTTGCATCGTTGTTTTCCTGTTTTGTCCTGTTTCTCTGTTTCTGTCAGGCGGCGATATTATTTGCTGCCGGTTTTCTTTTTGTTTTTCGGGTTCTTTTTAGGGCTTGGCGTTTTGTGTTTTGGTTTTTTGGCGTCGGTTTCTTCGGCCTCTTCATCTTCTTCTTCGATGTCGAAGTCTTCGTCCAGCTCTTCGCCGGCTTCAAGACGCTTTTTCTTGGAGTCTTTTTCGGCCTTCATCGCGGCGCGTATCAATTCATCGGTCAATATCAGCTTGGCCTTGTCCAGCTCGCCAAAGGGCAGGCGGGCGGTTGTGCCGTTTTCCTGTTCCAGCAAAATCAGGTCGCCGTCTATGCCGCGCAGGATGCCTTTGAATTTGCGCTGGCCGTCTTGGGGCGTATGCATTTCGATGCGTGTCTCGAAGCCTGTATAACGCTCAAAATCCTTGAGGCGTGTCAGCGGGCGGTCGATGCCGGGCGAGCTGACTTCGAGCACATAGGCTTCTTCAATCAGATTTTCAACGTCAAGCAAGGCAGAAACCGCCTGCGACAAACGGGAGCAATCATCGATCAGCATCGTGCCGTCCGGACGCTCCGCCATGATCTGCAACGTCGGGCGGGAGGTACCGGCGCCAAGCATTAAAACCCGCACAATGTCATAGCCCATGGTTTGTGCCATAGGGGCAATGGTGCGTTCGATTTTTTTTGTCAGCGTGCCTTGTTCCATGTGCTCGTCGTTGTTCTTGTCGTTCTTGCCTGAGTGTTTCTCAAGCAAAAGGGCGGGCTCTTTCGAGCCCACCCTTTTTATAATGCTTGGGATTTAGCAGTGTTATAGGCCTGAAAGCCCCTTTTCGCAAGCATTTTTTGCCTGGAAACAGGCCAAAAATCCAAAAAATAAAGGTAAAAAACCGAATTTTTAAGGATTCAGCCACTTATACATCAAAGGCTGCCCGCTGCTGCCGGTCATATCCGGCCATTCCTCATACCCGAGTCTTTCGTAAAAGCGGGAGCCGGGGTTGTCGCGGCGCGTTTCGTCTTCGAGGCTGATATAGGTTTTTTTGCCGTCCAGCCATTCACGGCGCATAAAATCTTCGGCGTGTTGCATCAGGTGCTGGCCGAGACCCTTGCCGCGTTCGGCCTTGTCAACGGCGAGGAGGCTGACGGAGAAATTGTTGTCGAATTTATGGCAGCGGACGATACCGATCACCTTGCCGTCGCGTGCGGCGGCAAAAATCTGCGACAGCCCGCCGTGCGTTTCCGACAATTCGCTGCGGTTTCGGGCGGCAGGGATATTGAAAGCCTGCGTCAGCAGATGCGCGGCCGCTTCGTACTGGCCGTCGGCCAGTGGTTCTATGCGCAGGGGAGAAAACGTCATCGGGACAGCGTTTTATAAAGCACGGGCGCGCCTGTGGACCCGGTCTTTCCGGTGCGTTGGTAGCCCATGTTTTCGTAGTATCTGGAGCCGCCGTTGCCGCGTTTGGTGAGATCTTCGATGGCAATCGTAGCTGTCTGTCCGCGCAGCCAGTTGTCGCGCATGAAATTTTCGGTGTGCTGCATCAACTGTGCGCCAATACCGGCGCGGCGCTGCTCTGCGGCGACGGCCAGCATTTCGATAGAAAAGGTCTCTCCGTTATTCTCACAAATCGATATGCCGACCACCTTGCCTTGCGCCGTCGCGGCAATGAAGGTTTTGCGCAGATCGCCCTTGTAGGCTGAAGCGGCAAGGTCTTGCTCCGTATGGAAAGCGGATGCGTTAAAGGCCGCCGCCAGCAGTTTTGCAGCGGCGGGAATATCTTTATCGGTCATCGGCCTTATGGTCAGGTTTTGAGACATGGCGATCCTTCGGGGTGCGACTGTCCCTTTATAGCAAAACTTGATATATTATGTCAATTATTTGCGAATAAAGTTCAGAAAAACAGTGGGGCGGCCGGCTTTGAGGCCTTTGTGCTGGAATTTTGTTTCGCGCAGATCGGCGGGGCGGGTCTGCCAATCGGCGGCGCAGGTGGCCTGCCAGTCGAAACCGGGGTGCATGCAGGTTTTTTCGACCAGCCATTCGGCCAGATCCGGATGGTCGGTCGCCATGCGGAATTCGGCGCCGGGCCTCAGCAGGCGATGCAGCCTGTCCAGCATGTCGGTCTGGATAAAACGGCGTTTGTGGTGGCGTTTTTTCGGCCACGGGTCGGCATTGATGATGAAAAGTCTGTCAAGCGACTGCGCGGGCAGGCGGCTCAGCAGCAGCCGCGCGTCATCCGGCCAGATGCGGACATTCTTCAGGTGATGTTCGCGGATATGAAGACACATCGCGGCAATACCGTTGATAAAAGGTTCGCAGCCGATAAATCCGACATCGGGGTTATTTTGCGCATGCCACGCCAGATGTTCGCCGTGACCGAAGCCGATTTCTATCCAGACTTGTTTCACAGGCGCATCAAAAAATGATGCCGGATTGACGGCCGTGTCACCGGCAGGCAAGACAATCGTAGCGGCAGGCAGGATGCTTTCATAGGCATCCTGCTGCTGCGCACGTAATTTTTTGCCTTTGCGGCGGCCGTAAAACTGCCGCTGTTGTTGCGGCTGGGCGGCTTCGGTCATAATGCGCGCGCGGATCAGCGTTTGAAATCGGCCACACGGACGTTGTCGCTCAGCTCCGCGTCCTTGTATTTTTTGGACGAGATTTCGTTTGTGAGCGCTTCCACCAGATCCAGCTTTTCCCACGTGAAGCCGCCATCAGCCTCGGCCGCGCGGCCGAAGTGGCCATAGGCTGCGGTGCGGGCATAGATCGGCTTGTTGAGGGTGAGGCGTTCGCGGATCGCGCGCGGGCGGAAATCAGCCACAGCCTGCAACGCCAGCGACAACGCGGCGTCGTCATAGCGGCCTGTGCCGTGCGTATTGACGAAAATCGAAATCGGATGCGATACGCCAATGGCATAGGACAGCTGGATGGTGCAGCGGTCAGCAAGCCCTGCGGCCACGATGTTTTTGGCAGCATGGCGGGCGGCATATGCAGCCGAACGGTCAACCTTCGTCGGATCTTTGCCGGAGAAGGCACCGCCGCCGTGCGGTGCGGCGCCGCCGTAAGTATCGACAATGATTTTACGTCCGGTCAGGCCGCAGTCGCCATCCGGTCCGCCGATCACAAAACGGCCGGTCGGGTTGACGTAGAACTGGCTTTCATCGCACATCCAGCCTTGGGGCAGGATATTTTCGACATGGGGGCGCACCATTTCGCGGACTTCTTCGGTCGTGAGGCTGGCGTCATGCTGGGTCGAAACAACGACCGATGTCGCACGCACAGGTTTGCCCGCAACGTATTCAAGGCTGACCTGGCTTTTGGCATCAGGCCCCAGTTTGTAAAGCGCGCCGCTGTGACGGGCTTCGGCCAACGATTTCAAAATCGCGTGCGAATATTGGATTGCGGCCGGCATCAGTTCAGGCGTTTCGCGGCAGGCATAGCCGAACATGATACCCTGATCGCCCGCGCCTTCGTCTTTGTCACCGGCGGCATCGACGCCTTGCGCGATGTCGGCAGATTGGGCGTGCAGGCGCACATCGACCTTGATTTTTTCCCAATGGAATTCTTCCTGTTTATAGCCAATGTCGCGCACCGCGTGGCGGGCGACAGTTTCGATGACATCGGGCGTCAGCGAAGACGGGCCGCGCGTTTCACCGGCAATGCAGAGGAAACCGGTGGTGGCCAGGCATTCTGCCGCGACACGGGCATAGGGGTCGGCATTCAGATAGGCATCGACGATGGCATCCGAAACGCGGTCACAGAGCTTGTCGGGGTGGCCTTCGCCGACGGATTCACTGGTAAAGATGTATTTTTGCTCTGTCATGACCTTAAAACCTTTATAGGGATGTTGTTATATGCTGTTTTTTTATACGTCACCGCTTTGGCCAGCGGCAATCGTTAAATACCGCAGCGCAGAAAAAAGCGGCTTTAACGAGAAAGAAGATTTCAAAAAGCGAGGGTGCGGCGACAGCGTCAAGTTTTAACATAATATATGAAATTTTAATATTCAATTTGACGCATATCAAAGTATGCGCTTAACTGGATATGCGGAAAGAAATTGTAATAAGTAATTTGAAATACGGGATATTTTTGAACTATGCCTTCTGTTGACGATCCCAGCCCTTTGAGGCGCAAGCTTGCCGTTACCGGCATCTGGCTTGCCCTGCTCTGCGCACCGGCGGTGGCGGGGGCGGAAACAGCAAAAGAAAAGCAGTTCAAGCCGCGCCTCGAAGCCAATTGGCGTCACGGCACGGAACGCTCCATCCTGATGACCGAAGCCTGGGTACCCTTGGCGCAAGACAGCGACCGCGTTTTTTACGGCGATGTCAGGTTGATGGGCGATGACGGCGACAACAGGGAATGGAATTTTGGTGCCGGATACCGTCAACTGTCGCACAGCGGAGAGGCGGTTTTGGGCGTGCATGGCTGGCTCGACCGGCGGCGTTCGGCGCGCGGCTCTGTCTTTTATCAGGCGACGGCAGGTTTTGAATATATGACCGAGGGGCTGGATATCAGGCTGAACGCCTATGTCCCCGCCAATCAAAAAGAACGCTATGCAATTCCGGCGGCATCCACCACGCCTTACCTTGCCGATACCGGCATTTATTACGACACCGGCGGGCTTCTGGTTGAAAAACCGCTGCACGGGTTTGACATCGAATTTGCTTTGCCGATTGATGCGCTGCGCGGGCCGATGGAGTCTTTCCGTGTCGCGGCGGGCGGTTTTGCCTTCAAGGGCAGCAATGTCGACGGATTGCAGGGGATACGCCTGCGCGCGATTGCCGATGTCACTCAAGATATCCAGCTGGGCGCACGGTTTGAAACCGATAACCAGCGTGGCGCACAGGCTTTTGTCGAAGCGACAGTGCGTTTTCCTTTCGGCGCAAAGTCTTCGGCACGGACGCTGGGGCTTAAAAGCCGGATGGACGAAAGCCCCGAGCGGGACATTGACGTTATTACCGCTGCGCGCGTGGCTGTTGCGCCTGTCATTGGCAATCCGGTGCTGAGTGCATTTGACAATATGAACCAGCGCGTCTTCCATGTCGATAATACGGCGGGTGCGGGCGGTGATGGTGGCCGCGAAACGCCTTTTAATACCCTCGCGGCAGCGGGTACGGTGGCCGACAGGGTCGGCGATATCATATATGTCCACACAGGTTCCGGCGACAGCACGGGTATGCAGGATGGCATCGTGCTTGCACAAAGCAATCAGGCCTTGATCGGATCGGGTACAAATTTTGTTTATGATGCAGGACGCTTCACGACGGCAGACGGGGCGAATTTTTCCGGCCAGATGCTTTTGCCGTCTTCGTCTGCGCCTGTGATCACAAATCTGAATGCAAACGGCGACGGTATTTATATTACGGGCAGCGATGTGACGGTTGCGGGCATCACGGTGGATGGCGCGTCGCGGCATGGTCTTTATGCTTATGCTGCAGGCGGTGCTGATCTGGGGATGTTGAATTTGCGCAGTCTTTCGCTGGTCAATAACGGCGGCGATGGTCTGCGGATCGAAGCCGCTGGTTTGAACAGTTACATGGATGCGAATGTGAATAACCTGCGCATCGATGACAACCGGAATGGCCTGCGTTTTTATGCCCGTCAGGATGCCGCGCTGGCGGGTGCCGTGACGGCCTCCCGCATGACGGGTAATGCGCAGCATGGTGTTATTCTTTACGACGATAGCGTGGTGGGCAGCCTGGATGTGGATCTTGGCGGTGGCGGGCGTTCGGACGGTGGCAACAGCCTGCACGGCAACGGGCTCGAAGATCTGGCCGTCGATCTGGATGGTGGCACGTTGATGGCGCGCGGTAACTGGTGGGGGCAGGCCAGCGGCTTGTATCAATCCACACCGTCCGGCGGGCTGAAGCCGCAGATATATTACGGCGCGCCGCTGCATGACGGTTTGCTGCTGCACTGGACGTTTGATAGCGAATGGACAAGCAATACGCTTGCCTATGACCGCTCCGGCAATGGATATAACGGGACGCTGACGGGCGGGCTTGACCTTGCCGATATGACATCAGGGCTGCACCGCCAAGCGCTTAATTTTAATGGCAGCAGTGAATATGTCCGCACCACGGCGCTGCCCGGGACGTATACGCAGTATACGGTGCTGGCCTCTGTCGCGCCCGACCGCACCACGGGCGGCACGGCTGATCAGAACCTCTACGGGTTTACGGTTTGGTCGGACGGCAGACCGATGGGGGCACCTGCGCCTTATCCCGGATGGGTCACGGTACGTAATGGCGAGGTTGTTGCGCGTACATTTAATACTTCGAATGTCGGCACAGCCACCGTCGGCGGCGCCATCGGCAATGCAGAATGGAGCCAGACCGCAGTCAGTTCTATCAAGGGCGGGCAAAGCAATATTTATGTAGATGGCGCGCTTATGTCCACTTTCGCCAATCCGGGTAATTCGGCGGATTGGATCGGCGGCAATTTTTATGTCGGGGAGCTGCGTGCGGGCAGAGGGCTTTACTATGACGGGCTCATCGATGATGTGCGGATTTACACCCGTATCCTGAGTGCTGCCGAAGTGGCCGAGATATCGCGCATGGATACGTCCAGTGTCGTCGACAGGGGCGATTTCCTGACTGTGGCACCGTAAAACCTGCTGCGGATTTCAGCGGTTTATTCAGGCCCGCTGGTCTTGGCCATGGCCTTGGCCATTTCCAAAAGCTGCTTTTTGAGATGCGGCGTGGAGATATGTTCATACGCGCGTATCAATTCCAGCACATCGCGTTTTGTCATCGGGTCCGGCTCCAGCGTTGCCTGTGGCGTATCGGACACGCCGCGCATCGCGGTCTTTTTGACGCCGCCGCCCAGCACAACATTCGTGCAGCCTTCGAGGAAGTAATCGATAGGCACTTTCAGGGCGCGGCTGATCTCGGTCAGGCGGCTGACGCTGATACGGTTTGTGCCGCGTTCGTATTTCTGTACTTGCTGGAACGTCAGGCCAATTGATTTTGCCAGCTCTTCCTGGCTCAGCCCCAGCATCAGACGTCTTGATTTAACCTTGGCGCCGACATGTGTATCGACGGGGTGGGGGCCTTCATCATCCATACGGGTGCGTGGCATGGGGGGAACCTTTGCAAATAAAGCGGCTGTATCTCCATTATATAGGAATACAACCCCCCATTGTCAACATACGCATGTATTCAACCCAGTATTGTACATAACAAGCGCATCGAAATATGCAGGCTAATCAAGATTTTACGCGGCGATGCGGTCTGAAAAAATAACTCAGCAGCAAAAGGCAAAGCGTCAGGCAGCCTGCCAGCAGCAGAATAAGGCTATCCCCCGTACCCGCATAAAGCGTGGGCTTTGCGGCGGGTTCCGGCACCGGCGCGTCGATGATGCCGGCCTGACCAAGATCAAGGCGGTGTAAAATCCGCCCCTGTGCATCGATGATGCCGGAAATACCGCTATTGGCGGCGCGCACAATCGGCAGGCCTTCCTCGATGGCGCGGACGCGGGCGAAACCGAAATGCTGCGCCGGCCCCGGCGTGCCCATGGACCATGCATCATTGGTGATAAACAGTAAAAAATCAGGCTTGCCGCGTGTGATGTCTTTCATGCGTCCGGCAAAGGTCGATTCAAAACAGATAATCGGGCTGAACGCGGGCAGTTGATCGGGGCCAAGCCGAATGGTCGAGGGGCCGGATCCTGCAATCATCGGCGGTATCGCACCGACATACTGGCCAAAGGGGGTTTTCCTGAGCAGCTCCGCATAGGGGATATATTCGCCCCAAGGCGCCAGAATGAATTTATCATGCTGTGCAATCAGACGCTGGCTACGCGGATGCAGGACAATCAGGCTATTGCGCACACCGGGCACGGGGGCGGGAACCATACGGTTTACCCCAACCAACCCATAGGCATTTTGCGGCAATGATAATGTAATCCGGTCGATATTGCGGCGGTCTTCGGGGCTGAACATATCGACAGCCGTTTCCGGCCAGACAACGAAACGGATTTTATCGTCATGCGCGGTTTCGGTGGCGCTGAGTGTCAGATGGCGCAGAAAAATATCTTCTTTTTTGCTGCCGCCTTCTTTTTCCGCCTGCGAAATATTGGGCTGCACGATGCGCACCAGATGCGGGGTCTCGACCGTCGGATTCAGACGCAGATGGCAAAGACCGAAACCGGCAACAAAGAAAAGGCTCAGCAGTACAGCCGCGCCGCCGCGCCGTGACATCACGGGCGCTGCTGCCCAGACGATGGTCAGCAGCGTCAGCCCGTAAATACCAAACCATGCAGACGCTTGCAAAACAGGCAAGACATGGTGCCAGCCATATCCCAGATGATTCCACGGAAAATTGGTGATGTAATGGCCGCGCAGATATTCCGCCCAGAACAGCATGACCGTAAACATCAGCGCGTAATGCGTGCGGTTACGACGGAACGGCCATGCCAGCAGTGCTGCCGCCGCATAGTAAAGCGCGATATAGACGGGAATACCGATCACCGAAACGGGGAACAGCCACATGACATGGCTGAAAAAAGCCTTGAAAGCGATGCCTAGCCAGTAAAGCCCGACAATAAAAAAACCGCAGCCAAAAGCCCAGCCGGTCATAAAAGCGCCCAAGGCGCCGCGTGCCGAAGCAACCAGCCACATTAAAACGGGGATAGATATAAAAAGCGCCGGAAAAACGCCCGCCGGCGGCATGGCCGCGACCATAAAAGCACCGGCCGCAAAAGCCAGCAGATAGCGCCGCCAGCCCTGCTGCGCAGAAACAGCATTTTCCGCGCGGGCGATCATACGGTTTTCTTTCTGCCGATAAAGATACCGGCTCCGCCGACAATCAGCAGCAAGGCAAAGAAAATACTATCGCCCGCTGCGGCATAAAGCGTTGGGGGCAGCGGCGCGGGCAGAATACTGTCGAGACGTCCCTTTTCGCCAAGGCCAAGGCGGGCAACGGTGCGGCCAACCGGATCAACCACGGCAGAAATGCCGGTATTGGCGGCGCGCACCAGCGGCAGACCTTCTTCGATCGCGCGGATACGGCTGATCGCCATATGTTGAAAGGGGCCGGCGCTCATGCCGTACCATCCGTCATTGGTGACATTGACCAGCCATGCGGGGCGGTCTTTTGCATCGATAACGGCGCGCGGAAAAATCGCTTCGTAGCAAATAAGCGGGCTGAAGGCGGGCATGCCTTCTATGTGCAGCGTTTTGGGCCCGTCACCCGGCGTAAAATCGCCAATGCCGGAGAGCGCCAGTGCCAGCGGTTCAAACGTGACGTATTTTCGGAACGGCAGATATTCGCCGAACGGAACAAGATGATGCTTGTCGTAGGTCGCCAGCACCTCTCCCTTGCGGCCGAGGGCTGTCAGGCTGTTGTGATAGGCGCTTGGTATTTCGTTTTTGTCGGCGGTGACGCGGATATTGCCGATAACGCCGATACTGCCGCGCGGCAAACGCTGGCCAACATAGCTGCCGATTTCGGGGAAGTGGCCGAAATCGTGACGCGAGGCGCTTTCGGGCCAGACGATAAAGCGCGGCGGCGGGTTTTCTTCACGTTCGGGCGATGCGGAAAGTTCGATATGGCGTTCCAGATTGCGCCAGTCTTCATCGGGATCCCACTTTAGCGTCTGCGGAATATTCGCCTGTACGATGCGGATAACGGTGTCGCCGTTCTGTGCCGTCGGGTTTTGCGCCATGCGTAAAAATCCGAAAAGGGCGAGCAGCACAAAAGACACCGCGGCCACGCGTGCCAGACGCGGCGATTGTTTATAGACAACCGGTGTAGCCGCCCATAAAACCGTCAGCAGCGTCAGGCCATAGATACCGGTCAGCGATACGGTTTGCAAAACAGGTAGCGCGTGTTCCCATGCCTGTCCGGCAAAATTCCACGGAAAACCTGTCAGGATATGGCCGCGTGCATATTCGATGACAGCCCATGATGCCGTAAACATCAATACATGCGCAGACGGCATCTCGCGCCAGCGATGTGCAAAAAGCGGAATAAGCCCGTAAAAAATGCCCAGCAGCGCGGGCCCGACGACAAGCGAGAACGGCATCACCCAGCCCCAGGCATGGATGTCGACGAACAGGGCGGCGCTGATCCAGTACAAACCAAAAATAAAATAGCCCGCGCCAAAAGCCCAGCCGCCAAGAAAGCTTTTGAATTTAGTCGGCGCGCTCTGTGACAGCCAGATCAGCCCCGGAATAGAGACCAGCAAAACAGGAAAAATGCCGAGCGGCGGCAATGACAGCACGGCCAGCGCGCCCAGACCAAAAAGGGCGAGGTATTTTTTATACCCGCGAAGATTTTGTAACGCTTGCTTCATGCGCAAAATCTAGCGCACTTTATGCGCGGAATCCAGACGCGTTGTTAAAAAGCGACCGAAAAGAGATTATTCGGACGCGCCCTGTTTTTTGGGCAGGTTGCGGATGCGCAGGCGCATGATGCGGCGCGGATCGGCATCGATGATTTCGAATTCAAGGCCGCTGTCATGCTTGATGAGCTCTCCGCGGGCCGGTACGCGGCCGGCGATATACGAAACAAGGCCGCCCAGCGTATCGGCTTCCTCGTGCTCTTCGTCTTCGGTGAAAAGATCGCCGTAACGCTCTTCAAAATCGGTCAGCGGCATCCGCGCATCAACGATCGCAGAGCCGTCAGGGCGTTCGATCAGCTGCGGGGCGATATCAAAATCGAATTCATCATCGATTTCACCGACAATCGCGGCAATCAGGTCGTTGATGGTGATCAACCCGTCGATGCCGCCGAATTCATCAACCACAAAGGCAATATGTACTTTGGATTGGCGCATTTGCAGCAAAAGATCCATGACCCGCATGGCGGGGGAGACGACAAGCACATCGCGCATGATATCGCGCAGCTCGAAATGGGTGCCCTGCGTCAGCGTGGTGACGAGATCTTTCATGTTGATAACGCCGATGATGTTGTCGAGGTCATCTTTGTAAACCGGAATGCGGCTGTGCGGCTTTTGTTGCAGCAGGGCATATAGGTCTTCTTTGGGGGCATTGACGTTGAGGGCGACGATATCTGCGCGCGGCACCATGACGTCGACGACCGGCAGATCGCGCAGTTCGAGGATATTCGAAATCAGCATGCGTTCGTGCGCGGCAACGGAAGATTGCGGCGCGCTGTCTTCTTCTTCGATCAGCTCTTCGATGGCATCGCGGAGCGTATCGTCACTGTTTTGCTGTTTGACAGGCAGCAGATTGCGCACCCAGCCCAGGATGCGGCCTTCACCGTTTTGTGTGGTCTGCGGGGCAGGTGCGCTGGCCGCCTGCCCGTTGCCTATCGGGGGGGCGTCGGACTCGGCGTCCATTTTTTTCAAAGAGTCTTCCATGGGGCGACTATTTGCGGTCATTTTGCGTTGCGCGTTTACGTTTGCCATCTTTGACTGTCGGATCCGTTTCTTTGTACGGGTCATCATAGCCCAAAGATTTTAGAATGTCACATTCTAATTTTTCCATAATTTTAGCATCTTTTAGGCGCATGTGGTCATAGCCGAGCAGGTGCAAAACGCCATGGACAACTAAATGAACTGTATGATTTTCAATGGTTTTTTTCTGTTCGCGGGTTTCGCGGGCGATGGTTTGATATCCCAGTACGACGTCGCCCAGCGGAATATGCATATTTTTGGGAAAAACGTCCAAAGACGATTTTTTGAAGGAATCAAGGTCGATTTGGGGAAAAGACAGCACGTTCGTCGGCTTGTCGATTCCCCGAAAATCGCGGTTCAGACGGCGCACTTCGCCATCGTCCGTGAGGATAACGGAAACCTCAAAAAGCCTGCGCGTAAAGGCAGACGGCTTTTTGGCCGCATCAAAGGCGGCAGCGGCCGCGCGTTCAATACGGCTGTTCATGCCGTAAAAGGCCCGTTTCCATTTTGGCGATACGGTGTCGAGATGAACCTCGACATTGCTGGTCGTGGCTTTGGCTTTCCGGACGGTGGTCATGCTTTTTTACCGTCCGTTCCCTGCTGTCTGTCGCGCTTGTCGTAGGCTTCGACAATGTATTTTACAAGGCGGCTGCGCACGACGTCCCCTTCGGCAAAACGTACCATGGCGACGTCTTTTACATCGCGCAATACGTCGATGGCGTCGTGCAGGCCGGATTTTTGTCCGGCAGGCAGGTCGGTCTGCGACAGGTCACCGGTGATAATCATCCGGCTGCCTTCGCCGATACGCGTCAGCGCCATTTTCATTTGTGCGGGCGTTGTGTTTTGTGCTTCGTCAAGAATGACCACGGCATTCGACAGCGTGCGGCCACGCATAAAGGCCAGCGGCGCGATTTCGATGCTGCCATCGGCCAGACGCCGCGCGATTTGTTCGGGCGGCAGCATGTCGTGCAGCGCATCGTATATAGGCCGCAAATAAGGATCGATCTTTTCCTGCATGGTGCCGGGCAGAAAGCCGAGGCGCTCGCCGGCCTCAACAGCGGGGCGGCAGAGAACAAGACGGTCGATTTCACCCGAAAGCATCATGGTGACGGCCTGCGCAACGGCAAGGAACGTCTTGCCTGTACCGGCCGGGCCAAGCCCGAAGACCAGATAATTTTTGCGGATCGCGTCCAGATATTCTGCCTGTTTGGCGCTGCGTGCGGTGATGGTTTTGTTTTTTGCCTTGACCTTCACATGGCTTTCTTTCAGCGCGGCCATGGCGGTATCGCGGGTGGCGGCATCCATCGGGCTGCGCGCGACGGCAAGCGCGGATGTGACTTCTTCGGTGCCGACATCCATGCCTTTGGTCAGACGTTCCCACAAAACGTCGAAGACCGATTGCGCGGCGCGTAGATTTTGTTTGCTGCCGGTAACCACGATTTCATTTCCGCGTGCGGAAATTTCCACATCCAGCTCTTCCTCGATCTGGTTTAAATGGCTGTCGTGTTCGCCGAAAAGGAAGGGGACAAGTTCGTTGTCGTCGAATTGAAGTCCGATGCGTCGGACGGTTTGTTTGCTCAAGTGCATGCTCCGGTTTGAGCCCGCCAAAAGAAAAGCGGGGTTAGGATGGTCCTAACCCCACTTTACCACGAAAAGTTGAATATTTATTAACAACCTTGATTAGCCACCGTTTTTCGGGCTTTTGGCCTTCTTGTCGGCTTTGGGCTTTTTGTCGGCCTTGGCTTTCTTGTCTTTCTTTGCGCTTTTCTGGGCTTTGGCTGCTTTTTCTGCCGCTTTTTCACCCTCTGCCGCGACCTGGAAGGCTGCCGTGACTGCCGGAGCTGCCGCGCGGGCAGTCTTGGGTTTTTCCAGTTGCTGCATCTCTTGCGCTGCAGCAGCAGCGGCTGCGGCTGCTGCCTTTACTTTTTCGAGTGCGCTGACAACGCGTTCGACAACCGGATGGCGGATGATGTCTTTGTTGGAGAACTGGTGCTGGGCGATACCTTCGGTACCTTTCAGCGCATCTGCCGCCCATTTCAGACCGGAGTCTTTGTTGATGTCCGTCTGTGCCGGGTCGCCGGTCAGAACCATTTTGGAGCCATTCCCGAAGCGGGTCAGTGCCATTTCAGTTTGTTCTTTGGTGGCGTTCTGTGCTTCGTCAAGAATGATGAAAGCGTTTTCAAACGTACGGCCGCGCATCAGGCCGACGGGAACGATTTCAATCACGCCCGCGCTCATCAGACGATCCAGCTTTTCTTTGCCCATGACTTTGGTCATTTCATCGTAGAGGGGGCGCATATAGGGATCGAGTTTCTGTTTCTGGTCGCCAGGCAGATAGCCCAGCTTTTCGCCGGCTTCCTGTGCGGGACGGGCGAGCAGGATTTTCTCGACCAGTTTTTTGTCGAGCATGTCCACAGCAACCGCCACCGCAACGTGGGTTTTACCCGTACCGGCAGGGCCAAGGCCAAGCGTAATGTCGTTGGTTTCGATCAGGCCTTTCAGTGTGGCCTGACCTTCGGTTTTCGGTGAAAACTTGTAGGGTGCGCGGGGGTTGGCGCCTTCGGATGCGGAATAATCAAAATTGCCACGCAGGCCCTGATCTCTGCCGCGGTTATCGAACCCGCGGTTGTCGTTGCCACGGTAGCGGGATTGGTTGTCGCGGTTTCTGGCGGTCATGCTGATGGTCTCCTTGGTGAGGTGTGTGCCTTTTGTGAATTCTTTGAGAAGGGTATTAAAGCCGTCGCGCACGTTCTGTTCGTTACCGGGTGAAGTGGTGAACGTAACCACGCCGCCCTGATTGATGCCGAATTTGACATCGAAACTTTTTTCGAATGCATTGCGCAGGTCTTGTTTGCGCTGTAGCAGGATATAGGCAAAATGCGATGATCGGTCTTCTTGCTGGACCTTGATTTCAAAAGTGGCGCTCATGCGGCTTCGGCTTTCTTGCTGGGGGTTGTTGTGTCGGTCAGGACTGTTTCGGTGGTATCGATGGTGCCGGACATGCCGTTCTGGAAGGCTTTTTCAATGCGCACATTGACGGTCTGGCCAAAAAGCCTTTCGGGCGCATCGTCGACATAGACGGACTGCATATAGGGCGTCTTGCCGAGAAGCTGGCCGTTGCCTTTGTTGCCGCGGCGGTCAAACAGAACCGGCTGAACACTGCCGATAAAGCTGTTGTTATAGTCGCGCTGCTGCTGCATCAGCAGGTCTTGCAGGGCATAGAGACGCGCGTCTTTGATTTTTTCGGGTACAATGCCGCCCATGGCCGCACCGGGCGTGCCGGGGCGGGGGCTGTATTTGAACGAATAGCAGGAAGAAAAACCGATCTTGCGCACCATCTCCATGGTGGCTTCGTGGTCTTCGTCCGTTTCGCCGGGGAAGCCGACGATAAAGTCAGAGCTGAACGCGATATCAGGGCGCGCCGCGCGCAGGCGGGCGATGATGTCGAAATAAAATTCGGCGCTGTGCTTGCGGTTCATCAGCTCGAGGATGCGGTCAGATCCCGACTGTACCGGCAAATGCAAAAAAGGCATCAGCGCGGGCAGGTCGCCATGCGCGGCAATCAGTTCGTCATCCATATCGCGCGGATGGGACGTCATATAGCGGATACGCTCGATACCTTTAACGTCGGCCACAGCGGCGATCAGGCGGGCGAGGTTCCATGTAGTGCCCTCCGCGCCTGTGCCGTGATAGGCATTGACGTTCTGTCCGAGCAGCATGATCTCTTTCGTGCCCATGTCGGCCTGACGTTTAACCTCGTCGATGATCTGGGCGGCGGGGCGTGAATATTCCGCACCGCGGGTATAGGGCACCACGCAGAAAGTACAGAATTTGTCGCAGCCTTCCTGAATGGAGACGAAGGCGGAGGGCCCCTGCGCTTCGGCATCGACAGGCAATTCGTCGAATTTCGATTCAGCGGGAAAATCGGTATTGACGACGCGCTGGCCGCCGGTTGCCTGCAAAATCATTTCGGGTAATTTGTGATAGACCTGCGGGCCGAAAACCATATCAACATATTTGGCGCGGTCGAGGATGACATCGCCCTCTGCCTGTGCGACGCAGCCGGCGACGGCGATCAAGGCGGGTTCGCCTTTTTCAGCTTTGGCTTCTTTGTGATTGCGCAGGCGGCCAAGGTCGGAGAAAACTTTCTCGGTCGCTTTTTCGCGGATGTGGCAGGTGTTGAGGATCATCAGGTCGGCGTCGTCCGGCTCTTCGACAGCGCGATAGCCGAGAGAGGCCAGAATATCGGCCATCTTTTTGCTGTCATAGACGTTCATCTGACAGCCCCAGGTTTTGATATAGAGCTTTTTGGTCATCGCATTCCCTGAGATGCAATCTCGTGTTATTTTCTGTATCAAGTGGTGCTGACTATTAACCATATATTGCGCTTGAGAGTCCAGCAAAAACTATACATAACTTTGGGAAATTTTAGCATGCGCCAAAAAATTCTGATGATGGGCCCGATCCCCGCCGCAGAGATGCAGGAATTGGAAGAAAATTATGCTGTGACAAGGCTTTGGCAGGCAGACGATCCGGAGCAGGCGCTTGCTGCGGTGCGCAATGATGTCACGGCGATTGTGAGCACGGCGTTTGGCCGTGTTAGCGGGAAACTCATCCACGCGCTGCCCAATCTGGAGATCATCAGCCACTTCGGTGTCGGCTATGACAGCATCGACGTTGCTGCGGCGCGTCAAAGGGGTGTCGTGGTCACCAATACGCCCGATGTGCTAACGGACGATACTGCCGATATGGGCATGGCGCTGACGCTGGCTGTCTTTCGCCGCATCGTGGAGGGAGATATATACGTCCGCAGCGGCCAGTGGGGCAAAAAAGGTGCGATGCCGCTCGGGCGGGCGCTCAGGGGGCGGACGATGGGGATTCTCGGCATGGGACGCATCGGGCAGGCCGTGGCGCGCCGTGCGACAGCTTTTGGGCTTGGCATCGCCTATACGGGCCGCAGCCGCAAAGAAGGTTTGGCAGCGGTTTATTATCCGGATGTGGCGGCTTTGGCGGCGGCGGCGGATATATTGATGATCTGCTGCGCCTATACGCCCGAAACGCATCATCTGGTCGGGATGCCGGTTTTGAAGGCGCTGGGGCGCGAAGGGGTGGTTGTTAATATTGCCCGTGGTAAAATTATAGACGAGCAAGCCCTCATCGATGCGCTGCAAGGCGGGTTGATCGCCGGGGCCGGCCTCGACGTTTTTGACAACGAACCGGATGTGCCCAGCGCCCTGTGCCGTCTCGACAATGTTGTTTTGCAGCCGCATCAAGGCAGCGCGACCCACGAAACGCGCGCGGCCATGGCGCGGCTGGTGGTGGATAACCTGCGCTTGTACTTTGAAAAAGCTGAGGTTTTAACGCCTGTCTAAAAATGCCATGGCGGGGTATTTGGCGTAACACTTGCCAAGAATCACGGCCTCCTGTAGAGAATAGCCTTCGGTTTCAGATGTTTATGTTTAGCAGGAAGATTAAGACCATGAAAAAACTCACGGCTTTGCTCGCGGCAGTCGCCCTTTTGGCCAGCACGGCGCAGGCATCGGCCCAATGCTATAACCAGCGCCAGTTTGAAGCAGAGCAGGGTCTGCGTATCCACAGTGAACTGATGGTTATTTCCCTGACCTGCATGAAAATGCCGATGGGCGCGGGGATGTACCAGAAATACCAAGCCTTCACGACCAAGAACAAAGCGCTAATTACCGGATACGAAGCGGATATGATTTCCTATTTCCGTGACAACGGCCATGACGCACCCGAAAAACAATTCCACACCCTGCGCACCAATCTGGCCAACCAGATTTCGCAGCACGCGATTAAAATGTCGACGTCCAATTTTTGCCAGCACTTCGGCTCGCGCATCGACAGCGCGCTGAACATGGACCAAGCCAAGCTGCGCCAATGGGCATCCCAGCCCTGGCCCAACAGTCCAACGACCCGCCCTGTGTGCGGACAAGTCGCGCAGCGATAGAAAAAATAAAAGTCAGTTAAAAGCGGCGGGTTACTCCGCCGTTTTTTCTTTTGTGGATTTTTCGGCGTCTTCCCGCGTTTTGCTCCAGTCGATCAGCAGGGCGTAGGCGAGGGCCAGCAGTGTCGGGCCGATAAAAATACCGATAAAGCCAAAAGCAATCACGCCGCCAACAACGCCGAGCAAGACCAGCAAGAACGGCAGGTTGCCGCGCAGGCTGATGAAATACGGGCGCAGCACGTTGTCGATGGTGCTGACGGCCAGTAAACCCCAGAGCCCCATAAAGACCGCACTGTAAAGATGCCCTTCGCTGTAAAGCCAGAGCGTGGCGGGAATCCAGATCAGCGGCGGGCCAATCGGGGTGAAGGACAGGAAAAACGTCATCAGCCCGAGGAAACTCGCCCCCGGCACATCCACCAGCCAGAAGCCGAAAGCCGCCAGCGCCCCCTGCGCCAGCGCTGTCCCGAGCATGCCATAGACCACGCCGATCAGGGTGTTTTTGCTGATATCAAGAAGATGCTGCCCATAAGCGCCGCCGAAGCGGTCAATCAGATTACTGATACGCACAGCAGCGCGCGTGCCGTGGCGGAAAAAGAAATAGGCGATCAGCACACCCAGCGTCAGATCCAGCAGTCCGCGCGCGATGCTGGCGCCGAGTTTGACCAGCCCTTCGTTCGTCATGCCTGCATATTCTTCGAGCACTTTGAAAAAAGTTTCTTTGTCTGCCGTTATGCTGCGCCATTGCTTGGCCAACAGATCGCCTGCGTAGGGGATTCGCTCCAGATCGGTGCCGACGCTGGCGGTATTGCCTTGCAAGGCATCGGTGACAAGATCGGAAATTTTTTCAAAGTTTTCTGCACTGCTGGTGCCGATAATCGTCAGCGGGACGATAAAACAAAACGCGAGCGCAAATGTCATCAGCAGGGCCGCAAGCCGTGTGCGGTAGCCGAGTTTTTTATTGAGCCACATAAAAGCAGGCCATGTCGACAAGGCCAGAATGGTCGCTAGCAAAATAGCAGGAAAAAACGGCACCAGAATAATCAGGCAACCCACAAGAATAAGCGTGACAGCAGATATGCCGGCAATCAGCTGGTAAATCTGGCTCTTGTTCGCGGGCTCGAAGGTTAGCATGGGCATGCGCGGATCTGCCTTTGTTGGAAAAACTCATGAATAATAACATATACATAGGGGCTTCCCATCCCCTTTTTGCTTGTTTATACTCCGGTTTCATCAAGTTTTGACATCCAGATTATCCCCGCCCCGCCGGAGGCCCCATTCCTATGACGTTACGTATTGTTTTTCTCAGCCTGCTGCTTGTTTCGATGATCTTTACGGCCGCCGTGCCCGCCGCTTTGGCGAATGCCGTGCTGGAGCCGCCCGCCGCAGAACTGGCCGCGCCAGATGATGCCCCGATGATGGAGCAAATACCCGATGCGCTCGGCATTGATCTAAAACCCGATGCGCTTAGCATCGATCAAAAAATCGACAAAGCTATCCAGCCGATTGCCGACAAAGCCATCGGTTTGATTTTTTATCCTGTCACCCTGATGGGACAGGATATTCCGATGATTATCATCTGGCTGATGTCGATCGGTGTTTTTACGTCGTTTTATTTCGGGTTTATCAATTTCCGCCTTTTGCGTTTGTCGTGCCAGCTTCTGGGCGGCAAGCATCAGTCTGAAAAGCGCGAGGGTCAAATCTCCAACTGGCAGGCCTTGTCGACCAGTCTGTCGGCCACTGTCGGGCTCGGGAATATTGCGGGGGTGGCTGTTGCCATTTCCATGGGCGGGCCCGGCGCGACAGTCTGGATGATTGTGATGGGCTTTTTGGGCATGAATACCAAATTCATCGAATGTGCCCTTGGCGTCAAATACCGCAAAATTGCGGCAGACGGCGAAGTATCGGGTGGTCCGATGTATTACATTTCGCGCGGTTTTACCGACCGCGGGCTGCCGGGCATCGGCAAGGTTCTGGCGGCTTTCTTTGCCTTTTGCTGCATCGGCGGCGCGATTGGCGGCGGCAATATGTTCCAGTCCAACCAGACCTATCAGATGTTTATGCGCGTCGCCGGGGAAGGCAGCTTTTTTGCCGATAAAGGCTGGCTGTTTGGCGTTGTCGTCGCCCTGCTGGTCGGGGTCGTGATTATTGGCGGTATCAAAAGCATCGCCCGTGTCTCGGAAAAAATATTCCCGGTCATGGCCACGCTTTATATCTTGATGTGCCTTGTTGTTATTGTCGGCAATTATCAGGCCGTGCCTGCTGCCTTTGCCGATATCATCCGCGGTGCTTTTGCGCCCGAAGCTGCCGTAGGCGGCATTCTGGGTGCCTTGATTGCGGGTGTACGCCGTGCCGTGTTTTCCAACGAAGCCGGTATCGGCTCCGCGCCGATTACCCATGCCGCCGTCAAATGCGATTCTCATATCGCGCAGGGTTTGATTTCGATGCTTAATCCCTTCATCGATACGGTTATCATCTGCACCATGACGGCACTGGTCATTGCCGTGACGGGCGTTTATCAGGGCGGGCAGGGTATCGAAGGCGTCGCGCTCACCGCGCGCGCGTTTGAAACGGTCGGCGGCTGGACGATCTACTGGCTTGGCCTTACGGTCTTTCTTTTCGCCTTTTCGACCATGATTGCATGGTATTATCTGGGCGAAAAAGGGTTCACGTATATCGCAGGCCGCAGTCCGGCCAAGGTCATGGCCTTCAAGGTCTTTTATTGCCTCTTTATCGTGGTCGGCGCCGCTGCGAATTTGACGCATTTGATCGATTTGACGGATGCTTTGTTCTTCGCCATGGCGATTCCAAACGTGGTGGTGCTTTACATGATGGCGCCGGAGATCAAGAAAGACCTGCGCGATTATCTTGAAAAAATCCGCGCAAGCGCCTGATTTTAAACAGCTGCTCAGGACAAAAACCGTACCTTTACCCGCCATTAACCTATTGATGCAACAATAGATGTTCGGGATTGGAGGATACTGTGCGATTTTTTCTTTCCATGTTGGTCTGCGCCATGCTCATGCTGCCTGCCGGCGCAAAGGCGCAGGAGAAGTCTGACGAAAAAAAAACCGGCCAGTTTGAATACGTCGATCTTCACCCCTTGTCGATCCCCGTGATCAATGAAAAAGGCGTGGTGCAGCAAGTCAGCATTGCCGTTTCGCTTGAATGCCCGATGGGGAAGCGCGAAAGCCTCAACATCTACAGGCCGCGTCTGATGGATGCCTATCTGCGCGAGCTTTATGGCGCGCTGGGCAGCGGGCGCGCGATGATGCAGGGGAATATCGTCGATGTCGAGGCGTTGAAATCGCGTCTGACGATTGTGACCGAACGCGTTGTCGGTCCTGACCTCGTGAGCGAGGTTTTGCTCCAGTCGGTGCATCAATACGCAATGCGCGGCAGATAAACGTTTATCCCGACCTCAGGTATTTGATTGCCGTGTCGCGCTCGAAAAGATAGAGCAGTGTGCGCAGCGCTTTGCCGCGTGGCGACAGCAAATCGGGGTCACGGTCCAATATCAGCCGCGCATCGTCATGCGCGGTGGCAATCAGGTCCTGATGATGCTCGGCGGAGGTCAGGCGGAAGGCGGGCAGGCCGCTTTGCTTTGTGCCCAGCATTTCCCCTGCGCCGCGCAGTTTTAAATCTTGTTCTGAAATAAAAAAACCGTCTTCGCTATCGCGGATGGTGGCAAGTCTTTCGCGCGCGACTTCGCTGCATTTCGCGGCATAAAGTAGCAGGCAGGTCGATTTGCCCGATCCGCGTCCGATACGTCCGCGCAGCTGGTGCAGCTGCGCAAGGCCGAAACGCTCCGCATGCTCGATAATCATCACAGTGGCTTCAGGGACGTCAACGCCGACTTCGATCACGGTGGTGGCAACCAGAATATCCAGCTCCCCATGCGCGAATTTTTCCATCACCGCGTCTTTTTCTGCGGGCTTCATGCGGCCATGCAAAAGACCCGTGCGCGCCCCGTAACGCTGGTGGATATGGCGGTAACGCTCTTCGGCGGCGGCAAGGTCAAGCTTTTCCGATTCCTCCACCAGCGGGCAGACCCAATAGATGCGCTCGCCGCCCGCAATCTTGCGGCCAATGCCATCGATGACTTCGTCAAGACGTTCGCTCGATACCAGCCGCGTATCAATCGGCTGCCGTCCGGCCGGTTTTTCATTCAGGCGGCTGACGTCCATATCGCCATAAACGGTGAGTGTCAGCGTGCGCGGAATGGGCGTTGCGGTCATCACCAGCACATCCGTCAGCGCCCCCTTGGCCGAGAGCTGCAAGCGCTGGTGTACGCCAAAGCGATGCTGTTCGTCGATAATCACAAAGCCGAGGTCTTTGAAAGCGACATCGTCTTGAAACAGCGCATGGGTGCCGATCACAATATGCGCGCGCCCGTCGGCCATTTGCGCCAGAATAGCGGCGCGGGTTTTGCCTTTGTCGCGGCCGGTCAGGGTGACGACATTCAGCCCGATGGCTTCGGCCAGCGGTTTTAATTTGTGTTCGTGCTGGCGGGCAAGGATTTCGGTCGGTGCCATCAGCGCCGCCTGACATCCGCTTGCCACGGCATGCACCATGGCAAGAAAACCCACTGCCGTTTTGCCGCTGCCGACATCGCCCTGCAACAGGCGGTGCATGCGGTCGGGGCTGGCAAGGTCTTTGCGGATTTCAGTTACGGCAGCATCCTGTGCGCCGGTCAGGGTAAAGGGCAAGCTCGCCAGTGCGCGGGTAAAAAGTGCCTCATCGCCGCTCAGGCTGCGGCCTTTCTGCTTTTTCTGGCGCAGGCGCAGCAGTGAAAGCGTAAGCTGGTTGGCCAGCATTTCATCATAAGCCAGCCGCATGCGCGCGGGGTGCAGCGGTGAAAGTCCCTGTTCATCTTGCGGTGCATGCGCTGTTGCCAGCGCATCGTGCCATGCGGGCCATTGCTCTCGTTTTTGATGTGCCGCGTCAAGCCATTCGTCGAGCACCGGCGCACGTAGCAGGGCACCGCGCATGATTTTATAAAGTACTTTTTGTGTGATGCCTGCGGTCAGCGGATAGACCGACTCGATGGCGGGTATCAGATGTTTTTCTTCCGGCGTCACGATAAAATCCGGATGCGGCATTTGCAGATAGCCGTTGTAAAATTCCAGCTTGCCGCTGACAACGCGCACGCCGCCCACGGGCAGTTGGTGCGTAAGGTAATCGCCCCGCGCATTGAAAAATGTCAAATCGATAATGCCGGTGCCATCGCTGCATTTAACGCGGTAAGGCAGGCCGCGCCGCTTGGGCTCCATATGTTCAAGCACGCTGAGCTGAAGGGTGGCAACCTGTCCGCCCTTCGCTTCACGCAGGGGCGGGCTGTAACGCCGGTCGATGACGCCTGCCGGCAGGTGCCACAGCAAATGCACGACGCAGGGGCCGACCAGTTTTTCAAGCAGTTTCGTCAGACGCGGCCCGACGCCGGATACCGATTTCACCGACTGGAACAGGGCATCAAGGCTATAAGGCCGGGTGTTCACGCCGCGGGCTTTTCTGCACGGATATATTTGGCATTGATCCGCAGCGCCAGTGCGCCCAGACCAATAAACGCACCACCGCACAGGATCAGCATGACCGCCCAGTTAAGGCTGTCTTTGAAATGTTTACCCGTAAAATACGCGATATAGCAAAGCATCGCCAATGTACCGACCAGCAGCAAAGTACGGCTGCGCGCGCGTGTGCTCAGGAAGATAAAAAATGCGGACAGACCCAGAAACAAAGGCTCCGCAGCTGTATCATAGATGATATCGCCAAAACTGACGAGCATGGCGACCGAGCCGATAAAATACCAGGGCGCGGCAATAGAGCGGTGCGGCGACTGGCTGAGCGACCATGAAATCAGCATCAGCGATGTGCCTATGCACAGGCCGATAAGGTCAGGATCAATTTCATACAGATCCATCAGCGTGACAAAGAAAATACCGCCAAAAACGATAGAGGTAAACGCAAGAGTTGTACGGCGTTTGTGCCAGAACGTTAAGCCTTGCTGCAGCAGCATGGTGCCGGCCATAAACAAAATCCCATGTTCCGGTTTGCCGCCGCGTGAAAATTCGTCGAGCATGACGAAAATTCCCGCCGGCTGGAACAAAGCGGCGATCAGCAGAAACGGTGTCGCCGCACGGTCGAACTTTTCATGGCCAATCGCGGCAAGTCCGAACAGATAGGCAGAAAAACCGGTGCCAAGGGTGACGATCACGCGCGTATAGCTGCCCATGTCATCCCACATCTGGCCGATCAGGATACAGATACCGGCAAAAACCAGAATGCCGCCGATATAGCCGAACAGGCGCGACAGGACGCCGCCGCTTTCCTGCACGTGGGCTTCTTTTTTATCGGCCAAAGCCTGCGCAATATCCTGCGCATTCAGTTTATGCAAGCGGGCAATAGAGATGATTTCCTGAAGTGCATCCTGTCGGGCGGTCATGTTACAGAGCCTTTATTGTTTTTGCGGGATGATCCAGCCAATGAAATCGATGTTCTGATAGTAATAGTTTCCGCCGTATTCGGGGATCTTCACGGCATAGCCATTTTCGTGGCGCAGGCGGCTTTCGTAGCGGCCGCCGCCGCCGAAGAACATGCCCGTAACCCCGCGTGAACGATAGCCGCTATATTCAAGGCTAAAGCCGTCGGGCGATTTGCTGGCGCTATCGATGGTGACATCCTTGAATTCTTCGAGGGCAAGGTCGATCTTTTTTTCTTCGCCAAGATCGTCAGGCAGGGAAACGTCTATTTTTTGTATGCTGCCTGTCTTGCCGTCAAAGCGGAACAGTTCGCGTTTGTTATGCCCGTAATTGTTGGTGCGTTCTGACAGCCGGGCATAGGCTTTGCCGTTCTTGACGATATATTCGATGTTATATCCGCTGGCATCGTTTTCGTATTTGGTGACGCTGAATAGCAGGGCATATTCCGGCGCCGGGCCTTGTCTGAGCGGCAGGGCAGCCATCAGCATGAAAGCGCCGACAAGCAGAACCGGCAGCGCAACGCCGAGCACGAGCACGAAATTTTGCTTGATGAAATCTGAAACGGCCATATGTTGGGGATCCCTCTGGAATAAATGCAGGATGATTATGCCCGAAAGTCAGGAAAAGGACAATATATCCATAATGCGGAAAAAGCTGATGTTCCGCAGCTGGCATCGCGGCACGCGGGAGATGGATTTGCTGCTCGGCCGCTTTGCCGATGCGCATGTGCCGCAGCTTTCGGCAGAAGAGCTGTCGGTCTATGACCGTTTCCTCGCCAATAGCGATCCGGACATTTATAACTGGGTCAGCCGAGCCGAGCCGGTGCCGCCCGCCGAAGATAACGCCGTCGTCCAGCTTTTATTGGCTTTTTATCCGGCGTAATGCTACATCATGCCCTCGTTGTAAAAGAGGGCAGAGATGCAGAACGAAAGCCCCGCGACCAGAAATGATCTTCCTGAACGGACCCCCCTGTTTGGTGTGCCGGAGGGGTACGATTCTGTTTTTCTGGCCGCCGAAGCGCGCAAACGAAGCGGCGCGGTGCTGCACATCGCCGCTGACGACAACCGGTTCGAAGAAATATACGAAGGTCTGCGCTTTTTTGCGCCCGATATAGAGGTGCTGCGCTTTCCGGCATGGGATTGTCTGCCCTATGACCGCGTATCGCCGACATCCGATGTGATGGGGCAACGTTTGCAGACATTGACGCGGCTTTTGTCTTTTCCTGCGGGGACGCCCTGTGTCGTGCTGACAACAGCCGCCGCTGCCATGCAGCGCGTGCCGCCGCGCGGCGTGCTGTCCGATGCCAGTTTTTCGGTACGCAAGGGCGGCACGCTTGACCAGCGTCGCCTGCTGACGTTTCTGGCCGCCAACGGATACCACCGCACCGAAACCGTGCGCGAAGCGGGTGAATTTGCGCTGCGCGGCGGGTTGATTGATATTTTTCCGTCCGGCGCGTCTGCGCCGCTGCGGCTCGATTGCTTCGGTGACGATGTCGAGCATATCCGCGCTTTTGACGCGCTCAGCCAGCGCACCACCGAAGAACAGGAGAGCCTTGCGCTTTATCCCGTCTCCGAAGTCCTGCTGAACGATGCGGCCATCCAGCTGTTCCGCAGCCGTTACCGCGAAACTTTTGGTGCGGTACGCGAAGAAGACGCGCTTTATGAATCTGTCAGCGCAGGACGCAAACATGCGGGCATGGAACATTGGCTGCCCTTTTACTACGAAAATCTGGAAACGCTGTTTGATTATACGTCCGGTGCGGCGGTCATGGTCGACTATCAGGCCGAACAGGCGCGCGATACGCGCATGCAGCAGGTCGATGACCTGTATCAGGCGCGCCTGTCGATCCTCAAGGCCGATGTGAAGCCGAAAGATCAAAAACACCAAGGATTGATTTACCGGCCCGTACCGATGGACCAGATATATCTGCCGAATGCCGAATGGCATAAAACGCTGGCGGCGCATACGGTGTTTGATCTGGTTCCCTTCGCGCCCACGCCGGGGCAGGCAGATGCGGGCGGCCGCAAGGGGCGCGATTTCGCCGATGTGCGGGCGCAAAACGGTGCGGGTCTCTACGACGAAATCAAAACATATCTGGAATCGCTACTGCGCGCGCAGCGTCAGGTTATTGTCGCGGCCTATAGCGAAGGATCGAAAGACCGTCTCAAGCTGATTTTGCAGCAGCACGGTATGACAGGGCTCAAGGATATCGGCGCGCAGCCGGTGCTGACGGGCAGCGCAAAGCCTGCGCGCGAAATTGGTATGGCCGTCCTCGGTCTCGGTAAAGGCTTCGAATGCAAAGGTTTGACCGTACTGACCGAACAGGATTTGCTCGGCGACCGTCTGGCGCGCGTGACGCGCAAGAAAAAGAAAAGCGATGCCTTCGTCTTCGAGATCAGCCAGCTGCATGAAGGCGATTATGTGGTGCACGAAGAACACGGCATAGGCCAGTTTGAAAAACTGGAAACCGTTGTCGTCGACGGTATTCCGCATGATTGCCTGAAGCTGATCTATGCCGGTGGTGACCGCCTGTTTGTGCCTGTCGAAAACCTTGATGTGCTGTCGCGCTATGGCGCGGCGGAGGCGGGGGCTGTGCTTGACCGCCTTGGTGGCACAGCGTGGCAGGCACGCCGCGCGCGCGTCAAACGCGACCTGCTGGCGCTGGCGGACGAGCTTTTGAAGATTGCGGCGCAGCGCGTCTTGCGCCAGACAGAACCGATCGAAGCCATCGGTGGTGGCTACGAAAAATTCTCCGCCGGTTTTCCCTACCCCGAAACAGAAGACCAACAAAAAGCCATCGAAGACGTTCTGGGTGATTTGAACCGCGATCAGGCGATGGATAGGCTGGTCTGCGGCGATGTCGGTTTTGGCAAAACCGAGGTTGCGCTGCGTGCCGCTGCTGTGGCTGCGCTGGCGGGGTTTCAGGTTGCGGTGATTGCGCCGACCACGCTGCTGGCGCGCCAGCATTATCAGGGCTTCAGCAAACGCTTCGCGGGTTTTCCGATCAAGGTCGGACTTTTGTCGCGCTTCGTATCCGGTAAATCCGCCGATCAGGTACGCGCCGAAGTGGCCAGCGGCGAGATCAATATTATTGTCGGCACCCATGCCTTGCTGGCCGAAAAGGTCAAATTCAACAACCTTGCCCTGCTGGTTGTGGATGAAGAGCAGAAATTTGGCGTGAAACAGAAAGAACGCCTGAAGTCGCTCAAGGAAAATGTCCATGTCCTGACGCTGACGGCAACGCCGATCCCGCGCACCTTGCAGATGGCGCTGACGGGCGTGCGCGAATTGAGCCTGATTACCACCGCGCCGCTTGACCGTCTGGCTGTGAAAACTTTTGTGCTGCCCTATGACCCTGTCGTTATCCGCGATGCCTTGATGCGCGAACATTACCGCGGCGGGCAGTCTTTTTATGTCTGTCCGCGCATCGCCGATCTGAAAGACCTTGAAGAGGGGTTGAGAACGCTGGTGCCGGAGCTGAAACTGCTCGTCGCGCATGGCCAGTTGCCGACCGAAGAACTGGAAGACAAAATGACCGCCTTTTACGAAGGCGCCTATGACATTCTTTTGTCGACCAGCATTATCGAATCCGGCCTTGATATCCCGAATGCGAATACGATGATGATACACCGTGCCGAAATGTTCGGTCTTGCGCAGCTGTATCAGATGCGTGGACGCATCGGACGGTCAAAACAGCGCGCCTATGCCTATCTGACTTTCGAGCCAGGCAAAAAACTGACCAAAGCCGCCGAGCAAAGATTACAGGCGATTGAACAGCTCGATACCTTGGGGGCAGGGTTTCAGCTTGCCAGTCATGATCTGGATATTCGCGGTGCGGGCAACCTGCTGGGTGAAGAGCAATCCGGCCATATCAAGGAAATCGGCGTCGAGCTGTATCAGCAGATGTTGGAAGAAGCTGTCGCCGCCGCCAGAACGGGCGCGAAGCTGAGCGCCGAAGACGCTTTTGAAGATCACTGGTCGCCGCAGATCAACCTTGGCATGCCGGTTCTGATCCCTGAAAATTATATCCCCGATCTTAACCTGCGTTTGTCGATTTATCGCCGTGCGGCATCACTGGCCAGCCGCGAAGAAATCGAAGCCTTCGCCGCCGAGCTGATCGACCGTTTCGGGCCGCTGCCGATAGATGTCGAAAATCTGCTGGATCTGATGGAAATCAAACAGCTCTGCCGCCGCGCCGGTGTGGATCGTATCGAAGCGGGGCCAAAAGGCGCCGTGTTGTCATTGCATGCCAGCAGCAAGATCGATCTGCAAAAACTGGTCGCCTATATCCAGAAACAGACCGGCACCGCCAAAATCCGCCCCGAAGACCAGAAAATGGTCTTTATGCGCAGCTGGGACGACCTCAACACCCGCGTGCGCGGCGCGCATAAGATTTTGAACGAGATGGCGGGGCTGATTTAGCCTCACAGCTATAAATCGTGTTTCTGGTTTGCCGCAGTTTTGGGGGCGGCGGGTTTTTCTGCTGCGGTTTTTGTCCACTGCTGTATTTCGCCTCTGAAGAAGGCGGCGCCTTTTTCGTCATTCGGGTTACGGGCAAGATAGTCGATACCGTAGAGACATTTTTTCCCCTCAATCTGCGCGCGCGTGACATCGATACCGCTTTCCTTGCCAAAGGCGTCAAGGTAGCGTTCCATCCACGCAGGCGGATAGCTGTGATTGAGCGGTGAAAAGCCCATATCAACGGCAATCGTGCGTCCGGCGCCCAAATCGATGACGGCGAGTTTTTTGTTCTCGCGGTCATAGAGGATATTGCCCGGATGCAGGTCGGAATGGATCATGATCGTGCGGCTTTTTTCAACTTCTTCGTTAAAACTTTGTGCATATTGGGCGGCAACGCGGGTAGCAGATTCGTAATCTGTGCCGAGTGTTTCACGCATATGCGCCGCATCAAGCGCTGCTGTTACATCTTGCGGCGACAGGGGGCGCACAACCTGTACATGGTCGAGACCGAGACTCTGGCGGTCGCCCTCGGTCAGTGCTGTTGAAAACCGTGCGTTGAAACGGGCGAGATCGTCTGCGATTTTTTCCTGTTCTTGCTGTGGCAAACTTTCAAGCAGCGCGCGCGTCAAGGGTTCACCATGCAGGCGTGACATCCCGTAAAAAACGTCTTTTTCTCCGGCCGGATGCGTCACGGCAGGAACGGCAAGGCCAAGATCGCAGCCGCTCATATGTTCAAGAAATTTGTATTCTTTGAGAAAATGCGCCGCATCTTCCGGCCGGTTGGGGGCTTTAAATACTTCGTCCACAGTCATGACGGTCAGGCTGTTCTTCCCCTGTGACGGGGCATAGAAAGTCGCCTCGGCAAGATCGGGGCGCGCTAGAATAATTTTATCGATGAAAGCGCTGAGGCTTGCATCATCATGTTTTTTTGCAACATTGCCAAATATCTTGCGCATGCCATGAGTTTACCATAGCGGGGTAAAAATGGCGAGCCTCAAGCGTTAACTCTTTGATTTTCTGAAACCGCGCGTTGCCCCTCTGGCTGCTTTGTGCGACAATTCCGATATGCTTCGGCCTTTGAAAGAGGAATACCGTCATGAGCCAGGAATATGCCTTGTCCCGCGTGCGCGATGCGCTTGAAAAATCCGGCGGCAATCATTTAAAGGCGCAGCGTCTGCTTCAGTCCTGGCTTGAAAAAGACCATTCTTTGCTGCTGGGGCTGGTGGCGCCGCATTTGCAGAGCATTGTCACCCATGCCGTCAATCATGCAGACAGCCCGCGCAAGGTAGCCGGCGGTAAAAAAGTCGAAATCGCGCCCGATGAAACCGGCGAATTCGGTGTGGCTGTCCTCGAAAGCCTCAAGGGCGGGCGTAGTGATGGCGGCTTTGGTTTTGGCGAAGCAGAGCCGCGCGGCGCTGTCAGCCGTCCGGGCAGGGCATCACAAAGCCACGTGGATGCCATCCACCAGCTCGCCGGCGGCAAAAAAATCAGCAAAGATAAGAATAAAAAAGATTAGTGCAAAAAATTTGACCTCGATGCATATCAAGGCGCATCGCCCGGTGAGTAAATGCGCGTGGATACCATCCCCGTTTGTAGGGCCCGCCTGCGGTCGAACCGGCTTTGGTTTCTATAGGTTTCAGCAAATTTTTTGCATCGGTGCGGTATCGCGTTTGATGCGGACATGTCCGGCATCCCAGACGCCCGGCCAGGCTTCGGGCGCGCCCTGAACGCCGCGGCGGATATCGCGGATTTTACCGGCCGGAATATCTTTGGACAAAAGCCATGCGCCCGCATCATCTGCTGTCTTGTGCACGGGCAGGTCGGTAAAAATTCCGGTATGTCCAAAGACGACTTCGGATGGAATATAAACAGCCGCCCCCCCATTATAGGTTTCGCGCGGTTTTCTGTCTGCGCCAGTGGCCCCGCCAGTGCAGCCGACAACGGCCACGGCGGTAAACAGCTCTATCGCACGGGCGCGTGCACAGCTGAACACGCGGTGATAGCCTGCTTGCTGTGTGGTCATAGACGGCACCAGCAAAAGATCAATGTCTTCCTGCGCCAGCAGATGCGCCAGATGCGGTATTTCAACATCAAGGCAGATAATCAGAGACAGGCGCAGCCCGCGCCAGTCAAAAACATTCAGCGTGCTGCCGGTTTCAAAAAACCAGCCATCGCAATCTTTTTCAGACGGCGTGAGGACGAATTTGTCGTGAAAGACAGCCTCGCGGTCGGGGAAAAGCATATAGCTGCGGTTGCGGCATTTGCCGCTCTGTGCATCGCGGAAAGAAAACGAACCGGCCACAAGCGCCACGCCGGTTTTGTGAACGGCGTCCTGTAGCAGCGGCAGCACCTCGGCAGCGCGATCCGCGATCCAGTCCGGCTCCTGCGCGAGCGGCAGGTCTTTCGGCGCAAAGCCCATCCAGTATTCGCTGATATGTTCGGGGGCGAGTAGAATATCTGCTTTTTCCGCTGCCGCACGCGCCAGTTGACGCTCCACCAGCGCGGCAAAGTCGGCCAGCGATTCAATTTTGTACGACAGACACGCGGCCCAATGGGCAATGCTGAGGGTGGGCTGCGTCATTTTCGGCTCCCTGGGCTTTCGCTGTAAACAAAACCTGTTTCAAGGCTGTTCATCACGCCTATCATTTTTTTTATGTGCCGGAAAGTTTTTTATCGGGAGAGGTCTAGCGCAGGGCGCTCTGTCCGCGCGTAAAGACAACGGGCAGTACATTGGCGTAGCTGGCACCGAAGACACGGCTGCCGCGGAAGGGCTCCGCGGGGCTGAAACAGACTTCCAGATGGCCACCGCCGTGGTCGCTGACATCCAGCCGGACGTTATGCTGAGACGCGGTTGCCAGCAGTTGCCGGAAGCCGACCATGCGCTCGATATCATTGCTCGTAATCAAATGACTGTTGCCAAAATGTAGGCAGTGGCTGTTGAAATCATGTTCGGACAGCAGAAATCCATCTGCATCTTCGTCGCGGCTATTGGCCGGAGACGCGGAGCTTTCCGCAGCTTCGCGCAGCGGCACAAGCTCGGCGACGCCGCGCAGCCAGCGGTCGATTTCGCCAAGGTCGATAACCTTTTGCAGCGGCAAAGACAGACTGTTGAAATGATTGGACATTTCATTAGATTTCGGCGGTTCGCGCCAAAACTCCCCTATCTTTTATTTTATGTGAAATGAAGGGGCGGGTCAAGCACGCTGCGGCGCGGCTGCGGTTACATCTGTCAAAACCGCCATGAAAATGATAGTTTGTAGCGTTTTTTGAACAGAGAAAGAAACCCATATGCAGCCCCAAAAACAAGCCTTGGCCGAAGACGCACGCGCCGCCCAGATGCGCGATTTTGTCGACCGTACTGCCTTTGCGCAGGCGCCGTTGTTGCCGCTGCGGGCAGATGCGTCGGTGCGCCGGTTTTTCCGCGTGATCAAGGACGGCAAAACGGCTGTGCTGATGGATGCGCGTCCACCGCTGGAAGACACCGCGGTTTTTGAAACGATGCAGAAAAAACTTTCGGCCATCGGCCTGACCGTGCCCGACGTCTATGCCTGCGATCATAAGCTGGGACTTGTGCTGATGGAAGATTTCGGCGACGAGCGGTATTTTGAGCTCATCACCGGCAAAAAAGAAGACCCCGCCAAACTCTATGGCCTTGCCGTGGATGTATTGGTGCACAAGATGCAGGCCGATCCGGCGGTGGCGCTTTTGGAATCTGCGGCCTATTCAGATGAATACTGGCTGTTCCGCGTGGAGCAGTTTTTGCTGCATTACATGCCGCATGTTCTGGGGCGCGAAGCGACAGCGGGGGAGCGCGAGGATTTCCTCGGCCTCTTCCGCGAAGCCATCACCTCGGCGCATCATTTCGACGATGTGCTGCTGCACGGCGATTACGGCGCGCAAAACCTTTACTACATGCCGGAGCGGGCAGGCGTCAAAGCCCTCGGCCTGATCGATTTTCAGGATATGACCGATGCGCGCGGCAATATGATGGGATCGCCCGCGTTCGATCTGGTCTTTTTGCTGCAAGATGTGCGCATCGAGCTGCCTGCCGGACTGGAGCAAACCATGCGCGACCGGTTCATCGATAAAACCGGCATTCAAGACCGCGTTTTGTTCGAAGGCGAATATGCCACCATCGGTACGGCGCAGGCGGTCAAGTGCCTTGGGCTTTTCGCGCGTCTTGGCCACGGGCAGGGGCGCAAGGAATATCTGGATTTCATTCCGTACTGCTGGCGCAATGTGAACAGTAACCTGTCGCATCCGTCGCTAGGCGGTATCCGCGACTGGTTCGCCAAAAACAACATCGATCTGCACGCATAAAAAAACGAAAGAGGGATTTATCATGACCAAACTCATCGCCACCCGTCTGGATAAAATCAAACCGTCCGCCACGCTCGCGCTCGCCGCGAAGGCGCAGGAACTGAAAGCCGAAGGCAAAGACGTCATCGGCCTGTCCGTGGGCGAGCCGGATTTTGACACGCCGGATTTTATCAAGGACGCGGCCAAGGCGGCGATGGATGCGGGCAAAACCAAATACACCCCCGTGCCGGGCACGGTCGAGCTGCGCAAGGCCATCGTGGAGAAATTCAAACGCGAAAACAACCTGACCTATACGCCCGATCAGATCATCGTCGGCACGGGCGGCAAACAGGTGCTGTATAACGCTTTTATGGCGACGCTGAACCCCGGCGACGAAGTTGTGATTGCCGCGCCGTACTGGCTGTCCTATCCCGATATGGTGATGCTGGCCGAAGGCACGCCGGTGATTGTGCAAACAACGCCTGCCGAAAAATTCAAGATGTCGCCCGCCAAGCTCGACGCCGCCATCACGCCGAAAACGAAATGGGTGATTTTGAACTCCCCCAGCAACCCCACCGGCGCGGCCTATAGCGCGGCGGAGCTGAAAGCGCTTGGCGAAGTGCTCAAAAAACATCCGCATGTCTATATTCTGACCGATGATATTTACGAACATCTGGTCTATGACGATTTCAAATTCACAACGATTGCCGAAGTGATGCCGGAGCTGTATGACCGCACCCTCACCGTCAACGGCGTCTCCAAAGCCTATGCCATGACCGGCTGGCGCATCGGTTATGCCGGCGGCCCGATCGAGATCATCAAGGCCATGAGCAAAGTGCAGGGGCAGAGCACATCCAACCCCAGCTCCATCAGTCAGGCCGCGGCCGCAGCGGCGCTCATGGGCGACCAGAACTTCCTCAAAGACTGGCGCGCAAAGTTTCAGGAACGCCGCGATCTGGTCGTCAGCCTGCTGAACAAAGCCGAAGGCCTCAGCTGCACCGCACCCGAAGGCGCGTTCTATGTCTTTGCGTCCTGCGACGGCGTCATCGGCAAAACAACGCCGGAGGGCAAGACGATTGCGACGGATACCGATTTCGCCGCCTACCTGCTCGAAAAACACAACGTCGTCATCGTGCAGGGCGCCGAGTTTGGCCTCTCGCCCTGCTTCCGCGTCTCCTACGCCCTCGACATCCCGACCCTCACCAAAGCCTGCGAACGCATCCAGCAAGCCTGCGCCGAGCTTTCAGGCGCGGCGGCGAAGTTGGCGGCTGGGTGATTAAGGTGCGGCACCTTTCGGCTATCGCCTGCGGTGCGGCCATCATTTTGCTTCCAGCGGAAGCTTTTGCGAGTTGCGGTGTAGCTGTCAGCGGCACTGTCGCGCTGATATCTACGATCGCTTATGCTCTGGCTCTGATCGTTTTTATCAAGACGCTTTTTTGGGGAGCCAAAGCGTACAAGAATAAAGAAATTCCCCTAAGCCGAAAACGACGCGGTGCTTTGATCCATATTGGATTATTCGTTTTGTTTTTTTCTGTTCCGTTTGCTTTGAGGCTGATGGGGGCTTCTACTGTTCGGCATCCTTATGCGCCGGATAGGCCTTGCTGTAGTGTCGAGAGAATGGAAATGGACACGGCGAGGTACAGAGGTAAGCGTCAACCTGTTCACTCTGCCGCGCTGTGCGGCTGTAAAATTTGCTATGAGAGCGCTATGTTCAAGCCCGCTTTGAAAATTGAAAATTTGCTCAATAAAGAAGTGATTGTCGAAGGGAAAGAGTATCTTCTAAACCATCTATATCCCGTAGGAACGAACATAAATGATTTTCGCCGTGGTCTCAAAGATATTGGATTAAAAGATATCCAAAATTTTTGCCAAAAAACGCGGGATGATGAGGGGGTTGCGGCCTTTCATATTTTCATGCCTAGAAATGATGGGATAGGAACTCGCGAATATCATAATATTATTATAGCCTATCATGATAGCGATGAGCGTATTCATGGGATTAGAATAGACGTTGCGCCTTCTGGCCTCTATTACGATGTGCCTGATGAAGCCATCCTTGAACTTGCAGAGAACAATATGATCGATGCGCAGAGAGAATTGGCGCGTAGGTATGGGCAATATACAATCAAAGGAAAGTCAGATGTACGTAAGTCATACTTCTGGCACCATGTTTATGAACGCCATCGTGCCGCAACTATGCAGGAAGTAGCACAAGAAAAGCCCTCACAGATAAGTGAATGGTGGAAAAAAGTAACCTCATTCTCGTTTAAAAAGAAACGCCTGCCGCCGCCAACTTATATGGAGTGGGTTAGTGGCAATCTTTCATCTACGGAAATGAAAGAAATAGAAAGTGAAGCCCAAAAGTGGTGGGATGACCACGGTCATATCGAATTTTGTACACCCACAAATTTCGAAATTGTACCGGAAGTAAAAGAATATATCTCCTTATCAAAAGAGGCGGAAAAGGGCTATGGCCAGTTCCAATATCTTTTGGGTCTTTTGTATCAGGAAGGGCGCTCTGGTGTGGTTCGGCAGAGCGCGGAGAAAGCGCATAAATGGCTATCTGTCGCCGCCGCGCAAGGGCATGAGGCTGCCGTTTTGAGGCTCAAGGAAAGCGAAGCCCAATAAATAAAAAAGCCCCCGATTTTCGGGGGCTTTTTTATTGTATAGGTTTTTACCGGTCTGGCCAGAACGGGCCGCCGCGTTGGCGGCGGGCGGGGTCGTAGCTGCTGGCGGGTGGTTTGTCGCCGCCGTTTGCATCCGGCCCTTTGTGGTCGTCCTTGTTGTCGTTGTCGGGCGATTTGGGCGTGATGCCGGTGACTTTTTTGACGAATTTGGTCAGGTCGTCGCCGGCTTCCTTGATGCTGTTCAAAATCTTGCTCTGGTTTTCGAGCTTGTCCTGAATGACGTTGTAAATACGGTCGAGGTCGCTTTTATGCGTTTCGGTCAGTTTACGGGCGAGGGCTTTCAGCTCCGCATCGCCTTCCTCCGGCTTGCTGCCGTCGTCGATACCGCTCGAGAAAGTAAGGATTTTTTTGTACAGCTTGGCGAGCGATTTGACTGTCTTCGGCTCCGCCAGTTTTTCCGACAGGGTTTGCAGCGCGGCAGTGCTGTCGCGGTGAAGTTCTTCGGCATAGCTGCGGTTTTTCAGCATGGTGCAGAGGCGGTCGATATCGCCGCTGTTGTCCTTGATGATTTTTTCGGCGAAGCGTTCAAGCGCTTTGAGGTTTTCCTGGCTTGAATCGTCCATCGTCGGTGTCGGGTCGCCGGGGTCGTTCTCGCGGTCGATAAAACCGTCGAAGCTGAGCAGGCGGTCGCCGATTTCATCGCGTACATCGTCGGCAATATCCATGACGTTGATGCTGGTGACGAGGGAGATCAGCAGGTTGCCGTTCGATTTGCTGACAAGGCCGATAGGGCCGAGTTTATTGAATTCTTCGGGCGACAGGCTGTGATCCACGTTGCCGGTGCCGACATGCACCATGACGATTTCAGCATCGGGCGGGGCGAGTTTTTTGGCCTGCGTCAGCATCCGGCGCAGCATGTTGCCGGCGAAAAACCCGCCGTCGATCAGCGCGTGGCGGTGGGTGACGTTGGGCATGTCCTCGTTCGGTGTGGTCTTGTAATATTTGGACGGGAAATAGGTGGGGGCGGTCGTGCTGGCGCGCACGGCGTCTTTCATCGGCATGCTCGACCAGCCTTCGGGCGAGCTGTCTTTCTGGCCTTTGAAATGGTTGATCCAGACCGGACGGAAATTTTTGATGTCGGTTGCGGGGATCATCAGATGCGTCAGCGCGTCCTTCATCTTGGCATCGCCAAAATTATGCTCCAGCGCGTCTTCCAGTGGTTTGGGGTCGTACATCACGCTGGTCGACAGTTTGCGCAGGCTCTTGAACTTCATTTCGGGGAAGATCTTGGGCGTGTGCTGGTGATAGAAATTTTTGATTTCAAGCGCGGAGTATTTCGGTTTGGTGGGGTCTTGCGGGTCGGGGACGGTCAGGCCGGCCGCAACAATCGCGCCGGTCGAAGGGCCGCCGACAAGGTCGAACAGCTCGGCAATCGGTTTGCCGGTGCGCTCTTCGATTTCCTGCAGGATACGGGCAGGGACAACCCCGCGCACGCCGCCACCGTCAATACAAAGCACTGTAAAGATGCGTTTTTTGTTTTCCATCGGGCATGCACCTGCAACTGGGCCGCATCCCGCGAGGGAAAGACGGCAATGAATTCAACAACGAGGACACACCCTGTTCAGGCTTCTTATGCTGCGAGAACAGAACGAGTGTATTGAAATTTACGAAAGGAGTCAGCCCCAAAAATGGAATTATGTTCAAAAAACAGCCGTAATATTATTGCTTAATTTGCCAATAGCGGGGATTTTTGGTTAATTTGATCTAATTTTAATCAAACATTAATCATAATGTTTAATCATAGGGTTAGGCATGTCTTGTGCCTCCCTATTTGTCAGGATTTGGGTGACAAAAGCTGCCGGACGCGGGATAAAGACCGGCACGGCCTATGGGGGGCTCGCACAACAGGGGTTATCTGCTTTGCAATCGGGCGCAAAGAAGCAAAAAACGCGGGATGACGATACAGCGTCATCGACAACCGGCATGCGTGCGGGCATGGCGCGTTCGTTTGTCCTGATGAACGGCCTTGTGCTGGCGGCTGTCGTTTTCGTTATTCTGCATTTCACGATCGGCGATATGAAGTCGCAGGATATGCGCCGTATCAGCCGCGACATTGTGCGTATGGCCGAAGACGCCGTTCGCCGCAATGAAAAAACCGTCACCACCTTGTCACATTTCTACGCCACGCTTGAATCCGGTGGACAAGACGACGGGCGTATCGCGCAAAGCGTGCAGCAGCTGCTGACCGAAGGCGCGGCGCTTGATGCCATCCTCTGGGCGACCGATGCCGATGTCTGGTATCAGGAAGATATTCAAAATAAAACCCGATACCAGATGTACCGCGCCAATCTGGGCTGGCCAGGTTATAGCGATTTGATGGCGCAGGTGCGCGATCTGGAATTCGGCCAGATCGGCTATTTGTTTAACGCGCCCTGGCCGGCTTTTACGCAGCGTGTGGGCAGCGGCCAGCCTCTGGTGGCCATGGCGGTTAAATTGCGCACGGCATCGGGCGGCAGCGGTGTGTTTATGGCGGTGACAACGCCGGAAAAAATATTTGCGGCCAGCCTCAGGACATATATCACCGATCTTAGCCGCGTCATCATGCGCGACCGCGACACCGGCCACGTATTGTTTGACCTGCGCATGCAGGACGAAAGCGGGCGGTTGGTGGCTTTCAGCACCGAACGTGTCAGCGATACGCTGCAAATGGGCGGCAAACTGTGGGATATCAACCTTGATGTGCGGCCCTCGCGCGTGGCCAAGGTGCTCAGCTCTTCGCCCTGGGCGGCGGCGATGCTGGTAATCGCGCTCACGCTGGTCTGGGCGGCCTATGCCGAAAAACGTCTGCGGCAAGATCAGAAACTCGCCGAGATGTCGCGCACGCTCAAAGGCGCGCATACCGAACTGCAAAGCCGTATTTCAGAGCGCGACCAGCTGTTCCATGCCCTGCGCAAGAGCGAGCGGGAATACCGCGCGGTGATCAACTCCGTCTCCGATGTTATCTTTGAAACCGATGAAACGGGCAAGCTGGTCTTCTTGAATGAAACCTGGAAACGCATCACGCATATGGAAGCGCAGGAAACCATCGGTCAGTCACTGTTTTTGATGCTGGAGCCGCAAGACCAGATGCCGCAAAAAGAAATGTTCGAAGAGCTGGTGCGCGGCGAACGTCAGGCCTACCGCATCGAAACACGTATCAACCCCGGCAACGACGCCTTTAAGCCTGTCGAGATTGCATTTAGTATGCTGCGGATGGCGGAAGATAAAAGCATCCGCGTTGTCGGTACCATCACCGATATCGAAAAGCGCCGCCGCGCCGAACAGGCCATGCGCGAAGCGGAACAGCGTTTCCGCGGCATGTTTGAAAATTCGATCAGCGGTATCTACCAGATCGCGCCCGAAGGCCGCTTTATCAGCGCCAACCCCGCACTCGCCGAAATTCTCGGTTACCGCTCGGCCGAAGAATTAATGACGACGGTTAAGGACATCGGTACGCAAATTTATGTCCGCGCCGAAGACCGCAAGGCTTTTGTGGACAAGCTGCTGTTCGAAGGCCGTGTCTCCGGCATCGAAACCGAGGTCAAACGCAAAGACGGCAAGCATATCTGGATCATGGAAAACGCCCGCGTGGTGCGCAGCGAACGCGGCGGTGTTGAATATTTCGAGGGCAGCATCTGGGACGTCACCGAACGCAAACAGGCCGAAGACACCATGCGCGATGCCCGCCTGCAAGCCGAGATTTCCAGCCGCACCCGCATGGAATTTCTGGCCAATATGAGCCATGAACTGCGCACGCCGCTGAACGCCGTCATCGGATTTTCCGAGATTATCAAAGACGAAGTGATGGGGCCGCTCGGTACCAACGTCTATAAAGAATACGCGCAGGATATTTACGACAGCGGTAATTATCTGCTCAAGGTCATCAGCGAAATCCTTGAAGTATCCAAGATCGAAACCGGTAACCGTGAACTGGCAGTTACCACCTTCCGCCTGCCCAAGGCGCTGAAATCCTGCATGATTATTATGTCGACACGCGTGGATCAGGCGGGCGTCGACGTCAATATGAACATCCCCGAAGATCTGCCGGAACTGGTGGCCGAAGAACTGGGCGTCAAACAGATCATGCTGAACCTGATCGGCAATGCCATCAAATTCACCCCCGAAGGCGGCAAGGTCGATGTCACCGCACATGTCGAAGAAAAAACCGGCGAGCTGATGATCGATGTCGTCGATACCGGCATCGGCATGAGCGAAGAAGAAATCAAAAAAGCCATGCAGCCTTTCGGCAAAGTCGATACGACGTTCAGCGGCATGAAGGCGGGCACAGGTCTTGGCCTGACGATTGTCGATTCACTTGTCACGCTGCACGGCGGACGTTTCCAGCTGATCAGCGAAAAAGGCCGCGGTACAACGGCACGCGTCATTTTCCCCGCCGAACGCGTTCTGAGCAAAAAACCCCACAACGAAGCCGCAGATGGTACGCATCTGAAGGTGATTAAATAAGCCGAAGACAATAACGCCGGCTGTTAAAATCCGTCATCCTCATCCGGATCAAAATCAAGCGCCTGCCGCGCGATGTCAAAGCTAAAGCCGCTGCGTGCCATGATGCCCATTTCGCGCGTCTGCTGTTTGCGGCGCAGCAGCGGGTCGGCTTCCGGTGCCGGGTTGAAACGGCCGATTTTCCGTTTGCGCGCCAGCTTCAATGCGGCAGCCATATCGGCCGGCATATCCGTATCCGGCCTTTCGGCGTCGATGCTTTCGAGCGCGGTTTCAATGACCTCTGCCGTCAGCCCCTTGGTGCGCAGCTTGCCGGTGATGGCGCTGCGCGATTTGCCCTGCCTGCGCAGGCTGGCAACGCGGCCTTCGGCATAGACGGTATCGTTCAGCAGGCCGCTTTTCTCGTAGCGGAGGATCAGATCGTCGATGAGGGGATAAAACGCATCCGGCGCGGTTTCATGGAACTGGCACGACCTCTCCACCTTGCGCGTCAGCACCCGCCGCAGGTTGCCGGCCGATGTTGCATAGCGCTGCAGATAGTAAAGCGCCGCATTTTCCAAATAACGCGGGGTGATTTTGCGTGGGCTGCGCTTTTTTTGCTGGTCTTTGGCTGGCTTTTTGTCCATTTTTGACCATCTATGTTACAATCGGTGGTGCTATGGCTATTCGTATCAAAAAAGACGGCTCAGAACAATCGGGACTGGTAGACGATAACGTCGTCCAGCCTTTCCGGCTGGAAAAATCAAACGTGCGCGGCCGTATGGTGCGGCTCGGCAATGTGCTGGCGCAGATTATGCAGCAGCATAATTACCCGCCGCCGGTCTCCGGCCTGCTCAGCGAGGTGGCCACGCTCTGCCTGCTGCTCAGCGCCATGCTCAAATACGAAGGCGTCTTTACCCTGCAAATCAAAGGGGACGGGCCGATCCGCATGCTGGTTGCCGATGTGACGCACCGCGGCGAAATCCGCGCCTATGCCAGCTTTGACGAACCCGCCGTCAAAAAACTCGCCAAACGTAAAAAAGACAGCGGCAAAGGGCATTACCATTTGCTCGGCAAGGGTTATATCGCTTTTACGGTCGATCAGGGGCAGGTTGAAAACCGCTATCAGGGGATTGTCGAGCTCAAAGGCGACAGCATCGTTGAAGCCGTACAGCATTACCTGACGCAGTCGGAGCAGATCAAAACCTCGTTCAAACTGGCCGTGCATCCGCAGGACGGCCAATGGCGGGCCGGTGCGATCATGATCCAGCAGATGCCCGAAGAAGAGGCGGGCAAGAAAGTACAAACCGACGTCAGTATCGAAGATTGGACGCGCGCCGCCATGCTGCTCAGCACCTGCACCGATGGCGAAATGCTCTCGCCCGTGCTGCACTCGGCGGATGTGCTGTACCGCCTGTTCAACGAAGACGGGGTGCGTATTTATTCGCCTACGCATTTGCGCTTTAAATGCCGCTGTTCGCGCCAGCGGGTCGAAGATATCCTGCGCACCATCCCCCGCGCGGAGCTGGAGGAGATCTGCGAAAAAGACGGGCATGTTTCGATCAAATGCGAATTTTGCAGCGAAGAATATCTGTTTAACAGCAACGAGCTTAATGACGTCTACGAGGAGAAAAACACATGAGCAAAGATTTTTTTGCGCGCCGCCGCTTTTTGGGTATCGCCGCTGCCGGTATGGCTGTTTTGATGTTGTCAGGCTGCTTTACGTCGGATGTGCGCAATGAATGGCCGCCGCTGTCCTATGGCGCGCCTGCGCCGGTGACGGTCAGTGCCGCGCGTATCGATATTATTGATGCCTATCGCCCGCCAATGGGCGCGCCGAATGTCGATCATCTTTTTAGAGTGACGCCAGCGCAGGCCGCGCAGGAACTGGTGCGCGAAAAAGTCGTGGCAGGCGGCAGCACGCATCTGCTGCGCGTGATCGTGGAAGAAGCTTCCGTGCGCCGTGAAACACTGCCGCAGAAAAAAGGCATGCTGAGCCTGCTGTCATCCGAACCGGACGAGAAATTCGATGCCCGCATCGCGCTGCGCTTTGAACTGGCCGAAGAACTGGCGCCGGATATTGTCCTGGGCCGCGCCAGCGTGTTGGCGACGCGCGAACGCACGCTGAAAGGCGGCGCAACGCTCGCCGAGCGTGAAAAGACCTATCACGGTATCGTGCAGGCACTGCTGGATGATCTGGCGCAGGGCGTGTCGACCACTGTAGGCGGCACGTTTGGCAAATACTGACGCGGGACGTCAGGTGGCCAATACTGACGGGGACGTCAGCCGGCAATTATTGATGCTCAATAAATATTGATGCTTAGTCGCGCCAGAAACGCGGCGCAAGCAGCACGAAAAGCGTCAGGAATTCCATCCGCCCTAGCAGCATGGCGACGGAAAGTATCCAGATGGCGCTATCGGGCAGGGGGGCAAAATTTCCCGACGGGCCGATAATCGGGCCGAGGCCGGGGCCAACGTTGCTGACGGCTGTAATCGCGGCCGATACGGCAGTCGTGAAATCAAGCCCTGTCATATGCAAGAGTATCGTGACGACCAGCCATGTCATGATATGCACAAAGAAAAAGACTGCGACCGACGTCAGTACATCACTGTCCACGACTTTTTTATTGTAATGCACCTGAAAAACGCCGTGCGGTACAATCAGCTTGCGTACCTGCTGTTGCAGCATCGCCCAGAGGATTTGCAGACGGAAGGTTTTGATGCCGCCGGCGGTTGAACCGGAACAGGCGCCAAGGTACATCGCCACAAAGGCAACCCCCACGGCCAGCGGCCCCCATGACCCGTAATCACCACTGGCGAAGCCCGCCGTGGTCATAAGGGTTGTGAGCATAAAGATGGCGCTTCTGGCAGCATCCAGAAAAGGTTTCTGGTCGGTATAGACAAGATAAAGCGCAACGATCGTAGAGAGCGAAAACAGGATGCCGAAAAACGTACGCACCTGCACATCGTCGATGACGGCGCGGGAATTTCCCTTCAGCATGCGCACGTATTGCACAAAAGGCAGCGCGCCAAGCCACATAAAGCTGATAATGATCCAGTCGACCGTGGCGCTTTTGAAATGGCCGATCGAATTATCATAGTTGGCAAAGCCGCCCGTGGCGACCGTCGTCATGGCATGGCAAAAGGCATCAAACAGCGACATATCGGCGGCAAACAGCAATATGGCGCAGGTCAGTGTCAGGCAAACATAGAGCATGAGGATGTAGAACGCCATCTGCTGTGCGCTGGGCAGGACTTTTTCCATGCCAAAAGACTGGGTTTTAAAGATCTGCATACCCGATACCTGCAGCAGCGGCAGAACAGCCAGTGCGACCACCAAAAACCCGATACCGCCTAGCCACTCAAGCATCGCCCGCCACAGCAGGATGCCTTTGGACAGATCGTCCAGTCCGCTGATCACGGTTGATCCGGTTGTGGTCAGCCCCGACATGGCTTCGAAAAACGCGCGGGTATAGGAAAGCTGCACCTCGGAGAAACAGAAGGGCAGCGCCGCAAAGGCCGTCATAAAAACCCAGCTGACCGATGTCAGGACAAAGGTTTGCCGAAGGTTGAGCGAGAAACTGTCTTCGCGGTTGGCGAAAATCAGCGCAAAGCCGACAAAGGCGGTAATCAGCTGCGCGCTGGCAAAGACTTTCCAGTCACCGCTGCCATGCGCCAGATCGATGATCACTGGCAAAAACATCGCCGCTGACAGGATCAGCAGCAGGATACCGTTGATGAAAAAAACCGGCTTGAAGCTCATGAACGGCGGCTCCGGCGCTAATTGATCTGGCGCGGCGCGCCGGGGGTATCGAGAGAGAAGGCGGGAATATCGACATCCACCATGCGCCCGTCGGTGGTTTCCATCGCATAGCTGCCTGTCATGATGCCGCTGGGTGTGTTGAGCGGGGTGCCGCTGGTGTATTCAAAACTTTCGCCCGGGCGCAGCACGGGCTGCTCGCCGACAACGCCGGGGCCGCGCACTTCCTGCACGCGCCCCATGGCGTCGGTAATTTTCCAGTGACGGGTGCGCAGCTGCAGCACTTCGCCGCCCTTGTTTTCGATGCGCACCGTATAGGCCCAGACAAAGATATTTCTGTCAGGCACGGACTCGCCGTCCAGATAGACGGGTTCGACGGAAACGGTGACGTTATGTGTGGTGCTGGAATACATCGAAATGGCCTGTATGGTTCAGCGCATCATATCGCATTGCGGCATAAAAGAAAACCGGCCAGTTGCCCGGCCGGTCTTCTTTCAAGTCTGGTCTCTTGATCGCGCCGAGGATTACTCGAGCGTGATTTGCGCGCGGCGGTTTGCCGGTTCGCGGACACCGTCTGCCGTCTGGACGAGCAGGTCGGATTTACCGCGGCCTTCAACACGCAGTTTCGCAGCATCTACGCCACGGGCGACGAGGCCCGATTTGACGGAGTTGGCGCGGCGCAGCGACAGTCTTTGGTTATAGGCAACGCCGCCCGACGTATCGGTGTGACCGACGATGACGATGCCGTTGATGTCTTTGCGGCTGCGGATTTCCTGAGCCACCGCATCCAGCACATCATTCGCGCCAGAGGTGATGTCCGATTTATCCCAGTCAAAGAAGACGATGAACATAGCCTGTTCAACCGGTACCGCGTCGCCTTTCGGCATTTCGGTGACAGGTGCGGGGAAGGCATCGGCCACGACCGGCTTTTGGCCGACCACTGCTTGCAATGCTTTCAGCGCATCATAGAATTTGGATTTGCAGGGAACGTCTTTGGTCCAGCTTTCTTCCTGCTGTTCTACCCAGCAGTCAAAACGCGCCTGTGCAACGCCGGCTTTATCCGGGGCCAGTTCGCGGCCGCCGTTTTCCAGCGCGTCAACCAGATCGGCGCGGGCGGTGGTCAGCTCGACAATGTTCTTGTCGCTCAGATCCCAATCAGCCAGTGTTTCGGGCATGACAACCACGCCGCTGGCAGAGGCAAGGCCTTTACGTGCGAAATGCAGCGCATCGGCATGATCCATGAATTTGGTTTGTTTCATGTTGGCATAGTCGCGGTATTCCGCAGCCAGCGTTTTGGTGAAGGGCGAGCCGACGGCTTGCGCTTTGTTCAGTGCATCGACGGTAGAGTTGCTGCCAGCGCCGGAGCAGGCGGCAATCAGCAGCACACCCATCATGCAGATGACTCGTTGAAACAACTTCATAGGATATCTCCTTGGGACTGAGAGCATGACTTGACGATATAATCAGAATGAATGCCGGCCTACGCCACTTTTGTTTATTTTTCAAAAGGATGAAATTGACTTCGGTGGTCTGAAGACTGGACAATCTTTCTTATCTTTTTAACGCACTGGTTGTAAAGATGTTTTCTGTCGCAGTGCCAATAAAACAATATTTTCATAAACTAAAGCCTCTTGCAAAAACCTCCAAAAAGCGCGATAAACGCTTGTCTTGCCAGATGCGGGTGTAGCTCAGCTGGTAGAGCGTCAGCTTCCCAAGCTGAATGTCGCGGGTTCGAATCCCGTCGCCCGCTCCAATTTTCTTTTAAAGCCGTGATTTTTTTCGTTTTTATGCCTTCTGTCATAAAAACGGGCTGTGCGCGCAGGATTTTTAATATGGGCTGCGTATAATGGATAACACCCCGCGATCGTGCAGGGTTTGTCAGGGAGCTTCACATGCCGCAGCCGTTTTTCCGTTTTCTTTCCGTTTCTGCCGCCACTGTTGTTGTGCTGGGTGTCTTTTGCACCGCCATCCCTGATGCGGAGGCCGGAGAGCGCAGCCGTAGCGGCAGCTATACCACGGGCAGCGGACGCAGCGGTACGATCGACGCCACCCGCGACGCCCACCGCGGCGAGGGCGTGACGCGTAACAAGAACATCCAGTCTGACAAAGGCAAAGGCGCTGTCGTCGGCAGCCACAAGACCTATACAAAAGGCGAGGGCGTGCAAAAAGAAACCGGCGTCACCACAAACAGCGGCAACAGCTATGACTTCAGCGCCACGCGCGGCTATGACCGTGACACAGGGCATTATTCGGGCACCACCACAGGACAAAACGGCAAGTCCATCACCAATACAGGCACGGCAGGCGATGGCCAGCGCAGCGGCAGCTACGAAACGTCCGGCGGGCGCAGCGGCAGTTATGATACGAGCATCAGCAAAACCGAAGAAGGCCTGTCCAAAGAAAAATCCGTCACAACAGACGGCGGCAAGACATACGACAGCCGCAGCCTGAAAACCTATGACCGCGACAGCCACACCCTCAGCGGCAACCGCACCGGCGCCAGAGGCAAGGTACGCGGCGGCAGCATATCCTATCAGTATAACCGCTAAAGAGTTTTATAGGGACGGGGCGGTGCAGTGCGCGACCGTTCGCCAACCAGATAGCTTTCGAGAACGTTTCGTAGTCCAAGAGTGCCAGATCATACCCGTCTTTCGCCACCGTCCCAGCAGCGCGGCTCTAAGTGAAGCCGTCATGGCTTAGGTGTCCTGCTTTTATACCGAGCCTGTCGTCAGCAAATGCTTGCACTCCGCGTCTTCTTCTGCTTCGTCGGTTATTCTTTGGCTGTAGATGGCATCCACTATCATTTCATCACCAAGACCTCCCATTTCATAGGTATGAGTGCAGCAGCGCCTGAACCGCATTCCTGATGTGGGGGATTCTTTTCTTTATTTCGTCGTCATCCAGATTGAAGAAGGTCATCCAGAGTGGAGTGATAACGGATAAAGCCTCTTCTTCTGTTAGATCCGTGCCGTTTAATGCGTTCAGCGCGTTTGTGATCGCTTCCGCTTCACTGTCGTATTCGTCGTCCGGTGCGCCGTGATATTCTATGTATCCCTCGATATCCTCGATACGCAGGACGGCTTTAACTCTTTCCAATGAAATCATCACAATTTTCCTCCCGGGCCATTACCAAATGCCGTCACAACCTTTCCGGCATTTTTGCCCTCTGTCTCGATAATCACGGTAAGGCCGTTATTCCCCTGATAGTGAAATTGGCGAGTGCCATACTTCCCTATCTTGTCCGTAATCTTGCCTGTTTTAATGGCAGACTCAACTGCTACATTAACCTCTTGCTCTGAACGCAGCCTCTGACCAATGCGCAAGGTGCCGTGGTCTGTTAGCTTTTCTTGTGCTTGTCGTCTTAAAAACTCTCGTCCTTGTTGAATGCCCTCTCTACGTACAGCCGCCGCGCGTACAGCATTATACGCCGCTTGCGCACTGCCGCCAACAGCGCCGGCGGCGGGTTTCGCGGGCAGGCCGATGAAATCGAGCGGCGACCACGTGGGCTTGAGGGGTGGATCATAGATGCCGGTGGCGGGGTTGTAGTAGGGGCTGTCCGCATGCGGATGAGGTTTGGCAATCGCGGACATGGGTTTGCGGCGCGGCAAGGTAACACCGCCGCTATCCGTCCCTCCCGCATCCGTCCCTCGCGCATCCGTCCATTGCCCGCCGCCTGATTGTCCGGCGGGGACGCGGGGCTGGTGCGGGTCGTATTTTTGCCGCCATGCACGTTGTTTCTCCGCAAGGGCGTGACTTGCCGAGATCACGCTGCGCAGGGTGAAGCCGTGGCGTTCCTCCGTCAGGGCATAGCCGGATTTGATTTCATCGATCAGCCAGCCGAGGCTGAATTGAATGTTCTGCATGTCGTTGATGTCACGCTGCGTCCACGGGGCGCAGACAATGCGGTCGGGGTTCGGCAGTGGCGGGGAGGCGTATCCAATGCCGAGCCCCGATGGGCTTCTGGCGGCGGATGGCGTGATGGGCGCAAAAGACACGGTCTTTTCCTTTCAGGGCGTTGCGCGTTTTGGGGATGAAGACCTGCCGACATCGCGTCGAGGCGGTTTATTCAGTCCGCACCGGCATCACGCAGGGCGAACAGGTCAAGTAAAGCATATAATTGCGATTAACGCAAGTAAATTGTGATTTTGGCTTTTTGCATCTAGGCAGGGTTAAGAAAAATCTTGACTCTGTCATATCATCCCCCTTATGTTCCGGCCTATCCAAAAAGCCGCGCTTTAATGCCGCGCATCCCGCTTTAATTAAAAATAAGCAATAATAACAAAGGGAGTATCGCAAGATGACCGTCCAAATGTCCGGCCGCAAGGTTCTGGTTCTCGTATCCAACGGCGTTGATGAAGCCGTTATGTCCACCGTTCAGCGCGATATGCTGAAAATCGGCGCCGCCGTCAAAACTGTCGGGACCGAAAGCGGTCTCGTCAACAGCTGGAATGTTCTCAGCAACGGCTGGGGTCTGTATTTCCCCGTCGATCAGCAAATCGGCCAGACGCTGGGTGCGGATTATGATGCGCTGGTCGTTCCGGCCGGTGCGCGCAGCATCCAGAAACTGGGCGCCAACCCGCATGCGGAGCGTATTATCTCCAGCTTTATCACTGCGGGCAAACCGATGGTATTTATGGGCGATGCGGTTGAACTGCTTGCCAAGATCGACCTCGCAAAAGGCCTGACGGTTACGGGGCCGGAGCGTTCGCACCAGATCCTGGTCGCGGCGGGTGCTGTCTGGACGGGTACGCCCGAGCATATCGACGGCGCACTGATGACGGGCGAAGGCGAAGATCTTTCCGCTTTCATCCAGAACATGGCCGCGCATATCCTGAGCATGCCGGTCGAAGAAGAACAGCAGCAGATCGCCGCCTGAACCGCGCGCGATAGCCGATAAACGGAGGCTTGTCATGAAAAGCGAAGTCTTAGCAGCGGTGGAGGATATCAAGGCCTCCCTCGATCTGCTGAGGAGGCATCTTTGACTGGGATCGTTCCGTTCACAGACTGGCGGAGCTAAACGCCCTCGCGGAAGATCCCAAGCTTTGGGACAATCAGGAACGCGCGCAAAAAATCCTCAAGGAGCGCACCCGCCTCGAAGATCAGATCGGCGGTGTCCGCGCGATTGAAGCCAATCTTGCCGACCAGCTCGGCATGATCGAACTGGCGGAGATGGAGGGTGACAAAGCCCTCGTCGCCGAAGCCGAACAATCCCTCTATGCCATCAAAACTGACGTCGCGCGGCGGGAGCTGGAAAGCCTGCTCTCCGGCGAAATGGACGGCAGTGATGCCTATCTGCAGATCAACGCCGGCGCGGGTGGCACCGAAGCCGCCGACTGGGCGGGGATTATCTTCCGCATGTATATGCGCTGGGCCGAACAGCACGGCTACAAACTCGCGCTGCTCGATAAACAGGATGCTGATGTTGCGGGCATCAAATCCGCGACGCTGGAAATCAGCGGGCCAAACGCCTATGGCTGGATGAAGTCGGAATCCGGCGTGCACCGCCTTGTGCGTATCTCGCCCTATGACTCAAACGCGCGGCGGCATACCAGTTTCTGTTCGGTTGCCGTGACGCCGGTTGTGGACGACGATATCGAAATCACCATCGACCCCAAAGATCTGCGCGTTGATACCTATCGCTCTGGCGGTGCGGGTGGCCAGCACGTCAACAAAACCGACTCTGCCGTACGCCTGACGCACCTGCCGACAGGTATTGTGGTGGCGTGCCAGAACGAACGCTCGCAGCACAAAAACCGCGACCAGGCGATGAAGATGCTGAAAGCAAAAATGTACGAACGCGAACAGCAAATGCGCGATGCCGAAAGACAGCAGCGCGAAGATGAAAAAACAGAAATCGGCTTTGGGCACCAAATCCGCTCTTATGTTTTGCATCCGTATCAGATGGTCAAAGATTTGCGCACGGGGCACGAAACATCGGATACGCAGGGCGTGCTTGACGGCGATCTGGATGCGTTCCTCGAAGCGTCTCTTTCCTACAAGCTGAATGCTGTCAACGGCGCCGCCGCGCCGAAGGTCGCCTACGAAGACCTCGATTGATTTTTTTTTATTTTTTAATGCGGAGATATCCTGATGGCCATCCACAATGCAAAACTGCCCAAAGAAGATTACGGCCGCGCCCTGAAGCTGGCCGAGTCGTTTAATATCCGCGCCGCCGCGCGCCCCAACCGCCGCGTCAAAGCGGTGCTGAAGGAGGCGATCGGATTTGTGCACGGTTTTGCAAAAGACATTGCCAAGGGCGCGACCATCGAAAGCGGCAGCGCGTGGTCGGGGCCGGATGTGTTTTTGAACAAAGCCGCAGCGGTCGATCTGGCGCGCGAAAAATCGCGCATCGCCTATCTGACCGGCGACGTCGGTCTGACGCTGCCTCAGCAGGATACGCAAAAACTCGCGGATATTCGCAAGGCCTTCAAACTGTCGTCGGATAAACAGGCAGCGGCCTTGTCGCTGCGGGTTTATGACCGTGTGGCCGATGGCCTGTGGCGCGGCAACGGTTTTTCGATGGCAGATGGCGCGGGCGCAGACAAGCCGCTCGATACCGCAAAAATCCGCAGCCTTATCGAACGCCGTATCTAATCTATCAGGGCATATCCGTTTCAACCGGCGCGTCTTGCGGTGCGGCGGAATCGGGCGCTTTGCGGCTGCGCAGGAAGACTTCGGGCGGCAGGCGCGCTTCGGTCAGTTTCCATTTCCAGTCTTTCAGACGTAGAATGAAAACCATATTTTTCGCTTCGATACGAAACGTATCGGGATTTTCAAAAAAAGCGTATTGGATATCTTCGCGCCGCAGGGGTCTGGGCTCTTTGCCGGTGGCGTCTTTGCCGTCGATTTTGACCAGCGCGTCATTCAGCACCTGCCGCATGCCGGTCGGTGTGACATAGGCATCGACCAGCGCCTCGACCACCTTGGGCAGCATCACCAGACCTGCTGCGCCAAAAAGGCTCGGGCGGCCGTTCTGCCCCGCCGGCAGGCGCGTGGCCAGAAAAGCATTGGCCTGTTCTTTGAGCGATTCACGCAGCGCCGGAAATTCGACATGCCGTTCGATCACATCGGCATCCATCCGCATCACGCCATCATAAAGCCGCTGCATGGCCATGTAGGGGGCGGCGATGTAAAAAGCAACAACCGCAAAAAGCGCCGCCCAGAGAAAAAATTTGATCTGTATTTTCATACCCGATCACTACGACATTTTACGCCAAAAGAAAAGGGCAGGGCAGGGCAAAAGCAAGAAGGGCAGGCAGGTCAGGCGGCCGGCGGCGGGCGTTTATGCACGTTGATGGGGCTTGGCAGCTGTACATCTTTGCGCAGACCGTTCGTAAAGGCAGCCGGGCCGTCAACGCGGGCGCGGTGGTTCTGGATATGGCGGCTGATCTCGTTGTGACCGCGCAGGCGCGCCAGCATGTCGGCGTCCTGTTCATGTTCGCTCTTTGGCCAGCTGTTCGCGCCATGCCAGAGGAGCAGTTCGGCGGCACCCTCGGCCCCGTGCCATGCGGCATACATCAAAGCCGTATAGCCGCGGCTGTTTTGCTTATCAAGGGTCCTGTCCGCGCCCTGTGTCAGCAAAAGCCTGACAATATCGGTTTTGTTTGCATGTGCTGCGGTCATCAGCGGGGTGTCGTCGGTGGTATAGGGTTTTTCTTCGGCGCCGAAAGGCTCCTGCCAGTCGGCGGCGCCGGCGTGGTTTTTCAGCGTCTCGGCCACAGCCGCCACATCGCCGGCGCGGATCGCGTCAAAAAACGCTTTGCGTACAGCGGGGCTGCCGCCCTGTGCGCGGTCGAAAGCATGATCCAGCGATGAAACAGCATCAGACATCTGGCAATCCTGAAAAAACAAGTTTTTTCATAATATTAACAAAATTAGCGGCTGTCAACCCTTGTCGGTAGGCGGGGCGGGGCGATCTTTTTCCGAAAAACTGCTGGTAAAACCGCAACGAATCCTTATGATGAAACACCTAATAAATAACCTTATTTTCAAACGAAGCTACCGACGAGGATTTCCCATGCGCCGTCCTTCTTTTTACGTCCTGACGAGTGTTTCTCTGGCGGCGCTGATGGCGCTGGCAACAGTGACCGAAGCCATGCAGCCCGCGGTACAGATGCTGGGCGTCCTCAAGCCAAAAGAACAATGGAAAGTCGGCACAGTCGATGCCAGCGGCGCTCCCTATTGCGCGATGGTCGGCAAATTCGATCAGGCCAGCACGCTGGCCTTCGCCCGCAGCCCGGACGGTTTCGGCTCCCTCGGTATCGAATTCCACGATGATCTTTTCAAGACCGGTAAAAAATACGAAGTCAGCCTCGCGCTTGAAAACCTCGCCCCGCGTACTTTCAGCGGGGAGGCGAGCACGGCGCGTTCCCTCGTCCTGCAAATCGGCGAAGACGAGGCGCTCTATGAAAGCCTTGGTCGCAGCAATACCCTGCGCGTCACAACCTCGGCCATCGATGTGCGTTTTGGTATCGATAAATTCCAGACGCATTACAAAAAGCTGCTGACCTGCGCCAATGTGCTGGCCGGCCCGCCCGAACAGATCGAACTGCCCGCCAATGCGATGGCAAAAGCCGAAGTCCCCGAAGGGCAGGGCACGCTGCTCTCTCCCATCCGCAATATCCTGCAAAAGCTGAAGGCGAAACCTGCCGATGCGGAAACCGCCGCCGCGCCGCAGCCTGCCGCGCCCATGCAATACGCTGAAAAAGACATCGTCTGGAACGACGAAAAAACAGCCCCAGCCAAAACCGCCGCGGCTGGCAAAAAAAAATCAGACGCTGACACCGCAGCCGTAACCCTGCCGCTGCCCAAGCCCTCTGCCCGTGCTGCTGCGGCAGAAGCGGAAATCGTCAATATGCCGCCCGAACGCAAACTGCTGGCGTCCATGGCCGTGACCGGCCACGCCGTGACAGCCGAAAACGTCGGTATGGATGCGCGCGAGATGGAGAAAATCCAGGCCGCCAAGCTGGAGCGCGATATGGCGCGCAAGCAAAAAGAAATCGCCGCGCTTGCGGTGCAAACAACCGAAGCTGCCCGCCAGCAGGTCGAAGAATCCGGCCGCCGTCAGGATGCCATGATGGTACAGGCCAAAGACCTGCAACAGCAGATCACCGCGCTTGAAAAAGCCGCTGCAACGGCTGCGCCGGTTGCCGCAAAACCGCAGGAAGGCCCCGCCGTTGCTGCCGCGCCCGTGACCGGCGTATCGGCTGAAGGCATGGCAGAACCAAAAGCCATCGCCGATGCCCGCGCCGCCAAACAGCGCGCCCAGGAACTTGCCAAAAAACAGGCCGAGATGGAAAAGCTGAACGCCGCGCGCGAAGCCGAAGCGCGCCAGCTGGCCGAGTCACTGTCCAATACCGAATCCGCGTTTAACGCGCGTGTCGCCGCGATTGAAGCGGAACGTGACACGCTCAAAAAGCAGCTTGATCAGGCGCTGCTGTTCAACAACGCCGTCGAGCCTGCCTTGGAAACCGCCAAGCGTGAAGGCGCGCTGAAAATTACAGCGCTTGAAGCACAGCTGGGCGATGCCGAAAAAGCGCGCGGGCAGCTGCGTGCCGAACTGGCCAAAGCCGAAGAAGCGAACAAGGCCCTGCAAGAAAGCCTGAAAGCGCAGCAGCAAGAACGCCAGCGTGCCGATGACGCCGTGCGTCAGATAGCCCTGCTGCAAGCAGAGCTGGAAGAAAAAGCGCGTCAGGCGCAGGCGCTTGAACTGGCGCTGGCAACCGAAAAGGCAAAACCGCCCGTAACGGTTGAAGTGCCTGTCGAAGTCGCCGTCGAAATTCCCGCCACGCCCGACCCGAAACTGGCTGAAGAAAAAGCCCGTCTGGAAAATCGCCTGAGCAGCGTCGAAGCTGAGCGCAAAGCCGAAGCAGAACGTATCGCAAAGCTGGAGCAGGAGCGTAAAGCCGAAGCAGAACGTATCGCAAAGCTGGAGCAGGAGCGTAAAGCCGAAGCAGAACGCATCGCAAAGCTGGAGCAGGAACGCAAAGCCGAAGCAGAGCGCATCGCAAAACTGGAGCAGGAGCGTGCCTCCGAAACCCGCCGCACGGCCGAATTGAAAGCAGAACGTGAAGCCGCGCGTCTGCAGGCAGAACAGGAAATCAGCCGCCTGCGCGCTGAAAAAGCAGCACTGGAGAAAAAACTGGCCGCCCGCGCGGATGCCGCTGTGGCGCAAGCGCCTGCACGTAAATTGCAGCCTGTTGATACCTATGCCGTCGATACGGTTCGTGCTGTACCGCCTGCACCGGTTTTGAATACGGCGCGCCTTGCCGCGATTGAAACGGCTGCCGGCACCAACGAGAGTGTTGATGTTTTCCCCGCGCCCGTTGTGTCGATGTCTCCGGCGCGTCCATCCGGATCTGCAACACCGCGTCAGGTAACGGCGCAGGTCTCGTCGGGCGGCAACCGTGCCGAAGCTTTCCTCGATAACATCATGCAGCATCACCGCCCGCAGGGCGCAGCGGCACCTGCCGTAAAAAATACGCCTTACCGTCCGGCGGCACCTGTTGTTGCCGCACCTGCACCTGCGCCAGCGAAACCGGCGCCTGTCGCAACGCCGGCGCTGCGTCATGTTCAGGCGGCGCAACCCGCGGCCTCTGCACGCGCGGTCACGCTGGAAACGCTGCTGGAGCAATCCGGCGTACGCGGTGCTGTGTTCCAGCCCATTCAGCAATCTGGCGGCGAGCTGTCGCGCCAGTGGTCGGTCGGGCGTCTCAGCGGTCTTTACGAACAGATGCCCGCGCGCGGTGCATCGTTTGATGCGCAGGCACGTGACTATATTTCACGCTATCAGGAAGATTGCCCGGGCCAGCTGTCGGTAAAGCTTGGCAATGGCGAACAGACACCGGCGGGCATGGTTGCCGCGGGAACGCTGTCTTGCAAAATGCCGGACAACAGCTATGACACCTCGATGGTCTTTGTGCAGTCGGGTGCGCATTTTGCCGCGCTTTTGCATTCGGGCAATCCGTCCGATGCGGCGCAGGTAAAATCGCTGGGCGATAATATCTTCTATGCATTGTCGTCTTCGGCAGGTCTGTCGCCTTTGCCGTCGATGGCAGCGGCGCCCGTGCCCGCAGCGCCTGCCGCGCCTGCGCGCCGCAGCGTGATGTCGCCTGCAATCATGTCACCGGAGCCGCCCACAGCGGCAATGCCGCGTTTTAATATCGGCAGCGCACCAGCCGCCGGCGCCGATGAATTTGAAACGGTCGTTATCCAGTAAAACGGCCGCGGGGGAGAGATCATGTCAGTCCGCCGCTTTTCCGCGCTGATGGTGGCCGCCATCTTGGTTGTGGTTTTTGCCGCAGCGTCGCCCGTTGCCGCACAGGCGCTGCGCAGTGCCCCGGGCGAATGGGTGGTCGGGCCGATCAATATCAAATCCTCAAGCGGGCTTTCTTTTTGCTCCATGAAAACGCGCTACGCCAATGGCCAGTCACTGGTTGTGGCGAGCGACAGCAAGGGCGCGCATTCTCTGGCGATTGATTTCGGCAAAAAAACGCTCAGTGCCGGGTCGCAATATTACGTGACGTTTTATGTCGGGCCGGTTCACCGCACCATGATTGCGATTGCCGCCACGACCGAAGTGCTGATCTCGCAGATGGGCAACGACCCCGATTTTTTTATGATGATGCGCAGCCGCGAAACGCTGGAGGCGGATTTTAACGACACGCGCCTCAGTTTCTCGCTCAAGGGCTCCGCTGCGGCATTGGACGAGCTGCAAACCTGCGCCGTGGCGATGGGCAAGGGGCAGGGCTATACGCAGGCCAAAGTCGCCACGCCCGAACAGGCCGCGGCCAAGGCCGAAGAGCAGCAGGCCGTGGCGCAGGAAATCGCCAAAAATGATGATTTGAAACTGGGCGAGCAGGCGCTGTCGATCAGCCTTGGCGACGAAGTGCGCCGTCTGCGCGCAGAAAACCAGCGGCTGCGGCAGGAAAACCAGATTGTCGCTGCGCGTCTCAAAGACACCGACATGCTGGCGGCCGAGGCTGAACTGGCCCAGCTGGCAGAGCTGGAGCGTCAGCAGCGCGCCTTGCAGGTCGAAAAAGAACAGCTGCGTGCCGAGCAGGCGACACTGTCCGCTGTGACATCCGTGCTGTCGCCCGCGCCGCCTGAACAGAACGCGCCGCAAGAAAGCGAAGAGCCCATGCCGCAAGCCGCCGCAGTGCAGGCCGTGCAACCTGCAGCGGGGGCTGCCGCTGCAGCCGCGGCTGTGCCTGCCGCAGTGCCGATGCCCGAAAAAGTGCTGGGTTGGATGAACCTGAGCGATCTGGCGCCGGAGCGGGCGGGCGGGGTCGATATCTGGCGCTGGCAAACTGCCGATGTGCTGGTGGCGCTGCAACCTTGGCCGGTGGCGCCGGCGCAAAATGCGCAAACGGCGGCGATGGCTTATCTGGATATTCTGCAAAGCCGCTGCGCGGGTGATTTCGCGCGTAAAATCGCGCCCGCCGAAGCGGCAGCGGAGGGGCTGGTTTTGCAAACCGCGGAAGTTGCCTGCATCGGCGCGGACGCGCAAGCGGCTGCCGGACTGGTTTTTATCTCGCAGGGGGCGGATATGGCTGTGGTGACCTACGAAACCGAGGCAGAAACCATGCGAGAAGCTCTGGCGCAGCGCGCGCTTTTGGTTTCATCGGCTTATCTGCAAAGATAAAAGCAATAGATGAATGATGCCGGGCTAAGAAACAGCCCGAGATTTTCAGGGTATCTGTATTGATTTAAAGCTTTTTACTGCGGTAATAGCGGCCACAGGCTTCCATCAGGGCCTCGCGCAGTTCTTTGCCGGTTTTGCCGCCATCGCCTTTCAGGTGGCTGGCCAGCACGGCCTTGATCGACATTTTATGCGCGATCACGATATCAAGAACGTCGCGGTCTGTATTTTCAACCGTTTCAAGAAAATTCACCAGTATATGACTGATATCACTGACAAGCGGGTAGTGGAACATGCTGCCCTGCGCTTTCATCTGCATGGCGGGGTAGATCATGGCTTCAATCGCTTCTTCGCCCTTCAGGTCGCCTGACTTCGCATCGGCGATGGCTTCGACCAGCAGGTCGATGAGCATATTCGCAATCGGCTCGAAGTTGATGGTATTGCGCTCCAGCAGTTCCTGCGCTTTCATCAGCACCGCTTCGTCAATGCCGCCGCTGCCGACTTTTTCTTTCAGCCGGTTGGGCGGGCTGATCAGCTCGGCGTTGCGGATTTTTTGCTGCTGGGGAAAAATATCCTGTGGCATGGGTAATTTTTTCTTCTTATTGAAAGTTGTGGTTTAAGACGACGTACCCGTATCCTGCGTATGTTTGCGCAAGATCTCCTTGGCTTTTTCGGCGGCGGAGAGCGTGGCCTTGATACGTTCGGGCGAACTGAACGGTTCCGGCTGCAAATCGGCGCGGCGGTCGGGGCCTGCATAGCCTGAATCGCGCTTGCGGCGGCGGTCGGGGCCGAAATATTTTTCGCTCACGACAAAATAGCGCGGCATCTCGATGATCTGTTCGATGCGCTGGTACAGCGCGCGCGCGGTGAAGGGCTTGACCAAAAATTCCGTAATGCCTGAATCGCGCGCCATCAGGACGCGTTTTTTCTGGCTGTAGCCGGTCATCAGGATGATCGGCGTGAAGGGGTTGGGGCTTTGCGGGTCCCTGCGGATGCGGCGTGTCAGCTCCAGCCCGTTGTCGGGCTCTTGCAACCAGTCGATGATGACGAGGTCAGGCTCGACCGAGCAAAACTTCTCATAGCCTTCCTGCATGGTTAGAGCCGTATGGATATCGGTCACGCCAAAGGTGATCAGAATAGATTTGGTCAAATCGGCCATGGCGCGGGTGCTTTCCACCAGCAGCACGGTCATATTTTTAAATTGATAAGCCATGGTTACTTTATGAATAAAAATGTGCGGTATGGCACAACACTGATTTAACCCTGAAACCTTTAATTTTCAAGCAAAATCGCGCTTTTCTGGCTTTGCGCGGCATGCTAGAACAAAAGGAGACTATCCGCATCTTAGCGGGAAGCGATTAAAAGAACTTTAAATCCACGGGACGAGGCAAATGGCCGGCCATTCACAATTTAAAAATATTATGCACCGCAAAGGTGCGCAGGACAAAAAACGCGCCAAGCTTTTCAACAAGCTGGGGCGTGAAATCATGGTGGCCGCCAAGTCCGGCCAGCCCATTCCGGAAAATAATCCCAGACTGCGCGCCGCGATTGCCGCCGCCCGCGCCGCCAATATGCCGAATGACCGCATCAAACGCGCCCTCGATTCCGCAAATCCCAATAACGCGGACGTTCATAATTATGACGAAGTCCGCTATGAAGGTTATGGTCCCGGCGGCGTCGCCGTCATCGTGGAGGCTTTGACCGACAACCGCAATCGTACCGCCGCCGAAGTGCGCGCGGCCTTTGCCAAAAACGGCGGGGCGCTGGGCGAAAGCAATTCGGTCAGCTTTATGTTCGCCAAAATCGGCCAGATTATCTATCCGGCGGCGGTGGCTGCTGCCGATGCGATGTTCGAAGCCGCCGTCGAAGCAGGGGCCGAGAATGTCGAGAGCGACGGCGAAACCCACGAGATTGCGACCAGGCCCGAAGATTTCATCGCGGTCAAAGAAGCGCTTGAAAAAAAATTCGGCGCGCCGCAGTCAAACGACATCATCTGGAAACCGGCAAATACCATCGCGGTGACGCAGGAACAGGCCGAAGATTTGTTCGCCATGATCGAAACGCTGGAAGACAGCGATGATGTGCAGAATGTTTTTGCCAATTTTGACGTCGCAGAAGATATAATGACAAAGCTGATGGCCTGATAAAAGGGCGCGCGACAAAAGGGAGACGGATGTGAGAATTTTCGGCATCGATCCGGGACTGCAGCGCACCGGCTGGGGCGTGGTCGATGTGGCGGGCAACCGGCTGACACATATCTCTCACGGGGTTATCAAAACCGACGCCAAGGCCGATACCGCCGATCGTCTGACGCATATCTTTGAAGAACTCATGAAAATGCTCACCCTATGGCAACCGACCCATGCCGCGATCGAGGAAACATTTGTGAATAAAAACCCCGCATCCGCGCTCAAACTCGGTCTCGCCCGTGGCGTGGCTATGATGGCACCGGCCAAGGCAGGGCTGCGCGTCGCGGAATATCCGGCCAATCTGGTGAAAAAATCTGTCGTCGGCGCAGGCCATGCGGAAAAAGAACAGGTGCAGGCGATGATCCGCGTGCTCTTGCCGGGCATCGAGGCCTCGCACGATGCCGCCGATGCATTGGCCGTCGCCATTTGCCACGCCCATCACGGCGCCACGCGAGAGCGGCTGGGCGGTATTATGTCGGGGGGCGTGCGATGATTGCAAAACTGACCGGTATCATCGACAGTGTCGGGCTGAATTACGTGATTGTGGATGTCAATGGCGTAGGATATCTGGTCTATGCCTCGTCGCGCACGCTTTCGCGGATTGGCTCGGCGCGCGGCACGCCGGTTTCGCTGCTCATCGAAACGATTGTGCGCGAAGACCAGATCACCCTTTACGGCTTTGCCGATGCGGCGGAAAAAGACTGGTTTCAAATCCTTTGCACCGTGCAGGGCGTGGGCGCAAAGGTGGCGCAGGTTATTCTGGGCACGGTGCAGGTCGAACAGCTGCCGCTGGTCATTGCCGCGCAAGACAAAGCCGCGCTGCGCCGTGCGGATGGCGTGGGCGATAAACTCGCGCTGCGCATCGTGACGGAACTGAAAGAAAAAGCCGGCAAAATGGCGCTCGGCGCCGCCGCGCAGCAAAAAGCGGGCAAGGCACAGGCTGCCACGGGCACAAAAACATCTTCGGCCACCGCAATCGATGTGCCGCAGACCGTCAGCAACGACGCCGTTTCCGCGCTGATTAATTTGGGCTATGGCCGTGCGGAGGCTTTCGGCGCGGTTGCCAACGTCATCCGCGACAAGGGCGATGCGATTGCGCTTGGCGATTTGATCCGTGAAAGCCTGAAGGAGCTGAGCGCATGACCGTAGATGTAAATGCGCAGCGCGCCGTCTCGGGCGAATATCAGACGGAAGCCGATACGGGCGAAACCTCTATCCGTCCCTTGTCGCTCGAAGAATTTATCGGCCAGAAAAAAGCGCGCGAGAATTTGCGCATCTTTATCGACGCTGCCAAAAAACGCGGGGAGGCGCTCGACCACGTTCTGCTCTTCGGTCCGCCCGGGCTTGGCAAAACAACGCTGGCGCAGATTTTATCGCGCGAGCTGGGCGTCGGTTTTCGTGCCACCTCCGGCCCCGTGATTTCACGCGCGGGCGATCTGGCGGCGATTTTGACGAACTTGCAGCCGAACGATGTTTTGTTTATCGACGAGATTCACCGTTTGAATGCGGCGGTCGAGGAAATTTTGTACCCTGCCATGGAAGACCGCCAGCTGGATTTGATCATCGGCGAGGGCCCTTCGGCGCGCAGCGTGCGCATCGATCTGCCGCCCTTTACGCTGGTGGCGGCCACCACGCGCAGCGGCTTGATTACGCGGCCTTTGCGCGAAAGATTTGGTATTCCGATCCGTCTCGAATTTTACACGCCCGAAGAACTTGCGGGCATCGTCTCGCGCGGGGCGAAAATCCACGGCATGGAGATCACGGACGAGGGCGCCTTTGAAATCGCCCGCCGCAGCCGCGGCACACCGCGTATCGCCGGACGCCTGACGCGCCGCGTGCGCGACTTTGCACTGGTCGCAGATGTGAAAATCGTCGATGCCAAAATCGCCGATGCCGCGCTCTTGCGCCTTGAAGTCGACGCCAAAGGCCTCGACAGCATGGACCGCCGCTATATGGCCTGCATCGCCGAAAACTACGCGGGCGGCCCTGCGGGTGTGGAGACCATCGCCGCTGCCCTGTCCGAACAACGCGACGTACTCGAAGAAGTCGTCGAGCCGTATCTGATCCAGTCCGGCTTTATCATCCGCACCCCACGCGGCCGCATGATCTCGGACGCCGGATACAAACACCTCGGCCTCACCCCGCCCCCCAATGCCCGCGACAGACAAATGGCACTGGAAATTGATTTACCGGTGGATGGGGATGTTTGAATAGATAAAGGTGTTTGTACACTGTGAGAAGAATCTGTGAGCAAGAAGAGGCTCTGTTTTCCGAATGGAAGTCGCGACTGCTCGATGAAGAAGAGAAAAAATGTTTCGTTGCAGACGGGGTTGCAAATGAAGATTCCTATTTGGAAATATCCCCCAAGATATTATTTGTCCTGAAAGAGGCGAATGGAAAAAAAGGGGAAATCTTCCCGTCAGACTTCTGGCGCGAATTGCTTACAAAGGCTCAGCGGGGGCAGACCTGGCAAAATATCGCAAGATGGGCATATGGGATCAGGCATTTGCCTGCCGATATCCCATGGAGTGGTTCACTTGCAAGTGCAGATGATTTCTTTCGCGGTGAAATACTAAAATCGATTGCAGCGATAAACGTAAAGAAAATATATGGAAGCCATACGGCAGACGGTAAAAAACTTAAGGTTGCGGTAAAGAGAGATGGCGATTTACTAAGAAAGCAAATCGCTATCTATGAAGCGGATTTCATTATTTGCTGTGGAACGCGTTGGTTGCTGGAAGAAGCGGGCTTCCCCTCGTCTAAGGCAAAATGGCAGCAAACGGCGCGTGGTGTAGAATATTGCGAATATGAGATAGGAAAATTCATCGTCGACTATCATCATCCCGAAGCCAGATGCAGGGATTACGTGCTTTACTATAGCTTGGTGGATGCCGTGCGGGAAATGCGCTTCAAAGAAACAACGGTAGCATAACAAGTAAAGCCAGCACGCCCCAAACCAGTTGTTCGCGCGCGGTGCGTTCTTTCCAGACGAGGGCGGCGAGGAGCATGATGACGGGCTTGGTCGAGGCCTGTACGGTGACAACGGCGGTCACGGGGTTGATGGTGACTTGCTGATAAAATTTGACAAGCTCTGTGGCCGCATAGGTCAGTCCTGCCAGGACGGCGGGGAGAGCGAAGAGGGCGGTTTTCCAAACCGCCGCCTGCCGGTGCAACAGCGCGATGGCGAGCAGCAACAAAACGATATGCGATACGGCCAGCAGCGTGCACCAGTTCATGCCCTTTGACAAAAGCGCATGATCCAGCGCGCCGAGCATGACGGAAATACCCACCAGCAGTGCGTAGTGGATGCGCGATTTGCGATCAAGATCGGCCAGATGCCCCTTGAAGAAAAACGCGGCGGCGAGCGCGCAAAGCCCGAGCGCTGAAGCCCATTGCCCCGCGGAGAGCTGTTCGCCCAAAAACGAATTGCAGACCGATAAAATCCCCACGGCCAGCGGCGTCACGTAATGCCGCGATGACAGGCTGATCTGCATCAATTGCTGGCTGACAACCAAAAGGACATAAAGCATCACACCCTTTCCCGCCGCCAGCGCGAACATGACGGGATGGGCGAGCAGGAAATCATAGCCCTCCGCCCAAAGCGGCATAAAAGCCGGCGCTGTTGCCGCGAGACCGGCCAGCACCCAGAGGCTGACGAAAACCGGCGCGGTGCGGTGGTCGAGCTTGACGCTGCAAATCTTCAGCGTCACCAGATGCGCGATGGTGAGCAGGAAGAGCAGCAGCAAAAGAAAATGGGCGAACATGACGGCCTCTCTGACCCCCAAGTATGTAACGCGGCGCGGCGCTTTGCAATTCGCTCGACAGGGCGGGGGAATCCGGTAAAATCCGGAAAACCGCCCCAAAAAGAAGAAAAAAATGAGCAAAATTCACGAACTTCCCGTCCGCGTCTATTACGAAGACACCGATGCCGGCGGTATTGTCTATCACGCCAGCTATATCCGCTTTGCCGAGCGGGGACGCACCGAAATGTTGCGCGATGCGGGGTTTGAACATGCCCGGCTGTTCAGGGAACAAGGCATCGCCTTCGCCGTTGTCTCTATGACCATAAATTTTCGTGCCCCCGCCAAGCTGGACGATCTTTTGGTCGTCAAAACCTCTATCAGCCGTCTGGGCGGGGCGAGTATGGACATGCAGCAGGACATTTATTTCGGTGAATTGTTGATATGTGAAATAAAAGTGACGCTGGTCTGTATTGATAACGCCCTGAAAGCTGTTAGATTACCGCAAGTCGTTCGAGATTTATTTAAATCAGAGGTTTAAGGGGAGATTATGGATCCGACCACCGCAATTCAGGCCACGCAGCTTGCCGGTACTGCCCATCATGATATGTCTGTCTGGGGTTTGTTCCTGCAGGCCGATATCATCGTCAAATCGGTCATGCTGCTGCTGGCTGCATCGTCGATTTGGAGCTGGGCGATTATTTTCGACAAATGGATCAGCTTCAAGACCATCAACTACAAAGCCAATAAATTTGAAGCCGCGTTCTGGTCGGGCGAAGCGCTCGAAAAGCTGTATAAAAAGCTTCAGAACAAAGCAGACGACCCCATGGCATCGATCTTTTGCACGGGTATGAATGAATGGAAGCTTTCTGCCGACAGCACCGTGCATTTTGACGGCGATTTGCGCGCAGGGTTGCAGCAGCGTATCGACCGCGCCATGTCCACAGCGATCGGCAAAGAGCTGAACAAGCTTGAACGCAACATGACTTTCTTGGCAACCGTCGGCTCTACGGCGCCGTTTATCGGCCTGTTCGGTACGGTCTGGGGGATCATGAACAGCTTTGCCGCCATCGCAAACACGCAAAACACCAGCCTTGCCGTTGTTGCCCCCGGTATTGCCGAGGCTTTGTTTGCAACCGCCATCGGGCTTGTTGCCGCTATTCCGGCGGTGGTGGCCTATAACAAATTTTCGACGGACCTTAACCGTTACAATGACCGGATGGATGCTTTCTCGACCGAATTCAGCGCCATCCTTGGCCGCCACTTTGAACAACAGGGCAAGCGCTGATGGGGGCCAAGCTGGGCAATGCCGGCGGCGGGCGGCGCAGACGGGCGCATGGTGTGATGTCTGAAATCAACGTCACGCCCTTTGTGGACGTTATGCTGGTGCTGCTGGTGATTTTTATGATTACCGCGCCGCTGCTGACGGCGGGCGTGCAGATTGATCTGCCCAAAACCGATGCAAAAGCCATCGGCCAACAAGACAACGTGCCGCTTGAAATCGCGCTTGATCGCAACGGCAATATTTTTATCGGCGAAACCCAGGTCACGATGGACCGCATGGCCGGCATGATGCAGGCCATTGCCGCCGAAACCACCGACCGCCGTGTCTATATCAAGGCCGACCAGCGTCTTGACTACGGCAAGGTGATGGAAGTCATGGCGGCCGTCAGCCGCATGGGCTTCACCAAAATCGCGCTGGTCACCGACCCGACGGCATCGGGCAAAAAGTAGTTTTTCAGACGGGCAGGGGTATGCGTCTATCGTCGCTTACCATTTCAACAGGCTTTCACGCCGCGGTCATTCTGGCTGCGATGGTTGGCCTGCCGTGGGTCAAAAAAGACCTCGTCATCCCCGCGCCGCTGATGGTTGAATTCGTCGAAATCGGCAAAGTGACCGAAACCACCAAGGTTGCGCCGCCCGCGCCCAAGCCGGATAAGCAAGAAGAGAAAAAAGAAGAACCGCCGCCGCCCGCGCCGAAAAACACGGCCAAAGAAGCCACGCCGCCCGCGCCGAAAAAGCCCGAGCCTGCGCCCAAAAAAGAAGAGCCGAAAAAGGACAGCAAGCCTGAAGTAGACCCCATCGCCAAGCCGGATAAAAAACCGCCGCCGAAAAAAGACGAGAAAAAAGAAACCGCCAAGCCAAAAGAGCCGGAACGCGATTTCAATTCCTTGCTCAAAAACCTTGCCGACCCCAAACGCACCCCGCCGAGCGCCGCGGATCAGCCCGATATGGGGCTGAAAACCGCAACACCCGTGGAGGGCGCGCAGGCACCCCTCGGTCAAAAAATGACGATGCGCGAAGAAGACGCCCTGCGCCGCCAGTTGGAAAAGTGCTGGAATTTTCAGTTCGGTGCGAAGGATGCGCAGGATCTGAATGTCGAAATTTTTATGGTTATCAACCCTGACCGCACCCTGCGTGACGCACGGGTCGTGGATATGGGGCGCTATAACCGTGATACCTTCTTCCGCGCGGCGGCAGACAGCGCGCTTCGGGCTGTGCGCAACCCTTTGTGCTCGCCTTTTGAACTGCCGGCTGATAAATATGATGTCTGGAAGACAACAGTCGTGAACTTTAATCCGCGTGATTTGTTCTAAATGTAGTGAAGCTTTTTTATAGGCAGGAATCCATGCAAAAATTTCTCGGTATTTTTCTCGCAGCTGCCGTGATGCTGTCGATGGCGATATCCAGCGCGCCCGCACAGGCAGAGCTGCGTATCGATGTGACAAACCCGAACCCGAAGCCGGTACCGGTTGCGATACCCGATTTCAAAGGCACGAATGCCGCCGACGATGACCTTGGCCGTAAAATGACGCAGGTGATTACCGCGAATCTGACGCGTTCCGGTCTGTTCCGCGCGTTGGATCCGCGCTCGTTCATTCAGGATTCTATTGCTGCGCAGGCCGGGCCACGCTTCGGCGACTGGCGCGCGATTAATGCCGAGGCACTGGTGACGGGTGTACTGAGCAAAACACCGGACGGTAAAACACGCGTTGAATTCCGCCTGTGGGATGTTTTTGCCGAACAGCAGATGGTCGGTACGGCCTATATGACGACGCCCGCCAACTGGCGCCGTATTGCGCATATCATTTCGGATGCGATTTACAAACGTATCACGGGCGAAGACGGTTATTTTGACAGCCGCCTTGTCTATATCGCCGAAAGCGGCCCTGCGAATGCGCGTGAAAAACGCCTGGCCATCATGGATCAGGACGGTGAAAACCACCGCTTTTTGACGGATGGCCGCACGCTGGTGCTGACACCGCGCTTCTCGCCGACCGAGCAGAAGATTACCTATATGGCCTATTACAACAACAAGCCGCGCGTCTATGTGTACAACATTGATACCGGCAAACAGGAGCTGCTGGGCGATTTCCCCGGTATGACTTTTGCGCCGCGTTTCTCGCCCGATGGCCGCCGTGTGATCATGTCGCTGTCCAAAAACGGCAACAGCGATATTTACACGCTGGATCTGTCATCGCGCGCCGTGCGCCAGCTGACGAATGACAGTTCGATCAATACCAGCCCCAGCTTCGCCCCCGATGGCGCGCAGGTGGCGTTTGAATCCGACCGCGGCGGCAGCCAGCAGATCTATGTCATGAGCGCAAATGGCGGTGCGGCCAAGCGCATTACCTTCGGCGAGGGGCGCTATGCCAACCCCGTCTGGTCGCCGCGCGGTGATTTGATTGCCTTTACCAAAATGCTCAAAGGGCAGTTCTATATCGGCGTCATCCGCCCCGATGGCAGCGGCGAGCGTCTGATCACGCAGGCTTTCCACGTGGAAGGCCCGACATGGTCGCCCAATGGACGCGTGCTGGCCTATTTCAAGGAAAGCCCGACCGGCGCGCGCCGCACCGGCCGCAGCGCACAGGTCTATACCATCGACCTGACCGGCTTTAACGAGCAGCGCGTGGTGACACCGCAAGACGGCTCCGACCCCGCATGGTCGCCGCTGAACAAGTAATCGGCTTTAACAAGTCAAAAAAACGGCTCCGATATTTGGAGCCGTTTTTTTTTGCACGCTGCTGCGGGCGGTGTCGTTATACAGGAAAATTTTAAAGATGATCCCATTCATGGCCTTCGCCGCTGCGATCCATCTGGCGTTTGCGCAGGGGCAGGTCGATGACGACGCTGCGGTCGCGGAAAATAAAATACAAAATATATCCGGCCCAGAAGGCGCCGAAGTGTATGGCCGAAATGCGCAGGTATTGCAGATAGGGGATATCGTGATAGGCGGGCCAGCTCTCGACGCTCCACCACAGGCCCAAGCCAAGATCGGCGGCAAGATAAATTGCGGGCAGCCATTTGACGCTCATGGTCGTTTCCTGAAACCAATAGATCATATCGACCTTGATCTTGGGAAAACAGGCGATATAGGCGCCCATCACGGCAAAAGCCGCACCGCCAAGGCCGATGGCGGGCAAAGTGTCGCCAGCCATGCCCCATTTTAATTGCGCCACCAGCGCGCCCGCACCCATCAGCAAAAAGAAAACCAGATAGCGCAGATGCCCCATGATGTATTCGACATTGTCGCCCAGCATCCAGAGCATATAAAGATAAAGCCCGAGCAGGAATGGATTTTGATGCATAAAAAGACTTGCGCCGAGGCGCTGCATGTCCGCCTTGTTCGCGCTGATCTCGGCGCCTGCGGGGAGCATCCACGGCTCCAGCACTGCCAGCGTAAAGCTGTGATCTTTGTAAAAAGCATAAGCCATCACACCGGCAGCCGCGATGATAAACGTCCAGTTCAGCCAGTGGTTGTCGCGGTGATGGTTGTCGTCGCCAAGCGGGATCAGCGGCATGGAAGGCTCCGTGGCGCTATGCGCCGAGATGGCGGGCGAAGGGTTCAAATTCGGCCATCACGCGGCTATAAACATCGCGTTTGAACGGCACAGCGTGGTCGAGCAGCGCGGTGAGTGGCACCCATTTCCACTGCGCGAATTCCGGATGCGAAAAAGCATCAAGGCGGATATCGGCATCGCTGCCGGTAAAGGCCATCGCCACCCATTTTTGCCGCTGGCCGCGGTAACGGTTATTCCACAGTTTTTGCGCGGTATGAGGGGGGATGTCGTAGTAAATCCAGTCGTCAATCACTCCGAGCAGGCGGGCGCTGCGGGTGCCGATTTCTTCTTCCATTTCGCGGAAGGCGGCGGCGTGGATGTCTTCGCCCGCATCAATGCCGCCTTGCGGCATTTGCCACGCGCCGCGGTTGTCGAGACGCTCGCCCACAAAAACCAGACCGGCGGGGTTAAACAGCGCAATGCCGACGCACGGACGGTAAAGCGCATCGTCGCGTTCGGGTGAAATCTGGTTCATATCAGGGCGTCCTTGTTTTCGGTGCGCCGTTTTTAAGCAGGGCAGACGGTGCGGTCAGGGTGAACCCGCGCGCCGCAAGACTCTCTGCCCATTTGGGCAGAACATCCAGCGTGACGGGATAGGGCGTAGCGATACCGATCGCAAAGCCTTTTTCACCAGCGGCCTTTTCAAGTAAAAACAGCTGTCGGCGCAAGGCGTTTTCATCGGCCTGCAGGTCAATTTGCACTTCAGCAGACAAATAGGGCACGCCCGTTTCCGAAGCAAAACTTGCAGCAGATTGCAATCCGGCCATCGACGGGTTTTCGACGAAAATAAGTCCGCGCCGTTTGATCTGGTCGAGTGCCGGCAACATGTTGCGTCTATCGGCCATAAAGCGCGAGCCCATAAAATTCATCACGCCGGTGGTCGTGCCCTGCGACAGCAGCCATTGCAGATTGGCGTGGTTTTCATTTTCGCTTTTGCGCGACAAGAGCGCACGCGGCCCAGGGTCGTCTTTGGGGTAGGTCAGCGGCTCCATGGGCAGCAGCATGAATGTTTCGCGGCCTGCGGCTTCGGCCTGATCCAGCCAAGGCTTCAGACGCGGACTATAGGGGGAAAAAGCAAAGGCAACCTGCGGCGGCAAGACCTGCATGGCGCGCAGCGTTGCGGCTTCGGACAAACCGGCATCGCTGAGAATAATGGCGATGCGTGCGGTTTTTCCGGCAGGCAGTGCAACGGCGACAGGGGCGTCAATATCCGTTGCCGCAATATCTGCGGACGCATCCGTATCATCGTTCGCGGTTGGTATGACGGGGATATCGCTTTCAAGTGCGATGATCGCCTGCGGGATGCGCGCCTGCCATGCCTGCACCGTCGTCTCTGCACGCAGAAAAAGCCAGAGCGCAACAGCGCCCGTCAGCAGTAGCCATGCGAAAACCCCTTGCAGCAAACGCTTCTTGTAAAGCGGCGACAGGCGGGCCCAAAAAGAGCCCGCCGTGCCGTGATCAGATGCAGGGGTGTTATCTTCGCGCATCGCTTTGTCTATCAGGGTTTCGCGGTGCCGGTGGCGCGGTACAGTGCGATACCCTGCAAGACATCAATCGCGCGGATCAGCTGATAATCGTCCGATTTTTCGGCTTCGGCCGCTTTACCGTCCTTGCCCGCAGGTTTTTTGTCGTCGGGTTTGGCTGCGCCATCTTCCGGCTTTTTGTTTTCAGGTTGCAAGGTGGGGTCGCTGACTTTTTCAGGTGTTGTGGCCTGGTTTTTTAGAGAGCCCTTCAGGTCGGCTTCGTGCACTTCGCCAAAGGCGCTTTTTTCTTCGACGATTTTGGCGCGTTCAACCACGATATCCGGCGTGATGCCTGTGCCCTGAATTGAATTGCCCGACGGCGTGTAGTAACGCGCGGTTGTCAGCTTGATCGACCCGCCGCCCGGCACATCGATCAGCGTCTGCACCGATCCTTTGCCAAAGCTTTGCGTGCCCATGATGATGCCGCGTTTGTGGTCTTGCAGCGCACCGGCGACAATTTCCGACGCCGAAGCCGAACCGCCGTTGATAATGACCACGACGGGCAAACCGCGGGCAAGGTCACCCTGAGTGGCGTTATCGCGGCGGGTGTCTTCGGGTTTGCGTCCGCGTGTGGAGACGATTTCGCCTTTGTCGAGGAAGGCATCGGAAACGGCAATGGCCTGATCCAGCAAGCCGCCCGGATTATTACGCAGGTCGAGTACATAGCCGATCAGCTTGTTGCCGGCTTCTTTTTCGATGTCCTGAAACGCTTTTTGCAAACCGGTAAAGGTTTGGCCGTTAAAGGCGGACATACGGATATAGCCGACGTTGCCGGATTCAACCCGCGAACGTACCGATCTGATCTGGATGATGTCGCGCGTCAGTGTCAGGCGCAGGGGCTCCGGCGTGCCGGCACGGACGATGGTCAGAATGATGCTGGTGCCAACGCGGCCGCGCATTTTGTCGACGGCTTCGTTCAGCGACAAACCCATGACTTGCTGGCCGTCGATTTCGACAATCAGGTCACCCGATTGTACACCGGCGCGCGCGGCAGGGGTTTCGTCAATGGGGGATACGACTTTGACAACGCCGTTTTCCATGGTGACTTCGATACCAAGGCCGCCGAATTCGCCGCGGTTTTGTACAGACATCGCCTTGGCTTCTTCTTCGGACATATACGAAGAATGGGGGTCGAGGTTCGACAGCATACCGTTCAGCGCGTATTCCAACAGCTTGCGGTCTTCAACCGGGTCAACGTAATCGGCGCGCACGCGTTCAAACACATCGCCAAACAGGTCAAGCGCGCGGTAGGTACTGGCCGGTACCGACTTGCCTGCCGTGCGCGGTGTGCCAGACCCTGCAAACACCGAATAGGATGTCGATACAACAACGGCAATAGCGAGAGCGCTTGCGGCGGCGGTCAGTTTTTTTCTCGTGGTCATGGTTAAATTTTGTCCTGTTTGCGTTGGGCGACCAGAATTTTCTGGGGATTGATAGGGGTGCCGTTGCGGCGCAGTTCATAGTAAACGGGATGATTGTCGGTATCGGTGCGGTCGACGGTGCCGACCGGCTCGCCGGCAGCAACACGGGCGCCGACAACGGTATCGACGCGGCCGAGTCCGGCAATAAGGCTATGATAGCCCCCTGCATGCTCGACGATCAAGATATGCTTGTATTTGTGAAACGGCCCGGCAAAGCGGACGGTGCCCGCCAGCGGCGTGACGACGCGGGCATTGCTGCGTGCGTTATAGGTGATACCCTTGCTGGGCGCGCCCAGATCGTCCATCTCCCCAAAGCTTGTGCGTACCGTCCCGGGTACAGGCGAATGGACAGTGCCGACGGGCGCGGCGGCAGAGACGCCTGCGGTGCGGGTTTTTTCGGTGTCGCTGCCGCGTGCGGGTTTGGCGCGCGGGCGGTCAATTTGTTCGACCTTTTCGACCAGCTCGTCGAGGTTTTTGGCTTCGCGCGCCAGACGGGCGACTTCGTTGCTATTGGCTGTTTTTTCGGCTTCGGTCTGTCTGAGGGCTTTGCGCCGCTCTTCGAGCAGCTTGCCAAGCTTGTCTTCTTCGGCGTTGATGGCGGCGAGGGCGCGCAGCTGTTTGTCCTGCTGCGCGGCGATGTCTTTTTCAAGCTTGTCCAGCGCGGCAATTTCGGCGCGCAGTCCGGCAGATTTTTCGTGCAGGACGGGTATCAGCGTTTTCATCAGGCGCGCGGCGCGGGCGGCCTCCAGCGGGTCGGACTGCGCCATCATGGTGGGGGTCGATGTGCGGCTGAAACGTTGCGCCGCCGTGACCAGCCCGCCGACGGTATCTTGTTCGGCAAAGAGTTTGCTTTCCAGCTGTGTCTTGTCTTTTTGCAAGGCCGAGATCCGCGATTTGCCGTCAGCAAGAGATTCCTCCAGGCGGCGCAGGCCTTTTGACATATCGATCAGCCTGGCTTGCAGGGCGGTGGTTTCCTGCTCCAGCGTTTGCGATTTTTTGAGCAATTCGGCCTGTGCGGCCTGTTTGGCTTCCAGCGCGGCCTTGACCTTGTTTTTGTCACCCGCATCGGCAGGGCGCGGCAAGACGGCCAGCGTCATGAAAAAGATCAGGAACGGTATATGTGCGGCGGTCAAGCGCGGCATCTTATGCCCTGTGGTACGGGTGCCCGGCAAGGATTTGCTGGGCACGGTAAATCTGTTCTAACAGCATAACCCGAACCAGCATATGTGGCCATGTTTGTTTGCCGAACGACAGCAAAAACTTGGCTTTGTCACGGACCGTTTTATCGAAACCGTCGGCGCCGCCGATGAGCAGGATGATCTCGTTGCCCGGCGCCATATCGCGCCAGCGGGAGAGTTTTTCGGCAAAGGCGGTGCTGGAAAAACTCTCGCCCCGCTCATCGAGCGCGACGACGAAGGCGTTTTCCGGAATATGTTTCAAAATCAGCGGCGCTTCGATGGCCGATGTGGCGGCTTTGGGGCTGTCGATTTCTTCGATACGCACCGGCCAGCCCAGCCGTTTGATATATTCATCGCAGAGGTCGCGCAGCGGCGAATTTTTAAGCCGCCCGACGGCGATGATTTTTATCTTCATGTTATTCAGTCTGTTTGGCGAAAAATTTAAACCGACTTGTAAAGTGTATAGTCGATGGTGGCGAAGTCGGAAGCCCAGAGTTTTTCAAGGTTATAGAAAGTACGGACTTCCGCACGGAACAGATGGACGATCACATCGCCCGCATCCACAATCACCCAGTCGCCGGTGCTGGCGCCTTCGATACGGGCAATGATGCCTTCTTTGGACAGGCGCTGTTTCAATTTTTCAGACATACCCGTCACATGGCGGGAAGAGGTACCGGTCACAATCACCATAAAATCGGCCAGCGCGCTTTTGCCCGCAAGATCGATGGAAACGATATTGTCGCCCTTGTCCTGATCCAGCGCTTTGAGGATCATCTTGTGCAATGCGGCGCCTCTGCTGTCCGCAGCTGCGGCCGCTGGTGCAGGCACAGCAGGCTTTTTCGCGGCAGCGGTTTTTTTGGCGGGCGGGGATTTCACGGCCTTCAGCGCGGGTTTTTTGGTGGCAGTTTTCTTGGCCGGTTTTTTCGGTGTGGTAGCGATGATCGCCTCCATTAAAGGTTCGTCAGCAAACAAAAAAGACGCAAGCGCTGTTTGAACGCCTTGCGTCAAATACGGTTATAAAACAATTCTTGTGCGCACAAAGGCGGCTCCAGACTTGTTGATCCTTCTTTTATTATACCGCCAACCGGAATAAGGGGCAATAAGGCAGAAAAACCGCATGAAATCATGCGAAAACCTTTATTTACCGTCTTTTTGCGCCGCGCGGAGGGCGGTGGCGGAGAGGGGATTGAGCGGAATATGTAGAATCGTCCAGGCGGGCAAGTTGCGATTTTTAAGGTCTGCCGCCGCACCTTCTGGGATCAGCCGGTGACGGTATCGCTCCAGCGCGGGGCAGGATTTCAGGCTGTTGCCGCGCGGCGGACGGTCAAGGACGCAGACCGCATGATGGCTGAAAATATCCTGCCAGTCCTGCCAGCGGTGCACTTGCCGCAGATTATCCGTGCCCATCAGCCAGATAAAATGGGTGCGCGGAAAATATTGCCGCAGTTTTGCCAGCGTATCGGCGGTGTACTGCGTGTTCATCTGCGTTTCGATATCGGTCACAACAATTTGCGGGTGACGCGCGGCGCGGCGGGCGCTTTGCAGACGCTGTTCCAGCGGTGCCATATCGCGCGTCGATTTCAGCGGGTTCTGCGGGCTGACCATCCACCATACCGCATCAAGGCCGAGATGTTTCAGCGCCATCAGGCTGATATGCCGGTGGCCGTCATGCGCGGGGTTGAACGACCCGCCCAAAAGCCCGACCGTGCGGCCAGACCACAGGCCGCTGCTGAATAATGACGGCGTGGTGCGCATGCCGGATTATTCCTCGCTCAGCGAAACGAGTGTCGTATTGCCGCCCGATGCCGTTGTATTGACCGTGACCGTGCGTTCGGTGGCGAAGCGGGGCAGGTAATGCGGCCCGCCCGCCTTGGGCCCTGTGCCGGAAATGCCAAGCCCGCCAAAGGGCTGCACACCGACAACCGCACCGATCATGGAGCGGTTGACGTAGCAATTGCCCGCACGCACGCGGCGGCACAGATCGGCCATGGTGTGGTCGATACGCGTATGCACGCCGAATGTCAGGCCATAGCCGCTTTGGTTGATTTGTTTGACAACGCCGTCGAGGTCTTCGCCTTTGAAGCGGATGATATGCAGCACAGGGCCGAAAACTTCGCGTTTCAGCGAAGACATATCGCTGATTTCAAAAGCGCGCGGCGCGAAGAAATATCCTTTGGGCAGATTTGCGGGCAGCGGCACTTCGGCGACTTTTTTGCCCGCGCTTTCCATGCGCGCGCCATGCGATTCCAGTATTTCCAGTGCGGCTTTGTCGATGACGGGGCCGATATCGGTTGCCAGATCCAGCGGGTCCCCCAGCGAAAGTTCGCGGCAGGCACCCGAAAGCATTTCGATGACTTTATCGGCAATACCGTCCTGCACGAAAAGGACACGCAGGGCAGAACAGCGCTGCCCCGCCGAGCGAAAGGCGCTGGTAATCACATCATCGACAATCTGTTCGGGCAGGGCGGTTGAATCCGCGATCATCGCGTTTTGCCCGCCGGTCTCCGCGATCAGCGGCACAATCGCGCCGTAGCGCGCGGCAAGGCTGCGGTTGATGATCTGCGCCACTTCGGTCGACCCGGTAAAACACACGCCTGCAATGCGCGGGTCAGGCACCAGATACTGCCCTGTCATGTCACCCGTGGCGGGCAGCAGTGACAGCACGTTTTTGGGGATGCCCGCTTTGTGCAGCAGATCAACCGCATATTGCGCGATCAGGCAGGTTTGTTCGGCCGGTTTCGCAATCACGGTATTGCCCGCCATCAGCGCGGCAGTGATCTGCCCGACAAAAATGGCCAGCGGAAAATTCCACGGACTGATGCAAAGGAAAACGCCGCGGCCTTCCATCTGCAGGGTATTGCTCTCGCCCGTCGGGCCGGGCAGAACTTCGGGGGCGCCGAAATGCTTGCGGCCTTCGGCGGCGTAATAGCGGCAAAAATCGACCGCCTCTCGCACTTCGGCCACCGCATCGGGTAATGTCTTGCCGGCTTCGCGCACGCAAAGTGCCAGCAGCTCCGCCATGTTTTCTTCCATCAGATCGGCCATACGGCAGAGCGCATCCGCGCGCGTACCGGCGGGGGTGGCGTTCCATGCCGCAAAGGCTTCCTGCGCCGTATGCAGCGCCGTGCCGCAGTCTTCTTTGGCGGCAAAAACAACGCTGCCGACACGGCGCGATGTATCGGCGGGATCAAAGACGTCTTCTGCCGTGCCCTTGCGCGTCTCGCCGTTCAGCAGCGGTGCGGCTGTCCATGTTTTTTGGGCGTGGGCAGCGATATCGGCCAGCATTTTTTGGCTAACCGCGCCGTTGGCGAATTCGATACCGCGTGAATTTTTGCGGCTGTCGCCATAGAGGTCGGCGGGCAGCGGAATTTTCGGGTGCGGCTTGCTCGTCTGCGCGCGCATATAGGCGGCAGGGTCTTGCAGCATGTCGTCAATCGGCACGGCGTCATTTTGCAGGCGGTTGACAAAATTTGTATTCGCGCCGTTTTCCAGCAGGCGGCGCACCAGATAGGGCAGCAAATCCTGATGGCTGCCGACAGGGGCGTAGATGCGGCAGGGGTATTTGCCTGCGCCGCGCCCGACAATCTGGTGATAAAGCGGCTCGCCCATTCCGTGCAGCCGCTGGAATTCAAAACCGGTTTGGTCGGCACCGGCCAGTTCCATGATTGCCGCCACCGTATAGGCGTTATGCGTCGCAAACATCGGATAAAACACATCGCGGCGCGAAAGCAGTTTTGCCGCATTGGCCAGATAGGCCACATCTGTCGCGTTCTTGCGCGTGAAGACGGGGTATCCGGGCAGGCCGTTCACCTGTGCGTATTTAATCTCGCTGTCCCAATACGCGCCTTTGACAAGGCGCACCATCATGCGCCCGCCAGTTTCGGCGCAGAGAGCGGCAAGGATATCAATCACGCGCGTGCAGCGTTTTTGATAGGACTGGATGGCAAGGCCAAAACCGTTCCAGCCTTTCAGCGACGGATCACGGAAAACATTGGCGATGATCTCGAGCGAGATTTCAAGTCTGTGCGACTCCTCGGCATCTACCGTCAGGCCGATATCGTACTCAGCGCATTTCTGCGCCAGTTTGAGCAGTCTTTCGGTCAGCTCCGGCACGCAGGTTTCGCGCTTGGCGTATTCGTAGCGCGGATGAATGGCCGACAGCTTGACCGAAATGCCGGGCGCTTCGATGCAGCCGCGGCCGGCAGCCGCCTTGCCGATGGCGTGGATCGCGCTGTCATAGGCATCGAAATACCGCTGCGCATCGGCGGCGGTGCGCGCGCCTTCGCCCAGCATGTCATAGGAATGGCGGGAGCCGGTTTTTTCAGCGTCTTCCGCGCGCACCAGTGCCTCGCCAATCGTGCGGCCCATCACAAATTGCTGCCCCATGATTTTCATGGCATGCAGCATGGCCTGCCGCACCACGGGTTCGCCCACGCGCGACACCAGCTTGCCCGCAATCGCGGAGACGGAGAGGGATTTTTCTTCTTCCACATCCGCAATCACTTTACCAGTCAGCATCAGCGCCCATGTCGAGGCGTTGACGAAAAGGCTGTCGGTTTTGCCGATATGTTTATCCCATTCCGCGCCGCCGATTTTGTCGCGGATCATCTTGTCGGCGGTATCGGCATCGGGAATACGCAAAAGGGCTTCGGCAAGGCACATCAGGGCAATGCCTTCGCGCGTTGTCAGGCCAAATTCGTTGAGGAAGCGGTCAATCCCGCCAAAGCGGCGGCGGTTGTCGCGCACGGTCTGTATCAATTGCCGCGCCTTGCCCTTGATGCGCAGCGTTGCGGCATCGTCGAGCGGGATCAGCGCCAGATGTTCTGCCACCGATGCGTTTTCATCCAGATGATAGGCATCGTTGAGCGGCAGCGCGGGGAGACCGGCGTGTCCGTTTTGTGGCGTCGGCAGGGGCTTGGCGGCTTTTTGCATGGTCTGTCACCTTTGGCGGCTGAAAGAGGATTTTAATTTACCCCTTTCGGCAGGGCTTTGCATGGGGCAAATTTTTCAAATTTTCACGGGGGTGCTTATGCACCGTTTTCTCTAATCCTTTGATATACAATAATAAATTAACATAAAATTGACGGCTGGCCGACAAAAAGCTACGATCTGCTTGTATCAAAAACAGTAGTAGAAAATGAAAGGGAAGGTCCCTGATGACGACAAGACACAGCGTCCGTGACGTAAAGAATACTTTCGAGGAAATCCTTGGCGAGAGCGCCGTCGCGCTCCGCGATATCGAACAAACAATCAGCCAGACAAAATCAGACATCGCAGGCGTGGAGGAGCTTTATACCCGCGCGCTGGATAAATTCGTCACGGCGCAAATCCGTCCGATGAACAGCGATGTTTTGAAAAAATTATCGGACATCTCCGGCACGCGCAATTTCGAACAGGAATTTAACGACGGTGTCACTGCCGCCCGTACGGCGGAAATCCGCCTCAGCGGCCTTGTCGCCACGCACGGCGCCGAGACCAATTTGAAATACAAGCTGCAAAACTTGTCGGATGAAAGCAACAAGCTGGGCAGCGAAAGCCTGAAGCTGGCCGGTGTCATGGGCAGATTGCAAAGCGCGTTACGCCCCGTGGTAAGCTTCAATACCTACGCAGAGCGCATCGGCAAACAAAAGCTGGAAGCGCAGAGCATTGATTACTTCTCCTCCAAAAAAGGCTTCTCTCATGTCTGGTCGTTTATATTCGACACGCATTATAGACAGGGCCGCGCGCTGATCCGCGAATTTGCGGCGCAGGGGACGACAATTCCGGCGGCACAAAAATCGCTCGTTGAAAATACGGCTGCTCAGGCAGAAAAAAAAGCGCGTCTGGATGAAATGGCCGCCGAAGCAGGCCGGATTGAGCCGGTTTTGAAGGATATACGTGATACCACCGCAAAGGCCGTCAGCACGGAAACCCTGCGCGAGCGTCTGAAAAAAGACATCGTCACAGCCTTTGATGATGTGACATTTTTCAATCGTGCCGCCAAGACCTTGGGCGCAACGTTTCCGGTTTTTGTGACCGAACAGCGCGCCAAGCTCGAAAACCTGCGCAAAATTCTGGAGGGCGCGCAGAAATCGAAACAGGCTGTGCAGCAGGCCGACGGCAAGCTGAGCAAACATATGTCCAAACTGCGCACCGCCGCCAGCCGTTCGGGCAGCACGCAGATAACGATCGATTTGAAAGGCATCAAGACCAGCTTCGGCGGCATGCAACAAGGCGTCAAAGCCCAGGCCGCCCAGCTGCGACAGGCCAGTGCAGCGGTGCGCGACTATAAATTCAGCGCCTCACCGTCGCCCGCAGCTTCCGGCGCCGCACCGGCGGCGGGCATGGACCCCGTCTTTTTCATGGCTGTTATCATGATGAGCGATATCAACCGCAGCGTGGCCGTCCCCGATGTCTCTGTGCCCGGTAATATTGGCGACAGTTTCAACAGCGCCGCGCTTGATGCCGTGAATGTACCGGATATTGCAGTCAGTGTGCCCGATATCTCGGTGCCGGATATTTCCATCTCTTCGGGCGGGGGGTATGACGGCGGCGGCTTTAGCGGCGGTTTCGATGGTGGCGGCGGGTTTTAAGCAAAACAAACACTTGCCCGCTACTATTTCCGTAAAAATTAAGAATGTGTTAATATGGTCTGATATATGATGTATCAGGCCATATTCCTTTTTTGGGGGAGCCCATGTCCGTACAAACGCAGGCCAACGCGCCCGCCACCGTCAAGCTGGTAGATACCAGTGGTGGTGCATCGCGTTATCTAGCCGAAGGGCTGCAGCAACTGGCGCCCGAAAATTACCCTGAAAAAAATCTTGTCCAAAGAGTGAAAGACTATCTGCTCTGGGGCGCGAAGGCAAAGCTGCACAACGTGAAAGTCCGCCTGCAGCAAACAGAGATCACAATGGAGAACCCGCTGGCCTTGGCAAGCGCCGCGCCGCTGGTTGAAAGATTGCGTATCAACCGCGCGCTCGAAACGATTGCGAAAGTGCCGGAAGGCAAGGTACTTGTCGATCTGCTTAAACAGAGCGGTGTGCCTATAAAAATGGAAAAACAGTTCGGTAGCATAGGTGCCTCCTTTTCAAGCAGAAAAACGAGCAAAGACGGTAAACTGAATATTGAGCCTGGCGAGATATATTTACCGGCTTTCTCCAATCATGGACGCCTTGTAGCGCATCTGACACACGAACTGCGACATCTTGAGCAAATGATGGGCAATGTACTTGATCCTGCGATGAACAAGGCCGTCTCTCCGCTTGAATTTATATGGTATAATCGTGTGATTGAAGCAGATGCTTCGGCAACGACAACCGATATCGCCTATAAACTGCATAAGGCGGGGCATTCGGATAGCTGGAAAGAGTTGCAGCGTGAACGCAGCAACCCGACCGATATCGCAGCTGCATACGAAGCGGCAGTCCAGAAAAACCCCAAAGCAGCCGAAGATGGCAGCGCAAAGCGCGCCGCCTATGATAGCTGGTTCGAGGCACGGTGGGGTATGAACCGCGAATTGGCTGAAATGTACAATAGCCAGGGCTTTACAAATTATGTCTCTATCGGTGGTGCGTTACAAAAAGGCTATCTGGACAACACACCAATTCAGCCGCTTGAACCGAAAGATATCAAAAAAGTTGGCGCACTGTCAGGAACGGGCGTAAATTACCTTGACCTGGACGGTGCGCGGCCTGTGGATGATCCTTATTATCGCCGCAATACTTTTAACAAGTATGAGGCTGAATGGGTCGCGCGCGAACACGTTGCCTATCAAAGCAAATTTTTCGAGCGCAATAACCCCGAACGTAAAGCAGCAATTGAATCAACGCAAAGTCTGATTAAATTCAGCAACGATCAGCGCGGTCTGTCTGCGATGTCGCCAAAAATCGCCGGCGCCGTACCGCCTGCTGCAAAAACCGGCGCGCCTGCCACGACAAAAATGAAAATATAAAAAATGCGCCTGCCTCTTGGCGCAGGAGCGTGACAAAAAAAGAAACGCGCTTCAAAGGATCATCGCCCAGCAAAAACCCCGCCGGTCAGAATAAACCGGCGGGGTTTTTTGTTTTGAATAGATGCGGACGTTTTAGTTCAGACGCGCGGGCAGATCGTCGATAGCGTCATCGACCAGCTTTGCGCCGCGTTTGCTGAGCGTGTCTTCCAGCATGATTTCAGCGGCGCGGGTGGCGATATCGGCAGCCTGATTGCGGAGTTCCTGCACGGCGGCGGTTTCGGCGCGTTTGATACGCTCCAGCAGCTGTTCTTCGCGGCGTTTCAGGCTTTCTTCGAGACGTTTGTGCGCGTCAGCTTCGAGTGCTTGTGCGTTTTTCTGGGCGTTATCGATGATCTTTTGCGCGGTTTGCAGGGCATCGCGGTGTTTCTTTTGTGTTTCGGACAAAAGATCCTGCGCTTCGACACGCAGGCGCTCGGCTTCTTCCAGCTCGCTGCGGATGCGGGCGGTGCGGGCATCGAGCATGTCGGTGAGGGGCTTGCGACCTTTTTTCCAGACCACAACAGCAAAAGCAATGGTGGAAAGCAGAACCCAGAAATTGCTATCGGCCAGAAGGCCGGCGTTTTCGGCAGCCATAAGCTTATCCTTCCTGCATCAGTTTAACGACAATTTTCTTGGCGTCATTTTTATTGGCGGCGGTGCCGGAAATTTTCTGCACGATGTCTGCAGCAACTTCGGCGGAGATGTCGGAGAGCGATTGCAGGGCTTCTTCTTTAGCCTTGGCGATGTTTTGCTCTGCGCTGGCGATGCGGTTGCGGGCATGTTCCAGAAAACGGGCATTCTCTGCCGCGATTTTTTTGGCGTTTTCCTGCTCACGTGCGCTGACGGTGGCTTGTGCATCCGCTTGCGCGGCGGCCATGGCGGCATCCAGCGTCTGGCGGATTTTCGCGGCGTCTTCCTGCAGGTGTTCGGCACGGTTCAGGTTGTTGTCGCGCTGGGTCTGGCGCATGTCCAGAACTTCGGTCACGCGCGGCAGAGCCACACGGGACATCAGGGTATAGAGCACAACAAAAGACACCAGCAGCCAGAAAATCTGGCTTGGGTAGCTGGACGGATCCAGCTGCGGCAGACCGGATTTCTTTTTGGCAGCGGCCGCGGCGGGGTCAATGTCGAAAGCCTCTTCGGTTGTATTCGACAAGGCATGTCCATACCCCGCTTCGGAGATTTCTTCCGATGCGGTTTCGGCGTCTTGCAGCGCGCCACCGGCGGTGCGTTCAACGTCGTCCGTATAGGTATATTCCGAGATATTGTCTTCGGCATCAAGTGTGCCAGTCACGCCGACCGCTGCGTCTTCCGCCCATGACGGCAGGGCGGGCGATGCGACAACAAGCAGCACGGCCAGCGCCAGCGTGGCGAGGGGGGATGATATAAACGGCGGTCGGCGTATGGCCATAACTTAATTCCTCTCGGTCTGCGATTAGCCCAGCAGGATGATGAGCGCGATCAGCAGGGCGAAAAGGCCGGTTGCTTCGATCAGCGCGAAGTACAGCAGGCCAGCGCCTTTGACCGTACCGGCAACCGACGGGTTGCGGCCGATAGCGTTGATGATGCTGGAGAACAGCATACCGAGGCCCAGACCGACACCGAAGAGCGGCAGAACAGCAAGGGCGGCGCCGATCATTTTTGCAGATTCGAGTTCCATAGTCTTATTCCTTCTTTTTTGTGCGTTAGTGGTTTGTGGTTGTTTGGATGCAGTTCTTTGGTTAGTGCAGTTCAATCGCGTCTTTCAGGTACATGCAGGTCAGGATCGCGAAAACATAAGCCTGAATAAAGGCAATCAGAATTTCGAGACCGACCAGCGCGGTATTGATGACGAGCGGCAGAACCGCGCCAGCGAGACCGATGCCCGAACTTGCCGCCATCATAACCGAAAAACCGGCAAAGACTTTCATCATCGTGTGGCCGGCAACCATGTTGGCGAAAAGACGGACGGCAAGGCTGATCGGACGCGACAGATACGACACGATCTCAATCAGGATAATCAGCGGTGCCAGCACAAGCGGCAGACCGGCAGGCATAAACAGCGTAAAGAAGTGCAGGCCGTGGCGCAGAATACCGACCAGCGTTGCGGTCAAAAAGACCATCAGCGCCAGCGTGCCGGTGACAACGATATGGCTGGTAAAGGTAAAGGAATAGGGGATCATCCCCAGCATGTTGCCCATCAGTACAATCATGAATACGGAGAAGACAAAAGCGAAATACTTGCGGCCTTCGTGGCCGAGCGCTTCGTGTACCATACCGGCGATGAATTCATAGACCATCTCGGTCACATTCTGCCAGCGGTTGGGGATAACAGATTTGCTGCGCATGCTGACGGTCATCAAGAGCGTCGCGGCGATCACCGCCAGCGCCATCCACAAAGAAGACTGCGTAAAGGAAACGTCATAGCCGCCGATATGCAGCGGGATGAGGGGCTTGATAACAAATTGCTCGAGCGGATTTGTGGCCACGCGTATGCTTCCTCTGTTAATCCGTTTTGCCGTTTCCGCCATCCGGGCTGCCGTTTTTTTTATCCGGCGCGGAGGGCTTGAAGCCGACCTTGTAGTCCTGTCCGGTTTGTGACCGGTAGATATTCAAAAACCCGGCGGCAAAACCGATAAAGACAAAAAAGATTGTTCCCCATGGTTTTGTATCCAGCCAGCGGTCAACCCAGTACCCGATAAAGATACCAACCACCAGCGCCGCCACCAGATCTGTTCCCGCACGCAAGGCTTTGCCTTTTTCGTCCTTGCCGGGTTCTGCGCTGCCGTCGTTGCCGTCGGCGGCGATCTGGCGTTGCCTTTCTTGCGCGGCGCGGATTTTTTCGGCGAGTTCGTTCGATTTGTCGTTCATCGTCAAAACACCCGAAAAAAGCTCTGTGCAGCAACGCCTTTAAGGCAACGGGAAATTACGCATAGCGTCCTGAAATGTCAACAAATACCGCAAATAATACCCCACGCCCGCTTATGGGAAGAGGGCGCGAAGGGGCGGTCAAACGAACGTGCTGATTTTGCTGTTATTTCCGGCCTTTGCCGGGGGCGCAATAGATATCGTAAAGCGCCGCGATAATCGCCGCCACGTTCTGGTTCTGGATGAAATAGTAAAGTGTGCGGTGTTCGCGCCGAAAGCCGACGATTCCCTCTGCGCGCAGGCGTGCCAGATGCTGCGATAAAGCGGTCTGGCTGATGTCGAGGTGGCCGAGAATATCGGTCACACACATTTCCCCCTGTGTCAGCAGACAGAGCAGGGTCAGGCGGCTTGGATTGGCAATGCTTTTCAGAAAAGCCGCCGCTTCTTCGGCGTTTTTCTTCATGTCCTGCACCGATTTTGTCGCATTCGCGGGCATCTGCTTTTCCCTCTTGACTATAATTTTAGTATATTCTAATATTAGAACATACGCAAATAAAAAGGCTTCGGCTCAGGCCGACCATCTCACAGGAGGTTCCTATGTCCAAGAACTATCATAACGTCACCGGCGATATTGTCGAATACATCCGTCAGCTGAAGCCTGTCATTCCCGATACGCTGAAGGGCTTTTACGATATGGCGGGCGCAGCGACCAAAGACGGCGCGCTCGATAAAAAGACAAAAGAATATATCGCCCTTGCCATCGGCGTATCAACACGCTGCGACGGTTGCATCGGCTTTCACGCCAAGGCGCTGCACGAACTGGGCGCGACGCGTCAGGAAGTGGCCGAAGTGCTGGGCATGGCGATTTATATGGGCGGCGGCCCGTCGCTGATGTATGCCGCAGATGCGCTGCGCGCGTATGACCAATTCGCTGCCGATAAGGCGTAAATTAAAAGCGGGGAAAAAAATCATGCAAGAGATTCGCAAAATATCACCCAAGGATGCCGTGTCAGACAAGGCCTGCGTCATTCTGGATGTGCGCACAGACATTGAACATCGCGCGGCGGCTTTGAAAGTTCCGCATATACACTTGCCGCTCGACAAGCTGGAGGCCACCGATTTTATCAAAGCGCATCAGCTGGACGGTAACCAGCCGCTTTATATCCTTTGCCGTGCTGGCAGCCGTGCGGCGAAGGCGGCTGAATCTTTCCGGCAGGCGGGGCTTGAAAATGTGCATGTTATCGATGGCGGGATCGTGAACTGCGAAAATTGCGGCGTGCCTGTGAAAAAAGGCGAGGTCATCTCGCTGGAGCGTCAGGTGCGCATTGCGGTGGGCAGTACGGTGCTGTTTGGTGTGATGCTGGGGGCCTTTGTCAGCCCGTGGTTTTACATCTTGCCGGCGTTTTGCGGGGCGGGGCTGATTATGGCGGGCGTCACCGAATGGTGCGGCATGGCCATGCTGCTGGCGCGTGCGCCTTGGAACAGGGCGGCTGGAGCGGCCAAAACATGCTGCAATACGTAAACTAAACCCCCTCTGGTTTTCGCCCTAAAATTTGGGTATAACAGCTTTATCGCAAGGCATTATAAAAACAATCCCGAATTGCCGGGGCGAGTGCGTATTCCGCAAGGGAGCGCAAACAGAGCGAATAGTGTGTGTGTCTCGAACCCAAGAAATTATTTTGTTTTTGGACATTGAAGGACACGCAAATGAGCAACGACAATAAGCCTCCCCAGACCGCGCCCGCACCAGACGGCGGCGCTGCGAAACCGAAAAAATATTTCGTCCGCTTTTCAAAGCCGGAAGACGAGCAAAAAGTGCTCGACTTCTATGACATGAATGCGCATCAGAACGTGCTGAAGCGTGAATCCGATCTGATGAAATCGCTTGTCGATGACGGCGCGGTTGTGTTGATCGAGGATGAACAGGGCAAAATCGTTGCCTCCAGCATTACCTATCCGCACAAAGAAAAAGACAGCGATGGCGTCGAACATGTCAAATGGCAAGAAGTCGGCACCACGCGCATCGCGCTCAATGGCTACCCGGGGCTTTTCGATGCGATGGTGACAATGCAGGTGCTGCGCGCGTTTCTGGTGGAGCCGCCCGAAGACCGCTTTGTCGCGCAGATGTTCACCGATCCGGTACAGAAAATGGCGGGTAAACTGGGCTGGCGCAGATTGCCGGAAGAAGACGTAAAAGCGCCGCTGGTCAAAAGCAAAGAGACTATGGTACCGCCCGGTGCCAGCGTCGGGACAGTCAACTGGTTTCATCTTGGCACCGAAGGCCTGCCCGTTATGGCGGCATGGATGGTCAAGGCGCTTGAAAACCCTGTTTTGGAAAACAAAAAAACCGGCGAGAAAATCGAGCTTGATTTCACCAAGTCCAGCTTCTTTAATATGTTCGAAGAAGAGATCCGTCATCTGGCCAAGCGCGATTTCGGCTCGCCCGATACGCCCGACATGAAAAAAGGCGTACAGCAGTCGCGCGACAAATGGCTGAAGAAATTTTTCCGCTAACCGCTTCCAACACAAGAGGATACAGGCATCATGACCGTACTCGGCAAGCTTAAAGAGCAGAACAAGGAATTCACCACCTGGCGCCGCCACCTGCACCAGAACCCCGAAACCGCTTTCGAGGAAGTGAAGACGGCCGATTACGTTGCCAACCTTTTGGAAAGCTGGGGCGTCGAAGTGCACCGCGGTATGGCGAAGACCGCCGTGGTTGGTGTGATCCGCGGTAAAAAAGGCAACTCCACGCGCGGCATCGGTCTGCGCGCCGATATGGATGCGCTGAATATTTTTGAAGAAACCAATTTGCCGCATAGCTCTAAAATTCCCGGCAAAATGCATGCCTGCGGCCATGACGGCCATACCAGCATGCTGCTGGCGGCTTCCAAACATCTGGCCGAAACGCGCGATTTTGACGGTATCGTCTATGCGATTTTCCAACCCGCCGAAGAAGGCGGCGGCGGCGGCGATGTGATGGTACAGGAAGGATTCTTCGATAAATTCCCCTGCGAAGCCGTCTATGGCATGCACAACTGGCCCTGGATGCCCGCCGGCACGATGGCGATCTGCGAAGGTGCGGTATCGGCATCGACCGACAGCTTTGATGTGAAAATTGTCGGCAAAGGCGGTCATGCCGCATTTCCGCATACGACCATCGATGTGATTGTCTGCGCATCGCAAATTATTTCGGCGCTGCAACACCTTGTCAGCCGCGTCACCGCGCCGTCTGAAAGCGTTGTCGTCAGCGTGTGCAAATTCCACGCCGGCACCTCGGCGCATAACGTGCTGCCCGAAACTGCGGAGATTGGCGGCACGGTGCGTACGCTGAAGCCGGAGCTGCGCGTGCAGATGGAAGAAAAATTCCGCCATGTCGTCAAAACCGTCGCCGATGCCTATGGCGCGCAGGTCGAGATCAACTGGCACAAAGGCTATCCGTCCTGCATCAACACGCCCGCCGAAACCGACTTCGCGCGGGAAGTGGCAAAAGAAGTCGTCGGCGAAGAAAAAGTCTTCCCCTTTACCCCCATGATGGGCGGCGAGGATTTTGCCTATTTCCTCGAAGCCTGCAAGGGTGCTTATATCATCCTTGGTCAAGGCAAGACCGATAGCGATCCGGGTCTGCACAGCCCGCATTACGATTTCAACGACGAAGTCTTGCCCGTGGGCGCGGCCTATTGGGTACGCTTGGCCGAAACAGCGCTGGCGCAAAAGTCCTGATCGCTTTCGGGCGCTTTATCAGATACAAAGCAGGGGCACATCACGCGCCCCTGTTTTGTTTAAAAAAAGAAAGACACCATGAAAACCAGACCGCAGATCGTTTTCGCCTTCGCGCTATTGATGGCACTTTTGCCGGCACAAAAAGCCGCGGCGCAGGGCAGCTTTTGGGATTTTGCCAGCAGCTATTTTGGCACGGCGCAGAAACCGGCGGCGTCTTCGCCTGCGCTGTCTGCGCTCAGCCAGTCCGATGTGCAGGCGGCGTTGCGCGAGGCTTTAACGCTCAGTGCCGATAAAGTCGTGAAACAGGTCGGGCGCGAAGGCGGGTTTAGCCTTGATCCGAAAATCCGCATTCCGCTGCCGCCTGCGCTGCAGCCGGTTGATCAGGCGCTGAAAGCCGTCGGTATGGGCGCCCTGACCGAAGATTTGCAGATGCGCATCAACAAAGCCGCCGAAGCCGCCGCGCCCAAGGCCAAAGAAATTTTTGTCAGCGCCATCAAGAAAATGACCATCGATGACGCCAAACAGATTTTGAACGGCCCCGAAGATGCCGCAACGGCATATCTAAAAAAACACATGAGCCCCGAAATGCTGACCGCGATGCAGCCCGTGGTATCTGCCGCGCTGGCGGAGGCGGGGGCGGTGAAGGCCTATGATTCCGTGCTGGGGCAATACAAACAGGCGATGCCCTTTATGCCCGATGCAAAAACAAACCTGAGCCAATACGCGACGCAAAAAGCCATCGACGGTATTTTCTTTTATGTCGCGCAAGAAGAAGCCGCAATCCGCAAAGATCCGGCAAAACGGACGACAGACTTGATTAAAAAGGTTTTTTCGGCCGCGAAATAAGCACCGCGCGGGTTGGTTGGGGCTTGCTTGCGTTATGGAATTTTGCTATAAAAGCCAGATCCAAACACAGGCTTCACAAAGGCAGGTTTGCGAACCATGGCACGCAGCAACAAAAAAACACAGATCAACACAAATCCAGATCACGAAAACGATCCGATTGGCGCGCTTGAAAAAGAGCGTAACAAGCTGCAGGAGCGCTATGACGCGCTGTCCGACAAAACCCGCAGCGAGTGGGGCGATGCCGGTTTCTGGGGCGTTGTCGGCGGTGTTGCGCTCGTCGCAGACTGGACGTTTCTGGGCGGATTTGGCACTGTGCTGGCGGCTGCGAATGCGGGCAGCGCCATCGGATATGCGCGCCGCGCCCGCGCTGTCGGCCGCGACCTCAAGGAAGTCAAGACAAGCCTCAACAACATGCGCGAAGCAGAGTTTGCGATGAAAATGCAGCAGTTGAAAAACGCGCCGCAAACGCCCGTCAATGATAACCGCCTGAAAGATGAATTCTCTCCCGCTGCGAAGGCGGAAATCGAAGCGCTGCGCGACAAGCTGGCCAAGCTCGAAGGGCAGGTCGGCCAGTTGCAGGAAGACAAAGGCAACGGCCTCGACAAGCCGAAATTCAAAAAACCCTTTGGCAAAAAACCTGACGGGCCGTAAGTCCGTTTCGTTCTTGCCCATGCAAAAAGCCCTCGTTCACATGCATGACGAGGGCTTTTTGATTTATTGAAGCAGGCTGCGTTTAAACTTTGCCCAGCAAATCCTTATAGGCGACCGGCTTTGTGGGCACGGGCGGGCGGGCATTGGCGGCGTCTTTTTGAATACGCACACCGGCCTTGAGAATTTCGGCCAGGCTGAAGTTTTCATGCATCCGCGCAATGTCATAGGCGGTCTGTCCCGCATGGTTGTGCTGTTCCAGATCCGCGCCGCGGCGAATGAGTATTTGCGCGATTTCTCTGCGCCCCAGTGCCGCCGCCCACATCAGGGCCGAACGGTCGAGCATATTGAAATGGTCCAGTGCCGCGCCTTTGTCGGTCAGGTTGCGCACGGTTTTTGTACTGCCCGCGATGGTCGCAAGGATCAGCGGCGTGGAGCCTTCGGCGTCTTGCGCGTTCAAAGCGGCACCGGCCTGTATCAGCATATCGGCGACATATTCTTGTCCGTTGCGGGCGGCGACCAGCAGCGGTGTGCTGTCATGTGCATTGCGCATTTCAAGCGCGGCGCCACGCGCGATCAGCTCGGCAACCTTGTGCAGGTTGGGCGTGTGCTGCGATACCTCGAGCAGCAGGGTCATGCCGAGCGCTTGCTGTTCGCTGTTGATTTCGGGGGTAGTGTTTTCTGCGCGTTGCAATTGCTGCGATGCCGCAGCCTCGCTGCGCGGCAGGCCGACGGCCTGATTGAAACGTGATCCTTGCTGGCTCATAGGTAAAATCCTCTGAAATCAGACACTAAAAAACCGAAACGGTATTTAAATTATCAGAAACCCTATCAAATCTCTAATTTAATGTCAAGTTTTAGTTACAAAACACAACTAAATTACAAAATTTGATGCCTTTTTTCAAGGGTTTATCGGTACCCTTTGGCGACTGTCGGGTGCGGCGCATGTTGCCATGCGCTGCACCGGACAGTTCAATCCTCAGATATATCAGGGCGTGTCGATAACGTTCTGTGCCGGCAGATCGATGGTGGCCAGATCAAACGCGATGGGCTGAAGTCCTTGCGCGGCCGCTTTGACTGCAAAAGCCGCCGGGCTTGTTTCTTCGACAAAGTGGTCGATGGCTTTTTGCGGGCCGTCACCACAGATAATTTCTCCGTCCGGCCCCATCGTCAGCGTAAAGCCGCCGGGAACGTCCAGCACATCTTCAAGAGAGACTTGCGGCACAGGATGTACCGGATCCGGTAATTGTACCGGTGGCTGGGTCGTTTCAGCGTTGTCGCTGACTTGCAAGGGTGCCGGCTGCGGGCCGGTCCATTTATCTTCCGGCAGCGGCTTAATCGGCTCCGGCCAATCACTGTAGATCGGCGGGGGGAGTACGGGTGCAATCGGCTCCGGCCAATCACTGTAGATCGGCGGGGGGAGCAGCGGATCGATCGGCTCCGGCCAATCGCTATAAAGTGGCGGGGTCAGCGGCGCGGGCTGGGGGCCGGTCCATTTGTCTTCGGGGGCGATCGGGGCGGGGTAAGGGCCTGTCCATTTGTCTTCGGCCAGCAGTTCACGCGCGCCTGTCAGGGCGCTTTTTCTGTCGCTCATTTTATTGAACTCCATGAAGTTACCATCTTCGAACTTTGCGCATATGGCAAATAAGAACGGCCGGTTTTTTATATGTCATAAGCCCGCGTCATGCAAGGACGAATAAAAAAGTTTATATTAAACAGTTATTTATGGTGTTTTTGGCATAGATAAAATTTTCGGTAATTTTATGCCCGGGCGTTGAATCGATATCTGCCCCTATGTTTTTATCTGAGCGGTCGACGGGGGCGGCGCTTGAGCTCCGGCATAGGCATGGGGCTGAGATCTTTTTCAAGCGGCATACCGGCCGAGAGGGCGGCATCAAAAGCAGACTTTGCGGCTTTGCGGGTTTTCAGGTGATCTTGAATCTGTTTGACCAGATGGGGTTTGCCGTTGTTTTCGGCAAAAGTGACGGCGGCCTTGCCCGACGGTGTGGTGATATCGCCATCCGCGCCTGCATCCAGCAGTTTTTGCATGATACTGCGCGCGTTCAAATTGGTCGCCCACATCAGCGGCGTCATGCTTTTGAAACCTGTATCGTCCAGTGCGGCCTTGTGCGCGATCAACAGGTCGACCAGTTCTTCGTTCTTTGTCAGCACGGCCATCATCAGCGGGGTGGCACCGCTTTGGCTGCGCGCTTCGATATGGGCGCCGGCTTTCAGAAGCAGCCGCGCCGCATCTTCGCAGCCGCTGGTCGAACAGGCCGCAAGCAGGGGCGTGCGGATTTGAACGTCGCCATCGGTCTCTTCAAGGGAGGCGCCGGCATCAATCAATCCGGCAACCACTGCGCTATCGGGGTTGCCACGGTTGATAACCGCCAGCAGTTCTTTGCCAAGTGTGGCGCGCTCTGCGGCGGTCAGGGTCATGGGGCGGGGCCGCCGCCGCCACGTTTTTTGACGTTAACCGGTGGCAAGAGTTCGATCGGTTTGGGCGGCGCCATTTTATAGTCTTGTGGCGCATGTTCGTTCCAGATATCGCCTGTGGGGTCGAGATCTTTTTGCAGGCTGCGCAGGCGGTCACGCGCTGCAACGCCGCGTTTCCAGACGCTGTGGTCGTCGCTGTAATCATAGTACCAGTCGTGCGACTTGAGCAGTTTGATGTAATTCTCTTGATCGGGTGTCATGTGTTTATCTCGGCATTTGTGGGTGTGGTGGCAATGTACCCCAGATTGACATAATCGGTCAATAGCTTATTCGGTTTTGTCAGCAAGTTGCGCGGCAATCCAGGCCAGAACATGGGGGCGCACGGTCGGCTGGGGCAGGTTTTTCAAGGTGGTCCAGCGGTCAACGGCGCCTTTCGACAGGCCAAAACCCGCGCGAAAAGCGTCTTCGTTGAGGCCAAAGCGGGTTACTGCGGCATATACAGAATCTGCAAAATCGGAATCGCTGATGTTTTTGGCAGCGGTCAGGGCGGCCAACTTGCGCAAAAAAGCTTCTTTTTCCAAAGATTTGACGTTGTCAGGCGACATTTTTATGTCCTTTTCGAGTATAACTGGTATCATATTCTGCAACGGCACTAAAGGGTGGTTCATTCATTTTGCAGTAAAGGTCTATTGAATGGCCAAGAAGCTTTTTGTCCGTTATGCCGAACCCGCCGATGAACAGGCTGTGTTCGATTTTTATTCCAGCAACGAACATGAATTTGTCGCCAAGCGCGAAGCGGATGTATGGCGCGAACGCATCGCCTCCGGCGCAGTCACGCTAATCGAGGACGAGGACGGCAAAATTGTCGCCTCTGCCATTTCGTATCCGGTCATCGTGAAAAACGACCAAGGCGAAGAGGTGCATAAATGGACCGAACTGGGGTCCGTGCGCATCACGCAGGAAGGCCTCGGCCTTTTTAAAACCCTCCTGAGTGCACAGGTCATGCAGGCTTATATGATGGAGCCTCCCGAAGACCGCTTCGCCATCGAAATTGTTATTGGCAACGAACGCTCCAAAACCGCCTTCCTCAAGCACGGCGCGGTGCCCTTTGATATTCCCAAAGATTTGCAGGATGCCGTTGGCTATTCGATCTCGCCCGATGATGCGGGTCTGCCGGTGGAGTGGTTCCAGCTGTCGGTTGAACATATGCCGAAGATTGCAAAAACCCTGCTGGATGCCGAAAAAAATCCCAAAATTATCGACCGCGTGACGAACGAGGAATACGAACTGGATTTCAGCCGCTGCGCTGTCATGAAAAATTTGCGCCCCGCGCTTGATAATCTGGCCGGCAGCGATTACGGTGATCCCAAGGTGCCGAACCAGAAACACGGCATCAAATCTTTCCGGGATAAATTCGCGCCGTAATGAATACAGACAAAAAACAGACCAAAAAAGCAGAACTGACCCCAGAGCAAAAAGCCCTCAAGGCGCAGAAAAACCGCCGCGATGGATATTTGCTGGTTTTTCTGGCGCTTCTATTATTTGCGATCGGTGCCTATCTAAAAGAATCTGAATCCGCGCATCATAAGCTGCTGGTTAATCAAGGCCATGGCGGGCCTAATTTTGAACAAACCGTTGTCATGATGGTCAAACATGACAGGCTTGGTGCCTATGGCTTGATTGTCAATCGTCCGGACGAGAAAAACCCCGGGTATTTTTATGGCGGGCCTGTGCAGCCCGACAGAATATCGGCGCTCTATACCGGCGTGGATAATTTCGAAGGCGGGCAGCCGCTGTCGGATACAGGCATTTATTACGTTGAAGGCGAACGTGCAGAAGAGCTGCGCAAGCTTGACCCGCCGCCGCCGTGGTTTATCGTGCTGCGGGGGTATTCCGGTTGGTCCAAGCGCCAGCTTGACCGTGAAATTTTGCGCGAATGGTGGAAGCTCGCGGATGTGGATTTGCCCGCGGTCACCGAAACCGACCCCGAATTTATCTGGCGCGCGGTATCCGAAAAGATCGCCGCCGCAGAAGAGGCCGCCAAGCGCGGAATCACCCCGGAAGAGCTAGACGAAAAGCGTAAAAAGCCTGCCGGTATCTGATACGACTAAACCTGCGCCTTGCGCGCTTTGCGGCGCTGGTCGGCTTCGATCGCATAGGTGCCCGTGCCTTTGTGGATAACGGTATCTCCTTCGGCCAAGGTGCCTGCCTTGAATTCAGGCTTGTCCTTCAGTTCTGCGTAAACCGGTGTGAAATCGGCATAGGTGTCGTTGAAGAGCTGCTCGAAGCTGTCGATCACGAAATAATTATCCTGAAAATCATCGATCTGGTAATGCGTTTGCAGCAGACGTTTGACGTCAAAGCCGATGCGGTGCGGAGAGTCGCTTTCGAGCGAGAAAACGGATTCCGTCGGCGAAGACAGAATGCCCGCACCGTAAATGCGCAGGTCGCCATTCTGGCGGATCAGTCCGAATTCAACGGTGTACCAGTATAAACGCGCGATTTTATGCGTCATGCCAAGGCTGGCGGCTTTTAGACCGCCCTTGCCGTATTCTTCCATGTATTTGGCAAAAGTCGGATCTGCCAGCAGCGGCACGTGGCCAAAAACGTCGTGGAATACATCCGGCTCCTGAATATAATCGAGGCTGTCGCGCGTGCGGATAAAATTACCGGCAGGGAAACGGCGGTTGGCGAGCAGTTCAAAAAACGGCTCGTCGGGGATCAGCCCTTCGACCGGTACCACCTGCCAGCCCGTGCGCTTCATCAGGATTTCATTCACTTCTTCGAAAGACGCGACGCGTTCTTCGTTGATGCCCAGTGTGGACATGGAGTCCATGAACAGGTCAATCGCGCGGCCTTTGAGGATTTCCTGCTGGCGTTTGAACAGGATGCGCCAGACGTCGTTTTCTTCGTCGGTATAGGCGTGCTGCGGCACGGTGAAAAAATCGAGATTGCCGCGCGTCCAGCCTTCGCCTGAATTATAATGCTTGGCGGCGGAAAGGCCGCGGTCTTCGGGGATGCTGTTTGATGTCATGACGATTTTCCTTTCATGAAACTGGGGCGCTGGTCATCGGGTGTATCGGGCTGGTTTTCGGGGCAGGATGCCTCAAAAGCGGGGAGCACGGCGCAGGCGGCATCGATTGCATCGAGGGTCGGCCATTCGGCCATATCCATTTCATAGCGGCGCGCGTTATAGATTTGCGGGATCAGGCACATATCGGCCATCGTCACCGTATCGCCGCAGACAAAGCTGCCTTTGTAAAAAGGGCTGCGCGTGATGAGCGTTTCCATCGCATCGAAACCCTGACGGATCCATTTTTGATACCACGCCATCTTTTGCGCCTGCGTCACGCCCAGATCGGCGGTGAGGTGGTTAAGAATTTTGAGGTTATTGATCGGATGAATATCCGCGACATTGACCAGAGATATTTGCCGCACATAGGCGCGCTCTTCTGCTCCTTTGGGGAAGAGGCTGGGGGCAGGGAATTTTTCTTCCAGATATTCCATGATGGCCATCGACTGGGTCAGAATAAAATCGCCATCAACCAGCGTCGGCACCAGTCCTTGCGGGTTCAGGGCTTTGTATTCCGGTTTGTGCTGTTCGCCGCCGCCCTGTACCAGATGCACGGGGTGGTATTCAAAGGGGATCCCCTTGAAATGCAACGCCAGCCGCGCGCGATAGGCGCAGGAAGACCTGTAATAGCTATAGAGCTGCATCATGGCGTTGATCCACTTTTATCCTGATAAAACCGATATTTACATTGTATCGGGCGGTGGCCTTGCGGGGCAAGGGCATCCGCGCTGCACAAATTACATAATACTATATTTTCATGCGCCGCGCCGCCTGTCCGGTTGACAGCTTTTTGCATTATGTCTAAAGTTTGCTTCTCATATTTAGGTAATGGACAGGACATGGGCTGGTTCAAAACGCCAGAGGAAAAAGACGCCGCTCGCCAACATCGGCTGAACAAGCTTTTGTTCAAGGACGATATTGAAAAAGTGCGCGCCGCGCTTGATGCCGGCGCCGATCCGAATGTGCTGCGCAACGGCGATGACTACAGCGCCCTGTCTTTCCATGTCGAAGGCAAGCGCAAGGCCATTGTGGCGCTGCTGCTAGAGCGTGGCGCGCGGCCCGATTTTGGCTCTTCCGCCGGCCATACGCCGCTGATGGTGGCGGCGCGGGCGGGCAGTTTGCCGCTGGTGATGGCGCTGCACGAAAAAGGCGCCAACCTCAACGCACAGAGCGATTCAGGCTGGTCTGCGCTGCACAACGCCGCTTATTGGGGGCGCGGGCCGGTTATACAATATCTGATAGACAAAGGCGCGGATGTGACGTTGGCGGATACCCGCATGAATACCGCAGCCGATATCGCAGCCAAAGAAAACTATCCGCGCGTGGCAGAATTACTGCGCGGTGGTGCGCCCGCCGCGGAAATAGAGGCTGCGCCGCAGGGCTGGCAGAAAACCGCCGATGACGAAATTGCGCATATCAGCGAAAAGAAGGAGATCGGCTATCGTATCACCGAGATTTTCAATTTCGGTGCCGCGCAATACACCCATATCGCCGCCAACGTCAAAACCGGCGCCGAAAGCCAGCACCAGCGTGATTTTGCCGATTTCAGTGAAACGGCTGTCCTGCGCACGGCGATGGAAGAATTGCTGACGCGCGGCGGCCGTATCGAAGCGGATATTCAGGCGAAAATTTACGGCAAGCATCTGCCCACGCAGCGCGGCCTCAGCCAGGGAGGATATTAATATGGGTCTTTTTGGTCCGCCCAGTGCCGAAGCCTTAACGAAGCGTTTGTATAAAGCGATCGAAAACCGCGACATCGAAAAGATGCGCGCGCTGGTAGATGCCGGCGTAGACGTTAACAGCACCCAGGGTCGCAATCGGCATTACACCCCGCTTTATGCCTGTACATACCACGGCTTTACCGAAGGCCTGGATCTGCTGCTGTCCAAAGGCGCAGAAATCGGCCAACCGCGCAGCAGTGACGGGCATACGGCATTGATGGAAGCCGCGCGTGACGGTGCTTATGCGATTGCCGAAAAACTGATTGCCGCCGGTGCCAATATTCACGATGCCCGCAGCGATGACGGCAAGACGGCGCTGCATCTTGCGGCGGGTGCGGGGCGCGGCGATGTGGTCAAACTGCTCGTGCGCCATGGTGCAAATCTGGACGCACTGGATAGCCGCATGAACACAGCGGCCGACCTTGCCGACAAAGACCATCCGCGTCTGGCGGATTATCTGCGCAGCTTGATGGCGCCAAAACCCGCCGAAGCAGAGCGCCCCGAGGGGTGGCATCTGACGGCCAGCGATGAAATTGCACGTATCCAAGACAAGCCCGCGATCAGCTACCGCATTACCGAGATCTTTAATTTTGGCGCAGGCGTTTACAGCCGCATTGCCCGCAATCTGGCGACCGATCACGAAAGCCAGTCGATGCGGATGTTTGACGAGATACAGGGCAGCCCGCTGCTGGCGCAGGCGGCGGAAATGTACGACCGTCTGGGCGGTGATCCGCAAAAACGCGGCGCGGCAGAGATGCTCTCCGGAAAAAAACCGGCGGCACTGGCATATCCTTTGTCGGAAAGGTCGCGTTGATGGGGATTTTCTTTGACAACAAACAGGAAAAACTCGACCGCAAAATTTACAAGGCGATTGAAGACCGCAATATCGAAAAATTGCGCGAAGCCTTCGCGGCAGGCGGCGCGGTAGAGGCAAAAGGCTATTGGAGCTGGATGTACTACGCTGTTAATAATAATTTTTCCGAAGCGATCCCGCTATTGCTGGAGCGTGGATGCGCTATTGATGGACGCGGGCCTTACGGCTATACGCCGCTCCGCATCACGGCCACCACCGGCCGCACCGAAACAGCCGAGCTGCTTTTGAAACACGGCGCGGACATCAAGGCAAAAGACGAAACCGGCTGGACGCCGCTGCATGGCGCGGCCTATGCGGGTAAAATGGATATGATTGCCTTTTTGCTGGAGCAGGGCGCGGATATCGCCGCGCGCGACAATCATATGAACACGGCCGCAGATATCGCCAGTAAACAATACCCGCGCATCGCTGAATTTCTGTGGCAAAAAATGGGGATCAATGCGCCCGCCGCCGCGCCGCTGCCCGAAGACGGCTGGCACCTGACCGGCGAAGATGAGATCGCGCATGTGTCAAACAAGCCTGCCGTGGGTTACCGCATCACCGAAATGTTTAACTTTAATGCGCAGATTTATACCCGCATTGCCGAAAATACGCGCACGCAGGCCGAAAGCAATAGCGTGAAAACCTTTGATGATCTGCAAGGAAGCCCGCTTCTGGAACAGGCCTATGAAGCCTTCCGCGCGCGCGGCGGCCGCGTTGATCTTTATACGCTCGACAAGCCAAAATTACCGCCGCCCGGCCTTCAGCGCGGCGGGCCGCAGTCATAAAACATTCCCAGATCACGCAGGGGGATATACACGCTGCGCCGGATTATCCGATCTGGCCGCTGCGCCGGGCTTGACGGCGCTCTTCTGCGGAAACATAGGCATAGCGTGCAACTTTTTGTTCGATGGCGCCGAAAATAGATTTGCCGCTGTGGTCGAGCATTTCAATTTTGATGGTATCGCCAAACGCCATAAAGGGCGTCTTGCTTTCGCCGTGTTCGACTTTTTCCAGCATGCGTTTTTCAACGATGCAAGAATGGCCCAGACTGCGGTCGAGGTTTGATACCGTGCCCGAACCGATGATGGTGCCCGCAGAGAGCGGGCGGGTTTTGGCGGCGTGGGCGATCAATTGCGCGAAATCGAAAACCATATCGACGCCGGCATCCGGCGCGCCGAATTTTTCGCCGTTCCAATAGCTATAGAGCGGCAGGTGCAGCTTGTGATCTTTCCATGCCTTACCCAGTGTTTGCGGCGAAACGGCAACAGGTGAAAAAGCGCTCGAAGGCTTCGACTGCACAAAACCAAAACCCTTGGCCAGTTCCGGCTGGGCGATATAACGCAGCGTGACGTCGTTGACGAGCATGACCAGTTTGATATGCGCGCCGGCGTCCTCGGTGGTGGTGCCCATCGGCACATCGTCTGTAATAACGGCGACTTCGCCTTCGAAATCGATACCCCAACTGTCATCGGCAAAAGCGATATCGTCGGTGGGGGCAAGGAAGCTGTCGGATCCGCCCTGATACATCAGCGGGTCTGTCCAGAAGCTCGGCGGCATTTCGGCACCGCGTGCCTTGCGCACCAGCTCGACATGGTTGACATAGGCGCTGCCGTCCAGCCACTGATAGGCGCGGGGCAGGGGCGATGCACATTGCGCCGGATCAAAAGGCTGTGGCGCAGCTTTGCCGGTGTCAAGGTCTTTGCCCAATTGCTCCAGCGCCAGATGGCATTCCGGCCAGCGTTCCAGCGCGTCTTGCAATGTCGGCGCAATTTTATCCGCCGGTGTGGCCTTGGTCAGGTCGTTATTGACCACCATCAGCCGCCCGTCGCGGCCTTGCTTGTAAGAAGCGAGTTTCATGTTTTTATGCTTACGCTTTCAAAACGCCGCGGCGAACCTGATCGTCTTCGAGAGACTGGAACAGCGCCTTGAAGTTGCCTTCGCCGAAACCTTCGTTGCCTTTACGCTGGATGATTTCGTAGAAGATCGGGCCGATAGCGTCTTTGGTAAAGATTTGCAGCAGCAAGCCTTGCCCTTTGGTCGGTGCGCCATCCACAAGGATGTTCAGCGACTGCATATAGGCAAGGTCTTCGCCATGGCCGGGTACGCGTTCATCAACGCGGGCGTAATAGGTATCTTTGGTTTCCTGAAACTGGATGCCGCGGCCATTCAGCTGTTCGACCGTCGCATAGATATTGTCGGTGCCGAAGGCGATATGCTGGATGCCTTCGCCGTTATAGCGTTTCAGGAATTCTTCGATCTGCGATTTATCGTCGGAGGATTCGTTGATCGGAATACGAATTTTACCGCAAGGGCTGGTCATGGCTTTGGATTTGAGGCCGGTCAGCTTGCCTTCGATGTCGAAGTAGCGGATTTCGCGGAAGTTGAACAGGTCGGTATAAAAATTCGCCCATTTGTCCATGTTGCCGCGGTTGACGTTATGTGTCAGGTGGTCGAGGTAGGTGAGGCCGACGCCGGGATTGGGCGCGGTATCGGTGAAATTGAAATCGGTCTGATAAATCGTGCCTTTGTCGCCGTAGACATCGACAAAATACAAAATCGAACCGCCGATGCCGACGACGGCGGGGATTTTCATCTCGCCGAGGCCGATACGGCTTTCGTAGGGCACGGCGCCTTTTTCAAGTGCGCGCGCATAGGCTTTTTGCGCATCCTTGACGCGGAAGGCCATCGCGCGCGCCGCGCCGCCGTTGCGGTCAGCGGCATAGGCCATGGCTTCGGGCTCTTCATTCAAAATAAAATTGATATCGCCCTGCTGCCACAGCGAAACCTGTTTCGATTTATGCGTGGCGGTTTTTTTGAAACCGAGGCTGGTAAAAAGATCGACCAGTTCCTGCGGGTTGCTGTGGCAATATTCCACGAATTCAAAACCGTCGGTCCCCATCGGGTTTTCAAACAAATCGGCCATGATCTCGTCCTTCCATGTAGCAGCGGGTGAATTTTGATGAACGCAGTGAGTATTGATGCTTTTGCCGATGATTTCAAGCTGTTCGGGGCTGAATGTTCCGGAAAAGCTTTGTGCTGCGCACCATTTTCCGGCTTGGTTTTCGCTGCATCTATGCCTAATATGGCAACAGGTTTTTTTGAAACAGGTAGGTTTATGCAGAGCGATCCCCGCAGCCAGATGTCGTTGCCCTTTATTCCGCCCATGTCTTGCGATTTGCGCGTCAGCTTTGAATTTTTTCCGCCCAAGACGGAAGAGATGGAAAAAACGCTCTGGGCATCGCTGGATGTTCTGGCGCCGCTGGGGCCGACATTTGTGTCGGTCACCTATGGCGCGGGCGGGTCAACGCGGGCGCGGACGCATGATATTGTGACGCGCATCCAGCAAAAAACCGGCCTGACCGCCGCGGCGCATCTGACCTGCGTGGCCGCCACGCGCGAAGAGATCGACAGCATTGCCGAGTCATACCGCGATGCAGGCATCCGCCATATCGTCGCGCTGCGCGGAGATATTCCGGGCGGCGGAAAGTATACGCCACACGCAGGCGGCTATGCCTATGCCGCCGATCTGGTGGCGGGGCTAAAACGCATATCGGATTTCGATATCAGCGTCGCCGGATATCCCGAAACGCATCCGGAAGCCGCCAGCGCCGAGGGTGATCTCGATAACCTCAAACGCAAGGTGGATGCGGGGGCGAACCGCGTCATCACCCAGTTTTTTCTGGAGCCGGATGATTTCCTGCGCTACCGCGACCGCGTGGCAGCCATGGGGGTATCCGTGCCCATCGTGCCGGGTATTTTGCCGATCACCAATGTGGATCGCACCATTTCATTTGCGGCGCAATGCGGCGCAAAAATTCCGGCATGGATGCCGACGCTGTTCGAAGGCCTCGACGACCAACCCAAAACCCGCCAGCTGGTCGCCGCAACCGTGGCCGCGGAGCAATGCCGCGTGCTGTACGAAAACGGGGTGCGGGATTTCCATTTCTATACGTTGAACAGGGCAGAGCTGACACTGGCGATTTGCCACATGCTGGGGCTGCGGGCGGCGAAGGTGGCTGCCGCTTAAATGGGCGAGTGCGGGCGGAAAAATTTCGGCTTTGCGGCTTCTAGTGGCGGCTTGACGTTTGCGGGTTTGGGTGCGGGACGGCGGAAACCCTGCATCAACCTGTCGTAATTCTGGTCGAGGAAGGCGAGCGTTGCGCCCGTGATGCCTGCAACGTTCAGCGCCGTGGGGCCGATGCGGCCGCCTGCGCCCGGACGTTCGGGGTATTTATAGGCTGTTACGGTCATGTGTCCGGCAACTGGCACGCCGATCACGCTGATGCCTTTTGCGGCGCGTCCGTCTGTATCCACAAGCGAGAAGCCGTTGGTGACGGTGACGCCGGCTTTTGTCCAATGCGGCTTGGCTTTGCCGTTTTCGAGCAGGTCGCGCCACAGCGGGTCGCGCACCACGGATTTTTCCGGATCATAGCTGATGCTGTTGCCCATGCCGGAGAAGACAAAATCATGCACACCCACGCGCTGCGCCGGTGCGGATTTCAGGTTGAGGACAGAGGCGATGCGGGTTATCAGGTTTTCCGGTGAGGGCGATGGATTGTACAGGGTTTCCATCTTGCCGTTCACTTCGCGGATGCTCTGGATACTCGCCGACACGACTTTGATGCGGCCGCTCTGCATCGCCTGGCGCACGGTGCGGCCAATATCGGGCGTGACGCCGACGCGGCTGGTGGTCAGCAGAACGTCATGCTGCGCAAAGAGTTTTGCCAGCTGGTCTTTGGGCAGTTTTTCCGCGATCTGCGGCACAAACCGCTCCCAATACGTGATGACTTCTTCGGATGTAAACCCCTGACGCGTCAGCTGCTTGAATTCCTTGATCACGGCCTTGACAAAAGCAGGCACGGTTTCGGCCTGCATAAACGCAGGCGGCGTCTTGGTGAAGGGCAATTCGGATTCCGGCCGCGGCTCCCCGCGCAGGCGGGTGGCGATATATTCTTCGACCGGTGTTTCTTCGTATGGTTTATGCATCAGCGCGCGGCGCGACATCATCGTAATTTTGCCTTCGTGCCCGCTGTTGATCAGGCGGGCGGCGATATCCATCGACGTCAGCCCCGTGCCGATCACCAAAACATCGCTGTTTTTGTGCTGACAGACATGGGCAAAGAAATCGTTGGCCGATTTGGAATAGGGCGTTTCGATGAAACGCGGGCTGTTCGCAGCCGCCGCGGCGAATTTGGGCGCCAGCGCATCCTGAAAACCTGTCGCCAGTACCACATGCGCGCATTTGATGGTTTCGTTACCGTCCAGCGTGATGGTGGTGTGGTTCTTATGTTCGTTCACACGGGTGGCCTGCGCCATGACATAGCTGACGCGCACCTTGCTGCCTGCCTTGTCAACAGCCAGACCCACCAGATGTTGCAGGTAATCGCCATAGAGCTGGCGCGGCGGGTTGGTCAGGCAAACTCTCATCTCCGGATTTTTTTTGCTCAGGTCCTGAATGTAATCGACAAAAGTCGGAAAGCCTTCGGGCTGTGCGCCGGCGGGGAAAGGGTTCACGCGCTTGGCGCCGATGTTCAGATTGTGCTTTTTGTAATCCGGCGCCTTGCCATAGGCGAGGCCGGCGTGTTTTTGCTCTTCCCTGCGCTCGACGATGCGGATATCGACAGGCGCGGTAATAGAGGGATCATCCGCCACACGCAGTAGCGTATGCAACAAAACCGACGTACCGGCAAAACCGCAGCCCACAATCACAAAGGGAAGTTGCGCCGGTGCGGCTTTCGGGTCAGATTTGGGCATGGATTTTTCCAAAAAAAACGAACAGTTTTACAATCCATAGAGGATAGCCGTTTTTGTTAACATAATCAACAAAAAACTTAAGGAATTTAGGGTTTGAAAGGGGGTTTTTTGTCTTTTTGAGGGGCGGCGGCATCGCGGCCGGCCTGATGCGTCTGCCGCCAGGCGGCGCGCTGGGCGTCGTAGTCACGTAAAAACACGGTCATGGCCTCCGGTACTTCGGGGCGCGGGGTCTGGACGATCATATCCTGCAGGGTCTTGATGCCCTGTTCTGAATCATCGATGCGGCGGAAGGTTTCGATGGCCTTGTCGACCCTTTGACGGAACAGAATTTCGTTTTGAACGAAATCTCCCTCGCCGCGGTTCATCAGGTCATAGAGCCCTTCGGCATGCAGCACGTGACAGGTGATCTTGCATTGCAGGACAAAAGATTCAAAATCGGCGCTTTCCACGCCATAGGCTTTCAGCTGGCGCACCGCCGCCCCGGCAAGCCGTAGCGCGTCAAGCGCATCATCGATCAGCCCGCCCTGGCCAAGTTCGTGGTATTGCTTGCAGTAAGTTTGCAGGTTGTCGTGCGCGCGGTGTATGTGCTGGGCAAAGCGGTCGAGGATATCCAGCACGCGCAGCTCTGCAATTTTATCGTCCATGCTGTGGACATGGACGGCGCGTGTGAATTGATCGAAAAGGAAATGTGTCTGCGGTGCCTTGCTGGCGGGGCCGGCGTTGTCAAATTCGTTTTCCGGCCGCTGCAGGCGGCGATCGGCGCGGTCAATGTCGGTTTGTACGAAACCGGCATCGCAGGCGGGCAGGACGTTTTTATGCGGCCGTGCATGCGGCTGGCCTTTGCTGTCGAAAACATAGCCTTCACGCTCGGCAAAGGCGCGGAAATGCTTGAATCCCATGGCTTCGGCATCGGGGTTCTGCACCACGTAATCTGCGCCGCGGCTGTGGCAGAGCTTTTCGAAGTGCAGCATTTCATCCAGCACATCGTTAAAACTGGCGCGCGTTTTGACTTTTTGTACCTGCGTGCGTGTGCGTTCTTTGCTGACGCCGAAAAACATGCCGCCAGCCGACGTCTCGGTTATGGTTGTCGTTTTCTGCACCGTCCATGTCTTTTTGACCGGATCGTCGATAAAGGCGTCCATGCGCATGTGATAGCTGCCGCGCACATAGGCTTTCAGCGCATAGGTCTGGCTGGTGCAATGGCCACCGAACAGCGGATTGAGGTTCTTGCGCGGTGCATCGGCGCCACCGGAAGGCGGAGAGGGCAAAGGGTCGTTTTTATCGGCCATATGTCCGGTTCCTGATGGATGGGCGGCATATAAGTACCGCCGCGCACGCTGGGGTTTTTGGAATAATCATTCGTATCAGACTCCCCCTGCGCGGTCAATTTGTTGCCCAAAACAGACCGATTATTGCGCTGCCGCGTACGTGCTTTATCAAGAGAGGCCTGTTTTCAAGCAGTTAACAAAATATTTAAAACAGGCGTTTCAATTAACGAATTATGAATAGTTTTAAGATAAAATAGAATAAGATCAATAATTTAGCAACTTTATGAGTCTGTGGTTTCTTAACGTTTCCGGGGGTTACTGCTATGACCGACATGACTGACATTGTGACATCCTCTTCCGACCTCGCCGCCGGCGCGGGGGAGAACGACGTCTCGGTCATCACCGTCAACTTCAAAGACGGTGAGGTCGCGGGTCGTGTGCAATACGAAGGTGAAGGCGGCATTCCCAAGCTGCTGCGCGAAATGGCGCGGCAGGCGCATAAGGACAAGGTGAAGTCGATTATCGTGCTGACGATCACCGAAGACGATCATGTCGACTGGGTGCATGTGGGGGAGAGTGATCACCACCTTGCGCTGGCCGCCCTGTGCCTTGACGACCTCAAGGAAGATCTCAAAAACCAAATCTTCAGGGATATGGAGGAAGAAGAAGCTTAACCGTCTTCGCGGTGACAGGGGCAGGCCTTAGCCGTGCGGCTTGGGCTTTGCTTTTGTTTTGCGCATGTCGTTGAGGTATTCGACCATCCGCCGCCCGATTTCACGCGGGCCGGTAAGGGCGAGGTCGACTTTTTGTTCGTAAAAATAATCCATTTCCTCGTCGTTGTGCGCGCGCACAAGAATTTTGAGGTTAGGATTGATTATTTTTGCTTCCTCCACAATCCGCCGTGCGGCAAAGGGGTCGGGGATAGCCACCGCCAGCGCCACGGCTTTTGAAACAGCCGCTTCTTGCAGCGTTTCCGGATGCGTGGCATCACCTGCGATGGCATGCATCCCCAGTTCCCGCAGCGTATCCACTTTTTCGCGGTTGCTGTCGATGATGACCAGATCAATATGCGCTTCTTGCACATTCTGGCTGATATGCTTGCCGACTTTGCCATAGCCGACCAGCAGCACCATTTCTTTCAACGACACCTTTTCATTGCGGCTGAGCTGCGACAAATCGGTTTCCGTGCCAATATTGAAGATGGACGACAAACGCGCGCTGCGGCCCGAATATTCATGCACAAACCGCGAAAAACGGAAGGCAAGCGGGTTGAGCGCAATCGATACCAGCGCCCCTGCCAGCACCAGATCGCGCCCGCTTTCGGGCAATATGCCATAGGCCAGACCAAGCCCGACCAGAATAAACGAAAACTCCCCGATCTGCGCCAGACTGGCCGATACCAAAAGCCCTGTCTTCATCGGGTATTTGAACAAGACCACAATCAGAAAGGCCGCCAAAGATTTACCCACCATGATAATCAACGTCGTCAAGACAACATCCAGTGGCTGCGTCATCAAAATTTTAGGGTCAAACAGCATGCCCACCGCCACAAAAAACACAACGGCAAAGGCATCCTGAAACGGCAGCGCGCGGTCGGCGGCTTCGTGGTTCAGGTCTGACTCGCGGATCATCATGCCGGCAAAAAACGCCCCCAGCGCGAGCGAAATATCAAACAGTTTAGAGGCCGCAAAGGCCACCCCCAGCGCCGCCACAAAAACCGCCAGCGTAAACAGCTCGCGCGAGCGGGTGCGTGCGACCACGTCCAGCAGCCACGGCAAGAAACGCTTGCCGCCGAATTGCATGATCAGCAGAAAAAGACCGATCTTGCCCAAAGCGGCCAGCAAGGACATCAGCACTTCGCTGCCCGATGCGCCGCCGTCTGTTTGGATAGATGCCGCCAGCACCGGCACCAGAACCAGCGCCAGAACCATGGCGAGATCTTCGACAATCAGCCAGCCAATCGCAATGCGACCGTTCATGGATTGCAAAAGATTATGTTCTTCCAGCGCGCGCAGCAGCACGACCGTACTGGCCACCGAAAGGGCGAGGCCGAACATGATACCGCTGTGCAGTGGCCAGCCCCAGGCATAATGGGCAAGCGCCGCCCCCATGACAATCGCCGCCCCCATCTGCACCACCGCACCGGGCAGGGCGATCTTGCGCACCTCCATCAGGTCTTTGACCGAGAAATGGAGCCCTACGCCGAACATCAAAAGCACGATGCCGATTTCTGAAAGCTCTTCTGCAATTTTGATGTCACCGACAAAGCCCGGCGTATAGGGCCCGATCATAATACCGGCCAGCAAATATCCGACAATCGGCGGAATGCGCAGCTTGGAGGCGATCAGGCCGAAGATAAACGCACAGCTCAGACCTGTGGCGAGTGTCGAAATCAGCGGGAGATCGTGGTTTAGCGCCATTCGCCTTGGTTTCCTTAACGTTGCGGTCTTTTTTAAGGCCGCTCATAATGTGACATAGGGGCTGGCCACAATGCAAAGTTAAATTTTACGGGGGATAATTCAACCTCGCCAGTTTTCCGTCAATGTGCGATAGTTTGCAGGCTATTGAAGGGGAGAGGCGTCATGTCCGATACAGAACAGTCCGCACAAGACATCAGCGCGCGCGAACGCGCAGGCGACATCATCAAAGTTGCCCTGCAAATTCAGGACGACGCGGAAGCCGCCGATATGCTCGACGGCCAGCTGATGGCACGGCAGGCCTATAAAGACCCCGAACTGTATTTTGCGACAGCAGAGGCTTTTTTCGAGGCGCGGCGCTTTTTGCCAGTGGTGACCGTATGGCGCATATTCACCGAATGCCTGCAGGAACATGCCCATGAATTCGCGCAGGACGCGGAGCGTTATGCGGCGGCGGTGACCTCTTTGCAGGGGTTCGTTTTGATGTTTCAATCAGAACCCGAAGCCTTCGCGCCCTTTGACCTGTTTTCGGACAAGATAAACGCCGCGATTGATGATTTCGACGAGGTCACCATCGGTGACCGTCCGGCAGAGCGTTTCCGCAATGACAGATTGCTCAACGGCGACCGCGCGCTGGAATTCGGCGACGAGCTGGCTGCCGCAAAACTGTACAAAAAAGCAGCCGAAGAAGATGGCAAGACCGAAGGCTGGCTGCGGCTTTTGCAATTGATGGCAGAGGCTGATCTTGGCCCCGGTTTTGGGCTTTCCGCCGCGCAGGATGTCTGTGACAAAGCCGTGGCGGCGGGTATTTGGTATGCGCGTGCTTATTATCTGCAGCGCCTGACCTCGGCCGATAGTCAGGAAGCGGGGGTGGGGGTTGTTTCCGGTGAACGCCGTGCGGAAATGTCTGCGCATACGCGCGCGTTTCTCAAAGATTTGCTGGATTACGCAAAGCCTATGGGGCCTGCGACAGGGTTTTCAAAATATCTTTCGCCTGTTGTGCGTCCTGACAGCGTTCTCGGTATTTTTTCGCAGCAAACGCCCGAAGATGTGCTGGCGCGTCTTTCGGCGGCATCGCGTGCGAACAGTATCAAATCTGCCGTGGGGGCTTTTTTGACGGTGGCGGTCTTTATGCGCCGCTGCGGCTGGGTTTCGGCCGAAGACATCGCCGATCTGCCCAAGGCGCTGGATTTGTTCGATGCCCTGCTGGCCGAAGAAAGTGCGCAGGTGGCGGAAACCAAATTGCAAGCCTCGCCCGTTGCGGAGGGGAGTTTCGAAGCAGAGCAAGAAATTTTCCACGATATGGCAATAGAGCTGAATGCCCAGATCAGCACCATCATTGCCGAAGCGCGGTTGTTTCTGTCTGAAAGCGTTTGATTTTTTAGCCGATGGCCCCATATACAATCCGGTATCCTTCGGTGGCGCATTTTTGCGGCGTCGCATCTGTGCCGTTACGGCTATAATGTCCTTAGAAATAAGTTTAGAAAAAAGGCTTAAGCCACAATGAAAAAAAGACTTTTTTTAAGCCTCGGGTTGCTGTCCATCTTGGCCGGCGCGGTGTATTTCGGTGCATCGCATCTGCGTGCCGAAAAACCGCCTGAAAAAGCACCGGTCTTGACCCCTGTTTATGTGACCCTTGCCAAAGAAGGGCGCGTCTATGACAGCGTCGAGGCGCTGGGCACCGCGAATGCAACGGAATCCGTAGACGTCACCACCAATGTTTCAGATATTTTGCGTGAAATCCGTTTTACCGACGGGCAGCACGTTAAAAAAGGCGATGTGATTGCCGTTTTGGAACAGCGCGAATTATCGGCGCAGCTGGCCGCCGCCAAGGCGCGGCTGGAGCAGGAAAACCGCGAACTGGCCCGTCTGGAGGGGCTGCTGCGCGACAAGGCTGTGCCGCGGCAGGATTACGACCAGCGCCTGACCACGCTTGAAATCACCCGCCGCGAGGTTGAAGAGATCGAGGCGCGCATTGCCTACCGCAACATTCCCGCGCCATTCGATGGCATTGTCGGGGTGCGTATGATCAGCGTCGGCGCCCTCGTGCAACCGGGGCAGGTTATCACCACGCTGGATGATATCAGCAGTATCAAGCTTGATTTTACCGTGCCTTCGGCGTTCATATCGTCGCTGGCGGCGGGCGGCGCGATCGAGGCGGAAGCCGACGCGCTGGCCGGACGGGTGTTTCGCGGTAATATTGAAAGTATCAATACCCGCGTCGATCCTGTCACGCGCGCCGTTCTGATACGCGCTGTCTTGCCAAATCCCGACGGACAGCTGCGTCCCGGTTTGCTTTTGCGCGTCAGGCTTATCAAGTCGGAGCGCCAAGGCATCATTTTGCCCGAAGAGAGCATTCTGCAGCGTCAGCAAAATCATTATGTTCTGGTCGTGACCGAAGCGGATAACAAAGTAGAAGAACGTCAAGTCGGCATCGGCGCGCGTCTGCCGGGGCGTATCGAAATCACCAAAGGGCTGGAAGCCGGCGAACGCGTGATCGTGCGCGGCATCAACCGTGTGCGCAACGGCCAGAGCGTCAATGTGGCGCAAGTCCTGCCCGGTGTACCGGAATGGGGGGCAGATATGCTGCCCGATACGGCCCCTGCGCAGGAGCCGTAAACGATGTTGATTTCAGATATTTCCGTACGGCGTCCGGTTTTCGCCAGCGTGCTGAGCATGCTGCTGGTGGCCTTTGGTCTCTTGTGTTTTGACAGGTTGCCGCTGCGTGAGTATCCGGCGATTGATCCGCCCGTTGTTTCCATCCGTACCAACTATCCGGGCGCGGCGGCAAATGTGGTTGAAACCCGCATCACCGAAGTCATCGAAAAACGTATTGCCGGTATCGAGGGGGTGCGCAATATCACCTCGCAAAGTCAGGACGGCACATCGCGCATTACCGTGCAGTTTAACGTCGAGCGCGATATTGATGCCGCCGCGAATGATATCCGCGACCGTGTCTCCGGCATATTGGACAGCCTACCCGACGAAGCCGACCCGCCCGATATTCAAAAAGCCGATTCCGACGACGATGTGATCATGTGGCTCAACCTGCAAGGCGAAGGGATGAGCATCATCGAGCTGACCGATTACGCGCGCCGTTTTCTGGAAGACCGCTTTTCTTCGCTGGACGGGGTGGCGCGCGTGCAGATTGGCGGGGCGCGGGATATTTCCATGCGCATCTGGATTGACCGTGTCAAACTGGCCGCGCGCGGCCTGACAGTAGAAGATATCGAAAACGCCCTGCGCACCGAAAACGTCGAACTGCCGGCGGGCAGTATTGAATCGCTCAATAACGACTTTACGCTGCGGGTGCGGCGCGGCTATAGCACATCCGAAGATTTCAGCGCGCTGGTGCTGGGACGCGGGCCCGCCTCCGAGGGGGGGTATCTTGTGCGTCTTGGTGATGTCGCGCGGGTGGAAATCGGGGCCTCCGAAGAGCGCGGCACGCTGCGCGGCAACGGCGTGCCTATGGTGGGGCTTGGCATCATTAAACAATCCAAAGCCAATACCCTTGATGTCGCGCGTGTCGCCAAACAGGAAATGGCGATTGTCAACCAGAGCTTGCCGCCACATATGCGTCTGGCACAAAGCTATGACAGCAGCGTCTTTATCGAAAGCGCGGTGCGCGAAGTCTACATCACTCTTGGCATTACCGTTGTGCTGGTCGGCGCGGTGATGTTTGCGTTTCTGGGCTCGCTGCGTGTAACGATTATTCCGTTTCTGGCCGTGCCGGCATCGCTGATCGGTACCTGTATTATTCTTTATGCGATGGGCTTTACGATCAACCTGCTGACGTTGCTGGCCTTGATCCTTGCCATCGGTCTTGTGGTCGATGATGCGATTATCGTGGTCGAAAACGCCTATCGCCGTGTGGAAATGGGCGAACCGGGACTGGTCGCGGCCTATCGCGGCACGCGGCAGGTAGGCTTTGCGGTGATTGCAACGACCATTGTGCTGGTTGCGGTATTTTTGCCGATTACCCTGCTGGAGGGCGATGTCGGGCGTCTCTTCTCCGAATTCGCTGTGGCGATGGCGGCGGCGGTGATGTTGTCGTCTTTTGTCGCTTTGACGCTGTCGCCGATGCTGTGTTCGAAATTGCTGGTGCGCCGCGAAAAGCCGGCGGCTTTTAACGTTATGATCGACCGCGCATTTGAATCCATGCGCAAATCATATCTGGGCGCGCTTGGCCGGCTGATCGATCATAGCTTTGCGGGGCTTGTCGTGATGATGGGCGTTTTCGGCGGTGCGGTCTGGCTGTTTACGCAGATACCTTCCGAGTTTTCGCCGCGTGAAGACCGCGGTAACTTCAACATCCTGATACGCGGGCCCGAAGGCGCATCTTATAACTACACGATGGAGCATCTGGATCAGGTCGAAAAACGCCTGATGCATTTTGTGGACGAAGGCGCGGTGCAGCGCATGCTGATGCGTGCGCCGGGCAGTTTTGGCACCACGGCATCCTACAACGACTCGCGCGGTATTTTCGTGATGTCTGACTGGAAAAACCGCAAGCCGATCTGGTTTTACATGGACGAGGCGCGGCGCCTGACCGAAGACATCCCGGGGGTGCGTATTACCTCGACAGTGCGGCGTGCCTTTGGCGGCGGCGCGCAAAAACCTGTGCAATTTGTGCTCGGCGGTCCCAGCTATGAAGACCTGCTGGAATGGCGCGATGTGCTGCTGGAGCGCGCGCGGCAAAACCCCGGCCTTGTCGAAATCGATCACGATTATTACGAAACCAAGCCGCAGATCGGCATTTCGATTGACCGCGACCTTGCCGCCGATCTGGGTGTATCGGTATCCGTCATCGGCCGCACGCTGGAGACGATGATGGGCACACGCCGCGTGACCACTTTTATCGAACGTGGCCGTGAGTACGATGTCATTCTGGAGAGCGAGAAATCCGGCAAAAGCAGCCCGCTTGATATCACCAATAGCTTTGTGCGCTCCAACCGCACGGGCGAGCTGGTGCCGCTGTCGAGTTTTGTGAAGCTGAACGAATTTGCTGATGCCACCACGCTTAACCGTTATAACCGCGTACGCAGCATCACGCTGCAAGCCGGTCTGGCGGAGGGCTATTCGCTCGGCGAGGCACTCGATTATCTTGAAAACGTCGTGCGCACCGATTTACCACCGGGGGCGAGTTTTGACTACAAGGGCGAATCCCTCGACCTGCGGGAGTCAGGCAGTTCGATTTACATCGTCTTTGCGCTGGCGCTTTTGGTTGTCTATTTGGCACTGGCGGGACAGTTTGAAAGCTTTGTTCACCCCCTCATCATCATGCTGACGGTGCCGATGGCGGTCACGGGCGCGCTTCTGAGTCTCTGGGCGACGGGGCAGACGTTGAATATCTATAGCCAGATCGGTCTGATTATCCTTGTCGGTCTTTCGGCTAAAAACGGTATTTTGATCGTCGAGTTTATCAACCAGCTCCGCGATGAAGGCGTTGCTTTCCGTGATGCCATTCTGGAGGCGGCATCCAAACGGCTGCGTCCGATCCTGATGACAACCACCACGACGATTATGGGGGCGGTGCCGCTGGTGCTGGCCGCGGGGGCGGGTGCGGAAAGCCGTTTTGTGATCGGTACCGTCATTATCGGCGGGCTGTGCCTGTCCATCCTGCTGACGATTTTTGTGGTGCCGATGATGTACCGTGTACTGGCAAAAGGCACCGGATCGCCCAATACCGTCAGCCAGAACCTCGAAAAACTGCTGGACCAACATGCGCACCGCACATAAGCCGTGAAGTATTAATAAAAAATTAACGCTCAAACGGCTACACTACAAGATAGGGCAGTAAGCTCTTGCTTGTAACGGGGTTCCAGAATGGCAACCACACCACCGAAACTGAGTGCAGCGACATTAAGTTTTGCTTCGACCTATAAATACAAGGTCGCGGGCAAGACGGATTTGCTTTTTATGCAGATCGGCTCTCTGTTTCCGAATGACCAGTTGAAATTTTCCCTGTTCAAGTCCAAGCGTTACAACGAAACATTGGCGCAGGCGAATATCGCCGCCGATCCCAATCTTTCCGACAGCGAAAAGAAAATCGCCTCGGCGGACCGTAAAACCCTTTTCCTGACAGATGCCACGCGCGCGCTGCGCCAGAATATTGACGCCAAAACCAGCCCGCGCAAGATCGCGAATGCCATCAACCAGATCGTCAAAGAACTGCAGATGTCGGTCAGAGACTATATCGATGCGCGCGGCGGCAATACATCGGCAATCGCGGGCGGCGAAGAGGGCGGCGTGACGGTAGACATTTCCAGCGAAGGCGCGGCAGCCGCCGGTGGCTTCGATGCCGCGCAAGATCAGGCCTTTCTCAACCGCGTTGAACTGATGGTCAGCAGCCTTAAAAAACTGCTCCTCGCACAAAAAGGCCCGCTACGTATGATGGGCAAATATTTCGATCTCAATTATTTTCAGGCCGACCGCCGCCTCGGCGAAATCACGCAGGCCATCAATAATTTCACCGCGCCACCCGCACCGGCCTCCGAAGGCGATGCCACGGGCGAAGGCTCAGGCGAAATCCCCGCTGCACCGGAATCCGGCGACACCCCGTCGCAAGAACAGCAAACGCCGCAGCCGCAGGGCCTTGATATTACGGTGTGATTTTTTAGGAGAATTTGGTAGCGAGGGAGGGATTTGAACCCCCGACCAAAGGATTATGATTCCTCTGCTCTACCACTGAGCTACCCCGCCACAGGGAAAGTGTCCGTTTATATGCCAATAAAGTGTTGCGGTGTCAAGCCTGTCGGAGATGGCGGCTAAATATTTGATTTATATATTCTAGGCCTCGGGGCTGGGCAGGGTTTCGGGGGTGGCGGCGGGGTTTTGCGGCCTGTATCGCCGCATATAGACAAAAACCGCGCAAGACAGGATACCGCAGGCCGCCATCACGCCAGCCATCGGCAGGGGGCTTTCGGCGTGCAGCAGGCTGACCATGCCGGCGGCGGCGGCGGAGAGGGAGAATTGCATCATCCCTGCCAATGCCGAGGCCGCACCCGCGCGGTGTTTCTGGTGTTCCAGCGCGCCTGCACCCGCATTGGGAAAAATCGCGCCCAGTGTGGCCAGAAAACAGAACAGCAGCGGCATCAGCACGGCCATCGGCGCATCCAGCAGGGCCGCGGCATAAAGCAGCACGCCGAAGCCCGCCATCAGGCCAAGGCTGCGGCGCATGATGTGGTCTGGGTGATGCCCCTTGCGCAAAAGCCAGGCATTGATTTGCGACACCGCAATCAGGCCAAAGGCATTCGCGCCGAAAAACCAGCCGAAATGATGCGCCGGCACGCCAAAATATTCGATGAAAACATAGGACGAGCCGGTGATATACGCAAAGAGCGCCGCCTGCGCAAAGCCTGCCGTCAGCGTATAGCCAAGAAATTCGCGGTGCCGCGCGATATCGGCATAGGTGTGCAGCACGCGGTCAAGGCGCACGGTTGCATCAGGGCTGCGCGTTTCGGGCAGATAACGTGCGATCAGTCCAAGAATAACGATGCTAAGCGCGGCTAGGCTCCAGAAAATCGTCTGCCATCCGGCAAACAGCAGGATATACCCGCCCGCCAGTGGCGCGAGGATGGGGGCAACGCCCATGACCAGCATGAGGAGCGAGAAAACCTGCGCGCCTTCGCGGTGGTCAAAAAGATCGCGCACCATCGCGCGCGACACCACGATACCCGCGCAGGCGCCCAGCGCTTGCAGCAAGCGGAAAAAGATCAGGCTGTCGGCGCTGCTCGCCATGGCACAGGCAGCGGAGGCGAGGATATAAATCAGCAAACCTGCGTAGAGCGGTTTTTTGCGGCCGTATCTGTCCGTAAGCGGGCCATAGACCAGCTGGCCGAAGGCCATGCCGATAAAGAAAGAAGCCAGCGAAAGTTCGATACGTCCCTGCGGCACGCCCAGTGCTTCGGCCATCGCCGGAAAAGCGGGCAGATACATATCGATCGACAAAGGGCCAAAAGCCGTCAGCGTCCCGAGCAAAAGGACGAAAACGTAGAACTGTCTGGAGCGGGTTTGCATGGAATATCCGGTATAAAAGCCGCGTGCGGGGCGGCGTGAAAGAAAGCTCAGGCCGCAACGGGGATGCTGCGGTTTTCCGTGCCGGTGATCCAGCCGCCGCCAATGACGCGGTTGCCAATGTAACACACAGCAGCCTGACCGGCGGCGATGCCGAAGGCGGGGATTTTGAGCGCGATGTGATCTGCAAAAACCGTCGCAGGGATGGGCGACTGGGCGGAGCGCAATTTGACTTCCGCATCAATGCCATCGACCGGAATATCGGCCAGCCAGTTGCATTCTTTGAGAAACACGGTATCGCGTCCAAGCGCTTCGTAGGGGCCGACCAGCACCTGATTTTTATCAGGGCGCAGACCAACGACGAAGAGCGGCGTATTGTTTTCGGTATGTCCGCCGCCGACGCCAAGGCCGCGGCGCTGCCCGATGGTGTAATTGATAATTCCGTTATGTTCGCCCAGTACGCGGCCGTCGATATGCACAATCTCGCCGTTCTTCAGCGCGCCGGGGCGGAATTTTTCGACCACGCGGGCATAGGATCCGTTCGGCACAAAACAGATATCCTGGCTATCGGGTTTATCCGCAACGATCAGCCCGAAACGCTCGGCATGGCCGCGCGTGATGTCCTTGCTCCAGCCGCCGAGGGGGAAGCGCAGGAAATCCAGCTGTTCCTGCGTTGTGGCGAAGAGGAAATAGCTCTGGTCTTTACCGGCATCGATGGCGCGGTGCAGCTCGGCGCGGCCATCGGCGCCGACAACGCGCTGTATATAATGCCCTGTCGCCATGCAATCTGCCCCCAGATCGCGCGCGGTTTCTAGAAGGTCTTTGAATTTGACGTTCTGGTTGCACTTGACGCAGGGAATGGGGGTTTCGCCGCGCAGATAGCTTTCGACAAAATCTTCGATGACGTTATCCTGAAAACGGCTCTGGTAATTCAGCACGTAATGTTCGAAACCCATTTCTTCGGCCACGCGTTTGGCGTCGTAAATGTCCTGACCGGCGCAGCAGGCGCCTTTTTTGGCCAAAGCCTCGCCGTGGTCATAGAGCTGCAGCGTGATGCCCACAACCTGATACCCCTGTTCATGCAGCAGCGCCGCCGCAACAGAGCTATCGACGCCGCCCGACATGGCAACGACGACGCGGGTATCTTTGGGGGCTTTGTCAAATCCGAGCGAGTTCATCAGCTTTCGTTTCTCCTGCCGCGCAATATATACGGCGCAGGGGTTTAAAATCAAGCATTTTTCATATTTTACAAAGGGTGAAATCAGGCTGGTGCAGCGGCGGGGTCTGTGATTATATAATTGAAATTCATCATTTTTAGACCAAACCGGAGCACGCATGGCCAAGCCGCCCGACAAGCACGACAACCAAAACGATGCGCCGGAAGGTGACAACGTCCTTGAATTCACCCCCGAAGACGACGCCAGTATCGAAGACATCGCCAATATGGTCGTCGATATGATGGAAGATTACGGCATGGATTGCGATGTGCATTTTCCGATCTTTACGATGGAAGTCGAGCGGGGGGCTACTGCCGATGATATCGTCACTGGCTATCATGAAATCCTCGACCAACTGGCCGCCCAAATGCCGGGCCAGCCGGAATGAAGCCCTACAAAGCCGTCATTTTCGACCGCGATGCCACGCTGAACCAAACCACGCAAATACGGCGCGCGGGGCAGGCGGCGGGGGATGCGACGGACGGCTACGTCCTTTCGCCTGCGGAGCTGGTGTTATTCCCTGCCGTTAAGCCGGCGCTGGCGGCGCTGCGCGCGCAGGGTATTTTGCCTTTTGTCTTTACGCAGCAGAACTGTATCGGCAAGGGGCTGGTGACGGCGGCGGGCGTAGAGGCTATTCACACCCATATGAACAGGCTGCTGGGGCCCGAGGCCGCGATTGAAAAATTCTATCTGGCATGGAATATGCCGGGGCAGGACGAAGACCCGCGCGCCAAGCCATCGCCCGCGATGATTTTGGAGATCATGGCCGATTACGGCCTGAGCCCCGAAGAGGTTCTGGTCGCGGGCGATTCAAAACGCGATTATAAATCCGCGCGCGCCGCGGGCGTTGATTTTGTCTGGATCCGCGATGATTTGCACCGCGTCAGCGAAGCCGATATGCAGGCGACGGACTGCGCCATCTATGACGATGTGCTGGGCATGACACAGGATATTTTTGTACCGCGGCCGTCCAAGGCGCTGCCGGAGCAAAAGCCTTCCCGCTGATAATCCAAGGTTTTTCTATTCTTAACCGTTTGTTCAAATGTGCTTTGATATAATCGGGGTGCGAGAGGTCTGTCTTTCGCATGGTTTATCGGAGCAAAGATGACGGGGCGCAAAGGGAACGGTGGTGAACGGACAGGCGGTGACGATCATGTGATCGAATTCACCCCCGAAGGCGCGTTCAATATCCGCACGGCGGCCAAAAATTTTTCGCGCATGATGGAAGAAAGCAACCAGCCGCTGATTATCCATCTGCCGCATGTATCGGTGGAGTTTGAGCCGGGCTGCACACCCGAAGAAATCATCGACGGTTATCAGCAGGGACTCCGGCACAAATTCGTGATACATCATTCCAATACAAACGCCGGCAAAAAACCGTCGCCCGCACCGAAATAACAAAAAGCAAGAAAAAATGCCCGTTACCCGCGACAACCGGCAAAAGATTGCCATTATCACCCAAAGCCGCGCTGAAATATTTTTCATGGCGCGTTTGCTCGCGGCGGGCTTGACGCCCGATGTGATGGCAGACAAGCATGACCCGCTTTTGGTATCAGTACGCGGCAGCATCGGCAGCGGCAAGAAAATCATCCCCGATGCGATGCGTGAATACTTCCTTGGCACAACCGCGCTGTCGCAGGTCACAGGCAGGCCGGGCTATGACGAATTCTGGCGCGGGCAGGTGCGCGGGCAGCAGGTCGAATTCGCCTATATCGATGCGGCATGGCAAAGCGGCTATAGCAACCCCGAATTTGTATCGCCTTATATTCATCATGTGCGCGAGGCTTTTATGGCGACGCGTCAGCACGGCGGGATCGCTTTTGTGCATAATGATTACACGCTCGGCCTGAACCGCGGCGCGGGGCTGGATATCTGGATGGAAAAACAGGGGCAGCCCAATCCGGATGGCGCGCGGGCGCGGGCGCATGACGGGCCCCTGAAAAACGAATTCCGCGCCGCACACCACAAAGACCCCGAAAATGAATGGATCCGTTATATCGAGATCGAGGTTGCGGACAAACGCCTGCTGGCTTCCCCGAAATTCGGCGATGTCCTTGATAAGCTCAAAAACCGTCACCGCGGTGTTGCGTTCAAGCCTTGATGTCTGCCGTCATTCCGGCGCAGGCAGAAATCCAGAAAAAACCGGCCGCCTATTTTTGCGACGGCGCCCGCGCCTATTCTTCCCACGGCGCCTTCGCGCCGGGCAGGGCAACGGTGATGCCGTCGAGGTCGTCACTCATCAGGATCTGGCAACCAAGGCGTGAGGTTTTCTTGAGATCAAAGGCGAGGTCGAGCATATCTTCCTCTTCTTCCTTTTTTTCCTCCAGCTTGCCAAACCAGTCCGGATGCACAACAACATGGCAGGTCGCGCAGGCGAGGCAGCCGCCGCAGGCGCCTTCGATATCAACGCCGTGCTTGTGCGAAATTTCCATGATCGACAGGCCGTTCGGCGCATCTACTGTGCGCTCCGTGCCGTCTTTTTCGATGAAGGTCATTTTGGGCATGGGGTTTATCCTTTTTTTCTGCTCTGTACGCGCCCGTACATTTCCAGCCATTTGGCGATAAAATAATCTACATCTTTTTCCGCCGTATTCCAGCCCAGACTGACGCGCAGCGATGCGCCGGCGGCGGCATCATCCGCCCCCATGGCTTTGAGCACATGCGAGGGTTTGACCGTGCCGCTGGAACAAGCCGAGCCATTGCTGACGCAGATGCCAGCCAGATCAAGCGCGATCAGCTGCGTTTCCGATGGCGCGCCGGGCAGGGCGAACATGGTGGTATTGGCGATACGCGGGCTGTTTGCGCCGAAGATCACCGCTTCGGGTGCGGCGGATTTAATAGCCGTTTCGATTTTATCGCGCCACAGCGCAAGGGTGGCAAATTCGGCAGGATCAATCAGCGTTGCCGCATGGCCAAAGGCGACGATGGCAGGCAGGTTTTCGGTGCCGCTGCGGATATTTTTTTCCTGATTGCCGCCGCGGATCATCGGGGCAACGGGGTTGCAGTTACAGATGACAAGGCAGCCCACGCCCTGCGGCCCGCCCATTTTATGCGCCGAGAGGGTCACAAAATCCGCCCCCAGTTTTTGCACATCGAGCGGGATTTTGCCAAAAGCCTGTACGCAATCGCTATGTACCAGCGCGCCGCGTTTGCGTGCCACGGCCACAATCTCTTCGATCGGCTGAATAACGCCTGTTTCATTATTGACGCGCATCACAGAAATCAGCGTCTGGCGCGTATTGCCCGCAAGCATTCCGTCCAGCGCGGCGACATCGACGATACCGTTTGCATCCACAGGCAGGATTTCGGCATCACTGCGCACATTCAGCACCGACGGATGTTCCGTGGCGGAAACGATGACGCGCTCCATCCCCGCGCCGAGCAGGGCGAGGTTATTCGCCTCCGTCGCGCCGGCGGTGAAAACGATGACATCGCGCGCACCCGCGTTGAGTGCCGCCGCAATGTTGCCCCGCGCCTGTTCGATTCTGCGCCGCGCGTCGCGTCCGGCCTTGTGAATCGCCGAGGCATTGCCCGGAAAGCCCAGCATTTCCTGCATTTTTTCAAGCGCGGCGGGTTTCATCGGGGTCGTCGCGTTGTGGTCCAGATATGTCAGGCCGCTTATGCTCATTTGCGTTCTAAATGCCGTTCAGGTGAGTCGAAATGTCTGTGAAGATTGCAAAATAAATAGTTGATCTATAAGCGTAATTCAAGATTTTTCTTGCTATCGCATGATCATTATGTATAGTTTCGTCTTCGGTAGAGGTTGTAAAGCAAAACATAAAATATTCAACCCAAAGGCAGCAGGAGGCTCAATCTCAATATGCCAGAAGTCATGATCACAGGTCCGGCCGGTCGTCTCGAAGGACGATACAAACACAGTAAAATACCCGGTTCGCCCATCGCCCTTATTCTTCATCCGAACCCGCAGCGTGGCGGTACGATGAATAACAAGATTTCCTTTAACCTGTTCCAGTCTTTCGCGGACCGCGGCTTTTCGACGCTGCGTTTCAACTTCCGCGGTGTCGGGCGTTCACAAGGTGAATTCTCGCACGGCGAAGGCGAACTGGCCGACGCCGCATCGGCGCTCGATTGGCTGCAAAGCGTCAACCCCGGATCGTCTTCGGTCTGGGTCGGCGGTTTCTCCTTCGGCGCGTGGATCGGTATGCAACTGCTGATGCGCCGCCCCGAAATCGACGGTTATGTGTCGATCTCGCCGCCCGCAAATATTTACGACTTCAACTTCCTCGCGCCGTGCCCCAACGAAGGGCTGATCGTGCAGGGAGATACGGATCAGGTCGTCAATATCGAGTCCGTCAATAAACTCGTCGACAAGCTGAAAGAACAGCGCGGCCCGAACGGCGTGGATTACCGCGTCATCCCCGGTGCCGGCCACTTCTTCAACAACCCCGGCGAAACCGAACTGATGACGAAATACGTCAGCGATTACCTCTATCGCGCGCTCTCGTCACAGGAAGCGGCCGCGTAAGCTTTTACGCGCTCAACGCATAAAAAAACCGCCCCTTTTTTGGAAGGGGCGGTTTTTTTATTCTTTGTTATCTGAAAGTGTAGATCGAATAGTGCGCACAATCTTACTTTCTAAATCTGCTTCCAAAGATTTTCCAGACCTATGGTCGAGAAAATCTGGGCTGCGAAAGATTGCATCCATTGCCTTTTCAACGATTTCTGCTCGTGAGGTGCTTAGAGTGCTGACGTTGATAAATGCATTAAAGGCTCGAATAGAAAAAAGTTTATGAGAATAGAGTGCGAAATTTTTTTTATGAGAGCTATATTGTCGCATGCATAAAAAAGTTAATCCAACCATAAAGCTAATCAGAAATATAGATTTAAAGATTTCTTTGCTAAGTAGAGCAAGTTGGATGTTTTCATTGAAGGGGCTGTGTAGGCTATCTTCAACTAGAAAATCGAGAATATTAAACTTCACGCCGAAGAGGATAAAAAAGAACGTCGTAAAAGCTAAAATTGCTGCTCTCTCAAGCCATGCCTCAGATGTCTTTTTTTCTGCGTTTTTTAGCTGTTCTATTTCGCTTATTGCAGCTGTTGTAATAGTTTCTCTGATTTCAGCATTTTCTTTTATTTCATTAAGCCCTTCATTTATTTTGTTCGGGAGGTGGGTATGTAATATTTCTGCAGCTTTTTCAGAGGTGGCATTAATTCTTTTCTCAAGATCATCAATCTTCTCGTACAGAGATTTTTTTGAGGAGAGCGATCTTGCTACATTTGCCATGCCTTCCGTAAGTTCTATAAACTCTGCCACGTATTTTCTTACGGAATCTATGGCAGTGCTTTCTGTCATGTAAGTACTCACTAGTGAGTGAGCGATATTTTCTTTTAGTTCATTCAAGAAAGAGGTAAGCGCAGCCTCCAATTTTGCGCAAACTATAACAAGAGAATCAAACTCTGACTGACTAAGCTCATCGCATCCTGGGCTGCCATCTTGTAAAATATCTATTCTATTCAAAAGACTTTTGTTCAGATTATTTATGGTGACAAGTGAAGAGTTTCCGCCAGACCCGCGGTAAACTTCTATAAGGCTCACCATAGCAGAAATGCTCTTGTAAAAAGAATTAAGCTTATCTTGCCGTTTTACGATTTCATTTTCATTTATACTCATTTTTTATTATCCAATGGTTTCGTCCTGATTTAATTGATTATCTTAAACCTCCGGCGGTTTATTGCCGTTTACTGTTTTTTTTGGCGGGGTAGCGTCGGCCGTGTCGTCGTTTTTGTTGTCGTGGCTGACTTTGGGTTTGGCTTCCAGCGCGGCGAGGTATTTGTCGGCTTCGAGTGCGGCCATGCAGCCCATACCGGCGGCGGTGACGGCTTGGCGGAAGACTTTGTCTTTGACGTCGCCCGCGGCAAAAACACCGGGGATGTTGGTTTCGGTGCTGTCGGGTTTGGTGACGATATAACCATCGCTGTCAATCGTGACTTGTCCTTTGAACAGATCGGTCGCGGGTTTGTGGCCGATCGCAATGAACACGCCATCGGCTTTGATATCGGTTGTCTGGCCGGTTTTCAGGTTCTTGATCGTGGCGCCCGTGACGCCCGAAGCATCGCCGGTGATCTCTTCGACGGCGCTGTCCCAGACCACGTTGATTTTCGGGTTATTGAACAGGCGGTCCTGCATGATTTTTTCGGCGCGGAAGCTGTCGCGGCGATGCACCACGGTGACTTTGGTAGCGAAGTTGGTGAGGAAGAGGGCTTCTTCAACCGCGGAATTACCGCCGCCGACGACGATGACTTCCTTGCCGCGATAGAAAAATCCGTCGCAGGTCGCGCAGGCCGAAACGCCTTTACCTTTGTATTGGTCTTCGGACGGCAGGCCAAGCCATTTGGCCTGCGCCCCCGTGGCGATGATGACGCTGTCGGCCAGATAAATATCACCGCTGTCGCCGACGGCTTTTTTCGGGTTGCTGCTCAGATCCACGCTGACGATGATGTCGCTGATCATGTCGGTACCGACATGCTCGGCCTGTTCTTTCATCTGGTCCATCAGCCACGGGCCTTGAATGGGGTTGGCAAAGCCGGGATAGTTTTCGACGTCATTCGTGATCGTCATCTGCCCGCCGGGCTGCATGCCTGCGACCAGCAGCGGCTTCAGGTTCGCGCGCGCGGTGTAAATGGCAGCGGTATAACCCGCAGGCCCGGAGCCGATGATGAGCACTTTGCTGTGATGCGTCTTGGACATTTTTATTTTCCTTCTTTTTGCGTCTGTGTCTGTGTCGAAGCCAAATTCAAATTCATTTTTTGCGCGATCCATGCCGCGACTTTTTCTGTATCGCGCGGCGGGTCGTAAGACCATGCCGCCAGCGTGCCATCAAAGGGACGCGTGTATCCCTGTTCGCGCAGCAGGCGGTGGAAATTATCCAGCCGGCGCGCGCCGCCTTCCAGCGCGGCGATATAAACCGGCTTGCCGGTTGAAATCGCCTCCGAAGCCATCGAAACGCTGTCTTCGGTCACTATGATATAATCCGCAAGGGCGAGAAAGGCAAAATAGGGGTTTTCGCCCTGTCCGTCCCAAAAAAAGACGTTTTTGCCGGTGATTTTTGCGCGCAGCAGGGCGGCATTGGCCTCTCCCGTGCGGCGGGAGGCCGTTACCATCAGCCCCGCGCCCTCTGCGGCCAGTTTCTGCAATCCACCCGCCAGTTTTTCCGCTGCTGCCGCCGTCATGCGGTGGGCGCGGCTGTTGCCGCCAATCATCACGGCCACGCGCGGGGCGGGCAGGGCAGCCAGCTTGCAGGCCCAGTCCTGACGCGCCGCGGCCAGTTTTTCGGGCGTCACGCGGTGCAGCCCCGCGGTGGTGACCAGTACGTTATCCGCGCGGATATCGTCATGCTGCGGGGCGACCACCAGATCGAACAGTCTGGCGGGCAGTTTCGGGTCCTGTATCTGTACCAGCAGGGTTTTGCCGCCGCTGCGGGCTTTGATATCCAGCCCCACGCCCACGGCCTTGCGGCCGCTGACCAGCGCGATATCAGGCCAGGGCGGCGCAATCGGGTCGCTGCCCGCGGCCAGCGCCTTACCGTGCCCCAGACGCAGCCAGGGGCTCAATTGTTTCCACGGAAAGCGGAGCTTGATGCGTTTCACCACGGGCACGATTCCCAGCGCCTCGGCCACGCCGATGCACTGGTTTTCCGTGCCGGCGATGCCTTCGGTAACGACCCAGCAGACGGGGGCGCGTTCTGACAATTCAAGCTCCTGAATTTAAACGTGAAACCGGTATTAAGTATAACGATTTGCCCCGTTTTGACAAACGGCATCCTGAAATATTTTTAAAGTTTAGGGGGTGAATTATTTCTCTTGAAACAAAAATATGATAATATTATTACATTGTAGAGTTTGATTCTAACCCTGTCAGGTATTCCCCCATGCCAAAAGTAAAACTGGACCGCATTGATCGCAAAATCCTCCATGATCTGCAAGAAAATGGCCGCATGACCAACGTCGAGCTGGCGCAGCGCGCGGGGATCTCCGCGCCGCCCTGTCTGCGCCGTGTACGTGCGCTTGAAGAGGCGGGTGTCATCAAGGGCTATCACGCCGATATCGACCCCAATTCGCTCGGTTTTGGCGTTTCTGTCTTTGCGCAGGTGGGGTTGTCCAATCAGGCCGAGACGGATCTTAAAAGATTCGAAGATCTCGTGCGCACCTGGCCGCTGGTGCGTGAATGCTTTCTGGTCTCGGGCGAAGCGGATTATATTCTTAAAATCGTTGCCGAAGACTGGGATGCCTATCAGAAATTCCTGACCACGCACCTGACGACGGCGCCGAACGTGAGCCATATCAAATCCGCGCTCGGTATCCGCGTGGCCAAACATAAACCCGGCGTGCCCGTCGACGTCGAATAATCGCCAAGCGCGGCGATCGGGATTATTGCTATGAGTATTCAGGCACTGCGTTCACGTATCGAAGAGATGGTGAAGGCGAAATGGTTTGTGAACAGCATCACCGCGCTGATCCTTGCGAATGCCGTGACCCTTGGCCTTGAAACGAACGCGCAGATTATGGCCGTGCATGGCGATTTGATCCGCACCATCGACCACGTTATTCTTACCGCTTTTGTCATCGAAATTCTGCTGAAAATATTCGCCTGCGGCGGACGTTTTTTCAAAAGCGGCTGGAATCTTTTTGATTTTGCAATTGTCAGTATTTCGCTCCTGCCGGCGAGCGGGCCGTTTGCGGTCTTGCGGACGCTGCGCGTTTTCAGGGTTATGCGTCTGATTTCGACGGTGCCGAGTTTGCGCCGTGTCGTCTCTGCGCTTTTGGCGGCGGTTCCCGGTATGGCATCGGTGATGACGATCTTGCTGGTTATTTTTTACGTCTCCGCCGTGATGACGACGCAGATTTTTGGCGTGATCGATGATCCGCGCATGCAGGATCTTTATGGTTCGATGGGCGATTCCATGTTCACGCTGTTCCAGATCATGACGCTGGAAAACTGGGATGAAATCGCCCATACGACGATGGAATTTTTCCCGTCATCCTGGGCGTTTTTCGTGATCTTTATCGTGGTTGCGTCTTTTGCCGTTTTGAACCTGTTCATCGGTATTATCGTCGACGCCATGAATATCCTGCACGAAGAGTCCGAAGACAGCCTCGCGCATCGTGATCATGCGGCGGAAATGCAGTTGCTCCTCGACGTCAAAAAAGACATCGAGGCACTGCGCCGCGATGTGGCGGCGCTAAAAAAATAATGCCGCGATATGGCGGCGCTGAAGAAATAATCAGGACAGGCTGGTTTTTTAGCCGTATTTGACTTCCAGCAGCTCGTAGGCGCGGGGGCCTTTGGGCGTGTGGACTTCGACGCTGTCGCCGACGCTTTTGCCGATCAGCGCGCGCGGCAGCGGGGCGGTCAGCGCCAGCATGCCTTTTTCAATGTCGGCTTCGTATTCACCGACGATCTGGAATTCCTGTTCCTGATCGGTTTCGGCGTCCACGACTTTGACATGTGCGCCAAAACGTACAACGTTATCTTTGAACTTGCTGGTGTCGATGACATCGGCGCGTGACAGGCGATCTTCGAGGTCGGCGATGCGACCTTCGATAAAGCTCTGGCGTTCGCGCGCGGCATGGTATTCGGCGTTTTCCGACAGGTCGCCGTGCGAACGTGCTTCGGCGATCGCCTCGATAATCGACGGGCGCTCAACCGATTTCAGGTGTTTGATTTCTTCTTCCAGTCGCGCATAGCCTGCGGCCGTGATCGGCAGTTTGGTGGTCATTGCTGTATAACACTCGTGATTAAGGCTGTCAGGCGGCTTTAAGATAATCCTGCAGCGATTTGACATCGAACGGCCCCGACTGCCTCAGGGCGGCTATGGCATCCACAGCCGCCTTTGCACCGGAAATCGTCGTATAGTAGGGAATCTTATTCTGTAACGCGGCGCGGCGCAAGTTAAAGTCGTCAGCCACAGCTTGCGGCCCGTCGGTCGTGTTGAGCATCAGGGCAATGTCACCGTTGATCATGGCGTCGATGATATGTGGTTGACCTTCATGGACTTTATTCACTTTTCGGGCGCGAATGCCGGCTTCGACCAGATGGCGGGCGGTGCCGCTTGTGCCAACAATATGAAAACCCATATCGGCCAGTTTTGCGGCCAGCGGGATAATCATGTTCTTATCCAGATCGCGCACCGAGATAAATACCGTGCCCGACAGCGGCAGTTTTGCGCCCGCGCCGATGCGCGCCTTGGCAAAAGCACGGCGGAAATCACGGTCGATGCCCATGACTTCGCCGGTCGAACGCATTTCGGGGCCCAGGACCGAGTCCACTTTGGGGAAGCGGTCAAAGGGGAAGACCGGCGCCTTGACGGCCACATGATCGAATTTGCGGTGGTGCAGGATGCCTTCGGATTTCAGCACCGCGATTTTTTCGCCGGTCATCAAACGCGTGGCGGCCTTGATCACTCCCATGCCGGTCGCCTTGGCGACAAAAGGCACAGTGCGGGATGCGCGCGGATTGACTTCGATCACATAAATTTCGTAATCGTCGAGATGCGCAGGGTCGCGGCTTTGTTTGACGGCGAATTGCACATTCATCAACCCGACAACGCCCAGCGCCTTGGCCAGGGTCATGGTTTGATCCATCAAGTCGATCACAATTTCCTGCCGCAGGGAATAAGGCGGCAATGAACATGTGCTGTCGCCGGAATGGATGCCGGCTTCTTCGATATGTTCCATCACACCGGCGATGAAAACTTCTTTGCCGTCGCTCAAGGCATCGACATCGACTTCGATGCAGTTTTGCAGATATTTGTCGATCAAGACCGGCGCATCGCCAGATACCTCGACCGCGGTGTTGATATAGCGGCGCAGGGCGGTGGCATCATGCACAATTTCCATGCCGCGGCCGCCCAAAACATAGGACGGGCGAATAACAACAGGATAGCCGATATCATGCGCTATTTTTTCCGCTTCGGCGGCGGTGCGGGCAAGGCCGTTTTCGGGCTGTTTCAGCTTTGATTTATGCAGCAGTTTTGAAAAACGCTCGCGGTCTTCGGCAAGGTCGATGGCATCGGGGCTGGTGCCCAGAATTTTCACGCCCGCAGCTTCCAGATCACGGCAGAGTTTTAGCGGCGTCTGTCCCCCCAGCTGGACGATCACGCCCAGAATTTCGCCGCGCGCCTGTTCGGCATGGATGATGTCGAGGACTTTTTCAGCCGTGACGGGTTCGAAATACAGCCGGTCGGATGTATCGTAGTCGGTCGAAACCGTTTCCGGGTTACAGTTGACCATGATGCTTTCGATACCTTTTTCGCGCAGGGCAAAAGAGGCGTGAACGCAGCAGTAATCAAATTCAATCCCCTGACCGATGCGGTTGGGGCCGGAGCCGATGATGATCACTTTTTTATGATCCGTCGGTGCGCATTCATCGCTGAGCGCGCGGTCGGTTTCGTATGTTGAATACATATAAGACGTATTCGACGGAAATTCACCCGCGCAGCTGTCCACGCGCTTGAAGACAGGCAGGGCATCCGCTTTATGCCGCGCCTTGGTGACGTCGGCTGTTTTTTTTGCGGTCAGCTGGGCAAGGCGTGCGTCGGAAAAACCAAGCTGCTTGGTCTTTATCCATTCATAATGCGTTTTGGGCAGGCCGTCTTTGCGGATGCGTTCCTCTGCCGCGACCAGGCTTTTGATTTTTTCAAGAAACCAGGGGTCGAATTTGCAATGGTCGTGAATTTCTTCGGTTGAAAACCCGTGCCGATAGGCTTGTGCAATCACCAGCAGGCGGTCAGGCCGCGGCTGCGACAGGGCGGCGAGAACATGCTGCGGATGGAATTCTTCACCCGCCGGCGCAAGGTTCATTTCCTTGAGACCGACCAAGCCTGTTTCCATCGAGCAAAGCGCTTTTTGCAATGATTCCTCGAAAGTACGGCCCATCGCCATGACTTCACCGACAGATTTCATCGATGTCGACAGACGCTCTTCGGTGCCGCGGAATTTTTCAAAACTAAAACGCGGAATTTTTGTGACGACGTAATCGATCGTCGGCTCGAACGAGGCCGGTGTGCTGCCGGTGATGTCGTTTTGCAATTCATCCAGCGTATAACCCACGGCCAGTTTCGCCGCGATTTTTGCGATCGGGAATCCGGTTGCTTTGGAGGCAAGGGCCGAAGAACGGCTGACGCGCGGGTTCATTTCAATGACAACAAGGCGGCCGTCTTCGGGGTTGACGGCGAATTGCACGTTGGACCCGCCGGTTTCGATACCAATCCCGCGCAAAACCGCGAGCGAGGCGTTGCGCATGAACTGGTATTCTTTATCGGTCAGTGTCAGGGCGGGGGCGACGGTGACGCTATCACCGGTATGAATGCCCATAGGATCGATGTTTTCAATGGAGCAGATGATGATGCAATTGTCGGCTTTGTCACGCACCACCTCCATCTCGTATTCTTTCCAGCCCAGAACAGATTCTTCGATCAAAATCTGCTTCACCGGCGATGCCGCAAGGCCGGAGCGAACAATATCGACATATTCATCACGGTTATAGGCGATGCCGCCGCCTGTGCCGCCCAGCGTGAAAGACGGACGGATGATGGCGGGCAGGCCGATATGTTCAAGGCTGTCCATGGCTTCGGCAAAATTATTTACCGTCCTGCTTTTGGGGCATTCAAGGCCAAGCTTGGCCATGGTTTCCTTGAAGAGCTGGCGGTCTTCGGCCAGTTCGATGGCGCGCTGGTTGGCGCCGATCAGCTCGATACCAAGCCGCGCCAGCGTGCTGTCTTTGGCCAGTGCCAGCGCCGTGTTCAGTGCCGTCTGTCCGCCCATGGTGGGCAGCAGCGCATCTGGTTTTTCTTTTTCAAGTATCTTGGCGACGATTTCCGGCGTGATCGGCTCCACATAGGTCGCATCAGCCAAATCGGGATCCGTCATGATTGTGGCAGGGTTGGAGTTTATCAGGATAACGCGATAACCTTCGTCGCGCAGTGCCTTGCAGGCCTGAGTGCCGGAATAATCAAACTCGCACGCCTGCCCGATGACGATAGGCCCCGCGCCAATCAGGGCGATGGTTTGTATGTCTGTACGTTTTGGCATCTTTGTTTCCTTTTCAAGGCCGCGTTTTATTCCGTGCTTTCTGGTGCGGTCATTTTTATTGGATAAAAATGAAAAAGCATTCGTAGCGGGCTTGTGTAGTCATCGGTCCAGGGACGTAGAGATTTGTCTACACCCAATTCTACCCATTCCAATTCCCGCAGAGGCATTAATATTTCGCGCTTTTTTGACATCGCAACCCAAAAGCTTGAAGAAGCAAATGGGTAAAGTCGGCTGATCTCGGCATTGCCCTCTACATCATTAAAATGGTGCAGTCGTGTACGCGAGTAGATACCGATTTCTTGCGCATTGCGGGCCAGCAAAGGCGCAAGATTGAAATATCTATTAGAAACGTTGATAACAATTATTCCATCATCGTTTAGTTTCTCCAGATATCCCTTTAGCGCATCGGTTGTTACAAGATGAATTGGAATTGTATCAGATGAAAACGCATCCATAATAATCATATCGAAGGTTTCATCAAGTTTGCTAAGTTCAATCCGTCCGTCTCCGACAATAATTCTTGGGGGAATTTTTCCCGTGCAATCAGAGAGAAAGGTAAAGTGACTCCTCGCGACATCAACCACCCCTTGATCTATCTCGATGAAGGTCATTTCTGTTTCTGGTGTTGAATAACAATTCATTGTGCCAACTCCAAGGCCAATGATTGCTATCTTCTTTGGCTGGTATAGCTGGAAGGTATTTCCGAGTGGGCCAATCTCTGTAAAATATGTAGTAGGAGTAGTATTATAGGGTTTTTCAAGTATCTGGGTGCCATGTGTGGTGGTTCCGTGAAACATATAACGAGATGTATATGTTTTTCCGTCGATCTGCATAGGTCTTTCGGAAACTGTGATAACGCCAAAGAAGTTTCTTTCGATTAGTAAAAGATTTTTTGGCAGTATAAATTCACACATAACAAATAATGCGAGGGATCCCGTTATTGCGGATCGTACGTTTGCAGACATTAATATTAGCATCAACGCCAAAGATACATCAACGAGTACAATCTGCGGTGACATGATCCCGACGGCTTTGGCATATACTGATGGTGCGAGTGTTGTGATAAAGACGTAATAAAGGCCAACGCAAAAAAGGCTAACGCCGATCATGATTTGTCCAGATTTTGAAATCGGTTGACGCAGCAACGGACTAACAAGAAAAGACAATATCATTAATAAGGGATATTCGATAAGTCTATCCAGCGTATGCGGTATGATGAAGGCGTTTAGAACACCGCCAAGAGCGCCGCCGACCGACATCATCAGATAAAACTCGGTTAAATGCTTGCGACTGTTTTGTGGGCGCTTGTGAGCCAAAAGCGTATGACAAAGAAGTGCGACTACGCTGAAAGCAAAAACATGAAAGGCGAGTGCAGGCCAAGATAGGCGCAGCATAAGATTATTAGTTATGAGTAAGCCAATAGTAAGAGGGACAACAAGAAGCTGAAGCTGCGTCAGCGTCGAAAGCGAGACGATGGTTTTACGGCTGAAAGCAATCACAAAGGTCAGCAGGTATGCGCCGAGAGGTAACACCCAGATCATCGGTGCGGAGAAAATATCCGTCGAGATATGTGTCGTCACCCCCGAAAGCAGGCTCGAGGGGATAAAAGCCAACAAGACCCACCAGAGACGCTGGCTACCGGTAATTTTCGTCTCTGCTGTGTCTTTTGAAAGGGGTTGCGGGGCCGCTGTGGCCCCTTTCTGCGCGGCATGGGCGAAAACAAGGCAGCCTGTGGCAAGGGCCATAAGCGTGACAAAACCGGCTTCCCAGGCATAGGTTTGCGCGGCAATTCCCATCAAGGGCTCGGCAAGCAGCGGGTAAGCGAACAACCCCGCAAAGCTGCCCAGATTGCTGGCCGCATATAAAAAATAGGGGTCAGAGGCAGAAGGATGCCCCGTTTCGGTGAAAAGCCGTTGAATGGTCGAAGACGTCGCCGACAGAGCGATAAACGGCACGGCGATGGTCATGCTGAGCAGGCGGAGAATTTCGAGAGATATCGGCAGCTTTTCGTTCAGGCTATCGCTCAGGTGAAGCGGCAGAAACCACATGCCAACCAAGAGCGCCAGAATATAAAAGAGACCGTGCCGGCGCGGTGTGGCAAGCGAAAGGACATGTGCAAAAAAGTAGCCCGCAAGAAGCATCAGCTGAAAAAACGCCATTGCGACAATCCAGCCTGCGGGCGTCCCGCCGATCAGCGGCAGTAACATTTTGCCAATCATGGGCTGCACCGCAAACATCAATGCAGCGGATATAAAAAGGGTAAAGCTGAAAAGCGCAAGCGTAACAGATGCGGGAGGCTTTTTTTGACTGGTCATGATTGCAGGCATTATTCTTCTCCGGTAACCAGATAGTTTTTAGCTTGAAAGGCTTTTAGTTGAATTACGCTCATCATATTGGTGTAGTCATCTGTCCAATAGCGTGTTTTACCGGGGGTTAGCTCTTGCCAGTTTTTTTCTTGAGTGAGCATGCTTAGATTTGCCCCAGGTTTTGCAAGGACTAGCCACATACTCGGCGTTACATAGGGGTAATGAATGTAGCGGTTAAGCGTAAATCTGTTTTGTAGGCCAAGAGTGTCCGCAAGCGATGTAAAAAGATCTCTCAGATTGAAATACCTGTTCGAGATATGAAAGACGATCACACCATCTGGAGTAAGTTTCTTAAGGTATTCTTCTATTGCCTCTCTCGTGAGCAAATGTGTCGGTATAGAGTCAGACGAGAAAGCGTCCATTACAAGAAGGTCAATTGATCCATCTTCCATTTTTTCTACTTCAAGACGGCCATCTCCAACGATAATTTTAGGCTCGGATGCGGATTTGCAGTCACTCAAGAATGTGAAGTATTGCTGCGCAGCTTCAACCATCGCCGGGTCAATTTCGATAAATGAAAAGTGTCGGTCAGGTGCATTAAAACAGTTCATGACGCCCGCGCCTAAGCCGACAACCGTTACATTCTTGGGTTTAATTCCGGTAAAAATATCGCCAACGGGGCCGTTTGGCCAGAAATACGCGATAGGGGTTAAATTATATTCTGCTGGTTCTAGAACTTGCATGCCGTGTGTGGTCGTACCGTGGACAAGAATACGAAGACGGACTTTTTCCAAGGGGCTTTCGAGGGGCTTTTGCGGATCTTTTGCAAAGACAGTCTTTTCCATGATACGAATTGTTCCATAGAAATTTCGCGTACTATGCAGAATATCGCTTGTATTAATCATAAACTGAGATAGCAGCAGTACGCAGGCTGTGATAATCATCAGAGTCTGAATTTTGAAAACATCTGCATAACGCTGGGCAATCAAGGCGATGATGGTAAAGCCGAGTACGAGCATAATGGTTATGTTCGGCAAAGCTGCTGGGTTAATTTTAAGTTGTGGCGGGATATACCCCATCATTGAGGCGCAAATGCAGAGTATGGCAATAATAGTATATGAATAGAAAGACTGGAGTTTAACGGCGGGATGTAGCAACAAAGACAAAACAAGCATTAGTGGTAGTTCAATAACACGTACGGATAGAACAGGTACAATAAAAGCATTGAAAATACCACCCAGAGCGCCGCCAGCTGACATCATCAAATAAAAACCAGTTAAGTGTCGGCTATTGCTTTCTAGCGGACGCCGCGCCGCTAGCTGCAGATGGCAGCTGAGCGCAACAATAAAGAAAATGGTAAGATAGAAAAAGATGCCTGGCCAGTTTTCAAGCCAGATAAGTTTATATATACCGGCAAGTGTGATGGCCAAAAAAACCGCCCAAGGGTGAAGGCCTTGTGCCAGCCTAAGTGAAATAATAGGCTTTTTGCTGAAAGCGATCACGAAAGTTAGCAAGTAGAGAGACAGCGGCAGCACCCAGATCATCGGCACAGACATAATGTCGGTGGTGATGTGAAAAGTAGCGCCAAGCAAAAGGCTTGAAGGTACGAGGGCGAGTATCATCCACTCACAATATTCACGCCATGTGACGGGTTTCCCGCCGCTGGCCGACGGGGCTGCCTGCGTCTGCGCCTGTTTGCCGGAGAGCAGCAGGCAGATGATGGCAAAGCCGATGAGGGCGATATAAAAATATGTCAGATATTGGCTTTGTGCGGAGAGCGAGAGATTGGGCTCAATCAGCGTAGGGTAGAGGAGAAGGCCCGAAAAACTGCCAATATTGCTGGCAACGTAGAGGAAATAAGGGTCGGCAGCAGATTTATGGCTTGTGGTGGTGAAAAGCCGCTGGATGGTCGATGACGTTGCTGAAATCGCCATAAACGGCAAAGCGAGCGCAAAAGTCAGCAGCATAAAAATATCATGCGCCACAGGCGTTGCGGAGATTCCTTCTGCATGCCGCGCAAGTGCGATCGGCATCGAAACAACACCGATACCCAAAAGTGTAATATAGGCAAGTGCATGTTTACGTGCAGAGAGCTTGGAAAAAAGATGGGCAAGCAAATAACCGCCCAGCAGCATAATCTGGAAGAACGCCATGGCGACAATCCAGCCTGCCGGCGTGCCGCCTACGAGGGGTAACAGCATCTTGCCGGTCATGGGCTGGATCGCAAACATCATCGAGGCGGACAAAAATAGTGTCAGGCTGAAAACGATGAGCGCGGCGAGGCCGGATTTGTGATGCTGAGAAGAAGCTATGTTTGTCATTCTTGAGTACCTTTATTGGAATTGCTTCGCATGGCGACAATCATATTTAGGGCGCCAAAAATATCAGAATAATCATCCGTCCACACGGGCTGTGTGGAGGGGGAGATCTGTGTCCATTTTTCGTGTGCTTTTTTAAGTTTTGTAACGTCACTGCGTGAAAGAACAAGCCATTTACTAGGGTATCTAAATAGCCCGTTAGCCTCGCGCACGAAATCGAAATCTAGACGGTAAGAATGGTTAATTCCAAGTTTTTCCGCGATCGCCACGATTCGATCTTCAAGAATGAAATAACGATTTGATACATGAAAGGCAATAACGCCGTCGGTCGATGTTTTTGATAGGTACTCCTCGACAGCTTCTAGTGTCAGTAGATGAACCGGAATAGAGTCTGACGAAAAAGCATCGACGATAATGAGGTCAAAAGTTTCATCCCTGAGTTTGGCGAGTTCTAGTCTACCGTCACCAATTAACATTCTAGGCTCTGCGGCAGATTGGCACGCGCTCAAAAACGTAAACTGTTTTTCTGCGACGGTCACGACGGCGGGGTCAATTTCAAAGAACGTAAATTTTCTGTCCGGCGCTTCATAGCAATTGACCACGCCTGCGCCAAGGCCGATACCGGCAACTGTTTTGGGCGCGAATACCTTGAAGATATCGCCCAGCGGGCCTGGCTCGGTATAATAGGACGTTGGTTTTTTCTGGTCTTCCGGCGTTGTGATATTTTGTACACCGTGCAATGTGGTGCCGTGATAAAGGTACCTTGCGGTATATCGATCTCCACTGTTTTCGATGGTTTCCCTATCGAAGACCCGTACAGTACCATAGAAGTTTCGGTGACTGAAAATGACATCCTGTCGCTGTTGTATAAATTGCGCCAGCAAAAGAAGAACTGCGCTAAGTGCGATGAGCGTATCTGCGCGCAGATACTGACGGCTTTGACTGAACACGCCAAAGACAATCATCACGCCACCGATCGTAAAAAAGAAAGTATCAAGAAGCTGCTCTGTTGTAATTGGCCATTGGGTCGGTGTGGCGGGCATGGTCATTGCCGTAAGGACAAGCGCGCAGATTGTGACGATGCCGGCCTTGGTGCTGGGTTTAAAAGCGGGGTGCAGTAATAATGCCAGAACCAGCACAAGGGGGAATTCAATCAACCTGTCGGCGACCATCGGCACGAAAAAGGCATTAAAGATGCCGCCCAGCGCGCCGCCGACCGACATCATCAGATAAAACGCGGTCAGGTGACGGCTTTGATTGTCTAGCGGCCGCAGGTCGGCAAGGCGAATATGGCAAGCCAGCGCGACGATCATAAAAATGATCAGATAGAACAGCATACCCGTCCAGTCTGTCAGCCAGCTCATCTTGATGATGCACATCGTTACCACGCCGATAAGCGCCGTTGCGGGCAGCAGGTCCTGAAAAGCGTTTTTAGGCAGAAAGGATTTCTTAGAAAAAGCGATGATAAAAGTCAGCAGGTACAGACACAGCGGCAGCACCCATATCATCGGTGCAGATAAGATGTCCGTTGTAATATAAATGGTAACGCCGAGCAGTAGGCTTGACGGTACAAAAGCAAGCGCCGCCCATTCTGCGCAAAGCTTGAGCGAAAGTTTACCTTCATCGGCCGTTTTGTCCGCGGGGGCTTTTGCAGTCGCAGGCTCCCGGCGGCGCGAGAGCATTGAAAAGGCAAGGCAGATCATCCCGCCGGCGATCAGGCCGCAATAAGCCGCCGTAGAATAGCCCGCTTGTGCAGACAGGCTGAGCATCGGCTCGAAAACCAGCGGATACAGCAGCAGGCCGGCAAAACTGCCCAGATTGCTGGCGACATAAAGAAAATAGGGGTCATGCGCCGAAGGGTGGCCGGTGGTGGTAAAGAGCCGCTGCACGGTCGATGACGTCGCCGACAAGGCAATAAACGGAATGGATAAAGACAGGCAGAGCAGCTTGAAAACATCCCAAGGGCCCGGGCTGGCGGGCAGCATCTCTGCATGCTGGCGGATATCGACAGGCATGAAGTAAAGTCCGGCAGCAAGGGCGGCCACATAAAGCGCGGCGTGCAGGCGCGGTGTAAATTTGGAAAAAAGATGCGCGAGCAGATAACCGCCCAGCAGCATCACCTGAAAAAACGCCATCGCGACAATCCAGCCAGACGGTGTGCCGCCCACAATCGGCAGCAGCATTTTTCCGGTCATCGGCTGAATGGCAAACATCAGCGCCGCCGAGAGACAGAGCGTCAGGCTAAAAACGCCGACAGTCAGGCCGTTCAGCGCGCCGCCGGTTTCGGCTAGGGCGGTTTTGGTTTTTTCTATGTTCATCGGCGGAGGACTCCCAGAATATTCGAATAATTGTCATGCCATGCATTCTTGCCGCGCGAGGTAACGGGCGACCATCTATGTTCATTGGCAAATGCGGAAAGCCGGGCGCGGTCAGGCCCCATGACAAGCCATTGGCTCGCCTGCGCGATATTGCCCTGCGTTTTATCGGGCAGGTTGTGTTTGTAAATCGCGAAGAGGCCGGTGTTTTCAGCGGCCGCCGCAAGTACGGGCACCATATCAAAATAACGGCTGGAAATGTTAAACGCGATCAAACCGCCCGCATTCAGCCGTGACAGATACATCTGCACGGCCTCGACTGTAATCAAATGCGGCGGAATGGTGTCGGATGAAAAGGCATCCAGAATGATGAGATCGTAAAGTGCGGTTTTTTCTGCAGCCAGCGCCAGACGCCCGTCACCTTCGATCAAGCGGTGCGGCACGGCGCCCTGACAGTCTTTGAGGAAAGTGAAATGTTCCTGTGCAATACGGATCACCGCAGGGTCGATTTCAAAAAAAGTAAAGTATCTTGCACCGTTGTTGTGGCACGCGAGCGTCCCCGCACCAAGCCCGACAACCGCGATATTTTCGGACGCAAAGAAACGCAAGGCTTCGCTGATCGGGCTGCCCTTGTGGAAATAGGCCGTCGGTTCACTGCGCAGATCTTCAGGCGAAATCACCTGATAGCCGTGCAGCGTGGTGCCGTGCATGAAATCGCGTATCACATAAGTTGTGCCATCCGCATTTTGCACGCTGCGTTCGCTGACCTTAAGGACGCCAAAGAAATTACGCTCCGAAAGCAGCAGTCTGTCTTGGGCGTAAAGCTTGGTACAGGTAACGGAAAAGACCAAGGCCAGAACAATCAGTGCGCGCGGGAAAGCCCCGGCAAAAGTAATCATCGCCACAAACAGCGCCGCGGTTGTCGCCGGTGCCTGCGGATTTTGTGTCAGGAGGAGGGAGGCAACCGCCGCAAGCAGAACAGACAGCAGGATGAAACGCGTTTTCCGGCCGCTGAAAATGCCGCGAAAAGACGGCACCGCAAAAGCCGCTGCCAGCAAAAGCGCCGGGTATTCTATTAATGTATCCAGCAGCATCGGTGCGGCGAAGGCGTTCAGAACACCGCCAAGCGCACCGCCCAAAGCGATCATCAGATAGAAGGCGGTCAGATGCGCGGTATCGGGGCGCGCGGCTGCCAGCCGCTGGTGACACATCAGCGCGACAACCGAAAAACCCGCCAGATGCAACCCCATCACCGCAAGAGATGCGCTCAGGCTTGCCCCCATCATCAGGGTATGGGCAAAGGCAAAAGAGATCACCGCAGGGGCGATTTTGACCATCAAAGCGGGCGAAACATTGCGGTGACGGCTAAAGGCCAGCACAAAAGTCATCAGATAAATGGCCAGCGGCAAAACCCAGACCAGTGGTGCGGATATGATATCGGTGACGATATGCGTCGTCACGGCCAGCAGCAGGGCCGAGGGGATAAAAGCAAGAAAGGCCCATCGCAGCATATCTTTTGCAGGCGGAAGGGCCAGCGCCGCAGGCTTGGCGCCCTGCGCATGTTTTAATCCGGCCGCAAGGCAGCCAGCAGCACAAATACCAAGCGTGCCATAGGCATAAAACCAGATTTGCGCCTGTGTATCGAGCGTGCTGAAGGGCTCCACCAGCAGCGGATACATCAGCAGCCCGACAAAACTGCCCAGATTGCTGGCGGCATAAAGAAAATAAGGGTCTTGTGCCTGCGCGTGCCCCGTGGTCAGGAACAATCGCTGCAAAGTCGCGGCCGTTGCCGAGAGCGCGATAAACGGCAGCCCTGCTGCGGCGAGCAGTAACATAAAAATGCCGCCCGCATTCATTTGTGCGGCATCAATCGTCGCAGGCAGCGACAGCGGTAATATAGCCGCACCCGCGATCAGCAGCGCCAGATACCCGATACCGTGCGTGCGCGATGAAAAACGTGCCATGCCATGTGCAAAAAGATATCCCAGCAGCAGCATCACCTGAAAGAAGGCAACAGCGGTGATCCAGCCCGTTGGCGTGCCGCCCACGCGGGGCAACAGCATTTTACCGAGCATCGGCTGCACCATAAACATCGCGGCAGCAGAAAGAAAAAGCGAGAAGGAAAAAAGACCGAGCAAAAATGTCTGGCGCAGCGCGGCGCGGCTTGCCGTCATCTGCTGTGCCCCAGCCGTTTCTGCGCCTGCGGATGACATCAGGCCGCCTGTCTCAGTGACTGGCGAAGCGCCTGTGCAAATCGTTCAAAAAGATAATGGCTGTCATGCGGTCCCGGTGATGCTTCGGGATGGTACTGTACCGAAAAAACGGGGCGGCCTTTTACGCGCAGGCCTTCGTTGGTGCCGTCGAAGAGGCTTTGATGCGTGACCTCGACATTGTCCGGCAGGCTTTCGGACATGACATGAAAGCCGTGGTTCTGGCTTGTGATTTCGACCTTGCCGGTGCCGAGGTCTTTGACAGGGTGGTTGGCGCCGCGGTGGCCGAAGGGCAGCTTGTGCGTCTCGCCGCCGAGCGCGCGCGCGAGCAATTGGTGGCCAAGGCAAATACCGAAGACCGGCATACCGGTTTGCAGCAGCGCCTGAATAACCGGCACGGCATAAACGCCGGTGGCGGCAGGGTCGCCCGGACCGTTTGACAGGAAAACACCATCGGGCTTCAGCGCCATAACCGCGTCATAAGTGGTGGAGCAGGGAACGACCGTCAAACGCAATCCCTGTGCGGCGAGGCAGCGCAGAATATTTCGCTTTACGCCATAGTCGATGACAACCACATGCGGCGCCGCAGCGTTTAAATTGGGCGTGCCGCCCTGCGCCGGTTTTTCATGCCATTCGTATGCATTCGTACAGGAAACCGTGCGCGCGATATCCTGGCCGTTCATGTCGGGCAGGGCGCGCAGGTATTCGCGCATTTTTTCGACATCGGGTGTTTTGTCGGGCGTGTAGCAAATGACGCCATTTTGCGCGCCGTTGTCGCGCAGGTGATGGGTCAGGGCGCGGGTATCGATATCACAGATACCGGTCAGGTTGCCGCGCGCGAGCCAGTCGTTGAAATTTTCTTCAGACCTGTGATTGGAAGGCGCAGTGATGTCGGCGCGCAAGATCAGCCCGCGGGCAAAGGGGGCTTCGGCTTCCAGATCGTCGCGGTTCGCGCCGACATTGCCGATATGGGGGAAGGTAAAGGTGATGATCTGCCCTGCATAGGAAGGGTCGGTCATGATTTCCTGATAGCCGGTCATCGAGGTATTGAAACAGATCTCTCCGCCGGTGATGCCGGGCGCGCCGAGACCTTTCCCTCTGAAAACGCTGCCGTCCGCCAAAAGAAGGGCCGCATTCAGGATAGGGGCGTGCTGCTTTGACAACATGATTTCCCTGATGTTTGCGATGTTGTATTCCGATCTTGCTTGGAATACCATACAAGCCCATAGGTTGCCAGACGAAAAGCAGGAAAACACATGCTCAGGACGCGGTTTCAGGAACAGCTCAAACAGTCGCTTCATGCCAAGGACGAGATTGCCGTTTCGACATTACGGCTAATCATTGCCGCAATGAAAGATCGTGACATTGCCGCGCGCAGCAAGGGCAACTGGGAGGGGATCAGCGACGACGAAATCCTCTCCATGATGCAATCGATGATCAAACAGCGTCATGAATCGATCAAGATGTACGAACAGGGCGGCCGCCCTGAACTGGCCGCGCGCGAAGCTTCGGAGATCCGCGTTATCGAAACTTTTTTACCTGCCCAATTGTCTGAAGCCGATATCAAGGCCGCCATCGAAAGCGCCATTGCGGCGGTGGGCGCTGCCGGTATCAAGGATATGGGCAAGGTCATTGGTGAAATGAAGTCGAAATACGCCGGCCAGGTTGATTTTTCCAAGGTCAGCGGTCTGGTCAAGGAACGCCTGAGCGCCTAGCCACTGATATTCAAGTCTTTTCATAAAGATTGACAGTGCTTTTGTGAAGCCCTAGGCTTGCGTCTTCACGTTTTGATTTATGATGACCGGGCGATCCGCGATGCCGACCGACCTTTGCAATATTGCGCCTTTGCGCGCCGATGTAACGACCAGTGAACAGATGCAATTGTTCGCGGCCGTATCGACCGGCTGCGTCCGGACAGCGGCGCGTCTGGTTGCGGCGGGCGTGCCCGTTAATATGGGTGACGACGAAGACGACACTCCTTTAACGCTTGCGATTGCGCGCGGTCATGCGGAAATGGTCGATTTCCTGCTCCGTGCCGGCGCCGATGTCCATTTGACCGGACTGGGCGGCAAATCGCCCCTGCGTGTGGCTATCGATACGGCGGCACCCTTGGCGCTGGTCAAAAAACTGCTTGCGGCAGGCGCTGATCCGCTGGCCAGCAGTTATCATACAGGACGCAAAAAAGACGTCAGCGACCAGATGGCCGCCGACCTTGCCTATATCGGCAGCCGCACGGGCGATGAGAATGCCGACACGGTTCTGTTTGAGGTGACACGTGCAACGACGGTTTTTAATATTATCGAAATTGTGAAAGAAGGCAGCCGGCAAAAGCTCAACGATTGGCTCAGAGATTACACAGTGGATATCAATGCTTATAACCGCCATGGCGCGACAGCGCTTTTGCATGCCTGTCAGATGGGGCGCATGGATCTGGTCGAAATTTTGTGGCATGCAGGCGCGGACCCGTCGAAGCCGCATAAATACGATAAGTCCGTGACGCCGCTGGCGATGGCGACGGAAAGTGACAATCCTCATGTTCTGCGTGAGATAAACAGATATATCTCTCTTGTAGAAAAGGATTTTAAAAAAAGCGCCACACAACTTGAAAAAGACATGCCAGTGATGAAACCCGCGCAGATCAAACAACGATTTCCAAAAAATTAGATAGGTTAAACAAAATAATGAAGCCTCATTTTAATCAAAAATCCGAAGTTAATCGTGACGATGCCTTGAAGCTGGATTTCACGCTGACCCTGACTGGCCCCGCGGCAGGCGCCGAGGGGCGGGCCGAAACGCTGGCTGCGGCTATCCGCCGCTGGCCCCAGCTGCGCGGCACGGGTGACAGATGGGTCAGCGATGTGCGGGCGCAGCTGTCGGAAACAGGTGCGGGGCAGGTTGTGTTGAAAGCGACCGAGCCTGCGATCCTCGACATCCAGCGCCAGTTCGCTACTGATATTTTGCGTGTGGATCCGCAGCCGGATGTGATCCTGCCGTCGCGCCGTCGAAAGCCGGTTGATCCCTTTGATGTTAGATTCTGGTAATATAGGACGGGGTTTTTACGCTTGAAGACGATGCGAAAAACCCTGTAAATAAGCGCATCATGTCGCTACCCAAAGCCTTTCTGGATGAAATCCGTGCCCGTGTGCCGCTGTCTGACGTTGTCGGCAAGCGCATCAAGCTGACGCGTGCCGGAAGGGAACATAAGGCCTGCTGCCCGTTCCACGGTGAAAAAACGCCGTCTTTTACGGTGAATGACCAAAAAGGTTTTTATCACTGCTTTGGCTGCGGCGCGCATGGCGATGTGGTCGGCTTTGTCATGAGCCACGATAATATGTCGTTTATGGATGCGGTCGAACATCTGGCCGGTCTGGCCGGCATGCAGGTACCCAAACCCACCGTGGCAGAGCAAAAGAAATTCCAGCGCCAGATGTCGCTCTATGACCTGATGGAGCATGCGGCGAAGTGGTACGAACAGCAGCTGCACGCACCGCAGAACAAAAAAATACTCGAATATTTGCTGGCGCGTGGATTATCACTGGAAACGATCAAATCTTTCCATCTGGGCTTTGCGCCATCCGAAGACGTCTTGCTCAAACAAAGCCTGCAGCAGGCCGGCTATAGCGCAGAGGCGATGCTGGAGGCCGGGCTCTACCGCGAAAGCCAGCGCACGAAGGGGGAAGTTTATCCCTTCTTCCGCGGCCGGGTCATGTTTCCGGTGCAGGATTTTCAGGGCAGGGTGGTGGCCTTTGGCGGGCGCGTGCTGCCCGAAAGCCATGGCGGCCCACCCGACAAATCGGCGCCCAAATATATCAACTCGCCCGAGACGGAAATCTTCCACAAAGGCCGTATGCTTTATGGCCTGTCGCGCGCGCGCAAAGTTATCGGCGACGGCGCGGCTGTGGTTGTGGTCGAGGGGTATATGGATGTGATTGCGCTGGCGCAGGGCGGTTTCCGCGCCGCCGTCGCACCGCTCGGCACGGCATTGACAGAAAGCCAGATCGAAGAATTATGGCGTGTCATGCCCGAAGACAACCGCGCGCCGGTGCTCTGCTTTGATGGCGATAACGCCGGCCAGCGGGCGGCATCGCGGGCGCTGGAGCGGGTGCTGTCAATCCTGAAGCCGGATCATTCTGTAAAATTTGCCTTCCTGCCCGAACAGCACGACCCCGACAGTCTGATTAAAGACGAAGGGGCGGCGGCGATGCAGCGTGTGCTGGATAATGCCATTGGTATTTTCGATATGATGTGGATGGAAGAGAGCAAAGGGCGCAATTTCTCGCAGCCGGAGTCCAAGGCGGGCTTCCGCGCGGCACTCGAAAAACGCGCGCGCCAAATTGCCAATATGACTGTACAGGAATTCTTCATTTATGAAATTAATCAAAAGATTAATGAGGTTTTTTTAAGTTTTACATCAGGTAAAAAATCCGGTGGCGGCCATGGCTATGCGCGCGGTGGGGGGTTCAAAAAGCAGACCCCCGGCATCCATACGCCTTACCGGCCGCTGAACGTGGCGGCCAAGCCTATCCGTACATCCCGCCTGCTGCGCGAAAAGGTGCTGCTGGCAGCCATCATTAATTATCCGGAACTCTACGAAGAGTTTTCGGAAGAACTGGGCATGCTGGAAATTCCGAACGGGGAGTATGATGCCCTGCGCTCTGCCTTGGTGCTGTTTTTGTCTGATGCGCTGGAGGGTGAAATATACCTTGACGATCAGGCGGTTAAACAACATCTTATTGTGCAAGGCCATGGCAAGATACTTGATGCAATCTTCGATTCTTCACTGTATGTTCATGCGGGTTTTGCCAAACCGGGCCAGCCGGCGGATATCGTGCGGCAGGGATGGCGTGACGCCTATGCCAGGGGGCGGGAAAAATCCCGCGGGCAGGGCGTTTAAAAATGAAGCGGACGCGGCACCGGAGTGACCGGAGCCGGGTCCGGTTGTTATTGAGAACTATTCAGGAGTGGATGCGCGGATGGTCGCGAAAGCAAACGAAGATCAGGAAAACGAAACCGTTGTCGATGATGCAGAGGATTCCCCCCTTCAGGGTGGCATGCTTGCAAAGGTCGTCAAAAAGCTGATCGCCAAAGGCAAGGAACGCGGCTACGTCACCTATGACGAGCTGAACAAAGTGCTGCCTGCCGGCGAATATACGTCCGACCAGATCGACGAGACGATGGCAACGCTATCCGATATCGGCATCAACCTGATCGAAGACGCCGACGCCGAAGACGAGGTCACCGAAACAAAGGAGACCGACGAAGAAGAAGGCGATGCCGGCAATCTCGCCGAAACCGACCTTGGCCGCACCGACGACCCTGTGCGCATGTACCTGCGCGAAATGGGCTCTGTCGAACTGCTGTCGCGCGAAGGTGAAATCGCCATCGCCAAACGTATCGAAGCCGGCCGCGAAATGATGATCGGCGGCATCTGCGAAAGCCCGCTGACCATTCAGGCCATCATGACCTGGCACAAGGCGCTGGAAAACGGCGAAATGTTGCTGCGTGATATTATCGACCTTGAAGCAACCTACGGCGATAATGATGCGCCGGCTGATCCGGCTGCATCTGGCGATGACGCCGCCAGCGCGCGCGCCAAAGCTATCCAGCAAGCCGTTGCCGACAAACTGGAGAAAAAAGAAAAAGAACGCGCCAAAGAAGAAGAAGCGCGCAAAAAAGCCAAAGCCAAGGCCGCCGCGAAAGCTGCCGCCACAGATGATGTGCTGATCGATGACGAGCCGGAAGTAAAGCCCGCCGAAGACGACACGGAAGATGAAAGCAGCCTCTCTCTCGCCGCGATGGAGGAGGAGCTGAAACCGCAGATCATCGAAACCTTCAAGATGATCACCAAGGCATACAAAAAACTCGCCAAGGTGCAGGAAGAACGCCGTCTGGAGCTGGAAAAGAGCAAAGAAGTACCCAAACGTCTCGCCGACAACTACCGCAAGTGCAAATCCGAACTTGTCGACCTGATGCAGTCGGTGCGTCTGAATATTTATCGCTCCGAACAGCTGATCGAACAGCTTTATAACATGAACCGCAAGGTGATTGGTCTTGAAGGGCAGATCATGCGCATGGCCGTCGATTGCGGCGTATCGCGCGAAGGCTTCCTTGAAGAATGGCCGAACAACGACAACAACCCGCGCTGGATGACCAACGTCGCCAAGCTGAAAGGCAAGGGCTGGCCGAAATTCTCTGAAAAGCACAAAGACGACGTCAAGAACGTGCGCGAAGAGATTGAAAAAATCGCCGCCACTTCCGGTCTGCCACTAAAAGAATTCAAGCGCATCGTCCATACCATTCAAAAAGGCGAACGCGAAGCCGGCAAAGCCAAAAAAGAAATGGTTGAGGCCAACCTGCGCCTTGTGATTTCGATTGCCAAAAAATACACCAACCGCGGCCTGCAATTCCTCGATCTTATTCAGGAAGGCAACATCGGTCTGATGAAGGCCGTGGATAAATTCGAATACCGCCGCGGCTATAAATTCTCTACCTATGCAACATGGTGGATTCGCCAGGCGATCACGCGCTCCATCGCGGATCAGGCACGTACCATCCGTATTCCGGTGCATATGATCGAAACGATCAACAAACTGGTGCGCACCAGCCGCCAGATGATGCACGAAATCGGGCGGGAGCCAACACCGGAAGAGCTTTCCGAACGTCTCGGCATGCCGCTCGACAAAGTGCGCAAAGTCATGAAAATTTCCAAAGAGCCTGTCTCCCTCGAAACTCCCGTCGGGGACGAAGAAGACAGCCAGCTCGGCGATTTCATCGAAGACAAAAACGTCATCCTGCCTGTGGATGCTGCTATTCACGCCAACCTGCGCGAAACCACAACGCGCGTGCTGGCCACGCTGACCCCGCGCGAAGAGCGCGTGCTGCGCATGCGCTTCGGCATCGGCATGAACACCGACCATACGCTCGAAGAAGTCGGCCAGCAGTTCTCCGTCACGCGCGAACGTATTCGCCAGATCGAAGCAAAAGCGCTGCGGAAGCTCAAACACCCCTCGCGCTCGCGCCAGCTGCGCAGCTTCCTCGATACCTGATTACCCCCGCAAAAATACCGCGCGCGTTTATTTCGGCGCGCCGGTGCGGGGCGGTGGGGCCTGTAGCTCAGTTGGTTAGAGCGGGCCGCTCATAACGGTCTGGTCGGGGGTTCAAGTCCCTCCGGGCCCACCAAGCTCTTCTAAATGGCGGATAAACAATAACTTATTGACCCTAAAGGGAGTTTTCCTTCCGTGTGTGACACAAACGTGTTACACAACAGGTATGGAAGAGATGCCCAAAATTCCCGGCCTTCAGCTGCGAAGGAAGTCATATTACGTCCGTGTTCGGATTCCTAGTGATCTGCGCTCTATCTATGGCAGGAAGAAGGAAATCGTGCGGACTTTGGAAACACGCGACTACACCGTGGCCTGTGAGCGCATCCACCTTGAGCGGGCAAAAATCCAAGCCGAATTTGATAGCAAGCGGCAACAGTTAACCGCGGCCAATCAAGATAGCGATATGTTGTCTGCCTATGACGATCATCAGCTAGCGGCGCTTAGTCTGAAGTGGTTTTCCGAGACAGTTAAAAAACAGCGTGAAGCCAATCTGAATGATGATCGAGACTTGACGCCGGAAGAGCGACAGGAAGTTCTGAGCTCGCTGAAAAAAGACAAATGGCGTTACCACCAAGAAATACTCAACCAGTCACACGACGGTCTGCATAACGGCCAGTCTACAGCGGCTCACTACCTGCGAAGACAGGGCGTGACCTTCAAATCCGATAGTCTTGCCTTCAAAAAACTTGGTCATCTTTTCAGCCAAGCCGCCTTCGAGATGACGACAGCAACATTGATGCAGTGGCAGGGAAAGGTTTATCAGTCTTCCATGCTGTCTGTACCGCTGCCGGATTATCACGGGATACAGCCTAAAAACCATCGCACCTTGCAGCAGGTCATGGATGAATACATGGCAGATCCCGAAGTTCGACGAGGCATTTCCACGGAAAAGAATTACGTCATCATCCACCGCGCTTTAGGCGAGTTGCTCGGTATGGACAAGAAAGTTCATGAGATCACACGTGAGGACGTCAAGGCTGTGCGTGATCTTTTGCGCCGCATCCCATCAAATGCAACTAAGAAAGCCCCGAATAAACCGCTGAAAGTCGCGGCAGATTTGGCTGCCTCTAATAAATGGCCGTTGTTGTCCGATGCAACGGTTAATATGTATCTCGACAAGCTGCGCTCTATTCTCAACTTTGCAAGGCGAGAACAGTATATGCGTGATGCCCCGGCGGAAGGGATCAAGGTCAAAGACACGCAAAGCAAGAAATCAAAGCGTCAACCGTTTACGTTGCAACATCTGAGTAAGATATTCTTTGCTCCAAATTATTTGAATGAAGCAGAGTATGGCACAGGACGTCCTTCCCGTTACTGGACACCCCTGATTTCTCTATATACGGGACTGCGGCTTAACGAGGTTTGCCAACTGACGGTAGCTGATTTCCAAGATCGTGACGGTATCTGCGTGATCCAAGTTAAGCATGACGACAAGCAGCTTAAAACTGAAGCAAGTGAGCGCTATGTACCTATACACCCTGAGTTAAAAGAGGCGGGCTTGCTGATCTACGTGGAGCTTCTGCGAAAAAACGAACAAAAATTACTTTTTCCCGAGCTTACAAAAGATGCTCAAGGGTATTACTCGGGGGCCACAAGTAAATGGTTTACGCGACTTTTGAAAGATTGCGAAATCAAAACCCGTAAATTGAGCTTTCATAGTTTTCGGCATACTTTTCGTGAAGCCTTGCGAAAAGTACATACGCCTCGTGACGTTGCACATACATTGGGCGGCTGGTCTCAGGGCGAAGTGGCAGATGACTACGGATGGGGCGAAGACAGTGTGTTGTCTTTGAATGCGAAGGACCTTTACGATGCGATTGCTAAAGTAGACTATCCTGGCTTCAAGCCCACCCCATACGCTGGATTGTAACCGGCGCAGATTCTGCTTGAGATTCCTGACGGCTTCTGTATCGTTAAGATGTGCCGATGTCCTGAAGCGGACGCGAAGACCTGCAAGGCATAGTCTTCGCTGCTGATGTACGCTTCTCCAATGTCCCGAAAAATTCCTGTTGAGTAATCTGCTGATAAAGCGGAAGGCGTCTCGTTTTGCTATCTAGCTGAACGGAAATGAATTTTTGTTGGTTGCAGCCAGCAGGGCTATTCATGTCTCGCATCCGCAATCATCTCCAACAGGCCAAGTTAACGTGAATAAGGAGATGGAAGATGAAGAGTGTAAACAATGATAACCAACTGAAATTCGTCATCAATCAAGTCGTGATGTCAGGTAGCAAGATCGACAAGATTAGCCTGACTTTTGACATCAAGGACGAAAATCACCAGCAATTCATGAAGGGTTACATATGGGACCTCAAGACTTACCCCGTCTCGGGAGCTATGTCTGTTGCCGGTAGCGGCTATAAAGCCAACCTGAAGTTCAACGGCATCCAGTCGGATGGATCTCCTTACCCTCACTGCATCCTGCTCCAGCTTGCGCCGCATAAGGCTACGGCTCAGTTTGCCAGACTTGAGTGGAACCCGGGTAAGGTCACGCCAGCACAGTGGTTCAGCTTCCTGAAATTCGTGTTCGACCAGCTCGATCTTGATCTGCCGAAGGCTTTGAAAGGGGCTAGAGTCACTCGTCTGGACATCTGCCGAGATGTCTGCGGCGTGGGCATGGAGGACTTTTTCAGCAAGGCCTCGCGCAAGCGCCACGCCCTCATGTACTACGGCTCATCAGGGCAGGTCGAAACGATCTACCACGGTAAACAAAGTGGCGCACAGGTTCGAATCTATGACAAGAGAAAACAGGCCGGTCTGGATGAGCCTGTGACCCGGTTCGAGGTCTCCTTGGTCAAGCCGTTTATGCTGATCGACATCCTGAATGTGGCCAACCCATTTCTTAACATCAAAGTCTTTGATCTCAAGCCGCACGGGCTTGTGCTCGATCCTGACCTGTTCATCTGCTTTAGGGACAGTTGCCGTCTGCGTGGGGTGAAGAATGCCTTGAAGTTGCTGTCTCCAGCTAGCCGTAAGGTCTTTACCAAACTGATCAAAGACGCGAAGCCGTCATGGTGGCAGGTCGAGAAAGGCTGGGAGCAGGACTGGATAAAAGCAGTAACGCAAGCGTACCTTCTGCCGGAGCAAATCAGTGTGTCTCCATTCGTATCAGGTACAACCAAAATCCACAAAAATACGTCCCCCTCATAGCGAAGAAGAAGCTTAGAATAGGAAGCCGTCAAAAAACTCCAGCAAGAAAACAAAAGGCGCGGTTTCTAAAAAAGCAAAGTCTGGATAGGGCCCTGCGTCTTTTCAGTGCAGAAACATTCCCTTTGGTAAATCCTGGTAAGAAAAACTTACCATCTGGTAAGTGCCTTCATTGAAAACAAAGGATTTACAGCGCGGCGATGGAATATTTTTGGTAAGTTTTTGGAAGATTTTAGGCCGTTTTTACGCTGTTTTTCGGCAGTGGTAAAAATCTCCATATGGCCGCGTAAAGGAGAATAACCGAGTCAGCTCAGCCGCTTAAGCCTCTTTTGATTTTTATTGCCTGGTAGAAACCAAGGGGTGTTTTTCAAATTGACCCGCTGCTGGCTCAAGCTAACGTCACGTTATGCATTCAAAAATAACGGAGACGCACATGACTTTCCTGCACAGCTTCCAGCGCCTTGCTGATGAACTCACTCCCTGTACCCTGCGGCGCGTGCCCGTGCTGTCCGCTGATAAATACGTGCTGGCATCCGGCCTGCAAAAAAGCATCCGGCGCGGCGAGGTCAACCGGGCGGCTTCTTTCGCCCTGTCGCTGGCGCATGCAGACAGAAGGATGCTCTGGCGGCGTCTGCTGGTGATTGTCTTTGAGGATATCGGGATTGCCAATCCGGAGCTGATGATCCAGACCCTCGCAGCCTCTCAATCCCCGCTGGAACGGCGCAAGGCCGGAGACGTCGAGGTGGCCGTGCATCTGGCCAAGAAGATGGCGGGGTCTGTCAAAAGCCGCTTCATGACAGAAGCTCTCTCCCTCACTGACCTTGGCCAAGGGCTCTCCAGCCTGCGTAAAAGCCTGCCCAAGCTGTCCAACCGTAAACTGGCCACCATCACCCTTGATCCCGCACAGGACGCTCAAACAAGGTTTCTCGCCCTCTGGGGGCTGGCGGGTACAAAGGCCTTCCCGGCCAAGGGCTTTAAACGCGAGGCCGGAGACTTGATTGCTGCCGCCAAAACGCTCAGGGCTTTGCCCGTGCCGGAGGAATTGACGGAAGCTTGCATTGCAGGTCTCAAGTCCATGCCGTGGCCGCTTGTGCTCTTCGCCCCGCTGGCGGCGGCAGTGGTGCAGACACAGGATTGCCGCATAAAGACAACGCAGCCATGCTCCAGCCCCGAGTTCGAGGGTATTCCGATGTATGCGATTGATGGCCTTTATACCCGCCTCGGCCAAGCCAGCCTCCGCCAGTTGCAAAAGCAGACGCCCGCCCTTGAGGGCTATAGCCCGGTGCAGATGGGAGAGACCCTGTTCTTTATCGAGGGCGAGGGCATGAACCGCCGCCTGACCTCGGATAGCCTATCCGCCTTCCGGCTGGCGGGGATTGAGGCTTTGATGACGCATCTTGGCCTGACCGCGCGGGAATACCGCATCCTCCAAAAAACCATTATCCGCCAGTGGGATACCCTGAATGACCTCCGCCTCAGACAGTTCGAGCGGAGCCTGCACGGGGCTGCCGAGGGGTTATTCGCGGGCGTATCGGGAGGGGCGGATGACGGACGATAGACCGATACAACTGATTGCAAAAGACGGCTTAGATTCAATGCAATCAATTGCAACGTTAATGTATCACATTAAGAAGTATGCCGATCAGGCCATTAGCGAGAACACCCGCCGGGCATACCGCACCGATCTGGCGCATTTTGAGGCCTGGGGCGGGGAGATACCTTCGACACCTGAAATGATCGCCAGCTATCTGGTGTGCCATGCCGAAAGCCTGTCGATAGCAACCCTGACCCGACGACTGGCCGCGATAGCCAAGGCGCATAGCCTGCAAGGCCTGCCAAGCCCGGCCAGCTCCGAGCTCGTCAAGCTGACCTTCCGGGGTATCCGCCGCCAGCACGGCAAACCGCAAAGCCGCGTCGCTGCCCTGACCAAAGAAGACCTGATCGTCACCTTGGCCAGCATTCCGGATGATCTGCGGGGATGCCGGGATAAAGCCCTCTTGCTCATAGGCTTCTGCGCCGCCCTGCGCCGGTCGGAGCTGTGCCGCGTCAAGGCCGAAGACTTAGGCTGGACACGGGAGGGCATTATCCTGACCCTACCGCGCTCCAAAACCGACCAGACAGGCGAAGGGCGGCAGATCGGTATTCCCTATGGCCGGGGGCGCATCTGCCCTGTATTGATGCTACGGGATTGGCTGACCCGCTCCGGCATTGCCCAAGGCTACATATTCCGCGCTATCGGTAACGGGTCAGTGGAAGAAGGGCATTTGTGCGACCGCTCCATCGCCCAGATCATCAAGGCCCGTGCCGCCAAGTCAGGGCTCGACCCGGCCAGGTTCTCGGGGCATAGCCTCAGGGCGGGCCTTGCCACAAGCGCCGCAGCGGCGGGGATCGCCGCGCATCAAATCCGCGCCCAGACCGGACACAAATCCGACGCCATGCTCAGCCGCTATATCCGTGAGGGCAGTCTTTTTACAGGCAATGCGGCGGCGTTGTTTTAGGAGATTCTGTCTGCGGCCTGCGCCAATCGAAGCCGCTCCCTCTGGTAAACTCGCCGCTGGCGGCGATGATGTCGGCTTTGAGGGTTCTCATTCTTTCTCAGGAGAGATATTTGCGGTATTCATTGGCTTAAGCCAGCTAACATCCTTGCTTGCTTTTCGAGAAAGCTCCAAAACTGTGGCGGCGTGCTCTGGATTAGCCGCAGCCTTCCCCATACTCTGTATCAGTTGAAGGAACTCACTTGACGTTAATACGTTTGAATTCTGCCTTGATTTGTAGAAAATCAGCCAGTCGCGCCCAACCCATGTTACAAAAAGATTATACCCGAACTCTATTACCTCGTCCTCAGACATAGAAGGATAATGAGTACGTATAAAAGAGTACCACTCCCATAATTCATGGGTGTCGAACTGCATATCTCCAAGAATATCTTTTTCCAATTCGGATAAGTTCATTTGTGAACACCTTATTCCGGTAACGTGGGGTTACCTGCCAAAGGAACCCTAATCTTCTTACCATCCTTAGATATTACAGCATAGGGCCCTCTTTTGGTTGGGTTAGGGTCAGTAGGAGACCCAGGCTGCACTCGTACTTGTTCGCCCTTAACATCTGGATTCGGATAACGTGTTCCGCTGCCACTACGGCTAGGCTCACTACCCCATCCTCTTTCCTTCATTATTTGGTCAACTTCATCGGGTGTCTTAGGTGAAAATAGATACTTCAGATTATTTGCGATTGGTAAAGTCATATAGTAACGAAAGTGGCAGCTATAAAAAGCAATTATATATTTGGCTGGGAACAGGCTCTGCGGCGAGCGCGGCCATGATGGTCACTCTCGCAACAAATTTACCAGACCCTGGCTATGCATTTCGTTTCGTAGCGGCCTCTTTATGGTCCTTCCTCCTTGCCGTGATAGGTAGCGGACTTAGTCTCTTTTTCTTGTCACTTCAGGCTGGTGCTAAAGCCACTCATTTTGCGGAGATTCATAATAGGGACCAGTTTAATGAGGTTATTAATTCCATACCGGAAGTGTTCTCATCACCGAAGCGATTAGCAGATGAGGCTAACCGCAAGCGAAATCAACTGATTGAGAAATCACATGTAGCTCATGACAGGGCAGAACGAGCGTGGACATGTAAGCAATGGTATACTACAGGATGGTCTTTAAGCTTGATTTTGGCGGCTCTGGCTTTCATTTTCGCCTTTATGTGGCCCCTTTTTCAGATCAGCTTTCTTGGTCGTAGTATTGTTGTCAGCGCAACATGCGCTTAGTTTTCTTCGTTAGAATGAGAGGGCTTGATTTTCAGTGGGCAGATGTTACACAAACGTGTTACACGCGGTCTGATTTTATCATCTGTAAGTAATTGTTTCTGTTGGTCTTGATAGGGCGACCTCTGTTTTCCCTCCGGGCCCACCATTTAGATTTGTAGGTGTTACAATGAAAGAAAAAAATACAGCTCCTCAAAAGGAAGAAAAGTTTAGGGTTAAGGAGGAGCATGGGCTTATAGAAAAAATTAACATTTTTTCTCGAAATATTGAGGTTGTAAGAGAGTACCTCTATCTAGTGAACCCTGTCGTTCGGGAGACACTGGAGCAGGAACTTAAAAAAGTTAACCCCCTAATTGAAAAGTTAGCTCTAGGGGCAAAGAAAGCAGATCGAAAAAGAGATGGCAAAAAGAAAATTGAGGCGCTGTTTTCTGAGATAGAAGATTTGAATGATTTTACGTCTACATTAAAAAAGTTTTCTACTAGGGCACATATTTCTTCGCATTTATTAGAGACCTCCCTTGTGAGTCTTGTTAGTCATACAGAGATTTTCTTTTCTGAAATTTTGCATGAACAATATAGTCAGTATCCAGAGGCTATTGTTGACAGCGATGAAAAAAGATTCAGCTTTAAAGATTTGAAGAAATTTAAGTCTTTAGAGGACGCGCAAACTAGCTTGATAGCAGATGCTGTCGAAAAAGTGCTTAGGGATAATTTTGATAGATGGATACATCACCTTAAGTCTAGGATGAAACTCGAATGCGTTTTTATTGAAGAAAACTTGCATCAAATAAAAGAGATATTTTTGAGGCGGAACTTATTCGTGCACAATGGAGGAGTTGTCAACTCTATTTACCTTTCCGGTGTTTCTTCTTCTCCTTTTAAAGAGGGGGATAGGATAAAAATTGACATCAAATACCTAGAGCGTTCATTTGATTTAATACAAGCAGCTTTTTGCTTGGTCGCTTATGAGTTACTGAGCAGGCGGTATATTAAGCAGAGTGAAAAGATGGATGAGTTTTTTGAGGGTGTCAATGAATCGATAGTATCTTATATATCGTCTAAAAGGTATTTCGTCGCCGAGCATATTGCTCTGTTTGCATCGAAAGCGCTTGCTTCAAAAAATCAAAATAAGCTCATTTTTAAAATAAATTATTGGCAAGCTGTTAAGTGGCAAGGACGTCTAAGTGAGGTGCATGATGATATCGTTAATGTGGATATTTCTGGAATGGTTAAATCTTTTGCTTTAGCGAAATATGCGTTATTAGACGAAAATGATGCTTTCTTTAAGTTGCTTCCAGAGGTTTTGAAGAAGAAAGAGATTTCCTTAGATAATCTCATGGAGTGGCCATTGTTTAATTCTATAAGGCAAGATGAAAGAATGACACAGTATTCGCATAAAGCTCAACCTGCGAAGCTGGCAAGCAAAAAAAGTATCAAGCTACATAAAAGAAAAGCGAAAAAAAAGCTATTCGACCTGGTGCGGCAAGACTCAAATAGTGCAGTTACTGGTTTGCGATTGCAATGACGGGTGTGATTGATGGGGAGGGGCAGCGCATTTCGGCTGGGCTCATCAGTTTGACATAAGACGTCAAGCCCGCTATAATACACATATTCCTTTAATCCGGTCTCCCCATGTCGCTCGATAAAAACTTTAATCCGTCCGCGCAAAAAGGCCAGCCGATCAACGGCTTTGGCCCCGGTCAGTCGTGGCAGGACAAGGTGCTGGAGGGCGATGCGATCTGGGCGCAGGTGAAATCGATGCTAGATGCGCAGGGGCTGTCCTTGCCGCAAACGCCGCGGCGCCCTGATGTGCGGATGATCGTCAGCAACGTTTCGGGCAGCGATATCCGTTTCCACAACCCCGGCGATCATTCCGGATCAAAGGAAGAAGTTATTCCCGGCTCCGGCGATAAAACCGCAGTGATGGTCATGGTCAAAGGCGCAACGCTGACCGAACAGGCGGCCAACGCGCAGGAGCTTTTCAAACTCTACGACCTCGGCGCGGAAGGCCTCAGCGCGCGTTTTGTCGAAGACCTCAAAGCCGGCAAGCTGGCCGATTATATCGACGAAGCCTATGGCCCTGCACCGTTTGAACAGCAGGCCTCCAAGCTGGTCGATGTTTCGTGGAAATCGCAGGACGGCACGGTATCGACGGTGTCGCCGGTCAACGGTGCAAATGCCGCCTTCGGTGCGCGCGCGGCCACAAACGAAACGGTTTTTCTGGCGCAGTTTCAAATCTACGTGAAGGGCACGGGCACAACGCCCGAACTGGCCGAAGGCTATGGCATGAATATCGCGGTCAGTTCCGACTGGCAAACCGGTGCCGAAAGCACGCGCCCCATCGTGCCGCAGGTCGCCAAGACCTATTACGGCGAATTTTTTGATGCCATTCCGGTGGTCACCGTTCATCCGGATGGACGGGTCAAGAAGATTGATCTGAACAATGGTCAAATTATCGCCCATGATACCCCGCCCCAAAAACCGGATGCCGCAAAGCCCGATACGCCAAAATCTCCTTGATAGGCTTTCTTTTTGTTATTTATCCTCACGCGCCGGTTGCCCCTGTGCGCGCATCATTTGTATAATGTCATCAAAGGCGCGCGTTTTCATGCGCGAAGGTTTTTGCATGCGATTTCTGTCTCTTTTGTTGCCGGTTGTTTTTTGTCTCGGGCTTGGCCTATCGGGCGCGGTGGCGCAGATGAAAATGCCGGCGGTGCCGGCGGTCGAGGTTACTGCAGACGACATCCCGCCGCCCGTCCAGTATGAAAAGCCGGAGCGTGTGACCGTTGGTGCGCATATCAATGATATCCTCGAAGTCGACATGCGCAATCACAGTTATCGTCTGGATATGTACGTCTGGTTCCGCTGGCGAGACCCGTCACTGCGGCCGTGGGAAACAGCCGAATTTATGAATGCTTTTGATCCGGCTGACCACGTGCGTACACCGGCCTATGATGAACCGCAGGTGATGCCGGATGGATCGCTGCATATGGTTATTCGCCAGCAGGGAAAATTCAGCAATAAATTTCCGATGCATCAATTTCCCTTCGACCGGCAAATGCTTGTCGCGGCGATGGAGGATTCCGTCGATGACGTACGCGGTGTTGTTTATATCACCGACCGTTTTGAAAAAGGTGGGCCCATCAGCGCCAACCCCGAAATTGTTTTACCCGGCCTGTTGATGGAACGCCCAAGGCTTGAAATCCGCGCCTTTCCATACCCGACCGGCTTTGGCGATTTGACACAGGAAAAAGTACAGCCCTATGCACGCGCGTCTTTTATCATGCCGGTGGTGCGTCCGGTGGCATCGACAGCGGTTAAAATTTTTCTGCCGCTGGGGCTGGTGATTTTTTGTGCGGGGTTGGTGTTTTTTGTGCATCCGTCTTATGTCGAAGGTCGTCTGGGTGTCACCATTACCGCACTTCTCACGCTGGTGGCTTTGCAATTGACAACATCCAGCGGCCTGCCCGAAGTAGATTATCTTCTTATGACGGATAAAATATACGTTATGTCGTATCTGTTTATTATTGCCGCCATGTCGCAGGTCGCGCGCACATCGGCGCTGGCGCGGGTCGAGAAATACAGCGAAGCCATGCGCAGTGACCGCCGCGCGCTTTTGGTCTTGCTGGCTTTGTTTGTGCTCGGCTGCGGGCTTGTGATCAGCCTTTGAGGCGGGTAAAAAAGTGCGCCGCGCAGGGTTTTGGCGCGGGCGCCGTGACAATAATCGGAAAAGGCCAAACGCCGTTGTTTTGGCCGCGCCACGCTTGATTTAATCCGATAGGGGCTTTTTATGTATCGTTCTTTTGTTTTTGTAGCGGTCTTTTGCGCTCTGGCGCTGTTTTCTGCCGGCTTTGTGTTTGCGCAGTCAAAGCCGCAGGACGTTTTGACGCCCTCCGGCAAGCCCCCCGAAGCCTGGCAAGAACACCAATACCAGATGCGCGAGCGGATCGAACGACACCGCGCAAAAATGAAAGAGCGCCACGATGCGCGTGAAGGTCGCCAGGAAAAGATGCGCGGCAAGATTGAGGACCACAGCAATCGCGCTGAAGACCGCAAAGGCCGGCGCGAAGACCGTTATGCCGATCCGCATCACGGCGTAAAACAAAGAAGACTGGACGACCACCGTGCGCGCTACGAAGATAACAAAGATCGTTTTGAAGACCGTGCCGATCAGCACGAAGAGCGCAGCATCCGCCGATCGCCGCCGCCCCGCAGCGGTGGAGAAAATCGCTAGTTTTTCTGACAGTTGTATTGTCCTGAAACTATAGCCGGATGGGCCAGAGCCTGTCCGGCTTTTCTTTTTTTGACCGGTGGTGCATTCATGGAAACGGCGGGATGCTCATAAATCATACCGGTCCTTTCCGGCTACCGCAGATGGGGTGGTGGCGGTCTTTACGCTGCCTTGCCACCATGGCATAATCCAAAAGAGATTACAGGCAGGGCTTTATGAGCGCATTTGAACACAGCACGAATTGGGTCGTCATTACGGGCGCGCCGTCATCGGGTAAAACCTCGGTGATAGAAAATCTGCGCGCGCGCGGGTATGCCGTGCAGGCAGAAGTCGCGCGTGAACTGATCGAGGAATGCCTGCGCCGCGGGCTGACGGCCGAAGACGTAAGGCGCGATGGCGGCAAGCAGCTGCAAAAAGACATTTTGCGCATCAAAAGCGAACGCGAAGCCTCGCTTGATCCAAGCATACCTGTTTTTATGGACCGCGGTATGCCCGATAGCATGACGTATTTCCGTCTGGCGGGGCTGGATGTGGCGATGGCCAGGCAGGCCTGCATGATGTTTCACTATGCCGCTGTTTTTATTTTTGATCGCCTGCCCTTTGTCAAAGATGGCATCAGGGTGGAAGATGAGGCTGCTGCACAGAAAATTGACGAGATGCTGCGCGCAGACTATCAGTCGCTCGGATATCGCCCGACTAGCGTACCTGTAATGTCGGTTGCAGAGCGCAGTGACTTTATTTTACAGACGCTGAGCCTGCCCTTGCAAGTGCGGGCCGCTGCATCATGATTTTTTACCGTACCCGCACAGATCTGGCCGAAGCCGCAGAGGGCGGAGATGCGCAGGCACAGTACGAGCTGGCTATCGGCTTGATGACCGGATTTTGTAAAGGTGAAAAAATCGACATCGACGGTCCGCAGGCCTTTGGCTGGCTGATGAAAGCGGCAGAGCAGGGGCATGCGGCGGCGATGGAAAATATCGGCCGCGCTTTTTTGCAGGGGTATGTTGGGCTGGATGCAGGTAATCGTTTCTTGCGTATTGACCGCCCTGTTGCGCGCGACTGGCTGCTGAAAGCAGCGGTTGCGGGCGCGGTGGGTGCCTGCCGTGAACTGGGTATGTTTTACCGCTACGAAGACCCGCACAAAGCAACAGCGTATTTTTACAAAGCGGCGTATTATTTTGGCGATACGCTGGCGCTGCGATATTACGCCGAAGCCTTGCTGACAGGCGACGGTATCAATCAGGATACAGCAGCAGGGCGGCAGGTGCTGGCCTCTGCCTTGTCGATGGATGCGGATTTGACGGCGGCGGATGCGATGATGCTGTCAGCGGCATATGAAATGCCCATCGAAGCCCCCCAAGACAGTGCGGCGCAAGATGCCTGCCGCGCGCGTGCGCAGTCATATTACTTGACGGCTTTGCAGCGGCGCGCGGCGGCGGGGGATGCTGCCGGTCAGCACGAGCTTTCCATGCGTCTGTATTTGGGGGACGGTCTGGCGCAGGATTTGGCGGCTGCGCGGGACTGGCTGGCACGCTCTGCTGAAGGGGGGTATGCCCCCGCAATCCGGCAGACAGAGGCACTGGCGCGGCTGGTACGCCACTAAAAAACGCCTGTTTGAGCAAAAAAAGGCTGCAAATCACTGAAAAAGCGGCGATAAATCCATAATATCGCTGTTGACAAAGCCGCACATATCCTTATAGTGCAACCATTCCCGGGAAAGAGGGACGGATATCTATCCTCTCCCCGTCGCCGCAAAAGCGGGCCGAACTACCGGGACAATTTAAAAAAGAGTGAGGAAGTACAATGGCAAAACGCCCACAAGCCAAACATAAAATCGACCGCCGTCTTGGCGTTAACCTGTGGGGTCGTGCAAAATCGCCCTTCAACAAGCGCGAATACGGCCCCGGCCAACACGGCCAGAACAAGAAAAAGCCGACCGACTACGCGATCCAGCTGCTCGCAAAACAAAAACTGCGCGGCTACTACGCGAACATCGGCGAGCGTCAATTTTACCGTTACTACGAAGAAGCGCGCCGCCGCAAGGGTGACTCCGGTCACAACCTCGTCGAGTTGCTGGAGCGTCGTCTGGATGCGGTCATGTACCGTATGAAATTTGTGCCGACCGTATTTGCGGCACGCCAGTTCGTCAGCCATGGCCACGTTAAAGTCAACGGCCGCCGTGTCACCATTCCGTCGATTTCTCTGAAAGACGGCGATGTGGTCGAAGTGCGCGAAAAATCCCGCACGATGGCGCTGGTCATCGGTGCAATCGAAGCCGCAGACCGCGAAGTGCCGTCCTATCTGGAAGTGGATCACAAAGCTTTCACCGGCAAATTCGTTCGTGGCCCGAAACTGGAAGAAGTACCCTATCCGGTTCACATGGAACCGAACCTGATTATCGAATTCTATTCCCGTTAATTTATACGGGATCGAAACAGAAAAAACCGCTCCGGCAACGGCGCGGTTTTTTCTTGTCTTTTGTCAGGTGGCTCTGAGCGTTGAAGGTTTTGCGCCTTGCGCGGCCTGTTTGTCTTTGCGGTCGTAATAACGCTCTACATTTCGGGGGTCGAGTGTGACTTCGAGCGTCAGGCGCACATCGGCATCTTTGTCCAGTTTTCCTGTGGCGGTATGGCGCACGGTATCGTTCAGGCTGCGCGTGACATCATCCAGATTTTTTTGCGGCAGCGCAATCGTCACATGCGGCACGGCACTGCGGTCTTTTTGCGCCATAAAAGAACTGCGGATTTCATCCAGACGCTGGTCGACGCCCAGCTGCTGCGCTGTCTTTTGTGCGACTTGCTGCTTGAGTGTGTGAATGACAGCATCGCGGATATTGTTTTCATCTTCGATGTCGGCAGGTGCCAGCCCGACAATCGAAATCCGTGCCTGCATCGGCAGATTATCGCTTGAATAGGCATCAACGGTGCCGAGTCTCAGAATAGGACGCGCCACCGTTTCAGCGGGCAGGTCGTCACGAATATTTTGATCTTTTTGTGCGTCGTTATACAGCGCGGTACCGGCACTGCCGAGAAGAATGCCGGTGACGAGAGTGAAAGCCGCTTTAAGACGTTTGCTTTCGAACATGCGCCAATACCGTATGTTAAGCCTAACTGCATTGTATCAGGCGGCACTTAACATATGGTAAATGCTGGGATTTATCCTTGGTTTTGTGATTTGCTGCCGCGTGGTTTGCCGCGCAAGGCGACCAGAATGCCTTGTAATGTCCGGACTTCCTGAACTGTAGGGGCGCTTCTGAAGAAGAAATTGCGGATATTGCGGAGGATGGTCGGTTTTTGCGGCGGGCTGCGGAAAAAGCCGGCCTGTTCCAGATCGTTCTCCAGAAACTGCAAGAATGTTTCAATTTCGCCGCGCGGTGCGGGGGCGGTATTGTCGCCGTCTTCCGGTGCGGGGGCGGCGGCGGGCGGGAAGCGGTTGTCGCAGCACAGCCAGCTGTAACAGGCCAGCAAAACCGCCTGCGCAAGGTTCAGCGATGAAAACCCGGGGTTGAGCGGGATATTCAAAATGGCATTCGCCAGCGCAACATCTTCGTTTTCCAGCCCCGAGCGCTCCGGCCCGAAAAGGATGCCGCAATTCGGCACTGCGCGATCAGAGTGGCGGTGATGCACTTCGCGCGCGGCTTCGTCGGCCTTTAGCACGGGTTTGACCATATCGCGCATGCGCGCGGTGGTGGCCAGCACGTATTCAAGATCGGCCACAGCCTCCGCCGTTGTCTCGTAAAGCTTGGCGCCGCTCAGCACATCAATCGCGCCCGAAGCAGCGGCGATGGCATCGTCATTCGGCCAGCCGTCGCGCGGCTGGACGATGCGCAGTTCGGTCACGCCGCAATTCAGCATCGCCCGCGCGCACATGCCGATATTCTCGCCCAGCTGCGGCCGCACCAGAATAATCACTGGCGCCAGCGGCATATCGGCGGGTACGAGAGGTTGCGATGTATCGGTTCCGGCCATGTCCAGTATTAAGCAGCCGCTTTCAGCCGCTCCAGCACGCGCTGGCGGCCGATGAGGGGGAGGAGGGCGGCGAGTTCGGGGCCGTGCTCCTGACCCGTGATCGACAGGCGCAGCGGCATAAACAGCGCCTTGCCTTTGCGGTCGGTTTTGGCTTTGATCGCGGCGACCCATTGTTCCCATGTTTTGTTGTCCCACGGGCCTTCGGGCAGCAGGTCAGCGGCGATCTGGGTGAATTCGGCGTCTTCGATCACCGGCGTGACGGGGCCTTTGGCGACTTGCCACCAGTCTTTGATATCGGCGAGCAGTTCAAGGTTCGGACGCACGGCCAGCCAGAAGGCTTCATCGACATCAAGCATGCCGAGCGCGGCGAGGCGGTCTTTGACCTGTGCAAATTCCATCTTGTGCAGGATTTTCGCATTGAGGCGATAGAGTTCATCTTCGTCAAATTTCGGCAGGTTGCGCGAAAATTTGGCGAAGTCGAAACTATCAACGGCATCTTGCAGGCTGCCGAGCGGTTCAATCGGATCAGATGTACCGATGCGTGACATCAGGCTGATAATCGCCATCGGTTCGATGCCGACTTCATCGCGCAAGGACGCCAGGCTGAAAGAACCTTTGCGTTTGGAGAGTTTTTTACCCTCCATATCGCCCAGCAGCGTGACGTGTGCGAATTGCGGCGGGGTTGCGCCAAGGGCTTCGAACATCTGTACGTGGCTGGCGGTATTGCTGACATGATCTTCGCCGCGCACAATGTGCGTGATGCCAAAATCGATATCGTCGATGACGGAGCAGATATGATAGAGCGGGCGGCCATCCTCGCGGATCAGCACGGGGTCAGTCATGTCTTTGCCGTGAAATTCGACATGGCCGCGCACAAGGTCTTCCCAGATGATCGGCTTGTGTTCCAGTTTAAAGCGCCAATGCGGGCGGCGGCCTTCGGCTTCGTATTGTTTCTTTTGTTCTTCGGTCAGCGCCAGCGCGCCGCGGTCATAAATCGGCGGCTTGCCTTGCGACAGCAGTGCCTTGCGTTTCAGGCCAAGCTCGTCTTCGGTTTCATAGCACGGGTAAAGACGGCCGTTGTCTTTGAGTTTCTGGATAGCCTTGTCGTAGTCGGCATTGCGGTCGCGCTGGCGGGCGAAACTGTCCCATTCGAGACCGAGCCATTTGAGGCCGGCCATGATGTCATCGACGTTTTCTTCCTTGGAGCGCACAAGGTCGGTATCGTCGATGCGCAGCATGAAATTGCCCTTGTTCTTGCGGGCGCAGAGCCACACGATCAGCGCGGTACGTACACTGCCGACATGCAGCGTTCCGGTCGGGCTGGGGGCAAATCTGACGGCGACGGTCATGGTCTTTGTATCCTTTGTTTTCAAGAACGCCATATTACACCACGCCTATGCAAAACCCAAGGGGGCTTTGGGGGCTAAAAGCGCGGTTTTTGGGGCAAAAATGGCCTAAAAATCAGGGTTTGGGCTGCGGGATACGCGGCGGGCGGCGGGCATCCGTGGGCAGGCGGAAACCGGCGACAGCCCCTTCGTGGATCAGGAATCCCGCATCCTGCAGCGCTTCGCCCAGCGTCAGGCGGCTGCGGCTGCTCAGGCGCGCGAAATCGTCTACCTCCAGCAGCAGGAAATGCTGCGGTGTCAGCTTGAATGTTTCAGCCAGATCGGCAGCGATATTTTTAGGCGGTGTGCCGATGTGCAAAAGAATATCCAGTGCGGCGGCGGCATAGGCGGTCATGACGGCTTTGCTGGCTGTGGCATCGTCTATGGTTTGCGCCATGGCAGCGTCAAATTTTGTGGTGATGGCGGGCAGGTGTTTGGTCATGCGAAAATGCCGGAACCATCCGGCATCGTCCTGCATATTTTTCGGGGCGTCATCCAGCATGGCGCGATGTACGCTTGTCGGCAAGATCGACAACGGATTTTTCCTTGCCGTCCTTGCGGTGTGCATCGGGGTGGTCGGTCACGATGCCGTCTTTGATCTGATAGCCAAAAGCGCGGAGGATGGCGTCAATTTCAGCCGCGGGCATTTCGCTGATATCGGCGACGTCCTGCACCGGCAGGTTGATTAATTGCGCAGGGCGCAGGCCGCAAGATTGCTGCAAATAATCGCGGAACAAAAAGCCCGGCATTTGCGCGGCGGCGATATGGCAGAGGATCAGCGCGGCGGATAATTCTGCCCGCACGACAACAGGATAAAATTCATCCAAAGTATGGCGCTGTATAGCTTCGCCGAAAGATTTTTTAAATTCCACGCCGTCATCGCATTCCAGCAGCAGGCGGAACAGTGCCTGCGCTTTGACGATTTTTTCGTGGCCTTCGTTTCCCTGGTCTTCAAACATCTGGCTGCTTCCCCCGTTGCATCCCTGTTGTTTTTTTATCCTCTGGTACTCTTGACGTGTTTTTGCAGTTCGTCGGCGATCATAAAAGCCAGTTCCAGAGCTTGCGAGGCATTCAGCCGCGGGTCGCAATGGGTATGGTATCTGTCGCCGAGGTTTTCATCGGTAATTTTGTACGCACCGCCGGTGCATTCGGTGACGTCTTGTCCGGTCAGCTCGAAATGCACGCCGCCGGGATGTGATCCTTCGGCGCGGTGGATCTGGAAGAATTGTTCGACTTCGCTATATACGCTGTCAAAGGCGCGGGTTTTGTATCCGGTCGTCGAAGTATGCGTATTGCCATGCATGGGATCGCAAGACCAGACCACGCTTTTGCCTTCACGCGCCACAGCGCGGATCAGCGCGGGCAGGTGTGCCGCCACTTTGTCGTGGCCCATGCGGCTGATGAGCGTCAAACGGCCCGGTTCGTTATCGGGGTTCAGAATATCAATCAGGCGCAGCATATCGTCAACCGGCAGGCTGGGGCCGCATTTGAAAGCGATCGGATTTTTGACGCCGCGCAGAAATTCGACATGTGCGCCATCGGGCTGGCGTGTGCGGTCGCCAATCCACAGCATATGCGCAGAGACGTCATACCATTCGCCGGTGGTTGAATCCGTACGCGTCATGGATTGTTCATAGGGCAGCAGCAGCGCTTCGTGCGATGTGTAAAAATCCACTTCGCGGATCGGCGGTGAATTTTCAACCGTGATACCGGCAGCCGACATAAACGCCAAAGCCTGATCAAGGCGGGAGGCGAGGTCCTGATAGCGGCTTTCCAGCGGGTGCCCCTTGAGGAAATCCAGCGTCCATTGATGTACGCGGTGCAAATCGGCATAACCGCCGGACGCAAAAGCACGTACCAGGTTCAGCGTGGCGGCCGATTGGTTATAGGCCTGTACGATGCGCTGCGGGTCGTGGCGGCGTGCTTCGGGCGTGAATTCGGGGCCGTTGATGATGTCGCCCTTGTAACTGGGCAGGGTGACGCCGTCTTTGGTTTCGGATGCGGCACTGCGCGGTTTGGCGAATTGTCCGGCAAGGCGACCGATTTTGACGACAGGCAGACCCGCAGCAAAGGTCATGACAATTGCCATCTGCAAAATCACGCGGAAGGTATCGCGTATATTTTTCGGATGGAATTCTAAAAAGCTTTCGGCGCAATCGCCGCCTTGCAGCGCAAAGGCTTCGCCAGCCGCCACACGCGCGAGCTGCGCTTTCAAACGGCGCGCTTCGCCCGCGAAAACCAGCGGGGGATAATTGGCAAGGGTTTGCTCGACTTTGGCCAGTGCGGCGGGGTCTTCGTAGACGGGCATCTGCTCGGCTTTTTTGCCGCGCCAGCTGTCTGGTGACCAGCCTGTGGATTGTTTTGTGTCGATAGCGGTCAAGGGCACACCCGTTCTCCAATTTTTTTCTTTAACTACAAGAGTATGAAGCCGATTACTGCGTTTTATCAAGTATATTTTTAAGGCGGTGTTCAATGCGCGCCAGTTTATCGGCATGGACGATCTTCAGGCCAAAACTGTCTTTGACATAAAACACATCCATGGCGCGACTGCCAAAGGTGGTGATCTTCGCGGCACTGATTTGCAGACCCAGCTCGGTCAGGGTGGCGGTGACGGCATAAAGGAAGCCCGGCCTGTCTTTTCCGGTGACTTCGATAATCGTGTGGCTGTTGCTGGCGTTGTTATCAAGGATGACCTGCGGCTGCACACGGAAGTTCTGGCCGCGGCGGGGCAGGTTTTTCTGACGCTGCGCGATTTCGGCTTCGATATCGAGCGTACCGGCCAAAGCGGCTTTGACCGTACGCTGCATGAAAGCGGCGTTGTCATAGGCATGGCCATGTAAATCCTGCACCTGAAAAACGTCAAGTGCCATGCCATCGGGCAGGGTAAAGATGCGCGCGGCGGCAATACTGGCGCCCGCCGCCGACAAGGCCCCTGCCAGCGTTGCAAAAAGCCCCTTGCGGTCGGGTGTGAAAACAAAAACCTCGGTGAAATCCAGCGTGGGGGCGGGCAGGACGCGCACCACGGTTGTTTGTTCTTTCATGCCGGCGTTTTTATCAAGCGCGATAATAAACCCCGCCAGCGTTTCGGGTGCAAAGCTATGCCAGAAATCGGCCGGTGCGCGGTCGGCCAGATATCGCAGCGCCGCGGTTTTGTCGCCAATCAGCCGCCGCACCGATTTCTGTTTCATCATCGTTGCCTGCACATCGTCAAACATATCCGGCGCACCGGTCAGGATATTCTGTGTGCGGCTGTAAAGATCGCGCAAAAGCCCGGCTTTCCAGTTGTTCCAGCGGCCCGGCCCCACGGCCAGCACATCGGCGGCCGTCAGGATGGTCAGCAGTTTCAACCGCTCCGGCGATTGCACGGCAGCGGCGAAATCGGCGACAGTCTTCGGGTCGGTCAGGTCGCGTTTAAACGCCGTCATGGTCATCAGCAAATGGTATTCGACCAGCCATGCCGCTGTTTCCGTTTCGGCAGGGTCGAGTCCGAATTTGGGGCACATCCGCCGCGCAATTGCCGCGCCTTTGATCGCATGTTCGCCGCCCGTGCCTTTGGCCATATCATGGAATAGCATCGCAAAATAAAGCGCCCGGCGCGAATGGATCTGGCCGAACAGCTGCGTTGATACCGGCGCTTCGGCCTGAAGTTCGCCGTTTTCGATTTTATGCAGCATGTCGATGGCGTTGATCGTGTGCTCGTCCGCCGTAAAGACATGATACATATCGTATTGCATATGCGCGAAGATATTGGCGAAATCGGGTATCAGCGCGGTCATCAGCCCCGCTTCATTCATGCGGCGCAGGGTTTGCGCGGATTTTTTGCGGTCCAGAATAATCTCGCGCAATATGGCCAGTGCGGCGGGGTCGTTTTGTATAATTGCGGGCGTGCGCTCCAGAATGCCGCGGATCTGGCGCAGGGCGTCCGGATGAATATCAAACCCGCTGGTCTGGCTGACGCGGAAAATACGCACCATTTCGGCAGGCGTTTTGACAAAAACATCCTTTGCCGGCGGCAAAAGGCGATTTTGCGGCAATAAAAATCCTTCTGCCGTATCGCTGAGCGCGAGTTTTTTTGACCCCGCCGTGGCGCCGCCGCTGGCCGCGCGCGATTCAAGCAGCGTACACAGGATGCGCGTCAGATATCCGGTGTCATTCGCCATGCGGAAATAATCGCGCATAAAATTTTCCGCGCGCAGGTTTGGGGCGGCGTCGTGATAACCCATACGCAGGGCAATTTCCGGCTGTACATCAAAAGACAGCCGGTCATCGGCGCGTCCGGCCAGGGTGTGCAGGTGACAGCGGATACGCCAGAAAAACACATGCGCGCGGCCGAGCAGGCGCGCTTCCTCCGCTGTCAGCATCTTTTTGCGTACCATGTCACGGGCGCGGCGCGCACCGTCTGTCAGTGTGGCCAGCCAAAACAGGTTTTGCAAATCGCGCAGGCCGCCTTTGCTTTCCTTGATATTGGGCTGGAGCAGGGCGCGGCTGTCGCCCTGTTTGCGGTGGCGGGCGTCGCGTTCGGCCAGTTTGGCGGCGATCAGGGGGCCGGGGCCGGCTTCGCGCAGATATTGGTCATAAATTTTATCAAGCTGGCGGGATAATTTTTTGTCGCCGCAAACAAATCTTTTTTCCAAAAGGCTGGTCATGAAATGCAGGTCATCTTGCATCGCCGCCCGGCAATCGGACAAGTTGCGCACCGCATAGCTGAGCCGGATTCCCGCCTGCCAGCAGGCGGCATGCAGGCTTTCAATCCATTTGCGCGCGGCGGGGGTCAATATTTCTTCGGTGACGATCAGGACGTCGATGTCGGAAAAAGGTGCCAATTCACCGCGCCCATAACCACCGGTGGCAATCAGAGCGGGCAGGCTGCGCAGTCCCTGTAATCCGGCGCAGAGGGCGGCAATTTTTTTGATATTTTTATCTATTAATTCAGCATATTTAACGGGAAAATTAAAAGCTATTTCTGAATTTGAATGCGGTGCAGCAAGTTCTTGCGCGGTTTTTTGATAATGTACTTTCAGGGTTTCGGCTAACTTATTTAATTCCTTTTCAAAAACAGTTTTTTTGTTTTCAAGCCCTTGTGCCGATGTCGTTTTTTTACCCAGCAGCGCCATGTGAACCTATGCCCGACCTTATGGCCAACCGTGAATACGGTAATAATATTTCCCTAAACCATCTTTTTTGATGCGTTTGATTACAAAAGATGATATTCAATATCTCACCAACAAAAAAGAAAATTGTGAAACGCACGACCACTCGCAAGCGAAGGAGCCGGCCACGTGTTCATTTTTTACGATACCGAGACCTCGGGGCTCAACAAGGACTTTAGTCAGGTCCTGCAGATCGCCCTTGTGTTCACGGACGATAACCTGAACATCCTTTCCAGCAAGAAAGTCGAATGCCGCCGGTCGCCCTGGGTGGTGCCGTCGCCGGGGGCGCTGCTGACCACGGGCTTTACGCCGGACGATCTCAAAAAAAGTAAAAATTCACATTACGAGATGATGCAGGAAGTGGATGAATGGATCCGCTCTCAGTACATGCCAGTCATTTTCTCAGGCTATAACACTCTTGGCTATGACGAGCCGGTGCTGGCGCAGAACCTGCATCAAAATCTCCTCGACCCGGGGCTGACCACGCTGAAATCACCCGCAACGGGCGAAGCCAATGGCCGCTCTGATATTATGGTGCTGGTCAAGGCGGTTGCCATGTATATGCCGGAGGCGCTGAAGCTTGATAAACAGAACGATTTCGGCAGTGCCAGCCTGTCGCTTATAAATGTGGCGCAACAAAACGGCGTGGTGCTGGGCGCAGATGATGCGCACGATGCCATGAACGATGTCAAGGCGACCATCGGCGTTGCCAAGGTGATCCGCAAAGCCGCCCCGCAAATCTGGGACCAGATGACAAAACTGGCGACAGTGGCCGGCGTTGACGAATTTATGGCGGAAAACAAAATCTTCACGCATTCGTTTATGGCCTATGGCAAGACGCGCTCTGCCGTTGTCACCAATATCGCCACGCGCGATGGCGATGCGACCGAAATTATGTTCGACCTTTCGGTCGATCCGACGAAATATTTGAAAATGTCGGTCGATGAACTGGCCGATTGCATGAAGCCGCAAAACGCCAAATACCATCCGTTCCGCCATGCTCCCAAGGATGGCCAGCCGGTCCTGATGCCGATGGATATGTCCGACCGCGTGATTCCTGCAAAATTTGACGATAAAACAGCCGAAGCCCGCGCCGATGTGCTCAAGGCCGATGCTGATTTTGCCAAGCGCGTATCCGAAGCTGCCGCACGCGTGCGCGATGTGGCCGTCAAACCGGTGCAGCCGCATCTGCCGGAAACGCTGATCGACGTCGAAACTTCTGCGCCGGTCAAAGTAAAGCTGACGCAGTGGCTTAAAGAATTCAACCATACCCCAACCTGGGCGGATGCCGCCAAGATGGTGGCCGATTTCCCGCAGCGTTTTGAGGAAGAACTGAAAACAGAGCCGCATATCCGCCGCTTTGCCAAATTCGCAGGGCGTATTGTTTTTGAAGCCGCGCCCGAAGAACTCAGCGCCGAAAAGCAGGATCTGATGCGCCGTCATGTCGCTTCGCGCGTGCTCAACCCCGATTTGAACGCGCCTTATATGACTGTTGCAAAAGCCCGCAAAGAGCTGGAGCAAATCGAACAGGAACGCGGATCGGGCAAGGCGAAATGGCAGGATGTGACGGACACGCAAATCCGCTCGCTCAAGCTGTATTACACATCGATCGAAAAAGAATATGCGCCGTATCACAACGCGCCAAAAGCAGCCGTGCCGCCACAGCATGGCGGTGATAAGCCACCTGCGAATGACGACAGCTATATGCCGCCGCACAGCGGTATGTCGCCGCGCCGCAGCGCGAATAACCGCTTCAGGCCTTAAAACGTGATGCCCCGCCGCGAAGAAGAGCCTTTTATCGCCAAAGGCGATCAGGTCACCATCCGCAGGGCGGGCGCGATTTCGGGGATATGGCGGGTTGCTGCCGCGCGCTATGCCAGTGCCAATCCCGAAGATACCCGTATCGAAATGGTGCTGAGCCGCGGGACGTCGATGAATTTCAAGGCCGTTTATGATCCAGCCACGATGACCGTCAAAAGCAACGCACCGCCGCATATGCTGGCACGCGATTTGCGCGTCGGCAAAGCGCTGCAACCCCGTAAACGCATAGACGGGCGGCAGCCATGAAACCCGAAGAGATTCCAAAATTTATATTCCGCGGCGCGATTATTGATGTGGATGGTCATGAACATACGGTGCGCGATTTTTGTCTTGCGCGCAAAGATCGCCATCCGCTTTCTGAAGAAATTCTGGTCATTCAGACAAAATCCGGCGATATCGTTGAATATGATCCGGTACGTGTACAGGAAGTGCACGGCCGCGCACCGGATTTTATCCGCGTGGGCGCGGAAATATTCTGGCGCGAAACCCGTCCGGATCTGACAAAATATAACGGCGTGTGGAAAATTGAATCTTATGAAGTCGGCAAAGACCCGCTCAGGGGGGAGCCGCATACCAAAGTCGAATTATCTCTCGCCCAGCGCGACGGCAATAAATCAACCTATCTGCGCCGCGCTTTTAATGCCGAAACGATGTATCCGGTAAAATCCGACGCGCAGCCCGGACGTCTGGCGCATATTCTGCAGCGGGATATTTCTGTGCTCAAACCTGTCACTATTCGCCGCCAGCCGCCGCGCAAACCCTGATTTTAAAGACCGAATCCGCCTTTATGCGCGCCGTTGCTATTGGGCGTGCGTTTGTTGATGGTCGGCGGGCTCAGCAGAATGATTTCCTGTATAGGCTGTTCTGCTTGCGCGGGCTGTGATGCGGGCGCGGGCAGGGCAGGCGGCGGGGCCGCTTTGCGCGTAAACGGGTTCATTTTGGCCATCTGCATTTTGGCGCGCCGCGCCGCACGCCTGAAGCTGTTGCCCAGATTGGCGTTATAGGGGTGTTTTTTGTTCATGACATAACCGCGCGCGCTGGGGTCGTTGGTCAGGCTGAAAAAAATTGTCGCCTTTTTCCCGTTGTTCGCATTGTGCGTGCGGTCCATGGCCATACGTGAAAATTCCAGCGCAAAAGCAACCGCGGCTGTATCGGAGGTTACTTTCAGATATCTCTTGATATTTTCAAGCCGGTCAGCGGTGGCGCGGTGAAGCGGCAAATCGGTCATCGTGATTTCGACGTCCTGACGGCGGTTATTGATGCTGCCTGCAACGGATAGCGCCGAAAAAGTGGCGGTTGTGTTGCGCGCGTAGGATCCTTCATAAAGCGCCGAGATGTAATATCCGCGCTGCATATAATCAATCGCCTTATCGCAAAAATCCATCGCGGTGTGAAACGCGCTTGCTTTGCTGCATCCGGTTTCTGTTGCCAGATGCGATATGTTGTCGAGGTCATATGTGCTGAGCTGAATTGTCGTTTTTGCGCTGGTCATGGCTTAATTCTTTCGGGGTCATGCGGAATGCAGGAATAGCAAAAGCTGCTGCAGCCGTCAAGTTATGGAATTAAGTTTTGTTTTCAAAGTATAAAGCGCGTCCAGAGCTTCTTTGGGCGTCATGGCATCGGGGTCCATGGTTTTGAGCGCGTCTTCGACCGCCGACGTCTTGGGTGTGGCGGCGGGTCTGGGCGCAGCACTGAACAGCGGCAGGTCGCCCATTGTCTTGCCGGCGTCAAGCGGGTTTTTAGCACTCTCGAGGATATCCAGCACCTGTTCGGCGCGGGTGATGACGGCGGGCGGCAGACCGGCCAGTTTGGCGACATGCACGCCATAAGACCTGTCGGCAGTACCCGGTGCGACTTCGTGCAAAAAGACGATATTGTCCTGCCACTCGCGCACACGCATGGTGTAGCACGACAGGTGTTTGAGGCGTTCTATCAGCGACGTCAATTCGTGATAATGCGTGGCAAAAAGCGCGCGGCAGGTATTGGCATCGTGCAGATGTTCAAGGCAGGCCCAAGCAATCGAAAGGCCGTCATATGTCGCCGTGCCGCGGCCGATTTCATCGAGGATCACAAGCGAACGCGCCGTGGCCTGATGCAAAATCGTTGCCGTTTCGACCATTTCGACCATAAAAGTCGAACGTCCGCGCGCCAGATCATCGGCCGCGCCGACGCGGCTGAACAAACGGTCCACCGCGCCGATATGCGCCGATTGTGCGGGCACAAAAGACCCCATCTGCGCCATCAGGGCGATAAGCGCATTTTGCCGTAAAAACGTCGATTTACCCGCCATGTTCGGGCCGGTCAAAAGCCAGAGCCGCGCATGATCGGCAAGGCGGCAATCATTGGCGATGAATTCCTGATTATGCTGTTTTTTCAGCGCGTGTTCGACGACGGGGTGACGCCCGCCCTGAATGTCGAAAGCAAGGCCGCTATCGACCAGCGGGCGGCAATAATTGTTACGCACGGCAAGCTCGGCCAGTGCGCTGGCAACGTCAATCGCGGCGATGGCGGCGGCGGTATCCGCAATCGCTTCGCCCACAGCCAGCACTTCGTCTGACAGCTGTTTGAACAGCTCCAGCTCCAGCGCCAGCGATTTGGCGGCGGCGTCGGATATTTTGCTTTCCAGCTCCGACAGTTCAACCGTCGTGAAACGTGCGGCGCTGGCCATGGTCTGGCGATGAATAAATGTTTCGGTCATGCCAAACAGTTTATCGGCATTGTTCGATGTGACTTCGATGTAATAGCCGATCACGTTGTTGTGTTTGATCTTGAGCGTGTTCACACCGGTTTTGCGCACGTAATCGGCCTGCAGGCGGGCGATATGCTGGCGGCTGTTGTCGCGCAGCATTTTCAGCTCGTCCAGTTTGGGCGCATAGCCGGATGCGATAAACCCCCCCTCGCGGGTCAGTGCGGGCAGATCAGCCGCAAGGGCGCGTTCCAGCTGATCTACCAGCGGATGATGCGATCCCCAGCGCGCGAGCGATGAAAGCGCATCTTGCAAAATCTGCGGCAGTTGCTGTGCATTATCTACGGCGGCGGAAATCAGCCGGTGCAGGCGCACAGTCTGGCCAAGCGTGTCACGGATGGCCGCAAGGTCACGCGGGCCGCCGCGGTCAAGGCTCAGGCGGGCGAGGGCGCGTTCAATATCCGCGCAGCCGCGCAAAAATTCGCGCGTTTCGCTGCGGATTTTTTCCTGATCGGCGAAAAACGAAACGCTATCAAGCCGCGCGCCGATGGCTTCTGCGCTTGTCAGCGGCATGGCGATATGACGCGCAAGCAAACGTGCGCCCGCGCCGGTCACGGTCATGTCCATCACAGACAGTAAACTGCCTGCGCGCTCTCCCGTCATGGTATGGGTCAGTTCAAGATTCCGGCGCGTGGCGGCATCAATTTCCATGACCGAGCCAAGCGCAAGCTGGCGCGGCGCGGAGAGGCGCGGCATCTTGCCCTTTTGCGTCAGCTCGACGTAATCCAGAAGTGCGCCGGCGGCGGCGATTTCGGCACGGGAAAAGCCGCCGTAGCTTTCCAGTGTCGCAACACCGAAATGTTTTTCCAGCCGCTTGCGCGCATTTTCGCTGTCAAAGCGGCTGTTCGGCTGCACGGTCAGTCTTTGTTTAAAATCGCCAAGGACGTCGAAATGCTGCGTGTTTTGCGTCATTTTTTCGGGCAGGAGAATCTCGCCGGGGTCAACGCGGCCAAGTGTCGCGCCAAGGTCTTTGGCGGCAACGGGCTGCAGCGTGAAATCGCCCGTCGACAAATCAAGCCAGGCAAAGCCGATGGCGCCCGCCACATCGGCAAGGGCGGAGAGATAATTGTTTGTGCCGCGATCCAGCAGCGTGTCTTCGGTGAGCGTACCCTGCGTGACCACACGCACAACGTCACGGCGCACGAGGGCTTTGTAGCCGCCGCGCTGTTTGGCTTCTTCCGGCGTTTCAACCTGTTCGCATAGCGCGACTTTGTAGCCCATGCGGATCAGACGCGCCAGATAGGCTTCGTGGCTGTGCCACGGCACGCCGCACATGGGTACATCTTCGCCCTTGCTGCCGCGTTTGGTCAGCGTGATATCAAGCGCCGCGCTGGCCTTGACGGCATCTTCAAAGAACAATTCAAAAAAATCGCCCATGCGGTAAAACAGCAGACAGTCCGGATATTGCTGCTTCACGGCCGTATACTGCGCCATCATCGGCGTCAGATTGGCGGCGGGTAGGCTGCCGCTTTGGGGTTCCTCTTCGGAACCTGCGGGGGATTCGACCGTTTGTGCTTTCATAATGTCATTTTTAGGTGTTTTTCCACGCCAAAACAACCGGTTTTATCCGGCTTGACATGACATAATGCGGCGCTAGAATGGGGCGCATCTCCAAACAATTGATTTAACCATTTTGAACATAAGAACATCAAAAAGAGGGGTACATAAAAATGTCCAACGAACCGAAAATCAATAAAACGACCGCCTATCTGGCCGCAACGGGCGCATTTGCGACCGGTGCTTTCCTGCTGACCGCAGCGCCTTTTGTGTCCGTACCGCTCGTCGCCGCTGCTGTGGTGACGGTTGCTGTGCGTAAAGACCGCGCCGAATTCCTCGACCGCGTCAAAAATGACGTCAAAGAATTCTGGAGCGATCTTTCCACCCATGCGACAAAAGACTTCAACGGTCTACGCAGCTGGTGGAATGCCCGCAACCAAAAACCGCAGGCCGAAGCGCCGCGCGCACCGCAGCCAGCCGAAGCGCCTTCGGGCTTTGATCCTGCTGCCACGGCCAAAAAAGATTTCGGCCAGAGCGTCAAGCCGGAAGGCCAGACCGCCGAGCAAAAACCCGCGCCGGTACAGACGCCCGCACCGGCGGCCAAGCCGAATACGCTGGGCTGATAGCTAAAGCAAAAACGTAAAAAAAGCCGCAGGAAACTGCGGCTTTTTTTATAGGGTGATGTTAACCCTCGAGGTCTTTGAACGGCGGCAGGGAGAGATATCTCTCCGCCATGCTCGGCACGATCACGACCATCATCTTTCCGGCCATGTCATCGCGCTGCGCGATGTTCAGGGCGGCATGGATGGCCGCACCGGAAGAAACACCCACCGGGATGCCTTCGCTGCTGGCGACGGTACGCATCATGGCATAGGCCTCGTCATTGCTGACGGTGATGATTTCGTCGATCAGCGAGGTATCGAGGACGGAGGGGATAAACCCCGCGCCGATCCCCTGAATTTTATGCGGCCCCGGCGCGCCACCGGACAGGACAGGGCTGTCGGCGGGTTCGATGGCGATGGTTTTAAAGCTTGGTTTGCGCTGTTTCAACACCTGCGATACGCCGGTCAGCGTGCCGCCCGTGCCGACGCCCGCGATGAGCATGTCGGCTTTGCCGTCTGTATCGTTCCAGATTTCTTCTGCCGTTGTGCGGCGGTGGATATCGGCATTGGCGGGGTTGTCGAATTGTTGCGGCATAAAGGCATTTGGATTGGACGCCACAATTTCCTGCGCCTTGGCGACCGCGCCTTTCATCCCTTGTTCGGCGGGGGTCAGCACCAGCTCCGCGCCCATCAGGCGCAGCATCTTGCGCCGTTCAAACGACATGCTTTCGGGCATCACCAGTTGCAGATGGTACCCCTTGGCCGCGCAGATAAAGGCAAGGCCGATGCCGGTATTGCCGGATGTCGGCTCGACGATCACGGTGTCTTTGCCGATCTTGCCGTCTTTTTCCGCGGATTCAATCAGGGCAAGCGCAAGGCGGTCTTTGACGCTGGACAGCGGATTGAAAAATTCCAGCTTGAGCACGATATCGGCTTTAATGCCGTATTGCGCAGACAGGCGCGGCATGCGCACCAGCGGCGTATTGCCAACGGTCTGCCAGATATGATCGTGAATGCGCATCGGTTTAAACGGCTTTTTTGAGGGCTTGGTCAGTACCGGTCGACCCGAAACCGCCCGTGCCGCGCGCGGTGTCGTCCAGCGTGTCGACAACGCTCCAGGCGACTTGCGTAAAGGGGGCGATAATCATTTGGGCGACGCGCATGCCGCGTTCGATCACAAAATCGGCCTGACCAAGATTGACCAGCAGCACTTTGACTTCGCCGCGGTAATCGGCATCGATCGTGCCGGGGCTGTTCAGAACGGTGACGCCGTTTTTGAAAGCAAGGCCGCTGCGTGGACGAATCTGCGCTTCAAAACCTGCGGGCAGCGCCATCGCAAGACCTGTCGGCACGAGCGCGCGTTCACCGGGTTTCAGTGTCATCGGCGCATCGATGGCGGCTTCGAGATCAACACCGGCAGAAAGGGCGGTTGCGTATTGCGGCAGGTTCAAACCTTCGGCATGGGGCAGCAATTGCAGCGAAACGAGGGTGGCCTGTGACATGTGATGTCTCCGCATAAATGTGAAAAGGATTCGTCTTTTTTTATAGCAGATTTAGCCGCAGGGGCAAACGCGCCAAAATCTGCCAGAAACAAGGTATTAACGGGAAGGCGGGCGCCCTGCGGGCTTGCGCGGCAGGGGCTGGTCTTTTTTGAAATCACTGATGTCTTCGAGCAGGTCGAGCGAATTGACAAAATGTACGCCGCGTTTTTCCATTTTTTCAAGTTGCTCGGCGGTTTTGCTGCGGTCGTTGTCGTTGTCATTGCCCGTCAGGTCACGCAGCAGGACGACTTCGAAGCCATGGTCGCGTGCATCCATCACGGTTTTGAAAACGCAAGCATTCAGATTGAACCCGCAGGCGATCAGAGTCTTGCGTTTGTCATTCTTGAGGATTTTTTTGATATCGCTGCCGCGGAAAGCGCTATCGTGGTCTTTGGCAATCAGCTTGTCATCGGGATTGGGGCGGAAGATGTAAAAATCGATATCTTCCGGCTTTTTTTCGAAGTCGGAAAAGTAAACCACATATGCCGGCAAACCGGCCGCACGAAAAGCGGGGATGAGGCTGCTGATGCGGCGGGTCACTTGCTGCGTTTCGCGGTTGCCGCGACCCTGCGCGGGGTCGGCAAATTCCTTTTGGACATCGATAACCAGCAGCGCGGCATCACCCTTGGCGATGTCGAGTTTGATTTTTGTTTCGGCCTGCACTTCGGGCTGGAAAAAATCCAGCACGCGTTTCAGCTTGGCTTTGAAAATATCGATATCCATGAACAACCCCGGTCAGGGTTTAAGTTATAATATTTGCTTTGCCATAAGTCAATTGCGCTAGGGGCAGCCGCGCGGCATATATAAGCTATTGATTTTATTTATAGTTTATTGCCGATGTGAATCGCCGCGATCCCGCCGGAGAGGGAGATCACCTGCGTTTGCTCGAATCCGGCAGCTTCCAGCCTGCGTTTCAGCTGGTTTCTGGTCGGGAACTGGCGAATGCTTTCGGCCAGATACTGATAGCTGCCGCGGTCTTTGGCCACGATCTCGCCCATGGCGGGCAAGATGCTGAAAGAATATTGGTCGTATAATTTGCGCAACAGCGGGTCGCTGACCTGACTGAATTCAAGGCAAAAGAACTGCCCGCCGGGGCGCAGCACACGGAAAGCTTCGGCAAGCGCATCATCGATATGGGTCACATTGCGCAGGCCGAATGAAATCGAATAAAGATCAAAGCTGCTATCGTCAAACGGCAGATCTTCGGCATTCGCCTCCACCCAGTCAAAGCCGCGCACGTAACCGCGGTCAAGCGCGCGTTTGCGGCCGACTTTCAGCATTTCAGCGTTGAGGTCGGACACAGTAATGGCGGCATCCGTACCGGCCTTTTCGCGGTAGCGGAAGGCGATATCGCCTGTGCCGCCCGCAACATCAAGAAGCCTTTTATGTGCCGCCGGACGCATCAGCCGGACAAATCGGTTTTTCCACAAACGGTGGATACCCGCCGACATCAGGTCGTTCATCAGGTCATAACGGTCGGCGACCGAGTCAAAAACCCCGATCACCCGGCGCGTCTTTTCGCGCGGGTCGACCTGTTCAAACCCGAACCAGCGGGATTCTTTGTTGTGGGATGTTTTTTCGCTCATGTCGGCTGCCTTTTTCTATCTTCTGTTATGTTCCTGCGGCGGCGAATTGGCAAGCCTTTCGGGTAGATTTCTTGTTTTTTATCGCAAATGCGCTGGTGGGTGGTAAAAAATTGGTTCGGGCTTCAATTTGCGGCTATCCTGATCTAATGTAACGCCAAACCAGCAAAGGCGGCAGCGTGTCTTTTTTCAAATCAGTCGTAACCGTGGGCGGCCTGACGCTCGGCAGCCGCATTCTCGGCTTTATCCGCGATATTCTGACGGCGGCTGTGCTGGGCGCGGGGCCGGTGGCAGATGCATTTTTCGTTGCGCTGAAGCTGCCGAATTTCTTCCGGCGCATCACGGCGGAGGGGGCCTTTAGCGTGTCTTTCGTGCCGATGTTCTCCGGTATGCTGGCGGAAGGCGGGGAAGAGGGGCGGCGCGAAGCCGTCAAATTCGCGCAGGAAGCGCAGGCGGTGATGCTGGCAGTTTTGATCCCGTTCACCGTTCTGATGCTGCTTTTGATGCCGTGGGTTTTGCATGTGATTGCCCCTGGTTTTAGCAGCACGCCGGAGCGTTATGATCTGGCGCTTGAAATGTCGCGCGTGACCTTCCCGTATATTTTGCTGATGTCGCTGACGGCCTTGCTGGGCGGGGTGATGAATTCGTTTGACCGCTTCGGGCCTTTTGCCGCCGCGCCGATGCTGTTTAACCTCGCTTTGATTTTTGCCATGTTCTGTTTCACCCCGTTTACCGATACGGCGGGGCATGCGCTGGCCTGGGGCGTTATGCTGGCCGGTGTGCTCCAACTGGCGTGGCTATTCTATGCCACGCGGCGCCTCGGGATCATGCTGAAATGGCAGCGCCCGCGGCTGACGCCCCATATACGCAAACTGTTCCGCAAGATGGGGCCGGGGGTTTTTGGTGCGGGGATCGCGCAGATCAATCTGTTTATCGATATGGTGCTGGCCTCGCTTTTGCCTGTCGGGGCGATTTCGTATTTGTATTACGCCGACCGTCTGTACCAGCTGCCGCTCAGCGTTATCGGCATAGCGATTGGTACGGCGCTTTTGCCCATGCTGGCCCGGGCGCTAAAGGCGGATGAACCGGAAACCGCCAAACGTCTTTTCAACAAAGGTATCGAGATCAGCCTGCTGCTGGCTTTGCCTGCAACGGTGGCCTTTCTGGTGATCGGTGATACCATCGTCAATGTTTTGTTCGTGCGCGGCGCCTTTGCAGCGCATGACGGGCTGCAGGCGGGCTATGTGCTGATGGCCTATACGCTGGGGCTGCCGGCGTTTATCGTCAGCCGCGTTTTCAGCACGGTCTTTTTTGCACATGGCGATACGGCAACGCCGGTGAAATACGCGGTGGTTTGTGCCGTGATGAATACGCTTTTGGCGATTGCCCTGTTGCAGTATTTCCAGCATGTCGGCATCGCGCTGGCAACGGGGCTGACGGCATGGGTGAATCTGGTTTTGCTGATGCGCGGATTGCGTAAAAGGAAGCTGGCGGTCTTTGCGGAGCGTTCTGTAAAGCGGTCATTGATGATCTTTGGCGCATCATTGGTGATGGGGTGCGTTATTTTTGCGCAAGAATATTGGCTGATGCCTTATTTTATGGATAGGGGCGAGGTTTGGCGCTTGTCCGCGCTCGCCGCGATGGTCTTTTCGGGGGCGGGTATTTACGGGAGCATCCTGTATGTTTCCGGCATTTTAACGCCGCAAATGGTGAAAGACCTATTCCCAAAACGCAAAAAACAAGACACAATTGAGGACGTCCAGCAGTTTGGACAGTAGAGGAGTTTTAGAATGCGTCATATGTTCCGCGCCGCCGTGGTCGCAGCCGCTTTGGTCATTGGTTTTAGCCCAGTAGCCAAGGCAGATACCTTCGTCTGGAAAGACGCACCGCACGGCTATACGATTTCTTTCCCCGACAGCTGGACAATGCAAACGGGTGACAGTCCGTCGACGCGTATCCGCATTGCAGGTCCGCTGGCCGAAGAAATTCCGACCTGCCGTTTGCAAGTGCAGCCAGATGGCCGCCTGAAAATCTATCCCAAGCGCCTGACCGACGAAGCTGTCGTCAATACGCTGGCGCAGGATTATTGGGAAAAAGAAACCGGACAGTATCTTGATGCCGAAATCACCGCTTTTTATTCACCGGCCGGCCTTGGCGACAAAGGTGATGCCACGGCTATTCAGGTTGCCTTCAAGCAGATGGACCAAAAAGGCAACCCCATCAACATGCATGGCGTGATGATTTCCAGCGTTTACGGCGGCAAGCGTTATGTCGGCAGCTGCTCTTCACGTGCCGAAAACTATAACCGCTGGGCGGGTTTGTTTATGAGCATTCTGGGCTCTGTGCAGTTTGATGACCGCTATCATCCGTTCCCCACAGGTTACTACCGTAACTTTTTGATGGACGAAAAACTGCATCTGCCGCGCGTCAAGCCCGGCACGGTCAGCACCAAGAACAAAGTGTTTTTTGGTAAAGATTTCGTGATGAACCGCTAATTACAGCGGCGCAAATGACGTCGCTGTCTTATTGCGGAGAAATGGTCCGGAAACATGATCCGGACCGTTTTCTTTTGAGCCTTTACGAACCTGCGGTGCCGCGCGAAGCGCTATTTGCGCTTTATGCTTTCAACCATGAAATCGCCAAAACACGCGAAGTTGTGACCGAAACGCAGCTTGGACTTATCCGTCTGCAATGGTGGCGCGATGCGCTTTCGGGCTATTACGAGCGGGGGGATGTCCTCAAACATCAGGGGCTGGAGCCGCTGTGTGCCGCAATTAAAGCGCATGACCTGCCGCGCGAAGATATGGATAACCTGATCTATGCCCGTGAATTTGATCTGGAAGATCGCCTGCCTGCCAATCTGGAAGGTATGGTCAAATATGCCGAATATACAAACGCGCCGTTGATCTCCCTTGCGCTCAAAGTGCTGGGGCAAACGGCAACGCCAGAACAGGTGCAGGCGATTGCCGCAGCTTACGGGCTGACCGGTCTTTTGCGCGCGGCGCCAGTCCATTTGCGCCAGCACAGATGTTATCTGCCCGAAGACCTGATCCACCGGCAGGAAATGTCGGTGTACGATCTTTATGACGGCAGCGCGATCCAAAAATTACTGCCGGTGACACGCGCCGTGTGGCAGGAAGCCGACCGCCAGTTGCAGAGCCTGCATGCCGCGCCAAAGCCGCTACGGCGCATGGCAAAGCTGACGCGGCTTTATCTTGGTCAGATCAAAAGTGCTGATTTTGATGTTTTCTCGCCAAGACTATCGATGCCACCGCTGCTGCGGGAGATACGGCTTTTGTTCAGCTGAATTATTGCGCCGCGCGCGCAGCAGGCGCCATATCATCCGGAAGCGGATCACCGCTCTTTTCATAGACGAAGACCGGCGTATCATAAACTCCGCCAACAATTGATTTTTCTCGCGGCAGCCAGTGCGGCATGTAGAAAGTCGAGCTGACAATCTCCGCGCCATTTTTCAATTCTTTATGCAGTTTCGGCTCCAGCTGCGCCATATGCGGGTTGGATAAATAGCAAAGGACGACATCGACATCACGCATGTCGTTTTCAAAAAAATTCTTTTTGACGAAGCGCAGGTTTTTCAGACGCGGGTGCAGGGCCTTGCGCAGTTTCGAGAAGAGCAGCGGCATCAACGACCCTTCAAATCCGATCACCTGCGCATCCGGATAACGTGTCGCTGCTGCAATCGCCACGCCGCCCCAGCCGGAGCCCAGCTCTGCGATAACTTTTGGTGAGGGCTGGTGGATTCCTTCGATCATGACTTTGCGCGTCGATGCCGCCGTTGGCATCGGGCAGACTTTCATGCTGCGCTGGTAATATTCATTAAAAGCGACAACCGCAATAAGTCCGAGCGTGATAAAAGCATAGAAAAACGTCAGCATCAAAAAGCCTTCCGAAAGGCGTACCAAAACATATTCCTATTTTAGCACCCAAATGCATCGCTTTGGTTAAAGTCTGCGCGAGGGGTATTTAAGCCGCTGATTTATCGAGCGAAACCCATTTTTCAAAATCGGCCAGGGCACGGTGGCTCATGGCTTTTTTGCGGTCTTTGCTGTCGACCTTTTTTTTGCCGGCCTGCAGCAGTCCGGCCTCGTCTATGGGGGGGAAAAGGCCGAAATTGACATTCATCGGCTGGAAGGTGTCGGCATTCGCGCCGGTGGTGATGTGGTTGAGCAGTGCACCCATGGCTGTTGTCGGCGGCGGCACTTCGGCTGTGCGCCCCAAAACTTCGGCGGCGGCGAAACGTCCGGCCATCAGGCCTACGGCTGCGCTTTCGACATAACCCTCGCAGCCGGTGATCTGCCCTGCAAAACGCAGGCGCGGCATGGCTTTGAGCCGCAGCGTGGCGTCGAGCAGTTTGGGGCTGTTAATAAATGTATTGCGGTGGATACCGCCAAGGCGGGCAAATTCCGCGTTCTCAAGGCCGGGGATCATCCGAAAGATACGCTGCTGTTCGCCGTATTTCAGCTTGGTTTGAAAACCGACCATATTATAGAGCGTGCCCAGCGCGTTGTCCTGCCGCAGCTGCACCACAGCCCAAGGCCGCGGGAATTCGGTTGCGCGCGGGTTGATCAGGCCGATGGCTTTCATGGGCCCCCAGCGCAGCGTATCCGCGCCGCGGTCTGCCATGACTTCGATCGGCAGGCAGCCTTCGAAATAGGGCGTGTTTTTTTCCCATTCCTTGAATTCGGTTTTTTCAGCGGCGCGCAGAGCTTCGATAAAATCGTAATACTCTTTTTTTTCCATCGGGCAGTTGATGTAATCCTTGCCCGTACCGCCCGCGCCCACGGGGGCGGGGGTGTAATCTTCGCCCTTGGCATCGGGGCCTGCCTTGTCGTAACGGGATTGATACCATGCGATGTCGAAATTGATACTCTCGGTAAAAACGATCGGCGCGATGGCATCGAAAAAAGCCAGATGATCTTCGTTCGTCAGCTTGCCAATCGCTTCGCTGAGGGCGGGAGAAGTCAGGGGGCCGGTGGCGACAATCACGCTGTCCCAATCCGCGGGCGGCAGGCCGTCGACTTCGCCGCGTTCAATGGTGATATTGGCATGTGCGCTGAGCCGCGCCGTGACCTCGGCAGAAAAGGCGTCGCGGTCAACGGCAAGCGCGGAGCCTGCGGGCACTTTGTGTTTATCGCCCGCCGACATAATGATGGAATTGGCGCGGCGCATTTCGGCATGCAGCAGGCCGACGGCATTGCTTTCCCAATCGTCGGAGCGAAAGGAATTGGAACAGACCAGTTCGGCGAAGTTATCGGTGTGGTGCGCATCGGTTTTTTTGACTGGGCGCATTTCATGCAACACGACTTTGACGCCGGCTTCGGCCAGCTGCCATGCCGCTTCCGATCCGGCCATGCCGCCACCGATGATATGTACGGTTTTGCTGCTCATGGTTTTTTACTCTCCGTCCTGTTGAAAGCGCGGAAACTGTTCCGGGCAAAGCGCGGTGTCGCGCATGTAATTTTCGTATGAATCTATTTCGGCATGTTTTCTGCGCCGCTCCGCCATCATTTGTGCGTGCAGCGGCTGGATCGTGGCGGCAATATTTCCGGCCAGCCGGGTGTATTCGGCTTCGATCTGTTGCGCGGGGACGGGGCCGAGGGGGCGCAGGCCGCTCACGGCTTTTTCGAGCGCTATGCGTACTTTGACCGCATGGTCTTCAAGGATTTTCAAATCGGTTTTTTCGTGACGTTTTTCATGTGCCATGGTGGCGCTGTAACGGCAGCCCATCAGCCGGAAATCTTCGGCGATATAAATCGTGTTTTCATAGGTGATGGTATAATGAAATGCCTGGGGCATGATACAGGACATGCCGTCTTTGCTGTCGCGGCGCAGATAGGGCATCTGGTAGCCCGTGCGCAGCTGGCTGCTGTTCAGCCCGCCGACCATCCAATGCGCTTCGGTGGCAAAGGCGTTGGCGCTATCCGGCGCGTTTTCAATCTGCCGCATCTGCGCGGTCAATGCCTGCGATGTGACCTTTTTTTCAACGGGGTTTTGTTTGTGTTCGAACTCTACGCTGACTTTCACCGGCGCGGCGGGCGGGCACAGACCGGCGGGGGCGGAGACCAGCATAACCGCGGCAGCAAGCGCGCCGGAAATATCGGCTCCGAAAATCATCTCAGGTCTTCTCCTTGCGTATGCATTACGGCTGGATGATAATGGGGGTTCTGTCGGCGATAAGTTCCCACAATTCTTTCATCTCGCGGTCTGTGACGGCGATGCAGCCGTTTGTCCAATCCGATTTGGTATTGTATTTCCACCACATCCAGCCTTTGCCGTTTGGCATGCCGTGGATAAAAATATCGCCGCCCGGACGGTGGCCACGCTTTTTGGCTTCGGCGCGATCTTTTGCGCTTGGGTAATTGATGCGCAGCGAAAGATGAAAATCACTATTGGGGTTGCGCGCATCGATCAGATAGCGGCCTTCGGGGGTGCGGTTGTCGCCTTCATATTGCTTGTGGCCGATAGGGTTTTTGCCAAGGGCAATGCGATAGCTGCGCACGATATTGCCGTATTTGTCACGCAGTTCCATCCGCCGTTCGCTTTTGAAGACAAAAACCTCGGCCACGGCTTGCGGTTGCGGTGCCATGCCGGGGGGCGGCTTCAGACTTTCCGCGCTGCGCAGCGGCATCAGCGTCAGGCAGAGCAGGGCAGATATGAAAATACAGATATATTTGGCTTTCTCGATCATGCCGACAGAATACCGTCATTTACCAAAAAATAAACCGGATTCAGCACATGAGAGGCGGTTTTCAGGTCGCCGGTGCGGCCGCCGCCAGCCGCAGGCGCCGTTTTAATAAAAAGACGGCCATCGCGCCGTTACTGGCGACCAGAACGGCGGGGTAAAGCCATGTGGCCATGGTGTAATTTTCAATCGCGAGCAAGGTCAACAGCGCGCCGAGGGAGCCAAGGCAGTAGCTGAGCGCCGATTCAGATTGTGGCTTGGTCCATGATTTGCGAATGGTCGGCAGATAGCCCACGGTATCTATCACGCACACCAATATGACCGACCACAGCGGTGTTTTGGTGAGTATCCAGAGCGGGATGGCAGAGAGCGCGACGATCAGCGTGATCCAGTCCCCGCGGGTAATGTTTTTTTCGCCGCGAAAGAGGCTGATGCCGACCAGCACAAAGCAGGTCAGGGCGCCAAATCCGCGCGCCCAGGAACCGGCGCCCGCGCCCTCGGCAAATTGCGCCGCAAAGCCGATGGATGAAATCACGCCCCATATAAGCCACGAAAAAGCATGCGGCTGCGTTTTTCTCTGCCAGATGCTTTGGAAATAGGTCAGCCGCGCGGCAATCATGGCCGCGACGGAAAGAAACCCGAAGAGGGCGGCGGTGGTCATTTGGGTCGGGCTTCTTTCCGGCTTGGGCCTTGTTTAAAAACGCAGCACAGTGACGCGTTCGACTTGTTCGAGCGCATCGATGCTGTCGATGATTTTTGCATCCACGGTTGTATCAACCGAAATCAGGGCAATCGCCTTGTTCTGGCCCGGAATGCGGCCAAGGTTGAAATCCGCGATATTGACATCGGCATTGCCAAGCAAGGTTCCCACCGCACCGATCAAGCCGGGTTTGTCGAGGTTCTGGATAAACAGCATCTCGCCTTCCAGCTGCGCTTCGATGGGCACGTTGTCAACGGCGACAAGCCGCGGCTGTTCACCGCCGAAAATCGTACCGGCCACGACATGCGTACCCGATTTTCCGGTGACGGTGACGCGCACCAGCGTCAGGAAGTCTTTGCTTTTGTCGCGTTTGGTTTCGGCAATCGTCATGCCGCGTTCTTTGGCGCGGGCAGGGGCGGAAACGATATTGACCCCCTCCATCGACGGCTTCAAAAAGCCCGACAGCACCAGCGCGGTCAGCGGGCGGGTATTCAGCGCGGCGACGAGGCCTTCGTATTCAATCTGGATTTCCTGCGTATCTTCGCTGGCCAGTTGCCCCGCAAAACTGCCGAGCTGTTCGGCCAGTTTCATATAGGGCTTCAGCTTCGGCGCGTCTTCGGCGCTGACCGACGGCATGTTGACCGCATTGGCAACCGCGCCTTGCAACAGGAAATCGGCCATTTGCTCGGCCACTTGCAGGGCGACGTTTTCCTGCGCCTCCACCGTCGATGCGCCCAGGTGCGGGGTGCAGATCACGTTTTCGTGACCAAACAGCGGGTTTGCCTTGGCGGGCTCTTCTTCGAAGACATCCAGTGCCGCGCCGCCGACATGGCCGCTGTCGAGGGCTTCTTTCAAGTCAGCCTCGACAATCAAGCCGCCGCGGGCGCAGTTGATAAGGCGCACGCCTTTTTTCATTTTCGCCATCGCAGCCTTGTTGATAATGCCGCGGGTGCTGTCCGTCATGGGCGTGTGCAGGGTGATAAAATCGGCGCGGGTGAAGACCTCTTCAAGCTCGACTTTCTCAACGCCCAGTTCGACGGCGCGGTCGGCAGACAGGAAGGGGTCAAAGGCGATGACTTTCATCTTCAAACCCACAGCGCGGTCAGCAACGATGGCGCCGATATTGCCGCAGCCGATGACGCCCAGCGTCTTGCCAAACAATTCCTGCCCCATAAATTTCGTTTTCTCCCATTTGCCTGCATGGGTCGATGCATTGGCCTGCGGGATTTGCCGCGCCAGCGCCATCAGCATGGCAAGGGTGTGTTCGGCGGTGGTGATCGAATTGCCAAACGGCGTGTTCATAACGACAACGCCGGTAGCGGTTGCGGCGGGCACATCGACGTTATCAACGCCGATGCCGGCGCGGCCGATGACTTTCAGGCTTTTGGCGCCTTTCAGAATTTCTGCCGTGACTTTGGTCGAGGAGCGGATGGCAAGCCCGTCGATGTCGTTGAGGGCGGCGACGAGTTCTTCGGGTTTCAAATCGGTTTTGACGATCACATCGACGCCGCGATTTTTAAAAATCGCTTCGGCCTGCGGGCTCATTTTGTCGCTGATAAGGACTTTGGGTTTGTTGGCGGTCATCGGGGCACACTCCTCGTTACGGGGCTTTTTTGTTATTTGCTGCACAGCAGTATAGCGCGGGTTTGAAGCGGCGCAAAAGGCCGAAACACTTTCCGCAAAGGTTTTTAATATCCGGCGCTGTTTTTTTATTGACGGGCGCTCAAATATGGGGTACATTTATACCATACAGACATTCAAACCGAAAGGGATGCCATGACGCCGCAGACGACGCCAGACATCACGCCACCGCCGTTCCTTGTTGAAGGGGCGACCGTACGCTTTGACGCTTCGCAGAAGCCCTCCAGAGGGCATGAGCTGGATTGGCGCCTGCCCGAAGCGGAAAAGAACGACTGGCTGGTTATGAAGGTTAAAACCGACCAGCGCCGCTTTGACGACGCCCCGCAGCTCTATGTGCAGCTGCGCAGCATCGGCCGGATGTCAGGGCTTGCCTATATGACCATCCCCTATGACCCCGGCACCATGCAGGTAACGCCGCCGCCACCGCCGCCGCCGAAACCGCAAATTATGTTTCCCGAGCCGGGATCCGAAGTTTACATCCGCGAGAGCGATGATCCATCACGGCCCTCCTTCCGTGACGGCTTGTGGGAGGTACGTAACGCCTTCCACAAGGCCGCGGAGGATGGCCGCGGCGGGGAGGAACTGCGTCTGGTGCTGGAAAGCGTCGAGCGCAAAAACAAGCAATTCATGCAGGTCACGTTCAACGCGGCAACCATGAAACCGGTATCTCCTGCCCATATCGAAAACGGCGGATTGGCGCATGTTGAAATGAAGCGTGATGTCGAGCTGTTCAAACCCATGCTGGTCACAAAGCGAAACGCGGCGCCCTAAAAACGCCGCGTTTACGCTTGTTTTGACTTTAATCCAGCTTAAGCCGCTTTGGCCTGCTGTTCCGCTTTGACGGCACGGTAGGCATAGTCAATCCACGGCAGTACGGCTTCGATGTCGGACGTTTCAACCGTCGCGCCGCCCCACAGGCGGAAAGACGGTGGCGCGTCGCGGTGGTTGGCGACTTCAAAGGCAATGCCTTCTTTGTCGAGCATGCTTTCGACGGATTTAATGACTTTGTTCTGAGCGTTATCGTCAAGGCTTGCCAGCCAGGGGTCGACCACCTTGAAGCAGATCGAGGTATTGGAACGGGTGGCAGGATCGGACGGCAAAAATTCTGCCCAATCTGTGTTTTCAATCCATTTTTCAACCGCAGCAAGGTTGGCGCGGGTGCGCTTGAGCAGGGCGCTCAAACCACCCAGTTTTTCAGCCCAGTCGAGCGCATCGAGACAATCTTCAACCGCCAGCATCGACGGGGTATTCATGGTTTTGCCTTCGAAGGGTTCTTCAAAAAGCTTGCCGCCTTTGGTCAGGCGGAAAATTTTCGGCATCGGCCATGGCGGCGTGTAGCTTTCAAGGCGTTCAACGGCGCGGGGGGACAGGGCCAGCATGCCATGCGCGGCTTCGCCGCCCAGCACTTTTTGCCACGACCATGTGACGACATCCAGCTTGTCCCACGGCATATCCATGGCAAAAACGGCAGAGGTGGCATCGCAGATCGTCAGGCCTTTGCGGTCGGATTTGATCCAGTCGCCGTTCGGCACCTTAACGCCCGATGTCGTGCCGTTCCATGTAAACACAACGTCGCGGTCGGTATCGACTTTGGACAGGTCGGGCAATTCGCCAAACGGCGCTTCGAAGGTGCGCGTGTCTGCGATCTTGAGCTGCTTGACGATATCGACAATCCAGAGTTTGCCGAAGACTTCCCAGCCAAGTGCATCAACACCGCGCGGGCCCAGCAGCGACCACATGGCCATTTCCATCGCGCCTGTGTCGGAAGCCGGCACAACGGCCAGTTTCCAGTCCGCGGGCATGCCCAGAATGGCTTTGGATTTTTCAATCACCGCCTGAATTTTTTTAACGCCGAGCGGCGCGCGGTGGGAGCGGCCTGCCGGCACGCCGGACAATGCCGCCACAGACCAGCCGGGGCGCTTGGCGCAGGGGCCGGAAGAGAAATTCGGATTGGCGGGTTTGGTTGTCGGACGTTGCAGCGTCATGGGTTACTCTTCTTTTATCAGGAGGGTTAAAATGTTTTATTGTTGTTTTGGCGGTGCCGGAGATATTATTCTCCGGACTATAAACCGCGTCAACGGATTTCAGGAAAATGGCCACAGAAACAGTTATTACGATTGTCGCCGGCGAAAGCGGCGGCTTGACCGCCGGACACGAAAACCGGCTGGCGGCGGAGGTCAAAAGCATGGGCGTGGACAATCTGCGCGCCGACTGGCTGGGCGACGGATGCGCGCTTGACCTGATCCTGAGCGGGAATAATACCGAATTGACATCCCGCCTGCGCCAAAAATTACAAAATTTTGGCTCTTTTGATATTTTTATTCAACCGCTCGACGAAAACCGCCGCAAGGGGCTGCTGCTGGCCGATATGGACGCAACGATGGTGGAGGGGGAAACACTGGACGATCTGGCGGCGCACCTGAACCTCAAGGACAAAATCGCCCCCATCACGGCGCAGGCCATGCGCGGGGAGATCGATTTTGCCGATGCTTTGAAAATGCGAGTCGGCCTGCTCAAAGGCCTGCCTGTTTCGGCACTGTTCGAAACGCTGGATGGCCTGCGTTATTCCAAAGGTGCGCAGACGCTGGTGAAAACCATGAACCGTTTCGATGCCAAATGCGTCCTGATTTCGGGCGGGTTTGATATTTTTACGCGGCACGTTGCGGGCGTGCTCGGGTTTTACCGCAATATCGGCAATCGGCTTGGCATTCATGACGACAAACTGACCGGCGATGTCGAACTGCCTATCGTCGACAAAGACACCAAAAGCCGCACGCTGGCCGAAGAAGCGCAAAAGCTGAACCTGCCGCCCGCCCGCACGATGGCGGTGGGTGATGGCGCAAATGATATTCCGATGCTGCAAGCCGCGGGCGTTGGCGTGGGATATTTCGGCAAGCCCGCCGTGCAGGAAGCCACGCCGCATCAGGTGCGTCACAGCGACCTGACGGCCTTGTTGTATATGCAGGGCTACCGCAAAAATTTCTTCGCGTAAAAAGAACACGCAACAATAAAAAAAGCCGGCTGTCGTTGCCGGCTTTTTTCTATATGTGGGGCGATGTCAGATTATTTTTTCTGCCAGCCGCCGCCTGCATTTTGGATATATTCGCCGGGTGCGGCGCTATCGATCAGTTTTTTACCGGCGAAAGCCTGAACATTTGACAGTTCTGTTCCGCGGCGCTCTGCGATGCCTTTGTACTTTTCGAGGCGTTCGGCATTGGTGGTTTCGACCAGCTTGCGCAGTTCGGGCGTGGGGCTGGCGACGATACCGAGCAGACCGTCCTGACGTTCACCGACAAGACCCTGCGTTTTTGCGCTTTCGACGCTCATCGCAAAGGCAAGCGGCACGGCCACAACCATCATGACAGCGAAGCTAAGAATTTTTGCAATCGTGTTTTTCATCCGTATGTATCCTTGAATGAGGTGATGTTGTTATTTCTTGAGGCCGAACAATTCGGGATCTTCAGCAAACATGTCTTCGAGGTCTTTTTCGACCTTGATGCGCACTTCCTGTTCGATCTTGATATTCATATTGATTTCGATCGGTTTGTCGGGTGCCTGCACCTTGACGGTGGGGGAACAGGCGCCAAGCGCCAAAACCATCCCGAGCCCGAAAATCATCGGGGTGAGGGCAACGCGGTTGAATTCATTTTTTTGCATTGTTTTTCTCATACTCTTCCAGTTGTTTGCGGATGCTGTCCGGTATCTGGCTGCTGCCCGGTGAATATCTTAGGATATTTTCAAGCGGTCCTTCCACATTTAAATTAAGACTGACGGGATAGCCATTGTAGAACTCCGGATTATTACCTTTGACCGAGATGCCGATCTTTTGATTTTTGCCCAAAGTGCCATCGAGCGTGAGCTTGAGAGACTCAAATTCAAAAGCCCTGAGCGCGACCTGCAGATCGACCATCTGCTTCTGCGTATTGTCACGGAGGAAGGCGGGCATATCCTGCGGACTATAACGAATATTTCCTGAACCCTTTGATTCCAATACGCCATTTTCGATGGTGACCTCGCCGTTATTGATGCGCAGGGGCAGGATTCCGTCAACCGTGCCCTCGGCTGTCAGGCCGTCCATCGGGGCGATTTTGAACAGGGATGACAGCTGTAAATCGCGCGCCGTCAGCGTAATGTTATCGGCGCTGAGCTCATCCAGTTTCAGGCTAAAAGGGCTGGAGGTGATTTTGCCTTCGGCCAGCGTCCATTCGGCTTCGTGCAGCGTGAAGCGGTTTTGCGCATCAAGACTGGCGACAACCAGACCCGCGCTGAGCGGCAGGCCGACATTGACCCCGCCCACGGCAAGGCGCTGCTCTTTCATTGTCAGGGGCAGCAGGCTGTCGAATTTGATGACGCCGCTGACGTTGTTGATGATATTTCCTTCGACGTTGCCGGTCACATCGCGCAAAAAGATCTCGCCTTTCGATGTCGTGGCCCAGGTATTTTTACCTTTTTGCCAGCCAAAGGTTGCAGCCATGCCGATGGTGCCGGTCACATCCTGTACATAGGTGGCGGAGAGGGGGAATATATCTTTAAGGCTGTAAACGCCGGTGCGCAATGTTGTCTGCGGCATCGAAAGGTCAAGGCTGCCTTTTTGCGCCGGCAAGTCATGACGGCCCGTGATGTTCACGGTCAGCAGCCCATTTTTCTCGGTCAGGTCAGCTTTGAAATCGAGACGCCCTTTACCGCCGGCCGCCGTTTTAATGCCACCGTTCAGCCGCACGGGCACGAAGGCGGGCGGTTTTTGGGTATGGGCAATTTCAGCGGCGGTGAGCGTGGCCTGCAAATCAGGATAGTCGCCGGAAAAACCGGCGGTAAGATCAACGCCAAGGCCTTTGATCGCGGCATGCGGCGTGATGGTGTCCAGACCGACGAATTGCAAAGTCAGTTGTTTTTCCGCGGCTTGCCAGCTGATCGTGGGCGGTTTGTTTTTTTGCGCGGGGATATGTAGCGACAGCGGCTTTGTATCCAGCGGCAAAAAGATGCCTTTGACCGTGACGGGTTTATCTGCGGCCTGCAAAACCGTTTTTTGCGAGGCAGGGTCGTGCGCGATAGAAAATGTCGCGGCGGCCTCTACGCCCCGCATCAGGCCGGGCAGGGAGAGGTTCTGTGCGCCAAGGTCAAGCCCGCCACTGACGTCTTGCCATTCAAGCCATCCGGCGCGGCGCGGTTTGACGGCGGAGATTTTTACTTCGGCCTGTCCGCGGCCCTTCAGGTCGTTGACGCCAAGTGCGTCGAGATTTTTGAGTTTTGCCTCCAGCGTCACGGCCAGTTTGTCGGTATCGGCGCTGCTGCGGTCAAGCCGGATATCGGCTGTCAGCTCGCCCGACTCATCCATGCCTTGCGCCTGTACCAGCACCTCGCTTTTTTCGGGCGTGATCGCCGAAGTCAGGGTCAGGCCTTGCAGCGGCAGGTCATAGAGTTTCAGCGCACCGGCGGAAAGCTGTGCATTCAGTGTCGGCCATGCCAGACCCGAAAGGACTTCGGGCGTGACGTCAAATGTCAACCAGCCTGCGCCGCGGCGCAGAGTCAGGGGCGGCTCCGGCATATCCAGCCGTGCATCGCCGATATCGGTATGGACAGACACTGCGCCGGTTTCCTTGACGGCTTTGATCGTGATTTGTCCGGCGGCTTTAAGGCTGTCGCCTGTTGCCTGATAATCACCGCTGAGCTGATATTCAGCGCCGCGATCAACCAGGTTGCCGGAAAAAACGACAGGGACGCCTTCGGCAAACGGGACGAAGGTTCTAATATTACGAAAAACAATTTCGCGCACATAAAGATCCAGCGGGGCAGGCAGGACAAAACCCGCAGGGTCGCTTTCTTTTTCCGTATCTGTTTCAGCGGGGAGCCCGACCATCACGTTATCGATGACAAGCTTGGTCAGCCGTTTATCCAGAATATCGTCGAGCGTTGCATAGGCTTCGATACGGCCAATGGTTATGTCAGCGCCGCCGACGTTGATACGGATATTTTCAAAAAAACTGCCGCCAGTGGTGATGCGTGCCTGTTCGATGCTGCTGCCCGGCGCAGCCATACGCAATGCGCGTTCAGAAATAAATTGAAAATTAAGCCATATGCCAATGATTAAAATTAAAAAAACGGCGACTACCGTGCCGAGTGTCCAGAGGCCTATTTTTTTGACTTTTGACGGCATGGAGCCTTTTTCACGGAAGCAGGTTGACCGGCGGGGGCTGTGGTTTTCTATTGTTTTCTATTGTTTTTTCGCGCCCGATCAGCAATATAGGCGCACAGTCAAAACAACAGCCCACACATCTTAAGAGTTCCAAGGAGTAAAGCAACATGTTCATTTCCCCCGCATTCGCCCAGACGGCCACGGATACTGCTGAGGCTGCTGGCGGGCCGAGCCTGCTGGTGTCGATGGCGCCTTTGGTGCTGATTTTTGTTGTTTTTTACTTCATCGTCATTCGTCCGCAAAACCGCCGTATCATCGAACACCGCAAGATGATCAACAATCTCGCCAAGGGCGACAAGGTTGTGACCGGCGGCGGCCTGCATGCCACAGTTAAAAAACTGGTCGGCGAAGAAGACGTCGTGCTGGATATCGGCGGCGGCGTCGAAGTGACTGCGCTGCGCCATAGCTTGATGATGGTGCGCGACAGCGCGTCCGCCAAAGCTGCCGTTAAAAACGGTAACGACAAGATTGCCAAGTAATCTCGCCACCGCCAACCGGCGGTTCCCTGCAAACCGCGTCTGAACAGGACAATGGGCCTATGCTTTATATTGATAAATGGAAGATTATTCTGACTGTGATGCTGTGCGTGCTGGGCGTTGCCTATGCCGTGCCGAATGTTCTGTCGGAAGAACGCCAGATCTGGATGCAAAACACGCTGCCGGATTGGATGCCGGGCAAAACGGTGAGCCTTGGTCTCGATCTGCAGGGCGGTTCGCATATCCTTCTTGAAGCAGATACGGCAACGGTGATTGCCGAACGTATGGACGGCATGGTCGATGCGGCGCGCAAGGAATTGGCGGCGGCGAAAATCGGTTATCTCGATCTGACGGCAAAAAGAAGCGGCATTTCGTTCCGTTTGCGCGATCTGGACCAAGACCGCGCGGCGGCTTACAAAATTGCCAATGGCCTTGCCGAAGACCTCGATATCCAGATTGCGCCGGATGGCACGCTGAATGCGAATATGACCGAGGCCGGAATCAGAACGCTTAAAACGCAGATCATTAACCAGTCGATTGAAATCATCCGCCGCCGCGTCGATGAAACCGGCACCAAGGAGCCGGTCATCCAGCGTCAGGGCACAGATCGCATCGTGCTGCAAATGCCGGGCGTCGATAACCCCGAAGAAATCAAATCGCGCCTGCGTGAAACGGCCAAGATGACATTCCATCTGCCCGACCCAGACGCAACGCCGACCAGCCGTCCCGGCCCGTTATCGATGCGTTTACCGATGAAAGATAGCCCGGGTGCAACCATGGTGGTGCGCAAACGCATCATTATCAGCGGTGAAATGCTGGTAAATGCGCAGGCGACCTTTGATGAACACCAGCGTCCTGCGGTATCTTTCAGGTTCGACAGTATCGGCGCCAAGCGGTTTTGTGACGTAACACGCGAAAACATCGGCAAGCCGTTTGCGATTGTCTTGGACGGCAACATCATCAGTGCCCCTGTGATCCAGAGCGCGATTTGCGGCGGCAACGGTATTATCACCGGCAGCTTTACAACATCGGAAACGACCGAGCTTGCGCTTCTGCTTCGCTCCGGCGCATTGCCGGCCGAGCTGAAAGTGATCGAAGAGCGCAGCGTGGGGCCGACCCTTGGTTCTGACTCTGTTGAATCCGGTAAAAAGGCAACCATGTACGGCTTTGCGGTTGTCTGTGTTCTGATGGTTGCCTTTTATGGCATGTTCGGCCTGTTTGCGAATGTGGCGTTGATTTTTAACGTGGCTTTCATCTTTGCATTGTTGTCGCTGTTTCAGGCAACGCTGACGCTGCCCGGTATTGCCGGTATCATCCTGACAATCGGTATGGCGGTCGATGCCAACGTTCTGATTTACGAGCGTATCCGCGAAGAACTGCGCAGCGGGCGCAGCGTATTGTCTGCGATTGATACAGGGTACAAACAGGCCATGTCGACAATTGTGGATTCGAACCTGACGACCCTGATCGTCGCGCTGATCCTGTTTTCTTTCGGCACCGGCCCCGTCAAGGGTTTTGCGGTGGCGATGAGCATCGGTATTGTAACATCGATGTTCTCCGCCATCATGATCACGCGTCTGATTATCATCCTGTGGCTGCGCAAGGCGCGTCCGTCCAGCCTCGTGCTTTAATAACGATACAAAAAAAGGTAGTTCACGCCATGGCTTTTCGTCTCCGTCTTTTTAAGGACGATACCCACATAGATTTTATGGGCTTTCACAAGACAGGTCTGTTTCTGGCCGCGCTTGTCGTCGCCTCGACCTGCTTTTTTATGGCCACGCGCGGGCTTAATTTCGGTATCGATTTTACCGGTGGCATTCTGATGGAAGTTCGTGTGCCTGCAGATACCAAGGTCGAAGATGTCCGCGCACAGCTGGGCAATCTGACGGCGGGGCGTCCGTCTATTCAGGAATTCGGCGAAGATACTTTGATGATAAAAATTCCCGGCCGCGAAGCCGATACCGATACCCAAAAGCAGATTTATGCCGAAGTCTCCGCCGCATTGGGCGACAAGGCCGAATTCCGCCGTACCGAATATGTCGGCCCGCAGGTTGGCAAAGAGCTGATTATGACCGGTATCAAGGCTTTCCTGTATTCCATGATCGGTATCATGCTCTATATCTGGGCGCGCTATGAATGGCAGTTCGGCATTGCGGGTGTGGCGTCGCTGGCGCATGACGTTATTGCGACCGTGCTGTTTTTTGTTTTAACGGGCATAGAATTCGATTTGTCGACTGTGGCGGCGATTTTGCTGGTTGCGGGCTATTCGGTGAACGATACCGTGATTGTCTTTGACCGTATCCGCGAAAAGATGCGCAAGTTTAGAAAAATGCCGCTGGCCGATGTCATCAACCTTTCTGTCAACCAAACAATGTCGCGCACCTTGCTGACCAGCTCAACAACGCTGGTGGTGATGTCTATTCTGGCGATCTTTGGCGGGGCGGCTATTCAGGGCTTTATCTATGCGATGATCCTGGGCATCATCATTGGCACGTTCTCGTCCATATATGTCGCCGCGCCGCTGCTGCTTTATATGCATGTCCGTACAGAGACACTCGTCACCGACAACGATGGCGAAGCCGAAACACCGGTGATCGAAAAAGCCTGATCAGGCAAGTGCCATCAACAAAGCCGTTTATTCGGGCTGTTCGGCGGGTTCCGATTGTGCCATTTCTTCGTCGGCATAATCGGCCAGCACCAGCTGCATGCCGAACCAGCGCCAGCTTTGCGGCTGGCCGGGAATAACGGTGTCGTCAGGCATGGTGCAGTTGACGCGTGTGCGGCGCTCTTCAAGCATACGGTCGAGACGAATTTCAACGCGGTTGCCGCCGGGTTTGACCATATCCGCTTTGCCAATACCTGACACGAAACAGGCCAGCTTGCCGATGTCTTTGATATCCGGCGTGACTGTAAAGCCGATCGCGGGCGGGTTTTCTGTGACGATCATGCTGTCGGGGATCACATCGCTGACAGGTAGCGGCAAAGCATTCGCGGTGAGCGTAAAGCGTTCAAGATCACCAAACGAATCCGTCATAATAAAGCGCGGCAGCGACATAAAGTCGGCCTGTGCATAGGCAACGCCGGATTGCTGGGCAAAGGCGGCTTCGAAATTGTAACCGGCAAGCTGTTTGCGTAGTTCGGGTGAATACTCGCCGTAGGGATATGAAAAAAATGCAGGATTTTCGCCAAATTCCGCGCGGTAGCGGCTGATGGCGCGGTTGATCAGGCCTGCGTTTTCCTCTGCGGTCCGCTGCGCCATTTGGGCATAGCTGGCCGGCAGAATACCAAGGTCGGCGAGTTTGTTTTTACGCAGCGCCTTGAGCTCTTTCCAGCTCATATGTGAAGGCTGGTTATTATCGGCCATATCACTGGCATAAAAAAGTGTGAAGGGCAGGCCGGCTTGTTGCAGGGCGGGTACGGCGTTTTGCAGCGTGGATTTATAGCCGCCTTCCAGCGTAATGGCCACAGCACGCTGCGGCAACGCTTCGCCGGTCTTCAAGGCCTTGATAATCGTCCGAAGCGGCAGAACGGTATAGCCCTCGGTTTTCAGCTCTCTGATATGTTCCTTGAACTGTTCGGCGGAAATACTGCTTTGGGGCATGTTTTCTTCGCCCACGCGCTGATAGACAAAAATCACCGCGCTTGATGTATCGGCAGGGATACTGGCGGCGGCCGCGGGTGCCAAAGCGCCCAGCATCAGCCCCATGCCGACCATGGCGCACAAACCGCTGTACAAAGCCCTGCAATTATGTTTTTGAATAGTAAGCATCTTTTCGTCTGACCACCGTTACGGGAGCATATATTAGCATGACCGCCGAGGTATTAACAGAGCACGCTTTGGACAGGCTTTTTCGCACTGCGCGCACCGCAAACGACTGGCTTGATAAGCCCGTTCCCGCCGAAAAGCTGGAACAGATATACGACCTGATGAAATTTGGCCCGACAAGCGCCAACGGCAGTCCGCTGCGCATCATTTTTTTACAAAGCCCGGAAGCCAAGGCACGGCTGAAGCCCTGCCTGCTTGAAATGAATATCGACAAAACCATGGCCGCACCTGCTGTGGCGATCTTTGCGATGGATATGCGCTTCCACGAACATCTGCCTTTTTTGTTTCCGCATACCGATGCCAAGTCATGGTTTGATGGCAATGATGCGCTGATTGCCGAAACGGCATTTCGCAACAGCAGTTTGCAGGCCGCTTATTTTATCATGGCCGCACGCGCCCATGGGCTGGACTGCGGGCCGATGTCCGGATTTGATGCGGATAAAGTCAATGCAGCATTCTTTGCCGATGGCCGTTTCAAGGTGAATTTTATCTGCAATCTTGGCTACGGCGATCATAGCAAAACCTTCGCGCGCAGCCCGCGTTTTGCCTTTGATCAGGTCGCCGAGATTTTGTGATTTGCGATGAAATGCCTGGCCGCAAATACCGCTAATATGGTTCTTTCTGTCGCGCTCTGCGACGGGGCGGATGTGCTCTATTACTTTGAAACGCCGGAAACGCGCGATCAGGGAAATTTGCTCCTCCACCATGCCAAACACGCGATTGAAGCGGCCGGAATCGGCTATGACGGGCTGGATTTGATGGCTGTGGTGACGGGGCCCGGCAGTTTCACCGGAATCCGCATCGGTCTTGCCGGTATGCGCGGTCTGGCCATGGCAGCAGGAAAGCCGCTCGTCGGCCTCAGCAGTTTCGATCTTTTTGCCGAAACAGCTGAAGGCGAGGTGAATGTCGTGGCGGTCGAAGCCTGGCGGGAGGAGCTTTATTTTCAAACCGCCGGACATCCGCCAGTTAACCAAAGCCCGGCTGTTTTTGCGCAATCTGTTCTGAAAGTGCCGCAACCTGTCGTTATCTCCGGCGATGCCGCGCACAAGCTGGCGCCCTTTCTGCCGGATGCACGTGTGGTCACGCCGCCTGCGGATGCGCGCCAGCTGGCGCAGAAAGCCATGCAGGTTTATGCGCAAGGGGGGCAGGCGACGGCGCAAAGGCCAGCGCCCTTTTATTTGCGCCCCGCCGATGTTACCCTTTCGGCGGCGCAAAACCGCAGCATCGAAGGACAGGAAAAGCCATGAGCAGCAGCGACATCAAAAATCCCGCCTCAGATTTGCTGGGGCATACAGCACAGATTGTTGCGGCTTATGTCGTGCGCCACGATGTGCAGGATTTGCCCGCGCTGATCCGTCAGGTACATAAAACACTTGCGGTCATCGAGCAAGAAAGCCACGCCGCACCCGCCGCGAGTGGCGCGCAGCAGCCCGCTGTGCCGGTTAAAAAATCGGTCATGCCGGATTATATTGTCTGCCTTGAAGACGGCAAGAAATTAAAAATGCTCAAGCGTTATCTGAAAACCGCCTATGGCCTGTCGCCCGAGCAATATCGTGAAAAATGGAATCTGCCGCCCGACTATCCGATGGTGGCGCCGAATTATGCCGAAAAACGCAGCAGTCTTGCCAAAGAAAGCGGCCTTGGCAACAATCGACGGAAATAATTTTTAGCGGGATAATTCTTCTGCCCGCTTTGCCGCGGCGGCGAGGGCGTCGTCAAAGAGGCTTTGCATGCCGCCGTCACCGCGCATCAAAACAGCCAGTGCGGCGGCTGTGGTGCCGCCGGGGCTGGTGACGTTTTCGCGCAAGCTGGCCGCGGATGTATCAGGGGTTTCAAGCGCCAGCGCGGCGCTGCCGATAACGGTCTGCCGCGCAAGCCGCGCAGCCATGGCCGGTTCAAGCCCGATTTTTTCTGCCGCTGCGGCCATCGCTTCGATCAGCAAAAACACATAGGCGGGGCCGCTGCCGGAGAGGGCGGTTACAGGGTCGAGCAGCTTTTCTTCCGGCACCCAGACAAAATCACCGACGGCAGAAAGCAAAACCTCCGTCTGTTTTTTTTGTGCCGCGGTGACGGCAGCATTGGCGCAGGCGACTGTCATGCCTTGACCGATCGCGGCAGGGGTATTGGGCATGGCGCGTACAATCGCTGCATCCGCGCCAAGCTGGTTTTCAAAAAACGAAATCGGCTTGCCCGCCGCAATCGAAATAAATACGGCGCCCTGCGGTACAAATTTTTTATAGGCCGCCGTCATATCGGGCAGCACCTGCGGCTTGACGGCAAAGATAATCACATCGGGTTTGCAGCTGTCCGGCAGGTCTTCCAGCTTGTGGACATGCGTCACAGGCGCATCAATCGCCGCGGGTTCGATGACATGGATGTCTGCGCAAAGATGTAAATCGATCCAGCGCGCCAGCAGCGCCTGACCCATCTTGCCGCAGCCGACCAAAAGCAGGTTCATGGCTAAAAAGCTTAGGCTTCGCCAACCGTATCAAAGACGGCGGCGCTGAGGTTGTCTTGCAGGCGCACATCGCCCGACTGCACCAGCTGGAAGGTGGTGTAAAAACGGTTGCATTCCGACATGGCAATATCGACAACATCGTGCACCGTATCAATAGCGATGCCCGACGGGATCATGCGCAGCAGCAGCGTGTGGTGAAACGTCGGGAACTGGCCTTTGTTCGACAGATCAAAGTGGCCGAGCCACATGTTCTGGTTGATCTGCTCCAGTGTGCGGCAGGCCATTTCGAAATGTTCGTCCGCAATTTCGACCGGCATAGAGCAAGACAGCAGCAGCGCAGAGAATTCATCTTGCCATTCCAGCCAAAGCTCCAGCGGGCCGTGCTGGCCGGGCATGGTCATGACCATAAAATCTTCATCCGTACGGGTGAAGTTCCAGCCTTTGGAGCGGGCGAGTTCTTCGACCATATCCAGCGGATTGTTGTCATCATGCGCAAGTTCAAACGGGGAGCCGATCATTTCTTTGCTGCTTTCTTTTTCGTTGTCGTCTTTTTGGTCGCGGGTTTTTTGGCGGCGGCAGGTTTGCCGCTTTTGCTTTTTACCGGCTTCTTTTTACCTTCAAGCGCGTCAAGGCGTGCTTCGAGTGCATCCGCACGCACGCGGGCGCGGGTGGCGAGTGCTTCGACGCGGTCGAATTCGGCGCGCGTGACAAGGTCGGTCTCGGCGAGGATCTGATCGACGCGCTGTTTGACCATGCCTTTGATCTGATGGCGGACTTCGCTGAACGAGCCCAGCGCGCCGGTGGCCATGCGCGCCATATCGTCAAAGAATTTCAGGCTATCCAGATCGAGCCCTTTTTTCAGTTTCTCGCGCGCACTTCTCATAATCCACCTCTTGTGGCCCTTGTGGTAACATGCCGGGGGCCGAAATTGCAATAAAAAAGCATGGCTTTAAAGGTCTGACAGGGCTATAAAATAGCTGAAAATTCAAAAAGAAGCCACCTAAAGTAAGTAAATTATCATGACCGGCCTGCCTTTCCCCGAGATCGACCCTGTGGCCCTGAGTCTCGGCCCAATTCTGATCCGTTGGTATGCCCTGGCCTATCTTGCGGGTTTTATGGGCGGCTGGTTCTATGGTGGCTGGCTGGCCGAACATGACCGTGACCGCCGCCCCAGCCGCGAAGACATCGACAATATTTTGCCCTGGATGGTGCTGGGGGTCATCCTTGGCGGGCGCATCGGCTATGTGCTGTTTTATAACTTCCCCGAATATGCGGCGCATCCGATGAGCATCTTCAAGGTCTGGGAAGGCGGTATGTCTTTCCACGGCGGGCTTGCGGGGGTGGTGATTGTCATTCTGGCGTTTTGCCGTCACTACAAAATCAATCCGCTCGCCATGGGCGACATTGTCGCAACCGCCGCGCCGATCGGGCTGTTCTTTGGCCGTATCGCCAATTTTGTGAACGGGGAATTGTTCGGGCGTATCACGGATGTGCCCTGGGCGGTCAATTTCCCTGCGGGCGGCGGGTTGCCGCGCCATCCCAGCCAGCTTTATGAGGCCTTCCTTGAAGGTCTGTTGCTTTTTGTCATCCTGTTTTTGATGTCGCGTAATGCCCGTATCCGGCGCATGCATGGTGTTTTGTTTGGCACACTTTTGGTCGGATATGGCACGGCACGTTTTCTGGTTGAATTCGTTCGCGAGCCCGACCCCCAGCTTGGTCTGTTCCTCGAATATTTCTCGATGGGTCAGTTTTTGTGCCTGCCGATGATTGCGGCGGGGGTTCTTGTTATCCAATATGCCCGGAAAAAAGATGCCGCAGCCCATAGCGCAAGCAAACAGTCCAAAGCCTGACGCGGGCACGCTCGCCGCGCATATCCGTGATTGCGGCGGCATCAGCCTTGCTGAATATATGCAGAGGGCCGCAAGCGCTTATTATGCACACGCCACGCCATTTGGCCGTACAGGCGATTTTACAACCGCGCCAGAAATCAGCCAGCTGTTCGGAGAGATGATCGGCATTTGGTGTGCGGATCTGTGGATGCAGGCCGGCAAGCCCGCGCGTGTCATGCTGGCCGAACTGGGGCCGGGGCGGGGTACGCTAATGGCGGACATTCTGCGCACGGCACGCAACTGGCCAGAATTTCATGCGGCACTGTCGGTAAATCTGGTCGAAGCCAGCCCACAGCTCCGCACGGCGCAGGCGGCGGCGCTCGGCGATGCGGTCTGCGCATGGCATGACGATGTGGCGGGTTTACCGCGCGGCGATTTCAGTCTGATCCTTGCCAATGAGTTTTTTGATGCCTTGCCGATCCGCCAGTTCATCCGCCGCGGCGCTACATGGCGCGAGCGTTTCGTGGTCTGGGATGCCGCCGAAGAAACGCTGGCTTTTGATTGCCGTGCCGTGCCGGATGCTGCGGCGCATATTCCCGCGCATCTGTCCGAAGCGCCCGAGGGCAGCATTTTTGAAGCCAGCCCGCAAAGCACGCATATTGCCGCGCAAATGGCCGCGCATATCGCCGAAAGCGGCGGGGCCTGCCTTGCGATAGATTACGGACATGTCAAAACCGCGCTTGGCGATACCTTGCAGGCGGTGAGCAGGCATGAATATGCCGATGTGCTGGAAAACCCGGGCGGGCAGGATATCACCGCACATGTGGATTTTGATGCGCTGGCCGCAGCGGTCTCTGCAAAGGCGGATGTTTTTACCGCCGCCACACAAGGGCAGTTTCTGGGGGCGCTGGGTATTGCCATGCGTGCGCAAAAACTGGCCGAACAGGCGTCCACGCAGCAGCGGGCGCAAATTCCGCTGGATGTACACCGCCTGACGGCACCTTCGGCGATGGGTGATTTGTTCAAGGTTTTGTGCTGGGTGCAAAAAGGCAGCGGACTGATACCCGCAGGTTTCGGCAAAGGGGAAAAGTGATGCGTTTTCTAACCACCGATCTTGAAAAAATCAAATACCTGCGGCACGGATTTTTTACCCGCATCGGCGGTGCCAGTGATGGTGTTTTTAGCTGTATGAACTGTGCTTTTTCATCTGGAGACAATCCGGATATGATTGCCATGAACCGCGCCAAGGTTGCGGAGGCTTTGGACGTTGCGCCCGAAAACCTGCTGACGCTGAAACAAGTACACAGCGCGCGCGTGGTCACGGTGTCGCAGGTCTGGACGCATGAAACGGCGCCACAGGCCGATGCGCTGGTGACAGACCGCAAAGGCCTTGCGCTGGGTATCCTTACGGCGGATTGCGCGCCGGTGCTGCTGGCGGATAGCAAAAACAAAATCATCGGCGCCGCGCACGCGGGCTGGAAAGGCGCGATTGGCGGCGTGCTGGAATCAACCATTGCGGCGATGGAAAAAATCGGCGCGGTGCGCGGGCAAATTGCCGCCGCTATCGGTCCTTGCATCGGTCCGCAATCTTATGAAGTCAGCATTGATTTCAAGCTGCCGTTCATAGAGCAATCTGCCGATAACGAAGCGTTTTTTCGCCCCGCGCCCAAAGAAGGACATCTGATTTTCGATTTGCCGGCCTATACGGCACAGCGTCTGCGGCTGGCGGGTATTGGCCAGATTTATGATACAGCGCAAGATACGTTGGCAAACGAGGCGGCATTTTTCAGCTATCGCCGTACCTGCCAGCGCGGCGAAAAAGATTACGGACGGCAAATCTCTGCGATTGTTATCCGCTAAAAAATTAAAAGATCAGGAAGGTTTGGAAAGGCGCGATTTGATATTCGGCAGCTTGCCTAACGTGATGTCGTTTTGCGTTGTGACGCTGTGCTGCGCTTCGGCCGCCTGAATAATCTCTGCCGTTTCCAACATAAAGAAAGAGAAGTCGCTATAGTTCTTGCGGATGTTGGTATAATGTTCGGCCACAATGCGCTCGTGCTTTTCGTAGGTTTCCAACACGCGCACCAAATTCAGCGTGGCATCGGCAAGGCGCTGCGATGCGTCTTTGGGCAAGAACCCGTTATTTTCAGCAGCGGCGAGGGGCCGGAACACGCCATAAAGGCTTTCAAGCGTCGACGGCGAATAAACGGTCATTTCCGGCAAGGCCGTGACGACTTTTTCGAGACGTTCAATCGCCGCGTCCAGCAGTGTCGCGGTCAGCTGTTGTTTTTGCTCCGGTGTTTCGGTCTTGTGGCGCATCAGCAGCAGGTATTTGGCGACAGTCATCTGCCAATTGCCTGCGCCAGCCCCGACGTTTGCGGCGCTGTCGTTGAATTCTTCGGCAAGTTTTCGAAATGACGGTGACATGCGGAAAGGCTATCAAGTCTGTGCCTTTATGTCAATTTACAAGTTTCTTGATCAAAACCCCCCCGCAAAGCCTATCTATTTGCGATTTGAAACAGTAAGATCATCGCCGGTTTTGACGCCAACAGCGACAACAGGACGGAACGCACCATGAAGCTTATTTCCTGCACCAGCAACCAGCCGCTCGCCGAGGCGATTTCCGCCTATCTGGGCATCCCGCTGACCGAGGCGAACGTCAAACGTTTTGCCGATCAGGAAATCTTCCTGGAAATTCTCGACAACGTCCGCGGCGAAGATGTTTTTGTCATCCAGCCGACGTCTTATCCCGCCAACGACCACCTGATGGAACTGCTCATCATGATCGATGCGCTGAAACGCGGTTCGGCACGCCGCATCACGGCGGTGATGCCGTATTTCGGCTATGCGCGGCAGGACCGTAAAACCACGGCGCGTTCGCCCATCTCCTCCAAGCTGGTCGCAAATCTTATCACCACCGCAGGCGCCGACCGCGTGCTGACGATGGATCTGCACGCAGGACAAATTCAGGGTTTCTTTGATATTCCGGTCGATAATCTTTTTGCCGGCACGCCGGTTTTTGTGCCGTATATCCAAAAAGTCTGCAAGGTGGATAACCTTACGATCGTTTCACCCGATGTGGGTGGTGTGGTGCGCGCACGTGCTTTTGCCAAGCGTTTTGACGATGCCGGTCTGGCCATCATTGACAAACGCCGCGAAAAAGCAGGCATTTCCGAAGTCATGCATGTGATCGGCGAAGTCGCGGGGCGTGACTGCATTTTGATTGACGATATGGTCGATTCCGCGGGTACAATCTGCAATGCGGCCAGCGCGCTGATCGAACATGGCGCGGCATCTGTGCGTGCGGTCGCATCGCATGGCGTCTTTTCTGGTAGCGCGGTGGAGCGGATTGAAAAATCCCCGCTGACAGAAATGCTGGTCACCGATAGCATCAAGGCGACCGACAAAATCAAGGCCTGCGCAAAAATCAAATACCTGACCGTCGCCCCGCTGTTTGGCGAAGCGATTTTGCGTATCAGCGAAGAGCGTTCTGTTTCGTCTCTCTTCGATACCGTTCCGGCCAGCGCATAAATTTACGGCTGCGGTTTTTGGGCTTTCGCGGCTTCACGGCGCGGGATGACGCGCATATTGACATCTGCCACCAGCCAGTCGGTCACTTTACCGGCCAGCACGCCGACGGTTTTACCCGCAATCGCGGCGCCGCCGATCATAAATGCCGTTGCGGCAACCGGCATGGCGGCGGGCAGGGCGATGGCGGCGGCGGTAAAGACAGCGCTCAGGAATATCCCGCGCTCGACAATCCGGCCGCCGTTGTCCAGATTGGCCGTGTTGTAAATGGCGCGGTTGATATCAGACGCGCCCAGAAACGGGCGGCCGACAAGGTAGCCCAGCGTGGGCTGAATGCTGGATTTTTTGCCGAGCCAGTTGAAAAGCGCTTTCATATGCGTTCTGCCTTGATGATGTTTAAAACAATGATATCGGTCATCCCATATCCGGCCGCGGCTGTAAACCTTATATGTATACCGCTGATAATGTTGTTAAATTTACCCTCAGCCACGCAGCGGGCGGTAACGGCCGTGGCAGGCGGGGCCAGAATTCATAATTCGCTTGATTTTTCAGCCGTATTGGCATTATATACCCCGTTCCTGAAGCAGCACCCCTGGAGGCTGAGCGGGAGCAGATAAAACAAACCGAAACAAAAGGATACGATATCATGGCACAAACCAAAACAACGCTTGCGGCAGAAGCACGCGCGAAGGCCGGTAAGGGGGCCGCCCGTGCAGTACGTCGCGAAGGTAAAGTTCCAGCCGTTATCTACGGCGACAACAAAGAGCCGATGTTGATTGCAATCAACGAACGCGTTCTGCTGAAGGAACTGAGCAACAAACAATTCTTTACGCACCTGTGCGACCTGACCGTCGAAGGCAAAACCGTTCTGGTTCTGCCGCGCGATGTGCAGCTGCACCCCGTGAATGATCGTCCGGAACATGCAGACTTCCTGCGCGTTTCCGAAAAGACGATGATCCGTGTACACGTTCCGGTGCGCGTGACGAACGAAAAAGCCTCGCCCGGCCTTATCAAAGGCGGCGTGATCAACCTCGTTCACCATGAAATCGAAGTCCATTGCAAAGCAACCGATATCCCCGAAGAATTCATCATGGATATTGGCGGCCTTGAACTCGGTGGCTCGCTGAGCATTCAAAACCTTAAACTGCCCAAAAGCGTTGTACCGACGATCGATGGCGACTTTACCATCGTCTCCGTCGTGGCACCGACCGCTATGAAGGCAGAGGTGGAAGCGCCCGCCGCCGCCGCAGCAGCACCTGCTGCTGCAGCAGCACCAGCAGCTGCAGGAAAAGCAGCCGCACCGGCGAAGAAGTAACCTGCGTTCAGGGACGGTGAGCTGGCATGTGGCTGTTTGTCGGATTAGGCAATCCTGGCCAGAAATATCAGCATAACCGTCACAATATCGGATTTATGGCGATGGACGTCCTTGTCCATCGCCATAAATTTTCCGACTGGACAAAAAAATTTCAGGGCGAAATGGCGACCGGTACGCTGGAGGGAGAAAAGATCATCGTCCTCAAGCCGCAGACCTTTATGAACCTCTCAGGCCAGTCGGTACAGGCGGCAGCAGCATTCTACAAGATTGCACCGGAAAACGTGGTCGTGTTCTATGACGAACTGGATCTGCTGCCCGGCAAATTACGCGTCAAAAAAGCGGGCGGCAGCGGCGGACACAACGGCATAAAATCCATCGACAGCCATCTGGGCGCGAATTACTGGCGCGTGCGGCTGGGCATCGGGCATCCGGGCGACAAGGACATGGTCAGCAACTACGTGCTGGGTGATTTCGCCAAAGCGGAGCGCGCGGGGCTCGAGAAGATGCTAGATGCGCTGGCAGAACACGCGCCAAGACTTGCTGCAGGCGATATGGACGGCTATATGAGCAAGGTCGCGCAAACATTGCAGCCGCCGCGCGAAGTAAAAGACAAAGACAAAGATATTCAGGACAAAAAAGTACAAAAGGAAAAATAGACATGGGTTTCAATTGCGGTATCGTCGGCCTGCCCAACGTCGGCAAATCCACGCTTTTCAACGCGCTGACCGCGACGGCGGCGGCGCAGGCGGCGAATTATCCTTTCTGCACCATCGAGCCGAACGTGGGGCGTGTTGCCGTTCCCGATACGCGCCTTGATACCATCGCCAAAATCGGCAAATCGCAAAACATCGTGCCGACCCAGCTGGAATTCGTCGATATCGCCGGCCTTGTGCGCGGCGCCTCGAAGGGTGAGGGGCTTGGTAACCAATTCCTCGCCAATATCCGCGAAACCGACGCCGTGCTGCATGTGCTGCGCTGCTTTGAAGACGAAAACGTCACCCATGTCGAAGGCGGCGTTGACCCGATCCGCGACAAGGAAATCATCGATACTGAACTGATGATCGCCGACATGGAAAGCCTTGAAAAGCGTATCGAACCGCTGCGCAAAAAAGCCAAGGGCGGCGATAAAGAATCCGCACTGATGGTCGAAGTGATCGAACGCGCGCTGGTCGAGCTGCGCGAAGGCCGCCCCGCGCGCATCGTCAAACGCGACAACGAAGATCAGGAACGTGCCTTCCAGATGCTGCAACTGCTGACCGCCAAGCCGGTTTTGTACGTCTGCAACGTGCTGGAAAGCGATGTCGAAAAAGGCAACAAACATACCGAACGCGTGGCCGCAATGGCCAAGGCCGAAGGCGCGGGCTATGTCATCATCTGCGCCGCGATCGAGGCGGAAATCGCCCAGCTTGGTACGGATGAAGAGAAGATGGAATTCCTCTCCACCATGGGTCTTGACGAGCCGGGGCTGAACCGCGTCATCCGCGCGGGCTATCAGCTGCTCGGCCTCATCACCTTCTTCACCGTCGGCCCGAAAGAAGCGCGGGCGTGGACAGTTCGCAAACTCTCCAAAGCACCGCAAGCCGCAGGCGCCATCCACACCGATTTCGAACGCGGCTTTATCCGCGCCGAAACCATCGACTTCGGCGATTTCGTATCACTGGGCGGCGAAGCCGCCGCAAAAGAAGCCGGCAAGATGAGATCGGAAGGAAAAGAATACGTCGTCAAAGACGGCGATATTATGCTGTTCAGGTTTAACGTCTAAGCATCTGTGAGGGGGCAGTCATGACAAAAAAGAATAAAATTGAAGATCTGGAAGATGCGTCTTTTTATGCAGATGACAGCAATGAGACCCCTCCAGCTGATATAGTTGCCTATAATGAGCTCAGGTCTTGCGCTGATCTATTTAGAATGCACGACGATGGCGTTCTTGAGATACAGCCAGACTTTCAAAGAGATATAGTCTGGAATAGCCCTTCACAGACACGGTTTATTGACTCTCTTATCAAACAGCTTCCTATTCCTAGTATGTGTTTCAGTTTTGACTACAAAACTGACAAATGGATGGTTATTGATGGGCTTCAAAGAATTTCTACTATTATTAGATTCTTAAAGGGAGGCGATTGGAAGCTTTCTGTACTGGAAGATATCAATCAAGACATATCAGGAAAATCCGTTGCCGCTCTTAAAGATAAAAATGACCCACATCATCATTATTATAAGCGCGTTCAAAATTTGACAATTCCTGTGACAGTGCTTAGGTGTGATTTCTCGAAAACTGATCATATGGAGTATCTGTTTACAATTTTCCACCGTTTAAACTCAGGTGGAGCAAAGCTAAATAATCAGGAGATTAGGAACTGTATCTACGGCGGGAAATTTAATCTTCTTTTGCGCGCTCTAGATCAGAATGCTTCGTGGAGAAGAATTAATAAAATGAAGTCAGGTGAGAATTATCGCCTGACTAAGCAAGAGCTAGTTCTTCGCTTTTTTACTTTTGTGGATAAATACAAAAAGTATGATGGGCGACTTTCTAAATTTCTGAATTCTTATATGCAAGATAATAGAGATTTAAGCGATAAAGATCAGCAGCTGAAAAAAGAGATTTTTGACAGGACTGTATCTGTTATTGATCGTAAAATATTTTCATCCAAATCTCCTCCAAAAACATCAATTACTCTTCTTGAGGCTTTGCTAGTAGGGGTCGCCAAAAATATTGACTTGATAGAAGCTATGAATGATGTTGAGGTTAGGGCTAGATATAAAGATCTTGTGAACAACCCCGCATTTTCAGATGAGCTGATTAGAGAGGGTTTGTCTAAACGCCTACGGGTAATTAATAGATTTGACGCAGCTATTAAAATATTCTCTGCCTAAATAATGACAGCAAAACGATACATCAAGTCAAATCTTTCTTCGCTTGAAAAAAAATTTAACTCGTCGCGAAGTATTCGAGAAAGCACACTTTACTCAAAACTCGCTATAATCGAGCTTTGTGGGTGGCTAGAAGAAGCCTTGGATGATCTCGTTATTAGATGCTTAAAAAAAAGCATCAAAGATGCGGCTCTGCGGGAACAGATTAAGGTTAACACCATAGATAGAAACTATGGATTCGAATACGACAAACATTTTAAAAATATGCTTGTTCAGATTGTTGGGTATGGTGGAGTGGAAAAGTTTGAGAAGCAGGTTGATAATGCCAAGCTACTTCAGTTCAAGTCAATTTGCGGGACATTAAAAGTAGCTAGACATTCTGCAGCGCATACTCATACGAGAGGTGTGACACATACCTTTAACGCTCCTTCAATTACAATTAATAACTTTACGAGACTTTGCGAATGCATTATGGCCTTTGAAAAAGCTTTAAAAAAAGCAAATTTGGTTTGATCTTTGTTGCATCGCACCCGCGCTATTTGACGTATTCATGTAATTCCCGCTATAATAGGGCTCTGGGGAACCGGGGGTATGATGCATGGCAACAAACGGAAACGATAAACCGCTTTCGCCTGCCTTCAACGACATCAATGCGGATGCGCAGCCCGATTTGATGAGCGATGCGGAATATGCCGCCGCATATCAATCCATGGCGCGCGATTATCTTGATCGCAAAAACCCGCAGCAAAATCCGACGCTCCTTTATGTGACCGGCTTGCCCGGCGCAGGCAAGAGCACCTTTACCGAAGCGGCCAAAGCGAAAAAGCCGGAGCTGGCGGAGGCTGTGCATATCAATTTTGACGATCTGCGCGTCTATCACCCGCGCTATGAAGACCATGTCAAAAAAGACCCCATCAACGCCGCTGCCCGCATCGACAAAGCCGTCGAGGGGCTGATCGGCTGGCTGAGCGAAGAAGCCGCCAAACGCAAACTGGACGTTATCCTGGACGATGCCGCCATGGGGCAGGAAATGACGCGGATGATCCTCTCGCCGTTTCACAGCGGCGGTTATGATATCAGCGCCGTTGTCGTGGCCGTGCCGTCTGTTGTGGCGCGGCAGTCGGTACATTTGCGCTTTGAAGAAAATTTCGCTGCCGCGAAGCAGGGGCAGGACGTTATCCCGCGCTGGGTCAATAAAGACGAACAGGATTTCGCGCCCGCCGCGCTGGTCGAAACCGTGGAGACGCTGGCCGAAGACAATCTGGCGCGCCGCCTTGTCGTTGTTGACCGGCAGAACAACCTGCTTTACGCCACCAACCTGCACCCGCACCAGATCACGCCCGCCGATGCCGTCAAACAGGAAATGCAGCGCGCATTGACGCCCGAGGAAACCACCGTCTATCAGAACAAGGCGATGATGATTGCCATCCTGATGCAGGCGCGCGCAGGCGGTATGTCGCCGAATGATAATGGTCTAAACGCTGCTGCGCCGCAGCAGAAAACGCCCGGCCAGCGTAAAAAAATCTAGCCTTAAACCCTGCCGTTTATGTCAAGGCCACGCCCGATTGCTATAGGTCGGGCGACCGTTTTTTGTTATCTTGTGGCATCCCATTTTACAGGCAGGAGCATGCGCCATGAAAACCCATACCGTCAAATTTCACCCTGAAAAAGCCCTGCTCAAAAAGCAAGACCAGCTGGCGTGGAAAATCGCCGCGCTGGCCGCCGCGACCAAGGACGAAGACCTTGATGCCGATGTGGTGGATATGGTGAAAAACCGCATCATCGACAACGCCGCTATCGCCATCGCCGCTGTGAACGAACATGCGGTCACGGTTGCGCGCGACAAGGCCATGGCATCCGAAGGCATCGGCCGCGCCACCATTTACGGCCTGCCCAAATCCCGCCTGTTCGGCCCGCGCGAAGCGGCTTTTGTGAATGCCGTCGCCGTGCGTTTCCGCGATCAGGATGATACCTATCTGGCCGCAGAATATTCGCACCCTGATGATAATATCTCGCCTATCCTTGCGGTGGCGCAGCAGCTGGGCATTGGCGGCAAAGACGTCATTCGCGGTATTGCGGTTGCTTACGAAATTCACGTTGCACTGGTCGGTACCGGCAACGGCACGGGCATCTGCCTGCACAAACACAAAGTCGATCATATGACGCATATCGCCGCGGCCTCTGCTGCCGGTCTTGGGGCCATGCTGCGCCTGCCGGTCGAGCAGATTTACCACACAGTGAATTTTGCCGTGCATAACGCCATTTCATCGCGCCAGTCGCGCAAAGGCGATATCGGTGCGCAAAAAGAATTCGTGCCGGGCTTCAGCGCCGAAATTTCTATCGATGCGCTCAATTCTGCCATGCACGGTCTCAAAGGTCCGAATCCTGTGTATGAAGGTGAAGACAGCATCATCCGCCGCTTCCTCGACGGCAAGAACGATCCTGACGCCGAATACAAAGTCGAACTGGCCGAGCCGGGCGACAAACTGCGCAACATCATGATGACCTATCCCAAAGAACACGCTTTTGAATATCAGGGGCAGGCGATCATCGATATGGCGCTTGAAATGGTTGCCAAGCTGCCCAAAAAAGCCGATGGCAAAACGGTAGATTGGGCGCAGATCGACGGCATCCTGCTGGAGACCAGCCACCACACCGACCATGTGATCGGCACCGGTGCGCATGACCCGCAAAAAGTTGACCCGGACAGCCCGCGCGGCACGCTTGACCATTCGATCATGTTTGCGATTGCACGTTCCATCCAGCTCGCCCGCTGGGACGAAGACGTCTATGACATCAAGCCGGAAGAAAAAGAAGAACTGCGCGCCGCGATGCTGAAAATCCAGACCGTGCAGGTCGCCGAATGGGAACGCCGTTATCACAGCACAGACCCGAAAGAACAATCTTTTGGCGGCAAGCTGATCGTCACTCTGAAAGACGGCACAAAAGTCGAAGACGAAAAAGCCTGCGCGAATGCGCATCCGCTCGGCTCCACGCCGTGGAAACGTCCACAATATATCAAGAAACTTGAAAGCCTGACCAAAGACCTGCTGAGCGACAAGGCGCGTACGCAGTTCTTGGCGATGGTCGATAAACTTGAAACCCTCGGCGCGGACAAGCTGGGCGAGCTGACGCCCGAAGTCGATAACGCCAAGCTGGCAGAGCTTGGCACAACCGGCGTCTATAACGCCTGCCGCACGGCGGGTGCCTGCAAAACGGAGAAATGCGCCTAATGACAAAAACATCCGCAGGTCAAAAATTCCGTGATGCGATGCAGGCGGCGCTTAAAGAAGGTGCGCCCCTGCATATCGTCGGCGTGGCCGACGGCAGCGATGCGCTCGAAGCTGAACGCGCGGGCTTTGCCGCCATCTATCTTTCCGGCAGCCAGATGGCCGCATCGCGCGGTTGGGCGGATATTGGCCGGTTGGAGCTGCGCCATGTCGCCGAAAGCATCGTGCGCATCATGGACAGCGGCACCCGATTGCCGCTGCTGGTCGATATTGATACCGGCTTTGATGACGTTGCGGAAACCATCCGTACCATCGAAGCGCTCGGCGTTGCCGCCGTGCATCTGGAAGATCAGGAAGACCTCAAGGCCTGTGGCCATTTGCCCGGCAAACATGTCGTCAGCAAAGACGCCGCCACCGACCGCATTGCCCGCGCCGTTGCGGCCAAGCAAGACCCTGCTTTTGTGCTGATGGCGCGCACCGATGCGCTGGCGGTCGAGGGCATGGAAAAAACGCTGGAACGCATCCAATCCTATGCAGCGGCGGGGGCGGATATGATCTTTGCCGAAGCTTTCCCCGACAGCGCAACCTATGCCGATGTCAAACGCGCGGCGGGCGGAAAGCCTGTGCTCGCCAATATGACCGAATTCGGCAAGGTCGATTTGAAAACCCCCGCCGAACTGGCACAGGAAAGCGGCGGCAATATCGATATCGTACTCAATCCTTTGTCCGTCTATCGCGGCCAGCGCGAAACCGCCGCCAAGATGTACCGCGACATCCATGCCAAAGGCACACAGCGCGACCTTGCCAATACCGGCCAGCTGCAAACCCGTGAAAGCTTCCAGACGCTCATCGATTATGAAGGCCAAGTCGCTGAACGCGCCCAATTACTGGGCACGGATACGCCGCCGAAAGTATCGGCTCCGCATAAAAAAAACGGCTGACAAAAATCAGACGCTGATATTCAGATTATTGCCACGATAGGCATCCACGGAGGCGGCGACCATCTCGACGATGTTTTGCTGCGCTTCTGCGTTTTGCTTGACCATTTGCAGGCCTATGGCCTGCTGGAACAGGGCTTGCTGGGCGGCGATGGCGGCGACTTCCATGACAAAAGCATCCTTCCGTGAACCTTTATTATACCCCGCAACACCTGAACAGGGGGTTAATATTTAAATCACTGATTTTAATAGATGTTTTTACTCTTGCCATGAGCGGGGAGAGGGCGTAATTCATTATCAGCACCTCAAAAACACGCCTGAAAAAGGATTATGCCATGTCAGAAGAAACCGCCGCCCCCGTGATCGCCAAAGGCCTTGCCGGTGTCTATTCGGATACGTCGCGCATTTCGAAGGTTTTTGACGAAACCAACACGCTGACATACTACGGCTATCCGGTGCAGGAACTGGCCGCGCATTGCCGCTTTGAAGAAGTCGCCTATCTGCTCTGGCACGGCGAATTGCCGACCGCGGAACAGTTGAAAAAATTCGAGCAGCAGGAACGTGCCGAGCGCGAAATTTCCGACAAAATGCTAAACGTCCTGAAACAATTCCGCAAAGATGCGCACCCGATGGATACGCTGCGCACGGCGATCAGCTTTTTGGGTGTCGAAGATCCGGAATGGGTGGATTCTACACCCGCAGGCAACCTCAAAAAATCCATCCGCATGCTGGCGCAGATCCCGACGATTATTGCCGCCGATTTCCGCCTGCGCAAAGGGCTGGAGCCGATTGCGCCGCGTAAAGAGCTGACAATGGCGCAAAACTTCTTTTTCATGTATTTCGGCGAAGTGCCGGATGAAAAAGTTGTGCGCTGCTTTGATGCTTCGCTGACGTTCTATGCAGAACACGGATTCAACGCCTCTACTTTCACCGCACGTACGGTTATTTCGTCCCTGTCCGATATTTATTCGGCGGTGACGGCGGCGGTCGGCTCGCTCAAGGGGCCGCTGCATGGCGGTGCGAACGAAGCGGTCATGCATATGCTGCTCGATATCGGCACACCTGAAAATGCACAGGCCTGGATTGACGAAGCTTTGTCTGAAAAGAAAAAGCTGGTGATGGGCTTTGGCCACCGCGTCTATAAAAACGGCGACAGCCGCGTGCCCTATATGACGAAATATTTCCACGATATGGCCGCGATCAAAGACGGGCAGAAATGGGTCGAGATTGAAAAAATCCTCGAAAAAACCATGGTCGAGAAAAAAAACATCCACCCCAATCTCGATTACCCCGTTGGCCCTGCCTATTATCTGATGGGTTTTGACATTCCTGTCTTTACGCCGATTTTTGTTATCAGCCGTATCACCGGCTGGACAGCGCATATCATGGAACAGCTGGAAAGCAATAAACTGATGCGTCCGCTGTCCGTTTACAATGGCGTCCCGCAGCGCCCTGTGGAGCCGCTGGAAAACCGCAAGGCCGCATAACCTGTGCGGCATCACGCCCGCAGTTTTCCGCCCGTCATTGCGCAAAATCCGCGCTGCTTGATCCTCGGCTCTATGCCGGGTGTCAAGTCGCTGGAGGCGGGGGAATATTACGCGCATCCGCAAAACGCCTTCTGGAAGATTTTATCCCATCTGTTCGGCATGCCCGTGGATGATTACCCCGCGCGGCTGCGTATCATCACACAAAATGATCTGGCGCTCTGGGATGTGCTGAAGTTTTGCGAGCGGGCAGGCAGCCTAGATAGCGCCATCAAAACCGACACCATCGAAACCAACGATTTCGCGGCCTTCCTGACGCAGCACAAAAACATCTGCCATATCTTTCTGAACGGCAGCAAGGCGGCGCAGGAATTCAAAAAACGTGTTTTCCCAAATTTGCCGTCCGATATCGCTGCACGGCTGACACTAACACCGCTGCCCTCAACCAGTCCGGCGCATGCGGGGATGCGATATTGTGAAAAACTGAAGGCTTGGGAAATTCTCAAAGATCAGGCAACTTTTTCCACGGCACCACCGCGCACCAAGACGCTATAGGCTTCGCGGATTTTGCGGGTGATGGGGCCGACTTTGTATTCCACGCCATCAATCTTGCCGATGGGGGTGATTTCGGCGGCGGTGCCGGTGGCGAAGAATTCTTCGCCAGTTTTGAGCTCGTCCGGCAAAATCGTGCGCACATGCACTTTCAATCCCATATCTTCTGCCATTTGAATGACCGTCTGGCGCGTGATGCCATTAAGGAAGCAATCCGGCGTCGGGGTGTGCAGGGCGCCGTCTTTGACCATGAAGAGGTTCGCGCTCGTCAGCTCTGCCACATGGCCGCGGTAATCCAGCATCAGGGCGTCGTTGCAGCCCTCGGCCTCTGCTGCGTGTTTGGAAATCGTGCAAATCATATAAAGCCCGCTCGCCTTCGCATGCACGGGGGCGGTGTCGGGTGCGGGGCGGCGCCATTTTGATGTCATGACGCTGATGCCTTTTTCGAGCAGATCGCCTTTGTAGTATTGCGGCCAGTCCCAAGCGGCCACGGCCAGATGTACCTTGGCCAGCGGGGCAGAGACGCCGATTTGCTGCGCGCCGCGCCAGGCGAGGGGGCGCAGATAGCCGTCGGTAATATTATTGGCGCGCACGGCGTCAATGCAGGCTTGGTTGATCTGCTCGCGCGTATATTCAATTTTCATATCCATGATCTTGCAGCCATCGAGCAGGCGCTGGCTATGTTCGTTCAGCTTGAAAATTTTGCCGCCATAGCAACGCATGCCTTCAAAAATGCCGCCGCCGTAATGCAGGGAATGGGTCAGGAAATGCAGCTTGCAGTCGCGCCACGGCACCAGCGTGCCGTCCATCCAGATCTGGCCGTCGCGGTCATCATAAGGAATAAGTGCCATCTGCCGATTTTCCTGCTGTTTACGGTGTGAAAAGGAACGGGAACATATTATCCTGATTGCCGGAAGCTCACAACCCTTAAACGGTTTTTATGTCTACTGCGCCGCAAAATTCAGGCCAAAATACTGGCAATGAAATACCGCCTGACCAGAAGCCGCATATTCTGGTCGTGGATGATGACGAGCGTCTGCGCGCACTGCTGTCGAAATTTTTAACCGCGAACGGATTTTTGGTCAGCACCGCGACCGATGCAAAACACGCGCGCGAAGTGCTGCAATATTTATCTTATGATCTTTTGGTCATGGATGTCATGATGCCGGGCGAAGATGGCATGGCATTGACGCGCGGTTTGAAATCCGAAGGACTGAAAACGCCGGTGCTGCTGCTGACCGCACTTGGTGAAACCGAACAACGTATCAGCGGCCTCGAAGCCGGCGCGGATGATTACCTGCCCAAACCGTTCGAGCCGCGCGAGCTTCTTTTGCGTATCAACGCCATTCTGCGCCGCAGCGCTGCCGAGGCACCGAAACGCGGAGAGGTTTTGCCGCTGCGCTTTGGCCGCTGGCGGCTGGATATGGAACGCGGCGAGCTGATCGATGATGCGCTGAACGAGCGCATGCCACTGACATCTGTCGAACATACGCTGATGCGTGCGCTGGCCAGCCGGCAAGGCGAAGTGATTGGCCGCGAAGAACTGGCGGAAATCTGCAACATGAACGCAAGCGAACGCACCATAGACGTACAGGTCACGCGCCTGCGTAAAAAAGTCGAAGAAGATCCGCGTCTGCCCAAATACGTACAAACCGTGCGCGGCAAAGGTTATGTGCTGCGTCCGGATGGCGAAGACATATGAAAAAAATCCTTTCCACGGCAGGAAAAATCGCCACGATCCTGAAACAGCGCCTGCTGCCCAGCACGCTTTTCGGGCGTTCGCTGATGATTATTGCAACGCCGATTTTGCTGATGCAGCTGATTGTGTCATTTGTCTTTTTTGACCGTCATTGGGAATCAATGAGCAGCCGTCTGGTCTATGCCATCGCCGGCGAAGTCAGCATGCTGACGTCGCAGATTATTGACGCCCGCGGTGACGTTGACCGTGAAAGGATTATCGGCGAATCTGCCAAAAGTCTTGATATCCAGATTATGATCGAACCGCTGGTACCAAATATGCTGGAAGAAAGCGCATCGCCGTTCGAAAAATTCTACTGGTTCAGTATCGGCCGCAAGCTTGATAGCGCGCTTGACCGAAGATTGACACATGATTTTCGTGTGCACGACTATGCGGGCGATGACAGGCGCTTTAAAATTGTCGTACAGCTTGATGATGCGCGCATGGCCGTTTTTTTGTGTCCAGAGCGGCGGCTGAACAGCTCTACAACATATATCTTCATTCTCTGGCTGATCGGCAGCGCGATTGTTCTGTTTGGCATTGCGATTATTTTTATGCGCAACCAGATACGGCCGATACGGCGTCTGGCGGTCGCGGCCGAAAAACTGGGCAAGGGGCAGGATGTGCCTGATTTCAAACCTGTCGGCGCGCGCGAAGTACGCCAAGCCGCCCGTGCATTTTTGGATATGAAAGAAAGACTGAAACGGCAAATCGAACAGCGCACCGCCATGCTGGCCGGGGTATCGCACGATTTGCGCACGCCGCTGACGCGCATGAAATTGCAACTGGCCATGGCCAAAGATGACGAGATGGCGGCACATCTGCGGCAAGACATTGACGAGATGGAAAAGATGCTCGAAGCCTATCTCGATTTTGCCAAGGGCGAAAGCAGCGAAGCGCCGGAAATGACAGACCTGCGCCATATTCTGGACCGTATCATTGGCCGCGCGCAGCGTCAGGGCGAAACCATACAGGCGCAGCTGGAAGGCAAGCTGATGATCCGCCTGCGTCCGGTCGCTGCAGAACGTGCGCTGGCCAATATCGTCGGCAATGCTTGCAAATACGGCAAAACGGTCTGGATTAATGCCTATGAACAATCGGATGCGATTGAAATTTCTGTCGATGACGACGGCCCCGGCATCCCGGCCGATTTGCGCGATGATGTGTTTCGTCCGTTTTTCCGGATCGAAAAATCACGCAACAAGAAAACCGGCGGTGTCGGGCTTGGTCTTTCTATCGCGCGCGATATCATTCATGGGCATGGCGGCGAAATTTTCCTTGAAGACAGCAACCGCGGCGGTCTGCGGGTTGTCGTCAGGTGGCCGTTTTAAGTTTGTTTTTGATTTTCTTGACCTTTGCTTTGACTTTCTTCGCGGCTTTGCGTGCAGGTTGAATCGGCGCTTTGTCGATATAACCCAGCGCCTGTTCAAACCAGCCCAGTCGTTTGTCGATGGCGGCCATGGTCGGGGACAGATCCGCTGTTTCGTCTTTGCTCCAGCGTTCGACCAGCGAAAGATAAATCAGGGCAAAAGCCGCAATTGCCAGCGGTGAAATACGCTCTTGCGGCAGGCGGGCAAGATAAAGCATGCGCTCCATGGTATCGTAGAGCCGCGGTGCAAAACGGCGGCTGTGGCGCGGATGCCGTGCGGCAAAGGCGGGCAGGGCAATCAGGGCAGGGCGAAAATCCTGCGCAAAGTCAAAACGCGCCATCAGGATTTCCAAAAGATTGTCGCGCCAGCTGTCGCCCAGATAGTCTTTGACCTCGGCCTCGGTACGGTCTTCGATATCGTCAAGCGCATCGGCCAGAATTTCCCAGATGTCGGCGTAGAGTAATTCGATTTCCGCCGGCTTCAGTTGCGCTTCGCGGGCGATATTTGAAAGCGTGGCGGCAGACCAGCCGTCACGGCCGGCGACGGTCATGGCCGCCCGTACGATTGCGGGGCGGAGATCATCGCGCTTGGGTGCGGCCTTTTTGTCGGGCTTTTTCTTTTTGAGTTTCGTCTGGTTTCCGCGCTTGTTTTGTGCCATGATAACCCCCTGATTTTCTTTTCAAAAATACAGGGATTTTCGACATGAGTAAAGAGCCCGTTGAAATCGTCGGCATCGGTAACGCCATCGTGGATGTTTTGTCCAAATCGGACGATGCTTTCTTGCAGCAGAACCATCTCAACAAAGGCGCGATGACACTGATCGAAGAAGATCAGGCCGAAGCCCTGTACCAGAAAATGGGCCCCGGCACAGCAATGTCCGGCGGTTCTGCCGCCAATACGATTGCGGCTTTCGCGGCCATGGGCGGGCGCGCAGGGTATATCGGCAAAGTGTCTAATGACCAGCTCGGCCATGTCTTCCGTCACGATATTTGCGCAAGCGGTGTGCGCTTTACCACAGCGCCGCTGGAAGACGGCCCGTCGACCGCCCGCTGCCTGATTTTGATCACGCCGGATGCGCAGCGCACCATGTGCACCTATCTGGGCGCCTGCGTCTGGATTGCGCCCAGTGACCTTGATGAAGCGATGATCGCCGAAGCAGGCGTGACCTATCTGGAAGGTTATCTTTTTGACCGTCCGCGCGCCAAACAGACCTTCCGCCGCGCCGCCGATGTCGCGCATGCAGCAGGCAAGAAAGTGGCTCTGTCACTGTCGGATTCTTTTTGTGTGGAGCGTCACCGCGACGAATTTCTCGATCTGGTTCAAAACCATGTCGATATTCTGTTTGCAAACGAAAGCGAAATTATGGCGCTTTATAAAACCGAAGATTTCGACCGCGCGGTCTGGCAGGTGCGCGAACATTGCGAGCTTGCCGCGCTGACGCGCTCTGAAAAAGGCTCCGTCATTGTCACAAAGGATGCCGACCCGATTGTGGTGCCTGTTGCGCCTGTTGCACATGTCGTGGATACCACCGGTGCGGGCGATATGTATGCTGCCGGTTTCCTGTTTGGCCATGCCCGCGGCATGCCGCTGGCGGAATGTGGCTATCTCGGCTCCCTCGCGGCGGCGGAAGTCATCGCGCATGTGGGCGCCAGACCACAGAGCGATCTTGCCGCGCTGGTCGGCCAGCGCAAGGCAGGCTAAGGCTTTTATGCGCCGGTTTTTTCGTGATACGTGCCTGACAGTCGTCTGTGCCTGCATGCTGGCTTTGATGGTGCAGCAGGCCGCGCGGGCTTTTGTGCCGGAACTGGCACTGGCCGCGAAAGCGGGGCAGGCGGTGCATGCGCTGGCCATGCACGGCGACCCTAAATATCCGGTCGATTTCACCAATCTGGAATACGTCAACCCGGATGCGCCGAAAGGCGGCACGCTGCAACTGTCCAAAACAGGCAGTTTCGACACGCTGAACCATCACATCATCATGGGCACGCCGGCAGAGGGGCTGGGGCAGACCAGTGACCAGCTGATGCAGCGCGTCTGGGACGAACCGTTTACGCTTTACGGTCTGGTCGTACAAAGCGCCGAAGTGCCCGAAGACAGATCATGGGTGATCTACCGCCTTCGGCCCGAAGCCCGTTTCCACGATGGCCAGCCGATGACGGCAGAAGATGTCAAATTCAGCTATGAAACCTTTCTCAAACACGGGCACCCTGTGCGCCGGCGCGTTTATGGTCTTGTCAGCAAGGTCACGGTGATAGACACCCACACCATCCGTTTTGATTTTGGTGCCGGATACGATCCGGAAACGGTGATGATCCTTTCGCTGATGCATGTTCTGCCCAAACATTACTGGCAAAAAAACGATATCACCAAAACAACGCTGACACCGCCGCTGGGCAGCGGGCCTTATAAAATCGCCAGCGTCGATCCGGGCCGCCGTATCGTTTACGAACGCGTCAAGGATTATTGGGGCAAAGACCTTGCGGTTAATCGTGGCATGTATAATTTTGATACGCTGGTCTATCATTATTTTCGTGATGACGATATTGCGCTGCAATCTTTTAAATCAGGCGAATATGATCTGCGCCGCGAATACGATGTGGGCAAATGGAATGCTGCCTATGATTTCCGCGCCCTCAGCGACGGCAAGGTCATAAAGGAAGAAATCGCGCACGGGCGTCCGGAATGGCTGCGTGCGATGATTTTCAACACGCGGCGCAAAATGTTCGAAGATATCCGCGTGCGCGAAGCGCTCGACCAGATGTTTAACCATGAATGGCTCAACAGCACCCTGTATAGCGGTAAAATGTCGAAAATCGACAGCATCTTTGCGAATTCCGAACTGGCGGCGCGCGACAGGCCGGTCGGCGAGGAATTAGCGGTCCTTGAAACTTTCCGCGATAAACTTTCTCCCAAGGTTTTCGGCGATGCCTATAAATCGCCCGCAGGCCATATGCGCGACCGTCAGCGCCGCGCGCTCGGCCTTCTGCGCGAAGCAGGCTGGGTTTATAAAGACCAAAAACTGATAGACCCTCAGGGGCGCCCGATGCGCTTTGAAATTCTTCTGGGCAGCAAGGCGGATGAAAAAATTGCGCTTGAATTCGCACGCACTCTGCGCCGCATTGGCATCGATGCGCATGTACGTTCGGTTGACAGCGCGCAATTCGCAGGGCGTCTCGATAGTTTTGATTACGATATGGTGCTGTTCCGCTGGATCAATTCTCTGTCGCCCGGCAATGAACAGATGAATTACTGGGGCAGTGCCGCCGCCGCGCAAAAGGGCAGCCGGAACTATGCCGGTGTGAACGACTCCGTGGTGGATGCGCTGGCCGACAGTATTGGGCGTGCCCGGGATCGCGCAGGACTGGTGACACGGGCGCGGGCGCTTGACCGCGTCCTGATGCACGGTCACTACATGATTCCCCTGTTTTATGCGGGCACGGATATGGTGGCGCGTTCGGCAGAGGTCAAAAGACCGGAGACAACCCCCGTATATGGGGTAGTTCTGGAAAGCTGGTGGCGCGAAAATGCATCAAAATCGGCGCCCTGATTTATCCCTATTGTTTTGGGCGCAAGAAATGATTAACGTACTAAAAGAGAATGAACATTTGCCGAGGGGGAATTCTGTTCTCATGACAAAAAGCTTCAAAATGCTGGTTCTTGCCGGCGGTCTTCTGGCTCTTTCTGCCTGTTCGGTGCAAACGCCCGTCGCGCAAGCCTATTGGCAACGCGTTGAAGACAATTCCGCACTGTGGATGACAGGCCCCAAAGCCCAGCAACAGCTGGATCAGGATCTGGCAGGCTGCGTCCGCGAAGTTGACGAACTGGTCGAGCTGGGCGCTCTGCGCGAAACCACGCCGCCGGATACGCATAGCGAATATCACCGTGCACTGAATGCCTCTGGCGATCTGGCGTATTACGATACTCCGACACGCCTTGGCAATCACAGAGTGTCGCATACCGATTATCATGACTTTGAAAGCTGCATGCGCGTCCGCGGCTGGGAACGTGTCCGCTTCGTGCGCTACGACTCTGCGCGCCAGGCACACAAAGTTCACAAAGAAACACAAGAGCTGCGTAAATGGGGCGTAAGCGGCGAAGCTGCGAACCAGATCCAGCAAGAAAAGATTGATGCCGTCAGAGGTAACTACACCGGCCTCAATCAATAATACTTCAACGATTATTTTCGGGTCCGATCGAACAGCTTAACGGCCGCCGCACAGGCGGCCGTTACTGTTAGGGATGTCATCAGACTGACCTGAACCTTTCCCTGTTCATTGACCGGCGCATTGGCCAGCAGTGCTTCGGCATCTTCGGGGGTCGTGACATAGGCGGCATGCGCGCCCCATGGACGATAAAGCGCCGGATACCCCGGACCGAAAAGCCCCAGCGTTACAGTCCCCACGGCGGCGGCGGCGTGGGTCAGGCCGGAATCATTGCCGACATAAAAAGCGCAGCGCCGAATAGCGGCCGCGGCTTCCAGCGGTGATGTTTTGGCAATCACATCGATGCGGCGGTCTTCGGGCAGCGCCTGCAAAACCGGTCGGGCGATGGGCTCTTCGCCCGGTGCGGCAAAAACGGCAATATGCGCGCCAGCCAGCGGGCCATCTTCGGCGGTCAGTTTCAGCGCCAGTTCGGCGAAGTTTGCGCCCGGCCAGGTCTTGCCCGGCCAGCGGGCTGCAGGCGCAATTGCCAGCACGCTGAGCCCGTCGGGAATTAATTTTTGCGCGGCCGCAAGCGAGGCATCGTCAAACCACAACCGCGGGGCGGGCGGGGGCGATACGCCGATCACATTACCGACCTGCTCGACTTTATGCAGGCTCTTGCTCTGGCGGCTCCAGATATATCTTTTTTTGGTGTGCAGCATGCGCGACAGCGGGCTGTTGCGCATATCGACGACGATATCCCATTTTTGCAGGGCTGTTGCGCGCGCCAGCATCCGCCAATGTCCGGCGAAGCGTTCTTTTTTCATCGAAATAACATTCGACACGTTGGGCACGGCAGCAAAAATCCCCGTGACCAGAGGGCCGCAGGCAACCGTGACATCCGCATCCGGATATTCGCGCAGAAGATGGTCAAGCGCGCCGGTGGTCAAAATGGCATCGCCCAGATTGGTGGCAGAAATAAAAAGAATCTTCATACGGAGGGGCACCGTGCAGGTCAGAGGAAAGCTGCTACAATCTTACTGCGCGGCGTAGGCAAAGAAAAGGAACAGAAGTGCGAGCGCCTGACAAATGACGCGGAATTGCATCATGCGGTTGCTGGTTTTATGGTCTTGTTCCCGCCCGCGCGTCATCACAACCATGCCCCAGAACAGCGAGCCGACCACCCCCATAAAGGCCAGACCGGCAAGCACGACAAAGAAGATCGAAAGGGGGGACATGGGCTTTCCTTTATTGCAATAATTTGAAAGTAATATAGGCTTGCCGCGTTCACATGAAAAGACCGCTTGGGAGAATATTATGTCCAAAATGATCGATGGCCCCTTTATTGCCCCGTCATCCGGCAAAACGAAGAATTTGGTCGTTTTTTTGCACGGTTATGGCTCTAACGGCGATGATCTGATCTCGATTGGGCATGAATGGGCGCCTTATCTTGCCGATACGGCTTTTGTATCCCCCAATGCCCCCGAAGTCTGCGAGATTTGGGCGCAGGGGTATCAGTGGTTTTCGATCCGCGCGATTGATCCGGACGCTTTCGAGCGGGAAAAACAGGCCGAAAAAGCCATGCCGGCACTTAACGGCTTTCTGGATGCGCAGCTGGCCAAATGGGGCGTACCCGAAAGCCGTATGATCCTTGTCGGCTTCTCGCAAGGCGCGATGATGGCCATGTATGTTGCCCCGCGGCGCGCGCAGCCCTGTGCCGGGGTTGTCGGCTATTCCGGTATGCTGATCGAAGCGGAAGCCCTGAAACAGCCGGCGATGGTAAAAATGCCCGTGCTGGCTATTCATGGCGACCGTGACGAAGTCGTGCCGCCGACAAGTCTGGAAGCGATTGAACGTGGATTCACAGCCGCCGGGTATGATGTGGAAACTGCTTTACGCCCCGGGCTGGGGCATGGCATCGACGGTTTTGGCCTCACACGTGGCCTTGAATTTATTAAAGAAAGCATTGAAAAATCAGAAAACAATGCGGCGGACTAACTTAAGGTAAAACATTAAATATCTTTTTGTGACAAAAGGTTAGCGGCTGGTTTTTCAGCCTGTGGATAAAACCGTGATATAATGAGCCTATGGGTGTAGATTCGTCACCGTCCTCTGACCGAAATGGGTCGGGGCAGAGTGGAGGCGGTACGGACCGAACATAGGGAACCCCACCGTGCATAACCATTTGGACAGTTGTCCGACCTTGGTGCTCAATGCCGATTACCGTCCTTTGAGCTATTTTCCTCTCTCACTATGGTCTTGGCAGGAAGCTGTCAAAGCTGTGTTTCTGGACAGGGTAGACATCGTCTCGGAATATGACGAAGTCATCCGCTCCCCCAGTTTCCAGATGAAAGTCCCGAGCGTGATTGCGCTGCGCGAATATGTGCAGCCCAAGCCGCGGCCGGCCTTTACCCGCTTTAACGTCTTTCTGCGTGATCATTGGACATGCCAGTATTGCACCGAAAAATTCAGGACGCATGAACTGACCTTCGACCACGTTATTCCAAAATCACGCGGCGGCACGACAACCTGGGAAAATATCTGCACCGCGTGTCAGGACTGCAACCTGTTGAAAGGCAATCTGCTGCCCAGCGAATGCGGCATGCATCCTTTCAGAAAACCTGTACAGCCCACAACGTCAGAGCTGCAAGCAAATGGCCGCGCTTTTCCGCCGCACTTCCTGCATCGCAGCTGGAATGACTATTTGTATTGGGATACGGAACTGGAAAGCACGTAAACGGCGAAAGAGCGTCAGGTTTTTTTGCGCCCGCGCAGCAGCATGGCGCCGATAAACCCTGCCAGCCCCAGCGACAAGATAAAATTCCATCCGGTCATGCTCAGGCCGATTTTGCACATCGGCACGCTGCAATCGACAATCGGACGGTTCAGCAGGTATTGCCGCAGCTCTTCGATACTGCCGGTGGTCGGAAGCGCGCCACCGCAAGCCTGCGGGCCCATCCACCAACGCTGTTCCACGCCAATATGATAGCCGGAAATGCCCAGCCCCGTCAGTACTGCCGCGGCGCAAAGCAGCAAAAAGCCAAATCCTGCTTTGGGGCTTGACCGTGCAAAGCCCGCGCCCAGCAAGCCAAAGATCAGCAGCGCGTAGTAGGGGCCGCGCTGATAACGGCAGAGAATGCAGGGTTCGCAGCCAAAACCGTATTGCGCCGTATACACAAAGCCAAGAATAACAGCGCCCGTTGCCGCCAGCAGCAGCGCCAGATTGCGATGGTCGCTAAAAAAATCGAGCACAGATTTCATAGGATATATTTTATGGCGATAAATCCGCCGATCAAGAGTATCAGGAAAAGAATTGTCAGCAAGCCGAGGTATTTATCAATAAAATCCTTGATCGGGGCACCGAATTTCCACAAAAGCCCCGCGACCAGAAAAAACCGGCTGGCGCGACCAATCACCGAAAACAGCACAAAAGCGGCAAGGTTCATCTGGGTCACGCCGCTGGCGATGGTGATGAGCTTATAGGGGATCGGTGTAAAGCCGCCGGCAAGGACAATCCAGGCGCCATGCGCATTATAAAGGTCACGAAACCGCGCGAATTGGTCATGCAGTTTGTAAAAATCGATGATTTTGATACCGATGGTGTCGTACAGAAAATAGCCGATGCCATAGGCAAAGACACCGCCCAGAACCGAACCCAGCGTGCAGATCGCGGCATAGACAAAAGCCTTGCGCCGCTCCGCGATACACATCGGGATCAGGACAAGATCCGGCGGCAGCGGAAAAACAGAGCTTTCGATAAAAGCCACGCCGCCCAAACCCCAGCGCGCATGCCGGTGCGCGGCAATGCCGAGGGTCCAGTTGTAAAGCTTTCGGATCAATCGCATTATCATGCGTCTGGTGTAGCATGCGCCCCGTGCCGAAGCAATCTTGGCTTTTGACATAAGGGCGAAAAATCACATGCCGAGTACGTTTTTGACCTTTGATGCCGCGCGCATGACCCAGCCAAAGGAACCGCCGTGCTTTTTCGCGACTTTATTGAATTTTTCGACCAACTGGTTGGTGATGTCTTCTGTCACGTTTACGGGTTTGATACGCGGCGTCTCGAAACGGGTGTCATCCGCGCTGCTTTTAAAGTCTGTTACCAGTCCTTTTTTTCTCAAGCTTGAATAGGCATGTCCGGGCTCAAAAATCATCACGCGCTTTCCGACAGCCAGGGGTTCTGACACCATCGACAATGACTCACCCGCAACAACAATGTGTTCGGCCTCTTTGATCAGGCCGATATAGGGATTGAAAGCATTTTCGTTGTGGACATGTTCATGAAAGTTATAGCCATCAATTTTCAAACGCTCACTGATGCCTTTCTCCTGCGCCAGCTCTTCAAGGCGCTTTTTAAGCTTATCGTAATTGTCTGGCCCTGTGCGGCGGCTGGAGCAAATAAACACAGTCATTTCGTCATGAGCAGCGCATTTCGATATCATTTTTTGTGCAAAATTTTCGATTTCGTGAATATTCACCAACATAACGGCGACAATCGGTGATTTTATATCTTTGTAGTGTTCACGGAATTTTTTTCCATGCTCGTCAAAAATTTCCGGCGTCAGATGGTGTGATACAAGGCTATCATCACCTAAAAGATTGGCTGAAAGGCTTTCATTAATTTCGTGCACCATCATCAGCGGCGTTATGCTGGTCATCATCCAGCTGTGATGAGCGACGCGGCTAAGCAGAATATCGGGCTTGCCGTGATCTCTGAGATAGAGTTTCATTCCATCGATGGGATGGGGCGTGCCGGGATACATTTGCGCCAGATGCTTGTCTTCGATGTAATGGAATTTGCCATGCAGTTTTTGTGCGAGACGCTGGCCGATCCCCTTAAACCCGTGACTGTCGCCGCGCGTGGGGTCATCGTCGCCGATATAAACCATGACCATCGGCCCTTGGCCGCGCTTGGCGGACGAAACTTCGGGACTGTTCTGCTCCAGTTGCATGCGCGCTGTTTGCCTGTCTGAAACGTGTTTATTCAATGACATAGTTTCGCACAGCGGGAATTGTTATGTCAAGAGGCGGGGCGTAAATTCATTGTTTTTATTGATAAAAACGCAGCGCGGATGTCCAGATTTGACAAATTATCCTTGTACACGGCAGCGCCAATAACTATATTGCAGCCAGTGCCCCTGTGGTGGAATTGGTAGACGCGCTCGACTCAAAATGGGATTATGTATTAAAAATACGATAATTTCTCTATTAAAATCAAATAGTTGACTTTTTATTATTTACCAGATAAACTTACACATGTCTTACACAATTTAGGGGCGGGACATGGCCAGTGAAGTTTTCAGAATGATGGATGGAAAGTTGCACCTTTACCGCCGTGAAGGAAGCAAGTTTTGGCAATGTGCGACCTACCTCAACGGACGGAATTACCGCCAAACCACCAAAGAGCAAAATATCGCCCACGCTAAGGCCTTTGCCAAAGATTGGTTTATGGAACTCTATGTGGAGGACGGCCGTCGCAGAAGAGGCGGTAAGTCTTTAATCACAGATAGCATTATTGAAACCCCTATTGATATCTATGAAACCCGCGCAGACCGCCGCCGCCGTCCGACACAAGGGGGTATCACTTTCCGTGAAGCCACAGAGGCTTTTTTCTCCGAATATGCCGTGATGGTAGAGGGAGAGCGTAACGAAAAATACGTTATGCAGAAGCAAGACCAGATCAGAGTTCATTTACTTCCGTTTTTTGCAGATAAGCTGGTATCAGAAATTACAGCAGGGCTGGTGCAGGAATATCGCATGCACCGCCAGACATCGCGCCTAGACCCCAAAACGGGTAAGCCCAAAAAGCCAGCGCGTGCAACGCTACATGGCGAGATTGTGACGCTGCGCCAAATCCTCAAAACAGCTAACCGCAAAGGATGGATTGATTCCGTGCCGGATATGTCGGCACCGTATAAATCATCCGGCAAAATTGAGCATCGGGCATGGTTTTCACCTGATGAATATAAAATGCTGTATGAGCATACGCGCGAGCGTGCAAACAAGCCGCCGAACGAGCGCTGGCGTTCCGTATGTGAAACATTTCATGACTATGTTTTATTCATGGGCAATACTGGAGTGCGGCCAGATGAATCCGCACGTCTTGAAATGCGTGACGTTTCCATTGTAGAGGACGAGGCGACAGGGGAGCGCATCCTTGAAATCGAGGTGCGCGGCAAGCGGGGCGTTGGTTTTTGCAAATCCATGCCCGGAGCCGTATTGCCGTTTGAACGCATCTGCAAACGCAAGAAACTGAAGCCAACAGATAAGATTTTCGGTAAAACGCCGCGTGAGCTCATGAACATCGTTTTGGATGAGTTGAACCTGAAGCACGATCGTGACGGGCATATGCGGACCTGTTACAGCTTGCGACATACCTATATTTGCCTGAGATTGCTGGAAGGGGCGGATATTTACCAAGTGGCCAAAAACTGCCGTACATCGGTCGAAATGATTGAAAAGCACTATGCGCGGCATCTGAAAAACAACATTGATACCGCCGCCGTAAACGTCATGAAGGCTAAAAAGAAGCCAAAATCTAAGGCAAAAAAGGCATCTAAACTGTCAATCTAAAAAGATCTTTTTGGAGTTGCGCAAAGCCGGATTATGCTATAGAAATTATCCTCAATGCGGGCGTGGTGAAACTGGTAGACGCGCTGGATTCAAAATCCAGTTCCGAGAGGAGTGTCGGTTCGATTCCGACCGCCCGCACCACCTTTTCCCTGAGAATTATGTTCCGAGCCAGCCAAGGTACCTTGGCGCGGAACATATTGCCGTGAAGCACAAAGGTCATACGACCGACTGCTCCACGGGCGCAATGACAGGTGAACGCCTGTCATGGTGGTCGCAAATACCCTGAACAGGGTATGACCAGCGCATAGATATTATTTCCCTCATCCTAGATTTTAGAAAAAAAAGAAAATCCCCGCACCGCTTGTCTAGCGATGCGGGGTTGTGTGTTTGCACCTTAGAAGCGCGGGGCTTTGTGCTGCAAAGCCTGTTTCCGTGCCAGAACACGCAGGATATTTTGAAGCGTTATTTTCGCCAGCGGGCAATCGTCGAGGCTGAGGTTGCGTCCAGTCAGATCGGAAACGATCCGGTGATACAATCCGCGAAGTTCTGTTTCGGTCAGATGTGCGAGTTCCGCTTGCGTGATGATGTAGGACATTTTTCTGCTCCTGTCTTTCGACCCGCAACCATCGCGGGCTTCATGGCGCGGACAGGGCAGCGCGTATCGTCTGGGCGCACTTGGCGAAATGAAATGGAGAAGCCCTTCAGGGCTTGCGCCTGAAAAGACGAACCGATGACAGGATGCGAAATCAGAAGACCGTGTAGTGGAGAGAAAAACGAGCAGAAAACCCGTTCAGCTGTGCAAAAATGAGCCCCCCGACTGAAACGGAATGAGCCGTAAAAAGCCGTTGCCCGACATGACGCCACTAACATCGACAGCATTTCAGGCAAAAGAAAAATAATTATTCAAAGCGTTCTGATCTTCGTACGAATACGCGGTAAAACCACGCACCGCGCTTTATGCGTAAGCGCACGAAACCGGACAAGCCGTCTTCGCCCATGCGGGTGACAATCGCTTTCGCAAAAAATGAAAAAGAAATCACAAATCCAGTTTCAGGGGTAAACCCCTCACAGCCGCAAGGGTCGTTGATGAACGGCGCAGGCCGTATCCCCATGTTTCCTCCCCGTGGTCGTACAACACGGGTGATACCCCTCGGCCTGCGCCGCCCTTGTCGGCTGCACACCCCATTCGCGCTCGCCGCTTGGCGTTCGGGTTTCATGCGAAACCCGTATAACCCAAGAAGGAAAGCAAGACATGACCGAATATCAAACCATCAACTGGAATGGCCTGATGCTGGAAATCTCCGCAGAGCCGAACCAGACTTTCTCCCGCATCACAGGCGAAGAATATACCCGTCTTAAAGTCACCACGGCGCAATCTGCGCAGCCCCTTATTCATGACATTTTCTCGGCATCCCTCATCCGTCAGGCAGGCGGCGCGGCGGGTTTTGTCGATGTGATGCTGACAGCGCAAGCAGCGTAAGGGAGGGAGCCGCCATGACGAACGACCGTAAAGACGTTTATAGCCGCGTGACCGACCGGATTATTGCCGACCTTGAGCGCGGAGTCCAAGCCTTGGAGCGCAGAGAATACGGCGGGGAGAATATGCCGCCCCCTGCGGCATAACGGCATCCCGTATCAGGGCATGAATGTTCTGTTGCTCTGGGGTGAAGCCGTCGAGAAAGGTTATACAGCCCCGATCTGGGTTACTTACAAGCAGGCGCAGGAGCTTGGCGGGAACGTGCGCAAAGGCGAGAAAAGCGCCCTTGTGGTTTATGCCAATAAACTGACACGCACAGAGACAGGCGACCAAGGCGAGGAAATCGAAAAACAGATTCCTTTTATGAAAGCCTATGCCGTGTTTAACGTGCAGCAGGTAGAAGGCTTGCCTGCCCATTACTACGGCCAGCCGGAGAACCCGCTGCCGCTCTCGGAACGGTTGGAGGCGGCGGATAAGTTTATCACCCAGACAGGGGCAGACATTCGCCACGGCGGAAACAGCGCTTTTTATGCCCCGAGCAGAGACCTTGTGCAAATGCCGCCCTTTGAAGCCTTCAAGGGCAAAGAAAGCTATTATGCAACGCTGTTGCATGAACTGAGCCACTGGACAAGCCACAAGAGCCGCCTTGACCGCAGTTTCAACGCCAAACGCTTTGGCGATCATGGTTATGCGCGGGAAGAACTGGTTGCCGAGCTTGGCGCGGCCTTTCTCTCGGCAGACCTCGGCATCACGCCGGAAGTCAGGGACGACCATGCGGCTTATCTCGGCCATTGGCTGAAAGTCCTGCAGGAAGACAAACGCGCCATATTCAGCGCGGCAGCGCATGCGCAGAGGGCGGCGGATTATCTGCAATCTCTGCAGGAGAGGAAAGAGGCAGCGGCGGCATAAGCCGCCCCTGCATAAGGAAAACCCGCCCCGCGCAGGAAACGCGGGGCGGGTTTAGGCTGTCAAAAATTGCGCCGCAGCTATGGGCTGCGGCGCGTGAGGGCAAGGACTATCTTTTGCCGCCCCATTGACCTTCGGAAAGCTCCCTGCCCATTGCCTTCTTGATGCCGCGCATGAGTGCCCGTAGATCGGCACGAAAGCCGCGCAGCTCCATTTCCAGTTTCTCGTCAATTTCCAAATCACCTTCTTCAATCGCTTTCATGATTCGGTTCAGATTGCTGGCAATGTGTTGATGCCCAAGCTCCCGCAAGAGCTTGTTGAGCGCGGCGCGGTCAACGTCAGGGCGATGCTTCCTCGGATGGAGGCGCGGGCTTGGCGTATCAAAAAGCCGTGAGCGGATATAAGCTCCTATCGGCATATCACCCGCCGCCGCATCCAGCCTTGCGCGTTCCTCTTTGGTGAACCGTATAGAGAAAGCCGGAGAATCTTCTTTGGGTTTACGCGCCATATCTTGCCCTCATTTTAAACTTGCCATGATTGCATTTTAGGTGCTCGGCCTTCAGGCGTACAGTTTCTTTATTGCGGGTATGCCAAAAGCGCCTTTCTGACATCTTCTTCCGACCAGAGCAGTCTTTCAGGTTCGCCGCGCAGGAGGGTTTGGCGTTTCTTGGTAATGACTGTGCCGACTTTGTGAGGCTTGAGTTCCGAGCCGATGATGTTTTCGGTGTTTTCTGATTTCAAAACCATCAGCTTGATATATTCCGCCTCAATCTCCGTAATCTGCGCCGTGATCTTCTGCTTGCCCCAAGGCCGAGGCTTCTTACGGCTGCGCGGATTGCGCGGCGGCCAGATGGTTTCTGTCCATTCGATGACGTCGGAGACCACAAGCTCCCCGGCGGATTTTTCCCATTCTGAAGGTTTATTTGTCATGGCTTACTTCACATGAAATTTTTTGATCAGTTCGATGGACGAAAAGTAGACTTGCTCTAAGTTTTCTAGTTCTTTTGGCGGAAATTGAGTTCGTACTGCTATTCTCTCCTTATAAAGAAAGCTTATCTTGCATAGGTCGAACGTCTTCATATCCATAGCTAAGCGACATTCAGTAAGAAAATATGTTGGGATATTAATTTCCTTCTTTGGATAAACAGGTATATAGCCGTATGTTGCCGATGTCGGAGCTTTGGGTGCAGGGCGGCGATTTGATGCTTTAAAAGAAAAATCTGGGTATCCTTCAATATCAATTTCTTCGAATTGATATTGGTCTGTGTCCATATATGTCATTTTTACGGTATCTGCCCATTCTTCAGGCGGGCGGCGATTAATAGACAATACCACTTGTAACGCTTCTTCTTTTGCTAACGGCCAGCCACTATCTTGGCATCTGGGCTCTAAGCTACCAAAGACCGCATCTAAATGAAGAGATGTGTTAACACGTCCATTTCTTTCAAGCTCCATACTCATATAGCGTACAGGAACCTTGAAGGTCTCTTTGACTTCTCCGCTCCCTGAGGTCAGGGTAAACTTTTGCACCTTGCCGCTCATATCGCACATGCTCGATGTTGTTTGAGCTTTCGGCCTTTCCTCCATTGCCGACGTAACGGCAGGCGACAGACACACCAGCATAAAAACAGCTAAAAATATTCCGATCTTAAAATTCATTTTATCTCCTTGAATGGCTATCAAAGTCAAACACGGCAGTTCGCTTGCTGCAACAAAAAACTATTGCGGCCTCCGCAGTGCGTTAAATTTTACTGATGCTTTTGCGGCTTTGATTTGTTCTGGCTTGATATGGCGCATACCGCCGCCGTCAGGCCGTATGTCGTCGCCACGCAGCAGGAGTTCTTTGACCTCCAGCACGCTGGCGCGGAGTGCGGGAGCTGCCGTTGGCGGGTCGAGGGGCGGACGGCTCCATGCGGCCAGTACGGGCTTGGCCAAGGTGCGGTTATCCTGTTGGCGCAATGTGGCCGTGAAGGTCTTTTCGTTGAGCCGCTTTTCCGGTGGTGGAGACATCACCGCAATCGGCCAGCGCGGCACGCCATTCAGGCCATAGCCGATGTTCATAACCACGGCATAGAATTGCCTGTTCGCTTCTGTCTTTCGGATTTCCTCTTCGCGCTTTAGCTGTAATTCTGCATATCGCTGGATATAGGTGTTGAGCTGGGCTTGTTTCTCGGCGATTTCTTTTTCTTGGCGCTTTTCCTGAGAAGCCTTTTCTTGGGTGGCCTTGATATGCATGGTTTCAAGGGTCTTCTCTACGATGCGGCGGAGCCTTGCCCGCATTTCATCGGAGAGCAGATTGCTTTCAAGCGCGGATTGCAACATCGATAAATCGCCCGAGAGCAGGGCGATTTTGGTTTCAACCTCGGCCAGTTGCACGGCAATCGGCGGCGCGCCTTCGGCAGCTTTTACTGCCTGCGGCGGCGGGGCGGCGGGCTCGGTTGCCGTTGCGACGTACCGCGCAATTTCCTGCCTTATGCGCAGGGCTTCGGCCTTATGTTCCTCTTTATAGGTTTTGACAGTTTTCTGTAGCTGCTGGCGCTCCATCAGGTGCGACCGGACAAGAGCGTGAAGCTCTTTTCTGTCGCGCTCGATGCAGGCTTTGGTTTCCGCTTCATTTTGTGCGCGTACGTTTTTGTATGCGCCTGTGGCCTTGTGCCATATCCCTTTGAAGCCGCGCGGCAGGCGCTCCGCCCGCTGTCGAGTTTCCTGCGCCCATCGGCTTTGCTGCTGGCGCAGCAGGACATTGCGCTCATGCCGCTGGACAGCGACCAGAGCGCGGATTTCCTGCACAAGCGGCTGGCGCACGTCCTTGGCGCGTTGTCTGGCTTCGGCGATATACCGCTGCAGGTTCTCGCCCATGCGCTCGGCCAAGAATCCCTTGGCTTGCCCGATCTCTGGCAGCTTCTCCGGCAGGCCGAGGCGGGCTTTGAGCTCCCTTGTGCCAATATCCAGCCAGCGGGTGAGGGAATAGGTGCCGCCCGTCACATCGAGCGCGACAAACCCCCGCCTGTCGCCCCGCGCCAGCAGGAAGCCGCGCTCCTGCAGGGCATGGGCGAAGGTTTCTTTGCTGTCCGATTGCTCCCATGCGGATTTCAGCAGGGCTTTGATGGATTGCGGGTCTTCCGCAAGGCGCACGGCCTGACGGTGTTCTTCGCGGCTGAGATGCCAAGGGCTGCGGTCGGCAGCGCGTTTCATGCCCTCGGGCATTTTCCAGCCGTGCTTCAGAAACTGGAAGCGGGAGATTTCCATGAGCTTGTGTTTGAAATGGCTCATGCGGATGGCGACCATCCGCTTTGCGTGTTCGGAATACATAAGCCGCGACCAGACCACATGGCAATGTCGCCGCCCGTTCTTTTCATGGAAGACCACGACGCGGGGCTGGTCTAAGAGCCCCAATTTGCGCTCGATTTCGTCGATAGCGGCCTCAAAATCCTCAATCGGCACATCGGCATAGTCGGGCGGGTTCAAAGACAGGGAAAACAAAAACTTCTGGCACCGTGTGCCCCGGCTAATGGCCTCGATCTCCCGAAACGCGCCTTCCAGCGTATCTGCCAGAAAACCCCGTATCTCGTGCAAGGTGACATGGTCATTCTCTTCGCCGTTCAGCAGGTGCGCCGCCAGTTCCATCGCCCCTGCACGTTGACTGGCGGAGAAGATCATGAATCTACCCCAAGCGCTTTTGTAAGATTATTACTCATGGCCTTGATGTCCGCGCAGGCTTCCAGAATGGCTTTTTCGGTTTCGGGAGAGACGGGCAGGGAGCCGCTGTTCACAGCCCGCGCCAGCTGGTTCAGGTTGGACGAGAGGCGGGATTTGCCAAGGCCGGAGAGGAGGGCGCTGAGGATTTCCGCATCTTCGACCGGACGGCGGCGCTGTTGACGCGGGGTAATATTATTGCCCAACAATTGGCGGCGGATATAATCACTGATCGTCCTAGACCCTGCCGCTTCGCATAGTCTTTGGTATTCGTCGGCGGTCATCCGGAATGAGTACGGAACGCCGTACTTCGGCTTGTCTGTCTCCACGTAACACTCCCCCATGCGCGAATGAGATGCGCGCCCCTTTGTGCTGATGCGTGGTCTGTTATCTATTCAGGCTATCAATCAAAAATTAACGTCCCGTTCATAAATGAAGCAATCTCGGAGAGGCTTGCGCCAACAAATTGACTCCGCTATGTTTTTTGAATTAGAAAAATTTCCTGCGGAAGACCCCGTTCGGGGTTTGGGGCAAGGTGTGCCCCGTATGACAGCCGCCGCCTCGCTGCGCGATTCGTCATCTGTCCTAGTGGCCGACCTTGGCAAGGGAAGGGTAATGCCGCAGCGTGACCGCTGCCTGTTTACCCCTCCCGTTGCATCCCTCCCCGAAAAAGAAAGCAGGGGGGCTAGCGCCGCCCTCGAAACATCCTGCTGTCGAGCAGGACGTTTCCCACCCTGAGCCACTTTTGCACCGCACAATGCGACCAGACACTCTTGGGATTGTCCGGCGCTGGGGTTGCTTCTGTGGCAGAGGCCAAAGCCGCCGATATGCGGCGTGGCCTCATCTGGCCTTCCGGCCATGAACCGTTCCGGCCTGTTCAATCCGCCCGTTCAGGGACGAGCGTTCCTGCTACCTCCCCGAAACCCCCATGACCGAAAGAGGGGATTTGGCTCTCTCCTTTCGAAACGCCATAATTGCGATTGAAATACATCAGTATTCCAATCGTTAATAAAGTGTAAATAATTACGCCGAAAAAGATGTCAGGATATGAAAACCAGAGCTGGTTTTAGGTTGTCGGGAATCATCGTGACATGTTTCAATCTTGGCATCAAATTATGAGGAAAAAATGAATTTAAAGTCGGCTGCATATTTTCCATTTCTTTTTGGCATATTCTTTAGTTTTTCTAGCCTCTGCGCGGCGCAGTCAGAACTCTTTTTCGATGAGAAAGGTAAACTTGTCGCCAATCCTACAATTACAGAGACAGACGACAACATCGTTGGCTCGAACGATAGCGATATATTGAGCGGCTTTGGGGGCAATGACCTCATCTACGGATTGGGCGGACAGGATATGCTGGATGGAGGCGCGGGTTCAGACCGCGTTTACGGTGGAGCAGATGATGATTTCATTATAGGCACTCTAGATGCAGCAGATGATTTGTATGATGGCGGCGACGGATACGATACCGTCATATATTTGGAGGCTAAGAAGACGCTCCATTTTTCTTTTGATGCAAAAGGCGGCGTGGCAAAGGGCGAGGAGATCGGTACAGATACATTATCAGAGATTGAGCACATTATTACGGGGAGCGGCAATGACATCGTAAAGATAGCATCTGATGCGCAACCTCTTACCCTGACTTATATTGCCGGAGAAGATGATTATTTTCTTTCCTCGGCTCAGAATGTAAAAATTTCTTTTTTATCAGACACAACGCCCGGCAGTGTTACCGTCAAGAACCTTGCAGTCGATAATGCGGGCCGAGTGACGACAGCAAGTTTGGTTATCATTGGAAAAGGTACGCTTAAGCTACATGGTGATAATTTAAGTGGTCAAGTTCTTAGTTTTTTTGGTGATAAACAGAAAAAAATTACTGCTACAGGTCTAGAACATACAGGACACGGAAATCCGAATCCAAATCCTCAGACATATCATGTGTGCGATCCCCGTAGCGAGGCGATGAGGTTTGCACTCAAGTCCGATAACAGGGAGATCAAAGAAACGTTTAATGTGCCTCTTCGCTACATGAGTATGGGATTTGAAAGAGAAGGGCGTATGGACAGGACTTTGCACCTTGCAGCCATTTTAGATACTCTAGAACCAATATGCCATACGAACGGTGAAGTCGCTCCTATAAAAGACACTTTGGAAGTGGAGTTGTCTATCAATCTGCGCACAGAAGAAGAATGGATAAATCGGGTTAAAAAAAGTTATTCTGATACTGATAAACGTCAATTTGAAGAAATTGATATAGACGGTCATCCTGATTTTACTTTTAAAGCTTCAAATCTGCACTATCCACGAAAAGAGGGAGCTGTAAATAATTCATTTGACTATATTCCCGTCTATCCGAATAAAAAATTCAATATCCCCGTATATTACCATATAGATTGCGGGCTAAGCATGGATATGAAAACGTTAAACATGTGCAGGATGCGGTTTCTTTATAGAGATAAGAAAAATATCGTTGTCAACGCACTCTTCCACTCACAAAGGCTTGGGAATATAGAACAGATATATGCTGCGTCTATCTCGCTCATCAAGAAGTTTCACATCGAATAAGCAACAGGGGTGCTGTATATTATGAAGTACACGAAGATATTATTTTTAGCTGTTTTTATGCTGGCGTTCCTAACGCCTGCCGTTGCGCCTGCCATGGGGGAAAGGCCGAACCCGCAAAAATCGAGCATGTGCGATACAAGCAACGCAATTAAGAAATTTGTACTAACCTCAGATAATGGAGAAATCAAAGAGACGTTCAATGTTCCTGTGCGCTATATGAGTATGGAATTTGAAAGAAATGGACGTGTCAGTAACACTTTGCATCTCGCAGCGGTCTTGGAGAATCTGGAGCCCAGATGCGGCGTTGATGGAAACGTTGCGCCTAATGAACAGTCTTTAACGATTCAATTGCTTCCAAATCTCTACCCCGAAAACTGGGTTAAAGCCTTGAGGGAGCGTTATTTGGATAATAATAAGTTTCAGGAAACTGAATTGGATAAATATTCCAATTTTATTGTTAAAACGAGGACAAGGCCTCTCCCTCCAATTGCGGGAGGAGTAGCAAGGTATAGTGATGTGTCTGTCTATCCCAAAAAAGATGCGGAAGTCCCTGTAGATTTTTTTATCGAGTGCAGGCTTCTTACGGATGGAATCTCTTTAAGCCTGTGTAAAGCGCGCTTTCCCTACAAGGGAAATATATCCATTATTGCCATGTTTGAGGCAAATCACCTTGAGGATTTTAAGAGAATATATGATTCATCTATTTCTCTTATTGAAAAATTTCATACGAAATAGTGGAGGTATCTAAGTATGCTAACCGATATAGAGATTGCCAGACTTAACGAACTCCTTCTTGAGGGCGAGATTGACCGCGGTACTTTCTACATGAGGATTTTTGAGAAGACGGTAGAAAGTCAAGCTACTCCAGCGGCAAGCGCGATATCTGCCGCTTTGTTCCAGACGCAAGTATCGATGTTTTCCGGCTGGCTAGGCGGAATGGCCCTCGCGGCAAACTACCTTATGACGGATGGCGCAAAGAATGCGACCTCCAGCAACGAAAAGCTTAGACTTTCAGGATATTCGGATAGTGACCCAATTTTTGGAAACGAGATTTACTATATTTCTCAAGAAGTAGCTGAAGGTTTCGGCACTGCAGTAGAAAATAATATCACGACAGGAGGTAGTGGAAATTTAAATATTGCAAATGGAATAATCACCGCGCAAGGCACATGGACCGCTACTGAAGTCGGCACGAACATGAACGAACTATTCCCCGGCGCATTTCTGGCGGCGATGATAGAGAAGCTGCAAGACCCGCTATTTATTGGTCAGCTTGCCGTGTCTACGAATATTCCAACTATCCTGCTAACCCTCTTGCAGCTTCCGCCTCCGACCACAGGAGACGTTGCATCGGCTGGCGGGACCTTCGCCGCGTTCATGTTCGGCAAGAGTGTCAACGATTTTCTGGGTATCACCGCAAAAACCTTGGCCGACGGTAAGGTCGTCACCTACAAATTCGGGCAGGTCAACGGCGTTGACTACGTTGTAGAGGTGGAGCTGAATCCCGATGGTAGCTATCCGTCCGCGCTGTCTCAAAACCCCACGATTCAAGAAGTGTACGACAACGCCGCACTGGCAAAGATCGTTGCCGTGGAACACCCGCTCTACTCCATAAATGGAAGCTTCGGGCAGGCCTTGAGCAAGCTCTGGCCGGAGAACTGGCAGGCCATCCGGAATTGGCAACCGCTGAAAGAGTTCCGCATACAGCTTGAAGAGAATAATGGCAGCCGCGAAGACGGCACTGCAACCTATACAGACCCCGAAGCGTTTTTTGATGCGCGATACCCGGAACTTTCCTCTACGCTCGGCGGCTTTTGGGGCGCTCTTGAAAGTACCTTCAATCTTGATGCAAGTCATATCCGCAATTATTTCTACCTGTTTGACAGGTATGTGGATAAAAGCGGTTCCGAAGCTGCCGAATATCTTTATGGCGGCAGAGGAAACGATACACTTATCGGCGGTTCGGGCGATGATGTTTTTGACAGCGGCGCGGGAATGGACAATCTTAGGGGTGGGGCAGGTAATGACACATTCCGCGCCTCTGTCAGTGCCCTTCTCGGTTTAGTTGAAGGCAACATTTACGACGGCGAAGACGGCAACGATACCGTTGACTATTCTAACATCAATGCTGCTGTTTCATCGCTTATTCCATCCCTTATTCCATCTCTGGGCGGCATTACCTTTGAGCTGAATTCGTTAGGTTTTGGAACGGCTCATGCGTCTATTGCCGGTTATACGGGAGATCAGCTTCGCAGTATCGAAACACTTATAGGTACAAGATATAACGATACTTTCCGTTATACGGGCGAGGGGGAAAAATTAAAGACCCTTACTTTCAATGGCGGCGCAGGTAATGACACCTTCATTATTCAAGATACGGGCAATCTCGTCATTAAAGGTGATGATAACTATGTGACTCAAGCGCCCTTGCAATCTCCGCACGGTCCCTTTTACACGAACTTCGGGCATGACGTTCTCGACTTGAGGGCGTTCGGCGGTGGCTTGACGGTGCAGAACGGTGGCGGCGCGCTGCAAAATAATATTCTATACGGCGGCGACAGCAGTAAAATCCTTGTGAACTTTTCAGACGGAACAAAGCTTGAGGCTTCTGGTATCGAGGAAGTCAAGCTTGGGGCTGGAAATGATACGCTGATTGTCGGGAATGGCTCATCGATTATAGTCGGCACCGAAGGCCTGCACACGAAATTCGACATGGGTGGCGGAGAAGATACCGTGCAAATCTGGAGCAATGCTTTGCTCAAAGATGGCACTATTTACGCGTCCAACGGAGCGGAGATCACAAACTTCGAGAGAATAGACCTTTCGGGAAGCAAGTCTTTCCTCCAAGCTCAATATAGCAGCTTCTTTGTGCAGGAGCTAGGTTACACCTATACAAATCCAGCTTATAGTCTGAATTTTCTTGATTACAGTAGCTACAATGCTGCGTTGACAATTACCTTTGAAACAAACAGCGGCAGTGTCCAACAAAAAGATGGGGGCGGAGGTCAAGATGTCCTAGAAGGCCGTCTGCATATTGCAGGAACTGACAAAGGAGATACTATCGTGGCAAACGGCAGCCACGGCATCGTATATCTCGGAAAAGGTGATGACACGGTTTACGCCAACAAACCCTCTAGCTCGGGTTTTGTTTATACTGGCGGCGTCGACACGTTCATTGGCAATAACTACATGGTTAGTCTTGATAAATCAATCACGCAAGGCCGCGTTTCCGTTGAGCATGGCGCACGTCGGGAGATCGGGCGTACGGGAGAAACTGTCACTTATGCTTCTGATATTATCGTGCATATCGCGGACAATCCCAATACAGCGCAGGATGAAACGGGACGGATTATCCTGAAAGACCAACTTATCACTCAATACAATGTTGAAACTGAAACTTTCAGTACTCTATCCATCAAGGCCTCTCTCGTTATTCAGGGAGCAGGAAGCGTGGACTTGAGACAGGAGGGCGGAGCGCAAGTGCCTTTCCCCCTGTCTCCAAGCACGTATATCGGCATTCCACCGATTGACAAAGCGACATTGATACCCATACCACCCATGGATGGGACTGCAGGGGATGATTATTATCAAGGAAGCTTTCTTGACAACATCTATAGCGGTTTGAATGGCAATGACTTGATTTCAGGCGGTTTTGGAAACGACGTTCTTCGTGGTGATGGTGGTCACGATTATATCAGCGGCGGCGCGGGCAACGATACACTTATCGGAGGTTTTGGTGATGACATTCTTGTCGGCGGTACGGGCGACGATACGCTAGACGGCGGCCCGGGCACAAACTTGTTGGTGGGCGGCTCTGGCAAGGATACCTTCCTTATTAACCAAAGTAATGGACACGATATTATCTACGACTACAGCCGCGCCGAGGGTGATATTATCAAGCTTAACTTTATATCTGCTCGTAACAAATTCGAATCCGTTCGTTCAGGCAACGATCTTTTATTAAAATTCAGCACCGGCAAAGATGTAACAATCCTAGGATTTTATAACACTCACAGCACTACTGTTTCTCCTACGATAAAACTAAAATCTTTTTTAGCTCACTTCCTCGACGAAGACCCTGAATTATTCTTTGACGAGAACGGTACGCTTGTCGCTAACCCCACAATCACGGAAGATGACGACTTTATTGCTGGCGCAGATACGAACGATACGCTGAATGGCCTTGGCGGTAATGACCTTATTTACGGCCTCGGCGGCGACGACACCTTGGACGGTGGCGCTGGCTCAGACCGCGTGTACGGTGGTGCTGGCAACGACTGGATTGAAGGCACGCTGGATGCCGCGAATGATGTTTACGATGGCGGAGAGGGGTTCGACACAGTTAATTATGCACACGCAAATGCCTCGCTGAATATCTCTTTTGGTGCCGCAGGCGGCATAGCGACAAGCACTGAAATTGGCACAGATACGTTGGTCGAGATTGAAAACGTGATTACGGGTGCAGGTGATGATTCCGTGACGGTTGCGGCAGATAGTGCCCCCTTGACGCTGACCTATGTTTCTGGAGACGACGTTTACACCCTGTCTTCCGCCGCCGATGTGGAAACGGCATTCCTCGCATCTGTCTCTATTGCGGATGTTGCTGTTGGAAATATCGTCGTTAGTGCCTCCGGTCATGTAACTGAGGTAGATTTGAATATCGCAGAGCAGGGTACACTTGCCCTGCGCGGTGATGACTTGGCTGGAAAGATACTCAAGTTTACGGATGGCTCTCAACTGGCGATTACACCAACAGGTGTTGTAAATGTTTTGCTGGGCACGATAGACTCCGATGTGTTTACGCTTTTAGAATCCTATCAAGCTTACAATGGCTTGGGAGGGCAGGATGTTCTCGACCTCTCGACTCTCGTCGTGGACACGCAAATCATCATGCAAAACAATATTGGCTCCGTTACAGGCAGCACGATTGGCGCAAACTACGTCAAGAACATTGAGCAGATTATCACGGGGGCAGGTCATGACATGGCCGTGCTTGAGGGAGCATCCAGTGTAGTCTATACAGGAGGAAATGACGTTTATACACTCTTCGGAGATATAACAGAAACGCGGGTTTCTCTGTCAGCGAATATCAATCCTAATATCGTTACCCTTTCTTCCTTTATCGTTTCGGGTGGAGCCGTCACACAAGTCGTTTTCACGGTTTCTGGTTATGGCAGTTTGACCTTGCAAGGGGATAACCTCGCAGGTTTCGTCCTTACAGTCGGTGACAGTACGGATGGATTCAAAATTACCTCTGCTGGCGTCGAGCCGCCGACTACGCTATTTGGTACGAATAGCGATGATATTCTGGTGCTTGCGCCCGAAATTGAGAAAGTCGAAGCTTTCGGCGGTAACGATATTATTGTGTCCAACGGCACAGCAACTGTTTACAACGGCGGCACAGGCGTAGATACGCTGGATATGTCCGGAATTTCAGCGCCCATGACTTTCAATCTTTTCGATCTGAATGGCTCTGTGACTATCCATGGAAGCGCGAATCTGACAGCATCCCTTACCGATATTGAAAAAATCATAACAGGCACGGGCGGCTCAGCTGTGTATGCTGGGGGAGCAACCTCTTTTTTCATCACGCTTTCTGGCGGCAGCAACTATGTCGCCACGGATTTCGGCAATGACGTTATCGCACTAGGCCTTGCCTCCGGATACGACTATGTAGATGGCGGATTAAACATGGATACTGTGGACTATTCGGCCACGTCAGAGGGAATTATCGTCAACTTGCGTGAAGGCTATGCGACAGGTACGGAGATCGGTTATGACGAGATTTGGAATATTGAAAGCGTTATTGGCGGCAGTGGGAACGATAGTATTACGGCCAGTCTGACGGACGGCACGTTGCAGGGTGGAGCAGGGGACGATACTTATTATATCGACACCACTCTGGAGCCTGCAAATCCTTTTGGATTTCCTTACCCGTCAGCAGTACAGACCATCATAGACAACGAGGGTAGCAATGTTCTGAACATCATTATGCCCGATGATGGGTCTATATCTTATGGTGTTGGATTTTCAGGCAACCTCTTCTTGAGCATCTTTGCTGAGAACGATGAGTCTACGGGGCATGAGATCAACATTACAAACTGGTTTACGCCAGAGGGTGGATACTCTCCGCTTTCCCAAATCAACCTGATATATCCAGATTATACAGTTGAATTGACGGCGGCATATATTAACTCAAACATGTTTGCTCCTTGGGCGCGAAATGATGACTTTAATGCAGGAAACCTCCTTGAAGTTACAGGAAACGTTTTTGTAAACAATGGATATGGGCCGGACCTTGCGTTTTCCGGCGGTATGCTGGTTATCAAGCCGGTAACTTTTGTCACGGATAATGGCGGAACGGTTGCTTTGGAGGCAAATGGGGATTTCACTTACATTGGCGCAACAGGTTACGAAGGCGTCGATGGTTTCTTCTATACAGTTATGAACTCCCTAACATATCAAGAAGCTTCGGCATGGGTATCTATATATAATATCTACGACCAGCCAAACCGCCCTCCAAACGCTCTAGACGATATACTCGATGCGCAAAATGGCGTAAGTGCTTACGGCAATCTTCTGCTTAACGACAGCGATTTGGATAACAACCCACTTACGGCTCTAGCGCAAGTCCTGACGACTCAGCAGGGCGGTATGGCGGCAATTTTTGGGAATGGAGACGTTATATATCAGGCAGCAGAAGGATTTCGTGGAGAAGATGGCTTTGAATATATAGCTGTAGATAGCTATGGAGAGCAATCTACGGCAACTGTCAGCATTATAAATGTCTTTAGTAATGCGCAGCCTAACGCTCAAAATGATAGCGCGACAACGGATGGGAATGGTTTTGCATTCGGTAACGTTCTCGCCAATGACAACGACCCTGACAATGACCTGTTAACAGTACTGGAAAACACTTTCCAAACCGAGCATGGTGGTCAAGTATATATTGCGGCCAACGGTGATTTTACCTATCAGGCAGCAACGGGATATACGGGGCCAGATAACTTCACTTACTATGTGGAGGATGAATTCGGTGCCTTGAGTTCCGCAACCGTTCATATTGCTGGAGCTGGTACGCCCGTCAATAATCCTCCTATTGCACAGAACGATATGTTTGACGCTCAAAACGGAGCCTCTGTCTCTGGCAATGTGCTTGCCAACGATAGTGACCCAGACGGTGACGCTATATCAGTCATTCCCCAATCTTTTACGACTGTAAATGGTGGCGTTGTAACCCTGCTTGCGAACGGCGATTTCAGTTATGAAGCTGCCGAAGGTTATGTTGGAAACGACAGTTTCACGTACCAGATTCAGGATGGCTATGGCGCGACCGATGAAGCTACGGTTTATATCTCTGGTATTTATGCGGTCGTCAATCATGCGCCTATCGCACAGGATGATACCTTTGACGCGCAAAATGGGGGTTCTGTCTCTGGCAACGTTCTTGCCAATGATAGCGACCCCGATAATGATGTGCTGTCAGCTATCCCACAATCCTTCATAACGACCAACGGCGGTATTGTCACTTTGCTTGCAAACGGAGATTTCTCCTATCAGGCAGCAGAGGGATTCCGCGGTAATGACAGCCTGACCTATACCGTTCAGGATACGAGCGGCGCGACGGATACGGCGACTGTCAATATCCTGAACGTGTTCACAAACCGCAACCCCTTGGCGGCAGCAGACCAGTTCAGTGGCGCGGAAGGATCTGTGATTTCAGGTAACGTTTTGACGAATGACACAGACCCGGATAACGATACTTTGTTGGTTTTGCCCTTGACGCTGACTACGGCCAATGGCGGGACTGTTTCTCTTTCTGAAAACGGAGACTTTTCCTATACACCTGCCAGCGGTTTCACGGGGAACGACAACTTCGTGTATTCAGTGCATGATGATTTCGGCGGCCTTGCAACGGCTATCGTCAACATCACAGTTACGCCTGCTTCAGCCAACCAGCCGCCGCAGGCGCAGCCGGATACCTTCACCGGATTCTATGAAGACTTTATTGCCGGAAACGTGCTGGCCAATGACAGCGATCCTGATAACGATGCTCTGACCGTGGTGGAAACTTCCGTCACAACGGCAAACGGCGTCACGGTAACACTTTCCGCCAATGGAAACTTTACTTATGTCGCCCCATCGGATTTCGTCGGTACAGACAGTTTTAGCTATTCGGTTTCAGACGGCAGAGGCGGTACCTCTACGTCAGCCGTAACCTTGAACGTCGTCTTCCCGAGCGGCGCGATTATCGGCACTTCCGGAAACGACAACCTGACAGGCACGAGTCAGCCGGATGTTATTTTCGGCCTTGCCGGGGATGATGTTATCAATGGCGGTAGCAACGACGACAGACTCTATGGTGGCTCAGGGAATGACACCCTCAAAGGAGGCTCTGGTAATGATACGCTTTTCGGAGGCTACGGCGACGATATATTGCTCGGCGAAAGCGGCGACGATATATTGCATGGGGGGGCAGGAAACGATACGCTTATAGGCGCTTCTGGCAATGATATTCTTTTCGGGGATGATGGGGACGATTTGCTGCTTGGCGAAAGTGGCGATGATATTCTCGTTGGTGGCGCAGGAAATGACCGCCTTGAAGGCAGTTCAGGAAACGATACTTACATTTACAGTTCGGGCTTGGACTACATCATTGACACTAGCGGTTCCGATAGGCTGAAAATCACAGGCGGTATTACTATCAACGACATTTCCACGTTCAAGGTCGGAGATGACGCCCGTATCGTTATCAGCGAAGGGCAGGATGAAGTCACAATCTACCGCCAGAACCACAGCGGCAGCGGATACCGTGTAGAAGTTATCGAATTTGACGATGGTTTTGTGGCTGACTTGACAACCCATCTGAACTGGATATGGGGAACGTCCGACGACAATACAATTACCGGAACTTCCGTCAACGATACCATCATCGGCAAGGATGGTAATGACAACATCAATGGTGGAGCTGGAGCCGATAATATTCACGGCGGTGCGGGTAATGACATTATTCGCGGTGGTGCAGGCAGTGATTTGTTGCACGGCGGCGATGGTGATGACATTCTTTACGGCGATGCTGGTGCAGATACCATCTTCGGTGGTGCGGGCGCAGACATATTCCGCTTTGAAGCCTCTACGGCCTATAGCGGCGTTGACATTATCAAGGATTTTAACATTACCGAAGGTGACGTGCTCGATATTGCCGATGTGCTCGACGGTATTTACGACCCCATGAATGACGTTTTGACCGACTTTGTCAAACTGAGCCAGAGCGGCAACGACACCATTGTCAGCATCGACCGAGACGGTGCTGGCACAGGCTACGGCTGGGCGCAAATCGCTGTTCTACAGGGGGTTGTTCATACAGATGCGGATGCGCTGGTTACGTCCAATAATCTTCTGGTAGGTTAATCGCAGGGTACAACAAGCCAAAGGTTGACTTCAAACCGACCTTTGGCTTGTTTTTGTATTTAGGCAAACTAAAAAAAAGTAAAAATCGTATAGCTCAATAAAAGCAAGCTAAGCCTCACTCGTAATTTCCTGATAATAGAAGTTCAAGTGTAACGAAATTTTAGGGCTGAACAGGCTTAAAAACTTTCACAATATCTTACACAGTTTTCGCAGGCCTCAAATAATATCATTTAAAATCATATGTTTATCGGCCTTTTATCCCACTCAAAATCGAGTACCGTGAGGTGTGTCGGTTCGAGTCCGACCGGGGGCACCATTCTCTTCTGAGAACATTTTTGCCTTCCGCTGATAGGCGTCATCACCTCCCGTTTTTTGCCGTTCCAGATCATTCCGCAATTTAAGTGCATAATTCGGAGTTCTGTGTCCGTCAGCGATCTGCTGAAGCGATTAAAGCCATTTAATGACAAGCCTCAAGATTCCCAGCTGCCGCTGCCTCGATTTTTAAGATCAGGGCTGCGCGCGCTTGTTAATAACTTACCTGCAGCCCTGATAAGGTGCTATAAGCAGGGGGAGTAATTTTCTATAATATTTATACGGAGGTTTTACTCTTCACAGAAAGCAGATCCTTTATGGGCAAAAAAAAGACGACAATCTTGGTCGTCGACAGCGAACCGCAAACAAAAAAGATGCTTGAAATCATGCTTGCGGAAAACCAATTCCACATAGAAGCCTGTACGACAGGTAAACAGTGTGTCGGACTCTGCATCAGCCTGAAGCCTGATATTGTTCTTCTCGATCTAAACCTGCCAGACATGAGCGGCTACGATGTTATCACCGCACTGCGATTGTGGTCGCAGGTACCTGTTATCATTGTGACCGCGCGTGCCGAAAACAAAGACATCGTCAGGGGGCTCAATATGGGCGCAGATGACTATGTCACCAAGCCTTTTAACTCATCCGTGCTCGAAGCACGTATCAATGCTTCCTTGCGCAAGGGCGCGATACAGGAAACCGGAGAGCCTTCTCTGGTCAATGGTCTGCTGCGTATGGATCTTGTACGGCATCAGGTTTATCTGGATGAAACACTCATTCCGCTAACGCCAAAAGAATACAATCTTCTGCGCTATCTGATGATTCATCGCGGCAAGATGCTGACACAAAAGCAAATCCTGACAGAAGTCTGGGGCCCCGCGCATGGCGACGATTCCCAATACCTCAGGGTTTTTATCGGCCAGATAAGGGCGAAAATAGAAAAAGACCCCGCCAATCCGGTTGTAATTACAACGGAGCCCGGTGTGGGCTACCGTATGGAAGACGCTGCGCAAACCGCCTGAAAAAACCGCCCCAAGATAATTCTCGGGGCGGGATTTTTTTAGCCGTGGTTAAGCGGATTTTTTATCCACGCTGCTGCAAGTGCTGCCACAGGTTTCATTGATGTTCTCCAGACGCTTTTCTGCTTGCTCGCGGCTGAAGCCATGCTTGTCTTTGACACGGGCGAAAAACTGTTCCGGCTGGGTTTCGTACAGGCCGACATCTTCGTCCGTCAGCTTGTTCCAGGCCTTTTTGATTTCCGTCTTGATCATACCCGTTTTGTCCTGCGCGGGCTTATCCTTTGCGGGGTTGTTTTGCTGCATACTGCCGGCCGAGGTTTTAATTTCGGGCGTCGCTGCTTTGTTTTGTTCTTTGTTTGTCATGAGAGGGTTTCCTTTGCGTGATGCCCCACGTGGGAGCGATGAGTTAACAGTAGCGCAGGCATAGATAAAAATTCGATGTGCCATGCGGCCTGTGCCGTAAGTAAACAATAAGCCTTCGCAGGTTTATTTTTTACGTGGCGGCTTCGGCTGGTTCGGCGTGTTCGGACGATCATCCGGTTTGTTTTTCTGCGCGTGCGTCATGTCAGTCTCCTTCTTGCGGTGAGAGCGACCTTCGGAGAAGGGCTCTGAATAGAAGATAAGCGCCGCGATAGAAAAAAGTCGTATTGAAAAATCTTCGCAGCGTATTTTCTGCGTAAGGATAACGCGAATAATCTCTGGCCTTGATCGAATCGCTCTATATTTTTCTTAAGGGAGAAAACACCATGAAAAACGCCTTCAGAGAAACAAGCATCAATATCCTTCGCATGTTTGTAGAAGATCCGTACTTGCAGGAAGACAAGACATCCTGTGATGTGCAGGCGATCATTGATGATGTCAGGCGTTCGTTATCCCAGATAACGAGCAGATTGGTATTGTCTCTCTCGGTGATCTCGCTTCACATACAAATTATGATCTTTGCGGGCGTGCCCTTGGCGACATTTGCCGCGTTGCATAGGAAAGAAAGCGGATAGTATATCCGCCAAAGATGAATGCATCCTATGTCTTTGGACGGGTTTATCCGCAAAAACGGCAGGCGCAAAGTAAAACGCCAGTAACCAAATGAGGTTACTGGCGTTTTTTTTTGATTTATCTTTGTAGTTCTTGCATGGCGTTTTCAATTTTGTCGCCAAAGCTGCGGTCGCGCTTACGCATATCAACGGCAAGCATAATGATGATAACAAGAAGAAGGAGCGTGATAACCATCGTTATGCGGCCACCGGGTATTTTAAATTTTACATCCATTGATTATTCTTTCTTTGTTTTGTCATAGAGGTAGCCAGCGCCAGCGCCAGCCGCGCCGCCAATGACAGCACCGCAGCTGATACAGCCGCCGGTTACAGCCGTACCGACAACGCCAACACCGGCGCCGATACCTGCGCCTGACAGCGTACGCTGCTGGGTTCGGCTCATATCAGAGCAGCCCGCGAGCAAAAGCAGGCAGACGGCTGCAGACAGTGTGGTGTTCGAAATTGAAAATTTATTTTTCATTGGTTTTTCTTTCTTTACAGGTGGGGTTCAGTTTGAATTATTCAGCGGCGGCCATGTATTGCCGCTATGCCAGGGATCGGCAGCGCAGATTTCATTTTGTATGGACATGACTTTGATCTTTCTGCCTGTGTGTGCAGGAAGGTCATATAAATAATACAATTCAGGCGGTAAGGATGCGATGCGTTATACAGGTTCCGTTATAAAATCGGCGTAAGGAAAAGCCGGAATACCTGCCGCTTACGGTTTCCTTACACTCTTCCGATTGTCCCGCATCGCATTCTTATGGCACCCCCTGCATAGTGCTTCATAGACAGTCAAGAGGCTGTTTTTGAAATCCAGGAAAGAGAAATTAATACGTACAAATCTGTACACATCTGTCAAAGACACAAAACGCTGGGTATGGGCGGCAAATCAGTCGGCGCAGTTTAAAAACTTTAAATCAGCGACGGCAAACTGAGTATATTTTTTTAGGAGCTATAAATGAAAAAGAATCTTTTCCTTCTTGCTGCCTGTGTTGGTATCGGTATGGGTACAATTGCTCTTCCGGTTCAGCCTTCATACGCGCAGGAAGTGGGCACACTGTATTACTATGAACTTGAAGAGGCGGAACATCGCGATAATTATCAAGAGTGGCGCAGATTTGTTGACTACCACGTTTACCGCGAAGCCTGCCAAAGCTATGTCGCACCGCCGGAAGGCTATGCGGTCAAGGGCTGTCATGTTTACCGTATCAACAACAAATACGTTGCAGAATCTACACCGCAGCCGAAACCTCAACTTTCGCAGGAATACCATACGATTTATTTCGATTTTGATAAGTACGATATTCGCGAGAATGAACGTCAAAATCTGGCAAATATTGCACAGGATTTGCGCCGTATGAATATCGAAGAAGTAACAGTGATGGCACATACCGACAGAGCGGGAGACGCAGAATATAACCAGCGGCTGTCCGAACGTCGCGGAAACACTGTTGCGCGGGCACTGGCCGACTATGGCATCAGGTCATCGTTTATTGAAGAGCAGGCTTTTGGCGAGACAAGCCCGGCTGTTCGTCTGGGTGATGGCGTGAAGTCACAAGAGAACAGGCGCGTTATTATCAAGTATAAAAACTAAGGAAGGATATTATTCATGCTTAGATGGGCAGTAACTTTTTTAGTGATCGCACTTATAGCAGGCGTTTTCGGCTTCGGCGGGATTGCGGCGGCTTCCATGGATGCGGCACGTATACTCTTCTTTGTGTTCATCGTCTTGTTTGTGGTGGCTGCTTTGGTACACATCCTGAAAGGCAAGAGCGTTAAGCTTTAACAAAATTGTCGCCCTTATCGAGAGACGACAATAATATCCCCGGCGCCGGTTTTATCACCGCCCCGGGGATTATTTTTAAATGATATGATTTTCTAGAGCTTGGGGCTGGGTGCGGACGGTTTTGATGCCGCACGGGGCGCTGACTTGAAATCAAGCCTGTCGAGTGCAGGGCCGATTTCAGGGCAGCTCATAAATAAATCCCACAGCAAGCCAGAGCGGTGGTTTTCAATCATGACCACAATCGGCCCCTGATCTATCGCCAGATGGCTGTCGGCATACCAGTTTTCGGTTTCATTGAAGGCATCGACAAATCCGTGTTTGGCAAAAATTTTCTCGCCCTTGTCTTCGTAGAAATGACGCAGCGCCTGCATTGACTCTTTTGGCGTGTATGGCATGGAAGACAAGGCGGCGGTTGGTGAAATGACACCGGTATCATTGTCCGGTGCATGGGCGGTATAGCCGTTGTGGTCGTCGCTGGCTGTCAATCCCCAGCATTGCTCTCCATAGCCCTTGTATCCATGTGGATTTTTTATGCAATGCGCGCGGTTTATCAGGGCGTGGTTGCGGTTTTGTTCGAAATAATCTGTATGGTCATCCGTCAGTTTTTTGGGGTCGAGCCCCATAAAAGAATACTGCGACAAAAACAGCGGGCCACCCTGCGCAGGGCCGAGCGGCAGGGTAATGCCGTCATAGGATTGACCGTTTTTGAAGTCCTTGCCCTGTGTCCATGAATTTTTGTAGACATCTTCAGATGCAGGATGCGTCGGCGAAGCCTGCGCCAGTACATGCGTTATCAGGCATTCGTTCCATCCTTCGATGGGCAGGTTCATATCCCAGCCGTGACGGGGGCTCCAGTGCCAATAAAGCTTGCCGGAGTCATTCTGCGTGTACCAATCCCATTCGACGTTTTCCCAGATCGCGTTGATTTTCGCGCAAAGTGCGTCTGCATCGGGCTGGCCGGCAAAATACTGCCGTGCCGTTAAAAGTCCTGCAATCAAAAAAGACGTTTCGACCAAATCGCCGCCATCATCTTTGGGCGAAAAGGGAATAGTTTTTCCGGTATTGCCATCAAGGAAATGCGGGAAGGCACCGTGATATTTATCGGCGGTCTCAAGGAAGTCTACGATCTTGGTGATTTGCGCCAGCGTGTCTTCGCGGGATATCCATCCACGCGCAGTACCGGCGATGAGCGCCATGATACCAAAGCCCGTGCCGCCGGTGGTGACGCAATTCAGATCATAGCCATAGCCGGAGACGACATTGCTGCGCTCACGCGCCATACCGCATGCGGGATGGGCGAAATCGGTAAAATAGGTCAAGGTGCGCTGCTGCACGGTATCCAGCAGCGCGCTATCGGAAAGCCCCTTTTGGATGCCGCTATTTTTTTGCGCATCCTTGTTAAACTCTTTTTTTGACATGCCGAGAGTATAGCAGATTTTTCCCTGCACGCCAAAGGCCGGCATTTTTTGAATAGAAATCAGCAGTCTAGTCGCGCATCCATTGCACCGCAGCAGATTTCAGCGCGGCCACATGCGGCCCTGCGTGGATGATAAATTCACCCGCTTCCCAGACATGCTGCAAATCGGCGTTGAAAAAGCGCAGCGCCGCCGATGTGATTGAAAACGTGACCTCGGCGGTTTCGCCGGGTGCCAGATGTACCTTCTGAAAGCCGCGCAGATCAAGAACAGCGCGCGTGACACTGGCAACAGGGTCTGTCAAATAAAGCTGCACCGTTTCCGTCCCGGCCACATGCCCCGTATTTGTGACGGCGATTGTCGCTTGCAGTCTGTCATCCTCGCCCTGCAAAGCCGTCTTGTCGAGGCGCAGCGTACCGTAATCAAAAGTGGTATAGCTGAGGCCGAAGCCGAAGGGCCAGAGCGGCTCGTTCGGGATATCCAGATAGCGCGATTTGAATTTATCCTGCATATCGCCGCCGTAAGGACGGCCGGTATTTTTATGCGCGTAGTAAATGGGCACCTGACCGACATGATAGGGGAATGTCACCGCCAATCTGCCAGAAGGGTTGTGCTGTCCGAACAGGACATCGGCCGCGCCGTGGCCTGCCTCGGTGCCGCCAAACCACATCAGCAAAATGGCATCGGCATGCGCCTGTTCCCAGGTCAGCACCAGCGGGCGTCCGGTGATGACAACCAGCACCAGCGGTTTGCCGGTGGTGGCCAAAGCTTCGAGAAGCGGACGTTGGTCTGCCGGTATGCCAATATCCGCACGGCAGGCAGCTTCGCCGGACATTTCCTGCGCTTCTCCGACCACAGCAACAATCACATCGGCTTGTTCGGCGCAGGACAGCGCTTCGGCAATCATATCGGCGGGCGGGCGGGGGTCGATGTCAACTTTTTCGCCTGCGAAGTTGAGCCGCTGCGCCAGAACAGGATCGTTGGTTATATTCGCGCCGCGGGCATGCAGGATTTTGGTATTCTGCCCGCACTGCGCCTTTATGCCATCCAGCACAGATGCGCAGAGCTGCCAGTCTCCGGCGATGCTCCATGTGCCTTGCATATTTCTGCGGTCCGCTGAGAGGGGGCCGATGACGGCAATCGTACCTGCCGTCCTGAGCGGCAAGACACCCGCCTTGTTTTGCAGCAATACACAAGACTGTGCAGCTGTTTCGCGGGCAAAGGCGCGGCTTTCGGCGGTCAGAATATTCTCCGCCCGTCTTTCATCGATATAGCGGAAAGGATCGTCGAAGAGGCCGAGCTTTTGCTTCGCTTCCAGAACGCGGCGGCAGGCCTGATCGATCTCGCCGAGGGAAACATGGCCGTCTGCCAGAGATGTTTCCAGCGTCGTCAGATAGCCTTCGCCAACCATGTCCATATCCGTGCCGGCTCGCAGCGACAGCGCCGCGACAGAGGCCAGATCACCAAGCCCATGCGCCGACATTTCGTTGATGCCGGTATAATCCGAAACCGCCAGGCCAGCAAAACCCCATTCACCGCGCAGTACATCCGTCATCAGCCATTTATTGCCCGTTGCAGGGATGCCGTCGACTTCGTTAAAGGCGCACATAACGCTTCCCACGCCGGCATCGACTGCGGCTTTGTAGGGAGGGAAATAAGTTTCATACATCCGGATGCGGCTCATATCGACGGTGTTGTAATCCCGTCCGCTTTCTGCCCCGCCATAAAGCGCGAAATGCTTCACGCAGGCCATTACGGTATCGGGCAGGGCAAGGTCATCGCCCTGATACCCCTGCACCATGGCACGGGCAATCGCGGCACCGAGGAAAGGGTCTTCGCCGCTGCCCTCGGCAATCCGCCCCCAGCGCGGATCGCGCGCAATATCCACCATCGGCGAGAAAACCCAGTTGAGACCATCGGCGGCCGCTTCCACGGCGGCAATACGTGCGGTTTTCTGGATCAAATCCATATCCCATGTACAGGCAAGCGCAAGGGGCAGGGGGAAAACGGTTTTATGTCCGTGAATGACATCAAGACCGAAGAGCAGCGGAATACCCAGCCGCGTTTTTTCTACGGCCATCTGCTGCAAAGGACGCAGGGCGGCGGCGCCATAAATGCCGAACATACCGCCGACAAGGCCGCTGCGGATTTTTTGCTCCACACCCTCGGTGACCACAGGGCCGGTATTGGTAAAGCCGCCGGGCGTGACCAGATTCAGCTGGCCAATTTTTTCGGCCAAGGTCATGCGTTCAATAAGGGCGTCGATAAACTGTGACATGCGGGTTGTCCTGATTGTTATGTCGTGTTTGACAGACTAAATCATGACATAGATGCCTTTACGGCAAGAGCGAAAAATACCATTCTTTATCAAATAGATGGGCTGGCTTCTCTGTCTCGGGCGTCTTCCTCAGCGGCTTTTGAATTCTTTTCTCGCGCGGCTTGGCAAGGCGTAATACAATTGGTCTGGATATTTTTGCAACTTTTTATGCCGGTGCCCATGCTCAAGCTTATTACGCCGTTTCGGGTTTTGTTCAATCTCGATAGCTCTAAAATCGCCGCGCAGCCCACATTGTTTACCGAGTTCCTCAAAAAAACGCAGGAAGCGCTCGACAATCCCGAAACCGCACTTGCCCGCAGCCTGCATCCGGCGCTGAAGGTAGAAGCAAAGCTACCGCCTGCGGCTAAACCTGCCGCCAAAGGGGCGCAGGATAGCTCGGGCGCCAGAGATCATGGCCGATTTTTTCTTTCACCACATGTGCTGACCCTGTCTTTTCGGGAAAGCTATCTGCCGGATCTTGAAGCTCTCTATGCCGCAGCGGCGGCAGATGCCGATGCAACCATCGGCGTTTCCTATGCAGATATGTTTCGTCCCGATCTGGCGGATTTGAAAATAAAACTTAACGACAACACTGTCGCGGTCATGCTGCTCGACCTGCACACGCCAAAGGGGGTGCCGGACGAAGCCGAAAGCTGGAGCCGTCTGAACGACTGGGTGGCCGCTTTGGTCAAGTCTATGCTGACCGAGCTTTATCCGCAGATGATTTTCCCGCTGCTCAAGGCAATGAACGAATTTTCAAACGAGACGAAAGACTTTTTCGTCTACGATGTATCAGAATATAAAATTTTCTTTGTTCTGGTGGGGGACCCGCAAAATCCGTATCCCGACCTGCACAAACGCTTTATTCCGATGAAAACGGTCATGACGCTTTGCGCCGAAACTATTCCGGCTAAAAACGAATGGGTGGCCACCATTTTGAAACACTGCACATCTGTGCAGATGAAAAACGTCGACGTCCGCATCAGCGATGAAAATAACTTTGCCCTGCTGGCGACAGGCACAGAGACAAAAGCACTTGAATCGCTGTGGGAACTGGTCGCCGCGGCCAGTTATTACTACATTGCCATGAACGTCATCAACGTCAACCTGATCCGCTATATCGGCATTACATCGGGCAGATACAGCACCGCCATGCTGCGCATCGTCAGTCATGACATGGAAAACATCATCAATTCGGTAACGATCCTCAAGGTACGATACAACGACCTTGTCGCCGAGCTGAGCGGCGCGAACCGCAAAGTCTTTCAGGCGATGCAAAAGGAGTGGGAGTTCAAAAATATCTCCGACAATATCCAGTACAAACTGGAACTCTGCCGCGCGAATATCAAAATCATCAGCCTTGAAACGCAGCGCCGCAATCAGGGTCGTATCGAAACGGTTCTGACAGGCGTTGCCGGTGTAACACTGGTCAGCATTACCGTTGATCTGGCGGCTTATGCGACGCAGCTGCCCGAAGAAAACATGCATATGGTCGGCAGCATTCCGGGGTTTATGGACCTCGGATTTTTACTTTCAGGTAACGTTCTCAGCTGGTTCGGCTTTATTCTTGCCGCCGGCGTTCTTGCTTTTACAATCAGGCACCGCAGCGGCTGATTATTCTTCTGGCTTGTGTTTGTTTTTCATCTCCGCCGCGATATCTGCGGCAAGCAGATGGAAGATCGAGAAGGGGAAGATCAAACGGCTGATGCCCGCCGAAACCAGCGCAACCGCCAGCAGCGGCAGAAACCCGCTGCCGTACCCCGTGACTTCAAGGGCGATGATCGCCGCCGTCAGCGGCGCCTGCGTGAAGGCCGCAAAGTATCCGGCAATCGCCAGTAAAATAACAGTTTCAGCGGGGATATCGGTCAAAAAAGCGGATAACGCCCCGCCCACTGTCGCGCCAATCGAAAGACTGGGCGCAATCGTGCCGCCCGGAATACCGCCGATGATCGACACCAGCGTGGCGGCCATTTTTGCGAAGGGATGCCAGATTTGCGGCGCAACCTCGCCCTGCAAAAGCTGCTGGCCGATGATATGCCCGCTACCAAAACTCATGCCGCCGCTGGCAATCCCGATAACAGCCACGATCAAACCGCAAAGTGCCGCAAATAAAACCGGACGTCTGCGGCAAAATCCACCGCGCAATCCCAGCAGATATTTTTTGCCGCGCGTGACAAGGATATTGAACAATCCGCCCAACAGCCCGCAGATCACGCCAATACCGGCCAGCGCCGGAATATGGGCGAGCAATGCCAAATCCGTCTTAACCGTGCCAAAATAGTTATATTGCCCCGTCACCAGCATCGCGGCGGCGGCGGTGATCAAAACCACGGCCATCATCGGCAAACGGTCGCGTATCGCGGTGCCGCGGGTCATTTCTTCCATCAAAAACGCCAGCGCGGCAATGGGCGCGTTAAAGGCGGCAGCTACGCCGGCCGCCGCACCGCCGGCAATCGCGATTTGCTGATGCCGTTCATGCAGCCCCGATGCAAAAAGCAGCATGATACCGGCCGCGATTTGAACGGCGGGCCCCTCGCGCCCCAAAGAAGCACCGCCAAGCAGAACCAGCGTCACCAAAAGCACCTTGCCAATAACAACATGGGCGCCCAGCAAATAGCGCCGGTGATCTTTGTCCACAAGTTGCTGCGCGGCCATAGTCTGCGGCACGCCGCTGCCAAAGGCGGCGGGGCAGTAACGCAGCATCAACCACATCGCAAGCGCAAAAATTGCCGGCGTCACCAAAAGCGGTGCCAAGACATATTGGCTAAAAAACAACGCGGAGATATCCTGCGCCTTGTCCGACAGCAGGGAAAAAACACCCACAACAATGCCAGCGACCACCGCGCCGGCCACCAAAACAAGCAAGGGGCGGGCTTTCTGGGCAAAGGTTTCGGGCGTGTCCGGTTGTGAAGGGTTTTCCATGCCGCTCTGTTTATGGGATGAGGGGGCGATGGTTTATTATATCCTATCAGTCTGGAATGTCAGGCCGTTTTTATAAGTCCAGCACAGCGAAACACAGCATTTTTGCTTCGGCTTCATCGGTGCGGAACGGCATGCTGATACCGTCAATCCGGTAGGCAATAAATTGTAGCGGCTCAGGTTGCAGCGCCAGCGCGGGATATTGATCTTGTTGTTTATCGTAACTGTGTAATTTCCACCCAAGACGCTCGAAAAACGCGCGGCCATGGCGCTGCGTGGTCAAATAGCCGGAAGCAATTGTCAAACGAACGTCCGGCGCAAAAAAGGCGCGCAAATAAAACAGGCAATGTTCGATAATCGCGCTATCCATGCCGTCGCTGCGATGCTTGGCGTTTTCGGCCCATTGGATCACAAGCGGAAAGAACTGCCACGACAGCGTGCTGCGATCAAAAAAGTAATTGAATTTATACGTTGCCGCCAATACGCCCGCCGCATTGCGCAGCTCGGTCACATAGGTCGGGGCGTCTTGCAGCGACATATCCGGCGGCAAAGCCTTGAAGAGATATCCAGCCTGCGGCGCGGCGCGCGTATTCACAAAAGCCGCCAGCGCCGCCATAACACAATCCGCCTCTGCGGCAGCGGAGAGGAGGGGGGCGGGGGTCTGTAAAGCAGCGGCCTGTGACATGGCAAGGATGTGGTTCCGGTTAAGGTCTTAGGTGTTATAGAGTAACATTTTGTGCCGTCAAGGTCGATAGTTTTCATATCATTGAAAAGACATGGCAAAAATGGTCAGTTCTATTGATATGCGCCTGTAAACCTTTACATTGTAGCGCGTCCCGTCAACGAAAAATTCCCAGCCTCTTTGGAGACCGCGATTGAAAAAGCTTGCAGAACTGACCGAACAGGAAGTCCTCGCCCTTGCGATTTCGAACGAGGAAGAAGATTCCCGTATTTATCTGACCTTTGCCTTGCGCCTGCGCGCCGATTATCCGGCGACGGCCCAATTGTTTGAAGAAATGGCCGCCGAAGAGCAGGAGCATAAAAACATGCTGCTCGATGTCTACAGTCGGCGTTTCGGGCCGCAAATGCCGTATATCACGCGGCAGGATGTGCGCGGATTTTTAAAGCGCAGCCCGATGTGGCTGATGAAAGACCTGCGTATCGACAAGGTGCGCCGTCAGGCTGAACTGATGGAGCTGGAAGCAGGACAGTTCTATGCCAAGGCCGCCGAGCAAACCCGCGATGTCGAAGTACGAAAACTCCTCGGCGATCTCGCGCTCATTGAAAAAGGTCATCAGGCCAAAGCCGTTGATATCGAAGCCAAGAATGTCCCCGAAGATATCAAACACGAAGAAAAAGAAACCTCCCGCCGTATCTTGCTCTTGCAAATCGTTCAGCCGGGTTTGTCGGGTCTGATTGACGGGTCGATTTCGACTTTGGCGCCTATCTTTGCGGCGGCCTTTGCGACACAATCCACGCACGAAGCTTTTCTGGTTGGTCTTGCCGCATCGGTCGGTGGCGGTATCAGCATGGGACTGACCGAAGCCATGTCAGACGACGGTGAAATCACCGGCCGCGGCAACCCGTGGATTCGCGGCATTGCCTGTGGTGGCATGACGATGATCGGCGGGCTGGGGCATACATTGCCTTATCTGATCCACGATTTCTGGACCGCCACCAGCATTGCCGCTTTTGTTGCCGTGCTGGAGCTGCTGGCGATTTCGTGGATACGCTGGAAATATATGGACACGCCGTTCCCGTCGGCGATGGTACAAATTATCTTTGGTGGCTCGCTGGTGCTGGCCGCCGGTATCCTGATCGGCGGGATGTAACCCTTCATGGCAAAAAAAGCAGCAAAACCCGCAGCCCGCGATATCGATTACAAAACCTATCTGCAATTACCCGTTTTGCTGGATGCGCAAAAGCCGATCAGCACAGCGCATGACGAAATGATGTTTGTTGTCGTGCACCAGACCTATGAACTCTGGTTCAAGCTGATACTGTTTGAACTTGACCGTGTGCAGCAGATCATGAACGGCAAAGTTGTCCGCGATGCAGATTTGCGCACTATTTCGGCCAGCCTTGGCCGTATTGTGGCGACGCTGAAACTGCTGGTCGGACAGTTGGATATCATGGAAACCATGACGCCGCTCGATTTCCTCGACTTCCGTCACGTTTTCCGCTCGGCGTCGGGTTTTCAAAGCATGCAATTCCGCGAGTTGGAAATCCGCCTTGGCCTGCGCCATGACGACCGTATCGGCTATGACGGAAAATCGTTTGAAAATTATCTGCCCGAAGATGACCGCAAGCGCCTGCACAAAATTATGGCTGCGCCATCGCTGCTTGACCAACTGGACAAATGGCTGGCGCGTACGCCTTTTGTTGAAACCGGCAGCTTTAATTTCCGCGCCGCCTACCGCAAATCCGTGATGGATATGATCGCGCAGGATTCTGCCGCCGTCAAAGCCAACCGCAAAATGCCAGCCCAGGCAAAAGAGATGGAGCTGCGCAAGCTGCAAGGCATGGCGGCGCAGTTTGATACGCTTTTTGCCCCCGCTGCCGCGCCTGATACAACGTGGCGTTTGTCGCAGAAAGCTTTGCAGGCAGCACTTTTTATCAATCTTTACCGCGACCAGCCTGCATTGCAGGCGCCGTTCCGGATCCTCAGCGACCTCATGGACATTGACGAGTTGATGGCGCTCTGGCGTTATCGCCACGCGCTGATGGCGCAGCGCATGCTGGGTGCGAAGATGGGTAGCGGCGGATCAACCGGCCATGACTATCTGGTGGCCACGGCAGCAAAGCACCGTATCTTCCGCGACCTTTTTGCGCTGTCGACTTTTTTGATTCCGCGATCACGCCTGCCCAAACTGCCGCGTGCAGTCGAAGAAAAAATGCATTTCCGCTACTGGGGAAAGAAGGGTGATGCGGCCTGACATCAAACAGGATTTCAGCCGTTTTCTAGGCGCCGTGCCGGGCCGCTTGCACATGGCGGCGCATAGCCACCATTACTGGCCGGATGTCACATTCGATGCGCAGCAATCTGCATGGCTGGACGCCGCGCTGCATGCCGATCATAAATGGGATCATATATTTGGCAACGTCATGCCCGATGTCCGCCGCGGCGTCGCGCAGATTTTGAATATGCCCGATCCCTCCACAGTGGTTTTTGCCCAGAATACGCATGAATTCGTTTTGCGGCTGCTGTCCTGCCTGCCCGCCGACCGCGTGCCGCGCATTTTGTGCACAGACAGTGAATTTTACAGCTTTGACCGTCAAGTGCGCCGCCTTGAAGAAGACAGGCTGCTTAACGTTACCCGCATTGCTACTGCGCCTTATGATAGCTTTGCCTCGCGTTTTGCGGATGCCGCCAAGGGTGATTTTGATATGGTTTTTCTCAGCCATGTCTTTTTCAACAGCGGTTTTATGGTGACGCAATTGCAAGATGTTATTACCGCCGTAAAGAACGACGATGCGCTTGTTGTCATCGATGGCTATCACGGGTTTATGGCTGTACCGACCGATTTTGCGCCGATGGCGGCGCGCGCCTTCTATCTGGGCGGCGGCTATAAATACGCCATGGCGGGCGAGGGGGCATGTTTTATGCATTGCCCGCCCGGCTTTGGCGCGCGGCCACGCAATACAGGGTGGTTTGCCGGTTTCGGCGCGCTGCAAGATACGCCAAAAGACACCGTCGGCTATGGCAAAGATGCCAGCCGCTTTGCCGGCGCGACGGCCGATATTTCAGGTCTTTACCGTTTGCGCGCCGTGTTTGAGTGGATGCAGACGCGGGAGATGACGGTCGCGGGCATTCACCAGCATGCACATCATCTGCAAAGCATGTTTGTACGCGGACTTGCCGAAGATAAAAATACGGCTCTCTATCCGGCGCAGCTGCTGGTGGGAACGGATGACCCGCGGCGCGGTAATTTTCTGACCTTTCGCACGGCGCAGGCGGCGGAGATTTGCCGCATTCTTGAAGAAAATAATATCATCACAGATCACCGCGGCGATTGCCTGCGCTTTGGTTTCGGCCCATATCATGACACACAAGATATCTCTTACCTGACCGAGGCTGTGAAACAACATGTCCGTTAACAAAGCAAAAAATGCTGCCCCCGTGATCGTCTGGCTGCGCAGCGATCTGCGCCTCGCAGACAATCCGGCGCTTTTTTCCGCCGCGCAAAGCGGCCATCCGGTACTGCCTGTTTTTATTCTGGATGATGAAAGTCCGCAGCATTGGAAGCGTGGCGGGGCATCGCGCTGGTGGCTGCATCAAAGCTTGCTGGCGCTTGACGCGGCATTGCAAAAATCCGGCTTTCATCCGCTTGTTTGCATGGCGGGGGCAGCAGGCACCGCGCTTGACAAGTTGATTGCCGAAACATCCGCGCGCGGCGTTTATTGGAACCGCTGCTATGAGCCCTGGGCGATGACACGCGATAAGGCGATCAAGGAAAACCTTAAATCGCGCAGTATAGATGCCCAGAGTTTTAGTTCTTTTCTGATGTTCGAGCCGTGGGAAATCGTCAATAAAACCGGCGGTGACTACAAAGTCTTCACGCCGTTTTCAAAAGCCTGCCTTGAGCGCGGGGGCATTCGTCCGCCGGTGGATGTGGCAAAGCCAGCTGTTCGTCACAGCGGCGATCTGCTTGCTGCAGGTGTCGGCATTGACAGACTGGGATTGATGCCCAAAATAAATTGGTACGGCGGCATGGCACAAAACTTTCAGCCCGGCGAATGCGGCGCCTGGGCGCGCATGCAGGATTTTGTACAAGACGGCGTTGGGGCCTATAAAGCGCAGCGCGATTTTCCGGCACTGGACGGCGTGTCGCGTCTGTCGCCGCATCTGCATTTCGGCGAGATCAGCCCGCATCAAATATGGCACGCCGTACAGCAAGCCATGGCTGCGCAGGGGCCGGAAACGCAATTCGCCGTCCATGCACAGGGGTTTTTGCGTCAGTTGATCTGGCGTGAATTTTCTTATCATTTGCTGTATCACGCGCCGGATTTTCCGGACCAGCCGTGGAACAAGCAATTCGCAAAATTTCCGTGGCATCGTGACGATGATCTGCTGCACAAATGGCAGCGCGGCCAGACCGGATTTCCGATTATCGATGCCGGCATGCGGCAGCTGTGGCAAACAGGCTGGATGCACAACCGCGTGCGCATGATTGTCGGGTCATTTTTGGTCAAAAATCTTTTGCTGCACTGGCGCGATGGCGAAGACTGGTTTTGGGATACGCTTGTCGATGCGGATCTTGGTAACAATGCGGCAGGCTGGCAATGGATTGCGGGCTGCGGCGCCGATGCCGCACCGTATTTCCGCATTTTTAACCCGCTGCTGCAAAGCAAAAAATTTGATGCCGGTGGCGCGTATATTCGCCAATATGTGCCGGAACTGGCAGGTTTGCCCGACAGTTTGATTCATACGCCGTGGGAAGCGCCGCCGATGCTGCGCCCTTCAGCAAAAGAGTATCCGCCGCCTATCGTTGACCTAGCGCAATCCAGAGACAGGGCATTGAAAGCCTATGCAGAATCAAAATCAGCCGCCTGAGCTACGAAATATTATCCCCCTGACTGACCGGCGGCTGATCAGCATCGTCGGTCCGGACGCTATGGATTTTCTGCAAAATGTGATGACAGCCGACATGCGCCAGCTGACACCGGATAATATGCTCTATGGTCTGTTGCTCACACCGCAGGGGCAGTTTCTGCATGATTTTTTTGTCAGCCGCCAACCGGCACTTGAAGATGGATTTTTGCTGGATATTTTTGCTGCGCGTCTCGATGATTTGATGATCAGGCTCAAGGCGTTCAAACTGCGCGCCCGTGCCGAGATGCGCGTGCTGGATGAAGACAGCGTCCGCGTCTATGCGCATCCGGCAGTAGGGCTGCGTGATCCGCGCTGCGCCGCGCTTGGATTTAGACTCTATAGCGCAGATACGCCGCCGGGGAGCGCAGGGTCGCCGGATGATTACATCGCGCTCTGCACGCGGCACGCTGTACCCGATACGCCGGCCCTGATGCCGCAAAAGGATTTTGTCACCGACATGAACCTCGATCTTATGGGCGCGATTGCCTGGGACAAGGGATGCTATATCGGACAAGAAGTCACCGCGCGCATGCATTACAAAGGCCTTGCCAAAAAACGCCTGATGATTGTCGAGGGCAAAGATATGGCGCAAGGGGATATGGTTTTCTCCGGCGGGCGGGTTGTGGGCGAAATTCGCCAGTCGAATCCGCTGGATATCGAACAGGGACTGGCGATTGTCCGGTTGGATTCTCTGGCCACGCTCCAGTCTGCCGGGGGCCGGCCGCTCAAGGCGATCGCCCCGTCTTATCTCGATATTTCCGATAGTTGAACGCCGGTATCTAAAAATTAACCATAATACCCATATAATAGCACATGGGCACTTACGGGGTATGGGGGCATGACCGGCGGGACATCCAGAGATAACTATCTCTTCAATAAGGGTAAAGAGCAGGACGCTCTCGACAAGCTTTCTTTGTCGATCATTCCGCTTTCCAGCACGGCGCTGCGCAATGCGCGCCTCATCAAAAACACGCGTATGGAAACAACGGTCGAACTGATGAACGACCCTGTTGCCGGCAGTTTGCAAATGCGGCCCGATGACATCGCCGAAAATCTCACCAACAGCACCCGCGATCAGGCCATCATCCGTGCATTGGCGGCGCTCAACAGCTATGACGTTTATTCTCTGCGCACCAGCCTGAAAAAAATCGGGGTTGAGGTCGAAGACAAGCAAAAACTTGACCTGACCGAAGAGATGAAACTGACGCTGCATCATTACATGCTCGCCTTCACGCGGCCTTTGGTGGACCGAATTTTCGGATACGAAAAGGCAGAAGGCCAAGAAGATATCAGCCTGCTGCTGAACGACCCCGATGTGGCGCGTGTGCGTGACAATCTGCGTATTATGTCGGAAAAAACTGGCATCCCGCTTGAGGAAATCCCGCGTTTTCTGTCTGCTTACAGTGATGTTTTTCTATCCGTTGCCTATTACCGCCACAGTTTTGAAAGTCTGGGCGAAGAGATAGAGCGTTTCCTGCAATGGATTGGCGAGCTGCAACAACACCGCGACATCAAATCATCCCCGCGCATGGTCAATGCCTGCCGCAATACCGAAGATATCGTCTACAAGCTGACCGTATCCGTGCGCGAACGGATGAGCCGCTTCAACAAAGCCTTCCATATGTTCTGGAGCGATATCAACAAAGATTCATTTGAACAACTGCGCAAGCAGATCGAGGAAAACCACGACGGCATGGGGTCGGTTCTCTGCGGCCTTCTGGTTAAAGTCCGCAGCTGGTCATATGAATTCCCCGACAATACAGTAGGCAGCCCCGCCAAGCGCGTCACCTTTGTGATGACCGAGATAGAACCGGGACTCGACAAGCTTAAATTCTTTGAAAACGAAGCCCGTAAATCCATCGGCCTGCCGCCGATATCCTGATCTTTTCACAAAAAACCTGATTTTGTGCGCCGCAACATAATTTTGTGGACAAAACCCTTGTCGCTATATTAAAAATAACAAAAAAGCGGTGGGTGGCGGCAAGTGATTTTCAGCGATATTTTGAACTGGGTAGCGTTTTTCTGGTTTCTGACCTGCTGGGTTGGGTATACGTTTTATGCCAGACGCGCGGCGGAAAACAAAGCCTGCCTTGCCGCGCTGATCTATAGCTATCGCATCGACTGGATCAAAAGCCTGCTGCGGCATGAAAACCGCATTTCAGATCTCGCGCTGCTCGGCAATTTGATGCAGATGGTCAATTTTATGGCGACCACGAATATCTTCGTCCTCGCCGGTGCTGTGACTGTGCTTTATTCCTCCGACAATGTTTTGCGCCTTATCGAAGGTCATACCTTTATTGCCGAAACAACGCTGGAGCAGGTGCAGTTCAAAATGCTGCTGCTGGTCGTGATTTTTATCTATGCCTTTTTCCGCTTTACCTGGGCGCTGCGTCAGCATACCTTTTGTTCGATTATGATCGGCGCCGCGCCGCAAGTACCGCAGGGCCGTGATCTGACCGTAGACGAAGAACAATTCGCGCAGCAGGTGGCAAAGGTATCCGACCGCGCGGCGCATGAATTTAATTATGGCCTGCGGTCTTACTACTTTGCGCTGTCGTTGCTGGCTTGGTTTATTTCGCCGCTTTTGTTTATGGCGGCCTGCACGATGGTTGTGGTCGTGCTTTACCTGCGTGAATTCCGCTCCCGCACGCTGAGTATGCTTGTGCGCAGCCGCCAGAGCTTTATCAAAATCATCCGCACCAATCAGGAAGACGCGCAAAAGCGAGAGGCGGCGAACCGCAATCTGCCGCCCGCCGCCTGATTATACGCTTTGCTGCTCGCAATATCGTTTATTTTTTGAGCGTTGCCTGCGCCGCCGCCAAACGTGCAATCGGCACGCGGTAGGGGGAGCAGGAAACATAATCGAGCCCGACACCCTCAAAGAAGGCAATCGAAGCCGGATCACCGCCGTGCTCTCCGCAGATGCCCAGCTTGAGGCCGCTGCGCGCCTTGCGGCCACGCTCTGCCGCGATTTTTACCAGCTCTCCCACACCGTCAATGTCGATAGAGGCAAAGGGGTCTGCGGGCAGGAGCCCGTATTGCTGATAGACCGGCAGGAAAGACCCTGCATCGTCGCGGCTGATGCCAAACGTCGTTTGCGTCAGGTCGTTTGTGCCGAAGCTGAAAAATTCAGCGCGCTCGGCGATGCTGCCGGCAGCCAGGGCTGCGCGCGGCAGCTCGATCATCGTACCGACAAGGTATTCATCGCGCGTCAGGCCGCAAACGGCGGCAACACGCTCGACCATAGCGGCCAGAAAATCCATCTCGGCCTTGGTGGCAATCAGTGGCACCATGATTTCGGGCAGCACCGTTTTTCCGGTATCACGTTTGACGGCGGCGGCGGCTTCAAAAATTGCCCACACCTGCATTTCATAGATTTCAGGATAAACAATACCAAGGCGGGAGCCGCGCAAACCCAGCATAGGATTGGTTTCATGCAGACGCTGAATACGCTGCTCTACGCGTGCCGCGCTGATTTTCAGCGTAGCGGCCAGCGCGGCGATTTCTTCGGCGGCTTGCGGCAAAAATTCATGCAGCGGCGGGTCGAGCAGGCGGATCGTCACCGGTAAACCGGCCATGATTTTAAACAGGTCAATAAAATCCTGCCGCTGGTGCGGTTCAATCTTGGCGAGGGCGTCTTTGCGTTCCTGCGCCGTTTCGGCCAAAATCATCTGGCGGACATGCATGATACGTGCGGGATCGAAAAACATATGCTCGGTGCGGCAAAGGCCGATGCCTTCTGCGCCAAATTTGCGTGCGGTTTCGGCATCCAGCGGTGTTTCGGCATTCGCCCGCACGGTCATGCGGCGAATATCATCTGCCCATGCCATCAGCGTTTCAAAATGGCCGGTCAGCGCGGGCTGGCGCATGGCGATTTCGCCTTGCATGACTTCACCGGTCGCGCCATCAAGTGTCAGCACATCGCCTTCGCGGAAGGAGACGCTGCCAATCGTCATCGTGCGCGCCTTGTGGTCGATCACAACATCGGATGCACCTGCCACGCAAGGCTTGCCCATGCCGCGCGCAACAACCGCCGCATGGCTGGTCATGCCGCCGCGTGATGTCAGAATGCCCTGCGCCGCATGCATGCCATGAATGTCTTCGGGGCTGGTTTCGGTGCGGCAGAGGATGATTTTATGTCCGGCCTTGGCGCGGGTTTCGGCATCATCGGCATCAAAAACAACTTCGCCAACCGCCGCACCGGGGGAGGCGGGCAGGCCGCGCGTCAGCACGGTCTTAGCGGCCTTCGGGTCAATCGTCGGGTGCAACAGCTGATCCAGCGAATGCGGCGCGATGCGCTGCACGGCTTGCTCTTTGGTAATCAGGCCTTCTTCGACCATTTCCACAGCGATACGCAGCGCCGCCGCCGCCGTACGCTTGCCGCCGCGGGTTTGCAGCATGTAAAGCTTGCGGTTCTGGATGGTGAATTCGATATCCTGCATATCCTTGTAGTGTTTTTCCAGCTGCAGGCGAATGGCGTTCAGCTCGGCAAAGACTTCGGGCATGACATTTTGTAGCGTGCTCATCGGCTGCGGCGTGCGGATACCGGCGACAACATCTTCGCCCTGCGCGTTCACCAGATATTCACCGTAAAAAGCATTTTCGCCCGTGGACGGGTCGCGCGTAAAGGCAACGCCCGTGCCGCAATCATCGCCCATATTCCCGAATACAACGGCCTGCACGTTGACAGCGGTTCCCCATTCTTCGGGAATGCTGTTGATTTTGCGGTATGTGACAGCGCGCGGCGTCATCCATGATTTAAAGACCGCGCCGATCGCGCCCCAAAGCTGGTCGCGCGGATCTTGCGGGAAGGGGGCGCCGGTGGCTTCGCGTACGATGTCCTGATAATCGGCAACAATCTGCTGCCAGCCGTCGGCATCGATGTCGGTATCGAGCTTCAGCTTGTTCCGGCGTTTGAACGTATCCAGCACATCTTCAAAACGGTGATGGTCGACATCCAGAACGACATCGCTGTACATCTGGATCAGGCGGCGGTAGCAATCCCAGGCAAAGCGCGGGTTATTGCTGGCCGCGGCGAGCGATAATACCGTCTTGTCGTTAAGACCGATGTTGAGAATGGTATCCATCATCCCCGGCATGGAGACGCGCGCGCCGGAGCGCACGGCGAGCAAAAGCGGACGATCACCCGCGCCAAAAGCACCGCCGATTTCGGACTCCAGCTGCACCAGCGCGGCATCGACCTGAGATTCAAGGTCAGCCGGATAGCTGTTGCCGTTTTGGTAAAAACAGGTGCAGACTTCGGTCGACAAGATAAAACCGGGCGGGACGGGCAGGCCGAGGCGGCTCATCTCCGCCAAATTCGCACCCTTGCCGCCGAGCAGGTTTTTTTGCCCCGCGTCACCTTCGCACAATTGCTTCCCAAAACTGTAAACCCATTTGCCCATTTGATTTTGTTCCGGCTTCAATTGTGCTTTGGCTGTCATGTCGGTGTTACCCCTCTGTTTTCGAGAAATCGGCGATAGTATTCATGGTGTCGCGCAGCCGCGCCAGCAGGCACAGGCGGTTGGCACGTATCTCCGGCTCCGGCGCATTGACCATGATTTTGTCAAAAAACGCATCGACAGGTGCGCGCAGATCGGCCAGCGCGGCCATGCAACCTGTAAAATCTTCCTTGCCCAGCAGGTCTTTGACATTCGCGGCAGCAGGCATGAGCGCGGCGGCGAGGTCTTTTTCCGCCTGTTCTTTCAAAAGCGCGTCCTGCACATCTGCGGCGGCAAAAGATTTTCCGTCTTTCTTTTCTTCGATACGTAAAATATTCGCGCCGCGTTTATAGGCGGCCAGCAGATTTGCGCCGTTATCCGTGCCGACAAAATCGCGCAGGGCATGAACAAGCTTTACCGCCAGCGCCACATCGTCCTTGCGCACATCGGCCGCAAGAACGGCATCGATCAGATCATGACGGATACCCTGATCTTTCAGCGCGACCTTGAGGCGTTCGGTAAAGAATTGCACCAGATCATCCGTGACGTCTTTGAGCGGCCGCAGGCCTTGTGCGGTATAGCCGTTATAGGCAACCTCGAACAGCGGCACCAGCGGCAGGCGCAGGTTGTTTTCGAGGATGATGCGGATAATCCCCAGCGCCGCACGGCGCAGCGCGAAGGGGTCTTTCGATCCTGTCGGTTTTTCATCAATCGCAAAAAAACCGGCCAGCGTGTCCAGCTTGTCGGCCAGCGCCGTGCAGATGCTCAGCGGTTCGGTCGGGCAGCTATCATTGGCGCCAACGGGTTTGTAATGATCGGCAATCGCCTGCGCCACGGCGGGCGTTTCCTTGTCGTGCAGCGCGTAGTAACGCCCCATGATGCCCTGCACTTCGGGGAATTGAAACACAACGCCCGATGTCAGATCCGCCTTGGCGAGCAGCGCGGCGCGCGCCGCCTGTTTTTCATCTGCGCCGGTTTGTTTGGCGATATGGGCCGCGAGTTTTTCAAGGCGGGCAACTTTGTCTTTTACGGTGCCGAGCTTCTGGTGAAAGGTGATCTGGCCGAGCGCATCGATGCGGCTGTCCAGTTTTTTCTTGCGGTCCTGATCCCAGAAAAATTTCGCATCCGACAGGCGGGCCCGCAGGACTTTTTCGTTACCGGCAACAACATTTTTGCCGCCATCTTCGGTGATCGTATTGGCAATCACCACGAATTTATTCGCCAGCTTTCCGCTGCTATCCAGCAGCGCGATATATTTCTGGTCGCCGCGCATGGTGGAGATCAAAACCTCCTGCGGGACTTCGAGGAATTCTTTTTCAAACGTCCCCACCAGCGGCACCGGCCATTCGACCAGCCCGACGATTTCTTCGAGAAGGCCTTCGTTTTCATTCACCTTCAGGCCTTCGGTTGCAGCCAGCTTTTGCGCTTCGGCAGCGATATAGGCCTTACGCTCGGCACGCGACAAAATGACATGTGCGGCTTTCAGCTTTTCCGTGTAATCCGCAAAATTTTTCACCTCGAACGTACCGGGGGAAAGGAAGCGGTGGCCTTGCGACTGGTTTGCCGCGGAAACGGCAGCTTCTCCACCGCCCAGAGCAAAGGCCAACGGCACGACTTTGTTGTCAAACAACGCGATGATGCTGCGCATCGGGCGTACCCATGCTTTTTGCCCCGATTTCCAGCGCATGGATTTCGGCCAGACGAATTTTTCAAAAACGCCTTCAACGATTTGCACCAGCACATCCGCCGTCGGCTGGCCTTTCACGGCTTCACGGTAATACCAGAACGTCCCCTTGGGGCTTTCTTCCTGCACGCATTTGCTGAAATCGCTTTGGCCGATGGATTTCAAAAACCCTTCCAGCGCCTGCTGCGCGGCGTCGATGCGCGGGCCTTTTTTGTCAATCGGCGGCGGGCTGTTTTCGAGCGGCAGACTGTCGACCACAACCGTGATGCGGCGCGGGGTGGAATGTGCCTCGGCTTTGGTATAGGTCAGGCCTTTTTCGTCAAGACCCTTGACGATCAGATCGCGCAGATCGTCCGCGCCCTTGGCTTGCATGCGGGCGGGGATTTCTTCGGAAAAAAGTTCGAGCAAAAATTCGGCCATGTTATGCAGCCTCCTGCTTGTGTTCTTCGGCGGCGGCTTCGCCGACCCATGCTTCGCAGCAGGCTTTGGCCAGCGTGCGCACGCGGCCGATATAGGCCTGACGCTCGACCACCGAAATCACGCCACGCGCATCGAGCAGGTTGAACAGATGGCTGGCCTTGAGGCACTGGTCATAGGCGGGCAGGGCAAGCCCCTTGCGGCCCTTGAGCGCCGGATGGTCGGACTGCGCCGACAAAAGCGACAGGCATTCTTTTTCGGCATCTTCGAAATGGCGCAGCAGCATATCGGTATTGGCGAATTCAAAGTTATGCGCCGTATATTCCTGTTCGGCGCGCAAAAAGACATCGCCGTATTTCACGCCGCGGCCGTTGAAGTCGAGGTCATAGACGTTATTCACGTTCTGGATATACATCGCGAGGCGTTCAAGGCCATAGGTGATTTCGGCAGATACGGGGTTGCATTCAATACCGCCGACCTGCTGGAAATAGGTGAACTGGGTGACTTCCATGCCATCGCACCAGACTTCCCAGCCTAGCCCCCAGGCGCCCAGCGTCGGGCTTTCCCAGTCGTCTTCGACAAAACGGATGTCGTGGTATTTTGAATCGATGCCGATTTTTTTCAGGCTCTCCAGATACAGCTCCTGAATATTCTCGGGCGAGGGCTTCATGATCACCTGATACTGGTAATAATGTTGCAGACGGTTCGGGTTTTCGCCATAGCGGCCATCGGTCGGGCGGCGCGAGGGCTGGACATAGGCGGCATTCCAGGGCTGTTTGCCCAGCGCACGCAGGGTGGTGGCGGGGTGGAACGTGCCCGCGCCGACTTCCATGTCATAGGGCTGGAGGATGAGGCAGCCCTGATCCGACCAGAACTGGTGCAGGCTGAGGATGAGCTCCTGAAAACTGAGGGGTTTTTTGCTATTGTCTGCCATGGTTTTTCCGCCGTTGCTTTGGGGCTACACCCTACCATGCTGCACTGCGGTTTTCCAAGCCCTGTGCGGGGTGAAAAAGGGGCTTGGCGGCGGTTAAAAATGGGGTAGGATAGGCCTCCCTTTGTTTTTCAGAATTGAGCGCAGCCATGAAAACCCTCACCAAGGCATTTAATACCGCAACCGTCCGTGCGGGCGAGGCTTTCCGGCTGGAGCTGCCTTCGGACCCGTCAACGGGCTATCTGTGGGATGTGACAGTGACATCAGGCGCCGCCAGCATCGTGTCGCAGCAGTTCAAATCCGCGGCAGATCACCCGCCGGGGGAATTTGTCTGCGGCGGCCTCGGTATCGAAGAAGTGGTCTTTAAAGCCCCGCAGAGCGGCCAGATCGTCATTGAGGCGACACAGAGCCGCCCATGGCTCAAAACCGACCCCACAGCGCAGAAAACCCGCTTTACGGTCACGGTTATCTGATCCAAACGCCCGGCCTTATCAAACCGCTGCGGATTAATCCTGCCGGATTAACCTTCCGTTTACCTTTTTTGCATAAAATCACAATAGACCAAAAACAGGCTGGCTTATGGCAGCAGCGGAGATAACGGCATGATTTCAGAAAGCATGATTATATTCGGGGCGACCGGCAACGTGGTGATGGTGCTGAACGGGCAATTGCCCAAAGACAGCCCGATCCATTTCCGCATCGGCGCGAATACAATCGACCTTCTGAGCGAAGATATGCTGATTTACTCCGAACAGGGGCTTAGCCCGCATGCGTGCCAGAAACTGAAACAGACGACCGAGATCGGGTTGATGGAGGTCATGGACACTGCCAATCCGCCCAAGCATTTGACGAATGTGGCATATAGGCATAGCGCATAAAGTGCGCGAAAACATACCGTATAAAAAACAAAAAAAGATATCACGAAGAAGCACAGATACATAAAAACACTATAGGGGAGTGGGAATGAGCGTAACACCGGGTAAGGATATTATGGAAGTCACCGGCGGCAGCGGAGAGGTCTTCGCGCGCGAAGGCAGTTCGCTGATGGGCGGTCTCAAAAACAGCGGCTTCACGGTCAACGCTTTTCAGCCCATCGTTCACCAGAACAGCAACAGCATGAAAGTCGGTGACCCCGTGGCCGATATGTTCAAAGGCCAGCATGTCAGCGTGGAGGCCAAACAGAACAGCCCGGTGCTCGGCATTCTGGGCGAAATCATGGGCGGTACGGTTGATGCCGTATCTGTCAAAAATTTCAAGCAGCCCGAATTCGAAGTCAAACGCCCGCCCGTACCCACGGCGGCGGCACCGAAGACAATGCTTTAAAAGGTTACGCTATTAAAAAAAACAAACGCCCTTCATTGTAGGGCGTTTGTTTTTTTCAGGGAAACAAAAACCTGCCTCGTTCAGGAAGCCATAAGATGAGATACTTAAAACCTGTAATCAGTATTAGTGTCCTAATTATTCTTGGTTTCTGCATTTTTCTTTTTGTTGAATTCAAGAATTTACAATTGGAGCACAGAAAAATTCAGGATCGCTACAGCCAACTTGAAGCAGCGCATGCGAGCTTGCATCATTCGGCAGAAGACTATCGTCAAAAAGCAGAAGAACAGCTTTCAGAAATCTCGACGCACATGGAGAAAGCCAACCTTGCCATCTCCGCGCTAAGTTCACAGCAAGAAGAGTTAAAAAAAGTATCTGAAAAATTTTCTCTTTTTGAGCCTTTTATCCTAAGTCAAATCGATGAAAGGGCCAGCAGACAAGCTGCAACGCCCCTGCCTTTTTCGTACTTCAGGACAGAAGAGTGGCGGACAAAAAGAGAAGATATAATTAAAAGAATATTCGCCGCCGGTATTCGCCGAATGACCTTTGAAGGGAGGGGAAGCGAGACATCGCTGAATTCGCCAACGGTTGCCGGCAACATTGCCGCTGATGGTGTTTTTCTGCGCAGCTTTGAGATATTCAACTTAGAAAACAATTTGCCAAACACGCTTTATATTTATGCTTCAGGCCTTGCTGATGTTGACTACAGTGTATTCACGGTGAAGGGCGACAGAGGTCTGGACAAGGCTGTACTCGATGGCTGTCTTAAATGGGAAAAAACAAATTCAGTGGAGGATTTTGTTTATTGGAAGGTCTCTGATGTAAAGGGCAGGGGCATAAAGACCGTAAGAATTTTGGAAGGAATCTCAACGCACATACAGGACAAGTGCGATCATCGCTACCTCGCCCCCTATGAAAACCTGCTGGCAGCGCAAAAATTTCTTGGCGCAGACGGCAGCGAGGTCGCGGATGTTATAGAGGGAGCAAGTATCCAATTTCAGCCGCCTCAATCGCCCTTCGGTGGCATAGGTATGTCATTTGGACATGCCGATGACCGCAAAAGCGGTAAAAAGCTGGTAATACGCAGCGTGCTCAAGGGAAAGCCCGCACATCAGGCAGGACTGGCCGCTTCTGACGCTATAATCAAAATAGACGGGCAGCATGTGAATGAGGTAGATGAGGAAGATATTCTGGACATGTTAAGGGGAGAAATCGGCAGTAAAGTAGTCATAACATATATTCCCGCCGGTGGAAGTCCGGAAGATGCAAGAGAAGTCACGTTGGAAAGAGCGCCGATTTCAGCTACGGATTTTGCGGAGCCTGATCCAGCCGTAAAACCATCCGCTCCAACAATTGAATAACAACGAAAGCTATAACTCAATCGCCGCCGCATCGCTCAGAACCGCTTCGGCCTCGGGCGTATATTTGCCGTTTTTCTGGTGGAGGATCATGCCGGCTTTGAGTTTGAGCGGGGCGTAGCGTTCTTTGCGCGCCTGTATGATAACGCGGCGGGCGTTTTCGCCCGCGTGGGGGTAAAGCGGATAAACCACAAAGCTGCCGAACCAGCGTTTCTTGCCCAGCGCGATCAAGGCATCGTCCAGACGGTCAGCACGGTGGATCATGGTGAGATAACTGCCATTTTTTAGCTTTGAATGCGAATACTTAATCCATTTTTCTAAAGTAACGCCCGAGACTTCTTCGCCGTGAGACATCGCCGTGATGGATTTGGGCGAGGGGACATGCGTGCCGCCCTCTTGATAAGGTGGATTCATAAGAACGCTGTTGAAATAATTGTTTTCAATTGTTTTTTCTGACGCAATCGAGCCCTGAAAAAAGCGGCAGCGGTCAGAAACGCCATTTAACCCTGCATTTTGCAGGGCGATATCGATCAAATCGCGCTGAATATCTATTCCAGTCAATGAGATATTTTTATTTTTTAAGGAAACACATAGGCCGGCGGAGCCGACGCCGCAGCCAACGTCCAGCACCTGCCAGCGGTCTTTGACCGGCACGGCGGCGGCCAGAAAGACCGTATCGATGGCGGCATGAAAGCCGACCTTGGGCTGGAGCAGCTTGACCCGTCCGCGCAGCAGCGTGGTTTCAATGACCGGCAGATCGGTGGGTTGGGCGGGGTCTGTCATTTACCGAATCCTTCCGGTGCACTCGGCTCCAATCCGGCCTCCGCCAGCAATTCACAGGCGGAATCGTAGTCGTCTTCATCGAGCAGCATGATGCGGCAATCGGCAAAGCCGCCGAAAAGGCCGGAGGTGTGTTCGTCAAAAACCACGTATTCCATCGTCGCACTCTGTAAAAGAGATTTGATAAAGGCAATCTCGGCCATATCGCTGGTGCTGTATATTTCGATCATCCGATGGCCTCCGCGCCAAAATTTCTGTGATTTGTGGCGTGAAATTTTGTTATAAGGGTCACAGTTTCAACCATGCCGGAAGACGGACATGACGCCTGCGCATACCGCCCATGATAATACGCCCGCCAGCCCCGCCACAATGGCAAAGCCGACAGAACGCGCGGCAAACCCGCTGCAGCGGCTGGCCGAGAGCCTGAAGCCGGACATGGCGGCCGTCAATGCGCTGATTATCGACCGCATGCAATCCGACATTCCGCTGATCCCGCAGCTGGCCGGCCATCTGATCGCAGGGGGCGGCAAACGTATCCGGCCGCTGCTGACGCTGGCTTCGGCTGCGCTGTTTGACTACAAAGGCGTGCGCCAACACAAACTCGCCGCCTGCGTTGAATTTATCCATACCGCCACACTGCTGCATGACGATGTGGTCGACGAAAGCAACCAGCGGCGCGGCAAGGCTTCGGCCAATGCACTGTTTGGCAACGAAGCCGCCGTGCTGGTGGGTGATTTCCTGTTCAGCCGTTCGTTCCAGCTGATGGTCGAAGACGGCTCGCTCGAAGTTTTGCGCATCCTGTCCAAAGCTTCCGCCGTGATTGCGGAGGGGGAGGTGATGCAGCTCTCCACCGCCAATAACATCGCCACCACCGAAGCGGATTACCTGAAAGTCATCGGCGCGAAAACGGCTGAGCTTTTTGCCGCCGCCTGCGAAGTCGGTGCGATTGTGGCCGACCGTCCGGCCGTCGAATGCAATGCCCTGCGCGACTATGGCATGTACCTCGGCTTCGGGTTCCAGATTTCCGACGATGTACTGGACTATGCCGCCGCCGAGGAACGCCTTGGCAAATCCGTCGGCGATGATTTTAAAGAAGGCAAAATAACCTTGCCGGTCATCAAGGCGCTGGCCAAGGCCAGCCCCGCCGAAAAAGATTTCTGGCAACGCACGATGTGCGACCTTGACCAGAAAGAAGGCGATCTGGCCGAAGCGCAGGCGTTGATCAGAAAACACAAGGGCTTCGAGCTTGCCCTTGCGCAGGCGCGTGATTTTGCCGCCAAAGGTCGCAAATGTCTGGAGAGCCTGCCCGGCAACGGAATCCGCCACGACCTGGCCGAACTGATTGATTTTGCAGTAGAACGCGATTACTAAACCCAAGCCGTTTCCGCAAATACCCCTTGCATGGGTATCGGAAATATGCGACATAACTGCGTCTAAAGACTTGTTCCCGCCGCGTCGGAGTGTAGCTCAGCCTGGTAGAGTGCTTGCTTCGGGAGCAAGAGGCCCGGGGTTCGAATCCCCGCACTCCGACCATTTTTTTGTCCTCGTTCCCCTATAAAAAATAAAACATTATGTCTCATGCCGAACTTGATCCGGCGCTGATAGCGCTCATCAAGCATCGTTACTCGCCCCATCCAACACCGTCACATCCTCCGCACTCAACGTCAATTCCGCCGCCGCCATCAGATCTTCCAGCTGCTCCAGCGTTGTTGCGCTGGCGATGGGGGCGGTGATGGCGGGGCGCTGCATCAACCATGCAAGCGCCACGCGGGCGGGGTTGCTGTTGCGGGTGGCAGCGACGGCATCAAGTGCATCCAAGATACGAAATCCGCGCGGGTTGAAATAAACTTCGCCCACGCGCGCGCCGCGCACGGATTTGCCAAGGTCGGCTTCGCTGCGGTATTTGCCGCTGAGGAACCCGCGGGCGAGGGAATAAAAACTGATAACACCGATATTTTCTTTCAGGCACAGCGGCATCAGTTCTGCTTCAAACCCCGCGCGGTCATACAGGTTATATTCCGGCTGCAAACTGCAATAACGCGGCAGGTCTGCATCCTTCGCCGTTTGCAGCGACAGCGCCAGACGTTCTGCCGTAAAATTCGATGCGCCAATCGCGCGTACCTTGCCTTGTTCAATCAGTTTTTGATAGGCGCGCAGCGTTTCGTCGGGCGCGATTGTCAAATCATCTTTATGTGACTGGTACAAATCGATGTAATCGGTTTGCAGGCGCTGCAAGGACTCATCGACGGATTGCAGGATATGCGCGGCGGAAAGGCCGCGTTTCTCCGGTGTCATTTCATGGCCGACCTTGGTCGCCAGCACAACCTTAGCGCGCTTGCCGGATTGTTTGAACCACGCGCCGATGATAGTTTCGGACTCTCCGCCCTTGTTATCGGGTCCGCCCCATGTGGAATAGACATCGGCGGTATCGACAAAGTTGAAACCGCGATCGACAAAAGCATCGAGGAGGGGGAAGGACTGCGCCGCGTCAATCGTCCAGCCAAAAACATTGCCGCCGAAGCACAGCGGCGCGACCTGAAGGCCGGAATCACCCAAAGCGCGTTTTTGCATGTCATATCCCCCTGTATTTTAAACCGTTTCTCTTCCTCAATACCCCAAACCAGCCCTGCGTACAAGGCGCAATCCCCTGCGGCCATATCTGCTATCGCGTTGATAAGATTTGAATATATTTCGATTTGACAAAGCCGGTGGCGGGAGTAATATCGCTGCGAATGAGAATGATTTGCATTCACAACAAAAACGAATTATAAAAAACAAATCCAAACGGTATCATCGAGGGGAAAGCAGGAAGCACATGCCCACAGCCATGCTCAAACAAGAAGCCATCAGCGCCATTCGCGCCAGCTATCAACTGCTGCGCACCGAAAAAAATCTGTCGCCGCTGAACGACCGCGTGACGCATTCGCTGACGCATCTGGTGCGCACGCTGACGCGCTGCCAGTCGCCGGAGCTGGCGAAGTTTTTGCTGGACGCGCCCGAGCTGGCGATTGAACGCGAACACCTGCCGATCCTTTGCGGTATCGCCGAATGTGAAATGGAAAAATTCTGGGCACGGCATCTGATTGCCCGTCCGGTTTGCGACCTTGCCGAATTCTGGTACTTCCCCGAATATACCGAATTGTGTCAGGCAGAGCTGGACCTGTTCAAAACGCGCCGTTTTGACCGTATCAGCTTTCTGGGGGCAGGGGCTTTGCCGCTGACGGCCTTCCTGCTGGCGCGTCATTGTCCGCAGTCTGACATTATCTGCGTTGATTTCGACGAAGAAGCCTGCGCACTTGCCGAAAAACTCAGCCGTAAAATCGGTCTGAAAGATCAGGTGAGCGTACAGCGCATGGACGCGCTGCAATATGTGCCTGCGAAAAACGAACTGGTGATCTGCGCCAGCCTTTTGCAAGGCCGCGAACAGGTTTACCAAAATATGCAAGGCCATGATTGCGCGCTGATCGTCCGCGATTCCGAAGGGCCTTACCAGTATCTCTACAAGGCCGCCGAGCTGCCCTCTGCCGCATCTTTCCGCGAAATCGCCAAGACGCAGATGGACGCGCGCCGTATCAATACCAGCCGCTATTTCGAGCGCGCCACCGAATGGATGGATAGCGCCCGTGCCGCCTGAAGATCATTCCAAACACAGGCATACAAAGATCGACGCTGCGAGCGATGCAACGATCAATCTGGCGCGCGCGCTGGTCAAAATCCCCAGCATCACCGCCGTCGATCCGGCAGACAAGCCGGCTTCCGCCCGCAGCATCGATGTTATTGCCGATTACGCCGCCAAATCCGGCGCACGCGTGGAGCGCAGCGAATACAGCGGCGGTCACCATAAATGGGATTACCCTGTCGAAAACGTCTATCTGGAATGGACATTTGGCAGCACGGAAAATGACAACGGCCAGCCCGCAAAACATATCTGCTATATCGGGCATTTGGATGTCGTGCCCGTGGGCGATGCGGCGAAATGGACGACGCAGCCTTTCGACGGTGAAATCAAAGACGGTTATCTTTATGGCCGCGGCGTGACGGATATGAAAGGCAGCGTCGCCGCCTTTATTACCGCTATCGAAGACGCCATGCAGGATTTGAAGGCACAAGGCAATGTGCGCGTCAGCATGATCCTGACGACCGACGAAGAATGGGCCGCCGTCAACGGCACCAAAAAAGTGCTGGAATGGTTGAAAAAAGAAGGGCAGGCACCCGATGCGTTTATTGTCGGCGAACCCAGCTCGCAGGACGATCTCGGATCGCATATCAAAATCGGCCGCCGCGGCAGCCTGGTCGGTACATTTAATGTAGCGGGCGTGCAGGGGCATGCGGCCTATCAGGAATTGTTTGAAAACCCGAACCGCGCGCTTGCGCTGGCGGTGGCGATTTTGTCGTCGAAAGAATGGAAAGACGGCAACGAAAACTTCCCCAACACCAATTTTGAAACCGTTGCGCTGAAATCCGGCGATTTTGGCGCCAGCGCGGTTATTCCGGGCAAGGCGGAGGCACTGTGGAATATCCGCTTCACGCCATCGCAAACGCCGGACAGTCTTGAAGCCTGGATCAAAGACGCGCTCGCCCATCCGCCCGAATGGGCGAAGACGCATCCGGATGCGGACAAGCTGAAAAACATCACCGTCACCGCCAACAAAGACACGGCATCGCAGCCTTATTACAGCGCACCTGCCAGCCTTGCGCAATCTGCACAGAGCGCCGTAAAGACTGTTCTTGGTACACCTGCCAAACTGGACGGCAGCGGCGGCACAACAGACGGACGCTTTGTTGCAAATTATTTCCCCGATGCCGAAATCATCGAACTGGGATTGCCGGAGCGCGGCGGTATTGCCTGCAAGCACCATAAACCGGACGATTACCTTGCCAAAGGCGGCATGCATCAGGTCGACGAACGCGCGGCCTTGGCCGACCTTGTGAACCTGCGCCATATTTTCAAGCAGACTCTGGTCAACTATGCTGCCGCACAAGATAACGCGCCGGCAGCAGAGAAGGGAGCCGACACCCATGCCTCAGCCAAGCCAAAACATCCTGCGCCCCGTCACGGAATCTGACGCGGAGCAGCTGCGCGCGCTGTATAAATATTCGCTGCAAAAAAACGCGCAAGGCTTTGTGCAGAATCCGGATTTTCACGGCGACATTGCCGCGCGCGCCGCGGAATATCAAAACAACAGCGGTGTGATGCTGGGGCTTTTTGCCGATGACGACCGTACGCTGCTCGGCTTTGGCGGCCTCAAACAAAAAGAAAATAACCGCGCCGAGCTGTGTAATCTGCATGTGCATCCACACCAGCATGGCAAAGGCTATGGCAAATTTATCGCGCAGGTGCTGATCGATGAGGCGCGCGATCTTGGCTATGACTATATCGAACTGCATGTAACGGCAACACAAAGCGCGGCCATCGGACTTTACAAGCGCCTTGGTTTTTCAGAAACCGGACGGCAGGTTTTTGCCGTCGAAGGCGCGTCTTATGATACGATTTTCATGGAACTGCCCATCACCTGAAAAAAGTGGCCGCCATGGAATTTTTAAAAAAAATAGCCGAAAAACTCGGAACCTTTCCGCAGGCGCGCGATCCGTCTGAATTCAAAGATGATATCGCCAAGCGCACCGAATGGGAGGCCTTCAACAAGGCCAGCGGCAATGTCAATCTCAGCCGTCTGATAACCGATCCGGATGGCCATCATCTTTTTTACAAACCGACACTCGGCCTTTATTTGCTGAGCGGCGGGTTTATTTTTATGGGGCTGTTTTGTCCGGCAATTATTATTGGTAGCACGATTCAGGAAGGTAAACCCATAGACAAAGACGTTATCGTGCCGACGCTGATTTGCCTGGTCTTTGCCGTGATTGGCATCGGGATATTTTTTGGACTGCGCAAACGTCTGCGTTTCGACATGACGGAGCGCTGCGTGATAGATGGCGAAGCGCGCACGTATTTCAGCGAAATCCATGCCTTGCAGCTGGTCGTGCAGCGCGGCAACAAGTACCGGAACTACCAGCTCAATCTGGTGCTGCGCGATGCGGAGCGCGTACATGTGATGAATTACGCCGACAGCCAAACCGCACGTGCCGATACCGCACGGATTGCCGCAGCCATCGGCATCGCCGAAACGCGGATCTGGGATATCATGCCGGGCTATAACGGCGCCCAAAGCCAGAGCTGAATGGCTTGATATCTAGACTATACCGTTTATTTCCATAATATACATTATCACATCACCGGAGACCGTAGAGAACCTCCCAAAATGTGATTTATGACCCAAATCTTTAGAGATGTCTCAAACCGCGCCTCTCTTTTCGGATATCTCTTCCTTAGGCTGTGGCCGTACTGCTTTTAACAGGACAATACATGGGGCTGCGGCACATGCCCCAATTGATCAGCCCACAGACCGCCAATGTCAGTGCGGCGGTTACGGCCACCAGCGGCGACATCGGAATCACGACAAGCGTGCTGACGAATTCAATCGCAATAAGGCCGATCAGAATATTTGCAATCGTACGCCGTGACAGCATCGAGCACAGATAAGCCCCCAGCGGTGCGCCGACCACCACCACCGGCACAGCGGCCAGCCAATAGCCCTGTACTGTGGGCGTAAACGTATCCAGCACCAGCGCATGCAGCGCGAAGCCGACCAGCGTGTTTGCGGTCATCAAAATAACGGTTGTCGGTGTTGCGACTTTTTCGTCCAGACGGAACAGCAAAACCATCGTCATAAAGGTGATAATATCAATGCCGCTGCCGACAAGGCCGCTCATGATACCGCCGATAAACCCGGTCAGCATCAAAATGGCAATTTCACGGCGTCCGACAACGGGAAAAGATTTATGCCGCTGGCTTTTTTCGCTGCGGTTCATAAACACAAGCGCAATCGCCAGACTGGACACCATAATGGTGAAAGCAATTTTAACCAGCGGCGGCGATACTAACGGCAAGACAAAGAAAGAGCTAAACAGAATGCCAAAAACACCGGCCAGACCTGCCCATAAAATCGCGCGCCATTCAACAGGCACGCGCAGGAAAATAATCGCAATCGATGCGGCTGTCATACCGATGCTCTGAATCGCCAGCGAAAACACGCGCGCGTCTTGCGGCGGGATTTTAAGAACCTTTGTAAAAACCGGAAAAGCCACGGCACCGCCACCTTCGCTGGTGGCGCCCGCAACCATGGAGCCAAAAATCATCGTCAGCGTCACCGGCCAGTTATCAACCATGCTCTGCAGCGCCTGCGCACCGCCAATGGTGTACCAGCAAAACCAGACGAAAGCCGCAAGGCAGAGATTAACTTTTAACGCCCGCCGGTACTGTATTTTTGGATCAATCGAAACTACCACGCCACACCTTGCCACATCTTTTACACGCCAAATTTGGTGATCGTTTTTATATCAAATATGTAAAATATGCGCAAGCCTTTTTTCGGCTAAAGCGCAGGCTTTCGTGCTATAAACCGCCCTTGAAAGCAGGAGAAAAAACGCCATGACCGCCCCTTCGCAGCCGCAAAATCCCGCCAAACGTAATGTCACCACGGCAGAAAAGCCCATCGACCGCCTGCTCGATATCATGGCCTATCTGCGCACCCACCCCGAAGGCTGCCCGTGGACGAAGGAGCAGACGCATAAATCGCTCGTCCCCTATCTGGTCGAAGAATCATACGAAACCGCCGATATGATCGATCAGGGGCATCATGACGCCCAGCTGCGCGACGAGCTGGGCGATGTGCTGCTGCAGATTGCCTTCCATGCCGAAATCGCGCGTGAACGGGGCAGCTTTAATTTCGATGACGTCGCGCAGGCGATTGTCGACAAGCTGGAGCGGCGCTATCCCACCATCCTTGGCGACGAACCCAATACCCTGACTACGCCCGAAGAAATCGACCGCCGCTGGGAAGAAATCAAAGCCGAAGAACGTGCGCGCAAGGGCATCCAGAAAGACGCCAGTATCCTGGACGAAATTTCAACCGGCCTGCCCGCGCTGGTGCGCTCGGCCAAGCTCAAAGGCCGCGCCGCCAAAGCCGGCTGGGAATGGCCGAACGTTGATATGCTGCTGGATAAAATCAGCGAAGAAGTCGGCGAGCTGAAAGAAGAAATCCACGCCGAAAAACCGGACATGGAACGTGTCATGGCAGAATTCGGTGATTTGATGTTTATGATGGTCGATTTCGCGCGCTATCACGGCTTTGATGCCGAAGACGCACTGCGCATCACCAACAGCCGTTTTGAAAAACGGTTTCGTCATATGGAGCAGTTCTTGAAAAGAAAAGGCCACACCGACATCATGGCAGCCCCGCGCGAAGACCGTCTTGCCGGCTGGAATGATGCCAAAGCCGTTGAAAAAGCAGCCGGAAAATAAAGCCTTTTGTTTTCATATTAAATAAATTATAGTCCAGCATTCATCTAACCGAAGGTAATTCAAAGATGGCCACCTTTCACGAATACGGCCCGAGCCGCGACGAGATCCGCGAAGCTTTCAACAAAGCTTCCGCCAGCGATGCGCGCTATCTGCTGCTGATCGATGAAACGCTGGAAGATACCTATTCCATCACGAATTACACCAACATGCGTGCCATCAATAAACCCTGCGAAATTGTCCCGCTGCTGCGCGAGATGGATGCGCAGGCATCCTATGCTTCGCACCGCCTGACCCATGTTCTCGATCTTAAAAAAGATTTCGACGCACAGATGGCACAGTGGGGCAAAGGCGGCTTTGAAGGCACCCTTCCCGCCTTTGCCGTGCAGGAACTTGCCGAATATAAAAAAGAAAAAGATTTCGCCCGTCAGCAGGCGGCATGGCAAAGCCAGCCCTTTTTGGCGCGTCTGTTCTCGACGCCGCCTATGCGCCCGAAGTAACAAGGAAACCGTTTCTCATGCGGCTTATCGAACGTCTTGCTCAAAAATACGATCCGTCGCTCGGCGGCGCGATTGGTATGGTCGGCTCGATGATTATTCTCGGCACAGTGGTTGCCGCGCCTGTCGCTGCCGTGATTGGTGCGGGGGCCGCAGCTTTAGGCGGGGCATCTGCACTCGCGGGCGCGCTGTGGGGTGGCGGTATTGTTGCGGGCGGAGCGGCGGCGATTATCGGCAGCATCGCTTTACCGCAGATGGTTTATGCGCAGTGTTACAAGCATGAACTGCGCAAACATGTTGCCGCAGGCGGCTCGACATCCGGCATGAAATGGGTTCCCGGCATTGAAGACATGCGCAGGCCATCCACCTTCACGCAGAAAAGCGGTATTTCCAAGCTTTTTGGAAAGGGAAAAACAAAGCAGAATACCCCGCCCGAACAGCCCCCGCCGCCTGACGCACCGAAGCCTTGACAAAAACGGCGATCAGGCCGCCTTCATCAGCCGCGCATAAAGCACATCTTCCAGCATTTTCCAGCGGGCTTCGTCTGCAGCGGCGATCAGCATGCAGGGACGCAGCATATCGGGCGTGAAGGGAATATTTTCACCGGCAAGGCGCACATAAGCCCCCGCCTCTTCGGCCAGCAGAACGGTTGCCGAATGATCCCACGGCGTGACTTTGTTGATATGCACGACAAAATCGGCATCACCGGCGGCAAGGTTGAGAAAATCGTGCAGCGAGCTGCGCACATTCACGATGCCTTTGACATGGCCGCTGACCGCTTCGAAATGCCAGGCCTGCGCACCGCCGCCCATACCGGTCATCTGGTCCGGCGTTTCGGCTGATTTGCGCATTTGCACAGATACGCCGTTGATGGTCGCGCCGCCGCCTTTGATCGCAATTGCCATGCGTTCCTGCGGTGCATCGTAAACCCAGCCATATTGCGTCACACCGCTTTGCACCAGCGATACCAGTATGCCAAAATGGCTGCGGCCATGCGCAAAGTTATAGGTGCCATCGATGGGGTCGATGACCCATACAGGCTTATCACTTTTCAGACGCTCCAAAACGCTTTCATCTTTGGCAACAGCTTCTTCACCAACAACGATTGATCCGGGCAGATAGGCCGACAAAAGCGCGCTGAGCGCCTTTTCCGATGCTTCATCGGCAATCGTGACAAAATCACCGGGGTTCTTTTCGCGCACTTCGCCGTCGGCAAGGTTTTTAAATCTCGGCATAACCTCGGTGGCGGCCACTTCACGCAGCATATCCGCTACTTTATTGACATCAATATCGATCATGCTCATGCTGCCGTTCCCTTTTTCTTTTTTGTGCTGCTGGTTTGTTTTTGAGCCGCCTTTGCCGATTTTGCTTTCTTGGCTTTTTTGGCCGCGCGAAAGGCATAGCCGAACTTGCCGGTGAAACGTGCGATATCTTCGGGCTCTAAACGCACGGCAACAGCGGCGATTGTTTCGTCATCGCGCCTTTCGGTGACTTCGCCGCGGTCATACAGCCACGACAGCGCTTTGCCATCGGTCAGCGGAATATCTGTGTAAAGTGTCTGGCGGTCTTTGCCCAGACGCGCATCCACCAAAGACAGCAGACGCCCCATGCCCGCCCCCGTCAGCGCCGATACAGCGGCGGTATTATCATGCTTCTCGCTGCGCTTCACCGCATAGGTACGGTCTTCGTCATCCAGATTGTCGATTTTATTCAGAACCTCGATCATGCGCGGATCATCGGCGGCAATGCCAAGGTCGCGCAAAATCGAAATAACGTCTTCTTTTTCGGCGTCGGTATTTTCCTGCGAAATATCGCGCACATGCAGAATAACCGCTGCCTCCTGCACCTCTTCCAGCGTTGCGCGGAACGCGGCGACCAGATGGGTCGGCAAATCGGAAATAAAACCAACGGTATCCGACAAAATTGCTTTCTTGCCGGACGGCAATTCAAAGCCGCGCATGGTGGTATCCAGCGTGGCAAAAAGCAAATCTTTGGCAAAGACCTCCGCCCCCGTGAGGCGGTTAAACAGCGTCGATTTACCGGCGTTGGTATAGCCGACCAGCGCAACAATCGGATAGGGCTCTTTTTTACGTGACTGGCGCTGCAAGCGGCGGTTCTGCTTGACGGTTTCAAGGTCGACTTTCAGCCGCTTGATTTTATCGTCCAGCATACGGCGATCGAGTTCTTTTTGCGTTTCGCCGGGGCCGCCGGTTTTGCCAAGGCCGCCGCGCTGGCGCTCCAGGTGGCTCCAGGCTTTGACAAGGCGGGAGCGCTGATACGACAGCGCCGCAAGATCGACCTGTAAACGGCCTTCCTTGGTGCGCGCGCGGGCGCCGAAAATTTCAAGGATCAGGCCGGTGCGGTCAATGACTTTGCAGTTCAGTTCTTTTTCAAGGTTGCGCTGCTGCACGGGCGTGACAGTGGCATCGAGATAGACAAGCCCCGCCTCCAGATCTTTTGCCATTTCCGCGATGCGTTCGACAACGCCCGTGCCGATCAAGGTTGCGGGCTTGATCTGTTTGACCGCCACAACCTCGGCATGGACAACTTCCAGATCAATGGCGCGGGCAAGGCCGATGGCTTCTTCCAGTGCGACAGCTGACGAGCGCACATGCGTACGCATACCGCCCTCGTCTGAACGCGCGGTGAGCGGCAGATCGGGGTGGAGAACGATTATTTTTTCAGTCATGGAGTGTTTCTGGTTCCAGCCCGCGTATTGACGCGGGCGCTTTCTCTGGCTTACGCGTCGCTGCCATCGTTGCCGTCAGTGCCGTCTTCATCGTTCAGACGCACGGGTGATGCCGGCATGATGGTCGAAATCGCGTGTTTGTAAATCAGCTGCGAGTGAGAGTCACGGCGCAGCAACATGGAAAAATTATCAAACCAGGTAATGATGCCCTGTAATTTTACGCCGTTCACCAGAAATACGGTGACGGACATTTTTTCCTTGCGGATTTTATTGAGAAATTTGTCCTGCAGGTTTTGGCTTTTCTCGGACATTTTATTTTTTATCCTTCACAAAAATTTGTGTGCGTTAAAAAGGCATCTGGCCCCTTTATACCCCTCTTGACCATATCCATTTTTAAAGGCGAAACCGTTGGATAACAAGGGGTATGCGGGGATTACCGCCTGAAACTACCGGAAATATTCTCCGATAAATTCCATAAACTTGACATGATCGGCAAAACGCCTTGCGGGCATATTCTTGAGCAGAAGATCATCCGGCGGCGGCTTGGTTTCGATCAACATGCCGCTGCATCCGGTGCGATGCGCGCAGATCATATCGGTATGGCTGTCCCCGACGAACCAGACATCGGCGGCGGGTGCAATACCGCTGCCATCAAGGGCGAGCATCACAGGCGCCGGATCCGGCTTGTCCGCCGCCGCATCCCCTGCGCCGACGATACCGCCGAAATATCCTGTAAAGCCGGTACGTGCGACATCTTCGCGCAAAAGATCGCCGCGTTTGTTGCTGACAACCCCCATATAAACCCCCGCGCGGGAAAGCGCCGCGAAGACGTCTGCGATGCCCTCCACCAGTTGCAGTCCGCGTTCCTGATAGAGTTTATAAAACGTGTCGTAATAAACGCGGTCGGCTTCTTGCCAGCGATCTTCACCGAACAGTGCAATAAACGCATCCCGCGCGGAAAGGCCGGAGCGGCGGCGTATTTCCGCTTCGTCCCACGGCGTCATGCCCATATGCACCAGCGTTGCATTAAGGGAATCTACGCCGATATGCCAGTTATTGACCACGGTATCGTCCCAATCAAACAATACGGCGCGCGGTTTTGGAACGTCTGCATATACTTGCGTTGTCATCAGCGCGGATCCCATTTCTGCTGCTTGCGCGCCGGATCGGTCGCATATTCCATGTAAAGATCGTAAATTTTATCGGTGATCGGGCCGATTTTGCCATTGCCGATTTTATGCCCGTCAATACTGCTGACCGGCATAATCAGCGCCGTCGCCGAAGACGTAAAAGCTTCGCGCGCTTTATAGGCTTCTGCGGGGGTAAAGGCACGCTCGACCAGTTCTATCCCCTCCGCTTTGCACAGCGCCTGCAAAGCGCTGCGCGTGACGCCCTTCAGAATACCGTTTCCGGATGCGGGGCGCGTCAACAGGCGACCTTTGGCATCGATAATCCAGGCATTGCTGGAAGAGCCTTCGGTGATAAACCCCTTATCGTCCACCATCCAAGACTCTGCCGCCCCCTTGGCAACGCCGGCCTGTTTGGCCAGCACTTGCGCCAGCAGCGCCGTTGATTTGATATCGCGGCGTTTCCAGCGGATATCGGGCACCGTGATGACCGGCTTTGCCCCCGCCTTGCGCGCGGCAATATCAAAAGACATATGACGCAGTGTCATCACCAGCGTCGGGTGCACGGCAGGCGCGGGAAATTTGAAATCGCGCGCCGCCGCGCCGCGGCTAACCTGAATATAGAGCGCACCGTTTTTGATACGGTTACGGCTGACCATCTGACGCATGACAACCTGCAACGACCGTCGCGACATCGGCATAGCGATATCAATCTCGCGCAGCGACCTTTCCAGACGGTCCAGATGCCCGACCTCGTCACAGAGTTTGCCGTCTATCAGGGCGACAACTTCATAGATACCGTCGGCGAATTGAAAACCACGGTCTTCGATGTGTACCTGCGCCGAAAGATGCGGCACATAACGACCATTGACATAGGCAATACGGGGCATGACAAGACCTCAGAAATATTCAGGACGCACGGCAAACATCTGCTCTACCTTGCGCACCTGATCGTGCGCGGCGAGGATGATGACGCGGTCATCCGGCTTGATAACAGTTTCGGGACGCGGCACGATGATGCGTTCGTCACGCACAATCAGACCAAAAATCATATCGCGCGGACGTTTGATCTCGCTGATCGGTGTATTGACGATGGCGGAGGTTTCAAGCGCCTCGACTTCAAGTATCTCGGCAAAGCCGTCGCGCAGGGAATGCGCCGCCTTGATGCGTCCGCGCCGGACATGCTGCAAAATGGTCGATACCGTTATAGCGCGCGGATTGACCACGGCATCGATGCCCACACTGGTGGCGAGCGAGCTGAAAGACAGGCTGTTGATCAGCGTAATCGCCCGTTCGCAGCCGTGCTGTTTCGCCAGCATGGAGACAAGGATATTGCTCTCGTCATGATTCATCACGGCAATCACGGCTTCGGTTGTGCCGATGCTGGCTTCTTCCAGAATTTCACGGTTCAGACCATCGCCGTGCACGACGGTGACGCCGGACAATTTCTCCGATACGCGCTGTGCGGTATCGAAATCGGCTTCAATCAGGCGCACGGAAATATCCCGCATGGTGGACTGGATATCTTCGACAAGGCGCGTGCCAATCTTGCCGGCGCCCACAACCAAAACCCGCCGCGTCTGCGGGTCGTTATAGCCAAAAGCACCCATGGCACGATAGAGATGGTCCGTCGAAGATACAAAATAAACTTCATCCCCGACTTTCAGTTCATCTTCGGCGTCCGGAATAATCTTGTCGTCGCCACGGATAATCGCCAGAATAACAATTGCCAATTCCGGGAAGAGAGACGTCAGATGCTTCAGCGGCGTGTGCAAAAGCGGACAGTCTTCCTTGCAGATCACGCTCACAACCTGCGCCAGCCCGTCGGCCATTGGAATGATGTTATAGGCACCGGGCACGCGGATACGGTTGGCGATGGCACGCGCAACCTCCACCTCCGGTGAAATAATAACATCAATCGGCAAATGGTCACGGCTGAACAAATTTGCCCATGCGGGGTTCAAATAGGCCTGATTGCGCACACGTGCAATTTTCATCGGGACGTTGAACAAAGTATGCGCGACCTGACACGCGGTCATGTTGACTTCGTCTGAATAGGTGGCCGCAATCAACATCTCGGCATCGGCTGCACCGGCGCGCTCCAGCGTATCGGGCTGCGAAGCGTGACCGACATAACCGGTCACATCCAGCATTTCATTAACTTCGGCGATGCGTTCAGCGTCATGATCGACGATCGTAACGTTGTTACCCTCATCCGACAGATACTCGGCAATTGCCGTGCCCACCTGCCCCGCGCCGCAAATAACGACTTTCATCTTTCCCCGCCTCTTTTATCTCTGACTCTTTATTGGTTTTTATTTTCAGGCTTCGGCACGTTCTTTTTCTTCGCCCGTTTCTTTTTCATTGGTCTGTATGCCAAGCGATTTCAGCTTGCGGTGCAGCGCTGATCTTTCCATGCCGATAAAACCGGCCGTTTTGGAAATATTGCCACCAAAACGGTTCACCTGCGAAAGCAGATATTCCCGCTCGAAAATTTCACGCGCTTCGCGCAGCGGTTTTGACATCAGCTCGACCCCGTCGCGGCCGCGGATCATATCGACCGCCTGCTGCTTCAGCTCCGGCGGCAGCATATCGGCGGTAATCGACTGCCCCGGCTGCGCCGGCGTCATGATAAGCAGCCATTCGATGGCATTGCGCAGCTGGCGTACATTGCCCGGCCAGTCATAGGCCTGCATCAGCGCCATCGCCTCGTCGGAGAAAAACCGCGGCTGCACATTTGCCGTGCGCGCGGACAAGTCCATAAAGAAACGCGCCAAGACCGGAATATCCTCCAGCCTTTCGCGCAGGGACGGCATATGTAGCGGCACGACGTTGAGACGATAAAACAGATCCTGCCTGAATTTACCCGCCAGCATCAGTTCCTGCAAATTCTGGTTGGTCGAGGCGATAATGCGGATATCCACCTCGATTTTTTCACTGCCGCCGATGCGCGTAAAATACTGGTCTTGCAGGACACGAACAATTTTCGCCTGCGTTTCCATCGGCATATCGGCCACTTCGTCAAGCAGTAACGTGCCGCCGTTTGCCATTTCAAGAACGCCCGCCTTACGCCCCTGCGGCCCTTCGCTGCCGAAAAGTTCGGTCTCGATCCGTTCGGGCGAAAGGATAGCGCAGTTCAGCGCGATATAACTTTTGTCGGCACGCTTGGAATAACGGTGGATCATCCGTGCGGCAACGTCTTTGCCTGTGCCTGCTTCGCCGGTAATCAGAATGCGGCTGTTCGCAGTGGCGACACGTTCGATGCTTTGGCGCAATTGATGCACCGCCTGCGATGTGCCGTGCAGTTCGGACACGCTGCCAAGCGCTTTGAGCTTGAGCTCCTGATTTTCGCGTTTCAAACGCGCCGCTTCCAGTCCGCGCTGGGTCAGCACCAGAAGCTTGTCAGTCTGGAAAGGCTTTTCGATGAAATCATAGGCGCCCATCTGAATAGCCGTCACAGCTGTTTCGATGTTGCCGTGGCCGCTGATCATGATGACAGACATATCGGTGTGGCTTTTGGCCAGTTTTTTGAGAAGCTGCATGCCGTCCAGCTCGCTGTTTTCCAGCCAGATGTCGAGGATGACAAGATCGGGCGCTTTTTCTGCGATCATCTTTTCGGCGGTTTGTGAATCTGCCGCGCTGCGCGTTTCATAGCCTTCATCCTCCAGAATACCCTGGATCAGACTGCGAATATCATCCTGATCATCGACGATCAGAATGTCGGACATGTTGTTTGTTTGCATCGTCACGGCTTTGCCTCTCCCGCTAAAACATCCCTTGGAAATACTATAACAGCTTTTGCGCCGGATTTAACGCCTTCGTCATGATAATCGGCGATCTCTACGCTGCCCTCGTGATCTTCCATAATTTTTTTGACAATCGCAAGCCCCAGACCGGAGCCTTTTTTCTTGGTCGTGACATAGGGCTCCAAAAGCTGGTCGCGCACTTTTTCGGGCAGCCCCATTCCATTGTCATGCACCGCAATCACGATATTGCCCGCTTTGCTGCCGACCTGCATGAATATCCGTCCGGAGGGCTCCGGCGCCGTCAGCAGGCGTTCATGCACGGAATCAACCGCATTGATAAGCAGGTTATTCAGCACCTGCGTCAGTTGTGATCGGTCACAATTCGCCGGCAATTCCGCGGCGTCCGTCTCGAAAACAAAATCGATGTCCGGATAGGCATGTTTTTGCAGCGACAAGGCGTCATGGCAAATTTCCGCAACGTTTTCGGTTTTCTTGACCGATACCGGCATGCGCGCATAGGCCGAAAATTCGCCCACCATATGGCCGATATCATTTACCTGCCGGATAATCGTATCCGTGCATTTGGCAAAAGTTTCGGGGTCGTCCTTGATTTGCGGCAGGTATTTGCGGCGCAGACGCTCGGCCGACAACTGGATCGGCGTCAGCGGGTTTTTGATTTCATGGGCGATACGCCGCGCGACATCGGCCCAGGCGGCATTGCGCTGCGCAGACACCAGCGCGGAAATATCGTCAAGCGTCGCCACCGCCCCGCTGCCGCCCTGCTCCGCTGTGATGCGCAAAAGAACGGTGCGGCGCGGACCACTGCCCGCGGCATAATCCAGCTGCGCCTGCGCCGGACGATCTATATCGCCGCTGGCACGCAGGAAAACATCTTCGGCTTCGGGAATAAATTCCGCGAGTTTCTTACCGTTCAGGTGAGCGGCATCGTCATTCGCACTGCCCAGCAGCAATTCCCCCGCACGCACATTCGCCAGCGTGATGCGTCCTTGCCGGTCAAGGCCGATAATACCGGAAGACGCGCTGGCCAGAACCGCTTCGGTAAAACGGCGGCGTTCGTCCAGCATGCGGTTTGCGGCCAAAAGCTCTTTCTGCTGGCTTTGCAGCTGGCTGGTCATGCGGTTAAAGGCGCGGCCCAGCAGGATAATCTCGTCATCCTGATCTGACGGCGCACGCGATACATCCGGCACACGGGCAGAAAGATCGCCGCCGCGGACTTTTTCTGCCGCCCCGATCAAAGCACTGATCGGCGCGACCAGCTGTTCCGAAAAAACAAGCCCGAACCAGACCGCCGCCATCAGCAACAACAGCGAAATTGCCGCGAACATCGCCGTCATGGCGATTTGCACGCGTGATTTGCGCCCGTCCAGAGTGGTATATTCCTTCACCGCCCGCTCTGCCGTTGCCATATGTTGCAGCACGCTGCCGTCAACCAGTCGCCCGACATAAAGATAGGCGTCAAAGAAACGCTCCAGCTTGACCAGCGCGCGGATGCGGTCACTGCTGCCGCCGGTGACCAAAACGACTTCGCCGCCATCGGCGCGTTTCATCAGATCCTTGGGCAAAGCCTCCATTTCCAGCATCAAAGCCATGCGGGAGCGCGAGAGCACTTCGCCGTTACTGCGGAAAACAACAGCTTCCGGCAGGTTGCGAATGGTTGACTGCGTTTGAATCAGCTGAGAAAAAGCCTGCGGATTGTCGTCCAGATAGCGCACATCGCGGTTCAGGTCATAGGCCATGGCCATGACATCGGCACGCATGACTTCACGATGTTCTTTCAGATAAGCCTGTGCAACGGCCAGCGATGAATTGACCGCCGTGCTGACGCGGTCGTTAAACCATGCCTGCACACCGAAATAAAGAAATATGGAAGAAAAAACCGCCATCAAAATGGCCGGCGCGGCCGCCATCAGGCTAAACGCAAGCACAAGACGGATATGCAGGCGGGAGCCGGCCACGCCACGTTTTTTCTCGCTCCAGATTTTAACAAGCTGGCGCGAAATAACGGTACCGAGCAGCAAGAGCAGGATCAGATCAAGGTTGAGCAGCCAGTAAACTGTATTAATGTCGGCACTGCGGCGTGTCAGCACCAGATAGGTTGCCACGCAGGATACGACCGCCGCCAGCGCAAGGCCAATCGCCACGGAACGTGATAATGTCAGACGCGACAGCTTGTCCGACCAGCGCTGCCAAAAGCTATCGGGGGTAAAAATACCGACGGACATCAGCTGCGCCCCCCTTTTTTGATATCGATGTCCAGATCGCGGATTTTCTTGCGCAGGGTATTACGGTTGAGCCCAAGCAATTCAGCCGCGCGGATCTGGTTGCCGCCGGTTTGCACCAGCATGCGCGCGATCAGAGGCTTTTCAATTTGCCGGATCACGCGGTCATAAATATCGCTGCCCGTCATCAATGACGGATCGGAGGTCAACATTTGCGCCATCATATCCGAAAGACTACCCGTTGCGGCTGCCGCCGGGCCGGCCGATGCGGTCATTGCCAGCAGCGCCGCTTCGGCAGCGCCGCGGTCGATGACGTCTTCCGCATGCAGCGCAGCAAGGCGCTTGACTGTGTTTTCCAGCGTGCGCACATTTCCGGGCCACGTGCAGGCCTGAAAAACGGCCATCGCCGCGGGTTCAAAAACCTTGATGACGCCGGTCTGGCGCATAAAATGCTGGACAAGCGCGGGAATGTCTTCGGTTCTTTCCCGCAGCGGCGGTACATGCAGCGGTACAACATTCAGGCGGTAATAAAGATCTTCGCGGAAACGTCCGTCACGCACGCGCGCCTTGAGGTCCTGATGCGTGGCGGCAATCACGCGCACACGCGCCTTGATGCTGCGCCGGCCGCCGACAGGTGTGAATTCGCCTTCCTGCAAGACGCGCAGCAGACGGGTTTGCGCCTCGAACGGCATATCGCCGATTTCATCCAGAAACAGCGTACCGCCGGCGGCTTGTTCAAACCGCCCGATATTTTTTTGCGTCGCGCCGGTAAAAGCGCCCTTTTCGTGGCCGAAAAGCTCGCTTTCAATCAGCTCGCGCGGGATAGCGGCCATGTTGATGGCCACAAAGGGGCCTTCTTTGAAGCGGCTGAATTCATGCAGGGCGCGGGCGATGACTTCTTTGCCGGTGCCGGATTCTCCGGTCATCAGTACCGTCAAATCGGCATTGCGCAGGCGTGCAATTGTCCGGTAAATATCCTGCATCGCGCGCGATTGACCGACGACAAAAGATTTATCAAGCGCGGCGGCCAGATGTGCGTCATCTTGCACGCCTGACATGTTATTTTGCTCCCGCACCGGACGGCGGCGTAGTGCATTTTTAACAACATCCAGAAGCTCATCGATATCAAAAGGCTTGGCCAGATATTCAAGCGCACCTTTTTCAGATGCAGATACAGCCGTGGTCAGGGCATTTTGTGCGCTGATGACAATCACGCGCATATCGGGGTCGCGGCGGTGGATTTTGGGGATAAGGTCGAGGCCGTTTTCTCCCGGCATCATCACATCTGTAATCACCAGATCACCGCGGCCTTCCAGTACCCATTGATACAGGGTTGCGCCATTATCGGCGGCCAATACCTCGTAGCCTTCGCGTTTGAGCGCCTGCGTCAGTACGGTGCGAATTGACAGGTCATCATCGGCGATCAGAATGGTTTTGGCGGGTTTTGCGGTCATGCAGATTTCTCCTTGCGGCGCGGCGGCAGCGGAAATGACAGACGGAAAGAAGTACGCCCGCCCTTGCGTGCAACGCCGATCATGCCGCCGTGCGCGTCAATAATACGTGAAACGATAACAAGGCCGAAACCCTCGCCGTCCTGTTTGGTGGTATAGCAAGGCTCGAACAGGCGGGCGGCGGTTTCATCGCTCATACCTGCGCCATCATCTTCAATCGACAGGATCAGCGGCAGGCGGCGGCCGGTTTCGGGGTGGTATTGCGGGGCAACGTCAAAAGACGTCCGCAGCAGAATATCTTTTGCGCCCGCTTCTGCCGCGTTTTTAACAATATTCATGACAGCCTGCACCAGTGCATCGGCATGACCGTCGATATCGGGCAGCGACGGGTCATAATCCGCGCGCAAGCTGCAGCCCGCCGCAAAGCCGGCACGCGCGCAATCCATTACATGGTCGGTCACGCCATGGAGATTGACCGGTGCGAAATTTTCCGGCACGGCGACATCGTCAAAGGCATTGACCTTGGCGAGCAGACGCAGAATACGCTGCGTTTCGCTGTCAATAAGGGTGGCCAGCGCGCGGTCATCGTCATCTGCCGCGGATTTTTGCAGCAGCTGCGCCGCGCCGCGAATACCTGCCAGCGGATTTTTGATTTCATGCGCCAGCATGCGTGCCATATCCTGCGCGGGTTTCATGACAGTACGCTGCTGCGTCAGCCATTCACTTTGCAGCGGCAGACGGTCGACGGTCCAAGACAGCAGCACGGTCTGCGGCATCTCCGGCAATGCCGACAGAGAAAGACGCGCCGCTGGACGCTGGCACAAATCGATATCACGTAGTGTGAGGTTCTGCCCGCCCGCTACCACGGTCTGCACCGCCTGACAGACCGGATGCGCCGGACCAAAAACCGACGGTAGGCTTTGCGCCCGCAGCGCTTTTTCGCCAAGGCCGATAAAATCCATGGCCGCATGATTGGCATAGATGATGATATCGCCCGTAACAGCAATGACAGCATCGGGCAGTGCAGCGAGCATGGATTCAGCCGCTGGCGCCAAGGTAGCTGCGCCATACAGGTCCGTCTTTTTATTTGATTTCACACCGTTCATCTTGCCCGTCTGCCGCGGCTTTGTTGCGCCGCCTATTTTTTATGCACGCTGCTATATTTGCCCTATTTTTAGGCAAATAACAAGCGTTGACCCCCATAAATCCAAGCCCTAAAGTGCGAATAGAGACTTTAAATACAGGTAGAAACAAGCCTGTCCGGGATGTTTGCTTATTATGAATAATAAAAACCGTTCCATTTCCGCGCTGATCGTTGCCGCCGGCAGTGGCACGCGCTTTGGCGACCTGACAACGCCCAAACAATACGCGCCGCTGCTGGGCCGCCCTGTTTTGCGCCGCGCGTTTGATGCTTTTTACACGCATCCCGCAATCGGTACGGTTTGCATCGTTATCCAGCCGGAACACCGCGCGCTCTGCGATGCGGCATTGCACGGTATCCCGCCTGAAAATATTTTGATCGTTGATGGCGGTGCGGCCCGTCAACAATCGGTACTGCGCGGCCTTGAAGCGCTTGCGGCGATGGGCAGCCCTCCCGAACATGTGCTGATCCACGATGCCGCCCGCCCCTGCCCGGGCGCTGCGCTGATTGGCCGTATGTGTGATGCCCTGTTGTCGGGTGCGGCGGCGGCTATTCCGGCGCTGCCTGTAACCGATACCGTCAAAAAACGCAGCGCACCGGACGCGCCTGTCGAAACCCAAAGCCGTGACGGGCTTTATACCGTACAAACGCCGCAAGGATTTGCGCTGCAAGGTATCATCGCCCTGCACCGCAAATATGCGGCAGAGACGCTGACGGATGATGCCGCGCTTTTTGAGCGTGACGGCCTTTCCCCTGTTTTTGTCGCTGGTGAACGCGGTAATATCAAAATCACCTACCCCGACGACCTTGCCGCCGCAGAAGGTATCATCGCTGCCGCGCATGGCGATATCCGCACCGGCAAAGGTTATGATGTGCACAGGCTCGTCACGCCGCAGCATGACATGCACCGGCTTATGATCGGCGGTATCATCATTCCACACGACAAAGCGCTTGAGGGGCATTCGGATGCCGATGTCGCACTGCATGCCCTGACCGATGCGCTGCTGGGAACGATTTGCGATGGGGATATCGGTATGCATTTCAGCCCCAAAGACGCGCGCTGGAAAGGCGCTGACAGTGCGATGTTTCTTGAACATGCCGCAGGGCTTGTCGCAGCGCAGGGTGGTATCATCACCCATGCCGACCTGACCGTTATTTGCGAGACACCCAAAATCGGCCCGCACCGCGATGCCATACGCCAACGCATCGCCGCGCTGCTGCATTTGCCTGTATCACGCATCAGCGTCAAGGCCACCACAACCGAAGGCCTCGGCTTCACCGGCCGCGGCGAAGGTATCGCGGCCGAAGCCGTCGTCACGGTGCGCCTGAATTTCGGCCAGACAGAACCCCTTTCAACCGCCGCCCTGAACATCAGCCCAGAGACAAGGAAAGCCGTATGACCGCCCAGCCCCCCAGTAACGATGGCACAACCGCTGCTGCGGTGCCCCCGCACAAGAAATTTGGTCTGATGCCGCTGCCCGAAGGCACCAGCATGTCAAACCCGCATATCTTGCTGGCCACATGGTTTGGTGTCGGGCGCCTGCGTCCCGCACCGGGTACGCTGGGCACGCTTGCGGCTATTCCTTTTGGTTATGCCATTGCCTATTTCTCCGGCATCACCGGTTTGCTGCTGGCGGCATTGTTGATGATCGGGATCGGCACGATGGCCGCCACCTATTACGGACGCAAATCCGGCAAAAAAGACGACCAGACGATTGTGGTCGACGAAGTGGCCGGCATGTGGATCGCGGCCATTCCCGCCGCAACGCATGTGGAGTTATGGGTCGTCGCGTTTTTCTTGTTCCGTCTTTTCGATATCTACAAACCTTGGCCGGCATCGTTTTTTGACAAGCGGCCAAATGGCGGCGGTTTCGATGTAATGATGGACGATGTGGTTGCAGGTATTTATGCTTTCCTCGGCGTAGCTGCCGGCGCCGTCAGTATGAATATGTTCTAATCGAAAAATCTTTTCGCAAAAAAACTGCGCCCCAAAAAGCCCCTATCCAGAAAGCCCGTTCAATGTCTTTTTTTCCGCCGCATATTACTTTGCTGGCAACAGATGTTCTTGCCGCCGCGCGGGACAAAAACCTGCGCATTGTCACGGCGGAATCCTGCACCGGCGGGCTGATCGGCGCGGCGCTGACCGAAATCGCCGGATCGTCCGATGTGGTTGATTGCGGTTTTACCAGCTATTCCTATGACGCCAAGGTCGCGCAACTGGGCATTGACCGCGCTGTATTGCAAAAATCCGGCGCCGTCAGCGCCGACATCGCCTTGCAAATGGTCAAAGGCGCCTTGGCCGGATCAAGCGCAGACGTCGCCATTTCGGCAACCGGCATCGCCGGCCCCGGCGGCGCGACGCCCGACAAACCCGTGGGGCTTGTCTATATCGGCATTGGCAACCGCATCAACAGCCACAGTGACGCCGAAAAAAATATTTTTAGTGGTGACAGATCCGCCGTGCGCATGGCCACTGTCGAAAAGGCGCTTTTGATGCTGAAGCAGGAAATCGGCGCAATATAAATCAGCGTTATTGCAGGTCGCCGCCATAAAGCTGTATGGCGCGCGTTTCAAAGGCATTGATCATTTTGACAAGCGCCTTGTGAAAAAACTGGTCGACCAGTTTTTCAAACAGTTTTGATTCCAACGAAAAATCGACATAAAAATCGACTTCGCATTGTCCGGCACGCATATTGGTAAAGACCCATTTGTTTTGCAAGTGGCGCATGGGACCCTTGAGGTATTCAACTTCGATTGCGTTCGGGCGGATAAAATGCACACGCGATGAAAAACGCTCGCGGAACATTTTATAGCCGACAATCACATCTGCCTTGACTTCATTTTTGTCGCGGGTATTGATCCGCGCGCCGATGCACCACGGCAAAAATTCAGGGTATTTTTCAATATCCATCACAAGGTCGAACAGCTGTTCGGCCGAATAGGGCAAAATACGTTTTTCCTGATGCGATGGCATGGGAAGGAGTCTATTTCCCCTGTGCCAGTTTTGCCTCGCGCGCGGCTTTCAGTTTTTCGAAATCCGCATCGGCGTGATACGAAGACCGCGTCAGCGGCGATGCCGACACCATTAAAAAACCCTTGGCGCGAGCGATGGTTTCCAGCGACTTGAATTCTTCGGGGGTGACAAATTTTTCAACGGCGGCATGTTTCGTGGTGGGCTGCAAATACTGGCCGATGGTCAAAAAATCGACATCGGCGGCGCGCAGGTCATCCATGACCTGCATGATTTCCGTCTTGCTCTCGCCCAGGCCGACCATGATACCGGATTTGGTAAAAATTGTCGGATCAAGGCGTTTGACACGGTTCAGCAGTTCCAGCGAGGTAAAATAACGCGAACCGGGACGTATCGTGGGATAAAGACGCGGCACGGTTTCAAGGTTGTGGTTAAACACATCGGGGCGCGCTGTCACAATAGGTTCGATCGCGTTTTGCTTGTCTTTGAAATCGGGCGTCAGAATTTCGATGGTCGTATCCGGGGACAGGCGGCGGATTTCGTTGATGGTCTTGACAAATTGCTGCGCCCCGCCGTCTTCCAGATCGTCACGGTCAACAGACGTCACCACAACATGTTTAAGGCCGAGTTTTTGTACGCCGATTGCCACGCGCGCCGCTTCAAACGGGTCAAGCTTGTCGGGAATGCCTGTGGCAACGTTGCAAAAAGAACAGGCGCGCGTGCAGGTCGCGCCCAAAATCATGAAGGTGGCGTGTTTTTGTTTCCAGCATTCGCCGATATTCGGACAGGCCGCTTCTTCGCAGACGGTTGCCAGATTGAGATTGCGCATCAGTTTGGTGGTTTCGTGATATTCCGGCGAGGTCGGCGCCTTGACGCGGATCCATTCCGGCTTGCGCAGCACAGGGGTATCCGGCCGGTTGCGCTTTTCAGGGTGCCGGTGTTCGGATTTTTTCTTGTCTGCTGCGGGTGTATCGTTTTCCATGATGTTCAATCTGTCGTGTTAACGCGCATGTGAATATTCTGTTATACGGCTCAATCTAGGACTCTCTGTAAAAACGGCAATTACTTTTTATCAGAAAGCGCTTTATTTTTTCATAATTATACGGCTTTTACCTTTGGCAACTCGTTTTGCCGCTGCCGGAAAGCATTTGCCAGCGAAGCCATATCGCCGAAGTGCCTGTCCGGCGATGCCGCCAGCACAGCTTCACGTGCGCGCGGCGTCATGTGGCTGCCGCCCAGATAAGCCCAGACTTCCATGCCCGCCGCCTGCGCGCCGTGAATACCATGAATGCCGTCTTCGATCACCAGACATGCCTCCGGCGCGATACCAAGACGTTTGGCGGCGTAGAGGAAAATATCCGGTGCCGGTTTGCCGTTGGGCACCATATCTGCGCTATAGAGATGCGCGCCAAAAAAATCACGCAAACCCGTCACATCCAGTGTCAGATGTAATCTTGCCAATTCGCTGCCAGACGCGACCGCAACAGGCACGGCGCAGGATTGCAAAAAAGCAGCTACGCCAACAGTAGGCTGCAGTAATTTTTCAAAGGCGGCATATTGCTCGGCCTTATAGGCATCAGGATCGAAACCGGCTTGTATATCAATACCCGTCTCATCGGCGATTTCCGCGCAGATGCGCCTGAAATTTTTACCCATGAAGCGGATAATAAAATCCTCGAGCGTCATATGATAGCCAAGCGCTGCGAAATGGTCGAGCATCACACCGCAGGCAATCACTTCGCTGTCGATCAGGACACCGTCGCAATCCCAGATAATCGCAGAAAAACCGGTCATATTTACGGACAGCCCGCAACACCGCGCACAGAAGCCAGCGCGGCCTGCAAATGCGCAATATACTGGCCTTCGATGCTGTTTTGCTCGCGTGCGTTTTCGACGACCTTTTCCTGAAGCTCGTCTACTTCGGCCTGCATGGATTCTTCGGGCGCGGCGATGGCGTGCGTTTTTTCTGCCGCCGACAACGCACCGCAAACGGCGTTAACCGTTGATTGCATCTGCCAGCTATACCACGCCAGACCGGCGATCAACACGATGCCAAATACGCGGCAAAAAATCTTGCATGCACAATTGGTTTTGCCGCAAAGGCATTTTTTGTTGCCGCAGCCTGCTTTGGAATCGCAGCAAGATTTCTTTTCTGCCTTGTCGTCGCAGGGTGTTTTGGCGGCGCAGCAAGCATTTTTTTCGGTTTCGTTTGTCATTAGATATGTATCGCCTTTCCGTAGGCATCAAGCACAGATTCGTGCATGGCCTCGCTGATTGTGGGATGCGGGAAGATGGTATGCATCAAATCAAGCTCTGTCGTCTCCATCGTCTTGCCCACGACATAGCCCTGAATCATCTCGGTCACTTCGGGGCCGACCATATGTGCGCCCAAAAGCTCGCCCGTTTTGGCGTCAAAAACCGTCTTGATCATGCCGTCCGTTTCACCCAGCGCCACAGCCTTGCCGTTGCCGATAAACGGGAAACGGCCGACCTTGATGTCGCGCCCTTGCTCTTTCGCCTTCGCTTCGGTCAGGCCAACGGAAGCCACCTGCGGTGTGCAATAAGTGCAGCCGGGAATATTTTCCCGCTTCATCGGGTGCACATCGGGCAGGCCTTTGATTTTTTCGATACAGATCACACCCTCGTGGCTGGCCTTATGCGCAAGCCACGGACCCGGCACACAATCGCCGATAGCATAAACGCCCGGCTCTTCCGTTTGCAGCCATTCGTTGACAACGATATGGCCACGGTCGAGTTTGATTTTGGTATTTTCAATACCGATATTTTCGGTATTGGCCACGATGCCAACGGCGGAGATCACGCGCTCCACCTTAATCTGCTCCGTCTTGCCGTTTGCTTCGACATGCACAGTCACATCATTCACGCCACGGTCAAGCTTGACGACCTTGGCGGAGGTCATGATCTTCATGCCCTGTTTTTCAAACTGTTTACGCGCGATCGCGGAAATTTCGGCATCCTCGACCGGCATGACGCGCTCCATGACCTCGACCACCGTCACATCCGCACCCAGCTGGCGGTAGAAACTGGCGAATTCGATGCCGATCGCGCCGGAGCCCACGACCAGAACAGATTTCGGCATGGCTTCGGGGTTCATCGCTTCCTTGTAGGTCCAGACCAGCTTGCCGTCCGGCTCCAGCCCCGGCAGCACACGCGCGCGCGCGCCGGTGGCAAGGATAATATGCTTCGCGGCAAGCGTAGCCACGTTCTTGCCGTCTTGGGAAACATCAAGGCGCCCTTTGCCGAGCAATTTACCGTGCCCGTCAAAAACCGTGACCTTGTTTTTCTTCATCAGATGTTTGATGCCGCCCGACAGCTGCGCAGCCACTTTACGCGAACGCTCGACAATTTTTTTGAAATCGAAGCTGTAGCTGTCAATTTTGAATCCGTATTGATCGGCATGTTTCAAAAGGCTGTTGATTTCCGCGCTGCGCAAAAGCGCCTTGGTCGGAATACAGCCCCAGTTCAGGCAGATGCCGCCCAGATGCTCGCGCTCCACCAGTGCGGTATTGAGCCCCAACTGCGCGGCACGGATCGCGGCCACATAGCCCCCCGGCCCGCCGCCAACCACCACGACGTCAAAACTTTGATCGGACATTTTCACACCTTCATTTCATCACGCAGTCGCCTATAAATACATCAAATAAAAGAATACTTTAAGAAATAAAACACCAAACCTGCTGAATGAGACCTCGGTATAAAAAGCAGCCGCTTTTTATTGACATAAAGAAATTAACAGTCTATAATCTAGGTGTTATTTATTTGATAAAATCATAGCCTAAAGCTAATAAATAACAAAAAATCTGCAAGGAATAATGCAATGAAGAAAATCAAGGATGCCATCATCTCGACGCTTGATAAATTAGATCAAGGTGTTAGCTGGATTGTTGGCGCTACGCTTCCTGTAAAAGTGCAGGAGTTTTGCGCAGATAAACGTGTACTAATCTGTGGTATCGGTGTTGCTGCGGCTGTAGGAAGTTTCTTTGTCGTCGGCCCGCTCACGACGTTCAACATTATTGCAGCTTCTTTTTCTGTCAACATGCTTGCCGCGTATTGTGAAGATAACGTACAAAAACGCAAGAATGACTCTACCGGATCTCCTTCAAATGCCAGAGTTCTGCCAGATGCTGTTCAAAGAGCAGGATCGAAAATAAAGAGCCTTTCCATCGATTTCTCTCCTGCCAGCGAAAACAGCGCACCTGAGACGAGCGCGAAAAATAATCCCGGAGCAGGCCAGCCTAATCGGCCCACCCAAAGAACACCTCGAACATAAAAAAATCTAAAGTTTATATTTTTTTTCAAAGCAAAAGCCCGATCGGGTTTTCGATCAGCTTTTTGAAGACCTGCAGGTATTCGGCACCGACAGCACCATCGATAGCGCGGTGGTCGAAGGATGCCGTGACCGTCATGACGTTCGCCACGGCCATCTGGCCATTTTTGACGACCACACGTTCTTGCCCCGCGCCCACGGCCAAGATGGCGGCCTGCGGCGGGTTGATGATGGCGGAGAACTGGCTGATACCGAACATCCCGAGGTTGGAGACGGAAATCGTCCCGCCCTGAAATTCCTGCGGCTTCAGCTTGCCTTCCTTGGCGCGGGCGCCGAGGTCTTTCATGTCGCTTGAAATGACCTTGAGGCTTTTATTCGCGGCATCGACGATGATCGGCGTGATCAGACCGTTCGGCGTGGCCACGGCGACGGACACATCCGCACGCGTGTACTGGACAATATTATCATCCGTCCACGATACGTTGGCCGCGGGGAATTTATGCAGCGCGACTGCGGTTGCCTTGATGATAAAATCATTCACCGAAATTTTAAGACCGTCGCCGCTGTCATTCAGCTGTTTGCGCAGGGCCAGCAGCGCATCCAGTTCGCAATCCACCGTCAGGTAGAAATGCGGCACGGTCTGTTTCGATTCAGACAGGCGGCGGGCGATCACCTTGCGTACACCCGAATTCGGCGTGAGCGTATAGGGAATGCCATAAGCATCGGCCAGCGCCTGCGCATTGACAGACGAAGCCGCAGGCGTAAAGCTGCCGCCCGATGCCGCTGCCGATTTGGGTGCAGATGCGGCACCGGCAGGCGCTTTGTCGAGGTCAGCCTTCACGATACGGCCATGCGGGCCCGTACCTTTGACGGCCGCAAGATCGATGCCTTTTTCTTTGGCGATGCGTTTGGCAAGCGGGCTTGCGAAAACGCGGCCGCTTGATCCGGCCTGTGCGGGTGTGGCAACGGCCATGCTGGGCGCAGGCTTGGCGGCTTCCGCGGCGGGCTGGTTGGCGGGGGTTACTGTTTTGGGCATTTCTGCCGCAGGGGCTGCTTTCAATGCCGAAGCGTCTTCACCTTCTTCCAGCAGCATGGCAATCAGGCTGTTGACCTTGACGCCGTCCGTGCCGGCCGGCACGACGATTTTGGCAAGGATGCCTTCGTCAACCGCTTCGACTTCCATCGTTGCCTTGTCGGTTTCAATCTCGGCAATCACATCACCGGCTTTGACTTTATCGCCTTCTTTTTTGACCCATTTGGCAAGCTTGCCTTCGGTCATCGTCGGCGACAGTGCGGGCATCAGAATATTATGCGGCATAGGTCACCTTTTTTGCAGCGGCGATAATGTCTTGCTCCCACGGCAGGGCGAGTTTTTCGAGGTTCGCGGCATAAGGCATCGGCACATCCGCGCCATGCACGCGCACCACGGGGGCGTCAAGATGATCGAAGCACTGCTCCATCATCACCGCCGCCATTTCGGAGCCCATACCGGCATAAGGCCAGCCTTCTTCGACTGATACCAGACGGTTGGTTTTCTTCACGCTCTCGACAATCGTGGCGGTATCGAGCGGGCGCAGCGTACGCAGGTTGATCACCTCCGCGCTGATACCCTGCTCCGCCAGTTTGTCGGCGGCCTGAAGGGCAACGCCGACCATACGCGAAAACGCCGTGATCGTGACGTCCGTACCCGCGCGTTCGATCTTGGCCTTGCCAATCGGCAGGATAAAATCGGGGTCGGCGGGAATATCAAACGACTGGCCGTACATCAATTCGTTTTCAAGAAAGACGACGGGGTTCGGATCGCGGATCGCGGCCTTGAGCAGACCTTTCGCATCCGCCGCCGACCATGGCGCAATCACTTTAAGGCCCGGGCAATGCGCATACCAGCTGGCAAAGCACTGAGAGTGCTGTGCCGCGACGCGCGACGCAACACCGTTCGGCCCGCGGAAAACGATGGGACAACCCAGTTGGCCGCCCGCCATATACAGCGTCTTGGCAGCCGAGTTGATGATATGGTCGATCGCCTGCATGGCGAAATTCCATGTCATAAATTCCGTCACAGGCCTAAGACCTGCAAAGGCCGCGCCAACGGCGATACCGGCAAATCCGTATTCCGTGATCGGCGTATCAATGACACGTTTATCGCCAAATTCCTGAAGCAGGCCTTGGGTGACTTTGTACGCGCCTTGATATTCGGCGACTTCTTCGCCCATGACGAAAACGTTTTCGTCGGCGCGCATTTCTTCGGCCATGGCATCGCGGAGCGCTTCGCGCACGGTGACAGTCACGGTCGGGCCCGTCCATTCTTTTTCGGCAGCCGGTGCGGCAGCAGAAGGCTGCGCAGGTGTTGCAGACGGCAGGCAGGAGGGATTGACGAAAGGCGCATCTTCATGCGCAGGTTTCTCTGCGGGCGCAGCGGCAGATGCGCCGGTAATATCGCCCGCGCTTTCGCCGTCTTCCAGCAGCACGGCAATCGGAGTATTGACAGCGACGTTGTCGGTACCTTCGGCGATCAGAATTTTGCCGATCACGCCTTCGTCGACGGCTTCGACTTCCATCGTGGCCTTGTCGGTTTCAATTTCGGCAATCACATCGCCGGCTTTGACCTTGTCACCTTCTTTTTTGACCCATTTGGCAAGTTTGCCTTCGGTCATCGTCGGCGACAGTGCGGGCATCAGGATTTGAACAGGCATGATTAACCCTCCACCAGAATATCGGTCCAGAGTTCGGACGGATCCGGCTCCGGGCTTTGCTGCGCGAATTCGGCGGATTCATTTACTACCGCTTTCACATCTTTTTCGATTTTCTTGAAATCGTCTTCGCTGAATTTGCCGCTATCGAGTATGACCTTGCGGATCAAATCGATCGGGTCGCGGTTTTCTTTCATATGTTCGACTTCTTCTTTGCTGCGGTATTTGCCGGGGTCGGACATGGAATGGCCGCGATAGCGGTAGGTATCGAATTCAAGAATATAAGGGCCATTGCCGCCGCGCACGTATTCAACAGCCTTCAAAGCCGCGGCGCGGACTGTCAAAACATCCATACCATCGACTTTTTCGCCCGGAATGTCATAGCCCTCGCCGCGCTTGTACAGCACACCGGCGGCGTGGCGCGTCTGGCTGGTACCCATACCGTATTTGTTGTTTTCGATCACAAAGATCACCGGCAGTTTCCACAGCGATGCCATGTTATAGGCTTCGTATATCTGCCCCTGGTTCGCCGCACCGTCGCCGTAATAGGCGGTGCAGATACCGCCATCGCCCTTGTATTTATGCGCGAAGGCAAGCCCCGCCCCCAAAGGCCCCGTCGCGCCGACGATGCCGTGACCGCCGTAGAAACCCTTCTCGCGGCTGAACATATGCATGGAGCCGCCCTTGCCTTTGGAATAGCCGCCCTTGCGTCCTGTCAGTTCAGCCATCACGCCGTTGGCGGACATGCCGCAAGCGAGCATATGCCCGTGGTCGCGGTAGGCTGTGATGACGGTGTCCTGATCCAGCAGCGCAGATTGCATGCCGACGACGACAGCTTCTTGGCCGATATAAAGATGGCAGAACCCGCCGATCAACCCCATACCGTAAAGCTGGCCTGCTTTTTCTTCAAAACGGCGGATGAGCAGCATGTCTTTGAAGTACTGGAGCATCTGTTCCGGCGATGCGATGTTGGACGGTGATTTGACCGTCTCGAGTTTCGCTTTGCCCGATGTAGGTGTGCTTGCCACGGGAGCCTCTTAAATGGGTTAAAAATAGACCCCCTCTAATTAATCTTTTGCCCCGCGCTTTGCAAGCAAAGCCGTGGATGAGCGGATGTTTTATATTTCACATAAAGATAAAGCCTAGTTTGTACCCTGTACAACCACCCGTTCTTCCGGCTTCATATAGCCGAGGACGATGCGCGCGCGCTCGTCGAGGAGGTCAAGGTCGAGACTTTCCGGCCGCATCAGGCGGACGCGGTTTTCCAGCTTTTCGCGGTCCGCAGATTTCTGCGCCAGTTTTTGTTCGGCCGCCGCCAATTTTTGTTCAAGCCCCTTGCGGGCGAAATAACCGCGGTCGCCATGCACCAGATGATAACCGAAATACAGAAACAGCCCGAAGCAAAGCACTGTCACCAGACTGCGGGAAATGGATTTGGGGCGGGGCTGTTGTCGCGGGGGCGCTCTCATACCCCTATGGAATCACAGACGAGTCATAACGTCAACAAAAAATGCTTTGATTCAATGATTTATCCTGCACCGCCCGCAAGGGCGCGGCAAAATACATATTGACAGCGCCGTGCTGCGCTTTACATTCAGCGCAGGTAAAGATTTATCCTTTGTTGAAAGGCTTTTTTGCACATGACCGCCGCCATCCCGCAGCACCATATTCCGATCGGCAATCTTAAAATGGGCAACGACCTGCCTTTTGTTTTGATCGCCGGCCCGTGCCAGATGGAAAGCCGTGACCATGCCTTTGACATGTGCGGCGCGATCAGCGAGATCACGGGCAAGCTGGGCATTCCGCTGATCTACAAATCCTCTTTTGACAAAGCCAATCGCACATCGCTGAAGGGCTTGCGCGGCATCGGCCTTGAAAAAGGCCTGCCCGTCTTCGAAGAAATCCGCGCCAAGACCGGTCTGCCCGTCATCACCGATATTCATACGGCCGAGCAATCCGACATTGTCGCCAAATCGGTTGATGTGCTGCAAATCCCCGCTTTTTTGTGCCGCCAGACGGATTTGCTGATTGCCGCTGCCAAAACCGGCAAGCCGATCAATATCAAAAAAGGCCAGTTCCTTGCGCCGTGGGACATGAAAAACGTTGCCGCAAAAATTACTGACAGCGGCAATCCGAACGTGATGCTCTGCGAACGTGGCGTGACCTTTGGCTATAACACGCTGGTGAACGACATGCGCGCCCTGCCGATCATGGCCGAAACCGGACTGCCTGTTGTTTTCGATGCAACGCATTCGGTGCAGCAACCGGGCGGTGCGGGCAATGCATCGGGCGGTGACCGCCGCATGGTGCCGCCGCTCGCGCGTGCGGCGCTGGCCATCGGCTGCGCGGCGATTTTCATGGAAACCCACCAAGACCCCGACAAAGCGCCGTCGGACGGGCCGAACATGGTGAAACTGGGCGACCTTGAAGGCATCCTCGAACAGCTCCTCGCCATCGACCGCCTGATCAAACCCGAAGCCTATCGCCGCGCACAAAAAGCGGCCTGAATGCACAACCCGCCACAAAGGAGATTTTGACATGGGCGATACAAATATGGATATGAGCCGCAGCAAAATCTTCAACGCCGCTGTTTACGCCTGCGCCGCTGTCGGTGCGGGGGTCGGCGCGGTTACGTATGGCGGCGGCACGCTGGGCAGCATGATCGCCATGGGCGCGATGGGTGCGGTTGCGGGCGGCGTCGGTGTGCCGCTGGCGCTGACCGGTGTGGCCGTGCTGGGGTATGTCGGATATGTCGGTATCAAATCGACAATCAAAGCGCTGAAAAAAGAAGGTGCCGCCGTGCCGCTCGGTATGGCCATCGTCGGCCTTTCCGCCGCAAAGGCACTGTTTGTCACGCCGGTCAAAGCCCTCGCCGGATTGCTGCCGAAAAAAGACAAAGACAACGATACACAGAAGCCCCCCGCCCGCAGCGCCGATAGCTCAAGCGATCAGACATCCGGTTTCTTCAGCCGTGAAAAGCTGAAGCAGACTTTCGCGGCTGCACTCAAACCGCTGCGCCGTGAAAAAACGGCCAAGCCCGCGCCGGCACCCAAACCCCAAAACGCACCCAAACCACCTGCTGTTTGAAAAAAAACGTACCGGTTATTCAGCAATAACAGGCTTCCGCCGCGGCAGCGTGACGAGTGGGGATTGTTTTTTGTCGGGCGTTTTGTCTGCTTTGGCCGTTCTTGGCGCCATGCCGAGGTAGCCGAGCAGCACCTGCGTATCCTTGCGCGGCAAATCGGCTTTGCGGGCTTGTATCTGCATAAAAGCGGCCGCCTTGTCGGATGTGCGCATAAATACGCCGGCATTGTGTTCGCGCGCATCGCCTTCGCCGATTTTATATTCGATAAAAAATGCGGGCTCGCCGATGCCGTTTTCAAAATATTGCAGGTCGATCACCTCGGCGCTGCGTTTGTAATTTGATACCAGCAGCCGCGCCATATCATTCATGATCTTTGTATCCGCGTCGGCGCGGCCGGTCAGTGCGTAAACCGTGGTGGTTTGCAGGCGCGTCCAGTTTTTGACGTCGTGCCCTTCGGGTACATATTCCAGTTGCGCAGCACGGAATTGCGGGTCGGCGAAATTCGCCCAGGTCAGTCTGGTACAGTTAAAATCTTTGGCAATCGGCAGAAAAGCATCGCCCGTGGCTTTCAGCCGCGCAATCTGGCTTTCGTCGGTCGTATCGCTTTCAAAAGCAAAGGCCGGCACCGCCGCCACAAGCAGCAACGCACAAAGAAAAAACGCCCGCATAAATACCATAACTTTTAAACCTCCGTCGCTTTCTACCATAGCATAATGATCTGCACAAATCATAGTGCGGGCCGCGGCCGGCGCGCCCCCGTTTTGCTGGCGTAAATTGAAATATCCTGTGCATGAATGGCTTTGCAGGGATCCGTGAAAACGGCTATCCTCTGCCCGAGTTTGTTTCACAATCCCTGAGGGAGATCATCACATGACCGCCATCGTCGATATTATCGGCCGCGAAATTCTGGACAGCCGCGGCAATCCCACCGTTGAAGTGGACGTCGTACTGGAAAGCGGCGTTGTCGGCCGCGCTGCCGTTCCCTCGGGCGCATCGACCGGCGCGCATGAAGCTGCCGAAAAGCGCGATGGCGACAAAAAACGCTATCATGGCAAAGGCGTGCAAAAAGCCGTTGATGCCGTCAATACGGAAATCTTTGAAACCATTGCCGGCATTGATGCCACCGAACAAACCCTCATCGACGAACTTTTGATCGACCTTGACGGTACACCCAACAAAGGCCGTTTGGGCGCGAATGCCATCCTTGGGGTCAGCCTTGCCACGGCGCATGCCGCCGCATCGGAGCTTGACCTGCCGCTTTACCGTTATGTCGGCGGCACCTTTGCCCACCTGCTGCCCACACCGATGATGAACATCATCAACGGCGGCGCACATGCCGACAATTCTATCGACTTTCAGGAATTCATGATTATGCCGGTTGCCGCCGAGACCGGCGCCGAAAGCATCCGCATGGGAGCCGAGGTATTTCATACCCTTAAAAAACTTCTCTCTGAAAGTGGTTTCAGCACATCGGTCGGAGACGAAGGCGGCTTCGCGCCGAACTTCAAGAGCACTGAGCAAGGCCTTGAATTTATAATGAAAGCAATCGCCGCTGCCGGCTACAAGGCGGGTAGCGACATCGTACTCGCGCTGGACGTTGCCGCAACCGAGTTTTTCAAGAAAGGCAAATATCATCTTGAAGGCGAAGGAAAAACACTCAGCCCTGACCAGATGATCTCCTACTACGAAAAGCTCGTCGGCAAATTCCCGATCGTTTCCATCGAAGACGGTATGGCCGAAGACGATTGGGCCGGCTGGATCGAACTGACCGCCCGCCTTGGCGACAAGGTGCAGCTGGTCGGCGATGATCTGTTCGTCACCAATACCGAACGCCTTGCCAAAGGCATCGAGCAAAAAGCCGCCAACGCGATCCTGATCAAGGTCAACCAGATCGGCACCCTGACCGAAACCCTGAACGCCGTGCAGACAGCGCAAAAGGCCGGGTTTGGCGTTGTCTTCTCCCACCGTTCGGGCGAAACCGAGGACAGCACCATCGCCGACCTTGCCGTTGCCACCAACGCGGGGCAGATCAAGACGGGCTCCCTCTCCCGCTCTGACCGTATTGCCAAGTACAACCAGCTGATCCGTATCGAAGAACAGCTGGGGCCTTCTGGCAGCTTTGCCGGCCGCGATGCCGTGAAGGGCCTGTCGCGCAAAAAACCGGCCCTCCGCACCGTCGAAGGCGGCAAAAAGAAAAAACGCGCCTGATTTCAGACGCATAATTAAAAACAGGCGGCATGGCCCCGGCGGCAATGCCGCCTGTTTTATTGCTCTGCAATATGTGATAGGCTGTGATCACACATTCAGACGGGAAACGCCATGTTCATCGATAAAATTTCCACCGGTAAAAATCCGCCCGACGAGGTCAACGTGATCATCGAAAACCCCGTTGGCGGTGCGCCGGTGAAATACGAGATCGACAAAGAAAGCGGCGCGCCGATGGTCGACCGTTTTTTACATGTCGCCATGCAATATCCCGGCAACTACGGCTTTATCCCGCATACGCTATCCGAAGACGGCGACCCGGTTGATGTTTTGATTGTCGGCGCCATTCCGGTGGTGCCCGGCGCGATTGTGGCCGTGCGCCCCATCGGCGTTTTGAAAATGGAAGACGAGGCTGGCGGCGACGAAAAAATCATCGCCGTGCCGATCGATAAACTCGACCCCGAATTCAAGGATATCAAAAACTACACCGACCTGCCGGAGTCAAAACGTAAGCGTATCGAACATTTCTTTGAACGCTACAAAGAACTGGAGCCGGGCAAGTGGGTCAAACTGCATGGCTGGGGCGATGTTAACGAAGCCAAGAAAATGATCGAAGAAGGCATCGAGCGACATAAAAAAAAAGTGACCCCGCCATCGCCGCCGCCTAAAGCCCCGCCCGCGCCTTAAACGCCGCAGCTACCGCAAGCCCGTTCAGGGCGCATATCGGTAATGGCCGGTGACTTTATATTCAAACAAAATATCTTCAACTTTGACGCCGCTGCCGATGTTGTGCACGATGAGCGGCCTTGCGCTATCGGCGCTGCGGCTTGTGCTGACGATACCGATATGTGGAATCATTTTTGCCGGCGCCGCCAAATTCCAGGTCACGATATCACCGGGCAAATAATCATCACCGCGGTTTGATACGGGCAAGCTCTGGCCGTGGCGCTTAAAAAACACCTGCAAATTCGGCACGCGGCGGTGGTCGATATTGCTATCGGGCTTTGTCAGTCCCCATGTTTTGGGATAGAGCGCGAAATGCGCTTTCATATCTTCGTGCACGCGTTGTTGCAGGTCGACGCCCAGGGCGCGGTAGGCACGTATAATGACATCTGAACACACGCCGGTTTCCGGCGGTACATCGCCATTCGGGTAAGGCATACGGCGGTACGCGCCATCATAATGAACCGTCACCCCCACCTGCTGTTCGGCCGCAGCCACAAGGCGGGCGGCGTCAAAGTTTTCTGCATAAACCGGCAGCGTCGCAAGAGAGAAAAAGATAACCGCCAGAAAAAACGCCCGCAGATTCATTGCGCTACACAAGACGCGATTTTTCGACGGCCGCTTTGATAAAAGAAGTAAAAAGCGGATGCGGTTCAAACGGTTTGGATTTCAGTTCGGGGTGGAACTGTACGCCGACAAACCATGGATGGTCTTTGATTTCCACGATCTCGGGCAATTTGCCGTCTGGTGACATGCCGGAGAAAACCAGCCCGGCGTCTTCCAGCTGTTTTTGATAGGTCGTGTTGACTTCGTAGCGGTGGCGGTGGCGTTCGGAAATTTCTGTGGTGCCGTAAATTTCGGCGGCGTGCGATCCGGCGGCCAGTTTCGCCTGATACGCGCCCAGACGCATGGTGCCGCCCATATTGCCCGACTGGTTGCGGCGCTGCACATCGTCGCCCTTCATCCATTCGGTCATCAGGCCGACAACGGGGTTGCCGTATTTGCCAAATTCGCTGGAGCCCACATCGTTGAGCCCCGCCAGATTGCGCGCAACCTCGATCACAGCCATCTGCATGCCAAGGCAAATACCGAAGTAAGGAATTTTGCGTTCGCGCGCAAATTTCACGGCACGGATTTTTCCTTCCGTCCCCCGCTCGCCAAAGCCGCCGGGGACAAGGATGCCATGCACGTTTTCAAGCAGATGCAGGCTGTCGTCTTTTTCAAAAATCTCGGCGTTCAGCCATGACAAATTGACTTTGACGTTATTGGCAAAACCGCCATGTGTCAGCGCTTCGGACAGCGATTTGTAGCTATCGAGCAGCGATGTATATTTGCCCACAACGCCAATCGTGACTTCGCCTTCGGGGTGCTGGATTTTGTGCAGAATCTCCATCCATTTCGACAGGTCGGGCGCGGGCGCATCCATGCCGAAATATTTCAGCACCTGTTCGTCCAGACCTTCGCCGTGATAGCTGACCGGCACCTGATAGATGCTCGGCACATCAAGCGCGGGGATGACGCGTTCGGGCAGGATGTTGCAGAACAGCGCAATCTTGCGGCATTCTTCTTTTGGAATATCACGGTCAGCGCGCACCAACAAAATCGATGGCTGGATACCGACAGACAAAAGCTCTTTCACCGAATGCTGCGTCGGCTTGGTTTTCAGCTCCCCCGCTGTCTTGATATAGGGCATCAGCGTGACATGGATAAACAGCGCGTTTTGGAGTCCCACTTCGTTGCCGAATTGTCGGATCGCTTCGAGGAAGGGCAGGCTTTCAATATCGCCCACCGTGCCGCCGACTTCGCAGAGAATAAAATCGGTATCGTTATATTGCGGATCGGCGATGAATTCTTTGATCTCGTTGGTGATATGCGGAATGACCTGCACCGTGCCGCCCAGAAAGTCGCCGCGGCGTTCTTTTTCAAGCACGTTCCAGTAAATGCGGCCTGTGGTGATATTGTCGGATTTGCGCGCAGACACACCGGTAAAGCGTTCGTAATGGCCGAGGTCAAGGTCGGTTTCCGCACCATCGTCGGTCACATAGCACTCGCCATGCTCATAGGGGCTCATGGTGCCGGGATCGATGTTGAGATAGGGGTCCAGCTTGCGCAGACGCACCGTAAATCCGCGCGCCTGAAGAACGGCCCCCAGCGCCGCAGAAGCCAAACCCTTGCCAAGGGAGGAGACAACCCCGCCTGTGATAAAGATATAGCGCGGCATCGGCGATCTCCCGTATTTGTGTGTTTATTCGGCCAGCGGTGCTTTCGGCGTGGGTGCCGTTTCAGGCACTTCGGGGTTTTCAGCCGCAGCTTCTTCTGCCGGCATCACAGACTGTTCGATGGCGGCAGGATTGTCGCGCGCCATATCGAGCAGGCTCTGCGATTTCGGGTTGCTGCTGGCGGTAATGGCAAGCAGAAGACTGGTGCAAAAAAAGCAGCCGGCCAGAATAGTCGTCAGGCGTGTCAGCGCATCCGCGGTACGGCGCGGCGCCATCAGATTGGACATGGAGCCTGAATTGCCCATGAAGCCGCCGCTTTCAGACGGCTGCAGCAAAACGGTGGCGATGATCCCGATAGCGACGATCAGATGAATGACCAGCAGAACTTCTTGCATGGAAGTGGAAACTCCGGTTAAATATTTATGGAAACGAAAGGCGCGTTTCCAGACATGGTTTTAAATCTCTTCCCGCCAAAAAGCCAGCGGTTTTTGAACGCCTCCAAGCACCTGAAAGACCTAAAACCCCTGCCCTTATTCTTCCTGATCAGGGTTATAGATATTGTTGATGGCGCGCTGGTTGATCTTGACGTTATATTTCGACATCAGACCAAGGCGGTATTGTTCGATCAAATCGCTTTGCAGTGAGCGGCTGAGCGCTTGCTGGAGCATTTTCGCCTCCCCCTCCGCGCTGTCTTTCGGCAGCTCGGTGCGGCGTTCGGACATACGCATAAACGACAGGCTGTCATCGGCACGTACCGTGGTGGCCTGTCCCGATTTTTCGATCGAGAACAGCGCCGGTATCATCCCGCGGCCCAATGGTGCCTTGGCGGCATCGCTATCGCGGCGCAGAAGCTCGCTGCGCGCGAGTGTCTTGCCAAACGACTTGGCAACGGTATCGAAGCCTTCGCCCATATTGATACGCTCCATGACCTGCGCCGCTTTTTCGTCAAGCAATGCATTTTTGCGCATGGTCTTCCAGCTCTGCGTCACTTCGCGGCGTACATCGGCAAAGGGGCGCGCTTCGGCGGGCTTGATCTCGGCAGGAGAGACGATCACGAAACCGCCCTCCGGCGTTTCGATCAACGCGCTGACCCCGCCCTGCGGCAGGCCGAAGCCCGCTTCGAGCGCTTTGTCAGCAACCGGAAGACCGGAAAGATCCGCCTTGCGTCCTGCGGGCGTGAAGCCGCTAACATCGGTGGATTCAAACGAAACCGGCTTCAGCTTATATTCCTCTGCCAACTGGGCAAGGGTGACTTGACCGCCCGCGATGCTGTCATCGATGGCATTGACGACTTCGTACAGCGCATCGGCGCCTTTTTCAGCGGCAAGGCGTTTGGCGATATCGGCGCGGACGTCTTCAAATTTCTGCGCCGTGCCGGGCTTGGTGACTTTCACCACGCGCACCAGATGCCAGCCGAAAGAGCTTTGCACAGGCTCTGAAATATCACCGACCGCTGTTTTAAACGCCGCAGCAGACAGCTGTTCGGCGATATCATCTTCGCTATAGGTGCCCGATACCACGCTGGCGCTGGCGGATTTCACGGCGGCAAGGCCTTTTTTGAGATCGCGGCCCGCAGCCACAGCGGCAGCGCGGATTTTTTTGGCGGTGTCTTCGTCATCCACGACCAGCTGTTCGATCTCGCGCTCTTCGGCGGTTGAATAATCACGCTTATGTTCGTCGAAATAGGCAAGAATTTCATCTTCGCTAACGGCAGGGTTGATGCCAAGCACAGAACCATCAAGCAACAGCGCATTTAATTTGCGGTACTCCGGCAGCATAAAACGCGAAAGGGTTGCGATATAATGGCGCTGCAGATCTTCTTCCGTCGGTTCGGCAACCGTGCCGATTTCCTTGAGCGTCAGCGTAAAGTATTCGGCGCGGCGCGCTTCGTAGCGGAATTTAAGCGCATCATCGACCAGGCGCGCCGGCGCATAAGCGCCGACCGCCAGCACCTTCAGCAGATTTTCGGATGCCATTTGACTGCGCACACCGGCCAGCAGCCCGGCTTCGGTCAAGCCAGCACTACGCAGCAGGTATTGCAGCGCGTCTTCTTCATGCACGCCCTGCGAAACCAGCGGTTCGATAAAAGCGCTGCGCACATATTGTGCAGCGCTGCGGTTATCGACGATCAAACCGGCATCGCGCGCGGCGCGGCTGAAAATACGGGCGTTGATTTCCTGCTCCAGCATGCGCTCCGGCAGGCCGCTGCGATAGGCTTCGGACTGCGAGATGCGCTGCTGCGTAATTGCCGTGCGCAGCATGCGGTCAAATTCGACGCTCGTCAGTTTTTCGCCGTCAACGGTGGCGATGGTCGCCTTGGGCATACTGCGGCCAAACACACCCTGTACATCGGTGAGCACAAGCCCGCCCGCGGCCATCGCCAGCAGACCCAGAAAAAACGATTTGATTAAGACCGACTGTTTGCCGGATCGCATCGCACGCAACATAAAGATCGCTCCTGTAAAATTCCTTGATAATCCACAGCTTTTTCGCCAAGATGTCAAGACTTCAACGAGATTTATTTATCAAAAATCAAAGGAGCCGAGAATGTCCGTCGCCAAACTGATTGTGGGTAACTGGAAGATGAACGGCCTTCTGGATGACAGCCGCGCCCGCGCACGCACGTTGGGCACAGGCGTCTCTGCCTTGAAAGACAGCGGTTTTGACATGGTATTATGTCCACCCGCGACGATGATCAACGCCGTGGCCGATGTACTGGCCGGCAGCCCCGTGCGGTATGGCGGGCAGGATTGCCATACAGAATCCTCCGGCGCCTTTACCGGCAATATTTCGGCGGGCATGCTCAAAGACCTCGGCTGCACCCATGTGATTGTCGGCCATTCCGAGCGCAGGCAGTTTCACGGCGAAACCAGCGCCCTTGTCGCCGCCAAGGCCGCGGCGGCACATGCGGCCGGACTGATCGCCATCGTCTGCATCGGCGAGACGGATGCAGAGCGCAGCGAAGGCCGCGCCGATGCCGTTGTCTCGGCGCAGCTGGCGGAATCCCTCCCGCCCTCCGCCACCGCCGAAAACACCGCGATTGCCTATGAACCCGTCTGGGCGATTGGCACGGGCAAAACAGCCTCCGCCGATGACATCAAACACATGCACGCCCTCATCCGCACCAAAGCAAGCGAGAAGGTCAAAAACGGCGCATGGCTAAAACTGCTCTATGGCGGTTCGGTCAAGGCAGGCAATGCAGGCGAAATCCTGCACCTCGCCAACGTCGATGGCGTTCTGGTCGGCGGCGCCAGCCTTGTGGCCGAAGATTTTCTGGCGATTGCGAAGGCGAGTGTGGTTTGAAAAAGTTTTTCATCGCTATAGGCATTTGTGCTCTTTTGGCGCCTCTGGCCGCGTGCCTTCATGGCAAGGAAGAACTCACCACAAATGCTTTCTGGAACGCGGACGATCAAAAGGAGATGCTCGCCTTCCGCAAAGGCATGAAGCGGTTTAAGCCACAAGAAAGCGATGGCTTGCAAGATAAGTTGATTTTTGAATCTCCTGAAAAACTTGCAGAAGAATCTATCGCAAAGGGTGATTACAGGCTGTTGTCAGTCGCCATGGGCTATAAAGCGAGCGAGAAGGACGCAATAGACCCTTTTTTAATTCAATGCAGCCAAAGTGTCCCCGTACAGCCTCTTGTTTTCGGCTGTGTTCCGCCACCACTTTTTATGTTCAAAACTTTTGCGCGCTACAATGACCGAATTCTGGCCGAGCCTACCTTTCCCCACAAAAGCCTTTGCGCCCCTGATCTAAAAGGTAAAAAGGAATTCGCAGAATGGGAAAAAGAATACGGAAGGTACCCTTACTAAGAAAAAAGAATAGAGCACATATCTCTTAAAAAATACGCGCTCTGAAGATAACCTACTCATTCAATCCAGCAGGCTTCACAGCGGCAGCGCTGTAAGATTTGTGGGCGGCGTCGCGTTTTTGGATCATTTCGCTGAGGGGGATCAGTTCGATGCCTTTTGCGGCCAGTGTCGGCAGCCAAGCTTCAAGCGCATCCAGCGTCACATCTTTCGGATGGCCGATGGCCACGGCATAGCCGCTGTGGCGGGCGATGCGTTCGGTTTTTTCAAGCGCGGCCAAGACTTGCTCCGCTTTTTCGAAATGGTCGATAAAGACATCGCGGTGCGTGGCCGGAATGCCTTTGGCACGCGCGACGTCTTCGGCGATGCTGTCGGGCGCGGTTTTTGAATCCAGAAAATACACGCCGCGTTTTTTCAGGGCACGCATCAAAACTTCCAGCCCCGGCGCATGTTTGGTAAAGGCGCTGCCCATATGGTTATTCACGCCTTTATAGCCGCTGAAAGCATCCAGATTGCGGGCGATGCGTTTTTCAAGTTCTTCCGCCGTATGCGCAACGCCGAGATAATCCGGCCCCGGGTCGGCGCTCATGCGTGACGGCTCCATCGGCAGATGCACCATCAGTTCATGGCCCTTGGCTGCTGCCTGCGCCGTTTGCGCCTGAATATTTGCGGCATAGGGCAAAAACGCCAGCGTCACATTCGCAGGCAAGGCAATGGTGCGGGCGGAGCGTTTATAATCCAGCCCCACATCGTCGATGACCACAGAAATATAAGCCTTGCGCATACCCGCGCCAAAAGCCCCGGCGGCGGGCGTTGTTGCTATCACACTCTGTACGCCCGTATCGACAGCCGCGGCGGGGCCGTCACCGCTGCAAATAGCATCTTCATCGGTTGCAGGGGCGCTGTCGCGCCAATAAATGCCGTCATGGAACGCCGACAGCAGGTCCACGCTTTTGTTTTCAAAAGCCACGGAGGGCGCGGCGGCCAAAAATAATACCGCCGCCAGAAAGGCTATCGCTGTAAATATCCGAAACCGCACGTGATCCCCTTGCATCCCATTAAACCGGCACCATAATGGCGGTTTATGGCGCGGGTGAAAAGAGCGCTGTTCAAACCACTTGACACGAAGGAAGAATAAAGATAGAACAAATCAAGAATACAGTGTCAAGGGAGCCCAAAGACATGCTGACCCAAAAACAACGCGATCTTCTGATGTTTATCCACGACTATACCGCCCGCACAGGGCTATCCCCGTCGTTCGAGGAAATGAAAGAAGGGCTCGATCTCAAATCAAAATCCGGTATCCACCGTCTTATCAATGCCCTGGTCGAACGCGGCTTTCTGGCGCGGTTGCCGAACAAGGCGCGCGCCCTTGACGTCGTCAAACTGCCCGAAAATGCAGGCGGTCTTCGTGTTGTCTCCAGCCCTGCCGCCACACCGGCGGCCAAAGACCCCAAAGCGGGCGTCAAACCCAATTTCAAGCAATCCAGAATGCCTGCCATGACCGCCGCAAATGCCGATATGGCCGAAGTGCCCCTCTACGGCAAAATCGCCGCCGGCAGCCCGATCGAGGCGCTGCGGCAGGAAAACGACAAGATCGGCGTGCCCTTCCACATGATGGGCAATCTGCCCTGCTATGCCCTTACCATCGAGGGGGATTCCATGACCAAAGCCGGTATCATGGATGGCGATATCGTGATTATCGAAGAATGTGACCGCGCCAATGACGGCGATATCGTTGTGGCGCTGGTGGACGAAGAAGAAGTCACCCTCAAACGCCTGCGCCGCGAGGTCGGCTCGATCGTTCTGATGCCGGAAAACGATGCCTATCAACCGCTTCGTCTGCCGCCGCACCGCGTCCGTATTCAGGGCCGCCTGCGCAGCCTGCTGCGGAGTTATTAAGCCTTTAGGCACGCGAAATTCTGTTTTTTCAAAAAGTTATAAAGTAACACTTTACTTTATGCGGCAGCGCGGTATATCTTTCCGTAACTAAAGGAAAGAAAATCATGCTTCTTGCAAAAACGGCTACTTACGGCGCGCTTCATATCATTGTCGCTTTTCTGGTCGGCTGGACGGTTAGCGGTGATGTGCATATCGGCCTTGGCATCGCCATGCTGGAGCCCCTCGCGCAAATTGGCGGGTTCTATTTCCACGAAAAAATCTGGCAAAAGTATCAGGCGCGCAAAGCCCTCGAAAAAGGCCTGAGCGCCGACGAAGCGCACAAACAATGGCATGTCAAAATGCCCTGCTGCGACGCGACGCGCGAAATGTTGACGCAGGCGCAGGCCATCAAACAAAAACTCCAGAATAAAACCGCGGGCGACCAACAGGCCGCATAAGACCGAAACAGCTTTATGGTCTGCTGCCGCTGCGCAGCCGCGATGATCCCGTCCATGGACGGTCGCCGCGCATACCGCGCACATGTTCAATACGCAGCGGATTCGTTTCATGTAAATAAATCGCATAAGCGCCGTTATCGCGCAGTTTCCAGCGGTCGATGATGTCGACCTTGCGTTTGCAGCTGCGCGGCAATTTGATCGCATTCTTCGAGATCAGCACATCCGCTTCGCCGCATTCTTGCCCAATCGCTTCGGCGTTGCGGATCACTGACAAAACCGAATTTTTCAAGACAATCCGGCAGGCGGCATCATCGCAGACCAGAAAATCCCCCTCCCCGCCCGGTAATTGCCGCTGCGGCCATGCGCGTATCTGCGCACCTTGTCCTTCGCGCGCTGTCCATTGCTCGCGCACGAATTTTTCTTTGGTCAGGGTCGAAAACCACATCTTGCCGTCAGGCGCGCGCAGGGCCATCAGCTCGCCGCTGCCCGAAACCAGAATATCCGCGCGCGGGGTCAGCACGGCCAGCACGGCGGCAAGCGCGACGGGGATTATTCCCAGCCAGCGCAAATAGCCCTGCCACGCACAAATCCAGATGCCGCCCAGCGTCATGATGCCCAACACCCAGCCCGCAAAACTATTCGCCTGCCAGCCCGCATATTTCCATGCCGCGATGATTTCGGCGACATACATAAAAACATCCAGGCTTTTTTCGGTCAGCAGCAGCGGATATTTTTCAAGCCCGAAGGGCATCAGCAGGCAGGAGAACAAACCGACCGGAAACGTCACAAAAGACGATACCGGCACAGCCACCATATTCGCCGCCAGCCCGCCGATCAGCGGCATGCGCCCGAAATGATAAAGCGCAAAGGGCGCAGTCGCCGCGCTTGCCACCAGCGATGTGGCGAAACAGCCCAGCAGATAAAGCGCATAGCGTTTTGACCAGTCTGAATCGCGGAAATGTTTTTTCCACCACTTCGCGGTGCTTTCATAAAAAGCAATCAGCGCCACCACAGCAGCAAAAGACATCTGGAAGCTGGGCCCCATCAAACTTTCGGGCGAGAGGATAAACAGCAAAAGCGCCGCAAATACCGCCAGCCGCAGCGTAAAAGGATTGCGGTCAATCATAATCGCCGTCATGACGACGCAGGTCATGATGACGGCCCGCTGCGCCGGTATCGGCGAGCCGATCAGCAGCATATAAAAAACCGACACCGCCATCGCGATCGCCGCAGCAATTTTTTTGATCGGCCAGCGCAGCGCGACATAAGGAATGGCCGCCAGAAACGCGCGCACAAAGAAAAAAGGAAAGCCCGCAATCAAAACAAAATGCGACCCTGAAATGGCGATCAGGTGCGCAATACCGGAAAGCCGCGCAATTTCCCAGTCCTTTTCCGATATGCCGCGGTCTTCGCCGATCATAAAGGCGGTAATCATGGCGGCGCGGTCACGGTCTTCGATGGCGACAAAGATTTTTTCGCGGATATGCCGCCGCAGTTTTTCAAAGAAATATTCGCCGCTGCGCCGCGGTTCAACCACCTGCACATCGCCAAGCGCATATCCCGTACCGCCAAGGCCTTGAAAAAACGCGTGCCGCTGAAAATCAAACGCCCCCGGCATCACGGGTGCAGACAGCGGCAGCAGCGCGGCGCGTACCTCGACCACATCCCCCGCATTCGGCACGGCGGGGTCGTTGTTTTTAAGACGGATGCGCACGCGCTTTGGCAGTTCGTCCTGAAAAATGCGGCCTTTGACGACGGAAAAATCTTCCAGCACGATGCGGATGTTTTTGGGCTGCGGCTGAACCTCCGCCACTTTGCCGCGCAGGGTGATGGTATAGCTGCGTTTTTCCAGCACGGGCGCGGCCACGGCATGGGTGCGCAACTGCCCTGCTGCAAAACCGGCCACGGCCATAAACAGCACCAGCAGCGGGATAAATAAAACCTGATTCCGGTAAAATGCCCGCAGCAGCGGCAGCATAAACAGGCACAAAAACGTGCCGAGCAGCAGCGGCGGCTCCCCATGCAGGCCGAAATAGGCGGCAATCCCGAAGGCAACAGGCACGGGCAGCCAGAAAATCCAGCGTTCCCGCTGGTTTTGCATCTCCTGCCAACATGCCGTCAAAAACCTTGCCATGGCTGGGAACGATACGTTAAATTCAGCCGGAAATACAGGCATCTTCTGACGGAAAAATCATGTCCCAAATCATCACCCGCTTCGCGCCTTCCCCGACCGGCTATCTGCATATTGGCGGCGGCCGCACCGCGCTGTTCAACTGGCTGTTTGCCAAGCATGTGGGCGGGCAGTTTTTGCTACGCATCGAAGACACCGACCGCGCCAGATCCACCGAAGCCGCCGTCGAAGCCATTCTGGACGGCATGCGCTGGCTGGGGCTGGACTGGGACGGAGAGCCGATTTTTCAATTCGCCCGCATGAACCGCCACGCCGAAATCGCGCATCAGCTGGTGGCCGAAGGCAAGGCCTATTACTGCTATTGCACCCCCGAAGAGCTGGAAAAAATGCGGGAGGAGCAACTCGCCAAAGGCCTCTCCCCCCGCTATGACGGACGCTGGCGCGACCGTGATGCCAAAGACGCCCCCGCGGGCGTGAAGCCCTCTGTGCGTATCAAGGCACCAAACCGCGCGAATGACGAAATGCTGGTCAGCGACGCCGTGCAGGGCGATGTGCGCGTGCCCTATACGCAGCTGGACGATATGATCTTGCTGCGCGGCGATGGCACGCCGACCTATATGCTGTCTGTCGTCGTGGACGATCATGACATGGGCATCACGCATGTGATCCGCGGTGACGACCACCTGACGAATGCCTTCCGCCAGCGCATGATTTACGATGCCATGGGCTGGAATGTCCCCATCTTCGCGCATATCCCGATGATTTTGGGCGAAGACGGCGCAAAACTGTCCAAACGCCACGGCGCGGTCGGCCTGCATGAATACGCCAACAAAGGCTACCTGCCCGAAGCCATGCGCAATTACCTGCTGCGCCTCGGCTGGGGTCATGGCGATACGGAGATTGTCGATACCGAAGAAGCGATCAAGCTTTTCACGCTCCAAGGCATCGGCCAATCGCCATCACGCATGGATTTCGGCAAACTCGCGCATGTGAATGCCCATTACATGCGTCACGCAGACGAAGACCGCCTGATGTCGCTGACCATGCCCTATATCGAAGAAAAACTCGGCACCAAGCCGGATGCCGCAGGCATCGCCCGCTTCCGAAGCGGTTTACATGCGCTGAAGGAACGCGCGAGCACGCTGATCGAACTCGCGGATGCCGGCCTGTTCTTTGTGCGCCCGCGCCCGCTGCCGCTCACGGAAGACGCCGCCAAAGTGCTGGATGCCGATACGCGCGGCATGCTCGGCGAAATGAAACAGACGCTCGTCTCGCTGGATGATTTCAAGGCCGAGAAAATCGAGGCCGCGCTAAAAGAATACGGCACACAAAAAGGCCTCAAGCTCGGCAAGGTCGCCATGCCGCTGCGCGCCGCCATCACCGGCACGACCAACAGCCCGTCGATCTTCCATGTCGCGGAAATCCTCGGCAAGGAAGAAACACTGGCGCGATTGTCGGATGTGGCTTGATTGATTAGGCAGTCGTCACTGCGGCGCAGGCCGGAGTCCAGAACCGCTCTCTGTGGCCTTCTGGATGCCGGATCAAGTCTGGCATGACATTTATGTTTTCAAGCAATCACCAGAAAAAATAAATACTGCCGCGCAGCATTTATTGTGACTTATGTCTAATCATTTTCTCTATTGGCCTTGGCCTGTGAATGCCCTATAACTCTTAACATATCAAGACACAGCCAGCTTTAATAATAACAAGCCGCCCAAGCGGCATCAGCGGTTGATAGAGTCTTTCTGAGACGAAAAACGGTGTGTAACAACGAATAACGTATTTTTGTCAACGAGGAAGGACCGTCTCTATGGGACTCAGCAAAAAAATTGTCGATGCTTTCAAAGGCATTCTGCCGTCTATTTCGCAAACGGAAAAAGAGGCGCTTGAATCCGGCACCGTGGGATGGGATGGCGAGCTGATGAAAGGCACGCCCGACTGGGATGTCCTGTTCAAACTGCCCAAGCCGCAGTTGACCGAAGAAGAAGTCGCCTTCATCAACGGCCCCGTCGAAAAACTGTGCGAGATGATCGACAATTATCAGGTCAGCAAAGACGGCGACCTGCCGCGCGAAGTCTGGGACTTCATCAAAAAAGAAGGCTTTATGGGCCTCGAGATCCCGAAGGAATTCGGCGGTCATGGTTTTTCTTCCGCCGCGCATTCGGCAATTGTCATTAAAATCGCCAGCCGCAGCATCGCCGCCGCCGTCACCGTGATGGTGCCGAACTCGCTCGGCCCAGCCGAGCTGATCCACGCTTACGGCACGCAAGATCAAAAAGACCATTATCTGCCGCGCCTTGCCGATGGCCGCGAAGTGCCCTGCTTTGCGCTGACCGAACCGGATGCCGGATCGGACGCGGGCAGCATGAGCGCACGCGGCGTTGTCGTGAAGAACGAAAAAGGCGAACTGGGTATCAAGCTGAACTGGGAAAAGCGTTACATCACGCTCGGCCCCGTCTCTACGCTGCTTGGCCTTGCGTTTAAACTGGAAGATCCAGATAACCTGCTTGGCAAAGATAAAAAAGATCTCGGCATCACCTGCGCGCTGATCCCCAGCAATACGCCGGGCGTCACCATTGGTGATCGCCATGCGCCGATGGATCTGCCGTTCCACAACGGCCCCAACTTTGGCAAAGACGTTTTCATCCCGCTCGATAACATTATCGGCGGGCCGGAGCGTGCCGGTCAGGGTTGGAAAATGCTGATGGAAAGCCTTGCGGTTGGCCGTTCGCTGTCGTTGCCCGCGCTGTCCACCGCCGGTGCGCAGCTGTCGAGCTTTGCCAGCGGCGCCTATGCCCGCACGCGCAAGCAGTTCAATACCGCGATTTCCAATTTCGAAGGCATCGAAGAGCCGCTCGGCAAAATGGCAGGCCTGACCTATATGATGAACGCGGCGCGCGAAGCGACCCTGCAAATGGTCGATAGCGGCGAGCGTCCGGCCATCCCCTCTGCCATTTTGAAATACCACCTGACGGAATCCATGCGTACCATCGTCAACGACGCCATGGATATTCACGGCGGCAAGGCGGTATCGAACGGGCCGAAGAATACCTTCGCCGATCTGTACAAAGGCATCCCCATCGCCATCACGGTTGAGGGCGCAAACATCATGACCCGTAACCTGATTATCTTTGGTCAGGGCGCGGTGCGCGCACACCCCTACGTGCTGAAAGAGCTGCAAGCAGTCGAAGAGCCGAACGAGAAAAAAGCGCTCGGCAAACTCGCCAAGACGCTGGCCGCGCATGTCGGCAACGGTCTGCGCAGCTTTGCCAAGGCTTTCGTCTACGGCATCACCGGCGGCGCGTTCAGCAAAAAGCCGAAGGGCGTCGATAAACAGACGAAAAAATACTACAACCAGATCAACCGCCTCAGCGCGTCCTTCAACCTTGCCGCCGAAGCCACGCTTGGCACGCTTGGTGGCGGGCTGAAGATGAAAGAACGCGTCTCGGCGCGTCTGGGGGATGTGTATAGCAACCTCTATCTCGCATCGACGGTGCTTTGGTACTACGAAAAGAACGGCCAGAAAAAAGAAGACCTGCCGCTCGTCAACTGGGCTTGCCAGCATGCGCTGAACAATGCCGAGAAGGCGCTTGATCAGGCACTGAAAAACCACCCGAACAAGGTGGTGGGCAAACTGCTGCAGCCGGTGATCTTCCCGCGCATGGCTGTGCCGTTCCTCGACAAATACCAGACCGCCGCGCCAAGCGACAAACTCGACAAAATGGCCGCCGATACCATCCGCAACCCGGGTGAAATCCGCGACCGTCTGACCGGCGGTATCTACAAACCCACAGGCGACAACGAACCGCTGGGCCGTCTTGAAGCCGCCTTCTTGTCGGTTGTCGAAAGCGAACCGCTCGAGAAAAAACTCTACAAAGCGCAAAAAGCCGGCACATTGCAAAAAGAAAGCGGCCGCGCCGCCCTTCTGGATGCCGCCGTTGCCGCAAACGTGCTGACGTCTGACGAAGCCGAACTGCTCAAGCGCACCGAAAAACTGCGCCGCGCTGTGGTCGATGTCGACGCCTTCCCGCAGACGAAAGTCTCGGGTGCAGTTGCCCTCAACGACAACAAAGACGAAAAACCCGTCGCCAAGCCCGCACCAAACGCGGCACCCAAAGGCCCGGGCGCTGCATAAGCGTTAAAACACAAAACCAAACAAAAACGGCTGCATCTTCGGGTGCAGCCGTTTTTGTTGATATAGAAACTTTTACACCGAGAGTTTTGCTGGCGCGGCGGCGGAAACCTTTGCTTGCAGCGGGCTGGCGGCATCGATCTGCATATTGATTTTTTGCTGTCCGGGATGCGCCGCCTCTGCCGCTGACTTAATCGCATCGCTGACGGCAGGTGCCAGAAGCCCTTTGCTTTTGAAGGCATCGGCAACTGAATCTGCCGGTGCGGCAACGGTGATATATTGCCCGTCCTTGCTGCGCTCCGCCTTTAATCCCGCGCTTTGCAGGGCATCCAGAACCTTGGGCGCGTAACCGCTGCGCAGATCAAGGCGCGTCTGGACCTGCATTGCCACCTTGCCATCCAGCTCTGCCACAATGCCGCTTTCACTCAGCGCCGACACAGGCGACGTTGGATAACCGCCAAAATCCGCATCGACATAAGCCGCGGGTTTTTCAAGCCCGTAAAATTTTGCACGCTCCTGCGTCATAGTATCTGTCGTGATGGACACCAGCCCCGCTTCGACCGGCGAGATTTTGAGACGGTCAAGTTCCGCGCCGATGATTTGTCCGGCAACATCGGCATCCAGAACCGGATAATGAGAGGCATCGCCGCGCGGCCCCTTTTGCGCTTCGTGTGTCAGCGCGACGGCCAGACGCATCAGGTCTTTTTGTTCGATCCCTTCAACTGTCACGCTGAAACCGGCAGCATTTCCGTGCCCCTTGACGATGGCATCTGTCACACCGGCATTGCCCTCCAGAAGACCGACGACAGTTTCCTGCCGCAATGCGCGCTTATCGCCGCCGGTTGAAAAAGAAAAGGTGGCTGAATATTTTTCACGCTGGTACGGGTCTTGGCGCAGATCAATCGACGTCATATCGTGACCGCTCAGACCGGTATAGTCGCTGCCGGTATAGCGGTGGCAATCGCCCTCGTATTTGTCTTCTGCCGGATAGAATTCATATTCGGCTTTGTATTTTCCAGCCATGCCCGCCCCTTTTTTTACCTGTGCTCATATCTTATTATACTTATGTTAACAAAATACTACCTGAAAACGAACGAATGCACAAAAAATTTTGCGCAGCGCACCAAAAGGAAGATTTGAATTACCGGCAACTTAAACTATTATTAAACAAAGAGATTTATCCTTGGCGCGCAAAGCCATCTTTTTCAGGAATTCTGCCATCATGTCAAATACTGCCCCCTCCGCTCCCGCTCAGAACAAAAAAACCGTCACCCTGACCGACAACGAAACCGGAAAACAATACGAATTTCCGATTATTGATGGTGCGACCGGCCCGCGCGTGATCGACATCCGCAAACTGTATAGCGACACCGGCATGTTCACTTATGATCCGGGTTTTACCTCGACTGCAGCCTGCGAAAGCGGTCTGACGTTTATTGATGGTGACGAAGGCATCCTGCTCCACCGCGGTTATTCGATTGCGGAGCTGGCCGAGAAAAGCGAATTCCTCGAAGTCTGCTATCTGCTTTTGAATGGCGAACTGCCGAACCAGAAACAAAAAGAAGATTTCATCAACATCGTCACCAATCACACGATGGTGCACGAACAGATGCAGTTTTTCTTCCGCGGTTTCCGCCGCGACAGCCACCCGATGGCGGTGATGGTCGGCACCATTGGTGCGCTGTCTGCATTTTATCACGACTCGCTGAATATCGACGATGCCCGCCAGCGCGAAATTGCGGCTTTCCGTCTGATCGCAAAAATGCCGACGATTGCAGCTATGACCTATAAATATTCGATTGGCCAGCCCTTTATGTATCCGCGTAATGATCTGAGCTACGCGGAAAACTTCCTTTATATGACCTTCGCTGTGCCAAGCGAGCCTTATAAAATCAACCCGATCCTGTCGCGTGCGATGGACCGCATTCTGATTTTGCATGCCGATCACGAACAGAATGCGTCGACGTCGACCGTGCGCCTTGCCGGCTCTTCACGCGCTAATCCGTTTGCCTGTATTGCTTCGGGTATCGCCTCGCTCTGGGGTCCGGCGCATGGTGGCGCGAATGAAGCGGTTCTCAAGATGCTGGATGAAATCGGCACGGTTGACCGTATCCCCGAATTTATCAAGCGTGCGAAGGATAAAAACGACAGCTTCCGTCTGATGGGCTTTGGCCACCGCGTGTATAAAAACTTCGACCCGCGCGCCAAAATCATGCGCGATACCTGCCACGAAGTTCTGGCCGAGCTGAATGTTCAGGACCCGCTGCTCGATATCGCGATGGAGCTGGAAAAAATCGCCCTGCAGGACGAATATTTCATCGAGAAAAAACTCTATCCGAACGTTGATTTCTATTCCGGCATCATCCTGAAAGCCATGGGCTTCCCGACTTCGATGTTTACGGTGCTCTTTGCCATGGCCCGCACCGTTGGCTGGATTGCGCAGTGGAAAGAAATGATCGAAGAGCCGACGCAGCGCATCGGTCGTCCGCGCCAGCTCTATACCGGCCCGACGGCACGCGATTACGTGCCGCTCGACAAAAGAAAGTAGTCGATGGGTAACGATTTCTGGGAAGAATACAAAAAGCGCTCCATTTATGGTGATGCGCTTGGTCCGCCCAGAAATGCGACTGAAATGGCGGCGCGCGATCTGGTCAACCATACCAAAAGCACGCCGTCCGCGTCTGGCGGGTATCACGCTTCGGGCGGTGGATACGATATAGAACTGAGGTTCCCGCTCAGATATATCCTTCTGACTTTCCTGATTGCCTCTGTTTGCGGCGGGACGTCCTGGTGCATTGACGCCTTCACGGCAGATGAAACCTATCTGCCTTATGCGTCTGCGACCCTTCTTATTATTGGTGGCATTTCATTTCTGCTTACGGTTTTGCAGGTCGCCATCAATGCCGTGAACTTTACGCTTTGCAAGTTTCGTCAACTTGCATCTATACCTGCGCTGCGCTATGGATTTTACACGGGCGCCATTGCTCTCCTGCCCACAGGTTTCTTCTTTGAAACGACGCTGTCTTGGTTTTTGGGTGGGTTTCTGCCCGCCGCGCTTATCGCCGCCGGTATCGTCTGGCTGCATGACGCGCGGCATAAATAGAAATAATCAACCTTCAATACCAAACCGAACAAGTCCGGTGACGCGGCAAATCGATCAGATCCGCTTCGTATCCGCGGTTCCAGAGGATATGATCCAGATTGACCGCGGTTAGCCCCGCGTGCCCCTCTGCCTGTGCCGTATCGCGGATAGCTTCGCAGGCGTGGATGGCAAGGGCGCGCAGTTCTATCTCTTCGGCGCTGCCTGCCGGAATTTCCTGCCCCGCATCGATACGCGCCGCCAGCGCGGGCGTATAGGACAAAACGCCACCATGGCGCAGCACATGCGGAACCATATTATCAGCAAAAATTGTCAGGCGGTGCATGTCGTAAAAATCCGCTGCCCCCGCACCGCCCAGCGCCAGCCAAATATCGGCCGCAAAAATCTGTGCGCGTTTGAAAATCGGCACCCGCGCGCCCTGATATTCGGACACATCATGAAATCCGCCCCACGCGCCGATGATGGCGGCGAGACGTTCTGCGGAGCGGTCCGCCGCCTCGAGCAAATTCAGCGCCCCTCCGGCGTAGTCAGAAACGATTTTTGCCCCCGCTTCGCGCAAGTGCACAGAAAAAAGACACATCAGCTCATCCAGCTGCGGATGAAGACCGGCAGGAATAACAAAAAGCGCATGACAATCCTGCGGCGTCATTTCAGCCCAGCGGGCAGGATCCGAAAAGCCGTCTGTATCAAAAGCATGGCGCAAGGCACGCGCCAGATCGGCATATTCAAGCGCCACACCGCTTTGCCGCGCCAGTTCAAAATAGCCGGAGCCGAAATTAACCGCATCAAGCGCAAGCGCATAAGCGATTTTTTCTTCGGCTGTTTGACCGCCGCCCAGTGTCTGCATATCAAGCGCCGTCATTTGCGCGCGGCGTTTGCGCAAAAGGCTGCGCGTGAAGGGTAAAATAGATTCTTTATTCAGCCGGACATGACTTGCCTGCGCCGCCACCTGCGCTGCGGCAGCACGAATATCATCGGTAAAATGCAAGGCAGGTGCGGCGGTCATTCTGCAGGCGTGACGACCGTTTCGGCGGTAATCTGTTTTTCCAGCCAGTCATTGATAATATGACCGGCGTGATGATCGAACAGATCATTATGATGGCCGCCATTGATCGTGATAAATTCTTTGGGATGATTGGCGCGCACAAATAACATTTGCGCCAATTCAATCGGAATAACCATATCTTCGTCGCCATGGACGATCAGAAGATTGGTTTTGATATCCGCGATTTTTTTGATGTTGTCGTAGCGGTCTTTCATCAAAAAATCGACCGGCAGGAAGAAATACTGCATCTTTGCCACATCCGCCGCGCTGGAAAAGGGCGCCTCCAGGATCAGGTAACGCGGCTGTATTTCAAGCGCCATCTGCACCGCAACGCCGCTGCCGATGCTTTCGCCGTAAAGAATAAGCTGCGAAACCGTATATTCTCTTTGTTCAAGGAACCGAAGCGCGGCGCGCCCGTCATGATAAAGCCCCTGTTCGGTCGGACGGCCCGGATTGCCGCCAAAACCGCGGTATTCCACCAGCAAAACACCTATCCCCCGGTCTATAAAGTGCCGTGCCTTGATCGCACGGTGACCGATATGTCCGGCATTGCCATGAAAAAGAACCACGATCTGCCCGTCTTTTTTTGGCGGCGACGCAAACCACGCGTTGAGGGTAAGGCCGTCTTCGGTTTTCAGCTCGACAATCTCCATATCCGGCACGCCACTGTCTTGCGGCGTACCCGGATAATTTTTGTCAGGGAAATATTGCAAACTGCGCTGTGCCAGATAAACCGCAATCAGAACGACAACGTAAACAGCCAAAAGCTGGAAAACAATACGGGCAAGAAATGTGATCATTTAGGCGCTCTCCCGTATCAGGTTGCCGTAAAGGCGACTGTAATAACCGCCCGCGGCCAAAAGATCTGCGTGCTTGCCGGTCTCAACGACGCGGCCTTCTTTGAGGACATAGATGATATCGGCATCCATAATGGTCGACAGGCGGTGTGCCACCACGATTGTCGTGCGTCCTTCCTGCAGCCGCTCAAGCGCGGATTGCACCAGACGTTCAGACTGGGTATCGAGGGCGGATGTGGCTTCGTCCAGCAGCAGCAGCGGCGCATTGCGCAGCATCGCACGCGCAATCGAAAGACGTTGGCGCTGCCCGCCCGACAGCTTCACGCCGTTTTCACCGACAACCGTGTCATAGCCCTGCGGCAATTCCATGATAAAGTCATGCGCGGCGGCGTTTTGAGCGGCAGCAATAACCTGCTCTTCGGTTGCGCCTTCGGTACCATAGGCAATATTATCGCGCACGGTATCGTTGAAAATAGCCACTTCTTGACTGACCAGCGCCATGCTGCCGCGCAGGCTTTTGACCGTGACATCACGAATATCGGTATCGTCGATACGGATTTTTCCCGCGGTTACATCGTAGAAGCGCGGGATCAGGTTAAGAATGGTCGATTTACCTGAACCGGATTCCCCGACCAGTGCCGCGGTCTTGCCTGCGGGCACGGTAAAGCTGACCCCCCGCAGTGCCTCCGTGCCGTCGGCGTATGTGAAGCGGACATCATCAAAGGTGATCGCAGGGTTTTTAGCCGCCAGCACGGCGGCGCCCGGTTTGTCGGTGATAGACGGCGGCTGATCAAGCAGCTGGAACAACCGGTCAACCGCAGCAAGCCCCATCTGCATGACGTTATTGAGCTGCGCCAGACGTTTCATCGGCTCATAGGCCAGCAGGAAAGCGGCGATAAAAGAAAACAGTTTGCCCGCCGTGCTTTCACCGGCAATCACCTGCATACCGCCATAGACGATGATTGTCACAATCGCAAGACCGCTCAGCGCCTCGGAAATCGGCGTTGCGCTGGCAGACACGCGAAAGGCGCGGTGCATAAGCTTCAAGATATTATCAATATTTTTATTGACCCGCTTTTTTTCAAACTCTTCCATGCCGTATGATTTGACATGCTTGCTGCCCTGAAACGCCTGACCAAGCATGCTGGTCAGCTGCCCCGTTTCGACTTGTGTGCTGGTTGAGACTTTGCGCAGCTTTCTGCCCAGCCGCGCGACAAAAAATGCCGCAGCAGGGAAAGCGAAAATAGAAATCAGCGTCAGTTTCCAGTCCTGATAAAACATCACCCCCAGCAGGAACAGCAAGGTAAAGAGATTTTTACCCAGCCCTGTCATGCTCATCAGCAGCGCGGAGCGGATTTGGTTGACGTCCGATACAAAACGCGACAAAAGCATGCCGCTTTGCTGGCCGTGAAAAAACGCCAGATCGGCATAGACCAGATGCGCAAACATATCACGCTGGATATCGGCAATAGAACGCTGCGCCAGTTTGTTCATCATCACGGTATGGCCATAGGTCGCAAAACCGCGCACGACAAAAACCGTCATCACCGCACCGGCGACCGGCCAGAGCATGCTCTGGTCGCGCTGGGTGAAGACCTTGTCGATAATCGGCTCCATCAGCTTGGCCATCGCACCGGTCATGGCAGCCGCCACAAACATCAGCAAAACAGCCACGGCCAGACTGCCCAGATAGGGACGCACATAAAGCCCGAAGACACGCCGGATCAGCGGCCAGCTGGCGGTGGGCAAAGATGGGGGGAAAGACGGTTTCGTCAAGAAGAGCTTTTCCTGATGAGCGGTTGTTAATGATTTCTCAAACCGTGTTATACTACAGTCAAGAACGGGAGTTTAGTCTGTAATCTCCAAAAGATAAACATAATAACAAGTAAACATAATAAAAATGAGGCGTCCGCCATGTTCGGCAAAGACAAAAAAGGCCCCGAAGTCCCCCCCGCCAGCCCCGGGCTGAAAACCCAGTCCCCGCATAAAACCGTGCATATGTCTGCGCCGCCGCGTATCGGCCTGGCGCTGGGCAGCGGGCTTGCCCGCGGCTTTGCCCACCTTGGCGTGATCCGCGCCCTGAAACGGCACGGCATCGAACCCACCGTTATTTCCGGCTCTTCCATGGGGGCGCTGATCGGGGGTGCGTATCTGGCGCACCGTCTGGATGCGGTCGAGGAATGGGCTTATTCACTGACAAAATTCAAAGTGCTGTCGTATCTGGATTTCCGCGTCAAATCCAGCGGCCTGATCGGCGGCGAGCGTTTGATGAAACTGATGCTGGAAAATTTCGGCGATGTGCGTGTCGAACAGCTGCCGCATCCGTTTATCGCCATCACCACCGATCTTGTCACCGGCCACGAAGTCTGGCTGCGCAAGGGGCGTCTGGTTGATGTGATGCGCGCGTCTTTCTCGCTGCCCGGTATTTTTCCGCCTGTGTTCATGAACAACCGCTGGCTGATTGACGGTGCGCTGGTCAACCCTGTGCCGGTTTCCGCCTGCTCGGCCAACGGCGCACGCATGACGATTGCCGTCAACGTCGGCGGCGATATCATCGGCAAAAGCAAACGGCCGGGCGATACCATCCCCACCGTCGCCGGTTTTGACCTGCTCAATTTCGAAGGCCCGCAGCAAGTCGAAGAGCAAAAGAAAAAAGGTCTCATTCAACGGGTATTCCGCCGCGAAAATTCGGGGCCGAGTATTTTTGGTGTCATGGTGTCTTCGCTCAACATTGTGCAAGACCGCCTTGCCCGCTCCCGCCTTGCGGGTGACCCGCCGGACGTTCTGATCGTGCCGCGTATCGGCCATATCGGCCTGATGGAATTTGACCGCGCGGAGGAACTGATCGAAGAAGGCGAAGCCGCCGTCGAGCGCGCCATGCCAGACATCAAAGCCGCCTATTCCGTCCTCTGCACCGAATACGCATCAGACACCGACGACTACGAACCGCCGCCGGTGCATGAGTAAAATCAAAGAACACGAAAATATTTATACTCTTAACTCACAGTCACGAATATGTTTTATACAAAGATAAGCCTCTGAGGGATACAGCTTGACTAATAAATTCCACCAATCTTGCTCGTTTTTGACACCACCGGCAGCAGCTTTTTGATCTATATCGTCAATAATTTTATCTCCATTATCCAATATTTTAGGTACAGGCCCCCTAAGAAGATGAAGAAGAGTATTCAAGCAGTATTTGGCTCCTTCAAAAACAACATAAGCGACATAAGAGTCCCCGCCTCGCCCAGGAACAGGAACACCATACAAATCAAGCATACCTTCAATTGGATAAGATTGACTCGGCATAAAAGCTAAAGGGGATCTTGCCCCTAGTGCTGGCCTATATGGCCTGTAAGCATCGCCTCCGTCTCCGCCACGCGCGTAACCCCAACCGCCTCCATTTATTGTAGCATCCCCGCCTTTTCCTCCATTATAGCCGTGCGTGCCAGCCCTACCTCCGTCGCCGCCGCGCGCCACTCCTTGGCCATTAACGGTAGCATCTCCACCTGCGCCTCCCGATGGTTTAACCATGTCCACCGTCTCCGCCTATTGCGCGACCACGACCCTTCACTTTTGCATTTCCGCCACGTCCCCCAGAACCAAAGGAACCCGCTTGCCCACCTTTGCCACCTTGTGCCTCTCCGTCACCTTCTACTGAAGCATCTCCCCCATCTCCAGCCCGCTTCAACATACCCAAACGAGCTAGAGCAAAAAAAACTTTAATGATGTAACTCTTGCAAAGCGAGATTAGATCAAGAAACTTCTCCATCGCTTATTCCTTCATCCGCGCCCGTTCGCGTTCGCGCAGGGCGGCTTCGGGCGTTTGCCAGATGAGGCTGTCGAGTGCCCAGTTGGGGCGGATACCGCCGTAGATCTGGGCCAGATGTTCCATCGCCTTGCGTCTTTGTTCGGGCGAAATGCCGGAGGGGAACGCGCTGCCGTGGATGCCGGATGTAACAAAAGCCGTGTCCATATCAACCGCAATCGCGCCTGCAATATCGTGCTGCAGTGAATCGCCGATCACCAGAATGCGCGACGGAATGACGCCTTCGAACAATCCCTGCGCGTATCTGAAGATGGTCTTGTGCGGCTTGCCGATCAGATGCGCCATGCCGCCGAGGTCGTGATAGCGTTTGGCCACAGCGCCGGGGCCGACAGCGCGTTCATGGCCATAGACGGTGATCATATCGGGGTTCGCACAGATGGCGGGCAAACGCCGTACGACGGCTTTTTTGAAAACAGGGTCGAGGTCTTCAAGCTTGGTGCCGTTCGGATCAAAGCTGGTGATCAGGATAAAAGATGCTTCGTCGATGTCATCGGTGACTTCGATATCCAGACCGGCCAAAAGCCCGCGGTCATCGGCGCGGGAAATCAGATAGCACTTTTTACCGATATCCTTGAAAGGCGCTTCTTTCTGCGCGCGCAGACCCTGCCATGTCACTTCGCCCGCCGTGACGACAGATTTGTACATCGACGGTTTGATGCCGAGTTTTTTCAAACGCTCCACGTTGTCGTCAGAACGTTTGGCGGAGTTGGACAGGATGACGACCTGTTTTTTGCGCTGTTTGAGATTGCCGAGACTGTCAATCACGCCCTCGTAGGCCTGCACACCGTTATGCAGCACGCCCCACTGGTCCATGATGAAGCCGTCGTAGCTGTCCATCAGTTCATAAAGCCCCTGACAAAAAGTCATCGTTGACATGCGGTTTTATCCCCTTTTGCCATTGTAGATTGATCAGCTTGCTGATCTGTCTGTTGATTGTCCGCGGCAAAATACGCGCGGAGTTTTGCGATTTCGGCATCACGCGCCGCCGGATCATACGGCTGCTCGGCAATATCAAGCGCCCAGACTGGCTTCGGCCATGCCGGATCGGTGGTGTACCTTGCGAAAATGTGGATGTGCAGCTGCGGCACCATATTGCCGAGCGCGGCGGTATTGATTTTGTCGGGCGCATAAAGCGCCTTCAGCGCGGCCTGCGCGCGGGCGATTTCGGCTATTAGCATTTGTTGGTCGGCGGCAGACAGGTCGCAGAATTCCCGCACCCCGTCGCGCATCGGCACCAGATAGAGCCACGGCCAGTTTTGGTCGTTTTTCAGGCAAACGCGGCACAGGCCCCAGTCTTCGACATGGAACGAACTGTCTGCCAGCCGGTGATCCAGCGAAAAACTCACGCTACCCCCTTGAATGCGCCCGCCCGTGCGGCAAAGTCCCGCCGCGGGTGTCTGCTATCATAGGCGATGAATTAGTCTATAAAAAAGCAAAAAAGCCGCTAAGATGGTGAAAACACCTCTAAAAGAGTTATCGAAAACGCCATGTCCCGTTCCTTCCTGCTTTTTTGCGCCCTTGGCGCTGTCGCTCTGCTGGCTCTTGGCGGGGGGATGCTGCTTAAGAATATCCTGCCCACACAGGCCGACACCGCCGCCGCGCGGCAGGCCGCATCGCGCAATATCGCGGAAAAGCACAAGCAATTCTACGCCAACCTCGACAAGCTGGCGCAAACCCGCACCGCGGCAGATGTCAGTACCTATATTCATGCCCATATCCGCAGAGATCCGCCGCTGCTGGCCGTTGCGCTTGACTGGGCGCGTGACAATTCAGCCGGTCATCAAGACCTTGAAACGCTCAACAGTTTCTATTTCATGCTTTATACAGATCTTGCCTATCTGGGCGCGCAGGCCTTTGATCTTCAGGGCATGCACGCCGAATATGTCGACCTTTCCAAAACCGCTTTTGCCAGCTTGTTGCTGTTTGACCTGCTGAGCGCGACCGATGCGCTGCGCTGCGAAGATAAAACGGCGCGCGAATTGCGCGCAGGGTTGGTCAAACCGCGCTATGCCCTTTTGGATTACGTCTTCGATTTTATGGACGCCAAGGAAATGCATGATTTGTTTATTACTATGCTGCGCACCGAAAGTGCGATGGGGCTGCGCGGGCCGAACCGCGAACTTTGCGCGGGCGGATCGGAAGGAAAGCTGGCCTTGCTGGAGCATCCGGATACGAAACGCGAAGAAATTGACGTACCCGATATGCCCGGCACAAAGCGCACCGTGCTGATCCCGCCGGAAGATTTTAAATACGAACCGAAATACATCACACAGGATGAATGGCTGGAAGCACGCGAAAAAATGCAGAACGCCGTGCGCGATTCATGGTTTCAGCGCCAGATCAACTACGCCAACCGCAAAGCCGCCGAGCTGCGCGGCGAACGCAGCCCCGAAGACCAGACTTACAAGGCAGACCCCGCCGTTGAAACCCCTTAAAAAAGACTACGCCCCGATTTTTCCGCAGCCGGTGGCAACCGAAACCGTTGAAATTGCGGCGGGTATTTTCTGGCTGCGCTTTTCGCTGCCCTTTGCGCTGGACCATATCAACATCTGGCTCCTCGACGGCGGTACGTCCGGCTGGAGCATCATCGATAGCGGTTTTGACGACGCCCCGACGCGCGCGCAGTGGGAAGTTGTTTTTGCAAACCGGCTATCGGGCAAGCCTGTCGAAAACCTTTTCATGACACATTTTCATCCCGACCATTTCGGCCTTGCCGGATGGTTGCAGCACAAGACAGCCGCCCCCGTGCAGATGACACCCGGCGAGTGGCGCATGGTGCAAACCCTGACCGACGAAGATAGCCTTGAGCGTCTGGAACAGCTTTATCGCCCCTACTACACCCATGCAGGCGTCAGCGAAGACGTTCTGGAGAAATTGCTGAACCGCCGCACAGGTTACCGCAATATCATCCACCCGCCGCCGTCTGACATCTCTGCCGTGCATCCCGGGCAGACCGTCATGCTGGGTGGCCGCCTGTGGCAGATCATCGGCGGTTACGGCCACAGTCCGGAACATGCGAGCCTCTATAGCACCGAAGATAATATCCTGATCGCGGGTGACATGGTGCTGCCGTTCATCACCCCCAACATCAGCTATTTCCCCGGCAATGCGCCCGGCCATGATCCGGTCGATTTATATATGGAAACCCTACTTCACATACGCGCAACCGTACCGGATGATGCCTTGATCCTGCCTTCGCACGGTATCCCGTTCCGCGGCCTGCATGAGCGCATCGACGCAATTTTAGGCCACCATGAGGCACGGCTGGACAAACTCGCTCAGGTGCTCTCCGCTGGCCCGCAGACCAGCTATACAGCGATGCAAGGGCTTTTTGCGCATAGGCAGCTGACATCCGGCGATGTTTTCTTTGCGCTTGGCGAAACCATGGCGCATCTGGTCTATGGCGTGCGGCGCGGCCATGTGATTGAAACATTTAACGAAAATAAAATCCTATACAAATCTGCTGCCTAGGTGCGCTCAAAATACCCCAATAAGTAATATTATTACGTCAATCATCGGTTGACGGAAACTTTCTGGCAAATTACACTGCCTGATACTCATTCTCAGTCACATATGCACGGAGCCTGTACACCCATGGCCGCGAAAAAAGATTTTCTCTTCGACCCCGCCCGCAACCCGCTCTTCCGCGATGATTATCGCCCGACGGAATACAAAATTCCCGCGGTCAATCTGGATATCGCGCTCGATGAAACAGCCACGGTGGTCACCAGCCGTATCCATGTCACCCGCAACCCCGACCTGCCGAATGCCGGCGGCGCGCTGGTGCTGGATGGCGAGGCACTGAAACTGAAATCCCTGAAAATCACCGAAAACGGCATCACGCGCGATATGGACCGCAGCGAATTTGTCGTCACCGACAAAAACCTCATCCTCAAAAATCCGCCCGCACAACCTTTCGATCTTGAAATCGTGACCGAGATCAATCCGGCAGAAAACACCAGCCTGTCGGGCATTTATATGGCGGGCGATATTCTGTGTTCGCAGTGCGAAGCGCAGGGCTTCCGCCGTATCACCTATTTCCTTGACCGTCCCGACAACCTTGCGACCTATGACGTCACGCTGACAGCGGACAAAGAAAAATTTCCCGTCCTGCTGTCGAATGGCAACGGCGAGCCGGCCAAAACCAAAGACAACGGCGACGGCACGCATAGCATCCAGTGGCAAGATCCGTGGCCGAAGCCGAGCTATCTGTTTGCGGTTGTCGCAGGCGACATGCATGTCCTCGAAGATACCTTTACGACCATGAACGGCAAAAAAGTCGACCTGCGTATTTACGTGCAGGACGGCTATGAAGATAAAGTCACATGGGCGATGGAATCTCTGAAACGTTCGATGAAGTGGGACGAAGACCGCTATGGCCGCGAATATGATCTGGATTGTTTCCACATCGTCGCCGTTGATAAATTCAACGCCGGCGCCATGGAAAACAAGGGCCTCAACGTCTTTAACGTCAAATACCTTGTCGGCACCCCTGAAATGTCCACCGACGACGAGCTGATCGATATCGAAGCCGTCATCGGCCATGAATATTTTCACAACTATTCCGGCGACCGCGTCACCGTGCGTGACTGGTTCGAACTGACGCTGAAAGAAGGCTTTACCGTTCTGCGTGACCGCCAGTTCACCGAAGACATGCACTCCAAAGAAAACAAACGTATCGACGACGCCGTCGGTTTGCGATCGACCCAGTTCATGGAAGACGCCGGCCCGACATCGCATCCGATCCGCCCTGACCGCGTGGAAGAATTCGACAATATCTACACCGGCACGATCTACGAAAAAGGCTCGCATGTCCTTGGCATGCTGCACACCATGATGGGCGAAGCCACATGGCGTGCAGGCACGGATGAATATTTCAGCCGTTTCGATGGCCAGGCCGTCACCTGTGATGATTTCGTCGATGTGATGCAGGAAGTTTCCGGCATTGACCTGACGCAATTCCGCAAATGGTACAGCCAGTCCGGCACGCCCGATATCAGCTATAGCGGCAATTACGATGCCGCAACCAAAACCTATCGCCTGACGCTGAGCCAGAACACAGCGCCCACCGCCGACCAGAAAGACAAAGAGCCGCTGCACATGCCCATCGCTGTCGGCCTGATCGGTAAGGATGGCAAGGACATTCCGTTGTCACTGTCCACAGACGCCGCCAGCGCCGAAACGCCGACGACGCGCGTGCTGCACCTGACCGAAGCCAGCCAGACGTTTGAATTTAAAAACGTCGACGGCCCCGTGGTGCCTTCGGTACTGCGCGGTTTCTCCGCCCCCGTCAAAATCACCACCCAGCCGACGGACGATGAAATGATCTTCCGCATGGCGCATGACAGCGACGGTTTCAACAAATACGAAGCGACCGAACGCCTGATGGTCAAAACGCTGCATAAACTTGTGGCGCAGGCCGAAAACGACCTGCCACTGACGATTGACCGCAACTTTATCGATGCTTACGGCGAAAACGTGAAGAACGCGCTTGCCGGCGACCTTGCCTTTAACGCGCGTACGCTCGGCCTGCCGCCCTATAACATTATCATTCAGGATCTCAAGGTTCTTGATCCTGATGCGGTATCCGAAGCCATCGACTTCTTGAAAGTGACTCTGGCGAAAGAATTCGAAGCGGATTTCAAAGCCATCTATGCCGCGACTGCCGCTCCCGCGGGTGAAACCTATAATGTCGTCCCCGCACAGGTCGGCCGCCGTGAACTGCACAACACGGCACTTGGCTTTATCGGCAAGCTGGAAACACCCGAAGCCGCGCATGACGCGGTGGCGCAATACGGTCATTCCAAAAACATGACCGAAAAACTGGCGGCGTTGGCGGTCACAACCAAAATGACCACCGAAGCGGCCGTACAAGTTGGCGACAAACTGCTGGAAGATTTCTATAGCCGCTACAAAGACAACAACAACCTTGTCGACAAATGGCTGTCGTTGCAATCAGGCCGCCCCGCCGAGGGCGCGCTTGAGCGTGTGCGCGAGCTGATGAAACACGAAGCCTATGACGCCACCAACCCCAACAAGGTCTATGCGCTGATTGGCGGCTTTACGGCAGGCAACCCGTCCGCTTTCCACAGCAAAGACGGCAGCGGCTACAAATTCCTTGCCGATACGATCATCGAGCTGAACGATGTAAATGCGAAAACGGCGACCAACCTCGCCAAGCGTTTTACCCAGTTCAAACGCTATGACGCGGAGCGTCAGGCGCTGATGGTCGGCCAGATGGAACGCATCATGGCCGTGCCCACGCTGGATGTGGGTATCAAGGAAATCATCGGCAAAGCACTCGATACGGTCGAGAAAAAGCCAAACAACGACAACACCCGCAAAGCAACCCCCGCACGCAAACAGGGGTAATCTTGGGTTAAGGCTGAAATAAAAAGGCGGCGCCCACGGGTGCCGCCTTTTTGCTAGACGAAATCGAGATCGAAGGCCTGTGCGCCGCCCGGGTTGTTTTCTGTTGTCAGCGCATCGACCAGACTGCGCAGTTGCCAATAAAGATCGGCCGCCTGCTCCAGTTTATGCAGATCAAAGTTAATACCCGCATCTTGCGCCTGTTTGAAATTCCGGAATGATGCTTCCAGCGTTTCATGCAGGCCCGATACCTGCTGCAACAGGCGCTTCACTTGTTCTTCACTCATGGTTTTTCGATACCTCTGACATTATCGAACGGCCTTGTTTAACGGCTATTGCCCTTCATGTCTATTTCCAGCCCGTCATAAGCGGGGCGGATATGCGGCGGCAATTCGTCGCACAGCTTGTTGTAATCCATATGCGTGGTCAGCACGGTGATATAAGTCATTTTCGGCTTCAGGATGGCCGCCCATTCCATCACGCGTTTCAAGTTGGCGTGGGTCATCACGGTTTCTTTGTTATAGCTGCTGGCATCGACAATCCAGGTTTCGATACCGCGCAGTGCCTTCAGCGACTTTTCCGGCATTTCGGCAACATCCACGCAATAGGCAAAATCACCAAAGCGGAAGCCGAGGGACAGGCAGGTCGTATGATCCTGTTCAAAGGTTTCAACCTCGATATCGCCGATCTTAAAGGTATCGTAATTGCCGACTTCGTGGCGGCTGAAAGATTGCACGTAAATGCCGTTGCTGCTGGTATTGAACAGATACGGCCAGCGGCGGTCAATTTCGTCCAGCGTTTCCTTGTTGCTGTAAACCGGCATCATCTGGTTGTTGTGATAGGCCAGCACGCGCAGGTCGTCGATACCGTTGACATGATCCGAATGCGCATGGCTGATCAGCGTTGCATCCAGTTTTTTAAGACCGACTTTGTTGAGCTGGTGTCGCAGGTCATAGCTGGCGTCGATCAAAATATTTGTTTTTTCCGACTGCACCAGCAGCGATGCACGGTTGCGGTAGTTTTTCGGCTCTTGCGGGTCGCAGGTCCCCCAAAACCCGCCCGCCGCCGGTGTCCCCAGCGAAGAGCCACATCCTAAAACCGTAAACTTCATTTTTGATATCCTTTTTGTTCTTCCGGTCTTTTTTATTGCCCGTTATCCGCCATACGTGCGCGGCCAAAGAGGTTGAAAAAATTCTCCCCCGTCCGCTGCACGATATCTTCGTAAGAAACACCCTTCAGCTCTGCCACCAGCCGCGCGGTATGAACGACAAAAGACGGCTCGTTACGTTTGCCGCGCTTGGGCACGGGCGCCAGATAGGGGCTGTCGGTTTCGACAAGAATACGGTCCAGCGGCGTGCTGCGCACTACGTCACGCAGCTCTTCGGCTTTCTTGAAGGTGATAATACCGGAAAACGAAATATAAAATCCGATATCAAGCGCCTGCTCGGCCAGCCATTTGGTGCCGCTAAAACAATGCATCACGCCGCGCGCCTTGCCTTGCCCCGCTTCGCGCAGGATACGCATGGTGTCTTCTTCGGCATCGCGCGTATGAATGACAAGCGGCAGATCCGTTTGCAGTGCTGCTGCGATATGGTTTTCAAAAACGCGCTGCTGCACATCGCGCGGCGCGTAATCATAGTAATAATCCAGCCCCGTCTCGCCGATGCCCGCAACCTTTGGCAGTTTGGTCAGCGCAACGATATCGGCCGTGGAGAGCTTAACTTCTGCCTCTTCCGCCGCATGATGCGGATGTGTGCCGACGGTACAGTGGATATAAGGGAAAGCATCGGCCACCGCACGGATGCGGTCAAAATGCGCGATCTGTGTGCAGATCGTCAGCATCTGCTGCACACCGGCGCTGCGCGCGCGGCTGACAATTTCCGCAACGCCTTCTTCCGCGAAATCCGGATAATCCAGATGGCAGTGGCTATCGACCAGCATTATGCGGTCTTTTCTTGTGCGGCTTCGGTTTCTTCCTCGACGATACGGGGGAAGACGCCTTCGGGTTTGGGAAGCGGGGTACCCGCTGGCAGCGCATGCTGCGCGCCGATGTGGATAAAATCGCGGGCATCGGCCGGAACAGCCACCTGATCGAGGATTTTATGCGCCGCCACCGGTACGAAAGGCTGCAAGATCAGCCCCAGATTGCGGATCGCTTCGGCCAGCACATAGAGCACCGTCTGCATGCGTGCCGGGTCTGTCTTTTTCAGCGTCCAGGGCGCTTGTTCATCGATATAGGCATTGGCAGCATTCGCGGCACGCACAATTTCCTCAAGCGCGCGGCTGAATTGCAGTTTTTCAAATTCGCCGCGCACATTGATAAGCATCTCCTGCCCTGTCTGGGTCAGAAGTGCATGATCGACATCTTCGAGAATGCCCGGCTGCGGCACTTTGCCGTCACAGTTTTTGTTGATCTGCGACAACGTGCGCTGCACAAGGTTGCCGATGTTGTTTGCCAGCTCCGCATTGATCCGCGCGGTCATCAGCGGCCACGAAATATCGCCATCTTGGCCAAAAGTCACTTCGCGCATCAGTGCATAACGGCTGGCATCCGCGCCAAATTTATCCACCAGCGCGCGCGGAGAGATGACGTTGCCGAGCGATTTCGACATTTTATTGCCACCGGTCAGCAAAAACCCGTGACCGAAAACACGTTTGGGCAGCGGCAAGCCCAGCGACATCAAAATCGCCGGCCAGTAAATGGCATGAAAACGCACGATATCCTTGCCGATGAGATGCACATCGCAGGGCCAGTATTTTTTCATCAGCCCGTCTTTGTCATCCGGATAACCCAGCGCGCTGATGTAGTTGATCAGCGCATCAACCCAGACATACATAACGTGTTTTTCATCGCCCGGCACCTTGATGCCCCAATCGAAACTGGTGCGGGAGATCGACAGATCCTTGAGCCCCTGTTTGACAAAACTGGTGACTTCGTTGCGGCGGAAAGACGGCTGGATAAAATCCGGCTGGCTTTCGTAGAGGTCGAGCAGCTTTTGTTCATAAGCGGAGAGCTTGAAGAAATAGCTTTCTTCCTCGATCCATTCCACTTCCGTGCCGGTTGCGGTGCAGATTTTCTTGCCGTCTTCGCGCGTGGTCAATTCGTCTTCGCCGTAATAGGCTTCGTCGCGCACCGAATACCAACCGGCATATTTGTTGAGGTAAATATCACCGGCAGCCGTCAGTTTCTCCCACACGCTGCGGCTGGTTTCTTTGTGTGTTTCCTGCGTGGTGCGGATAAACTGGTCGTTGGATATATTCAGGTAATCGGCCATATCCTGAAACGTCGCGGCGATTTCATCGCAGAAAGCCTGCGGCGTTTTATCTTTCGATTGCGCCATTTTCTGAACTTTCTGGCCGTGTTCGTCCGTGCCGGTCAGAAAATAAACATCAAAACCGTCCAGCCGTTTGAACCGCGCCATCACATCCGCACCGATTACTTCATAGGCGTGGCCAATATGCGGCGGTGCGTTCACGTATGAAATCGCCGTGGTGATGTAGAAAGGCTGCTTGGTCATTTTAGTGCCCTCTTTTCGTGCGCGCTTGCGCCTCTGTTTGTTTTTGCGGAGCCGTCATCATATAGCGAGGCCCGGATGGTTCGGGTTCTGCAGCATCTGGAAAGATGCGATTATGGCCTGCCGCTTGTCAAGATTATAAGAATCCGTCTGCGCGAAGAGCCGCGTGAGTTTTTCCCATGTTTCAATGAAATGTTGCGGCGGGTATAGTGCGGCAAGCCTTTGAAAAACCTCGGCATCACCGGGCAAAACATCCAGTATCGGCTCGCCCCTTGCCTGCAGGCGCGACAGCCGTGCGCACCAGCCCGTCATGATGCCGCAGGCCGTGTCAAAAGCACGTTCTGCCCCGAATTTACCAAACTTGTCGGCAAGGTCGTGAACCAGCAGCATATCCAGATCCGGCAGAGTCGCGACCGCTTTCAGCAAATCCTGATAAAGCGCGATACCGTTGTCTTCATGGAATTGCAAGGCGCGGCCAATGCTGCCTTCGGCCAGTTTGATCAGCATGGCTTTTTGCGCGGGCGCAAGGCCGGGCGCGAAACGCTCCAACAGCATCGACATCTGCATCTCGCCCAGCGGCGCCATCGGCACCATACGGCAACGCGAACGAATGGTCGGTAAAAAACCGCCGGGCTGCGCCGTTGTCAAAATCAGCACGGTTTTCTTCGGCGGCTCTTCAAGGATTTTCAAAAGCGCGTTCTGGCTGCTCTGGTTCAGATACTCCGCGCTATCGACAATCACCACGCGCCAGCCGCCCTCTGCCGCTGTCTTGCGCAGAAAAGGGTGAATGCGGCGCACGGTTTCAACCGAAATATCGTTTTTAAGACGCCCGCGTTTTTCATCAAACTCACGCTCGACCGTCAGCAAATCCGCATGCCCGCCCGACACCACACGGCGGAAGACCGGATTTTCAGGCGCGACATGCATGTTTTCCGGCGGCGCGGCATCGCCAAAAAGCCCCGCCCCTGCCTCTTCGGTACCCTGCGACAATAAAAACCGCGCCAAGCGGTACGCCAGCGTTGCCTTGCCAATACCGGGCGGGCCCGACAGGATCAGCGCATGCGGCATACGGCCGGCATTGAAATCGGCAAGCAGTCCTTTTTCCACGGCTTCGTGACCGATGCATTCGGCATTGCTGCGCGGCGTGACATCTTCGGCTACGGCCGGTGCGGCGGCATCGGCAAGCGCGCCGGCGGCATCCGTTTCATCGTCAAAGGCATCTTCTTCATCGGCAAAAAGGCTAACCATGTTTTGCCTCTTTCAGGTCAAGCCCGAAGCGTCCGGTCACCACCGCCAGCACAGCGCGGTGCACCGCTTCGATGTCTTGCGCGGCATCAATGACGACGCAGCGCTGCGGATGTTGTTTTGCGATGGTTAAAAACCCTTCACGCAGCCGGGTATGGAAAGCAATCCCCATGCGCTCATAGCGGTCTTCGGTGGACTCGGTGGCATTCGCCGTCTGGCTCATATGCTTCAGCGACCGCGCAAGCCCTGCTTCCGGATCGATATCAAAAATGATCGTCAGATCAGGCTGGAAATCACCCGCGACAAGCGTATAGAGACGCTCGATCAAATCCAGATCAAGGCCCATGCCATAGCCCTGAAACGCCCGCGTTGAATCGGCAAAGCGGTCGGAAATCACCCACTGGCCCGCCTCTATCGACGGCCATATTTTATTGACCAGATGTTCGCGCCGCGCTGAAAACATCAGCATCGCTTCGGTCAGCGGGTCAAAAGCGCCGCTGTCACGCTGCAAAAGAAGATTGCGGATACGTTCGGCCTGCGGCGTGCCGCCGGGTTCGCGCGTTGTTGCTACATCGATACCGGCGGCGGAAAGCGCGGCAGAGAGCAGACGGATCTGTGTCGATTTACCCGTACCGTCCCCGCCCTCAAGGGTAATGAAAAAACCTTTTTCCGCGGTCATATTTTTACTCCGTCCGGTCAAAAAGCAAATAGCGCGCACGGTTCTTGGCACGGCCAAAAAGGCCGAGGCGTGGCACATCTGCCCCCGTCAGCAGGGCAACTTCGATGGGGGCCTGCTGCGGAATATCGACTTTAAGCTTGCCCACTTCGGTGCCTTTTTTAATCGGTGCAGAGAGCGGTGCATTATAGCTGACCGACATGCGGACTTCGCTGCGGCGCGCGCGCGGCACGACGACATCCAGCTTTTCCTTGACCACCAGCGGCACATCCGGCGTTTTGCCAAGCCAGACCGGCGCAAGGTCAACCGTCTCGCCTTCTTTCACCAAAGGCTGGCGGTCGAAATTGCGGAATGCCCATTCGAGCAGACGCACGCTTTCTTCAAGCCGCGCCTTTTCACTTTCAAGACCGTTGATCACCAAAATAACGCGGTGACCGTCGCGGATGGCGGAGCCCATAAGCCCATATCCGGCTGCTTCGGTATGTCCGGTTTTAAGACCATCCGCACCCGCAACACGCCCCAGCAACGGGTCACGGTTTTGCTGCTTGATTTTGTTGTAAGTAAATTCGCGTTCGGCAAAATAATGATAATACTCGGGGAAGTCCACGATAATGCGGTGAGCCAGAATGGCAAGGTCATGCGCTGTTGAATAATGATCCGGATCAGGCCAGCCACTGGCATTTTTCAGGTTGGTATTTTTCATGCCCAATTCGCGCGCACGCGCGGTCATGGCTTCGGCAAAGGCACTTTCTGTGCCTGCCAGCCCTTCGGCCACGGCAACGGTTGCATCATTGCCGGACTGGATGACAATGCCGCGCACCAGATCTTCGACCTTGACGCGATCATTCACATGAATAAACATTTTAGAGCCGCCCATACGCCAGGCCTTCTCGCTCACCAGAATACGGTCATCGAGTTTAATGCGCTGGCGTTTCAACTCTTCGAACAGCATGTAGGTCGTCATGACCTTGCTCATCGACGATGTCGGCATACGCTCTGTTGCATTTTTTTCAAACAGCACCACGCCGGTTTCGACATCGACAATGATCGCCTGTTTTGCCGTGGTTTCAACCTGCGCCTGTACGGGCGCAGCCATGACCACCAACAACAGGGCGGCCATCACCGCAGCATTTTTAAAAAATCGGTTCATATCCGGCACTATCCCTCGTCTGGTACGGCTTGAATGACGTTATTACTTGTTTTTTACAGATCAGTTCTTGAGCACTCTGGCGCCATCGCCACCGGCGCGGATGACGGCGTCCAGCACGCGGTCGGCTTCATCCACCGTTGCGAGCGGCCCGACGCGGACACGCCAGAACTGGCGGCCACTGACGGTGACCGGCGTCACCTGCACATCGCCCAGCGATTTCAGGCGATCCCCCAGCCGCACGGCGTTTTCTTGCACCGAGAAAGAACCCGCCTGCACAAAAATACCCGTAGGACGCACCGCTTCGCGCGTAACAACGGCATCGGGCATAAAACGTCCGTCTTTCATATGGCCGCTGGCAAGCGGCTGGCTGCCTGCTGTTTTGTCTTGCTCCAGCCCCAGCGTACGCACAAAGTCTTCACGTTCGCCGCGGCTGGCAGGTTGTTGTACCGGTTGCGGCTGGCGCGGCTGTTCTTGCCCGCCCCAGCTGCGCGCCGGTCTTGCCACCGGCGCAGTCAGTTCTTCGACGGTAATCGTCGGGGTGCGCAGGCTTTCCGGCAACGTTTCGGCATCATTTCGCAACACAGCCGTTCTGCCGTCACTGCGGGACGAAGAAGAAGACGAAACCTGCGTGGCAGCCGGAGGCGCGCTTTGCGGGCGCGCGGGCGCTGCCGCGGCGACCTGCTGCGGCGTCATGCGCGATGTATTCATGCCGCGCTTTGCAGCCTCGGCGATTTGACGGCTTTCTTTTTCCAGCACATCGACACGCACGCGCGCGGTACCGTTGTTGATAAATCCGAGCAGCTCTGCTGCACGTTTGGAAACATCGATGACGCGCCCGCGCTTGAACGGGCCGCGGTCATTAATGCGCAAAACAACCGAACGGCCATTTTCAAGATTGGTGACACGGACAATTGACGGCATCTGCAAGGTGCGGTGCGCGGCGGTCAAATCATTCTGGTTATAAATTTCGCCGTTTGCCGTGCGCTTGCCGTGAAAGTTGGGACCATACCATGACGCGATGCCGGTTTCCGACAGGGTAAAATCTTCGCGCGGGTAATAGCGTACACCGGAAACCGTATACGGATTGCCGACCTTATAGCTGCCGGCGCTTTCTTGCGCGCCCGACCATGTGGCCTTTTTAAAAACATGGGATGCCAGTTCAATTTCGGAACACGCCGTCAGAGACAAGGCGGCCACCAGCATCAGGGGCAACATGCGTGCGCGGATACGCAGGGACGAAAACACGGTCATGCAAAAACGGCTTTCTTTTCGTGAGATGAACCCTTTGCGGCAAAGGGATATGGAACGTCTGCTGTCATACCCCACAGAATAGCCAATTCAGCCCCCCGTGAACAGGTGTTATGCGGCCTAGCCGCCGCTGCGGCCCGAAACGGCGCTTTGCACCTTGACGCCATCGCGCAGGCTTTCCGCCAAAAGCAAAACCGATGTGGCAAAATAAGACGACCGGTTCCACTTCAGGATCACCTTGAAATTGTCATATACCAGATAGGCCGTGGTTCCCGGCCCGCTTGGCTGTACGACAGAGGCCTGCGCCAACCCCTCGAAAGGCACGCCTTTGCCGTCGGGCAGGCGCACGCCGCGGTCATGCCAGAATTGCAGCGTATATGTATTGTTCACGCCCAGCAGGTTGCGGTCGATGTTATCCGGCAAGGTCACCTTACGGCCCCAGGGCTGCCCCTGTTTCCAGCCGCTTTTGGCGAGATAATTTGCGGCAGAGGCAAAAACATCCGCCTGCGTTGTCCAGATATCGCGGCGGCCGTCACCGTTGAAATCTACGGCAAAATTGAAAAAGCTGGTGGGCATAAACTGGACCTGCCCCATCGCGCCGGCCCAGGAGCCCTTCATGCGGGCATGCGGAATATGCCCTTCATCAAGGATTTTCAGCGCATTCAAAAGCTCGCCACGGAAATAATCACTGCGGCGGCCGTCATACGCCAGTGTGGCCAGCGCATTCACGATATCGAAACCACCGGTGTAATCGCCGTAATTCGTCTCGACGCCCCAGAGCGCGACGATGACTTCTTTTTCAACGCCATAGGCTTCGCTCACGCGGCGCAGCAGCGTTGGATAGGTCAGCATCCGCGTAACGCCCTTTTCAACGCGCGCGCGGTTGACGATACGCGCCAGATAATCGTCGAAACTGGTCGTGCCTTCGGGCTGTTTGCGGTCAAGCTCGACCACGCGCTCGATGGGCCGGATACTATCGGGCAGTGCCTGTGAGAGCGTTTTGTCTGAAATGCCCTTTTGCCGCGCCTCTTGCTTGAACTCCTTCAGCCAGACCGGAAACGGCCTGTCTGCCGCCCATGCCGTGCCGGAGACAAAAACAAAACCCGCCAGCACCGCGGCGCGCAAACCCTGCTGCAAAAAAGATACGGAAAACACCAAAAACTCCCTATTTTGATCCCTTTCCGGTATAGCAAGCATTTGAAAGAAATAACAGATTTTTAGGCGTTTTTTTTTGCCCCTCACCCCGCTAAAGTGCCGCCATTCCGGAAAGCTTCACGCATTTGCGTCAGCAAGCATCTCTCACGTGAAGAACGCACACGTGTGAAGAATGAATTGGTTTTATCATTTTTGGAGTTTGGCCTTCTCAACGATATTCGTGAAATGGTCGGTATCATGCCACCAAAGCTGTGGCAAAACGTGTTTGTCAACGCAGGGTTGCTCGCTGCCGCGCGCGAGATGGAGGAATATGTCAGAAAAATAAGCTGCATATTTTTAAAGAAGGACGACTAATCAAACGAGTGCTGTTTATGGTGATGGCTGTGGCATTGAATTTTTCGATGTCGTCGTGCGCGAGTACCAACGCAGGAGATCGCGGGACTGCCATCGGTCAATTTTATAAATGCCCCAGTTTCATCGATAAAAACTTTCATTTAATTATTATATAACACGCGGACTTTTTATAAATCTAAGTATGTAATTAATATGCTTTCTTATACTCTCTGAACTTCTTCGGAAGTCTTTAAATCAGTTAATGGCGGACAGGGTGGGATTCGAACCCACGGTGGAGTTACCCCCACGACGGTTTTCAAGACCGTAGCCTTAAACCACTCGGCCACCTGTCCAATTCTCAATTCTTATAATATGTTACGCTGTTTATTTCAAGCTGTCCTTTTTGCGGCTTTTCTTGGGCTTTTTGACGTTGATTGCCGCCGCGTCCAGCGTGTTTTTCAAGTGCGCTGCGTAAAACGGCTCGATCATTTCAACCGAAGTCCGGCAGTTTTTGGCAATTTGATAGATGTCTGTGACCCGCCCCCTATAAAGGAGTCTAGGAATAGTCGGGACAGGCCAAGAGTCGGTGGCTATGCGCTCGACCAATATACGGTCAGCAGCCAGTTCGTCGGTCTCGACGAATTTGGCCATTGCCGAGGCCGACGTGGCGGAATGGATGGAAATGATTTGGCCTGCAGATCGCCCGCGCCACCGAGCCCCCTGCTCCGAACCTCTTGCCGCTGCAGACTTGACATAGGCCGCAGTCTGCGCCGAAGATTGTAGATATGCCGCATATGGGAGAAAGACCTTGGACGTTTTTGAAAAAGTCGATCTGGCCATCAAGACCCTGCAAAACGCCGAGGAAAAAACCGTCTTCGCGCCGCCGGCCTTGCGCACGGATCTGCTGCGTTTCAACGACTTGCTGGCCGAGGCGCAGCTACCGCAACTGCCGCTGGATTTCATGTATCTGCTGAGCAAGTTCAGCGCCTGCAAAGGCCCCTATTTCAACATCGACGTTCTGGACGGCCTGCAGAGCGCGCAGAAGCCGGAGGACGTTTATTCAATCGACTACGCGACCGAGCTAAATCAAGATGAAACCGACATCGAGGACAAGGTTCTGCCGCTTGGCGTCATGCCCTCGGCTGATCCTTTTGGCATCAACTATATGCTGTTTTACAAAGACGGCCATTATTACCACGTGGAAAACGAACGCGGCCATACTTTGCACTATTTCATAGGCCCCGATAACATCGGCGATTTCATCCTGAAGGAATTGAAAACCGCCGCAGCCGCCCGCCAAAGCCGCGAAGTGGAGAAGACGGAAAAAGAGGCCAAAGGGCAAAACCCCGACTGAGCCTCTCCCCTGGCTTGCCGAATTTCCGCATAAAAAACGCCGGGATTTTTTGTCCACGGTCGCGGGCCCCGCCTCAATCGATGGCCTTTCTATCGACAAACGATGCCACCACAGCGCCCGCAAGCACGCAGATCACGCCAGCAACAACCGCCGAGCTGTTACTATATCCACCCGTGTCCGGCTGGCATTCATGTGCTCAGCCATTTTTTTGTTTGGTCATTTTCTGCGCTTTCATTTCTTCTTTCGCCTGCCACGCAAGGACGCGCTTCTGCTCTTTGGGATTTTAAAAGGGAAGGCGATAGACAGGTGTTATATAACGTCCCACAAAGGATTAGTGGAGCTAGATCGCTGAGCAAGGGAGCCCTCTGACCTCGCAAAGGTTTTATTTAATTAAGATATTGCTCGTTGCTAGATTCTAATACGCAACTTGTCGGAGGACCGGCCCGTACGGCAGAGTTTCACCGCTTCCGTCGCCATGCCACTGAATTCTGGTGCGTGGATGTAATCATAGCGCTGTATTTGTCCATCAGGCGTTTTAAGCTTGATGTGGACATCGGGCGAAGAATAACGGTTGGTATTGACGACAGCGGCCTGGCCGAACGCGCCTTGGCAATCATAAAAAACTTGTTCTTTTGTTTCTTGGATACCGTAGAACAGGGCTCCAACGGAGATTGCAGCAGCAAAGGCGTATTTGAGAACCATAGCATGGCTCCTTTCTGTGGTTAAACAACACGCAGTAAGGGGTCTTGCGTCAGAAATAACCTATATGATTCGGGTACTTAAAAGCAATCTTTTTTCATATTTAGCTAAGGACTCCCCCAAATCCCCTACCACAAAAAGAGACCAGGAAACGCCAGTTAGAAAATCAACAGCACGAAATAATATGCACCTTTGCAATTAGCTTAAAAATGATCCTATAAAAAAATCGGCTTTTCTTTTTGCTTCTTGCTCAATTTGTTTGACCGTAGGTTTCTCTCCGATGTTGAGAGTAGCTTTTAAATGCATTTCTGAGCCATTCAGCAAAGACAAAAGACACTCTCGCATTAAAACCGTGTCAGCTTTTTTAAAGAATCCGTTTCTGGAATAGCCTGTAAATGCCTGATCAAGGACAGCTTTCACAGGTACCGGCCCCGCCTCGTAAAACATTCGCGTCATATCCGGATTATTGGCTGCTTCAGCCATCATCATGCGATAAATATTTACAGCATCATCGCTCATGATGAGCATCAAAAACATTTTACTAAACTGCTGTACAAATTCAGCCGGCTGCAGGCCTGCCAGCTCGTCACTCATCTCATGAGGTACGAACTGCTGGCACTTTCTTTCAATCACCGCCCTAAACAGAGCATTTTTATCGGGAAAGCGGCGGTAGAGGGTCAGTTTTGACATCCCGGCATTTTGAGCAATATCGTCCATGCTTGTCGCATGAAAGCCTTTGTCCATAAAAAGCGCGCTGGCGACGTCAAGTATCTGATCCCGTTTGTGCATATCAACGGGACGGCCGCGTTTGGGACGGGGGTCACTTTTTTTCATTTATAGTACTTGATAGTTTTATATTTCATACTATAATAGTACCCGGTGGTATCCTATTTATCAAGGCCGTTTTATGCGTGCAGTCGCGATCAAAATCTTATTGGGAGATAAGGCGAAATATCTGGGCCTTGTTTTTGGCGTAACTTTTGCAACGCTACTGATGGCACAGCAGGTGTCCATTTTTATTGGACTCATGTCCCGCACAGCCAGCGCAATCTATGCCGTGTCTGAAGCAGATATCTGGGTTATGGATCAACGAGTCCGCTACATCGAAGAAGTTGAGCCCTTGCGGGATATCGAACTCAGTAATGTACGCTCGGTCGAAGGTGTTGCTTGGGCAGTGCCCTTCTACAAAGGCCTCGCCAACATTCGAATGCCAGATGGCTTGACCCAACAAGTACAGCTGATTGGCGTAGATGATGTCTCTTTGGTCGGCATTTGTCCACGCATGGTGATGGGTGACCCACTCGCCATTCAAAAACCGCAAACAGCCATGATTGACGAAGCGGGCTTTGCTTTTACATGGCCCGGTCAGGCACTGCGTCTTGGTAAAGAGATTGAGCTAAATGACAACAGACTCAAGGTAAATGCAATATGTGATGTCGACCCAACGTTTTTTACCTTCCCTATCATGTATGTCTCCTACAACACGGCAATCGAGATTACTCCACCCATGCGCAACAAAATGCCCTTTATTTTAGTCAAAGCCAGACCAGGCATTGATTTGCAGGAACTCAAGCGCCGTATCAGTGCAACTACAGGGCTACAGGCCTTGACACAAGAAGAATTCGCATGGCGTAGCATTAACTATATTCTTGAGCGTACCGGCATTCCCATCAACTTTGGTATCACTATTTTTCTTGGGGTTATTATCGGCGCCGCTATCACGGCTCAGACTTTTTATATTTTTATTGTTGAGAATCTCAAACAATTCGCCGCGATGAAAGCTGTTGGCGTCACCAATGGCCAGTTACTGCGTATGGTTCTGACACAGGCAGGAATTGTTGGGATCACCGGTTATGGTCTTGGTATAGGCTTTACCGCGCTTTTTTTCAAGCTGACGGCAGATTCCCCTGCACTGAAAGGCTTTGTTTTGCATTGGCAAGTCATCGCTGGCACCGGAGCAGTTATCAGCGTGATTATTCTCTTCTCTATCATCTTTAGCTTGCGCAAGGTCTTCAAGCTTGACCCCGCTATTGTCTTCAGGGGGTAGCATGTGGGCCGCGGTCAATATCAATAACGTCAGCAAAGATTTTCCTGTTGATAATGATAAAATAAGAGTCTTGCATGATATCACTGCCCAAATCCGTATGGGAGAACTCACCATGCTGGTGGGGCCCTCTGGCTGCGGCAAAACGACGTTGATTTCAATTATCTCGGGCATTCTATCTTCAAGCGAGGGCGATATTGAACTTTTGGGCCAAAGCCTAACCCGGATGAAAGACCGTAAAAAAGTTGTTTTCCGCCGCGAGAATATAGGGTTTATCTTCCAGCAATATAACCTTCTCCCCGCCCTGACTGCAGCAGAAAACGCTGCCATGCCTCTTCTAGCGGCAGGAAAATCGATGGCAGAGGCAACGAAAATTGCCCGCAGTGCGCTTGAAGAAATCGGCATGCGTGGACAGACTGAAAAACTTCCGCGCCAGCTTTCTGGCGGGCAACAGCAGCGTGTCGCTATTGCCCGTGCGCTCGTGCACAATCCAAAACTTATCGTTTGTGATGAGCCCACAGCTGCCCTTGATGCCAAAACAGGCCACTCCGTCATGGAAATCCTGCGCAAAATTGCGAACGATAAAGATCGTGCCGTACTAATTGTTACGCATGATAGTCGTATATATCACTTTGCAGATCGTATTCTTGAAATGTCGGACGGACGCCTGATTGGCGATCACACACCAGAAAACTTTATTCACAAGGAGTAACCCTGTGCTTAAGAAACTTCATGGCTGGAAACTGCCTCTCATAGCCGCCTTTGGCCTCATTTTTGCGTTTTTCACAGTTCTGACCCGTGCGGAAGTACCTGCGCGAGAACCTGTCAATCCGCCGCCACAGTCATCTTATGAGCGCACCATCGCCGGAATCGGGGTAATTGAGCCCCGATCTGAGCTTATTGCGATTGGTACCGAACTACCCGGTGTCGTTCGGCAGGTGCATGTCAAAGTAGGCCAGCTTGTCTCTGCGGGTACGCCTCTCTTTTCAATCGATAGTAGAGATATTGACGCTCAAATCGCTATACTTCAGGCCAGCCTTGAAACCGCGCATGTACAAGTTAAAGATGCCGCTGCTCAATTTGCTCTTGTAGAAGGCGTCAAAGATAAACGGGCGATCGCTCAAGACGACTATAACAGACGCAAATATGCAGCACAGTTAGCAGAAAAGCGCCTCAGCGAGATAGAGACGCAAATACAGCAGGCAAAGACCACAAAAGAACGCCTGATCGTCAGCGCACCTATTGATGGTGAAATCTTATCGATTGATATCAGGCCTGGTGAATTCGCCACTGCAGCTGCGCTTGTCACCCCCCTTATACGTATGGGCGATACAAGCATCATGCATGTTCGAGTAGAGATTGACGAGGAGAATGCTGGCTTTATCAACCCCGAAGCCCGCGCCAAAGGATTGCGGCGCGGTGATACAATAACCCCCATAGATCTAGAATTTGTTCGCTTTGAACCTTTTGTCCGCGCCAAGCAAAACCTTGCTGTTGCAGGACAGCGCGTTGATACTCGCGTAATACAGGTCATTTATGCCCTCAAAAATCAAAATCAACTGGTTTTTTCGGGCCAGCAACTCGATGTTTTTATCGATGCGGATAGAGCTCAGGTACAAAAACCATGATGAAGTCACTTTTCTTGATCTCGCTTGCTGTCATTTTGCTTTCAGCCTGTGCGCCGCACATCGGCAACAATCCCGTTGATGCGTCAGCACGCCAAATACAAAACCAGACTATTGAAAATAGATGGTGGCTAACATTTAACGACCCTCTATTGAACGAGCTCGTCAGCAAGATTGAAATCCAGAACCTTGATATTCAGATCGCTGAGGCGAGGCTACGAGAAGCACGTGCACTCAGATCTGCAGCGCAAAGTCGACTTCTTCCCGAAATATCCGCAGCGGGAGCCGCTTCGCGTAGCAATATGCGCTCCAACAACGCAGAGAACTTCTTGCAGGCTGGATTTGATGCCGCATGGGAAATTGACCTTTTTGGTAGACTTTCAGCTGGCGTAGATGCGGCAGCAGCCAGGGAAATTGCCCGAACTGCGGATATCGCCGAGGTTCGTAATATCATCGTTGCCGATCTTACGCGTGCGCTGATTGAGTGGCGCCAAGCACGCCAGACGCAAGCTGAAATCAAAAGCCTTCTAAAATCACAACAAGAACAAATCTCTCTCTTGCGTGAACGCTCAAATGCAGGCCTAATCGACGCTTCGTTTTTAGAGCGCGCACGCGCCCAAAAGGCGCAAACGGAAACGGCGCTGCCCCAAGCGGAGGCTGCAGCACTTGCCGCTCAATATCAAATAGAACGTCTGTTGGCTGACCGAAGCGGATTAACGGAAAATCTTCTTAAGAAGGAAGAAACCGCTGCACTCCGTATTCCTAAACTCGAAGCACTCGATCAGATAACCGTTGACCGTCTACGCGACAGACCTGATATCCGCCTTGCCCGTGCAAATTTACTCGAAGCGCAAGCTAATCTACGTGAGGCGGAAGCAAATTTGTGGCCTCGTTTAAGCCTATCTTCTTTTCTGGGGCTTCAAGACGGCGGTGATGGTCTTCGCCTTGCCAGTAACCCCGCCTGGTCTCTGGCATCTGGTCTAAGCGCGCCGATACTCAACTTTGGCCGTCTGCGCGCAGAAAGGAAAGCCTCAGATGAGCGCCGTCAGCAGGTACTTTTAAGTTATGAAGACACCGTCAACCGCGCGCTTCAAGAAACTAAGACAGCTATGTCGGACTACATGAATGGCATACAAGCGGTGAGTGACCGCAACAAGGCACTCAAATCTAGAAAGGATACTGTATATATCGCCCGTGAACGTTTCGAACGTGGCCTTACCGACATGACAGACCTGACCACAGCACAAGCGGAGCTTGACCAGGCAACGATTGATCTTATCAATCAAAAAACATCTACAGCGATTGCCTTTATTCGATTACAAAAGGCGCTATCATTATAAATAAAGTGACCTAACCAGCTATTATACGGCAAGACCTAGTCTTAACTGGGCTGGTTATTAGGATCAGGCCAATATCAGTGCGCCTATGTTTATAAAAAATTATATTCGCCCTTGAATTAGCCAGGACAATAACTATCTGGTTAACGTGCACTTACTTCTCTTAACAAATAAATAAGTATGTCACGCAAACCCCATCAGGAGAAACCTATGAAAAACATCGTTGAGACCGCAGTTGAAGCTGGATCCTTCAAAACCTTAGCTGCAGCAGTACAAGCAGCTGATTTAGTTGAAACTCTCACAGGCCCAGGTCCATTCACTGTTTTTGCGCCAAGTGACGATGCATTTAAAGCTCTGCCATCGGGCACTGTTGAGATGCTTCTAAAACCAGAAAACAAAGATAAATTGATTTCTGTACTGACTTACCACGTAGTCAGCGGTAAAGCAAACGCAGCTGCTGTGATTAGTCAAAAAGAGTGGCAAACCGTTGAGGGTTCACCCGTACACATCACGAGCACTGATGGCGCGAAAATAGAAAATGCAAATATCGTTAAAACAGACATTGAATGTTCAAACGGTATTATCCACGTGATTGATGCCGTGATTTTACCGCCTTCTATGACTGCTGCAAAAGCTGCATAAGTAAATCATTCGTCAGATTAAACGGGGGGCATATGCTCCCCGTTTTTTCTATGCGGCAAGATTTCGAAGCTCGGCGCTCTAAAGTATTAAATCAATAACTCCCCATCTTCTTCCGCAGAGGCCTCTGCGAGAAGTGTTTGCAGACTTTTATTGTGGTGGACTTCAGATCGGAGCTTTGCTTCATGCTTGGACTTACGCCCTTTCACGCGCTCACGCCATAAACGATAACTTGACGGCTTGAGACTTTTTTTCATTAGGTTTATGACCTCCTTCTCGGCAAGCCCATATTTACGCCATATGTCATCGAAACTGACCTCGTCCGCCCAAGCCATACCGATAATATCGTTCACCTCAGCCGCTCTGAGAGAAGAGATATCCGCATGAAAACTAGTTTTAAATGCCACGTTTTGCTCCCTTGAGATTTGCTTTCATAGACATAAGCAACTACATCAAAATATCCAGACTGCACTAGCAGCCCCAACAATTTAATATGAAAAAAGTGATGGCGCGTAATCTTCGTAAGGATTTTGAGACACCAGAAGCTCTTGAGGCATACCTGCGAGAGCTAGCCCCTTGGGCGGAAGGCGATTGCGCACTTTCTATGGCCCTGTATCCTGGCGGCAAGAAGGCCGCAGAAGAACGGCTGGGAGAGATAAACCCTATTCGCTACGGATTGACACGTAACTATCACGATGGCTTGGTAACACGACTTTCACCATATATCACGCACGGGATCATCGACCTGAATACGGTGCGTAACCATGCTCTGATGCTTACGTCGGAACCAGTTCAAATCAACAAATTCATTCAGGAGCTGGCATGGCGTGATTTCTGGCAAAGAAACTATAAAAATGCACCTGAAAAGATATGGGAGGATGTCGAGGCCTATAAAACAGGCTTTGCTCCAGAAGATTATGCCGACATACTGCCCGAGGACATTCAAGCAGCGGAAACCGGTACAGCCGTGATAGATGCCTTTATCCGTGAGCTTCTTAAAACCGGGTATATGCACAACCACGCGCGTATGTATGTTGCCTCCTATGTCGTACACTTCCGGCGGGTGAAGTGGCAGGCCGGTGCACGTTTTTTTCTAAAGCACTTACTTGACGGCGACGTTGCAAGTAACAACTTCTCTTGGCAATGGGTTGCAAGCACCTTTAGTAATAAGCCCTATATATTCAATCTCGAAAATGTCGCGAAATATTTTGGTGGCGCTATCGATATAAACCCTCAGAACAATCGCCAGATTGATGCTGATTATGACACACTCGCCGCGCGTCTCTTCACAAATAAACAAAAGGGATTACAGCTGTGAAAAAAACACCCCTTGTCTGGCTGCATGAATATGCGCTGTCGGTTCCCACAGATAAAATATCCAAACACAACTTGGGGGAATGTCGTTTAGTCCATGTATGGGACGATGCATATCTTCGAGCAAAAGATTACAGCTTAAAAAGGTTAGCCTTCATTTACCAAACACTGACCACACTACCTGTCGATATTATCGAAGGTAGCACGATGGAAACACTCCAGTCTCAAGCCGAAGTAGACATTTTTATTCCTGAATCGGTTGACCCCTTTATAGACAAAATCGCGAAAAAACTGTCCCATGGGGGCAAGAATGTAAAATGGCTGGAAGCAAATCCGTTCGTATATTTACAACGCGAAAAATCTATTCCGCGTTTTTTCAGTTATTGGAAGCAAGCAGAGCGAAGTGCGTTTCTGCAGAATGGCGGTAAATAAATAGTTATGCCGCGCATGAGTAAAAAGTCTGATCTACCACAGAAAATATGTATTACTTGCAGCCGCCCTTTTAGCTGGCGTAAGAAATGGGCAAAAGTATGGGAAGACGTCAGATATTGCTCTGAACGCTGCAGACGCGAAAAAAAAGATAAAATATGCCTGTGACTTTCTCCCAATAACTAGTCCAGCTTAGAGTAGAGCCTTGCCGGTTTATAGACGGGCGGTCAACTCCCATTTAAGAGGTCGATCACAATGGGTGGGCTCTTTAGAGACAAGGAAAGAAAACAGGTACTATATTGATCAGCGTTCTATTCTCCTGATCAAAAATAACAGCATCCAAATGCTTTTCCACTTACAAAATAAACCTGAAAACATCTTGCAAACTTACACACTTTGTTACACACTTTTATCAAGCTGGAGAATTTGCCAAATAAAAACAAATGGATAACATGCCTATACTGGCCTTGAAACGAGCGTAGGTGTAAGCTTACCGTAGGTTCGAATCCCACCCCTTCCGCCAATTTTCGCCCACCCCACCTCCATAAACAGCGCGCTGCTCTACCTTCAAATCTGGTAGCTTCGTCGGTTTAAAGACATGCCTTCCACACCTCTAGATCTTTAATCTTCTTTGATATAAAACGCTTGGTCTTTTTAGGAAAGCGAGATTCAAAATAGACAAAAATAAAAAAGGAGACCTTTAGGTAAGGTCTCCTTTTTAGCTTTGCTTAAGAAAGCTTATTCTTGTGGTGGCACGTACGGGAGAGCCGACATGTGAGTGATAAAGTAAAGTTTGTTGTCAGGCCCTCTTTTGAAAACAAAGGTTTTGTCAACCTTGACCTCGTTTGCGCTGTGATCTGTAAGCCAAATATTCCCCATGGAAATGGCGATATCCCCCTCTACAACGCTGCGCGCGCTTTTGTGGCGACAAGATGCCCAGTTTTTCAGCGCAAAGCCGCTATCCTGCGTGTAGTTTTTATTTCCGCCGATAAAATAAGACAAAACGGCGTCTCTATCAAAACGGAATGTCTGATCTCCATGCGTCAAAGTCGGCTTGAAAAGAATTTTGTTATCTTGAAACATATAGACATCATTCAGCATATTTTCAGCAGCCTGTTTGTAATCAGCGCCTTCCTTGTGTGCGCTGGAAATCGCAATCAGGCCTTCACACCATCTATCATGCGCCTCAGAAACCATCGCCTCGCTGATCGCCGGCGCTGGTGTCTCCGCTACAGATTTTTTTGACGGCTGCGCAATCGCTATGCCGTAGACGCATACGGCTGAAAAAACAGCTGCCGCACCAAGACCGATGAGGATTTTATTCATTTTAATTCCTTTCATTAAAGGCGTTTAATCAACAAAAGCAAGGTAGTTATCGTCATAGTAAAATACAAGACGCACTTCATTTGTATGAGAATATTTTATAGAAGTATATTATTTATAATTAATTATCATAGTGGGCCATATTCTCCAAAGATTGGGCAATATGCTGCCCTAACATGCGCGCAGCCTCAGAAAGACTGTCTTTTTTCATCAATGCAATTTCAGAATGCATCAGCGCAGGAAGCCTATGCGCGCCCCGTAACGATACAAGCCCCTCAGGTATCATTGTCGCCGGCAGAACCGTCATGCCAAGGCCAGCCCTGACAGCTGCCACCGTCCCCGCCAAACTCTGACTTGTATAAACGATGTTCCACGGCCTTCGCACACGGTCAAGCGCCGCTAATGCACGCGCCCTGTAAATACAGGGCTGAGGTGACAGAACAAGCTGAATCGAATCCTTAGGGCGATAACCGTCAAGCGCTGCCCACACCAAAGGTTCACGCCAGACGCGCGTGCCACCTTTCACTTTTTCAGGATCGCGCTTGACAAGTATCATATCGAATTTGCCTTTTTTGAAGCCATTTAGCAAATTCAACGTCAGGTCACACTCAACGTTCATTTGTACCTGCGGATGATGTAGGGAGAAAGTCGAAAGAATCTTGGGCAGATAATGTGTCGCGAAATCCTCAGGCGTGCCTAGTGTAATATTTCCGGCAATATCCGGCTCGTTCAATCTGCTGAAGGCTTCCCACTGTAGCTCTATCATTCTACGCGCATACCCTAGAAAAATTTCTCCTTGCTCGGTCATGGCTACATGGCGATTGCTTCTTTCAAAAAGAGAGCACCCAAGGGTCTCTTCCAGTTTTCTGATCTGAAGACTCACCGCAGACTGCGTGCGGCCGATAATCGTTGCGGCCTGACTAAAACTTCCCGTTTCAGCAACGGCGATAAAGCTTTTAAGCAAAAGACTATCGATATGAAACGGCATTTTGACACCATAAGAAAAAATTGTCGCTGCGATTAATATAATTAATTTTTCTAATCTTTGAAAAGACCCTATTTTCTCCCTGTAAAGGAAAAAATAATGTATTTTCTCGAGCTGTTTCTTCAAAATATATTGACGGCGCCCATTCTTTTTTTTGCTCTGGGCATGAGTGCCGGATTTATCAAGTCCGATCTGAATGTGCCGGAAAGCATAAGTCGCTATCTCTCTCTTTATTTAATGATGTCTATCGGCTTCAAGGGCGGCGCGGCGCTGGCTTCCAGCGGCAGCTACGATCAGGCAATATGGATGACAGCCACAGCCGGTATTGCGTTTGGGTTTTTGCAACCGGTGCTCGGCTTCTTTCTGCTTCGGCACACGACACAGATAGACCGCGCGACAGCAGCGGCGGTATCTGCCCATTACGGTTCGGTCAGCATGGTGACCTTCGTAACAGCGGTATCTTTTCTGAATATCAACGAGATTATCTTCGCAGGCTATATCGTTGCCGTCTTGGCTTTGATGGAAGCCCCTGCCATCGTCTCCGGTTTGCTTATGGCCAAAGGGGCTGCAGCCCGCTGTAGTGGAACGGAAAGGCATCGTCTGATCGCGGATGTGCTGACCAACGGCGCTATCGTTCTCCTGATAGGCTCCTTTCTTATCGGCTGGGTGACCGGCGAAAACGGCCTCAAATCGGTAGACGCTTTTCTGATTAGCCCCTTTCAGGGTGTCCTTTGCCTCTTTTTGCTGGATATGGGCCTTCTGGCGGCCCGCAGCTTACATCTTGCCAAGGGGTTCAGCCTTTCTCTTGCCGCATTCGCTTTTTACATGCCTGTTATATCAGCCTGCCTTGGCATAATTATCAGCTATTGGATCGGTCTTGACAGGGGAACAGGCTTCCTGTTTACCACCTTATGCGCAAGTGCCTCGTATATTGCTGTACCTGCAGCAATGCGACTAGCCTTGCCGGAAGCGCAGCCCTCAATCTATATACCGATGTCGCTTGCGCTGACTTTTCCTTTCAATATCACGCTTGGAATACCGCTTTATTATAAGGTTGCGGAGATTACGCTCTCATAAAAATACGCATTACGATTTTCAAGAAGATGCCTACTTGAGCAGAATCAGAATTTTGCTTCGATACCCGTTTATAGGAGCCCTTCACAAGGCCTAGCCTAAAACTTGCCCTGCTGTATGTTAATATAATCTTTTTTTATTTCATATACTTAGCATCAACGACTCAAAAAGTTATCAACCTATTTTAGAAAGCGGGATATAATTTAAATATTATGTTAATAAATAGTTAAGGTTACTGGTATGCCAGCTTTCTATCATGGTACAGCAGCGCTCTTCGATCAGTTTGACGATAGCCAAGCAGGTAAAAACTCCTCACTGGGCCATTTCGAAAATGGCAGAGGTACGTATTTAAGCAGTCATTTTGAATGGGCCACAAGATGGGAAAATCGCTTTGGAGGCCCCCTCAGCCACACTAAGCGCGTAGATATCGAAGACGGCGCATGGAATAAAAATTTTCTATCTCATGATCGCGTATTTACACGAGATGAAGCGGCTCAGATTGCTGCTGATGCGGCAGGTCTAGGCTATCTTGATGCAGCAGAGACGATCGCGCAGCGTATCCGTGCAAATGCAAAAAGTGAACATACCGAACCTGCACTAACGGGGCGTGATATTGCCATGCTGAGTCGTTATAGCGCAGAGATCAATCTCTTCCTTGAGGAAAAAGGATACTACGGATATAGATATTCTGAAATCGTTTGTGACAATCAGCACGCAGAAAATGCAATCTTTTTCAAAGCCAAAGATATTCCTTTAACCACTCCCGTAAATGTCAGCATACAGACCATGAATGATAAACGTATAGGATATAAAGAGTTTGTAAAAAATGGTGTAAAAGCACTTGAACAAAAAGAACTGCCCCAGGCGATAGACCAAAATATAGAAAAGCTATCTGCAACCTTACAATCTTATGCTTCGCAACATAACCACAAACAAGAGCAGGTAAACAATGTGATCGCTGATATACGCGCACTAGCCGCTCTTGGCATCGCACAGGGGAATTACGACCCGCTTAAAATGATGCATCCGCTGAAGCTATCGGAAACTGCTGTATATGTGCATATGAACAACAAAGCTGGAGCTGATTTATCTGCAGCAGTCGCAGAATTCGTGACTGGTTCTATGAAGCAGCTTGGCCATGATATCAAGCCTGCAAGGCTCCCTGAAAGACCCGTGAAATCGTTCGATGAAGATCAAGATTATAGGCACGATACGACTATTTCAGCATTCAGAAAAAGACTGGCCGACTCTTCCTATATCGCAAGCGAACAGCTAAGCTCCGCACGGTCTTGCATACTTCGCCAATATCCTGATATGGCAACGTCGTTTGAAAGGCTACTCGACGCACTGCATTTTCCGGGCGTGGATTTTTCTTTACGGGATGCGACAGGCCATGCTCTGAACCGAGCCCTCAACGGGCAGATGGAGCCAAAAGGTGGCGAAACTACTTTGGCTAATCTTAAAGAGAACCTGACGTACAATTCAAGCTCTTCTTGTGGCGATTGCACAAAAGCTATTGATGCAGCAGTTGCTTTTGGTGTGTCTCTGAAAAGCGCGATTGAAAAAAATAAAGCACCTGAGACATTAATTGAAAGACAGCCCCACAAAGCCACTTCTCGATTTTCTCCATCTTGACAGATATTATAAGTTGAAAACCTGTAAAGAATTCCAGTGTGTTTATAGATATACGCTGCAGCAAAATTGACATAATGAGAGAATCGGTGTAAGTTTTTTTTAAGCAGTCGCGCTTAACTACTTCAGACGTGTTTAAAAGTTTCCCGGTCTGTTTTTACCTGCGCAACCTGTAAAACGACATTAAATACATAGCTTTTGTTTTTAACGTCGTAACAGTACAGGAGTAATGCATGTCGCCTGCTTCTTCGGTTTCATTGACATCTCGCCGAGCAACAGCGCCTCTGTTATTGCTCGCTTTGTTACATCTGGAGGCCCGTTGGCTGGTATCTTCGTATTGGCCAGCTTCAACAAAACGCCTGCTAAAACTGAAAAGCCGGCAATCTCGTAAAAAGAAAAAAACGCCAAGCTCAATATACACAGGAAGAAATTGCCTGAGTATGCAAGCAGCTCCAGATTTTTTTAAAATCAAATAAACCTAAGAAAGGTAATCCTTATGAACGCGTCACTCTCAAATAAAAATTCTGACTCTGCACAATCTGCTGACAACAGGCTGATTGCAGCAATCTACGCGGACGATCATGCGGCCTTCTATGCTGAGCTTGAAAAGATAACAAATGTTAACGCGCGCGGCGGCATTTTTTTGCAATGCGCCGCTGAGACTAGAAATTCACTGCTCATGCGCGAACTCGTCATGGCGGGCGCAGATATAAACTATGCGCATGATAACGCCTACAGAGAAATGCAGCCTATTAAATTCGAACGAGAGAAGCCTTTTGTTGCAGATAAAAAAATCTTTAGCACGCCAGAAGATAAATCGAAATACGAGCGGCTTTCGAAAATAACAGAACAGCTTCACTATTTCAAAAAAACATTTGTAGAAATGATTGTCCCCACAGAAATCGCACGCCATCAAAAAACACTCATGCAAGAGATGCAAGAAATGAGACGCGAACTTACAGAGTTGCGCGAATCTAGACCTATAGAAAAAAAGAATTTGAAACCAGCAAGCTCAATTAATAGCAGATAAAGAAAGGATACCGGCGCTTGATTCGATAATAACCTCCGGAAACCTTGAGCTGCCTATAATTTATCCTGACGACCATATCGGTTTTTAATTTGAGGCAGGCTCAATAAGATCTCCCCCCCCCACACACACATATTTCTGATTTTTAATTAGATCAAGGTGAGGGAAATTACGGTTATACTCCTTAAGCGCAAATAAAAAGATTGCTCAGGAAAAATATGGATACGCCGACGTCTCTTCATGAACAGCGCCTTGAGGCCGTGATTGGCGTGCTGCGGGAGAATGCGGTTGCAAGCGTTATTGATCTTGGCTGCGGGCAAGGTTTTTTATTGGCGCGGCTGGCTGGCATGGACGCCTTTGGCACCTTGGCGGGAGCAGATATTTGCCCCGTATCCTTACGTCAGGCAAAAATGCGCCTTGAACAAGAACACGCAGGCGTACCGGCCCATGTCTGTCTTTTTGAAGCTTCGTTTACACAAGACGATGCACGTTTTTCCGGCTACGATGCAGCGGTTTTACTCGAAACGATAGAACATATCGAACCGGATCAACTTTCGAAACTTGAAAACGCCGTCTTCGGCACAGCGCGGCCTGCGCTTGTTGTGGTCACAACACCGAACCGCGATTATAACGCCTTGCTGGGCGTGCCCGAACACCGCATGCGTCACCCCGACCACCGTTTTGAATGGGGCTTGCAGAAATTTCAAAGCTGGTGCGCCGGCGTAGCGACCCGAAACCGTTATACCGTCGCTGGCTTCAGACATATCGGCGGTGCGCACCCCGCGCTTGGCGGCCCGACACAAATGGCGGTTTGGCGCAAAGCCGAATAGATATAAAAGCATATCTGATCCAGCTGCTTCTTTTTTTCCGCTTTTTCTGTTTGTTTACAGCCCTGTTTTGACTTTACAGGTTTATCGCTTGCTATTCTGCTTAAAAGGCATACAGTAGTGGCGTTCGAGCTTTAGTTCTGACTTGTTTGCTGCCCTCAAGGCCTCCTCCAAGACATCGCTGCATTTCGATCATAAGCCGTACAAATGTTGTGCGGTGATTTACGCACGCAAGTGCTCTTAAAGGAGGCCATCATGGCTCAAGGTACTGTAAAATGGTTTAACCCCCAAAAGGGTTTTGGTTTCATCGCTCCGCAAGACGGCGGCGCTGACGTATTCGTACACATGAGCGCGGTTGAACGCGCAGGCATGCGTACGCTGAACGAAGGCCAGATGATTTCTTATGAAATCGCTATGGAACGCGGCAAAAGCTCTGCCACGAACCTTCAGGCAGCATAAGCTTTTATGCTCTAAAAAACACCGGTATCCGCAAGGATGCCGGTGTTTTTTTATACACAAAAAGCTGTTATTCGCTCCGCGTCCATGTCCGGCTGGTGACAGGGCCTTGCGGGCCGAGACCGCCGTAGTATGAATATTTAAAACGCACCACCTCTCCTGCGGCGATTTCTTTTTCGCTGGCAATCATCACAGCGCCTTTGGCTTCGATACACTCGCCGCCAGCTTCGCCGAAACCATCGGTGATCACGGCCTCGGTTGCTTCTGCCGAGAGCTGCCACGCCCCCTCGTCGCCGCGCATGGAAGATATCACGCTGGCGCGCCCTTCGCATTCCAGCCAGTTGCTTGCCGCTGCGGGCACGGGCACGGCCATGATAAAAAACAATACGGCAAGCATGTATTTTGGCATGAGGTTAGCCTTCGTCGTCTGTTCCGCCGGCCAGCTCTGCGGCAACGCCTGCCGCGCTTGCACCCGGCAAACCGTGTTTGAGACGTAGTAGATTCAATTCACGCGCTTCGGCAGAGGTCAATTGCCGCGGGCCGATCTTGCGCAAAAAATCGGCGATTTCGGGCGGCGGCGCAGGGGTTTTGTGTTGTCCGGTCATGGGGTCTCTCCCGGTGCTTTGGGCTTGGCGGCACGGTTTGCCGTTGCGGGCAGATATTTCGCGGCATCGGCACCGCCGATAATAAAGGCGGCCTGTGTCTGCCCGCTGCCGATGGCATAGCTGTTGAACGCGGCCTGAAACGGACGCGGCGGCATGCCGTCTTCGGTTTTGGCGCCTGCCCTGTGCGCCTGATGCAAAATGGCACCGCGCAGCTGTTCCATCATCGCATCGGCGCGGGTACGCAGCGCGCCAATAAAGACCCCGCCGCCGGCTCCGGGCATGGACGGGTCATAAGAAACCGCCGCACCGATCACAACCGCGTGGATACCGTTGACGCGCCCGCTGATGACCTCTTCGCCAAAAGGAAAACTGCGTTCTTTCGGGTCGCGGATATTGGCAAAGGTATTCAACTCTTTTTCGCCCAGATACAACCGGACGCTGTCATCGACATAACCGCCGTTTTTTTCAAGAAAGGCCGCAATGCCGGTTTCGTTCAGAGCCTTGATGCGTGATTTGATCCCGCTGCGCACATCGTGGATCATGCGCTGCGATGCAAACCATGCCTGGCCCTGCGCATCCGTACCGCCAGCAGGCAGCAGAACAGAAAAATTACCGCCGCCGTGATGTGCAGTCGTAAAGCTGGAACGCGCCTGACGCGGCACCCCCGCTGCATAAACAGCCTCGCCGATAATATCATGCGCGATATGGCGCAGTACAATATCCGCGTTATGATGGCCAAGCGCACTGTTCAAACCGGCAAGGTTATGGACCGATACCGCCAAAGCCTGCGGCATAACCTGCGCGGCGTCTTTCAAACCCGCCTTTTGCAGCGCCGCGGCAATATCCGGATCATCCGCGTTCACTTGTGCGCGGAAATCGGCTGCATCGGCGGCGGCGTTGTCAAGCATCCGCACCATGCCGACGGGCATCATCACCTGCGCCGAAGGATCTTCGGGCGACAGACCGCGCACGCTGAGCTTGAGGAAATGCAGCGCGGTCGGCGACAGGGCAATCCCCTCTTCATAGAAATGTTCAAGCGCGACGGCGACATAACGGCGCTCCAGACTGTCCGTCGGATCGACCCCCTCGGGGCGGTTTTGTCCGCCGAGGCTTTCTTTGTCGAGAGGTTTTGGCAAAAAAGCTGTTGCCATCGGCGGCTGAACCAGCAGCGGCATCACCTTATCGACATAAAGATTAAAACCGGCAATGCCGCCCGCAAGGTCACGGTTATAAAAAGGATTCATATCACGCAGCGCATCGGCGGCGGCCTGTGCATTACGCTGTGCGCGTTCAATCGCAAAATCGATGACATCTTCGGGAGACACACCTTGCGGCACACGCATCAGGCCAAAGCGCAGATTACCTTCGGTTTCGGCGGCTATCGCATCGCTGTCGATCATGCCGAGGCGCATCATGCCCAGCTGATTTTTGGTTTCCGTGATGCGTGCGTCCAGCTCCTGAATCAGCGTACCGGGGTTCGAGATCAGCGCCATATCCTGCACCGCCAGTGCCGCGCCAAAACCGTTGCGGCGCGGATCTTCGGGCGCTTTCAGATGTGGATGATCCTGCAGGCCCATTTTGGCCACGCGCCGTTCGATATTCGCATGCAAAAGATCCGACAGGCGCAGCTGTTCGTTTGGATCGGCAATGCCGGTCACAAGAATGCGCAGTTCATCGCCGCCGCTGCGGATCGGTACAATTTTTTCTTCCGGGTACAGTTTGGCAATATCCGCCGTCATACCGGCAGAGAGCAGACGCACGGCACGGTCGGTAAGTTCTTCGGCCCGCCTTTGCGGAATATCAACAGGAAGAACCCCCGCTTCGGCAGCCAGCGTCTGGCGGAAATAATCATTGGTGCCGCCCATGTTGGAAAAATCAACTTCGATCATCATCATCGGCATGCCGGTTTGCTGCGCATATAAATGCGCAAGGCCGGTCGCCAGATAAGCATGTTCTTTGGTCAGATATCCGGTCACGGCTTCGGGTTTATTGCGCGACAGTTCTGTATCGCGGATAAAATCGTGCAGGCGTACATCGGCGCCCGGCATATATTTTTCGATCAATGAAGCCTGCGTTTCGGCAGGCGTCAGAAAACCGCGGCTTTGCCACAGGGCCTCGATGTCTTTCAGGACGTCTTTTTTATCGGTTGGCAAATGCGACAGATCGGCATTCGGATGCTCGCGCAGGATTTTTCCGCGCTGGCGATCGGACAGCACAAAATGGCCGAGGAAGCGATCAATGGAATCGCCCTCCAGCACGCTTTGCCATGCCCCTGTACCGGTCATCGCATCCCTCGGCGATTCCCGAACAAGGGATTGATTTTTCTACATTTGTTCAAAATCAAACCCTTTGCTTTACAGATTATAGATCGTAAAGGCTTCTATTTTCTTAATAATATACCACTCCGCCGCCAAATCCGCATCTGATTTAGCGTTTCTATACTGCGGCGCAGCATAAATCCTTGCAAATTCAGCGTGGAAACCGTCCCGCTTTGCCCCTATGGTCAATAATAATCCGCTCCACATAACAGACAGGCCGTGATGTTCGTCCTTAAACACAACGACAGTTTCGCCATCATCGATGAACACGGCGACATGCTTGGCCGCAATGAAATCGACCACAATATCGCCGACGGCCTGATCTGCCGCGACACCCGCCTGCTGGCACGTGCCGAGCTGCGCATCGATGGCCGTGTGCCGTTATTGATCGACAGCTATATCGACGAGAGCAATACCGTTTTTGAAGCCAAATTCCAGCTGAGCGAAGATCGCGCCCAGCCCGAGATCTGGCGCAGTCTTTTTTTGTGGCAGGATGCGCTTTACGAAGAAATCGCCGTGGTCAACCGCAGCGGTGAAGACCTCTCGCTGCATATTGGCTATATTTTTGATACCGATTTCAAAGATCTCTTTGAACTGCGCGGCGCCAAACGTGCGGCGCGCGGCACGCCCTCAGCCCCCTGCCTGACCGACAGCGGCCTGCGTTTTGATTATACCGGCCTTGACGGGCGCCCGCGCAGCTGCTGCCTGTCGTTTTCGCAGACGCCGCAAAAAACCGATCAGGGCGTTTCTTTCACGCTTGCTGTTCCGGCAGGCGAAACAGGAAGCCTGTATCTTTGCGCCAGCCATATTCCGATGCCCGTCGACGGCGAGATTTTCGAAGCGCAAAAATCCGAAGCCCTTGCGCATGTACAGGCCCAGCTTGACCGCCGCGCCGAAATCCATTCTTCCAACCCAGATTTTGACGAATGGGTACATCAAAACGCGGTTGATCTGGCGCTGCTGACGACCGAAACGCCACAGGGTTTTTATCCCTATGCCGGTATTCCGTGGTACAGCACGCCCTTTGGCCGTGATGGTATCATCACCGCGTTTCAGCTTCTTTGGCAGGACCCGGATATTGCGCGCGGCGTGCTTGGCTTTCTGGCGGCGCGGCAGGCAGCGGAGACGAACGCGTTTCATGACAGCGCCCCCGGCAAAATTCTGCACGAAATCCGCAGCGGCGAAATGGCGGCCTGCGGCGAAATTCCGCATACGCCCTATTACGGCACAGCCGATGCCACACCGCTTTTTGTCTTTCTGGCCGGTGCCTATCTGGAGCGTACGGGCGATACCGATTTTATCCGCACGCTCTGGCCCCAGATCGAAGCGGCGCTGGCATGGATCGATACGCACGGCGATATCGACGGTGATGGTTTTGTTGAATATTTGCGGGGTGCAGACACCGGCCTTGGCAATCAGGGCTGGAAAGATTCCGTCGATGCCATTTCACATGCCGACGGCACACTGGCCGAAGGCAGCATCGCCCTGTGCGAAGTACAAGGCTATGTCTATGCCGCCAAACGTGCCGCCGCACAGATATCACGCGCCCTGGGCATGACAGACCGCGCCAACACATTGCAGCAGCAGGCCGAAAAACTGAAACAACATTTCAACGATGTTTTCTGGCAGGAAGATATCGGCATCTATGCCCTTGCGCTTGACGGTGCCAAAAAACCTTGCCGTGTGCGCGCATCGAATGCAGGTCATTTATTATTCTGCGGCATCGTGCCCGAAGAGCGCGCCGCGCAGGTTGCGGATATGCTGATGTCCGACGATATGTTCAGCGGCTTCGGTATCCGCACCCTTGGCGCACGCGAAAAAAGATACGAGCCGGTCAAAAACCCCGAAGGCTATCACAACGGTACGGTCTGGACGCATGATACAGCCCTTTGTGCCGCAGGCATGGCCAAATACGGATTTGAAGAACGCGCGGCCAAGCTGATGACCGCCCTTTTCGATGCCGCGCAGTATTTTCCGCAGATGCGCCTGCCGGAGCTTTTCGGCGGACTGCCCCGCGACGCAAGCGGCGCGCCGCCTGCCGCCTATCCTGTTGCCTGCAACCCGCAGGCCTGGGCGAGCGCATCGGAATCGCTTTTGCTGCAATCCATGCTGGGCCTGCGCATTGACGGTGCGGCAAAGACGGTCACGCTGCACCGCCCGCATTTGCCACCATGGCTGACAGATCTGGAAATTTCCGGCTTGCGGGTTGGCGATGGCATGATCTCGCTGCGGTTCCAGCGGCACGATGACGGCGTCGATATTACCCGCACCGGTGGCACCCCCGATATTCATCTGCATATCGAATGGCCGGAAGAAATCGGCGATGTTCGCCAGCAGCCCCCTGCCGCGCGCCAGAAACAAGGAGCCTCGTGATGACTCATCCCAAAACAAACCCCGCCGCCGCAGAAACAGCACCGTCCGGCAACGCACAGACCATTCCCGCCCTGTGGTATCACGATGCGGACATGTACGAAGCGGAGCGGGAAAAGATATTTTTCGGCGAATGGCTGATTTTTTGTCACGAAGCCCTGCTGCCGGAGCCGGGCAGCTATGTCGCCTATACTGTTGCCGGTCGCCCTGTCATGGTCATTCGCGGCAAAGACGGCGCGCTGCGCGCTTTTCACAACGTCTGCCGCCACCGCGCGTCCATGGTTCTGCGCGAAGGCCACGGCAAAGCCGATGTGCTGCGCTGTATATATCATGGCTGGGTTTACGACAGCGAAGGCTGCCTGAAAAAAGCGCCCAATTTTGGCGGTGATGAAAAAGCGCTTTGTGACCGCACATCTCTTTTTTCCATCCATCTGCGTATGCTGGGCCCGCTGGTCTTTATCTGCATGGCCGAAAACGCGCCGGATTTCGAAGCAAGCCTTGGCGACCTGCCTGCCGCGCTGGCAGGGACGGATCTTTCCGGCTACAAATTCTACGATATGGCGACACATCCCCTCGCCTGCAACTGGAAGACCTATATCGAAAATTATATGGAAGGCTATCACATCCCCGCCATCCACCCGGGGCTGAACCGTGATATCGATTTTGCCACCTACCGCGTTGTGCCGGGTGACCGCATCGCCCGCCACGAAACCGGCCTGCGCGCCGACCGCGCCGACGAAGCCGTCAACAACGGCCTTTGGGTCTGGGTGTGGCCAAATTGCGCGCTCAATATATACAAGAACGGCATGAACCTTGAACTTGTCATTCCGACCGGGCCGGAGACGACCGAGCTGCGTTATTGCTATCTCTTCACCGATGTTTCCGAAAAGATGGAAGAAGAAAACCGCCGCACCATCGATGTCAGCATCGAAGTCACCCGCGAAGATATCGAACTTTGCGAGATTGTGCAGAAAAACCTGCGCGGCGGCATCTATGACACCGGCGAACTGTCACCGCGCCATGAAAACGGCGTTGTCGCCTTTCACGACATGGTGCGCAGCGCGCATAAAAAAGCGCGTTTATAAACCCCGCGAAGACTCTGAAATGAATCAGAAAATCCGCCGCGTGCGGATTTGACGGCGCCGCCGATTCGCAAAAGGCTTGCATGCGCCGCCCAGCTGATTCATTATCGGTTTTGGGAGTACTTCAAGAAAAGTAAAAAGGGGAAAACAATGCATACTCTGAACATTCAACATTCCGCAGCGCCGCTGCGCATGGTGCTGGCCGCCGTTTGCCTGATCTCGCTTGGCGCGTGCACAAATATGACGCATACACAGCAGCGCGTAGTATCCGGTGCCGCCGTAGGCGCGGCAACGGGCATTGGCGTGACAGCTGTCACCGGCGGCTGCATCAGCTGCGGCGCAGCGATCGGCACGGTCGTCGGCGCCGGCGTCGGTTACGTCATTGACCGCGCCAATCAATAATAACTTTTACAGACGGAGCCTTTTTTATGACCGCTTTTCTGCGCAGACCGCTGATGGCAGGCTTTGTTGCCTGTGCGATCCTTTTGCCCGCATTGCCCGCAAGCGCGCAGGAGCCAAGACCCCTGCCGCAGCCCGCGCAAGTGCTTGAAATCACCGTGCAGGAAAGCGTTGCCGCCGCGCCCGAACTGGCGCATATCGGCGCGGGCGTCATGACCACCGCCAAAACCGCTGCCGAAGCCATGCAGGAAAACGCAAAGCGCATGACAGCCGTATACGACACGCTGCGCAAGGCCGGCATTGCCGACAAGGACATGCAAACCGCAGGCATCAACCTGAATGCGCAATACGACTACAGCAGCAGCCGCGGCGGCGAACAGCCCCGCCTTGTCGGCTATCAGGCCAGCAATAACGTCAATATCATCGTGCGTGACCTTGCCGCGCTGGGCAAAACGTTGGATGCCGTCGTGGCATCGGGCGCAAACCAGATCAACGGCCCGAGTTTCGACGTCAAAGACCGCGAAGCACATCTCGACAAAGCCCGCGCATCCGCCGTAGCCAATGCCAAAGCCCGTGCGGAGATTTATGCCAAAGCCGCAGGCCTCAAACTCCGCAAAATTGTGTCGATCACCGAACAGCCGCAGCACAGCGGCCCCGTTGTGCCCATGATGCGCGCTATGTCGATGGATGGTGGCGCGGCGCAAACACCGGTTGCCGCAGGATCTCTGGACATCGGCCTCTCCGCCCTGATACGCTTCGAGCTTGGGGAATAAACACCGGAGCCCGCAAAACCACATGCATCGCCGCCAGAAAAAACCCTATGCCATTATTTTCGCCGTTGTGGTCGCGCTGGTCGTCATTGGCGCACTGCGAGACATGGACAGGCTTAAAAACCCGCCCGCACAGGAAAAGAGCATCGTGCGGTTTAATTATGCCGACGATGCCGGTGATTTTGCCCGCCTGCCGCGCGACACCAGCCCTGTTATGATCAATATCGGCAGCTTGACCAAAGACGACGACGGCAGCTATCGCATCGCAGCCAGCGACATCGAGCCCATCACCCTGCCACAGCGCGAGGTCAATCTGCTTATCAGCTTTGACACGCTGCCATCATCGGTGACCGAATTCGGCAGACTGATCGAAGCAGAACTCACGCTGTGGAAGCGCAAGAACAACAAGATTGTCGAAATCCTGCTGGACTGGCAGACCGATACGCCCGATCTCGAAAAAATCGGGACTTTCGCCACCGGTCTGCGCGAACATCTGAAACTTGATTACTGGATCGGCCTTGGCGTGCGCCGCAGCTGGTTTGAAGCCGACCCCGCGCAGCTTGAATGGCCGCAGAGCCGCGCGGACGGTATCCGTCATTATGTCTATACTTTAGAAGAAGCCGGACGCGAAGGCGAAAACCTCGGCCAGACGCTGGGCGCGCTTGATGATTTTGGCCTGCCCTATGTGCTGCTGGTCAAACAATTGCCGGCGGCAAAAGAAGCGCGGCAGCTGCGCGAAGCGCACGATATCTTTCAGGGATTTGTTGTGCCGCGCTGATTGCCCAAACGGCCAAAGCTCCTATATCATGTCCAGACAATAACGGACATGCACGGAGGTTTCTCATGACACTCGACATCGGCAATAAACTGCCCGCCTTCAAGGCGCAGACGGCAGACGGCGCCATCAGCAACAAGGACCTCAAGGGCAGCCATGTGGTGATCTATTTCTATCCCAAAGACGACACGCCCGGCTGCACAACAGAAGCCTGCGAATTTCGTGACAATCTGCCCAAATTCAAAAAGATGAACGCCAAAGTTTATGGCGTTTCCAAAGACAGCCTAAAATCCCACGAAAAATTCGCCGGCAAATACGAGCTGCCCTTCACCCTGATCAGCGATGAAGGCGGAGAAATGTGCGAAGCCTTCGGCACTTGGGTCGAAAAGTCGATGTACGGCAAGAAGTACATGGGCATCGAAAGGGCGACTTTTCTGGCCGATGACAAGGGCGTTATTCGCCAGATTTGGCGCAACGTCAAAGCCAAAGGTCATGCCGAAGAGGTTTTGGCGGCGGTGAAAAGTTTAAAATAAACAATACCTTATATGCCATTTTCTGATATTTTGCTTTTAAGGTAATAAATTAAGAAAGGGTAAAGATTCCGCTTGCCGAATCGATTCAAATTATGTAATTTTTGAATCACTACACAAGATTCCAGATTTGAATTGGCTGAACCTCTGGTTCGCCAGGGTAACCGAGCAGGCAGCTAAACTCCCCTGAAACCCCAAAACCCCACTTGGTTACCCAAAAATCCGAAAACCCCCGGCATAACGTCCGGGGGTTTTTGCTTGCGCTTTTTTTTCACCCGTTCAGTTTATGAAAACGGGTTGACGCTGCCCGTGCGGCCTGTCATCTTCGCGGGCATTCACATTTATACAGAAAGGCTTTTGTCATGACGCAGCCGCGCGTTCAGTTCGCCCTCGATTTCCCGCAGGGGCATATTCTTTTTCTCGGCAATCAGGGGGCCTATTTCCTGCCCCATCACAGCATGGATGCTTTCCAGATATGGGGCGAGCGCAAAGAGCTTTTTGGCAAAAACGCCATCACCGTGCGCGGTGACCGCGCCGCAGGCACCGAAAGCTTTAGCGTTGTCCATGAATTCGCAAACGACGGCAAGCTGCTCGATGCCCGCCTCGTCGGTGCGTCGGCCACGTTCCACGGCCAGCTGGCCGATGCGGAAACACTGAATAACCTGAACGGCGCACTGGCGCAAAACGCGCTGAACCTGCATTCGGTGCGCGATACGGAACCTGACCGCATTTTCAACGCCGCCCGTTTTTCCGACGGCCGTCTGCTGATCCAGCTGCATAACCGCAACGAGCTTTATATCGGCACCCCCGGCAATTTCGAAAAAGTCGATGCGCAGATGTATGTGCAGGGCGGCAACAGCATGTATTACCGCACGCCGGAGGGTGAAAAGATTGATTTACCCTATGGCTACGGCGGGCCGAACGGCGAAGCACCCAGCTTCAAAGGCGAGCTGCTGGCCTATATCAAAGTCAATGACAACGGCGACCCCGCACAATTCGGGCTCGAGATCAAACGCGGCATCAAACATCTGACGCCCTTCTCGCCCGAAGTTGCGGTAAACCAGAAACCCGCCGCACCGCAGCCGAAACCGTAAGATCACACACAATAAAAAAACGGCTCGTATCACACGAGCCGTTTTTTTATTTCTGCCAGAGAAACTCTCTGCACTAGCCCGATTTTTTACGCACGATCAGGCTTTTGATCTGTTCCGTCAGATTGTTAAAATCGACCGGCTTTTCGATATAGGCCGCAGGGCGCAAATGCTCCACCGCCGCCTTGTCGCGCGGGTCGGTCAGTGCGGTCAAAAAGACAAAGGGCACTTCGTCATATTGCGGATGCGCGCCGCGTATGCGTGCCAGAACGTCATAGCCCGACATGCCCGCCATGGCGCGGTCACAGAGCACGATATCCGGCTCGTTCTCCAGAAATTTTTGCAGGCCTTCTTCGCCATTGGCCGCTTCGATGACGTCGTAGCCTTGTACGGTCAGCTCGTCGAGCAGCATTTCGCGTACCGGCGCTTCATCTTCAATCAGCAATATCTTGGTCATCGCAAACTCCCTCTGCATTTTTTGCATAGCCCACATCTTTTTTCCCCTCGTTGCGATTGCCACATTTTTACCATAAAAATGGTTAAGACATGGTTAACAATCGCAAGATTACCGCCGTTTCCGGCTTGTTGTTTTTTAATATACGCCCGAACCCCTTCGAACGCCTTGATTGATCTCCCGTCTTCGATCAGCGCGCCAGCTTGTCGGCGGCGGCTGCCTCGATCACACCTGCGCGCGGCAGTGTGACGGTCACGGCTGTGCCCACCCCGACCTTGCTGCGCAGATCGATGGTGCCATTATGCAGTTCAACGAATTGCTTCACAAGACTTAAACCGAGGCCGGAGCCCGGAATTCCGCCCGATGTCGACGCGCGGAAATATTTCCCGAAAATGCGCGGCTGCTCGTCTTCGGGAATGCCAAGGCCGTAATCGGTGACTTCGATCACCACGCGATCCTTTTCGGCAAAAGCCATCACTTCGACCAGCGGGCTTTGCGGTGAATATTTCACGGCGTTCGACAACAGATTGGCCATCATCTGGCGTACCAGCTTGCTATCCAGCCGCATCGCGGGCGGCAGGCCGCGCAGCGTCATCTTGATCTGGTGCGCGGGTGAAATATCCTGCTGGTCGGTGCAGGCTTCTTCGATAATCTGGGCAAGATTACAATCCTCCAGCTCCACATTCATCCGGCCTGCATCCAGCATATGGGCCGACAATAATGTTTCGATCAGACGGATCAGACGGTCGACGGCGGAACGGATGGTCACGGCGCGGCGCTCCAGCATCTCGCGCGGCAAGGTTGTGCCGCGGCTGAGGATAATCTGGGCATTGCCGTCGATGATCGTCAGTGGCGTGCGGAATTCGTGGCTGACCATCGATATAAAAGTCTTTTGCTGCTCCACGATGTCTTTTTCTTTTTCAAGCGCGGCGGTCAGCTCGGACGACTGCGCCGCCAGCAGCGCTTGCTGACGTTTGTATTCGGAAATATCGGTGGTGGAAACAACGGTTTCGCCGGTGCTGGCCATGCGCCGCGCCTGAAGACGCACCCACATGCCGCTGGCCAGCCGGAATTCGCGCGCACCCTGCGGATTCTTCCACCACTCGCGCATCTGGATATACCGCTGGTCATCTTTGGGCAGATGCACTTCTTCGGCCATGATATCGAAAGCATCAAGGATATGCATGCCATGTAGCCGTGGTGCGCTTTTGGGATAGCGCAGAAAATAGTGCTGGCTCATAAAACTGATGCAGCCCTTGTCATCGATGGCGATCAGCGTATCGGGGCTGGCGGCCAGAACTGTATCGGCGCGCTGGTTGGCGGCTTCGGCTTCGCGGGTACGCTTTTCGACCAGCTCTTCCAGATGGCGGCGGTATTTTTCCAGCTCCACCTCCGCGTGTTTTTGTTCGGTCACATCGCGGAAGTTCAGCACCACGGCCTGAACCGTGACGTTTGATAGAAGATTGGAGGCGATGGCTTCCAGATTGCGCCAGCCGCCTTCTTTGTTACGGATCTGGAATTCCAGAGACATACCGGCCGCAGCCGGGTCATTGAGCAGACGGCGGAAATTTTGCTGTAAAATATATCTGTCGCTGTCATGTACGAAATCGAAAATTGTCTGCCCCAGAACTTCCCAGGCATCAAACCCCATCTGGCGCCCGAAGGCCGGACTTGTATAAAGTACCGTGCCATCGGCATCGAGCAGCGTAATCATATCGTGCGCGTGTTCGATAATACCGCGGAAACGCTCTTCACTTTGTTCGATCAGCGCCTCGGCATCGGCGAGGTCTTTGAGCGCGAGCAGCTTTTCAAGCAGATGGCGGCCGACGGGCGATTGCAGTTCGGCCAGACTCATCACCTCGTCCACCCCCGCCTTCATAAAATCGCGGCGGCTGTCCTCGTCGTGGTCATCGTCGAGCAGCACCTGCGTATGACCGGCAAAAAGCGCGGTGATGCGCTCCAGCTCCTCACGCGGCAGGGATATTTTATTGTCGATAAAAACAAGGTCGGGTTCCGGCTCCGGCACCGTCAGCGCGTCAAACCCCGCGGTTGTGAAACGCAGCGTATAGCCCTCGATATTATTTTGCATAATATTCTCGAGCGCCGCCTGCGTATCGCCGGTAGCCGAAATAACCAGACTGTTCAGGATTTTGCCCATCCCGTACCAAACTCCCCCTGTGGCCCTTATATATAGCCGCTGCACAGTCCCCTGCGGCAGTATAGTCGCTTCACAGTATCGTGGAAACGGGTTAAAAAGGCGTTTCCAAGGCACCGCCCTGCCCGTCAAGATTCTTGCAGGCTTTTCTGCAAATTTCTTGACATAGTAGGTTTTACGGGTATATTGCGACATCTCGGACGGGAATCCGGGCGTGAAAACATGCCCTTTCCCTTCGTACAGATTTAAAACAAACACTTGAAATGAAACGGTTATAGCCATGTACGCAGTCATCAAAACCGGTGGTAAACAATACCGCGTCCAGAAGGACGATATTATTGAAGTCGAAAAGCTCGACGCTGAAATCGGCGCCGCCGTCACGCTGGACGAAGTCCTGCTGGTGGGCAGCGAAGGCAAAGCCAAAATTGGCGCGCCCACTGTTGCCGGCGCAAGCGTAAAGGCCGATGTCCTGAACCAGAAAAAAACGGACAAGATCATCGTCTTCAAAAAGAAGCGCCGCCAGAACTATCGCCGCAAAAACGGCCATCGCCAGAATGTCACCGTGCTGAAAATCACGGCCATCAACGGTTAATCACAACACGATACGATCAAGATCCAGGAGTAGTAAGTCATGGCTCAGAAGAAAGCCGGTGGTAGTACAAAAAACGGTCGCGACTCAGCTGGCCAGCGACTTGGTGTCAAACGCTACGGCGACCAGTTCGTCCTCGCGGGTAACATCATTGTCCGTCAGCGCGGCACAGAATTCCATGCCGGTAAATTTGTCGGTATTGGCCGTGACCACACCCTGTTCGCCAAGCGCGACGGCGTTGTTAAATTCCACAGCGGCCTGAAAGGTCGCCGTTACGTTTCGATCGTTCCGCTCGAGACCGAAGAAGCCGCCTAATTCCGGCGTTACCGCGTATTCACAAAAGCCGGGGAATGACCTTCCCCGGCTTTTTGTTAGGCCACCAGTACCATGAAGTTCCTCGACGAAGCGAAAATATATCTTGAAAGCGGAAAAGGCGGCGCCGGCTGCGTTGCCTTCCGCCGTGAAAAATATATCGACATGGGCGGCCCCGATGGCGGCAACGGCGGGCGCGGCGGGCATATTTATTTCGAAGTCGTCGCGAACCTGAACACCCTCATCGATTTTCGTTACACCCAGCATTTCCGCGCCGGCGTCGGCGACCATGGCCGTGGCCGCAACATGACAGGCGGCGACGGCAAAGATCTGGTGATCCGCGTGCCTGTCGGTACGGTCATTCTGGATGAAGACAAGGAAACCGTGCTGCTCGACCTTGTCACCCCCGGCCAGAAAATCCTTTTCCTGCGCGGCGGTGACGGCGGTTTCGGCAATGCGCATTTCAAATCAGCGACCAACCGTGCGCCGCGCAAATTTCTGCCCGGCTGGCCGGGACAGGAACGCGCTGTCTGGCTGCGCCTGAAGCTGATTGCCGATGCGGGCATTATTGGCCTGCCCAATGCAGGAAAATCGACCTTTCTTTCCGTCACATCCCGCGCGCGGCCAAAAATTGCGGATTACCCCTTTACCACGCTTGTGCCCAACCTTGGCGTTGTGCGCAGCCACGACAACGAATTTGTGATTGCCGATATTCCGGGCATGATCGAGGGCGCGCACGAAGGCCACGGCCTCGGTACCCGTTTTCTTGGCCATGTGGAGCGCACCAAGGTGCTGCTGCATGTGATCGACGCGACGCAGGACGATATCGTCGGTGCCTATAAAACCATCCGCAATGAGCTCAAAGCCTATGGGCAGGGTCTTGCCAAAAAGCCCGAGGTGATCGTGCTGAACAAAAGCGACGCCCTCGGCCCTGAACTGGCCGAAGACCAGCAAAAAATCCTCGCCAAAGCGATCCGCAAAAAAGTCTATGTCATGTCGGCCGCCGCGCATCAGGGCGTGGACGATGTCTTGGCGCTGGTCTGGGACCATGTCCGTAAAGGCCGCGAAAAAGAAGCTGCCCCGCCCGAGCATGACGGCTATGTCCCGCCCGCCGCTATGGTCGATATGGTATTTGAAGACGCGGAATAATAAAGCTCACGGCTCCAGGAGACGATTCATACCGTGCGCGTATAAATACCAGACCGCCGCCAAAATCAGACTCGCCACGACAATATTCAAAACAATCCGCCCCGGTGACATGCCCTTTTCTTTGGCGCGGTCTTTCATACCGCCCAGACGGGTAAATAATGAAAAACCCGTCAAAGCCAAGGCCCCTGTCAACAGCGCAGCCATCTTGATATCACCGCCGGTAAAATGCCACGCCGCCCCTGCGACCGCCAGCAGCACCACAACCATGATAATTCGGCGCTGGTTGCGGCGTCGTTCAAAATCACCGAAATCATCGCGTTTTTCTGATGTGGTAGTGTCGTCTCTGTTGGTGAAGAAATCGTCCGGCATCGCCTTACCCTTCGCTATGTAAGATTAAAAATCTGCTGAAGATATTCGAATTGACGATGCAGATACAAAAGCCCCCAAACCAGAGAGAATATCATCACTACTGATAAAACCAACTCCAGCCGCGATATCTTTCGTCCTGCGCGGTGCATGTAATTCGCGCGCGCAATCGTGAAGGCCATCCACATGCCTCCGGCAGCATAACGCAGCCATTGTCCACCGACGCCACGCGACATCAGCCAAAAGACGACCATCAACACAAAAATCCCGAAGAGAACCACCAGCCAGATTTCTTTTCGCTTGCGTCTGTCTGTCTCCTGCACCTGCTGCCGTGCGACATCCTGCAAACGTTTTTCGCCTGCGGTTTTGGTTAAGGAAAAAGGGTCTTCTCTTCTCATTATTACATAATCCGAAAATCTACAGCTTTCTGAATGATATATGATTTTTTACTTTTGATGCCGTATAATTTCGCTTCAAAACAGATGACGCCAGACAAGGAATCCCGCGATGTTCAGAACCGAAAATGCCCCGCAGACCAAATATCTGAAAGACTATCAAAAGCCGGATTTCAGCATCGAAAATATTCATCTGACCTTCGACATTCATGCGGGCGTCACCACGGTTACGGCCAAGACGGTTTTCAAGCGCGAAAACCCCGCTGCCGCCGCCCTCGTCCTCGACGGGCAGGAACTGGTATTGAAATCGGTTTCGATAGACGGCGAAAAACTGGCCGATAACCGCTTCAGCACCGACGACAGCCATCTGACGGTACATGACGTACCGGATCACTTCACGCTTGAAACTGTCACCGAGATCAGGCCCGAACAAAATACCGCGCTGGAAGGTCTCTACAATTCCGGCGGCAATTATTGCACGCAGTGCGAACCGGAAGGTTTCCGCAAGATCACCTATTACCTCGACCGCAGCGATGTGATGACCACCTTCACCACGCGCATCGAAGCCGACAAGCAAGCCTGCCCCGTGCTGCTCGGCAACGGCAATTGCACCGACAAGGGCGACCTTGACGGTGGCCGCCACTATGCGGTCTGGGAAGATCCGTTTGTCAAGCCAAGTTATCTGTTTGCGCTGGTCGCCGGCAACCTCGCCCATATACATGACACCTTTACGACCATGAGCGGTCGCAAGGTTGATCTTTACATCTACGTCAACCACGGCAACGAAGACAAATGCGCCCATGCCATGAAGGCGCTGAAGGATTCGATGAAATGGGACGAAGAAAAATACGGCCGCGAATACGACCTTGATATTTTCAACATCGTCGCCGTCAACGATTTCAATTTCGGCGCGATGGAGAACAAGAGCCTGAATATCTTCAACTCCAAACTCGTCCTCGCCAAGCCGGAAACGGCGACAGACGCCGATTACGGCGCGATCGAAGGCGTGGTGGCGCATGAATATTTTCACAACTGGACCGGCAACCGCATCACCTGCCGCGACTGGTTCCAGCTGAGCCTGAAGGAAGGCCTCACCGTCTTCCGTGACCAGTGTTTTTCAGGCGACATGAACAGCCACGCCGTGCAGCGCATTGACGATGTCGAACAGCTGCGCAACTTCCAGTTCCCCGAAGATGCAAGCCCGATGGCACACCCCATCCGCCCCGATAACTATATCGAGATCAACAATTTCTACACCCCCACCGTCTACGAAAAAGGCGCCGAAGTCATCCGCATGATGCACACGCTGCTGGGCGCGGAAAATTACCGCAAGGCAACGGATTTGTACTTCGCGCGCCACGACGGGCAAGCCGTCACCTGCGATGATTTTGTCAAGTGTATGGAAGACGCCTCAGGCGTTGATCTGAAACAGTTCAAGCTGTGGTATGCGCAGGCCGGCACGCCGGTTCTGACCGTCACCAGTCATTACGACGATGCCGCAAAGAAATTCCATCTGACCATCCGTCAGGACATCCCCGATACGCCCGGCCAGAAAGATAAAAAGCCGATGCATATTCCGGTTGCCACCGGCCTGCTTGGCAAGGACGGCAAAGATTTGCTGGAGGGTGGCACGCGTATTTTGCATCTGGTCGAAAAAGAACAGACTTTTGTTTTCGACGGCATCGCGGAAAAGCCTGTCCCGTCTATCCTGCGCGGATTTTCGGCGCCGGTAAAACTGAAAACCGACCTGACCGACGACGATCTTCTGTTCCTCATGGCGCATGACAGCGACGGATTTAACCGCTGGGATTCCGGCCAGACCTATTTGCAGCGGCTGATCCTTGCCATGGCCTCCGGCGGCGCGCAGAAAATGCCGCAGGCCTGCCTTGATGCCTTTGGCGCCTTGATCAAGGATACCAAGGCCGACCGCGCCCTGCTTGCCAAGGCGCTCGTACTGCCCTCCGAAACCTATCTGGCGCAGCTGATGGATGTGGTCGATGTCGACGGCCTTCACGCAGCACGCCAGTTTATCTCCCGCGAGATCGGCAAGGCTTATATGGCAGAGCTGACCGCCATTTATCACGCCAACGTCGATAACGGCCCCTATAGCCCGGATCCGCTTTCCGTCGGCAAACGCCGCCTGAAAGCCGCCGCCCTGCGGTTTATTCAGGCCGCCGATGAAGCCGCCGCTGTAGCGCTGGCTTCGGCGCAATACGCCGCCGCGACCAATATGACGGACAAGGTCACGGCGCTGGCCATCCTCGCCGATACCGCCGGCGCCGCGCGCGATGCCGCCTTTGCCGATTTCTATGGCACCTGGAAGAACGAGCCGCTGGTGCTGGACAAATGGTTCAGCCTGCAGGCTATCGCCGACCGCGATGCCACGGTTGAAGAGGTGGGCCGCCTGACCGACCACCCCGACTTTACCTATAAAAACCCCAACCGCCTGCGCGCGCTGATGGGTAGCTTTGCCATGGGCAATCAGAAATGGTTTCACCGCAAGGATGGCGCGGGTTATCGCCTGCTGGCCGATACCGTGATCAAGGTCAATAGCCTGAACCCCTCGACAGCGGCGCGGCTGGTGGGGCCCCTGCGTAATTGGCGGCGTTATGACAGCGCACGCAAGGCCTTGATGGAAAATGAACTTAAGCGCATACTGGCAGAGAAAGACATTTCCAACGATGTCTACGAAATCGTTTCAAAAAGCCTCAGCTAAAGGGTTTTAGATGACCGCCGAGACACCTCAGGACGACAAGTGCCCGATCTGCCTTAAACCCTTCGTTCCCTACCCGATGGGGGAAAAGAACGATTTTGACCTTGCCGCCTGCCGCGCCTGCGGTTCGGTCATGGTCACCCCATGGATGACCGACGAGAAGCGCGAGCAATATTTTGGCGAAATTGAACCGCAGATAACGCATGTCCCCAATCCGGACGCCGAAATTGCCCTGCGCAAAAAAATCATCGCACGCGTGATGCCGCAGCATACCGGAAAAAGGTTTCTTGATGGCTTCAGCCAGCAAGGTTACGGCGTCATGGCCGCAAAATCGCTTGGTATGAAAGCACATGGCATCGATGCGCATGAATTTTTTACCGAATTCTCCCGGAGCAAATTTGGCGAAGAGCTCTTCGACAATCAAAGCGCTATGGAACACGCAGAAACCCATGCCGGCCAGTACGATTTTATCTATCTACAAGAAGCCTTTTCCGTACAAACTCACCCCGATGAATTTGCTGCGGCACTCAAAAAATTGCTGGCCCCGGGGGGCTTGATTTACATCGAGGAGCCAGACGGCAACCACTGGAACCTGCCCGGAAAATTCATTCTCTGGCCTATCGTTTTCCCGCCGATCAATTTCTGTTTTGCCGCCAGAAAGTCATTGATCGCACTGCTCAAGCGTAATGGCCTTGTGACCACAAAGGTTCTCTGGTCGTGGCGCCCCTTCAGCAAACTTGTCGTCAAACACAAAAAGGACTAACCGGCGTGGCCGCCGTCCTTTCTGCCGTTTTGCGCCCCGATTTCAGTTTTGAAGATCAGGAAACCTGCGGCGACCCCGCCGTGCCGGTCTGCGGTATAGACGAGGCGGGCCGTGGCCCTTTGGCCGGCCCTGTGGTTGCTGCGGCTGTCATCCTGCACCGCGATGCCCGCCATGCCGCGTTATGGGCAGAGATCAACGACAGCAAAAAACTCTCTGTGCTGCGGCGCGCCGACCTTTATGCCCGTATCCACGATGCCGCCGATGTCGCTATCGGGGTTTGCAGCACGCTGGAGATCGACCAGATCAATATCCTGCAAGCCAGCCTGCGCGCGATGCAGAAAGCCTGCGACAGCCTGCCCAGGCGCCCTGTGGCCGCCCTGATTGACGGCAACAAAGCCCCCAAACTGACTTTTACCGCGCGCACCATCGTCAAAGGTGACGCCCGTTCGCTATCGATTGCTGCCGCATCCATCATCGCCAAACATTACCGCGATACTTTGATGAAAAATCTCGCCGAAGAATTTCCGCCCTATGGGTGGGCAAAAAACGCCGGATACGGCACCGCCCAACATCTCAAAGCCCTTGAAATTCATGGTGTTACCCCGCATCACCGCTTGTCTTTTGCCCCCGTATCTAAACTCATACATAAAGATAGTTCTGTAATTGACTGATTAAATTGATTCTTTTTTGAAGATTTTTGTTGACGCCGAGTCCGCTTTGAATCATGATTCTAGACAAGGGAGTTTAGAAACATGATCAAGACCACGACGAAACAGGCTGATAAAAAAACAAAAATTGACCTGCCGCGGAATAAAATCCTGCAAGGCGACTGCGTCGAGATGATGAAGTCCCTGCCCGCGCGCTCTATCGACCTGATTTTCGCAGACCCGCCGTATAACCTGCAGCTGGGTACAGGCCTCACCCGCCCCGACAACAGCAAGGTCAACGGTGTCGAAGACGACTGGGATAAATTCTCCAGCTTTGGCGAATATGACCGCTTCTCCCGCGCATGGCTGCTGGAAGCCAAACGTCTGCTGAAAGATGACGGCGCGATCTGGGTGATCGGCAGTTATCATAATATTTTCCGTCTCGGTGCGCAGCTGCAAGACCTCGGCTTCTGGATCCTGAACGATATCGTCTGGCGCAAAACCAACCCCATGCCCAACTTCCGCGGCCGCCGCTTTACCAATGCGCACGAAACCCTGATCTGGGCATCAAAATCCGAAAGCGCCAAATACCGCTTTAACTACGATGCGATGAAGGCGCTGAACGAGGACCTGCAAATGCGCAGCGACTGGACGATTCCCCTTTGCACGGGCGGCGAGCGCCTGAAAAAAGACGATGGCCAGAAAGCCCACCCGACGCAAAAGCCGGAGGCGCTGCTGCACCGCGTGATTATGTCTTCGACAAATATGGGCGATGTCGTGCTTGACCCCTTCTTTGGCACCGGCACCACCGGCGCGGTTGCCAAAAAACTCGGCCGCGATTTCATCGGCATCGAGCGTGAAACCGATTACATCGAACATGCACAAGAACGCATCAAAGCGATCAAGGCCGGTGACGACGACAGCCTGCTGAAGCCGATCGAAAAGCGCGCAGAGCCGCGCGTGCCCTTCGGCACCGTCATTGAGCAAGGTCTGCTGGAGCCGGGTGCGGTTCTTTTTGACCATACCCGCCGCTATTCCGCCCGCGTCCGCGCCGATGGCAACCTTGTCGCACGCAACCATACGGGCGACCACAAGGGCTCCATCCACAAAGTCGGCGCCGCGCTGCAAGGCCTGCCCTCTTGCAATGGCTGGACGTTCTGGCATTTCGAAAACAAAGGCAAGGTCTGGCCGATTGATGTGCTGCGTCAGGAAATCCGCTCGCAGATGCAATTATAAAATTATAAAAAGAATACTTTTCGGCAGTACCAACCCCAAACCACAGGTTCTGCCGCCTACGGGCGCCGCCCTCCAACGGCAGGCCCGCCTCAACGGAAAAAGCCCGGATCTACCCCCGGGCTTTTTTCATGGCCGAAATGCCGCCTGTTTATTTGACGATGCGGGAGCTGCCGCAAATATCTCTTGCCTGCGTATCATATTGCACGCGCACGCGGTCGCCGACTTTATACGTCGCAACTGTTCCCATGTATTGATGAAAATAACAAACGCCGCGGCTTTCCGGCTGATAAAATTCTGTGCGTGCGTATAGATTTTTGCGCACTGACCCGTCACTCATTTTATCATTGCGCGGCGCAATCGCTTTGACTTCACCGGCGGTCATGCGCAAACCCGCTTGTGACGCATCCTCCGCGCGCACCGGCAGATCATAGGCATTACGCGGATGCGCCAGCAGCAGAGGATCATATGCCGGCTGCGGCGGATTGGCGGCGCCCGGATAAGGCTGGTTCTGCTGCGCCATCTCGGGCACTTTCCAGCTGCCCGTTGGCGCAAAGATAGACTCGCGCTGCTGCGGCTCCCACGCCGACTTGCCCAGATCAAAAATCAATGCCCCCGCAAACAGCACAGCGGCAAAAATACAGACGCCCGTAATCTTCGCACGGCGTTCATAAGCCGCCGCCGCTTCGGGTGACATGTAAGGGGTATCATCGGTATCTGGGCGCGAAGCCTGCCCCTGATTTTGCCCCGTCTTCTGATGCGCGTCCTCATCCATAAAAACATCCCCCCTTACTCCCAGTATAAACCGGAAACAAAAAGAAGAAATTAAAACGGATTTTATTTGAGATATGAAAACAAAAAGCCCGCCAAAAGGCGGGCTTGTCTGACCAGAACAGTTGGCGTCCCCTAGGGGATTCGAACCCCTGTTACATCCGTGAAAGGGACGTGTCCTAGGCCTCTAGACGAAGGGGACGCATGTCTGTTCGAGGTGTAGAGGTTTTACCCTCCGAGAGAGGGAAAATCAAGCGGTATTTTTGCGCATCTGTACGGTTTATGGCCGATGATGGCGCGGCGCCTATACGGGGGCGAAGCGCTTATTTTTGCTTATTTTTTTGGTTTCGGCGCAGCCGGCGCCGCTGCGGCTGCCGGACGGGAGGGCGCGGCAGGCGCTAAATCCAGGCTTGGGGTGCGGCAAAATCGCCGCGCCAGCACCAATGGCGTGTTTCTCGCCCGGCCTTCAGCAAAAACCGAAATCAGCCGTAAACGCGGGCGGCATCGACGATCTGGAAGTTGACGCTCTGCCGTCCTTGCCAGTTGTTGATGGTGATATGCCCCGCCAGATGCAGCGGCGCACCGCCGGATTTCAGCATGGCCTCGCCAAGTGCCGTATCGAGGGCGCGGAAGGCGATCGCCTTGACGCTGCCGCCGCCCGCCGCATCCTGAATAAAGCAACTGACATGTTTTTCGCCGACCACGGTGGGTTTGATAATTTTGACGGCAGACAGCACAAACCGCGGTTCCGCGTGGCCTGCGCCATAAGGGCCAAGGCTGGCGATTTTTTCCGCCATCTCGATGGTCAGCGAAGAAACCGAGAGCAGATGATCGACGCGCAATTCCGGCTGTACCACCGCACCGTCCATTTGCGCCGATACATGTGCATTCACAAAATCGGTCAGCTCGGCGAAGCGCGCGCGCGCCACCGTAAAGCCCGCCGCCATTTTATGGCCGCCGCCTGCAATCAATATTTCTTTTTGCTTGGCGGCGATGATCGCTGCGCCCAGATTAACACTGCCCGCCGAACGGCCGGAGGCTTTGCCGATACCATTCTCGTCAAAAGCGATGACACAGGCCGGTCGGTTATATTTTTCTTTCAGACGCGCCGCGACGATACCGATCACACCGGGATGCCAGCCCTCGCCCGCGACCATGATAACGTCGTCGTTATTCGCGCCGCGCGCGGCGACCATGTCGAGCGCTTCGGCCAAAACGCCGTCTTCGATGGCTTTACGCTCGGTGTTATAATCATGCAGCTTGCTGGCCAGCACGCGCGCCTCCAGCGGATCTTCGGTCGAGAGCAAACGCCAGCCCAGCGCCGCCTCCCCCACACGCCCGCCCGCATTGACGCGCGGCCCGTAAACAAAACCGGCATGGAACGTGCCCGCTTCGGACGATACGCCGGCGATGTCGCCCAGTGCAACAAGGCCGGGATTCTGACGCATGGCCATGACCTTCAGCCCCTGCGCAACAAACGCGCGGTTGATCCCCGTCAGCGGCACAACGTCGCAAACCGTGCCGAGCGCGACGATATCCAGCCATTTGAGGATATGCGGCTCCGGCTTTTGATCGCTATAAAAACCGCGCTGGCGCAAAAGACGGTTAACCGCAACGATGGCCAGAAACGTCACCCCCACCGCCGCCATATGGCCAAGGCCGCTGTCGTCATCAATACGGTTCGGATTGACGACCGCATGCGCATCGGGCAGCGCGGGTTCGGCGCGGTGATGGTCGAGGATGACAATATCCAGACCCGCCGCCGTACCCGCCGCAATCGCGTCATAGGCCGTGATGCCGCAATCAACCGTCACCAGCAGATCCGCACCCTGATCGCGCAGGGTTTGCAGCGCGGCAGGATTGGGGCCGTAACCTTCTTTGATACGGTCGGGAATGTAAACGGCAAGCGGCAGACCCAGTGCATTGAAAAATCTTTTAAGCAGCGCGCTGGATGTCGCCCCATCCACATCATAATCACCAAAAACCGCGACGCTTTCGCCTTTTTCAATCGCATCGGCGATGCGCGTGGCGGCGCGGTCCATATCGCGCAGGACATAAGGGTCGGGCATCTGGTCGCGCAGGGTCGGGTTCATGAAGCCGGTCACCCCGTCCATGCCGATACCGCGTGCCGCCAGCAGCCGCGTTACGATCAGCGGCAGGCCATGCGCCTGCGCTATCGCAACCGCCAGACGTTCATCCGTCTGTGTGAATATCCATTTTTTATCAAGAACTGAACGCGCAACATCCAGCACCGCGGAAAATTGTTCCGCGCTATCCTGCGCCTGCAGCGCCGTATTTTGCTGGATGGGGGTGTTCATGATTATTATTTATACCCGCTTTTGCGTGTGAAGTTATGCGTGGCTTCGATACGGCGCAGCGTGCCGGTTTTGGAGCGCATGACAACCGAATGCGTATGCGCGCCGCCTGCGAAACGGCGCACGCCTTTCAGCATCGCGCCATCTGTCACGCCTGTCGCCGCGAACATGACATCACCTTTGGCAAGATCGGTCATGCCGTATTTACGCGTCAGGTCTGTGACGCCCCAGCGTGCCGCGCGGGATTTTTCATCTTCGTTGCGGAACAACAGACGCCCCTGCATAAAGCCGCCCACGCAGCGCAGCGCCGCAGCGGCCAGAACACCTTCGGGCGCGCCGCCACTGCCCATGTAAATATCGACACCACTGCCCGGCTCTGCTGTCGCAATCACGCCGGATACATCACCATCATCAATCAGCATGATACGTGCGCCGGCTTCGCGCACACGCGCAATCAGCTCTTCATGACGCGGACGATCGAGGATACAGGCGACGATATCAGAAACATCAACACCTTTGGCAGCGGCCAGTGCGCGCAGATTTTCCGCCGGCGTCATGTCAAGGTCAACGAGATTGTCAGGCAGGTTACCGCCAATAGCGATTTTATCCATGTACACATCGGGCGCATTCAGAAACCCGCCCTTTTCCGCCATCGCCACAACGGCCAATGCGTTGGGGCCACCTTTGGCGGTGATCGTTGTGCCTTCCAGCGGATCAAGCGCGATATCAAGCGCGGGGCCATCGCCGGCGCCGACTTTTTCACCGATATACAGCATCGGGGCTTCATCGCGCTCGCCCTCGCCGATGACGACAGTGCCGTTGATGTGCAGGGCGTTCAGCGCGTTGCGCATCGCATCGACTGCCGCCTGATCCGCCGCTTTTTCATCACCGCGACCCATCAGCAGCGACGCCGAGAGCGCCGCGGCTTCGGTGACACGCACCAGCTCCATGGCAAGGTTGCGGTCCATGGTGAGGCGTTCTTCGGGGCGGCCGATAGGGCTGTTCATCGCAAGATCTCCTTCAAGACCGGTATCGGATTTCAGCAGAGCAGAAGACATCGCGTTAATTCCTTAAATAATAATCGCGGCCATCACGACAACGATTAGTTTTTAAATTCCTCGATCCGCATCATATGCGGGGTTTCCATTACCGATTTCAGCGCCGAAATTTTATCAATAGCATGGCGCATATCGGCTTCGCGCGTTTCATGCGTTGTCATGATCAGCTGCACCGGCTGGCCGGGGTCACGGCCGCGCTGCAAAACAGATTCCAGCGAAACCTTGTCATCGCGCAAAATCGCCGAAATATCGGCAACCACGCCCGGTACATCCAGCACCTTGAATCTGAGATAATAAGACCCTTCACGATCGCGGATATCGGCAGGTTCCAATGCCCCGATCCTGTCATTCGCCGCCCCCATCAGCGGCAATCTGTTGCCGCGCGCGATATCGACGATATCGGCGACAACGGCGCTGGCCGTAGCATCGCCACCCGCGCCGGCACCCATCAGTAAAACCTTGCCGACAAAATCGCCATCGACATAAACAGCGTTGAGCGGGCCGCCGACAGCGGCAATCGGACTGGCGGCGGGCACAAGACACGGCTCCACCGATTGTTCGATCCCGCGCGCGGTTTTGCGCGCGATACCCAAAAGCTTGATGCGGTATCCCAGTTCATCTGCAAAAGAAATATCAAGCGCGCTGACGCCGCGAATACCTTTCAGTTCGATATTTTTCACATCCGGCACGCAGCCAAAGGCAAGGCCGGAAAGGATCGAAAGCTTATGCCCTGCATCCACGCCGTCGACATCGAAAGACGGATCGGCTTCGGCATAGCCGCGCTGCTGCGCTTCGGACAGAACGTCTTCGAAATCGCGCCCCGTTTCTGTCATGGTGGACAGGATAAAATTGCACGTACCGTTCAAGATGCCGTAAATCGCGTGAATACGGTTGGCGCTGAGGCCTTCGCGCAGCCCTTTGATAACGGGAATGCCGCCCGCGACGGCCGCTTCAAAAGCAATAACACCCGACGAAGCGCCCAGATGCGCCAGCACTTCGCCGCCGCGGCTGGCCAGCAGTGCCTTGTTGGCCGTGACCACATCTTTGCCGGATTTAAGCGCGGCGGTGACCAGATCAAAGGCCGCACCCTCGGCCCCGCCCATCAGTTCAACAACCACATCGACATTGCCGTCCGCCGCCATCGCGCGCGGATCGTCATGCCATGTGATGCCGGAGGTATCGATGCCGCGGCTGCGCGTTTTGTCGCGGGCGGAAACAGCGGTCACAACAATATCACGCCCTGCCCGCGCCGAAAGAACATCCGAATTGGCGCGGAGCAAACGAAATACGCTTGCCCCCACGTTACCAAGACCTGCAATACCGATACGGAGTGGCGTGGTCATCCACGGCCTCTTTCTGCTTTTGTCTACACCCTGTCCGCGCGCATCATGTGCTGCGGACGTCTTTTATTAAACTCTTGCCTTACGCGCGCCCGTCACTCGTCAGGGCAGCGTGCGGCGCGCTTAGTACTGCGCGCCGTTCACGTAAACATCAACGCGGCGGTCGGCGGCTTCTTGCGAACGCCCGCCGGTTACCGGATTGGGCTCTTCGTCACCTTTCGACACAGCCTGCACCCATGCCGGGTTCAGCCCCGCACGGTTCAGCTCGTTGGTCACCGAATTCGCGCGTTTTTGCGCCATTTCAAAATTGATCATCTTGCGGCGCAGCGGATCGGAAACCCCGTCCACACGCTTGCTGGCATGACCGACAACCGTGACGGCGACGCCCGCGGTGGCGTTGCTGCTGATACCCTGCGCAAGGGAGCGCAGCGTGTTCTTCTCACCCGCTGTCAGGTTGGACGAGCCGTGCAGGAAATAGATCTGCTGTACCAGCTGCCCGTAATCATCCATCGACATCAGCGAAGCATCTTCGTAGCCGTCAACAGGATAGACACTGACCGGATCGGCAATCGGCGCTTCGCCATCAGGCATTTGATAATTGTCGATCTGGTTCCAGCCCGGCTCCCGGAAGACGGGTTTCAGCACGGGGCGATTTTTGTTATGGCCGGTATAGCCCGTCGGCATTTCACCCCAGGTTTTTTCGGCATGCGAGGGGCGGCCGTTCAGCCATTCCCAACCATCGACTTTGCCATCACTGCGCGATGTGCAACCTGCCATAAAAATAAGAGCGACCACCGGAAGAGCAAAACGGCTAAAACGCATGAGAGTGAAACCCCAGTCAGAAAAATCGGCGCGGTGCGCGCACATATTTGTTTTGTGAATCAGCTTGATAGCTGCCTGAAACAGTGTGGCTGAAACCGCCGCTTTGGGCAACAGCCATGATAGGATTTCGGCCTGAAAAATTTATTTTTTTTAGGTATGTCGCGGCTCAGGGCTGGCGGCGCAAAATCACGGTGCGGAAATGCAGATCGCTGCCATCAAGCGCCTTGCGTCCCGAAAAATCAGGGACCAGACGATCCAGAACAATGTCGATCCGGCCGCTTGGCGCAGCCTGTTGATTAAAAGCTTTGACCGCATCCGCTATCTCATTATGACCAATTGTATATTGATGCTCGCGGGAAGCCGGCGTCGGGTACTGGATTTCGACATACCCACCCTTTGCCGCCAAAGAAAACATTTTAGATAAAGAAGATAGACGGTTTTCTTCTTGTATATACTGAAGAACACCCACACTGGCAACAACGTCAAAGGGGGCGGCAGCGGCTATTTTCGCCCCCATCTCGGGTAAAACTTCCGCATTCCAGTTTATATTTTTGTTTTTAAAAACTTCTTCGCCGATTTTGCGCAGTGATTCCGCGGGCTCGGCGGCGGTGACCGTGTGGCCGAGGTCGGCAAACATAGCGGCATCCGCCCCGCTGCCCGCACCGATGTCAAGCACGCTCAGAGACCGTCCCTCGGGCAACAGCGCCAGCAAATCGGCATGCACCTTGGCGCGGTCGAGCGCGTTGTACTGCCGCGCCAGCTCTTCGGCGCGGTCATTAAAATAATCGATGGCAGGTTTGTTCATGGCCAAAGGTTACAAGTAACGCGCGGCCAGTTCAACATAATGTTTGGCAGAATACGGTATATATTCCCGCTCCGCTGCCGTCAGATCCCGCATAAACCGGGCGGGCGACCCGGCCCAGAGCTGCCCCGACGGCACACGTTTGCCGGGCGTGACCAGCGCCCCCGCCGCAACCATCGCCCCTGATTCGACATAAGCCCCGTCCATCACGCAGGCCTGCATGCCGATAAAGGCGGCATCTTCGACGGTGCAGGCATGCAAAAGCGCCATATGCCCCACGGTGACATCCGCGCCGATATAAGTCCCCTGCAGCGTCGAGGAGACATGAATGACCGTGCCGTCCTGAATATTGGTCCGCGCGCCAATTTTTATGTCATTCACATCGCCGCGGATAACGCAGTTATACCAGATACCCGCATCCTCCCCGATCTCCACATCGCCGATAATCTGCGCCCCTGGCGCCAGCCAGACACGGGGGGCGATTTTGGGCAAAATACCCTTGTAGGGATGCAGCGCGGTCATGCGGGGGCTCCTTTTTTCGCTATCGTAATTTTTCAGGTTATTATATAACCCGTGCGGCGTAACCAGAGGAAAAAAAGATGCCTTTCAGAAAATTCGTGCAGGGCTACAAAGATTTCTACAAAACCTATTTCCAGTCCGACAGCAATGTCTACGACGAACTGGTACGCCGTGGCCAATCGCCGGAAACACTGGTGATTGCCTGTTCTGACTCCCGCGCCGACCCCGCACTGATCACCGGCAGCCAGCCGGGTGATTTATTTGTCGTGCGCAACGTGGCGGCGATTGTGCCGCCTTACCGTCACGACACAACACATCACGGCACCAGTGCGGCGATTGAATTTGCGGTGAAGTCGCTCAAGGTCAAACACATTGTCGTGCTGGGGCACAGTATGTGCGGCGGCATCATGGCGCTGGCCAACCGTGAAATGGCCTGTCAGGAATATGAGTTTATTACACAGTGGATGGATATCGCCGCGCCCGCGCGCGATGCCGTCGAAGCCGAGCTGGGCGATGCCAGCGAAACGATCAAACAGCGCGCGCTGGAACAGGCGGTCATTCTCGTCTCGCTCAACAACCTGATGACATTCCCGTGGATTGCCGCCAAGGTGCGGGCGGGCGAGCTGCAAATTCATGGCTGGTACTTTGACCTGAAATCCGGCCAGATTTTCCGCTACAAGGAAAAAACCCAGTCCTTCGAAAAGCTTGCCGCCACGCTGATCAGCCAAAGCGGCGAAAGCGAAAGCACAGCTGCCAAGCAGGATAACGGCGAAGGCTGCTGCTAAAAATCAAATCAAAGCAGCCTGAGCACCGGATAGGCCAGCGATAGAAAAATCAGGAAAACCGCCACTTCGACCGGAATTTCCTTGGCGGAATCCAGCGAAAAACTTGCGTTGAAAATACCGCCTTCGTGGCGTAATTCGCCGCATTTTTCGCCGTCCGCACCGATATCAAAAACGCGTTTTTCGCCTTTGATGATGCTATAGCGGACATCTTGCCAGATAAACCCTTCGGCAAAGCTGCGTCTGTGCATCGGCGATATCAGGACAATATCATTGCCTTCGGATCGCCAGTAAAGCGAGAACTTGCCCGTCTGCGGCAACACGCCGTAATCATGCTGTGTGCCGTTTTCAAGCGTCAGCGTCGAGACAAAACCTCGCACGCGCAAAATAGCCTGACGTATACCATCACGTTCAATGGCAATCTCTCGCTTGAAAATCCCTTCGCGCTTGCCTGTCAGATGCATGCTTATGTCCCCCGTTTTCTTTTGACGATCATAAAAAAACATCCGGCTTTTGCAAGGCCGGATGTTTTTTTGTATAGGCGGTAAGGCCGCAGCGATTAACGCTTGACCCACTGCGTGGATTTACGGGCTTTGTGCTTACCGTATTTCTTACGTTCGACCACGCGGCTGTCGCGGGTCAGGAAGCCTGCTTTTTTCAGCGGCGCGCGCAACGTCGGTTCAAAATTGACGAGTGCGCGGGAAATGCCGTGACGTACAGCACCGGCCTGACCGGAAAGACCGCCGCCTGCCACGAAGCAAACAACGTCAAACTGGCCAACGCGGCCGGAGACTTCAAAAGCCTGGCTGATGATCAGGCGCTGGGTACCGCGCGCGAAGTAATGCGCGATATCTTTGCCGTTTACGATGACTTTGCCACTGCCGCGGGAAACCCATACACGGGCAACCGCGTCTTTGCGGCGGCCGGTACCGTAAGAACGGCCCTTGGCATCAAGCAAAGGCTTGGGTTCAACCGCAGCCGTATCAACACCGGTTGCTTTTTCAGCAACGGCATCTTTCAGATCGGAGAGATTTTTTTTGGTGGTCATGCTTCAATACCTTCGCGATTAGCGTTTGTTCTTCGGGTTCATGGCAGCAACATCCAGCACTTCGGGCTGTTGCGCTTCATGCGTGTGCGTCGGACCCGCAAAAATGCGCAGGTTGGTCATTTGATCACGCGCCAGCGGGCTGTCTTTCGGCATCATACGGCGCACGGCGTTTTCAATCACGCGGCCCGGGAATTTGCCGGCAAGAATTTCGCCCTTGGTACGGCCTTTGATACCGCCCGGAAAACCGGTGTGCCAATAGAACACATCGAATTTTGCTTTTTTACCGGTCAGGCGGACTTTTTCCGCGTTGATGACGATAACGTTGTCACCGCAATCGATATGCGCGGTGTACATGGGTTTGTGTTTGCCGCGCAGGCGCATGGCGATCAGGCTCGCCAGACGGCCGAGCGTGACGCCTTCCGCGTCGATCAGAAGCCACTTCTTTTCAACTTCCGAGGGTTTTGCCGAATAGGTTTTCATCTCTTGTTTCCTAATTTATGCGGACATGGCACCGGCCACATCTTTTGTTGTCCGCGTGTTATGGAGCATAGATTCGCCGCCGTCAACTAAAAACCGCTATCATTTTTAAAATTATTTATAATCAGACACTTAAATTAAGGTATAATAATACCACATTCTAACTGGCTAAAATCAAATAGCAAAAAAACAATCTTTATTGGGAGCGCTTTACACAGGGTATTTGACTGACAAATAAAGCTTAATCCTCGATTAACGATTTTTGAGCATACTAATTATTAAGTATAAGACCGCAAGAAAAGGTAAAAATGTCCTCCGTAGAAACACCATGCCCCCTTCCTCAGCTTTCTGACAGGGGCTTTACCCTGGTCGAGCTTGCCATCGTTATGACGATTATCGGCCTTTTGATCGGCGGTATTCTTAAAGGGCAAGAAATGATTATAACAGCCCGCGTGAATGCCACGATCGCGCAGGTAAAAGGCTACGAGGCTGCGGTCACGACCTTCAAGGATGTCTACGATGCCGTTCCGGGTGATATGCCGAATGCATCGGAAAAGCTGCCGGGATGTAATGCGAACTGTAATCCTTTTGCTGCAGGCGCGGGCAATGGGCAAGTGGGCGCTGTTGAATGGCTGGGCAGTTGGGATACGCAAACCGTGTCGCCGATGCCCCTCCCCCCCAGTAGCGCCGCAGATGAAACGACTTTATTCTGGCTGCATCTTTTGAAAGCAGACATGATCGGCGGGATCACAGATGCTGCCTTGAGAAATCAAGCCGCGACATGGGGCGAAACACATCCGGTTTCAAAATTCAGCGGCGGCTTCGTTGTGGGGATGGGAAATGGCGCTTTTACCATCGCATCTCTCGGCCTTCCTCGCAGCGCCACTCAGCTTGCCTCCCATCCTTTCAGCTTGCACGACATGATTTTTACCCCCGCTTATGCAGCGGGCAATGGCAAAGCCGGCGGTAATGCTGGCGGCGGTGGCGGCGGTTTTGCAGGCCCCGGTTGTCCCGGCCAAGGAAACGGCCCCGGACAAGGCGCAGGTTGCGGTGTTGGCGGCGGCGGCAATAATAACGGCGGTGGCGGCGGTGGCGGCGGCGCAGGTGGTGGCGGCGGCGGTGGCGCAGCCGCGACATCTACCCCCGGCCCTAGCGGATTAATTGTTGTTGTCATGTCAATGCCCGCATCAAGCGGCATAGATGAACTCAGCACAGGCGGGCTACAACCGCTTACTGCCAGCATGGCGGCAAAAATCGACCGCAAGATGGATGATGGCTTCCCGCACAGCGGAGCTGTTTATGCCTATGGATCGGTGAATAGCTGCTTCATGTCAGCAACAGACCTTCGTTATAACGAAAGCATCACATCGCGTGACTGCGGGCTTGTCTTCCGGATACAAAAATGACCTCAAAAAAAATTACTTGCCTATGACAACCAAAGCTTAACCTTTCTAGCGCAGAATATAATAACACTTCTGTCAAATCAAACCCACAGGCCGCTCCGGCCCGCGAGGTCAGGTGAGAAAAAACGTCTATACATCCGCACAGACCGCCCCCCGTTCGGCAAACCGTGGCTTTACGCTGGTCGAACTGGCGATTGTCATGACGGTGATCGGTATTGTCATCGGGTCGATCATCAAGGGGCAGGAGATGATCAAAAACGCGCGCGCCACCGCAACCATCGCGCAGATGCAATCCTATCAGACTGCCGTCATCGGCTTTCGTGATGCCTTCAATGCGCTGCCCGGTGATATGCGCAATGCGCAAAGCCGTATTCCAAATTGCAATGCCAATTGCGCACCGCACACAGATGGCAGCAATGACAATATTATCGGCAGGCCGGATTGGAGCGACGATTGGAACGCACAGGCCGGCATGACCGTCAATCTGCCTGCGGCCAGCGTCGCAGATGAAACCGTTTTGTTCTGGGCACATTTGACGCTGAGCGACATGATCGGCGGTGTTAATAATGCGGCGATCCGCAGCGGCAACGAGCGCGTGGCCTGGACACATACGCATCCGGCTTCTCCAATCGGCGGCGGTTTTGTTGTGGGGTTTGTCAACGGTCAGCCCCTGCCCGGCGATCCGCGCAGTTTTGATCCGGCCAATCCGTTTTCGCTGGGGCCACGCGGGCTTGTGTTTATGATCGTGAACGCGCCCACTTCCGGCACGGCGGCGCAGCTATCGCAGGGATCTTATCAGGTGATGTCCGTCACCATGGCTGCGCTGATTGATGGTAAAATCGATGACGGCTATCCGCATACCGGCCGCGTCCGCGGATATGGCCTAAGCGACGTCTGTTTTGGCGGCGACGAAGCCAACCCGCATTATGCCGCCGGATCCGGCATGCAGGACTGCGGTATTATGTTTGAAATGGCGCAATAAGGCGCTCTTACTCTGCTGCGGTTTCTGCCGCAATCCAGTCCAGATAGGGCGCATGCCCCGCCGTGACCGGCAAGACAGCAACGCAGGGCACCTCATAGGGGTGCAACGAGACGATCAAAGCTTGAAGAGCCACCGCATGCACAGTGCGCGTTTTAAAAATCAGTACCGTCTCTGCCGCCCTCTCGATTTTCCCCTGCCAGCGATAGAGGGACTGCATACCAGACAACATATTGGCGCAGGCGGCCAGCCGCGCATCCACGGCGGCGGTTGCAATCTTCTCGGCCACATCCTGCGACGGCGCGGTGACATAAACGAAAACAATATCGGAAGTCATGACGGGCGGCGTGCCTTGAGGTCATAACACTGGCCGGAGGCAAGGCGATCCACGCGGAATCCCTCGACCTTGAAAACCGCGCCGCGTTCGACATCGGGCAGGTTGCAATTGCGGATATTTTTTCCATCGACAAATGTCACTGTACCGCTGCCGACAACTTCCATCTTGCCGTCACGGCGCAGAACCGCCCCTGTGTCTTCATCAAGCCCGATACCGATGGTGGACGGGTGGCTGGCCACGGCATTGAAAAGCCGCGGCAGACGATCGCGTTCGCTGAAATGCGTATCAAAAACCACACCGGGCACAAAACCGAAACCGGCGGTCATCTGGACTTCGCCTTTTTCCATGGCCTTGGCCGGATCGCCGCCGCAAATCATCAGCGCGGATGCCGCAGCAGCGCCCGCACTGGTGCCGGCAATCACAAGCGTGCCTGCGGCGTATTTTTCGGCAATGACGTCAAACCCGCGTGTGCCTGCCAGCATCTGCGTCAGGCGCAGCTGGTCACCGCCGGTAAAAAATACAACATCGGCCTGTTCAAGCACCGCAACAACCGCATCACCGCCGGCCATCGTCCGGCTGTCGATATGCAGCACCGTGCAATCGGCCACGCCCAGCTGGCGATAGACGTCTTCGTAGCGCTTTTTGGCTGCTTCAGGCTCCGACGTTGCCGAGGTAATGACGCAAACGCGCGACTGCGCGCCGCGGCTTTCTGCCAGCACGCGCCGGTGTACGGCCATATCGCCCGTTTTGTCTTCTGCGCCGCCGATGGCGATGAGTGTCATTTTTGAACCTGCTCTTGCGATTTAAATACCATAATGTTTTTCTGCGGGTCGATCCAGCCTTTTTTGAGCCAAAAAATGCGCTTTCGCAAGTTTATAACGCTTGATTTGATTTTTTCATATGTAACAATCGTTTTATTAGACAAAAACGTAAGGAAATTACCGGCGTGAAACGCTCCGCCCCGCGTGATAGCACTGTCAAACCTGCACCGGCGGCCCTGTCCGACGTCCGGTTTGATTTTCGTGCCGCCGCCCGCAAAGCCGTCAAAGACCATCCCGAGATCAAAAAAAACACCGTTTTTGTCGATGCCGCCAATGACGACTACATTGCCGCACCGCGCGTGCTGGAAGCGCTTGAAGACGACGATGACGCGCGGGAGGAACTGGAGCAAACGGTGCGCACCGCCAAGCGGCTCAAGACTTCTTTTTCCGATACCATCGCGCTTGATTCAAAACGATCCCTGAAATCTGTCGTCTTTCATCAGGACCGCCACCCGCTTTATGACGCCACGAACCGTGCCATCGACGACATCGGCACCTTCGATCATGAAACCGGACATGTCCTTTCGCCGGAAACAGACGGTACGTTATCAGAAAACACTGCGGACGCTTATGCTGTCATCCGCCATGTGCAGCGTTTCGACGGTACGGAAACAGGCATCGGCTACACATCGTGGAAACGCACGGTGCAGTTCATTCTGGCCGGAAAGACATCGCATCTGACGACCTTTACGGTCGATAAAATACTCATGGATCGCGAAAGCGCCGATTTCGTTTCTCTCTCGCCCGCAGCAACCGCCAAAATCGCCAAGGAATATGCGCGGCTGCACACGCCGGATGAAGCGCGCCTCAAAAAACTTTCCCGTGCCTTCCGCGGCGCGCGCGACAAAAAACTCAATGAAGAAACCTTCCGCCGCATCGCCGGTATCACGCTGCGCGCGGATGCGCAGTCCGATACTTTTTATCTTGGCGCCCGCGCGCTGCTGGGGCCGCTCGAAAACGGTAATAAGATTGTTTATAACGGTAAGACCGTCTCTCTCAAAAGTGACGACTGGGCGCGCATCAAATCCGCACTGACCAAGAAAATCGCGGCACTGCCCGACAGCCACCCGCTGAAAAGCCCGCATCTGCCCCCTGCCCTCCGCCCTGCTTGACAGCCTTTGACCGAATGATATATATTTAACTAACTGGCTAAATATAGATTATTTTTTGCAGGCTTTGCCCATGTCCTCCAGCGCGTCTTTTGCCAGCTCTGTCATTGACCGTCCGCGCTTTGCGCTTGGCAGCGGCAATGCCGATCACGGGCACATGCACTGGTCGCCGCGCAAATCTCTCTGGCTGCTTTGCATGAATATCGGCACGGTTGTGGGGCTGACCTTCTTTTTATCTTTGGAAACCGCCGCGCTTTTTGTTGTGACCACGGGGGTTGTGATTTGTTTCGGCCACTCCCTCGGCATGCACCGCAGACTGATACACAATAGCTTTGATTGCCCGAGGTGGGTTGAATACGTCATGGTCTATCTCGGCACGCTTGTCGGTCTGGGTGGCCCGATGACGATGATCTATACCCACGATCTGCGCGATTGGGCGCAGCGTAAAAAAAACTGTCACCCTTTCTTTTCACATCAAAGCAATATGTGGCGTGACGCGTGGTGGCAGATACATTGCGACATCACCCTTGAAGATCCGCCCTTGCTCGAGATCGAAAACCGCGTCAGCGAGGACAGGTTTTTTCGCTTCCTTGAAAAAACGGCGAAATGGCAACAAATACCATGGGCGGTTGTTTTTTACGCGCTAGGCGGATGGGGCTGGGTTTTATTCGGCGTTTGTGCGCGCATCACGGCCAGCGTCACGGGTCATTGGCTGGTCGGATATTTTGCACACCGCCAAGGGCAGCAGGAATGGATTGTCAGTACATCCGGCGTTCAGGGCTATAATGTGCCTTTTGCCGGTGTTATTACCTGCGGAGAGAGCTGGCACAACAATCACCACGCCTTTCCCGGTTCGGCCAAGATCGGGCTTTATCGCGGACAGGCGGATATCGGATGGTACGCGCTCTGCGTGCTTGAAAAAATGCGCCTTGCCTGGAATTTGCGCCTGCCCGAAAATCTGCCCGAACGGCCGGAATTGATAAGAGCCGCCTCAGCGCCTGTGACGCCGATGGCGGCGGCGGATGAACCTTTCCAGCTCCCGCAGGGTGGCTTTCAGCTGAACACTGAAAACGGGGTCAGCCACAACGTTCATCAAACGTGAACGGAAGCGTGAGGAAAAGCGGTAAGTAACCTCTGTCCGTTTTGCGTCCAGCGCCTTGAAAAGCATCTCGCAGCGCAGATGTTCGAACGGGCCTGACAGTTCTTTGATCGATATTCGGTCTGTCGGCGTTTCGGTGATTTCGCAGCGATAGCTGAAATTCAGACCGGGGATCCCCACCGTGACGTCGGCAATTGTAATATGGGCATGTTTTTCGACCACATGCGCCGCGCGGATATACGGCACATAACCGGAGAAATTCCCCACATCCATCAGGAGAGCATATATCTCGGCCTTCGGCAGATTGAAAATACGGCTGTCTTCAACCGAAGGCATCGCCTATTTCAACGACACGACAGCAAAATGCTTGGTCATTTCACGGTCATAGAACAGATCGATAGAAACAAGCTCACCTCGTGTCATAATTGTTCTGTGAATAAGACGTCCTTGAGGCTGCCCCGCCCCCATAAGACGAACACGGAATCGTATGTAAAGTGCGCGGTCTTTGTTATTCATCAATTCCATGCGCTTAAGCAAAGCCTCAGCTTCGTCCATAGGCATTTTAAGGCGATCAAGAGTCAAGGGCTGTTGCAGCATAAAAAGATAGGTAAAAGCGAAAACGGAGGTGGGCATATCGTCGTTACAAATTCTATATTTCTGAGTGTCTACAGTATCTAAACCCAAAAGCGTCAATGACCCCACATTGACTAAAGCCGTGTCTTTTATAAAAGGGAAATCTTGCGTCTCAAAACTGTAACGGCCAAGATAAATTGTACCAGCCAACTCAAAGTGAGTTCTGAAATATTCACGCTTGCTTTGAAGGTTGCGCCCTAACTCTTGTCGAACGCTGTTCCATTGAAAATCGGATTCAAATTTCTCACGATACAAAGAACAATACATAAGCTTTGCGTATTCATCGACTATTTCGTTACTGCTTGTATCAAAAGACTCAAGCATCAGAGTGGTAAGCGCCATCTCGCGGAACGTCGGTGTCGCAAAAGATTCGCCGCGTCCCTGCTTCGGATCTTCCTGCGCCATCGCCGGAAAGGCGATCAACGCGGCAAAAACAAGAACCGTCAGTATCTTGGGGATCATACGGCTGGCAAGCATCATCTTTGTCCTTTGTCCCTGCGCGAATAGGTTACGGGCCGTGACTTTTGAAAGTCATAGCATTCCTAATTATAGCAGGCACTTGCAGCCCTGTCATCCACCGCCGGTCATCAAACGAACCACCTTTTGCATCAGGGTTGGCAAGGCGTAACGGTTCAATGCCCTGGCAGAGACCCATTTACACCCTTCGGGCAATTCTGCCGCCGTCGCCCGCCCTTGCCATATTTCAAGCGAAAGGTCGAAATGCGTGAAACTATGCCGCACCGATGCCCCTGCCGCCGCCAGACCGCGGCCGGAAACAAAAGCGGGATGACCATCCGGCTTTTCGTCCGCTGCGCGCCACGCGGTGGTTGGCAATTGGTACATGCCGCCGTAAAGCCCGCTCTCGGGACGTTTCTCGATCATCACCTGCCCTTTAGCATTGACAATCCAATAGACCTTGCCGGTTTTGGCAGGCTTGGCTTTTTTGGGCAGCTTGCGCGGCAAGTCTTCGGCATTCCCCGCCTTGCGCGCCGCACAGCTGTTTTGCCAAGGACAAAGACCGCAGCGCGGCTTGCGCGGCGTGCAGACTGTCGCCCCCAGTTCCATCATCGCTTGGGTAAAATCGCCGGGGCGCGGGTTTCCGGCTGCAAGCCTGCCTGCCCCCGCACGGATGGCAGGTTTGGAGAGAGGCAAAGCCTCTTCGATACCGTCAAAACGGCTGACCACCCGCTCCACGTTGCCATCCACCGCCACGGCGGGCTGGTCAAAAGCAATAGAGATGATTGCCGCAGCCGTATAAGGGCCGATACCGGGCAGCGCCAGCAGCGCGGCCTCGTCCGCCGGAAATCTGCCGCCATACTGCGCTGTGACCACCTGCGCACATTTGTGCAGATTGCGCGCGCGGGCGTAATAGCCAAGCCCTGCCCAGGCGGTCAAAACATCATCCTGATCTGCCGCGGCCAAATCGGCCACGGTCGGCCATAGCCCGATGAATTTCATGAAATAAGGCCCGACCGTAACCACGGTGGTTTGCTGAAGCATGATTTCCGACAGCCAGACATGATAGGGGTTCGGACGGCGTCCCTTGGCGGCCCGCCACGGCATCACCCGCCGATGCCGGTCGAACCAGTCGAGCAGCGCAGTCTGAAGTGCCGGTACAGCGATCTTTTTGGTTCTGGACATGCCTTGTTAAATAGAGATACTCGGTAGCCATGACAACACCCAACCGGCCACGCCCCGTCTCGGACCTTGTCCCCGCCCTGACCAAAGACGCCTTTGGCCGGAAAAACATGCTGTTCGGCAAAATGCTGGCCGAGTGGGAGCATATCGCCGGCCCCGATATCGCCGCGCAAACCACCCCGCTGGAGCTGAAATACAGCCGCAGCGGCGGCAGCAAAAAAACCGGCGCCAAAGCCGATAAATCCCCGCCCAAAGCGGTGCTGGTGCTGGCCGTGCAGCCCGGATTTGCGCTGGAGCTGAGTTATCAAAAAGACCTGCTGGCCGAACGGCTCAATGTCTTTTTCGGCTATGCAGCCATCAAGGACATCAAGATCGTGCAACATTCTGGCGTTATGGATAATAAAGCCGTCAAAGCCCCCCTGACCCGCCCCCTGACGCTTCAGGAACAGCAAAAGATCGATGGTCTGGTCGGCCGTATTCAAGAAAACGATTTACAAACAGCCTTAAAAAATTTAGGTAAAGCAATCGTCTCGCGACTGGGCAAGGAGCCTTAGGCCGCAGGGGACGCTTAAAATATGACAATACATTCCTAAGGTGAATACATGAAAGTCGCAGCGAACACCCTCCGCAAAGGCATGGTGGTTGAATACAACGAAAAGCTTTGGGTCGTCATGAGCAATGACATCCGCACCCCGGGCAAAGGCGCCTCTGTCGCGCAGGTTGTTATGCGCGACATCATGTCCGACACCAAAACCGATGTCCGTTTTTCGACGCAGGATATGGTCGAGCGGGCGCGGGTCGAGGAAATGGATTTCCAGTTCCTCTATGCCAACGATGGCGAATATACTTTCATGAACAATGAAAACTATGAACAAATCATCGTCAACAAAGACCTCATCGGCGACCCCGCCGTTTACCTGCAGGACGGCATGATCGTTCAGGTGCAGATGTACGAAGCCCGCGCGCTGTCGATCACCCTGCCCGAAACCGTCACGATGACGATTGTCGAAGCCGACCCCGTGGTCAAGGGCCAGACGGCATCTTCGTCCTATAAACCCGCCGTGCTGGAAAACGGCGCGCGCGTCTTGGTACCGCCGCATATTGAATCCGGCACGCGTATCGTGGTGCGCACCGAAGATTCGAGCTATGTCGAACGCGCCAAGGACTGAGGCCGCACGATGAAATACGATGTTCAGGACTGCTTCCACGTATCTGCCGCCGAAGCCGAAGTCTGGAAGCGCGCCGTTGCCGTCCCGCCCGAAGCCCTGATGATGACGGCTGTACCGCAACAGCCGCAAAACAAAAAACCGCTGTTTGGCAGCCTGTTCAGCCGTAACGACTGAAACACGGCTGGCTGGCCGCACACACCAACCCGAAGGATACCGAGATGGCTATCGCCCGCCGCTCTGCACATATCAACGTTATGGTCGACGCCGCCGAAAAGGCGGGCCGTTCGCTCGTGCGTGATTTCGGCGAGGTTGAACAGCTGCAGGTTTCCCGCAAGGGCCCCGGCAATTTCGTTTCCACCGCCGACCACAAGGCGGAAAAGCTGATCCGCGAATTGCTTTTGAAAGCCCGCCCCAAATACGGTTTTCTGATGGAAGAAAGCGGCGAGACAAAAGGCGAAGACCCTGCCTGCCGCTGGATTGTCGACCCGCTTGACGGCACCATGAACTTTCTGCACGGCATTCCGCACTGGTGCGTTTCGATCGCACTTGAAAAAGACGGAGAAATCGTCGCCGGCGTGATTTACGACCCCATCAAGGACGAATTGTTCTGGGCCGAAAAAGGCCTTGGCGCGTTCATGAACAACCGCCGCCTTCAGGTCTCCGGCCGTACATCGCTTTCCGAAGCAGCCATCGCTCTGCACCACGCCGCCTATGACAGCATTGACGGGCTTTCGACGCTGGTCAAATCCGGCACGATCATCCGCAACATGGGCAGTACGTGCCTCGACCTTGCTTATGTCGCGGCCGGACGTCTGGATGCGTTTTGCAAGTCGCATATCAGCGGCGGGCTTTGGGATGTTGCCGCCGGCATTTTGCTGGTACGCGAAGCACGCGGCATGGCGACCGATGCCAAGATGGGCAAAAACTTTAATACCGGCGGCAGCCTTGTCGCCGCCAATAGCACGCTGCACAAAGACCTCGCGGCCCGCGTCAAAACGACCGATGCCAGCGCCAAAAAAGCCGGCGCGGCGGCGTCATAGCCAAAAGGTGCATGATGGCAAGCTTCAAACAATATCTTTTTGTCAGTGTCGCCGCGGCGGCCTTTGCCACGGCAACCTTTTCTGCACCGGCTTTTGCGCAGTATCATCAATTCCGCTCTGAAAAGCCGACGGTTGAAGTCGACCTTGACGCTCTTGCACCCGAAAGCACCACACCGGCCACGCGCCCGGGCTGGCAAAAACCGGCTGAAAATACCGGCAACCTTCCCCCTGTGGTTTTGCGCCAACCGTTGCCGCCGCTGCAAGATATGCCGCGCACAGCACCTGTTCCCCCGCCGCAGCCCGCACCACGTGCCGCCGCGCCGCAAGCCGTCACCGAAGCCCCACCCGCCGCTGTTTCAGCCGCCCCCGCGCCTGCACCTGCGCCGCGCCGCGTCCTGAAGCCGATGTTCGCAGCCCCCGTCACGCCGCCGCCCGTCACCGAAGCGCAGCCCGTGCAGCCGCTGGCCGAACCTGTGCCCGCGCGCAGTCCGGCTATTGCCGCGCCCGCCGCCGCCCCTGCGCGCAAAACAGCCACACCGCCCAAAATGCCTGCCGCGATCACTCAGCTACCGGATACGCCGCCCGCGCCTGCGCTGCGGCCGGCAAAATTGATGGAACCTGTATACGAAAAAACAGCTGACACGCCGCGCCCCGCGCCCAAGCCCGCACAGATTGCCGCGCCGCAGCCGCAGGACACAGACAAAACAGATACCGCCGCAGCAGCGGCAAAAACAAATACCGCCGCCGCGCCTGCCAAAACAGCGCCTCTGGCCGACAGCCGCATGTCCTACCCGCCTGTTACCATGCCGCGCAGCGATGTCCGGCATTTTGAACGTCCCGTTCTTCCCGAAGGCCTGCGCAGCGACGAATACGCTGCCCCCGCCGCCGCACCCACCGCGCGCGCGCTGCCCGCCGACAGCCTGCCGCAGCGCAAACCACCCGTGACAGAACTGCCCGCAACCATTTTAAACGACGAAGAACTCGCCGCGCTGACAACTGAAATGCCTGGCACCGAAACCGCACCGCCCGCGGCGGCGATGGTAGAAGAACCGCAGCCCGTAAAGCCTGCGCCCGTACCTGCAGCCGCACCCGCCGCGCGCCGCCCGTCACTGGTGGTGATCGAAGATGCGCCGGTTGATCTGCCCCGCCGCATGCCCGTAACAACCACGCTGCCCGCGCCTTCCGATCTTTTCACGGCAAGCCGCGATACAGATACAGAAACGACGCTGCCCATCGCAGCAAGGGCAGAAACCGCAGAAACCATCTCTGCACTGCCTGCGCCGAAGCCGCTCGAAAACATTCCGCCGCCGCTGACAGCGCCAGAACTTGCCGCGATCAGCAAGAACATTGAAACAGTACCCGCCCGCGTTGCCATTGCCCCGCCGCGTTTGCTGCCGCAGGATATTGTGGTGCCGACATTGGCGGATCTGACGCTGGAATTCGACGGCGCGTCGAGCGAGCTGAGCGACAGCACCCGCCAGAAACTGGTCAATATCGTCCCGCATCTGACCGAAAGCGATAACCGCCGCCTTGCCGTGCATGCCTATGCCTCCGGCGAAGATGGCAGCAAATCTAGCGCACGGCGTATTTCGCTATCGCGTGCGCTGGCCGTGCGGGCGTTTTTGATGGACAACGGCGTACCGCCGACACGCGTCGATGTCCGCGCCCTTGGCCTTGAAACCGACCGCAAGCCGCTGGAGCGTGTCGATCTGGTTTTTGCGCGATAACCTCCCCATGAATACGCATCCTTATGCCCAAGAAATCATCCTGATGGCTGAGGAAGACAGACGTCTGCGCGGCGCGCTCGCCGAAACCGGCGCGCTGTTCGAAGGCTATCACCCTGATATGGAGCGCCTGCATACCGCCAACGCCCGCAGACTTGAAAACATCATCACAGATATCGGCGGCTGGCCTTCACCGGCGCAGCTCGGCGCGGAAGCGGCGGAAGCCGCTTGGCTGATCGTACAGCACGCCATCGGCCTGCCGGATTTTCAGCGCGGCATGCTCGGGCTTCTGCGCGAGGCCGTCGCGGCAGGTGATGCGCCTGCATGGCAAGCTGCTTATCTGGAAGACCGCATCTGCGTTTTCGAAGGACGTCCGCAAATCTACGGCACGCAGTTTGACTGGGATGATGCGGGCGCATTAAGCCCTGCCCCGATTGAAAATGCGCAGGACGTCAACCGCCGCCGCGCTGCCGTCGGCCTTGAAAGCATCGAAGAAAAAACCTCAGCGCTGCGCGCCCGCGCCCATGCCGAGGGCAATACCGCACCTGCCGCCCCCGCCAAACGCCGCAAAGACGCCGAAGACTGGGCACGCACGGCAGGCTGGCGCTGAGCTGTTGGCCGACTAAAGCTTTCTGATATTTTATACACTGTCATCCCGAGCGCATGCGAGGGATCTTCTCATGGGCAACATGCAAGATCCCTCGTCGTGCTAAAGCACTCTGTCGGGATGACAATTACAAAGCCTTTAACCCGCCGCGCGCAAATCCTGCAGACCCGCCAGATGGGTATAAAGCCTGTCCTGACCAAACAGATGATGATGCGTCCCCGCCGCGACGATGCAGCCCTGATCAAGGACAAAAATACGGTCGGCATCCTGCACCGTTGACAGGCGGTGCGCGATCACAAATGTTGTGCGGCCTTTCATCAGCGCGCGCAGGGCGACATGCACGGCCTGTTCGTTTGACGAGTCAAGTGCCGAGGTTGCTTCATCCAGCAACAATATCGCAGGATCTTTCAGAAGCGCGCGCGCGATGGCAATGCGTTGCCGCTGACCTCCCGACAGCCGGTTGCCGCGTTCGCCCACCATGGTATCGTAGCCTTGCGGCAGCTCGCTGATAAACCCGTGCGCCTGCGCCATTTCGGCGGCATGCAGCACATCGGCATCCGATGCATCCGGGCGGCCGATACGGATATTTTCGGCAACCGACATTGAAAACACCGCAGGGTCTTGCGATACAACGCCCAGCGCACGGCGTACATCGCGCGGGTCAAGATCGCGCAGCTCGACACCGTCGATTGAAATCGAACCATGCTGCGGGTCATAAAATCTTTGCAGCAGCTGGAAGATGGTCGACTTGCCCGCACCGCTCGGCCCGACCAGCGCGACGACTTCGCCCGCCGTCACGGTAAAAGACACACGGTCAAGCGCCAGACGCTCCGGCCGTGTCGGATAGCTGAATGTCACGTTATCAAAGGTAACATATCCGGCGACATCTTCGGGCAAAGCCATGCCCTGCGCGCCGGCCAGCACTTCGGGCTGCGCGGCCAGCAACTGGATAATGCGGTCGGCAGCACCGCTGGCGCGGTTGAAATCGCTCATCGCCTCGGACACCGCCATCAGCGCGCCTGCCACCATCGCGGCATAAAACAGAAAGGCCGAAAGTTCGCCCGCCGACATATCACCCGCCAGCACCTTGTGCCCCCCCGACCACAAGACAAGGCCGATCGCACCCAGCACAATAAAAATAACAAAGGACACCAGAAACGCGCGGGCGCGTATATATTTACCAGCTGCGTTATAGACATCCTCGGCAAGGCCATCGAAATGACGCGCGGCTGTCTGTTCATAGCCAAAAGACTGGATGGTCTGCATGCCTGACAGCGTTTCTTGAGTATAGGCGCCGATATCGCCAACGCGCGACTGCGTATCGCGTGATTTGGCGCGGACGCGGCGGCCGAAATAAATCATCGGCCCCACAACCAGCGGCACGGCAAACATCACAATCCCCGTCATGGCCGGACTGACCACACAAAGCATCGTCACCCCGCCGATCAGCATAATGAAATGCCGGAAGGCAGACGGCAGGTTGCTGGTGACGACCAGTTGCAGCACGGTGGTATCGGCATTGATGCGCGATACCTGATCACCGGTTTTTTCCCGCTCGAAATACGCAGGGTCGAGCGAGAGCAGATGCCGGTAAATGCGCTGGCGCAGGTCGGTTGTCACCCGTTCGGCCACCTGATTGATCAGGCGCACACGGGTATAGGTCGCCGCCGACATCAAAAGGATAACGCAGAGCAGCACCAGCAGCGCCCGATCGAGGAATTCCCCCGTGGTATCGGCAAAGCCGTGATCGACGATATTCTTGAGCCCCCAGCCCATGGCCAGCATCATCCCCGACGCCAGTACCAGCGCCCCGATTCCGCCCGCCAGATGCCGTTTATAAGGCGCCAGAAGCGGCCACAGCAAGCCAAGCGGCTTTTGGATCATCCGCGGTGCTGCTGCCTGATTGTCGCTCTCTATGCCCATTTTCTGCCCGTCCGTGCGGTGATCATTTTCTGACTGATTTTATTCGATTTTTATGACAGGGCAGTTTATTTTTTATGTAAATAAACTGCCCGCCCCTCCGCCTGCGCGGCTTGAGAATGGCTCCTTCGGCGCCAAAGTCAACAAACTGCTTGCACAATAAGAAAAATCTCTGTAAAAAGCCAGCCTGATAAAGATTTTAAGGAGCTACCGCCATGAAGGCCGATATCCATCCCGATTACCACGAAATCAAAGTCGTCATGACTGACGGCACCGAATACACGACGCGCAGCTGCTGGGGCAAACCCGGCGATGTCATGCGCCTCGACATCGATCCGCTCAACCACCCCGCCTGGACCGGCGGCGCGGCGAAAGTGCTGGAAAAAGGCCGTCTGGCAAAATTCAGCAACAAATACGCTGGTCTGGGTCTCGCGACGCTGGAAGACGAAGAGAAAAAAGCCGCGAAGTAATTTTTCGCGACTCAATCGATTGAAAAAAACCGCCCGTGCATCTGCCGGGCGGTTTTTTTGTTTTTGAATTTTCGGCATTTTTTGGCGGGACTTGACGAAGAAAAAAATCCGGATATATGATTCTAGAAGGAAGGCAGAAGTGCCCATGGTGGGGCTTCGATACAAAACCTTCCCGCAGCGTGCCCCAAACGGGGACGACTGCCTGCAACATGTAACCTGATATTGCTCAAGGAGGATATCAACATGAACACGTTCGACTTTTCCCCCCTTTTCCGCTCTACCGTCGGCTTTGACCGTCTCTCGCGTATGCTGGAGACCGGCATGCTGAACGAACAGGAAAGCGCTTATCCGCCCTACAACATCGTGAAGGTCAGCGACGACCAGTATCGCATCACGATGGCCGTGGCCGGTTTTTCGCAAGATGAAATCGATATCACATCCAAGGAAAACCAGCTGATTGTGCAGGGCCGCGCGCAGGAGCGTGACGACGCCAAGGGCGTGACTTATCTGCACCGCGGCATCGCCGCGCGCGCCTTCGAACGCCGCTTCCAGCTGGCCGACCATATCAAGGTCGATGGCGCGGCGCTTGAAAACGGTTTGCTGACGATTTCTCTTGTCCGGGAAATCCCCGAAGAGATGAAGCCGCGTAAAATCCAAATTTTATCCGGCGACAGCAGCAAGCTGATCGAACAAAAACCCGGCAAAAAAGCCGCGGGATAAATCGCAGGATATGATCCATTTACGGCCCCGCGCCGTATAAAGGATACATGCCCACACACGGCATCACCGCTGTGATGCCTCTCAGCAGCAGGGCTCCGGCCGCACTCCCCGACACGCGGCCGGGGCCCTGTTTTTGTTATTCAGGCCGAAAATATATTCGGAAAATTTATTCTGCTGCGTCTTCGCTTCTTTGCTGCACGGGTTCGGGCTGCGGCGGCACGCCGACAATATCAAGACCTTCCATTTGCGCGCGCTGCTGCTGCAATTCTTTTTGCAGCTTGCTGACCGCCTCGCTCTTTGTGGCGTCCTGCGCTCTTGTCCCCAGCGAAAACAGAAAATATCCGACAATGCCCAGAACAACCAGAGCGCCTATCACTTTTGCAATCATCTTATTTTCCTTTTTTAATTTTAATTTGCGGCCTGCAGCAGCTGTACCGTTTGTTTAATCAAGCCGTCCAGCGTTTCTGTCTGGCGCACGCCATAGCGGTTGCAGACGATATCGACATTGCCCTTGCGCCAGAACCCCTGCGGGCAGCAGACAATCAGTTTTTCGGGATTGGCGGCGGCGTGGATACCCAGCTCCAGAAGCGTGATGGGTGATTTGGTTGCCGGATCGAAATACATCAAAATAACATCGGCGGCGTCAAGCGCGGCCAGTTCCCATTCGACCTGTTCACGAAACGGCGGATTGTCGATGGTTTGCGCCCAGCTGGCATCCCAGTTATCACGGCGCGGATTAAGCACCAGCACATCCATGACCGACAGCGCCGACGATACCTTGGCCTGCCAATCCTCCGCCACGCCCATTTCGATGCTGCCGGCCAGAAACACCGACGGCTTGTTTAGATATGCATCATAGGCATCGGGTGCTTTTGTTTCGATCATCAGGAACGGTCTCTTGTTCAGGGCTGCGGCGGCTTGGGCGTATCGTCTTTTTTGCGGTCTTTGCGGCGGACGTAGAGGACTTTGTCGATTTCGGCGACGACGTTACCCTGTTCGTCTTTGACATGTACGGTGAAGCGCGGCTCGACCTTATAATCTTTATCGGCCTGCGCCTTGATTTCGGCGATGCGTTCTTTGCTGATATTGAAATGCGCGGTCAGCTTGCCTTTGCCCGGCAGCTTGAAACGGATATCCGCCGCCTTGTCCCAGACGATGTAATCCTTGCCGAGGTTTTTCATCAAGATCAGCATATAAAACGGGTCGGTCATCGCATAGATCGACCCGCCGAATTGCGTGCCGACATAATTGCGGTTGAACTTCGTCAGCTTCATTTCGACCTTGAAATCGGTATAGTCTTCCGAGATTTCTTTGATCTTGATCCCCGCACCGAGAAACGGCGGCCAGAGGTTGATTAATCTGCGGAAGATACCCGGTTTCATGCTATGCCGCCTCGATCTGTTTCAGTGCCTGCGATAGTTTGGCGATGGTGCTTTCGGCGGCGGCTTTCAGCTCTTTCTGCTCATCCACCACTTCTTCGGGGGCTTTGGCGAGGAAGCCTTGGTTGTTCAGCATTTTGTTGATCTTTTCGACCTGCTGCTGTTCTTTTTCGATCGCTTTTTGCAGCCGCGCCTTTTCCTGCGCCAGATCGACGACATCGGCGATTGGCAAAATAATCGTTGCCTCGTCAACCACCATTTGCAGCGCGCCTTTGGGCGGTTCTGCCTCGTCCGCTACAGCTTTCGACAGCCGCGCGAGGCGTTTGATGATGCCTTCATATTTTTCCAGACGCTGCTTGTTTTCGGCGCGCGCGCCTTTGAGCTGCATGTCGATCTGCGCCGCTGCCGGTACGTTCATATCGGCGCGGACAGAGCGGATTTCGGTGATCAGCCGCACAACCCAGTTCACCTCGGCCTGCGCCGATTTGTCGGTGATGGCGGCATCAAAGACCGGCCACGGGCGCGATTGCAGCCAATCGTCCTTGCCCAGTTCGCCCTTGCCGAGCAGATGCGCGTGCAGCTCTTCGGTGATATAGGGCATGAAGGGGTTGAGCAGCGTCAGCAGCTGGTCGAGCACCCAGCCCGTTGTGTCTTTAGTTTCCTGTGCCACGGCTTCGTCGCCGCCGGTCAGCAGCGGCTTGGTAAATTCGATATACCAGTCGCAGAACGTGCCCCATGTGAAATGATACAGCGCCATCGCCGCATCGTTATAGCGATAGGCCTTGAGACTGTTCGCCACACTGTCGCTGACGGCCGCAAGTTCGGACAGCACCCAGCGGTTGAGCGTGTGTTTCGCCGATGTCGGGACATAATCCAGTTTGAGCGCGCAGCCGTTCATCTCGCAAAAACGCGAAGCGTTCCACAGTTTGGTTGCAAAATTGCGATAACCTTCGACACGGCCCGGCGACAGTTTAACGTCACGCCCCTGTGCCGACAGCGCGGTCAGCGTAAAGCGCAGCGCATCGGCGCCGTATTCGTCGATGATATCCAGCGGGTCGATGACATTGCCCTTGGTCTTGGACATTTTCTGGCCTTTTTCGTCACGCACCATGGCGTGCATATAGACCTTGCGGAAGGGTACATCGCCCATGAAGTGAATACCCATCATCATCATGCGGGCCACCCAGAAAAAGACGATATCAAAGCCGGTAATCAGCGTTTCGGCGGGGTAATAGCGTTTGACCTCTTCGGTTGTCTCCGGCCATCCGAGCGTGGAAAACGGCCAGAGCGCAGAAGAAAACCAGGTGTCGAGAACGTCGGGGTCGCGCTCCAGCTTCACATCCGCGCCGAATTTTGCGCGGGCTTCGGCATAGGCTTCGTCTTCGGTTTCGGCCACAAAGACACTGCCTTCGGGTCCGTACCACGCCGGAATTTGATGCCCCCACCACAGCTGGCGCGAAATGCACCATGGCTGGATGTTATGCATCCATTCGTAATAGGTTTTCGTCCAGGTCGCGGGCACGAATTGGGTGCGGCCTTCCTCGACCGCTTTGATCGCGGGCTGCGCCAGCGTTTTCGCATCGCAATACCACTGGTCGGTCAGGAAAGGCTCCAGAATAACCGATTTCGATTTCTCGTCATGCGGCACGGCATGCACAGTCGGCTCGACCTTGACGAGCAGCTCCAGTCCTTCCATTTCCTCAAGGATTTTCTTGCGCGCGACGAAACGGTCAAGACCCTGGAATTCTTCCGGTGCGTTTTCGTTGATTTTCGCATCTTTGTCGAAAACCGAAATCATCGGCAGGTTGTGGCGCTTACCGACCTCGAAGTCATTAAAGTCATGCGCAGGGGTAATTTTCACTGCGCCCGAACCTTTTTCCGGGTTGGCGTATTCATCGGCAATAATCGGGATAGAGCGCCCGACAATCGGCAGCGTCACAAATTTACCGACGAGGTCTTTATAACGTTCATCATCCGGATGCACCGCAATCGCCGTATCGCCCAGCATGGTTTCGGGGCGCGTGGTGGCGATGGTGATAAATTGCTCGGTCGTACCTTCGACCGGATAATTGAAATACCAGAGATTGCCTTTGATCTCGACCTGTTCGACTTCAAGGTCGGACACGGCGGTGTGCAGCTTGGGGTCCCAGTTCACAAGACGCTTGTCTTTGTAAATCAGATTTTCGCGGAACAGCTGGACGAAAACTTTGTTGACGGCTTTGTTCAGCCCCTCGTCCATCGTAAATCTTTCACGCCCCCAATCCGGCGTGGCGCCAAGGCGGCGCAACTGGCGCGTGATGGTGGAGCCGGATTCTTCTTTCCATTCCCACACGCGTTTCAGGAAATTTTCACGGCCCAGATCGTGGCGGCTTTTACCTTCTTTGTCGAGCAGGCGTTCGACCACCATCTGCGTGGCAATACCCGCATGGTCTGTCCCCGGCTGCCACAGGACATCTTTGCCCTGCATGCGTTCAAAACGGGTCAGAATGTCTTGTAACGTCATGGTCAGGGCATGGCCCATGTGCAGGCTGCCCGTGACGTTCGGCGGCGGCATGGGGATGCAATAAGGCTGCTTGTTGCTTTTCACATCGGCGGCGAAAACACCGGATTTCTCCCAGCTTTCATAGTGCTTTTTTTCGACGTCCTTGCTTTCAAAGGTTTTTTCAAGCATCTGTATTATGTCCTCTGGCCATTGCCGTTCTTATTCACAAATTGAGAGACATAATATAGCGGCAAGACCATTGATTTGTGAAGGCATTTTGCTAGATTGAGCCTCAGTTTTTCGCAATATCCAGAGGGTAAAAAGAATGTCCCCCAGCCAAACGGCCACCGCAGAAGAAATCACGCAAATCCGCGTCGAAACCGACTCTATGGGCGAAGTCGAAGTTCCTGCCGACAAATATTGGGGCGCGCAGACGCAGCGCTCTTTGGAAAACTTCAAAATTGGCACCGAACGCATGCCGCTGCCGCTGGTGCGCGCGCTGGGCGTCCAGAAAAAAGCCGCCGCCCTTGCGAATATGGAATTAGGCGCGCTCGACAAGAAAATCGGCGGCGCCATCGTGCAGGCTTCCGAAGAGGTCATGGACGGCACGCTGAACGATCATTTTCCCCTCGTTGTCTGGCAGACCGGTTCGGGCACGCAGACCAATATGAACATCAACGAAGTCGTTTCCAACCGCGCCATCGAAATTCTGGGCGGCGAGATCGGCTCCAAAAAACCTGTACACCCCAACGACCATGTCAATATGGGGCAATCGTCGAACGATACTTTTCCGACTGTCATGCATATTGCCGCGGTGGAGCAAATCCACCACGAACTGATCCCCGCGCTGGAGCATCTGCACGCCGCGCTGGACAGCAAAGCGCAGGATTTTGCCGACATCATCAAGATCGGCCGCACCCATTTGCAGGATGCCACGCCTGTCACGCTGGGGCAGGAATTTTCCGGCTATGCCATGCAAGTGAAATACGGCATCGAACGTGTGAAGACCGGCCTGCCCCGCCTGTCGCAGCTGGCGCAGGGCGGCACCGCTGTCGGCACCGGCTTGAACTGCAAAAAAGGCTTTGCCGAATTGTTCGCGCAAAAAGTCTCCCAGATCACCGATATCCCTTTCACCACAGCCGAAAACAAATTCGAAGCCATGGCCGCGCATGATGCGATTGTTGAATCTTCGGGCGCACTGAATACCGTTGCCTGTTCGCTGATGAAAATCGCCAACGATGTGCGTCTGCTCGGCTCCGGCCCGCGCTGTGGCATCGGGGAGATCAGCCTGCCGGAAAATGAACCCGGATCATCGATCATGCCCGGCAAAGTCAACCCGACGCAGTCGGAAGCGCTGACAATGGTCTGCACGCAAATCATGGGCAACCATACAACCGTTTCTGTTGCCGGATCGAACGGGCATTTCGAGCTGAACGTCTTCAAGCCCGTGATGATCTATAACCTTTTGCAATCCATCCGTCTGCTGGCCGATGCGGCGCGCAGCTTTACCGACAATTGCGTTGTCGGCATCGAGCCGAACCGCGAGCGCATCACCAAGCTGCTCAACGAAAGCCTGATGCTGGTCACATCGCTGAACCCCGTCATCGGTTACGACAACGCCGCCAAAATCGCCAAGCACGCGCACAAAACCGGCGGCACGCTGAAAGACGCCGCGGTCGAGCTGGGGCTTTTGTCTGCCGAAGATTTCGACAAGGCGGTGAAGCCGGAGACGATGATCGGGCCGCGCGACTAACCCTCGCTCTCATTACACATAAAAAAGCGCCAGCCCCACGGGCAGGGCGCTTTTTTATGGGATTGGTTTTTTGCAGGGTAATAAGCCTATACCACTTTAAAAAAAACTGCGGTACAATTGCACCGTACCTGAGTCTCGGGCGTGCATCATCCGGGCTCTGAAATGCCCGAGAAAGGAACTGCCGATGCCGCATCGTCTATCGCAAAAACACTCCATCACCGTCGCCGGCCACCGCACCAGCATCACGCTGGAGCAGGCCTTTTGGGACAGCCTGAAGGAAATCGCCGAAGAAAAAGGCGAATCCATCAACGGTTTGATCGCCGGCATCGATTCCGACCACCCTGACAACCTGTCGAGTGCGCTTCGGGTCTTCATCCTCGAACATTACAAACAAAGAAAAACCTGACGCGTTTTTATTCGCCCAGACGGTCAAGAATGCCGCGAATGGCATCGCCTTCCTCTTGCGCGTCTTGCAGCTCTGGCGTTTCTGCGGACTCAGGAATTTCCAGCATGTCCGGCTGCGGCAAAGCTTCCTCTTCGACAGGTAAAATATCGCCGATCATTTCCTCACCTCTTTCATCGGACGGCGGCGACGCACCTTGGCCGGGCACATCAAGATATCCTGGCGGCAGCATCTCGGCATTGTCTTCAAGCGCAGGCAAATCCACCCCCACAGGCAGAGGCTCCGGCACGGGCGCAGGTTCCGGCTGGCGGCTGGCCGCGTAATCTGTCAGGGACTTGGCCGGTATACGGTAATCAGGCGCATCAGCCGCTGCGCCTGCGCGCGTCAGCACCAGCGGCTCCAGCCCGTCAACAGCGGTCAGGGTCAAAAACGTTTTCAGATCGTATCTGGACGCCGCGGTATCCAGCGTGGCCTCGACTTTCAAACGGCTTTCGGCATTCTGGAGAGACAGGCTTTTGACCGTTATCACATCCCCCGCGCGGGAAAAATCGGCATTGACGTCGCGGTAACGCGCCGCGCCGGCGCGCAGGATTTTATGCGCCGTTGCCGCCAGATCTTGCGGCGTACCGTTGAGCGCGAGCAAATAAGACGCCAGTGCCGCGGGGTCAAACCCCTCCACTGTCAGCTGCGGCAGTGAAACCGAAAAATCGCCCGATATATCTTTGAAGGGCGTTTTATCCTGCGCCTTTGCCGCAAGCGTGAAAGATATATCCCCCTCGTCCGCCATCAAACCGGCAAGCCCCAGCGGTATTTGCGCCGGACGCAGCGCTGTTATGGCCCCCGCCGTTTCTGCGGTCCATGTTTTATCGTCACGGCGCAGCAGCTTGGCCTCCGCATTCAGCGTGCCTTCCCAAAGACCGGCCTTGAACGTTTTGACGTTCACCGTATCGGCTGTGATGTCCATATCACTTTCGATTTTTTGCAAAGACAGTCCGCGCGCCTGCGCTTTTTCTGCCCGCAGGCGCAGGGACAGCGGCGCATTTTGGCGCATGTCGGCACCAAGCCAGCGATCAAAGTTTACCTGATCACTGCGCAGATCGGCAAAATGACCCGTTGCTTTCTTTTCGATCCGCCCCGTTGTTATGCTGTCTTTGACAGACAACCGCAGAGATTCAAGCTTAAATGCATCCGGCGTGCCTGAAAGATCGGCCGTCAAATGCACGGGGCCCGCAGGGCTGACCAGCCTGTCAATACCAAGGCCGAACAGCGCCAAGGCGCCATGACTGTCCGGCAGTTTCATATCCAGACGCAGCGGCGTATCTGGTGACGTCCTTTGCAGATCAACCGTGCCGCCGTGGAAGGCCCCCGAAATTTTATAGGCGCCGTCATGGCCCCAGCTGCCGCGCAGATCCGCAGGCGCCGCAGCATGCAGCGGCAGCGGCCAGACAATGCCAATTGCCTTGCCCGCCGCGGCAAGATCGGGGGCGGCAAGTTCATAGTCTATTTGCGCACGCTCCGCTGTTTCTGGCGGCCAGCTGGAAAAACGCGCCTGCACGGCAAAGCGCCCGTCCGTGCCGATAACGCCCGCAAAGTTTTTGATATCTATCGCGCCTTTATCATCCACTGCGGCCTTCAAGCTGATTTGACGCAGGTCGATATCCGCGAAGCGCTGCTTTTCGGCGGTAATATCCAGATCGGTCTCGGGCGCGAAAATCTGCTGCATCAGGGTGCGGCGACGGCTTTCGTCCAAATCCGGCAGCATGATGCCGGAGAGGTTCAGCTTCGCTTCCATGCCCTTTTTCGGCAGGTTGATCACACCGGTCACTTTACCGTCCTTGCCCAGTGCCGCCGTAAAGTTATAAAAACTGATGCGGTCCGGCCGGATATCCAGATTGCCTTCAAGCGTGAAACGTTCTGCCGGTAAATAAGGTAAAATTTTTGCCGCTGCTTCGGGCAGCAACGCCGCATAGGTTTTCGCCGCCGTGCCCGGATCATCAGATTGCACTGTCATACGCAGTGTATCTGTGCGCTGCACAGGGTGGCTGCTGCCCTGTGCACTTAAATGCGTTTTACCCGACAGATCGGCCTTGAAAGAATGCAGCGTCCAAGTTTCCTGCCCGCTTTCGGCCTTCAGTTCAAACCGGCGGATACGTGCGCCGCGCCAGATTGTTTCTTGACCGCGCAGGTTTATGTTTGCGCGCATTCCCTGCGGCAAGGGCAGCCTTTCCAGCTTGTCCGTACCGAGCGGCAGATGTGACAATTCAAGATCCGCTTCCAGCAGAGGCACTTCCATAGGCGGGCGGCGCAGCGTGACGTTACCGCTCAGGCGGCCGTTTTTGATTTTAACGGCTTCCGCCTCGATCTTACGCAGCGCAAGCTCGCCCGCGCGCAGCGACAGTTCGGCGGTCATGCGCATTTCCGCATTCATAAAATTCGGCAATGTCAAAAAACCCTGTTCAAACAGCGCAGCGGGGCTTCCCTGTGCCATCGATAAATCGCCGTCGAAAAAGACGCCGCCTTTATCGCTGCCGAGATTTCCCTTGAAGCTCAGCTGCGGCAATTTATCGATCGGCTGAAACAAAGCATTCAGCAGCATCCCGCCCGCACCGCCTGCGGCCGGCAACCCTGTGGTGATTTCGACATTGACGGGCACTTCTTTGAAAAGCATTTCGCCGACAATTTTATACGGCCCGCGCAGGCTGGGCGCCCCTACGGAAAAATTCAGTTTATCAAAGGCGATATCGACGCCTGATGCCGTATGCAGATAGCGGATGCGTCCGTCTTGCAGTGTGACATCTTCCAGTTTTACCGCACCACCGCTTTGACCGAAGACGAAAGGCTTGTCCCCTTGTGTGAGACCTTGCCAGTTGGCACGCGCGTCATCAAGTACTTCGAGCGTTAATTCCGGCCCGACCAGATTGATTTTTTCGACTTCGATCCGCCCTTGCAGCAGCGGCTGCAGGCGCACCTTTGCTTCCAGCTGCCGCAGCTTAAGCAGATGCGGCTGTTTTGCGCCTTCGATTGACGCCATCGTAACATCGGCCACAGAAAGCTGCGGGTTCGGCAACAACCTGAAAGAAATATCCCCGCCAATGACAACATCGCGCTGCATATAGGCCGAAGCATGGGCGGCCAGCGTCTCTTTATGCCTGTTCCAGTCAATAAAATTCGGTGCCACCAGCACAACAGCGCCCAGCAGTAATAACAGGAAAAAAAGTGTGGCGACGATACGCTTCATCATGATGATTATTGTCCTGCGGCACGCGTGCGGCGTTCAACGACGCCCAGCACAGCGCTCGCCGCTTTCTCGCCCGGCGACTGCGGATCGCCCAGACCGATTTTAATCAAGGCTTCGCGGAAATCCATCAGCTGCTGGCCGCGCGCATCGCGGTCATCCATCAGGCGCAGCAGCGCGCGCGACATCGGCTGCGGTTCGCAATCTTCCAGCAGCAATTCGGGCACCACCGGACGGCGCAGCAGGATATTGATAAGATTCACGTAAGGCGTTTTGACCAGATGTTTCGCAACCCACGCCGATGCGGGATTGAGTTTATAGGCAATAATATGCGGCGTATCGGCCATTGCAAGTTCCAGCGTCACCGTGCCCGATGCCGCCAGTGCCGCCGTCCCTGCGGCAAAGCTGTCGTATTTGTCCTGATCGTCCGTGACGATGATCGGATTGATCCCCTTGCCGGTAAAAAACTTTTCAATATAAGGCTTCAGATGCGCCAGCGTCGGTATGACAATCACCGCCTGATGACGGTGGCGCAGCACAATATCAGCCGTTTCGCAGAATTTTTCGAGCAGGCGGCTCAGTTCGCTCATCCGGCTGCCGGGCAGCATACAAAAAACCGGCTGGTTTTGTTTGAGGCCGTATTTATCGCGGAAACGCGCGCCATCGCCACGGCTATCAATTTTTTCAACCACCGGATGCCCCACGAATGTCGCTTCCAGCCCGTGCCGCGTGAAATACGGCGGCTCGAACGGCAACAGCGTCAGGATATGGTCGAGAAAATGCGAAACTTTCTCTGCCCGTTTTGGCCGCCATGCCCAGACGCTGGGTGCCACGTAATGAATGCAAGGGATATCCTTGCTGCGTGCCTTCACCTGCCGGATAACACGGAAACAAAAATCCGGGCTGTCGATGCTCACAACAGCATGCGGCTTTGTTTTGAGGATGGCTTTGCGCGTCTGGCGGATGCGTGACATGATTTTGAACAGCCGCGGCAAAACCTCGGCCAGCCCCATCACCGAAAGTTCTTCCATCGGAAAAAGACTTTCAAGCCCTTCGGCCTGCATGTTTTTGCCGCCTACGCCGGAGAACTGTACATCCGGCCGCTGCGCCTTTAGCGCACGCATCAGGTTCGCGCCCAGCAAATCGCCCGATGCCTCGCCCGCAATTAGAAAAATACGCAAAGGTTCATGCGCCGCCTGTTCGGCGGCACCGTTTTTTTCCGCCATCATGCCCAAAAGATCGGTCATGCGCTAAATCCTTCGATAAAAATGCCGAGACGGTCTGCCGCCGAAACGACTTCGTCGCGGTCAAGCAGGATAGACGCCCCCGCCTCGACGGCGATACCGGACAGGCCTGCTTCATAGGCGCGGCGCACAGTACGCAGACCAATCGCCGGCAGATCGACGCGGCGATCCTGCTGCGGTTTGCAGGATTTGACAAGCACGCCGCCAATGCCCATGCGGCGATGTTTGCGGCAGCGTGCAAGAAGATTATCTGTGCCTTCGACGGCTTCGATGCCAATCACGATGCCCTGCTGCACCACAGCGGCCTGCCCCACATCAAGCGCACCGAGCGTCTTGGTGACGCGAATGCCAAAATCACGATCGATACTGTTTTGCTCGCCCGGCTGCAGGGACCCGAGAACCCCTGCGGGTGTCATCAGCGCGGGTTCGATATCATGCGCGCCCACAATGCCGAAGCCTTCTTTCTCCAGCTCATCCACCACCGCGCGCAGCAGCGCATCGTCACCAAAGGCGGCCGTGCCCAGCCGTGCAAAAACCTTGATCGTGCGCAGGTCAGGGCGCATTTCGCGCAGTGACGGACGGCGAATAGCCCCCGCCATCACCAAGGTATCAACGTCATTTTTTTTGAGGATTTCAATGGCCGCGTTTGTCGCGCCCAGTTTGCTCCAGCCGTGCGGCACACCGCGCATCAAGGCATCTTCGGTCTGGCCACGAAAGCCCAGCACAAAGAAATCGCGGCCATCACGGCGGCAGGCCTCAATAAGTGTACGCGGGAGCGCGCCGCTCCCCGCTATGATCCCGAGGCGTGGCATGCGTCAACCGTTATTGGCGGCTGATTTAGGCTGCAGCACCGAACGGCCTTCTTTGGCGCGGATAAAATCGATCATCCGCATCACTGCCTGTTCTGCGCCGAAATCGTTGGCGACATTGTCGATGCGTTCGGCCAGCGTGCCTTTGTTGTCAAACAGCTGGCGGAAGGCTTTCATCAATACCTGCACCTGATCTTTGCTGAAGCCGCGGCGTTCGAGACCGACATAGTTCAGCCCCGCCAGATGCGCGCGCTCGCCTTTGACAAGGCCGTAGGGGATAACGTCATATTCAACGCCCGACATGCCGCCGATCATGGCAAAGGGACCGATGCGCACGAATTGATGTACGGCAGCAAGGCCGCCGATGATGGCGAAATCGCCGACTTCGACATGGCCGGCAAGCGTGGCGTTGTTGGCAAGGATCACGTTATTGCCCACCACGCAATCATGCGCCACATGCGATGCCGTCATAAACAGACAGTTGTCACCGACGACCGTTTTCATTTTGTCGCCTTCGGTGCCGGGGTTCATGGTGACATGTTCGCGGATTTTGCAGCGCGCGCCGATAATCAGTTCGGATTTTTCGCCCTTGTACTTGAGATCCTGCGGTGCTGTACCCAGCGAAGCGAAAGGCCAGACAATCGTTTCATCACCAATGGTGGTATAGCCGTCGACGACGACATGGGCCTTCAGCTCGACGCCCTTGCCGAGTTTGACGTTTGGCCCGACCACACAGTAAGGGCCGATTTTAACGTCTGCGCCGATCACGGCACCGTCTTCGATAATTGCAGTTTTATGAATGGTGGCCTCGGCCATGTCGGATCTCCGTCTCGCGCGGGTTAACTGTATAACCTATTGATAGCAAAAAGGATTTTGAGAGCCAAATCACGCTGTGTGACAGTCTGTAACAAAAAAGACCGCCCAAACACAGGTTTTGGCGCAAAAATCCGGTAAAAATGCCTAAAAAACCCTATTTGCCGTCCATAATCATCGCCGTGACGATGGCTTCGGCGCAAAGCTCGCCATCTACCCGTGCCTCGCCTTTGAACTTCCAGACGTTGCGGCGGTTTTGCTGGCGCGTGACATGGATATGCAGCTGGTCTCCAGGGGTGACAGGCTTTCTGAATTTCGCCTCGTCAATCGCCATAAAATAAACCAGCTTGCCTTCCAGCTCTTTGCCGGCGGAATGCACAACCAGCGCGGCGGCGGTCTGTGCCATGGCTTCGATAATCAAAACACCGGGCATCACCGGTGCACCGGGGAAATGGCCGTTAAAAAAATCTTCATTGATCGTGACGTTTTTCAAGGCCACAGCGCGCTCGTTGGGCTCCAGCTCCAAAACGCGGTCAATCAACAGCATCGGGAAACGGTGCGGCAGCATTTCCATGATACGGCGGGTATCCAGCAGTGGTGCCACATTTTTTGCCGGAGATGTCGTCGTCGTCATATTCCTTCGTTTCCTTTCTTGAGACTGATGCGCGACCAGATCGCCGTCTGGCGCATAAATTGACGGATCGGCACAGCCGGAGATCCCATGACTTCGCCGCCCGGCGGCACATCACGCATAATACCCGACTGCGCGGCGATTTTAGCGCCCGCACCAATTTTGAGGTGTCCGGCAAAACCGGACTGCCCGCCCGTCATCACGTAATCACCCAGCTGTGTGGAGCCGGAAATACCCGTCTGCGATACAATCACGCAGAATTTGCCGATTTGCACGTTATGGCCGATCTGCACAAGGTTATCGATACGCGTACCCTGCCCGATCACGGTATCAGGGCCTGCGCCGCGGTCGATGGTGGTATTCGCGCCAATTTCGACATCATCACCGATAATCACGCGGCCCAGCTGCGGCACGGTGACATAGCCGGCAGGCAGATCTATCGCAAAGCCGAAGCCCGGACGGCCAATGACAGCCCCCGGATGCAGCCGCGTTTTATTGCCAATGATCGTATGCGTCAGATAGACACGCGCACCGACATCGCAATCTTCGCCGATTTCAACGCCGTCTTCGATCACCGCCAGCGCACCGATACGGCTGCGCGCGCCGATCTTGACATTCTTACCGATCACCGCGCCATGGCCGATGTGGCAATCCGCACCAATCACAGCGGTATCATCGACACTTGCCGATGGCGCACAAAATGCCTGCGGCTGCGGTTGCGGGTAAAAAGCCTGCGCGGCCAGCGCATAGGCCTTATAGGGGTTTTTATGGGTCAGGCATACCGTACCTGCCGGCGCTTCACCGGCAAGTTCGGGGCGCACAAAACAGGCGCCCGCTTTGGTATCCTTAAAAAGTGCCGTGTATTTTTTATTGTCCAGAAAGGACACATGGCCAGCCCCCGCATCCTGCAAAGGGGCAACATCAACCACTGTTTTTTCCATGGCAGAGGGGTCGGACAATAGCGCGCCTGTCAGCTGCGCCAGCGCCCCCAGTGTAAACGGCCCTGCGACCTTGAAAAAACGATGATCTGCCATACCCGTGATATTCCTGTGCTTATTTTTTCTTGGGAGGCGTGAAGTTAACCGGAATTTTTTTCACGCGCTTGTTCAGCTCCGCCAGAACTTCGTCGGAGATATCAAAGCCGCGCTCAGCCAAAATCACAGATTCATCAGAGAAAACGGCATCAAGGCCACGCGCACGCGCGATTTCCGCGGTGATTTTAAGCACTTCTTCGCGCAGCTTTTTCATCGACTGGTTGACGCCGTTGTCGAGAGTTTGCTTGCGCTCTTGCACCAGTTTAAATGCATCGGAAGCTTTTTTCTCAAAAGCCTTGCGCTGGTTTTCAAACTCGGCTTCGGTCATTTTTGCGCGCTTGGCGATGATATCTTCTTTTTGTTTTTTCAGTGCGGCTTCTTCTTTAGCGATCTGGCCTTCATATTCCTTGCGCTTGGCATTGGCGGTTTTCAGGATGTCTTCGCCGGCGGCGCTGCGGCCCATGACACCGTCAAGATCCATGATGCCGAATTTGACGCCGGTCGTTGCGCCCGCTGCATTGGCCGGTGCATTCGCCAGCGCAGGCTGCGCACCGAACATAAAGACGGCGATCACGGCTGCAAAAAATGTTGTGGTTTGTTTCATGACAATGATCCTCTTAAAATCCGTTTTCTATTGTGTGGCGTCCGCTGCATTTTAGAAACGCGTGCCGAAGCTGAAGCGGAAGAATTCTTTTTTATCGAAGTCCTCTTTGACGACAGGCACGGCAAAGTCCATGCGCACAGGCCCGAAAGGCGAACGCCACGAAACACCCATACCCGCCGATACGCGAATGCTGTCTTCCTGATCGATGCCCGGGCCGGTGTCATCTACCTTGCTGAGAACGCCAAAATCACTGAAAGCGCGCAAACGCACCCCGAGGTCTTCCGGCAGACCAGAGGGGAACTCAAGCTCAACGGAGCCACGGGCAAAAAAGTTCCCGCCCAGTGCGTCGCGGGTTGCCGCGTCACGCGGGCCAATGCCAGATTCTTCAAAGCCGCGGAGTGTATTGCCGCCAATAAAGAAGCGTTCGTTAATGCGCAGATCTTCACCGCCAAAGCCGAAAACATAACCTGTTTCACCGAGCACGCTCAAAATCCATTTATCAACGATAGGATAATAACCGGTCGCGCCGACGCGGGAGCGCAGATAGCGTGCATCGCCGCCAAGTCCCGCGACTTCGTTTTCAAGTCGCGCCAGAATACCTTCGGTCGGCTCCAGCCTGCTGTCGGTGCTGTCATAGGTCAGCTTGTGGTTAACAGCCGAAGTTGTGCGGCGACCTTCCTGCTGCTTGATAAAAAGAGATGCATTGGTATTAACGTTTTCGATCTCGGTAATGTCATAGCGATAACCGAGATCGTGGCGCAGTCTTTCGGACAGCGGATAGCCAAGGCGCAAGCCCGATCCTGTGCGGCGGCTGTCATATGAACTCTGATCCTGAAAGTCGCGCACGATGTGGAAAGCATCGACACCGAAACTGAGGTCACGCTTCAGAAAATACGGTTCGGTAAAGCTGAAATCAAACTGGGAGCGGCGCGACGACAGCGTCGTTGCAAACGTCAGATCCTGCCCCTTGCCGAGGAAGTTACGTTCGCGCACACGGAATTCGCCCAGCACACCGTCCGCTGTCGAATAACCGCCGCCCAAAGACAATTCGCCGGTGGATTTTTCTGCCACGGCAATATCGATATTGGTTTTGTCCGGCGTGCTGCCGCGCGTGGTTTTGACCTGTGCCGTTTCAAAATACGACAGATTGCGCAGTTTCTGTTCGGAACGGCGCAGGCGCGCGGCATTGAAGGGGTCGCCTTCGGACAGTTGCATTTCACGGCGGATAACTTCGTCCATGGTACGGACGTTGCCGCTGATGTTGATGTTTTCGACAAAAACCTTGCGGCCTTCGTTGATGACAAAAGTAATATCGATTTCACGCGCATCGCGGCGGCGCTCTACCGTCGGCACAACATCGACAAAGGCGTATTGGCGGTTGCCCAGTTCGTCCGTCAGTTTGTTGATCGATGTTTCAACGGCGCTGGCTTTGTACCATTCGCCGGATTTGAACGTCACAAACTGGCGCAGGGTTTCGCCGTCAAGGTCGGCCAGATTGCTGCGCACATTCACCTTGCCGACTTTATATCTTTCGCCTTCGGACAAAGTGAAAGTAACATAAAAATGTTTGCGATCGGGCGACAGTTCGGCAATCGCGCTTTCGACCAGAAAATCGGCATAGCCGTATTCAAGATAATGTTTGCGCAGCATTTCGCGGTCAAAGGCAATCCGGTCAGGGTCGTATTTATCGGCCGATGACCAGATACGCCACCAGCGGTCTTCGCGGCTGCGGACAACGCGCTGCAAATCACCGTCATCAAAACGTTTATTGCCCAAAAACACGATGCGGGAAATCTGCGTTTGTGGCCCTTCGCTGATTTCGAACACAAGGTTCACGCGGTTTTGGTCAAGCTTGATAATTTTGGGGTCGATGCTGGCAGAGAACCGTCCGCTCAGGCGGTACAACTCCTGCAGGCGTGCCACATCGGCCTGCACTTTGGTACGCGTCAGCACGGTACGCGGACGCAGCATCACTTCGGACATCAGCGCGTCTTTTTTGACCTTGTCGTTTCCTTCAAAGGCAATTTCATTGATGATCGGGTTTTCGACCACAACCACAACCAGATCGCGGCCTTCCTGATACAACGACACATCCGCAAAAAGTCCGGTCGAGAAAAGCGCTTTGAGTGCGCGGTTCAGCGCCCCGCTTTCAAAACGGTCACCGGCCTGAAGAGACATATAGGACAGCACGGTTGCAGGTTCGATACGCTGCGTACCTTCGACCTTGATCTGGCGAATGGTATCGCCCTGCCCTTGCGCGAAAGAAGCACCAGAGAGCGCCAACAGAAAAAACGCCAAAAGCGCCAGAACAAGCGCCGCGTGAAGCGGAGCCGGCATTTTCGGTGTCGGAAAGCAAAATGTGTTCATGATCAGTCGTGCGCTTCGTGACGTATCTGCTACGTTTCAGTGTTGTTATTTTTCTATTAGGAAATCAGGCTCTTAACGTAGTCTACCAGCTTCAGTTGCACAAGATCATTCCACGTGGCAAAAACCATAATAAAGAGCAAAAACAGCAAGCCCACGCGCAGCATGTATTCCTGCACCCTGTCGCTGACGGGTTTTCCGCGAAGTTTTTCCATAGCGTACATCGTCAGGTGACCGCCATCGAGCATGGGAATCGGCAGCAGGTTGATGAACCCGAGGTTGACCGACAGCAGCGCCGCGAAGGTAATAAACGCAACGATACCCCGCTGCGCAAAATCACCCGCATAAGCGCCGATACGAATTATACCGCCCAGCTCGTCCGTGCTGCGCACGCCGAGGATCATCTGGCCCAAGGCCTTCAGCGTATCGCCGGTGATGTTGATGGTTTCGAGTGTGGCATACCAGAAAGCGCCGGGTATATGGTGTTCACGCATTTCCATGGCACCGCGCGGGCTGGAAATACCAATGCGTCCCGTGGCGTGACGGAAACCAAAACGGTCCACATCATATTCAAGGCGCGGATTGACGTTGATTGTTATCGGCGCGCTGTTCCATTCACGCTCGCCGGTCGAACGTTTGATAACCAGCGTCATCGGCTGATCCAGATTGATGGCCGCTTCTTTGCGCAGGTCGTTGAAGCTGACAATTTTACGGCCATTGACGGCGACAATCAGGTCATCGGGTTGCATGCCGGCTTTTTCCGCCGGTGAATCTTCCATTACCCCTGCCGCAACCGGCGGGATGTAGGGCTGCCCCTGAAAATAATAAAGCCCGGCCAGAATAAAAATGGCAAAAATGTAATTGATAGCGGGGCCCGCGAAGACAATCGCGGCACGGCGTCCGACTGGCTGCGCAAAAAAGGCAACTTTGCGTTCTTCGGCTGTCATCGGGCGCGGCGGCTCTTGGCCTTCTTGCACGGTATCGCTGTGTTCGGCGCTGGCGGGGTCGGTATCGCCGTACATCTGTACATAACCGCCCAGCGGGATGAGGCTGAATTTCCAGCGGCAACCCTGTTTGTCCGTCCAGCCAAAAAGTTCACGGCCGAAGCCGATCGAAAAGCTCACGACTTTGACACCGCACATACGCGCGACAATATAATGGCCCCATTCGTGCACGAAAACGAGAAGGCTGAGCACCAGAATGAACGGCCCGCCGTAGTCTTTGAAAAACTTGAACGGTACCGACACGATGTCGAGTAAAAAATCCATAACGGCAGCCCTCTTTCGCGTGAAGTATTCTTATGTTCTATTCTAACGCCCGCAGGGCGTTTTCGGCAATAGCGCGTGCCGCAGCATCAAGCGCAATAACATCGTCTAACCCTGATATGCGCCCTATATCAGCCCTTTGCAAGGCCTCCTCGGCCAGATTTTCGATTTTATCGAAAGACAGCCGGCCGCCAAGGAACGCTTCGACGGCAATCTCGTTGGCCGCATTCAGCACGACCGGATGCCCTGCCCCCGCCCGCACCGCCGCGCGCGCAAGGGGGATGGCCGGAAACCGCAGCGGATCGACCGGTTCAAACTGCATCGCAAGCACCCCCGAAAGATCCAGCCGCTGCCCCGTCGTGGCGATACGTGCGGGCCACCCCAGCGTATGGGCAATGGGTGTGCGCATATCTGCCGCGCCCATTTGCGCCAAAATACTTCCGTCAATATATTCAACCATTGAATGAACAATAGATTGGGGGTGGATGAGCACATCTACTTTCTCATCATCCACTTCAAAAAGATACGACGCCTCGATGATTTCCAATGATTTATTCATCATCGTGGCGCTATCAACTGATATTTTGGCGCCCATCGCCCAATTGGGGTGGCGGACAGCCTCCGCCGGCGTGATACCCGATAGCGCCGCCCGCGCTTTGCGCAAAAACGGGCCGCCGGAAGCCGTCAGAATAATCCGCGCCACAGCACCGCGCTGTTCGGGGTTGAGCACTTGAAAGACGGCATTATGTTCGCTATCGACCGGCAGCAGGGTCGCGCCGGACTGCCTGACCGCGGCCAGCATCAAGGGGCCCGCCGCCACAATCGATTCCTTATTGGCCAGCGCCACGGTGCGCCCCTGCCCGATAGCTGCCAAGGTCGGCTTTAGCCCCGCTGTACCGACGATTGCCGCCATGGTCCAGTCGGCGGATCGGGCGGCGGCATCAATGACGGCCTGTGCTCCCGCCGCCGCTTCGATTCCGCTTCCGGCAAGGGCGGCTTTTAATTCTCCATAGAGACTTTCGTCACCGATCACGGCGATTGCCGCGCCCAGTTTGCGCGCCTGTTCGGCCAAAAGCGTGACGTTTTTGTGCCCCGTCAGGGCTTCGGTACGGAAACGGTCACGATGACCGGCCAGTAAATCGACGGTGCTTTTGCCAATCGATCCTGTCGCGCCCAGCACACTGACGCTGCGCACGGCAGGTACGGCGGCCGATTGCGGCTGCAAGGCCGTCATCCCAAAATCGCCTTGAGGGCGCCAAAAATAACCGCCACCAGCAATAATGCGTCGATGCGGTCAAGAATGCCGCCATGGCCGGGGATCAGCGCGCCGGTATCCTTGACGCCAAAATGACGTTTGAAAAGGGAAATAAACAAATCTCCCGCCTGCCCAAACATCGCCAGCACAAAACCGAGCGCAAAATATCCCAGCGGCCCCATACCGCCCAATGTTTGTCCTTCAAGCCCCAGCAGGCCGAGCGTCCAGGGGGCAGCCATGCCCGCGGCAACAAGCCCCGCGCCAACGCTGCTGCCAAAAAAGCCCGACCATGTTTTCTTGGGGCTGATTTTGGGGGCCAGTTTAGGCCCGCCCAGACTGCGCCCTGTAAAATAAGCGCAAATATCGCTCGCCCAGACAATAAACAGCAGCGTACAGAAATGGAAAAGACCTGCGTTTGTGGATTGATCGCGCAGCCAGACCATCATCGCCACCGCAAAGCCGACATAGATCAGCCCAAAGATCAAAAGACCCGACTTCGGCCCGCTTTGCGAAAAATTATACGCCGCCACCAAAGCCGACAGCGCGAGCAAAAACCACAGCGCCATGATCGGATTCATGACCATGTAACTGACCAGAACAGCAACCGCCGCACAGCCTGCCGCCAGATTGACAAGCTGCGCCGGAATTTTTTCCTGCCCCGTCAGCACCATGCGCGCCCATTCAAAGGCGCCGATGGCGGCGGCAGCGGCCATCATCCAGGCGAAAGGCGCCCCGCCCCACCAGATCACAAACAAAACCGGCGGCGCAAACAGGAGCGCACCTTTGGCACGTTCTTTCAGCGAGCTATTCACAGGCGGTTTCGTATCGGGCGTTGGGCTGGCGGCTTCGGTGGTCATGGGGTTTTATCCTTACGTGTTGTAAAGACGGCAGATCAGGCCGTTTGCTCTGTCTTGCAGGGGGGCAGCCCGCCATAGCGGCGTTCGCGTGCCGCAAAAAAAGCCAGCGCGGCTTCCATATCGACACGGCTGAAATCCGGCCAGAGGGTATTCGTAAAAAACATCTCCGCATAAGCCAGTTGCCACAGCAGAAAATTACTGATGCGGTTTTCGCCGCTGGTGCGGATCATCAGGTCGGGGTCAGGAATACCCGCTGTCATCAGGTAGGATGCGAAAACATCTTCGCAGACGTCATCCGGTGCGATCTTGCCGCAGGCGGCGGCGCGGGCAACTTCGCGCGCGGCAAAAACAATATCTTGCCGCCCGCCATAGCTGAGAGCGATCACAACCGTCAGGCCATCGTTATCGCGCGTCACGCCCTCTGCCTGCACGATCATTTCTACGATATCCTGCGGCAGACGACTACGGTCGCCAATCACGCGCAGTCGGGCGTTTGTTTTATGCAGCGCGTCGGTTTCTTTTTTCAGGTAATAACGCAAAAGCCCCATCAGGCCTTCGACTTCGGCTGCGGGACGGCTCCAGTTTTCGGACGAAAAGCCGAAGAGCGTCACATAGCGGATCCCCAGATCACGCGCGGCATCCACGGCGCGCTGGGCGGCTTCGGCGCCTTTTTTATGACCTTCAATACGGCCAAGCCCGCGCGCCGCAGCCCAGCGTCCGTTCCCGTCCATGATAATGGCAACGTGGCGCGGCAAAGCTGCAGATGCGTCCGGTTGAGACATGGCAAAGGCCGTTCCGGTTTAAACCTGTTTGATTTCTTGTTCTTTGTGCGACAGCGCATCGTCGACTTTTTTGATCCAGGCATCTGTCATCTTCTGGATTTTATCTTCCTGTTTCTTTTGATCGTCTTCGGACATCTTGCCGTCTTTTTGCAGTTTTTTGACCGTATCCATGCCTTCGCGGCGGATGTTGCGCACGGCAATGCGCGCAGCTTCGGCGTATTTCGCGGCAACTTTCACCAGCTCTACGCGGCGCTCTTCGGTCAGGCCCGGCAGCGGCACGCGGATCATCGTCCCCGCAGGCTGGGGGTTGAGACCGAGGCTGGCGTTGGCGATAGCTTTTTCAACCGCTTTGGTATTATTGGCGTCCCAGACCTGTACGGTCAGCAAACGCGGCTCGGCCACGGAAACAGAAGCGACCTGGTTGATCGGCATTTTGGCGCCATAAACTTCGACGACGACGTTGTCGAGCAGGTTGACCGAAGCACGGCCCGTGCGCAGGCCGGAAAATTCCTTGCCCAGCATGTCAAAAGCGCCGTTCATGCGGCGTTCAAGATCGTTCATATCGACGTTATCCATTTTGAACCTCTTTTTCTTGCTTTTCCATCACGATGGTATAATCGCCACGGCCTTGCATCAACTCGGCGAAGGCGCCGGGCGTTTTGATTGAAAAGACGATGACGGGAATATTGTTTTCACGCGCCAGCGAAATTGCCGAAGCATCCATGACGCCCAGATCGTTCGACAAAACTTCGAGATAGGTCAGCGTATCGAATTTCTTGGCCGTCGGCACCTTGATCGGGTCGGCGGTATAAACACCGTCAACCTTGGTGCCTTTCAAAAGTGCATCGCAGCCCATTTCGGATGCGCGCAGCGCAGCGGCGGTATCGGTGGTAAAAAACGGGTTGCCGGTACCGGCGGCGAAAATGACCACGCGGCCTTTTTCCATGTGGCGCACGGCTTTGCGGCGGATATAGGGTTCACAGACGCTGGACATCGGAATGGCTGATTGCACGCGCGTGGTAACGCCCAGTTTTTCAAGCGCGTTTTGCAGTGCCAGTGAATTAATGACGGTGGCGAGCATACCCATGTAGTCTGCGGTAGAGCGGTCCATACCCACGGCCGCACCGGATACGCCGCGGAAGATATTGCCGCCGCCGACAACAAGGCAAACCTCGATACCCAGATCGGTGACTTCTTTGATGTCGCTGGCGATGCGTCCGACCATATCGCCTTCAATGCCGTATTCGCCTTCCCCCATCAAAGCTTCGCCGGAGATTTTGAGCAGAACACGTTTGAAACGCGGTGCGGACATATTGAAACCCCTGTGTATCTGAAACCCGAAGTTCGTCGTCTTTTGTTTTATTCTTGGCAGTACCGTATCGTTCCGCCCGCCGGTGTCCCCCGCAGGGCGCGGAGGACACGGCAGAACGGACATAAGTCTTAGCCGTTGGCCATCTTGGCAACTTCGGCAGCGAAGTCGTCAGCGGCTTTTTCGACGCCTTCGCCCAGTTCATAGCGGACATATTGTGTCAGCTTGACAGGGGCGCCGACGTCTTTGGCAGCGTTTTCAATGACAGCGGAAATTTTCGTTTCGCCATCGATGATGTAGGTCTGGTTCATAAGAACAGCCTGCTCGTAGTATTTGCGCATAGAGCCTTCGACCATCTTTTCGACGATGTCGGCAGGCTTGCCGCTTTGCTTGGCCTTATCGGCATGTACCGCACGTTCGCGGGCAACCAGATCCGGGTTCAGGCCTTCGACGTTGAGCGCTTCGGGGCGGGCGGCAGCGATATGCATGGCCAGCTGACGGCCCAGTGCGCCGAGTTTGTCGGCATCACCGGTCGATTCAAGCGCAACCAATACGCCGATCTTGCCGCGGTTGGGTTGCAGCGCGTTGTGGACATAGGTCGCCACCACGCCGTTCGGCACGCTGAGCATCTGCGCACGGCGCAGGGTCATGTTTTCGCCGATGCTGGCGATCAGTTCGGTCAGGCCTTCTTCGGCGGTTTTCGCGCCGACTTTTGCGGCTTTCAGCGCATCGACATCGCCCAGTTTGTTTGCGAGCGCCGTATCGGTCAGCTGCGCGAGGAAAGTCTGGAACTGGTCGTTACGGGCAACGAAATCGGTTTCCGCGTTCAGCTCGATGATCACGCCGGTATTGCCCGACGCGCCGACGCTGACGAGGCCTTCGGCGGCCGCGCGGCTGGATTTTTTGGCGGCGGATGCAAGGCCCTTTTTACGCAGAAAATCCATGGCGGCATCAACGTCGCCATTGTTTTCGGCCAGCGCTTTTTTGCAATCAAGCATGCCGGCGCCGGATTTTTCGCGCAGTTCCTTGACCATCGCTGCGGTTACTTCTGTCATTTCTTGTGTCCCTCTCTGTTGTGCGCCATCCCCCGGCCGAAAAAGCCGGGGGAGGCTATTAAATGGATGGTTCCAAAACCGTAAAGACGCCGGGGATGGCGCCCTGCCGGAGCCCGCCGGAATTAACCGGCAGCCGCGGCTTTCGCTTCGACCGTCTCGAGATTCTCGGGGGTCGGGTTTTCAGAAGCGCCAACGTCTTTGCCGGACTTCGTCACTTCGGCTTGCAGGCCGTCGAGCACGGTTTCGGCGAAGAGGTCGCAATACAGGCTGATCGCGCGGGTTGCGTCATCGTTGCCGGGGATCATGAAATCCACGCCATCGGGGTCGCAATTGGTATCAACCACGCCGAAGACAGGCACGCCAAGGCGCTTGGCTTCGAGGATTGCGTTGGCTTCTTTCATGACGTCAATGACGACGATCGCATCGGGCAGACCGCCCATGTCTTTGATACCGCCAAGGGTTTTTTCCAGCTTTTCTTTCTCGCGTGCGAGGTTCAGCTGCTCTTTCTTGGTCAGCGCATGTTTGACTTCGGCGTTGTTCAGCATCTCGTCCACTTCGCGCAGGCGCTTGATGGAGTTGGAGATGGTGTTCCAGTTCGTCAGCATGCCGCCGAGCCAGCGGTAGTTGACGTAGTACTGGCCGCAGCGCTGTGCGGTTTCGGCAATTTTTTCGGTCGCCTGACGCTTGGTGCCGACAAACAGAACGCGGCCGCCGCCTGCAACGATGTCGCGCAGGTTTTTCAGCGCGCTGTAAAGCATCGGTACGGTCAGTTCCAGGTTGATGATATGCACGTTGTTGCGGTCACCAAAGATGTACGGTTTCATCTTGGGGTTCCAGCGGCGGGTGTGGTGGCCAAAGTGAACGCCGGCTTCGAGGAGCTGGCGCATGGTGAAAGTGGGCATCGGCATGAGTTTAGTCCTTCTCGGTTGATACCTCTGCACGCGGATAAGAAGCCCTTTTGGGGCACCGAAGCGACCTTTGAAACAAAGCCGCGCACGCATGCATGTGAATTACACATGAACCATTCATGTGTTTGGTAATGGGGGTTTTACCCCTGCCCCCTGTCTTTTGCAAGGAAAACATATGTTTTTTGCCGGTTTTTGACCCGTTTTTTGGCCCGTCCGGCGCGGCGTCGGCATTTTAGTACCCATTTCATAAGATTATTGACATAAAGCAACCCCGCCGATAGGATACATCCCCTGAGGAGTTTCCGCATGTTCACCCGCTCGCCCCAATTCCGTACCCGCGCCTATCGCGATCCCGAGAAGGCCTCGCAGGCGGCCGAAACGGACAAGCTGTTCTTTTGGTCGTTTCACGGCAGTGACGAACGCGGCTCGGAGGGATATATCTACGAAAACGAACTGGGCGGCTCCTATACTTTCAGCAAGACCGTCACGGCAAAAGTCGGCTGGCGCGATGCCCTGAATATTCTGGCCGAGCTTGAGGCCGAGGCAGACAAAAAGTTGCTGCCCCTTGACGAACGCGCGTATGAAACCTTTGTCCGGTTACACCGCAACGACACATATGACCGCGCAGTGCCCTATGCAGAACATCCGCTGTTGTTGCAGGAGAAAGCCGTCGCCGCGCTGAACGATGCCGCAGAAGGCTTGGCGATCATGCCCCGGCGGCGCAAACCGCCCGCTGCCGGAGGGCCGTGATGCTGGAGCGCCTGAAAAACATCAAAGAAAAATTTATCAAAAGCGCGGATAAACTCAGCGATGCCCAGCTGAACCGCCGCATCAAAATCTACAAAGGCCTGAGCCTTTATTACGGTGCCAAAATGGTTGTCGGCGGTACGCTGATCGTGGCGGGTATCGCCACGCTGGCGCTGGGTGCGGCAGGCATTGCGCTGCCCCTCTGGCCTTTTTGGGGGGGTGCGGGCGGGCTGGGCATCGGCGCGCTGATGACCGCCAATGCCGTGATTGGCAACCGCGCCTTTGAAAAAACCTATAAAACCTATGCGCGCGAAAAAACCGCACGGCAGCCCGAAGAGGCGCCGCAGACGGCAAGCCCGAACCTGACACAACAACTGAAATCCCGCTTCGACAAGACCCGTCTCAAGGCAGCCGCGCTGCTGCCCCGCAAACCGGCCAATGACGAGCAGAAGGCGCAAGCCGCGCAGAAAAACAACGCGCCATGACAAAAGACAAGCCTGAGAGCAGGGATAAGCCCCTTGATCACGCGCAAATGTACCGCACACATGCACTGCTGACCGAAAACCCGGAAGACGACCGGCGGCTGCACCATGTTTTTTGGGTGTATGGCAAAAGCTTTGACGCCGACAAGGCCGCGCAAGGGCTCGGCGATATTTCAAAACATGAAATTGACAGCTGCCTTGTGCTCAGCGGTGAAGCCTTTGACCTGACGCCGCAGGAAGCCGTACAAAAACTGGCAGAGCTGGAAAAAGCCGAAATCGCACGCGGCGGCAATATCGAAGAAGACGCCGAAGACGGCGCAGATGAAAAATGGCCGCGCAGCAAACTCGGCCGTGATTTCATCAAATCCGCGCACTACAGCCGATTTGAGACGATCACCGCAGCCATCCGCGACAATATCGCGCATCAGGCCACGATTTTGTCGGACGATCTTACCCTGCCGCCGCACGTAGAAATCAAATCGCGCGTTTTAAAAAAATAATACCTATCGCCCGCGGTCAGGCGGCGCGCACACTCAGAGCTCTCTGACCTCACCCACGCCGCGGATGGCACGCAGGGCACGCGGGGTTTCTTCGTGCACGGTATAACTGCCCGGCAGCTCGATAACGGCTTCGCGTCCCTTACCCGCATCGGCGACAAGCTGCACTTTAACCCGTCCGATACCTGCCGTATCCAGAACTGATTTAATCTGCGCCGCGGCTTCGGGTGTCTGGATTTCTACAATCACCTGCCGTGTCACGCTTTGTACCGCTGCCGTCAGCGGGTCTATCGATTGCGCCAGAAACCGCAGTTCGTCTTCGTTTTTGCGGTCGACATCGACGGTCAGCAAAATCGGCGTTCCCGCTTCCAGATGTTCGCGGCTGGCATTCAGCAATTCCGAAAACACCATCATTTCAAAAACGCCATAAGGATCGGACATCTGCACAAAAGCGAAACGGTTGCCTTTTTGTGATGTACGTTCCTGTTTGCGCACGACGATGCCTGCCATGCGCAGGCGGTTGGTGGCACTGGCGTTCAGTGCCTGCTGCACCTGACTAGACGGCACAACGCGCAGACGTTCCAGCTGCGTTGTCATGTTGTCGAGCGGATGGGCGGAAAGATAAAAACCAACCGCTTCAAATTCATGCCGCAATCCTTCAAGCGGTTCCCATTTATCGGCTTGCGGCAAGGCGGGCTCCGGCAGGCTTTCCGTTCCGCCGCCGCCAAAAAGACTTTCCTGCCCGCTTGCCTTTTCTTCGGCATGGGCGGCGGCGTAGCGCATGAGCGTTTCAACACCGGCCAGCGCCACGGCACGGTTTTCAATCATATTGTCAAAGGCACCCGCCGCCGCAAGAGATTCCATCTGGCGCTTGTTGATGACTTTTGTATCGAGCCTGCGTGCGAAATCATAAATATCGGCAAAGGGGCCGTTTTCTTCCCGCTCCGTCAATACACGTTTCATCGCCTCTTCGCCCACGCCCTTGAGCGCCGCGAGGGCATAGCGGATTGCCTTTGATCCATCCGGCATAAATTCGACAGAAAAACGTGGAATAGATCTGTTGATGTCCGGCGGCAGCAAAACAAGATTCATGCGCTGCAATTCCTGCCGCAGCATGGCCAGTTTGTCGGTATTGCCCATATCCTGCGTCATGGTTGCGGCCATAAATTCGACAGGATAATGCGCCTTCAGATAGGCGGTCTGGAAAGCGATCAATCCATAAGCAGCAGAGTGCGCGCGGTTAAAACCGTAACCCGCGAATTTTTCAATCTGGTCAAAAATCGATGCCGCCAGTGCTTCGTCGATGTTGTTGTGCTTTTTGCAGCCTTCGACAAAAATCGTCCGCTGCGCATCCATTTCGGATTTGATCTTTTTACCCATGGCACGGCGCAAAAGATCGGCACCGCCCAGGGTGTAACCCGCCAGCACCTGCGCCGCCTGCATCACCTGTTCCTGATAGATCATAACGCCATAGGTGTCTTCGGTCACCGGCCTGAGCAGCGGGTGCATATAGTCGATTTCTTCCTTGCCTTTCAGATTGGCGAGGTATTTGGGAATATTCTCCATCGGCCCCGGACGGAACAGGGCGACGATAGCCGATATTTCTTCGAAGTTCTTGACGTTCATCTGCCGGCACAGATCACGCATGCCCGCACTCTCGAGCTGGAAGACAGCGGCGCAATCGCCCTTGGCCAGCAGCTTGTAGGTATCCACATCGTCAAGCGGGAATTTGAGCGGGTCAAGATCCTGCCCTGTCGTCTGCTTGATCAGGCGGATCGCTTCCTGAATGACGTCGAGCGTTTTAAGGCCAAGGAAGTCGAATTTGACGAAGCCGATTTTTTCGACATCTTTCATATTGAACTGCGTCGCAGGCGTTTGCGCACCCGGATCGCGGTAGATCGGCACCAGCTGGTCGAGCGGCCTGTCACCCATGACAACGCCCGCCGCGTGGGTGGAGGCATGGCGGTATAGCCCCTCCAGTTTCAGTGCGATATCAATCAACTTGCCGACCTGATCATCGCTGTCGCGCGCTTCGCGCAGCAAAGGTTCGCTTTCAAGCGCTTCACCAAGACTGATCGGATTTGCAGGGTTTTGCGGCACCAGTTTGGCAATTTTATCAACCTGCCCGTAAGGCATTTGAAGAACGCGCCCGACGTCGCGCACCACGGCGCGCGCCTGCAGCTTACCAAACGTAATAATCTGCGCCACGCTGCCCACGCCGTATTTCTGACGCACGTAATTAATGACTTCGTCGCGGCGTTCCTGACAAAAATCCACATCGAAGTCGGGCATGGACACACGTTCGGGGTTCAAAAAGCGCTCGAACAGCAGCTTCATGGCGATGGGGTCCAAGTCGGTGATTTTCGTGGCCCAGGCAACAACAGAGCCCGCGCCCGACCCGCGCCCCGGCCCCACCGGAATATCATGATCTTTGGCCCATTGGATAAAATCCGAAACGATCAAAAAGTAGCCCGGGAAGCCCATGCCATTGATGACATCCAGCTCATAGGCCAGACGGTCAAAATATTCCTTGCGTGTTTCTTCGCGCTTGGACGCATCCCAGTCCGGCTGGAAAACATAATTTTCAAGCCGCCAGTTCAATCCTTTTTCTGACCGGATACGTAGCTCGTCCGCTTCGCTGACGCCCGGATCTGTGGGGAAAGGCGGCAGAAAAGGTTTTTCTTCCTTGAGCATAAAAGCGCAGCGGCGTGCGATATGCAGCGTATTTTCGATTGCTTCGGGCAGATCCTTGAACAGCTCCGCCATTTGCTCGGCCGATTTGAAATAGTGTTCCGGCGTCACCTTGCGGCGGTTATTGTCCTGTACATAGGCGCTTTCGGCAATGCAGAGCAGCGCGTCATGCGCCTCGTACATCGACGGTTCGTCAAAAAAGCAGTTATTGGTAGCCACAATCGGCACGTTATGCGCATAGGCCAGATCAAGCAGAGTATCTTCAACAGCAACCTCTTCCGCTGTGCCGTGCCGCTCCAGCTCTATGTACAGGCGGTCACCGTATATTTCCTTCATTCGAAGCAATAGCTTTTCCGCTTCGGTGGCGCGGTTTTCCGCGATCATGCGCGCAAGGCTTCCCTTCACGCCGCCGGTCAGGCAGATAATGCCCGCGCTATGCGCAGCCAGACCGTCCCATGTGACGGCGGGCTTTTCGCTATGCGGCAGCGGCTCCAGAAAAGCCTCGCTCGACAGCTTCACAAGGTTCAGGTATCCGGCGTGGTTTTGCGCCAAAAGGACGATCTGATCCGGCATTTCGCATTTGCGGTTTTTCTGCGTCGTCTGCTCCGGCTTTTCAACCCAGAACTGGCAGCCGATGATCGGCTGCACACCTGCCTTGGCCGCCGTCAGCGAAAATTCAACGGCGCCAAAAAGATTGCCGGTATCTGTTACCGCAATCGCCGGCATCCCCAGATCACGCGCCAGCGGCACCAGATCCTTGATACGGATCGCCCCTTCGGCCAGCGAATAGGCCGAATGGACGCGCAGGTGGACAAAAGGTGCATGCGTGCTGGACATACCCTGTTTTCACACCAAAGACCTTGAATTTCAATCATTTTTTGGCAAAATCCGTTTGTTGACATAACAATTCTCTGGCGTTAATATGGCGCATCAGAGAAATCAGCGGGTTAACGCCATGATGGGAAAGCACGAATTGCGCGAAGAATGGGACGGCTATACCGGCCCCGCCGCGGCTGCGCCCAAACCGGCAGCCAAAGAGCCCGAAAAGACCGAAGATTCCGCTGACGAAGCCGCGCAACCCGAGGAGCTGGCCGCCGCCGAGGAAGAAAAAAACGATCCCGCACAGCTCAAAGACCTGACGCGCCAGAGCATCGCCGAGACCTTCCGTCATCTGGCCGCGCAGGCGCGTGAAGACAAAGAAATTTTTGCGCCGACCCTCGCCGCCCTCAACGCGCTGGTCAGCAAATGTCAGGATGCCGGACTACAGCAGATCGGTCTTGAACAGGCCGGATTTGACACGCTGCGCGAACTGGGGCTGTTAAAAGAAGGCGGCAGCGAGCGCCCGCCCCTCGCACACTACGCCCTGCTTGCCATTGACGATGCGCGGATTCTGGTGCGCGTCCTGCCCGATAATATCATCGACTGCTATAATGAAAACATCAACAAGCCGCGCGGTCAGCCGCGCTACCTTGACAGCCAGTCTTTCTGGAGCGGCAGCGACAATGATGGCAAAGCCCTCTTCCGCCGCTTTGACCTGTCCAAAGACAATGACCAGATTGATTTTGTGCAGACACTGATTATCACCGCGGCGGCCACCGGCGCGCTTCTGGATCTGCGCCGTTTTGACGCACCAGCCGCCCAAAATGATGCGAAGCTGGGAAAACCGCAGCGCAGCGCTTTTAAGCCTAAATAAGCGTTTTCCCGGCGATGAGGATCAGTTGACATTTATGCTGTTTTGCAAGGCACAGTTAGTAAATATCGATTAATCCTAGACGCGGCCGTCTTGAAGCTCCAGCACCCTGTCCATGCGTGCCGCCAGCTGGTGGTTATGCGTCACAACCAGCGCGCCGATATTTTCGGTGCGGATCGTATTCACCAGAATGGCAAAAACTTCTTCGGCGGTTTTGGGGTCGAGGTTGCCTGTGGGTTCGTCCGCCAGCAGCAAAGACGGATGATTGACAAGTCCGCGCGCAATCGCCACGCGCTGCTGCTCGCCGCCCGACAGCTGCGACGGGTAATGCCCCATGCGGCTTTCAAGACCGACCAGCGACAGCAAATGTTGTCCACGTGCGCGCGCCGCGTCTTTATCTTTACCGGCGATATATTGCGGCAGCAAAAGGTTTTCAAGCGCGGTGAAATCTGGCAGCAGATGGTGAAACTGGTACACAAAGCCGATCTGTTCGCGGCGCATCGCCGTGCGGGCATCGTCGGATGTATCCGTGGCTGCTATGCCGCCGACAAAAACCCGCCCGCCCGTTGGCGCTTCCAAAAGGCCGGCAATTTGCAGCAGCGTTGTCTTGCCCGACCCGCTGGGGCCGAGCAGCGCGACAATCTCGCCGCGTTTGATATCCACATCAACGCCGCACAGAATATCCAGCGTCTCCCCGCCCTGCATAAAGCGGCGGGTGACATTTTCCATTTTCAGCACACTGCCGGATGATTGTTTATTCACGGCGCAGGCCCTCCACCGGATCAAGTTTCGCCGCGCGCCATGCCGGATAGATCGTGGCCGCAAAAGACAGCACCAGCGCCATGCCCACCGTCACCAGCACATCACCCGCATTCAGCTGCGCCGGCAATTTGGACAGAAAATAAATCTCGGCGGCGAAAAGCTCGGTATTTGTCAGCCCCTCTAGCCAGCGGCGGATGGTTTCGATGTTGCTGGCAAAAGCAATACCCAGCACCGCACCGCCAATCGTGCCCACCACGCCAATCGTTGCGCCGGTGTAGAAAAAAATGCGGATGATCATGCCGCGCGTCGCGCCCATGGTGCGCAGAATGGCGATATCACGCCCTTTGTCTTTGACCAGCATAATCAGGCTCGAGATAATATTAAATGCGGCGACAAGGATGATGAGGGTCAGGATCAAAAACATCACATTCCGTTCGACCTGCAGCGCGTTGTAAAAACTCGCGTTGCTGTCCTGCCAGTCGCTGAGCGCGAATTCTCCGCGCAGTTCGTTTTCGACCGCGGCGCGCGTCGTTGCAATGCGTGCGGGGTCTTTCGTCACCACCTCGACCGAGCCGACACCATCGCCCATGTTAAAGAAACGCTGCGCGGTTTCCAGCGGCATATAGGCAAAGCTGTGGTTATATTCATACATACCGGCATCAAAAATCGCGCCGACCACAAAGGCCGCCTGTATCGGCATACTGCCGAAGGGCGTGGTGCGGCTTTTGGACGATACCAGAAAAATACGGCTGCCCGGCGCAAGGCGGTAACGGTCGGCCAAACCTTTGCCAATCGCAATATTGTCACCGCCGAAATAATCTTCACCTTCCAGCTTATCAACAATGGCTTCGGACAAAATCGGGCGCACCGCAAAATCTTCGGGCCGCATGCCGCGTACAACAAGACCAAGCGCATTATCGCCAATTTTGGCCAGCGCCTGTCCTTCGACCGACGGCGTGGCGCTGACGACTTCGGGCACTTTTTCCAGACGGGCGATCAGCGGCTCGTAAGCCACAATGCCGCCGGCATAGCTATAAACATTCATATGGCCGTTGAGACCAAGAATACGGCCGATCAATTCAGCCCTGAAGCCGTTCATGACCGACATCACGATAATCAGCGTCGCCACACCCAGCATGATGCCGAGGAAGGAAAAACCGGCAATAACCGAAATAAAACCCTCTTTGCGTTTGGAACGCAAGTAGCGCCCCGCCACCATTTTTTCGAATGCAAAAGACATTATGCTGTCGCCGCCTTGCTGATTTTATATTCCATACGGCAATGAGGAATGCCGTTTTCGTCAAAAATATCGCTGGTCACAACCCAGCCGTTTTGGGCATAAAATGCCCGCGCCGTTTCGCGCGCATGGCAATAGATTTGCGCATATCCCCACCCGCGTACAATCGCCTCTGCCGCTGCCAGCATTTGTGCGCCGATGCCTTGTCCTTGCCGGTTCTCCGCCACGGCGACTTGCCGCATCTTGACCCAGCCATCCGCATCTTTTTGCAAGATCAGGCAACCGGCCAATGCCGCGCCATCAAAACAGCCGAGCAGATAATCACCCCCATCACGCGCTATTTCAGCGGGCGTGACGACAAGGCCGAGCGGACGGCGCAGGATACGTTCGCGCAAATCCAGCATCGCTGCATGGTCGGCCGTATCGCAGACAATCTGGCGAAACGAAAAAGACATGCTTAGTAAGACTTCGCCACAATCACTTTTTCACCGCCGTCTGCAAAAGGCAGGCAGCGTGTGGTAACCGCAAATTCTTTGGCGATGGCTGCGAATTCTTCGGAGCCCTTGACCAAGGCATAGTCAAGCCGCAGACCGCCGGTTTTTTCCGCAGCATAGTAATCGCGCACTTCTTTGAGCGTTTTAACGTCGGTGACCTGAGATTCAAGCCGCGCACGGGAACGCGCCAGCAAATCGGCCTGCATCTGCACCAAAGTCTTGCCGATTTCGCCGACGCAGGCATCCAGAGACACTTTGGTTTTACCGTCTTTGCCAAGGTCGCGGCGGGTAAAGACCACCTGCCCTTCGGCCAGCTCGCGCGCGCCGATTTCAAGGCGTACGGGAACGCCTTTTTTAATCGCCGTCCACATTTTATCGGAACTGCGGGCGTCGGTTTTATCGACCTGCGCGCTGATACCGGCGGCGTTCAATTCCTTTTTCACCTTGTCACAGGCTTCGAGGATTTTGGCGCGGTCGGCATCGTCATTGATAAATGGCAAAATAACGACCTGATGCGGCGCGACCAGCGGCGGCATAATCATGCCGTCATCATCGCCATGCACCATGATGGCCGCACCGAGGGTGCGCGTGGTAAAGCCCCAGGATGTTGTCCATGCCAGTTTCTGCGTGCCGTCTTTGTCGAGGTATTTGATATCGCAAGACCGCGCAAAAGTCTGGCCAAGGTTATGCGATGTGCAGCCCTGCAAAGCCTTGCCATCCTGCATAAAGCTTTCAAGCGTATAGGTCTGGATCGCGCCGGGGAAGCGTTCTTCCGGCGTTTTGGCACCCGGAATGGTGGCAATCGCCAGATAGTTTTCAAACATATTGTTGTACACATCCAGCATGCGGCGCGCATCGGCATCGGCTTCGTCTGCCGTGGCGAAGGCGTTGTGCCCCTCTTGCCACAAAAATTCGGCGGTGCGCAAAAAGATACGCGGGCGCATTTCCCAGCGCATGATGTTGCACCACTGGTTCAATTTCAGCGGCAGATCACGGTAAGACTGCACCCAGTTTTTCATCGACTCGCCGATGATGGTTTCAGACGTCGGGCGGATAATCATCGGCTCGCTCAGCATCGAATCCTTGTCAGGTCCCAGCTGTCCGGTTTTTTCATCAATCGACAGGCGGTGGTGCGTGACAACCGCGCATTCCTTGGCGAAGCCGTCGATATGCTCTGCCTCGCGCGCGATATAGCTCATGGGGATCAGCAGCGGGAAATAAGCGTTCTGCACATCTTCAAGCTTGATCAGCGCATCAAGATGTTTCTGCACATTTTCCCACATCGCAAAGCCGTATGGTTTGATGATCATGCAGCCGCGCACGGGCGCATTCTCGGCCATGTCGGCGGCTTTGATAACCTGCTGATACCATTCGGGGAAGTTTTCTTCACGCGTCGGGGTAATTGCGGTGCGGGCGTTTTTCGGTTTCTGGGCTGCTTCGGCCATCGTGTTATTCCATTCGTCTAAAAAGAGGTGTTTAGCGATTATAGTCGCCGCGCGGGCGTTTTTGAAGCCCGCCGTTTCCGGCATTTTGTCCTTGTTTTAATGCGGTTTTATCCTTGCACAGGGCGCGCAGCGCGGCTTCGCCCTCTCCTTCCATCGGCGCGCCGTTGAACAGCATACTGCCATCGGGCTTGACCTCGACGCGGCCAACTGTGGCGAGCGCTTCGGTGCCGGCGGGGGCGGAAATACCGGCATGCTTGAGTGCATCGACAGTAATATCAAAAGAAATCGTCTCCGGCATGTTTATGGGCGATGCATTGATGTCGGCCTCGACCACCGGTTTGCCTTTGACATCGACACCCGGTTTATAGGCAACGTCTTCATCCGGCACATGACGCATGATGGCGCGGCAGGCGGCATCATCCAGTACCATCGTTTGTGCCGATGCGGGCGATGATGCGAGCATAAACAGCAGAAATAAAATCATCCCATTACTCCCTGGTCGAACCATTCACGCCAGCGGATAACTTCCAGCTCGACGAGTATCCAGATCACGGCAAGAATAAAACCCGAAACAGCCGAATTGAGCAGCAGCTTTTTTTTCAGATTGGCAAACTTGGGCGCACCTGCATCAAAACCTTTGCCTGTTTCTTCGTGCCGCTCCACGCCCAGCGGCAAAATCATAAACAGCGTCACCCACCAGATCAGCAGATAGATAAAAAAAGCATAGGTCAAGGACATGTCTTTATACCCTTACCAGATGCACGCGCGTCTGCGGTTTACGGTCAAAACGCTCGGCAAAGAAACGGCGTGCGGTGACGCGGATCGCTTCGGACAGCAGATGATCGTCGCGGCGGTCGTCTTTGGAAAGATTCCGCAGTTTCTCGCCGATCGCCTCGATCACATCGGTGATATAACCCGCATCCAAATCGCTGTTTTCATCCAAAAGGCCAAGTGCGGTCAACTGCACCGGCGCCAGCAAATCCCCCGCCGCGCTGACAACAGCGGTCACCACAAGGCTGCCGTTCCACATGATGCGTTTACGCGCAAGGATGGCTTCGTGGTTGGTTTCAACCAGCCGCTTGCCTTCGATCGCCAAAACGCCGGATTTTACATGGCCAATGATACGGATATCCTGCGCCGTGATTTCGATGACTTTGCCGTTTTCGGGAATAATGGCATTTTCCACGCCGCATTCACGCGCCAGCAGACCGTGTTTTTCCATCTGCATACGTTCGCCATGTACCGGAATGGCAAAACGCGGGCGCGTCCATTCGTACATCTGTTTCAGCTCGTCACGGTACGGGTGACCGGAGACATGCACAGGTGCCTCACGCTCCGTAATGATATCAACCCCAAGCGCGTAAAGACGGTTTTTGATACGTTCAATTGCGCGTTCATTACCCGGAATGGTGCGCGATGAAAAAATCACCACATCACCGGGCGCAAGGCTGATTTCAGGATGGTCGTCGTTGGAAATACGCGACAGCGCCGCGCGCGGCTCCCCTTGTGATCCGGTGCAGATATACACCAGCTTGTCCGATGGCAATTGCCGCGCAACGTCACCTTCCAGAAACGGCGGCAGGCCGCGCATATAACCGGTTTCGCGCGCCGCGTCTTCGACCGCCCAGAGCGAGCGGCCAACAAGGCAGACTTGCCGTCCGCAGGCCTGCGCCGCCTGATAGATGCTGTGCATGCGCGCCACGTTGGTCGAAAAGCAGCTGACAACAATCGCGCCGGAAAATTCGCCGAAGAGCTCGGCCAGATTATCACATACCGTGCGCTCCGATCCCGAATGACCGGGGACCATGGCATTGGTTGAATCGCCCACCAGCGCCAGAACCCCTTCATCCCCCAATGCCTTGAATCCTGCGGCATCGGTCAGTTTACCGACAATCGGGTCGGCATCGATTTTCCAGTCGCCTGTATGCAATATCGTGCCCATATCACCCACGCGGATGGCCAGTGACTGTGCCTCCGGTATTGAATGCGCAACATCGATAAAGCGGATAGAAAACGGGCCCAGAACCAGCGTTTTTGTAGGATCAACCTCGTGCAGCCGCGCCTGATCGCCCCAGCTTTGCTCCAGCAGATCCTTGCGGACGCGCGCCGCGGTAAAGCGGGTCGCATAAAGCGGCTTTTTAATTCGCGGCCAAAGATGTTCGATGGCGCCGATATGGTCTTCGTGCCCATGCGTAAAGATAACGCCCAACAATTTATCGCCCAGCGATGCGGCAAAAGACGGGTCTGGCAGCAGAATATCAACGCCCGGCATCGTATCGTCGGCAAACCCCATGCCGCAATCAACCATGATCCACTGGTTGTTATAGCCGTAAAGCGCCATATTGGCGCCGAAAAAACCACAGCCGCCGAGCGGCACAAAATACACCGCATCGGGTTTCATGGGGAAATCGGCGGTCATCATTTTTTCTTTTGGCGCATTCATATCGCAAATACCTCTCCGGAAGCGATGACGCGTTTTGCGCCCCCTTCCATGGTGATTTCAAGCGCACCTTGCGCGTCGATGCCGTCAAAGACGGCGTGAAAGTCTTCGCCGGGCAGGCGGATACGGATGGTTTTGCCCAAATGCGCCGCACGCTCCAGCCATGCGCTGCGGATCGCGGAAAAACCTTCCTGCTGCCAGCGGCGATAAAGCATCAGCACATTGCCCGCCAGAAAATCACGCGCGGCGGCCACATCTGTATTTTCTGCCCCTGCCTCCAGCAGCGAGATCGCGCCTGCCGGCGCGTGGCACAGGTTCAAACCCATCCCCAGCACCAGCCAGTCGATAAGGCCATCGCCGCTGGCGCTTTCGGTTTCCAGCAAAATACCCGCCGCTTTGCGCCCGTCGATCAAAAGATCATTCGGCCATTTAAGTGCGATATCGGCGCTGGGCGGCAAAAGCCCTTGCACCGTCTGTGCCAGCGCGACGGCGGCCAAAAAAGACAGCTGCCCACTTTGCGCGGCGCTCACCTGCGGCCGCAGGATCATGCTCATATACAAATTGCCCGGCTGCGACATCCATTGGTTGCCCTGCCGGCCGCGCCCTGCGGTCTGGCAGAGTGCCTGTACGATGCTGCCCTCCGCCGCCCCTTGACGCGCCAGTGTTTTGGCATCGTCGTTGGTGCTGCCGGTTTGCTCCAGCACCGTCATCACCGGAGCAGCTGTTGCGGACTGGCTTTGCATCAGCCGCCGAACAATGCAGCTGCCGCCGCACTGGCCGCACCCAGCAGCGGTCCAGGCAGAATGATAAACAAAAGCACCGCGCCCGAAGAAAGCGCCAAAACCGTATTCAGACGTCCGTCCGTGGCGGGGTCAAGCCCTTCGTCCGGCGCGGCGTCGAAATACATCACTTTGATGATCCGCAGGTAATAAAAGGCAGAGACAACCGATGCCACAACACCAAAAACCGCCAACCCGTAAAGCCCCGCATCAACAGCCGCCTGAAAAACAAACAGCTTGCCAAAGAAACCGGCCAGCGGCGGAATACCCGCCATGGAAAACATCATAATCGCCATGCTCAGTGCAATCATCGGCTGGCGCGCGGCAAGGCCGGAAAGGTCGCGGATGTCTTCGACCATGCGGTCTTTCTGTTTCATCATCAGGACAATCGCGAATGTGCCGATGCTGGCCAGCATATAAAGCGCGGCATAGATCGCAATCGCCTTGACCCCGGCTTCGTTTGCGGCAGCAAGTCCGACAAGCGCAAAGCCCACATGCCCGATAGAACTATAAGCCAGCATACGTTTGATATTATGCTGCGCAATTGCCGCAACCGCACCCACCGCCATCGAGGCAACGGCCAGCAACACCACAACCTGTCGCCACTGGTCAATCATCGGTTCAAACGGCCCCATAAAGACGCGGACGATCAAGGCCAGCGCCGCAATTTTTGGTACAATCGCAAAAAATGCTGTCACCGATGTCGGCGCGCCTTCGTAGACATCCGGCGTCCACATATGGAAGGGCACCGCCGCGATTTTGAAAGCAAGACCGGAAAGCAGTAGTACCATACCGGTAACCACGCCCAGCGGTACGACATCCTGCGCCTGCAGCACCGTGGCAATCGCATCAAAATTGGTTGCGCCGGTAAAGCCGTAAATCAGCGATGCGCCATACAGCAGCATGCCCGACGACAGCGCGCCGAGGACGAAATATTTAAGCCCCGCCTCGGTCGATTTCACATTGTCGCGCTGCATGGCCGCCAGCACATAAAGCGGCAAACTTTGCAGCTCTATCGCCATATAAAGCGACATCAGGTCATTGGCCGAGATCATCAGCATCATACCCAGCGTAGAAAACAGGATTAGCACCGGATATTCAAAACGTGCAATCCGCTGACGCTCCATATACCGCGCCGACATAAAAATTGTGATGGCCGAGCCGGACAGCACCAAGACTTTCATGTAAACGGCAAAGCTGTCGGTAATATACATCCCGCCAAACGTCGTAAAACTTTCATTGCAAAAGCGGAACATGACAGCCGCCACGGCAATCAGCCCGAAAAGGCTGAAGTTCGAGACTGTCAGACTGTCTTCTTCCTTGCGCGATACGCCAAGGATAATCAGGAACAGCGCGACAATCGCCAAAAAGATCTCCGGAAAGGCCGGCATCAATTCGGGGGCTTGAAACGGTTTCATTCTGCGTCTCCCTTGCCGTCTGCGTCTGTTTGCGCGGCGGCATTATTTTTCTGAACGTCGGCTTTGGCCTCATTTTTCTGAACGTCGGCTTTGGCCTCTGTGGCGGCGGCGTTACGCGCATGATAATGGTCAATCACCCGCGTCACCGATGGCGCCATCGGCGTAATCACGCTGGAGGGATAAATACCCATCCACAGCACCAACACAACGAGTGGCGCAAAAATGGCGATTTCGCGCGGGTTGATATCCTTCATCGCTTTGACGTCGGGTTTGGTCAGCTCGCCAAAGACCACGCGGCGATAGAGATAGAGCATATAAGCCGCGCCCAGCACGACTCCCGTTGCCGCAAGGAAGGTAAAGATCGTGCTGGATTGCCACAAACCGGCCAGCACAAGGAATTCACCGACAAAGCCGCTGGTGCCGGGCAGACCGACCGAGGCCATGGTAAAGATCATAAAAACAGCGGCATAGCGCGGCATATTTTTGACCAGACCACCATAACGTGAAATCTCGCGCGTATGCAGACGGTCATAGACAACACCGACGCAGAGGAAAAGCGCCGCCGATACGACGCCGTGCGAGAGCATCTGGAACATCGCCCCTTCCACGCCCTGCTGGTTGACCGTGAAAATCCCCAGCGTGACAAAACCCATATGCGCAACGGATGAATAGGCGATCAGCTTCTTCATATCTTCCTGCGCCAGCGCGACGAGGGAGGTATAAATCACCGCAATCACACTGAGTGTAAAAATGAGCGGCGCGAAATAGGCCGAAGCCTCCGGCAGGATCGGCAACGACAGCCGCAGGAAACCATAGCCGCCCATTTTGAGCAGAACCCCCGCCAGAATGACAGAACCCGCCGTAGGCGCTTCCACGTGCGCATCGGGCAACCATGTATGGACGGGCCACATCGGCACCTTGACCGCGAAGGAGGCGAGGAAAGCCAGCCATATCCATTTCTGCATCGCTTCGGGCACGCCCACTTCGGTCAGCGCGATGATATCGGTGGTGCCAAAAGCGCGGTAGAGCGCCAGAATGGCGACGAGCATCAAAACCGAGCCCAGCAGCGTATAAAGGAAAAATTTAAACGATGCATAAACCCGCCGCGCGCCGCCCCAGACACCGATGATGATAAACATCGGGATCAAAACACCTTCGAAGAAGATATAGAACAAAACCATATCAAGCGCACAGAACATGCCGATCATCATGGTTTCCAGCAGCAGGAAGGAAATCATATATTCCTTCACGCGGCTGGTGACAGACTCCCAGCTTGCCAGTATGCAAATCGGCGTCAGAAAAGCCGCCAGCAGAACAAAGAAAACGGAAATACCGTCAATGCCCATTTTATAATTGATATTGAACCCGGGCAGCCATGCGACCTGTTCGACAAATTGGAAATCCGCGCTTGTCTTGTCGAAATTCTGGTACATGTACAGCGACAAGGCGAAGGTAAAGACCGACGTCAAAAGTGCTGTCGCCCGCGCATTGCGCGCCACTGTTTCGTCGTTGCCGCGTACAAACAACAGAAACAACACGCCGATCAGCGGCAGGAACGTCAAAAGAGACAGAATGGGGAAAGTTATCATGATTCCGTTGTCCTTAACCCAATGCCTTGTAGATAAAGAAGGTGACGACCGCCACCACCCCGATCAACATGGCAAAGGCATAGTGATAGATAAATCCGCTTTGAACCTTGCGGCTTTGCGTGGCCGCACCGCCGACAAGCTTTGACACGCCATCGGGGCCCAGCCCGTCAATCGTCGCGCCGTCACCCGATTTCCACAAAAAGCGCCCCAGCGCAAAGGACGGGCGCACGCCGATTTTTGTATACAGCTCGTCAAAATACCATTTATTGAACAAAAACCCGTGCAGACGGCTGAACACGCCGGCCACTTCGGCTGGCCAATGGCGCGCGCGCATATAAAACAAAAAGGCCAGAAAGATACCTGCCGCACCGGTTGCGATGGGCAGTAGCTTGACCCATAGCGGTACGTGATGCGCCTTTTCAACCGTATCATTTTCGGCCAGCACCATCAGCGCCGCACCCCAGAAATCACCACGCAGGTCGCCGATGAAATGCGGCGCAAAAACAAAACCCGCACCAATCGCGCCCACAGCCAGAAAGGCGAGCGGCACAGTCATCACCAGCGGCGATTCATGCACATGATCCATGACCTTTTCGCTCGCGCGCGGTTTGCCGTGGAATGTCATGAAAAGAAGTCGCCATGAATAAAAAGCCGTCATAAACGCCGCCGCAATGCCGACCCAGAAGGCGAAGAGCCCGACGCTGCTTTCCGCGGCGAAAGCGGCTTCAAGGATCATGTCTTTGGAATAGAACCCCGCAAAGAACGGCACACCGGCCAGCGCCAGACTGCCAATCCACATCAGCCCGTAGGTGAAGGGGATCATCTTCCAGATACCGCCCATTTTGCGCATATCCTGTTCGTCCGACATCGCATGGATGACCGAACCCGCCCCCAAGAACAACAGCGCCTTGAAAAACGCGTGCGTAAAAAGATGGAACATCGCCGCGCTATAGGCCGATACACCAAGCGCAAAGAACATATATCCCAGCTGGCTCATCGTCGAATAGGCAATCACGCGTTTGATATCGAATTGCGTCAGCGCAATGGTCGCAGCGACAAAGGCCGTGCAGGCGCCGATCACCGCGATAAATTCACGCACTTCCGGTGTGAACTCATAGAGCGGCGACATGCGTGCAACAAGAAAAACCCCCGCCGTCACCATCGTTGCCGCGTGAATAAGGGCGGAAACCGGCGTCGGGCCTTCCATCGCATCGGGCAGCCATGTGTGCAAACCCAGCTGCGCCGATTTACCCATAGCGCCGATAAACAGCAAGATACCGATCAGGCTGAGCGTATGAACGTGATAGCCGAGGAATTCGCTATAGCTATCGGCATGATCGGACACCTGTGCAAAAATAGCGTCAAAATTCAATGTGCCAAAAGTCACAAAGACCGCAAAGATACCGAGTGCAAGGCCGAAATCGCCGATACGGTTCATGACAAAAGCCTTGATCGCCGCGGCATTGGCGCTGTCTTTCTGGTTCCAGAACCCGATCAGCAGATAAGACGCAAGCCCCACCCCTTCCCAGCCAAAGAACAGCTGCACAAAGTTATCCGCCGTCACCAGCATCAGCATCGCAAAGGTAAACAGGCTGAGATACGCCATAAAACGTGCCTGCGCCTTGTCGTGGTGCATATAGCCGACCGAATAGATATGCACGGCTGTGGAAACCAGCGTGATCACAATCGCCATCACGGCAGACAACTGGTCGAAACGCAGGGCCCATTTGACGTTCAAATCGCCCGAGGCAATCCATGTAAACAGCTCCAGCGTGCGCGGTTGGCCGCCAAAATTGATATCGCGGAAGATCATGACCGACGCCACCGACGCCGCGATCATCAACCCGCACGTGACCAGCTGCGCGCCCTTGTCGCCAATCTGGCGCCCGAAGAGCCCGGCAATCAGCGCACCGACGAGGGGCGATAAAACTGCGATATATTCCATGTCCGTAAATCCCTTTGGGCGTTTCTTTTCGTTTTAGCCTTTAAGCGCGCTGATATCCTCGACCGCAATCGAGGATTTGTTGCGGAAGAATGCGACGAGAATGGCAAGACCGATTGCCGCCTCCGCCGCCGCGACGGTGAGGATGAACATCGAGAACACCTGCCCCGTCAAATCTTGCAAATGCGCCGAAAACGTCACCAGATTGATGGTGACCGCAAGCAAGATCAGCTCGATCGACATCAAAATAACGATAACGTTGCGGCGGTTCAGAAAAATACCGAAGACGCCCAGCGTAAACAGCATGGCCGAGAGCACCAGAAAATGCGTAATGCCAATTTCAAGCATGTCAGGAGACCCCCGTGCCGGTTGTAATTTTTTCGATCTTCAAAACATCGGATGCCTTGCGGTTTACCTGCGCCGAAATATCCTGACGGCGCACGCCCGGACGTTTGCGCAGGGTCAGCACAATCGCGCCGATCATCGCGACCAGCAAGATCAAACCCGCCAGCTGAAACAGATAGACGTATTCAGTATAAAGAATACGGCCGAGCGCGTGGGTATTGGTGATATCCGACATCGGGTGCGGCATGGTATGCGCAACGGCCAGCTCAATGCCTTCGCGTTTTTCCGGCCATTGCAGATACATCCAGATAAATTCACCCAGCAACACGCCGCCGACCAGCGCGCCGACCGGTGCATGCTGTTTCATACCGCGCCGCATTTCCTTGAAATCGATATCCAGCATCATCACAACGAACAGGAACAAGACCGCGACCGCGCCGACGTAGACAATCACAAGGATCATCGCGATAAATTCAGCGCCTAGCATGACAAAAAGCCCCGCCGCATTGAAAAACGCCAGAATAAGAAACAGCACCGAATGCACCGGATTACGCGCCGAAATAACCATGGCCGCGCTGAGCAATAGCACCGCGGCAAAGGTGTAAAAGAAAATCGCTTCGATCATCTGTGCGTATCCTTATCTGTACGGCGCGTCGGCTTCGAGGTTGGCGGCAAGCTGCGCTTCCCATCTGTCGCCGTTGTCGAGCAGTTTTTGTTTGTTGTAGTAAAGCTCTTCGCGCGTTTCGGTCGCAAATTCAAAATTCGGCCCTTCGACAATCGCATCCACGGGGCAGGCTTCCTGACACAGCCCGCAATAGATGCATTTGGTCATGTCGATGTCATAGCGCGTGGTGCGGCGGCTGCCGTCGTCGCGCGGCTCGGCTTCGATGGTGATGGCTTGCGCGGGACAAATCGCCTCGCAGAGCTTGCAGGCAATACAGCGCTCTTCACCGTTCGGATAGCGGCGCAGCGCATGTTCGCCGCGAAAACGCGGGCTGATCGGCCCTTTTTCAAACGGGTAGTTGATCGTGACTTTCGGCTTGAACATGTATTTCAATGTCAGGGAGAAACCCTTCACAAGCTCGATCATCAAAAAACTGCGCGCGGTCTGGTCAAGAAACGACATGGTTATTGCATCCCCGGCAAAGCATTGTTGTACAAAAGGGCCCCCGCCACGATGACGACCCACAGCAGCGTCAGGGGCAGGAAGACTTTCCAGCCCAGCCGCATCAGCTGGTCATAGCGGTAACGCGGCAACGTTGCGCGCGCCCAAAGGAAGATGAAAAGGATAAAGCTGACCTTGAAGGCAAACCAGATTACACCGGGGACAAAACTGAGCGCCTCGATGCCGAAGGGCGGCAACCAGCCGCCAAGGAACAGCACCGTTGTCATCGCCGCCATCAAAATCATGTTCATGTATTCGCCAAGGAAGAACAGGGCGAAGGTCATGGACGAATATTCGACGTTATAGCCGCCGACCAGCTCCGACTCCCCTTCCGGCAAATCGAAAGGCGCGCGGTTGGTTTCGGCCAGTGCCGAAATCACAAAAACCACAAACATCGGAAAGAGCAGCACATCCACCCAGAACGGACGTTCTGTCATGACAATCTGCGTCAGGTTCAGCGAACCCGTTGTGAGAAGTACGCAAACCAGCACCAGACCGATAGAAACTTCGTAAGACACCATCTGCGCCGCGCTGCGCAAACCGCCAAGGAAGGCATAACGCGAGTTGGACGCCCAGCCCGCCATCAAAATACCGTAAACCCCCAGCGAAGAGATGGCAAAGAGATACAAAATACCCACGTTGATATCCGCCAGCACCCAGCCCGCATTGACCGGAATAACCGCCCAGGCGACCAGCGCCAGCATAAACGTCAGCATCGGCGCCATCACAAAGATAAACCGGTTGGCATCGCGCGGAATGATCGTTTCCTTGCCGAGCAGTTTGATACCATCGGCCAGCGGCTGCAACAGGCCAAAAGGCCCCACCATCATCGGTCCTTGACGCAGCTGCATCGCGGCCAGCACTTTGCGCTCCGCATAGGTCAGATAGGCCATCGCCAAAATCAGCGGCACGACCAGCAGCAGAATATACCCCGTGATGCAAAGCACCGGCAGGATATAGGTCACAAAAAATTCTGACCCCAGAAAAGGAATGAGTTCGATCATGAAATCAGGCATTACGTCCCCGTTTTCGCCGTCGTTGAGCTACCGGTAAAAGCCGCTGCACAATCGGCCATGGTTTTCGATGCGCGCGTCACACTGTCGGTTTGATAGAAATTCTTCACCGCCGCGGCAAAGGGTGCCTTGTCGGTTTTGCCTTCGGTGCCGAAGGGCTTCCATTCCGCTGCCAAAGGCTGGTCCGGCATGGCGAAAGACGGATGAACCGCGGCCAGACGCGCGCGCACCTGCGCGATATCGTCATAGGGCAGCGTTTTGTTCAGCACTTCGGACAGCGCACGGATGATTTTCCAGTCCTCCCGCGCTTCGCCGGGCGGGAACATGGCCTGGCGCGCGGTTTGCACGCGGCCTTCCATGTTCGCATAGGTCGCGTTTTTCTCGGTATAGGCCGCACCCGGCAAAATCACATCGGCACGCGCGGCGGCTTTATCGCCGTGGTGGCCTTGATAGATCACAAACGTATCCTTGCCGATTTTGTCGACCGGCAGATCATCGGCATCCAGCAGATACAGCATCTGTGCAGAAAGCATTTTATCCAGATTGCCGCCGGTAAAGCCGAGCATCAATGCGCCCGTGCGGCTGGCCGCCGTGTGCAGCAGGTTAAAGCCGTTCCAGTCATTGCGCACCATATTATATGTCTCGGCCAGTTTACGGGCGAGCGCGTGGATGGCCATACCATCCGCACGGCGCAGCGCCCCCATACCGAGGATAATCACGGGGTTTTTCGCGCCCTTCAGCACATCGGCAAAAACGCCTTTGCCGTTTGCCAGTTCTTCCAGCGTCTCCGTGCCTGCACCCAGATATTTGACGGGGTAATTCAGGTCGCAAGGCTCGCCGATCAAACCAATTTTGATGCGGTTGGCCAGCCATGTCTTGCGGATGCGGGCATTGACCAGCGGCGCTTCGAGGCGCGGATTGGTGCCGACCAGCAAAATCGCATCAGCCTGCTCCAGCCCCGCAATTGTGGTATTGAACAGCCAGCCTGCGGGCTGGTCGGTGTCAAACTGCGCTCCATCCGTGCGGCATTCAAGCGCGGTACAGCCAAGCGCAGCCATCAGATCTTTCAGCGCAACAATCGCTTCGCAATCTGCCGTATCACCGGCGACAGCGGCCATTTTCTGGCCGCTCAGCCCTGCGATGCGGTCTGCGATGGCGCCGAAGGCTTCGTTCCATGTCGCCGCTTGCAGCTTGCCGTTCACGCGGACATAGGGCGTATCGAGGCGGTTCTGCTTGAGGCCGTCCCACGAAAAACGCACCTTGTCAGAAATCCACTCCTCGTTGACATCTTCGTTGAGGCGCGGCTGGATACGCATCACAGCGCCGCCGCGCGTATCGATGCGGATGTTGGAGCCGACGGCGTCGAATACATCAAGGCTGTCAACCTTGCGCAGTTCCCACGGACGCGCCGTGAAGGCATAGGGTTTGGATGTCAACGCGCCCACGGGGCAGACGTCGATGAGGTTGCCCGACAGCTCCGACGTTGCCATCTGCGCGACATAGGTGCCGATCTCCAGATGTTCGCCGCGGTTCAAAACGCCGATGTCGTTGACGCCCGCGATTTCTTCACCGAAGCGGACGCAGCGCGTGCAGTGGATGCAGCGGGTCATCACGGTTTTCACCAGCGGGCCGAGTTCTTTGTCTTTCACCGCGCGTTTTTCTTCGCGGTAACGGGAGCGGTCAAAGCCATAGGCAACCGCCTGATCCTGCAAATCGCACTCCCCGCCCTGATCGCAGATCGGGCAGTCGAGCGGGTGGTTGACCAGCAGCATTTCCATCACGCCCTTGCGCGCTTTTTGCGCCACGGGCGATCCGGTAAAAACATTCATGCCGTCGGCGCAAGGCATGGCGCAGGAGGCCACGGGCTTGGGCGATTTTTCCACCTCGACCAGACACATGCGGCAATTGGCCGGCACGGACAATTTGTCGTGATAGCAAAAGCGCGGGATTTCAATCCCCAGCTGCTCCGCTGCCTGAATGATCGAAGTCCCCGGTTCTACCGTGACTTCCATGCCGTCGATTGTGAGTTTAGGCATTGTCTATATCTCCCTACGCCACCAGACGCTTGCGGTAATCGAGAATTCTTTTTTCCATTTCGGGGCGGAAATGTTTGATGAGGCCTTGTATCGGCCAAGCCGAAGCATCGCCGTGCGCGCAGATGGTATGGCCTTCGATTTCGGAGCCGATGTCGAGGAGCATGTCGATTTCTTCGATATTCGCCTCCCCCTTCACCATGCGCTGCATGATGCGGTACATCCAGCCCGTGCCTTCGCGGCAGGGCGTGCATTGGCCGCAGCTTTCGTGCCAGTAAAACCGCGCCAGACGCGCAATCGCGTAAACCACATCGGTCGATTTATCCATCACGATTACGCCTGCCGTACCAAGCCCCGACCATGCGGCGCGCAGGGCGTCGAAATCCATGGTGATGGTATCACAGACATCGCGCGGCAACAGACGCGTGGAGGAGCCGCCGGGGATCACCGCCAGCACATTATCCCACCCGCCGCGCACACCGCCCGCGTGTTTTTCGATCAGATCTTTGAGCGGCACGCCGAGCGCTTCTTCGACGTTGCAGGGGTTATTGACATGGCCGGAAATGCAGAAGACTTTCGTGCCGCGGTTTTTCTCCGGCCCAATCGACCCGAACCACGACCCGCCACGGCGCAGAATTTCCGGCACAACGGCGATGGTTTCGATGTTGTTGACCGTTGTCGGGCAAGCATACAAACCCGCGCCCGCCGGAAACGGCGGCTTGTTGCGCGGCATGCCTTTTTTGCCTTCGAGCGAATTCAAAAGCGCGGTTTCTTCACCGCAAATATAAGCGCCCGCCCCGCGGTGCAGATACAAATCAAAATCCCAGCCGCTGCCGCAGGCGTTTTTGCCGATCAATCCGGCGTCATAGGCTTCGTCGATCGCTTTTTGCAGCGCGATGGCTTCCATGTAAAATTCGCCGCGAATGTAGATATAGCAGGCATGCGCGCGCATGGCATAGGACGAGAGCAGCGCGCCCTCCACAATCTTGTGCGGTTCGTGACGAATAATATCGCGGTCTTTGCACGTGCCGGGTTCGGATTCATCGGCGTTGATGACCAGATAATTCGGGCGGCCGTCCTTGCTCTCCTTGGGCATGAAAGACCATTTCATACCCGTCGGAAAACCCGCGCCGCCGCGGCCGCGCAGTTCGGACAGTTTCACTTCATCGATAATCCAGTCGTGGCCTTTGGCCAGCAGGTCTTTGGTGCCGCTCCAGTCGCCGCGCGCCTGTGCGGATTTCAGATCAGCGCCTTGCCAGCCGTAAAGGTTGGTAAAAATCCTGTCTTTGTCCTGCAACATTATTTTTTCCCCTTTTTGCCGCCGGCCGGTGCTTCAACAGCCACCGCCACGCCCGCCTTGCCCGCCTGTTCGACCAGCGTCGTTGTGCCTGCTGCGCTCATTGACTTCACGCGGCCGGATTTGGAGCCGTGTTCCAGCGCTTTGCCGGCCTTGAGATCATCGAGGATTTGCACGACGTTTTCCGGCGTCAGGTCTTCGTAATATTCATCACCGTTGCGCTGCACGACCGGCGCATTGACACAAGCGCCGAGGCATTCGACATCGGTCATGGTGAACATACCGTCTTCGGTTGTTTCGCCCAGTTTGATGCCGAGATGTTTTTCGCAAGCCGAAACCACATCCGCCGACCCGCGCAGCCAGCACGGTGTTGTCGTACAGAATTGCAGGTGGTGTTTGCCGCGCGGCTCAAGGTTATACATGGTGTAAAACGTCGCGACTTCGAAAACCTTGATGCGCGGCACATCGAGGATGCGGGCGATTTCTTCCATCGCCGCCTCTGGTATCCAGTTATCGTGCTGGCGCTGCGCAAGGTCGAGCAGCGGCATGATGGCGCTCTGCTGGCGGCCTTTCGGATATTTGGCGATGAAATGCTCGATCTTCTTCAGGTTCTCGGCAGAGAACGTGAATTCTTTCGGCTGTTCAAAATGCTTGTGGCATGCGTGTGCGGACATTTTATCCTCTTACCTGTCAATCTCGCCGAAAACGATGTCGAGCGAACCGATGACCGACACCGCGTCGGCCAGCATATGCCCCTTGGACATGAAATCCATACCCGACAAATGCGCAAAACCCGGGGCGCGGATATGGCAGCGGTATGGTTTGTTGCTGCCATCCGATACCAGATAAACGCCGAATTCGCCCTTGGGTGCTTCGACGGCCGTATAGGTCTCGCCCGCCGGCACGTGGTATCCTTCGGTGTACAGTTTAAAATGGTGGATCAGCGCTTCCATCGAATTTTTCATGTCGGCGCGGCTGGGCGGCGTGACTTTGTGGTCATCGACCATCACGGGGCCCTTGGGCATTTTTTCGATGGCCTGTTTCATGATCTTGCACGACTGGCGCATTTCTTCGACCCGCACCAGATAACGGGCATAACAATCGCCCGTTGTGCCGGTCGGAATGTCGAAATCCATATCGGCGTAGCAATCATAGGGCTGCGACTTCCGCAGATCCCACGGCACGCCCGATGCGCGCAGCATGGGGCCCGAAAAACCCCAGTCAAGCGCTTCGCGTTTGGACACAATACCGATATCGACGGTGCGCTGTTTGAAAATGCGGTTATCCGTCAACAGGCTTTCCATGTCATTGATAAATTCCAGCACACTGTCGGCATAGGCGTACATATCTTCGGCCAGACCTGCGGGCAGATCCTGATGCACGCCGCCGGGACGGAAATAGTTTGCATGCAAACGCGCGCCGCAGACACGCTCATAAAATTCCATCCCCAATTCGCGCTCTTCAAAGCCCCAGAGCGCAGGTGTCAGCGCACCGACGTCAAGCGCATAGGTCGTCAGGTTGAGGATATGGTTGATAACGCGCCCCAGTTCGGCGAACAACACGCGGATATGCTGCGCACGCGGCGGCGCGGTGATACCCAGCAGCTTTTCGACGGCCAGCGCAAAAGCATGTTCCTGATTCATCGGCGCGACGTAATCAAGGCGATCAAAATACGGCACAGCCTGAAGATAGGTTTTGTGTTCGATCAGTTTTTCGGTACCGCGGTGCAAAAGACCGATATGCGGATCGGCACGCTCCACCACTTCCCCGTCCATTTCAAGGATCAGGCGCAAAACCCCGTGCGCCGCAGGGTGCTGCGGGCCGAGGTTGATGGTATAGGGCCTGATCTTTTCGCGCGGGGCGAGGTCTCTGTCCTCTGCGCTCATGCTTTTTTCTCCTCAAGCGGTTTCAGCGCGGCGCCAACTTTGGGTATTGCGGCTTTTTCATCGCCGGGCAGCTGCAGTGTCGTCATGCCTTCCCACGGGCTGGTGAAATCAAAATTGCGGTATTCCTGCGCCAGCTTGACCGGCTCGTAGACCACGCGTTTTTGTGTTTCGTCATAGCGCACCTCGACGAAGCCCGTCAGCGGAAAATCCTTGCGCAGCGGGTGGCCTTCAAATCCGTAATCGGTCAGGATGCGGCGCAGGTCGGGGTGGTCGTTGAAACGCACGCCGTACATGTCCCAGACTTCGCGTTCGAACCAGTTGGCACCGCTGAAGATACCGCAGACGGAATCAACCGGCGTTTCCTCGTCCGTCGAGATTTTGACGCGGACGCGCGTATTGTGTTTGAGGCTGAGCAGGTTATAGACGATCTCGAACCGCTCGTCCCGCTCGGGGTAATCCACGCCGCAAACGTCCATCAGCTGGCGGAAATCACAATTGGCGTCATTCACCAGAAACGTGATGAAACGGCGCAGGCCTTCCCGGCGCACGGTAAAAATCAATTCACCGTGAATCATTTCTTTTTTCAAGATCGCGGGCATCATCGCCGCTTCGATGTAATCACCCAGTGTTTCGACGTCTTCGACCGACATGCTGTTACCTCACCAAACGCGTGTCTTCACGCTGGATTTTCTTTTGCAGTTGCAGGATGCCATAGACCAGCGCCTCTGCTGTCGGCGGGCAGCCGGGTACGTAAATATCGACCGGCACCACGCGGTCACAGCCGCGCACGACGGAATAGGAATAATGGTAATACCCGCCGCCGTTGGCGCAGGACCCCATGGAGATCACCCAGCGCGGCTCCGCCATCTGGTCGTAGACCTTGCGCAGCGCGGGTGCCATTTTGTTGGTCAGCGTCCCTGCGACAATCATCACATCGGACTGGCGCGGGCTGGGGCGCGGAATCACACCGAAGCGGTCAAGGTCATAGCGGCTCATGTAGCTGTGGATCATCTCGACCGCGCAGCAGGCCAGACCGAAGGTCATCGGCCAGAGCGAACCGGTGCGCGCCCAATCCAGCAGGTTATCCACTTGCGAAACGATAAAGCCTTTTGTTTGCAGCTCTTCCGTTGCGGCTTTAATCACCGCGCTCTGGTCTGCGCCCGGCGGGATCGGCCGGCCGATTTTCAAATCCGTGTTCATGCGATTACTCCCAATCGAGGGCGCCTTTGCGCCACTCGTAAATAAAACCCACTGTCAGCACGCCGAGGAAAATCATCATCGACCAGAAACCATAGACACCGATATCACCCAGCGTGATCGCCCAGGGAAACAGAAACGCGATTTCAAGATCGAAGATGATAAAGAGAATAGCGACCAGATAAAAACGCACATCGAACTTGCTGCGCGCATCGCCGAAGGGCTCGAAGCCGCATTCGTACGGAGAATTTTTTTCGCTGTCAGGTTTTTGCCGCGCCACCAGAAACGACGCCAGCACCATGGCAACCGCAAGCCCCGTGGCAATGGCGAGGAAAATAACGATGGGCAGATAGTCGCTCAGAATTTCGGTCGCAATCATGTCACGCGCTTCCCTGAAAAAACGGATCAAAGCCTGTGACATGAACCGTCCGCGGCGGGCGGGAATCACCGGCGAAACAATATTACGCCTGTCAATCGCAGGGTGAAAGAGCTTTTCGCTGTTTTATATTTGAAAAAAAAGGACTTTTCGGATTATTTTGAACACCGGTCACGACGGTGTCAAAACAGAAATAGGCGGCGAGAATGGCGCGAGTGACGGGACTTGAACCCGCGGCCTCATGCGTGACAGGCATGCGCTCTAACCAACTGAGCTACACCCGCAATTCTCTTGCAGTCAGGACGTATTTAATGACGTTTTTTATCAGCCGTGTCAACGGAATAAAAATCAAAATAAACAGATCGCCGGCGCGCGGGCGTGCCATGGCTTAACTTTTTGATTTAAATGGCAAATTATCGGTAGCTGTCAAACCACATCGGCCGGCGCCAGTTTGCAGCCGTCTTGCAAATTGCCGATTTCGATCTGAATCGTGGGGTGGTGAATCTGAAAACGCTTTTGCAGCTCCTCCGCCACCATATGCAAAAAACCGTCATCCAGTGCCGCGCCGGGGCGTAGTAAATGCACGGTCAGGGCGTTCTCGGTCGTGCTCATGGCCCATATATGCAAATCATGCACCTCCGTCACCCCCGGCAGCGCCGCAAGCCATGCCTTCACCGCGGCATGGTCGATCTGCGGCGGTACGCCCGCCAAAGACAGGTGCAGCGCCTCTTTGGCCAGCCCCCAGGTGCTCCAGAGGATCACAGCGGCAATCACAAGGCTGATCACAGGGTCAATCCAGAACCAGTTCGTTGCCATGACAATAAGCGCGGCAATCACAACGCCCAGCGACACCGCCGCATCTGCCGCCATGTGCAAAAACGCGCCGCGGATATTGATATCGTCTTTTTGACCGTGCCAGAACATCATGGCCGTTGCCGTATTGATGACGATGCCGATGCCCGCCACCCAGACCACCGTCATACTGGCCATTTCCGCAGGGTTGAAAAAACGGTGCACAGCTTCGATCGTGATCGCCCCGACCACGATAAACAGCAGTGCGGCATTCGCCAGCGCCGCCAGTATCGTTGCGCTGCGAAAACCGTAGGTGCGGCGCGCAGACGGCATCAGCCGCGCCAGCCATGCCCCGCCCCAAGCCAGCAAAAGCCCGACCACATCGGAAAAATTATGGACGGCATCGGCAATCAGCGCGAGAGAATTGGAAATAAAGCCAAAGACAAGTTCAAGCACCACAAAAATCATATTAATCGCCGCGCCAATCGCAAAGCGGCGGTCGAAGTTTTTAGGCACGTGATGGTGATGGCCATGATGGCCGTGGCCGTGGTGATGCTCGTGGCCGTGCGCGCCGTGATCGTGGTTGCAGGAATGGGCTGTCATGTGCAAAAGAATATCCACGCCGCCTTGCCCGCGCAATTTCTTTTGGGCTAGATTATCCATAGACGCCTTAAAAAACTGGATTCAATACGGCCAGATGTTACACTATAACGCCTGACCCCAAAGACAACCCGACAAGACGAGAACCGCCATGAATCAGCTCAATCCAAAAGCGGATGCGGCCTTTCAAGAAGCCCGCCAGTTATTTGAACAATCGCGTCTGGACGATGCCTTGCGCGCGCTCGACCTGTCCATCTCGCATCAGCCCTCCTCCATCGCATGGCGCATCAAAGGCTTTATCTACAAAATTCAGGGGCGCAAGGATGACGCACTCGCGGCGCTGGAATCGTCGCTTGAACTTAATCCGCAAGATCACGGCAGCCTTTCGCTGCTGGCCGAAATCCGTGTCGCAGAAAAAAATATCACACAGGCAATCGGTCTTTACGTGCTTTCCATCGCCGCCGCCCCCAGCGTACAAAGCTACAAGGAAAATTTTCTGCTCCTGGCCGGACGCACACCTTTTGCTAAATACAACCCGCAAACAGCCGATGCACTGGTCGCTTGCCTGAAAACGCCGGAAGTAGAATGCGGCGGGGCGCAAATTCTGTGGCTCAGCCTGTTCGAAAAAAGCCCCGGCATTTCTAAAATCTACAAAACCAGAATGGGCGGATCGCTGCCGGCGTTTGACCCATCGGGGCTGAAACCTGCGGCAGATCTTTCGCCTTTGGATACGCCGCTCTTTCTCGAAGGACTGCGCCGTATTGCCGTGCATTACCCCGCTTTTGAACAGTTTCTGACCCAGCTGCGCCGTCAGCTGCTGCTGGCGGGCCCGGATAAAATATCCCCCCTGCAGCTACGTCTTGCGGCCGCGCTGGGGCATTATTGCTTTTACACAGAATATATTTTTGATTTTGACGACGAAGAAAAAGCCGCTGCCGACACCCTGCGCAGGCGCATCGAGGACGGGGAGGAGAATATCGCCGCATTTTGCCTTTACGCCTGCTATGCCCCGCTGGCCGGCCTTGCGGATACGGCAGCAGCAGCGCGCGCCATGAATGCCGCTGCGGAACCGCTGGTGCAATCGCTCGCTACCGTTCAGATCACCGAACCGCTGACACTGCAAGCCGACAAACAAAACATCGCCGCGCTGACGACGATTGATAACGACATCTCGCAGCGCGTCAGAACGCAATACGAAGAATTCCCCTATCCACGCTGGAAGACTCTGTCGGGCAGCAATATCGATTCCGATATCATGCCCCTTCTTTCGGGACGCAAGCTGCGCATTCTGGTCGCGGGCTGCGGCACAGGACGCGAAGCGCTCAATGCCGCCGTTCTGTTTCCAGATGCTGACATTCTGGCTGTCGATCTCAGCCTCACCAGCCTCGCCTATGCCCGCGGACGCGCAGAGATGCACGGTATCACCAATGTCGATTTCCGTCATGGCGATATCCTTAAACTGGGCGCACTGGACGAGAAATTCGACTACATCACATCCAGCGGCGTGCTGCATCACCTTGCCGACCCCGAAGCCGGCTGGAAAATCCTGCGCGGTCTTTTGAAACCCAAGGGACTGATGCGCGTTGCACTGTATAGCGAACGCGGACGGAAAGCTGTCGTCGCGGCGCGCGCCGCCATCCTCAAAGGCGGCTACAGCGATGATGCGGCAGGCATGCGCCGCTTTCGCAAGGATATGCCGCAGCTGTTATCGGCAGAGGATTTTATCGAGCTCGTCAGTTTTGGAGATTTTTATCATCTGTCGATGTTCCGCGATTTGCTGTTTCATGTGCAGGAACACCGCTTTGATCCCCCGCGTATCGGCCGCGCGCTGGGCGGCAACGATCTCGCCTTTCTCAAACTCGCCACGGATGAGGATACGGAAGCGCTCTATCAAAAAACCTTCGGCGCTGCGCCGCAAACGCTGGAGAACTGGGATAGGCTCGAACAACAAAACCCCGCCCTCTTCCGCACCATGTATGTGATCTGGTGCCAAAGCAAAACATAAGGCCGCGCACGGCTCTGCCGTGCTAAATATATATTCAGCGGGGGCTTCGTGCCCCTCTTTGATGAACAATGCTCTGGGAGGAAATGGTGGGCGCTGAGGGACTCGAACCACGCACGGCTCTGCCGTGCTAAATATATATTCAGCGGGGGCTTCGTGCCCCTCTTTGATGAACAATGCGCTGGGAGGAAATGGTGGGCGCTGAGGGACTCGAACCACGCACGGCTCTGCCGTGCTAAATATATATTCAGCGGGGGCTTCGTGCCCCTCTTTGATGAACAATGCTCTGGGAGGAAATGGTGGGCGCTGAGGGACTCGAACCCCCGACACCCTCGGTGTAAACGAGGTGCTCTACCAACTGAGCTAAGCGCCCGTCCGGATCGGACAGGCCATAGGGATATAAAATCAGCCCCGAACTGTCAAGCCGCTTTTACACATACCAGAAGCGCCCCAAAGGGGCAAAACCGCCCCTTCAAAAGAAATGCCTTTTAAATCAATCCGATAAATAAAAACGCGTCAAATATTTTGACATAACCTAAAGCCTATATAAAATGCATGCCACCTATCACACCGACATGCAGGACAATCATGACAAAGACCACAAAAGCGCTCCTCGCCCTCACCCTCACCGCCACTTTTGGCGCCGCCGCCGTATATGGGCTGAAGGACACGGAATTCAAAACGCCGCTGGCCACGCCCGAAGATTCTGCCGTGGCGATCTGCATCAATACGGTCAATCCCGCCCTGCATACGCTCAACACCGGCGAAACGATGGTTGTGCGCAGTCTTGCCGGCGGCAAGTCGTGGGAATTCACCGACATCGTGACGAAACAGAAAACCCGCATCAAACCCGAAGACCTGCCGAACATCACCTGTGCCAGCGTCAAATCCCCGCTGAAGACCGGCAAGCAAAGCTTCGGTCACTAAGAACGTCCGGGCTTATCACGGTTTGGATATGATATCCGCGATCAGCGGACGGTGCTTGCCCTGCGCGGGCGCGATGACCGTATTTGCCTCGTAAGCCTTGGCTTCGGGATTGCCGTTCAAAGACGGCACGGACATCTCGGCACGGTGCAGTGTGCCGATACCGCGGTCGGCGGGTTTCACGGGCTGGCCGTCGATGCCATAGGCATAGTTCTGCCCCACTTCCCGCTGGCGTATCCACGGTAAAATAAGGCTGTTCCAGACATTTGAATGTTTGCTGCGGATATTGACGGCGGAGTCATCCAGCCGCGCCACAAGGTCATGCGCTTCGACATGCCTGCCGGTAATATGTTCAAAATTTTTCGACAACCGCCGGATAAGTCCTGCATGCACCGGCCGCGGTTCGAGCAGCACGGTTTTATATCCGTCGAGCGCCATCATCTGCGCGGCCGTGCAGCCCATCGAATGCGCGCCGATGACCGGCTTGCCGGCAATCTCCAGCGGCGCACCGTCTGCCCCTTTGAAAGCGCCCGTGTTGATCTTCGTTTCCAGCTCTTTTGTGTAGCTGTAAAGCGCCGCGGATTGCCCGCGCATACCGCCCAGCGCCATCTGCTGCAAATCCATAAACGTATCGCCGATATTGTCGTCAGATTCCAGCCCCGGCATGGCGATCATCACGCGCTTGCTGTCTTTGTGATAGAGCGCGACAAAATGTGCACCGTGCAAGGCGCGGTCGGTATTGCCCGCATCGCGCCGTTTGTCTGACAGATGGTCGATCACGACCCACGGGCTGTCCGGCTGACCAAAAGCATGGTCCATGGCCGCGCCCATATTGAACGTATTTTTGGCGCGCAGATTGAAATTGTAATTAAGGTGGTCTTTGACCTCGTTGCCCTTCGCGCCGATATAATAGGCGGCGTAAATCCCGATCAAGGCATCGCGCAGCGGAATGCCGCCCGCCTGTTGATCTGCGTGGAATGTCAGCCCGTCCGGCGCCGCCATAGCCTCTCCGCTTTTGCCCGCGTTTCTTTGTATTCTAAATCAAAGCCGTAAAGGAAAGCTAAACCTGCCGCCAAAAAGAAAACGGCCCGCATCCTTGCGAATGCAGGCCGTTTGCCTTGAAAAGCCAGCGAAATCAACCGTTGACGGTTTCTTTCAGCTCTTTGCCGGGCGTGAATTTCACGCGGTTGGCAGCTTCGATCTGGATGGCTTCGCCCGTGCGCGGGTTGCGGCCGGTGGTGGCCTCGCGGCGGGAGACTTTGAACGTGCCGAAACCGACAAAGCGGACTTCGCCGCCGTTTTTCAGCTCTGCGCCGATACCTTCAAAGGCGAGGTCAAGGATTTCCGCAATTGCGGTTTTGGACAGGTCGCTCTTTTTGGAGGCGATATAGTCGATGAGCTCGTTCTTGTTCACGGGAAGTCTCCCTTCATCTGTTGTTTAAAAATACCCGCAAGTAAGATGGCGCACAGGGCTTGCCCCTGACATTGCTCCAATCTTCTTGCGTGATATGTTTATCCTGCGATGATCCGGCCGTGATTTCAATGGTGAATGACGTCTTTTGCCTTGTTTTCTGCCGTTTTTGCCGTAACACCCTCGCCCGGTTTATCGTCCACCGGCTCCGGCATTCTGACAAGTGCGTGCGAGAGCACTTCAGTAATCACCGTCATCGGCACAATTTCGAGGCCTTTTTTGACGTTATCCGGAATTTCGGCCAGATCTTTGACATTTTCTTTCGGAATCAGGACTTTGGTGATACCGCCGCGCAGCGCTGCGAGCAGTTTTTCCTTGAGCCCGCCAATCGGCAGCACCTGGCCGAGCAGATCCACCTCGCCCGTCATGGCGACGTCTTTGCGCACCGCAATACCGGTAAGACACGACACAATCGATGTTACCATGGCGATACCCGCCGAAGGGCCGTCCTTGGGCGTTGCGCCTTCGGGCACGTGGACATGGACGCCGAGATGTTCCAGCGTTTCCATTTTGATGCCCAGTGAAGGCGCGCGGGATTTGACAATCATCTCCGCGACCTGAATGGACTCTTTCATCACATCGCCAAGTTTGCCGGTCATCGATACCTTGCCCTTGCCGCCCGGGAAGGTGACGGATTCGATCTGCAAAAGATCGCCGCCGACTTCGGTCCAGGCAAGGCCAGTGACGCAGCCGATGCGGTCCTGCTCGTCGGCCTGCCCATAGCGGTAACGCGGCACGCCGGCGTATTTTTCGATATTTTTCGGCGTGATGGCGATGCTATCTTTTTTGCCCAGCATGATTTCCTTGATCGCCTTGCGCGCAAGGTTCGACAGTTCACGCTCCAGATTACGCACACCGGCTTCGCGTGTATAATAGCGGATCAGATGGCGCAGCGCGGCATCGTTGATGCTGAACTCGCCTTTCTTCAGACCATTGGCTTCCGTCGTTTTGTCTTGCAGGTGACGGCGCGCGATTTCGACTTTTTCGTCTTCGGTATAGCCGGACACGCGGATGATCTCCATACGGTCCAAAAGCGGACGCGGCAGATCAAGCGTATTGGCAGTGCAAATAAACATCACATCCGACAGGTCGTAATCGACTTCGAGGTAATGGTCGTTGAACGTATTGTTCTGTTCGGGGTCGAGAACCTCCAGCAGCGCCGCTGCCGGATCGCCGCGCCAGTCATGCGCCAGCTTGTCGATCTCGTCGAGCAGGAACAGCGGGTTCGATGTCTTGGCTTTTTTCATGCCCTGCACAATGCGCCCGGGCATGGAGCCGATATAAGTGCGGCGATGACCGCGGATTTCGGATTCATCGCGCACCCCGCCCAGCGACATGCGGACGAAATTACGCCCCGTCGATTTAGCAATGGATTTACCAAGCGATGTTTTACCCACGCCGGGCGGGCCGACGAGGCAGATGATCGGCCCCTTGACCTTGCCCGCGCGGTGCTGCACGGCCAGATATTCAAGGATGCGTTCCTTGACCTTTTCAAGCCCGTAATGATCTTTTTCAAGTACGCTTTCGGCGAATTTGAGGTCTTTGATGATTTTCGATTTCTTGTTCCACGGAACGCACAGCATCCAGTCGAGATAGTTGCGCACCACCGTCGCCTCGGCCGACATCGGGCTCATCTGGCGCAGCTTTTTCAGCTCGGCCGTGGCCTTGTTCTTGGCTTCTTTCGTCATGCGGGCTTTTTTGATTTTTTCTTCCAGCTCGGCCAGTTCATCAAGGCCGTCTTCGCCTTCGTTCAGCTCTTTCTGGATCGCGCGCATTTGCTCGTTGAGGTAATATTCGCGCTGCGTTTTTTCCATCTGGCGCTTTACGCGGCCGCGGATACGCTTTTCAACTTCCATGACGCTGATTTCACCTTCCATGAAGGCGAAAATCTGCTCCAGCCGCTCGGCCACATTGAGGCTTTCGAGCAGCTTCTGGCGATCCGGAATTTTCAAAGACAGGTGCGAAGCGATAGTATCGGCCAGTTTTGCCGCGCTGTCGATCTGCCCGATCGAAGCGACGATTTCCGGCGGAATTTTACGGTTCAGCTTCACATACTGGTCAAACTGCGACACGCAGGCGCGCATCAGGCCATCAATTGCCTCGCCGCCGATTTCACGCTCTTCAACTTCAGAAGAAAAAGCCTCGAAGTATTCAACTTTGTCGGTATAGGACACGATCTGCACGCGCTTGTGCCCTTCGACCAGCACCTTGACCGTGCCATCGGGCAGCTTCAGCAGTTGCAGCACGGTGCCGAGCGTACCGATGTCATATAAATCGCCCGGCGTCGGGTCGTCTTGCTGCGCGGATTTTTGTGTCACCAGCAGCACTTTTTTGCCATCGGCCATCGCGCTTTCGAGCGCGCGCACGGATTTGTCGCGGCCTACAAAAAGCGGCACGATCATGTGGGGAAAAACGACAATATCCCGCAGCGGCAGTACCGGATGTTTTTCGCCGACGGTGACGGTTTCGTGTTGCATGTATATTCCTGTCCTGTTCCAAGTGCCAAAGTGGTGGTGCCGAGGGGGCGCAAAAACCTCACCCACATCATGCACGGAAAACATTTACATTTCGCAAACAGGCGTTTTTTGTAAAAATCCGGCCGATTTTGGTCAATTTTAGGTGTTTTTTGTGGTTTTAGACCTGTTTTTGCGCTCTGTTACCCTGCCCCTAAACCTAGATTTAGAGCCTTTTATTAATAAAACAAGAGAAAAGCGCAAAACGGGTGTTTTTTGCGATTTTGGGGCTGTTTTTGTCCAAAAAAGAGGCAAAGCAGGCTCTTTTTCACCTGCACACGGGCGCAAAGGCCGCAGGGTCACTCGCCCGCCGCCAGCGTTTTGGCCAGAAGATCGCAATCCGTCGCTTTGAACGCCCCGGCTTCCATCTGCTGGCGCGCGAGAGCGATACCCACCATCCGCAGCAGCTTTGCCTGATAAATATAATATTCGTTTAAAACAACGATTGAAATAAAGCGTGCCTTGGCGCGTTCGACCCTATGCGCATTCCAAAGTCTTTCCTGCTCGTCCTTCTGCGCTTTTCGCCAATCTACGAAAGCCTTAACGTGTCGGTTCTTATCTGCCCTGAAAAACCCGTCATGCGTCAGGCAATTCTCCATCTCGGCGGAGCGATGAAATATTCTCATATCTACTTCTATACTAGATGCAAATTTAGCTTCGAGCGCCGCCAGCTCCGCCAGCTGTTCCGGCGTCAGATCTTTTATTGCTTCTTCATAGGCGGCTTTTGCCCTGCGCATCTGGTCATCCATGGGCATTTCAGGCGCTGGCTCTGTGATCTGGGGCGCTGTTTGCTCGGGCACTGCCAGGTCGGCACGTGCACTCAGCGATAACGCCCCTGCAACGGCGGCGGCCAATACTAATGTAAAGAGTAAAGCCGTAAGACGCATGGCAATTCCTTTAATACAAAAACGGGAGAGGCTGAAAAACCCTCCCGCTTTTGCTGTTCATGATTCGAAAACCGCGCGATCAGGCGGCTTTTTTGTCTTCGCCGAAGGGCTGACGCTCGACAATCTGATCAATCAGGCCAAAGGCTTTCGCTTCTTCGGCAGACATGAAGCGGTCACGCTCCAGCGCTTCTTCGATCTGGTTGATTTTCTTGCCGGTGTGCTTGACGTAGATTTCGTTCAGACGCTTGCGCAGGCTGAGAATTTCTCTCGCCTGAATTTCGATATCGGTCGCCTGACCTTGCGCACCACCGGAGGGCTGGTGCACCATGACGCGGGAATTGGGCAGGCTGTAGCGTTTGCCAGCAGCACCTGCAGCCAGCAGCAGCGAACCCATAGAGCAAGCCTGACCAATGCAAACCGTCGCCACATCGGGCTTGATGTATTGCATGGTGTCGTACATCGCAAGGCCGGAGGTGACAACGCCGCCCGGCGAGTTGATGTAGAAATAAATATCTTTCTTCGGGTTTTCTGCTTCGAGGAACAGCAGCTGCGCGCAAATCAGCGTGGAGACATAGTCATTCACGGCACCGGAGAGAAAGATGATCCGCTCTTTGAGAAGGCGGGAGAAAATATCGTAAGAGCGCTCACCGCGTGCCGTCTGTTCGACGACCATCGGGATCAGCGTGCTCATGTGTTCCGGCGTGTAAGTCATTATATACCCCTTTGTGTTTTTTTATCGCTGTCCCCTGCCCCTTGCAAAGAAAGGGGGCGGTCAGCAAAACTGACCGCCCCATCATAGCAAGCCTGAAAGATGAATTTAAGGCTTTTTTTAAGCTGCAGGACCTTGAATTTTCGGTGCAGAAGCTTTGCGTGTCTTCTTGACCGGGGTATCTGCTTTGTCGTCGTTAGAAACGGCAGCGGTAGCGGCTTGCTGCTGTTTCAATGCTTTCAGCGACGGGGTCCAGAATTGTTCGTACTGAGACAGCGCGGTGACCATTTCGGGACGCACGGCGGTCGATTTGACCTTCGCGCCTTTGTCGTTGGTCAGCTCGACGTCGGAGTTGATCGCGGCTTTGATCTCGGCAACGGTCTTCGGAACGAAAGATTCGCGGTATTCCTTGCGATCTGCCGGGATCGAAAACTCTTCGTGCAGGGTCTTTTTTGCCGTGCCGACGATGATTTCGCTCACAACGCCCATTGCCTTGGCTTGTTCAGCCGAAAGCCATGTGTCACGGTTCAGGACGGTATTCCAGAAATCGTGGTTCAGACCGGTGTGGCGGACATAAATGTCGACCAGATCTTCTTTCAGACGGTTGGTGAAATCAGCGCCGATTTCGATGTCGGTCAGCTGGGTCGACTGGCCGTTGCCGGACAGCGGCTGGTGAATCATGTACTTGGAGCTGCGGGTCATTTTGCGCTCGTCACCGGCAACCAGCAGGATCGAGCCCATAGAGGCCTGATAACCCGTACCAATCGTGGTGATTTTCGCATCAATCGAACGCATAACGTCATAAATCGCGAGGCCGGCGATAACCGAACCGCCCGGAGAGTTGACGTACATGGTGATCGGCTCTTTGCTCTTGCCTTCGCCGCTGAGATCCGAGTTCAGGTACAGCAGGGATGCGCAGACGATGGAGGCCATCGTGTCTTCCACCTGGCCTTCGACCAGAATGATACGCTTTTTCAGCAGGAGGGAATAAAGGTCATAACCACGCTCGCGGCCGTTTTCGATTTCCGTGACAGACGGGATCGTACGGGGAGCATTGGTCGGGCCACCGCCAAGGGAGGCCGTTACTTTGTAAAGGGCGTTGGAGCCCGCTTCATCAAGGTAAGTATCAAGCGGCTTACCTTCGGCACTCGCCTGCAGCATGTTGTGCAGATAGTCAGCGGCCTTATCGGCAATTCGCGTTCTTTGTGCAGGATCGATATCTTTGGTCATCTTTCAGGTTTCCTTTGCTTGCCAGTTTTTTTTCATTGAAGGCACACACGTCGATTACACAACGTTATTGAGCAGTCGTTTTTGAATAGAGTTATTCTAACCCAGTTTTCAGAAACGGAGGAAACGTTTTTTTTACTTTTTGTTTACTTTTTGTCTTTTTTAGATCAAAAAAGCGTTTTTTAAGTAATTAAATTACTTTTTTTCCGCTTTTTTTGTCTTTTTCGGAGGTTCCTGCTCCGCAGCCTTGGTCAATTCGTCGACGCTGACATCCTTAGAATCGACCTTGATCTGCCCCAGAATGAAATCGACCACTTTTTCCTCGTAGACGGGTGCCTTGAGGTTTTCCAGCGCCTGCGGGTTCTTTTGATAGAATTCAAAAACCTGCTTTTCCTGACCGGGATAGCGGCGGGCTTCGTTGATCACAGCCTGTTGCAGTTCGGGCATGGTGACTTCGATTTTGTTCGCGCGGCCGATTTCGGCCAGAACCAGACCCAGCTTCACGCGGCGCAGGGCGATTTCTTTGTATTCTTCACGCTCTTCGGGCGTGCCGACGTCGTCATGCGAATGACCTTCGCCATGATGATCGTGCGGCCCCTGCACTTGGTGCAGGATGCCTTCGAATTCGGCATCAACCATGCCGGCGGGCACGGTGAAGTCATGCTTTTCATCCAGCGCGTCGAGGAGCGCACGTTTTAGCGTCATGCGCGAAACCTGATCGTATTCGCGCTGCATTTGCTTGACGACTTCTTCTTTCAGCTTGTCGAGGGTTTCCATGCCCAGCTGCGCGGCGAAAGCATCATCTATCTTCGGCACAACCTGACCGCGCAGTTCTTTGACATTGACTTCGAATACAGCGGCAACGCCTTGCAGCGCTTCGTGGCCGTAATCTTTGGGGAAGGTCACACTGACGGTGCGCTTGTCGCCCGCCATCGCGCCGACCAGCTGTTCTTCAAACGTATCGATAAAGCTGTTCGAGCCCAGCTCCAGCGGGAAATCGTCGCCCTTCATGCCGGGGAACGGTTGGCCGTCAACGGTACCGTCAAAATCGATCAGGACGATATCCCCCGTTTTGGCAGCGCGTTTTTCTTCGACCTTTTCGCTCGTTTTGTTGCTTTCGGCGATACGCTCCAGCGCTTCGGTTACTTCTTTGTCAGACGGTTTGGCGACCAGCTTTTCCAGCTTGATGTCATCCAGCGCGGCCACTTTGATTTCCGGCAGGATTTCAATCGCCATGGTGTATTCAAGCCCCGTTGCCTCGTCAAAGGTTTTGACTTCGATTTTCGGGCGCATTGCGGGGCGCAGGTTGTTTTCGTTGATCGCTTTCAGCGTGCTGTCGTTGACAGCGCTTTCCAGCACTTCGCCCATCACGGCTTTGCCGTATTTGGATTTCAGAAGCGGCAACGGAATTTTGCCGGGGCGGAAGCCGGGCATTTTCACCGTCTTGCCCAGTTCAACCAGACGCTCGTTGATCTTCTCGTCGATCTCCTGCGCGGTCATCGTCACGGTAAATTCGCGCAGCAGGGCTTCCTGTTTGGTCTGGGTGATTTGCATCTGAAAAACTTTCTTTGTCTGGTTCGTTGTCTTTAATGTCTGTCTGTCGTCATTTCGTCGGCGCCATGGTGCGGGCGGAGGGACTTGAACCCACACGTCTTGCGACACCGGAACCTAAATCCGGCGCGTCTGCCAATTCCGCCACGCCCGCAAAGCGCACATCCGGCACGGAAGCCAGCCCCCGTACCTTGTGAATAGCCCGACATACATAGGAAAAACGGCGCTTTGGTGCAAGGACTAAAATGCGCCTCGCCTGCCCGTTACGCCGCGATTGGCGCTGTTTTTAGGTAAAAGACGTCGATCAGGCATGAAAAAAGGGGCACTGGGCCCCTTTTTCTCGTCCTCAGCCCATAAAGGCTTTTACCACTTCACGCCGTAGCGCTGAGCGTATTTTCTGTTCAGGCTCTCAAGATTGTTATCGAAAGCCTGCTGTTGATAAAGATGGCTGCTTTGGAATGTCGTTTCGGCGCTGACACGGCAATAATTCAAACTTGCGTTCGCACTGTTAATACGGGCCCCGGAATTAGCCGCCTCCGCCCAGCTGACGCCATTCTGGCGAGCATATTGCATCTGTTGGTTATTCGCCTGAATCGCGTAAGCGTAGCTGGCATTACAGCTTGCCATACTAGATTGGAACGTTGCGTATTGCATTCTTACGTAATTGTTTGCCTGCTGAAGCGAGATACTGACCTCGCGCTGGAAAGTGGGATCCGTTGCCCAAGGTGCGCGGGGGGCTTGATAGCTAATCTGATAGCCGCGCGGAACGCCTTGCGTAAAACTGCCCTGCCCCAAAACCGGATTGCCGTATTGGCTTCCTGACGGATAGCTGGCTGACATAAACGAACCCGTGGTCACGCTGCAGCCCGTTGTGCCGAGCGCAAGCGCTGCAATCAAGGTTACTCTCTTGGCGGCTTTTGCAAAACTCTCCAAACGCGTGTTTTTTTTGAAATCCATCTTGACGCTTCCTTTTATTCTTTATCCGGGACCTAAACTTGATGAAGAGAATGTTAACGTAAACCTAAAAAAAGGTCAATAATAATTTCCATATTTTTTAAAAAAGCAAAAAACCTCCCCCGTGTCTGAGGGGAGGTTTTTCTGGCTACGAAAGAATTACCAAGTGGCTAACTGGATTAATATTCTGTACTTAATAGAAAATTTTGACTATCGACCGGGCGGTTTGGGCGCGTTTCTTTGACGATGTTGCTCTAGCATTGTTTTATACGGCTCTTTGTAAGAGAACTCGCTATCGGTGTATTCGACAAACCTAATCCAGTTTTGCTCTTGGCTCAGTCGTGCTTGCTGGAGATCCAGTTGTATCTGTTGTCCGCGAGAGCGAAAAGCCTGTTCTTGCGCGGCATATTGCTGGGTTGCGCTGCTGTATTCCAAAAAGCTTGCCTTGCGGTCACGCAAGTATCTCAGGTTTTGTTGGTAGTAGACTTGTGCTTGAGTGCGCTGAGCCTGCAGGTAAGCTTGCTGCTCTCTCGCGTAGTTTTGAGCTCTCTGCATATCGATGCGGTCTCTTTCAGCCTGAAAGCGCAGCTTGTTCTGATATGCAGGATCATTTGCCCAGGGTTTATATTCTTCCTGATGCATTGTCGAAGTTACGCCTTGCTGGCCATATCCAACGGTGGTCTGTGCACTTGCTTCAGTTGAAAAACCTGCAGCACCAATTGCTAATGTAACACCAGCAACGGCAGTAAGAACGGTTTTGCGAAGGGACGCTGTGCTAAAAGCCGAAGCTAAAAAGCCTCTTTCTTTTTTCTGCGGATCCATCTGAGCACCACCCTTGTTTCTCGAGACAATGCACCTTTCACGGTGCTGGACACATCGCGGTTTTTGGTCAAAACCTGATAAACGATCTTAGGGACAGGATACGGGGAATGATCCCCGCTGTCAAGATTTTTTACGGAAAAAGATTCACATCTTCAAGAGGTTAACCATTGATTAACAAAGATAATCCGGTGCCGAAAATCTTTGCCCCAGCGTAAAATATTTTAAAAATCAACAAAATCAGCGGTCTGCCAGCATTGTTTTCCAAGGCTCGCGGCGGGCATAGCTGTCGTCGAGGGCGCGGATCCGGCGGTTGAGATCCCCCTGCTCGCGCAGCTGGCCCAGCTCCAGCGTCATGTTGATTTGCGACACGCGGGCGCGGTAATCGGCCTGCTGCGCATTGTGGCGGCTGGCCAGGGTCGAATAGTCGGTATAGCTTTTGTTTTTGCGGTTCCCCAGACGTTCCATCGATGCCAGATGCCTGTTGGTATTTTCTACCCGCTGCGCCTCCAGCCGGCTGAGGTCAGCCTCGGCGCGCTGACGATACTGGCGCTGGCGCAGGGCGCTTTCGCGTATCAGCAGGTTCAATTCCTGTTGATAGGTCTGGTCAGCCTCCCACGGGCGCGCGGGTGGGCGCATTTGCTGTCGCTGCGGCTGTTGAATTGCGGCCAGAGGGGTCTGCGGCCCCTGCTGCGGCAGCGCATAGGCTTTATCTGTCACATAGGCGCCGCCGTCGCGCGCTCCGGCGGCGAGCGGATTATGGCTGTGGGCAGGCGCCACCGACCAGCAAGTCATACCGACACAGACCAGCGACCAAAGGACAACGGTAAAAATCAGTAGTTTTTTCATCTGTAAGCTCCTCGAGCGGGTCGAACAGGGGACGGATTCCCGCGTGCCACCACCATAGGCAATGGCACGCCCCTGCACCTTTGGCACGGATCAGATGTCGATATCCTGCACAAATTGTGCGTTTTCCTGAATGAACTCAAAGCGCGCTTCGGGGTTTTTGCCCATCAGGCGGTCGATCAGCTGGGCGGTCGCCCCTTCGGGTTTGCGGGTGACCGGTTGCCCGATTTCGGCTTCGGGCAGGATAATGCGCAGCAGATTGCGCTTTTTCATGTCCATGGTCGTTTCTTTAAGCTGTGCCGCCGGCATCTCGCCCAAACCTTTGAAACGGCTGATTTCAATTTTCTTTTTACCCTTGAAGGCGGTTTTCATGAGCTCGTCTTTATGGGCATCGTCGCGGGCATAGACGCTCTCGCCGCCCGCGCTCAGGCGATACAGCGGCGGCAAGGCCAGATAAAGGGCGCCGTGTTCAATCAGCCCGCGCATTTCCTGATAAAACAGGGTGATAAGCAAAGAAGCGATATGTGCGCCGTCCACATCGGCATCGGTCATGATGATAACGCGTTCGTAGCGCAATTTATCGATGCTGAAATCTTTGCCCGTGCCGCAGCCAAGCGCCTGTATCAGATCGGAAATTTCCTGATTCTGGCGAATTTTGTCGGATGTGGCGCTGGCCACGTTGAGAACTTTGCCGCGCAGGGGCAAAATGGCTTGCGTTTCCCGGTGGCGCGCCTGTTTGGCGCTACCGCCTGCAGAATCTCCCTCAACGATAAATATTTCAGTGCCTTCGGATGATTTTCTCGAGCAGTCTGCGAGCTTGCCGGGCAGCCTCAGCTTGCGCGTGGCCGACTTGCGGTTCATTTCCTGCGAATCTTTGGCGCGGCGGCGCTCTTCGGCGATTTCGATCAGGTATTCGAGCAAAACCTTGCTGCCTGCGTTATCGCCGGTCAGCCAATGTTCGAAATGGTCTTTGACGGCCGTTTCGATCAAACGTGTTGCATGAACAGAGGTCAGTTTGTCTTTGGTTTGCCCTTGAAATTGCGGATCACGAATAAACACCGACAGCAAAACCGTCGCCGAGCCGAAAATATCGTCCGGCGTCAAAAGACCCGCTTTTTTGTTGTTGATCATCTCGGCATAGCTGCGCAACCCTTTGGACAGGGAAGAACGCAGCCCCTGCACATGCGAGCCGCCCTCGGGCGTCGGAATGGTATTGCAGTAAGAACTCAGAAAGCCGTTCTGTTCTTCTTCCGTCCAATGAATGGCAACTTCGCAGCGCCCTTCCCCCTCAGGAAAATCAACAGCGCAGTAAAACGGACGCGGCGATACAGCCGTCTGACCTTCGGTCAGCGCATAAAGATAATCCAAAATACCGTTGGGAAATTTGATAATTTCTTCGGCGGGTGTTTTGGCCGTGTCTTTGATCAGGTCAGGCGTGCAGCGCCAGTGGATTTCCACACCGCGGTAGAGATAAGCCTTGGAGCGTGCAAGGCGGTATACCGTTGCCGGGCTGAACGTGGCTTCGGCGCCAAAAATGTCTGTATCCGGCACAAAAGTCACCATGGTGCCGCGGTCTTTTGTCGCGCCGAGTTTTTTGAGTTTTCCCTGTGCATGGCCGCGGCTGTATTCCTGACGGAAAAGCTCTTTATCGCGGGCAACCTCGACCGTCATCGCGCTCGACAGCGCATTTACGACCGAAGAGCCGACCCCGTGCAGACCGCCGGATGTATTATAGACCTTGCCGCTGAACTTGCCGCCCGAATGCAGCGTGGTGAAAATGACTTCAAGCGCCGACTTGCCCGGATATTTGGGGTGGTTGTCGACGGGAATGCCGCGCCCGTTGTCGCGGATGGTGACCTTGTTGCCCGGCTCCAGCAAAATTTCGATGCGGCTGGCGTAACCGGCGACGGCTTCATCCATCGCATTATCCAGAATTTCGCTGACCAGATGGTGCATGGCGCGTTCGTCGTTGCCGCCAATGTACATACCGGGGCGTTTGCGGACGGGCTCCAGCCCCTCCAGCACCTCGATATCGGCGGCGGAATAATCTCCCTTGCGGGCGGAATCAGTGGATGCGGCCATTTTTTGGGACTTTTTAGCTGTTTCTTTCATACCGCGCACTTTACGCATTTACCTAAGCCGTTGCAAGAGTGGCCACAGGCTGTGCCTGACCAGCAGGCCTTGCCGCGGCGTTTTTCCGCTGGCCTTGTATAGCGGATTTGCCGCGCCTATATTATAATCAAGGTTATAGGGGAATCTGCTGACATGAATTTCGAAAAACCCGACTATGATACGGCACCCGCTTTGCGCACCATTGCCATGCCCGCCGACACCAACGCGAATGGCGATATTTTCGGCGGCTGGCTGCTTTCGCAGATGGATCTGGCTGGCAGCGTGGTCGCCCACCAAAAGGCCGGTACGCGCATCGCCACAGTCGCGGTCGAAAGCATGAGCTTTAAACACCCCGTTTTTGTCGGCGACGAAGTCAGCTGCTATGCCCGTGTGGAGCGCATCGGCCGGACCTCTATCACCGTCCATGTTGAAAGCTGGGCGCGCCACCGCCTTGCTGAAAAGGCACATAAAGTGACCGAAGGAAAATTCACCTATGTCGCCATCGGCGAAGACCGTAAACCGACACCAATTGCAAACCGCGCCTGATTTTTGCTTTTAACTTTTGACGAAAGATACCACGATGAAACAGTACCTTCTCGCCGCGCTGCTTTCCCTGTCTTTTGCCTGCCTTGCTGCCGGCTCTGTCATGGCGGGGAATATGTTTACGCCCGAGTCCGGATACACAAAAACCGGCGGTCTTGGCGATCTTTTCGGCGGGAGCGGCAACCAAAGAAGCAAGTCGGCAGATAACCAGCACCCGATCCGCGATGAAAAAACGTTTGAAGAGCTGACCACCGTACATACCGTCATGCCTTTCGAGCGGGCAGATCTTTATTTCACCATCAATATTCCCAAAGACTGGTCAACCGACCTGTTGCCAGAAGGTAAGAAAGACATCAGCACTTCGATCATCGGCGACATCGCACGTTTTTCCAGCCCGATGATCGGCATCAAGCGCCTGCGCGTATCGATACATGCTTTAAACATCGAACATGAAATCGCCGTACCCCATTGGTTACGCCACTATATTCTGGCGAACGGCTTTGCACCAGAGGGAGAGGTCATTACAGACCCACAAAACCCGCGCAAGGCATCGATTTACTTCGTCGGCCTGGAAGATGGGGACAGCTTTTATAATTACATGACAGCGCAGCTGAGCGGTAATATCATGGTTATTACCCGTTTCCAGTCACCACAAAGCCTGAGAGAGTATGCTAAATTTTTACAGCAGAAAACAGTGGAAAGCTTTAGCCTAACGTATCCAAAAGAAGGAACAATTGAAAATCACAACGTCTTCACGATGATGGATGCAGCAAAACTTAGCTACCCAAAGTCATGGGAAATGCTTGGACAAAGCTTTAGAGACATGAACCGCCTTAGCCTTCAGCTACACAATAAAAATGCCACGGGCGGTATCGATGGGTTTATCATGATCAACGCCATACGACGCCACCGCGTTACCAGCTTGATAAAAGAAATCGATGAACTAAAAAAATATCTCGATACACAGATGGAAATCAGCGTCACAGATATGCTGAGCAGTGAACATGCTCCTGCAGCAGACCGATTTATCTTTAACCGATATGAAGTCTACAACGTCGAAAGTACACGCAGGTCACAAAGCAAGCAAGACCTGCACCTCGTCGTCCTCGGCGACAGGGAGTGGTATATTTTGATATTTATGATGACCATGCGCGAAGAAGAGCGCCTGTATGCCTGGGCACGCAATGTCAAAACACTCGAAGAAATTGTACGCTCGATCAGATAAGATAGAAATCTTACTTAATCACAAGCACTTGAACGGCACCCTGCGGGGTGCCGTTTGCTTTTGCCCTGTTTACGCGGATAATATTTTTATTCCCGATCACAACACCACAGGTTCAGATGACAAACAACGAGAACACTTCCGCCGATAAAAAACTTTCCGGCATGGAGCAGATGATGCTGCGCGATCTTGAGCGCATCAAACCCTCGAACGACAAGATACTCGAAAACTGCGATCTTTTCCGGCGCGGGCTGGGCCGTTTCAAGCAAAAGCCTGCCCCCTGAAATAACCGCACTCACAAAAAAACCCCCGCCACCGGCGGGGGTTTTTGCGTTGATAGAACCGCTGATGCTTAGACGGAGTAATACATCGCGAATTCGATCGGGTGCGGCATGGTTTCATATGCTTTTACTTCGGCATAGCGCAGCTCCAGATAGCTTTCGATGAAATCCTTGCTGAACACGCCGCCCTTGAGCAGGAAGTCGTGATCGTCGCGCAGGGAATCCAGTGCCTCGCGGAGGCTGCCGCACACCGTCGGGATTTCCGACAGTTCTTCGGGCGGCAGGTCGTAGAGGTTCTTGTCCATCGCCTCGCCGGGATGGATTTTTTTCTGGATGCCGTCAAGCCCCGCCATCAGCATCGCCGCGAAAGCGAGATAGGCATTGGCGGCCGGATCCGGGAAGCGGACTTCCACGCGTTTCGCTTTCGGGCCCGTCGCAAAAGGAATGCGGCAGGATGCGGAGCGGTTACGTGCAGAGTAGGCCAGCAGCACCGGCGCCTCATACCCCGGCACCAGACGTTTGTAGCTGTTGGTGGTCGGGTTGGTGATGGCGTTCAGCGCCTTGGCATGGCGAATGATGCCGCCGATGTAATACAGGCAGGTTTCAGACAGATCTGCATAACCGGAGCCCGCGAACAAAGGCTTGCCCGACTTCCAGATCGACTGGTGTACGTGCATGCCCGACCCGTTGTCGCCAAAGACAGGCTTGGGCAGGAAGGTTGCGGATTTGCCGTAGGCATGTGCCACGTTATGCACGACATATTTGTAAAGCTGCATATTGTCCGCGCTATTGACCAGCGTAGAGAATTTCAGCCCCAGTTCTACCTGTGACGGCGCCACTTCGTGGTGGTGTTTTTCCATCGGCACGCCCATACGCGCCAGAACGGAGGTCATTTCCGCGCGCAGGTCGTTGGAACTGTCGATGGGCTGCACGGGGAAATACCCGCCCTTCACGCCCGGACGATGGCCCATGTTGCCATGTTCGTATTCGGTGCCGGAGTTATAGGGGCCTTCCATGCTGTCGATTTCATACGACACACGGTTCATCTGTACGCTGATGCGGACGTCATCAAAGATAAAAAATTCCGCTTCAGGGCCGAAGAAAGCCGTATCGCCCACACCGGTCGATAGCAGATACTGTTCTGCCGCGCGCGCAATAGAGCGCGGGTCACGGGCATAAGGCTGGCCGGTCGAAGGTTCATAAACGTCGCAGAAAACATCCAGCGTCGGCATCGCGCTGAAAGGGTCGAGAACGGCGGTCGAAACATCCGGCATCAAAATCATGTCGGATTCATTGATCGCCTTCCAGCCCGCAAGCGAAGAGCCGTCGAACATGATGCCGTCTGTCAGCAGATCTTCGTCAACCGTCGAGATATGCTGTGCGGTGTGTTGCAGCTTGCCGCGGATATCGGTAAAGCGGAAAGATACGTATTCAATGTTGTGTTCTTTGACGAGTTTGAAAAAAGGCGCGAAGTTCTGCTTGCCTTTTGTGGCTTTCGCAGGGGCTTTCGCGACTTTCAATTTTGCGGTGGATTTTGCCATGTGTTTTCTCCTCTGGCCGTTTGGTTTTTGTGTTTGTCTCAGTCTGTGTGAAGTAAAGTATCTGGATAAAATAAATGCTGCGGCCTAGATGGCCTGTTTGCCCCGCTCCCCCGTACGTACGCGGATAACGTTTTCGACCGGCAGCACGAAAATCTTGCCATCGCCGATGCGTCCGGTTTGCGCCGCTTTTTCGATCGCTTCGATCACATCGTCAACCTGACCGTTTTCAACCACCACTTCGATTTTCACCTTGGGCAGAAAATCGACCACGTATTCGGCACCGCGATAAAGCTCGGTGTGGCCTTTCTGGCGACCAAAGCCGCGCACCTCGGTCACGGTCATGCCCTGCACGCCGACGTCATGAAGCGCTTCTTTCACTTCGTCGAGCTTGAACGGCTTGATAATGGCCTCGATCTTTTTCATCGCGCTGGCATCCTGTGCGGTTATTGAAGAGCGGCCTGTAGTTTGCAGGAAGCGTGCCAGTTGTTTTTTGCAATTATCTATATGATTTTAAATGCTTTTTTATACACGCGCCCGATGCCGCGCGCCCAAAAAACGGGCATATGCCTAAAAATAAGGCACTCATACTAACCTGACGCCGATAGACTTTGTATACTTTACTATGTAATGACCTTGACCCTGAGCGCCGCTTTCTGATAAAACCGCGCGGTGTTGTCAAGGGACAGAGCCCTTTTTTCAAGGTTTCGGAAATTGCTGCACATGTGGCGGTCGTAGCTCAGCGGTAGAGCGCTTGGTTGTGGTCCAAGATGTCGCGGGTTCAAACCCCGTCGATCGCCCCACTCTCTCCTTCTTTTTTCATCCCCTTTTCCTTGCACCGCGAACCTGCAATAATCGCGCATGTTCGAAATCCTCTCCGCCGCAGAAATGAAAAAAGCAGATTTGGCCGCCGTGGCAAGCGGTACGCCGGCGCATGTGCTGATTGCCGCCGCCGCTGCCGGCCTTGCCGCCGCTATCGAAGATTTTGCCCAGCCCTGCCGCGTTCTGTTTCTTTGCGGCACAGGCAATAACGGTGCCGATGGTTTCGTTGCCGCGCAGATGCTCTCGCAAAAAACAGGCTGGCATGTGCGCGTGGCCTGCCTTGCCAAAAAGAATACGCTGAAAGGTGACGCCGCCGAAGCGGCCGAAGCCTGGCAAGGCACCACCGAAAACCTTAATTCCAATCTACCCGTGCATCAAACAGACCTGATCATCGATGCTGTTTTCGGCACCGGTTTCAAAGACGCGCTGCCGCCGGAGCTTGTCATCCTCTTTGATAAAATACGCGCCAAGAACATCCCCGTGGTTGCGGCAGATATCCCCTCCGGCATCGATGCCACCACGGGTGCGATTGCCGAAGGCACGCTGAAGGCTGATCTGACTGTGGTTTTCTGCCGCAAGAAAATCGCGCATGTGCTGGCCGCGACGCGCGCCCATCTCGGGATGCTGCAACTGGCTGCCGTACCTATCGATGATGCGCAGATTGCTGCGCTGGGGACATCGGTTTTTGAAAATCATCCGGCATTGTGGCTGCCAAGCTTTCCGTTTCCTGCGGCTGACGCGCATAAATATTCGCGCGGCCATGTCATGGTTTATGGTGGGCCCGAGCGTACCGGCGCCGCCTGCCTTGCCGCCTATGCCGCACAGGTCGCGGGGGCTGGCGTTGTCAGCATTGCCTGCGCCCCCGAACAGAAAATGGTTTACAGCCTGTATCGCGCCAGCTTGATGACCGATGTCTGGCGTAGCGAAGAGGATTTCAAAACCCTGCTGCGCGATGAACGCACGAATGTCGCCCTGATCGGCCCCGGCGGCGGCGCGGCAGGCGATGCCGCAGACCGCCTGCGCACAGCCACACTGAATGCCCTGTCGATGGCCGGCAAAACCGCGGTCTTGGACGGCGATGTCTTCACGGTTTTCAAAAACGATCCGGATACCCTGTTCAACCACCTGTCCAAACGGCATATATTGACACCGCACGAAGGCGAATTTTCGCGGATATTCGGCGACCTGCCCGGCAGCAAGCTCGCCCGCGCCCGCGCCGCCGCGCGCAAGGCAAATGCCATTATTATCCTCAAAGGCTTCGATACCGTCATCGCCGCGCCGGACGGGACGGCCGTGGTCAATACCAACGGCACCCCGATTCTGGCAACCGCCGGCACGGGGGATGTGCTGGCGGGACTCGTGGCAGGATTCGCGGCGCAGGGCATGCCCCCCTTCATGGCGGCCCTTGCCGGGGTCTGGTTGCATGCCGATGCCGCCCGCCTGCATGGCCCCGCGCTAACGGCTGAGGATATTATTATCCATGTAAATCAGTCACTTAGAAATCTACTCGGCGCAAAGCAAGAAAATACCTAAAATTTTAAATAATTCCCAAATTAATTTTGGCTATGCTATAATTTAAAGATAAGAACGGGCTGAGGGTTTTTCATGCAGTGTTTGCGTTTTTGGAGGGAGAATCAGTCTCCCATTCAGGAATCAACGGGTCTCACCGTGCGCTTCCTGAAGTGTCTTATGGCCGTATCGGTCATGGTGTTCCTGATGGTTCCCCGTGACGCGAATGCCCAGTTTAGCTCAGGTATGGAAGTGCTGCGCGATGCCCTCGGTGGCAACGCCGCCGCGCTGACCCTGCTCCAGAACGATCTGGGCGGGTCCATGAACGTCTACGACTTCCTCAATGTGGTCAGCATCAGTCTTGGCGGGGGTCCCGCTGCGATCACAACGATCAACCAGGCGCTCAGCGGTAACATCGCTTCCCTCAATACACTTCAGGCCGCCCTTGGTGGCTCCACCATGCTTTATGACGATGGCATGGGTTTCTGGTTCCCGATTCCGCAGGCCAACGACCTGATCAACTCGATTATCGCGGGCAGCGGGAGTATAGGTATTCAATCGATGCAGTTGCTTTTGCAGGGCAATGCCGGCGCGACAGCTGTTTTCAATATCTTGCTTCAAGGAAATGCAAATATCCTGCGGGATACACTTGTTAGTGTCATGGGTACGGGCAACTTAGGTGATGCGATTACTCAAATTGCAAGCGCCGCCCTTGGGGATCCCACGGGTCTTAACCTTCTTAATCTGATCATCACAAGCGCGAATGATATTTGGCCCTCTTTAGGTATCGGCAATCTTGGCCTTGATTTTTTGAATCTATCAGCTCCATCAGTTACTCCCGTTCCGCCGCCTGCGCCGCCTGCGCCGCCACCAGCTCCGCCTGCGCCGCCTGCACCGCCTGCGCCGCCGCCTGCGCCGCCTGCACCACCGCCAGCTCCGTTCACAGGTACGGATCCGCCTCCGGGACCGACAACGAAGTGTACAGCGTCGAGTGCGCCGTTGACAGGAAGCTTTGCTGTGGATCCCTGCGCTTGGGCACGCGAAAACTCCCTGCTTGGAACATGGGGACAGACTTTCTATGACGATGATCTGATCAATCACCAAGCTGGTTGGCAAGTTGTCGAATATGTCCGCAACTGGTGGAACGATACATTCCGTCCGTCTTTGCAAAATATGACCGCGCAATGGCACGCAAGCACAATCGATCAGACTCGTCAGCTTGGTTCCATGCTGGATACGCACAGCTTGACTCGCTCTGCCCGACAACTGCATGAGAAAGAAATTCAAGCCAAAGAAAGCTTGATGCCAAATGAAAAAACCTGTTCGGCGGCGACCCCACCGGCTGCCCTTTCACATGCAACATCCACAGCTAACGCCTTGACTGCGGCTTTAACGAATCAAATTACACGTCTTGTTAACGCGCCTGTAGCCGCTGCACCAGCCCCTGGCCCGGCACCAGCGCCCGGTCCAGCACCCGCACCTGGCCCCGCACCAGCGCCCGGTCCAGCTCCGGCGCCTGGCCCTGCACCGGCTCCCGCTCCGGCGGCTGCACCTGCTGCAAAAACAATCGGCGAGGATCTTGCCAGACGTTTCGAGACTTTTTGCGAAATGTTTGTAAATCCGCAATTTAATGATGGCTCGAATCCATGCCCGAATCCCACTGTCGCAGGACAAATTGTTGATGGGGATATCGACGTAGAAAATTTCTTGTTTAAAGACACTATAGACTTCTCAGAAGAACCCAACCGCGTTGCTGCAACTTCTCTGCTGCGCAATCTAATTCAGCCTTATGTCGTACCACAAGTGCCGTTAGATTTGATTGATACGCCGCCAGTGCAAGAATGGATTCTCAAACAAGAGCACCTGAAATCCGTTCGTACGATTGCGACCGATGTCGTGGCTTCTATTCTGTCCCGCCGCATGGCACTTCCGGCAACAGGTGACGCTAGCGCCTCGACAGGGCCGACGACGATGCCGGATCCTGCGCCGGCCATTCCGACTGGCGGATCTGTAGCTGGAGGCAGCTACGAAGATTTTCTTAATCACTTGGGAGGAAGGGAATCTGGCGGTGGCTGGGGTGCGCCCGGAAGATACCACATTCGTGGTGGTGATAATAATAACTTCTATGGCAAGTGGCAGCTGGGGATAGCCAGCGGTCTGATCACAGCCAACTGCCGCTCCGGTGGAAGCTGGACTGCACTGTGCGGTGGATCCGAAATGGGTTTCCTTGGTACAGCTACCAATCCCAGCATTGCTATTCAAAGAGCCGCAGTCGAAAGATATCACCAGCTGATGTGGGGCTATATCACTCCTTGCTCCAAAGGTAAAATCGGCCAAACAGTATTTGGGGTGCTTATTACTCCATCGGGCTTGCTTGCTGCTGCACACCTTACCGGCCAAGGTGGCGCAGCATGTCTTGTAGGGTGTGGTTACTGTGGTGCAGGTGTTACCGTGGGGCCGCAAGGACCTGTCGATGCTTTCGGTACCAAAGCGCTTGAATACTTGAGAAATGGTGCAGGCTTTGAAATTCCTTGGGATGCAACATCAGGTTCCTATCCCGGCGTTGCCGCAGGACCAGGGTTTAGTGGCATGCCGCCTGATCCGCGTCCGATCAACGAAATCATTCAGGAAATTCGCCGCAAGGCTGGCGTCCCAGATGACGAGATAGCAGAATTCCCTAGCTACAACGAAATCATGCAGGCTCTTACTCAGGAACGCTTTTTTGATCCAGATTACTATATCCGGATGGCGAACAACCTTGGGGCACTCTTGCAAGAGCAGCAGGTGGTGAACGCTTACATCACTTTACAGCTTCAAGACATATACAAATTACAAGAGCAAATGAATGCCCTCCTCGCAGCGCGTGCAGCACTGCAAATGAACGCGGAACGACCAGTAGAAATTAACAGCCACCGACCCATGCGATAGCCGCACAACCGTTTGAATCATAAGTCAAGCGGCTGAAATAAAAGGCCTTTTTTTTCATCGGTTGTCGTAACATACCTAAGGTGCTATAATAATGTATATCGATTTTTTAGGAATGATCATGTTCCAAAGACAACTCCGTAAAGAATTTGGCCGCGCACTGTGCAAAGCAACACTTATGGCTCTGCTGCCACTGAGTCTTGCCACATCTTCTGTCGTTTCCGCGCAAGATGTAGACATTAACAGCGCGTCTCATGTACCCACAGAACAGGTCCTCAAGCAGGACGGGCTTTTGCTCGAAGAAGGCAAAGCAATAAAAGTTGATCCCGATGTAGAAATAAGTGTTGAAAGCGTCGAGGCACGCTACCCCTACATGAAAAACATGATGGACTATCTCAGAGACTTCAATAAGGAGTACGAGGAAGACCTACTCGCAAAGACTACGATTACAATATCAACAATACGTGACGTCGAGAAAAAGACCGATATTGCAGTAGTCTCTGTAACAGGGCCTTTGACCTGTGGCGCAGCACAGTGCTATGTCGGGATATTTATTGATAGAGGCGAAGGATATAAACAAGCATTTGCTGGCTCAGCCCCACTGCCCGTCCATATTTTAAGACAGAACGATGAAACCTCTTTCTTCTTTTGTTCGCACGGAGATGGTCGTGCACAATGGACGCTCAAAGGCGATGTTTTGGAACACCAAGGAAACGTGCGTTCACCTGAAGTTGGCCCCTTTTGCCGCAATAACTAACTTTTCAGCATCTTATCAAAAATAAAAAGACTCGTGTGTATCAGCTACCAGGTTAAACCTGTGTGCTGAGGTGTGTGTATTTACTGTTACTGATGCTCAAGGATGTAGATATTTCGCCGGATCAAGGCTCTCTATACCGCGGCGCACTTCGAAATGCAGCTGCGGATTGGCGACGGTGCCGGTTGAGCCGACCGTGCCCAGCGCCTGCCCGCGCCTGACGGTATCGCCGCGCTTGACTTCGACGCGGTCCAGATGCGCATAGGCGGTCACAAGCCCGTTTGCATGACGCAGCAAAACCAGATTGCCATAGCTGGCCAGATCATTCCCGACATAGGCAACCGTGCCGTCGGCCGCGGCTGCCACCGCCGCGCCGCGCGGTGCCGCGATATTGATGCCATCGTTATGCAGATGCCCCGGCTTCGGCCCATAGCTGGAAATAACTTTGCCGCGCACCGGCCATATAAAACCTGCGCGGCTGGGCGTACTGTCGGCGGTGATAACAGGCGCGGCGCGCTGCGTTGCCGCTGCTGTAAGCACCGGCGCCGGTTGCACAGGCGCAGAAGATTGCTGCACACCGGCGGCTGTCTGCTGGCGGATTTGTGCCGGCGGCGTACGGACGGCAATTTGCTGCTGCGGCGATATCACCGAAGACGGAATGCGCAAGACCTGCCCCGTGCGCAATTGATAAGGCGCCGCCAGTTTATTGATACTGACAATCTGCGATACCGGTACCCCATAAAGACGGGCAACGCCCGTGACGGTATCACCGGCAGCGGTTTTATGTTCGTTCGGCGGCGGCAATTGCAGACGCTGCGCGGTTTTCAAATGGTACGGCGGTTTGAGACCGTTGAGGTCAATGATGTCGCGCAGCGGTAATCGATAACGCTCGGAAATACCAAAGACAGTATCCCCCTCGCGCACCATGACAACGCCGGCCCCCGCCGCGCTATCGACGCGGGTACCAAAATTATGCACCGGCGCGGCCTGCGGCGCCGCACAGGCCGAGATCAGCAGCAATGCCGCTCCGGCAAAAAAATGTTTATGCGTAAAAAGGCGCGGCGGCACCGGCGGCCTCAGACCGGCTGGAGCGCAAAGCCGCCCGCCAGAAATCCGTCGGCGGCATCATCGGTAACCGGATCCGGTTCGTCGCGCGCCACGTTGGGCAGCAGCGGCACGAAACGCACCGGCATCAACCGTTCTGTTTCATAGGCGTCTTCGGCGGTGCGTGTGATGCGATAGATAAACTGGCTCGCCTTGTCGCGCCCCATGGGAATAACCATCAGGCCGCCCACCGACATTTGCGCCAGCAGCGCTGGCGGCGGCTCGTCCCCCGCGGCGGCGGTCACGATGATACGGTCAAACGGCGCCTGTTCCGTCCAGCCTTTCATGCCATCGGCGGCCTTGCAGGTGATATTGCGGATGCGCAGCTCGTTGATGCGTTGCTCGGCTGTTGCCAGCAGCGGGCGGTGACGTTCGATGCTGTAAACACGGCGGCAGAGCTTGGCCAGAATAGCCGCCTGATAACCGGACCCTGTGCCGATTTCGAGCACTTTGTGCCGGTCGTTCAGCTTCATTTCCTGCGTCATGCTGGCGACGACCAGCGGCTGGCTGATCGTTTGTCCGCGGCCGATGGGCAGCGCGGTGTCTTCATAAGCCTGATCGTGGAATTGTGGCGGAATAAATACTTCGCGCGGGACCCGTTCGATGGCAGCCAGCACGCCGGTATCGGTGATGCCGCATTTGCGCAGCTTCATGATCAGACGTATTTTGCGCGCGATAACCGTCACGAAAACATTCCTTGTAAATCTTCAAGCGCTTCATGCTGCGTCAGGTTCAGCGTCAGCGGCGTGATGGTGACATGCCCTGCCTTGAGCGCGCCGATGTCGTTGCTCATGTCCTGATCGTCGCGCGGCGGCGGCGGGCCAATCCAGAAATAAGGCCGGCCGCGCGGGTCCGTCAGGCGGTCCATTTCCTGTTTTTCCATGCTGTAATGCCCTTGGCGTACAGCGCGGATTTGTGGAATGACGCCCTGCACCTTGCGCGGGAAATTCACGCTCATCAGCGTATAACTGTCGATGCTCTTGCCGGCAAAGGCTTCAAGGATACGCGGCAGATATTCGCGCGCGACAGACCAATCGGGCTTGCCGCCGTGCTCGTCGTAATCTTGGCTGCAGGCGATGGCGGGGATATGCATCAGCGCGGCCTCGATCGCGGCGGCGATGGTGCCGGAATAGGTTACATCATCGGCTGTATTCTGGCCGTGATTGATACCGGTCAGCACCAGATGCGGACGGAAATCTTTCATCACCTGCTGCACACCCAGCAAAACGGAATCTGTTGGCGTGCCGGAAACGGAATAATGACGCTTGTCGTATTCTTTGAGGCGCAGCGGCATATGGATGGTCAGCGAATGGCCGGCGGCCGACATTTGCGTTTCGGGTGCAACAACCCACACATGCGGCGTGATGGAGCTGACGATTTCTTCCATCACCTTGATACCATCGGCATGGATGCTGTCGTCGTTGGAGATAAGAATGCGCGCGTCAGACAGTTTTTCGGGGAACGTCAACATGGTCTCAGGCTACCTTTCCGGATTTGATTTGCGCGGCGGGCTCCAGCTTTGTGACGCCGCCCATATAGGGCAGCAGCGCATCGGGAATAGCCACGCTGCCGTCGGGCTGCTGGTAATTTTCCAGCACGGCAATCAGGCAGCGCCCCACGGCAACGCCCGAACCGTTGAGCGTATGGACATAGCGCGTTTGCTTGTCGCCGTCGTTTTTGTAGCGCGCCATCATGCGGCGCGCCTGAAAATCGCCGCAGTTGGAGCAGCTGGAAATTTCGCGGTAGGTATTCTGCCCCGGCAGCCAGACTTCGATGTCATAGGTTTTCTTGGCCGAAAAACCCATGTCGCCGGTGCACAGCGCCATGGTGCGGTAGGCAAGGCCGAGTTTTTGCAGGATGGTTTCGGCGCAGCCTGTCATGCGTTCCAGCTCTTCCATCGATTTGTCTTCAGCGGTGATGCTGACCAGTTCGACTTTATAAAACTGGTGCTGGCGGATCATGCCGCGCGTATCCTTGCCCGCCGCCCCCGCTTCGGAGCGGAAGCACGGCGTCAAAGACGTCAGGCGCAGCGGCAGATCGGCGGCATCCAGAATAGTATCGAGCACTGTATTGGTCAGCGAGACTTCGGATGTCGGGATCAGCCAGTGGCCGGTGCTGGTGCGAAACAGGTCATCGGCAAATTTGGGCAGCTGCCCTGTCCCGTAAAGCGCTTCGTCGCGCACCAAAAGCGGTACGGACAATTCGGTATAGCCGTGCTCTTGCGTATGGGTATCGAGCATAAATTGCGCGAGCGCACGCTCCAGCCGCGCAACGCCGCTTTTCAGCAGCACAAAACGCGAACCGGACATTTTGGCGGCCGTTTCAAAATCCATCCCGCCGAGCCCTTCGCCGATATCGGTATGATCGCGCGCGCTGTTGATGCGCGGCGGCTCCCCGTGGCGGCGGACTTCGGCATTGTCTTTCTCGTCTTTGCCGTTTGGCACGGCGGCATCGGGGATATTCGGCAAAACGCTGAGGAACCCCTGCAGCTCCTCCCCCGTTTTCTTTTCGTCTTCTTCAAGGCGGGCGATGCGTTCTTTCATCTCGGCCACTTTGGCCATGATCTCGCTGGCGTCGCCGCCCTTGGATTTGATCGCGCCGATGTCTTTGGACAGGGCGTTGCGGCTGGCCTGCAATTCCTGCATTTCGGTTTGCAGGGCGCGGCGTTTTTCGTCGAGCGCGACAATCTGCGGCGTCTGCGGCGCAAGACCGCGGCGATGCCAGCCGGAATCATAAAACTCGGGCATTTCCCGAATGTGCTTAAGATCGAACATGTTTTTTCTCTGTGATAAAGACGCAGCAGCCCCTGAAACCCAATGGTTTTATATTATTCGCTTTTTGCTGCGCGGTCTAGATTTGATTGGGCGTCATCTTTGCTGTCCGGCGTTGCCGTTTGCGCTTTCTTCTTTTCCGCGCCGCGCAGCAGAAAAATAGAAACTTCATAAAGCAGTAGCAGCGGCGCGGCGAGCAAGACCTGGCTGATAACATCGGGCGGCGTCACAAAGGCCGCCACGACAAAAACAATCACAACCATATAGCGGCGTTTTTCGGCTAGCCCCTTTGCCGTCACAAAACCGGCGCGCCCCAGAAGCATCAGTAAAACAGGCAGTTGAAAGCAAATGCCAAAGGCAAAAATGAGCCCCATAACAAGGCCGAGATATTCGCTGACCCGCGCCTCGAGCTGGATGGGCAAGCCGCCCGGTGCGGGCGTGAGGCTTTCGAAGCCTGCAAAAAATTTCCACGCCAGCGGCATAACGGCATAATAAACAAAGGCCGCCCCCGCCAAAAACAACAATGGCGTGGCCACGATAAACGGCAGAAAGACCCGCTTTTCGTTTTTATAGAGCCCCGGCGCGACAAACATCCAGATCTGAGACGCCACATAAGGAAACGCCAGAAACCCGCCGGCAAAACAGGATAATTTCATATAGGTAATAAAGGCCTCGCCCATACCGGTGTAAATCAGGCGGCGGTTCTCCCCCGTCAGCACATCGGCCAGCGGGCGCACCAGAAAAGCATAAATATAGTCGGCAACAAAAAAGCACAGACCGCTCAAAACCACAAAAACGACCAGCGCGCGGATAAGACGCTGGCGTAATTCGGTCAGATGGCCCACCAGCGGCATGGTTTTAAATTCAGGGTTATCAGCCGGGTGCATCGTTTTTCTCCGGCTTTGTTTCTGTGCCCTCGGCGCTCAGGCGGCGCGCCTTTTCGGCTTCTACCTGTTTATCCAGTTCGAATTGCAGGTTGTCGCCGCCGGCGCGGTTGGCATCGCGGACGATCTCGTCCAGTTCCTGATCGCGCATGATATCATCAAGCGATTGTTGAATATCGCCTGTGAATTTTCTGATATTTCTGAATATTTTTCCCGCGCCGTATAATACGCGCGGCAGATCGGCGGGCCCGATAACCAAAAGCGCCACGGCCAGAATGACCAGCATTTCTGTCCAGGCGATACCGAACAAAGGGGGTTACTCTTTTTTGTCGGGCGGCGGCAGCGTGTCTTTTTTATCGTCTTCGCCGCTGATACCGTCTTTGAAACTGCGCAGGCCTTTGCCGATGTCGCCCATGATCTGCGGAATTTTACCGCGGCCAAAGAAAACGAGCACTAAAAGCGCAATAACAACAATTTGCCAGAAACCGGGAAACATTAGCGGCGCTCCCCGTCTTCGTCTTCATCGTCTTCATCGCTGTCTTCGTCATCATCGTCGTCGGAGTCATCATCTCCGTCGTCAGATTCCCCGTCATCGTCGTCGTCAGAGGCGTCGCTATCTTCGTCTTCGTCGAAATCCTCGTCCTCGTCCTCGTCTCCGTCTTCGTCGTCGAAGTCGGCGTCTTCATCCTCGTCGTCATCATCTCCGCCGCTGGCGACGGTATCGTTTTCCGTATCCGAAACTTCGTCATTGGCGTCAGGTTTGCCGAGCAGGTCTTCATCGGTAACTTCGTTGGGGTCGATGTCTTCTTTGGTTTCGCCATCGCCGAACAGGTCGGCGGTCGGCATCGCTTCGATGGCCGGACGTTTGTCGAGCAGGCCGGCGGCTTTCAGCTCTTCCATCCCCGGCAGGTCTTCCAGCTTTTCAAGGCCGAAATGGTCAAGGAAAGCCTGTGTTGTCAGCCAGGTGACGGGACGGCCCGGCACTTCGCGGCGTTTGCCCGGTTTGATCCAGCCCGCTTCCATCAGTGCATCAAGCGCGCCGGGGCTGGTCGCCACGCCGCGGATGTTTTCGATTTCGGCGCGCGTCACCGGCTGGTGATAGGCGATGATCGCCATGGTTTCCATCGCGGCGCGGGTGAATTTTTTGGGCTGTTCTTTTTCAAGGCGCAGATGGTGGCCAAGGTCGGTTGCGGTGCGCAGCGCCCAGCGTTTTTCACGCTGCACCAGCATCACGCCGCGCGCGGCATAATGTTCTTTCAGCATTTCCAGCACATCGGGGATCAGCATGATGCGATCTTCGGGGAAGCGCTCGGCGATTTGCTGCACGGTCAGGGCATGGGGGGCGGCGAACAAAATCGCTTCGACCAGACGCAGATCATCCTGCGTGATGGCGGGCATTTCTTTTGGCTCTGCCTCTTCGCCGTCTTCGGCTTCGGCAGAAGTTTCTTCGGCTGCTGCGGCCATGTCTTCGTCAAGCAGTGCTTCTTCGGACAGATCGGCTTCGAGGATTTCTTCCTCGATCTCCGTCATGTCTTCGGCCGCGGCCTGCAGTGCGATATCTTCCGGCAGCGCGTCCAGCGTTTCGTGGTTATCTTGTACTTTTTTTTGTTTTGCCTTGGCCATGTCGGTTATGCCTCTTGTTTATCTGTCTGGTCTTGGGTTTCTTGCGCGGCTTGCTGCTTTTTTGCTTCTTCGGCAGCGGCTTCTTCGGCCAGCAGCGCTTCCCATTCTTCTTCTTCGCTGCGTGCGCGGGGCGCATCGTCCGCGGCGGTTATTTCGGCTGCGGTTTCCGGCGCGGCTTCCTCTGCCGGTACTTCCTGCGCGAAGCCGCTATCTGTCACGGCTTCTGTTTGATCTTCTTCATCTTCGATATCCGCGCCGGTCACAAAACGCAGAGCGGGTGCGGCGACGGCATCGGCCAGCGCCTGTTCGGCGGCAAGACGTTCGGCTTCTTTTGCTTCTTCTTCGGCCTGTTGTTCGGCCAGATCACGCTCGGCGAAGGCGATGTCTTCGGCGCTGATGCCGGGTTCTTCTTCAACATGCAGCGGTGGCGGTGTTTCTGCATCGGCCTCGCCGGGTCGGCGGATATAGATGGGGCCGTAATTTTTTTCCTGATGGATGCGCAAAAGTCCGCGCTTCGCCATTTCAAGCGCGCCGCCAAAGGTAGAGGCCACGGCAGAACGATGGACGATTTTTTCTTTGGTGCCCGCAGGCAGGAACATAAACAGCGATACCCATTCTTCGGGGATTTTGCCGAGCATGCTTTCCATGCGCTCGATGGCGTCTTCAAGCGAGAAGAGCCTGACGGGGTTCAGCTTGTAAATCGCGTTCTGCTGACGCTGCTTGATATCGCCATAGGCGCGCAGCAGGTCATAGAACGTCATATCGTAACGTGCAACGTAATCGGTTTTGAGGCCTTCCGGCTCCCCGCGTGCAAAAACGTTATAGCCAAGGCGCGGCAGGTGGAACAGGTCGTTGGCGACCTTGCGCATGGCTTCGAGGCGGCGCAGCTGGAATTGCAGCGCTTCGGCCAGATCATGTGCCGAAGGTTCGGCCAGTTTCTTTTCTTCCTGCGGGATCAAAAGGCGGGATTTGAGATAGGCCAGCCACGCCGCCATCACAAGATAATCGGCCGCAAGTTCCAAGCGCAATGCGCGCGCCTTCTCGATAAAATCAATATACTGGTTGGCCAGCGCGAGAATGGAGATACGCGCAAGATCCACCTTCTGGTCGCGCGCGAGGGAAAGCAGCATGTCAATCGGCCCGTCGAAGTCGCCGAGATAGAGCATCAGCTGCTCGCTCTCGCTGCGATCATTCAAAAGGTCGTCTTCAAACTTGGGTGCTTCCGCTTCACTCATATTCTCAGCCGGTCTTTCGTTGTTGCAAAAGCTCTGCGAGCTTTTGGTGGAGGGCATCGCGCCCGCCGTTGTCGTTATCCGAAGCGTCAAACGCTGTACGCTGCCGCTCCGCCTCTGCCAGTCGCGCCGCCGCGGCAGGCGATACTTTTGGCGCCGCTTGCAGCGCCAGCACGCGGTCTTCGAAGGCGGCATTGCAGATCATGGTCACATCCATGCCCGCCGCCATCGTCCGCGCCACACGCTCTTCGATGGTGCCGCCAAGGGCCTTCATCGAAATGTCGTCAGCGATCAGCACCCCGTCAAAGCCCATATCCCCGCGGATCACATCACGGGTGATGCGGGCGGAGACGGTTGCGGCAGAATCAGGATCCAGCTGCGAGTATACAACATGCGCCGCCATCGCCCAAAGCGCCGTTTTCATATTGGTTTGGGCCAAATATTTGAAGGGTTTGAAGTCCGTTGTTGAGAGAATTTCGGCGCTGGCATCCACCACCGGCAGGGCAAAATGGCTGTCCACTTTGGCGCGGCCATGGCCGGGGATATGCTTCATGACCGGCGTCACCCGCCCCGCCAAAAGCCCGCGGCAGACGGCTTCGCCCAGCTGGCCGACCATATCGGGGCTGTCGCTGAAAGTGCGGCTGCCCGACAGGAACGCGTGGCAATCCGGCGCCGGCACATCGACAACCGGCGCGCAATTGACCGTGATGCCCATATCGGCCAGATCAAGCGCCATCAGATAGGCGCTCATACGCGTGGCTTCGATCCCCTGCTCCGCGGCGCTCGAGGCCAATTCACCAAAAATTTTCGCGGCGGGATATTCGCGGAATTCGGGTGCACGCAATCTTGCAACCGTGCCGCCTTCCTGATCGATCAGCACAGGCAAATCGGCGTAGCCCACGGCTTCACGCACCGCGGAGACCAGATCGGTCACCTGCTGTTTGGATACGCAATTGCGCTTGAACAAAATAAAACCGGCGGGTTTTTCGGCGGCGAAAAGATCGCGCTCCTCCGTGCTCAGCTCTGTTCCTGCCGCATCGACAATAATCGCCTTGAGATTTGTCCAGTCCGTCATGCGCTTACCTCACCACCATGCAGCCGCCGGGATTGGCGGATTTAAGAACATCGCAGATTTCTTTTGCGCGCGCTTCGCTGACCTTGCCGGCCTGCAAGCGGTTGAAAATACCTTTGTCGCCGAGATCGACACGCTGCGTACGCATATCAAGCCCCTTGAGAAGATCGGGATGTTTCTGCTGCAATTTCTTCCAGTCCGTCGCCGCCCCTTCGGTATTGCGGTACGACCCCAGCTGGATATAAACAACACCGCCGGATGCCACCGCCGCCGGCGCACTGGCCTGTACGGCAGGCTTCGCCGGCTCCGCTGGCGGCTGTTTCTTGGCATCCATATCGGCAACAGCTGTTTTGACGGCGGGTTTTTGTACCGGCTTGATCGTTTCGGTGTTTGCCGCCGCAGGGGCAGCCGTGATGACTTTTTCGGTTTCGATGCCGATTTTTTTCATTTGCGCCGTGGCGGGTAAAGACTTGGCATCGCCGGTTTTGATTGCGGTTTCTTTGTCTACCGGCTCTTCCGTGCCGGGCAGCAGGCGTTCAACGCGCTTGGTATCTTTTTTGTCGAGCGGGTCAAAGACCGTGCTGTCCTGATGCGGCACCTTCATGCCGCCCGGATCATCGGGCGCAAATTTATAAGCTGTCTTTTCGGCCAGTACCACGGGCAAATCTGTCGCTTCCTGCGCTTCTTGTGCTGTGGGATAAGCATACCAGACGATCGCCGCAAAGGCGATCAGCGCCACGATGCTCAAACCGCCCTTGGGCAGCACGCGCTCCGGCGCGGGCGGCGGGCGGCGGCCGACATAGAAAGAGCCGATATTTTCGTCTTGCGGTTTTTGATCTTCGTTCATCATCCGTGCAACTCCTCGAGAGGTGTGACGCCCATAACAGCCAGGCCGGAGGCCAGCACCGTTGCCACCGAGCGCACAAGCGCCAGGCGGGAAAAGCTCAGCCCGCGGTCATTTTCATGCAGGAAACGCAGGCTGTTGTCATCGCGCCCTTTGTTCCAGAAGGCATGGAATTCCGCCGCCAGTTCCTGCAGATAGAACGTGATGCGGTGCGGCTCGTGCGCTTCGGCGGCCTGTTCGACATGACGGGGCCATGCGGCCATGAGCCGGACGAGTTTCAGTTCGTCCTCGCTGGCCAGCAGGTTGACATTGGCCGTGCTGAGAGCGGCGGCGTCGGTTTCAATGGTCGGGAACATTTCCTTGGCATTGCGCAAGACCGAATGGCAGCGCGCATGCGCGTATTGCACGTAGAACACCGGATTGTCTTTGGATTGCTCGACAACCTTGGCGAAATCGAATTCGAGCGTCTGGTCGCTGCTGCGTGTCAGCATGATAAAACGGATGACATCCTTGCCGACCTTGTCGAGCATATCTCGCAGGGTAACAAATGTTCCCGCGCGTTTGGACATACGCACCGGCTCCCCGTTATCAAACGTGTGTACGATCTGGCAAAGCTTGACATCCACATCGGCCTTGCCGCCGGACACGGCCTTGACCGCCGCGCCAATACGCTTGACGTAGCCGCCATGATCGGCGCCCAGAATATCGATCAGATGCGTTGCGCCGCGGTTGTATTTGTCCCAGTGGTAGGCAATATCGTTGGCGAAATATGTCCACGACCCGTCCGATTTTTTTAGCGGGCGGTCGGTATCGTCGCCGAACTGCGTTGCTTTGAAAAGCGTCTGCGGGCGTTCTTCCCAGTCATCCGGTGATTTGCCTTTGGGCGGCTCCAGCACGCCGGTATAAATCAGCCCTTGATCTTCCAGCACCTTGAAGGCCTTGTCGACAGCCCCCGCATCAATCACCGCCTGTTCGGACGAAAACACATCGTGATGGATACCCATATCGGCCAGATCCGTTTTGATCTCGGCCAGCATCATCTCGAGTGCGGCCGCCTTGCAGACCGGATGCCATTCGCTTTCATCCTTGCCGAGCCATTTATCGCCATCGCGCTTGGCAATCGCTGCGCCGACGTCTTTCAGATATTCACCCGGATAAAAGCCGGAAGGAATTTCGCCGATCTGCTCCCCCAGCGCTTCGCGGTAACGGAGGTAAACAGAACGGCCCAGGATATTCACCTGATTACCGGCATCGTTGATGTAGTATTCGCGCGTCACATCGTAACCCGCTTTTTGCAAAAGCGATGCCATCGCATCGCCCACCACGGCGCCGCGCGCATGCCCCACCGTCAAAGGCCCCGTCGGATTGGCGGAGACGTATTCGATGTTTACTTTCTTGTTCTGGCCGATGCCGCTGTTGCCGAAATGGATACCCGACGACAGCACATTGCGGATGGTCACAAGCCATGCACCCGCATCGAGACGGAAATTCACAAAACCCGGCCCCGCGACGTTGACTTCGGTGACACCTTCCAGCGTTTTTATTTTTTCGGCCAGCGCCTCGCCCAGCTGGCGCGGATTTTTGCCCGCGGCCTTGGACAGCACCATGGCGGCATTGGTCGACATGTCGCCGTGGCTGGCATCGCGCGGCGGCTCTACCGTGACGCGCGTCAGATCGATCCCTGCGGGCAGATCGCCCGTGCGCGACATATGCGTCAGGATATCGACGATGTGGTTTCTGTATTCCTGAAAGATGTTCATTTTCTTTTTTTTCTTATCTCATGATCTGGTAAGTATCGAAAAGATCTTTGTGTTCCAGCAGCGCCAGGCGGTCGGTCATGCTGGCGATGTAATCGGCAACGCTGCGCGCGTGCCAGTCCTTGGCTTTCCATCCCTTGGGCGTGTTTTCAATCTGCGCCTGCCATTCGGGCGGCAGGCAGCGGCGGTGTTCCATGAAAACGGTGAACAAATCCTGCACGCATTGAAAGACCTTGCGGCGCACGCGGCTGACCTGATGATGACGATAAAAATGCGCCCAGAGGAAATCGCGCAGCTGGCGGTCTTTCTTGCGCAGATCGTCCGACATCGCGCAGGTCATGTCTTTGGCATAGCGCACATCGTCGGCAGATTTCGGTTTCAGATCGGCAAGACGTTTTTTGGTTTCCCCCAGCACGCCGATGACATAGGTACCCATCACATCGCGGATTGTTTCCTGTGTCAGCCGGTAATTGTCGATGTTAGGCCATATCTTCCGTTTTTCATGCATGATGGCGGCGACCCATTCGACTTCTTCGAGGTCTTTGAGCGTAAACATGCCGCCCGACAAGCCATCGTCAAGGTCGTGGCTGTTATAGGCGATGTCATCGGCGATACCGGCAATCTGCGCCTCCAGCGAGGCATAGGTATCCAGCTTGAGGTCGATTTTATGGCGCAGCTCGTCGAGCGTTACCTCGAAATGTTGTTTTTTCTGGCCTTTTTTGATGACCGGGCCGTTGTGCTTGACGAGACCTTCGAGCGACTCCCATGTCAGGTTCAGCCCGTCAAAATCCGGATATTTCTTTTCCAGCATCGTCACGACACGCAGCGTCTGGTCATTGTGGTCAAAGCCGCCATAGGGCTTCATGCATTCGGCCAGCGCGTCTTCGCCGACATGCGCAAAGGGCGTATGGCCGACGTCATGCGCCAGCGCCGCCACTTCGGCCAGATCCTGATCGCACTTCAAAAGCCGCGACAAAGAGCGCGCGACCTGTGCAACCTCGATGCTGTGGCTGAGGCGGGTGCGGAAATGGTCGCCTTCGTGATAGACAAAAACCTGCGTCTTGAATTTCAGGCGGCGGAAAGCCTGCGAGTGGATGATGCGGTCGCGGTCACGTTCAAAATCGCCGCGCGTCTTGCTGGGGGCTTCGGCATACTGGCGGCCACGGCTTTGTTCGGGGCGGCTGGCGAAAACAGCAAGGCCATCGGCGGCCAGCATCTCGCTCAGCGGTTCGGCGCGTTTCAAAGGTACAGGCGCCGCGACTTTACCCGCTTTTGCCGGTTTCGCAGATTTCGTTTTGGCACGTGTGGCCATCGGCCCCTCCCGCATGCGGAATACTATTGATTTACAAGGCTTTTAAAGCATATTTCACCACCGATTAAAAGCGTAATCTGTTAAGTCTGGCACCGCCAAAAACCCGCATTTGGGTTATGGATAATTTGTGTTGATTTTTGCGCGGTTTAGACCATATTGTTGAAGTATAAGACATTGAAAACACAGCATCCGAAAGGCCGCGCCATGACCGATATCCAGACGACACAGACCAGCACCACCACCGCTTCGGCGGCGGCGAACGGCATGATTGTGCATCTGACCGACAGCGCAGCGGCGCGCCTGCTTGTGCTGCGCGAAAAGGAAGGCAACCCGAAACTGATGCTGCGTGTCACGGTTTTGGGCGGCGGCTGCTCCGGTTTTCAATACCAGCTTGATGTGACAGATACGGTCAATGCCGACGATGTGACCTTTGAAAAGAACGGCGCCGCGCTGGTCACCGATGATGTTTCGCTGCCCTTTATCAACGGTGCGGAGATTGATTTCGTCTCCGACATGATGAAATCCGCCTTCAAAATCCGCAACCCCAATGCGGCGGCAGGCTGCGGCTGCGGCAAATCGTTCAGCACGAAATAATCTTTACGTCTCCGCTTGATCCGTCTGCGGCAAGGCGCAGGCCTGTGCCGGCGCTACTGACGCGCGCGTAGAATTCTTCCCCCACGCCCGTCACACACGGTATGCCCATATCGCGTGCCACGACGCAGGCATGCGACAGCACGCCGCCCTCTGCAAAAACAACCGCGCCGGCCTGCGGAAAATATACCGTGGTTTCCGGCCTTGCATAGCGAAACACATAAACGGGTTTATCACTGCGCGGCGCGGGTATATCTGCCAAGCGCGTGACAACTTCGGCCGCTGCCTCCACCCTGCCCGCGCAAACGGGCTGGCCTTTGAAAATATTTGTCTGTGCTGCAGGCGCAGGCGCGGCCTGCGATGCGGCGGGCGCTGGGTCGCCCCAGTAAAACGGCTTCGGCTTGCGCGGTTGATCGGCAATCTGCGTATCGGCAAAGAGCGCATGCCACGCAGGCGACAGCGCGGTGCGCCGCAATTGCAGAGCCTGAATCCACGCAAATGTCTTGCGGTGCAGTGCGGGTGCGGTATCGGGCGCGGCCAGATATTGCGGCATGCGCGCTGCCGTTTTCGCATCCAGCCGCATCAACAGCGTTTGCAGCGCAAGGCCGAGGGCAAGGCTTTCGGTGATCTCATCCGCATCGGGCGCGGCGCGTTCGGCCAGTCTTTCCTGGATAAATCTTGTCACGCGCCATTGCAGCGCGATGACACGCGGTAATTTCAAAATTGCACGCGGCGCGGAAAAACGAAAACCTTGCGCCTTATCCGGCACGGCGATAACAATCCCGCCGCTGGCAATATAGCCAAGCGCGCGGCCGTTCACATAGGGCAGACCGTCTTTCCAGGCAATCATCTGCGTTTCCTCTTCGGGCACAGGCATGCGCAGAAGCGCCATAGCACGCCGCCACGGCGATGCGGTATCGGCAAGACTGAAAATATCCTCCAGCCGCTTTTGTGCGGGCAGGCCAAATTGCCGCTGCGAAATACTGTCTTCGGGAAAGGCCAGCCAGAGCGTCTGTATCATCACAATCCCCCGATACCGCCAAAGGCATAGATGCGGTACGGCACGGTCACATAAATGCGGTCACCTTCGGCCACAGGCGCGCCGCTGGCCCCTGTCAGCACAGCGCGGCGGCGCAGTTCCTTGCCGCTCAGGGCATCGCGCAGTGTAAAGACGCCATCGGCACTGGTGGCGGCCACCAAGGGCGGTTTGTCTGCACCGCGGTCGATAAATATGGCGGCGGCCATAAATTCGCTGCCGACTTTGGCTTGCCAGCGCTGTGCACCCGTTTTGCCCTCAAACGCAACGATTTCACCATTTTTAAGCGTGAAAAGCGCAAGGTCATGCTCGGGCAAATAATTGCCGGGGTCAATCGCCATATGGGGCAAATCGACCTGCCACAAAATTTTACCGTCGGCAGGCGACAGCGCCATCGCCCAGCCGCGGTCGGTATCGCGCTTGACGCCAATCTGGCCGCGCCCTGTTGTGGTGATGATACGCGTACCATCGGCACTCAGCACCGGCGCGCCCCACGGTTGTCCTTGCAGCGGCACTTGCCATTTGACTGCGCCCGTTTCGGCATCAAGGGCATAGAACACGCTTTGCGGCACATCGTCATCCGGCTGCGCCGCGGCATAAAGCGTTTTACCTGCCAGCAGCGGCGTGGCATCGGTATGGCCGACAGGGGCATGCCAGATCACAGCGCCATCATTTGCCCGCAGTGACCACAAGCCCCCGCCGCCAGTGGGTAAAAACAACCGCGCTGCATCGGGGCTGACCGCGGGCGGAGATTCGATATGCCCCAGAAACTGACGCTGCCACAGCACTTTGGCGGCGGGCATCTCAAGCGCGCTCAGCATCGCCGCGCGCGTATGGTGCAGGCCTTCGCCGACATACACTATATTTTCCGCACCTTTGCCGACGGTAAAGACAGGCTCTGCCTGCGGCAAAGTCCAGAGCCATTCGCCGGTGGCCGCATCAAAACCCTCTGCCGTGTTTTTATACGTGCCGACGACCAGAACGCCGTTTGAAATAACCGGCGTGGACAGCAGCGGATTTTTGACTTGCACAGTAAAAATCTCGTCAAATGTTTCCATCGGCGCGGCGGCGGGCGGGCTTGTCCTTGCGGCGTAGTGTATGGCGCGCGCATAAAATTCCGGCGCGATTTCTTTTGTGCCGTCATGCCGCACAATTTTGTCCGGCGTGCGCAAATAGATGGCAGCCCCCGCCCCCGAAAAGCCGATCACCCCGATCACAAACCCCGCAACCATGACGGCACGGCGGCGATGCCAGAGCGTCCCCGCCGCAGTCGCCAGCGCCCCCACGCCCGCCAGCAGCAGCGGTACGATTTCAACCAGCGGCAGCAGCATCGGAAAAAAATGCAGCCGGTGGCGATAACGATCTGTCAGAGAAAAACGCCGCACTTGCCTAATGTCCTTTTGTTACCCATTATACCCTTGCCTGAGCGTTTGACGATGCGGCGGCAGGTATCCTTGGGTGGTATAAATTTAAAGCTAAATTGTGGATTTCAAAATGAAAATCGCCAGTTGGAACGTGAATTCGGTCAATATGCGCCTGCCCCATGTGCTGGACTGGCTGCAAAACCACAAACCCGATGCGCTACTGCTGCAAGAACTGAAATGTACCGAGGATAAATTCCCGCTGGCCGAAATCGAGGCCGCGGGATACAAGGCCGCCGTGCATGGACAGAAATCATGGAATGGCGTCGCTATTCTATCGCCGCATGATATTCTGGATGTGCGCCGCGGCTTACCCGGCGATGATACCGATGAACAGGCGCGGTATATCGAAGCCACCATCGGCGGTTTTCGCGTGGCGTCCATCTATCTGCCCAACGGTAATCCGGTCGACAGCGAAAAATACCCCTATAAACTGCGCTGGTTTGACCGTCTGATTGCGCATGCAGAAGGGCTTTTGGCGCAAAGCCTGCCTGTGGTGCTGGGCGGCGATTACAATATCATCCCCGAAGCACGCGACTGCCACGACCCTGCTGTCTGGGCCGAAGATGCGCTCTTCCGCCTTGATAGCCGCCGGAAATTCCGCAGCCTTGTCTATCTCGGCTTCAGCGATGCCTTCCGCGCCATGAATGACGAAGACGAGCAATACACGTTTTGGGACTATCAGGCCGGCGCCTGGCCGCGTAATCACGGTATCCGCATCGATCATTTGCTGCTGTGCCCGCGCGCCGCCGACCGGCTGAAAGACTGCCGCATTGATCGCGATCCGCGCGCAGCTGAAAAAGCATCAGACCACACCCCGATTTTTGCCGAACTCGGATAAATACAACCCCCTGAAAAAACACGCTATTATTTAATTTATGGAAATTGACACCGGGCATTTGATCCAGTATCATGAAGCCTTACACAGACGCACAGGAAAAATGATGAGCGAGCCGAAAACCGACAAGCCGGAAAAGAAGAAATTCACCGAACGCCTGCGCGATCTTTTTCGCCGCAAGGCCAAGCCCGCCCCTGTGCCGCCCGAGGTTTATAACGACAAGCGTATAAAGAAGGCTGTTTTCAAGGCAAACCGCCGCCGCTTTTATAAACGCATTCTGCTGACCAGCGTCGCTGCTGCCGCCATTTCCACCGGCACGCATTATGCGCCCGACAGTGTCAGCACGCCGTTTAATACCTATATGACCGAAAAAGGCCATGCCGAAAATTTCCACGACCACTTCCACGCAAAAAACATTCGCGTTTATGACCGCTGGAATCCGCTTTACCCTTTCCATCTCGCAGGTCAGGGCGTCAAACTTACGTGGAGCGAAATCGATCAGGACAAAGAAAGCGGCAATGCAGCGAAAGCTTTTGGCAAGGCTGTCGCAACACCGATTGTTTATTACAGCATGCTTTTCAAAGGTATGGGCGATCTGGTTTTGCCGCACCCGATTGATGCCTATGCCCTCTCCGGCAATACGCCGCATGACCAGCGCGAGGTCTTTATCCGCCCGCCCAAAGCCATCAATCTTGACGATTTCATCAGTGATTTCGGCCGCGTCAGCACTTCAGAGATGACCTTTAAAAACAGTACGGCAGAACTGGAGCGTGTGATGTTTGAATACATCATGCTGCACGAAGCACGCCACGGAGATCAGAACAAAGGTGTTGCGGTATCGCTGAACGAGGCAGATGCCGACCGCTATGCCTTTGACGTTCTGGCTGCGCGCGGCAACAAAACCGAGTTGCTATCTGAAGCCCGCGCCATCATCACCCATAGCCGCACAATGTCCAGCGTGCTGGGCGGCGGCACATCGCACACGACCAGCGTTGCTTTGCTGCGCCCCTATGCAACGCCGTATAATGCTTACCGCGACGAAGCCGCCCTGAATCGCCTGCACAAAGTTCTCAGAGATGCCGACGTCATGAACAAAGACGCCTTCCCCGAAGGCATGTCACGCGGCAACCGGTTTGTCTATATGGCCGCGGCGCTTAAAAAACAAGGGCTCGCGGCGCGTGACCCCGACATGCAGATGGCGACGGATATGTTCCTGAATGCAGCCGGGTTTTTTAATGAAGCGTCAGGCGGCGCCATCATCGACCGCAGCTTTAATATCGACAAAATCAATATGGGTTATTTGCATCAGCAATACAAACCGGTCGAAGACAAGCTTGCGCCGCCCGCCATGCCGCAGCGCCCTGCGCCGCGCCCGCCGCGTCCGACCAGCTGAGAATTACAAATCCATTTCCCAGTGCTGCCCGATCAGGTCTTTACCGAAACGGTGATGATTGATCTCGCGCATGATGCGCAGCCCTTCGTCTTCGAACAGATCGCGGGCGTGGTCGTGGATGCTTTCCGTCCACATCGTCAATTTTTTATATCCGGCGTGGCGCGCAAAGCGGATGGCCTCTGCCAGCATGCTTTTGCCGATACCGAGGTTGCGCGCTTCTGATGTCACAAACGGCAGACGCAGCTCCGCCACATCTTCTTTGACATACACAAGGCAAAGCGATCCGACCATTTTGCCATTATGTTCGGCGAGCCAGCAGCGTTCGCGCGCAGGGTTGAAATTACGGATAAATTCGGCGGTTTTTTCGGCAACCAGCGCCTCGAATTCCTCGTTCCAGCCGTAATCTTCGGCGAACTGTATGGCATGCGAATGAATAATCAGGCCCATATCGCCGGGGCGATGCGGGCGCAGTTCCCATTTATCGCCTTCCAAAACGGCGGCGTTGATATTGGCGTTGATAATCTCGTCAATCGTGTTCATCGCCTCAATCAGGCGCTGCTGGTCTTGCGGCGATACCGGCGCGAGCATATCCAAAACCTTGCGTTTCGCTTCGGCCAGAATGCTGTCACTCACACTGCGGCCTTTGCGCGTCAGATGAATGGTGCGCTGGCGCCCGTCACGTTTGGAGCGCTCTTTGGTAATCAGCCCTTCCCGCTCGAAGCCTTGCAGGATGCGGCTGACATAACCGCCATCCATCCGCAGGTCACGGCAAAGGATACTGGCGGTGACTGATTTTCGAAAACTCAGTTCGTTCAAAACGCGCACTTCGGCCAGCGAATAGGAGCTGCCAAAAATCTTTTCGGCCAGTACGCCGATGCGGTGCATGTACATACGGTTAAAGCTGCGGACACGTTCGATCCGCAGCTCTATTTCAGGGTCAAGATCGGGCAAAGGGTTTGCTACGCGCCGTTCACTTTCAAATAATTGAGGTGAAAATTATTTCTACGATTATGTCGAGAACTTATGTGGATAAGTATATCCAGCCCCTCGTCACCCTGCCAAGGGGTTATGGATGTATTCCTACAATTTTATCATATTTTATGTAAAAACAAAAGATCTCCGGCGCATACGAAGCATACACCCGCGCTGTACGGCCCTAAATATAACGCAAACAGGCCGCCCAAACCGGAACAAAAATTTATGCTGCAACGCAACACTGGGCGGCAGATGGCTCCGGCCGGAATAAGGTAAAAGAATCGCAGTCTGGATATCCAAACAGCCCTCACCGCATTTATGCCCGCCGCCTGCGCGATGGGAAACAGCCGGATATTCATCAAAAATTAATGCGCTTACGGTAAATTGGCATCATGGCTGAACAACCAAAAGACAGTTTCAACAATTCAGCACGCCGCAAATTGATGACGGCGGCAGCTATGGCGCTGGGGATTGCCAGTGTTTCGCAGGACGATGTCCGCACCCAATTCGAAACCTCTCTTTTCGAGCCGCATACAGGGCCCTTCATCAATGGCCCGCCTGAAGCACAAAAAACCACAGCACTGACCGAGCCGGCGCAGCGCCCCCTTGCCGCCGAAGAAATATGGAGCGACCGCGGTCTGCGCGGTCAAAAATTTGCCGATGCTTTCGCCGCCCTCTCGGCAGAGCAAAAAGACCGGATTGCCCTGCGCAGCAAAGATCTTTTTGCACAGCCAGGGTTTATCGATGTCATGCAGCACATCGCAAGCGGCAAACAGAAAAAGCTGAACGAGATTCTTGAGAAAATTGCCGATATGCCCGCCGGCATGCGGCTGATCACAACAGATTATATTTCAATCGAACCGGAGCAGAACAAAGCCGTCTGGCTGGAATTTCAGGAACGGGCAGAACCTGCTTTCTACCGCCACATCGCAACAACACAGGAAGCCGCGCTGCGCGAAGCCGGATTTTGCGATCACGCCATCGACTGCATGCGCCGTGGCCACGGCCCGACCAACAAGGATGGGCTGCATTATAATGTCGATATCGACCATTTGACGGAGCGCAAGGGCGGCGGGCCGATGTGTCTGGAAAAATCTGTCGACCCTGTTCTCGGCGGCCCGCCAATGTATCTGATCAACCATGTCTCTAATTTATGCCTGATTATGCGTGATGTGCATACGCAAACCAAAAACGTCATTAACGGTCTGCAGAGTATCAATGCCATCCCCCCCGGCGAAACGCGGCGTATTATCATGGCCGTACCGGAAGAAGGCAAAGAACTGATGATGTTGCACGCGCAAGATCTGCGCGCCGCAGTGCAACCTCCAAAAGAAACATCCTATTTCGCGCTCGGGCCGTCTTTGCTGATCCGGAATGACCTGAGGGAGATGGAAGATACCGTTGCCACCAGCACAGCGGAAGAAAGAGAAAAATTCTTCAACGACATGATACGCCCCAATTTCAGCCATACATTAAAGCTCTGGGATGCTTTCGCGGAATCGCTCGAGCGGGCACAGGCGGCAGGCACATTAAAGGGGCGCGATATTACCGATATGCTGGTCAACTGCAACGACTTCCTGAAACCGCTTGAAGAGGCGATGGTCAGAACCAGAATGCCGCAAGAAGCGCTTGAAAATATCGGAAATATCAGCAAACGTATATATAGCTATCTGCAAAACGGCGATAGCGGCCATGCACAGGCGCCCAAAAATGCGGAAGGAAAAAAACCTCATGTCAACGCCTGACAAAATCGCGCGTGCACTTGATGTCCTGCGCGCCGCGGCCGAAAAGTCGTATTTGCGTGATGGCGCCGGCGAGATAACGATCAAAGTCATCGGCAGCACGCTTGCCAAAGCGGATTACCCGCAATTGCCCGAAGATTACGAACAGCTCTTGCGTCAGGCCTGCGGCATTATGGGCCCGTATTTCACCCTGCTCAGCCCGGGCGGCATGGAAATGGCCGGCGGCGCGCTGCAGCCCGGATTGCTGGAGGAATCTGAATCCTTTAACCGCTGGAACGACGATGACGAACCCAAAGTTTTGGTGCTGGGCAAGATGTCGGGCGGCGTTGTGATTACCCACAAAGACGGGCAATATCATGTCACCGATGAAAGCGCGCGCGATGTCTTCCGCAGCTATGACGATATCGCGGATTTAATCATCGATACGATCCAGCGTCTTGATAAGGCGCGCGGATCCAGCGCCGGATAAACACCAGTTGACCGGAGATTTTACGGGGTATCGGGCCTATATTAGATAGAGGGGCCGGAGCCTTTTTTGGAAGCGTGCATCGTGCGCTCTTCTTCGACCGCCAGAACAGCCGGCATCTTGCGCACAGCTTTGGCAAAAGAGTCTTTGCAGCTCATTTGAAAAACGCCGATGATTTTCATCTTGGAGCCGATTTTGACGGTGTCCTTCTTGGACTTCGCCATCTTTTCGATTTCGGCCGTGGTTTTGTCCATATCCTGATTGTCATTCAGCGTGACGATATAGCTTTTTTCCTGTGCCGTCATGAAAGGTATCCTCGATAAAAAAAACCAAAAAATGGTCGGACTGAGAGGATTTGAACCTCCGACCCCTTGCACCCCATGCAAGTGCGCTACCAGGCTGCGCTACAGTCCGACATTGTATGTTTGCATACCGGGGGGAATATAACAGCCTGACCATAAGAATGTAAAGTGCGTATGTGCCTATAAGGGCTTTTGTGCCAAAAAAAGCGCCGGGCAGCAAACCCGGCGCTTTTTTATCGTATTGATTTTTAAGGCTTAAATACCCCCGTCTCAACGGGCCGGTTTTGCCGCCTTGCTTTTCTTGTCTTGCGCGGCCTGCGGCTGCATATCGGCGTTCGGCTTGTTGACGGCACCGACAAACAGCACTGCGCCGGTTTCAACATCTTGCAGCGCGAAGACGAAAGAACGGTCAAGCTTGATATCCATACGCGGCGGCGGCATCTGGATGCTGGTGGCGCGCACCATGCCGACAACGGTGACGGCGGCGGCTTCGCTGCCCTCTTCGTCGGTTTTGAAGACGGTGTCATGGCTGATTTTGCCGATAAAAAGTTTTTCGCCGCCTTGCTGCGCCATCTTGGTGAAATCGGCACCGCGCTCGTTGAAGGCTTGCTTGACGCCCATATCTTTCATCGCGGGTATCAGATCAAAGTTTTGCTTGATATCCAGACGCGGCAGTTCGACAGAACCCACGCCCGCGTGAAAAGCATCGGCATCGAGCCATGCGGGAATCTTGCCATCGGCCTGCGATGCCAGCCAGTCGCGCGCGCTGACATTATCGTCAGACGGACGGACAAGAACGATGCGCATGCTGGGGTGTTTGCCTTCTTTGGCGTTTTTTTCGCCATAGGTCAATGAAACCGCTTCATAGTCGTCGCCGACATTAAAAGAGAGCCCGCCGCGGCGGTCAAAATTCTGTTGCATGGTCGGCGTTTGTGCAAGTTTGCCGCCGTCTTGCATGTAATCTTTTTTCTCGGTCAGGGATTTGTCGAATTTATGCGTCCACTGCCCTTTGAAATAAAGCGCAGAGGCCAGAACGGCCGCATCATCTTCTTTCAGCTCCTGCAGCACTTTCGAGATCAGGCCCTTGGTGTTATCCGCAGCCCATTTGTTGATCTTGTCGACGGTTTTTGTATCGCCGAAATTCTCGGCGCTGATCTCTGCATCAAACGTGTTTTTCATGTCGTCCGCAAAATCATCGCGCAGCGTCACAATATCCTGATTAACCCAGATACCGTTGGCGGTGGTCAGTTCGACCTGCCCGTTGTTGGCTTGCAGCACCTGCTTGTTCAGCGCGGCGTAATCGTCCGCCGCCGCATCAAGGTCTTTGCCCGCCACGCCGTAAAGCGCTTGCGCCAGTTCATCGCGCGTCTTGCCGTCTGCACCTTTGGCGGCCATAGAAATTGCGGCCATGGCGTTATAGGGGGCGATGACAAGATTGTCGGATTTGTCCTGTTGATGGCGGCTGACCGCTTCGGCAAAGACCAGTGTCAGGCGGATAACGTTTTGTACTTCCGGGCTGTAATGCTTGCCATATTCTACTTCTGTGCTTTCGGGTTTGCTGCGGGCCATCGTTTGATGCCTCCTGTCATAAATTGAAAAATGTCGAATAATGCACATTCGGTAACACGCCAGCCCCCTGCCGTCAACGCAGCTGACTGGCCTTTATTTTTGAACGGGCGTGAAAGGCAATAAAAAACGCCGGGCTTTGATCCCGGCGTTTTTTATTCTGTGGATATTGAAAACCTAGTCGATCAGCTTGCGCATGGCGCGCAGGTCGTCGAGCATGGATTTCAATTCGTCCTTGTTCTTTTCAACCGCACGCGCCATCGGGGTTTCGGCTTGCGGTTCGGCGGCCAGAACATCCGGCCCTTCCTGTACGCGCGCGCTCAGGTTGCCGCGCGTCGCGCTGAGCAATTTTTGCACCCCCTTGATCGTATAGCCTTCGCTATAGAGCAAATGGTGGATGTTTTTCAAAAGCTCGACATCTTCGGGGCGGTAATAACGGCGACCGCCGCCACGTTTCAGCGGCTTGATCTGTGCGAATTTGGTTTCCCAGAACCGCAGAACATGCTGTTCGACGTTCAGCTCGCCCGCGACTTCGCTGATGGTGCGGAAAGCGCCGGCAGATTTTTGCGCCCCGCCCTTCGCCTTCAGTGCACGGCGGCCGGGGATATTCTGGGTTTCTGCTGGCTGGGGGCGGGTCTGCGAGACGTCTTCCGTCTGCATGCCACCTTTGGCATTCGGATTATTGGCAGTGGTCATTATATGTAGTCCTTAAATACTGTTTGCTTCGATGATTGTATTAAGGGTCGTTCGTGGATTTGCCGAAAAACTTATTCGGCAGCACCGGACGCGTCGCTGGAGCCTGTGTTATTGATGCGCTCTTTAAGGACGTTACTGGCGCGGAAGGTCAACACGCGACGCGGCAGGATTGGCACTTCTTCCCCGGTCTTGGGGTTGCGGCCGATCCGTTGACGCTTGGAGCGTACCTGGAAGGTACCGAAGGAAGAGATTTTCACCATCTCCCCGCGTTCCAGCGCCTTGCAGACTTCTTCCAGCACCGTTTCCACCAGCTCGGCGGATTCGTTGCGGGACAGGCCGACTTGTTCGTAAACAGCCTGGCTCAGGTCTGCGCGGGTAATGGTTTGATTGTTGGTCATGAATGCACCTCGCTCTTGGTGAGTCTCACGGTAATGATTCACATTTCATTAGTCAATACAAAGAGTTGAGACGGGCTGTTACAGTAAATAAACGGGTCAAAAACATGCCCATTAAAGGGATTGGCCGGAGTCGCACAAAACGCGGCAAAATCACCAGCGCGCCAGTGCCGCCCCCCATGTCAGACCACCACCCATCGCTTCCATGAGAATCAGGTCGCCGCGCTGGATTCGGCCGTCTTCGATCGCCACCGAAAGCGCGAGCGGGATAGATGCGGCAGATGTATTGCCGTGTTCTTCGACCGTGACGACCACTTTGCTTGCGGGCAGATTAAGTTTTTCGGCCGTGGCGTCGATAATGCGGCGGTTGGCCTGATGCGGCACCAGCCAGTCGACTTCTTCGGCGCTGACGCCGCTTGTTTCCATCGCTTCGACAATCGCCTCGCTCATGCGGGTCACAGCATTGCGGAAAACTTCTTTGCCGTTCATGCGGACATGGCCGGTTGTACGGGTGCTTGACGGCCCGCCATCGACATACAGCAGGTCGCGCTTGGCGCCTTCGGAATGCAGGTGGGTGGTCAGGATACCGCGGTCTGTTTTGTCGCCCTTGCCTTCGGCGGCTTCGAGAATGACAGCCCCCGCACCATCGCCGAAAAGAACGCAGGTTGTACGGTCGTCCCAATCCAGCAGGCGTGTGAAATGTTCTGCGCCAATCACCAGCGCACGGTTAATCTGTCCGGATTTGATGAAGTTATCGGCGGTTGATAAAGCATAGATAAAGCCGGAGCACACCGCCTGAATGTCAAAAGCAAAACCGCGGTCGCCCATGCCGATGTTGTCCTGCACCGTGACCGCCGTTGCCGGAAAGGTCTGGTCTGGCGTTGTTGTCGCCAAAAAAATCGCATCGATATCGGCACCGGTCAGACCCGCGGCTTTGAGCGCTTTTTCAGCAGCGCGCGTGGCCATGTCAGAGGTCTTTTCGCCTTCTCCAGCCACATGGCGCTTGCGGATGCCCGTGCGCTGCGTGATCCACTCATCTGTGGTATCAACAATTTTGGCAAGGTCGTTGTTTGTCAAAAATTTTTCCGGCAGATACGAGCCGCAGGACAGCATCACGGAGCGGCGCATCATCCCTCCTCCCCCGCCAGACGCGCGGGCGTGGCGGCAGGGCGCAGCGCTTCGGCGCCCAGACGCTCAAGCTCTGCTTCAACTTTCTGATTGAACTTCTTGGCGGCCAGCCCTGCGGCAACGCCGATGGCATTTGCAAAACCCACACCGTCTGTGCCGCCATGACTTTTGATGCAAAGACCTTTGAGACCCAGTAGGCTGGCACCGTTATAATTACGCGGGTCGATGCGCTTGGAAACATTTTTCATCGGGCGGTAGCACAGCAAAAGACCCGGCAGCGCAAGCAAGAGACCCACCTTGACCAGCCAAGACGATTGCAGCGCTTCTTTGATCATATATTTGACAAGCTTGGCTGTGCCTTCGATCGCCTTCAGCGTGACATTGCCGGTAAAGCCGTCTGTCACAATAACATCAAACGCGCCCGTGCCGATATCATCGCCTTCGGCAAAGCCTTTATAGGTGCCGGGCAGTTTGGCCTTGGCAAAAAGCTCTGCGCTTTCCTTGACCAGCTCGCTGCCTTTCATGGCTTCGGAGCCAATGTTGAGAATCCCGATATTCGGCTGCGCCACACCCAATATCTCGCGCGAGAAAACCGCGCCAAGCACTGCAAATTCCAAAAGATTATTCGGGTCGCATTCCGCATTCGCGCCGAGGTCGAGCAGCACCGTGCCGCGGCCTTCGATGCGTGTCGGCATAAACGTTGCAATTGCAGGGCGATCAATGCCGGGCATGACCTTCAGGCTGAATTTCGCCATCGCCATCAAGGCGCCGGTATTGCCGGCAGAAACCACGCAATCGGCTTCCCCCTTCGCCACGGCGTCGATCGCAAGGCGCATGCTGGAATTGCGTCCCGTGCGCAGAACCTGCGCGGGCTTGTCTTCGGCTGTAACACGGTCGGGGGTGTGGCGGATGTCCATGACCTCGGCAAGGCCGGGGTATTGCGACAGCAAAGGCGCAATCTGCGCTTCGTCGCCAAAAATCAGGAAGCGCGCGGACGGAAACTGCCTGCGCGCAAGATGCGCCCCTTCCACAACGATTGCGGGGGCGTGGTCGCCCCCCATACCGTCGAGAGAAATGACGAGGTTATGTTGTTGCTGATGCAAAACCGGCCTCTGATATCGTCGTGACGCCGCGGGAGATGCGGCACGGAGCGCGGACGGAAACCGTACCGCGCCGCGTCGATTAATCGATATCGATGACTTGTTCGCCTTTGTACATGCCGGTCTTCAGGCAGACATGGTGCGGGCGAACCATTTCGCCGGTTTTTTTGTCTTCCACTGCCGCCTCGGGGCTCAGCGCGTGATGTGAACGGCGCATGTTGCGGCGGGATTTGGACGTTTTCTTCTTGGGAACAGCCATGGCTTGTTACTCTTTCTAAGTTTGTATCCTGAATGCTTGCGCTTTTCTCGCAAAGGCCGCAAAACTGCTGCGCAGCCGTAGGGGTCATTACATAACGAAAAAGCCCCGCTGGCGCAAGAAAAATCGGCCTGATTCATACCCGTTCTGGTGGATTTTACAAGGGAAAAAGCCGCCGCTTCCCTTGTCCTGTAACTGATTTTACTCGCCTTTTTGGCTTTTTTCGCCCTTCAGGGCCTCAAGCACCTGAAAAGGATTGGCTTTTTTGGCTGTACCGTTCTCGTGCAGCTGCGCGGCAAGGTTGACGCCGGGCGCACGCGGATAGGGGTCCAGCTCCAGTGCCAGATACTGGGCCACGACTTCGCCCATGTCGATCATACCGTTATGCACCATCTCGGCGGCATCTAGATCATCGTCGAGAGTAAAGGCGATTTCCTCGCGCGCCTGCTCGGCATCTTCTGTGAAATAAGTGTCAAACTGGCCGTCGATATGCGCGTGCACATCCTGCAGGGAAACCACGCAGGCCTGCACCACATCGGCGCTGAACGTGCCTTCGATCCGAACCGTGCCGCCCGGGACACGGCGGATTGACAGATCTGCCACAAAATCGCGCAGGCCGCGAATGCCGAAACGTGCCGCCAAGGCCGCACATTCTTCTTCGGTCGCCGAGATGGCTTCCTTGCGCTTTTTGTCCGGCGCGATGCCTTCGATAGCAATCACGCGGGAAAATTCGGGTTTGGGTGTTTGGATCTGTGATGTCATGACGTTGGCCGTTTTCTATAACTTTATCAAAGGCCGTGTTTTTACATCATTTCAAGAGAAAAACAAAGCGATTTCCTTATTCTTGCCCCCTATTATGTTGCCTGCACCTGCGCGAATGCGTATAAAATCTACGCTTCGGGCTGTGATCGCCCCGCCTTTTACCGAGGGTTTCATGAAACTGACACCGATCAAAAAAACCGTTTTGCTGGCCGGCGCCGCCGTTTTGGCTGCTCAGGTTGCCGCCTGCACGCCCCGCGTTGCGACCCGCGGCAATCTTTTGTCGCAAAGCCAGATCGCTTCGCTGGAGCCGGAAAGCGCCCTGCGCGCCGATGTGCAGCGCGTCTGGGGGCCGCCTTCGGCCGTTTCGCCGTTTGATGACAAGACATGGTATTACATCGGCGAAGTTACTTCGCAAAAAGGCATCTTCGCGCCCGAGGTAGAACAGCGTCAGGTCGTCAAAGTCACCTTTAACGAAGACGAAGCCGTGACGGAAATCGCAATGCTCGACCCCACGCAGGCACAAAAGATCGACTATGTTGCTCGCCGCACCCCGACAGCCGGACGCGAATTTACCGCCTTCCAGCAATTCGTCGGCAACCTTGGCCGCTTCAACCAGAATATTCAAAACAAGCCGGGCGCAAACATTCCTAAATAACGTTCCTGTTATCTTTTTTTTTTACGCAAGATAACCGGCAGCAAAAAACCCCCTTCGCTTGGCGAAGGGGGTTTTTGTTTTGGTGCCTTTCGGCAGCGGCTAAAGCTTAGCCGCCGTTTGCAAGGCTGGCCATAACCGCAACCAGCAGGATCGCAACGATGTTGGCGATCTTGATGAGCGGGTTGATGGCCGGACCAGCGGTGTCCTTGTAGGGATCGCCGACGGTATCACCGGTTACGGCTGCTTTGTGGGCTTCAGAGCCCTTGCCGCCGGAGTGGCCTTCTTCGATGTATTTTTTCGCGTTATCCCACGCACCGCCACCGGAGGTCATGGAGATAGCAACGAAAATACCGGTCACAATCGTACCGACAAGCATCGCGCCCACGGCCTGGAAACCGGCTTCCATCGTGCCGTCCACTTTCCAGACCACCCAGAACAGGACGATCGGCGAAAGAACAGGCAGCAAAGACGGAACGATCATTTCCTTGATCGCAGCTTTGGTCAGCATGTCGACAGCGCGGCCATACTCGGGCTTGGATGTGCCCTTGAGAATGCCCGGGATGTCTTTCAGCTGACGGCGCACTTCAACCACGATCGACCCTGCCGCACGGCCAACGGCCGTCATGCAGATACCTGCGAAGAGGTATGGCAGCATGCCGCCGATGAACAGACCGATAATCACGAACGGCGCGTTCAGCGGGAATTCGACAGTCATGTCGGGGAAGTAGTGCTTCAGCTCTTCGGTATAGGCAGCGAACAGCACCAGCGCGGCAAGGCCGGCAGAGCCAATCGCATAACCCTTGGTCACGGCTTTGGTCGTGTTGCCGACAGCATCCAGTGCGTCGGTGACGACACGGACTTTTTTCGGCAGATCCGACATCTCGGCGATACCGCCGGCGTTGTCGGTGACCGGGCCATAAGCGTCCAGAGCGACAATCATACCGGCCAGCGCCAGCATGGTGGTTGCCGCAAGCGAGATGCCATAGAGACCCGCAAAGTCATAAGACACGTAGATACCGGCAGCAATCACGATCACCGGCAGCGCCGTGGATTCGAGAGAAACTGCAAGACCTTGAATAACGTTCGTGCCATGACCGGTTTCGGATGCTTTCGCAATCGAACGGACAGGACGGAACGCCGTCGAGGTGTAGTATTCCGTGATCCAGACCAGCGCCGCAGTCACGGCAAGGCCGACCAGTGCGCAATAGAACAGGTCGCGGCCCGTCACTTGCGTGCCGGAAACCAGTTCAGCCGCACCCGACATATCACCCAGAACAAAGGTGATCGACCAGTAGATCAGACCGGCGGAAATCACGCCCGTCGCGATGAGGCCTTTGTACAGCGCCATCATGATGTTCTGGCTTTCGCCCAGACGGACGAAATAGGTACCGATGATCGAAGCGATGATGCAGACGCCACCGATCAGCAGCGGCAGTTCCATCATTTGTTTGACGCCGTCACCGACGAAAACGCTGGATGCGATCAGCATGGTCGCAACGACCGTGACCGCATAGGTTTCGAACAGGTCAGCCGCCATACCGGCGCAATCGCCCACGTTGTCACCAACGTTGTCGGCGATAACGGCGGGGTTACGCGGGTCATCTTCCGGCAGGTTGGCTTCGACTTTACCGCAAAGATCCGCACCGACGTCGGCGCCCTTGGTAAAGATACCACCACCCAGACGGGCGAAGATCGAAATCAGCGAAGCACCAAAGCCCAGCGCGATCAATGCTTCAAGAACGGCACGGTCGGCGGTTTCTTTGGACAGCAGGAAGAAGTAATAACCCGCAACACCCAGCAGACCGAGCCCCACCACCAGCATGCCGGTGATGGCGCCTGATTTAAAAGCGATAGAGAGCGCTTCTTTCATGCCTTTTTGCGCAGCATCCGCGGTACGGACGTTGGCACGTACCGACACGTTCATGCCGATATAACCGGCAAGACCCGAAAGGATCGCGCCGATTGCAAAGCCGATGCCGACCTGTTGACCGAGCGTCATGCCCAGAATGATCGCAACGACCACGCCAACAGCGGCGATGGTGGTGTACTGGCGGTTCAGATAGGCACTCGCCCCTTCTTGAATGGCCTGTGCAATTTCCTGCATCCGGGCGTTGCCTGCGCTTGCAGTCAAAACCTGGTAGCCGGTGAGCACGCCATAAAGAAGAGCCAGAAGGCCGGAACCCAGAATAATCGTTTGGATGTCCAACGTCATTGATTGCTTCCTCGTTGTTCGTTTCGTTTTTTGTTGTTGCGTTGTTTTCCGGCAGAGTTTTGCTGACGCAAAGAATCTCCCTGACGGCCTCGTATGAATATGAGTGGGGTGAACATGCCCAAGTTTCAGGCAGATAGCAAGACACTCTGTCACATTCTGTCATATTCAAAAACTTATCCACAAATCAGACCCCCGAGACCTGTATTTTGACAGGCGAGAGTTTCAGTTATGTTAAAAGATTCCCTGTATGAATTAACAACAAAAACGGGCGATGAAAGATTGTGACTCTGTACAGAAAATGCTAAAAAAATAACGGTTTAAACATCAACCGGCGACCATCGTTTCCGCAGCGCAGCCACGGGCTCCGCGGGCGACAGCATCACCGGCATTTTATCTATATAAGGGGATACCCTGTGACCGCAGACAATACCGCGCCTAAACATGGCATCGCGCCCATCACCATCGAAGAGGAAATGCAAAAATCCTACCTCGATTACGCGATGAGCGTCATCGTCAGCCGCGCCCTGCCCGATGTGCGCGACGGCCTGAAGCCTGTGCATCGCCGCATTCTCTATGCGATGCGCGAAGGCGGATATGACAGCAGCAAGCCCTATAAAAAATCCGCGCGTATCGTCGGTGACGTCATGGGTAAATACCACCCGCATGGCGATAGTGCGATTTATGACGCGATGGTGCGTATGGCGCAGGATTTTTCCATGCGCCTGCCGCTGGTCGACGGCCAGGGTAACTTCGGCTCCATGGACGGCGACCCCGCCGCCGCAATGCGTTACACCGAAGCGCGCCTGAACAAAGTCGCCGAAACGCTGCTCGAAGACATCGACAAGGAAACCGTGGATTTCCAGCCCAACTACGATGAATCCACGCTGGAGCCGACCGTTCTGCCCGCCCGCTTCCCCAACCTGCTGGTCAACGGCGCGAACGGTATTGCCGTCGGTATGGCGACCAATATTCCGCCGCATAACCTCGGCGAAGTGATTGATGGCTGCTGCGCCTATATCGACAATCCGGATGTCACGATTGACGAGCTGACCGAACTGATCCCCGGCCCCGATTTCCCGACCGGCGCGCAGATCCTTGGCCGCAACGGCATTTTGGGCATGCAGCACACAGGCCGCGGCTCTATCATCATGCGCGCAAAAACCTCTATCGAGGAAATCCGCAAGGACCGCGATGCGATTATCGTGCATGAAATTCCGTATCAGCAAAACAAATCCCGCCTGCTGGAGCGCATCGCCGAATGCGTGCGCGAGAAAATCATCGAAGGCATCGGCGATCTGCGCGATGAATCCGACCGCGACGGCGTGCGCATCGTTATCGAACTGAAACGCGATGCCATTGCCGATGTCGTTTTGAACCAGCTTTACAAACACACGCCTCTGCAATCCAGCTTTGGCGCGAATATGCTGGCGCTCAACTACGGCCGCCCGCAGATGATGAACCTCAAAGAATTCATCGCGGCTTTTGTGACCTTCCGCGAAGAAGTCATCACCAAACGGACGATTTTCGAGCTGGGCAAAGCCCGCGACCGCGCCCATATCTTGGCCGGCCTTGCTGTTGCCGTTGCGAATATCGACGAGATCATCAAGATCGTCCGCACCGCGTCTGACCCCGCGGATGCGCGCGAAAAACTGACGGCGCGTCTGTGGCCCGCCTCCGAAGTCGCCGCGCTGATCCGCCTGATCGACGATCCGGAATATCCGATTGCAAATGACAATACCTATAAAATGTCGGATACGCAGGCGCGTGCGATCCTTGATTTGCGCCTGCACCGCCTGACGGCGCTGGAGCGCGACAAAATCGGCGACGAGCTGAAAGAAGTCTGCGTCTATATCGAAGAATGCCTGCGCATCCTCGGCAGCCGCGAGGCGCTGATGACCCTGCTGCGCGGCGAACTGGTCGAGATCCGCGAAAAATACGCAACCCCGCGCAAGACCGAGCTGATGCCCGATGAATTCGAGACCGATCTCGAAGCACTTATCCAAAAAGAAGACATGGTCGTCACCGTCAGCCATACCGGCTACGTCAAACGCGTGCCCCTCGCCACCTACCGCGCACAAAAGCGCGGCGGCAAAGGCCGCACCGGCATGCAGACGAAAGAGGAAGATTTCGTCACCGACCTGTTTATCGCCAATACGCACACGCCCGTCCTGTTCTTCACTTCCAAGGGCATCGTGCATAAAATGAAGGTCTACCGCCTGCCGCTGGGCACGCCCCAGTCGCGCGGCAAGGCCTTTGTCAACCTGCTGCCTTTGGAGAAAGACGAAAAAATCTCCGTCGTTATGCCGCTGCCGGAGGACGAAGACACATGGGGTCAGCTGGACGTTATCTTTGCGACCAGCCACGGCACTGTGCGCCGCAACAGCCTTGAAGACTTCAAAAACATCCGCGCCAATGGCCTGATCGCCATGAAACTGGAAGGCGACGAGCAGCTGATCGATGTACGCACCTGCCCGCCGGACAGCGATCTTTTGATCTCCACCCGCAAGGGCAAGGCGATCCGCTTCGCGGTAACGGACGATACGCTGCGCATGTTCAAATCCCGCTCCTCCACCGGTGTGCGCGGCATCAAGCTGATGGAAGGTGACGAAGTGGTCTCTATCTCCATCCTCCGCCATGTCGAAGCCACAGCAGATGAACGTATCGCCTATCTGAAACGCGCATCGCAACTGCGCAATCAGGTCGAAGACGAAGAAAACGGCGCGGGAGACGAAGAAGAAGCCGCCTCCGGCAACGTCATCCTCACGGACGAGCGTTTCAATGAACTGGCCGCGCAGGAAGACTTCCTGCTCGCCGTCACCACGCGCGGCTTTGGCAAGCGCACATCTGCCTATGAATACCGCACCACTGGCCGCGGCGGCTCGGGCATCTGGAACATGAAGCTTTCGCCCCGCAACGGCGAAATCGTCTGCTCCTATAACATCAAGGATAGCGACGAGGTCATGCTCGTCACCAACGGCGGGCAGATCATCCGCATGCCGGTTGGTGATGTCCGCTTCGTCGGCCGCCAGACACAGGGCGTCACCCTCTTCCGCATCGAAGCGGGCGAGGAAGTCGTCTCCGCTGCCGTCATCCGCGACGCCGGCGAAGGCCCCGATGGCGAGGGGAATGAATAACCCTCCCCTGAAACCTTAAAACAAAAAGAGTGCGGAGATATCTTCGCGCTCTTTTTCGTTAAAATAACACGCCGCTTTTTTTATTCGGCCCCCTCCACCAGCCGCCAGTCAAGCGGCGGCAGAACAGACGGGTCGGTCATCGTAAAGCGGTGCACATCGAGCGGCGTGCCGTCAGAACAGCGCAAATGCCCGCCCTTGTCGGTGCGGACAAACGTAAAGCCTAGTTTTTCGATCACGCGGCGGCTGGCGTCGTTGCCTTCGTAGTAATTGATATTTACGGCACGCGCGCCCAGCCGGTCAAAAGCATAACGGATGGCGGCATTTGTCGCCTCGGTCGCATAGCCTTTGCCGCGCTGGGATAGCGCGCACCAATAACCGGTGGCAAAAACGCCGTCACCGTCATCCATGATACCGCCCATCACGGCAAACTTGCCGTTATCCCTGGCAAAACAGGCGGCGACATCAAACGGTTTTTCAGGGTGAAGACCCGCGGCAAAGGCTTCCATCGCGCTTTGCGGTTTCTGATCGTCATAGGCCCAGCTCATCCATGTTTGCAGCTCGCCCCAGACTTCTTCTTTCGCGGCCTGTATTTCGGGCACATGCTCCGGCCGCAGGGGGCGGATCATCAAACGATCAGTTTCAATGCGCATCTTGTCCTCGTTTATCTGAAAGAATCGATGTAATCGGTGATGACGCTAAAGGGGACGCCTTCGGCCTCGCAGGCTTCGGCCAGCTGCAAATAGGCGCCGTGACGCTGCGGTGTCATTTCCTCGAACAGCGCCCAGCTGTTGATGCCAAGCCCCCGTCCTTCGGCCAGCATGATGGTATCAGGCGACAGGCTGGCAAATTCAGGATGGGCATATCCCAGCACCGCGCCCTTTGCCGCGCTGTCCTGCCACGCCGCCATAACAGCCGTGAGGGCGGCGGCGTTATAAGGCAAATATTGGCAGGTCATGTCATCGCGGCGATCGGCGTAAATCGGCCGTGCATCGGGCTTGTCGCCAAAAAGCATCCCGTATTGCGCGGCAGGCAATTCGCGCGACATGGCGATGATGTTCTGCAGGGCGAAGGACGAAAACAGCACGCGTGCCGCCGGCACGGGCGAATCCTTGACCACCGCGGCGATACGTTTGATGAAATCATTCGTCTCAAGCGGCTGGTTTGCGCCTTGCACGCCCTTGATCTCGATATTCACATCCCACAGCAATGTTTTAGGCGAGACACGCGCGATCAAAGCCATAATTTCAGACAGCGGCGCAATCCGGCCATTGACATGACGCCCGGTCTTGAACCGCGTAATTTCTTTAAACGGTAGGGTGTTGAGCGGCGCGGCAGGCTGCGTTTTGCCAAAGAAATGGTCGGCCACCACCACGTTATGCAGGGTAAACACCACCCCATCCGCCGACATCACGGCGTCTATTTCCACATAATCCGCGCCCGCTGCAAAAGCCGCCGCCACGCTTTCTGCGGTATTTTCGACCGGCAGCGCGGCAATATCGCGCCGCGTCTGGTAAAAATCATGGTCGGTACAGCCATAGCCGCGGTGGCCGCCAATTGCAACGCGGTGGTCACCGCCAATTGCAACACGGTGGTCACCGTCAGTCTCATGGCGGGGCGCGGCGGCTTTCTGCGTCTTTTCCATTGCGATTTACCCCGAACTGTTTCAAGCTTCTTTTTGTCTTCAACCAGATAGTAGCAATCAAAATGAAAAAAGCAGCAAAAAAACCATCCCGCCTGATCGGTGTCTATCCCGGTACGTTTGACCCCGTGACGCTCGGCCATCTTGATATCATCGAGCGGGCGCTGAAGGTCGTTGACCATGTCGTCATCGCCGTTGCGGATAATCCGGGCAAGGGCCCGCTGTTTTCGACCGCAGAGCGCGTGAAGATGATGGAAACCGATCTGGCAAATAACCCCAAGATCAAAGGCAAGTCGTGGGAAGTACGCCCGTTTAGCAAGCTGTTGATGCAATTCGTCGAAGACGTCGATGCGCGCGTTATTGTACGCGGGCTGCGCGCCGTATCCGATTTTGAATATGAATTCCAGATGGCAGGTATGAACGCCTATCTGAACAAGGACATCGAAACGATGTTTTTAATGTCGCAGGACAAGTTCCAGTTTGTCTCCTCCCGTTTCGTCAAGGAAATCGGGCGGCTGGGCGGCAATATCAGCCACTTTGTTACGCCGTCGGTGAACAAGGCGCTGAAAAAGAAATTCAAGACAGGCGACTGACCGCGGCGCGGCCCTTCTCAGGCATCTTAACTGCGCGGCGGCTTCCATGCGGGGCGGGGCGGCGGCGGCTTTTGCAGCCCCTCCAGCGCGGCCAGACGGGCCAGCACGGCACCGGCATCCGCTTCGGTGATCGAGGCATATCTGGGCTTGCCAAGGGTTTTCGGATCAGCATCCACTGCTGTGACCTTCAGCAAGCGGTTTTGCGGGTTGATCTGTTCGACTTCGGCCTGCACCTCCAGCGCGGCATCGAGATTGCTCAGGCGGGCGGCCAGCGCAGGGTCACGCTTTTGTGGCGGCGTCAGAAAATCAATCATGCTGAGGCTGTTGAAAGCAGTAATACGGTCAGCGCGCAAAAGACCGGGTGCGGCACCGTTGACAATCTGTGACGGATGTTCATCGACCAGCGTTTCAATCGCACCTGTGGTGCGGTCAATACGGTGAATACGCAGGCGGTCGGCATTCTGGCCATTGTGTTTGACGTCAAAATCCAGTTCCACCGCCAGCGCATCGCCGTTGCCGGCGGCGTAATAGGCCGTGACTTTGCGGTGCTGGCTGTCAAAAACATAACTGGCATGAAACAGCACCGGCGCGCCCGTTTTGCCGGAGCGGAAGGTTGAATCGATCTCGTAAATCACATCCACTGCTTTTTCGCTCAGATATCCTTTTTTGGCCGCGCCCTGCTCCAGCGACAGACGCGCATGGCCGAACATGTCAGAGATAATCGACAAGGCATGCACCGACTCGCTGGGCACACCGATAGACGGACGGCTATCGGCGGTGCGGTTCTTGCCCCAGATCGCCTCGAAGCCCAGCGGCTTCAGCCCGCCCTCTGCGGCATCAATCGACGGCATGATTTCTTTCAGCCTGTCAAAGACGGGGCTGAAATTCACAACGGTGTTCATGCTCAGATATCGCTTGCGCAGCTCCGGCTCCAGCTCGCGCGCTTCGCGCAGGTGTTCGGTCAGCGGCTTTTCGGTTAGCACCGCCTGCAGATCAGGGCACACGGCGAAAAGTTTACGGAAAGCCGATATATGCTGATCATCATTAAAGGCCATCACCGCGATGTCCGGCTTTTGCGCCGCCAGCGCAGAGTCCATATCCGCAAAAGACGTCACGCGCGCGGGCAAGGCTTTGAGCATGTCATCCCTGCGGTCGACAGCAGCAATATCCAGCGTGATACCTTGCGGCGCGAGCACCTTGTCGGCAATCTCGATCAATGAGGCGATGTGCCGCTGCCCCATCACGCCGGCCCCCAGTACCAGAACATGAAAATGTTTTTGCACAGGCCTGGCCTGTGCGCCGAAATCGTCGTGGAGAGGTTTGGACATCTGCTTTGCCTTATTGTTTTCCAGATTTATCATAGTATTAAGTGGTTAAAATTATCTGAAAAATAGGCATTAGAGGCCCCCGCCGTGCCCGCAGCGTTTTTTCAATTTACAAAACAGGGAATATGATCTAATAACTTGACCGCAACTTGGAAAAAACTTAATGTCCAAGTCCTTGATATGTGATTCCGTAGCTCAGCGGTAGAGCATCTGACTTTTAATCAGAGGGTCCAGGGTTCAAATCCCTGCGGGATCACCATTTTCCAAAAAATCAAAGACTTCGCAAGCACTTCGCAGCTGGATTTTCAGCTGTTGACGCGCTATGCGCTGGCAATCGGCTCCCCTTCAAACCGATATATGCGCCTCTGAATGCCTGCAAAAGCCCCCAGCCGCTTCATTATATTTATGTCTATTTGCACCTGCAGCATCCGCAACAGCGAATAACGCTGCGTTTTGAGATAGTTAGATACTTGCACCATCAAAACATCAAAAAATATCATTTATTTTCAATGCCTTAAAAAACGTACACGGTGGCCGCCGATTTTGACGCCTACTATATATATGTGGCGGCAAGACCGGCGCCGCGGACAAATTTAAAACAGATGCCCGCGCAGAACGCGGCGCCTTCCGGTTGCCGCCGCGACGTTTTGAGAAGACCCGGCACCGTGCAGGACGTTTTAAAAAATCGAATTGCGTTCGTAGCCGCGCAGTCGCTCTCATCATCCGGTGCAGACTGCATAGCAAAACGCAAATCGGATTGCATACCCCGCATGCATGTGATCATCGCAGATAAATTCTGCGCACCCCCTTGCGCGCGGAACAAAGCAGCGCAAGAATTGTTGGACAGCGCGACTCAGCATGCGCGTTTCTTCCACCGCTCTGTCATCCCCCGTCTCACCCGCCCTTCCGGAGATTGTTTCATGAAAAAATATCTGAGCCTTGCCGCCCTTCTCGGCATCATCGCTTTTATCAGCGTGTCCTATCTCGCGCAGGCGCAAAACGAGACGATACGCGCGCAAACATCTATTGAACAGGCTGTCGAAAACGCCGAAAACGCCAGCAATGAAGCGGTTTCCCCTGAAGTTGCGCGCTTCATGCAGAACGCAGAGGAATGCCAGACAATATTGGCTACCCAAGCCGAAGAGACCGAGCAGGACATCACGCAGGCACAGCATGATGCGGCCTTTACCGCCTGCATGGTTGACCGCGGACATACCGCAGAAGAAGTCAAAGCACGCTATTTCGACAACGAACCCGCCGCACCCGCTGTTGAATAGTACAAACTTCGCACTTGCGAAGTGATCGCAAGATGCACGATGACAACCGCAACCAAAATGACACAGCAAGACGGACTCTGCATCATGGCAGGGTCCGTCTTGTCAATTATGTTTTGACAAGTCGGAGAATCACGTTCTAGAATATAATTATGATTAGACGAGTGATCGAGAAATCTTCATTCGGCTAATGTGTCAACTTCATATAGGGAAGAAAACAAATGGCTACGAAAAAGAAAACCGTGAAAAAAGCAGCAGCGAAAAAACCCGCTGCTAAGAAAAAAGCAGCAGCGAAGAAGCCTGCCGCCAAGAAAAAAGCAGCCGCTAAAAAACCTGCCGCTAAAAAAGCAGCAGCTAAAAAACCTGCTGCGAAGAAAAAAGTTGCTAAGAAAAAAGCAGCTAAGAAGAAGTAAGTTCTCTGAACTTGCTTTTTTTGCATTTGGAAGGGCGCCCGGCTACGGCGCCCTTCTTCATTTAGCGCAATAAATACGCATATAAATACACAGCGCCCGTTATCCGCACGCACGCAGATGATACAGATGATGAAGATCGTAACAGACGCTTGTTTTTTTCTTCTGCACGCGGCGCAGAAGATATTTTTTTCTTTGCTCCATGCAGACGGCGCTGCGCAAAAACAAAAAATATAACCTGTATCTCCGCGCGCTCCGTCCTGCCCGGGTCATCTGCCTTGTGGTTACGGCCACCACTTCACAATCACAAACATCTACCTGAAAATTTCAGCGCACTTCTGCGTGTGATGCGGCGCAGCGCAGCCTTGCGAATCATCTGTGTGCTGCGTCGGGGTTTGAGCGGCGCGAGACCTCTCTCGACATTCCTGCCCCCGTTATTTATGCTGAACCTGTGTTAATCACGATCAAGGATTTATTCGATGCAGGTCATCCGTCTTTCCCCCGCGCCGCTGGCAGATGCCGACCGCAGCCCCGTTGATGCCGCCAAAGTTCTGGACGGCACACCCGATCAGGCCTTTGATGTGGTCTATACCAGTCAAAGCGGAGAACTGAGCGCCGGCATATACGAATGCAGCGCCGGAAAATGGCGCGTTTCCTATAGCGAGGACGAATTTTGTACACTGACCGAAGGCACTGTGCGCATCACAGACGCAGATGGTCAGACCACCGAATTTCGCGCACCCGACAGCTTCATGATCCCCGCCGGCTTCAACGGCACATGGGAAGCTGTAACACCTGTACGAAAATTTTTCGTCATCTATGAAAAAACCGTTTAAAATGTGTTAAACTATTAACGTAGCGGTTCCACCCTTTTTTCTGCGTGCCCCATGAGCAAAAACAAACCCGTCGTCCTCATCCCCAGCAACATCCTTGAAAACAACGGCCTGCCCGGGCATTTCGTCCGCGATACCTATGTGCAGGCGCTGCTGGATATTGCAGGCTGCATCCCCTTGCTGATGCCGGTCACGCACGGGAAGTTCGATATCGACAGCGTCGCGGACCGTATTGACGGTATCCTGCTGACAGGCTCGCCGTCGAACGTCTGCCCCAATCATTACGGGGCGAAGCGGGTTTTTGATGAAAAACTGCTCGACCTTGCCCGTGACGCCACAACCCTGCCGCTGATCCGCCGCGCGATCGACGCCGATATCCCCCTGATCGCCATTTGCCGCGGGTTTCAGGAGCTGAACGTGGCCATGGGCGGCAGCCTGCACCAGAAAATACAGGAACTGCCCGGCAAGCATGACCACCGCGAGCCGCAAAGCACTAATCTGAAAATTGTCTACGAAACCGCCGCCCATAAGGTCAAAGCTGAAAAAGGCGGCCTGTTTGAAAAAATCGGCCTGCCCGCCGAATTCGATGTCAATTCCCTGCACCAGCAGGGCGTCGACCGTCTGGGCAGCGGCCTGTTTGTCGAAGCGATTTCAGATGATGGCATTATCGAAGCCGTTTCCATTCCGGATAAACGCTTTATTCTGGGCGTGCAGTGGCACCCCGAAGGCGACCACTACCAGAACCCGACATCGCAGGCGATTTTCAAAGCCTATGGCGATGCCGTACGCACTGCGCAGGGTAATGGCGCGCTGCGTTCTCTTAAATCAGGAACCTGAGCACAGGCCGCGCGTTAGTTTACGGATTCACGCCTTGAATTGCCCTCTCGGGGCGCTATCTGCTATGGCAGGTATGCGGCGGGTGCTATAATCTGCACCTGTCATTCTTGATAACAAAAAAAGGACGAAGATCATGAGCACGCTTCTCATCGCAACAGTATTCATGTGCATGGCCGCCATGCCCGCGCTGGCTGCCACACAAAAAGAAGGCGGCGGGTTTGAACTCGCCCCCCTGCCCTATGCCTTTGATGCACTGGAGCCCGCCATCGACGCCAAGACGATGGAAACCCACCACGGCAAACATCACAAAGCCTATGTCGACAACCTGAACAAACAGATCGAAGCCACGCCGGAGCTGGCCGGCCAGTCTCTCGAAGACATCGTCAAGAACGTATCCAAATACAACGCAGCTGTCCGCAACAACGGCGGCGGTCACTGGAACCATACGTTCTTCTGGCAGATCATGGCACCCGCCGCACAATCCGGCAAACCCTCGGCCGAGCTGGAAAAAGCACTGGTCGATACCTTCGGCTCCCTCGATGCCTTCAAAGAAGAATTTGAAAAAGCCGGCGTGACACGTTTCGGCTCCGGCTGGGCATGGCTGGTCTTGACGGCGGACGGCAAACTCGTCGTCACCTCCACCGCCAATCAGGATAACCCGCTGATGGATATCGCCGATGTCAAAGGCACCCCCATCATGGGCAACGACGTCTGGGAACACGCTTATTATCTCCACTACCAAAACCGCCGCGCGGATTACCTGAAAAGCTGGTGGTCTGTCGTGAACTGGGCAAAAGTGTCCGAAATCTACGCCGCCGCAAAAAAATAATCTGCGGCCCGCGAAAACAAAAACCCCCGCAAGGCTTGCGGGGGTTTTTGTTTTCTTCTTCACCTTTAAGCACGCAGCACGATGGCCTGCGCCGGTGTGACGGCATATTTGATTGCAGACCCTATTTCAGCGCCGCCGGACGGCAGGGCTGGATGGTGATGCGGGATTTGTCCCAGACGCCGTGCAGGATATAGGGCTCGTTTGCGAGCCAGGTCTCGATTGCGGCAACATCCGGCAGATCAACGACCAGCATCGAACCTGCCATATCGCCATTATCATCTAAAAGCGCGGCGGCATAGAGCACCTTGCCCTCTGCCTTCATCCCTGCCAGCGCATCCAGATGCGCCTGACGCGCGGCCATGCGCTTGTCCAGCGCGTTCGGAAAGTCGGGTGCAGTGACGATAAAAGGCATAGATGTTAGTCCTTGCTGCCGGCGCCGACAATCTGGCCGGTGGTTTCTTCGCGGGGCATAGCGATAATGTTGAAACCGCAATCGACGTAATGGTTTTCACCTGTGACGGCCGATGACAGGTCGGAGAGGAAGTAGAGACCGGTATTGCCCAGTTCCTCCAGCGTCACGGGGCGCTGCAGCGGCGATGCCTGTGTGGTGAATTTGAACGTATGGCGGGCATTGCCGATGACGGCACCGGCCAGCGTGCGCATGGGGCCTGCAGAGATAGAATTGACGCGGATACCCTGCGGGCCGAGGTCGGCGGCCATATAGCGTACCGAAGCCTCCAGCGCGGCCTTGGCCACACCCATGACGTTGTAATTCGGCATGACGCGTTCAGACCCCAGATAGGTCAGTGTGACCATACTGCCGCCATTCGGCATGATATCTTTGGCGCGGCGCGCGACCGAGGTAAACGAATAGCAGGACACATGCATCGTCGTCAGGAAATTGCCGAGCGTGGTATCGACGTAATGCCCCTTCAGCTCGTTCTTGTCCGAAAAAGCGATGGCGTGGACGACGAAATCAATGCTGCCCCATTCTTTTTTGAGGTAAGCGAAGAGATTATCAAGGCTTTCCTCGCTCGAGGCATCGCATTGCACGACATGTTTTGCGCCGATGCTGTCAGCCAGCGGGCGAACGCGTTTGCCGAAAGGCTCGTCTTGATAGGTGAATGCCATTTCCGCGCCGTGTTCGTGCAGCGTCTTGGCAATGCCCCAGGCGATGGAATGGTCGTTGGCGACGCCCATCACCAGACCGCGTTTGCCCTGCATCAGTTTACTCGTCATATATCATTCTTTCTTTTTTTATTTTTTGCGTGCCGTACGGAAATCAGCCGATTTTAGAGAAGGCCAGCGTGCAGTTGGTGCCGCCGAAACCGAAACTGTTGGAAATGGCATGGTTGATATCCACGCCGTCCTTGCGCTGAAGCACAATCGGCAGCCCTTCTGCTTCCGGATCCACCGTCTCGACGTTGGCCGAGGCACAGATGAATTTGTGTTTCATCATCAGCAGCGTATAAATCGCTTCCTGCACGCCCGTCGCACCGAGAGAGTGCCCCGTCAGTGATTTGGTAGAGCTGAAAGCCGGGATTTTATCGCCGAAGACTTCCTTGATCGCTTTCAATTCAGCGCCGTCACCGACCGGTGTCGATGTGCCGTGCGTATTGATGTAATCGACCGGACCGGCCATCGTTGCCGTTGCCTGTTTCATGCAGCGCGCCGCGCCCTCGCCCGACGGGGCCACCATGTCATAGCCGTCCGATGTCGCGCCGTAGCCTGTCAGCTCCGCATAGATTTTTGCGCCGCGCGCTTTGGCGTGTTCGTATTCTTCCAGAACCAGCGTGCCGCCGCCGCCGGCAATGACGAAACCGTCGCGGTTCGCATCATAGGCGCGGGAAGCCTTGGTCGGATTGTCGTTGTATTTGGACGACAGTGCGCCCATGGCATCGAAAAGAACGGTCAGCGACCAGTCAAGCTCTTCACCGCCGCCGGCGAAAACAACATCCTGTTTGCCCCACTGGATCAGTTCGGCCGCATTACCGATGCAATGCGCGGATGTCGCGCAGGCCGAAGTGATCGAATAGTTCACGCCCTTGATCTGGAACGGCGTGGCAAGGCAGGCCGAATTGGTCGAGGACATGCAGCGCGTGACCATATAAGGCCCGATGCGCTTGGGGCCTTTTTCGCGGCTGACGTCGAAGGCTTCGAGCAGGTTTTTCGTCGACGGCCCGCCGGAGCCCATGATGAGGCCGGTGCGCTCGTTCGAGATGTCTTTTTCTTCAAGCCCGCTATCGGCAATCGCCTGTTGCATGGCGATATAGTTATAGGCCGCGCCTTCGCCCATAAAACGCAGCAGTTTGCGGTCGACGGCTTCTTCGAGGTTGATATTCGGGCGACCTTCGACATGGCTGCGGAAACCCATTTCGGCATATTTGGGCGAAAACACGATGCCCGAGGTACCATCCTTGAGCGATTGCGTGACGGTATCCTGATCGTTACCGATGCAAGAGACGATACCAAGCCCCGTGACGACGACTCTTCTCAAACTCATGACAAACCTCTTTCGTGTGATTGGCGTTTAGCCGGAATATTGCACCCTTTAATGCCGGATGCCGCGGGTAAAACCCTGCGGCATCGGAAACGGCGCAAACGGCACATGGAGGATTAAAGCGAGCGCGGGTTTTCGAACAGGCCAACCTTGAGATCAGCCGCTTCGTAAATCACTTTACCGTCTACCTCGACAACGCCATCGGCGATGCCCAGCACCAGCTTGCGGTTGATCACGCGCTTGATGTTGAGACGATAGGTGACTTTTTTAGCTTCGGGCAGAACCTGGCCGGAAAACTTGACCTCGCCAACGCCCAGCGCGCGGCCGGAGCCCAGCGCGCCCGTCCAGCCGAGGTAGAACCCCAGCAGCTGCCAGACAGCGTCAAGACCAAGGCAGCCCGGCATCACCGGGTCGCCTTCGAAATGGCAGGCGAAAAACCACAAGTCGGGATTGATATCGAATTCGGCGACCAGCTCGCCCTTGCCATGCGCGCCGCCCTCTTCCGAGATATGGGTGATACGGTCAAACATCAGCATCGGCGGCATTGGCAATTTTGCATTGCCGGGGCCAAACAGCGTACCTTTGGCGCATGAAATCAGATCGTCGTAGGTATAGCTGGATTTTTGCTGATGGGTCATATTGTCTTCCGCGACTTGCCGTTGTGTGTTTTGCATTTAAAAACGTCTCTCCGGTTTCGAGGGTTGTCTCACCGGACGATCCGGAGCAGCGACGTTATGTCGCCGTCTCGTCTCTGTGGCGCGCGCCCAGAATCATGCCGGTTTTCGCCAGCGATTTTGCAATACTTGGGTGTATCTGTCCAACATCTTCGACAGTGATTACGGCAACCATACGTCCGACCGCCTTGGCCACCGCGACGGCGCGCCCCAGCGGGTTTTCAAGGCCGATCAGCTCGAAAAACTCTTCGATCTGCGGCCGCAATTTACCCAAATATTCTGGAATATCATGATTTTCTGAGTCATTCGCCGCCGCAAGCGTCTTCCAGTTTTTGATGCCCGGTGTGTCATGCCGCAAGGATTCACGGACCATGACATTCGTAATTTGCTGCTCCGCATTGTCCGGCAAAGCCATCGCCGTATCTGCGGCCGTCATGTAATACCCCGATGCCGCGGCAATCGCCACGATGCCTTCGGCGGGACTGTGGCCATCGGCGATAAATTCTTCGATCAACAGATCACAGAAATCCTGCGTCGCCATTTCAAACGTCAGCGCCATGATGACGGTTTCGATCAGCAGGCGCAAAGTTTCTTCGCGGCCAAATCCCTGTTCTTCCCAAAGCGGGAAATCATTGATGACGAGGGCGATGGCAATTTCATGCACATCGTCGAGCCCCTTGGGCAGTTTCTTGGCCACGCTGCGCGCGAGGTGGCGTCCCAGCTCTGTATCATGATCAACATCATAGGCCAGCGGCATCAGGTCTTTATCATCCTCTCCCGCCGCAGGTTCGGAGCGCAGCAGATCGGCAATGCGATGAAACGCCTGTTCCATCACGACATCCGGCTCTTCGTATTCCAGCAAGGTCTCGGTAATCATACCGGCATAGATGCACACGCTGCGCGATATCCGCAGCTTGAGATCGTCTTCCTTGATCAGGGATTCAAGCTTTGCCTGAATGGCTTTGGCTTCTTCCTTGAGTTTTTCCTGCGTATCCGCGGTGGTCAAAAGAGATTACTCCTTGAACGCTTCATCGGGATAAACGCCCCAGATGGTTTCTTTTTTCAGCCAGCCGCCGTAGCCGCCGACATTGATCTGGCACCATGCGCCGCTGCAGGTTTGCAGGCGGGCGATGACGCCCGGCTCCAGCTTCGCAACCGGCCTTGCATCTGCGCCCGGCCTGCGCATCAACGTTTGCACTTGCCCCTTCACGACCACGCTGCGGCGGCCGGACAGCATGCTTTTATGCACCCAGCCTTCGTCGCCATCAATGTCGCGGACCTGACGCCAGACGTCGAATTCGCGCACAACCTCGACCGGCAGGCCGCTTTTGCGCACGACCAGTTTGACGGGATAGCGCATACCGGGGCCGGTGCGCAAATTGACCTCCCCCGTTGCCAGCGACACATAGCGCGGCACAGGCAGACTTTCGGTGCCGCCCGCCCCGCCATCTGCGGTGGCAATCGCCTCGGCTACGTTTATATCAGAAGCTCTTGCGGGTGCCGCCCCCCAAAACAGGGCCGCCAGCAGCGCGAAAAGGATTGTTTTTGTTGTTTTTGTCATGTTACTTCGCACAGTCTCGGATGATCTTGAGAGAATAAGCATAAACCCCCCTCGATCAAACCTTTTTTCGCCCCTGTGGCAGAAAAAGTCAGGATTTCCGCGAGACTGGACTTTTTAACCATAATCATGTAAAAACCGCCCTATGAACACGAACGCCCAACAAAGCCCTGCCACAGCCCGTCTCCATGCTGTCCGCCCCGATACGGTCGACCACACGGTTTCTGTTGCGCCGATGATGGGCTGGACAGACCGGCACGACCGCTATTTTCTGCGCCTGATTTCACCCCATTCCCTGCTTTACACCGTCATGATCACGACAGGCGCTTTGATTTATGGCAAAAAGCTGCATGTGCTGGATTATAGCGCCGAAGAACACCCGCTGGCGCTGCAGCTGGGCGGATCCGACCCCAAGGATCTTGCAACCTGCGCCAAGATTGCCGAGGGCTATGGCTATGACGAAATCAATCTCAATTGCGGCTGCCCCAGCGACCGCGTCCAGCGTGGACAATTCGGCGCCTGTCTGATGGCCAGCCCCGCGCTGGTGGCCGATTGCATCGATGCGATGAAACAGGCCACAGACATACCCGTCACCGTCAAAACCCGCATCGGCATCGACGATCAGGACAGCTATCAATTCCTGCTTGATTTCGTAGGGCCTATCGCTGAAAAGGGCTGCCGTACCTTTATTATTCACGCGCGCAAGGCATGGCTGAACGGTCTCAGCCCCGCCGAAAACCGCACCATTCCGCCGCTGAAATGGGAAACCGCATACCAGCTGAAAAAAGACTTTCCGCAGCTGGAGATCATCCTCAACGGCGGCATCAAGACGACGGCGCACATCAGCGACGCGCTTCAACATGTCGATGGCGTCATGATCGGCCGCGAGGCTTATCAGAACCCCTACATTCTTGCGCAGGTCGAACGCGATATTTTTGGTACGGCCAGCATTCGCAGCCGGCGCGCCGTGATTGAAGCGCTCATGCCCTATATTGACAGCAATTTACAGAACGGCGTACCTCTCAAAGATATCAGCCGCCATATTCTGGGGTTGTTTCAGGGGCTGCACGGCGCGCGGCGCTGGCGGCAAATTCTCAGCAGCGAAGCCTATAAACCTGCCGCAAACAGCGATTTGATTATCAGCGCGCTGGCCGCCGTCGACAGCGGAGACTGAAACGCGTTTCGGAAAAAACAGCCCCTATCAAAAGCCGTGTCCGGAACAAGTTCCTGAACTCGCTTCAAAAATCCTTCAAGAAACCCTATTTCTTTGATCTTAAGATTGATATACTTTAGCGCGGTTAAAGGGGATACATGCAACCACTCTGGACACGACTGAATCGGGACGACGCGCATCAGGTTTTGAACCGCCTGAGCGGGACGCGCGACGCTGTTGTATTCTCGAAAGAAGCGACGGAAGTTTCCTGGCGCTCTTTGCCCTTTTACAACAAATACAAACTCTACCGCCTTATCAATTACGCGACGATGCCGACCTTCAGCCTCACCTATCTCAGTGACGGCGAAGAATTCATCACGCTCGATGGCACCGCAAACCCGATTTATACCGCCAATGAAAAAGACCCCGTTCGCCTCAACGAGATGAACGTGGTTGCCTATCTCGACTTTTTCTTCGGCAACGTACAGGGTAGCGAAGGCGATGTCTTCCTTATCAAAGATCCGAAAAAACTGCCGTTCCTCAGCGCCCTCACCAAAGAGCAGCGCGAGAGCGTCTATTCCGGCTTCAAGCCGCTGCAAGTCTCGCAAAACGCGGCCGCAAACCACTTTTTGGTTAGCGGCACGCTTTATTACGGCGGTGGATTGATTTCTTCGAGCATCACGGTGCTGACCGATGGCAAACTGTCGTTCCACGATCAGAGCCTTTTGCTCAACGGTATTTATTTCCCCTACAGCCCCCATAGTCAGGCGTGGCTGGAAGGTTGAGACCGCCGCCGCAAATGCGCAAGCAAGGATAGCCTGTCATGACCAACGAAGCCGCAAAGCTGAACGATCTTCTTAAACCCGGCCAACCGCTGCCGAGCGACGAGGTGATGATTTCAACCGCGCTCGATATTCTGAACCACAGCGCGCATGGCCAGCAGCTGGTGGATTTTGTGCGCGTCAACAATATCGCCCTGCGCATCATGTCCACCCCGCAGCCCACCACTTACCTGCCGGAGCCGAAGCTTGCCTATATCGGCTTTAACCGCAACAACGCCGTAACCCCCAGCCGCTTTGTGCTGATGCTGGCGGGTATTCTGCGCGAAGCGCAGCAGGAAAGCGCCGGTATTAAAAACCCGCATTTGCAGGCCCCGCTGGAAGAACACATGAAAATCAGCATGGCCAAACATGAAGACAAACTTTGGTACATGTGTACCGTAGCCTGCGAGCTGAACGATATTCCAACCTTTATGGAATACAATTTTCTTGACGAATTAAGAAAAATGGGTCACCATGAGTCATTAGAACTCTACATGAAGCAAGAAAAACGCAAATAAAGGGTGGGACACATGAAATTGGAAACATTCGGCGAAGCCTTCAGCGGTACACCAGATTACGCCAGAGGTATGGCGGCCATCCAGGAACGCCATTCAAATGGCAACAAATTCATGAATGCCCTTGGTCACGCGCCTGCGGCTGCAAAATATGATGCGCCAAGCAACGGCCAGTAACCCCTCTCGCAACCGATTCGAATCGATTTGAATGAGAATCATTCACAAAAGCGCCCCTCCGGGGGCGTTTTTTTGTGCCTGAAAATTGTGTGAACAAATTTTTATAATACCTTCATATTTAACAGTAAATTAACTTCATCCACAGGGATTATGGTTGATCTCGTTTGACAGCTATGTGTTTCTTTCGCATTCTATAGCTGTAGGGCAATTTAATTTCCTCCAAAGAAAATGAAGACCCCCGACAAAAAACAAAAAAACTCTTTAAAAAACGAGGTGCGGCCATGACATTGAACAAATTCAACTTCGAAGCTACCAAGAGCGAAGCAGGCGTATACGGCGCAGCAATCTCTGCCCGCGTTGAATCTGGCCGTGAAGCGATCGAGCTGACCGTGAAGCGCGCAGCCACCATGCAGCCCTCTGCTATCGCTGCAGCATAAGCAAAAACATTCTTTCTCCCGATTGGGAGGCACAGGAAGGCCCGGTTGCGAAACCGGGCCTTTCCTGTTGACGTAACACCCCCACGCCTCTAACCTGTGGATACACAGGAAAAACCAATGTTTTTAAAGTACTCAGACCCGGAAGCGGCGAAGGACGTCTTTAAGGCTGTTCAGGATGAAGACCTGAACAATCTGCGCTTTTTTCTGACCGATGGCGCCGATGCCGATATGCGTAACGAGCATGGCCAAACCCTGCTGCACAAAGCCATCCTCGAAGGCAAGATCAAGGCCGCCCGCTTCCTGCTCGAAGCCGGCGCCGATCCCGATCTGCACGGCGGACAGGCCGGCTATAGCGCCCTGCACTGGGCTGCCTATAAGCAAAATGCCGAGATGACCCGTCTGGTGCTCGAATACACCAGCCAGCTGGAGCGTACCGACGGCCAGTCCATGACCCCGCTGCAACTCGCCGCCTTTATGGGCACGCGCGATGTTGTCGAAGCACTGGCCGAAGCCGGTGCCGATTACCGCCGCACCGATCATTTCGGGCACAACCCCGCCGCCATCGCCCAGCAGCGCGCCGGCGAGGATTGGACCGGCGAAGGCAAACGTTTTATCGATACCTCTACCTATCTTTTTCAGCTGATGAAAAACGGCCTGCCCGCAAAACCGGCGACGACGACGCCCGCACCCGAAGCCGCGCCCTACACGCCTGACCAGTTTGCGCAGGACATGGCCGCGCTCGAAAAATTCAACCCCGACCCTTCGAGATTTGCACTCAGAAAAACCGCGCGCAAACCCAAGCCATGACGACAACATACGGAGCCTGCAATGACCGCCCCGCGTAAAACGCCCCGTTCCGATTTCAACAAAACGATGACGCGCGAACTGTTCCGCGCGCTCGACAGCAGCGATCACGAAAATCTGACGGCGCTGGTTGATGCAGGGGCAGATCTCTCCGCCCGCAACGCGGACGGCCTGACGCCTTTGCAACTGGCGGCTGATAACCGCTCTGACGATGCTGTCAAAACGCTTATCCAGCTTGGCGCCGATATCAATGCCGTTTCCACAAAAGAAAAAATGACCGCGCTGCATTATGCCGCCAAAAATTCCGATACTGACACGCTGAAGGTGCTCATCCGTGCGCGTGCCGACTTGAATATAAAAGACGTCAAAGGCCTGACGCCCCTGCACCACGCCGCCATCGAAGGCGACGACGATAACGTCGACTTGCTGATTGCCGCCGGCGCCGATGTGCTGGCCAAAGACAATCTGGGCCGCACCGCCGCCAAACATGCAGGCAAAAAAGCATCGGACGAAAACCATTATATGGCCGAGCGGTATCACAAAATATCCCTCACCCTTTCGCTCAAGGAAATCGCCGTACAAAAGGAACTCGACCGCATCGCCGCCGAGGACGCCGCGCGCAAGGCCGTACAAAAAGACTTCGACAAGCTCAACGAAGGCTTTGATCCCGACAGCTTCAAACTGAAACCGCCGCGGAAAAAATAACCCCAGATGTCCCATGACTATGACGTAATCGTCGTCGGCGCCGGAGCCGCAGGCATGATGTGCGCCGCCGAAACAGCGAAGCGCGGCCGCCGCACGCTGGTAATCGATCATGCCAAAACACCGGGCGAAAAAATCCGCATTTCCGGCGGCGGGCGCTGCAATTTCACCAACCTGCACTGCACCCCCGCGCAGTTTATTTCGGACAATCCGCATTTTTGCAAATCCGCCCTCAGCCGCTACACGCAGCAGGATTTTATCAAGCTGGTACAAAAACACGGTATCACCTTTCATGAAAAAACGCTCGGCCAGCTTTTTTGTGACGGCTCGTCGCAGCAGATCATCGACATGCTGCTTGATGAAATAGCAGACGCTGGCGGGAATATGTGGCTTGAAACAGCCGTAGAGTCTGTGACGCACACGGGCATGGGCTTCGCCCTGAAAACGACACAAGGCGACATCACCTGCCGCGCGCTGGTGATTGCCAGCGGCGGCCTGTCGATCCCCAAAATCGGCGCGACTGGTTTTGGTTATGACGTCGGTATTCAATTCGGCCATAGCCTGATACCGACGCGCGCCGCGCTGGTGCCGCTGCTTTTCTCTGCCGATATTCTTGCTGTTACAAAATCCCTCTCCGGCCTTGCGGTCGACCCGAGCGAGATCAGCCACGGCAAAACGCACTTCCGCGAAGGTATGCTCTTTACCCACCGCGGCCTCAGCGGCCCGTCGATTTTGCAAATTTCGTCTTATTGGCAGGAAGGTGACGCAATTGACGTCAACCTGCTGCCGGACACGGATGACCTCCTCGGTGCACTCAAGGCGCTGCGCAAAGAGCATCCGCGCCAGATGCTGCACAACGTGCTGGCGGGTTTTGTGCCGCGCCGCGTGGCGGAATGGATTGCCGCCGACCTTGCTATCGACATGCCGATGGCGGATCTGTCTGATAAAAAGCTTACGCTGGTCGCTGACCGCCTGCAAAAATGGCAGGTCACCCCGATCGGCAGCGAAGGATACCGCACCGCCGAAGTCACCCGCGGCGGCATCAACACGCGCGAGCTGTCATCCAAAACAATGGAAAGCACAAAACAAAGCGGGCTTTATTTTATCGGCGAGGTCGTAGATGTGACCGGCTGGCTGGGCGGATATAATTTTCAGTGGGCGTGGTCGTCCGGCTGGGTTGCCGGACAATACGCCTGAAAAATCAGCGCGGCGATCTGCCCTTGGCTGCGGGCTTGGCTTTTTCAGCATAGCTTGCGCCGGGCAGGTCATTCAGACGTATGCCAAAATCATCATCGCATTCGACAACCACAACGCCCTGCTGCGGCACGATATCTACCACACTGGCGCGGGGCGCCATATTTTCGCCCGTGATGCGCTCTTCGATCTGGCGCGCAAGCTCCGGCGCGGCACGTTCGGGGCAACCGGCGGTGAAGGCATTTTCGGTCACAACCGTCCAGCGGCCGCGGCTTTCAGTGTTAAATGATTTTTTCATGAAATTCTCCATTATGCTGATGCCGCATATCTACGCCTGCCCGGCTTCACTGTCAACCGCCAGCCGCCGCGCAGCAAAAAGGCGCGGGCCGGAGCCGCGCGCCTTTTAACCGGTCTTTTGATAAAAATCAGACTTTGAAAGACTTGCCGCAGCCGCAGTGGCCGGTGGCATTCGGATTGTTGAAAATGAAACCGGCTTCGAATTTGTTTTCGAAGTAATCCATTTCCATGCCCGCGATATAGAGCTGTGCCTGCGGATCGATAAAAAGCTTCACGCCTTTGTCTTCGACCAGCAAATCCATCGGGCTCGCCTGTTTGGCATACTCGAGGCTATAGCTGAGGCCGGAGCATCCTGCGGCGGTGACGCCAACGCGCAGGCCTTCAAATTCTTCGCCTGCGGGCGCATCAGCCATCAGGCTTTTGATATGTGCCGCAGCATTTTCAGTCAGGGTCATCAGTTGTTGTGTCATGGTTTTTCTCCTCGGTGTTGCCTGTTGTATATTTTAAAACATGTTCAATTGCAATTTGGCCGTTTCCGCCATTTTCGACGGGTCCCACGGCGGATCCCAGATGATATCGACGATAACATCGCCCACTTCCTGTACCGTACGAATAGCATTTTCGATCATCCCCGGCATTTCGCCCGCCACAGGGCAGGCCGGCGATGTCAGCGTCATTTCCACGTAGACTTTGTTCGTGTCCGCCGCGATATCGACTTTATAGATCAGACCCAGTTCGTAAATATTCACCGGAATTTCAGGATCGTATACTTCGCGCAGCGCGGCACGTATCAGCGGCCAGAGCGGATGTTCGCGCGTGGCTTCCAGATCGGGCGGCTCCAGCATTTGTTCCATTTCCTCATCGCCCACGGCGCTGCGGATCATATTGTCATCTGCTACATGCTGCATCATTGGAACAGCCCTTTCGCCTTGAGGATTGCTTCGGCCAGACGCTCGACATCTTCCATCGAATTATAAAGCGCAAAAGACGCCCGCACCGTGGCCGTCACGCCGAGCGCGCGCATCAGCGGCTGCGCGCAGTGGTGTCCGGCACGGACGCAAATGCCCAGCTGGTCAAAAATTGTCGCCATATCGTGCGGGTGCACGCCCGTCAGTTCAAACGACAGAATACTGGCGCGGTCGGCTGCGTTCGAAAAAATACGCACACCGTCGATGGCGCGGAGTTTTTCTTCGGCCGCCGCCAGCAGTTTTGCTTCATGCGCCAAGGCGGCCGGTTTGTCGATACCGCCCAGCCAGTCAATCGCCGCGCCAAGGCCGATGGCCTCGACAATCGCGGGCGTACCTGCTTCAAAGCGGTACGGCGGGTCTTTGTAGGTAATATTATCGAAGCTGACGTCTTCGATCATCTCGCCCCCGCCCTGATAAGGCGGCATCGCGGCCAGCAGTTCTGCCCTGCCATAGAGAACGCCGATGCCCGAGGGACCGTAAAGCTTGTGGCCGGTAAAGACGTAAAAATCCGCATCCAGCGCACGCACATCGACATCCAGATGCGCCACTGCTTGCGATCCATCGACCAGCACCTTTGCACCGACGCCATGCGCCTTGGCGATCATCGCGGCAACCGGCGTGACTGTGCCCAGCGCATTTGACATCTGCGTGACAGACAAAAACTTGGTTTTGGACGACAGCAGCGCATCAAAGGCCGCCATATCCAGCGTCCCGTCCGGCAGGACAGGCACAACCTTGATAACGATCCCCTTGCGCGCGCGCAGCATATGCCACGGCACGATATTGGCGTGATGTTCCAGCTCGGTCAGGATGACTTCATCCCCGGCATTTAAAAACGCTTCACCCCATGTCGACGCGACAAGGTTGATGGCTTCGGTCGCGTTGCGCGTAAAAACAATTTCTTTTTCGGATGCGACATTGAGGAAGCGGGCGACTTTTTCACGCGCGCCTTCAAAGGCCGCGCTGGTTTTGGCGCCAAATGTATAAACGCCGCGGTGTACGTTGGAATAGTGGTCTGTCATCACACGCGCCATAGCATCGATCACGGTCTGCGGCTTTTGCGCGCTGGCGGCGCTATCGAGATAACAAACGATACGACCATTGACCTTTTGCGACAGCGCAGGAAAATCAGCCCTCAGCGCCGCCACGGGGCGCGGGGTTGGCTTCATTTGCGACATATCGCTGACTTTGATATCGGGCGCGGGATTGATCATGCGGCGCCATCCTCGACATCCGCGCCGAGCCATTCGGCAATGCGCGCAGCATAGAGCGCGCGCACATCGTCACGGGTGATTTTCTCAAGCGTTTCACAGAGGAAGGAGCGGATCAGCAAAGCTTTTGCATCAGGCGCCGGAATGCCCCGGCTTTGCAGGTAAAACAGGGCGTCGTTATCCAGCATCCCGGCGGTGGCGCCGTGACTGCATTTGACGTCGTCGGCGTAAATTTCTAGTTCTGGTTTTGCGCTAGCTTCGGCTTGGTCGGATAGCAGTAACGCATGATGAGACTGGTAGCCATCTGTTTTTTGTGCAGGACGATGTACGTGTATCTTCCCTTGGAATATTGCACGAGCTTGGTCATCTATAACTCCTTTAAAATGCTGGACGGATGTTCCGTCCTTTTCAAAATGATCTGCAAGAATGGTAAAATCGTGGCACTGCTGACCCTTGAGCATATATATGCCGCCGATACTACTCGAAATCCCGTCATCCAGCAATTCTAATCCGAATTCCTGCCGCCCCGTTGCGAGGCCAGATACAGAGCTAAACCCTTGAAAATCTGATGATTTATGGCTGCGCACCACCGTCTGACTGATATGCAGCGCGGCATCATTCTGATCGATAAAACGGTAATAACGGCCGCGCGCGGACTGTTTCAGGACGATACCGGCGTAAAGATTCGTCAGGCTGGCGCCCGCGCCGGCATGCCGCTCCAAGAGTGCCGCGCCGCTGTTTTCGCCAAAACGGTACAGAACGCGCGGGTAAACCGCAGGCGCATCACCTGCCGTCATAAACAAAATTTCGACAGGGCGCGCGATATCGCGGTGCGGTGCGATATCAAGAATAAAACCATCACGCATATAGGCGCAGTTCAGCGCCAGCAGCGGCGATGCGGCAAGACTGCCCACCGTTACCAGCTCTTCTTCCGGCTCTTGCGCCTCCATCAGCGGTAGCAGTTTGACGCCATCGGGCAGCGCCGTGCCTAAATCAGGACGCAGGCGGCCATTGACCAGCACGATGCGGTGACTGTCGCCCAGCAGCGGCGCAGGAAGATCGGCAGCCGTTACGTTGCCGGCCGCACCGTCAAACTGAAATGTATCCGCAGTCATCGGGCGCAAATTGGTATATTGCCAGCCTTCCCATGCAGGGGTCGGCAGGCCGGTTGTGGCAAAGCTGGCCGCGCCGGTTTCACGCAGCGCGCGGATCCATGCGGGAGCAGCATCGTCCAGCAATGCCTGCGCCGGGGTCAACCACGGCAGAGCATCGGCATGCACGCCATCCGCTGCTGTTTTGAAAGTCTGCACCGCCGCCTGCGCCATCTTATGCTGCCTCGCCGTAGTAATCGGCATAGCCGTTCTTTTCCAGCTCCAGGGCCAGTTCAGGACCGCCGGTTTTCTGGATTTTGCCCTTGGCCAGTACATGCACCACATCAGGCTTGATGTAGTCCAGCAGACGCTGGTAATGCGTGATAATCAGGAAGGAACGGTCGGGCGCGCGCAGGGCATTGACGCCGTCTGCAACGATTTTAAGTGCATCGATATCAAGGCCGCTATCGGTTTCGTCCAGAATGGCGAGTTTCGGCTGAAGCATCGCCAGTTGCAGCACTTCGTTGCGCTTTTTCTCGCCGCCCGAAAAACCGACATTGACGCCACGCTTGAGCATATCGGCATCCATGCCCAGTTCGGTCAGCTTTTGTTTTTGCAGTTTGAGGAAGCTGGCCGGATCAAGCTCTTTTTCGCCGCGCGCTTTGCGCACGGCATTCAGTGCGGTTTTCAAAAAAGTCGTCGTCGTCACGCCCGGAATTTCAACAGGGTATTGGAACGCGAGGAAAAGACCCAGCGCCGCGCGCTCTTCCGGATCCATCTCGCCGATATCCTGCCCCATAAAGCTGATAGAGCCTTCGGTGATGTCATATCCCGCGCGGCCGGCAAGGACATAAGACAGCGTCGATTTGCCCGACCCGTTCGGCCCCATGATGGCATGCACTTCGCCGGGTTTGATTTCCAGCGTCAGGCCTTTCAGCACTTCGCGTTCAGCCACAGTGACATGCAGGTTTTCAATTTTCAGCATTATCCGACACTTCCTTCCAGAGAGATCGCGACGAGTTTTTGCGCTTCGACCGCAAATTCCATCGGCAAATGTTGCAGCACTTCGCGGCAAAAACCGTTGACGATCAGGGTCAGCGCCTCTTCGTCCGGTATCCCGCGCGAGCGGCAGTAGAACAGCTGGTCATCGCTGACCTTGGATGTGGTCGCTTCATGTTCCAGCGTTGCGCTCGGGCTGCGGTTTTCGATATAGGGCACGGTATGCGCGCCGCAGGTCTGGCCGATCAAAAGGCTGTCGCACTGCGTATAATTACGCGCGTTTTCCGCCTTGCCCGAAATACGCACAAGGCCGCGATAGGTATTATCAGACTTGCCCGCTGAAATCCCCTTCGACACGATGCGCGATTTGGTGTTTTTACCGATATGGATCATCTTGGTACCGGTATCGGCCTGCTGATGGTTATTGGTGATGGCCACAGAATAAAATTCACCCACGCTGTCATCGCCCAGCAAAATACAGGACGGATATTTCCACGTGATCGCCGAGCCCGTTTCAACCTGCGTCCAGGATATTTTGGAACGCTTGCCTTTGCAGATACCGCGCTTGGTGACAAAGTTAAAAATACCGCCGCGACCTTCCTCGTCGCCGGGATACCAGTTTTGTACGGTCGAATATTTAATTTCTGCATCGTCCATGGCGATCAGCTCGACCACCGCGGCGTGCATCTGGTTTTCATCGCGTTTGGGCGCTGTGCAGCCTTCGAGATAGGAAACGTAAGAGCCCTTCTCCGCGACAATCAGCGTACGTTCAAACTGGCCGGTCTTGGCTTCGTTGATGCGGAAGTATGTCGACAGCTCCATCGGGCAGCGCACGCCTTCGGGGATGTAGACAAACGTGCCGTCGGTAAAGACGGCGGCGTTCAAACAGGCGTGTTTGTTATCGGTATAGGGCACAACGCTGCCCATGTATTTTTTGATCAGGTCCGGATAATCCTTGATCGCTTCGGAGATCGAACAGAAAATCACACCCGCGCTGTGCAGCTTCTCCCGAAACGTCGTGACGACGGACACGCTGTCAAAAACGGCATCCACGGCGACGCCCGCCAGCATCTCTTGCTCGCGCAGCGGGATGCCGAGTTTTTTGTACGTCTCCAGCAATTTCGGATCAACTTCGTCAAGGCTTTTGGGGCGGACGATATTTTTTGGCGCGGCGTAGTAATAGGCATCCTGATAATCGATATCCGGAATACGCAGTTTTGCCCACTGCGGCTCCGGCATGGTCAGCCAGTGGCGATAGGCTTTCAGGCGCTGATCCAGCATCCATTGCGGCTCGCCTTTTTTGCTGGAAATCAAATGGATGATGTCTTCGTTCAGACCCTTGGGCGCGATATCCATTTCGATGTCGGTGATAAAACCGGCTTCGTATTTTCCGTCAAGTTCGGCAACCGTCTGGCGTGTTTCACTTGAGATTGACATGTGCCCCGCCTTCGGTGATTTGCGTCAGACCGGGCACATGGCCACAGCCCGAAGAAGAACGCGCCATATCCGACAAACGCACAGCCTGCAGTGCGGCACGGATTGCCTGATTGACCGGTGTCCATTTGCCCTTGGCCGGGCATTTCGGCTCTGCACGGCAGGTATCATTCGCGCCAGCGCAGGAGACAATCGCAATCGGCCCGTCCAGCGCCTCTATGACGTCGCAGACCGACATTTGATCAGCCGGACCAGCCAGACGATACCCCCCCGCCGCACCGCGCACGGATTCAACCAGTTTTTTGCGCGCAAGCTTTTTTAGGACCTTGGCGACAGTCGGCTCCGGTATGCTGGTGCGTTCGGCCAGCTGATGCGCACTGCGCGCTGCAGTCCCTTCACGCGAAAGCTGCACCATCACGGCGACGGCGTAATCTGTCAATTTGCCAAGTTTGATCATACTGCCTCTCTTGTCCCTGCCGCCGCGGCGATAGGGAACCTTTTCAGTCCAAATTAATATTGGATTTTAAGGCTGTTTTTCAACAAAAATCGTATCGGAACATAGCCGAATTTTGTGCAGGCGACAAAGAAAATCGCATAAATTTGGGGTATTATAAAACCCCACGCCGCAGGCGCCCATAACCCGCTGAATTTGCTTTATTTTAATTATAGAAAAAACCTATCGGCACATAAAGAACGCTTATGCGACCGCCTGCTCCTTGGTGGAAAGGAAGCGGATATCGGGCCAATTCTCGTTTGAGGTGTCCAGATGCCAGGCGTTGCGCGCCAGAAAGACCGGCTGGCCGTCATGATCTTCGGCGATATTCGGCAGGTTCTGGTCGATAAACTGTTCCAGCTTTCCTGCGTTATCGCTCTCCAGCCAGCGTGCTGTATGCAGCGCCGCCTGTTCAAACCGCACCGGCAGGTTGTATTCCGTGCGGATACGATCCGCCAGAATATCGAACTGCAGCGGGCCGACAACGCCGACCACCCAGCTTGAATCCATCCGTGGTTTAAAGATGCGCGCGGCGCCTTCTTCGGCCAGTTGCAACAGTGCCTCGCCCAGATGTTTGGCGCGCAGCGGGTCGTCAAGGCGGACGCGCTGCAAATGTTCGGGCGCAAAGCTGGGGATACCGGTTGCATGCAGCACTTCGCCTTCGGTCAGCGTATCGCCGATGCGCAGGTTACCATGATTGGGAATGCCGATGATATCACCAGCAAAGGCGTCTTCGGCCACATCGCGTTCCTGCGCAAAAAAGATCAGCGGGTTATGCACGGTAATCGCCTTGCCGCTGCGGATATGTTGCAATTTCATGCCGCGTTTGAAATGGCCAGAGCACAGACGCGTAAAGGCGATACGGTCGCGATGTTTCGGGTCCATGTTCGCCTGAATTTTAAACACAAAACCGGTAACTTTTTTCTCGGTCGGCTCAATCAAACGCTCTGCTGTCGGCTGTGGACGCGGCGGCGGCGCCAGTTCGCGCAGCCCGCCCAGCATTTCCCGCACGCCGAAATTATTGACGGCAGAACCGAAAAACACCGGTGTCATCGTGCCTTCCAGATAGGCTTTGCGGTCGATGGGCTTGCACAGACCACGCACCATGGCGATATCTTCGCGGAGTTTTTTGACCGCGTAGTCAGGCAAACGTTCATCCAGCTTCGGGTCGTCAATGCCATAGCATTTTTCGCCTTCGTCCGGACGCTCGCCTTTGCTGCGCGCCATCAAAATCAGCTGATCGTTGATCAGGTCATAACAGCCCAGAAAATCGCGGCCCATACCAATCGGCCAGCTGGCGGGTGATACGTCCAGCGCCAGCGTCTGTTCGATTTCGTCCAGCAGATTAAACGGATCCTGCCCTTCGCGGTCGAGCTTGTTGATAAATGTCGTGATCGGCATGTCGCGCAGGCGGCAGACTTCGAACAGCTTGCGCGTCTGCGTCTCGATCCCCTTGGCGGCGTCGATCACCATGATGGCGCTGTCAACGGCGGTCAATGTGCGATACGTATCTTCGGAAAAGTCCTGGTGCCCCGGCGTATCCAGCAGGTTGAACTTGATACCTTCATATTCAAACGTCATGACGGAGGAGACGACGGAAATCCCGCGCTCCTGCTCCACCTTCATCCAGTCCGACCGTGCATGGCGCGTCTCTTTGCGTGCCTTGACCGCGCCTGCCAGCTGGATGGCACCGCCAAACAGCAGCAATTTTTCGGTCAGCGTCGTTTTACCCGCATCGGGGTGCGCGATGATGGCGAAGGTACGGCGGCGTTCGATTTCGTCTTCTATGGGCAGCATGTTTTTTATACCAATTCTTATACGCGCTCTTTGTAATGCAGCCGCCGGCTTTGCGCAATACATAATATTTTCAAGGCGATAAAACCCTTCGCCAAGCCGCCGAAAAGCCGCTAAAACAGGGGCATGGATCATGTCCCCGTTTATGAAATGACCGAAGCCGAACTGATGTCGCGAATCCTATTCCGCGACCAGCTTATTATCGTGCTCGATAAACCCGTGAATATCCCTGTGCATGCGGGGCCCAAAGGCGGGCCGAGCCTTGAAGATTATTTCAGCCATTTACATTTCGGCTACAAGGAAACGCCGCGCCTCGCCCACCGCCTTGACCGCGACACCAGCGGCTGCCTTGTGATCGGGCGCAACGACCGCGGCCTCCGGCGTATGGGCAAACTGTTTGAATCCGGCCAGATCCAGAAAACCTATTGGGCCGTCACCAGCCGCGCGCCCGCAAAAGCCGAAGGCGTCATCAACACGGCGCTGCGCAAAGTCAAACTGCCGAAAGGCTGGAGCATGCAGCCCTGCGGCGTCAATGACCCCGAAGCACAAAGCGCCGTGACGGGATACAAAATTCTCAAGACCTATGGCGACGGCCGCACGCTTTTGGAACTTTCGCCCGAAACCGGCCGCACGCATCAGATCCGCGTGCATCTGCAATCTATTGATTGCCCCATCGTCGGTGACTGGCTCTATGGCGAAAACACAGCGCGCCCCGACAGCGGCACCTTCCCGCAGCTGCACCTGCACGCGCGGCGCATCGTCATCCCGCTCTATGCCGACCAGCCGCCGCTGGATGTGACCGCAGAGGCGCCTGTGTATTTTCCGCCGACCGATTAAGCCGCCACGCGGTTTTCGCTGAGATCGCCCGCACAGGCCTTGAGGAAGATTTGCGTGTAATCTTCGGCGCTCAGCAGCACGGGGTTGCCGCCGGCAGAAGGGTCTTCGGTTGCCATGCGGCCAATATCTGCGGGGCGGTCATGCGGCACGCCGATATCGCCCAGCGTGTTTTCGATGCCGAGGCGTTTTCTGAAATCCAGCACCCACACCAAAACAGCGTCATAGCCATTGCCTTTGGTGGGCAGGTTCAGGACACGCGCCAGCACATCCATACGCTCCCCGATATAGGTGCGGTTGCGTACCATGACATAGGGCAGCAGGATAGCGTTCAAAAGCCCGTGCGGCTTGTCATAGAGGCCACCGAGCGGATGCGCCAGCGCATGCACGCCGCCAAGGCCTTTTTGAAAGGCCGCCGCACCCATGGATGCCGCCGCCAGCATATGCGCGCGCGCTTCGATATCTTGACCGTTGTCATAGGCGCGCGGCAGATAATCAGCGACAAGGCGCATGCCTTCCAGCGCAATACCATCGGCGAGCGGATGAAAACCGGGCGCACAGAAGGCCTCGAAACAATGCACAAAAGCATCCACGCCCGTTGCCGCCGTGATATGCGGCGGCAGACCCACCGTAAGTTCAGGGTCGGAAATAACCAGCGACGGCAGCATTTTGGGATGGAAGATAATTTTCTTTTCGTGGGTTTCTTCGTTGGTGATGATGCTGGCGCGCCCCACTTCGCTGCCTGTGCCCGCCGTCGTCGGGATGGCGATAACCGGCGCCATGGTCTTTTCGTTCACGCGCAGATAGTTATCCCCCTCGTCGACAAAATCCCACAGCGGGCGGTTTTGCCCCACCATCAAGGCCACAGCCTTGGCAGCATCGATGCCGCTGCCGCCGCCAAAGGCGATCACACCATCATGGCCGCCGTTCCTGTAGGCTTCGACACCCGCCATGACATTTGCGCCTGTGGGGTTGGGCTTGATCTCGGCGAAGAGCGCGGTGTCGATCCCCGCTTCGCGGTTGATCTTGAGCGCGTTCAGCGTAATCGGATGTGCCTGCAAGCCCGCATCTGTCATCAGAACCGGTTTTTTCATGCCCAGGTTCAGGCAAAACTCCGGCAGGCGGGCAATGCTGCCCGGCCCGAAGATCACGCGCGTCGGATAGTTCCAGTTACCTTTGAGGATTTTCTCGGACATGTTGGACGCTCCTGAAATCAAATTTTATGACGCAGATGGAAACCCTTCGGGCGGGTCAGGCTTTCAAAGCAGAGCACAGACAGCGATGCGCCGCGGCCGGTATCTTTTACGCCCGTCCACGGCAGCGCGGGGTCAACGTAATCGCAGCGGTTCATAAAGACCGTGCCGGTTTCAAGTCGGTTGCCAAGGCCTTCTGCCGCATCCATATCTTGCGTCCAGATCGAAGCCGTGAGGCCGAAATCGCTGTCATTCATCAGCTGGAGCGCTTCGTCATCCGATGACACTTTCATGATATTGACCGTGGGGCCGAAAGTTTCTTCGCGCTGCGCCCGCATGCTATGCGTGACATTCACCAGCACCTGCGGCGCCAGATAAGGCGTGCCTGCGCGGCTTTCGGGGAAAAGTTTTTCGTCAATCAGCGCCTTCGCGCCCTGCGCCACGGCATCGGCCGTTTGCGCGCGCACAAAATCTGCCGCCGCCGTGCGCACCATTGGGCCAAGAGTCGTTGCGGCATCCAGCGGGTTGCCAAGGACGTATTTTTTGGCAAGCTCTACCGCACCTTCGACAAAATCGTCAAACAAATCGGCATGCACATAGATGCGTTCAATCCCGCAGCAGCATTGGCCGGAATTGAAAAAGGCGCCATCGACCAGATTTTCAACGGCATAATGCAGATCCGCATCGGGACGCACATAGGCCGGGTCTTTGCCGCCCAGCTCGAGCCCCGCCACGATGAATTTGCCGCTGATCGCGCGCTGCACGGTATGCCCCGCCTTGACACCGCCCGTGAAGTTCACAAAATCGACGCGCGGATCGGCCATCAGTTTTTCGGCGTCTTCGTGGCTGAGGTCGAGGTATTGGAACAGCCCTTCGGGCAGGCCCGCTTCTTTGAAGGCTGCCGCAAAACGGTCGGCACAGAGCGGCGTCTGGGCAGAATGTTTCAGCACCACCGCATTACCCGACAGCAACGCCGGCACAATTGTATTCACCGACGTCAGGTAGGGATAATTCCACGGCGCAATCACCGCTACCACGCCGACGGGTTCACGGCGGATAAAACGTTTGAAACCGTCGCGCGCTTCCGGCACGATATCGGCCAGCGCCCCCGGTGCCAGATCGACCATATAGCGGATACGCTCGCACATCGCGCCCGTCACCTCGCCCGGCGTATAGCGCACAGGGCGGCCCATCTGCCATGTCAGTTCTGTCCCGATTTCGGGGGCTTTGGCAACAAGTGCATCCATGAATTTCAGCATGATTTTTTGTTTATCGGCCATGGGCACAAAACGCCAGTCGCGCTGCGCTTTTTTGGCTTTATCGAGCGCAGCATCGATCTCCGCCCCGCCCTGCAGCGGGCGTTCGACAAAAACGCTGCCGTCAACCGGCGAGATGGTGCGCAGCAAGGGGGATGTGCCTTTGGCGGCGGGCTGTGCCATGATGGTTTCTCCTTAGATGATTTCGAAATAGCGGGACAGTTCCCAGCTGGTAATATTTTTGCGGAATTCGCGCTCTTCCCATTCACGCGACTGGGCGAAATGGGTCACGAAATCCTTGCCGAACAAATCATGCGCGGCTTTGGATTTACGCAGACGCCCCGCCGCTTCGGTCAGCGTTTGCGGCAGCGAAAGCTTCGCATCAAAAGTCAGGTCATAGGCATTGCCGGTGACAACCTCGGTCGGTTCGATTTTATTCTCGATCCCCCAAAGGCCGGAGCCGATAGAGGCCGCAAGCGCGATATAAGGGTTAATATCGGCGGCCGCGATGCGGTATTCGATGCGCTGCGATTTTTCGCCGCCCGGAATAACACGCAGCGCCGTGGTACGGTTTTCCACACCCCATGTCGCCGATGTCGGCGCCCAGAAACCAGGCACAAGGCGGCTATAGCTATTGACGGTGGAGGCCACCATCGACAGAAACTCCGGCATCAGTGCCTGCTGGCCGCCGAGGAACCAGCGCATTTTGTCAGACATATTGTATTTTTTCTTGGCATCATAAAAGACCGGCTTGGCGGTTTTCTTGTCTTTCAGCGACAAGTGTATATGGCCGGATTGCCCCGGCCAGTCGTTTGACCATTTGGCCATGAATGTCGCCATCCAGCCGCGTTTTTGCGCCAGTACCTTGGTGAAGGTTTTAAACAGCGCGGCGCGGTCTGCGGATTCCAGTGCATCGGCATAGAGCAAGGCGGCTTCCAGCACGCCGGGGCCGGTTTCGGTGTGCAGCCCTTCGATCGGGATATTCATGTCGCGGCACATGTTCAAAAGATCATGGTAAAAATCCGCATGCACCGAATTGCGCAGCACCGAATAGCCGAAATAGCCGGGGGTAATGGGCTTCAGATTGCGATAGCCTTTTTCGCGCACGCTATGCGGCGTTTCTTCGAAGACAAAAAATTCAAATTCACAGGCTGCATTGACGCCATAGCCCATATCATCCGCGCGTTTCAGCACACGTTTCAGCAGGCTACGCGGACAGACGGTTTCAGCCTTGCCGGCAAAATCCGCAATAAAAAACGGCACGTTGTTTTCGAACGGCAAGGCGCGGACGGTTTCCAGCGCCACGCGCGCCTCCGCATCGGGATAGGCCGTGTGCCAGCCGGTAAACGTCGCACTGTCGTAAAGCTGGTCGTTGGAATCCCAGCCGAAAACAACATCGCAAAAACCAAAGCCGTTATCGAGAGCGGAAACAAATTTATCGACCGCCATATATTTTCCGCGCAGGATGCCATCGATATCAAATGCGCCGACCTTGACGTATTCGACTTTTTGCTGGCGCAGGCCTTTTTTGATATCGGCGGCTGTTTTGCGTCCGAAAACCTTGTCGACGTCCATGCGGGCAATCCCTTCCGTTTGATTGAACGGAAATAGTATATAATCAGCCGCCGAAGGCTCCAATGGGGGATTATGTTTGCATAAAGCGCGCTATGCGCCGCGGTTCAGCCACCAGAAAGCACCGCTGAGCAATGCCGCGAAGCTTGTCCACAGCAGCGGCGGGATCAACAGCAAGGCCGCGCGCCGCAGCGGGTGCCACGCTTTTACAATCAGAATGACCGATACGAGGTTCATCACCAGTATCCAGATAAAGCCGATCAGCAGCTGTCCCGCCGAAAAGAAAACGAAGCTCCAGCTCCAGTTCAGCGCCATATAGACGGCAAACAGGCCGAGCCGCTGTCTCCCGCCAGCATCCGCCTGCCGTGCGCGCCAGATATAAAATCCTGCCGCCGCAATCATTGCATAAAGCAGTGTCCACATGACCGGAAAGATACTATTGGGCGGCGTAAACCATGGACGCTCCAGTGCTGCATACCAGCCATCGACTTCGGGGCGCGTTGCATAGCCAATTGCGGCAGCCACGGCTTCGAAGACCGCAATCCACAGGATCAGCATAAACAAATCGGACGATTTAAATTTTGCGCGCAAAGATTTTCATCCCAGGTTTGAAAGCCCATTGGAACCTTTCGGTTTTCAAGCCGTGCCTTGCCAGTAAAGCCATCATTCCTTTGCGCGTGAACAGGGTCAGATGGTTGGGCGGCGTGACCATATTCCACTGTACAAAATCACGCGGAACGCCGAAATGCCCGGCATCAGGCGTTGTCAGGTATAACAGTCCGCCTGTCTTGAGCAACTTCGCTGTTGAGGCGATAAAGGTCTCAGGGTCGTTCACATGCTCGATGACTTCAGACATATACGCCATATCAAACGTATCACCACGCGCCGCCAGATCATGTATCGAAATGCACTCGAAATTTCCCTGCCCCGGAAAAGACTTCTTTGCGATCTCGATCGCCGTGGCGTCCACATCGACACCAAAAGATTCCAAACCGTACGCATGCGCGGCGACCGTCACATAGCCAACACTGCAGCCTATATCGAGGAAGCGTTTACCCGGGGCACCATGGCGCATCATTCGTTTGACACGCCCCTTGCTGCGGCGCATTTTGCTATTTTGGCGGGCGACATAAGAGTCGTTCATTCTGTAGTTACTGTAAAACTCGGCGAGTTGCTCATCACTCGGATAAGGATTTACCATCGCTGTGCGGCAGTCCGCACAAGCCAGAAAGGAGTAACCGTTTTTGCCCCCCACGGGCGAAAAATCTACACCCCCGCAACCATAGCAGCGGAGGGACGAAGGTGATGTGTTGGTGGCTTGTTGCATGCGTGCTCCTTGCTAAGACCCAAAATTTATATCACGTGCGCGGAAAAATCAGAAACACGACCTGAAGTGCACGCTGCCATTTTCAGCAGTTTTAATATAGCACTTATATTACAAACACTTAAACCCACCCCCTGCCCGTCTACCAGCACGCAGATGGTTAGTTTCATGATTTCTGACGCCCTTATGGCTGTGGCTGGCGGTGAGGCGGGAAATAGAATCCACCCTATGCAGAAGAACTCAAATACCGTTGTAAATTTCTTAGGCGCGTTAGCTGAAACACAGGAATTACAAATCAACTCTTCCCGAAGCCATTAGATTCTCTCGACTGTTACAAAGGAAATATTTGCTGATAATTAAAGATTAAAAAAGAGCTTTTCTGCGGCAAGACAAGTTTCAGCTGCCTATCCTAATCAATCATAGGAAAAAAGGCATAAGACACCCAAACACCTATCAAGAAAATGATCAAGAAACAGGCGATTTTAATTGGCAGGGGACGCAAATTATTTAAAAAAGCCTTTCGACCTACGTAAACCCCCATATAAGTTGTCGCTGCCAAATATATTTCTGCAATGAGAAGATTAGACATCCAACTGACACAGCTTTGCAGGGTTTTGACAATCAACAACGGGAAAGGGGATCCTGCCATGATCAATAAGTAGCCGTATATCTTGATATTTACGAAGGCGTAGGTACACGCATAGCTACGGAACATCCAACGACGATGCTGAATAAAATTCTTTTGCCGCGCGAAATAATAGGCCAGCCAAGTAAAAACAAACCACGCAACAGCTAAGGAGCCGAAGCCGACTCGCGGAATATTTCCTCCATGATTTGATAATCCGAGCGGAAGACTCGTCGCAGCACTGATCAGACAGCAAATGACATACACTTGTCCCATCTTGCGGTGTAACTTTGGTTTTTCACGGCGCAGGGTTGCGTGAAACAACCATGGCCCCAGACAAAGAGGCATGATCGCGAAAACAACATGCACAAGTAGTAGTAGATTATTTATCAGAGGCCTGCTAAAGGCCGACGCACCAATCGGAATATCAGAAATCAAAGGCGCCACCATTAAATAGAAGATGGGCGCGGTAGAAAAAAGAAGTGCCGCGGCCAGAATAAAGAACCACGACAAACTTTGGTTAAAAACATACCTCTCTAAAAACTTATACGGAGCCTTGAGGAGGTCGAGCATTTGATTATCCAGATTTCTTAGTTTCGCTTCGTATGACACACAGTAGAATAGCCCAATAAAAAAAGTCTATAACCAACATAACACAAAAAAAATATCCGCGTTTAGTTATGCTGCGCACTGACTATTAAAAGCCTTGTCGCTCCCGCCGCAAGAGTGAATGGTATTTCATAAGATCGGCGAGCTCCACAAAACCCTAACACTGATAATCACAAATACAAATAATCAACACAATCTAAACCAATTTAATAGGCACTACAGCACACCAGCAAGCGCCTGCAAAACTTAAAAAGCCCGAGACAAACAAGATTTAAGAGACTTAGCTCGATTTGCTTACCAATGGATCTGCACGCTTTCGCTGGCAGAACAGCAGGGGCGCGGGTCGCAGCCTTCGCCGTTGGGGTAGCCGCATTTTTTAGCAACGGCGCCTTCGTGCGTAAAGCTGCCCGTGGGGCCGCTGACGGACACGACGATATTATCCGGTATCTGCGTCAGCATCACCGCATGAAAGCTATGGGTATCGGCCGGCATGGCACAGCCGCTTTCGCTGATCTGCACGGCCTTGTCGTTGCAAACAACCGATGGCATACCGCATTCGCGCAGCGGCAGATTGCCTTCGCAGCTATAGACATTTTCATCGGCGATGATTTTAAAATTGTAATACCCCTGCGGCCACGACGGGGCATTGAGGCTCAGCATATAGCCTTCCTGACACCACATCATTGTACACGCGCGCGGCGTTGCACCGGCATTGCCAAGCGGTGCAATACTTTCGCTGGGCGCGGCACGGCGTGCGGTTTTCTCTTGCGCCGATACGACTATGGGCGAGGCCGCCACTGCGAAAAAAAGCAGCCCAAGAAGAAATATCCTCAGCGACATCATCTCACCTCTCGAAAATGTCAAAGTCGTTTAGAAACCGCAAAAAGCCCTAAAATCCGCGCGTTTATTTCGTACCGAAAATCCGGTCGCCCGCATCGCCGATACCGGGCAGAATATAGCCGTGGTCGTTCAGCTGGCGGTCAATTGACGCGGTATAGACCGTCACATCCGGATGCGCTTCATAGAATGTCTTGAGACCTTCGGGTGCGGCGATCAGACACATGAATTTAATATCGGTTGCATCGCTGTCTTTGATACGCTCGACGGCGGCCACGGCACTATGGCCGGTCGCCAGCATCGGATCGACCACAATCACCTGACGGTTCGACAGGTCATCGGGCATCTTCATGTAGTATTCGACCGGAATAAGCGTTTCGGGGTCACGGTAGAGGCCGATATGGCCGACGCGCGCCGAGGGGACAAGCTGCAGCAAACCATCCAGAAAACCCGTGCCTGCACGCAAGATCGGCACGATGCACATTTTTTTGCCCGCCAGCATTTTGCCGGTCATTTTTTCAAGCGGCGTTTCAATCTCGATATCCTCGAGCGGCAGATCACGCAGGACTTCATAGCCCATGATGATCGAAATTTCGCGGATCAGGTTGCGAAAATCCTGCGTCGCCGTGTTCTTGTCGCGCATGATGGTCAGTTTGTGATGGATCAGTGGATGGTCGATCAGCTGCACGTTGGGAAACATCGCGGTGCTCTCCTGCTTTTTGGCTTGCATGGACATATTCAAACTCCTTTAATTGCGGCGGCGCGGCTTATTCTTCCAGCTTGCGGCCCTTGACGTCTTTCAAATCTTCCTGCGCCATCACGCCGGTTTTTTCGGCGAAATAGCCGGCGGCTTTTTTCGCTTCCATTTCGACCGAGGCATCGGCGGGGATCAGGTACGGCGGGATTTCAACCCGCTCCCCCACTTCGATACCCTGTGATTTCAGCGCGTTGTATTTCATGTCGCTCATAGACGCGAAACGGTCGATCTTGGTAATGCCGAGCCAATGGAAAATATCCGGCATCAGCTGCTGGAAACGCATATCCTGCACGCCCGCGACGCATTCCGTGCGCTCGAAATACTTATCGGCGCGGTCGCCGCCTTCCTGACGCTTGCGCGCGTTATAGACGAGGAATTTGGTGACTTCACCGAGCGCGCGACCTTCCTTGCGGTTATACACGATAAGGCCGTTGCCACCCTGCTGCGCCTGTTCGATACAAATTTCGATACCATGGCACAGATACGGACGACAGGTGCAAATGTCAGAGCCGAAAACGTCAGACCCGTTGCATTCATCATGCAAACGGCAAGACAGTTTTACATTCGGGTTGCCGATGGTGGAAACATCCCCGAAGAAATAGAGCGTATGTCCGCCAATCGGCGGCAGCAAGACTTTCAGATCGCTGCGCGTGATCAGTTCGGGGAACATGCCGCCCGAATATTCAAACAGCGCGCGGCGCAGGTCGGTTTCTTCGATTTCAAAACGTTTGGCAATGCCGGGCAGATACCAGACGGGGTCGATGGCGGCCTTGGTGACTTTGACGTCGCCATTGGCTTTCAGGATATCGCCATCCGGCTTCAGGCGTCCGGCGGCAATCGCATCCTTGATCTCGGGCATGTTGATATGCGCTTTGGTGACGGCAATGGTCGGACGCACATCGAGGCCTTTTTTGCGCACATCATCAAATGCATCGCCCACCATATGGCCCCAGGGATCAAGGCTGACGATTTTTTCCGGATCCATCCACTGCGGATGCGGGCCGATTTTTTCGGCAGGTGCGGTATTGGTCAGATCCGGCACATGCAGCGGGTCGAGCACGCCAATCGCCACCGCCATGGCACGGTAAACAGAATACGCACCAGAATACGCGCCAATCACATTCGATGCCGCATGGTCGGCCATGCTGGCGATCAGCGGTCCGCGTTCTTCCAGCGTTTGCGCGCCCCAATTGACTTTTGGCACCTTGCTGTCTTTGGGCGGGTGCGAGGTCAGGATGATATGCGACGACGAATTCGGGCGGTTCTTTTTCATGTGCGGTCTTTCTATGGTTCGCCGGCGCATTCACCTTTTAATCAATCGATGTGAATACGCCGGAAGCTTATATTTTTAGAGCGAGCCGTCGTCGCAGGCCTCCGGCCTGCTCGGGCTTCGCTCTGCCACCGCAATCGTCTTTATATTGCGGCGCACAAATAAGTCCCTGAAAACTCAGGACATGAGTCTGCCCCAGAACGCCGCAGGGCGCAAGCGATCCCCACCCCCTGCGCGTTTCAATTTATGGCAATTTTATAACGTCTGGCGGGTCTGGATACCCACCGCCCCTCCCGCGACGCAGGATGCGGCAGCATCACGGCCTCAAAGGCATCAAAATCACGCGCGGTCATGCGCTGCCCGCCGCTATGCAAATATCCACCGTGCCATCCTGCTCTATACGTGAGATATCCACCCGCTCCACCGCAGCGATGGGAATAATCACCTTGTCGGCTTTGTTTACCAGCCTGATAGATTTCATCTTCGGTTGCACCCGCCAGCCGCGCTGTAATAGGGCGGTAGGTGTCGCGCTTAAGGCTTAGTTACGCGGCTGCTTGTTTTCGCGGGTTATTTGACGACATAGGAGACTTCGGGGGAGACAAATATCTCGGCCTCCTCTGCCACCACGCGCGCCTGCAATTTATGTTGCCCGCGCCGGAGCATCCACAGATGCGCGGGCGAAGCCGAAGCCGCGCCCAGACTTTCGCCATTCAAAACCCATTCCACCATCTGCCCCGCATCCAGCCCTGACAGGCGAAAGGCGAAATGTTGCATATCCATGGGAACGCGCGGATCAATCGCCATGTGCAGCCCCTCGGTCGGCTGAAGGATATCAAAACGCGTTCTTGCTGATGGCGGCGGCGGCGTGATTGTATCGTCGGCACTGGCATGCGGCATAAACCATTCGCTGCGCATGCTGCAGCGGGCAGGGTCGCGGCTGTCTTCGATGCAAACATCGCGCAGCGCCAGTTGCGGACTGATTTTCAACTTTTCTGTCGCACGGCCGCGGTTTAGTTCGCTAAAAATACTGCGCAGCACCAGTGCCGGCCCCGTGCCGCCGGTCACACCATCGGTGGGTTTGTGGTCGAGGTTGCCCATCCAGATACCCGCGACATATCTGTCGTTGTAGCCGACCGCCCAGGCGTCGCGGTAATCGGTGGACGTACCGGTTTTGACCGCTGTTTGCAGCGGGAAATTGAGCACACTGCCCGCACCGAATTCCAGCCGCCGCGCATGCGGATCGGACAGGATATTGCCGGCAAGCGTTGCTGCCGCTTCGCTGAAAATACGCGCGCGTTCGCGCGGTGCCGGATCATCCATAATGACATGCAGCGGATTTTTTACACCGCCCGACGCCAGCGCCGCATAGCCGGAGACCAGCTCCAGCAGTGTCACCTCGCCATTGCCCAGTGCAAGGCCGTCGTCATAGATCTCTGCCGCGCGGCCAAGGCTTTCAAACCCAAGGCGGTGCAGATTTTGCAAATAATTTTTCACGCCGACATGATGAATGGTTCTGACCGCCGGAATATTCAGCGAATTGCCCAGCGCCTCGCGCAGTGTGATACGACCGTAAAACGTATTGCTGTAATTGCGAAACCTGTGCAGCCCCGCCCCGACAGCACCCGCATAGGGGCTGTCGTCAATCATCGTGCTGGCCGTCCACCCGCGATCAAACGCGGTGGCATATAAAAACGGTTTCAGCGCGGAGCCCGGCTGACGCGGTACGGTGACGGCGTCGATCCTGCCGCCGGGTGCCTGTTCATCCCCCGCACCTGCAACGACCCAAGCCAAAACCTCGCCGGTTTGGTGATCCGCCACCAGCGCGGCGGCATTATAAAGATTTTTCGGCTTCAGGCTGCGCACGCGGTCATCGATGATTTTCTGCACCCACGCCTGAAGACCCGCATCAATCGTGCTGCGGAGTTCTTCGCCCCCCTCTGCAGCCGGCTGGCGGCGCAGGTAAGACACAAGATGCGCGGCATCCACCGGCAAAGATGGTTTTTGCAGGGCAAAGGCCTGCACCGATATATGCGCAAGCGTGGCATCATCCAGCTTGCCCGCCGACTGCATCTGCCGCGCCAGACGCAAAATTGCGCCATCAATCCGCACCGGATCGCGGTAGAGGTCATAGCCGCTGGGGGCGCGCACCAGTACCGCCAGCGCCAGCGTTTCCTTCGCGCTCAACGTACCGATATCGCGGTTGAAATAATAACGCGCCGCCTGCGCCACCCCGCGCCGGCCCGAAGCATAGGGCACCTGGTTCAGATAAAATTCGAGTATTTGCGGCTTGCTGAAATGCCGCTCCAGCCGCGCGGCTTCGAAGCCTTCGAGCCATTTCGACCACAATGTACGCGGGCGCGGATGCAGCTGGCGCACGACCTGCTCGGTGATCGTACTGGCACCGCGCACCGTGCTGCCTGCGCGCAGGTTCTGCCAAAGAGCACTGCCCCGCGCGCGCCAGTCAATGCCGCCATGCGCATAAAACCGTTTGTCTTCGGACAGCAAAAACGCCTGCACCAGCAAATCCGGCATATCGTGCAGCGCGCGGCGGTCGGCAGTATTCCAGCGGGTGTGATAACTGGCGGTCAGCGGCTGGCCGCTGCGGTCTGTCACGCGCGGCACGCCGGTTTCTCTTGCCGCCTGCCGCCATGTTTCATCGGCAGGCTTGAGCGCCAGCAAAGTAGCCAGCACAAACCCCGCCGCCAGCAGCAGCGGCAGAGCAAGCGCGTATTGAAAAAATTTAAGGCGCCGCCACATCCAGCCTGCCCCTTACCCCTTTGCCGTAGACATCGGGGTCGTACATTTCTTCGGCATGTACCGGCATATGCACAAAAGCCCCCTCTGCGATTGCCTGCGCGGTATAGCTGAGGTGATAATTACCGGCGGGTAGATAGTCCGAATAAAATACCGCGCGGTCATGACGCAGTTCCTTGTGATAGAAACTCCAGCGGGATACGCCATACGATACCCAGTCGCGGAATTTGAACCACCACGCACCGCCGGCCATCGGTTGTTCGCCCTTGGCCGCGTCAACAGCGGATGCCGTTGCCAGATCGCGGTTGACCGCTTCAAGCCCGCCCGGGATCGGATCATCGACGACAACGAAATTACGCGCCGCAGGCAGCGACAGGTAAATATCCGCACGCACAATCTCGCCGCGCTTGACGCTGTCTTCGGGTTGCAGCAGTTGCCATGCGCCATCGCGCTCTACGCTGTATTCGCGGCGGATCTCGATGCCGGAATTAACCGGCTTGCTGAAATCCGATTTCGGTGCGTAATGCAAACGCGCAGCATAATAAAGCCGCCCGCTGCCACTGCGTTCAATATCCAGCGTGGCTTTTTGCCCCACATCACCCGTCTGCATACCGCGCGCCAGCGTTACCGGCACATCGCGCAGGTCGGTGAAAGACGCGGCGCCGAATGCCGCACCGCCCAGCTTCGCTGTCACTTCCATCGCGACCGGATCTTTTTCGTAGACGCGGCTATAGGATGTCAGGGCATTCATGCAGAACATATTTTCCTGCGTGTTTTCCCAATGGTCACGGTTTTTGCGGGTTTGCGTGATGGTGCGTACCAGCTTGAACGGCATATCACCGGCCAGCTTATGGCCCGCTTCGCGTCCGGCATAAACCGTAAAAGCATCCAAAATCGCGCAGTTGTCGCGCAGCGGCGTGGCCAGAATACGGCTATAGCTGTCATCCAGCTCTTCGCTGAACATGAATTTGCCGCCGGTCTGGTTGGCATAGGACAGAATATCTTTCGCCGTTTCTGCCGCCAGATCGCCGCCTTCTTTAAAATTCAGCGCCGCGCGCATGTAATGCGCCTTGCCGAACAGGCTCATCCCCTTCACATGCGGGCGGTAACGCTGCATATCGTCGAGCGTGACCTTTTCATGTGCGGAGAGTGCGGCCAGCGCCACGGCGCGTACCGTGGATCTCATGCCTTCGGTATAAAATCCAGGCGCCGTGTCGTTGCGCAGGAAGTTTTGCAGATAACCATGCAGCTTTTTCTCGACGGCTTCGGGAATTTTATATCCCGATGCGCGCATCCAATTAAAAGCAAGCGCGGTATAGGCGCTCAGATAAGGGCTGACATATTCATCGCGGGCGATGAAATAGCTCATCCCGCCATTCGGCGCCTGAAACGATGCCGCCGTGTCGAGCGTTGTTTGCGGCAGTTTATCGCTGCCGTCCCATGTCAGACTGTCCGGCATATAGGATTTAAGGTTCAGGTAATGCGCCGCCATAACGCCCTTGCTGAGGATTTGTTCCCAGCACAAATAGGGGTAATCGCGCATATATCTGAATGCACCTTCGACCGAGGCAATCACGCTGGGGGCCAGCACCACACTGACGCCGCCAACATCGGGATAGATGCCTTCGGGGAAAAGAATGCTTTCGCTTACCTTGTCTTCGGTCGTCGTGCCATAGCTGGCGGCGGTTTCAAGCGACCGCATCTTTCCGACCGGCATACGGTGCACCATGCCGTCTGCATCCAGCGCATCTTGCGCGCGGACGGTAAAGACCAGCTCGCCCTTGGCTTGCGCCGCGGTTTCCGGCAAGGCCGCGGTTTGCACGGGCATATAAACCGTTGTGCGTTTATAGGGCTCCAGCGTTACCTGCTGCGTTGTTTTGGCGGGGGTTTGCGCGGTATCGACCGGCCCCTCGACAGAGATATTCACATCAAGCGTACGCGGTTTATCGGTGCGGTTCATCACGCTGAATCCGGCATTGAAGCTGTCGCGTTCTGTCACCTGATTGGGCATGACAGGGCGCACTTCGGTCGGACGGTTGACCTTGAAAGTTCCCTGCCCCAAACCGAGACGGTCTGTCGGCGTCACCGCCATGGCCAGCACACGCCAGCCGGTCAGATTATCCGGCAATTCAAACGTAAAGCTGGCATTGCCGTTTGTATCGGCATGCAGGGCGGGGTTCCAATAGGCGACGAATTTAAACAAATCGCGCATGGCAAAATCAGAACCGCCATCACCGCCCGGATTGGCGCCTTTTTTCTCGAACTTCTGGCGGCCGATCAGGCGTGTCAGAAGGTTGTAGTTTTTAAGATCAAGCCCCTCAAGCCTGTAAAAACCGCCATAGGGGTCATAGGCTCTCGCCCCGCCTGCGATCAGGTCAAAGACAGCTTCGTCCAGAACGGCGACAGCAATTTCAACCGGCTCTCGGCCTTGCGGGTTTTTGGGCACGGCGTTCAGTGTCACCGTCACCTTATCGCGCGGGCGGTAAATTTCTGCATCCGTTTTGACGCTGACCACCATTTGTTTATGCGGGTCTTTGACCGGCACAGTCACATAGCCCATGCGGAAAGACGGCTTACCCAGATCAACGCCGCCTTCAATCGGTGCCTCGGCCGCACGGGGCGAGGTGACGACGATAGACAGATAAAAGCCCGGCAGATAATCCGGCTTGACGGGGATTTCGATGATGGGCGTGCTGCCCTCCAGCTTCATGGTAAAGCTGTCGATGATGCCATAGCGTTCGACCGTCACCAGCGCCTCTGCCCCCGGCCACGGGTTCTTAACCAGATAGCGCGCGGTATCGCCGACGTTATATTCGGCTTTTTCCGGCACGATGGGCAGCAGCACATCGCTTTCGTTATGCCACATCACATAGTCGCGCCCGGCAACCCATAGATATTGCGCCGTACTATGCGTGCGTTTTTGTGTATCTTCGATGGTGGCCGTCGCGCGGTAATATCCGGCGCTGTCGGGCGTAAAGGCACATGCCTCGGCCCCTCTGGCCGAAACGCCCTCGCAGGTGGCGGCGGCTTCCCACTCGACGCTATACTGCGTCAGATAGGCATTGCCTGCACCTTTGACCTTCGCCGATTTGGTGACCTGTTTTTCGATCTGCACCTTGACGGGCACACCCTCGGTGATCTCGCCACGCGGATCGGCGACGATGTATTCGATCTTTGCTTCCGCCTTTGCGTTATAAACCCAGCGGGTGCCGCGCACGCCGACAAAACGGTCACGCCCGACAAAATCCGCCTGTGCCTGAGAAGCGATATATTTGCCGCGGTCATCCTGCACGGCGGTTTCTACTGTCAGCCGGCCATAGACGACATCATTTGCCTGCGTCTTGAAGACTGTTTCCAGATCGCCCTGCGCATTCAGCGGGGCTGTGGTTTGATACAGCTGGCGGGTATATTCGTTTTCACTGGCTGCGAAATAAAAACCGGCGGCCGCGGGGTTTTGGGGCGTAAAGGCACGCGGCTCCAGCATCGCCGTCACGCGGGCATTCGCATCTGTATAGGGCCCGCCGGAGTGCAGACGCGCCGTGCTTTGTACCGTCACTTCCTGACCATCGGCAAAAAGATCGCCGTTCAGTGATGTCGCCGCACGAAAAGGCGCGGGCGTAAAATCGCTGACCAGCACATTGATCGGCATCCATGTGTAATGGCCGCGTTCATATTCATTCAGGCTTTTCTGTTCAGGTGTAAATTCACCGCTGAGGCGGAATTTATACCAACCCACCGGCGCATTTGCGGCAATCGTATATTGTCCGGCGAAGCTGCCGAAATTATTGAGCCGGACGTCTTCTGTCGTTGACACCACGTTATCCATCGGGTCGACGATTTCCAGTTTGTATCCGGTGCGCGGCGCGGGCTCCAGCGTACGGTCATTTTCGCTTCGGACATAAATTTTATAATCGATAGTATCGCCCGCACGGTAAATACCCTGCGCGGTTGCGCCCCAGGCGCGGATATGCCCGAATTTGCGGCGGCTTTCGGCATAAATGCTTTCGTTCGACGCGCGCCAGATATCAATGCCAAATTCCCAGGCCGCAGGCAGCAGCGCCATATCTTCGCCCTTGTCCACGCGCACGAAAACGCGCGGCGTATCATCGCCATAACCGCGCGCCAGCTCCAGCATCGGGTCGATGGTTTCGGTGCCCGAAAGACGCGCAAGCCCCCGCGCATCGGTGCGTGCGCTTGCCAGCGTATTGTCGTTTGTCGGCACGCTCATCGATGACAGGGCGTCACGGTAAAAGGTGACCTTTGCCCCCTCGACCGGCGCGCCGGTCGCCATATCTGTCACCCAGACAAGCGAAGAGAAATGGCCGATTTTGACATGCACCTGCCATGGCGTCACCTGTGCAAAAAGCTTGCGTTCATAGGACGACTTGCTCGGCACATCCGGCTCGGTTGACAGATGGCCGAAAACCGCGCCGCTTTTGCCGCCCAGAATTTCGCGTACGCCAAAAGGAACAGCGTACTGAATATTGCGCACATCAGGCAGCGCCGTTTCATGTTTTTGACTTTGTTTTGCGCCCGCTGTGGTCACGCCGCGGAAATCGAAAATGGTTTTTTGCAAATTGGTGACATAAAGCGGCACTTCGCTGTCGGTTTGCCGCTCCAGCACGGCGGTATTGTGGATGAGCTCGAAATTCGGGCGGCGGTTATCCGTTGTAAACGCCGTCATAAATCCTTGCGGCAGGGCGCGGCCAAATTCGTCTTGCAGCGCCGTTGCAGGCGCAGTTTTACCAAACAAGCCGCGGAACCATGCACGGATACGTGCCCAAAACCCGTGTTTGATCTCGTTCAGGCTCACGGTATAGACCTGCACGGCCTTCAGCCCCTGCGGCAAAAAGACATCGTATGTCTGGCCTTTTTGATGCGCGCGGCCAAGGCGTGAATATTCATTCGACAAATCACCCCAGACGTCATCTGCCGCCGCTGCTGCGCCGAACGCAGGGGTGAACGTCACGTGCTGTTTGACCTGCCCGCGCATGACCGGCGCGGAAAAACGCAGCGCCACAGGCGCCATCGGGTTACATTTCGCATCGCTTTTTTGAGCGGGCGCGATATTGATTTCGGTATCGTTATTGTCTGTGCAGCGCAGCCCCACAAAAGAAAAAGCCGGAAAAGTATCGAAAACCGTTACATCGCGCGCAGCAACCCCAGGCGCATCCCCTTCGGACGAGACAAGCCCGGCCGACAGCTTCAGCGTCACGCTGGTATCCAGCGGCAATTCTTTTGCAGGTTCTGCGATCAAAACGCGGTGATAGGTCACACCGTTTTTTTCGATCGGGTCATGCCCGTGTTCGGGCACAGTCAGTTTGATTTTGACGGCTTTGCCGCCTGCCTCGAAAGAAAGTGCCTTCTCCGCGGATTTCAGCGTCACCGGCTGGTTGAACGTCAAGCGGATGACCGGCGTTGCGGGTGATCGCCAGGTCTGGAACCAGCTATGGCGCACATCGGCGCGCATGGTAATGAAACTATGTTCAAAAGGCGCGGCAATCGTCGCGCCATCTTCTGCCGTGATACCGGGGTTGACCGTCAGCTTGTAGGCCGTCGATTGTTTCATTGCCGTTTGTTCACCCAATTGGCAGGCCAGCGACGACGGGTTGATCCAGCGCCATTCGCAGTCCAGCGCGGGCGTGATGGTGACAGGAATTTCTTCGGCACTGCGCTCCATCCGCCCCAGCGGCACCACGGCACGGTTGAAGGTGATGACGATCTGCCGTCCGGCGGGCACATCCGCCCCCTCCGGCGTGATGCGCGTGATTTCAAGCAGCTGCTGCCCCGCGCCGTCCTGCGCCTGCGCCGGCGCCATCCCTGCGGCAAAAACAAAAAACGCCGCAACCAGAACAACAGAAAAATTCCGCATGGAAAAACCTCGGCTAAAAAAACATCAGGGGGTGAGTCTCGCAGATCATAGTGAAAAAGCTGTAAAGATGCGAGAAATCCCTCGATTTTGAGGAACGGGCGCTACGGTTGAGGCGTTTCCCTTTTTCTTGCATTTTTTATGCATAACCGTTTAAAAACAAACACAGGGTTTCAGAAACGATTTTGCATCGGAGGAAACGACATGACACAGCCGCACCAGCAAAACCAGACAGACATGCAGACGGACGGGGACAGCAGCCTTGCCGCCCGCCGCGCGCCGCCGGTGGTTGATGCCGAGGTTGTCGAGGAAGCGGCTGGCCCCGCCGCCGCGCCGCGTGCCGAGCAGCCCGAAGAAAGCCCCCTTGCCCGCCTGAAGGCACGGCTGAAGCCCCTGCTGGAAACGGCGCACAAAGCCTTTACGGAGCATCCTGCGGCAGCCGGAGAGACCTATTGGCAGCACCTGCTGTTCACCCTTGGTATGGGGGCGCGGCTGATGTTTGCGGGGTTTGTTATCCTGCTGCACGGCATTTTTCCCTTTGCCCTGACCTATACAGGGAGCAAGCATTTGAAAAAATGTAATAAAATCCTGTCCGACCGTTCCAAAATGGCCCAGATGGCCGATGAATCGCCAATGCCTTATGGCGACCACATATAATTTTTAGGGCCCTGCCCCTGCGATCATCGCCCATAAGGCCCGCCGCGGCGGCTTTGTTGCTGCCTTGGCTGCGGCATATTCGGGATTTCATGGCTTGACAGAATATGTCCCCTGTGGTTTTTTGACCCATCGTCTTTTTGTATTTTTATGAAAACATATGAGCGTGACAGGTTTTGCCTGCCCGCCGCAGCCAAAGGACCCCCGCCATGAGCGAACCCGAAAAAAAACCCGATGATATCAAACCTGCACCCGAAGGCGCCCCCGCCAACAGCAACGGGGTGCTGACACCGGTTGCGCAAAGCCCTCATCCGCACCGCGTGGACGCCCTGCGCGCTGAGCTGGCGGAAGAAGAAACGCCCAAGAAAAAATATGGCTGGGGCAAAAAGGCGCTCAGCATTACCTTTAACATCGCCGCCGGTGCTGCTGCGGCGGCTGCGGCCAAAGCCATCGTCGCCGTGCCTATGGTGATGATGTCGGCGCCTGCTGTGGCGACCTTGCTGGTATCCTCTGTCGCGGTCGGTGCGGCCATGACCGTTATGTGCCATGCGGGCCAGACCTATAGCGCGAAGAAAAAAGGCGCTGAAGGGCCGAAATTCTGGACCAAACAAAACCGCAATACCTTTTTGAAATCCAGCGGCTTCGCCCTCATCGGTGGCGCGCTGTTTATGGGTTTTGGCGATGCCCTGATGGATAAGTTCTTTGGCCCGGCGCCCGAAGCCACCCCCGCACCGGCTGAAGTGAAACCGGAGCCCGTTGTCATCGCCCCGCCCGAGCCGATGCCCGAACCCCTGCCAGAGCCGGTTATCGAAGAAGCCGCCGCTGCCCCCGTTGTCGCGCCCTGCCCGACACCGATGGAATCCTTCAGCGCGCTGATCGATGGCCATACGGTTTCCGACCGCGTGACGGATGCGATGGCCCGCGCAGGGTCTGAAAGTGCCCGCGTCGCGGCACAAGGCGCCAAAGACCTTGCCTTCTTCGCCTTCAACGGTTTTAACGGCGTGCCAAAAGACCCGAGCGTGGCCGCAGGCCTGTTCCAGCAAGCGGCCGAAGCCGGCAACGTGCAGGCGAAAGTCGATTTGCTTTACATGCAATACCACGGCCTGGGCGGCGTTACCGCCAACCCGTCCGCTGCCATTTCTGCGATGAGCGATATCGGCACCCCGCGCGCCGAGATGTTTGTACAGCAATGGGGCGGCGCGGATAAAATCACCGAGCGCGTCGCTTTCGACGCCAAGGCGATTTTGTCGGGCGTCAGACTCTGCCCCACGCCGTAAGCACTTTTGCGGATATCAAACAAAAAAGCCGGCCCCTGTGGCCGGCTTTTTTGTTCAGAATGTTTTTCCGTCAAACGGGTTTTTGCCTTCGGCATCCTCTACTTCGATCACCCAGACGTCCGGGTCGCGGGCAATGGCGCGTTTGATATAGTCATCGGCGCGGCGTTCTTCGACAGGCGCATCATCAAAAATCTGCATCCAGCCCATATTGCCATCGATGTCGCGCATCTGATTGAGCAGATGACAGCCTGCGCCGCGCATAACGATTTTCACCATGACCGTCCCGCTGGCATAGGCGCCCTTGTGCACGACATAGACAGGTATCGCCGCGGTCATGCAGCGGCGTAAATGCGCATCGACCCAAAGTCCGGTGGGCAGGCGGTCGTCTTCGGCAGGCGCGGTCATGGAGATTATTTCTTGATCTTTTGGCCGAACATTTCAAACGTATGGTCAACCATTTTATAGCCGATATCGGCGGCGATTTTATTGATCAGCGCGACGAGTTCCTCGCTCTGAAATTCGACCACCTGGCCGGTTTCGGTATCGACCAGATGGTAATGATGGCCGTGGTCAACTTCGAAACGGGCGGAGGTGTCTTTGAAATCGTGTTTGAGAACCAGCCCCAGTTCGTTGAGCAGCCCCAGCGTGCGGTATACCGTGGCAATGCTGATGGAGCTGTCCACCTGCCGTGCGCGTTCGCACAAAGTCTCGACCGAAGGATGATCTTCGGATTCTTCCAGCACTTTCAAGATCACCTTGCGTTGATCGGTGATTTTGAGGCCGGCTTCGGTACATTTTTGCAATAACATCGACATATTTATTTTATAGCCGATACCGTGCGGCTTGACCATACCCCATTTCCGGATTTTCCCCTGTTATTTAAGGGGGATAACCCGCGCAGCCGGAAAAGACATGGTGACCGTGGTGCCCGAACCTTCGCGTGAGTGCAAATCCATATGGCCATCGTGCAGCTCGACCATCGCCTTGGCGAGCGGCAGCCCCAGCCCTGTGCCCTGCCCCTTGAAGCTGCGCGGATCACCGACCTGACCGAAAGGCTCCATGACATAGCGCAGCTTGTCTTCGGGGATGCCGCTGCCTTGATCGCAGACCTCGATCAATAGGCCATTGTCATTGCCGATACGTGCGCGGATATACACATCCGCCCCGGGCGGTGAAAATTTGACGGCATTCGAGACAAGGTTGATCAGGATCTGGCGCAACAGCCGCTGGTCGGCTTTCATATGCGGCAGATCTTCGGGAATATCGGTGCGCAGGTTGACCTGCGCCGTCTGCGCGCGCGTCTGCATAATACGCCCGACGGAACGCATGACGTCTTCGACCTCGACCTCGGTTTCCATCAGGTTGACCTTGCCTGCTTCGATCTTGGACATGTCCAGCACATCGTTGATGATATCCAGCAGATGCCGCGCGCTGAAATGGATGTCGCCGACATATTCTTCATACTTGGGGTTGCTGACGGGCCCAAAGGTCTGGTTTTTAATCATCTCGGAAAAGCCGATGATCGCATTCAGCGGATTGCGCAGCTCGTGGCTCATATTGGCCAGAAAAGACGATTTGGCACGGTTGGCGACATCGGCGTCTTCTTTGGCACGGCGCAGCTTGCGCATCATATTTTTGCGTTCGGTGACGTCGCGGATGGTGGAGACCATGAAACGGCGCTTTTGCGTCAGCTCCATCAGCGCGGTCGTCACCAGCACATCGGCAACCGTGCCGTCTTTCTTGAGGATACGCACTTCGCGCGTACCGTGTCGTCCGCGCTCCATAAAAGCCGTATAGAGCTTGCGCGAGATCGGCTGATCGTTTTCGGGGATCAGCCGCGTGAAGTCCTCGCCCAGCAAGTCTTCGCGCGACCAGTCGTAATCGGCCAAAAACGTATCATTCACACGGACAATACGCCCGTGATGGTCGGTGACAAGAATGCCAAGACCGCTTGCGTCAAACAATGACGTCAGCAGCATGATTGCATCGTCGCGTTCGCGCTGCAGCTGCGCGCTGTCCAGCACATCGGGGCGTGCGGTGACGTCGATAAAACGTACGCGCCCTTCGGCATCCAGCACGGGGTTGAAAATAAAGGCCTGCATTTTTATACCCGCCGCGGTGCGCGGCAGCGCGTTGAAGGTCACGGCGCGGCGGACTTTGAGACAGGACAGGAATGACTGTTCGATCTGGTCGGCGACAGTACTAGAAAACAGCTCGCGCGCGGTACGCCCCAGCATGTCTTCGCGCTTCATTTCAAAATATTGCGCGGCGGCGGCATTTACCTCGGCAAAAACAAAACGGCCATCGGTTTCCACAGACATCGCCATGCGCGCCACCGGCGAGAGCAGAAAGAACTGCCGGAAGTCGCTATCGGAAACGAATCCCTCAATATTGCTGTTTTGTTCGGAAACGGTCATAAAACGCCGGGCTGCAGTGGAATACATGAAACACCTACCTTTTTGGTAGCACGTAAATAACAAAAAACTGGTTAACAAAACCTTTCCAAGCCCGACCGAAAAACACAATTTTTCATGAAAAAGCAGATACTTAAACAGTCGCATAAAAATTATGCGTCAAAAAAGAGCAATTGCTTGACATAATTCATTTGACTGAGGTACATTAGTACCATATAAAGAACCTGCGAATAGTTCGCAAAACACACTCAACACTGCACTCACTTGAAAAAGGAGCGACATACATGAGTTACTCATTCGACCGAAAGTTCCAAGAGCGTCTCGAGCTGATCTTCAAAAAAGCTGAGTTCGACCGCATGCAGGAATACCGCCGCCAGCGCGAACTTGAGCAAAAGCAGCAAAACACAGCTGACCAAAAGCCCAAGAACGACAACGGCACCAAATGCGAGAAAAAGGCCCCCGCGCCCAAACCACCGCGCTAAGGTCTAGCACTTTTATTCGACAGGCCACCGGACAACGTCGGCAAGGCCGGACTTATAAAAAGACACTCGACAATCGCTTAACCGCCCAACGGCTTCAATCGTGGGCGGTTTTGTTTTGTGCGGATATGTTTGGATAAAATCAAACGTCGTCTTTGGTGCGTTCGCGGGCGAATTGCGCCAGCGCCGACATTTCGCGGTATTCGGAAATGCGGTTGCCCCCTGCCCGTCTGGATTCTTCCAGCGCCGTTTTGGCGTAACCGACGCAGACATCCGGTTTTTCACGCTGGATGGCTTCGGCGATACCGAAAGACGCTGTGACTTTCAGCTTCTCTCCGGACTGCATAAAAATCGGGTTGGTTTCAATCTCGGCGCGCAGGCGGTCCATGACCGAACAGGCATCCATAAATTCCACGTGTTTCAGCACCAGAATATACTCGCCCTTGCCCATGTAATAGGCATCATCGAAAGAGCGCACCGTACGCGCAATCACCTGCGCGACAGAGGCATAGATCAAATCCATACCGCGGCGGTCATGTTTCTTTTGCAGGTCGTCCAGGCCGTCGATCTCGATATTCGCGATACTGAAAGATGTGCCTTTGCGGTCAAAGCGGTCTTGTTCGCGTTTGATGTCGTTGCGCATCCCCGCCACAGTCCGCAGGCCGGTCACAGGATCCACAGCAGTCGAAGAGTCGGCAAGGTCCTGCTGCAAACGGCGAATGTGGTTGATAAAACTGTCACATTGATGTTCGAGCCCGTCGTAGAGCGCCAGTGTCGGTGCTGCACCGCCGGCACAATGATCCAGCATCAGTTGCGCGGCTTTGCACATTTCTTCGTGTGCATGTACAAGACGTTCGACGACTGCGCGGTCAACCGTACCGCGATCTGCTTCGCGCCGGCACCAGATCAGCATTGCCGAAGGCGCACTGGCCTCGGCGGGTCGCGGCTGCGATCCGGGAAAGAAAGACTGGCGGATGATTTCGTTACGCCAGTCGAGGATCGTTTCGATCTCCGAAACGATCATGTCTGTTGAAATGACCTGAGCGTATGAAACAGCCACGATAACCCTCTTGAAACCCGCTGGAAGATTATAAAAAAAAAGGCTCTTATCTTCCTTCTTTAAAATAATCTTACTTTATTAAAATATCGTAAGCACGGGTTTTGCACAACGGTCAGAGAGGCAAGATTTTACGCCACCCAGTCTTTTTGCGCCTGATCAAGGGTATTGCTGCCAATTGCCGCCCGCACATCGCGCATCAGACGGTTCATAGTTGCCACATTATGGATTGAAAGCAGCATCATGCCGAGCGACTCGCCGGTGCGGAACAGGTGGTGGATATACCCGCGGCTATGGTTTTGGCAGGTATAGCAATCGCATGTCGGGTCGACAGGGTCCTGATCTTTTAGATATTGGGCGTTGCGCAGGTTCATGCGTTCCTTGGGCGCGCCTTTGACCATTGCCCAGCCGTGGCGGGCGATGCGGGTGGGCGATACACAGTCGAACGTATCCATCCCGCTGCGTACATTGCTAAAAACATCAAGAAAGCTGCCGATACCCAGCAAATGCACAGGGCGTTCAGGGTGGATATGCGGGCTGCACATGGCAACCACTTCGTACATTTGTTGTTTGTCGCTGCCGAGGGAGCCACCGATGGCCGTCGCAAAAAAATCGCGGTCGCGCGTCCATTCACAGGAAATTTTACGCAGGTCTTCGTAAACGCCGCCCTGCACGATGCCGTACATGCGCTGCTTGCCGTCATCCTTGCGTTTCCATTCGGCCAGCGAGCGGTCGCCCCAGCGCATGCTCATTTCCATCGATTTTGCTGTATATTCGCGGTCAACGTGGAAAGGCGTGCATTCATCCAGCTGCACGATCAGATCGGCGCCGAGCTTGCGCTGGATATCGATAGAACCTTCGGGCGTCAGAAAAAACTTTTTACCATTCAGATAGGACTGGAAAGCCGCGCCCTCTTCGCTAATTTTCAAAATGGTTTTTTTGCGATGGCGCTGGCCGCGGCCTTTGATTTCATCGGCAACAGAACCGTAACCGAGCGAGAAAATCTGAAATCCGCCGCTGTCGGTAAACATCGGGCCGTCCCAGCCCATAAATTTATGCAGACCGCCCATATCGGCAATCAGATCGGCGCCGGGCGATAGCATCAGGTGATAGGTATTCGACAGGATAATATCCGTCTTTGCATCGCGCATCTGCTGCGGCGACAGCCCTTTCACCGAAGCCTTGGTGCCACAAAAAATAAAATTGGGCGTATCGATCGTCCCGTGCGGCGTGGTCAAACGGCCAAGCCGCGCATAGGATTTCGGATCTTTGTAGGTGATGTCAAAGGCAAAGGTCATGGGAGAAAACACACGAAGATGGGCACAAGATGCCCGTATATAGCACGCCTTCGGGAAAACGGGCTATAAAATGTCGCCCTTAATTTTTGACATAATCCGATCGCCGTGTTAATCTTCCCGCCTATTGCAGGAGCGCGCCAGATATGTCCCGTGTGTTGAATTTTATATGGATCAACCTCGACTTTCCCTCGCCAAAGACGGCTGCGGCATTGCCTTTTCAGCGGCCGATGCCGCCCCAATATATTGATAGCATCATAAATGCTGCCAATCACAACCCCGACACACAGATCAAACTCTGGATAGATTCTAAACGTCTGACGCAAGAACAGCGCCTCTTCCTGCAAGAACAGCTATCCGCGGGTTCCGCCAACGCCGCCCTGTCTGATCTGCGCGATATCCCCGCCTATGACCGCGAAGCGCTTTATAACAAGCCAGAGACAAGCCGTTTTTGGCGCGACGACAAAAAATCGCTGATCTGGAGACAGGTCGATGCGGCAAAAGTTTTGATTTGCCTGCAGGGGAATTTTGATCAGGTTTTTTTCGCGGACGCGGATCTTGCAGGTTTCAAAACAAGTGACGAGGCCCTGCAGAAAAAAATCCGTACCCACGGCATTTTCGTCAATCAAGGACCTGACTACCCGCTGATTGAAAACCAGATGTGGGGTTTTGACAGCGCGCGCCGCAGACCCTTTTTCGAAGCGCTCTATAAAGATACCCTCAAACAAGCCTATAAAGGTGAAAATGGATGGATGTCTTTGGTGAATATGGTCGACCAGATGCTCTGCGCAAGCAAACAAAGCGGCGGTGAAGGCATTTATCTCTACGACATCGTTCATTTCACCAGAGAAAGCGGCCTTCGCGCGCATCATCCAGACCATCGCTTTGCGAACGGACTGGGCGACGTCAATCCCGCATTCGACATACCGGGCGGCCAGCTGTCCCGGATCTTCGCCGGTCTTGGGCAAAAGCTGCCGCAGGCACTCAAAAACTGCGCAGAAATTCCGCAATCATTACTGCGTAAATTGAAACGCTGATATCAAAACACAGACAATAAAAAAGCGGGCCTGCGCCCGCTTTTTTATTATTGTGACTGATACTATCAGGCAGCTTTTGCAGCAGCCTTTTTGGTCAGGTTATAGCGCGGCTTCGGCGCGGGCTTCGGCAGTTCGCCGATTTTTGCCACGATGGCCTTGCGGACTTTGCGCAGTTCTGCCGGCAGTTTTGTCGGGGCGATCGACAGCAGATAAGCGTCGAGACCGCCTTTGTGTTCTACCGTGCGGATGCCATGCGTTGTCGTCTTGATCTTGACGTTACGGGCCAGCGCAACGCTGTAAAACGATGCATCCTGCAAGTTGGGCAGAAAACGGCGTTTGGTCTTGTTGTTCGCATGGGACACGTTATTGCCGACCATCGGCCCTTTGCCCGTGATTTCGCAACGTCTGGTCATGGTATTTATCCTTGTTTCGCTTTATATATGTCCCGCAGACGCAGTTGTGCCGCGCGGACGAGAATCTTTACAGACGCGAAAGATATGTTAAGCACGGCCCCGCCGTCAAGAATTTTAAGCCTTTTTTGCCCTTAAATCGCGCTTATTTAATTTTCATAATAATATTCACATCGGTTTTTGACCTTTTGTTCGGTAAAAGGTATAAGAAAACACACCCACAGCCCAGAGGAGCCGCGTAAAGCGCCATGACATCCCCTTTTCCTTTCGTCGATAAAAAGACCCCTAAAAGCACGCCAATTACCCCCGTCAATGCCGAAGGCTTCGCGGCGTGGCTGAAACTGCAAGACGAAAAAACCCGCAACTGGGTCACTGCCAGCGGCTTCAAGGCGGCTGATGGCTCCCTGCTCTCTCTGCCCGACGACAAAGGCGGTATTGCCCGTGTACTCTTCGGCGTCGGTAAAGACGACAGCCTTTATACCTATGCCGACTTGCCGTCCAAACTGCCCAAGAATGCAGCCGGTTATTACATCGACAAAAAAATGTCCGATGACCGCGCCACGCAGGCGGCGCTTGGCTGGGCGCTGGGGTCTTACCAGTTCACCGAATACAAGCCGTCCAAAAAGCGCGACTTTGCCGCGCTCGTCTGGCCGCAGAATGCCGACCGCAAGGCCGTGAAGGCCACCGCCGAGGCGACATTCCTTGTGCGCGACCTCGTCAATCTTCCCGCCAATGATCTGGGCCCCAAAGAGCTGGCCGATGCCAGCAAGAAAGTCGCCAAGGCGTTTAACAAAGCCAGCGTCAAGATCATCCTTGGCGAAGAGCTGATCAAACAAAACTATCCCGCCATCCACGAAGTCGGCAAAGGCAGCCCGCGCGAGCCGCGCCTGATCGACATTCGCTGGGGTAATGAAAAACACCCGCTGATCACGCTGATCGGCAAAGGCGTTGTATTCGACACCGGCGGCCTTGATATCAAACCCTCGAGCGGCATGGGGCTGATGAAAAAAGACATGGGCGGCGCGGCGCATGTGCTGGGTCTGGCGCATATGATTATGTCGGAAAACCTGCCTGTGCGTTTGCGTGTGCTTATTCCGGCGGTTGAAAACTCGGTTGACGGTCACAGTTTCCGCCCCGGCGATGTGATTAAAACCCGCAAGGGCCTCAGCGTCGAGATCGACAATACCGATGCCGAAGGCCGCCTTGTGCTTTGCGATGCCATCGCCGAAGCCTGCCGCGAAAAACCCGACCTGATTATCGATTTTGCGACACTGACCGGTGCGGCGCGCGTCGCGCTCGGCCCCGATCTGCCCGCCATGTTCTCCAACAACGACGGCATTGCCGATGCGCTGATGAAATCGGCCGAGAAAGTACAAGACCCGCTGTGGCGTCTGCCTTTGTGGAAGCCTTATATCGACATGCTCGGCAGCAAAATTGCTGATCTGAAAAATTCCGGATCCGGCGGCCATGCGGGGGCGATTACTGCCGCACTGTTCCTCGACAAATTCGTCGACAAGGATGTGCCGTGGGTGCATATCGACACCTTCGCCTGGAACCCCGGCAGCAAACCGGGTCGCCCCGAAGGCGGCGAAGCCCTCGGCATGCGCGCCAGCTATGACCTGATCAAAGAAAAATTTGGCCAAGCGCCAAAGACAGCCGCGAAAAAGCCGAAAGCGCCCCGCGCATGACGGGCGTGCGCTGGAAAGTCACCGCCCCCGCCGTAGACGTCCGCGAAGTGCCGGATAACGAAGCCCTGCGCGGCAAGCTGGAATCCCAGCTGCTGCACGGCGAGATTTTCATCGCCGAGGAAGAAACGGCGGAGTGGCTGAAAGGCCGCTGCGAACATGACGGCTATACCGGATACGTCGAAAAAAAATATCTGACGCGTGAATTTGCCGCCGCAACGCATGTCGTGACGGCGCAGCGCACCGATGTTTACCGCGATGCCAGCATCAAATCACCGATCCGCGCCACGCTCGGCTTCGGGTCGCAAGTGACGGTGACCGAGATGGGTGAGAAATTCGCCAAGCTGGATGACGGCACACATATCTATGCCGCGCATCTCTCCGATCTCTCCGCGCGTGAAGATTTCGTTGCCGCCGCCGAAAAACTGGCCGAAACGCCCTATGTCTGGGGCGGACGCGGCGGGCTGGGTATTGACTGCTCCGGCCTTGTGCAAATCGCCCTCGCCCGCGCCGGCATCAACGCCGCGCGCGATACCGAAGATCAGGAAAAAACGGTCGGTACGGACGCCACGGACAAACCGCGCCAGCGCGGCGATATTGTCTATTTCCCCGGCCACGTCGGCATCATGGTGGACGATAAAAACATCCTCCACGCCAACGCCACCCACATGAAAACCTGCGTGGAGCCGCTCGATGTGGTCACCAAACGCAGCGACGGCATTGTGACGGCGGTGCGGCGGATTTAAAAACCGCCGCCATTACTTACGCCGCCGCGTCCTTTTTGCCAGACTTCGGCTTGGCTTTTTCTGCCGCGGCGCCAGTGGCGATGACGAGGCCGCCGGTGTCCGATGTGACCGTGATGCTGCCGCCGTCGCTGACTTTGCCTTCGATCAGCAAATTGGCGAGCGGGTTTTGCAGGTCTTTCTGGATCACACGTTTGAGCGGCCTTGCGCCGTATGCCGGATCATAACCCGCATCAGCCAGCCATGCCCGCGCCTTGTCATCAAGCGCGAGGGCGATTTGACGCTCCAGCAGCATTTTTTGCAGCCCGGCCAGCTGGATATCGACGATATCGACCATCACCTCGCGGCTGAGACGGCGGAAGAGCAGAATGTCATCGATACGGTTGAGGAATTCGGGGCGGAACGCACCGCGCACCACTTCCATCACCTGCGCGCGTACCAGCTCCACATCTTCCCCGTCTTTCTGGCTGACCAGATATTCGGAGCCGAGGTTGGAGGTCATGATCAGCACGGTGTTGGAAAAATCCACCACGCGCCCCTGACTGTCCGTCAGGCGGCCATCGTCGAAAACCTGCAGCAAAATATTAAACACATCCGGATGCGCTTTTTCAACTTCGTCGAACAGCACAACCTGATAGGGTCTGCGCCGCACGGCTTCGGTCAGCGCGCCACCTTCTTCGTAGCCGACATAACCCGGAGGGGCGCCGACCATGCGGGCCACCGCGTGTTTTTCCATGTATTCCGACATGTCGATACGCAACATGGCGGATTCGTCATCGAACAAAAATTCGGCAAGCGCTTTTGCCAGTTCCGTCTTACCCACGCCCGTGGGGCCGAGGAAGAGGAACGTGCCGATCGGCTGGTTGCGGCGTTGCAACCCCGCACGCGCGCGGCGCACGGCATTGGCGACGGCGGCGACAGCTTCGGTTTGGCCGATGACGCGTTTTTGCAATAGGTCTTCCATCTGCATCAGACGGTCACGTTCGCCTTGCAGCATTTTATCGACCGGAATACCCGTCCAGCGGCTGACCACGGCGGCGATATCTGCGTCTTTGACTTCTTCGTTAATCATCGCGTTGTCGGCGGCGACGGTTGTTTCGGACAAGCGTTCTTCCAGTTTCGGGATAACGCTATAGGTCAGCTCCCCCGCGCGCGTCCAGTTGCCGTCGCGGTGTACCTGTTCCAGCTCGATCCGCGCCTTTTCCAGCTCTTCCTGTATTTTCTGGCCGCCGGCGAGTTTTTCTTTTTCCGACTGCCATTTTGATGTGATTTCGGCGGATTGTTTTTCCAGCGCGGTCAGGTCTTCTTCCAGCCGCACCAGTCGATCACGCGTGGCCTGATCGTCTTTTTCTTTTTTCAACGCCTCGCGTTCGATTTTCAGCTGCACAACGCGGCGGTCGATTTCATCCAGTTCTTCCGGCTTGCTATCCACCTCCATGCGCAGGCGCGACGATGCCTCGTCGATCAGATCAATCGCCTTGTCGGGCAGGAAGCGGTCGGAAATATAGCGGTTCGACAGCGTTGCCGCCGCCACAATCGCACTGTCGGTGATGCGCACGCCGTGATGCAGTTCATATTTTTCCTTGAGCCCGCGCAGGATGGAGATGGTATCTTCTACTGTCGGCTCCTTGACGAAGACCGGCTGGAAACGGCGCTCCAGCGCGGCGTCTTTCTCGATATGTTTGCGGTATTCATCCAGCGTTGTCGCGCCGATCATATGCAGCTCCCCGCGCGCGAGCGCCGGTTTCAGCATATTGCCCGCATCCATAGCGCCTTCGGCCTTGCCTGCGCCGACCAGCGTGTGCAGCTCGTCGAGGAACAAAACGATTTCGCCCGATGCGGCGCGGATTTCTTCGAGCACCGCTTTCAGGCGTTCTTCGAATTCGCCGCGGAATTTTGCACCTGCAATCATCGCACCGAGGTCAAGCGACATCAGTTTTTTGTCTTTGAGGCTTTCCGGCACATCGCCATTGACGATCCGCAGGGCGAGGCCTTCGATAATCGCGGTTTTACCGACGCCCGGCTCCCCGATCAGGACGGGGTTGTTTTTGGTGCGGCGGGAAAGCACCTGAATGGTACGGCGGATTTCTTCGTCACGGCCAATGACGGGGTCGAGCTTGCCCGCGCGCGCCGCTTCGGTCAGATCGCGCGCGTATTTCTTGAGCGCTTCAAACTGGTCTTCGGCAGAAGCACTGTCGGCGGTGCGGCCTTTGCGCATCTGGTTGATCGCGACGTTAAGCTTTTGCGCGTCAATGCCGTTTTCTTTCATCAGACGCGCGGCTTCGCTTTGCGGCACCAGCGTGATGCCTTGCAAGAGACGCTCCAGCGTCACGTATTTATCGCCGGCTTTTTGCGCGGCCTGCTGCGCCTGATCGAAAGCCTTGGCGAGGTTCGGCGACATGTGAAGCCCGCCCGCGCCGCTACCCGATATGGCGGGCATGCCCGCGATACCTTCGTTCAAAACCTTCATCAGGTTTTCAGGCTTGCCGCCTGCGCTGCGCACCAGCGTGCGCACGACGCCGCTGTCGTCGTCGAGCATGCATTTCAGCAGGTGTTCGGGCTGCAGCTGTTGGTGATTGTTTCTGAGCGCCAGCGTTTGCGCGGCCTGTACGACCGATTTGGCGCGTTCTGTGAATTTTTCGAAGTCCATTATTGCGGCACTCCTTGTCTGTGGCAAAGGCCCTGAATAGGCACCTTTGTTCATTATACGCCCGCCGCAGAACAATGGACTTAAAAAATGTCAAAAAAACAAAAGGGCGTTTTCCAAAAACGCCCCTTTGCCGTGTTTTTTTAGATCTATGCCGGTTTATCAGACCGCTTCGGTTTCCTTGACCCGGCCCGATACGCGGCGGGTGCGGACCTGTTCGGCCGGTGCGGCGGCTTCGGCTGCGCCGAGGTCTTCCACACCGTCATCAGACGCGGCAGCCGTCAGGTTGCCGTTGACTTCGCCGGACGAACGGGCAGGTGCAGGATTACGGCGACCGACAAGGAAGCCCTGGTCGAGATCATCCAGTGCGACATCGGGCTGTTCGCCTGCGCCGGCGACGTCACCGTCCATATCATCTTGCGACTGATGACCGCGGTGATGATGGCCATGCTGCTGTTGCTGCTGCGGTTGGCCTTGCGGCTGGAATTGCGCCTGCTGGCGGTTATATTCTTCGGTCATTTCGTTCAGCATACGCTGGTAATGTTCGGCGTGCTGTAGATAGCTTTCAGCCAGAACGCGGTCACCTGCGCCCTGCGCATCGCGCGCCAGCGTCAGGTATTTTTCGTTGATCTGAAGGGCATTGCCGCGAATGCGCACATCGGGGCCGTTGCTGTCGAAAGTCTGTACGCGCGGATTGACACGGCGATGATTGCCACCACTGCTGCTGTGATGATGGCTTTGGCCGCCGACGTTACCGTTGCCGCCGTTATTGCCATTGCCGCCACCATTGTTGTTACGGCCGCGAAAACGTCTTCCGTTTTGATTATGTCTCATATGACCCACTTCGCATTTGATACGCTGCCCCGATTTCCCCTGTTCCCGGCCTATTGGCACGCGGGAACCCCCTGTTTGGTGACGTTCTGCCCTGCGGGACGCTATTTTTCCGCAGAACGCACAAGTTCATGTTACTCAAGCCCGAGTCGCTTGAAAAGCTGTTTTTTCGCAAAATATTGATTTGAATGCTTTTTCTGGCTATTTCGCCAGCCGGGCGACAATCACACGATCACGCCCCGCCAAATCCTGCCGCGTTTCTAGCACAGTCTGGCCATGAGCGGCAAGCAGCTCTTTGACCGCCGCAGCCTGCATATGGCCGATTTCATAGAAGGCCAACCCGCCGGATTTCAACCAGCGCGGCGCCAGACGCGCCAGCGCGCGATAGGCATCCAGACCATCCGCCCCCGCAAACAGGGCTTCGGGCGGGTCATAGTCCAGCACCTCGGGCGCAAGGCTGTCACGCTCATGTTCGGCAATATAAGGCGGGTTGCTGATCAGCACATCACAGCGCCCCCGGGGTTTATAGTCTTCCCAGTCCATCGCCTGAAAAGCGACACGCTTGCGCAGCCCCAGCAGACGCTCGTTGGCAATCGCCGCGCGCACCGCCCCGGGATTGATATCGATGCCGATGCCCACCGCCTGCGGCCATTCCAGCAGCAAAGACAGCAGCAGACAGCCGCTGCCCGTGCCCATATCCAGCACGCGCGGCTTTTCATTGCCTTCTTTGGGCACCCAGTGGAGCGCCGCCTCGATCAGCGTTTCAGAATCGGGCCTTGGATCAAGTGTTTGCGATGTTATTTTAAAATCCGACTTCCAGAATCCGCGGGTGCCGACAATCCGGGATACAGGTTCATGCTTCAGGCGGCGGGCAAGCGCTTTTCTTAAAGAAGCTTCTTCGGTTTTTGCGAGTAACTTATCGTGATTCAACAATAATTCTTCGTAGCTGATTTCCAAAAGCCCCTGCACAAGCAGCCGCGCATCCAGATCGGGTGTGTCCATCCCCGCATCTTGAAGCATTTGTTTAAATTCACGCAAGATATCGCCGTAGGAACTGCCGGTTTGCGCGAAGCTGATATCAAGCTCCCGCCCGCTTACCATGACATTTCCGTCAGCTTGGCGGCCTGATCTTCGGAGATGAGCGGATCAATAATCTCGTCCAGACATTCCCCGGTGATAACACGGTCAAGCTTGTAAAGCGTCAGGTTGATGCGGTGGTCGGTCACGCGGCCCTGCGGAAAGTTATAGGTGCGGATGCGCTCTGACCGGTCGCCGGAGCCGACCTGATCGCGCCGCTCTGCTGCGCGGGCATCGTCAAGTTTCTGACGTTCCATATCGTAAAGCCGCGCGCGCAGGATTTTCATCGCCTTGTCTTTGTTCTTGTGCTGCGATTTTTCGCTTTGCTGGACCACGGCGATGCCGCTGGGAATATGCGTAATGCGTACGGCGGATTCAGTCTTGTTCACGTGCTGCCCGCCCGCGCCGCCGGAGCGCATGACGTCAATACGTAAATCGCCATCCTTGAGGTCGATATCGACATCTTCGGCTTCGGGCAGCACGGCAACAGTGGCAGCAGAGGTATGGATGCGCCCGCTGGCTTCGGTCGCCGGCACACGCTGGACGCGGTGCACGCCGGATTCATATTTCAAACGCGCAAACACCCCGTGACCGGAAACCGCCACCACGGCCTGTTTGATGCCGCCCAGGTCGCTTTCGGCCATTTCCATGACCTCGAACCGCCAGCTGTGGTCGGCGGCATAGCGGCGGTACATATCCAGTAAATCGAACGCGAAAAGCGCGGCTTCGTCCCCGCCGGTGCCGGCGCGGATCTCCAGAATAGCGCTTTTATCATCCGCAGCGTCGCGCGGCAGAAGGGCGATCTGGATTTGTTTTTCAAACGATGGCAGCTCTTCCTTGAGCCGGAAGTATTCTTCCTCCGCCATCGCACGCATATCTTTGTCGGCAGCGGTATCGCGCATGATACCTTCCAGATCGGCATATTCGGCACGGGCTTTTTTGTATTGGCGGATGGTGGTTGCGAGCGGCGTTAGCTCGGCATATTCGCGGGACAATTTGGTAAAGACATCCGATGCCAGCGTGCCCGAAGACAAAAGCGCCTCTACTTCGTGAAAGCGGCTCAGCACCTGATCCAGTTTGCGCTCCAGCGACATGGCTTTTCCTTATGCCGCCGTTTCTTGCTCTGCGGCGATTTTCTTTTCGATCTCCGCCGCTTTTTCTTCAACCAGATGCACCAGATGGTCAACGATACTTTCGTCTTTCAAACGGTGCGCGGGTTGACCTTTGAGATAAACCTGATGCGTGCCGCGCCCGCCGCCGGTAAAGCCGATATCTGTCATCAGGGCCTCACCCGGGCCATTGACGATGCAGCCGATCACCGAAACCGTCATCGGCGTTGTGATATGCGCCAGACGTTCTTCCAGCACCTTGACCGTTTCGATAACATCAAATTGCTGACGCGAACAGGACGGGCAGGAAATAACATTGACGCCGCGGTGGCGCAGCCCCATGGATTTGAGAATATCAAAACCGACCTTGATCTCTTCGACCGGATCCGCCGTCAAGGACACGCGAATGGTATCACCGATACCCGCCCACAACAGACTGCCGATACCAATCGATGATTTAATCGTACCCGTGCGCAGGCCGCCCGCTTCGGTCACACCGACATGCAGCGGATAATCGCAGGCATCGGCCAGTTGCTGATAGGCCGCAACAGCCAAAAACACATCCGACGCCTTGCAGGAAATTTTAAAATTGAAAAAATCATGGTCTTCAAGGATCTGGATATGACGCAGCGCCGATTGCACCATCGCTTCGGGACACGGCTCGCCGAATTGTTCCAGCAGGTCTTTTTCGAGCGAGCCCGCATTCACACCAATGCGGATGGAGCAGTTATGATCCTTCGCGGCTTTAATCACCTCGCGCACGCGATCGTCGGAGCCGATATTGCCCGGATTGATCCGCAAACAAGCCGCGCCCGCCGCCGCCGCTTCGATGGCGCGTTTGTAGTGGAAATGGATATCCGCAACAATCGGCACGGATACCTGTGAAATGATATCTTTGAGTGCCGCCGTCGAGGCTTCGTCGGGGCAGGACACACGGACGATATCCGCGCCCGCATTTTCCAACGCCTGAATTTGCGCAACCGTTGCCGCCACATCGGGCGTCGGCGTATTCGTCATGGACTGCACGGTGATCGGCGCATCACCGCCCACCGGAACCTTGCCCACAAATATTTGGCGCGATTTGCGCCTGTGGATTTGCCTATACGGCCTGATATCACCTGACATGCTGATCACACACCTTGTTCGTCCCGTGTCCGTTTATCAGTTACGGACGCGGATTCTTCTCTTTTTCAATTCATCGGGGTTCAGCGCAACGCCGCGCAATATTTCGCCGGAACGCCCCAGGCTTTGCGCCTGAACGCCATCAACGATGATATTGAGCCCGCCCGCATTCGACGTTACCAACGTCATGCCCGGCTGGTCAGGAACAAAAAACTGTTCCCCCTGCGCCATCACTTTTTTGTAAATCACTTTGCCGGAGCCATCGCTGATCTGCACCCAGCTTTTCTGGTTGGCTTCGATCAGAACACGCGTTTTGCCACGTTTGACGTTGATAACCTGCGGCGGCGGCACGGGGCGCTCTTCGCTGGCGCGTGTCGGGCGCACCACCATTTCTGTTTCCGGCGGTGCCTGTGCCGCCGGCACGGCAGGCGCAGGAGCGGCCGTGACGTCCGGCGTTTCAACCGTACCCGCAGCGGCAGCAGCGGCCGTTTCGGCGGCAGGTTCCGCGGGTGTAATCATACCGGTTGTATAGCCCGTCAGCGGCTGCGCATCGGCCAGTGTCGGCTGCCCCGACGCTGTGCCCACGACCGGCGCGGGGGGTATGTTTTCTGCCAGCTGCACGCCATCATCGTCCGACGCCAAAAGAGACCACGCCACAAACAGCACCACAATACCAAAAGCCGCTGCGCCGATTAAAACCGGCCCCGGCAACTTGTCTTCGGATATCGGATCGGAAAAATGAAGCGCTGTTTTGGCCGCTGGCTCGCCTTCATGTTCGCGCTTGAAGGTGGCTACGATTTCTTTTGCATCCAGCTTGAGGAATTGCGCATAGCTGCGGACAAACCCCACGGCATAGGTCATGCCGGGCAACTGGTCGATGCGGTCGTCTTCAATCGCCTGAAGCTGGACAACGCGTACATTGATGGATGCAGAAACATCTTCGAGCGTCAGGCCCATCTTTTCGCGCGCCGCACACAGCGTTTTGCCTACCGTATGCACAGGCGCATCGGACTCTTCAGCCGCGCCGGGGGCGGCATGCTGGGCCGGGCCGCCTTGCGGTTTGCCGCCGCTGCGGGATTTTTTCTTTTTCGGATGTTCAGTCTGCTCGTCGGTCATCGGCATTTCCTAGTTTACGGAGATAATCTGGATATCGTGGTCGCGGGCGAAGGACAGCAACCTTTCGCGCAAAGAATGCTCGCGCGAGGCCATGAGATGTTCAAGATAAGGCACCAGCCGCCGCGTATCAAGCGTGGGGATCATGGTCTTGACCGCTTCGACGGACTGTGCGGGCACCGACAGCGTCGTAAAACCGAGCGCGATCAGCACCATCGCCTCCAGCGGATGTCCCGCCATTTCACCGCAGACACTGACCGGCACATTCGCCGCGCGGCACTGGTCTGCTATGGTTTTCAGCACCCGCAGCATCGCCGGCGACAGAGGGTCATAACGCCCGCGAATGGCATGATTGCTGCGGTCGGCAGCATACAAATACTGCATCAGGTCATTTGTACCGACGGCAATAAAATCGACGGTTTTCAATATCTGATCCATCTGGAAAAGCAGCGCGGGTACTTCCAGCATCACGCCAAGCGCGATTTTCTCAGGGACAACAATACCGTTTTTGCGGGCGCGGGTTTTTTCCATCTCCAGCAGTTCGCGTGCGCGGTCAAGCTCGGCCGCTTCGGTCACAAAAGGCAGCAGAATATGCAGCGTCCGGCCCTTAGACCCGCGGATAAAGGCGCGAAACTGTGTCCGCAAAACGGCTGGGCGGTCCATACCGATGCGCACGGCACGCCAGCCCAATGCAGGGTTTTCTTCGTCCGGCGCCTTGAAATACGGTAGCGGCTTGTCGCCGCCGATATCGAGCGTGCGAAAAACCACAGGCTTGCCGTCCATCTTGTCCATGATACGGCCATAAAGTTCTGCCTGCGTCACCACCAGCGGATATTTTTGCCAGCCCATAAAAGACAGCTCGGTGCGGAACAAACCAATCCCCTCCGCCCCCAGTGTCAGCGCTGCATCGACTTCGGGCATCAAGCCCGCATTCATCATAACGCCCACGCGGATACCATCGCGCGTGACGGTTTCCTGCGGCATATGCCGGCGATATTCTGATCTGCGCAGACGCCGCGTCTCGATGCTTTTGGCGTAGATGTCCTGCAAATATTCGGACGGGTTGATATAGACCGTGCCGTGATCGCCATCGACCAACGCAAGATCGCCCGCGTTGATAAAATTTAAAATATCACGGCACTGGCCAACAACCGGAATTCCCAGCGCGCGCGCAACGATGGCAACATGGTTTGAATAGCTGCCCTTTTCAAGGATCACCCCCTTCAGCCGCGCCGGATCGTAATCCAGCAGTGCCGCAGGGCCCAGCGCCCGCGCCGCAAGGATAAAACTATCCGGCAGGGCTTCTTCGCGCACATCACCGCTTGCCGCACGCGACAGACGCGACAGGTGCCCCATCAGACGGTTGCTGAGGTCTTCGATGTCGGCCATGCGGTCGCGGATATAGGCGTCGCTGACTTTCATCATGCGCACGCGGGTTTCGTTTTGCACGCGCATCACGGCCGCTTCGGCAGAAAGGCCCTTGTCAATCGCCGCTTCGATTTTGGCCAGCCAGCCGCGGTCACGCGCGAACATTTGATAGGCTTCAAGAATATCGCGGCTTTCGCTGCCCGCCGCCACGGCACTGCGGTTGAGCATGCGGTCAATAGCCTCGTTCATGCTGCCGAGCGCGTCTGTCAGCCGCGCCCTCTCTGCGCGCGCATCTTCGGCAATGATATGCTGAAGGCCATGGCCCGCGTCATAAAGCACCACCGTGCCCATCGCCAGACCGCGCCCCAGCGTAACGCCTTCGACCAGATTGGGGCGCTCGCCCCCTGCGGTGCCGGAGCTAAGCTCCTGCCGCGAGATAATCCCGCCGGCGACAATCAATTCAGCCACCACCATGGCGATGGTCTCAAGAATATCGATGACTTCGGGGCCATAGCTGCGCGGCCGTTTGTTCTGGATCACCAGAACGCCGCGCACATGCCCGCCGCGCAAAACCGGCACACCGCAGAAACCGCGATAATCCGCACCGCCCGTTTCAGGCCGCAGCGCAAATTGCGGATGCGTGGTCACATCGCTGAGCACCACCGGCACGGCCCCAGCGGCGATATCGCCGATGAATCCTTCGCCCACGCGCAGCTTGGCGCTATGCGCAACATCGGCAGGCAGGCCCACGGTTGAAAAAAGCTCGATGACCTCTCCCGCCCGCTGGATAAAGCAGGAACAGACATCAGCCCTCAGCTCCCGCGCGACAAGGGTAACAATACGGTCAAGCCGGCGCTCTGCCGGCAGGTCTTCGGCCATGATGGCACGCAGGCGCAGCATGATCTGGCGCGGCCCTGCCAGCGCCATTTGCGCTTCGACAAAGTCGGATTCAGTTTCTTCCCGCGTGCGCGAGGGATTGGAGGGACCCGACGTCCAGCTGTGCGGGTCCGCCGCCATCAGGCCTGTCCACCCTCCCCGTCCAGACCGTAGGCGGTATGCAAGGAGCGTACGGCAAGTTCGGTGTATTCTTCGGAGATCAGCACACTGACTTTGATTTCAGACGTTGTGATGACCTGAATATTGATGCCTTTTTCGGCCAGCGTCTTGAACATTTTCGATGCCACACCCGCATAGCTGCGCATGCCGATACCGATGATCGAAATTTTGGCGACATCGGCGCTTGATTCAAACTGCGCGCCGTCAAGCGATTTGATCGACTCTTTCAAAACCTCGATCGTCTTGGGCAGATCCGCGCGCGGGACGGTAAAGGTCAGATCGGTACGCTCCCCGCCCGGCGAGACGTTCTGCACGATCATGTCCACGTTAACCGCCGCATCGGCCAGCGGGCCAAACAGCTTGGCTGCCACGCCCGGCACATCGGGCAAATTACGCAGGGTGACTTTTGCTTCATCGCGGCTGTGTGTGACGCCGCTGACGACTTCCTGTTCCACGATATTCTCCTCATCTTCGACCAAAGTGCCGGGCAGGTCGCTGCCCAGCGCCGTTTCAAAACTTGATAGCACCTGTACCGGCACTTTTTCTTTCATCGCCAGCTCGACCGAGCGGGTCTGCAAAACTTTTGCCCCGACGCTCGCCATTTCCAGCATTTCTTCATAGGAAATACGGGCGATCTTGCGCGCATGGTTGACGATGCGCGGGTCGGCCGTATAAACGCCGTCGACATCGGTATAGATATCGCAGCGCTCTGCCTTCAAAGCCGCCGCGACAGCCACGGCCGATGTATCAGACCCGCCGCGCCCCAGCGTAGAGACGCGCCCGTCCGGCGCCAGCCCCTGAAAGCCGGCAATAACCGCAACCTCGCCGCGATCAAGGCTTTCGCGCAGCAGCCCCGTCTCGATGCTTTTGATGCGTGCCTTGGCGTGAATGTCGTTGGTCATGATCGGCACCTGCCAGCCTTGCCACGAGCGCGCAGGCACGCCGCGCTTTTGTAGCGCCAAGGCCAAAAGACCAGATGTCACCTGCTCGCCCGATGACACAATCGCATCGTATTCGCGCGGATCATAAATCTCGGAAATTTCGGTGCAGTATTTGACCAGCTGGTTGGTCACGCCGGACATGGCCGATACCACCACGGCAACCTTATGCCCGCGGCCGATTTCTGCGGCAACTTTGTTGGCGACGTTTTCGATGGCCGGAACCGTGGCGACCGATGTGCCGCCGAATTTAAGAACAAGTAATCCCATGGACTTTCAAAGCCTCTTTTGAACAGCCGCGAGAGTAGTCGGCGCGGACGGTTTTCTCAACCCCCTGCCCCTGTTTTCGCCGCGCGGCTTGTATTCCCACCAGAATAGCCCGAAGCGGGGATGATTCCGAAGAGTCTTTTTGCTGATTTTATTAAATATTTTCGTGTTTTTAGCCGGCATCAGATGCTATCCAGAGAGGGCTACCGTCAAACCGCAGAAAAGGATATGGGATATGGGAAATATTACCGTGATCGGCTCGCAATGGGGCGACGAAGGCAAAGGCAAAATTGTCGACTGGCTGGCCGCCGAAGCCGACATTGTCGTGCGTTATCAGGGTGGGCATAACGCCGGCCATACGCTCGTGATCGGCGAGAAGGTCTATAAGCTGCATCTGCTGCCCTCGGGCGTCGTGCGCGGCAAGCTGTCGGTTATCGGCAACGGCGTCGTTGTCGACCCGACCGCTCTGCTTGAAGAGATCGAGCGTCTGAAAGGTCAGGGCGTCCATATCAGCCCCGACAATCTGATTATTTCCGAACATGCGCCGGTGATTTTGCCGCTGCACAGCGCCCTCGACAAAGCCTTCGAGGAAGCGCGCGGCGCATCCAAAATCGGCACCACCGGCCGCGGCATCGGCCCCGCCTACGAAGACCAGACCGGACGGCGCGGTTTGCGCATGTGCGACCTTGCGCATCCGGATACACTGCCGGCAAAACTCGACAAGCAGATTTTTTATCACAACGCCTTGCTGCGCGGCCTCGGCGCGGCCGAGCTGGATGCCGCCGAATTCGTCACCTATCTGCAAGACATCGCGCAAAAGCTGCTGCCCTTTATCCGCCCCAGCTGGAAAGTGCTCGACGAAGCGCGCCAAAACGGCAAAACGATTTTGTTCGAAGGCGCGCAGGGTGTCATGCTTGACGTTGATCACGGCACTTATCCTTTCGTCACATCGTCGAATACATCGGCGGCGCAGGCGGCGCTTGGTACGGGCGTCGGGCCGGATCAGCTGGGCTATGTGCTGGGCATCACCAAGGCCTATTCGACGCGCGTCGGCTCCGGCCCTTTTCCGACCGAATTGTTTGACGAGACGGGCGAAACACTGGGACGCATCGGCCATGAATTCGGCACCACCACGGGGCGCAAGCGCCGCTGCGGCTGGTTTGATGCGGTACAGGTGCGTCAGGCCGTCAAGGTTGCGGGTATTCAAGGCATCGCTCTCATGAAGCTCGACGTCATGGACACGCTGGCCGACATCAATATCTGCACCGGCTACAAAGTGGACGGGAAACTCTACGACTACATCCCCGCCTCGCAGGATTTGCAGGCAAAGCTGGAGCCGGTCTATGAAACCCTGCCCGGCTGGCAAACAAAACTGGCCGGCGTGCGCAAACTGGAAGACCTGCCCGCCAATGCCCGCGCCTATATCAAACGTATCGAGGAGCTCATCGGCGTGCCCGCTGCCGTCATTTCGACCAGCCCCGAACGCGAAGACACCATCCGCATCATCGACATGTTCAAAAGCGGTTTGAAAGTCAGCACGGCGAAGGTGGCCTGAGCATGCAGGTCTCCGGCCAGTGTCTCTGCGGTAAGGTGACCCTTTCTGCCGAAGCGCAGGGCGGTGTTTTCCACGCCTGTCATTGCGATATATGCCGCACATGGGGCGGCGGGCCGATGATGGCTTTCGAGGCGGGCGCCAACGTTACCCTGCACGGAGATGAAAACATCGGCGTTTACAATTCATCCGCATGGGCAGAGCGCGGCTTTTGCCAAACCTGCGGCACGCATCTGTTTTACCGCCTGAAAGAAAACCTGCATTATTACCTGCCGCTGGGACTTTTTAAGGGAACCGAAAGCCTGACCTTTCATGGCCAGAGCTTTATTGATAAAAAACATCCGGGCTATAGCTTTGCCGAAGAAACGGACGACCTGACGTCAGAAGAATTTTACGCGAAATTTGCGTCCTGATATCAACCGCCAAACTGGTTCATGATATAACCCACGACCAGCACCTGCGGCACGGTCAGCAGCGGCAGGAACAGCGCGATTTTCCATGATTTTGTGGTTTCGCGCAGCACCATGATTTCTGTGTAATCCGTCGCCACGCCTGCCATCAAAAAGGTAAAGCTGTTGCCGATGGCGCCCGCGCGGCCGAACAGGTCGCCCGCAATCGGCGCGGCGCCTTCGGAGCAAACTTCGATAATCGTCGCCGCCACCAGCGTTGCGCCCAGCCCCAGCATCGTCGGGCCAAACCACTGCGCGAACATATCGGCGGAAACGCCCGCACGCAGTGCCGCAGCAATAATGACACCGACAAAAAGCCAGCGGACAATCATCTTGGAATCCTTGATGCCGATCACCAGCGTGTCCCAGATAAAACGCGGCGTCCATTTGACACCTGCCAAGCCTTTTTTCGCGGCGGGCCAGAATTGAAATCCTGTCGTCAGCGGGCGGTGGTTGGGGTTTGGCGGCAAAACACCGCGCGCGACCAGATGGTCAAACAAGATGCCCGTGACAATCCCGATCACCATCGAAATCACGATAAAAGCCAGCGTCCATTTCAAACCGATCAGCGCGATCAACACCAATGTCAGCGACAGCGAATTCCAGGGGCTGGCTATCAGAAACGCCATAACCTGTCCGATGGTCGCGCCGCGTTCATAGAACTTCGCGCCCACCATCAAAATTCCGTGGCTGCACAAATCCAGCAGCACACCGGCAAAAGCGGCGCGGAAAATGCCCTGCACCCCGCGGCCGGAGCCCAGCGCGGCCATCACAAAATCACGCGGTACACGGCTGAGAAACCCCATGGCGATGATCCCCGCCACGACGCCAATCCACATGATGTTCATAAGCTCGAAGATCGCGGCGCTGAAGGCATATCCTGCGCCTGCTATCCCGCTGCTGCCGCCATGCGCGGCATGCGGGTCTGTACCCGCAATCCAGTGGGCAAGGTAACCTATTGAAACAACAGACAAACCAATCCAAAATAACCGATCGGCGCGGGGTTTTGCGGTTTCATCCGTGTCACAGCATGAGGGAACAGTTTTTGCGACCACAGGCGCGGGTTTACCCCCGCAGCAGGACGGACGCACGGAAAGAACGGTTTCTGGATTTTCGGGTTGACCAGTTTTCATAAATTTGCTACTTTAGCGCCCATCTAAGTTGCTTTGCACGGAACTGGACACTACTTCGTTTCTTTGGGTTAATATAGCCCCGGTTGCAAGGGATACCAGTAAAATGACGCACAGACCCCAGCAAAAGCGAAAAATGAACCGTTTTTTTATCAAATCTCTGACCTCTTTCACTTTTGCGGCTGTCCTCAGCCTGCACAGCCTTGCCGCGCATGCGGGGTTTGAAAAGGCCAGCCTGCGCTATGACATCCAAGAGCCCAAGAAACTCGGCCTGAGCTATGACGTCTATGCGGGCGGCTTCAAGGCCTTGGCGGCAACGCTGGAAATGGATCTTGACCCCAAAGCCTACGACATGTCGCTGAAGGCAAAAACGCAGGGCACGCTCGGCTCTCTTTTTCCGTGGGAAGCAAGCTATGCAACGTCCGGCCGCGCCACCGATGGCGCGCCTGTACCAACACTGCACACTTCGCGCAGCAGCTGGAAAAAAGACGAGAAAGTCACCGAAATGCAGTTTTCACCCAAAGGGCACGTGCTGAAAACCACCACGCATGAAAACAACAAAACACAGGTCAAAAAAGATTTTGATCCGGAGCTGACGCAAAACGCCGTCGATATGCTGACAGGCGCGCTGCAAATGTTCCAGCGCACGGGGCAGACATCGAAATGCGAAGGCAGCTTTCCTGTGTTCGACGGCAAGCGCCGGTTCAACATCACCCTGCAAGACGATGGCATGGAGACACTGGGCAAAAGCAAATATTCCGCCTATCGCGGCGACACCCTGCGCTGCACGCTGAAAGTCGAACCTGTTGCGGGCTTCAAAAAAGATGATGCCAAGCGCGGCTGGATGGCTGTGCAGAACCATACCGAAGCCCGTAAAAAACCCCCGACCCTCTGGATGGCGCAGCTTGAAGAAAAAGGCCCCATGGTGCCCGTGCGCATGGAAATCGCCAGTTCTTACGGCACGGTCATCGCCCACCTGACCGGTATGCAAAACAAGTAAAAAACCTTGTTTTTTGTATGAAAATACAGGTTTCAAGCCTGCTTCGGTTGTTGTAATCTCCTGCAACAAACTGTGAATTGCCGCATGAATCCGCCTCTGGTCTATAGTTGAGGCGTTAGGGAGTTTTTTCGTATGACCAAAAAAATCGCCTGTATCATTCTGGCCGCCGGAAAAGGCACGCGCATGAAATCTGCGCTGCCCAAACCACTGCATCCCGTTGCAGGCGTGCCGATGGTACAGCATGTGATTGCCGCCGCCGAAGGCCTCTCGCCTGAACGCATCGTCGTTGTCATCGGCCCCGATATGCCGGAAATGACCGCCGCCGTACACCCGCACCAGACCGCCATACAGCCCGCGCCAAATGGCACGGGCGGTGCCGCGCTGGCGGCGCGTGACGCGCTGAAAGATTTCGACGGCGATATTCTGGTTGTCTTTGGCGACAGCCCCCTGATTACCACCGCCGCACTGCAGCGGATGATCGATATCCGCCGCCAGTTTCCGGCGGTGGGGCTGACTTTTTCAGGCATGCGCCCTGCTGATCCCGGACGTTATGGCCGCATGGTGCTGGACGATGACGGCACACTGAAAAAAATCGTCGAATTCAAAGATGCCAATACCGAAGAAAAAGCCATCACGCTCTGCAACGGCGGTATCGTTGCCGCCGATGGCGCCAAGCTGTTCGGTTGGCTGGCGCAAATCGGCAACGACAACGCGCAGGGCGAATATTACCTGACCGACCTGCCCCCGATTGCGCGCAAGGACAACCGCCAGACGCTGGTCGTCGAGATTGATGCGGAGGAATTGGCAGGCGCCAATACACGCGTCGAGCTGGCCGCACTGGAAGCCGCCATGCAGCAGCGTCTGCGCGAAAAACACATGTTGAACGGCGCGACACTGATCGACCCTGCAAGCGTCTTTTTCTGCGCCGATACTGTGATCGGACAAGATGTCGTGATCGAACCGAATGTCTTTTTCGGCCCCGGCGTTTCGGTTGCCGACAACGTCACCATTCACGCCTATAGCCATATCGCTGGCGCACACATCGGCCACAGTGCCGAGATCGGCCCTTTTGCCCGGCTCAGAAAAGGCACGCAGCTTCACGAAAAAACAGTTATCGGCAATTTTGTCGAGATCAAAAACACCACCCTGCGCAGCGGCGCGAAAGCCAAGCATCTGACGTATCTTGGCGATGCGGATGTCGGGGAAAAGTCCAATATCGGCGCAGGTTCCATCACCTGCAACTATGACGGCTTCATGAAATATAAAACCGTTATCGGCAAGGAAGCTTTTGTCGGCTCCAACACGATTTTGCTGCCGCCTGTCACGATCGGCAACGGCGCCTATACTGGTGCGGGGAGCATCATTGGTAAAGATGTGCCCGACAATGCCCTCGGCATCACCCGCGCCCCGCAAATCAACAAAGACGGCTGGGCACCTGAATTCCGGCAGAAGAAAATGAAGGAAAAGTCGAAGAAGTCTTAAATATTCAAGACCCCGCTTTTTTAGTGACAGACACAAACAAAGGACAATCATTATGTGTGGTATCGTCGGCATTATCAGCAAGGACAAAGACGTTGCGCCGCTTTTGGTCGAGGGCTTGAAGCGCCTTGAATACCGCGGCTATGACAGCGCGGGCGTGGCCACGCTGCAAAACGGCAAGCTGGAGCGTCGCCGCGCCGAGGGCAAGCTGGTTAATCTGGCCGACAAGCTGAAGAAAGAGCCGCTCGGCGGCAGCATCGGCATCGGCCATACGCGCTGGGCCACGCATGGCGGCGCGGTTGAAAAAAACGCGCATCCGCACATTACCGACAGCGTTGCCGTCGTGCATAACGGCATCATCGAGAATTATCAGGAACTGAAGGCAGAGCTGGAGCAATCGCAGTTCCGCTTTGAATCCGAAACCGACACCGAAGTGATCGCCCATCTGGTGACATTCTATATCCGTCAGGGCATGACGCCGCAAAACGCGGTCGATGAATCGCTGAAACGTCTGCGCGGCGCGTTTTCGCTGGCAATGATCTTTACCGGCCATGACGATTTGATTATCGGTGCACGTTTTGGCACGCCGCTGGCGGTCGGTTTCGGCAAGGGGGAGATGTTCCTCGCCTCCGACTCCTACGCGCTTGCCCCGCTGACCGATAAAATATGCTTCCTTGAAGACGGCGACCGTATCGAAGTCAGCCGCAGCGGCGCGACGATCCGCGATGCCAGCGGCAAAAAAATCGAGCGTGAAATCCGCGTCACCGCCCAATCCGGCGCGCTGATGGGCAAAGGCAAATATCGCCACTTCATGCTGAAAGAAATCCACGAACAGCCCGCTGTGATTGGCGAGACGCTGAATACTTTTATCAACCCGGCAACTGGCCATATCACTTTGCCCGGCGACATCCTCGACATCGCAAAGGCGCCGCGCATTACCATTTCTGCCTGCGGCACGGCGTTTTATGCCGGTATGGTGGCCAAATATTGGCTGGAGCAAATCGCGCGCATTCCGGTCGAAGCCGATATCGCCTCCGAATTCCGCTACCGCGAAGCGCCGATGCCCGAAGGCGGCGCCGCGATTTTTATTTCACAATCCGGCGAGACACTGGATACGCTGGAGGCGCTGCGCTATGCCAAGCGGCAGGGGCAAAAAATCGTCTCCGTCCTCAATACCATCGAAAGCACGATCGAGCGTGAAAGCCATCATGTGCTGCGCACGCTGGCAGGGCCGGAAATCGGCGTTGCTTCGACCAAAGCCTTCACAACGCAACTGACGACGCTGGCCTGCCTGACCGTCGCCCTTGCCCGCGCGCGCGGCGCGATTAGTGCAGAGCGTGAAAAACAGCTGACCGATGCCCTGCGCGAGGCTCCCGCCCGCGTCGCCGAACTTCTCGGTCACGATGAAAAAATCCAGAGCATGGCCAAACAAATCGCCGAAGCGCGTGATGTGCTTTATCTTGGCCGCGGCACGGCTTATCCGATTGCCCTTGAAGGCGCGCTGAAGCTTAAGGAAATTTCCTACATCCACGCCGAAGGCTATGCATCCGGCGAAATGAAACACGGCCCCATCGCGCTGATCGACGAAGACGTCCCCGTCATCGTCGTTGCGCCGCATGATGCGCTGTTTGAAAAATCGGCCTCCAACGCGCAGGAAGTCGTCGCGCGCGGCGGCAAGGTTTTGCTGATCTCCGACAAGCACGGCATCGCCAAGCTGAAAGATACGGCGACATGGACGATTGAAATTCCGGAGGTAGACCCCTTCGTGGCGCCCATCCTTTATACTATCCCCGTACAGCTACTGGCCTATCACACTGCCGTGATCAAGGGCACCGACGTTGACCAGCCAAGGAACCTTGCCAAGAGCGTCACTGTAGAATAATATGCGCTCCATCATGTTTCTGACCGAAAATAAATATTCCCTGCATCGTTTCTGGTGGCTCTATCTGCCGCCGCTGGTGCTTGTGCTTGTTGCACTGGTCAATCCGTTTCTCGACAAAGATAGCAGCCCATGGATGTACAGCGAGAACGGCGTGCTGGAAACGCTGCAATGGCTTGTCGCCATGGCCGCCTTTGGCGTCGGTGTCGCCTGCCTGCGTTATTGCAAAGGCCGCGGCCGCTGGTTCACGGTCTGGATATTGCTGGGTACGCTGGGCAGTCTTTATATCGGGCTTGAGGAAATCAGCTATGGCCAGCATCTGCTGCGCTGGGAAACGCCGGAATACTGGCAAAACATCAATGATCAGGGCGAAACAAACCTGCACAATACGTCCAGCTGGTTTGACCAAAAACCGCGCTTGATTCTTTTGATCGGTGTGATTGCCGGCGGGATTATCCTGCCTTTTGTGCGCCGTTTCCGCCCCGCTGTCCTGCCCGCACGCTTCAATGCGATTTATCCGCCCGATGCGCTGTTCTGGACGGCACTCTGCGCGGCGCTGGCGCATAAGGCTAATTGGCTGAAGAAACTTGGCCTGTCTGATATTTACAACAGACCCAGCGAAGTGAACGAAATATTTCTGTATTATTTTGTCTTTTTATATCTGCTGCTGATGCTGCAACGCTTGCGCCATGAAAAATCCGCGGGATGACCGCGCTTATTCCAGCAGACCCTCTTTTTGCAGCAGCGCCTGCAGCTCCCCGCTGGCATACATTTCGCGCACAATGTCGCAGCCGCCGATAAATTCGCCCTTGATATAAAGCTGCGGCAATGTCGGCCAGTTGGTAAAGTCCTTGATACCCTGACGCAGCGGCGGGTCGGCCAGAACATCAATATCCTTGAAGGCCAGACCGAGGCTGTCCAGCACCTGCACCACAGCGGCTGAAAATCCGCATTGAGGGAAAATCGCCGTGCCTTTCATATAAAGCACAATGTCATGTTTGCTGATATCCTGACGGATACGCTCGAATATCGCCTCGTTTTCATGAAACAGCATCTGCCCCTCTCCCCCTATCCTGCGCGTGTCGTCAATTGTACGGCGTGCAGGCTGCCATCCGCGACATGTCCGGCCAGCGCCGCGTAGACTTTGCGGTGCTGTTCAATGCGGCTCAGCCCTTGGAAATCGGAGCAGGTCACAACAACGGCAAAATGCGCACCATCACCGCGCGTGTCCTCTACGGCAACCTCCGCCGCCGGCAGCTGCCGCCGGATCAGATCCACCAGTTGTTCGGCTTTCAGCGTCATGGCGCCGAGCATCCTTTTGCGCAATATACGAACAGATTACCCTTACAAAATTACTCCAAAATCCACTGCCGGACAAATCAATCCTGCAAAACGCGCCTAATCCTTTTTATTCGCCGCAAAATCGGCTAAGAATAAAAAGAAGACTTTCAACTTATGTCAACCCTCAGGCTGGCGCATGGCATTTAAACCGCTGACCATCGGCATTTCCACCTCCGCCCTTTTCGACCTGCGCGAAGAGCATTCGACCTATGTCGACGGCGGTATAGACGCCTATCGCCGTTTGCAATTTGAACGCCGCCGCGACCCGATGAAGCCCGGCACGGCTTTTCATGTCATCGAAAAACTGCTGTCGGTGAATGTGCCGGGCGAAAAGCCGCGCGTCGAGGTGGCGCTGATCTCGCGCAACAACATCGAAACCGGTATCCGTGCGCGTTATTCGCTGGATTACCACCGGCTCGACATCCCGCGCATTGCGCTGACGGGCGGCAAAAATGTCGAGTCTGGCTTGCTGCGCGCTTATGGCATCGATCTCTTTTTGTCGCGTCATGCCGACGATGTGCAGCGTGCCGTCGATGGCGACATTGCGGCATCCGTATTGCACGACCCGCCGACCGAACCGCAGGCACGCCCCGGCAAGGTGCATTTTGCTTTTGATGGCGATCAGGTACTGTTTGGCGGCGAGTCCGAAACCATTTTCCAGCGTGAAGGCCTGCTCGGCTTTATGAAGTTCGAAAGTGAAATGGCCGAAACGCCCATGCCCGAAGGCCCCTTCGCCAAGGTGCTTTTCGTGATCGAAGCACTAAAGGCCACCTTCCCCAAAGACAACTGCCCGATTGAAACCTCGCTCGTCACCATGCGCAGCGGGCAGGCACAGATACGCCCCATGAATACACTGATCGAATGGGGCCAGATCGTTGACGGCGCCTATATGATCGGCCGGTCCAACCAGCAGGGCCCGAAGTACGAAAAAGTCGATGTGCTGGCCGCCATCGGTGCCGATTTGTTTTTCGACGACCAGACTTATCATACCGAACCCGCATCGCGCGTGGTGCCCTCCGGCTATGTACCGCAAAAATCTTGCCATAAGGCGGCATAGCCTACCCCGTCTCTTCTCGCGCCGTTTACCGCTGTGCGCAAAGCCTGTATGATGTCCGGCATGACAGCGGCAGACGGTGATTTCACATTACAGACGATGACGCAGGCGGAACTCAACGAGATTATCCGCAAGCATCACATGTTTCTGACCGCCAGACCCGGCGGCGCGCGCGCCGTGCTGCGTGACCGCGACCTCAGCGGGCTTAATTTTACCGGACAAAACCTGTCGCAATGCGATCTGACCGGCTGCATTATGCGTGGCGCGATTTTGACCAATGCGTCATTCGAAAGCGCTACCCTCTTTGGCTGCGACCTCCGCGGTTCGGTTATGCGCGGCACACGGCTTGTGCGCGCCGATTTGCGTGGTGCCGACGTGGATGATGCAGACCTGCAAAATGCCGACCTAACCGGCGCCGACCTGCGGGAAGGGAAAACCATCGTCAAGCGCAAGATCAAGCGCGAAGAAGACCAGTATTCCCACGCATCCGAAGCCGGCGCTGTGCAATTTATCGGCAGCAATCTGACCGATGCCATTCTGACGGGTGCCACCGCAATCAACGCCGATTTCAGTGATGCCGTGCTGGAAAACGTCGATTTTCAGGGCGCCAACCTGAAAGGCGCTGTGCTGCGCGGCGCGGATATGACCGGCTGCGTTCTGAAAGACGCCAACCTGCACGATGCAGATTTTACCTATGCCACCATGACCGGTGCCAATTTTGACGGTGCCGAAAAATACGGCAGTACCTTTACCCTGACCCTGACCGGCGAAACCGTCGGCACCGATATCGGCGAATTTGACCTCACACTGGATGAAATGGTTTTGAAGCATATCCAGTGGGTTGCCACCGCCGGCCGCAGCGGCGTGCAGCTGGTCTTGAACGGGGTGGATATGCGCAAAGCAGGCACGCTGGCCGCGCAGCGCCTGACAGCGATCAAGGCACATAACGCGACCTTTGCCGAAATGGATTTGCGCGGTATTGAATTGCAGGCGGCCAGCCTTGACGGGTCTGACTTCAGAAAATGCCGCATCGGCAACAGCGACTTGCGCGCCAGCCGCTTTACCGGCTGCCTGATGATCCGCGCGGATTTCAGACAGGCAAACCTGAACCCGCTGACCATCCGTCGCCGCGATGGCTCTGGCGAGTACCAGCTGGCCTGCCGCTTTGACAGCGCCATTTTGCGCCACAGCCATTTTAACGGCGCGCGCCTGATGCAGGCCAGTTTTGTGCAGGCCGACCTGACGGGTGCCGATTTCACCGACTGTGACCTGCGGCAGGCTGATTTCAGCGGTGCAAAGCTGCGCGGCGCGGTCTTTGACGGCGCGCTGCTCGAAGATGCCCGCTTTGACGAAAACGCGCATCCGCAGCAAAAAGACAGCTAAAAGCGCTCCATACGTTATGAATAATAAATATCCCCTGCGGCGGCCTTTTTCCGCCCTGCGGCTTGGGGTATAAAAGTGCATGCCTATTCGTCACTTGCCAGACACGCTGATTAACCAGATCGCCGCCGGCGAAGTCATTGAACGCCCTGCCGCGGCGGTCAAGGAACTGGTTGAAAATGCGATCGACGCCGGCGCGTCGCGCATCGACGTCGTGATCCGCGACGGCGGTGCCAGCCTGATTGCCGTGACCGATGACGGCATCGGCATGTCAGCGGCGGAACTCGCTATGGCTGTTGACCGTCATGCAACATCGAAACTGCCCGACGATGACCTTGTGCATATCCAGTCGCTTGGCTTTCGGGGGGAGGCCCTGCCCTCCATCGGCGCGGTCAGCCGCCTCAGCATCACCAGCCGCCCCCGAAATGACCCCACCGCCGATGCCGCTCTGATTGTGGTCGATGCGGGCAAAAAACATCCCGTTGCCCCCGCCGCCGGTGCGCAGGGCACCAAGATCGAAGTGCGCGATCTTTTTTACGCCACACCCGCGCGCCTTAAATTCCTGAAATCGCCCCGTACCGAAGCGCAAAATGTGCGCGACGTCATAGAACATCTGGCGATGGCCTATCCCGATATTCATTTTCGCCTTGTCAGCGACGAGCGCGAGATGCTTGATTTGCCCGCCGCCAAAGGTGAATTGTTCACCCGCCGCCTCGACCGTCTGCGCCAGATCATGGGGCGCGATTTTGCCGAAAACGCCCTGCGCATCCATGCCGAACGCGGCACGATGACGCTGAGCGGTTACGCCAGCCTGCCAACGCTCAACCGCGGCACGGCGCAATATCAGCATTTCTTTGTCAACGGACGCCCCGTGCGCGACAAACAGATCATCGGCGCGGTGCGCGGTGCCTATGCAGATTTTTTAGCCTATGGCCGCCATCCGATGCTGTGCCTGTTCCTCGACCTGCCCGCCGATGTGGTGGATGTCAACGTACATCCGGCCAAAGCAGAAGTACGCTTTCAGGACAGCGCCCTTGTTCGCGGGCTGATTGTCGGCGGGCTCAAACATGCCTTGGCAGAAGCAGGGCACCGCGCTTCATCTACCGTCGCAGAAGATACCCTGCAGTCCTTTCAGACACCACAAGGCGCCGCGCCACAAAACACGCTGTGGGACGGTGAATATCGTCAAAGCACCGCCGGATATAAGCATCTGAAAGGTCTGGAAGGCGCACCCTATACCGGCGCCGTTTTCGCGGCACGCAGCGCGGCACTGCCGGAAAATACCGCGGGCCAGAATATCGCCGCCCCCGCTGCGCGCCTGCACGTTGTCACGCCCGCGCCAGAGGCCCTGGCGCATCCGCTGGGCGCTGCCTGCGCGCAGCTGCATGAAAACTATATCGTCGCGCAGACCCGTGACGGGCTGGTGCTGGTCGACCAGCATGCTGCACATGAACGCATCGTCTACGAAAAAATGAAGGCGGCCCTTGAATCCGGCGGCATCGCAAGGCAAGCCCTGCTGCTGCCCGAAGTGATAGAGCTGGACGCCCGCGCCGCCGAAGCCCTGCTGGAGCGGCGGGACGAACTGGCCGAGCTTGGCCTTGTCATCGACAGTTTCGGCGGCAGCGCGATTGCCGTGCAGGAAATACCGGCGCTGCTCGGAAAAGCCGATGTCCAAAAACTGGTGCGCGAGCTTGCCGATGATGTCGCCGGTTACGGCACCGCCGAACCTTTGCGCGAGAAACTCTATGACGTTTGCTCCACCATGGCTTGCCACGGATCGGTGCGTTCGGGGCGACGTCTCACAGCAGATGAAATGAACGCCCTGCTGCGCCAGATGGAACAAACACCGCATGCCGGCCAGTGCAACCATGGCAGACCCACCTATGTTGAGCTGAAACTCAACGACATCGAAAAACTTTTCGGAAGAAAATAAAATGACCACTGAGCAGACAAAAACGCCCGCCGCGGCTGCGCCCGCCCCCACCGACATTGATCCGCGCGAAGCACGCCAGATTGCCTATTGCATTTATGCCGTGCTTATTTTTGGTATGGCGGCACAGTTTAATGTATACACCTTTGTGCCGGGTACGGTGGCGCTGATTTGCGCGATTATTTATGCGCATTTGCAGCGCAAAGAGCTTTACGGCACGCTGTTTGAAAATCATTACCGCTGGATGACGCGCAGCTTCTGGATCGGCGGCGCGGTTTATCTGCCCATCGCCACAATCTGCATGTCCATATACCAAATCATGAATCTGGACATGACAGATATGTTCCGCGCGATGTATGACGGTGAAGAAGACCCCTTGAAGCTTGCGCAGCTTTTGCTGAATACAAACGCCACGATGATCCTGAATTCCACCCTGCTTCTTGGCGCGGTCTTTGCGCTGTGGTGGTGGGCACGCTGCCTGACCGGGATTTATTACCTGCGCCGCGGCAGCCCGCTGCCAAATGTTATGCGCTGGCTTTAATCAAAAACATAAATTTTTCAACGCCGGTCAGTTCTGCTTCGATGTGCTGAAGACGTTTGCGGGCGATCTCATCCTCGCCCCATTTTTCCAGCTGGAAAATCTCGTCAACCATCGCCGCTTCATAGGCCTGCGCCGCACCCAGCCGCCCTGCCGCCATCGCAAGCGCAATCACCGCGGAGCCTGTCATGCCGGTGACGGCCTGCACGACCGTAAAGCGCGCCGCATCCAGACCGCGCACAACCTGCCGCAGTTTTTCAAGCCCCGCCTTGTCCTGCACCGTATATTGAATGCCGGATACCGGCTGCAAAATCACGCCGTATTCATCCTGTATCCATGACAGAAGCGGATGCCAGTATTTTTCCTGCCGCGCGACCAGATCGGCCGGATGCGTGGCAAAATAACACACAAGATCGGACGCCGCATATTTGACGATTTCGGCTTCCATCTCCGGTCGCTCGTGACCTTCCGCCTTGTCAATCATGGTGCAGACTAGTTGCGTCAGCGGCATCGTGCCTGGCGCAATCTCACCCTCCTGCGCAGCCCATTCCGCAGCCAGCGCCGCCGCCAGCAAAGCAGACGGCAAAATCACCGGCGCGCGCAGCGGCGTGCGCAATATATTGCCGTCCAGACGCACCGTATGGCCATTCGGGGCCGTGCCGGCGGCGGCTTCTTTATAAAACCGCTTCATAGGCCTATTCCAGATCCTCGAAAGGGTCGGTCTTGCTGTCGGCGGGGAAGCCGAAATATTTCAGGGTTTTTTTCATCTCCGGCCCCACCGGCGCGGTGATGTCGATTTTTTTGCCCGTCACCGGATGGCTGAAAATCAGACGCCGCGCATGCAGATGCAGCGCATCCGGCAAATCGGGGTTTTCAGCCAGCAAAGGCTGCGCCGGTTCGTATTTAAAATCACCCAGCAGCGGGCAGCCCATTTCCGCGGCGTGCACGCGTATCTGGTGCATACGCCCTGTGCGCGGCCAAAACGCCACCAACGCCACATCGCGCCCCGCCGTTTCAATCACGGTGTAATAGGTCAGTGCCATTTTGCCGTCTTCGCTGTCGACGGCACGCACGCGCTCAGTGCCGCCTTCTTTTACTTTGGCGAGGGAAGATTTGATCTTGCCCTCGTACATCTCCGGCGCGGGCGCGGTGATGGCCCAGTAATATTTGCGCATATCGCGGCTTTTAAACATATCGCCCAGTACCCGCGCCACCTTCGGATTTTTGGCCAGCAGCATCACGCCGGTGGTGTCTTTATCCAGCCGGTGCACCAGATGCGGCTTGTGGCCGGTTTTATCGGCCATCGCCAGCATCATGTCATCGATATTCTTGCCGACTTTGGAGCCGCCTTGCGATGCGATACCCGCCGGTTTGTTGATGGCAATCATATGTGCATCTTCAAACAAAATCAGCGCCTTCAAGGTATCGGCGTCTTTTTCCGATACGCGTTTTTGTTTTTTAAGCGGCGCGTCTTCGAAAAAAAGCTGTGGCGGCAGGCGCACGGATTGCCCCAGCGCCAGGCGTGCATCGCCCTTTGCGCGTTTGCCGTCAATGCGCAGCTGGCCGGTACGCAGGATTTTCTGCGCATCACCAAAACTCAGATGCGGAAATCTTTTTTTCAGCCAGCGGTCCAGACGCTGCCCGTCCTCCATCTCGCCGATTTCGATGATATTATTTTGCTCAGACATCAGGAAAGTACTCCACGCATAAGATAAACGCCGCCAAAAACGGCCGCGACAGAACAGATAACAGATAGCGCGGCATAGGCCGCCGCCGCCGCCGGATGGCCCGTTTCGGCCAGCTTTAAAACCTCGACCGAAAACGCCGAAAACGTTGTAAAGCCGCCAAGAATGCCGGTTGTCAGAAAGGCGCGCATTGCCAGCGATACGTCAGCCTTCATCGCAAGCCATTCGATCAAGGCGCCGACCAAAAAACAGCCGATGACATTGACCGCAAAGGTGGCATAGGAAAAAGATGCGCCAATCAATCTCGTTTCCGCAACGATAAAGAAATGCCTCAGCACCGCGCCAATACCGCCCCCCGCAAAAATCGCCAGTGTCAGATTCATGCCCCACCTTTTTCTTTGCGTAGTTTATCCCAATAATCGATACGTTTTTTCAGTTCGCGTTCAAACCCGCGTTCGACCGGTGCATAAAAACGCTGGCGCGGCATGGCTTCGGGGAAGTAATTTTGCCCGGAAAATCCCTCGGCGGTGTCGTGATCGTAATTGTAATCGCGGCCATAGCCGATGTCTTTCATCAGCTTGGTCGGTGCATTCAGGATATGCGCGGGCGGCATCAGCGAACCGGTTTCAGACGCCGCCGCCTTCGCCGCCTTGTAGGCCGCATAGGCGGCGTTGGATTTCGGCGCCGTGGCGAGGTAAACCAGCGCCTGCGCCAATGCCAGCTCCCCCTCGGGGCTGCCCAGACGTTCATAGGTTTCCCAGGCGCCCAGCGTCACCGGCATGGCCTGCGGGTCGGCAAGGCCGATATCTTCGACTGCCATCCGCACCATGCGCCGCGCGATATAGCGCGGATCTTCGCCGCCGTCCAGCATGCGGCAAAACCAATATAGCGCCGCATCCGCATCCGACCCGCGGACGGATTTATGCAGCGCGCTGATCAGGTTATAATGGCTGTCGTCAGCCTTGTCGTAGAGCGGGGCGCGTTTTTGCACCATCTGCGTCAGCGCCGCGACATCAAGCGCGCCTTTTTTTTGCACTTGAAAAATCTGCTCCGCCAGCCCCAGCAGATAACGGCCATCGCCGTCGGCCATATTGACCAGTGCGCTGCGCGCCTCCGGCGTCAGGGGCAGCGGCCGGTTCATTTGCTGTTCGGCACGGTGCAAAAGCGTTTCGAGCGCCGGCGCTTCCAGACGTTTCAAAACCAGCACCTGACAGCGCGAAAGCAGCGCGGCATTCAATTCAAACGACGGATTTTCTGTCGTCGCGCCCACCAGCACAATGGTGCCATCTTCGACATAGGGCAAAAAGGCATCTTGCTGCGATTTATTGAAACGGTGAATTTCATCGACAAACAGCAGCGTTCCGCGCCCCATGCGGCGGCGATGGCTGGCACTGTCAAAAACCTTGCGCAAATCAGCCACACCGGAAAATACCGCCGAAATGGCTTCAAAATGCAGATCGGTATGCTGCGCCAGAAGTCTTGCCAGTGTGGTCTTGCCGCAGCCGGGTGGCCCCCAGAAAAGAATAGACGACATGCGCCCTGCATCGATCATACGGCGCAGCGGTGCATCGGCATCTTCCAGCAGATGCGCCTGACCGACCACATCGGCGATTTTTTGCGGACGTAAAAGATCGGCAAGCGGGCGCGGCGCATTTTTGGACGCCTCTGCGGCATCGGCGGCGGATATGTCGAAAAGACCTGTCAAAGCGTAATCATCAGGTTCATCACCTGTGCCCCGCGCCGTACCTGCACTTGCCAGCGGCGAATATTTTTCGATGCGCCCAGCGCTTCGTGCAGGTTTTTCATCGCCGGAATATCCGCGCCGTTCAGCACCTGAACAATATCACCGCGGCGAATACCCAGACGCGCCGCGGGCGTGCCGTTTTCAACATCCATAACAACCACGCCTGTCAGATCATCGGAAAGGCCGATTTCTTCAGCCACAGCGGGCGACAGATTGGCCAGCGTCGCGCCCGACAGCGGGCTGTTGTCTTTGATCGCCGCCGCAAGCCGCGGCGGATTTTCCGGGGCAGCTTCGGCTTTCATCACCGATTCAAACGATTTTCCGCCGCGCGAGATCATCAGGCGGATCGGGCTGCCCAGCGGCACGGTAGCGAGGCGGAATTTGAGTGCTTCGGGGTCTTGTATATCGTGGCCGTTGAGGCTGAGGATGACATCGCCCACGCGGATACCCGCCTTTGCGCCCGGGCCCTTGGGATGCACGCGATTGACAAGCGTGCCGCGCGCACGCGTAAGCCCCAGCGACGCCATCATGTCAGAAGTAACAGGCTGGCCGGCCAAGCCTGTCCACGGGCGCACAAAACGGTCGCCACGGCTGGCCGCCGCAATCACCGTACGTACCATGCTGGACGGCACGGCAAATCCGATGCCGAGCGAGCCGCCATCGCGCGTAAAAATCATCGTATTAATGCCAATCAAACGCCCCTGCAGGTCGATCAGCGCGCCGCCCGAATTGCCGGGGTTGATGGCGGCATCGGTCTGGATAAAATAGCGGTAATCCATCGCCCCCGCCCCCATGCCGGTGCGCGCTGTCGCCGATACGATACCGCTGGTGACGGTCTGCCCGACACCGAAGGGATTACCGATGGCGAGCACCAGATCGCCGACCTCGATCGCATCGCTGTCTGCGAGCGGCAAGGCGGTCAACACCTCGCCTTTCGGATCAATACGCAGGATGGCCAGATCGGTTTTTTCATCGACCAGTACTTTTTCGGCATCAAATTCACGGCCATCCGAAAGCACCACGGTGATTTCGGTTGCGCCCCTGATCACGTGCGTATTGGTGGCGATTTGTCCGGCAGCATCGACGATAACGCCTGAGCCGAGAGAATTTTCTATCCGTTCCTGCACCTGTCCGCCGCCAAATCCGTGGCCGAAAAACTGTCCGAAAAACGGGTCGTTGAAAAAGGGACTGATCACGCGCATGCGTTCACGCACCACACGTTTGGCATAGATATTCACCACGGCAGGGCTGGTTTTTTTGACCAGCGGCGCAAAGCTCATCTGGATATCCGCGCGCGATTGCGGCACGGTTTGCGCCCACACAGGTGCCGATATACAGGCGAGAATAACTGCAAACAGCGTGATGATTTTTTTCATTTTACAATTCCTCCCATCCATAGGCGATTTCTTCGAGTGATTTGCCGCCGATATCCAGCATCTTGCGCCCCAGCTCCCGCCCGCCCATATGGCGGTAAAATCCAGCCGCGGGGTTATCGGCCAGCACCCAAAGATACATGGCGTTTATACCACATGATTTAAGGCTTTGTCGTGCCGCGTCAAACAACTGCCGCCCTGTGCCCGTTCCCTGTGCGGCGCGCAGCAGATAGAGGGCATAAAGCTCCCCCGCAAACCCGCCAAAATCCTCCCGCGCTGCGCCAAGGCTGACGAAGCCCAGAATATCCCCGCTGCCCCCATCTGAAACGGCCACAAAGACCTGCCAGGGCGGCTTTGCGCCCAAAAAGTTGTCTTGCCACCGCTGCGTCCGCACAGCCACATCCAGCCCCGCCAGATGGGCTTCGGGCACAATCCCGCCGTAAGTTTCGCGCCAGCTTTGGACATGTACATTTGCCATGCCGGGGGCATCCGCTGCTGTGGCAGGTCTGATCTGGATTTTCGTCATCTACCGGTCACCGAACAAAAAGGACAAATAAAAAGGGGCGGTGTAAATCCGCCCCTTTTTATAGCTTATCGCAAAGCCGGTCTGAAAGACTTAACCGGCAGCGGCTTTTTTCTTTTTCGGTTTTGCCGATGTTTTGACAGGCTCGCCCGCTTCGTGGGCAGCTTTCATAGCATTGGCAACGTCTTGCTGGCCGCTGTCTTTGCCTTTGGCGGCGCGGTCGCGGTCGACGAGTTCGATGATGGCGCGCGGCGCGTTGTCACCATAGCGGAAACCCGCTTTGAGAACGCGCGTATAGCCACCTTGACGGTCTACGTAACGTTTACCCAGAACATCGAACAGTTTTTTGACCTGCGTTTCGTCGCGCAGGCGGGACATCGCCAGACGACGGTTGGCAAGGCCACCCTTTTTGCCCAGCGTGATCAGGCGGTCAACGAAACCGCGCAGTTCTTTCGCCTTGGGCAGGGTCGTAACGATCTGCTCGTGCTTGATAAGAGCCGCAGCCATGTTTGCAAACATTGCACGGCGGTGTTGTGATTTGACGCCGAGTTTACGGCCGGAATTACCATGACGCATGATTACGTCTCCTTCTTTACGTTACGTTTCACGCATGAAACGGATTGTGATCGCGATACCCTGTACACGTGTCAGCAGTAAAGCGGCGGGGAACCTTCCCCTCCCGTCCTTCATATTTAAAATATCAGGACGGGCAGTACCTGAAGTCCTTGCTTAGAACGGCTCTTCGAGCTTGCGGGCGAGGTCTTCGATATTTTCGGGCGGCCAGCCTTCGACTTTCATGCCGAGGTGCAGGCCCATGTTTGTCAGCACTTCCTTGATCTCGTTCAGCGACTTGCGGCCGAAGTTGGGGGTGCGGAGCATATCGGCTTCGGTTTTTTGAACCAGATCGCCGATGTAAACAATGTTGTCGTTCTTGAGGCAGTTTGCAGAGCGGACAGACAGTTCCAGCTCTTCGACCTTGCGCAGCAGATGACGGCTGAAGGGCAGCTCGTCCTTGCTTTCTTCCTTGGTGACCGCGGTGGGCTCCTGGAAGTTAACAAAGGCCTGCAGCTGGTCTTGCAAGATACGCGCGGCAAAAGCCACGGCGTCTTCCGGACGGATGGTGCCGTTGGTTTCAAGGTCAAGGCTCAGCTTGTCGTAGTCAGTGATCTGGCCGACGCGGGTATCTTCGACTTTGTAAGAAACTTTGCGCACGGGCGAGAAGATGCTGTCCACCGGAATGATGCCGATGGGGGCGTCTTCGTGGCGGTTTTGTGCGGCGGGGCGATAGCCTTTGCCGGTAGAAACCGTCAGTTCCATGCCGAGTTTTACTTTGTCGCCGAGCGTGCAGATAACGAGGTCAGGGTTGACGATTTCAACATCGGCGATCTGTTCGATCATGCCGGCGGTGACTTCGCACGGACCTTCTGCGTTCAGGCGCAGTTTCTTGCTGCCTTCTGCATGCATGCGGATCGACAAGCCTTTGATGTTCAGAACGATGTCGGTGACATCTTCGCGAACGCCGGGGATGGAGGAGAATTCATGCAGAACGCCGTCGATGCGGATCGCGGTGACCGCAGCGCCTTGCAGGGACGACAGCAGAACGCGGCGCAGGGCGTTGCCGAGCGTCAGGCCATAGCCGCGCTCGAGCGGTTCGACAACGATGGTGCCATAACGGCTGGGATCTTTGTTGGTGCTGACGTCAACGCGGTTCGGTTTAATCAGCTCTTGCCAGTTTTTCTGTATCAAGATACGCCTCTTTTGCCTGAATGTGTGAAAAGGATAAACCCGTCAAAACCGGAGCGCGCCCCCGGGAAAAGGCGCGCATCCGTTTTCGGTATCTTATACCCGGCGACGTTTGCGCGGGCGGCAGCCGTTATGCGGAACCGGCGTAATGTCCATGATGGACGAAATGCCGAAACCGACAGACTGCAAAGCGCGCAGCGCGGATTCGCGGCCCGAACCCGGGCCCTTCACCAGAACTTCGAGCGTCTTCATGCCGTGTTCTTTGGCTTTCTTGCCGGCATCTTCCGCCGTAACCTGCGCCGCGTAGGGCGTCGATTTGCGGGAGCCTTTGAAGCCCAGGTGACCGGCAGACGACCAGGAAATGGTGTTGCCTTGCGCATCGGCGATCGTCACGATCGTGTTGTTGAACGTCGAGTTCACGTGAGCAACGCCGGCGGAAATGTTTTTCCGCTCTTTTTTGCGTGTTCTGGCTTTATCGTCTTTTTGTGCTTTTGCCATTATACTTTGTCCTTCAGGGCACTAATTATTTCTTGGTCGCGATTTTCTTGCCGGCGATCGTCTTGCGCGGACCTTTGCGCGTGCGCGCATTGGTACGTGTACGCTGACCGCGAACGGGCAGGCCTTTACGATGGCGCAGACCACGATAGCATCCCAGATCCATCAGACGTTTGATCGTCATCGCAACGTCGCGGCGCAGTTCGCCCTCGACTTTGTATGTCGCTTTGATCTCGTCACGGATACGGTTCAGCTGATCTTCGGTCAGGGCGTTCACGCGCGTATGCCACGCAACGTTTGCCGCCTCCAGAATCTTGTTGGCGCTTGTGCGGCCAATGCCATGAATATATGTCAGCGCGATGCCGACAACTTTTTCCGTAGGTATATTGACACCTTCGATACGTGCCACGCTTTGTCTCCCGGGTTAGATAAATAAAAATTCGCCCTGCCCCATAAAAGGCAAAGCTCGCGCATTATAGGGGCCTCAAAACAAACGTCAACACGATATTTACCCTATTTCCGGCAAATCTGACGTTTTTTGACTTCCCTGCCCCTTTTGGGGGTAAAATCAACCCATTTTAGGGGGTTGGAGCTTGTCGCACCCCTTACCGGGGCACAAAACGGCCTCGATCTGGGCAGTGACGGCGGGCATATCGGCCATACCGTCGACGGTTTTAAGCACCCCGAGTCTCTCGTAGAACGGGAGAATCGGTGCCGTCTGGCTGTGATAGGTTTCAAGGCGGCTGCGCACCGTCGTTTCGTTGTCATCGGAACGGCGGGTGAAGTTATCCTTGGCACCGCACGAATCGCAGGATGCGGGGTCATGCGGCGGCTTGAATTTATCGTGATACCCCTCGCCGCAGTCGCCGCAGGTAAAACGGCCGGAAATGCGTTCGACAAGTTTATCGTCATCCACTTCCATCTGCACGACGGCATCGAGCTTAATGCCTTTTTTCTTCAGCATTTCTTCGAGCGCTTCGGCCTGCGCCACGCTGCGCGGAAAACCGTCGAGGATAAAGCCATTTTGGCAATCCGGCTGGTCGAGCCGCTCGGAAATCATCCGGATGGTGACTTCATCCGGCACCAGTTTGCCGGCCTCGAGAATCTGTTTGATCTCGTTGCCCAGCGGGTCATCCGGGTCTTTGACACGTGCGCGGAAAAGATCGCCGGTGGAAATCGCCACCACGTTATGTTTCTCGGTAAGAAGCCGTGCCTGCGTGCCTTTGCCAGCACCCGGCGGCCCGATGAGAATCATGCGTAGCGGCTGTGTCATTATTTCCGGCTCCCTCTCAGCTTGGATTTTTTGATAAGCCCTTCGTACTGATGCGCAATCAAATGGGAGTGGATTTGCGCCACCGTATCCATCGGCACCGTAACCGCAATCAGCAAACTGGTGCCGCCCAGCGCGAAAGGCAGGCTGTAGTGCGAGATCAGCATTTCAGGCAAAAGGCAGACAAAAGCCAGATAGGCCGCGCCAATAACGGTGATACGGGTCAGGATGCGGTCAAGATATTCCGCCGTCGCCGTACCCGGACGAATGCCGGGAATAAAGCCGTTCGATTTACGCAGATTGTCTGCGGTTTCATCCGGATTGAAAACAATCGCCGTATAGAAGAACGCGAAGAAAACAATCAGCCCGCCGTAAAGCGCCATATAGGCCGGCTGCCCGTGCGCAAGGTGGCGGGAGAAAATATCCAGCCATTCGCTGCCGGAGCCATCCACGCCTGTAAACTGCACAATCGACAAAGGCATCAACAGCAGCGACGACGCGAAGATCGCGGGGATCACGCCGGCCGTGTTCAGCTTCAGCGGCATGTGGCTGGTATCGCCGCCGGCCATGCGGTTGCCACCGACCATGCGTTTGGGATATTGCACCAGAACGCGGCGCTGCGCGCGCTCCATGAAGACGATGAAAATCAAAACAGCCGCGACCATCACCAGAATGAGCAGGATGCCGAGCGCGCTCATGTCACCCGTGCGGCCAAGCTCCAGCACCTTTGCAACAGCCGAAGGCAGACCTGCCACGATACCGCAGAAAATAATCAGCGAAATACCGTTGCCGACGCCGCGCTGCGTGATTTGTTCACCCAGCCACATCAAAAACACCGTACCGCCGACAACCGTAATGATTGTCGTGACGCGGAAGAACAGACCCGGGTTGATGACCGCCGAAGCCCCTGCCGAGCTGGGCAGGCTTTCCAGCCCCACAGCAAGGCCATAGGCCTGAATGGCGGCCAGGATCACCGTGCCATAGCGCGTGTACTGGTTGAGGCGTTTGCGGCCCGCCTCGCCCTCTTTCTTCATCGCCTCTAGCGTCGGGTTCATCGACGTCATGATCTGCATGATAATCGATGCCGAAATATACGGCATGATGTTCAGGGCAAGGATACTCATCCGCTCAAGTGCGCCGCCCGAGAACATATTAAACATGTCCAGAACGCCGCCCGATTTAGAGCTGAAAATATCATCCCAGACCATCGGATCGATACCGGGCAGCGGGATATGCGTACCCACGCGGTAGATCAAAAGCGCCAGCAGCATAAACAACAGACGCTGTTTCAGTTCCTGCGCTTTGGAGAAAGCGCCGAAGTTGAGGTTGGATGCAAATTGCTCGACGGCGGAGGCCATGTTGTTATTTTTCCCTCTGAAGCCCTGACCATGCCCGGAAATTCCGCAAGTCCGTGGGGGCGTTGCGCCGCCGCTTTGGACATCCGGCCGGACGGGTTCGTCCGCGGGGATGGCAAGGATATAAACCGATTAAATTTATGCCCGTCAAAGACAAAGGGGTCAAGACATTATGCGGTATATGTCATTGACCCCTTTGGATTATGTGTATTCTTTGCCGGTTATTGGGGCAGGATTATTTTTTGCCGGATTTTCCGGTTTTGGCAGCATCCAGACGGCGCTGCTCTTTTTTCGGCAGCTTGCCTTTCAGCAGCTTATTGACCTTGGCGGGCAGCAGTTCGACCTTGCCGCCGGCCTTTTCAACTGCGGCAACAGCAGCAGCAGAGGCGCGCGTGGCCACAACCGTGACTTTCGTCTTCAGCTCGCCTTTGCCCAGCAGGTTGAGACCGTCCTGTTTTTTGTGCAGGATGCCGGCATCGATCAGCGCCGCAACATCCACCGGCTTGGCAGCAGAAAGTTTTTTGCTGTCGATACCTTTCTGGATGCAGGACAGGTTAACGATGGCATAGGTTTTGGCGTTCAGGTTATTGAAGCCACGCTTGGGCATGCGGCGCATCAGGGGCATTTGACCGCCCTCGAAGCCTTTGATCGCAACGCCGGTACGGGCTTTCTGACCCTTGACACCACGGCCGGACGTCTTGCCCTTGCCGGAGCCGATACCACGGCCCAGAAGCTTTGTACGCTTGCGCGCGCCCGGGTTGTCTTTGATCTGGTTGAGTTTCATTTTATGTGTTCCTTATCTCTCTCGCCTCAGGCGGCTTCTTCGACAACAACCAGATGCTGTACGGCACGGATCATGCCGCGCACTTCCGGTGTGTCCTGCAGCGTTTTGCTGCGGTTCAGCTTGTTCAGGCCGAGACCTTTGAGGGTCGCGAGCTGCGCCTGACCGCGGCCGATCGGGCTGCCGGTCTGCGTGACTTTCAGCATTTTACCGCTGGCGGCCTTTGCCGCTTTTTTCGGGGCTGCTTTCTTCGCGGCCGGTTTCTTTGCTTTCGCTTCAGACATCTGCTTGCTCCTTCACATCACCCTTGCGGCCCAGCACTTCGTTGACGCGGCGGCCACGGCGGGCAGCCACCATGCGGGGGCTTTCCATTTTCTGGAAGGCAGCGAGCGCGGCCTTCACCATGTTATAAGGGTTCGAAGAGCCGAGCGATTTCGCCACGACATCCTGAATGCCCAGAACTTCGAATACAGCGCGCAGCGGACCGCCAGCGATGATACCCGTACCGGGAACGGCACTGCGCAGACGGATGCTGCCACCGCCGAAGCGTGCTTCGACATCGTGGTGCAGCGTGCGGCCTTCGCGCAGGGGAACGCGGATCATGCTGCGTTTCGCCTGTTCGGTTGCCTTGCGGATGGCTTCGGGCACTTCACGTGCTTTACCGGAACCGGCGCCGATGCGACCGCGGCCGTCACCAACAACCACCAGCGCGGCGAAAGCCATGCGGCGACCGCCCTTGACGGTTTTGGCGACGCGGTTGATAGCGACAAGACGCTCGACGACTTCACCGCCGGCTTCGCTATCCTTCTCGCGGGGCTCTCTTTGACCTTTTGCAGCTTTTTCAGCTTTTGCCATTGTTACTTTCCTTTAACAGTAAATCAGAACGAAAGGCCGGCTGCGCGTGCAGCTTCTGCCAAAGCTTTGACGCGGCCATGATAAGCGTAGGCACCGCGGTCGAAAGCGACTTGTTCGACACCGGCTTTTTTCGCGCGTTCGGCAACCAGTTTGCCCACCGCTTCTGCCGCCGATTTGTCGGAGGTTTTTTTCAGCGATTTGCGCAGATCGGTATCGACCGTCGAAGCAGCCGCGAGCGTGACACCCTTCACATCGTCGATGACCTGAGCATAGATATGCTGGCCGGAGCGATGCACCGAGAGGCGCGGACGCAGGTTCTTTTCGGAAGCCTTTTTGATGACCTTGCGAACGCGCCACTGGCGGCGTTGCTTGGAGGTCGGTTTTTTGATGACGATTGCCATGTTGTCCTCGATTACTTCTTCTTGCCTTCTTTACGGAGGATGCGGCGTCCTTCGTAGTTGATACCTTTGCCTTTGTACGGCTCGGGACGCTTCATCAGGTACAGCTCCGCGGCAACCTGACCTACTTTTTGCTTGTCGATACCGGAAATTTCCATTTCCGTCGGCTTCGGCACTTTGATTTCGATGCCGGCCGGTACTTTATAGCGCACTTCGTGGCTGAAACCGATCTGCAGAACCAGATCTTTGCCTTGCAGCGCGGCGCGGAAACCCACACCTTCGATCAACATGCGCTTGGAGTAGCCTTCGGTAACGCCTTTCAGCATGCCCTTGATCAGCGAGCTGGTCGTGCCCCACATGTTGCGGGCATGACGGCTTTCGTTCGACTTTTTCAAGATGACCGTGCCATCCTTGACTTCTGCGTTGATGTCGCTGCAGATGTCGAGGCTCAGCTCGCCCTTCTTGCCCTTGACGGACAATTTCCGGCCCGCAAGCTTCACTTCGACGCCTGCCGGTACGGGAATGGGGTGTTTTGCAATACGTGACATTTTACATCTACCTTATCTTTAGAATACGCGGCACAGAACTTCGCCACCGACGTTCGCTTCGCGCGCTTCACGATCGGACAGCACGCCGCGGGGGGTGGAGAGGATGGAAATGCCGAGGCCGTTGTAAACGCGCGGCACATCCTTGATCTGTGTGTAAACGCGGCGGCCGGGTTTGGACACGCGCTTGATTTCGCGGATCACGGGCTGGCCTTCGGAATACTTCAGCTCGATATTCAGCTCGGACTTGCCACCGTCTTTTTCGGTGATGGCATAGTCGCGGATATAGCCTTCGCGCTTCAGCACTTCCAGCAGGTTAACGCGCAGCTTCGAAGCCGGGCTATGCACCGACGACAGGCGAGCAGCCTGGCCGTTGCGGATGCGGGTCAGCAAATCGCCGACGGGGTCGCTAATATACATGTCTGCCTCTCCTTACCAGCTCGATTTCGTGACGCCGGGGATCATACCCTGCGACGCCAGTTCGCGCAGCATCAGGCGCGAAATGCCGAATTTACGATAGTTACCACGTGCGCGGCCCGTCAGTGCGCAGCGATGGCGTACGCGCGTCGGGTGCGAATTGCGGGGCAGCTTGGCCATTTTCAGGCGCGCGGCGAAGCGCTCGTCCACCGGACGGCTTTCGTCATCAGCGATGGCTTTCAGGCGTGCCCACTTGCCGGCATATTTCTTGACCAGCTTTTTGCGGTGGTTGTTTTTGTTCACAGAACTCAGTTTTGCCATTGTCCTTAATCCTTCTTAGCGTTTGCGGAACGGCAGTTTGAAGCCGTCCAGCAGGGCTTTCGCCTCTTCATCGGTTTGTGCGGTGGTGCAGATGATGATGTCCATGCCGCGGATCGTATCGACTTTGTCGAAGTTGATCTCGGGGAAAATGATCTGCTCTTTCACGCCGAACGAGTAATTGCCGTTACCGTCAAAGCTCCGGTCGGAGATGCCGCGGAAGTCGCGGATACGGGGCATGGCAATCGTGATAAGACGATCAAGGAATTCATACATGCGTTTGCCGCGGAGCGTGACCTTGCAGCCGATCGGCAGATCTTCGCGCAGCTTGAAGCCGGCGATGGATTTGCGCGAGCGGGTGATCAGCGGCTTTTGGCCGGAGATCAAAGTCATGTCGTTGATCGCGCCCTGGATTTTCTTGCTGTCCTGTGCGTTTTCGCCGACGCCCATGTTGATCACGATCTTGTCCAGACGCGGGATCTGCATGTCGTTGTCATAGCTGAACTTCGTTTTGAGTTCCGGCTTGATTTTTTCGAGATATACCTGTTTCAAACGGGTTGTCATCTGCGCGCTCCTTAATCAATCACTTCGCCGGAGCGACGGGAAACGCGCACCTTGCGATCACCAACCATTTTGTAACCGACGCGGGTTGCCTTGCTCGTTTTCGGATCGACGAGGGCAACGTTGGACGCGTGGATCGGCGCTTCGATTTTGTCGAGGCCGCCTGCGCCCGTCGAAGACGGTTTGCGATGTTTGGTCTGGATGTTGATACCCTGCACGACGACTTTGTTGTCATCGACCAGAACTTTTTTGATCTCGCCGGTTTTGCCTTTGTCTTTACCGGTCAGAACGACGACTTTATCGCCTTTTTTGACTTTGAGTTTCGTCATGACTTAGAGGACCTCCGGCGCCAGCGAAATGATTTTCATGAAGTTTTTGCCGCGCAGTTCACGTGTCACGGGGCCAAAGATACGGGTACCGATCGGCTCGCCCGCTGCGTTGATCAGAACGGCAGCATTGCGGTCGAAACGGATGACAGTACCGTCTTCGCGTTTGAGAGCTTTGGATGTGCGGACGATGACGGCCTTGTGAACCGTCCCTTTTTTAACGCGGCCGCGCGGGATCGCGTCTTTCACCGACACGACGATAATATCGCCGATGCCAGCGGTGCGGCGTTTGGAGCCGCCCAGTACCTTGATGCACTGAACCCGGCGAGCGCCGCTGTTGTCGGCGACATCGAGGGTGGTTTCCGTCTGAATCATAGTCTTGACCTTTCCTATTTCAACAGGGGGGTTTCAAGGGCCCCGCCTGTTATTCTTCTTTCTTGGACTTTTTCGCGGAAGCACGCTTTTCTTCGGCGTCGTCCACAGTTTTCAGCTGGCTTTCGCCCATCGACTTGCCGCCGATAACGCGCCAGGTTTTCGATTTGGACAACGGACGGCATTCCTCGATAGAAACGAGGTCGCCCACTTTCCAAGCATTCTGTTCATCATGCGCGGCGTATTTCGCGCTGCGGCGGATGATTTTGCCGTACAGCGGGTCACGCACTTTGCGCTCGACCAGAACCGTTACGGTTTTATCACATTTGTTGCTGACAACTTTACCTTCAAGCACGCGACGCGGCATGATGCTTACTCCTTAGTTTCTTTTTTCTTGGCAGCCTTGGCCGGAGCCTTCGCCGCTTTTTTGGCGGCAGGTTTTGCGGCGGGGGTTTTGCCCTGTTGCGTTTGAGCCAGCACCGTCTTGATGCGCGCGATGTCGCGGCGAACCAGGCGGACGCGGCCGGTGTTTTCCAGCTGGCCGGTCGCTTTCTGGAAGCGGAAGTTGAACTGTTCCTTGCGGAGGTTCAGAAGTTCCTGCTTCAGCTCGTCGGCCGATTTTGCTCTCATGTCTGCGATTTTCATTGTCTTCTACCTTTTATCTCTTAGTCGCGGAAAACGAAGCGGGTTTTGATAGGCAGCTTCGCCGATGCGAGCAGGAACGCCTCTTCGGCCAGTGCGCGGGGCACGCCGTCGAGTTCGAACATGATCTTGCCGGGCTTCACGCGGGCAACATAGTACTCGGGCGAGCCTTTACCGGAACCCATACGCACTTCGAGCGGCTTTTTCGATACCGGAACATCCGGGAAAATGCGGATCCAGAGACGACCCTGACGCTTGATGTGACGCGTGATCGCGCGGCGGGCCGCTTCGATCTGGCGCGCCGTGATGCGCTCGGGCGAGGTCGCTTTCAGGCCGAAGCTGCCGTAGGCCAGATAATGGCCAGACGACGCAACGCCGTGAATGCGCCCTTTGTGCGCCTTGCGGAATTTCATCTTCTTGGGAGACAACATGGTCTTGTTCCTTTTTCTTCTTCTTTCTTGCCTGTGCTGCGATTAACCGCGGACGGGCTGTTGATCTTGCATGCGCTTGTCGCGCGCCATCGGGTCATGGCCAAGGATCTCGCCTTTGAAGATCCAGACTTTCACACCGATGATGCCGTAAGTCGTCAGGGCGCGGGAGGTTGCGTAATCCACATCCGCACGCAGCGTATGCAGGGGCACGCGGCCTTCGCGGTACCATTCGGTACGGGCAATTTCAGCACCCGCCAAACGGCCGGCGCAGGTAACACGGATACCGCCGGCGCCGAGACGCAGGGCAGATTGAACCGCACGTTTCATCGCACGGCGGAACGATACGCGGCGTTCCAGCTGCTGTGCGATACCGTCGGCCACCAGCTGGGCATCCAACTCGGGCTTGCGGATCTCGACGATGTTCAGGGTGACTTCGCCGCCCGTGAATTTCGACAGATCTTTGCGCAGTTTTTCGATATCAGACCCTTTTTTGCCGATGATAACACCCGGACGCGCCGTGTGGATCGTGACGTTGGTCTTGCTGGCAGCACGTTCGATGATAACGCGCGCGACACCGGCTTGCTTCAGTTTGTCCATGACAAACTCGCGCAGCTTGATGTCCTGCAGCAGTTTCGCCGCGTAGTCCTTGCCCGCATACCAGCGGCTGTCCCACGTGCGGTTGATACCAAGTCTCAAACCAATCGGGTTAACCTTCTGACCCATGTTTTTCTCCTGCGCCTTTCTTACTCAGCGGTGGCATTATCGCCAGCTTCGGCCTTAGCGGCTTTGGCGGCGGGTTTTTTGGCGGCTTTCGCACCACCGGATTTTTTCGCGGGCTTGTCGCCTGCTTCGGCCTTTTCTGCTTTTTTGGCAGCTTTAACGGCTTTCTTGTCTTCAGCGGCGTCGCGCTCTTCAACAATAATCGTGATGTTGCTGAACGGTTTTTCGACCGAAGCGCTGCGACCACGGCCACGAGCATGGAAACGGCCCAGCGTCATGGTGCGGCCAACGGTGGCCTCTTTCACAAACAGACGATCAACGTCGAGGTTGTGGTTGTTTTCGGCATTGGCAATCGCTGCTTCGAGTACTTTTTTCACATCCACGGCCATGCGGCGGCGTGCGAATTCAAGATCGATCAGCGCGCGCTGAGCACTCTTACCGCGAATGAGCTGCGCAATCAAGTTCAACTTGCGTTCGCTGCCTTTAATGTAGCGCGCCTTGGCAATGGCTTCATTGTCCTTGCGCTGCGATTTTTTACCTACTTTAGACATTTCTCAATTATCCTTTTTTCGCGGTCTTGTCAGCGCCGGCAGCCGTATGCGCGGAGAACGTGCGGGTCGGGGCGAATTCACCCAGTTTATGACCAACCATGTTATCCGTCACCAGAACCGGAATGAACTTCTGGCCGTTGTAAACACCGAACGTCAGTCCGATGAATTGCGGCAGAATGGTAGAACGGCGCGACCAGGTCTTGATGACCTCGTTACGGGTCGACGCGCGGGCTTTTTCTGCTTTTTTCAGCAGGTAGCCATCGATAAAAGGACCTTTCCGTACGGAACGTGCCACTGTAATTCTCCTTCTGTCTTACTTCGCCAGACGTTTGTTTTTACGACGGCGCAGAATGTATTTATCCGTTGCCTTGTTTTTGCGGGTTTTCGCGCCCTTGGTCGGTTTACCCCAGGGGGTGACCGGGTTACGGCCGCCGGAGGATTTACCTTCGCCACCACCATGCGGGTGATCGACGGGGTTCATCACAACGCCGCGGTTAACCGGTTTCCAGCCCATCCAACGCTTGCGGCCGGCTTTGCCGAGAACCGTGTTGGAATGGTCTGCGTTCGATACCGAACCAACCGTTGCCATGCACTCGCCGCGGACAACACGCAGTTCGCCGGAGCCGAGCTTGATCTGCGTCATGCCGCTGTCACGGCCGACGACCTGAACGAATGCACCGGCAGAGCGCGCCAGCTGGCCGCCTTTACCCGGGTGCAGTTCAACGTTGTGTACCAGCGTACCGACAGGGATGTTCTTGATCGGCATTGCGTTGCCGGGAAGAATATCCGCGCGCTCGCCGGAGACGACTTTGTCGCCTGCCTGCAGGCGCTGCGGCGCCAGAATGTATGCCAGTTCGCCGTCGGTGTATTTTACCAGCGCGATCCAGGCCGTACGGTTCGGGTCATATTCCAGACGCTCGACCACGGCTTCGATGTCGTATTTGCGGCGTTTGAAATCGATCAGACGATAACGCTGCTTGTGACCGCCGCCACGGTGCCACATTGTCTTGCGACCTTTGTGGTTACGGCCGGCCTTGTTGTTGTTGTGGTCTTTGTCGAGAAGTGTCTTCTCGGGCTTGCCTTTCCACAGTTCGCTGCGGTCTACGCGCACCATCTGGCGCATGCCGGGCGATGTCGGACGGTACTTTTTGAGTGCCATGTTAATCTTCCTCAATTTTGGGGGACAACATCAATTCGCTGTCCCGGTCCTTTTTGTTTTTATCGTCTATTCTCAGGCGCCGGTGGCGACGTCGATCTGCTGACCTTCTGCGAGGGTCACGATCGCTTTTTTGCTGTCGCTACGGAAAGCCTTGCGGCCTTTGAAAATTTTGGTCTTGCCGAGCTGGGTCAAGGTGTTGACTTTCGTCACTTTCACTTTGAACACCGCCTCGACCGCGTCCTTGATGATCGCCTTGTCGGCGCACAGGGGCACGCGGAAGGTGACCTGATTGTATTGCGAATTCATCGTCGCCTTTTCCGTGATGACCGGCGTGCGGATCATCTGGTACAGCTGTTCGTTGAGCTTCGGATCTTGTTTTTTCGCTGCTTTGGTCATTTCAGGCGCGCCTCCAGTTGAGCAACCGCTTCTTTCGTCAGGATGAGAGTATCGCGGCGCAGGATGTCGTAAACGTTGATGCCTTTTTGCGGCAGAACATCGATCAGCGGGATGTTGCGCGCGGCACGGAAGAAGTTCTGATCGATCGCCTCGTCAATAATCAGCGCCGATTTGATACCGAGAGCCTCGAGAGCCTTTACCATGTCTTTGGTTTTGTGGCTGCCGGTTTTTGCGCTATCGAGAACGATCAGCTTGCCTTCTTTTTGCTTCGAAGACAGCGCCACTTTCAGCGCGAGCTTGCGCACGGCTTTGGGCATGTCATGGGCGTGATCGCGAACGATCGGCCCGAAGATAACAGCGCCGGTGCGGTGCTGCGCGTTGCGCAGGGAACCGGCACGGGCATGACCGGTACCTTTTTGTTTGAAAGGCTTTTTGCCGGTGCCGCTGATTTCGCTGACGCCTTTGGTCTTGTGGTTACCGGAGCGGCGTTTTGCCAGCTGCCAGTTTACCATGCGATGCAGAACGTCTGCGCGCGGTTCCAGACCGAAAATGGCATCGCTCAGATCGATGTCACCAGCTTGTTTATTATCGAGTGTTTTGACGGCGACTTTCATCGTTCCATTCCTTCTCTAAACTCTTATGCCTGCGCTTCGGCGGCGGGGGCTTCTTCAGCCTGCGCTTCCGCTGCGGGGGCAGCGCCCTTGCCTTTCAGACCGGCCGGCTTCGGCGCGTCCTTCGGGAGGGGCATTTTAACGGCGTCTTTGATGGTCAGCCAGCTGCCCTTGTGACCGGGAACGGCGCCTTCAACAACGATGAGACCTTGCTCGGGATGGATTTCGACCACGCGCAGGTTTTGAACCGTACGCTGGACGTTACCCATGTGGCCGGCCATTTTCTTGTTTTTGAAAACGCGGCCGGGAGACTGACGCTGACCGGTCGAACCGGCAGAGCGGTGAGAAACCGACACACCGTGCGTTGCGCGCAGGCCGCCGAAGTTCCAACGCTTCATGACGCCCTGATAGCCTTTGCCGAGCGTGATGCCGGTGACATCGACGAACTGGCCGGGCACGAAGTGCGAAGCGCACAGCTCGGCGCCGACTTCGAGAACAGCATCATCGCTGACGCGGAATTCGACAACTTTGGCTTTCGGCTCTACTTTTGCTTTCGCAAAATGGCCGCGCTCGCCTTGGGTGACATTTTTCGCCTTGCGTTCGCCCGCGCCCAGCTGAACAGCGGTGTAGCCGTTCTTTTCCTGGGTCTGTACGGCGACAACCTGGCAGGCGTCCATTTTCAGTACGGTCACGGGAACGTGTTTGCCATCCGCATCGAAGACGCGGGACATGCCAAGCTTTTGTGCAATCAAACCGGTACGCATTTTTTTGTCCTTACTTTCTTAACATTCAAGCCGCGCGCTGCCAGATCATTTCCCGCCAGCGCGGTTGTTATTCTTAAAGCTTGATTTCGACGTCAACACCGGCAGCCAGATCGAGCTTCATCAGCGCGTCGATGGTCTGCGGGGTCGGGTTGACGATGTCCAGCAGACGCTTGTGCGTCCGCATTTCAAACTGTTCGCGGGATTTCTTATCCACGTGCGGCGAGCGCAGAACCGTGAATTTTTCAATCCGCGTCGGCAACGGAATCGGGCCGCGCACTTCTGCGCCTGTTCTTTTCGCCGTGTTCACGATTTCCTTCGTCGACTGATCGAGGACTCGGTGGTCGTATGCACGAAGTCTGACCCGGATGTTTTGCGCTTCCATTGTATCCTACCTTTTATTTTCTCTTTTTGTTTCCCTGCGCGCCCCCGCCGCCGCAAAGCGGCAGGGGCAGCAGTGGAAATTAGTCGTTACTCAACGATTTTCGCAACGACGCCGGCGCCGACGGTGCGGCCACCTTCGCGGATTGCGAAACGCAGGCCTTCGTCCATGGCGATCGGAGCGATCAGTTCAACGTCCATCGTGACGTTGTCGCCAGGCATAACCATCTCGACACCTTCCGGCAGCTGAACGATGCCGGTAACGTCCGTCGTACGGAAATAGAACTGGGGACGATAGTTGGTGAAGAACGGCGTGTGACGGCCACCTTCGTCTTTGGTGAGAACGTAAGCTTCTGCTTTGAACTTGGTGTGCGGCTTGATCGAGCCGGGAGCAGCCAGAACCTGGCCACGCTCGACGTCTTCGCGCTTGGTACCACGCAGCAGCGCGCCGATGTTGTCGCCAGCTTCACCCTGATCGAGCAGCTTGCGGAACATTTCAACGCCGGTGATGATCGTTTTGGTCGTCGGACGCAGGCCAACGATCTCAACTTCTTCACCCACTTTCACGATACCCTGCTCAACGCGACCCGTGCAGACCGTACCACGGCCAGAGATCGAGAAAACGTCCTCAACCGGCATCAGGAACGGCTTGTCTTTCGGACGTGCCGGGGTCGGGATGTAGCTGTCAACAGCTTCCATCAGTTTCAGGATGGCGTTTTTGCCGAGTTCTTCGTTGGTGCCTTCGAGGGCAGCCAGTGCGGAGCCTTTTACGAAGGGGATATCGTCGCCGGGGAAGTTGTATTTGCTGAGCAGTTCACGGACTTCCATTTCAACGAGGTCCAGAAGTTCAGCGTCATCAACCATGTCGCATTTGTTCAGGAACACGACCAGCGAAGGAACGCCAACCTGGCGGGCCAGCAGGATGTGCTCGCGCGTTTGGGGCATCGGGCCGTCAGCTGCGGAAACAACGAGAATACCGCCGTCCATCTGGGCTGCGCCGGTAATCATGTTCTTGACGTAGTCGGCGTGGCCGGGGCAGTCAACGTGCGCATAGTGGCGGTTGTCGGTTTCGTACTCAACGTGTGCGGTCGAGATCGTGATGCCGCGCTCGCGCTCTTCCGGCGCGCCGTCGATTTGGTCATAGGCTCTGTATTCGGCTTTGCCGGTTTCAGCGAGAATTTTTGTAATCGCCGCGGTGAGCGAGGTTTTGCCATGGTCAACGTGACCGATGGTGCCGATGTTCACGTGGGGTTTGTTACGTTCAAACTTACCTTTAGCCATCTTGTTATTCCTTCCTTGCGTTTTTTGATCGAGTTATTTGTTTAGTCTTGTTTCAGTTTCAATTCAGTTCATCAGTTAACGGCTTAAGCCATTTTGGCTTTTACTTCGTCCGCGATCGCCTGCGGCACCTGCTCGTAGTGATGGAATTCCATCGAATACTGTGCACGGCCCTGGCTCATGGAACGCAGCGTGTTGATGTAGCCGAACATGTTGGCCAGCGGCACCATTGCGGTGACAACGCGGGCATTGCCGCGGCTGTCCATGCTGCCCACCTGACCACGGCGGCTGTTCAGGTCACCGATGACGTCGCCCATGTATTCTTCGGGGGTGACGACTTCGACTTTCATCACAGGCTCCAGCAGGACGGGCTTGGCTTTCGGCAGGCCTTCGCGGAACGCTGCACGGGCAGCGATTTCGAATGCCAGCGCGGAAGAGTCCACATCGTGATAGGCACCGTCGAACAGGACCGCTTTGAAGTCGATGCAGGGGAAGCCGGCAACAACGCCGTTTTCTTTTGCAGACTCGAGGCCTTTTTCAACGCCGGGGATGTATTCCTTCGGAACGGAACCGCCGGTGATATCGGTTTCAAAGATAAAGCCGCTGCCGACTTCGCCGGGTTCGAAACGGATGATGACGCGGGCGAACTGACCCGAACCACCGGACTGTTTCTTGTGCGTGTAGTCGATTTCAGCCGTTTTGGTGATGGTTTCGCGGTACGCAACCTGCGGCGCGCCGATGTTGGCTTCGACTTTGAATTCGCGCTTCATGCGGTCGACGATAATGTCGAGGTGCAATTCACCCATGCCGCGCAGAATGGTCTGGCCGGATTCCTGATCGGAGTTGACGCGCAGGGACGGATCTTCCGCCACCAGACGAGCCAGCGCCATACCCATTTTCTCCTGGTCCGCTTTCGATTTCGGCTCGACAGCGATGGAGATAACAGGCTCGGGGAAGGTCATACGCTCGAGGATCACCTGCTTGTCGGGATCGCAAAGCGTATCGCCGGTGGTGGTGTCCTTCATACCGACCAGCGCAACGATGTCGCCGGCGGATGCGGATTTGATTTCTTCGCGGTTGTTCGCATGCATCAACAGCATACGGCCAATGCGTTCTTTTTTGTCTTTCACCGAGTTGATGACGTAAGAACCGCTTTCGAGGGTACCGGAATAGATACGAACGAAAGTCAGGGAACCGACGAAGGGATCGTTCATGATTTTGAACGCGAGGCCGGCGAAGGGCTCGGCCGCATCGGGCTTGCGCGGTACTTTTTTCTCTTCGTCACCCGGCAGCGTGCCTTCGATCAGCGGCATGTCGAGCGGGCACGGCAGATAGTCGATCACCGCATCCAGCAGGGTTTGCACGCCTTTGTTCTTGAAAGCCGAGCCGCAGAGGATGGGAACGAATTTGTAGGCAATCGTTCCTTTGCGGATGCACTTCTTGAGGGTCGCCAGATCCGGCTCTTTGCCGTCCAGATAAGCTTCCATGGCCGCATCGTCCATTTCGACGGCGGTTTCAAGCAGCTTGGTGCGGTATTCTTTTGCTTTATCGGCGAGTTCGGCCGGAATTTCTTCTTCAGAGAAAGACGCGCCGAGGTCATCACCCTTCCAGATGATGGCCTTCATTTTCAGCAGATCCACCAGACCGGCGAATTCGGCTTCGGAGCCGATCGGCAGCTGGGTGACCAGCGGCACCGCGCCAAGGCGGTCGATGATCATGTCAACGGTGCGGTAGTAGTTCGCGCCGGTGCGGTCCATTTTGTTGACGAAGCAGATACGGGGCACACCGTATTTGTCGGCCTGACGCCAGACGGTTTCGGACTGCGGCTCGACGCCGGCAACCGAGTCAAATACAGTAACCGCACCATCGAGGACGCGCAGCGAGCGTTCGACTTCAATCGTGAAGTCAACGTGGCCGGGGGTGTCGATGATGTTGATGCGGTTGTCGTTCCAGAAACAGGTCGTCGCGGCAGACGTAATCGTGATGCCACGCTCTTGCTCTTGCTCCATCCAGTCCATGGTCGCAGCGCCGTCATGCACTTCACCGATTTTGTGCGATTTGCCGGTGTAATACAGAATGCGCTCCGTCGTCGTCGTTTTACCGGCGTCGATGTGAGCCATGATACCGATGTTACGGTACTGCTCGAGCGGATATTTCTTAACGTCAGCCATAGTGAATAATTCCCCTTAAACCTATTACCAGCGGAAGTGTGCGAAAGCTTTGTTTGCTTCGGCCATTTTGTGCGTGTCTTCGCGTTTTTTGACAGCTGCGCCGCGCTCGTTGTGCGCATCCATCAGCTCGGATGCCAGTTTTGCATCCATCGTTTTATCGTTGCGGTTGGAAGACGCTTCTTTCAGCCAGCGCATCGCCATCGCTTGCGCGCGGCTGGGGCGGACTTCGATTGGCACCTGATATGTCGCACCACCCACGCGGCGGGACTTCACTTCAACCGACGGCTTGACCTTCTCGAGAACTTCGAGGAAGAACGCGACGGGATCCGCTTTGGTCTTGGCGGCAATGATGTCAAAAGCGCCGTAAACAATGTTTTCGGCTACGGATTTTTTACCCGATTCCATGATGCAGTTCATGAACTTGGCAACAACCAGGTTGTTGAACTTCGGATCTGGCAAAACTTCACGTTTTTTGGCGGAGTGACGACGGGACATGTCTTAAAAACCTCTTTTTCGAATTTCTTATTTAGGACGCTTCGCGCCGTAGCGGGAACGCGATTTGCGGCGCTTGTCCACGCCTTGCGTATCGAGCGCGCCGCGGATAATTTTGTAACGCACACCGGGAAGGTCTTTTACACGGCCGCCGCGCACCAGAACAACCGAGTGTTCTTGCAGGTTGTGACCGATACCGGGGATGTAGCAGGTAGCTTCGCGGCCGTTAACCATGCGCACGCGCGCAACTTTGCGCAGCGCGGAGTTCGGCTTTTTCGGCGTCGTGGTATAAACGCGCGTGCAAACGCCGCGTTTTTGCGGGTTGCCCTGCAAATCTGCGTTTTTCTTTTTCGCGACCTGCAGCGTGCGGCCTTTGCGGACGAGTTGGTTATACGTTGGCATTGATAGCCCTTCTCTGTTGCAACAAAGTTAAATCTTCACTGTCTGGAGGATGAGAAGGAAACAACCTGCGGTTCGCAAACGCGAATACACGACAGGATACTGATCGTCGATCAGTCTAACTTTCACTTTTCCCGTGAAAGACGGTTAAAAACCGGACTGCGTCTAGACCAAAATGTCTACTACCAGCCCATCCTTAGAGCGTGCGGAATATATCACGCGCACTCCAAGGGTCAAACATTATTTGCAGGCCGGACAGAGGTTTTTTATGTTTTTTGATCTTTGTCTCCGCTTTGTCATTAAACAGAATACCTAAAATTCCATAAATTTCATTAAAATCGCCATTTGTGAAATATAATTATCAAATGGGGTACACAGCCCTTCCGCTCCCGCGGCTTTCCTGCCTTGCCGCCTCTGCCGATTCCCGCCCGATTCTCGAAACCGGTCAAAAGAGCTTGCCGCGGCGGGAGAATCTGGCCATATTCATCTTCGGAAGACTGGCGGGCATATTATTCGCCAATCCGGCCAGGGCCGAGAGGCAGCAACCGTAACGAAATTCGATATGGGTCGTTCAGTCTTCCACTTTCCCTTCTTTTCGCCACTGTGCGCCGCAACAAATTTGTTGACGGCTGTTATGGCATATGGTTATATTGTTTCATTCTTCGGAATCGCGGGATTTGATGGATAGCTTGCTGCCGCGTCAACAACAGCTAAAGCGCCGCAGGGCAAAAACGCTGCGGACCATATAACCCGTTGCCTGAAAGAACAGCCCGATGCCCATCCCCCCCCTTTTTGCAGCCCCTGAACGCCCGGCACAGCCTTTGCGTGCGGTGGCTTATAATTTCTCGCGCTTCGCCGCGATATTTTTCTCGCGCTTCGCCGCGATACGTTTTTCGCGCTTCGCCGCGGTACGAATGTGATCCCGCCCACATTCCGCTAACGATACCTCTATCCCCTTAAAAAACGCGCTGCGCCAAAATGGCGCACATATATATATCCCGCGGCATGCGCGGGAAGGCAGGACACAAATGACCGACGTTCGCAATGACGACTTTACCCTTATCCGTTCCATCGATGATGTGATTCCGCTGTATCGCGGCAATGGCCAGAGCGCGGCGGAACAATACATCGGCTTTGAAACCGAAATTTTTGTTTACCGCAAAGATGCAAACGGCCAGCCTGTCGCCGCATCGTCGCGCGACTGCGCGCAGATCGTCGAACATCTGAAATCACGCGGGCTGGAGCCGCAGCTGGAAATGGCCAGCGCTGTCGAATATGCCAGCCCGGCCTATCCCGTCACGCAGGTCGCAAAACTGAACGCAGAGATTGCACAAGCCTGGAAAGGCTATACACAAGGCATCAACGAGGCAGGTTTTCAAACCCACGATGCCGCCCTCGCCCCTTTTGTCACGCTGGAAAGCGCAAAAGACAATCTGGTCGACCGCGACCGCGCGCGCGGATTGGTCAAAGGCATGGATCTTTTCAAGGCGCCCGAATTTCTCAAGGTTACGCTGCTCTGTACCAGCACGCAGGTCAGCCTCAGTTATGCCAGCCCCGACGACCTGCGCGATACGCTGGCGACGGGCTATGCACTGACCGGTGCGATTTTTGGCGTTTTCGCCAATTACCCCGCCTTTATCGAAGGCAAGGACGAGCGCCTGCAAACCAATCCGCGTGCGGCTTTCTATGATGCCTTTGGCAAAGACGGCGGCATTCCGGACAGTCTGCTGCAATCGGTGGATGGAGATGATTTTATCCGCCGCCACGCAGAACAGGTTTTTAAAACCGACATGCTGTTTTATTATGACGAAAAACAAAATCTTGTCTGGCCCGAAAAACCGGTGAAATTCGAACAGCTGGAAAAAATCGGTCTCAATACCCGATCGAATTACGATCTGGCCGAAACCTTTGTCTATACCGATTTCAAGGTCTGCAATATCCGCAATAGCGACGGCGTACCCATCGGCAAACGCGTAGAAGTGCGCGGCTTTGATGCCGGAGAGATCGGCGCATTGGCCGCTGTCCCCTTCTGCCATGCGCTGCTGCGCGATACCGCTGGACGCGATGCCGTGCAAGGCCTACTGGCCGATTACGGCCTTTTGCCCGATCAGGACGGCTGGCAGGAACGTCTGAAAGCCGCGCGCCACAGCGCGGCGCATCACGGCGGCAAATTCCTCGATGTGCCTTTCGGCACCCGCCCCGACGGCACCGCTGGCAATCTGAAAGATTTCGCACGCGACCTTGGCGGGATTCTCAAGGCCTATGCCGCGCGCCATCCCGATCTTGCCGGCGCCCTCGCCCCGGTCATCACGATTTGCGAAACCGGCAAGCCACAGGCACAGGTCAAATCCGAACAGACCCGCAATTACGCGCATGCGGTTGCGCAACTGGTGACAGCCAATGACGATGCCGCATGGCAAACGGCAAAACCGGCCGCTTCGGCGCGGCAGTCATTTAAAAAATGAGGGCTGAGGATTTTATTACGGCGCGAAGTCTCGGGCCGCGGCGGCGGTACCGCTGACGATGCTGTCGACCGACTGGTAAAACAGGTCAAAAGCATACCAGCCGAGCAGGATAATCACCGGCGCGCAAATCGCGTTTGCGGCCCAGGTGATGCGCCGCAGCCCTTGCGGCGTTTGCGGCAGCCTGCCCGCCTTTTTGCGGCGGAAATACAGGAACTTGGTCGTCAGGTGGATAAACATGCCAAAGACGGGACCCAAAAAGAAAACGCCCATCAGCACCGCGCAAAAACCGGTGACGGTTAAAAAATCACGCGTTTCGCTCATCAGGAACCAGACGGTGCAGAGCACCATCCAGTCCCGCTCCCCGAAAGCGAGGGCGCGGATGAGGTTCCACTGAAAATAACTGCGCTCTGCAATATCGGCGTGGATTTTCTTTTTGCGTTGCCAGCCCATTGTTACTGCGGACCGAAAGAGCCGAAACCGCCCGGCTTGCGCGCGGCTGGGGTATGGTCTTTTTGTACCGGCGCAATAGGGCCATTCGAAAAATACCCGACCAAACGCGGATGTTTTTCCGCGGCGATACGTTCTGCCGCATCCTGCGCCACGACCGTCACAAAGCTGCCCTGCATCGGGATAAAACCATAAGCATCATCGACTTCATGATCGCCAAAACCGAAATCTTTTTTGAACGCGGCCGTATCCGGCGCCTGGCCATCGGCGGTTTTGAATTCAAACAGAACGGTTGCGGTCTTGCTGTTATCAAGCGGCATCGGAAACTCCCGTCTTTATAAATAAAGCTTATGCCAAGACCGTAGCAACCCCCGCCCGTGCGGTCAACCCATGCCCTGCACCCCCACAAGCACAGGCCGATAGCCGCCCGCGCGCAGAAAAAACCCCGCGGCCTTGCGGCGCGCGGGGCTTGTTCAGTCGTTGCAGCGGAGATTAACCCGCAGCACGGCCTTTGCTTTTATGTCCGTCAGCGTCTTCCGATTCAATCGCGGTGACGTTGTCGTTTTCAAGCGGCAGGTTGGCGGCATTGGCGGCCAGTGCGACTTCGTCGCGCTCGGTGGCAATGCGTTTCAGTTTGTGCACGAAAGCACCCGTACCGGCGGGGATCAAGCGGCCGACGATAACGTTTTCTTTCAGGCCGATCAGCTTGTCCACCTTGCCGTTGATGGCGGCTTCGGTAAGGACGCGTGTCGTTTCCTGGAACGACGCCGCAGAGATAAAGGAACGGGTTTGCAGGGAAGCTTTGGTAATACCCTGCAGAACCGGCGCGCCTTTGGCCGGACGTTTTTCCGTGCCTTCAAGACGCGCGTTGATTTCGTCCATTTCCTCGCGGTCGACCAGTTCACCCGACAGCAGCGTCGTGTCGCCGGCATCCGTGATTTCAACTTTTTGCAGCATCTGGCGGATAATAACCTCGATGTGCTTGTCGTTGATTTTCACGCCCTGCAGACGATAGACGTCCTGCACTTCGTTGATCAGATAGTCGGCCAGCGCCTCGACACCCAGCACCGCCAGAATGTCGTGCGGTACCATCGCGCCTTCGAGCAGTGCATCGCCGCGGCGGACGTAGTCGCCTTCGTTCACAGCAACGTGCTTGCCTTTGGGGATCAGGTATTCGCGCGGTTCGCCCTTGCCATCCGTCGGTTTGACGATCAGGCGGCGCTTGGACTTGTAGTCCTTGCCGAATTCAACCTGACCATCGATTTCCGAGATAATTGCGAAGTCTTTCGGACGGCGCGCCTCGAACAGTTCCGCCACGCGGGGCAGACCACCCGTAATATCGCGCGTTTTGGACGATTCCTTGGGAATGCGGGCGATGATATCACCGGCTTTCACTTCGGCACCGTTTTCAAGGCTCAGGATCGCGCCCACCGGCATGTAGTAATTCGCCTCCAGACCGTTCGGCAGTTTAATCACCTTGCCGCTCTTGTCCGTCAGCGTGATGCGCGGCTTCAGCGCTGCGCCTTTCGGCTGCTGGCGCCAGTCGATCACAACCTTGGAAGAAATACCGGTCGCTTCGTCCATCTCGTCGCGGATCGACATACCTTCGACCATATCGCCATAGAGGGCGAAACCATCTTTTTCGGTGATGATCGGGTTGGTATAGGGATCCCACTCGGCGAGTTTCTGGCCTTTCTTGGCCTTGTCCCCGTCAGCAACGAGCAGCTTGGCGCCGTATTGCAAACGGTGGTTCGCACGTTCGCGGCCCTGCTTGTCGAGCAGGACGACTTCGGTGTTGCGGCCCATCACGATGTTGACGCCTTCGGAGTTGGTAACGACGTTTTTGTTGCGGATCTCGACCGTTGCATCAAAAGCTGCTTCGGCAGAAGTCTGCGCCGCACCACGCTGCGCCGCGCCACCGATGTGGAACGTACGCATCGTCAGCTGGGTACCGGGTTCGCCAATCGACTGGGCGGCCATAACACCGATCGCCTCGCCGAGGTTGACCGACGTACCACGTGCCAGATCGCGGCCATAGCATTTCGCGCAGATGCCGTTGTCCTTGCTTTCGCAGGTCAGGACAGAACGGACCAGCACGGTGTCGATACCGGCGGTTTCGATTTTTTCGGCGGTGGCTTCGTCAATGATCGTACCGGCAGGCACAATCACATCGTCGGTCAGCGGATCCAGCACATCTTTCGCCGCGGTACGGCCAAGGATACGCTCGGACAGGGAAACGATGATGTCGCCGCCCTCGATAACCGGCATAACGGTAAAGCCGTTTTGCGTGCCGCAATCGTCTTCGGTGATGATCGCATCCTGCGCAACGTCGACCAGACGGCGGGTCAGATAACCCGAGTTGGCGGTTTTCAGAGCGGTATCGGCAAGACCTTTACGCGCACCGTGCGTGGAGTTGAAGTATTCAAGAACGGTCAGACCTTCCTTGAAGTTCGAGATGATCGGGGTTTCGATGATCTCGCCCGACGGCTTCGCCATCAGGCCGCGCATGCCCGCCAGCTGGCGGATCTGCTGGGTCGAACCACGGGCACCGGAATGCGCCATCATATAGACCGAGTTCATGTAACCAAGCGCACCGGGTTTGGAGATGACATCCATCATTTCCTTGGTGACGTCATCGGTGCAGGAAGACCAGATGTCAACGACCTTGTTGTACTTCTCGCCTTTGGTGATAAGACCGTCCTGATACTGCTGTTCAAACTCTTTCACGCGGGCGCTTGCCTCGCCGATGAGTTTCAGCTTTGCTTCGGGGATAATCATATCGTCTTTGCCGAAGGAAATACCCGCGCGGCAAGCGAAGGTAAAGCCCAGCGCCATCATCCGGTCACAGAAAATGACGGTTTCTTTCTGGCCGCAGTGGCGATAGACCACATCGATCAGGTTGGATACGTCTTTTTTGGTCAGGATACGGTTGATGACTTCGAACGGTACATCCGGATGCTTCGGCAAAACCTGCGCCATGATCATACGACCCGGCGTGGTATCCACCACCAGCGTCACCGGATTGTTGTCTTTGTCGACCGTGTTGTAACGCGCCTTGACTTTGGTGTGCAGGTGCACGGTTTGGCTGAACAGCGCCATTTCGATTTCGGCGATGTCTTTGAACACAGTGCCTTCGCCCGGCATGCCGTCTGCCGCAAGCGACAGATAGTAAAGACCAAGGACGATATCCTGCGACGGAACGATAATCGGTTTGCCGTCGGCAGGACGCAGGATGTTGTTGGTGGACATCATCAGCACGCGCGCTTCCAGCTGCGATTCAATCGCAAGCGGCACGTGAACGGCCATCTGGTCACCATCAAAGTCGGCGTTGAAAGCCGTACAGACCAGCGGGTGCAGCTGGATAGCTTTACCTTCAATCAGCGTGGGTTCAAACGCCTGAATACCAAGGCGGTGCAGCGTGGGCGCGCGGTTGAGCAGCACGGGATGCTCGCGGATAACTTCTTCGAGGATATCCCAGACTTCCGGACGTTCTTTTTCCACCATACGCTTGGCGGCTTTGACCGTAGAGGCCAGACCGTAGACCGACAGGCGGTTGTAGATAAAGGGCTTGAACAGCTCGAGCGCCATTTTCTTGGGCAGGCCGCATTGGTGCAGTTTCAATTCCGGACCTACCACGATCACCGAACGGCCGGAATAGTCGACGCGTTTGCCCAGCAGGTTCTGGCGGAAACGGCCCTGTTTGCCTTTCAGCATATCGGCGAGCGACTTCAGCGGGCGCTTGTTCGCCCCCGTGATGACGCGGCCGCGGCGACCGTTGTCAAACAATGCATCGACCGCTTCTTGCAGCATGCGCTTTTCGTTACGCACGATGATGTCGGGCGCGCGCAGTTCGATCAGGCGGCGCAGACGGTTGTTACGGTTGATCACGCGGCGGTACAGATCGTTCAGATCCGACGTTGCGAAACGGCCACCGTCCAGCGGCACCAACGGGCGCAGTTCTGGCGGAATAACCGGCACAACATCCAGCACCATCCATTCCGGACGGGTGCCGGAGTTGAGGAAGGCGTCAATCAGTTTGAGACGTTTGACGATTTTTTTCTTTTTCGCATCCGAAGAAACCGCAGCGATGAGGTCTTCTTCCAGCTTGGTTTTTTCAGCTTCGAGGTTGATCGCCGACAGCAGTTCCTTCAGCGCTTCCGCACCGATACCTGCTTTGAAAGCATCTTCGCCGAATTTGTCCTGTGCATCTGCATATTCCTCTTCGGTCAGCAGTTGCAGCGGCTTCAGCGTGGTCATGCCCGGATCGATAACGATAAAGCTCTCGAAATAGAGCACTTTTTCGAGATCTTTTAGCGCCATGTCCATCATCAGGCCGATGCGGCAGGGCAGCGATTTCAGGAACCAGATGTGCGCAACAGGCGCAGCCAGCTGTATGTGACCCATGCGGTCGCGGCGCACCTTGGAGAGTGTGACTTCGACGCCGCACTTCTCGCAGATGATGCCCTTGTACTTCATACGTTTGTATTTACCGCAAAGGCATTCGTAATCCTTGACGGGGCCAAAAATACGCGCACAGAACAGGCCGTCTTTTTCCGGCTTGAACGTGCGGTAGTTGATGGTTTCCGGTTTCTTGATCTCGCCGTAAGACCACGACAGCACCTGTTCGGGGCTGGCGATGGAAATACGGATCTGGTCGAAGCCTTGCGCGCCGCTAACCTGACCGAAAAGATTCATGACTTCATTCATGGTGGTTCTCCAATTCTCTGTTCAATCAGTTGGTTGCGGTTTGCTTCAGGTCGACGTTCAGACCCAGCGAGCGCAATTCCTTGATAAGGACGTTGAAGGATTCGGGGATACCGATCTCGAACGTGTCGTCGCCGCGAACGATGGATTCGTAAGCCTTGGTACGGCCTGCGACGTCGTCCGACTTGACGGTAAGCATTTCCTGCAGCGTATAGGCCGCACCGTATGCCTGCAGCGCCCAGACTTCCATCTCGCCGAAACGCTGGCCGCCGAACTGGGCTTTACCGCCGAGAGGCTGCTGCGTTACCAGAGAATAAGGACCGATGGAGCGTGCGTGGATCTTGTCATCGACAAGGTGGTGCAGCTTCAGGATGTACTTGTAGCCCACGGTGACCGAACGCTCGAAATAATCGCCGGTACGTCCGTCAATCAGGCGTACCTGACCGGAGGTATTCAGACCGGCGGCTTCAAGCAGGACGTTGATGTCCGCCTCGACCGCGCCGTCGAAGACGGGCGTTGCCATCGGCACGCCGCCGCGGATGTTTTCACACATCTCGATCAGCTCGGGCTGTTTCAGCGTTGCGACGTCTTCTTTGTATGTTTTGTCGCCATAGACCGTTTTCAGCTTGGCGTGCAGGTCTTTTTCAACCTTGTCACGTTCGCCGGCCGGGCTGCGGTGCCAGACATCCACCAGCTCGCCGATCTGCTTGCCAAGGCGGGCAGAAGCCCAGCCGAGGTGCGTCTCGAGGATCTGGCCCACGTTCATACGTGACGGAACACCCAGCGGGTTCAGCACGATATCAACCGTGGTACCGTCTTCAAGGAACGGCATGTTTTCAATCGGCATGATCTTGGAGACCACACCTTTGTTACCGTGACGGCCGGCCATTTTGTCGCCGGGTTGCAGTTTGCGTTTGACGGCAATGAAGACCTTGACGGTTTTCATGACACCGGGGAGCAGTTCATCGCCGCGCTGAAGCTTTTCAACCTTGTTTTCAAAACGCTGGTTGAGATCGTCGATCGCGCGGTCAAACGTCTGGCCCATGCTTTCGATATCCGACATGGTTTTTTCGTCATCGACAACAATGTCGCGCCATTCGGCACGGCGTACGGGCTCCAGCATTTCTGCTGTCAGCTTGTCGCCTTTTTTCAGACCTTCAACCGGTTTAACGATGGTTTTGCCGACCAGCACTTCTTTCACGCGGTTGTAGAAACCACGCTCGTAAATGCGGCGTTCATCGTCGCGGTCTTTGGCAAGACGTTCAATTTCGGCACGTTCGATCGACAGCGCACGCTGGTCTTTGTCCACGCCGCGGCGGGAGAAGACGCGCACATCGACAATCGTCCCGTTGATGCCCGGGGGCACACGCAGGGAGGTGTCTTTGACGTCGGATGCTTTTTCACCAAAGATGGCGCGCAGGAGTTTTTCTTCCGGCGTCATCGGCGATTCACCTTTGGGGGTGACTTTACCGACAAGGATGTCGCCCGCTTTGACATCGGCACCGATGTAAACGATACCGGCTTCGTCGAGGTGTTTGAGGCCTTCTTCGCCGACGTTCGGGATGTCGCGGGTGATTTCTTCCTGACCCAGCTTCGTGTCACGCGCCATGACTTCGAATTCATCGATGTGGATCGACGTAAAGACGTCATCCGCCGCGATGCGTTCGGAAATCAGGATCGAATCCTCGAAGTTGTAGCCATTCCAGGGCATGAACGCGACCAGCACGTTGCGGCCGAGGGCCAGTTCGCCCAGCTCGGTCGAAGGACCGTCGCCGATGATGTCGCCGGCTTCGATACGGTCGCCGACTTTCACCAGCGGGCGCTGCGTGATGCAGGTCGACTGGTTGGAGCGAGAGAACTTTTTCAGCTTGTAGATATCAACCGTCGATTTGGAGCTGTCTTTTTCTTCGGTTGCATGGATCACGATACGGTCGGCGTCAACCTGGTTGACGATACCCGGACGCAAAGCCGTGATGGCCGCGCCGGAATCGCGCGCGACAGCGCCTTCCATACCCGTGCCCACCAGCGGCGCATCGCTACGCAGCAGCGGCACGGCCTGACGTTGCATGTTCGAGCCCATCAACGCGCGGTTCGCGTCGTCGTTCTCGAGGAACGGGATCAGCGCCGCGGCAACGGAAACAATCTGCTTGGGCGAAACGTCGATCAGATCGATCTGGTCTTTCGGTGACAGAATATAGTCACCGCCCTTGCGGCAGGAAACGAGGTCGCTGACAAACTGGGCTTTTTCGTCCAGCTCGGCATTCGCCTGCGCGATCGTGTATTTGCCTTCTTCCATCGCGGACATGTACACGACTTCGTCGGTCACTTTGCCATTCACAATCTTGCGGTACGGAGATTCAATGAAACCGTACTGGTTGATGCGCGCATAGGTAGAGAGCGAGTTGATCAGACCGATGTTCGGACCTTCCGGCGTTTCAATCGGGCAGATACGGCCATAGTGGGTCGGGTGAACGTCGCGGACTTCAAAGCCGGCGCGTTCGCGCGTCAGACCGCCTGGGCCCAGCGCCGACATACGGCGTTTGTGGGTGATCTCGCTCAGCGGGTTGGTCTGGTCCATAAACTGCGACAGCTGCGAAGAGCCGAAGAATTCACGCACGGCAGCCGCAGCCGGTTTCGCGTTGATCAGGTCATGCGGCATGGCGGTGTCGATATCGACAGACGACATACGTTCGCGGATCGCGCGTTCCATACGCATCAGGCCGACGCGGCACTGGTTTTCCATCAGTTCGCCCACAGAACGGACGCGGCGGTTGCCCAGGTGGTCGATGTCGTCCACTTCCCCGCGGCCGTCTTTCAGGTCGACGAGGATGTTGAGGATCGCCATGATGTCGTCTTTGCGCAGGACACGTACCTGATCGTCGGTCTGGAAATCCAGACGGGCGTTCATTTTGACGCGGCCGACAGGCGACAGGTCATAGCGTTCGAAATCAAAGAACAGACCGCGGAACATCGCATCCGCGCTTTCCAGCGTCGGCGGCTCGCCGGGGCGCATGACGCGGTAGATATCGACCAGCGCGTCTTCGCGGTTACGGCATTTGTCTGCGGCCATGGTGTTGCGGATATAAGCACCGACGTTGATATGGTCAACCGCCAGCGTTTCCAGCGTCTTGAGGCCGAGCTTTTCGACTTTGTCGAGGCTCTTGCTGTCAATCTCGTCACCGGCTTCGAAAGCGACTTCGCCGGTTTTGTCGTCCATGACGTTACGCGCGATATAGGCGCCCACCAGTTCTTCGGACTGGACCAGAATTTCTTTCAGGCCGTCTTCTTCCAGTTTGCGCGCCTGGCGTGCGGTGATTTTTGTACCTGCAGGCACTTTCACCTTGCCGCCTTTGGCGTCAATCAGGTCGTATTTCAGCTTCACGCCGCGATAGCGTTCGCCGACAAAGCCGGTTTTCCAGCCTTCTTTGGTTTTTTCGTAGGTGATGATGTCGTAGAAGCTGTGCAGGATGTCTTCTTTCGACAGACCCTGAATTTTCGTGACATCCACCGGCTTGCCCGCCTTGATCTGGCGTTCGCGGTATTTTGCCGACTCGTCGCTGTCCAGCGCGAGCAGGAAGGTCGTCACCGGCAGTTTACGGCGGCGGTCGATGCGGACGTACAGAATATCTTTGGCGTCGAATTCAAAATCCAGCCAGGAACCGCGGTACGGAATAACACGCGCCGCAAAAAGATACTTGCCCGAAGAATGGGTTTTGCCGCCGTCGTGGTCAAAAAACACGCCGGGGGAGCGGTGCATTTGCGAAACAATCACGCGCTCGGTACCGTTGACAACGAAGGTACCGTTGTCGGTCATCAGCGGCATGTCGACCATGTAGACATCCTGTTCTTTGATGTCGCGGATGGTGCGCAGGCCGGAATCTTCGTCGATGTCAAAAGTAGACAGACGCAGTGTGACGCGCAGCGGCGCGGCATAGGTCATCGAGCGCTGCTGGCATTCTTCCACATCGTATTTCGGCTCTTCCAGTTCGTACTTCACGAAATCGATTTCGGCACGGCCGGAGAAATCCTTGATCGGAAAGACGCTGGAGAAAACTTCTTGCAGGCCTTCCATCAGACGGTTTTCCGCGCGCACATCGCGCTGCAGGAATTTTTCGTAGGAATTGCGCTGAACTTCGATCAGGTTTGGCATTTCACAAACTTCGGGAATTTTACCGAAGCTGCGGCGGATGCGTTTGCGGCCGGTGAAGCTTTTGCTGTCAGTGAGGGAACGGATGGATTTCTTTGCGCTCATGGTATGTGTGCCCGTATTTCTTTACGTTGCTCATCAAAAACCGGGGGAACCCCGGTAAACCTAAGACGGATACCAATTCAACCGAATAACCGTCTTTTTGTATCTTGTAGTCCGTTATCTTCAGGAAAACAAAAGAGCGGGATGTCCCCGTATGCTTTTGCTTTGCTCAAGATAGCAGAAGGGGCGGCAGGAAAAATTCCCTGCCGCCGCGCTTCATGCAGCTTGTGCGTGCGAAATAATCACGATCCGTGATTACTTCAGCTCGACCTTCGCGCCGACGTCTTCGAGCTTTTTCTTCAGCTCGTCAGCTTCGGCTTTGTTAACGCCCTGTTTCAGAGGCTTCGGCGCAGCTTCAACCAGATCTTTCGCTTCTTTCAGGCCCAGGCCCGTCACTTCGCGAACGATTTTGATGACTTCGATTTTCTTTTCGCCGGCAGCAGCCAGAACGACATCGAATTCGGTTTTGGCTTCAGCAGCCGGTGCAGCGCCAACAGCGGCAACAGCAACGGGAGCAGCAGCGGAAACGCCCCACTTCTCTTCCAGCAGTTTGGACAGCTCAGCAGCTTCCAGAACGGTCAGTTTCGAAAGGTCTTCTACGAGTTTAGCTAGATCAGCCATTTTAGTTCTCCTTAAAGGGTTTTTGTATCAAGTACCGTTTATGTGTTGGGTATCCGAAACGACTGTTTATCAGCCTTTGTCGGCATACGCCTTGAGGACACGGGCCAGCTGCGAAGCGGGCGCTTGCGACAGCGTTGCAAGGCGGGTTGCGGGCGTTTGGAAGAGCGCCAGCAGCATTGCACGCATTTCATCAAGCGACGGCAGTTTCGACAGCGCATCCACACCCGCAAAGTCGAGGACTTTGTCACCGAGCGCGCCGCCAATGATAACCAACTTGTCATTGGTTTTGGCAAACGTCGCGGCGATTTTGGCGGCTGCAACCGGATCTTTCGAGGTTGCAAGGCCAACCGGGCCTTTCAGCATGGGGCCGATACCTTCAAAGCGCGTACCTTGCAAAGCCCGCAAAACGAGGCGGTTTTTAGATACTTTGAAACTGACGCCCGCATTACGCATTTGGACACGCAGTTCAGAAGCTTGCGCCGCCGTCAGACCCGCATTCTGGGTGATGACGATGGATTCAACTTCCGACAGCGATTCCTGCAGCTGGGCAACAGTTTCTGCTTTTTGTGCACGATCCACGGAGTTCTCCGTCTTTTAGTTATGGCGAGCCTGCTTTCGGTGGAAAACAAACCCGGCCGGGTTGCACTTGGATTGCCGCATAGTGCCAAGTTCCAATATCGCGCGGCAATCCGCTGGTGGTTCCGTCCCGAAGCTCAAGCCATAACAGGTACTGTTAAAATTCTTGTCGACTTCGTCTGTACAGGCCCGGTTACCTCTTGCGAGGGGTTCCGATTTACCCCCTTGCGGGGACCGGTAGTCTCGGACGGTAGTTCGCCCCCGCCGCCCGCACTTGCGCGCAAGCGGCAGGGGTATTTCTTAGGCCGCCTTCGCGCTCAGGCTGGACAGGTCCAGTTTGAGGCCGGGGCCCATGGTCGAGGTCAGCGCCGCTTTTCTCAGGTAGTTACCTTTGGAAGTCGGCGGCTTTGCCTTCAACACCGCATCCATCAGGGCGCGGATGTTTTCGACGATTTGTTTTTCATCAAAGCTGGCCTTGCCCACGCCGACGTGAACGATGCCTTCTTTTTGTGCGCGGTATTCAACCGAACCGCCCTTGGCCGCCTTGATCGCAGCGGTAACGTCCATGGTGACCGTGCCCAGCTTCGGGTTCGGCATCAGGCCTTTGGGGCCGAGTACCTGACCAAGCTTACCGACAACGCCCATCATATCCGGCGTCGCAATGACGCGCTCGAAAGGCATGTCGCCTTTCTGGATCATGGCGGCGAGATCTTCGTCACCGACAACATCCGCACCGGCTTTTTTCGCTTCTTCGGCTTTGGGGCCGCGGGCGAAAACAGCAACGCGAATGGTTTTGCCGGTACCATGCGGCAGCACGACCATGCCGCGGACGTTCTGGTCCGACTGCTTGGTATCGATGCCGAGGTTGACGGCCAGTTCGATGGTTTCATCGAATTTCGCGGTGGCGTTCTTTTTCAGGAACGATACAGCTTCTTCCAGCGACCAGGCTTTGGTTGTATCCAGCTCTTCGCGCAGGCTGCGCAGACGCTTGGGGAAACGCGACTTGGCTTTTGTTTTGGTTTCTTTTTTAGCCATGATATCAGCCCTCCACCACTTCGATGCCCATGGAACGTGCGGTGCCTGCGATGGATTTCATCGCAGAGTCGACGTTCGCGGCATTCATGTCTTGCAATTTTGCCGTGGCGATTTCACGCAGCTGCGTGGTCGTCACTTTGCCAACGCTCGCTTCTTTACCCGTTGCGCCCGAGCCTTTTTCCAGCTTGGCGGCCTTGACGAGGTAGTAGCTCGCCGGCGGGGTTTTCATGACGAAGGTGAAAGAACGGTCCGCATAGACCGTGATCACGCAGGGAATCGGCATGCCGGGTTCCATGCCCTGTGTCTGGGCGTTGAAACCTTTGCAGAATTCCATGATGTTGACGCCGGCCTGACCGAGAGCCGGACCAATCGGCGGAGAGGGGTTGGCTTTACCAGCTGGAACAACCAGCTTGATATAGCCTTGGATTTTCTTTGCCATTATAATATCCTTTATGTTTCAAAGGGTTGTGGTACGGCTGACAATGGACTTTATTGCCGCGGCCTCCCACAGAACAATACCGACGAAACCCATACGGGTCTTCATCGGCGCGCCAATATACCGCCGAATCCCTGAATTGCAAGAAAAAAAGCGGATTTTATCGAAAAAAGCCCCTGCCCGCGCCGCAACCTTTGCCAAACAACTTAACCTCTTGCTAAGATAAGCACTCGTATAATGATTATGAATATTTTTCAAGGGTTCGCAGATGGCCGGCGGCAAGACGACAGTTTCGGAAAGCAAGGCAGGGTTCGATTTTGACCGCGCCGTGGCCGAGGCACGCGCCGAGTTTCCCAAGGAAACCGAAGATACCACCTTTATCAACGGCAGCGATCCGGACGCCGTAGAGCAGCTTTACAACTGGGCACGCAAGGAAGGCCTGCGCACGATCGAATGGAGCCACATCGCCCCCTATGCGGAGCGGGAACGCCCGCTCTCCCTCGCCGGCCACAATGGCGGCACACTGCTCATGATGTTTCCGCATAAACCGACGCCGACTTTTGCCAATGACCCGGACAAATGCAATCAGCTGACCTTTGACCACGAGCTCGGCCATATCGTCTGCGGCAAGGGAATGGGCAATAATCTCGCCGCCGATTATACCGAACATGTTGCCGACAGCTTTGCCGTTCTGCGCGGGCTGCGCCGCGGCACACTCGAAAAAAGCGATATACAGGCGGTTGCCGCGCAGCGCGATGCAGGGTTTTTGCTCTACAGCGGCATAGACCACCTGACGTCGATGTCGCTGGACGCCATCGTCATCAACCCGAAAAATATTGATTACGCCGCCCTGTCGCCGCAGCAGGTTATCCGCCTGGCCGAAAAACACGCGGCGGTTTTTGAAAACAAATACAAAAGCTATAACGCGCTTGAAGACGTTGCCAAAATCGGCAAACCGACGCGAAACAGCGAAGGCCTCTGCGTAGAAGACCGCGCCGAGCAGCGCCTGCATGCGCTCACGTCGATCTGTATGAACAACAAACCGTCGTCGATGGCCTTTTATCTTGCCGCGCGCGTCCTGACCGGCGCGATCAGAAACGGCGGCATGACATATCTGGATACCGAATTCAAAATCGACGCACAAAACCCGCATTGGCAAAACGTACTGCAAACCGTGACCCAGCGCGCGGGCGACCGCGATATCGGCGCACAGAAAGCGCAACAATCCCCCGATCTGACGCGCCCGAAAGAAGAAGGCATCATCGCCGCTATCAAAAGCCGCTTTACACCGATGAAGATTTAAATAAAACCGCCGCAGCCCTGCGTTTATCCCGCCGCCACAGATACAGCGTCACAACACATACGGCAAAAAAGACCGTACCCACAGCGATGTCGATGCTTTGCGGCGGGGCGTGGATACCCGCCATTTGCAGCAGGTAATCGATATAAGATGCGGGCAGTGGCCCCTCGCCGCGCGCAGTTTTCACATCCCAGTGCCAGCCCGTCAGCGGACAATATCCGAGCGCGCCGTAAAGCGGGCCGATCACCAGCCAAAAAAACGCCGTGCCCGCCACCAGCCAGCGATGCGCGCGGCGCGTGCGCACATGCGCCCAGCCCAGCAGATTGAACAGGATGACAAAAAGATGCAGCGCGTGGAAAAAGATATCAAGTGCCGCGAGCAGCATAACCGTCAGGCCGTGCCGTTTGCTGAATCGGGCGTATCGCCGATTTTGACAACGCGGATTTTGTCGATGCGGCGGCCGTCCATTTTTTCGACATGCAGGGCATAGCCGCACCACGGCATGCTGTCGCCCTGCTGCGGAAAACGTCCCAGTTCGTGCAGCACCAGCCCCGCGATGGTGGCAAAACGGCCGTCGGGTTCATAATCGACGTCCAGCCTTGTGCGCACATCATAAATGGACGCCATGCCGTCGATCAGATAGCTGCCGTCGTCTTGCGGCGCGATCAGAAGTTCGCCCGGCGCATCCACATCGGGGAATTCACCGGCGATGGCTTCGAGCAGGTCGACATGGGTAATCACGCCCTCGACGCTGCCGAATTCATCGATGACAACGGCAATGCCGACCGGCTGTTTGCGGAAGATTTCGAGCAGTACCAGCACCGATGTGCGTTTTTGCACCAAAAGCGGTTCGTGCAATATCTTGGACGTCAGCGCCTGATTGTCGGTATTGAGACAGGCAACCAGAAAATCATCGCGCCGCAAAATGCCCATGACATTGTCCATTTCACCGTCGGACACCAGAATGTGCGAGCGGTTCATCGCCTTGACCTCGGCGAAAATTTCGGCGGTTGTGTCCTGAATATCGATATATTCAAGCTCTATACGCGGCGTCATGATCGTATGTACCGGACGCGCCGAGAGGTTGAGCACACCGCGCAACAGTTCTTTTTCCGCCGGCGTAATCAGATGCGATTTCATCGCCTCTTCCAGTAGCATTGTCGCTTCTTGCGGGTCGGCGTGCAGATCGCCCGCGCGGCCGCCGAGGACTTTAAGGATGATTTCCTCCGCCTCTTCGCGCGTATCGGCTTTTTCGACGACGCGTTTTTTCAGCTTTGCCTGCGCGATCTGGTTGAAAGTCTCGACCGCAATCGAAAAGCCGATCGCCGCATAAAGATATCCCTTGGGGATATGATGCCCGAAAGATTCCGCAACCAGCGCAAAACCGATCATCAGCAAAAACCCAAGGCAGAGCATCACGACTGTGGGGTGTTTACCGACAAATTCGGACAGCGGGCGGCTGGCCGCAATCATGATGATCATCGCAATCACAACCGCCGCAACCATCATCGACAAATGATTGACCATGCCCACAGCCGTGATGACGGAATCGAGCGAGAAGACAAGATCCAGCAGCAATATCTGCGCAATAACCGGCCAGAATTTCGCCTTGCCGTCGTCACTGCTTTTGGGGCGTCCGGCGCCTTCGAGCCTGTGATGGATTTCTGTGGTGGCTTTGTAGATCAGGAAAAAACCACCCGCGAGCAGGATGATATCGCGGCCGGAAAACGGCTGGCCGAACGGCGCAATCAGCGGCGCGGTCAGGCCGGCAATCCAGGCAATAGACGCGAGCAGCGCCAGACGGAAGAAAAGCGCCAGCGCAAGGCCCAGCTTGCGTGCCTTGTCCCGCTGTTTTTGCGGCAGCTTGTCGGCCAAAATGGCAATAAAAACCAGATTGTCTATCCCGAGCACCAGCTCGAGCAGAACAAGGGTGAGAAAACCGGCCCAAGCCGTGGGATCAGCAGCCCATGAAAAATCTAGCATTGCATACGGCTTTTAATGTGAATAAAAGCCTGTCGCCTTCCGTGAAATTAAACTTTTTCCACCTGACTAAAATCCAGCTCGACCGGCGTGGAGCGGCCAAAAATAGAGACAAGAACCTTGAGACGCGATTTGCCTTCGTCCACTTCTTCGACCGTGCCGTTGAAGGAATTGAAGGGGCCGTCACAAACCTTGACCTGTTCGCCGGTTTCATAGGAAATCGACGGACGCGGACGCTCGGCACCATCGACCATCTGTTTCAGCAGACGCTGGGCTTCGGCTTCGGAAATCGGCTGCGGCTTGGTGCCGGCAGCGCCGAGGAAACCCGTGACCTTGGGCGTGTTTTTGACAAGGTGCCAGGCTTCGTCGTTCATATCCATTTTGACCAGAACGTAGCCGGGGAAGAATTTGCGCTCGGCATTGACCTTTTGGCCGCGGCGCACTTCGATGACTTCTTCGGTCGGTACCATGACTTCTTCGATCGATTCAGAAAGGTTGCGCTTTGCAGCGGTTTCAAGAATGGAAGAAGCGACTTTCTTTTCAAAGCCGGAATAAACGTGCAGAACGTACCAACGCTTTGCCATGATGTATGTTGTCCTTTGCCAATACGCAGTAAGTCGTTACAGCCGGTGCGCTTAATGCCCCAGCGAGAGAATAAATTTAACCGTCGAAGAGATAATCCAGTCCGCCATCATCAGCATCAGGGCGAAGGCCAGCACCATCAGAAAAACCACAAAGGTGGTCATCAGTGTTTCTTTACGCTGGGGCCAGGTGACTTTCTGGCCTTCCTGCTTTACCTCGCGTCCGAACTGGATAATCTTTTTCATGACCCGGTTAATCCTGTTTTTTGCGCGCGCGCATTTTTTGCGGACACGCCCCCTTTGCGGGGTTGTTGCCGTCCGGCGCGCGGGTCAAATCCGAAGGATGGCAGGAGCGGAGGGACTCGAACCCACAACACCCGGTTTTGGAGACCGGTACTCTACCAATTGAGCTACGCTCCTAGAGCCTTGACCTTATGCGCCGTTTTCCTCCCGCGGCCCCTCGTTTCCGGAGACCGGATTTGCGAGAATTTGTATTATGAGGGGAGGATAACGATGGCAGATTTATAATCCCGCGCGGGCGCTTTTGCAAAGAAAAAATGTGCAAAACTGCAAAATTTGACATGGCCCACCGTTCGTTATATAATTTACATATTATAAACAAACAGTTAACAGGTATATCCGCATGTCAAAAGCGCCCACCAGCCTTCAAAGGTTGCAGGATGTCCGGAAAGCATTTAACCGCTATGCCGAATACCTGCCGGGGGGCCCGCGGAAATTCAAACTGCTCGAACAAGACAGCGTCAGCGAAACCCCCTCCGGTGATTATATGATCGGGCAGAAGCATCAACTGTTTCGCATTCAGGCTCTTGTCGATATTCCGGCCCATGGCGTCAAAGCCGGCGACCTTGGCGGATATATCGAGCGGGAAAGATGCCTCTCCCACCGCGGCGATTGCTGGATTGGTGGCGAAGCACGCGCTTTTGGGCAGACCCGCGTCCGCGATGATGCCCTCGTCACCGATAACGCACGCCTGCAGCAACGCGCCGTTGTCGAAGAAAACGCAAAAGTTGGCGGATATTCCCGCGTGACCCAGTGGTCCAGCGTGGGCGGTGCTGCCGAAGTCCGCGGCCATTCCAACCTCAGCTGGCACAGCCGCGCCGAAGGCAGCGCCAAGCTGCAAGATGCCAAACTGCTCATGAATACGCGCGTCGAAAGCGGCACGCTGACCGGAGAACAACCCCTGAGCGAGGCAGATCAAAAAGACCTTGCCCATCGTGTTGCCACAGATCCGGTATATCAGCGCATGAACAAAGGATTGATCGGCGGCAGCAGACCGTAGCGCGCGCCCTCTCCCTTAACAGATACCGCCTCTCGGCGCGTCAGGAACGCCCGTTTTTACGGGCGCTGCGCCCTTGCGACAGAGACTCGGCCTTCGTTTGCGGCTTAAAATAAAACCTCTGCAACAACAAACAATTGAAATACAAGAAAAAGACTGCGATTGATTGACTTTTATGTAAAATTAATACAGTCTTAACAATCGAGCTTAAGGGCAATGCAATAAAGATACCGCACAGAGGAATAAACCCATGTCATTCAAAAAACTGGCCCTTGGCGGCGCCCTTTCCGCTGCCGCCGTCCTGCTGACCGGCTGCGATACGCGCAATTATGACATAGGCCCGACGGCCGAGCGCGACGAGCTGAAGGGCAGCGTGCGGCAGGAACAGGTTTTTACCGGCGGCCCCGTGCAGACACACACGACCCTGCGCGCCGACTTTCTGGAGGCCGGCCGCAGCTACCGGGTCACAGGCGCCTTGACGATTGAGGGCGATATTCCGGAAAAAATATCCCTCACCGTCCATCAAGGCGAGCTGACCGTAAACGGCAAGGTCGGCAAGGACGCCAGCCTGCGCGTCAACGTACCGCTGGTTACGCGCACCGAAACCTCTCGCGGGCCTGGCTATTGCTATAGAATAAGTGGCGGCTACGGCTACAGCAACTTTTGCCGTAAAACAAAAACCATCGTGGATGGCCTCAAATACGACGACCCTGATCCGGCTATCCGCATCACCGGCAGCATCGGAGACAACGTGCGCCTGTCCACCGACGGTGCCATCGAAGTTCGCGGCCGCCACGTGCAGCCGCCGCGTCATCCCGTTTACAAAAGCCCTTAAATCATATATTTAATACAAATGTTTCATGTGAAACATTTATGTCTGCCTGAACACACTTCTCTTAAAAAATACTTTAGACACAAAGCTTAACTCGCTTGCTTTACTGTTTTTTCTTTGCCGTGCAGCCGCGATTGCGCACCTGCCTGAATTTGGAAAAAAAACAGCAGCGAGAGCGGCACAATGGGTCTGGCATCGTTGCCACAGACATACATATTTCATTGAATTATATATAAAATATGAAATCAATTTGACAGAATATTATACCCTGTTATTGTATACGGACAAAAGCGCAGGCGCATGATGCGAAATAGCCGAGCCTCTCAATCACCAGAGTATTGCCATGAACACAAATAGAAAAAAACTCAGCTTGAACCCCATTCCGAGTTTCGACACGGCAGCAAAAGCCCCCGCCGAGGCCAAAACGGCAGAGAAAGAAGACTACAAGCTGTTGAATCAGCACACACTGCTCAGAGAGACGGCCGACGGCAACACAGATTACACTGTTGTTTTTAACTTCGTTTCACCTTCGCGGATCATTGCCAATACGACCCAGCAGAACCGCGGCACGCTTGAAACACATGTATCGACAAAGACGATTGACTTGCAAGACGCTCCGGAACCGGAAGACTTCCTCAAACTGCAGAAAATCCTCGCGAAATACGGTGGTGCACCCCTGGGGGGATTTGCCATAGAAAATCAGACACCCAGCGCGCCGTCTCCTCGCCCCCCGTCCGGGCCGCGCTGGTATTTTTAAAGACAGTCACAAGGCATAAGTGTGGAAGCGGGGTTAAACCGGCTTGGGCTTTTTCGCCTTCACCGCATCGCGGTACATCTTGCTGCCCTGCACCGATTTGGCATCGGTCTGGATTTGGGCAGAGGGAGCAATTTTGAAGATGCGGTCACGGATTTTATTGATGGCTTCGGGGCTGCCGTCTTTGATCTCGATTTCGATTTCGGCGAATTTCTGGCTCTGCCCTGTATCCGGCAAAGAAATTTCACCGACATCAAAAGCCAGCTCCACTTCGCCCCATTCCTTGCCTTTTCCGGCTTCGACATTGAAATAACGGCGCTCAATCGCCGCTGTAAAAATATGTTTTAGGTTTTTGTTTTTAAATGATTTTATTTTTTCTGCGGCGTCGGCGTCGTGCACGATTTCTAGATTTGGCTGAGCACCTTCGACCAAGTCTTTGCATTCCTTGCGATAGAGCGCATCGGCGACTTTTGTGGAATCCGGCGGCAATTCGAATTTAACAGTCTGTTCGTGGCTGCCCAGCTTGCCTTTTTTGCCGGGTTTATACTGTACCCGCACCGAAACACCGGCATCGTACATTTCCAGATCCGGCGTATCGAAATAGGCGCGCGGCAGGTATTTATGTTCGATATCGCTTTTGCCGACTTCGGATGCAAATTCTTTAAAAACCTTTTCAAGGTCTTCGATAGAAAGGGAAATTTTAAGCTCTTGCTCGACCTCTGACTTGTGCGGCTTGGTCATGGGTTTTTCCTTTGCTTCTGTCCGCTCAGGGCGCGGGCGGGCGATTGACCCGCGAGCGGACATTCACAGGTGACAGCACCGGAATATCCTGCGGCTCTGGCGGAGGCTCCGGGGCATCGGGCGGGCGGTACATCTTGCCCATCAGCACGACCGGCTGGGCGGCGATATGGTCAGGCAGTTTACCCGTATAAAATTTTGTGATGCCACGGTGGTAATTGGGGCGGTCGGCATTGGGCTTGCTGTCGTCGCTTTCGGTCGAATAGGCCGTGACCTGATCCAGATATTCTGGCGGCACCTGCGCCAAGATGTCCTTGACGCTGGGGGTGAAAAACGACGGCATCACCGCGCGGTGGACGGTGACAACCGTGGCCACCAGCTTAAGCCCCTTGGCTTCTTCCTGCACATGAGATTCAGTCACATCCGCCCCTCTGTCGGGCGCGGTGCGGTCAAGATGGGGGGAAGAGATAAAATGCAGCTTGTCGTCGCTGGCCTTGCGTACCTGTTTGATACGGAAGGCGCGCGCCAGCAATTCCGGCTCGTCCAGCGCGGGTACGTCCCAAGGCTCTTGTCTCTTGGCCATGCGGCGGCGGTTTCCTGTCTAAAAAGTGGTTCACCACAGTTTACGGTAAAAGGATACCCCATTTTATCCCGTTTTCACCTTATGTCAAGCAGAAAGGCCCCGCCCGCGATCCGGTCTTGCTTGACAAAAAACGGGGCAAAAGCTAACAAATATGGCAATCAACAGACATCGGAGCCCCCGTATGAAAAAGCAACTTGCTTCCCTGACCGCCGCCTTTGCGCTGGCCGTCGGCCTCAGCGCCCCCGCACAGGCGCAAACCGTGCCCTTGCACGCGCCTGTCTATCATACCCCCACGGCTGTCTACGCGCCGCAGGCTGCCAGCACCTATGTCAGCCAGCGTGATATCAATGAAGTCGCACAGGCGCTCGGCGTCACCACGATTTACCCGGGCGCGGGCAAGGGGTTTACCTCCGGCATCGTACACCGCAGCGGCAACCATATCGGCCTGGAATACAATCTGAACAACAACGGCACGGCCACGGTCGTGCGCGCCTATAACCTCGACAACTTCCACGCGCAAGGGCAGTTCAATGCCGCTATGCAGAACGCCGCGCATCTGGACCTTGCCAGCCGCAGCAGCCTGCATGACTTCAACCGCCGCGTCCAGCCCGTCTACCGTCCGAATGCGGTCGATGTGATTGCCGCCGTCGGCCTGATCTACATCGCGCATGAAGCGATCAACAACAACCATAAATATCGCAACGACCACCGCTATTATGCGCCGCCGCCGCGCAACCACCACCCGCGCCATCCGCCGCCGCGTCACCATAACCCGCGCCACCGTTAAACACGGCAGCCCCGACAAAACAAAACCCCCACCAGCCGATGCTGCGGGGGTTTTTGTTTGCGTTAATTTTTTCAGCGGCGCAGGTGGATTATATTTACGCGCGCAGCGCCGCGCTAAGCGCTTTAACGCGGCGCGGCATATCCTGTTCGGGTTGCCATTCTGGCCCCAGCGCGGCGGCAGGTGATTGCCCGTCCAGCTGCGGGCGCGGGCGCGCAAACCAGCGGCGGATGCCTGCGGGCGTGTATGCCCCTTCGAGGTCTTCGATCACACCCTTGATAAAATCCGTGCGCGGTGCGGCATGGCCTGTCAGCGCGTGCAAATCGTCTGGTGTCATACCCGCACGTGCGGCCAGCTGGTTAAAATCGCTTTTCATGCTATGCACCTCTAAAAATTATTCCGCTGCAACCTGTGCCCAGTCATTGATGCCGCGGCCGTCTTTGTTCTGGCTGCTGCGCGTAATCAGCAGGCTCAGGTTCATACGCTGGCGTTTTTCCGCGCCGTCTTCGCTGCTGTGATAGAGGGCAACGGGCAAAATCACATGCCATGCATAAGCGTCATCGACCAGACCTTGCTGGATAATCGCGCCCTTGCCGGCCGGTGCGGCAATAAGAGTGATCTTTTGTGCAACCACGATATCAAGGAATTGTACGCTGACCAGCCCCTCTGCAAATTTATCCCAGCCTGCTTTGGTAAAATATCCGGCGGCGTTTTTAAGCCGTGCCTGATAATCACGGTGGCCAAAGGTCATGCTGGCGACGGCAGCCTGCGTTGCCCAGTCGAGAATTTCTTCGTCCTTCATATCGGGGCGTGCCAAAAGGCTCTGGCTGTCCACACGCGGCGCCGGATGCGCGGGCATGCGGTTTTCCTGCGCCTGCGCGGGTGCACAGAGCAGCAAAAACGGCAAGACCAGCGCAGCGGCAATCGCGGTTTTCATTTATGCCCCCTGCTGCGGCTGGCTGCGCTTTTTTGCCACAGCGGCAGGCGCGGATTCGTTTGTATTCGCAGGCGCCACTTGCGGGACACGCACGGCGGACACCAGATCGCCCACCGTCTTTCCGCCGCCGATATCAAAAGCCATCAGCGTTTTTGCGTCCATATCGAAACGGGTCTGGAAGGCCACGCGCAGGCGGTCGGCATCAATACCCGCAAAACTGTCCAGCAGCGCGCCGCGGGCGGCATCGTCATAGGTCATGCGGTGATATTGCGCCGCGGTTTTCATGAGCGCCCCCAGATCATCGATGCTATCCGGTGCGCGCGTCTCCAAAACGCCGTGACGGCGCAGGTTTGGCATGGTCAGCTGCAGGCTGAGCGCGTTATCAAGGATCTCGGTCGTCAATGTGCCCGCAGCCAGAAAATCGCCGACGGTCATCGTCTTGCCAAAAACCGCGCGGGCGTGGCGAAATCCTTCCTCTGCCCCGCTATCGGGGACAAAAGGCACGCGCAGCGTCAGCAACCGGTCGACCATATGACGCACGGTGGTTTCGTTGTCGCGCGCCGCCAACGCTTCGAACAGCGGCGTGGTTTGTTCCGGCGCAACGCTGGTATAGGTATCGTGCAGGCGTTTTTGCCGTTCGCTGCGCGTGGCAAAGCTTTCGGCCACATCGGTCAGCAACAGCGCGCGGTAGATTTCATGGAATTTATCGCCCATCGGGTCGACATTCACCTGCAGCCCGCAGCAGGATTTCATTGTATCGATCAGCGGCTGCGCTTTTTTGCCGTATTGTTCATGGCAGTAATCGTAATAGGCATGAAAGCGGCTGCGCGGCATATCTTGCGCTTGTAAAAATTCAGGTTTGTGCCCCGCACCTTCGGCATGCAGGTCTTGAAACGCGCAGGCGCGCTCCAAAAGATCGCGCAGCGCGCGGTTGCAGCGCTCCAGCTCTGCCATATCGGTACAGGGTTTGGTTGACAATTCCACCTGTCCGCCCGGCTCCAGCGAGATATCGCCGATATCCGGCAGATGCAGGCCGATGATGCGGCCTTTTTCCTGCGCCAGCTGCGCGCCCTTGACCGACTGCGCGATGTTTTCCAGCAGCATTTCAATCTGGTCAAAGCTGGGCGGGCGGCCTTCGGGGGTGGTGACAAAAAGCTCCAGCTCGGTGCCCGTCTTCCCGCCTTGCGAGGCATGGATTTTGGCAAGCAGATGGGTTTCGATTTCAAGTCGGCTGGTGAAAATATGCTTCGGGTTCTGTGCGTGATAGACGCGGGACATGGCATGGCTCCGGTTTTTGAATGCAGTCGCGATATGTATGAAATCCGGCAGGGGCAGGCGGGCCGGAAGCCGCCATCAAAAGGGCAATGGCTTAGCGCCACCAACCCGGAGCTACCCAGGCGAGAGACATGGTGGCGATCATCGCCAGATATATCGCTGCATTTGCAATCATGCCCATGGGTTTACCAGAGCGCCCTAAGCCCGTCAAGCGATGATTTATGGAAGATTGCAGTCCGTTAATGGCTCTGCGGATCTTGCGGTTTTTGTGGGGCAAGGGCGGGTTTTTGTCCCTGTGCCGGGCTGATCAGGCGCAGGCCCACGGAAACCGCCAGACGGAACGCGCGGGAGAGAATCCCGCTGCCCTTGCCCAGCGTCTTTTTCAGCCCCTCTGCCGCCGTCTGTGCCGCTGGTGCAAAACGCTTCAGGTTGGCCTTCATGCCGTCCTGCACCGCACCGTTTTTCTTGAGTTTGCCGAGGTATTCGTCAAGGCGTCCGGCATATTCCTTCACATCCTTTGCGGCTTCGGCATCTTCGGTCGGCTTGCGGCCGCGCTGGCGCGCCAGCATATCGATCTCGCGGTTGTTGACGGCTTTCAGACAGGACAGCGCCACAGTTGCCTGCACGCGCGCGGTACTGTCGAGGGCGCTCTTGCGGATGCCTTCCAGCACGATGGCAAGATTTTTGTATTCGCGGCGTGTCCAGACGGTTTCTTTCGGCGGCTCAAACTCGGCCAGTGCAAAACGGCTTGCCGGTGCACTATCGCCGCCCAGAACGATTTTCTCGATAAACGCGCTTTTTTCGGTCTTGGCCGGCACGCTGAGCGGGGTGCCCGCGGGCGCCAGCGTAATATTGGCAATAGATTCTGCGCGCTGTTGTTTATAGGCCTCCGAAATGGCTTCCAGCGTTTTGGCCCAGGGGTTTTTGCCTGCCGCGATGTTGTCTGTTCCCTTGACGATCGTATCGGTCGCCATCAGGGTCGTGAGCAGCACGCGCACATCGGGGGCAACGTTCATCGCGCCTTCGGCCTTGGCCTGTTCGCTGCGGCCGCCCAGTGTTTCGGTTTCGCGGATGACGGCGCTGTAATGGCCGAGCATTTTTTCATGGTGTCCCAGCGCGCCTGCTTTGTCGCCGGCTTCAAAGGCCCGCAGCGACTGGTCCATTTCGATGACCATCAGGCCAAGACGGTTTTTGATCCCGCTTGTTGTCGAGAACATTTGCGTTTCGGTGAATATTTTATCGAGGCCGCTGTAAAGCTGGTACTCGCCCGCTTCGATCACGCTCATACCGTTGTCGTCCGCCGCTGTCGTCATTTGTTCACACCCTTTGACACCGATTTTTTCCGGTATCGTTTTTGTTTTGCTTTGGCTTTTTAGCCTGTTTTTATTTTTGTTTTTTGCAGCCCGCCGCCCGGCGCGGATATCCCCGCCTGAGCCGCTAAACTGTTGAACATCCGTCTAAAATCTAACGTTCCGATTATAACACTCCGTTTATGTATATTCAATATACGCGGATTTTTACAATTTAATTCAATGACTTAACGCCCGCGCGCCAACAAAAAAGCCGGACAAACCGTCCGGCTTTTTTGTTTCAGGCGCTAAACCCTGCGTCAGAACCGTGCCGTCAGCGAGCCGAAAAGACGGAGATCTTTGTCGCCTTCGGTTTCAACGCGGCGGGTCAGCGGCATGGCGGCTTCGATAGTGCCGGCCAGATTGTCGTTGACGTTCACGCGCAGGCCCAGACCGGCCGAGGCGATGGAGCGTTCCTGATCTCGCACAACCGTATTGTCTTTATCCCAGACCTTGCCGATATCGTAAAAACCATAGACCTGCGAAAAGTTCACCGGCGCCTTGACCGGATTGTTCAGACGCAGCTCCAGCCGACCGGCCACGCCGTCTTCGCCGGTGATTTCGGAGTTGTTATAGGCGCTGCCAAAATTGATGCCGCCCACGCCGAATTCTTCGGATGCCAGCAGTTTATGCGCCGATTTCTGCCCCTGCACCGCACCGAAGATTTCGATCATCTGCGTGACGCGCTGCACACGGGTGATTTCCATCGTGGCCTTGAAGAATTCCGGCTCGCCGCGGGCGCGGGTCGGGTTCAGGCTGTCTTTGTCTTTCATATTGAGGATATCAAGCCCTTTGCTCAGCTCGCCCGTCATGGTGTTGAGACCGAGGAAACCATCGGTAAACTGATACGTACCCGCCAGACGCAGCACGCGCAGGCGGTCTTCGGTTTTGCCAAGGCCGATATTGTCCGTGCGTTCTGTATCCAGATAATTAAAGCGCAGCGTGGTAAACAGGTTCTGCTGGCGGCTGCGGATAAACGGATGCATCAATTCGATATTCGCGGCGCGCGCGAGGCCTTTGATATCGAACTGCGAAAGCGTATAGCCCGGCTCGGTCGAGGTCACGCTGTAGCCAACGCTGACGCGTGTGCCTTCGTGGCCAATCGGCTGCGACCATGACAGGGCGCCAAAATCCAGCTCACGATCCGGCCAGCCATCGGGCGCGGTCACAAACTGGAAGCTCAGGCCTTCGTAGAGGCCGAACATGTTATTCAGACGCGCACCTGCGTTGAACTGCAGCGGGCCGAGATAGCGGCTGCCGCGGTTGTCCACTTGAAAAAACGCATCATAGGGTTTGCGCTCGACAAAAATCGTGACATCGGATGCGCCGACCACATTCGGCGACGGCGACAAAACCGCGCGCGCCGACATGCCGGGCAGATCGTTGATGAGGAGGATATAACGCTCCAGCGTTTTTGCATTCAGCGGCTTGCTGGCATTGATCTTGCGTGCAAAACCTTGCAGGAAGGCGGGGTCTGCCCCTTCGCTGCTTTCAATTGTTACTTTGTCAACGAAGCCTTCGACCACGCGCAGCTTGACCTTGCCGCCGTCAATCGTCTGCGGCGGGATGACGACCTGCGTCAGGATATAGCCCTCGTTGCGGTATTTTGCCGTCAGCTTTGCCGCGATGTCATAGACATCCGCCAGCGTGATTTTTGTATCGATCATATCGCCATATACATCGCGCAGCGCGGCTTCGTCGTAAACCGATGCGCCGTCGACATTGATCTCTTTCAGGGTAAAGGTCACCTTCTCTGCGCCTGCGGGCGCTTGTGCGGCGCTGCCCTGCGTGGTGATACGGCCCTGAAAATCGGAAAGCCCCGGCGCCTGCTGCGGCGTGATCTGCCCGCCCGCGCGCGACGGCTCTGCCCCTGCCGGCACTTGCGCCCACGCGCTCTGGGCGGTCGTCACGGCAAAAACGACACAAAAAACAGCAGGGACAATAAAACCAAAACGCATGAATATATTCCTGAAAGACGGTGAATTTCTGCCTAACACTATAATTTTAAAAACAAAAAATCCAGATAGCATCTGTGCCGCGCACAAAAGAAATCCCCGGCTGCGTGATTTTGCACACAACCGGGGACTTTCGTTAGATTATGTTAACTTCCGCAGGCCGCCTGATCCGCCAGAATGCTGGTGGCGTCATCGCCGAGGTCAAGGCTGACCGCCCCGCCGCCAACATTGCCCCAGCATGCGCCGGTCATCACTTGCGGTGCTGTATTGCCGCCAGCCGCCGGTTCAATATTGGCGAGGTCTTTGGCATCCGTCCCGCCAGCAGCCGGCGCGATATTCGCCAGATCCTGCACGCTAAAGAAAGGACGGAGGGCGGTAGAACTCATGAAAGAGAACCCGGTTCTCGGCAAACCCGTTACCAGAACCGACGGGCGACCCGTGCGATAGCTGTTCGCCGGGAACTTGCGGAGGATCTGGTTGTCGTCCAGCGGGAAGAAGCCCGCAAAGATCTGGCCCAGCGTATTGTTGTCGTCATAGTCATTCAGTTTGGCTTCGATTGCCAGCCACTGCGCCATCGTCATCAATCCGCCGCTGACGCCGTCATAGGTGGCTTGCGTGCCGTCGATGATGGTCGGTGTGCCCGGCTCGAAGAAGGCGCCGTTGCGCAGGTCAATGTAGTAATCTGTCTGGCCCTGGAACACCGTCTTGCCGATAGTGTCGCCGACAAGACGCAGACCGGTATAACCCGCCGAAGGATAATATGGGCCGTCAAAAATCATGGCCGTCTTACCGCCGATAAACAGGTTCGACTGATGCGTCAGGTCGATGATGCCGCTGCCGACATACATGCCGATATCGTTGCCGTTGAACTCGTTGCCGCGAATATCGGTATAGCCGTTATTCTTGGCCGAGGCATCAAGGCCGATTGCATTGTTTGCGATACGGTTCCCCGCGATCAGCAGCAGGTCATTACCCGAAATGCGCATACCCGCATCACCAAATCCCTGACCATCGATATCGTTGCCAATCACCGCAACAACAGCCGAGTTATTGATCTGGATACCATCGCCGCCGTAGCCGCTGATGTTATTGGCCAGCAGCGCCGTCATCAGGCTGTAGTCAACCTGAATGCCGTCGTTGGTCACATCCGTGATGTCATTGCCTGCCGCCAGCATACCGACGGTATAGAACATACGCAGGCCGTCATAGAAACGGCTGATTGTATTGCCCGCGATAAACGAGAAAGCGCTGCCCGTGATTTCGATGCCCGCGCCACCACCGTTTTCAATGTCGTTGCCGACAATCGCCGAAAACGCCGTCAGACGCAGATCGATACCGTTCTGAGTAATATTGCGCACCGCGTTGCCAAAGATGCCCGTAAACAGACTTTCCTCAACTGCGATACCATTACCGCCTGCGCCATTGACCGCGTTGCCCGCAATCACTGTGCCAGCTGCACGGCTGACTTCGATGCCGTTATCACCCGACAGCGCCACGCCGTTTGCGGCAATCACTGTGCCGACCGCGTTGCTGACATCAATACCATCATCACCACTGAGGGCCACGCCGTTGCCGATGATGGCCGTGCCGACTGCATTGCGGACATTGATACCATCGTTACCGCTGAGCGCGACACCATTCGCCGCCACCAGCGTACCAACTGCGTTTTCAACCGCGATACCGTCATTGCCGCTGAGGGCGACGCCGTTGCCGATAATGGCTGTACCGACTGCATTGCGGACATTGATACCATCGTTACCGCTGAGCGCGACACCATTCGCTGCCACCAGCGTACCAACTGCGTTTTCAACCGCGATGCCGTCATTGCCGCTGAGGGCGACGCCGTTGCCGATGATGGCCGTGCCGACTGCATTGCGGACATTGATACCATCGTTACCGCTGAGCGCGACACCATTCGCCGCCACCAGCGTACCAACTGCGTTTTCAACCGCGATACCGTCATTGCCGCTGAGGGCGACGCCGTTGCCGATGATGGCCGTGCCGACTGCATTGCGTACGCTGATACCATCGTTACCGCTGAGCGCGACACCATTCGCTGCCACCAGCGTACCGACAGCGTTTTCAACCGCGATACCATTGTTACCCGAAGCCACCACACCATTGCCCGTGATGGCCGTGCCGATGGCATTGCCAAGGTTGATACCGTCATTCGCGCTCAGGATAACCGTGTTGTCTTCAACCGTCAGACCCAGCGCGTTCTGCGCAGAAATACCGTTAAGGCCAGAGGCCACAACCGTATTACCGCCGATCAGGTAACCCAGGCTGTTATTCACCGTGATGCCGTTCTGTGCCGAAAGGGCGATGGTGTTGTCCGTGACCGAACCGGTCGCCGTCTGCACACGCACCCCGTCGTTGCCGGACAGGAAAACATTGTTATTGGTCACATCGACAGCAAGGCTGTTTTCTACATGCACACCGTTCTGCGCGCTGGCAACAACCGTATTTCCGTCAACATCGACGCCGGCCGACTGGCTGACATGTACGCCATCTGCGCCAGAAAGCGCGATGGTATTGCCAGACACTTCGGCAGCTACGGTTTTTTCGACATAAATACCATCATCACCGGTCAACAAGACCGTGTTGTCACGTATAGACACCAGAGCACCTTCGGAAAGGCTGATGCCCTTGCCTGCCGTGCCCAGCACCGTGTTATTCGTGACACCAACAGCAGCCACACGCTGCAGCTCGATACCGTTCGCACCGGTCAGACCGACCGTGTTGCTATTGATCGATACCAGAGCCGAGTCAGCCGCCGAGATACCATTACCGCCCGTCAGGCCGACCGTGTTGTCGTCAATCGACACCAGCAGCGATTCCGATGCGGCAATACCGTCACCGGCTGTGCCCAGCACCGTGTTGTTCGTGACACCAACAGCAGCCATACGCTGCAGGTCGATACCGTTCGCACCGGTCAGACCGACCGTGTTGCTATTGATCGATACCAGAGCCGAGTCAGCCGCCGAGATACCATTGCCGCCCGTCAG
>JBKBWZ010000001.1:0-202837 GCA_046314385.1 Alphaproteobacteria bacterium | reverse complement strand
ACGCTGCAGGTCGATACCGTTCGCACCGGTCAGACCGACCGTGTTGCTATTGATCGATACCAGAGCCGAGTCAGCCGCCGAGATACCATTGCCGCCCGTCAGACCGACCGTGTTGTCGTCAATCGACACCAGCAGCGATTCCGATGCGGCAATACCGTCACCGGCTGTGCCCAGCACCGCGTTGTTCGTGACACCAACAGCAGCCACACGCTGCAGGTCGATACCGTTCGCACCGGTCAGACCGACCGTGTTGCTATTGATTGATACCAGAGCCGAGTCAGCCGCCGAGATACCATTGCCGCCCGTAAGGCCGACCGTGTTGTCGTCAATCGACACCAGCAGCGATTCCGATGCGGCAATACCGTCACCGGCCGTGCCCAGCACCGTGTTGTTCGTGACACCAACAGCAGCCACACGCTGCAGGTCGATACCGTTCGCACCGGTCAGACCGACCGTGTTGTCGTTGATGTTCAGAAGAGCGCTATCCGCGGCACGAATGCCGTTTGCCGTCGTACCGGCAACAAGGTTGCCGGAAACGTTGGCGAAAGCGACTTGTTCGAGATCGATGCCATCATCGCCTGTCGCGGCAATGTCGTTGTCTGCGACAATCAGGCCCGAAAGGTTGCTGACGCGGATACCGTCCTGAGCCGTACCAAGAATGGCATTGCCCCAGATACCAAGGCCGAAACCACCCGAAGCGGCAATACCGGCATTACCCGTCAGCAGAAGCGTATTGTTCAAGATCGCCATCAGCGTCGAGTCCGTGATTTCGATACCGTTATCGGTCGTCAGGGTCACAAAGTTATTGGCGACCAATCCCTTGGTTGCACCGCTAATGTCAATACCATCGTCACCTGTCGCGCCGATGATATTACCTGCAACTGTAAAACCGTCCGTGCCGGTAACCGCAATGCCGTCACGCCCGACAAGGCCAACCGTGTTGCCGGTGATACCCGCATTCGTGCCGCCGGAAACATGGATACCATCCAGAAGCGCGCCAAGCACGATATTGTCGGCGATAATCAAATCATTGTTATCGGCAGATTCAATGCCGTGCCCCATCGCACCAATCACAATATTGCCAATCACATCGCCCGAGCTGGGGTCAATAAAGATACCGCTGCCGCCCGTGCCTGTGACATTGTTTTGACTCACCAGCACGTCCGCCGTATCAACAACGCGGATACCGTTGCGACCATTCAGTTGCAGTGTGTTACCGCTGATGCGTACATCATCCGAATTAAACAGCGAAATACCGTCACGCAGCGAGCCGTTGATCGTGTTGTCCGCAATGTCCGTATCCCCCGCCTGTTCGACATAGATGCTGTCGAGCAGCGCGGCATTCACGCTATTGCCCATGATACCGGAGCCCAGTGTGCCGCTGACAAAAATGCCCGCCTGAAGCGCGCCCTCAACCGTGTTGCCATTGATGTTTGCATAGTTGCTGTTGACAACACTGATGCCTTTGTTGGCACCGAGAATGGTATTGCCAAGCAGGCTGACATAGCTGCCTCCCGAAACGTCAATGCCGGTCAGCGACAGCGTCATATTGTTGTTTTCAACCGTGCTGTTCGACACGTTTTGCAGACGGATGCCGCTGAGCGCACCACCCGTAATGCTATTGCCGGAGATATCGATACCCGAAACATTTTGCGCCGAAATCGCATAGAGCTTCGCGTTCAGCGGTGCCGCGATATCAAGCGCAACAATGTCAAAACCCTTGAAGGCGACGCCGTTGGCGGCGATAGTCACGATGCTGTCCGACAGCGGCAACAATGCGCCGATGATACGTGCGCCGTCCGCGCCTTGAATGGCCACAGTTTTGCCAATCGTCAGATTCTCAGAATAATCGCCGGCGGCTACATAAATGCTCGCCGTGCCGTCGTTCTTCGCAAGATAAATCGCCTGCTGGATGCTGCCGTTCGGGCTGAGGACGTTAACGACATGCGCACTGGCGTTAAGCTTGTTTTGCTCCAACATCTGCTCGCCGAGGTTCACGCCGAAAATATCCACACCTTTACTGACATAAAGTTTTGCATTCAGATTGATGGTATGTGCTGCCATGTTCAGCGTACCATTGCCGATAACGATATCACGCAAGAGATCTAGCGTCTTTGCATTCAGACTTATACTGCCCGCATTGCCGACGTTGCTGGCATTCACCATTTGCCCTGCAAGTGTAAGGCGATTAGTTGCGGTAAGACTGATAATACCACCATTACCGGAAGCCAACGCTCGCAAGCCGGATAGCGTAGGCACATACGTCCCCGCGCGGCTCACGTCAATTTTAGCGCCTGAAGCAATATTGATGTCATGAGCGGATATTTGAACAGTGCCGCCATTCCCTGCTTTTACATGGTAGGTAGGCGTAAGATTCAAGAACCCGCCCCACGTCACATGTCCCGTCTCCGTATTCTTCGCCTGCACAGTAGCCGTGCCCGTCACATTGACCTTGCCCGTGGTGGCGCTGCCCAGAACGATTTTGCCGTTCTTGCTGCTATAGGTATCAGCCTGAATGACACCTGACATGTTAACTACGCTGTTAACGACGTTCTTCGCCACGCCCGCGGTCATGACGACGGTGCCGCCGTTTGCTTTGATCGTCCCCGAGTTTTCAACCAGCGACTTGTCCAGTTCGTCCGATGCAAGACTGATCAGGCCATCTCCATAAAGATCGACTGACACTTTTTTGCCCGAAGCCAGAATAACGCTGCCCAACTGTGCGGTAATCATACCCGCGTTTTTAACTGTCGGCGCGACCAGCGCGACCAGACCGCCGTTTTGGGTTGTCGTGATGCTGCCCAGGTTTTCAATTTTCACGTCGCCGCGCGCATCGAGGTTATCAAACTCCAGGGGGCCCGTGCCCTCTTTTAGGAAGTTATTGAGGTTCGTAAGCTCGCCTGTTGTTGCCAGCAGGCTGCCAACGTTGATTTTTGCGCCCGCACCGATAAAAAGACCATTCGGATCAATGATAACAATTTTCCCGTTACTGCTCAGTGTGCCCAGAATTTGAGTCGGGTCGACCGAGCCGCCGACGCGGTTGATGGTGGTCGAGCTTGCACCCGGCTGCGTGAATGTCGCGCTTGCGTCTGTGCCGATGTTAAATGTCTTCCAGTCCATAACCGTGCGCTGTTGGTCTGTCGTCACAGTCATATTGCGGTTATCTGCGCCGCCATAGGCGATACCGCCCGTTGTACCTTCTGCGAAGGATCCCCCTTTTGGTGTTTCAAAGTCTCCGACCGCATAAGCCGATGCAGACATCGCCAGCATCCCTGCGAAGGTCATTGCGCTGGTTGCCATCAGGCGCTTGCCCAGAACGCGGATATTGAGGATGCGGGTAATCGAAGCGGCGGGAGCTTTTTTCTGGGCCATGTGCGGAACTGCTTTCTGTTGGACGCGAGGGTGTTCGGAGCGAATGTGCTGTTGTTGGAAATTTTTATCTCAAATCGAATCCCGCCCGCCGGAAGGGCGGCCAGAATCTGCCGCCGGAATCCTGCTGTCGGGAATGCGTGCTGTTTTGCCATAAGTTATAGAAAGCGGCAAGTTTAATCTTTGTTAACGTTATGGACTTGGCTTTTGTAAACATTTAGAAAAAAGGGCTTTTTAATTTTCATAAGTTAATCAAGCTCTTAAATCACCCTTCACTATTCGCTTTGCAAGCAGCGGCGATGGCGGGATAATCAAAAACTCTGCGCAACTGCATCCGGAAGGCCGCCCGATCATGACCGATACCCCGCCGCCCCCCCAGTCTGAAACAGATACGCCTGCAACAGACAAAGCCGAAACGGCCGAAGGCAAAACCGGGACCGTCGCGGCCGCGCAGAAAGCCGCCGAGCGTCATGCTGCCACACGCAGGGCCTATGACGAGATCAGCTCCCCCTATGACAAGCCGTCGCTGAACGCGCAGCAGCGCAAGTCGTATGAACGCAAGGTTTTGAATATCGGTCTTGTGCTGATCATGATTGTGATCGCCGCCATCGGCATTTCTGCGCACAAATTGATCAGCGGAATAGACAATATGTTCCACGATACATCGCTTGAATTCAAGATACCGGATACGCCCTTCTCGCCCGCCCCCGCCCCGCCGCCGCGCGCGTCCGCGCCGCCGCAGCCAACGCGCATGAACCTGCCCTACAGGTCTTTTCCCACCGCCGACCCCGCCGTGCGCTCGGTGATGGGACGCATCACAGATATTTCGGGCGGCTTTGATGCGGACAATAATGTGTTTGAAGAAACGGTTATCTCTATCCGCTTTTTGATCCCCGAAACCGGACAGATTTGCAGCCTGCGGGTGCCTGTACCGCGGGAGGCCGCCGATCCGAAAGGGGATACAATTGAGATCAACTATAATCCCGAAACGCCATCGGAAGATCTCTGCACCTCGGCCCGCGTCATCTTTGCGCCGCAATAGTTCCGGTTTGCGCCATTATGCCGGACGCAGCACCGGCACTGGCCGAGGGACGCAGCGCAGCGCATGCCGCGCGGGCGCACGCAGCGCCTTTGCAAAAGCATCACAAATGCGCACACGCGACCACAACGGCGACGGTGCGGCACGCGGGCGGCAAAGCCCTGCGGCCAAGGCGCGGAAACCGCGCCATTCGCTGGCTGTCAGCTCCCAGATATCCTGCGCGGGGCAACCGTCGAGATAATGCGATGCCGGCACCGTGGCAATATGCCGTGCCGCGGTTTTTTGTTTCAGTTTGCGCGATGCCGTATTTTCGGCGGCGTTTTTGATGACCAGCCTGTCAAAGCCCAGAACGTCAAAAGCATAATCGTTCAGCGCCGTGACGGCTTCCTGCATATAGCCCCTGCCCTGAAAATCCGATGCCAGCCAGATACCGCGGTTGCCCGACGCTGTATCGCGGCGCAAATGCACGGCGCCGATGACTTCACCCGCGGGGTCGTCCTTGCGCGTGATGCCGAAATACCAGTCTTCACCGCGCGCCATGGCGGGCAGGGCGATATTGCGCAGGAATTTTTCCGCGCCATCGGGTGGGTAAGGCCATTTGATCGCCTTGGCAGAAAGCTGCCGCACAATATCCCAATGCGGGAAATATTTCTGGATGGCAGGCGCATCCTGCATACAAAGCGGGCGCAGCACAAGCCGGTCGGTGGTGATTTTCATGGAGCAAAGCCGTCGAACAGAGGAGCGAGAAAAACGCGCAGGCGCGTTCAGGGTCAGGATATGATCTTTTCTCGTCGCATGTGTTTTATCTTTCGGCTCGCGCGGGGCTGGTATCAAAGTACCCCAGGCCTGTCATTCTGTCAAACAAAAAAAACTGCTCCGCCCGTCAAACAAGAAAGACTGCTCCGCCCGTCAAACAAAAAATGACTGCTCCGTCGCCGCGCGGTGGCGCCGCCAGTTGACGGCCGTCAGCTCCCAGGTTTCCTGTTCGCTGAAATCGCCGTGATAGTGGCCGCTGACCGGATCGACACGCAGCAGCACCGCCCCCGTTTTTTCCTTCACCCGCGCCGATGCCGCATTGCCGCGCGCGGTCTTGATGATGAAAGCGTCAATCCCCATCACATCGAAAGCGTAATCGTTCACCGCCGCCACCGCTTCGGTCATATAGCCCCTGCCCTGATACGGGATGGCGAGCCAGAAACCGCGCGTCTTCACCGGCTTGTCAAGATCGTGCAGGTGCACGATGCCAATAGCCTCGTTCCGCGCCGGATCATCGAGGTCTTCGCGCAGGCGAAGGCTCCAGATCATATCCGTACCGGCGGCGATTTTCGGCAGGAAGGTTTGTATATACTGCGCCGCCCCGTCCGGCGGATAAGGCCAGGGAACCGTGCGCACAAGGTTTTGCACAATATCCCAATGCGGAAAATATTTTTGCACGCCAGCCGCATCTGCCGCCGACAAAGGTCTCAGCACCAACCGTGCGGTTTGCAATTCAACCATGGCGCAGCTATTTCTTGCCGGGCGTTGGTTTGCGCGTGCCCATCAGGAAAGGATGCGTCGTCAGCTTGCGCGGTTTGACCGGTTTTGCCGGCTTGGCCTGCTGCGCCTGCGCCTTGGCTTCTATGGCCAGTTTGGCATCGGCATCGCGTTTTGCTTCGGCGGCTTTTTGGTCTTCGGCTTTTTTCAGCTCGAATGCGGCTTCGCGTTCGCGGCGTTTTTGCTCGACGGCGGCTTCTTTATCCTCGGCACGTTCTTCCAGCGCATCTTCGACGATGTCTTCGATGGCATCCAGATGCGCGTCCAGCTTTTGCGCTTTGCGGCGTTTGTTGACAGCGCGGGTTTGCAGCGCGGCGCCGGGGCGGTTTTTCAGCCACCATTCCTTTTGCCGTTCCCACTCTTCCTTGGTGAAACCCCAGATGCCTTCAGGCGTATCGCGGTTGCGGAAAGTCTGGTCCATGCTCATAAACCGGCGGCGCAGGGCGTCAAGATCCTGCGGCGCGGCGGCATGGGCAAAAGCCTTTTTGAACACCACATCGCTGAAGCCGAGCTGGGTAAAGGCATGCTCGTTGATCGCATGCAGCGCCTGTTCCATCAGCTCCGGCGTGCGGTAATCGGGGTCGAGCCAGATGTTTTCGCTGCCCTGCGCGGAATCGCGGCGCAGGTGGGCAACGCCGATGATTTTTTCCGGCTCTTCCTTGGACTGGATCTTCCAGATCCATTCGTCTTTCGGGTCGGGCTGCAAAATGACGCGGCGAAAAACCTCGCGCGCGACATCGGTCGCCGCCTTCAAAGACAGGCCGGGGTGCGACAGGTATTTGACGATTTCCCATTCCGGCAGATATTTCTGGATCAGGTCAACGTCCTCGACCCGCATCGGCTTCATCAGCAGACGTTCGGTTTCAAGGTCGTTGATGTTCGCAATTTCAATCCGGAACCAGCTGCGTTTGCCGATCTTCAGAATATCGTTGGTATTGAAAAGCACTTCCTCGTCGGGGTCGGTGTGCTTTTTGCCATTGATATCGACGCCGCCTTGTTTAATAAGCCTGCGGCTGTCGCTCTTGCTCTTGCCGCTGCGCGCCATGACGACAACGTCCAAAAGCTCCTGCTGCGGCTGAAGGAAGGCCAGCGTCGGAATATCATCCGGCGCAAGACCTTTCGATACGGTCTTTTCAAACCATTCACGCTCCAGCACCGCGGCTTCGTGGCCGTGGTAACGGCCGACGATGGCATAGGCAAGCTTCACCTTGGCCTCGCGCGGGCTATGGGCGATCTGTTCGCAGATGCGGTCGACTTCTTCGAGCGGCACATCCGTATAAACGCGGAAGTATTCACCGATCAGCGCGTCGGGTATGCTCATGACGCGCCCGAATTTATCGCGCGGGCTATGGGCAAGGCCGATGTAATTGCCAAGACTTTTCGACTGTTTATGCTTGTTGTCGATGCCCTGCGTGATTTTGGTGGTAATAATGGTTTGCGGTTTCTGGTCGAATTTTTCCTGAAAAAACCGCCCCATCATTTCATTGAACAGCTGGTCGGACCCGATGATCGTCAGATCAGACTCAACCATCACCGAGTCGTAGCCCTGCAAAACGGGGTACAAAATTTCGTGCATGTAAATTTCGCGCCCGCTGTCGATACGCAGCTGGAACATATCGCGCGAAATCAGCCGCGCATGCGTGACCATGGAGGCGAGGCGCAGAAATTCATCCGTGCCCATTTTGTCGTACCATTCGGAATTGCGCCGCACTTCGATCAGCTCCGGATCGTCAAAGCGCAGCACCATTTTGGCCTGCTGGATAAATTCTTCGGCGTTTTTGTCGATTTCTTCGCGCGGAATAATCGGGCGCGTATCCAGCCGCCCGTCGGGGTCGCCGATGCGCGTGGTGAAATCGCCGATCAGGAACACCACCTTATGCCCCATGCTTTGCAGGTAGCGCATCAGCCACAAATTGACCGCATGGCCGATATGCAGCGTGGGTGCGGTGACATCGACGCCGTATTTGATACGCAGCTTTTTGCCTGATCTGAGCTTGGCGCGGAATTCGTCCTTGGAAAAGAACTGTTCAGATGTGCGGTCGAAATTCAAAAGGATATGGTCGATACGATTGTTGCTCATGGCCTGCCTGCCTGCCCCTGTTTTTCAGGGGTTATTATAGTTTAAAACTGATCGGTAAGGGATGCGCGAAAAGCGCTGCGGGAAATCCCGCCAAAACAAATGTTCAATACCCGCAATAATAGGATGCGGGATAATCATAAACGGCAGGATTCTGGACGGTTGTTTCGAGCATGGTAATAATCTACCAGAAATGATCCCCGAGGGCAAAAGATTTTTGCATAACACCCTTGACCGCCCCCGCCCGCCGCCATAAACTGCGCCAAATTCAGGAAAATACACAAAAAAGACAGGGCCCGCACCATGGCAAAACTCTGGCAACGCACCCGCAGCGCGGACGGCAAATCGCAGCTGCACGACATCAGCCTCACCGATCTGCACATTGATCGGCCGAGCGTGATTTTCCTCAGCGGCTATTTCACCACCGACAACCAGCCCGGCTTTATCGCAGGCGCGCTCAAGCGACTGGAAGAAATCATGGGCCACCGCCCCGCGCCGCATAACGAAAAGCCGGTCGATCTTTATGCGTGGTCACATTCCAGCCTTGCGAATATTTTTAACATGGCGGCCTATAACCTCTGCCCGCAGACCCGCGCCTCCACCGCCGCCTATAGCCTTGCGCAGGGCGTCATCATGCCGCTGGTCGCCAAGGATTTCAAAATCGACGGCGACGGCAATTTGTCGGGCACGCCCCTGCCGCTTGACGAAGCCAAACGCAATTTGCGCAATATCACTTTCTTTGGCTATAGCGCAGGCACGATTGTGGGGCAGGAATGTTTCAACGCCAGCATGCAGATGATGCAGAAAATCGGCTATAAAGCCGAAGACGCCCGCGCGGCGCTGCACGAGGTCGCGCTGGTTTCCGCTGGTAACGTCTCGCGCCCGTCTAAAGAAAAAGACCGTTTCACCACGCTTTATCTTGTTGCCAGCAACGATAAAATTATTCTGGCCAAAAACCGCATCTGGGCGCCGTTGAAAACGCTGTTTGCGCGTTTTGCCCGTAACCTGAATATCAAGAAACTCTCGGCCACCAGCGCCTTTATCTCCGCCGCTGTCACGCGCGAGAAGTTCGAGTGGCGCATGCGCGACGGCAAGACGTGGAAAGAACGCATCACACCGCTCATCCCGTCATGGACGATGATTAAAAGCTATCACGAGCTGCCGCATTATGTGACGCATGACGAAAACCTCAGCCAATTCGCCAAGATCGTGAATTTCAGCCTGACCAATGCCGTGAACCGCGCCGAAGATGCGGCCGCGCCGCGCCTCTCTCCCCTCGACCTCATCCGCCCGCCTCAAGGCGTCCCCCTGAGCGACGCCGCCGCCTATGCCTCGAAAATCGAGAAGGCGATGGTTGGGAAGGATGTGAGGATTTAGGGCACACAGAGCCGCGGAGGATACATAAACTCTGCAAGCTATCCCACAGAAAAAGCCAAGTCGTCACACCCGCGCAGGCCGTTGTAACGTGTGGTTTTGAGACTAAGAAACCGCAGACTGCAAAGCCGCAAAAAACGCCCGAAGCCGCTCCACCACCGCCGCCGGATCATCGAGCTTGTTGATCTCGGGTTTTATCTCCGGCCCGCCGGGGAGGTCTTGCAGATACCACGCCAGATGTTTGCGGGCGATTTGTACGCCGGATTTGGTGCCGTAATAAACCAGCATATCGGCATAATGTTTTTCGATCAGCGCCAGAAGCTCCTGCGGCGAGGGCGCGGCGGGTTTTGCTGCGCCTTTCAGATGCGCGGCGGTGTCGCGCAGCATCCACGGGCGGCCATAGCAGCCGCGGCCGATCATGGCGCCGTTTGCACCCGAAATCTCCATCGCCTGCGCGGCGTCTTCGGGCGTTAAAATGTCGCCGTTCACGACCAGCGGCACGGTGACCGCTTCGCGCACCTTGCGCACGGCGTGCCAGTCGGCTTGGCCGTTATACAGCTGGCAGCGCGTGCGGCCATGCACGGTGACCATCTTCACGCCCGATGCTTCGGCGCGCGCGGCAAGGCTGGGCGCATTTAAACTGTTTTCATCCCAGCCGAGGCGCATTTTGACCGTGACCGGGACATCGACCGCCGCCACCACCGCATCGATGATGCGCACGGCAAGGTCTTCGTCCCGCATGAGGGCGGAGCCGGCATAGCTGTTGACGATTTTTTTGACCGGACAGCCAAAGTTAATATCGATGATCGCCGCGCCGCGGCCGGTGTTGATACGCGCGGCTTCGGCCATTACTTCCGGCTCGCAGCCGGCCAGTTGCACGGCCATGGGAAATTCCTGCCCGTAATCGAGATCAATTTTGACGTTGCTGCGCCATTCTTCGATCACGCTGCGGCTGGCGATCATCTCGGAAAACACCAGCCCCGCGCCAAAAGATTTCACGGTGCGGCGAAACGGCAAATCGGTCACGCCCGACATAGGCGCGAGAAAAACAGGGTCTGCAACCGGAATATGGCCGATGTGAAAGGTCATTTGAAAATCAGACCAGCTGCCCGTCCAGCCAGTAATCGCCGTATTTATAGGGCAGCAAATCGACGCCGCGTACTTTGTAGAGCGCATCCGTGCCCGGGTCGCGCATGATGACGAAACCGGCGGGCGAAAAATCGGTGATGATCTCGCGGCAGCGGCCACAGGGCGGGATGACTTTCGGTGTGCCTTCCGGCGGATAATAAACGGCAACGACGGTTTCGATCACGCGGTCGATGCGGCGGTTGGCTTCGGCAATCGCCTGCGGCTCGGCGCACATCGACAGGCTGCCGACATCTGCGGTCATGTTGAGCGCGGTGACAATCTCGCCGTCATCCAGACGCAGCGCGGCGCAAACCAGCGCGGGTGCTTTGCGACCTTCAATCTGGTTTATGGGCTTTTTGATGGCCGTGACAGCGGCGGCGACAAGGTCGTGGTCGAGGTTGCTGAGGTCGATTTTTTGCATGCTTTGGGGTCCTTCCCCCTTTTTTTTATGCTTCGGGAGCCTTCGCTGCGGCAGATCATGATACAGGGAATTTTTGACATTGGCAAATCAGGCGGCTTTGATACTTTCAGCCTCGACCAGCTGTTCGCGCGTGACCCAGAAAACCTCGCCCGTGCTGTTTTCGGTATCCAGCCACTGGAAATCGATATCGGGATATTGTTCAACCAGCGCGGCCGCGCTATAGCCCAGCTCCAGGACCATGATGCCGCCTTCGTTCAGATGATCCGGCGCTTCGCGCAGAATACGGCGCACAAGATCAAGCCCGTCATCACCCGCCGCCAGCGCCATGCGCGGTTCGTGCAGGTATTCGGGCGGCATATCGGTCATGTCTTCGGCATCGACATAGGGCGGGTTGGTGATAATCAGGTCATACTTCTTGCCCTGAAGCGGCGCAAACAGGTCACCTTGATAGAGCGTGATGCGGTCTTTGTGCAGGCTGTCATCCACATTGATTTTCGCCACCTCCAGCGCTTCGGGCGACAGATCGGCGGCATCGACGGTGGCATCGGGGAAGGTATGCGCAGCCAGAATAGCCAAACAGCCGGAGCCGGTGCAAAGGTCGAGCACCGATGAAATTTCATACGGATCTGGCACAATCGCGAAATCATCGCTGCAGACGATCTGCGTATTCAAAAGCTCGGCGATGTAAGAGCGCGGCACAATCACGCGTTCATCGACATAAAACGGCACACCGGCCAGCCAGGCGCGCTTCAGGATATAGGCCAGCGGCTTGCGCGTTTTGATGCGCGCATCGATAAACCCCGCCAGACGTTCGCGTTCACGCGGCAGCAGGCGCGCATCAAGGTAGATCTCCAGCTCGTCGACCGGCAGGTCGAGACCTTGCAGCACCAGATAAGCCGCTTCGTCATGCGGCGTAAAGGTGCCGTGGCCAAAAAACAATTCGGCGCGGGTAAAAGCGCTGGTGGCATAGCGCAGAAAATCGCGCACCGTTTCAAGCGATGCCGCGATGTCTTTGATGCTGTCTTGCTGGATCTTGTCGGTCATGTCTTTTGCCTTTTTTGTCTTTTTTGCCGCGCGGGGCTTTTGCCTGCGGCTTGTTTATATCACAGATCCGCGCCCTTGTCTTTGGGGGCGGTGATCAGCCGCGCGCCGCGCGCATGGGTCAGATACGACCAGAACCAGTCAATCGCCACCACCACACGGTTGCGGAAACCCACCAGCGGCATAATATGGATGACGCCCCACATCCACCACGCCATAAACCCGCCAAAACCAAACCCGCGGATCAGCGCAATCGCTTTGCCGCGGCCAATCGTGGCCATGGTGCCGTCATCGCGGTAGGTAAAGGGCGCCGGCGCGGGCGCGCCCGTCACGCGGGCATGAATAACGCGCCCGACATATCTTCCGGCCTGAACGGCGGCAGGTGCCAGCCCCGGCACGGCGCGGCCCTTAGCATCGGTCAGCGCGGCCGTATCACCGACCACAAAAATATCCGGATGGGCAGGAAGACTATAATCAGGCGCAACCACCGCGCGTCCGGCGCGGTCTGCCGCCGCCCCCAGCCAATCGGCCGCCGGCGATGCCTTGACGCCTGCCGCCCAGACAATCGTGCGGCACGGAATGGTTTCGTCATCGATCACCACCTGTTCGGCGCGGCAGTCGCTGACGCTTTTGCCGGTCATGACCTCGACGCCGATTTTCTCCAGATCTCGGCGCGCGCGGCTTGACAGTTTTTCGGGGAAGGCGGCCAGCACGCGCGGCCCTGCCTCTGCCAATATAATGCGCGCCGATGCGGGGTCGATGCGGCGAAACTCGCCTTTCAGCGTATGGCGCGCCAGCTCGGCAATCGCGCCGGCCATTTCCACGCCTGTTGGCCCTGCGCCAACGACAACAAAGGTCATCAGCGCGCGGCGCAGCGCTTCGTCGTCGGTTGTTTCGGCCTGTTCAAAGGCATGCAAGACGCGGCGGCGGATATGCGTGGCATCGTCGATGGTCTTGAGCCCCGGCGCCACCGCCGCCCAGTCGTCGCGGCCAAAATAGGCATGTGCCGCGCCGGTCGCTACGACCAGATAATCATAAGGCACTGCGCCCGCATGGCCGCGCACGGTTTTTTCGGCCGTATCGATGCCGATCACTTCGCCGAGCGCCACTGTGCAGTTTTTTTGCCGCCGCACGATGCTGCGCACAGGCTGCGCGATTTGCGCCGGCGACAGCGCCGCCGTGGCCACCTGATAAAGCAGCGGCTGAAACAAATGGTAATTGCGCCGGTCGATCAGCGTCACGCGTACCGGCGATGACCGCAGCGCCGATGTCGCTGCCAGCCCAGCAAACCCCGCGCCGATCACGACGACATGCGGGCGTGTGTCTGGTTTTGCTTCGGCGGTCATGGCGCCCCTCTTTTCTTTTTTTGTGCGGCCTTGCGCCCGATCATACGGCGAAAGCCCTTTAAAATCAAAGCCCGTTCAGAAAGCCGCCCACCGTCTTAACCAATTGAAAATATTTATGATTTAAGATTGAATACGTATAGCGTTTCTGCTGCCCGCTCCAATCCGGTTGTTTCCATGCGCCTTTTCATCGCTGCCCGTTTTCTTGTCCTTGCGCTTTTGTGCGCGGTCACTGTTGTTGCCGCTGCCGGCGCGCCGGCCGCAGCGCGCACGCTGGCCGTAGAAAACACGGCATGGCGCGGCGATTTCGACGGCATGCAGACACGGCAGATGATCCGCGTGCTTGTGCCGTACAGCCGCACGCTGTTTTATCACGACCGCGGCAACGAACGCGGCGTGACCGCAACACTGGTGCGTGAATTTGAAAAGCACCTCAACCGCAAATACGGCGGCAAAGGAAAAATTCCGATCACCGTTGCGATCATTCCGACCACGCGCGACCGGCTGCTCAAAGACCTGCGCGCGGGGCTTGGCGATATTGCGGCAGGCAATATCACCATCACGCCGCAGCGCCTGCGCGATGTGGATTTTTCCGTACCTGTCGGCAAAAGTTTTGACGAGGTGCTGATTTCATCCCCCGCCGCGCCTGCTGTCGCCGCGCGCGACGATCTGGCCGGACAAACGGTGCATGTGCGCCCCGTCACCAGTTATTTTGCGCATCTGCAGGACTGGAACCGCGATTTCAAAAAACGCGGGCTGAAGCCAATGAAACTGGCGAAATTGCCGGACGATCTTGCGGACGAGGATATCCTTGAAATGATCAACGCGGGGTTGATCGATTTCGCTATCACCGATAGCTGGATTGCCGAGGTCTGGCGCCAGGCCTTGCCCAAAATGCGCATTCACGCCGACATTACGATGGCACGCGATATGCAGGCCGGATGGGCCGTGCGCAAGAAAAGCCCGCTGCTGATGGCCGAGGTCAACGATTTCGTGCAAAACCAGATCAACAAAAAAGGCCTGACGCAAATCGCCGTCCGCCGTGCAAAGCTGAACGCCACACCGCTCAAAAGCCACCGCGGCGATGCGGAGGCCAAACGTTTTGGCGAGACGATCGATATTTTCAAAAAATACGGCAGTACTTACGGGTTTGATCACCTGATGCTCTCGGCGCAGGGGTATCAGGAATCGCGGCTTGACCAGTCGGCGCGCAGTCCGGTCGGCGCCATCGGCGTTATGCAGGTGATGCCCGCCACCGGCAAGGACATGGCCGTCGGCGACATCCGCCAGCTGGAGCCAAATATCCACGCCGGCACAAAATATATGGATTTCATCCTCGCCCATTTTTTCAAGGATGCGCAGCTGGACGCCAAGAACCGCACGCTCTTTGCCTTCGCCAGCTATAACGCGGGGCCGAGCCGTATCAAAAAGCTGCGGGCCGAAGCCGCCGCAAAAGGTTATGACCCGAATATCTGGTTCGACAACGTAGAGCGAATCGTCGCGCTGCGCGTCGGGCAAGAACCCGTGGTCTATGTCCGTAACATTTATAAATATTATGTCGCCTATAAACTGGCGCAGGAAACCGCCGAAACCCAGCGTCATTCCGCATCTTCCCTGTTCAACCGCTAAACTGCGCCGCGGTCTTGCCCTTGACGGAACCGGTCCTATATTCCATCGTTAGTGCTGCCGTATGCCCTCCCCTTCATTCGACAAGGATCCCGCCATGATGAAATCTGCCCTTTTCGCTGCCGTTTTGACGATTGCCGGTTTTGCCGCCCTGCCCGCTGCCGCGCAGGAACTGACGCCATGGAACAAACTGCCCGCCGGCGTCTATAGCCTCGACAAATATCACGCCAGCCTGACATGGAAGGTCAGCCATGCCGGCCTGTCCAATTACACGGCGCGTTTCAAGAATTTTGATGCGGAAATCAACTTTGATCCCGCCGATCTAACCAAAAGCAAAGTAACCGCCAGAATCGACCCGACCTCGCTCGAAACCGATTTCGTCCCGACACCCGAAAAAGATTTCAACGCCAAACTGGTCAATGGCGAAGAATGGCTGAACGCCGGAAAATTTCCGGAGATCACTTTCACCTCGACCAAGGTCGAAGTGACGGGCGAGAATACCGGTAAAATCCACGGTGATCTGACGTTCCTTGGCGTGACCAAACCGATTGTGCTGGATGCGGTTTTTAACGGCGGTTATGCCGAACAGCCCTTCACCAAAAAACCTGCGATGGGTTTTTCGGCCACGGCCAGCCTGAACCGCAGCGATTTCGGTTTTTCGACCTATGTCCCCATGATCGGCGACAAGGTTGATATCATTATCGAAGCCGAATTCGGCAAAAACAGCTGATACCGCGCATGACTTCAGACGCCGCGCAAAGATATAACGCCGTTGCCATCATCCTGCACTGGGTGATGGCGGCGGCTTTTTTGCTGATGCTGACAAGCGGCCTTTCCATGATCTATCTCGAGATGGAGATGAGCCTTAAATACAATCTCTACCAATGGCACAAATCGCTGGGGGTTTTGCTGCTGGTGGCCTTTGTACTGCGCATCGGCTGGCGGCTGTTGAACAAACCGCCTGCCCTGCCGGGCTTTATGCCGCGGCTGGAAGCGCTGGCCGCCAAGGCCGGACATATCGCACTTTATGTCTGCATGATCGCCGTACCGCTCAGCGGCTGGGTGATGGTATCGTCGAGCCCGCTTGACATACCGACCATCGTCTTCGGGTGGTTTGAATGGCCGCACATCCCCAAAATTGCCGGCAACGAAATAATTAACGACGCTGCCAAAAACGCGCATTGGCTGCTGGCGTGGTTTTTCGGCCTTTGCATCGCCGGACATATCGCCGCCGTGATCAAACACGCCGTGATCGACAAACATAACCTGCTGCCGCGCATGTGGTTTTCCGGCGCGCGCGGCAAAAAGGGAGAGCCACCATGAAAAAATTCTTCTGCGCCGCCGCACTTGTATTTTCCCTGATCAGCGCGCCGGCTCTGGCCGCGGATTATGTGGTCGATTACAAAAACAGCAAAATCGGATTTAGCGGCAAGCATGCGGGCAAGGCCTTTACCGGCGCTTTCGGCGCCTGGACGGCCGTGATCCGTTTTGACCCTGCCGACCTTGCGGGCAGCCATATCGCTGCGACGTTTGACCCCGCCAGCGCCAAAACCGGCGACCGCGTGCATGACGGCACCTTGACGCAGGCCGACTGGTTCGACGTCAAAAACCACCCGCAGGCGACATTCACCTCAACCACCATTACCGCCAAAGAAGACGGCAGCGGCTATACCGCGGCGGGCGACCTGACCCTGCGCGGCATCACCAAGCCTGTCTCTTTCGATTTCACCCTCAGTGATTTGTCTGCTGCGCCGGTTACGGCCAAGGCGGCTTTTACGATTGACAGGCTCGATTTCGATATTGGTAAAAAATCCGACGCAAAGGCCGAATGGGTCGACCGCGAGATCACCCTAACCCTCGATATCAACGCCCTACCGCGCGCGGAATAACCGCAGCAGTTATTTCCGCTTCGCGCACCAGCAATCGGCCACATGGTCGTTGACCAGCCCCGTTGCCTGCATATGCGCATAGATGATGGTGGATCCGACAAACGTCATGCCGCGTTTTTTAAGGTCCTTGGACAGCGCATCGGATTCCGCCGTACGCGCCGGAACATCCTTGAGCGTCTTGCGCCGCCCTTCAATCGGCTTCCCGCCGACAAAACGCCAGACATAGGCATCAAAACTGCCGAATTCTTTTTGTATCTCCAGAAACACTTTTGCATTGCGGCGCGCGGCGAAGACTTTCAGGCGGTTGCGCACGATGGCCGGATTTTCCAGCAGTTTTTCCAGCGCCGCATCGCTCATCCGCGCGACCTTGACCGGGTCAAAATCTTTAAAGGCCTTGCGGTAACCTTCGCGTTTTTTCAGGATGGTTTCCCAGCTGAGCCCTGCCTGTGCACCTTCAAGGATCAGAAATTCGAAATGTTTGCGGTCGTCGTGCACAGGCACGCCCCATTCGGTATCGTGATATTCTTCGTAAAACGGCTTGCCAGTTCCGACCCAGCCGCAGCGGATTTTCTGTTTTGCCATCTGCTCCTCCGGCGCGTAAGATAAAACTCCTGCAATATCCTATCACAAAACAGCGCGCCCCAAAGCCGCAAAGGACAAACCAACATGACGCCCGCCCCCAAAAGACCCGCCACCATCGGCAACCGGTTCTTGTTGCTAAGCGTCCTTTTCGCTATTGGCGCAACCTTGCTTTGGCAGCATGTCGGCGCCGAACCGCAAGACCGCGCCCCGATTAACGATGCCACGCATCTGGAAACGACCGTGATTGCGGAGGGGTTTGAATTTCCGTGGTCGCTCGCCTTTCTGCCGGACGGCGGTTTTCTGGTGACGGAGCGGGAGGGACGGCTGCAACATCTTTCCGCCGATGGCAAAACGCGGCGCGAAATCACAGGGCTGCCCGCCATTTATGTCGCCGGTCAGGCGGGGCTGTTCGACATCACCCTTGCCCCCGATTTTGCGCAGAGCGGCTTGGTCTATTTCGCTTTCGCCGCCGGCAGCGCGGAGGAGAACAATACCGAGCTGGCACGCGCACAGCTGGACATCGAAAATGCGCAGCTAAAGGACGTTCAAATCATCTTCCGCGCCCAGCCGAAAACCAAAGGCAGGGCGCATTATGGCGGGCGTATTTTGTTTATGCCGGACGGCACGCTGCTGCTGACGCTGGGTGACCGCTTTGCCTACCGCGACAACGCACAAAACACCACCGACCATTTGGGCACGGTTGTGCGCCTGATGCCGGACGGCAGCATTCCTGCCGATAACCCGTTCAAAGACGGCCCCGCACCAGCGGTTTACACCCACGGCAACCGCAACGTACAGGGTATTGCCCTGCATCCGGACAGCGGCGCTATTTGGGCGCATGAACACGGCCCGCGCGGCGGCGATGAAATCAATATCCTGATATCCGGCGCCAATTACGGCTGGCCCGTTGTCACCCATGGCCGTGAATACAGCGGCCTTGCCATCACGGACAAACGCCATATGAAAGGCATGGAAGACCCGCTGCTGCACTGGACCCCGTCAATCGCGCCCAGCGGCATGGCATTTTATACCGGCGATAAAATGCCTCAGTGGCGCGGGGATTTGTTTGTCGGCGCGCTGGCGGGGCGGCATCTGCGCCGCCTTGATATTGAAGGCGGGCGTATTATCAGGCAGGAAAAACTGCTGACCACGCTCGAAGCCCGCATCCGCGATGTGCGCAACGGGCCGGATGGCTATATCTATATCCTTACCGATGCGCTTGACGGCCAGCTGCTCAGATACGGGCCAAAACGCTGATCTGCGCCCTTTTCCGTGCGCCTTTGGAGTGCTAAACTGCCCCTGTCATGTCCTCTGCGCCCGCACAAATAACGGCAGACGCGCTGCGCGTTTTGCAAAAGACCTACGGCTTTGACGCCTTTCGCGGCGCGCAGGCGGAGATCATCGATCATGTCATACGCGGCGGCCATTCTTTTGTACTGATGCCGACGGGCGGCGGTAAATCCTTGTGCTATCAAATCCCGTCGCTGCTGCGCAGCGGTGTAGGCATTATCGTCTCCCCGCTGATCGCGCTGATGCAAAATCAGGTCGAAGCGCTGCGGCAACTGGGCATCCGCGCCGCCGCCATCAATTCCAACGTCGACGGCGGCAGTATCGCCAGCACCAAAGACGCCATCCTGCGCGGGCTCATCGACCTTGTCTATGTCGCGCCGGAGCGGTTGTTGATGGACGACTTTCTCGCACTGCTCGACGAAGCGCCCATCGCGCTTTTCGCCATCGACGAAGCGCATTGCGTGTCGCAATGGGGGCATGATTTCCGCCCGCATTACAAACAACTATCGATTCTTGCCGAAAGATACCCCTACGCACCGCGCATCGCCCTGACTGCCACGGCGGACGCGCCCACGCGCCGCGACATCGTTGAATGTCTGAAACTGGAAGACGGTCGCAGCTTTGTCGCCGGTTTTGACCGCCCCAATATCCATTACACCATCGTACCGCGCGATAATGCGCGGGCGCAGATTTTGCGTTTTATCCGCACCCATCATGCCGAAGACAGCGGTATCGTCTATTGCCTGTCGCGCAAATTGACGGACGAGACCGCCGCATGGCTGGAAAACGAAGGCTTCACCGCCCTGCCCTATCACGCCGGCCTGAGCGCGGAGATGCGCGCGCGGCATCTGGAGCGTTTTCTGAAAGAAGAAAAAGTCATCATGGTTGCCACCATCGCTTTTGGCATGGGCATCGACAAACCCGATGTGCGGTTTGTTGCGCATATGACCATCCCCAAAAATATCGAAGCCTATTATCAGGAAACCGGCCGCGCCGGACGCGACGGGCTGCCGTCAAATGCGCTGATGGTTTACGGCGCGCAAGACGCGGTGATGCAGCGAAATTTCATCGAAACATCCGATGCGCCGGATACGCAAAAACGCATCGAACACCAGAAACTGAACGCGCTGCTCGGCCTGTGCGAAGCGGCGCAGTGCCGGCGGCAGATTTTGCTGGATTATTTCGGCGACAGCTGCGCGCCCTGCGGCAATTGCGACACCTGCCTGAACCCGCCGGAAACGTTTGACGGCGCGATTGCCGCACAAAAAGCACTTTCGGCTGCATACCGCACCGGCCAGCGGTATGGTGCCGGCTATTTGATCGATGTGCTGACCGGCAAGGACGACGCGCGTATCAAAAGCAACGGCCATGACAAAACCAGCACCTTCGGCATTGGCACGGATATGGGCAAGACCGAATGGCAGGCAATTTTCCGCCAGCTGATCGCCCTGAACCTGCTCCGCGTTGATGCCGACCACGGCGGCCTTTCTATCACCGCACAAGGGCAGGATTTTTTACGCGAGAAAAAAGAACTGCGGCTGCGCAAGGCGGAAAAATCCCGCGACCTGCCCAAGACCGCCCGCGGCAGCGCAGCCGATGCCGCCGCCGCCGTTGCCGCCGAAGACCGCCCGCTGCTTGCCGCGCTCAAAGCCGCACGCATGGAACTCGCGCGCGCGCAAGGCGTACCGCCCTATGTTATTTTGCACGACAAATCGCTGATCGACATGACCTTTCTCAAGCCCGACACGCTGGAGCGCATGGCGCTGGTGCATGGCGTGGGCGAACAAAAGCTGCAGAAATATGGCCGCACCTTTCTGAAAATCGTTGCTGCGCATTCTTGATCGCGCTTTACGTCTTGCCATCCCTGCTGCGCCTGTGGCAATAAACAGACATGATTGAAAACGCCGCAGATTGTATCGGCGCCAGCTGGCAAAATGTCCTTGGCGCGGAATTCGGCAAGCCCTATATGCAGGCGCTTGGTGATTTTCTGCGCGCGCAGGCCGCGGCGGGGCATGTTATCTATCCCAAGCCATCAGATATTTTCAGCGCCTTTGCCGAAACGCCGTTTGATGCCGTCAGCGTTGTTATCCTCGGCCAGGACCCCTATCACGGCGAAGGACAGGCGCACGGGCTTGCCTTTTCTGTGCCCGCAGGCGTCAAACCCCCGCCAAGCCTGATGAATATCTACAAGGAAATCGATGCCAGCCTGGGTATCGCCAGCCCGCGCCGCGGTGATCTGCGCGGCTGGGCGCGGCAGGGGGTTTTACTGCTCAATACCACCTTGACCGTAGAGGCCGCGCGCGCCGGATCGCATCAGGGCCGCGGCTGGGAGACATTTACCGATGCCGCCATTCGCGCGCTCAATGCACAGCGCGCGGGGATTGTCTTTATGCTCTGGGGTTCGCACGCACAGAAAAAAGGCGCTGTTATCGACCGCAGGCGGCATCTGGTGCTGGACGCGCCGCATCCCTCGCCCTTGTCCGCCTATCGCGGCTTTCTGGGCTGCGGGCATTTCAAAAAAGCCAACGAGTATCTGGCCGCGCAGGGCCGCCCCCCCATCGACTGGGCGCAAAGCGGCTAGCCGGCTGTTACGGCGCGTTTGGCTTTGGCGGCACAGACGGCGCAGCAGGCGCGGCGGCGCAGGTGAGCACCGAGGGCGGAATATCAAAGGCCGCCACCAGCGTTTTGGCATGCGGGCGGATTTTTTCGGTCAGGTGACGCTCCAGACGGCGCAGCGCCGTGGTGGTTTGCGGCTTCATCAAACCGTTTTCGACATACCAAAGCCCGTTCTGCCGCATCGTCTGCACGGCGTACAAGTCGCAGACGTCTTTCAGCAGCGCCTTGATCTCGGGGTCTTTTTGCGCATTCACGGCCTTGATGAATTTTTGCATCATCAGACGCTCCGCATAGGCATCGGCATAGGCGATCATATCATTCTGGCATTTATTGGCCGCGACATCGGCGTTTTCGGCCTTGGCGATTTTGACCAGCTTGCTGCTGAGCGCATAAATCATCGAGCGTTCGCGCAGCGCAAAGATTTTATTCTGAAATGCAGGGTCGAGGAAATGCGCAGGATCGGTCTTGCCGCTTTCGGCATTAAACCGGCCGAACAGCGTTTTCATTTTCAGCGCCGCAATACGCGTGACTTTCTGCACGCCGCTGGCCGCCTTGAATTTATGCGACAGACGCGACAGCTGGTTTTTAGCGACCAGCATACGCAAAACCGCATTGTCGCCTTCGAATGTGCGAAAGACATCCATATCAGCGCGCAGCGCGCCGTGGCGCTGCTGCGACATATATCCCGCGCCGCCGGCCAGCATGCGGGCTTCGTCCACGGTCTTCATCGCACTGTCCGAAGACTTCGCCTTGATTGCGGCGGCCATCGTCTCCAGATATTCGTTGCCTTTGCTGTATTCATCCATCAGATGCCGCGTCATAAAATGCAGCGCATAGGTATTGGCCAGATGCGGCAGCAGACGGCTTTGCGTGGCTTGTTTGTCCATCAGGGTTTCGCCAAAGACCTTGCGGTTTTCGGCATGATCGACCGCGGTGGTCAGCGCATTTTTGGCGCCGCTCAGGGCGACCATCGATACAAAAACACGGCCGGTGACCAGCGTGCCGATCATTTTAAAAAACCGCTGCGATTTTTTCTTGATCTCGCTCTGGTATGCGCCGGTATCATCGATCTGCGCAAAACGGTCGAGCATGGATTCATAGGGCACCGTGACCTTGTCAAAAGCCAGATAGCCATTATCGATACCGTTCAGGCCGATTTTGTGCCCGCAGTCTTCGATGGTGACGCCGGGTTTTGTTTTGCCGTCCTTGTCGCGGATGGGCACCATAAAGGCATGCACGCCCATGCTCTCGCCGGTCTCGCCCATTTTCAGCTGGGCGAAGACGACCATCATTTCCCCGTGTGTGGCGGCATTGCCGATATAGGCCTTGCGTGCGCCTTCGTTGGGCGTGGTCAGGGTAAAACTGCGGGTTTTGTGGTCATAGATGGCTTCGGTCGAAATGCCCTGCACATCGGACCCGCCGGAAACTTCGGTCATTGCAAAACCGCCGAGCAATTTGCCCGACATCACATCCGGCAGATATTTGGCATGGTGTTTTTCGGTGCCGAGGCTTTCGATGCTCATGCCGAACAGGCCGAACTGCACGCCCTGCTTGACGGCAAGGCTCATGTCCTGATGCGCGATGACTTCAACAATGTTCATGTATTTTTCACGCTCGCCCGTTCCGCCATAGGCGGGGTCATAGGGCATGCGGGTAAAGCCCGCGGCGATCATATCCTTAATCCAGCCGAGGGTTTTTTCGCGGTATTCTTCTTTGGGCATATCGGGCGCAACCGGCGCCATGGCAGGCCGCGCGATAAACTGCCGCGCGGCATCGCGGGCATCGGTAAAGTCGCCGTCGAGGACGGCCTTGAGACGCGCGCTGAGCGGCGCCCCCTGATCGGATGGCTGAATGACAGTCGGCATTGTTCACTCGCTCTTGTATGACAGGAACCACAAGGCTAAAGAACCTGCGCGCGCGCGTCAAGCCACGAAAATGCCGCGTTTTTATTGCATTTTGTGCATGTGCAGCACTGGCATTGCACGGAAAAAAAGTCTAGAATTTGCAGCAGGTTCACAGTTAATGGCACAAGCAGGAACGGATATACGCATGCAGGCAGTCAAAAACCGCATCCACATCGGCGAAACGGTTGCGGGCAATCCGATCGACATCGTCACCTATACCCTTGCCGCGGGCGCAAAAGGCAAAAAGCTGCATATTCAAAGCGGCATGCACGGCGGGGAGATTACCTATTGGGTGCAGCACCGTCTGTATAATTTCCTCAAAGAAAACCTGAAGGCCGGCGAGGTTGTGTTTATTCCCTGCGCCAATCCGGCGTCGTGGGACCAGCGGTCTTATTTCTATACCTTCGGCAAGTTTGACCTGTATGACGGGAAGGATTGCAATTCGCATTTCCCCGGCAAGGCAGAAGGCACGCTGCACCAGCGCATCGCGCATGCATTGTTTACGCTGGCCAAAACCTGCGATCTGGGCCTTGATCTGCACACGGCGCGCGCGAGCAACCCCTATGTGATTTTCACCAAAGAAGAGTACCTGCCGCTGGTGAAAGACGTCGGGTTTAAATACAATTATCTGGATGATATCGTGACACCGGAAACGGCGGGATCCTTTGATTACGCCATGGACCCTGCGGGCATCGATAACCTCTGCATCGAATGCGGCAGCCACGACGAATACGATGCCGCCAAAATCGAAGAGGTTTTTCAGGGCATTCTGCGTCTGCTTGCGCGGCTTGGCATGATCGACAAAAGCCTGACGGTCCCCGCGCCTGCCGAATGCTATTATTTCCGTGACCACAAAAAAATACTGACACGTGCGGCAGGCTATGTGCGCTATGACGTCGCCATGGGCGCGTCTTTCAAAAAAGGCGACACGCTTTTTACCCTGCACCCCAGTGCGGAGCTGGGCGCGGAGATGCCGGAGATAGCGACCGAAGACGGCGTCATCTACAAACGCGCGCCCACGCATATCTATCGCCTTGGCGATGAAACATTGCATTATATCGCCAAAGACGCGCTGAAGGCCGTTTAAGCGGCTTAGGCGGCTTTCTTCGGCTTCAGGTGGCCATTGACGCTGGATTTGACCGGCGCGGTCTTGGACGACTGGCTGTACAGCGGGTTTTTCTCGATATACCCCTCGCCGAAGCAATCGGTATACAGCTGCACAATCATCTGGCGCCACTGCGGGTGCAGATACGAAATACCGTCCGCGATCTGGAACGGCGCATCGTTGCCGCTGGCCGTACCGGTGATGCGGAACAGCTCCGCACCTGACGGCGGGGTGTCGCCCTTGGCGAGGCTACCGCTGCTGATCTTCACGGTAATCGCGCCGCTATCGAGATTGACTTTTTCAGTGGCCGCGCCTTCTCCGGCAAAGCTCCATTTCCAGCCCTCGCCGTCTTTGGCAAGGCGGTAGGTGCCGGCGGGCAGGTCTTTGCGCGCGCCGATCTTGCCGTCAAAGCTTTCATCATGCGTCGCATAGACTTTGATGTAGAACGATCCGGGCGAGGTTGCGTATTGCTGATGTATTTCCGCAGCATTGTCGCGCAGCGCGGCCATCAGCGCCATATTTTCCGGCTTGGAAAAATCGGCAAAATGCGCAAACCACGCCATACGGCTGAGACCGGGAATGCCGTTTGCTTCGGCATCGGCGCTCATCTGGTCGGTCGGGCCTTGCTGGCGGTCGTTGATCTCGTTGATCCAGATTTTGCCGGTGCGGTCGATAATCAGATCCGCGCCCGCAAGACCGACCTTGCCGCATTGGCCCATTTTGCAGCCCAGCTTTTCGCCGATTTCGGCAATCTGGCGGGCGATGTGTTCTTCGTAGACATGGCCGATGTTGTTGCCGACGCTGTCGCCCGCCGCATTGGCCAGCAGACTGTCGCCGACGACTTTCAGCGTTGCACGGCCGGTGACGGAAAAGACGTTCGATGCATCAATGCCCTGTGCCGCGGCATGCGCTTCGATGGCGGCAAGGCTTTCGGGGCGGGCGCAATCGACGCCTGCGGGCAGGTTGCATTTGGCAACGCCGCGCGTGTTTTCGGCCGGCAAGGTATTGCCGACAAAAAACGACAGGTTGCCTTCGTTGCCATCGATAAAACGCGTGACTTTGAACGGCGTTTTGGAGGCGCGGGCATGCGCGACGAAATCTTCTTCGGATCCGATAAAACGGGTCGGTTCATAGTTTTCGACGCAGGATTGTACAACAACCTTGCCGCTCTCGCTTTTGACGCGGTTGTAAATGGCGCGCAGTTCGTCATCCGATTTTTTGGCATCGACAACTTCGGTCGGGATGACATAGGCCTCCAGCCCCGCTGCGGTCAGGATGTGCATCAGGTTGCCTTTGTTTTCAAAAAACAGGCGCGTGTTCTGCTCGTTGCTGGCGACGATCTCGGTGTTCTGGCCGCGATCGGCAATATGCTTCGCCCAGCTGGCAGGCGGGGTGATAAAGGCGAAAACGGCGACCTTTTTGTTTTCGATCAGCGCATCAGGGATCGCGCCCACGATTTGCTCGGACATCCCCTTGGGGAAGCTGTTGATATAGGGCGTGGTATCGAAATCGAGGCCGTATTGCGTGACGTTTTTAAACGAAGGCGCGTTTTTCTTGCCGCCTGCGATATAGGCCTTGCCGCCCACGCGGTTGAATTCCGACAGCAGACGCCCCTGCGGCGGGGAATAGGTCGGCATCAGCACAGACACGCCGTCCTGGGCGAATTCATCAGAAATACGGATGAAAGCGGCGTCGAGCGCCTTTTTGATCTTGCCGATCATCAAACACCCCCTTTTGCGCGCACGAAAAGGGCGGCGCTGCGGCGGGATGCCGGAAACGTGTTGCGCGAGGATTGGCCCGACATGGGGGCCTTATACAAATAGATCATGGCCGTCTTCTCCCTGACAGCGGTTGAACAAGAGCGAAAACTCTTCGCAGTAATGCCAAAAACTTTGCAGTTTTAGGCGTTTAGCACAAAAAAGTTCGCCGTTGCTTAACCTGCCTTGCCGGAATTTGTCCGGAGGGGGCGCTCCCATTGGTCGGGAGCCGCGGGCCATTGGCACGTACGATTGACATAGTATTAATAGATTCGCGCCCCGAAACGCAAGAAAAATTTCATTTAAAACCTGCCGCCGGCAATGATTTTTTCACAGCCGTCCTGCTGCAGCGCCGCAGCCAAAATTGCCAAAGCCGCCGCCAGCGCGTATATATCGGCTTCATGCCCGCGCAGGAAAGACTTTCACCATGCAAAACGATACCCGTTTGAAAGCCGAAGAATTTTTAGCCGTTGCCAGCCAGTTCCAGCTCGGTGCGCTGCCGACGGAGCAGCGGCACCCGCTGACCTATGAGCTGGCCGATCTGGCGCGGCGCGACCTGCCTGCCGCCTTTGCCGTTCTCAAGGATATTGATCTCTCCGCCCTCTCGGGCGTGGCGGCGCGCGCAGGCGATCTGGCGCGGCTGGAAGCGGCCATGCGCGATACGCTGCAAAACGGCAACCGCATTTTCTTCTATGGCTGCGGCGCGACCGGGCGGCTGTCGCTGGCGATTGAATATATCTGGCGTCACCTGCACCGCGGCAGCGATGCCGCAGACCACGTACAGGGATTTATGAGCGGTGGCGATCTGGCGCTGGTGCATTCGATTGAAAATTTCGAAGACCACCCCGAATTCGGCGCGCGGCAGCTGCGCGAGATTGGTTTTGGCACAAACGACCTGCTGGTCAGCTGCACCGAAGGCGGCGAAACGCCCTCCGTCATCGGCGCGACAGAGGAAGCGGCGCGGATATCAAACCGCAAACCGTTTTTTCTGTATTGCAACCCCGACGAGGCGCTGCACGAACAGGTGGAGCGGTCACGGCGCGTGCTGGAAAACCCGAAGATCGAGAAAATCTGTCTTTTCGTCGGGCCCATGGCGCTGTCGGGCAGCACGCGGATGCAGGCCAGCACGGCCCTGATGCTGGGCGCGGGTGCGGCGCTGCTGGCGGCGGGCGGCACAGCGCCGCCCCCCATCGCGGCACTGGCCGATTTCATGCGCCGCACCAATTTGTCGTTTCTGGCACGCTTCACCGAAGAAGAATCGCGCATTTACGCGGCAGGTGAATTTGTGCTGTATGAAACCAACGATTACGGCATCACCATCCTGACCGACACCACGGAGCGTGCACCGACGTTTTCCCTGCTCGGCTTTGAAAACCAGAGAGACCCCGCGCGGCGGGCGTCGCTGTCGTATTTCTGTTTGCCGCAAGCGGAAAACGCCGATGCGGCATGGCGCGAGATTCTGCTGCGCGCGCCAATTCCGATTGAATGGGATGAACTGAGGGCGATTGCCGGCGGCGCGCGGCTGGCAGGGTTTGATTTTTCCGTGCAGGCGCGGCAGCAGCGCGAAGCCCTGACCGCACCGCACAAGCTGCACCGTTTCGTTATTGAACGTCTTGGCGATGATATGTGCTTCAGCCTTGGCGATTGTCAGCACCGCCTTGATGTGCGCGATTTGCATCCGTTTCACGAGCATCTTTTCCTCAAGATGGCGCTCAATATGCACTCGACGCTGGTCATGGGGCGGCTGGGACGGTTTGAAAGCAATGTCATGACCTGGGTCAAGCCCAGCAACAAAAAACTTATCGACCGCGCCATCCGCTACGTGGAATACCTGCTGCATCATCAGGATATTCACGGGTTTTCCTATGCCGATATTTGCCACCAGCTGTTTATCGAAGCGGCGCGCATGACGCCCGCACAATCGGTTGTGCTGATGACGGTCGAAAGCCTCAGGCAGAAGGCGGCACAGGGCTGAGCGTCCATGACCGCTCCGCATATATATCCTGCCCTGAATTTGCCCGTTCGTACGACAGGCTGTCCTTGATAAAGGTTTCGTAATCCGGATAGATAAATCCCATCTGGCTTTCATACATCGCCAGACAGCCGTACAGATGCTGCAGCTCGTCTTCGCGTGCAACCAGTGTTTCGCCGGCGGCATGAAGGGTGTTTGACGATGCGTGTTTCAATGCCTGAAAATAAAGCGGCAGGCATTCCTGCTGATACGTGCCTTCGGGCACGAAATGTTTGAGATAATGATAGCCGCCAAGCCCTGCGCGCATCGCGTCTTCGGTGATCGGGGGCAGGACGGCATTGCTGCCGATCTGGTTCATGCGCCCCTGCAGCACACCGGGCCAGAGGATATAGGGGCGGTCTTCGTAAAATTTTACCGGCATATCCTTGATACGCAAACCCGCCGTATAGGTGATGCGGTGATCGATATGATTGCCCGCCGCTAGCGGAAAAAACGCCCTGTCGATTTTATATTCGGCAAAAAAATCGCGCAGGCGATTTTCGACTTTCAGAATATAATCGGCGGGCACTTCGTCAAGCGCGCCAAAAAACAGTTTTTCATTCGCCCAATAAACCGGATTGCGGTCGGGCGCGTCCAGCTCGTCCAGAAAAAAAACAGCGGCGCCTGCCTTGGCCATGGCGCGCTCTTCTTCGATGCGCCGGTTTGCGGCATTGGTGCCTGCTGTAAAAATATTCACAACAACCACTTCATCTCCGGCTGCGAGATGCCGCTGCATCGCAATGCCGCAGGACAAAAGCGCATCATCAAGGTGCGGGGATACAATACATATTTTCATTTGCAGAACTCTGGCTGGGTTTGCATCAAAACGCAGGCCAGATTAGCACAGTCCGCGGCATGAAAACAGTCGTTTGCCTTCGCGGCCTGCCGCGCGTAAAATAACAACAGCCACGGAGTATGCCATGCAAAGCGGATCGCCCTATGCCCTTATCGACGAAATGCTGGAAAGTCCCGGCATCCTGCGCCGTTTCGATCCCGCCTGCGTGCAGGACTGGGCGGCGGCTATCAACGGCAAAAAGCACCTGCTGCTGAGCGGGGAAGGCTCCAGCCGGATTTTTCCGGCCAAAAATACCATCGACCTTGCGCGGCGCGGCGCTTCGGACTGGCATATCTTCACGGAAGGCGCGCGGCAGGCCGCGGAATATGACCTTCAGGGCGGCGCTATCGTGGGCGCCAGCAACAGCGGCCGGACGCGCGAATTGCTGGCGCTGTTTGAAAAAGCAAAAACCGCAGGTATCCCCTGCTATGCCGTCACCGCCGCGGCGGACAGCCCGCTGGCGGCGATCGCCGATGATTGCCGCGTTCTGTCTTGCGGCGCTGAAAAAGCCGTCGCGGCCACCAAAAGCGTGGTCGAACAGGCACTCACCCTTCAGGCCCTGCTGGGCGGTGCGCCGTGGCCACAGCAGCACGCGGCCGCAGATCACTGCGCAGACATTTTACAGGCGCCGATGGCCGCCGATATCGCCGATGCCGCAGCCGGCGCAACAACATTGTACTTCGCCGGACGCAATAACGGCGTGGCCGAAGAATTGACGCTCAAGACCAACGAGATTGCGCGCAAAAAAAGCATTTTCCTTGAAGGCACCTATGCGCTGCACGGTATCGAAGAAGTCATGCAGGCGGATGAAACCGTCGTACTTGTCGAGCCCTTCAAGGCCGAGATTGAAAAATACCGCGAAATCCTGTTGCAAAAAGCCGGCATAAAGGTCGTTGCCATTTCCTCTTTTGACACCCCCTTCCCGACTTTTAAAATACCGTCTCTGGCGGGTTTTGATGCTTATTTCCAGCTGATGGCGGGGTGGCATATCCTTGTGACGGCGGGGCTTGCCTGCGGCGTCAATCTTGATAAACCCCTGCGTGCGCGCAAAGTGGGCAACGCGGATTAGTTTTTTTCTACCACCAATGCGGCTGCCGCGGCATGGGCCCGCGGCGCAGATAATCGCGGAGCAGTTTTTTATAGCGCGCCGATGAAGATTTCAGCGGTTTGTGTTTAAGCCCGACCAGATATTTATCCACCTGCCAGATGTTCTTCTTGCTTGCGCGCCAATCCGCGCCGGTATCGTCAAGGTTTGCCAGTTGATAGGCCGTGATCTTGCCTGATTTATCGACATAAGGGTCGTAATAGCTCCAGACCAGATCGCGCAGCGAACGATAGCGCGGTGGCCGCCCGTGCAGCCCCTCGTCGCGTGAACGGCCGACCGCGCCCCAGCGTCCGCGGCATTTAAAAACGAACAGCACATGATCAAGGCCGTCTTTGCTCTCAAAGCTCAGCACCAGCGGCGGATAGCCGTGATGCTCCAAAATGGCCGCTGCGGCCAGAACGGCTTCGCAGCAATGCAGCTTGCCGCGCCGCAAGGCCGCCTCGGCCGAAGCCAGCGTCTCGCCCTTTTCCTCGCGGTTATACGGCAGGCTGCGCAGATATTTTTGCACCTGCCGCGGCGTTTTCAATGTCTTTGCCAGTTTTTGCGAAATACCCATTTTGATGACCGGTCCAACCCCTATGCCCGCATTTTAACACAGAGGCCGCTGCAAAACCATATAGCCGCGCGGTGATGGGCACGGGGTGGCAATGCTTGTTTTTAATGCGCGCTGACGGTCACAATAATGATGTCCTGATAGTTGCCGGGCGGCTCGGCACCGCTCAGGCTGCCGATGGTAAACTGCGTGGCAAAACGGGTGCCTGCCAAGGGGGTGGTGCCGGATACGGCCGCGGCCTCGACCGGTACACCGGCGGGCAGTGAAACCGCCGCGCCGCCAAATGTGACGCTATAGGGTACCGTCCCCATGACCGACGGAAAAGATTGATGCCGCAGCATCTGCCCGTTTTGCGATTCCAGCGTGATGCGATAGCCGTCATTGCTGCGCACCATCGTATCATAGCTGCGTATTTGACCGGAAAGCAGATCGCCGAAATCGACCGTCTGCGCGGTATCGCCCAGATTGAGCGGCGCGCCCGTATCCACCAGCGACAAATTCACATCACTTTCGGCGCGCGCACGAAACGTTATCGCACGCGAATTCGTATTGGTAAAAATGCCCAGCGCCAGCTCTGCCCAGACGCGCAGATTGACCGTATCGCTGAAACGCACGGCATCAGCCGTTCTGATCTGCTGCGGGGTAATTGTCCAGTATAGCGTATGCATATTCGTCTGGTTGACGCCGAGCAAAAAGGGAAAACTGCCGCTGATCACACCCGCGCCGTTGAAACTGCCGCTGACCGCCAGAATATCGTTACCGGCCGCAAGCGTAAAAGCGTTGTAATCAAGCGTCTCTGCGCCGCGCGTCATGCGCCGCTGCGCCGCATTGCCCGAATGCCCCGCATCCAGCGTGACGTAATAACGGCAACCGCCCAGTGTGGCAAGGCTGCTGACCTGAAAAGAAACACTCTGCATATATTGCGCAGGATCAAAAACGCCGTATTCACCCGCCGCGCCCGCAAAAGTTGCGGCCGCCGGCGCAGCAGAAATCGTCGTCCCCACACAAAGCGCAGCGGCACGCGCCGGAAAAAGCAGCACAGAGAACCCCAGAAAAATCACAGCGGAAATCGTCAGCCCCTTCATGGCAAGGCCTCCTGCAACGTGAGAATACCGGCGTCATATCGGCCAAACGGCGCGTGGTCGGGAATATCCAGCCTTATACGGCGTCCCGGCCAGGCATAAAGATTCAGGTCATAGCTGCCCGGTGCCAGACGGCTGATCCGCATACGCCCGTTGCGGTTTGTAAAAAATTCCTGCGGCGGCATGTCCGGATCGTGGCGCGCCGTGATCACGCCTGCTTCCAATGCGGCAGGGGTGCCATCGCCGTGCCGGATATATCCATCCGCATAGATATTTGCGGCGCTGCCGACGGTGACAAGCGTGCCGCGCTTGTAAGACGGCAGACTGATAAAATGATCCTGCCCGATATCATAACCCGCAGGCAGATGACGCGTATCGATTTTAACCGGACGATAAAAATAAGGCACCACATCGGGGATAACAGCCGCCCCCGCCCCGTCTATTTTTGTTTCGTAAGACATCTGTGCGCCCGCGACCTCTTGCGGATTTATACCGATGGTATGGCCGGACAGGTTGCGATGACGCGCCAGCAAGATAAAACTGTTATCAATAGGCCGCGACAGCGCCATATGCCCGTCGGCAAAGGCCAGCGCCGCGCCGCCGCGCAGTTGTGTGCGCTGTTCGGTGCGGTCCTGCATCGCGCCGCCCGCACCGGACGGCGCCTGAAAACGGTTGATGTCATGGTAGGCGCTGGCCTCCAGACGCTGGCCGCGGTAAAAAATATTTCCCGTGCCCTGAAGATCGCCATCATCGCGCGTCAGGCCGGCGCCCGCCTGCCAGCGCCGTTCGCTTTGCCAATCCCATCTGGTGCTTTGGCTGTTGTTCAGCGTATCAATCGCGGTTGTCACCGTATGATTGCCGCCGCGCGGCACCCATGTAAACCCGACAAAAATACCGGCGCCTGCGCGATGCTGATGCTGCCCGTTTATATTCACGGAAAGACTGGGCGACAGCGCTTTGCGAAAATTCGCGCTGTATGACCAGCTGTCGTCCTGATCACCGCGCGCAAAGCGGTAACGTCCGCCAATGCCTGCATGAATATCGGAAAAAATCGTATGGTAATATCCGGCGGCCGCTTCCCATTTGAACGGGTTCAGGAGGTTTTCTGTACCCAGCGCAGCAAAATCCGCGCCGCGATATTCGGCGGAGGCGACAAAATTCCTGCGCCCCGCTATATCGCGGTAGCTATAGGAAAGCCTTGCGGCGATGTCGTGGTCTGCCGCGCGCGTATCACTGATCATCCCCTCCGCACCGACTGTGCCGAGCGCGGTGGCGGTGACAAACGACAGGCCTGCCTGCTGCACCGTTTTATCGGCCTGAAAGGACAGACCGCCCGTCAGCGTTTCACGCAGGCCAAGGCGATGAAAACCGGAGAATACCGGATCCTGCGCATCATATGCGATGCGCCGCGCCGCATGATTGGATTTGATGCCGATGTTATAGGCATATTCATGCAGACCCGCCTGCAACAACCGCTGTGCGCCGAGCAGCGTAAAGCTTTTTTCTTCGGTATTGCCCGCGGCATCGGTGATCCGCAGCATGACATCGTTGCTGCCGTCGGCAATGGGGAAATCCGATATGTCATAGGGCCCCGGCTCCAGCTGCAAAGTGCGTATGCGCTGCCCGTTGACAATCACATCCACGCGCGATGGTGATTGCAGGACAAACGAAGTCTGCCCCGAAGGCGCGGTGATACGGTAGGGCTGAAGCGTAAAATTGCGCGCAAGGCTGACGCCCAGCATCGGCTGATAGGCCTGAAAACTGCTGACCGGATAAGACAAATCCCCCAGCGCCAGACGCACCATGCTATCCGGCCAGTCATGAATCAGACGCAGGTTATCGCGCCGCCATGCCCTGCGGTCATCTTCCAGATAATCGCCGCGCGCTTCAAGCACCCATCCTTTGAAGTTCAGCGCGCCATCCAGATCCAGGCGCAGCGGCTGGCGCCCCGCGCCGGTAGCCGTATTGTGCAGATAATCCTGCCCCGCGCGCAGATTGAGGAAACCGGAAAACGTCGCCATTTCCAGCGGCGGCTGCGACTGTGCCGCGGTTTTTTCCTGCACGGACAATTGACGCCGGCGCAGGCTTGCCGGATCCGGTTCGGCGCGCAGCCAGATATTTTCTGCGTCATATACAAGCCTGAACCCGGCCTGCACCGCCTGTTCAATTGCAAAACGGCCGTCCGCCGCCGTTATATCGGCGAGGGTTTTTTTTGACTGCGGCGACAGATATTCATCCACCCACGGCAGCAGCCGCGCGGCTTCGACATGGGTGACGCGGTCGCTTTCGTCGGCATGGACAATGACATGCGCCACTTCGGTCTGGCCATGCATCACCGGCAGAAGAATTTTTTTATCCTGCGCACGCACAGCACAGGGCAGAACGACAGCGCAGAGAACAGCCAGACGCACCAGCCATTGCCCCAGCCGCATTAGCGCCCGCCCCCGGTCTCTATGCGGGCAGAGACGATATCTGCGCTCAATCCGGCAGGGCGCGGCAGATCAAAAACACGCAGGGCGCGCGCGTGAATATTCTCCCCCGTCATCGCCGCCACCGCCGTGTCCGTCAGGATCACGGTTCTGCCGTCTTTTGTATGCAGGTGCAGGGCGATTTTATCAAGATGGCTGTGGCGCGTCCCTTTGTTGACAAGCGTTACCCGCAGCCTGTCCGGCAAGAGTGCAATATCTTGCAACTGGATATCGCTGCGCGCATGGGGCGGCGTGACGTAAAACGCCGCCTTGAAGCGCAACAAAAAACGCACAGCAACGCCCGACTGCGGCGTGTTTTGCAAACTGACGGGTATTTGTTCAGCCAGCACGCGAAAGGCACGCTCGCTCTCCAGCGTTGCATCGCCCAGCCACTGCACGCGCACCGATTTGCTTTCATAGGGTGCCAGAACAAGCTGCGCCGGAAAGACGATAAATTCATCTTCGGCATCGCGGTTGATTTCGGCACCGTCGGGCGCGATATCCCATGTCAGGGTACTGACCTGTATTGCGGCCGGTGCGGCAGAATTATTTTCAATTCGGAAAATTTGTGTTGTGCCTTGCGCCCCCGGCATGACGCTGACTTTGAACGGTGTTATTTTCAGCGCCGCCGCCGGGGATGCCGCTGCCAAAACAGCCAGCAACAGCGCCAAAATCATACAAAACCGCGCCACGCCACAGCCTTTCATTTCGCTGCAATGGTAAAGATAAGCGTTTCGGCATAGGTAAAACCCGCGCTGGGCGTCAGCGTGGCATCGGCGGGATAGCTGATGCGCACAGTTTTGTTCAGGTTGATACCCGCCGCGTTGACATCTGTCACAACACCGCCCGCGGGTGCGGCAACGTTGTCGTAGGTAATGGTGAAAGGATGCGTGTCGTTGCTGACGCTATCAACAAAAAGCCCCGTATGATCGGCGGAATTTGTGCCCACCAGTGTCATTGTATAGCCGTTGGTGTTGTTGCAGTTTTCATTAACGGTTGCAACGATGCGGTCCGTATCGCCCAACGAAATATCGGGAATATTCTGCGACCCTGCCTCCGGCGTCACCACGACATCGCAGACGGCAGGCACGCGCCCGTTAATGGTCACCGTACCTGTCGGCGCGGCAAAGACCGGCGCGGCGCAGGCAATCACCAACAACAATGCAGCAATGTATATTTTTTGCGGCCCTTCTTTCATTCGATCACCTCAACCAGATGTGATTGCACCTGATATCAGTATATCACGGAATATCGTTTATTATCAATGGCATACGAATGTATGCCGCGGGGCATACGGGCGTATGAAGGCTACGGCCAGTCTGCGCGCTCTATTCAAAGGCGCAGCGGCTTCGGGCTGCATACAACCCGAAGCCGCGCGGCATACAAAGTTCTTTCCTGTGCTCAGGCGCTTTAGGCAGACTCGCCGTGGCCGAGGCTTAATGGTTCATCAGGCGGCTGCTTCTTTGTCGCCCGCTTCGGTATGACAGGCCGAATGCTGCCAGAGCGTCGTCAGCGGCGTGCCGGATTCAAGATAGGATTTGAGGCTGGCGATAACAATCGGCCAACCTTTTGAAACGCGGTTCGCCATCACCGAGCCATCGATGAAATCACCATGGATAACATTCAACTGTACCACTTCGTCCAGCTGCACAAGCTCGAAGGTCACGCGTGATATGTCTTTGTCTTCGGACGGATTGTGCCAGCTGAGCACAAGACGCCGCTGCGCGATTACCTCTTCGACAACACCCACGTGATGAACGGTGCCGTCTTCGCCTGTATGTTGCCATGCCGCGCCTTTTTCCCAGCTGGAAATATTGGCGCTGCCGCCCCAATACTGGCGCGTGAATTCAGGCGTTATCAAGGCCGACCAAAGTTTTTCTGCCGTCGTCCGTATATACGTCACATAAACCAGATCAGGTTTTGCCGTTTCCGTTTTTGTCGTCATTGTCTTTCTCCTCGAGGGCTTGTTTCAAATGATGCAGCGCCGCCATCCGGTCTTGTTCAAATTTGCCGATCCAGCGCATATAGACGTCGTGGATAGGCAGCGGGTTCAGATAATGCAGTTTTTCCCGTCCGCGTTTGACGGCGACCACAAGATGCGCCGCCTCCAGCACGGCCAGATGTTTGGTAACCGCCTGCCTGCTCATGTCATGGTTTTCGCAAAGTTCGCCCAGCGTCAGCCCGCTTTTTTCGCGCAGCCTGTCCAGAAGCCCCCTGCGGCTGGCATCGGCCAGCGCCTTGAACACAATGTCTTTGTCGGTCTCCATAGAATCATTATGCAACTATTTGGTTGCCTTTTCAAGTGGCATTTTTGGACAGCCCAAAAGTCTGCATACCGGCGGCTCAAAAGCCTTGTTTATTGTGCCCTGCCCCACAATATCTATGCGGGATCTGAAGAGCAGCCCCAGCAACCAGCAGAAAGAAAACGACATGGCAAATTATATTCTTGTGGCGGCCTCCAGCGGCATCGGTCAGGCGACATATCACCTGCTGACGCAGCAGGGCCATAACGTTTTCACAACGGCGCGCGATGACAGCAAGATCAGCCCTGATGCGCTTTTGAATGCCGCCGATTTCGCGCAGACCGAAAGCGTCTTTGCCAAGGCCGCAGAACAGATGACACAGATCGATGGCGTGATCAATTGCGCCGGCAGCCTGCTTTTGAAACCGGCGCATCTGACATCGGCGCAGGACTATCACAATGTGATCGAGGCTTCGCTGACAACAGCCTTCTCTGTTGTGCGCGCCGCCGCAAAAGTCATGCCCGCCGGCGGCTCTGTGACGCTGGTTTCTTCGGCTGCGGCGCTTGAAGGGCTTGCCAATCACGAAGCCATCGCCGCCGCCAAAGCGGGCATTATTGGCCTGACACTATCAGCGGCTGCCAGTTATGCATCCAGCGGACTACGTTTTAATGCCGTCGCCCCGGGCCTGACGCAAACGCCGCTGACCAGGCAGATCACATCCAGCGATAGCGCCCGAAAATTCTCGGAAGCCATGCATGCGCTTGGCCGCCTTGGCACGGCGGAAGATATCGCCCGCGCGATTGTCTTCCTTGCCGATCCGCAAAACGACTGGATTACCGGCCAAGTGCTCGCCGTTGATGGCGGCCTTTCCTGCATAAGGCCCAAAATGAAGGCCTGATGCGCAAAGCGCAGGTGCGTGCATAAAAATCGTCCCCACGATTTTGAACTGCCCCCTGCTACAAAGGCCGGGTCTTCAGCCATGGCCTGATTGCCGCGTTTTTATCATTGTTTAATATTAGATTAATTTTATATTAGATAAATTGTATATATTTGGCGGCCCCTGCCGTCAAAGATAAACAGGACATTCGAGGTCCTCGAATTTTTGATCTCTTTCGCAGAACAAGGTTCTCCTCGCCGAAGATCGCGCGTATGATTTTAAAAAAGAAGACTCAGAGAATGATAAAAATAAAAAAGCTGTGAACGGCCAAAAGAAAAGAAAGTGGTGTTAGATGACGGAACTCGATCCTGCCTTGCTGGCGCGCATTCAATTCGCAGCCAATATCACTTTTCACATTTTATTCCCGAGCATCACCATTGCTCTGGCCTGGATTTTGCTGTTTTTCAAGCTGCGCTTTAACGCCACCAAAGATAACAAATGGATGGAAGCGTATTTCTTCTGGACCAAAGTTTTTGCTCTCTGTTTTGCCATGGGTGTGGTCAGCGGCATTACCATGTCGTTTCAATTCGGCACCAACTGGCCCGGCTTTATGGAGACGGTGGGCAACATTGCAGGCCCGCTATTGGCATATGAAGTGTTAACGGCATTCTTTCTTGAAGCAACCTTTCTGGGCATCATGCTCTTTGGTTTTAGCCGCGTGCCCGGCTGGATGCACAATCTTGCAACGTTTCTTGTGGCATTTGGCACGACAGCTTCCGCATTCTGGATTCTGGTTCTGAACAGCTGGATGCAGACACCGGTAGGGTTTGAAATGCGCGATGGCGTTGCCTATGCCACAGACTGGTTTCAGATTATTTTCAACCCGTCTTTTTCTTACCGTTTTGTACATATGCTGATTGCCTCCGGCCTCACAGCCGCATTTTTGGTGGCCGGACTGTCCGCTTATCGCTGGCTCAGGCATGACCGCGTACCGGCCGTTATGGCCGCGTTAAAAACCGGTGTTCTGACGGCGGCTGTATTGATCCCCCTGCAAATCTTTGTGGGTGATTTGCATGGCTTGAATACGCTTGCGCATCAGCCGCAAAAAGTTGCCGCGATGGAAGGCCTGTGGGAGACGCAGCGCGGTGCCCCCTTGGTTTTATTCGCCCTGCCAAACGAAGAAACACGCAAAAACGATTACGCGGTTGAAATACCAAAACTGGCCAGCCTGATTCTCACGCATGCGTGGGACGGAGAATTAAAAGGCCTCAACGAATTTGAAGGAAATCACCCGCCTGTCGCCCCCGTGTTTTGGGCATTCCGCATTATGGTGGGCGTGGGGACTTTGATGTTGGCCGTGTCCTGGTTTGCCGCATTTATTCTATGGCGGCGGCAGAATATCACAACCGCGCTCTCCTATGTTCTTATCGCGATGACTTTTTCGGGATGGGTGGCGACAGTGGCGGGGTGGTATGTCACCGAAATCGGACGTCAGCCGTGGCTGGTAACCGGCGTTTTAAAAACAGTCGATGCAGTTTCGGATGTGCCCGCCCCTATCATCGCGATCAGTTTATCGATGTATCTGTTCGTTTACGCTGTACTGATGACGGCCTTTATCACGACGCTGTTTTATATGGCACGCAAAGCCAGCCATTCAAAAAAAGAAGCAGATGCACCTGCATCTGGTCAGGCGATTGTTGAAGTAATCAGTTAAGGGTATGTCAGATGGATATTTTTGCAAATGGTGATTGGCTGCCCTTAAGCTTCGCGGCTTTGATGGGTCTTTCCATGCTGATTTATGCTGTTTTGGACGGCTATGATCTGGGTGTGGGTATTTTGATGAAACGCGCGACGGATGAAGAAAAAGACCGCATGATAGGCTCTATCGGCCCCTTTTGGGATGCGAATGAAACCTGGCTTGTGCTTGGGGTTGGCTTGCTTCTTGTCGCCTTCCCGGCTGCGCACGGGTTGATCCTCACAAGTCTGTATTTACCTGTCGCCATTATGCTGATTGGCCTGACATTGCGCGGTGTCGCATTTGACTTTCGCGCAAAGGCGAAAACTGATCATAAAAATGCATGGAATAATGCGTTTTTTGCCGGATCCTTGATCACGGCGTTGGCGCAAGGTTATATGCTCGGCGCCTATATTTTAGGATTTGCCGCCGGTCTGGCGACGGTTGCCTTTTCTTTACTGGTCGGCTTATGCGTGGTTGCGGGATACTGCCTGATCGGCGCTTGCTGGCTCATCATGAAAACAGAAGGCACGCTGCAAAAGAAAGCCGTTCTGTGGGCACGTTACAGCTTGTGGGGCACCATTGTGGCGATTGGCCTGATCTCCCTCTCTACCCCGCTGGTAAGTGAGCGGATCTTCGATAAATGGTTTTCCTTTCCGAATATTATTTTGCTCGCGCCAATTCCTTTGATCACGGGAATTTTGGTGATCGGTTTGGAAGCCTTGCTGAGAAAAATGCCGCAGCCGCAAGACAAATGGTGCTGGGTTCCCTTCGCCACGACTATCGGCATCTTTATTTTATGCTTCAACGGTCTGGCCTATAGCTTCTATCCTTATATTGTTCCCGACCAGCTCAAGATAACCGAAGCGGCCAGCGCGCCTGAATCCCTTATGATTATTCTTGTGGGCGCAGTGATCGTATTGCCTGTTCTTATTGGCTATACTTTTCTTGCCTATAAAATTTTTCACGGCAAAGCAAAAGACCTCAGCTACGACTAAACCGCCACTTCGGTTTCGGGAACAGAATAGTCAATCACTGACTTCATTTGCTTGAATACGCCTGCCCGTCTTAAACTGCTCCCGTTAATGCGGATAAGGCCTCTTGCGGAATTATTCAGATTATGTATTCTGACTAAAAAATATTAAACTTATTGATAAAATAGCCCTTCATTCAGGCGCTGTGGTGGAAAACACTACTTAAGTTGACCGAAAGTAAAAAAAATGAGCCGAAACGATAAGATTAAAGCCAGACAAGAGCAGAGAAAAACCCTTGCCTCTCACCTAAGCGAATTGGCTGATGACCTTGTCGCCTTACCGGACGTTGCAAAAGCGTTCAATCAGAGCGCCCATATTCAAGAAAAAAAGCGTCTTGAGGCTTTGCAAGAAGATATCCAAAAGCTCCAGCTGCAGATGCGTGAGGGTGGCCTTTCATCGCATGAAAAAAAAGCATACGAATTTATTGCCACCACATACATGATCGAACGCGCAGAACTTTGCGTCAATCTTGCCCTGAAGACAGCGCCGCTGGTCGCTCATCCGGTTTTACTTTCGTGGCGCAAAAGCTTTCTTGATGAAAAGAATAGCCGCCGCCTATTTGACGAACGTGTTCAAAACAACTACGCGCCCCAAATTTCCCAAATCATTTTGGGCAAAAAGCCTTTTTATAAGCCTTAGCCTCCCCTTCACTTATCTTTCCCCGAGGGGACAGCCCTTATAAATTTTGAACATGCTATTCAGAATATGATCAGAACGGTTTGTTTTTTAGTACTGTTTATCAGTTTGTTTGCTGCGACATCTCAGGCCGTGGCCGCCCAGCGCTTGGAACGTCAGGTCACGGTTAGCACGACACAGCGAAGCTATATCGTACACCTTCCGGATAACCTCCGTGCGCAACCTTATTGGCCTGTCATTCTGGCTTTTCATCCGGCCACCGGCACGGCAACAGGTATGGAAAGGATTTCCGCCTTGCACTAGGCAAACGGAGCGGAGAACTTTATTATTGCCTACCTAGATGGCTATCGACGCACATGGAACGACGGTGTCTGCTGCGGTGCTGCCGCGCGTGACAATATCGACGATATCGGATTTTTCAAAGAAGTTTTGAAGGATCTTCAGAAACTAACATCAATCGAAGAGAGGGCTTACGTCGTTGGCTGGTCAAACGGTGCGCGGATGGCTTATCGCCTTCTTTGTAACGCCTCATACCACCTGGCCGGCGTGGTCGCCTTCGGTGCCACTTTTCAGCTGGATGATCATACATGTCCTATGTCCACCCCCGTTGCGCTGATGCACCTTCACGGCGAGGAAGATCCGGCATCACCGATTGAGGGTGGAAAAGGCAGAAATGGACACGCAGCATTCCAGTCCCGTACAGGATCGCCCCCACCGCCACTGCAGAGCGTACGTTTTGTCGCGCAGCGCAACGGATGCGACGCTATGTCTGAACTGGAGTTTCGTTTTGGTGAAACGTTCATCCGTTGCACGACTTTAACTGACTGTCGTGCGTCTGCTACTGTCGCCTACTGTCCGATCTCTAATCTCGGACACAACTGGCCCGGCGCACGCGGAAAAAATGTATTTGGCCCCTCAAGGACCGATATTTCAGGCAGTCAAGCGAGCCTTGACTTTTTTGCCTTACTCCGTCAATCGAGCGCAAAATCTGCCGCTCCGTAAAGTCGGTAAAGATTGTCTTACTCATATTTTTGACAGGCAAAATATCGCTCATATCAGGATAGGCAGCAAAGCCGTTTAAGGTAGTGTAATGACATGCCAGCCAAACCCGCGAACCTTCCAACTACATCAAGATACGACCCACTCGCACAGATACCTCGGTCCGAGTGCTGTGATCAGTTTGGTACGACCCCTGTTGTGTACAATAGTAGATGATTTGTCGTTGCACTCCCCCTTGCCCTCTTGAAAAGCCCCCTCATATGAGGGGGCTTTAAAGCCAGTCGGCTTGCTTATGGATTATTCTGAGATTTTTTCCATTCTTTCGCACGCTCGTGCGCTTCCTTGCACACACGCGCCGTTTCTTTTTTGGCCCACTCCAAATAGTCGGACCCGTTCAAGAAATAAGAATCGTCTTTGGGGAAGTTTGGGTGAGGTTTGCCGGATGATGATTTATTATATGCTGCCGTAATGACACCGTTCCGATCCTCAAGCCCCTTTTCCTTGATCGCCCATGCCACATCTCTCTTTATGAGAGCCTTAATTCCGTTACGGTAATTCGGGTCGAGTGTACCCGTCCTGATTGCCCAGTCATCGTGGAAAATTTCATCAACAAGCCTTTCTTCAAATTCTGCGTCAGACATGCGCGGGTCGTCGAACGCCATCGCCTTTTGAATTGAATCAGACAATCTTATATTTTTTCTATCTTCGGACAACTTAGATCTCCTTCTGCTTGGGGTTTTAACATCACCATAAAAAGACTTCTCAGCTTTTGCATTTCTTCCGCAACGTCACCTTGTAATAACACGCATCTGAGAGTATCGATGGCCTGAATGTCGTATGATTTTTCGGCTGCACGTTTTGCAAGAAAAGCAAAAGCTGTTCGCCTGTTCCCGTCAGCAAAGGGATGCACCGCGATAAAGACGTAAAAAAACCTCGCCAAGCACAGAGCAAGCGAAGGAAGATCACCGGCATTTTTGAATTCTTCAGCAAACGCCTGCATCAGGCGATCCATCTCAAGCGGAATGTCGGAAGGTTTGCTAAACGTGACGTCCCTTCCGAATTTATCGACACAGAAAACTTCGGTTGTGCGGAATCCTCTCAACTCCGTGGAGCGATAAGCTGAATTAAGGATGTTCAGCTCTTGCACATAGCGTGTCTTTGAGTCGCTGATCATAAGTAAAATGTAGCCCCCTCTACAAACTTATGTCAAGAGGACTCTGTAAATACAGAGGCCCCAAACCCGCCCGAATTCAGGGTGTCTCAGTACTGTCCCAAAAAAGGCACCGCCAAAAACCCCGCCAACAGCGGGCTTTTCGTGCCTATTCTCTGAAAGACTGAAAAACCGGAGAAAAAATGGTGGTGGAGGTAGGATTTGAACCTACGTACTCGTAAGAGGGCAGATTTACAGTCTGCTGCCATTGACCGCTCGGCCACTCCACCACTGGGGGACAGCTATTATCATGAAAACACAATAAATTGCTGTTTTTGTTAAATTTCGCTTCCGAAAAAACGGGAATTAAGTTAAATTGCCCGAAACGTCAAACGAAAGATTGAAGCTTTATGTCACAAAAAGAAAACAAATTCCAGTCCAAATCGAAAAATTCTGCTCCCCGCAGCGGCGGCAGCAAATCCGGCGGCAAGCCGGGTGGCAAAAGCTTTGGCAAATCCTCCGGCGGTTTCGGTGGCGGCAAAAAGCCCGCCGGCCGCAGCTTTGGCAAGAAATTTGAAGGTGATAGCGCCGAGCGCCGCCCCCGCCGCACAGAAGGCGAGTACAAACCCCGCCGCGAAGGCAGCGATTTCAAACCGCGCCGTCCGCGTGAAGATGGCGAGTCCCGCCCTCGGCGCGATTTCAGCGACCGTAAACCCCGCGGCGATGGCGATTTCAAACCCCGCCGCCCGCGTGAAGATGGCGAATTCCGCCCCAAGCGCGACTTCGGTGACCGCAAACCCCGCGGCGATGGCGATTTCAAACCCCGCCGCCCGCGTGAAGATGGCGAATTCCGCCCCAAGCGCGACTTCGGTGACCGTAAACCCCGCGGCGATGGCGATTTCAAACCGCGCCGCCCGCGTGAAGACGGCGAATTCCGCCCCAAGCGCGACTTCGGTGACCGTAAGCCCCGCCGCGACGATGCCGAGCGCAAGCCGCGCCGCAGTTTTGAAGACCGCGGGCCAAGCGCCAAACGCTATGGCGAAAAGCCGGGCGAGCGTAAATTTGGTGACCGTAAACCGCGTGCACAAACATCCTACGAACCGCGTCAGGATTTCGAAGGCACGGACGATGCGCGCCGCAAACTGAAATCGGACCGCGCGTCGTACGGTGCGCCTTCGCCCGCCTATCTGTACGGCCACCATGCCGTGCGCGCGGCGCTGCAAAACCCCGCCCGTCATATCCAGCGTCTGATCGTGACCGAAAACGGTTTTGAACAGATACAGGAAGCCTATGACGCCGCGATGGCCGCCGGCCTGCGCCGGCCGGAGCCTTTGATGGTAGAAAGAGAAGACATCGACCGTCTGCTGCCGCGCGACGCCGTGCATCAGGACGTCATGATCGACGCCAAACCGCTGGAAGATGTTTTCCTGCAAGATATCCTGAACGGCACTGCCGAAGACACCAAGGTGATTGTGCTGGATCAGGTGACGGACCCGCATAACGTGGGTGCGATTTTGCGCACGGCCGCCGCCTTTGGTGCGACCGCCGTGATTGTGCAAAAACTGCATGCACCGGAAATCACCGGCACACTGGCCAAAATTGCATCGGGCGCCGTCGAACACGTGCCGCTGGTGCGCGAGGTCAACCTCAACCGCGCGCTGGAGCAGCTCAAAGACGCAGGTTTTACCTGCATCGGACTTGACGAGCGCGGCAAGGTGACGATGGCGCAAGCTGCCGCACCGCATGCCAAATCCGGCGGCCGTGTGGCACTGGTCATGGGTGCGGAAGGTGACGGGCTGCGCCGCCTGGTCTCGGAAAACTGCGATGTGCTGGCCAAACTGCCGACAGGCGGGCCGATTGCCAGCCTCAACGTGTCAAACGCCGCCGCGATTGCGCTCTACGAAATCATCCGCGGGAACGATGACTGATACGGCCGCTGCCCCTGCTCTGCCCAATACGTTTATCTACCTGCTTGGCATGCCGGGCACGGGAAAATATACGGTATCGCAGATTATTGCGGCCAAGGCCGGTTTTCGCGTTGTCGACAACCATCTGATCAATAACCCCGTCTTTACCGTCGTGCGCATCGACGGCAAGACCGCCTTGCCGCGCGGCATCTGGGATTATGCGGCGGAAATCGGGCGCGTGGTTTTTGACTGTATCCGCACCCTGTCGCCGCCACATTTCAGTTTTGTGCTGACCAACGCGCTTTACGAAGACGACCCGCAAGACCACGCCTGGTTCGAACAGATCGCGGCGCTGGCCGCAGACCGCGGTGCCCTGTTTGTGCCCGTGCGGCTGGTTTTGAGCGATACCGATGAACATCGCCGCCGCGTCACCGACCCACAGCGCGAACTGCGCATGAAAGAAACCGACCCCGCCGCCCCCGAAAGATATGCGCAAAGAGCCGTCCTGAGCCCGAATCATCCGCATGTGCTGACGCTGGACGTCACAAATCTGGACGCCGCGGAAACGGCAGAAAAAATTTTATCGCATGCCGCCGCGCTGCACCCCGCCACGGGTGCAAAATCCGGCTAGATACGCCGCGGCATCGGCCACAAAAATCCCGCACAAATATCATGACACTGCCGCGCATACAGACGCGTACAAAGACGTACGGACGGGACATACGCGGTATAGATAAAATTTTATTCAATAAAATTATCGGCAAATAAGCCTGAAATTGCTGACTTAATTAAAAAATCGTTCAACTTACTTTGGTAGTCTTGAAAGTGTAAAACTTATCGGGTTGCATTCATGTACCAAGACATTACGCCGCATCATCACCACCCGAAAGATCTGCTGCTGCGTTCCCTCGCCGGCAGCGTGACTGTTGGCATGCCCAGTCTGTTCATGGTCGTCTGGCTGCTTCGGAGTTCCCCCATTCCGGAGCAGCCGTCCCTGATGGCTCTGATCATTCTGGGCATCGCCGCAGGCAATTTTATGGCTGTTATTATGCTGGAAAAACACCGCGCCGCACTGGGCCATCTGACGCTGCATGCGCTGGTGGTGACGGTGGGCATGGTGCTTTTGTATGTTTTTGCCGATACGTTCAACCGTTTTGTGGTCGATGTCGGCTACCGCTGGCTGTATCCGCCGGTGCTGGCGGCGCTTGCCGTTGTTTACATCGCCCTTTTCCGCGAAAGGCATTTCTGGATCAAATCACTGCTGGCCATCAACGGCGTCATGCTCGCCTCGCTGTGGTGCCTTGGCGTTGCTGAAAAACTGGCCTTGCCGTTTTAAATCTTTAAATATGAGGATCAAAGCTGCTGGACTGCAAACGATTGAAGCGTGCGGCGCGTTCTTCGTTGTCCAGTTTGATCATCTCGGCCATCGGCACGGCGGCTGAATCGGGCGGCGTAAAGCGCGGCTGGCCTTTTTCGTCATTGGGCACGCGGATATACCAGCTGCCCATCATCTGCATCGCATCGACCGGATCGCTGCTGCGGCAGGGGCTGCCAGAGCCGTAAAGGCCGACAAAATTCTGCTGTATATGGCCGGCGCGGCCCGCGCTTTTGATATGGCTATCGCGGACGAAAGCGGTTTCGTAGGAACCGGCGGGCAATTCTTTCATCGGCATGTCGCCACAGCCGAGCGTATTTTCAAGGCGCATGCGGCGGTGGGCACGCTGCATCAGTCCTGCGTAATCGACCAGAAAGAATTGATCCGGAGAGCCTGCGGGCGGATGCGCGAAAATTGCCTGCAATTCGCCGTTCGACCCCGTCTGGCGCCGCGTTTCCCAATGTGCCGGTACGTTCTTTTCCTGCGCGGGACTATAATGGAAACTCTCGATCCGAAGGCGCTGCGTATCGCGGTCTACCCAGCACATCGCTTCATTTGCGCCAAAGCGTTTGACGATGTCTTTTTTAAGTTTGTCGAATTCTTTTTGCGCGGCGCGCACGGTTTCAACTTGCTCTTGCGCCAGACCGTCTGCACGAAAATACGTATAGGGCGGCGTGGCCTGCGGCTTCTCCGTATCGGATGCGTTTGTGGCGGGGTTGTCTGACAAAGCGGCGAATCTCCGTTGGAGCCGAGCGGGAATTGAGTGCCATAATACCCCCTGTCCGCGGTTTGTCAAATGTCTGGACATCAAGCGCCAAGACGGGCATTTTCAAGGGCATGATCAGCACATACGCCCTAAAAAATCCGGTGGCCAGCATGACCGCAGAAGACCGCAAGAACGAACTGTTTCTCATCGACGGCTCGGGTTTTATCTTCCGTGCCTATCACGCGCTGCCACCGCTTAACCGGCCTGACGGTACGCCGGTCAATGCCGTGCTGGGCTTTACCAATATGTTGGTCAAACTCATCACCGAAATGCATGTGCCGAATATCGCCGTGATTTTCGATGCCAAGCGTAAAAATTTCCGCAACGACATTTATGCCGAATACAAAGCCAACCGCAGCGAAACGCCCGAAGACCTCATCCCGCAATTCCCGCTGATCCGCGAGGCGACAGAGGCTTTCTCTATCCCCGGCATCGAGCTGGAGGGATACGAGGCCGACGACCTGATTGCCACCTATGCGCGTCTGGCGCGTGAAAAGGGCTGGCCGGTCACCATTGTGTCGTCCGACAAAGACCTGATGCAGCTGGTGCGCGACGGCGTGCGGATGATGGACCCGATGAAAAACAAGTTTATGGGCGAAGCCGAGGTCTTTGAAAAATTCGGCGTGACGCCCGACAAAGTCGTGGATGTACAGGCGCTGGCCGGCGACAGCGTCGATAACGTGCCGGGCGTACCCGGTATCGGCATCAAAACAGCGGCGCAGCTGATTACCGAATACGGCGATCTGGACACACTGCTGGCGCGCGCGGGCGAGATTAAACAGCCCAAGCGGCGCGAAGCCCTGATCGAAAACGCCGAGAAGGCGCGGATTTCACGCCAGCTCGTCGCGCTCGATGCGCATGTGGCCCCGCCGATTGCGGTCGAAGATCTTAAAATCACCCACCCCGACCGCGAAAAGCTTTTTGCTTTCCTGCGCGAACAGGGATTTCGCAGCACCCTCGGCCGGATGGAAAAACAATTCGGCACCGACGAAAAGCCGGCGCAGACCACGGCACCGGATGCAGGCGCGGAAAACCCCGCCAGACCGGCGGCTGCCGCCGCAACGTATGAACTGGTGCAGGACGAAGCCGCGCTGCAGCGCTGGATCGACCGCGCGGTCGAAGCGGGCATTGTCGCCGTTGATACAGAAACCACCAGCCTGACCCCGGCCATGGCGAACCTTGTCGGCATTTCCATGTCGGTTGCGGAGGGCAGCGGTTGTTACATCCCCCTCGGCCACCGCGAAGCCAGCGGATATTCCGAAAGTTTTGATTTCACGATGGCGGAGAAAAAACCCGATGCGCCCGATCTGGTACAAATCCCGATCAAACGCGCGATGGAAATGCTGAAACCGCTGCTGGAAGACCCGAGCGTGCTCAAGGTCGGACATAACATCAAATACGACCTGCAAATGTTTTTGCCCTATGGCATCCGCGTCGCGCCGATTGACGACACGATGCTGCTGTCTTATGTGCTGGACGGATCCCGCCACGGGCATGGCATGGACGAGCTGTCCAAGACATTTCTGAACCATGAGACCATCGCCTATAAAGACGTCACCGGCAGCGGTAAAAATCAGGTGACGTTTGATCTGGTACCGCTCGACAAAGCGCGGGATTACGCGGCCGAAGATGCCGATATCACGCTGCGGCTCTATAACCATTTCAGGCCGCGCGTGGTGCCCGAGCATATGACCACCGTCTACGAAACGCTGGAGCGCGCACTTGTACCCGTAATTGCAGACATGGAATTCACCGGCATCCGCGTTGATCCTGTTATTTTGCGCCGGATGTCGAACGATTTTGCCAAAAAAATTGACGCACTGGAGCGCAGCATCCATCAGGAATCCGGCCAGGCTTTCAATATCGCCTCGCCCAAACAATTGGGCGATGTGCTGTTTGGCGCGATGGGGCTGCAGGGCGGGCGCAAGACCAAATCCGGCGGTTATTCCACCGGCGCCGATGTGCTCGAAGAGCTTTCCGGCGCGCATCCGGTTGTCGATATGATCCTTGAATGGCGCGGACTGTCCAAGCTTAAATCCACCTATGCCGATGCGCTGCCCGAAGCGATCAACCCCAAGACGGGGCGTGTGCATACCTCTTTCTCGCTTGCGGGGACGAATACAGGGCGTTTGTCGTCGTCGGATCCGAACCTGCAAAACATTCCAATCCGCACCGAAGACGGCCGCAAAATCCGCGAAGCTTTTATTCCCGCCGACGGGCACTTGCTGCTCTCGGTTGACTATTCGCAGGTGGAGCTGCGGCTGGCCGCGGAAATGGCGGATATCAAGGCGCTCAAGCAGGCTTTCCACGACGGCATCGACATTCACGCCGCCACCGCCAGTCAGGTTTTTGGTGTGCCGCTGGCGCAAATGACACCCGATATCCGCCGCAATGCCAAGGCGATCAATTTCGGGATTATCTATGGCATCAGCGGTTTCGGTCTGGCCAAACAGCTGGGCATCAGCAACGCCGAGGCGGCGGAATATATCAAAAAATACCTCGCCCGCTTCCCTGAACTAAAAATATTCATGGACAGCGCCAAAGAATTCGCGCGGCAGCATGGCTATGTCGAAACGCTTTATGGCCGCAAATGTTATGTGCGCGGCATCAGCGACAAAAACCCCGCCATGCGCAATTTTGCCGAACGGCAGGCGATCAACGCGCCGCTGCAAGGCACGGCGGCAGATATCATGAAACGCGCCATGATCGCCCTTGGCCCCGCCCTGCGCGCCGCCAAGCTGGAGGCGCGCATGCTTTTGCAGGTGCATGATGAATTGCTCTTCGAAGTGCCTACCGCGCAAAAAGACGACACCGAAGCGCTGGTCAAACGCGTGATGGAAGCAGCAGGCGAAGGCCTCAGCGTCCCCCTCGCCGTCGAAGCCGGCTATGGCAATAATTGGGCAGAAGCACATTAAGACACAAAGCACGGAACAGGCAACGAAAGATGATCGGCGTATTTGACAGCGGATTTGGCGGACTGACCATTCACAAGGCTTTGATTACCGCCCTGCCCGACCATGATTTTGTTTATTTCGGCGACAATGCCAACAGCCCCTATGGCACGCGCGACCCGCTGGATGTACTAAATTTGACCTGTGGCGGCATGCAGCGGCTGATCGATGAAGGCTGCACTGTCATGATTGCCGCCTGCAATACCGCCGCCGCCGTTTCGATGCGCTGGATCCAGCAGCAATGGCTGCCCGCGCTTTATCTCAAGGACGGCGTCAAACGCAACGCGCTCAGCATCGTCGTGCCGACCATCGAAGCCGCCACGGGGCTCGACTGGTATGAAGAAAAACGCCTGCATGACGGTGTTGCGCCGGGCGCTGTCGTTGCGGTCTTTGCCACGCCGCGCACGGTGGCGACCAAAACCTATCCGTTTGAAATCCGTAAACGCCGCCCCGATATCAACGTGGTGCAGCAGGCCTGCCCCGAACTGGCCGGCGCCATCGAAGCGGGCATGCCGCAAGACGGCCTGCGCGCACTGGTCGGTGAATATGTGGCCGCGCTGCTGCAAACACTTGATGGACGCGCACCCGAAAGCGTTATTCTGGGCTGCACGCATTATCCTCTGGTTGCCGATATTTTTGCCGATGTTCTGCCCGCGGGCATTCCCATCATCCACCAGCCGGAAACCACGGCGGCGGCGCTGATCCCGTATTTGCAAAAACATCCGGAATACAATGTCGGACAAAACGGCAAACGGCGGTTTCTGTCGACAGGCTATTCACCTGATGCGCTGGGGCTGATCGAAAAATTCTGGGGCGCGCCGCTGGCGTTTGACCGCGCCTAACGCCGCTCTTCACCGAAAACGGCGCCGAAAATACGGCGCATATCGTGCCAGACAACGGCGATGCCGATTTTGACATTATCCCGCGACCACGCGGCACGCAGACGGTCAATACGTTCGTGCACATCATACTGATATCCCAGATCCCGCCTTGCGGCACGGATGATTTTTCGCACCGCGCGGCCGCCTTCGCCCGGTCCGCATCTGCCGGTATCCAGCGCGCGGACAACAGCGCCGCGTGCCAGTGCATTATGGCTTTGCATGACGCGCAGGATAACCGCCTGACACAATTTCATGTCATCAATTTTTTCACCGAAACAGCGGCTGAGGATATCAAGATCCTGCGGCGTGATGCTGCGGCCTTTGTAGAGCATTTTAAGCTTCATGCGCGTGGTTTTCCGGCGTGCTGATATCGTCATTATAGCAAAACAGCACATAAAAAGGAATCGAATCCGGATGCATCCGCCTGAAGAAAACGCCTTAAAACATTGAACCAAAAGCTATCGGCCGCGATTAACCTGATATTAACGGAACTGGATTATTCTCGGCCACGTTCTATTTGTATCTTCATCGCCACGCGGCTTTGATATTTCATCGCAAAGCGATGCAAGCCGTCCATTTACACGAAAGGCACAGACATGATTTATATTGATCTTGAAAACCGCAAAATTCCCGCCCTTGGCTTTGGTACATGGCAGCTCAAAGGCGAGTCCTGCACGCAGAGCGTTCTGAAGGCACTGGAAATCGGCTATCGCCATATCGACACGGCGCAGATCTACGAAAACGAAGAGCATGTCGGCGCCGCACTCGTCAAAAGCGGTATCAAACGCGACGATATTTTCCTGACCACCAAAGTCTGGATGAGCAACCTTGGCGAAAAACTTTTCCACAAATCGGTCGAGGAAAGCCTTGTCAAACTCAAGACAGACCATGTCGATCTGTTGCTGATCCATTGGCCTGTCACCGACATCCCCTTTGCCGAGCAGATGAAATCACTGCGCATGGTGCAGGAATCTGGCCTGACACGCATGATCGGCCTGTCGAATTTCACCGTACCGCAGATGCGCGAAGTGGTCGAAGATCTGGGCATTCGTGTTTTGAACAATCAGGTGGAATATCATCCCTTCCTGTCGCAAAAACCGGTGCTGGACTATGTGCGCGGCCATGACATGTTTTTGACGGCCTATTCACCGTTGGCGCGCGGCAAAGTGCGCGAAGATGTGGTGCTGCGTGAAATCGCCGAGAAACACGGTAAAAACCCCGGGCAGATCGCGCTGCGCTGGCTGTTGCAGCAAGACCGCGTGGCCGCCATCCCCAAAGCGGCAAGCGAAGAGCATATGCGCGGCAATTTCGAAATTTTCGATTTCGTGCTTGATGCCGATGAAATGCAGCGCATCAGCATGCTGACCCGCACGGCCAGCCGCCTGATCAACCCCGACTGGGCCCCGCATTGGGATCAGGTCGCGGCCTAAGAGCTTATATACTTTTGGACTAAACCTCGTTGACCTCGGGGGAGCGCCGCAAGGCCTCCCCCGCTTTCTTTTTTATACCGCCAGTAAAAGCGCCGCGCAGAGCGCGCAGCCCACAGCCAGCCATTGCAGCCGGTTCAGCTTTTCTTTCAAAAATACGCGCGCCAGCAAAATAGCCACGACCGGATAAAGCGCTGTCAGTGTCACAATCGTCGCCACCGGCCCGCTTTTCAGCGCAAAAAAATACATCATAAACGCACCGACCGTCATAACGCTGATCAGGGCGGCCATCGGCACGCTGCGCCGGTGCCACATCAAACGGCCACGCAAATACAGAAAGACGGGTACGGAAACAAAAAGATTACCCAGTGCTTCGTAAAAAATAACGCTGTGCGGCTGCATCGATTGCAGCGCAAGTTTGGGCAAAAACGCCCAAAAGCCCCAGGCGAACAATGTACCGATGGCCAACCACAGCCAGGACGGCGTGCGCGGTGCAGGCATCGCCGCGGCTACGGCAGGATCCGGTATCTCGATAACGCCATTTTCAGGCAGGCTGCTTGTCACGGGCCACCACCAGTAAAACGATTGCTGCAATGCCAAGCGCGATGCCCGCCCCCTGCCGCAGCGAAATCGGTTCGGATAAAACAAAAAACGCCAGCACCGTTGCGATCAGCGGATAAAGCGAAGAAATCATCGACACATACGTCAAAGGGCCGTCGCGCAGCGCGACCAGAAACATCAGCTGCCCCACCGACCCCGCCGCGCCGATGCACAGCGCCAGCACAATGCCCTTGGGGTCGAATTCCACACCGCCATAGAAAAATTGTACAACCACGGCACTGAGCAAAAAGAACAACGCCCCATAAACCAGCAAATGCAGCGGATGCAGGCCGCGCAGCGCGATTTTGCTCAGGAATCCGGTCACGCCCCAGACCAGCAGGGCGATAATGGACGGCAAAAGCCAGACCTCAATAACCATAAATAGGGACTTTCAAGACTCGGGCGGTACGGAATCGACCCCCACAATACTGATCTACAACGAAAAATAATCCCGCGCCAGCCCCTTTGCTTTCGGCCCAAACGGCTGTATAAATATGGCGAAATTTCGTGTCTTCAGGATTTTCCGAAGGATTCCTTTTTCATGTCTGACAACACCGCCAAAGCCGCCCCGAAGCGTTTTCTGGTCTCCTGGGACCAGTTCCACCGCGATTGCAAGGCGCTGGCCTGGCGTCTGGTCGAAAAACGCGACAACTGGAAAGGCATCATCGCCATTACCCGCGGCGGCTTGATCCCTGCCGGTATTGTTGCGCGCGAACTTGAAATCAAGACCATCGAAACCATCGGCGTTTCCAGCTATGACGATCAGGTACAGCGCGAAGTGCACGTTCTCAAGAATATCAACGCCGAACTGGTCGGCACGGGCGAGGGCTGGCTGGTTATCGATGACCTCGTTGACAGCGGGAATACCGCCAAACTTTTGCGCCAGATATTGCCGCAGGCGCATGTCGCCACCGTCTATGCGAAACCGGCGGGCGAGCCGCTGGTGGATACCTATGTAACTTGGGTCAGCCAGGATACCTGGATTTACTTCCCCTGGGATGTGGACATCCAGCCGACCGATCCTATCGCCAGCACGCGCAAGACCGGATAACGCCGACAGATACTCGATTTTGCCGACAAAAACCGCTAGACTGCCCCCAGACTAACTATAAAAGCAAAAAAAGGCTCAACGCCATGAACATGGAATTCAACAAACTTTTCGCCGCCGTGCTTGTCGCTGGTATCGTCGCTATGCTGGCGGGTTTTGTCGCCAACCATGCCTATACGCCCGAAAAGTTGAAAGAAAACGCCTACCCGATTGACGTACCCGAGGTTGTGGCCGGTGGCGAAGCCGCCGCCCCCGCAGGACCGGAGCCGATCGGCGACCTGATGGCAAGCGCCGATGTGGCGCATGGCGAAAAGCTCTCCAAAGTCTGTGCGGCCTGCCATACTTTCGACAATGGTGGCGCCAACCGCGTGGGGCCCAACCTTTGGAATGTTATTGGCGGCAAGCATGCGCATGCAGCCGGTTTTGCCTATTCCGACGCCATGAAAGCCAAATCAGACGAGGTTTGGACAGTCGAAGCCATGAACGAATTTTTGTGGAATCCGCGCAGAGCCCTGCCGGGCACCAAGATGGTTTATGCTGGCATGAAAAAACCGGAAGACCGCGCCGCGATGATCAAATATCTCGAAAGCCTGAAATAACGCTTGCGCCGCCAGCGATCTGCGGACGCAGGCATTTTGATATGCCGGAGCCCGCATGGACAGCTTCAAAAAAAACCTGAGGCAGCTTTTTAACCGTCCCGCGCCCGAAGACCGCGCGCGCTTTGCCGCAGCGCTGGCCGCGAATGACGTTCCGGCTGCCGAAGATTTCATGGCGCGTTACCGCGGCATCGGGTCGCATAAAACCGGCACCGCGCCCGCAGATCATCACCCGCTTTATATTGCCGCTGCGCAGGGCCATATCGGCCTTGTCCGCCGCCTGATCGGCGCGGGCGCCGCTATAAATGCGCGCGAAGAAAACGGCGAAACCGCGCTGCATGCGGCAGCACGCGGCGGCCACGATGCTGTCATCATCTTTTTGTGCAAACGCGGCGCCCTTGTCGATGCTGCGCGGCGCGATGGCGCAACGCCGCTGGCCGTTGCCGCACAAAACCGCCGCCCTGCTGCCGCGCGGCTGCTGCTTGATTACGGCGCAGATGCGGAAATGCGCGCCGCAGAGGATCTGGCCGTTTATACCCCGCTGCACCGCGCCGCCGATAACGATGATGCGGCGACGGTCAAAACACTTCTAAACCATGCCGATGTGTTTAAACGCGGAAATTATAACCGTTTTTACTTCCAGCGCGCGCTGAACGGCGCCAAGCCGCAGGCACGCGCCGTGCTCAGGGAATGGGCGGCCCTGCAAAAACATAAACCGTCATAAAAAAATTATCCGCAGAGCGCTTCTTTGAAGATTTTTTTAACGCGCAGTAATTTCAGCTGCGTATATTCCCCTTCTTTGATTTCCAGACGGCCTTCGATATCGCCGTTTTCTGCGCGGTGCAAATAAAGGCTTCCTTGGCCGGCTGTGCAGGGCTTGTTTTCTTCTTTGCACATCGCGATCTGCCCGCTGCCGCGCTGTGTTTTATTATCCAATACGAAATGCCGCGGGTTTTCGCCGATATCGCCAAAATCACTATAAATATAGGCACCCGTGCCGTCTGCCAGCTGCAGCGACATGGCCGCGCCATCCCACGGCGCACAGGACGGCGCGATGGTGCCGCCCAGCGCCTGTGATTGCTGCGCCGCGGGCGCGCTGAATTCGGCTTCGACAAAGGCGATATTATCGTCTATGCGGCGCGCATATTCATCTTCCAGCAGCACAGAGCCGGAAGGATAACCCACCCCCATATAAAGCCAACGCTGGCCCGCCGCAAAACGGTGGTGGCACGATGTCTGCCCCGTCTCGAATTCAATTGTTTCTTTTCCGCTCTCGACCCCTTTGATGGCCTGCTGCACGCGCAGGATCACAAGACCGTTTTCAATCGTCTCGATAAAGCCGATCGCAATCACGGGCGCTTCGGATATTTTATCGGCAAACGGACGTTCTTTAAACTTGCAAGCCTCCGCGCGCAGGGGCATCCCCGCACAGACCAGCACGGTGGCCAGCAGCAAGGCGCGGCGTAATATCACAGGCAACAAAGCAGCGGGGCGGATATGGGCGGGCATGGGGCAGGCTCCTTTTGCACATCATTTATTTTATACGGGTTTGACGACGGGGGCGCGAAAATCCTTGGCGCCACGCGGGACGCCCCGCCAGCCACCCCCGTGCATGCCGCCCAGCACCTTGAAAAACAAGCCAAAAATGCACTTTTCGGAATCACCCAAACCTGCTAGAGTGCCCCCCACATCAACCAATGCAGCCCATATATACGGAGAGGTGGCAGAGCGGTTGAATGCGCCAGTCTCGAAAGCCAATCGCCTCTCTTTTTACCCCGATAAATCTGTTATAAATCAAATAGTTAAGTTTTTTAACTTTTCTATAATATACTTACACACATGTTACACACTTTTCCTGAAGGGTGCATGTGATGAGCGTTGAAACCCACAGCTTTATGGACGGCAAAGTCCACCTCTACAAGCGCGAGAGAAGCCGATTCTGGCAATGCTCGACCTACATGAGCGGACGGAACCACCGTACCTCTTCGAAAGAGGAAAGTCTGACTATGGCAAAAGAGTTTGCGCGGGAATGGTATATGGCAGCATATATCGGTGCCAGCCGCCAGAAGCAACAAAGCCGGATTTCAAAACTCTTGGGGAAATTCGACCTTGCCCCAACTGCGCCGGAATCAACAAGCGCCTCACGCAGAGCCAGCAAGGCAGCAGCCTCCGGTCATACGTTCCGTGAGGCGGCGGAAAAGTTTGTCGCTGAATACAATATCATTACTCAAGGACAACGAAACGAACAAGTGGCCAAGGGTCATGAACTGCGTATCAACGTCCACCTCATTCCCTTCTTTGGCGACAAGCCCATAGATGAAATTAATGCAGGGCTTGTTCAGGAATATCGCATGAAACGCACGACAGAAGGATATAAAGGGCGCAAACCTTCGCGCAGTACGCTCAAGCATGAAACCGTTACCTTGCGTCTTATCCTTAAAACAGCGCATCGCTATGGTTGGATTCAACAAGTGCCGGATATTTCTGCTCCTTATAAAACCTCCGGAAAAATCATGCACCGTGCATGGTTCTCGCCAGAAGAATACAAAATGTTCTACGAAGCCTCACGGAAACGGGCGCAAAATCCGCCATTGGAACGGCACCGCTCTCTTTGGGAAGACTTACACGACTACATCCTTTTCATGGCAAATACAGGGTTGCGGCCTGACGAGGCCGCGCGTCTTGAATACAGGGATGTCTCCATCGTGACAGATGAAGATACAGGCGAACGCATTCTTGAAATCGAGGTACGCGGAAAACGCGGTGTCGGTTATTGCAAAAGCACGACAGGTGCAGTTCTTCCCTTTCAACGGATGCAACAACGCCATCCTGACGCAAGGCTGACCGACAAAATTTTTGGAAAGACACGCAATGTCCTTATCAACCAGGTCTTGGCCGACTGTAATCTGAAACATGACCGCGATGGTAATGTGCGGACGGCCTACAGCCTCCGTCATACCTATATCTGCCTTCGTCTCATGGAAGGAGCTGACATCTACCAGATCGCCAAAAACTGCCGTACGTCCGTGGAAATGATCGAGCAGTTTTATGCCGCCCATATCAAAAACACCTTGGACGCTTCGGCGATTAACGTCAAAAAAACAAAGAGAAATAAGCTTAAAAACAAGGAGGAAGATTCACCTTGAAAACCCATGATTCTATGACTATAAATGCTCAAATGGACAGGTGGCTGAGTGGTCGATAGCGTTGCTCTCGAAAAGCAAAGTGGGGGTAACTCCACCGTGGGTTCGAATCCCACCCTGTCCGCCACTTTCTCTTTTGCCCCCACTCTCCCCTCCATCATCGTATTCCGGACAAGCCAAGGCACCTTGGCGCGGGATACGAAACCGTGGTGCACAAAGAGCCGAACGGCTTGACTGCTCCACCTGCGCAATGACAGGGGGACGCCTGTCATGGTGGTCGCAAATACCCTGAACAGGGTATGACCGGCGCGATCAAAAAAATATTAAGAAATCTCTGTTATTCTATGATGATAAAAGTGGTGAGGTTTTCATGCGTCAGAATATTCAGAGCTTTAATAGTCATGCCCAGCCGGAAAAGCTGAAAGAATACGTGATGGATGCGCCCGAAGGAACGTGGACAGCGCATCTGGACGATCATGCTTGGGGGAAATCGCAAAATCTTTTCGTCTTTTTCACCGAAGCGGCAACAGGCAATAAATACCGCCTGAGCGTTTTTCACAACAAGGAGTATAGGCCCTCCAAAGAAGGCCCCGCATTTGATGAAGAGCCTTTGGGCGGCACCTATGAAATCACCACGGGCAAGAGCAAGAGCGGCTTGCCTTCGTTTCTGGTGGCCCGAAAGGTATAAACAAATGCTGATATAGAGAAAAACGCGCCGTTTTTTTGCGGCGCGTTTTTCTTTTGCGTTTTAGAAGCGCGGCGGTTTGTACTTCAAGGCCCGTTTTCTGGCAAGAACGCACAGGATGTTTTGAATTGTGATTTTCGCCAGCGGGCAATCGTCGATGGTGAGATTGCGCCCTGACAGGTCGGTCAGTACCCAGTGATAGAGGCTACGCAGTTCTGTTTCGGTCAGATGTTCGAGTTCCGCTTGCGTGATGATGTAGGACATTTTTCTGCTCCTGTCTTTCGACCCGCAACCATCGCGGGCTTCATGACGCAGACAGGGCAGCGCGTATCGTCTGGGCGCACTCGATGAAACGAAGTGGAGAAGCCCTTTAGGGCTTGCGCCTTTTAAGACGAACCGATGACAGGATGCGAAATAAGAAGACCGTGTAGCGGAGAGAAAGACGGACAGAACAAACCGTTCAGATAAGCAAAAAGAGGAAATTGAATATCCGAAAGAAACGGAACACCGCATAAAAAGCCGTTTGAGGATACGGCATTGCAAGCATCGACTGAGACACAACGAAAGAGAAAATTATCCTTCAAAAAATTCCGTTTTTCTGGCGAATGCGCGGCAAGCCGCGCACCGCGCTTTATGCGCGAGCGCACGGAGCCGAAATCGTCTCCGCCCATGCGGGTGACAATCGCATTTCGCAAATAATGAAGTAGAAATTCACAAATTCAGTTAAGGGGTAAAGCCCCTCACCACCGCAAGGGTCGAGATGAACGGCGCAGGCCGTATCCCCATGTTTCCGTGCTGCGCGTGTGCAACACGGGAGATACCCCTCGGCCTGCGCCGCCCTTGCGGCGGCACACCTCATTCCGCGCTCGCCGCTTGGCGTACGGGTTTCATGCGAAACCCGTATAACCAAAAAAGGACAAGAGCCATGAACAACACATATCAATCCCTCAACTGGAACGGCCAGACATTGGAAATATCGATCAAGAAAGATTTTCTTTTATCGCAACTGACAGGAGAGGAACAGGCGGTTTTGAAAGTGATCTCGACCGAGAATGAAAATCCGCTTATCCACGATACCTATTCCGCCGCCGTGATTGAGTCCGCAGGGGGCACGGCGGATTTTGTGGACGTGATACTTTCGGCGCAACTGGCGGCATAATGGAGGCCATGAACATGACCACACTTTACGCACAGCCCTATGATTTTTATGCGGCAGGTTTTTATTTTGACACCGCAGAAGAATATGCCCAAAAATCCGCAATGAACCGCAACAGCTACGGCGGGATTGTCGAGGAGTATGAAATCCAGTTTATTGACGGGGAAGATATTGATGGCGCCCTATTCAAAGCCTTGGGTATCCATCAAGGGAATTTTGGCCAATATCTACAAGCCTGCGAAGACTGGCATGAAGATAAAAAGCGCAAAGTCATTATTGCCGTTGGAGAATGCGGCTACAGCTTCAATTTTGCGACCGATACGCCGGACAGTTTCGAGGTAGATATTTACGAAGTGGAAAGCCTGAAAGAGCTGGCCGAGCAGTTTGTCGATGAAGGCCTGTGTGGAGAAATCCCTCCTTCTATCGCCAGCTATCTCGACTATGACGCGATTGCCAGAGATTTAGGCATGGACTACACGGAAACAGAAGTCGCCGGAACGCGGCTGATTTACCGTTGTGCGTAGCAAAAAAATCGCCGCCAGCGCCGGAACCGGTGCTGGCGGCGATGTGTTGGCAAGCCTAAAAAACAGGCGTAAGATAGAAGAATACGCCCACTTTTTGTTTGAAAGCATAAGCCATGAAGACAGGGCAAAAGAAGCCACGCGCTCAAAAAAAGCTATCGCAAGGCAGGGTAAAGCCGCTGCGGGGGTATCCCAAAACACAACCCTTTGCCACCATAGAAGACGTAAAAACCTATCTGGACGGCGATAAAGTGATATGCCTTTTGTGCGGGCGGGAATATGTCGCGCTCGGCGGACATATTACCGCGATGCACGATATGACGGGCGACGATTACAGGGAGCGTTTCGGCATCCCGTACAAATACGGCCTTGCCAGCAAGCCGTTTCGAGAAAACGGTAAGCGCCGTATAAGGCTCCTGCGCAAAGAAGGCCGTATACTGCCCCAGCCCTCCCTGACAACAATGAAGAAGATGTGGAAAGCCCGTAAGCACCGCCGCCCTTTAACAGCGGCAACGCTGCAAGAAAATCGGCAAAAACTCCTTAATTTTTCCGGTAAGGACAGAACATGGCAAAAGGAAGATTACGAAGAATTCCTGCGCCGCGTGATGACAGGCAGGACAGCCTCCGAGGTTGACAAAGACAAGGATATGCCAAGCCGTTATGCTTTCCTCTCTCATCTGCGAAACAATCCCGCCGCGAAGAAAAAATATGACGCTTATTGGAAGCGGCAGCCCTTTGCCGCGCAAAGCCGCGCCGGTAAGCTGGATGATCGCTACTATCAAACATTGGTGCGCTTGAGAAATAGCGGCCTGACATGGAAAGAAGTCGCCGCAAAAATGAAAGTCAAGGAAGCCGCCGCGCGCAATATGTGGTATGCCCTCAAACGCAGCGGCAGGCTCAAAAAGTATCTGAAAAAGGTATAAAAAAATCGCGCCGCAGCTATGGGCTGCGGCGCGATTTTAATGACGCGTTCTATCCATTCTGTCCCATGCCTCCGTTTCAATATACCGCACCATGATTTTAACGGCCACGCGCTCGATAGGGCAGCTGGCGGCGACGTGCATGATGTGCGGCGGGAGATTATCAAGGCCATTGGCTTCGATATAATTTTTGTATTGGGTGAAGAAACGCGCGACCAGCCGCGTCACTTCGGCCTCAATTGCATTGAGGTCTGCGCGGCTGTCCAAAGCCTGCCAAACCTCGCGCTCCGACAAATAAAGGAACTCCGGATTTGCCTTGGGGAACGTCCAGCGTTTTTCATCCATCGGCTTAACTCTTTTGATGCGCCGAAGGTTTTGCGGCATCCAGCACAATGCGCAAGGCCATATCCTCCAAAGCGCAGGATTGCTTACGGCGCAGCATTTCAGGCGATTTGCCCTCCCGCAAGCATTGCCGCACATCACGGGTATATTTTTCCATCAGACAGGCCAGTTCATACATGATCTGGCTGTCGTTTTTGTCGGCAAGCGCCGCCTGAATTTCGGCGGCGCTCATGGCGCGGTATTTTGGAGATAACGAATCGGTCATGTCACAGCCTCTCGAAAATCGATCGAATGAAAAACGACTGCCAGAGATTTCCTCTGGCAGTCGGGCTGTTGATAACCATCCTGTGAATGGCGCAGCTATTTCCGCTTGCGCAGTATTGTATTCACTGCCAGCCCGACCATAGGTCGAGAGGCAGCGTCATTTACGGCAGACGCAGCGTTCCGCACAGGTGAGGTTATCAAGCCCCGAAACGGCCTTTTAAGCCGTTCTGTTTATGAGGATAAAGCTTTTAGGCGCAGGTAGGAAGGAGAAAATGAAAACCCGCCCCACGTCAAAAACACGGAGCGGGTCTAGGCTATAAAAAATCGCGCCGCAGCTATGGGCTGCGGCGCGAATCGTCACGAAAAACCCTTTATCCACGCTCTTTTTCAAGCTCTACCCGCTTGGGCACACCTGAAAAACCTCTTTTTTCCTAATGGGTTACCCTACCCTTGGCTGCGCTATAGCTTTATCTGCAAAATCGTGTTACATTGTAATACAGAAGGAATAAAACGATGACCGCAACGACCAAAGCTCCTAAAACACAGCGCCAGAGACAGGTGATGACTTTCCGCGCCTCGGCCACCGAACGGCTCTTGATACGAAGGGCCGCGAAAGCCCGCAAGTTCGACAATGAAAGCGCCTATGTGCGCGACCGCCTTATGACGCAGGTGCAGATGGACTTGACCGAGCGCACGGAATTCGAGGTTGCGCCGGACAAGATGAAGCATTTTTTGGCGGCACTTGATCGCCCCGTGCAGAGCAAGCCGCGCCTGAAGAAGCTCTTGAGCGAAAAATCAGCTCTGGAATGACTTCCGGCATGCGCAGCAAAAAACCACCCGCGTTTTCCGGCATAGAAAAACTTTCCGCCGCGCATGACCTTTCCGCTTTCGATAGCGGCAAGCCGCCGCTTGACGAATGGCTGCGCAAGTACGCGCTCGTCAATCAAAAAAGCGACGGTGCGCAAACCTATGTCGTCCATCATGCCTTGCGCGTCCTTGGCTATTATTCTCTTGCAGCGGGAAGCATCGCGACGCCCAAAGCCAGCAAACGAGCTGCTGCAGGACAGCCGCAGAAAGGCTCCGTTCCCGTTATTGTTCTGGCGCGTCTTGCGGTTGACACAGAAGCGCAAGGACAAGGCATCGGTGCCGCGCTGCTCAAGGATGCGCTACTGCGCAGCGCGCAAGCCGCAGATACGATTGGCGCGCGCGCAGTGCTTGTGCATGCGCTTGATGCGGACGCCTTGTTGTTTTATCAACATTTCGGTTTTGAATCTTCTCCCGTTGATGAAATGACGCTGATGCTGCTGATGAAAGACATTCGCGGCAATATGTCATAGTTTTTCTTTTTTCCGGCAAAGAGCGGAAGTCGCTCATGTGAGCCTCCGCTGTGTATTGAACGCGCCAAGGGATTTGGCATCGCTCATCTGGATACGAATAGGCGCGTTTTTGCGCGTGGTTGTATCTATAGGCGGCAGGCCGCCGCCGCGCATGAGCAGCTCTTTGACCTCAAGGACGCTGGCGCGAAGAATAGGCGCAGCCGCAGGCGGATCAAGTGGCGGACGACTCCATGCCGCAAGGACGGGCTTGGAGAGGGTGCGATTGTCTTGCTGACGTAAGGTAGAGGTGAAGGCCTTTTCGTCCAGCCTGCGCTCAGGTGGCGGCGCTTGAACGCGCACAGGCCAGCGCGGCAGGCCGTTCAGGCTATAGCTCATGTTCATGACAATCGAATGGAAGGCCTTGTTAGCCTCGACCTTGCGCTGTTCCTCTTCGCGCTTATGCTGCAGCTCGGCATAAATCCGTATGGCCTGATAAAGTTCTGCCTGTTTGCGCTCGACCTCTTTAGCCGCTTCCTTGGTTTTGACGGCCTGCTGTTCTTTCTCGATGGCCTTGATGTGTAGGGTTTCGAGAGTTTTCTCGATGATGCGGCGCAAGCGGGCTTTTGCCTCGTCCGAGAGCAGGTGGCTTTCGAGGGAGACTTGTAGTTGATGAATATCACCGGACAGATGCGCGATCTTGATTTCCAACTCGGCCATTTGCGCCGCCAGAGGCGGCGCTTTGGCAGTGGGTGAGGTTTCGTTTGCTGCTTTGCTATCAGGCTGCAAGGGGGCAGGCGGCTCCGTCGCTGTCGAGACATACCGCGCCATTTCGCGCCGGATACGCAAGGCTTCGGCCTTATGTTCCTCTTTATAGGCTTTGACCGTTTCTTGCAGCTTCTGCCGCTCGCTCAGGTGCGACCTGACAAGTGCATGAAGTTCTTTCCTGTCTCGCTCTAAACAGGACTTGGTTTCCGCTTCATTCTGGGCGCGGATTTTCTGGTATTGGCCGGAGGCCTTTTGCCAGAGCCATTTCATACCTATCGGCAGCCGCGCCGTGCGGAGTTTGGTTTCTGCGACCCAGCGTTTTTGCTGGCTTTCGATGAGATGCGCCCGCTCGGCACGCTGCGCCAGCGCCATTGCGCGGACTTCCTCAACGAGCGGCTGGCGGATGGCTTTGGCGCGTTGTCTGGATTCAGCGATATATCGCTCCAGGTTATCGCCCATACGCTCGGCCATAAATTCCTTAGCCTGTTCGACCGTCGGCAGGGTTTCCGGCTTGCCAAGCCGCGCCTTCAGCTCCCGCGTCCCGATATCTATCCACCGCGTCAGAGAATATATGCCACCTGCCATGTCCAAAGCCACAAACCCGCGCCTGTCGCCCCGCGCCAGCAGCATGCCACGCTCTTGCAGCGCGGCGGCAAAGGTCTGGAGGGTATCGGATTGTTCCCATGCGCCCTTGAACAGAGCTTTGAGCGCCTTCGGGTCTTCGGAAAGGCGCACGGCCTGACGGTGTTCTTCACGGCTTAAATGCCACGGGCTGCGGTCGGCGGCACGTTTCATCCCCTCGGGCAGTTTCCAGCCGTGCTTTAAAAACTGGTAGCGGGAGATTTCCATGAGCTTGTGTTTAAAATGGCTCATACGAATGGCGACCATCCGGTGCGTATGTTCCGAATACATAAGCCGCGACCAAACCACATGGCAATGCCGCCGCCCGTTCTTTTCGTGGAAGACGACAACGCGGGGCTGGTCTAATAGGTCTAATTTGCGCTCGATTTCGTCGATTGCGGCCTCAAAATCCTCAATCGGCACATCGGCATCTTCCGGCGGGTTCAAGGAGAGGGAAAACAGGAATTTTTGACACCGTGTACCACGGCTTATAGCCTCAATCTCCCGAAAAGCGCCCTCCAGCGTATCGGCCACAAACCCCCGTATCTCATGGAGGGTTACATGGTCATTCTCATCGCCATTCAGCAAATGCGCCGCCAGTTCCATCGCCCCTGCGCGTTGACTGGCGGAGAAGATCATGAGTCCATCCCCCCGATATCAACACCAAGGGCTTTTGTAAGATTATTACTCATGGCCTTGATTTCGGCGCAGGCCTCCAGAATGGCCTTTTCCGTCTCGGGCGATACGGGCAGGGAGCCGCTGTTCACCGCCCGCGCCAGCTGGTTCAAGTTTGACGACAGGCGGGATTTGCCAAGACCGGAGAGCAGGGCGCTCAGGATTTCTGCGTCCTCGACCGGACGGCGGCGCGGCGGGCGCGGAGCGACATGTTCGCCCAAGAGCTGACGGCGGATATAGTCACTAATCGTCCGCGACCCCGCCGCTTCGCACAGCCTTTGGTATTCCTCGGCGGTCATCCGGAACGAGTACGGAACGGCGTACTTCGGCTTGTCTGTCTCCACGTAACACTCCCCCATATTCGCGAACGAAATGCGCGTCCCTATGTGCTGATGCGTGGTTTGTTATCTATTCAGGCTATCAATCAAAAATTAACGCCCCGTTCATAAATGAAGCAATCTCGCAGAGGCTTGCGCCAACAAATTGACTCCGCTATGTTTTTTGAATTGGAAAAATTTCCTGCGGAAGACCCCGTTCGGGGTTTGGGGCAAGGTGTGCCCCGTATGACAGCCGCCGCCTCGCTACACGATTCGTCATCTGTCCTAGTGGCCGACCTTGGCAAGGGAAGGGTAATGCCGCAGGTCAAAGACCTGCCTGTTTACCCCTCCCGTTGCATCCCTCCCCGTAAGAGGGGTTTACCGCCCATGCCCCTAAGGAAGCAGGGGGCTCTCGCGCCGCCCTCGAAACGTCCTGCTGTCGAGCAGGGCGTGTTTCTCACCCCGTGTCACTTCTGCACCGCACAACGCGACCGACGCGCAGGGCATAAGAGTGGATTTTACAAGGAATCAAAGCGGCTTTTAATTCGCTGCGTTCTTCCATTTTTGTTCGAAAATAGAACGCGCCTTATAAACGATATCGCGCATAAAATCCTTGCCGCCAGCAGTATACTCTTGAAGAAACTGCTCGACAGGGATGACTTTTCTTCCCTTCGTATCGTCATTAGGCTGTTCCGGTTCTAGTTTAAAGCGGTAGCAGAAGAAGGAATAACTTCAATTCCTTAGCCTCATTTTACGTCTTGTAGAGATGTCTTAAGATTATTATCATACGGTGCGGTAATTTGGAGGCCATACAGAATCATGTACACAGTAAACCCACACATTTTTATTTATCCTCGCATCGAAGACGACAGCGTAAATTTTGTTTTGTTTAACCCCGACAATCGTAGACGGTTCTCTATCCCCCGTGACGAAGACTTTCCCGACATATTAAAGCTGTTACTTTTTTGCTCTCAGAAACCGAGAGAAATGGAAGATATATTAAATAGCGATTTTGAAATTGATCAAGATGATGTTTATCATCTAGTAGATGCGGGTATATTGGTTGAGGGCGCTCAAAATATTGTCCCTGAGCAAAATACGTTCCTTTCTTTGTATCAAAGGCTAGTCCATAACTACCCCTTTGGTGACTACGATCTGCTGGAAACCATTGAAGCCGAAGAAGCTTTAATGGAAGAATTTGCATCGACCGCTATGCCTCCAGCGAGCTATCTCCCCAGAAAAGGCAAGATGTATCTTTTATCTGACATCAAAGCAGATACTTTCGGAGATCGTCTATCAAAAATATTGGACTATACATTCGGCGCCTTTGGAACTTTGAAGGGCAAGCATGGCACATTCCTGCACAAAATTAGCCCATCGGGCGGCGCACGGCATCCCTCAGAGGGCTTGGTTGTTTTAAGTGAAGCCCTCGCGCACATCCCAGCAGGCGTTTACAGTTACGACTTTTCCGAGAAAGCACTCATAGATTCAGAGCCCGCGGACATCAGAGGCCTCATTTCCAAGCGCTTTAAAGATTGCAAGGCCGCAATTATTGTCAGGTCGCGTGTAGAACGCCCCATGTGGAGATATCGGGAGCCAAGATCGTATCGCCCCATCGTCGTAGACGCCGGACATATTGTCGAAACGGCACGGTTGTTGTGCGATCACTATGGCTATGAATGCCAGATTTCTTCTCCGATCTTTATCGGCGATGCCCAAGGTGAATGGCTTAAAGAGCCTTGCCTGGCAGCAATCGCTATTGAGCCAAATAATAGCTACGTGCCGCCCAACTCAATTGTTTCCAGCCCCATTGGAAATGACAATAATGAAAACAAATTCCCCAACCCAGCAGCTTTTTATACATTGAACAAAGGCAGCCTGGACGCGCATGTTCTTTATCCGGTTGTCATTAACAAGACAATACCCTCATCAGACCTTTTGAAGCTTTTTTCGCAAAAAGAAACTTCGGAATTCTTGGAAGCTAATTATATCCTTTTGCCGCATAAAACGTGTCAGTCTCTTATTGAAGGCGCCGCGTTTTGGGCTAACCATGATTGGGACTTGTCGCTGCTGGCTTATTTAAGCACCTCCACACTGGACACGCCTAATGCTGTTTCCGTTAGCCGTGGAAAGGCAGCTTCTGCTGCGCTTAATGTCTCTGGTGACCTTATAAACGTGATGTTAAAACGCTTCACGGATCGCGGCCTGACGCGAGAAGGGGTAGATGTCAAAGCTTTGTCCACGCTGTTGTCTTCCGCCATACAACCCGACCTTCTCGGCACTGACATAGATACGTATGTGGTTTCTTTCAGCATCGAAGGGTTAGAAGCCGGCGTTTACCGATGGGATGTTCAAAAGAACAGCTTAATCAAACATTCTGATGCGCCAGCTCCCACTTTATTACGAGCAGCTACGATTGGTCAAAAATGGGCCACAAGAGGGGCGGCATCTATCATTCTATCCCATACCCTTCAAGCCTCACCCAGCGCATATAACACAGCCTTGATCCGTTTGGGCATGTTAGGGCAGCGCATATGCCTTAAAGCCACGGACATGAAGCTTGGTAGCTTCATGACGCCCGCCTTAAACGATGTGGATGTTTCAAAGCTCTTAAAAATTGCAGGTAGATCCGAAGAAAAGATGTTCTACCTGGTTGATATCGGAGCGTCCCCCATGTCTCAGGAAGGAAAAGTGCCATCAACCTATTTTTCCGACAAGGCGGTAAAACATAATTAATCATTTATTTTCAGTGGGATACGCCAACGGATGGGGTTATTAAAGCTCTTGTGATTTGCTGAAACGTGCGACTCATGTTACAACTAAAAGTCTCTAACATACGGAGGGAAGACATGAAAAAGACGAATACTGTAAAAGTTAAAGTAGCTAAGGCTAAAAAGCCTTTGCTGATCGAGATGCGTACCCTGAACAAAGGTATGCCTCAAAGAATGCAGGCTCGCTAATATCAGAGCTATTGCGATACAAAGAGGGGGCAACAAACCCCCTCTTTTTATTTTCACCGCGCTAGAGACAACACTCATGAGATCGATTGAAAAAGAAAGCCTCCATAACGAGTTCGATGGCTCTGTCCTTTTAATAACGCGCCCCGAAGCTGCGCCGGCTAAAGCCGATGCAGCGGAACTTATCATTTGGGAAAACGCGCTTTACAGCCCCGAGATTGAAAAATTATTTTCTAATAACCTCTGGCCACAGAAAATCTTAGAAACATTCCCTATTGAAAACGGCTGGGAATGGAAAACAAAAAACATTGGCGATCAACCAGCTCAAGCCCTTCCCGCCGAAGATACCCTGCATCTTGTCAAGCAAGCTTCCGGTGCCGACGGCATCCCCAAAGGCAACCTTCACCTATCTCTTAAAATAAGAGAATACCAAGATACGGATAGCCCACTTGGCGACCTTGCCTGGTGGGAAGAAAAATATTCGCAGCTCAATAAAGGTACGGAAGGCATGGCTGTATATAACAAGCTTTGCCAATTTCTACGCGAATGCAAAAAGGCAAATTGGAATATGACCCTAGAGGGAATTTCCCTGACAATTGCTAAAGATGCTGAGAATGCGTCATATTCCCCCACTTCCACCCTTCATTCTGATCGTCACCATAGACCCATGGAAGCTGGCGTTTGTTCGCTCAAGGAAGCTGGATTTGATGCAGGCGGAACCTTGCTCTTTCCTCATACTAAAATGTCCGACTATCCCGAAGATATAGACTTAACATTTGAAAACATCACACCTCTGGTTGATGACAAACCAGCCATTCTGTCCGACAACTACGATGTATTCATGTTTGGCGGGCTAAAAGATCAGTTCGACAATGTCGATAACAAAAACGGCCTCCCTCATATTTCGAGAGACCCTTCTGGTCAGAGTGCGCGCTTGATTTTTTTACTTAGGAATCAACATCAGGGCTTTTAGCCTCGGTATTTTATTAAGCAGACAGTCGTGTGTAAACCTCTAAGGCTTCTGCCTGAGAGGCTTCTACGATTTCCCCTGTCTTCCTGGACTTGATCTCGATCTTTGATTTTTCTTGCAGTTTCGGGCTGCAAATAATCTTGTAAGGAATACCGATAATATCGCTCTCTGCGAATTTCTGTCCAGGAGAGCTGCTACGGTCATCAATCAAAACTTCTTTCCCTGCATCCACCAGCTTCGCAGCAAGCTCTTTGGCGTAACTAAGGACTTTCTCGTCCGTTCCGATGACAATAACGTGAACATCAAAGGGGGCGATACCGGCAGGCCAAATAATGCCATTATCATCATGGCACAGCTCAACGCATGTTCCGACAATCCGCGACGTACCTATACCATAGCACCCCATCTGAATGGACTGGCGGGTTGAATCCGGCATCGTAGCAGTTAGCCCAAATGCATCAGAGAAGCGTGTCCCCAGCTTGAAGATATTGCCGACCTCAATAGCTCTGACAGCTTCAGTTGTATCTTTGCTGATTCCCAGATCGTCGCTAACGTCATCAATAATCTCTTTATTAACGGCGATCTTTTTCCCGGTATTTAGATAGATTGTATCTTCGCCATAAGGTGTAATGGCCTGAAACTCGTGAGAATATTTGCTGAATACCCCGCCAGATGCATAGGTCAAGAAAGTTCTATCACCAATACCGCAGCGTTGGAATATTTTATGATACGCCTCAATTGCGCGCTCATAATATGAGTCCAAGTCTGCCGTATCTGTGTGGAAGGAATACATATCCTTCATTCTAAACTCACGCCCGCGTAGCAATCCTGATTTGGGGCGGGCTTCTTTTCTGTATTTCGTTTGAATCTGATATACGGATGTCGGCAGATCTTTATAAGACTGGATAAATGCGCCCATGAGTGGCGTCACAATCTCTTCGTGTGTCGGCCCCAAGCCGAAAGTTTTATCGCCGCCATCTGTCACCTTGTAAATGATGTCAGCCATCTTATCCCAGCGTCCGGTGGTATCCCAGTTTTGCTGCGGATGCAATGCAGGCATCAGGATTTCAAAACTACCTATGGCGTTCATTTCCTCACGGACAATATCCTCCACCTTATGAAGAACACGCATACCCAAAGGAAGATAGCTGTAAGCACCAGCCATCAATCTATTGATAAAACCGCCGCGAATAAGCCACTTCGAGTTAATGCTTACGTCTTCTTTGGGGGAGTCTTTTAAGCATTTAGACGGTAATTGACTTTGGTAAACTTGTTTAATCATGGCATATCCTTTGATGCTCTCTCACAGGAGACATAATTTAATGATTTTTCCAATATAATCAAGCACTTTTAGGTGCCCGAAATAAAACGCCTAACTTCAGAAGCTTCCACTATCGGCCCCCATACGGAAATGCGCCAAGAGGAAATTATTAATTACCTCTAGCGAATGTTGGTAAGGCCAAGAAATTTATAAGAGAGTCTTTTATTTTTTCTTTTATAGGCGTGACGCTCTCATGCGCTTTATCCGGTATCGCATTCAATAGCCTTGAATATATAAGCGCTGTGTAAACCGGATAAAGTTTATTGGCTACATCCAAAGCGGTATTGCGGTCTTTTTCATTGAAGAACCAATCATCAAAGCAGGTTTCATAAATTCTACGATAGTTTGCATCATCCAAACTATGCCGATAACGGAAAGGGGTTCTTTTAAAGTAATCCAATAGAGATAGGATCGGGCAATCTATCGCCATTTCCCCAAGATCAATAACGCTAATTGTATTGGCCTCTTTATTTAAAACCAAGTTGTTATCATGAAAATCTGAATGTCCCAAGCAATCTGGCAGATTGAACTTTGATAGCGCATCGCATAATGCAGATACAGTCGTTAAAGCCCCTGCCAAAGTATCAATCTGGTTTTCACCTAACCCTGCTTCCCTCAAAAGAATACGGTCGTTAATGATGTCTTTATATGCCTGTGGAATTTTACCGAGTCGATGGTCGGGAACACCCAGCCTAATAAAGCTCTCAACATGGGGGATCGTTTCTCTTTGTAAGTTTTTATAGGTGCGTATTCCCTCCAAAAGTTCATCCATGTCACGATGTGTTTCAAAAGACTTCTGAATTGTAACGTCCCCACAGGAGCGCATAAGAAAGCAAGAAAGCCACTGATTGACCGAAATCAGCTCAGGTGTATATGATGCGCCATACAACTGTTGGCAGAGTTTTATAATATCAGCCTCTATAAATAAATCTTTAGGGGTTTGCTTTAAATAAAAATCCCCTTGAGGGCTGGTGATTTTGAGAACTCTTGACCACGGAGTTTCCACAACCGCCTGAACGTCCCGATTTGGATTAAATGAAACTATACTGGATGCCCAGCTAAGAATGTCTTTTGACAACTGCTCTGACTCCAAAATGGGCAAATAACTATTTGCTATCCAATTTCAACGACTGTGGCCGAAAAGGAGAAATCGCTCCCTTATTCGTTTTATAATCTACGTTAATAAATGCGGGCTGGCCAAATCCCGACAGCAAGGGAAGCTTGGATGTCTGCGCGAGAACATCAAAAATATCCTTAAACCAATGGCCAGGATAAATATCCAATACAGGCTGTTGGCGCAACATGATACCGAAAGCAGCGACTTCCTCCAGAATATAGCGAACCGACGTTTCAAAAGCTTCCGGTCTGCTATCGTGGACAATGCTACCGTTGTCGGCCTGACGGCGGCAGAATTCATCCGCCTTGGCATCTATAGCCGCCTTGAACAAAGGACTGTGAGTGTAAAGGACATTGATCGCAATGCGGGTCTCTGCATATTCGGCATGTGACATCCAGTCGTCCCACATGGTGATGATCCGCCTGTGTGTGGGAATGTTGTCAATGGCGCGTTTGTTGTCGCGCAACCATTCATGACCTTTCGTTTGGGCAACCGTATAGGCTTCCGAAAGGTCAATCCCCATTTCCAGCGCAAGGTTGTGGCGCTGGAGCGTATCCGAGACGATCAGGTAAATCTTATCAAAACGCGCCGCGGCCCATTCCGTCAGCGCGAAGAATTTATCGCCTTCATGCTTGGGTTTACCAACACTAATTTGCAAGCGACATATCGAATAGTCGCGCCAAATGCTGGGACTGTTCAAAACAACCTTATAGGGGCCTGTCGCGGCCGGAAAATGTGCTATTTGCTGGCGTTGGTTAGAATCTCTCACGGGCCGTACTCTCTTTTGGTTCTTCCAGTTTGTTCCACAGGACATCAAAGATGTTTCGCCAGGTGGCGGCGAGATCTGCATCTTTGAACACGATGGCTTTCGTTCCCTGCTCGGTGCAGACGGCAACCTTATCGCCGTAAATCAAGGACACGCTGTTTCTAAATTTCTCTTTGGGGATATACCGATATTCTTTTGTCGGCCCCATGAGGTAGGTATTACCTTCCTGAACGAGCTGGCGCATACAAATGCCGGCATTGCGAATTTTTTTCAGGCGATTGTTTACGTCAGGTGTTGATACTTTATCGTCAGCACACATAGTCAGGAATTCGGCATCGGGCTTGTCCATTAGCGTGTAATAGACATCGTCCAATAGCCGCAAATACCAGCCGTCACCATCTATCGTCGTCACGGTTGCGTCCTTATATTCGACCCCCTTAAGAGTGATGACGACACCAGCCAGCTCGAAAGCGTTCTGGATTTTCTCAATAGTTTCGGTTTGCGGTTCTGTTTTGCCCTGCTCAAGATTCGTGATGGCCATGTGCGATACACCAGAGCGTTCAGCCAAATCCCTTTGTCCCCAATCCAGAAGGGCGCGGGCAGCTCTGATCTTTGAGGCATCAAATTTCATGGGTTTTGGCTAATTCGTTAAAAAGATTACTCTTTCTTTATCTTTATATATAGCGCGATTGCCACTTTAGAGCAACGAGTAAATTTTATCTAAATGATAAAAAATCCAATCTTTCCATTGAAATTTACCATAGTTAGTGATATAAATATTCTGGAGTTGGGCAAAATTATCCAAATACAAAGGGATTTCAAGGGGAATTACAAAAATGCAGAAATTCGAAAAAATCGCAAAGCAAGCCCAGATTTCGTGTAATAAAGTTGCCGTAACCAAGCTGAAAGCTCTGGTCACCGGCGAAACGGCAGTAGCTTTGATCGATACACTGGTTTACGGCACTAAGCTGGCAAACGACCACATCCTGCACGAGTTGGAAGCCCGCTACGGCACGGTCATGGCACAATACCTCATGGAATGTATGCCGAAATAAGCTCCCCGCTTACGATTGCACGGCTCATCCCGTCCCCCGATGTGTGTGCTGGCTGGCCGGCCGACCTGAAGCCATCCATCAGCCAGCACACCAACCTTCGACCACAATAGCCATATGTCGCACCAGGCCCCTGGCAGGCTCCGAACGGGGCCGCCGCCATCCCTGCCACCACGCTTGCTCTATACTCACGTTGATCTATTTTTTACACAGTATTACTATTTTGTTCGTATTTTTAGGTTAAAAAACTCCTTGCAAACTTACACATCTCCTTACACACTTCCACTCAGCTAAAAACTTTACCAAATAAAAACAAACGGATGCCTAACCTATGCCAGTCTCGAAAACTGGAATAGTCGCAAGGCTATCGGGGGTTCGAATCCCCCCCTCTCCGCCATTAACCATTGATTTTATTGTATAATTTATAGGCAGCTTACCATCATCCACACCATCAATACTATAACGCCTTTCAATATACGACAGTACGCGATGATTAAGTGTCACTATGTGGCCTTGAGCGAGTCTTGTGCAACGTGGAACAAGAGAGGGCCTGACAGGCACGCCGTTCTGATATGCCAAGTTTTTGCTGCGCAAATATGACGGCGTCGCGCCGCCGCTCGGGGCTGGTTAGAACTTTCCCGTGGAGACTTCCTTCAGGATCAGGTTGTCCAGCGTCTTGCCCTGCGACAGCATAACCTCCGCCTGCCGCAGTAAACCGATGATCTGCTCGGTCGTATAGCTCTTCCTTGCCATTGTAAAAACCTCCTGAAAGGGGCAAATTATCCATAGCAGAATCACCATTCCGCTTGGACTTCTTTATAGGGGGCGGGTCAACCGTATAGATACATATTTACAACTTGAGCTACGGTCGGAAGCGCCATCATTGTTCTCCTGTGCAGATTAAGGATTACTCCTTAACGAAGGTACTAGCTTAGGCATGAATACAAATAAAAGAACGGAAAATATCAGGGAAAGAAAAGCTGATTCTACAATTCCACCAAATATGGCGTTAGCCATACCACTGGGTGCTGAAACTCCCAAAAATTGGAATATAGAAGCGACAAAGCGGCTGAGAACAGATGACGCGTCACGGAAGGCGCTAACAAATATGAGAAAAGATCCCGCAAAAAAACAGCAGGAGAGCAATAACCTTATTGCATATTTAGTCGCATTGCTCATTTCTTACTCACAATCATCTAATATGGTTTTCCCCGCAATGATCGGACGACTTATCACATATGAACACGATATTTGGTACCCCTTGCCCATAGATTGCTATAATAGCCATAGCGTCAAGTATCATGATGGGTTTAGTAGACATAGCTTCTCCTTGGAAAACTTTTTATAGGCAAAAAGTTATAATTTTAGAGGATATCGCAGGCTAAACGAATACGGTCAGCAACCTCTACTCTTAACTCACGCACGATGTCGGCAAAGTTTTTTTCCTCGGTCTTACCGCCAAGATGACGGCGAAAGTAATCCATGGAAGGGTATGTATCCCTATCTAGCGAAAACGGAGCAACATCCCGCCGAAAGGCTTCAGCTTGCAATCTGATCCATAGAGGAAAATCCAAGCAATACTGCACGACGAAGCTATCAACAAAATTCTGACTTATTCCATACGCCAAGAGACGGGCATTTATTTTTCTCTCTGGTAAAACGTCGTAAAGAGATTCAGTGAGAGGCAAGGAATGCCCACGCAGGGCGGGTAAAGGAAGATTGTTACTTTCCCTATAGCGTCGGCAAATCTCAAACTGAAGAGCAATATACCCAAAAGCGCTATCAGGCAGCTCTACTTTACCATCAAGCGTATCTTTTATGAATTGCGCAATTTTTCCATAGGCGGAAATTACTGCGCCATTTGGATACCCGTGATCGACAACATAAAGAATATCAAAAACATCTGGATGCTTATCACTTAAATAGTCGATAATTCTATCGACCATTTCCTGTGAACAATACTGACTATTTAAAATAGACAGCTTCGGAAAGCTACGTTTGTCTTTAGGACTATTCATCTCGGATCCGTTATTGCAGTCGGGACAGTTTTCGCCATGTTACGATTGCACAAATGCGCAGGCTTTATAAGTTTTTACTCTAAAAGAGACTGAGGCAATTTTACCGAACATACAACAAAAAGTTTAGACTGGCTCGTTGTGCTAAACGAGTGCAGGAGATTAGGCGCAGCGTGTGAGCCAGCGAGTAAATCTGCACTACGCCCTTCACGATGCTGTCATCTAAGTTCTTCACAAGTGCGGCGTTGGTTTGATAAACACGGGGATGAAGACTTATCCCATCAATTATTCTGAGATTCAGTGATAGGCCGTGAAGTCGTATAACTCAAGAAGATTCGTTTATCGGCTGAAAATAAACGGGTTTTGACATGGAGTGAGATTTCCTGATATAAACTCAAAGCGGACCCCCTCTCCGCCACTGCCAAAGCCCCTGACGGGGCTTTTCGATTTTAGGATCCGGATCACCGCAACATGAGCAAAGCTTTCGTCACCGAAAACGATAACGCCGATGCAGACGATGCGCAGGATGAACAGCCGGATGTATTGCCGGCCAGCGTTAAAAATTATATGACCCCGCACGGCTTTGCGACGCTGCAGGAAGAACTGCGCCATCTGGTCAGCGACGAACGTCCGAAGGTGGTCGAAATTGTATCCTGGGCGGCGGGCAACGGTGACCGCAGTGAAAACGGCGATTATCTGTATGGCAAAAAACGCCTGCGTGAAATTGATCGCCGTATCCGCTATCTGATGAAACGGCTGGAAAACGCAGAGGTTGTCGACCCGAAAAAGCAACAAGGTCTGGACCGCGTTTTTTTTGGCGCAACCGTCACCTATGCCCGCACAGGCGACAGCCAGGAAAATACCGTTACGATCGTCGGTGTCGACGAAGCGGAAGCGGAGGGCGGAAAAATCAGCTGGTTGTCACCGCTGGCCAAGGCGCTGATGAAAGCGCAGGCGGGTGACACCGTCATCTGCCGCACACCGGCCGGCGCAGAAAAAATCGACGTCATCGATATCCGCTACGTTCTGCCTGCTTGAATTTATACGCCGTTTTTGAATGCTGCACGCATACCGGTCATCCAAATTCATCACCAGCGCAAATAGCGCGGTACAAATATCCGCGCGGCCAGCGCCAGCGCCAGAATCGGCAAGCCATAAGCGACCAGAATAAACGTCGGGCTGTCCACGCGGCAATGCAAAGAATAACCAACCGCGCCCGCTGCCCCTGCCGCAATGGCCGCCACCGCAGCGGCGCGGCGGCTGTCTGCCGGTGCATAGTCGCGCAGCGCCCGCGTCAGCGCTGCCAAACCCGCGGTGCCGTATAGAGTGACGGAAAGCAAACAGGTGGCAAAATTACGCGGCGCAAAACCGGCCAGAATATCTGCCGCCGGACGCAGCAGCCATTCGGCAGCAACCAGCAGCATCAGAAAAGCCAAAAGCACATAAAGCGCCATAAACGGTTTATCCACCGGCAAAGGCGCTGACTGTTTTTTCAGGCCGGCGGCAGCGGCAAGGGCAATGGCGCAAAGAAACAGCGTCTTGCCCGCCATACCTGCCCAGCTTTCCTGTATGCCTGCATCTGTACGCAACCCCAGCAGGGACAAGGTGCATATCATACTGACAAAAACCGCCAGCAGACAGAAAAGCCAGAGCGGGAACAAGGGTGCCCGCGGCTGCGATTGCGCCAGAACGCGCAGCAACTCTTCCGTGCCGAGTTTTTGTTTGTCATCCTTTGTCATCGGGCTCCCCCTCTGTCACCATACGGGACATTTTTTTGATTCCCCGGTGAACCAGCACTTTAATATTGCTTTCGGACATGCCGAACTTCTGCGCCAGATCGCGGATTGATACACCTTCGACCTTGAGCGCATGGATAATTTCGCCCGTCGGCGGCTTTAGTGCGGCGAGCAGGAAAGACAGATCACGTTCGATCATGCGCTGTTCGCTCTGTGGCGGTACAGACGGCATCACGCTATCCGTCATGTCATCCATCGATACCATCGTCACCTTGTGGCGGCGCAGATTGTCGATGGCCTTGTGTTTCATTACGGCGCGCACCCAGGCCAGAAAAGGCAGATCACTGTCATAGGTATGCAAATGAACATGCACGGCCAGCATCACCTCCTGCGTCACATCTTCGGACAGGTGCCCCTTGCCGTAGCGGTGCATTTGACCGGCAACACCGCGCCGCACGAAAGGCAGCAGATCGGCCAGAAGCTTTTGATAGCTTCGCGCGTTGCCTTGCCGCGTTTGCAGCACATATGTCCGGAGCTCGGCTTCCAGTTTTTCGATCTCCCCCGTCTCTGACATGTTTTCGCGGCTCCGGAGGGAAAGGTTACAAAAAAGTTTCTACCGCTGCCCGTAACTTTACGGCGGGACCGGACGAAATCTAGCAGAAGGTGTTTTGCCCTTCCACAACATAAACCGAAACCATTGAAAAACGGAGATTTCTGATGAAAAAACACACACGATACAGTCTCGGCCTGATCGCTGTTATTGCCTGTCTGGCCGCCATGCCCGTGCTGGCGATGGACCCAACAGGCGGCATGCAAAAGACCGAAAAGATACAAACCGCCAGTTCTGCCGCACAGCAGAGCGCTTTCAGCCAGAAAGATTTCATGGCCGCGCAGGACTCGGGCATGCCGTTTATCGTTGCCTTTCACAAAAAAGGCTGCCCGCTTTGCGTCAAGCAGCAGCGCGCGCTCAATCATGTATATACCAAGCCCGCACATATGAACCTGCGCGTATTGGTGGTCGAATACCCGAACGATATCCAAAACCTTGAAGCTTTCAATGTCAGCAAGCAAGGCACGCTGATCGTCTTTGAAGGCGACAAGGAAGTCAGCCGCACCCAAGGACTGATCGAAGCATCTGAGATTGAAAAACAGCTGCGCGGCTAGGCTGCTGCCAGCGGATACACAGAAGAAGCGGCCGGTTTGGCTGACCGGCTGCTTTTTTGCGCCCGCTAATTGCCATATTGCAAAAATTGATCCTGATGATGTTTTACATACCCCCAAAGATCAGGCATGCTCTGCGCCGCAGACTGACCTTTTTTTGAAAGACAACGCCGATGACAACGCCGCAAATCATTCTGATGTTGATCTTGGCCGGAATGATGGGACTGTTTATTTCCGGCAAGCTGCGGCACGACTTCGTTGCACTGCTGGCGCTGGTCAGCTGTGTCGGTTTTGGCATTTTACCGGCAGCAGATGCTTTTGCAGGTTTTGGTCACCCGGCTGTTATTACTGTGGCGGCTGTTTTGATCCTCAGCGGCATGCTGCAATCAACCGGCGCCGCGGATGCGATGCTACGCCGCGTTGTTCCGGCATCTCTTGGTATCAGCGCGACTGTGGCGGCACTGGTTTTTTTGTCGGCATTGCTTTCTGCTTTCATGAACAACGTGGGCGCGCTGGCGCTCTTGATGCCGGTTGCCGTACAAATCGCGGCGCGGCAGAATATTCCGCCCGGAAAACTGCTGATGCCGATTGCCTTCGGCTCCATCCTTGGCGGTATGACGACGCTGATCGGCACCCCGCCCAATCTGATCGTGGCCTCTTTCCGTATGCAAAACGGCAGCGGCAGTTTCGGCATGTTTGATTTCAGCCCTGTCGGCGTCAGCGTTGCGCTGGCTGGTGTTTGTTTTATCGCGCTGGTCGGCTGGCGGCTGGTTCCTGCCCGCCCCCGCGCGGATATCGAAGGATTTGAAACGGGCAGCTATTTGACCGAAGCCAAGGTGCCGGAAAAAGCCGCCGCCGTCGGCATGAGCCTGCGTGAAGCGGAGCTGCTGCTGGAAAAATCCGGTGCCGATGCGCAGATCGTCGGATTTCTGCGCGATGAAAAGCGCTTTCCCGCGCCGCACCCGCGCCAGCGCCTCAATGCCGGAGATGTTCTGGTGCTGGAGGCCGACCCCGAAGGATTGCAAACCGTTGTTTCCGTCCTTGGCCTGACGCTCGAGGGTGAAATACACGCCGAACGTGGCGGTCTTTTGCAATCTGACGAAATTAAACTTGCGGAAATGGTCGTGCTGCCCGATTCAGGCCTGTCCGGACGTTCGGTGAGCGATATTTATCTGCGCAGCCATTACGATATCAACCTTTTGGCAATATCGCGCCAAGGCGTGCGCAGCCATACGCGTCTGCGCCAGATGCCGATGGCCCCGGGCGATGTTCTGCTGCTGCAAGGCAGCGCCGAAGCCTTGAGCGAATTCGCCCAGCAATACAGCTGTTTGCCGCTAGCCGAACGCCCGCTGCGCCTTGCATCCAAGCGCGAGGCATGGATGGCCACTTTGGTGATGGCGGGCGCCATCGGCGCGGCCGCACTGGGCGCCAGTGTCGCTGTCTCTTTTGTCACGGCGGCTGTGGCCGCGGTGCTGCTGCGGCTTATTCCTGCGCGCAATTTTTACAGCTCCATCGACTGGCCGGTGATTGTGCTTTTGGGTGCCTTGATACCCGTTGCCGGTGCTGTTGCCGAAACAGGTATGGCCGCTACGCTGTCGCATTTTCTGGTATCGCATATGGCGCAAGGCCAGCCGATTTTTGCGCTGATACTTATTCTTGTGATTACCATGACGCTATCGGATGTGATGAACAACGCCGCGACCGCCGCTGTCCTCTGTCCGATTGCCGTTGCCACGGCCAAGAGCCTTGGCGTCAGCGTCGACCCGTTTCTGATGGCTGTGGCCATTGGCGCGTCTTGCGCTTTTCTCACGCCGATCGGGCACTAGAATAATACGCTTATTCTGGGCCCGGGCGGATTTAGATTTGGCGATTACTGGCGCATGGGGCTGCCGCTCGAGATATTGGTGATTGCGGTGAGCATCCCTGCGCTGCTGTTTTTCTGGCCGCTGTAGGCGCAGTGTTATTTGTTGGCCTGGTCGAGGACATAGCCTGCGCCTGCACCAACGCCGGCGCCAATCGCCGCGCCGCAGCTGACACATCCGCCGGTCATGACGGTACCAACGGTACCCACACCCGCACCAATCGCCGCGCCTGACAGCGTGCGCTGCTGCGTGCGGCTCATGTCGCTACACGCGCCGAGGGACAAAATCGCCAGACCCGCTACCACAGGTACAGCAAAACGGAATGCGGATATTTTAGATGCCTGCTTGTGCATAATGCGTCTCCTTTTCTTTTTTAAATCGCTATCATACCAACGCATGACAGATGGCTTTTGTTCACAAAACGCGCCGCGCCTTTGCAGGCGCAGGAGGTTGTGCCTATTTATTAGCGGTTGTAGAAAACTTGCCGGCGGTTTTTCTTGTTGATGGCTTCGTCATAGGCACCGCGCCATTCACCCAGTTCGATAAAACGGCTCCGGTCGATATCCATCTGCATAAAGCTTTTGCCGACAAAATCACGCGGCGACAAACCGCCGCCCATTGTGTCAAAACGGCTGAGCTGGGTTTTCTCCATAAATGTTTCATGTTCGCGTTCGATTTTGTCGGGATTGCCGTCATTGTTGAAATCGTATTTGACGGTTGTTTCTTTTTCCATCGGCACGACGGTCATGACATTTCGTTTTTCAAACTCGACATTGTCAATAAGACCGTTGCCGTCTGTATCAAACAGCTTGAACAGCATCTCGCCCACTTCTTCGGTCGACAAAATACCGTCTCCGTTCAGATCAAAATCCAGGAAATTGACCATGCGTGTGCCGGTTTCAGGCAAGATTTGGCGTGTTTTGGTGATCGTCGTGACGCGCTGCTTGACCACCTGCCCTTCGGGCGCGGTTTCGGTTTCGGCACGCGGTGCCGCGCTCTGGCATACCATCAGCGCCGTGACGGCGACGGCAAACATAAAATTTTTCTTCATGTCCTTTTTGTTGGCACTCATAACGTATCTCCTTTTTTCGTCGTGGTTTTTTTGTATCCCCTTTGACGCTGCCAACGCACGGGGGCTTGAAAAGTGCCATCTGGCGCGACATATAAGTATTATAGCACTAAAAGATAACGATTTTTTTAATCCGTATCTGCGGCATTTTTCGGCAAAAAAACATGCCGGAACCACTTAAAACACCTGTGCGTAGGCCAGACAGCGGGACATCCCGCATATGCATAATTTCTTTGCCGCGCGTGTGCCTTGAACATGGAAAGGCCGCTCCTGACGCGCGGCAACATAAAGGAAACCGCGGGCGAACTCTGACTCTCCCGCGTGTTTCCGGGAAGGCGCCCTGAGTTTCGTCGTGGCGCCTTCCTTTTTATTGACACGTTTGATTGGTGAAGATTTTGCGGGCTGTTTTACTTTGACGCCTTCGCGGCTTTTTTTATTCAGACGCCTTCGCGACTTTTTTTATTCAGACGCCTTCGCGTCGTGTGTAAACATATAGCCCACACCGCGCACGGTTTTAATAAGCTCGGGATTTTTAGGATCGTCTTGCAATTTTTTGCGGATACGCGCGATCTGGATATCAATGGCGCGGTCATAGCTGTCAAAATCACTGCCACCGCGCGTCAGTTCAAACAACTGTTCGCGGCTGAGCACGCGGTGCGGCGCGCTGACCAGCGCTTCGAGCAGGCGGAATTCACCGCTCGTTAAATCCGCCGGTTTTCCTTCGCTGTCAAACAACTGGTATTGGCGGCGGTCCAGCACCCAGCCGCCGAAGATCAGACGCGGCGCTTTGGCCAAATTTCCTGCCGCCGCTGCTTTGTCGTTTGCCGGTGCCTCATTCCCGCCCGTGCGGCGCAGGACGGCTTTGATACGTGCCGAGAGCTCGCGCATTTCGAACGGCTTGGTCAGATAATCATCCGCACCCATTTCAAGGCCGACGATACGGTCGGCGGTTTCGTCTTTGCCGCTGACCACAATAACCGCGGCGCTGCATTTGCTGCGAATCTGCCCCAGCAGCGACAACCCGTCATTGTCCGGCAGGATCAGGTCGAGAAGGATAATGTCCGGCGCGGTCGATTCCAGCTTGGCCAAAAGCTCCGCCCCGCTGCGCGCGGAGAGAATCTGATACCCCTCGGCCTCAAGGTAATGGCGCATGACGACCTGCAGGTCGGCATCGTCATCGACGGTCAAAACGGTCCCTTTGTGCAGCACGGCGACTACCTTACGTAAAACCAAAGCCCTGAAATCACAGGAATTTTTACAGATTAAGCGCTTTGTTACAAAAATGAAACAAATTATTTCACGCCCGTTACACAGCTGGCAAACAGCGGCTACAGACGCGGCTTAGGCTTGAAGATGTAAGGCAACAGAAAAGGAGCTTTTACATGTTCAAACACGAAGCACTGGTACACGAAATGCCGAACCTCCGCAAGTTTGCTCTGCGGCTGACGCGCAACGTGCACGAGGCGGAAGACCTGGTTCAATCCACGCTCTTGCGCGCGATCGAAAAACAGGCGTTGTTCGAAGAAAACACCAACCTGTTCAGCTGGACATCGAAAATCATGTTCAACCTGTTCGTTACCGGCTACCGCCGCAAAAAGAAATTCGAAAGCCAATACGACCCCGAACCGCATATCATGGCCAGCGCCGTGGATGCACCGCAGGAAAACACGGTCGATCTCGCCCTTGTGCGCACTGCGATGCAGCGCCTGAGCAAGGAACACCGCGAAATGCTGGTGCTGGTCTGCATCAAAGGCATGCGCTACGAGGAAGTATCGGAGTTCTTGCAAATTCCGGTTGGCACCGTCCGCTCCCGTCTGTCACGCGCCAGATCTGCGCTGCAGCAGCTGATGGATCATCCTTTCGCGGAAGAAACTCTGCCGCCGCAAAGCGCGCCGATGGGGCGTATCGAGGCCACCCGCGCCGCGATCATGAACGCCGCATAAAGGTTTTTATCACCTAACCCTTACTGACCACGACATCACACTAACCATCCCTCAGCGACAACGCCCGGCATCCCCCTGCCGGGCGTTGTTTTTTATGCGACTACAGGCAAGGGAATTTTTACGCCACGCGTTTCTTGGCGTCCAGATATTCGACGATTTTGGCTTTGAGGTCGATTTCCACGATGGGTTTGGGCAGGTAGGAATCCATACCCGCTTCGATACATTTTTCCTTGTCACCGACCAGCGCATGCGCGGTCATGCCGATGATGGGCGTGCGCGGCAGGGCTTTTTCTTCTTCCATGCGGCGAATTTGCGCAGTGGCGGTAAACCCGTCCATTTCCGGCATTTGTACATCCATCAATATCAGGTCATAGCCGCGCTGCTTCCACATGTTCAGCGCCTCCAGCCCCGTGCGCGCGACGTCGTACTGACAGCCGAGGCTGTCGAGCAGATAGCTCAGTAGCACCACGTTACCTTCGTAATCTTCGACCAGCAAAATGCGCTTTTGCGCCTTGCCTTGTTCGCGGATGCTTTCGCTGAGACTGTGGCTGAGGCTTTGGTCGCTCTGCGCTTCGGTGATTTCTTCTTCCTGCCGCACCGGCAGCAGGAGCGTGAAAGTAGAGCCTTTGCCAAGCGCACTATCGACCGTGATATTGCCGCCCATCAGCCGCGCCAGCCGCTGCGAAATCGGCAAGCCAAGGCCTGTGCCGCCATATTTGCGCGACACTGATGAATCTGCCTGTTTGAAGCGCTCGAAAATCATGTCGAAATGTTTGGGGTCGATGCCGATGCCGGTATCACATACATCAATGCGCAGCTGCGCCGTGCTGCCTTTCATGACGCGGCTGGCCTTGATTTCCACTTCGCCTTTATCGGTAAACTTCACGGCATTGCCGATAAGGTTAATCAAAATCTGGCGCAGGCGCGCGCGGTCACCGAGGATGCGCTGCCGTTTGACTTCTTCAAAATCAAAGCTAAAACCGATACCCTTTTCATGTGCCTTGACGGAAACGATGCTGATGACCTGTTCAAACAGGTTTTGCAGCCCGAAGGGACTCTCTTCCAGCTCCAGCTCCCCGCTTTCGATTTTGGAGAAATCCAGAATATCGCTGACCAGTTCCTTGAGCGACTGGGTGCTGGAATTAAGCGTTTTAACGAGCTGCTGCTGTTTGGGATCAAGATTGCCCTGATGCTTTTCAAAAATTTCGGCAATCCCGCTGATCGCCGTCAGCGGCGTGCGGATTTCATGGCTCATATGCGCCAGAAAATCTGTTTTGGCGCGGCTGGCCTTCTCTGCGGTTTCTTTGGCCTTTTGCAGTTTTTCTTCATAGGCTTTGATATGACTGATATCGGTATGTGCCCCGACAAGGCGGTAAGGTTTGCCCTTGTCATCATAAAGCGCCTTGCCGCGCCCGTTGATCCAGACCCAGCGGCCGGATTTATGACGCATGCGGAAGATGATCAGGTAATCGGGCAGCTCGCCGCCCAGATAGCGCTCCAGATGGCTGAGCACGCGCTCGCGGTCTTCGGGGTGCAGGATATCGCGGAAAGACTGCATCGTTTCGGCAAAATGGCCTTTTTCATGGCCGAGCATGGCCCAGAACTGCGCCGAATAAAAAGCCGTTTCGCGTTCAAGATTCCACTCGAAAATGCCGTCGTTTGATCCCTCGATCGCAAGGCGGAACATTTCTTCGGCGCCGCCTTCGGCATTTTCGCGCGCAGGCTGCGGCGCGCGCACCAGATAAACCACGCCGACCAGAAAAACCAGCGCAATACCCGTCGCGCCCGCCATAACAGACAGGCGATAGAAACGACGCTGTTGTTCCAGCGTTTCGCTGCGGCGTTTCAGCAGCAGCTGTTCGTCGGCGATGATCTCGACACTGACGCGCGACAGGTTTTCGCGCGCGGCTTCGATTGTATCCATCGTCGGCATCGGGCGCGGCGGCGGCAGCGGCAAATTAAAAACCAGACGCACTTCTTTTGTCGCGGCCGGTCTTGGATTTTTGCCGGTCTTGGGCGCGCCCGCCTGTGCGGGCTTTTCGGTATCGGTTTCTGCGGCGGCTTTTTCCGCTTCGATCCGCGCGGCCTCCTGCGCGGCGATGGCGGCCAGCGCGCGTTCGGCCCTATAGACCATGGCCATTTCATCCAGCCGCTCGCTGAGGAGCAGGAAATGGTGCTGCAATTCATTCAGGCGGCTGACCTGTGCCGTGTTGTGACGCATCAGCGCCGTCAGCTCGGCAATACGGTTGGAAATATTTCCTTTGGTGAAATCATAGGCGGCGTTGAAACGGTCTTCACCGCTCAGCACATAGGCTTGCTGCTGCGCGGCCATGCGCTCGACCTGCGCTGCGAGTTCCTGGTTTTTGCTGATGATTTCGTGGCTTTGTTCAATGCCCGCCATGGAGCGGTTGATCGAACCCGTCCCTTTATAGACAAAGGTGCCCAGCATGACCAAAGCCCCTGCCAGCAGCAGGGTGAAAAAAAAGGGCGCTTTGTAATTTTTAAAAAAACGCACCGGGCAATCCGTCATTAGGGGGCGGCAGGTTGAAACAATCTGGCTATTTTAGCGGGTTTGCACGCGAGGGCGACACAAAAATACGTGCCGCCCCCGTGTGTTTTTTATTTCGATATCACGGATTGATGCCGGATGCCGTGCCTAGACAGGCGGGGCTTTGCCGCGCAGGGCGTGCATGACCAGCGCCACGGCAAAGAGAATCAGGAATAAAACGACCAGAATACGGGCGATGTCGACAGACAGGGCCGCGATACCGCCAAACCCAAAAATACCGGCGACAATCGCCAGAACCAGAAAACCGAAAGCTGCTCTGAGCATTGTGTACCTCTCTTTCTTTAGATCATTCCTCAAACCAACGCCTGAGACCGGCTAAAGTTCGGCGGAACCGAACGCCCCGCCGCGGCGTTGGCGGGAGAAGAGAAGGAAAATCCCAGTAATTACAAAGGCAAAGTAATAAAATGCCCGGCGACAGGATTACAGCGCAAGATATCGAGGCACTGGTGGACAACCAGCTCGACCCCGTCCGCGCCGCCCGCATGCGCCGCCTTCTGACCCGCCAGCCCCATCTGCAACGTCATTACCAGCGTCTTGTCCGGCAAAAGCAGCTTTTGCAGCATTGGTGGGCAACCCTGCCCCAGAGCAGCAAGCACAGCTCGTAGTCCCCTCCCCGCTTAACATAAGATTAAGCCTTTTCGGCTAGGATAAAGCTGACCACTTGCACATGCCTTTATGCGGCGTGATTTTTGTGAACGGCTGTTTGAAACAAGATGATCGATGCGTTCCTTCGCCGTCTCCGCACAGGCTTTGCAAGATTATACGCAAGATTGATCGCATGTTTCAGGGCCGGGGCGCAGCAGATGTACAAAGACCTTGTTGAAAAATCCGGTGCCACTCTTGCCGCGCAGGAAGATGCTTTTTTCAAAGGCACTTTTCGCCGTGACGAGCTGATCAACAGCGTCATCGATACAGTTAGAAATTTTGACCGCGACATGCAGCGGCTGAAACAGGATGCCGGTGTGCTTTTTGCCTGTGCCACCACAGCAGGCGGCGATGACAACGGCGCAAAAATGGCCGCGCTGTTTGACAAATGGCGCGACAACCCGCCCAGCACCACCGCCATCATCTGCGCCGCGGCAGAGCATTTCTCGACATCCCGCCCGACAACAAACATTTGAAAGCCGCCATCATGGCCGGTATAGCGGCAGAGGTTGACAACGACAACCTCTATCACAGCAACCACCATTTCCGCGAAGTCACGGCCGCCATGGCGCGGCTGTGCAACGTGAATAACGAATTGGCCGCCAGCGGCAAGCCGGGCACCGTGATGCTGGAGGCCGACAATATCGCCAAATCTCTTCTGGCCGCAGCAGGGCACGACCTGATGCACGACGGCAAAACCAATTCGTTGACTGGCCCCGAAAGCCACGAGCAATACCGGCTGGAAAACAAAGCCATCGGCGCGATTGAACCTTTTATGAAGCTGGTTGGCATGTCTGCCCGCGATCAGGAAGATGTGCGCGTGATGATCCGCATCACCGATATCAGCGCGCCGCAGGGCGGCAAAAGCCCGCATACTTTCTTGAAAGCCGCCGTCAAGGGGGGCGCCGATGGCACACCGCAGGAATTGCAGGATATCGCACGCGACCGTGCGCTGCTGACCATGTGCACACTGATGAGCGATGCGGATCTGGGGCCCTCGACCGCGACAAATTTTGACTACAGCCGCAAAATGACAACGCTGCTCAGCCGCGAGAATCCGGCACTGGCGGACAGCAACAAAACACTTGCCGGATTTCTGCAATTTGTCGTCGGCGGCGAGCTGACATCGGATGCCGGAAAAACAGTCTCGCAAAAAGCGCTCGGCAGTATCATGCAGGAAGCACAAAAGCCTGACGGAAACGCACCTGCCGCAGCCCCTGCGGTAAAACAAACACAAAAGACCGCCGCGCCCTAACCCCACCTTCTCGTATATGTTTTGCGGCGCAGCATTTTGCTGCGCTGCGTCAGCATTTCTATGACATCGCGTCTGGCCTTGGCGTGATTTTTTGTGCTACCGTTTTCACATCAGACACCGCCCGTTTCCATGAACCGTACCCACAAGGCCGGAACGCATGACACGCAGCCCGATTGAAACCATCCAAAATGGCCACGCCGAAAAACACGGCGCCACCGCCGATGCGCAGGGCGTCAATTTTGCGGTGTTTTCGCGCCATGCCGAAAAAATTGATGTTTGTCTATACAGTGACGACGGGCTGACCGAAACCGCCCGCTTCACCCTGCCCGCGCGCACAGGCGATGTGCATCATGGCTATGTCCCCGGATTAAAAGCAGGGCAGGTTTATGGCCTGCGTGCGCACGGCCCCGATGATCCGGCAAATGGTCACCGTTTCAATCCGCAGAAATTACTGCTCGACCCCTATGCCGAAGAACTCGTCGGTGCGGTGACATGGGATGATGCCATGACTGACCCCGCACAGGACAGCGCCCGGTCGATGGTCAAGGCACGCGTGCCTGCCCCGCTGCCACCGCCTGCCACGGCGCGCCCGCATATTGCCAAAAATAAAACCGTCATCATGGAAATGCACCCCAAAGGCATGACGATGCTGGATGACAACGTGCCGCCCGATCTGCGCGGCACCTATGCCGGTATCGCCGCGCCCGCCACCCTTGCACATCTCAAAGACATGGGCGTTACAACGGTGGAACTGCTGCCCGTTGCCGCAAAACTGGCCGATGAACGGCTGGAAAAGCTTGGCCTTGCGAATTACTGGGGCTATGACACGCTGGCCGCTTTTGCGCCGGAGCCTTCGTATGCCCGCGATCCACAAAATGCGCGCCGCGAATTCCGCGATATGGTCGATGCCTTGCACAAAGAAGGTATCGAGGTTGTGCTCGATGTTGTTTTCAATCATACCGCCGAAGGCCCCGTAGATGCGCCCGCACTGTCGCTGCGCGGCATCGACAACGCCAGTTATTATCGCCTGCAACCCGCAGACAAAAGCAAATATATCGACGAAACCGGATGCGGCAATACACTTGATCTTTCCGATCCTGCCGTGCGCGGCATGGTGCTGGATTGTCTGCGTCACTGGGTTGAAGCCTATGGCGTGGATGGTTTCCGTTTTGATCTGGCGCCGGTACTGGGCCGCGATCCTTATGCTTTTGACACCCAGGCCGCTTTCTTCCGCGAAGTTGCGGCAGACCCCGTGCTGTCAAAAATAAAACTGATCGCCGAACCGTGGGATATCGGCCCCGGTGGCTACCAGCTTGGCAACTTCCCCAAAGGCTGGCAGGAATGGAACGACAAATTCCGCGACGATGTGCGAAAATTCTGGCGCGGTGACGACGGGACCGCTCCCGCGTTGGCAACGCGTCTGGCCGGCTCTGCGCCGGAATTCGACCTTGGCGGGCGCAAACCGCAGGACAGCATCAATATGGTTACCTGCCATGACGGTTTTCCGCTGCATGATGTTGTCAGCTACAACACCAAACACAACACACAAAACGGCGAGCAAAACCGCGACGGCAACAATACAAACCACGGCCACAATCACGGCCACGAAGGCGCCACCGCAGACCCCGCCATCCGCGCGGCGCGCGAAAAAACCAAGCGCAACATGCTCTCTACCCTCTTTCTGGCGCAGGGTACGCCGATGATTTTGGCCGGTGATGAACACGGCAACAGCCAGCATGGCAACAACAACGCCTATTGTCAGGACAACCGCATCGGCTGGGTTGAAAAAGACACGGTTGATGCCGATGGCCGCGCCCTGCAGGATTTCACAAAAAAACTTTCTGCCCTGCGCGCCGCACACCCTGCTCTCTCGGCAGAAAAATTCCTGCATGGCGCAGCCGGCAGCGACGGGCGCAAGGACCTTACATGGCTCGGCACGGATGGAAAAGAAATGCGCAGCGATGCGTGGCAAAACGCAAAAACCGTCACCATGCTGCTCGACGAGGATAAAATCGAAAATCCGGACGGGGCAGACGGCGGACGCCGTTTGATGGCTGTTTTTAACCGCAGCGCCGCCGCGGTGGACATGCCCCTGCCCGCATCCAAAATAGCCGGTACATGGCAACGCGCGGTGGATACAGACATGCCGCAAAAACAAACGCCCCCCTGTCAGGACGGCGCCACCGTGCGCATCGCACCGCATTCTGTTGCGGTTTTCGTGCGCAAACCCTGAATAATCAGTAGTCTTTTTTCCAGTTAATCCCGACGCTGTTCTCGTTATCGTTACCGACGCGGGTTTCCAGCTGTAAATTGGGCTTTAATTCGATCTGCAGCTTCACAGCGCTGCCTTGCGTGTTCAGCCCCTGATCGACAGACATATAAATGCCGTCCGACAGATATTTGCCGACCGAGACGCTGGTATCGCCGGTTTTGTCGTCGCGGTTGACACTGAACATATCAATGCCCGCTTTTTTACGCAGCTGGGTGATCGGGTCGACACCGCCGCCCATACGTCCCGACATGACGCCGATAATCTGCGCCACGCGCACCATTTCCATGGGCGTCAATTCTGTGACTGATTTATCAAAAAACACGCGCGATAAAATCTCGTCCTGCGGCAGCGGCGGCGTTGACGTCAATGTCACTTCGGGCATTTGCGCCGAACCGCTTACGGCGATATTGGCGGTAACCTGTTTGCCCTGTACGCGGCCTTTGATATCCAGATCGGGGTTTGTCACATTCCCTGCCCTGAAATCAATCAGTCCGCTGTCAAAGGTCAGCAGCGCATCAAAAAATTCGTATCTGCCGCGGATCAGACGCAGTTCGCCATCGACTTGCGGGTCTTCTGCCGTGCCGCGGACATGAGCCTTGGCCGACCATTCGGAATCAAGCCCCTGCCCGCGCACAAAAATCGCGCGCGGCGCGGCAATACGCACATCCAGATTCAGACGATAGGCGGCGTCGGGTATCGTTACCTGCTGCCGCGCCCGGCGCAGATGCGGCGGAACATTGACTTCGACGATATTCAGCATGCTTGCCGCGCTGCTGCTGCCGAAGCCTGCTAAATATATTTCAGCGCGGTTGATGGTGATATCGCCGCCGATATCCACAAAATCAGACGTTCCGTTACCGGAGAGAGTGCCGCTTGCCTGTACCTGCGCGTTTTGCAAAGCAAGCACCTGCGCGCGGTCAAGCGCGACTGAAAAACTGAAAGACGGATTGCTGATATCACGCAGCGAAACAGCAGCGCTGCCGCTGATATTGCCGCGCTGGGGCGTGCGGGCAGAAAGATTACTGAGCCGGATATCCGACCGCGTGGCAGAGATATCTGCCCGCAGCGCCGACAATTTTACGCCTGCCGCAAGGTTCTCGTAGCTGGCATCACGCAGACTGCCTGTGCCTTCAATCACCGGCTGCTGCAGCGATCCGGAAACATTGACAGAGAGGCGTGCCGTGCCGGTGGCGCGGTGGTCATCCAGCCCCAACAGCAGGGTCAGGCTGCGCAAATCCAGCGTTGTTGTCAGGCTTCCTGATATCGCACTGCGCATCGGCAGGGCCGGCGGCGACAGTTGCAGCGGCAGATCAAGATTGCCCTTCACAGATACGTTGCGCGGCCCCTTGAGGTCGGCATCAATCAGCAGGCGGCGGTTGTCTTTGAGACGAAGAAGGAAATGCCCCGAGAGCTCGCGCCCCAGACGTATCTGTGATGTTCCGCGCCAATCGCGCGGGGGGCCGGCGCCCTGCAGCGTAAAATCAACATCATATCCCGCTGGCAGGCCGATCAGCCGCGTCACCATGCCGCCTGCCGCATCGCGCAGCGCCATGTCGACTTCGAGGTTTTCCGGTGTATCGGATTTGACGCGCAGATGCAGATGGGTGGTTTCGGATTTCTGCCGCCCCTCTGCCGCACCCAGCACAATATCAATATCGTTTTCCGCCAGGCGGGGGGAGAGCGCGATGCTGCTTTTCAGGCTAAAAAACTGCTCCTGCCCATAAACCGCGGCACCGGCATGAATTTCGCGGATATTAAACGTGCGCAGCTCGGCTGCGATATCCGGCAGGCTGCTGCGCGCAGGCGCGGGCGCTTTTGACTTTTTATCTTCCGGCATTTCCGGCAGCCGCGCCAGATAGACGCGGTCGATATTCAATCGGTCCGCGACCGGTCTGAACAGAAAATAGGTTTTTGGATTGATGCCAAGATCAATATCTGTGATCTCCAGAAACACGCCTTTCTTGTCAGCCGCCGTCAGATGGGGAATAGATACCTGAGAAAAAGTTACATCGTCAAATCGCAGATGGATGACAAGATCATCTGTAGAAGCGATGCGCGAAACAGTTTCGCCCAGCCACAGTTTGCCGTCGTCTGTTTGTAAATACATCATAAAGCCATAAGCGCAGAGCAGAAGGATGGCAAAGACCGTCAGCAACCACGCCATCCAGTGCCGCACCATCACAACGGAGCCGATGACCGTACCGTAGAGAAAACGCAGCAGCCAGCCACGCTGCGCCGGTTTGTCGGGCGTGGCGGCAGGTTGTGGCGGGGGCGTCTGTTTTTCCGGCATCAGAATGCCTGCCCGAGACTGAAATAAACCTGAAAGGCATCGTCTTTGCTGCGCCCGTTGATGGGCACGGCGACGTCCGCACGTATAGGCCCGACGGCGGTGTAATAACGCACACCAATGCCCGCCGCCCATAAAAAGCGTTCATCGCCCTTGACGTCGAAATCTTCCGTGACACGCCCGCCCTCGACAAAGGGCACGATGCCGATGGTGTCCGTGACGCGGAAACGCACTTCGCTGCCGACCTCCACCTGAAAGCGTCCGCCTGTGGGGTCATTATTCGCATCAAGCGGGCTGATCAGCTGATAGCCATAGCCGCGCACCGAACCGCCGCCGCCGGAGTACAGGCGTTTATCGGCCGGTATGGCCGTTACATCCTCGCCAAAAATCGCGCCGATTTTTACGCGGTTGGCGAATACGATTTTTTCCTGATTGATCGGCAAATAATGGCTCAGCGATACATCGGCGATGGTGAAATTTTCCTGCGACTGGTTCACAGCCATAAAAGGCGTGACGTTGGCCGCCGCGCGTATGCCTTTCACGGGGTCGAGCGTATCGGCCGTGCTGTCGTATTTGACTCCCATTGGCAGGGACAGCAGCCAGAAATCACGTTCGTTCTGGCCTTTTTCTTTGATCTGGCTGAACTCCAGCCCGCCGCCCAGCGTCGCCGACAGGCGGCTGTTAAAAGCATGGCTCAGACCGGCTGCCGCACTATAGGAAGATTTGTCGTAGGCATCCAGAAATTCTTGGCGAAATCCGGTTTTGATTTGCAAGCTGCGTTTGATCGTGCCGCCGAAATCCGGCTTGGTCAGTGATGCGCCAATGCCATAGCGGTCAAGCCCCGCATCTGCCTCGGCCCGCAGCTTTTCGCCGCCACCGGCAAGATTGCGGTGTTCCCAGAAAATTTTTCCCTCGATACTGCGGCTGGTAGAATAGGACAGACCGGCACCGATGGTACGCGGCTTACGCTCGGCGATCTGGATGCTGGCAGGCACGGTGCCCGCCCCCGCCTTGGCATCCAGCGTTACATCGACCGCCGAAAAAAGCCCTGTTTGCAACATGTCACGCCTTGTGCCCACGACTTTGTCGATATTGAATGTATCGCCCGGCTGCCAACCGATGCGGCGCCGGATAAAATCTTCGCGCACCGCTTCGTATCCCGACAGTTGAACAGGGCCAAAAACGGCACGCGTGCCGCTGCCGATGGCCAGCGTCACGGCCGCCCGTTGCGTGGCATGGTCGATGACGACCCTGCGCTCGTAGACTTCGGGCAGCGGGTAGCCATTCTGTTTCAGCGCCTCCAGAATATCACGCTCGCGGTCAAGGATCACTTCGGGGGTCGCCGGTGTGCCTTTCGTTTTACGCAGCAGGCGGCGGGTATCTATCGCTTCGGGCGCGGCCGTTTTGCGTCCCGCTTTGTTGCGCCATGTCACCTCGTAGCTCTCGATGCTGAAGAGGGGGCCGGTATCCACATTCAGCGTGACTGTATAGGGTGCGGCATCGCCTTCCAGCGTATAGCGGATGTCCGCGCCGTAATAGCCGTGCCCGATCATCGTATCGCGCAGGCGCAGTACATCGTCCGCGGCGCGGCGCTCCAGCCCTTCGCGCGACAGCGGCTTGTTCTTCAAAAACTGGAAAAGATACGAATTGCGGCGCAGATCTTCGGCAATGTCTTTTTTGATATCGCCGGTAATCACCGGTTTATAATCCACCTCTGCGCGCACGGCCACGGCAAGGGTTGTCAGCAGGGCAAAGGCCAGCACAAAAAGCGCGGCATGCCGCGCCGCAAGCTTTATCCACCGTGCTGCAGAAAACGTTTTTTTCATGGCCGTAACCTATCACAAAGCTGCGCGGATTTCCGCAAAAAACAGGTCAAAAAACTCTTTAAAAAAGAATGCTTTATCATTATTTATGGTTCCATCTCAAAGCGGCCACACCCCGAAGGACAACACATATGGCATGGGTCTATCTTTTTTTTGCAGGGCTTTTTGAAATCGGCTGGGCCGTCGGGCTTAAATACAGCGAAAGCTTCACCCGCCCGCTGCCCACGCTGGTGACAGTGGTATGCCTGATTGTCAGCATGGTGCTGCTCGCCTTGGCTGTGCGCAGCCTGCCGATTGGCACGGCCTATGCGATCTGGACAGGCATCGGCGCCATCGGCGCGGTTGCCGCGGGTATTGTGCTGTTCCATGAACCCGCAACCGCCGCGCGGCTTTTCTTTGCCGGATTGATTGTTGTCGGCATCATCGGCCTGAAAGTCGCAAGCCCGGCCGGAACCTAAGCCGCGCTTGATAAACAACCCTTAGTTGTATATAATCATAAAAGCAACAACGGGTGTTCTCATGACCGCTGCTTTTTTTTCGCTGCCCGCTTTCTGCGCCGCTCTGGTTGCTGCTGTTCTTGCGCTGTGCTGGAAGATACGCAAGCAGCGCGTACTTCTGATGCGTCAGGCCGAAGAGCTGCGCGCCGCACGGCGGCAGGAAGCGCTGGGCACGATGGCGGGCGGGATTGCGCATGATTTCAACAATATTCTCGGCTCTATCCTCGGCTTTGGCGTTTTGCTGGAAGAAGACCTGATCGCCGCGCCCGAACAACGCGGCATGGCGCATCAGATCATCACCGCCGCGCGCCGCGGTCAGGATATCGTTGCGCAGCTGATGCGGTATAGCCGGCGCGGCGCGGCAGACAGCGCGCAGCTTGCCATACCTCTTTCGCTGGATGCCGTCATTCGGGAGAGTATCGACCTTATAACCCCCTGCATCCGCCGCTCCACACAGCTGACGTATACGCGCGGCGCAGAGGACGATATCATCGAAGCAGACGCCACACAGCTGGGTCAGGCACTGGTCAACCTTTGTCTCAATGCCGATCACGCCATCGGTTTACGTGCGGGGCATATCCGCATTGCGCTCGACAAGCTCTCTATCACTGTACCTTGCGGGGAAGAAAACGCGATCGTAATCTCCGGCGGCACGGAAGCTGGCGACACCATTACCCTGATCAACGGACGTCTGGACAGCCGAGATTACATGCGTATCCGCGTCGAAGACGACGGCGAAGGCATGACGCGCGATGTGGCAGCCAGAATTTTTGACCCGTTTTTTACCACCCGCGACGTCGGCACCGGCAGCGGCCTGGGCCTGCCTGCGCTGCAGGGGATTATTCAAGGACTTGGCGGCGCGATTGTCGTGACCACAACACGGTTCAAGGGATCTTCTTTTGAATTGATGATACCGGCGGGGCAGAAAAATGCCGCATAACACAGCGCTAAAATCACCCGTCAACCAGACAGATGCGCAGCATTTTACGCAGCGCATCCGGCTCGAACGGTTTGGCCAGCACGAAATTCGCGCCGCAGTCGTGCGCCAGCCGCAGTGGATCAAAATCGAAAAGCCGTGCACCACCCGACATCGCAATAATCTTCAAAGACGGGTGCCGCCGCCGCAGATAAAGAATCGTCTCTATCCCCTCTTTATCCGGCATGATGATATCCATGAGCACAAGGTCATAACCTGCATCTGCCGCCTCCACGCTGTCGATCGCGGCCTGCCCGTTGACAGCTTCGTCGACGCTGTGGCCTTCGCGGTGCAAAATATGCCGCAGCGACAGACGCATCTGCATGTCATCGTCCACGACCAGAATTTTTTTGCCACCGGTTTCCATACCCCTATTTTACGCCGGAAAGATTACACAATCATGAAGCAAGGACGCCGATGCCGCTGAATATTCTGATCGCAGACGACAGCGCCACGAACCGGTCGCTGTTTACGCTCACCATTGCACGCATGGGACATCACGCTACGGCTGCGGCCAGCGGGCGCGAAGCGATAGAATTATTCAGCACGCATGAATACGATCTTGTGTTTATTGATTTGCAAATGCCGCAGATGAACGGCTTTGCCGTGGCCGAGCAGCTGTGCCCGCGAAATACGCGGCACATACCGCTGTATGCGATCAGCGGCTTTATCGACACAGAAACAGAACGCCGCGCCCTTGCTGCAGGTTTCTGCGGCTGTTTTATCAAACCGCTGGACCGTGAAAAAATTCTGTCTGCTGCCGAAGAATCAGGACTGCACGGCAAAGCGGCTGCACTGGCGGACATAACCGACATACCGCAAGACATTCCGGCGCGGCTTTTGGCCGTCTATGCCAGAGAGCTGCGCACGCGTGCCGCGGCTTGTGAAAAACTCTGGCTGGCCGGTGATTTGCACGCGCTGCGGCGCGAAGCACATACCATACGTGCGCTGGCAGAGATGCTGAAAACAGCAGATGTCGCCGCGGCTGCCGCAGAAGTCGAGAACCTGCAATCTGCACAAAGCGCCGGTTTGCCCGCGCACCTGCCTGCATCGGCGGGATTGCACTTACGCGCACTCTGTCATGCTTGCACAATAACCGCCGCCTCAATCGAGCGCCGCACCGCCCCGCATCGCGCCCTCTGAATTACTGCGCCGCCACTTTTGACGTTTGCGGTGCAGCGTCGATGGATTGACACCCAGCCGCCGCGCGGCCGCGCTGATATTGCCGCCGCAGTCATCAATTGTTTTTTCAATCATCTGCCGCTCCATCAGCCGCAGCGACGCAGATGCAGGCGGTGACGGCGCAGAAGGCGCCGGCGCGGATAAAAAAGCCCTGTCACCTGTCTGCCGCGGCAGCATATCGGCGCTCAGGACATCGCCATCATTCATCACAACCGCGCGCCGCAGCACATTTTGCAATTCACGTACATTTCCCGGCCAGGTCTGGCTGCGCAGATAATCGGCTGCATCGGCGGAAAGACAGGTAAAGCGTTTTCGCTCTTCTGCCGCCATGCGCGTCAGCAGATGCGCGGCAATTAAAAGCACATCATCGCCGCGTTCACGCAGCGGCGGCAGATGCAGCGAAATAACGTTCAGGCGATAATATAAATCTTCGCGCAAAATGCCTGCTGCGACAGCGGCCATCGGGTCGCGGTTGGTGGCGCAGACGAAACGCACATCAACGACCGTTTCACGCGCCGCGCCGAGCGCGCGGAAAGAACCGCTCTGCGTGAAACGTAATAATTTTGACTGCATTTCCGGCTGCATTTCCGCCAGCTCGTCCAGAAAAAGCGTGCCGTCTTGCGCCCGCTCTGCCGCGCCCAGATAGCGCGACACCGCCCCCGTAAAGGCCCCGCGCGCATGGCCAAAAATTTCACTTTCCAATAAATTTCCCGGTACAGCGGCACAGTTCAAGGCTTCAAACACCTTGCCGCGCCGCGGCCCCAGCATATGTATCGCCCGCGCCGCAAGTTCTTTGCCTGTACCGCTTTCACCGGTGATAAAAACCGGCGCACGGCTCTGTGCGGCGTTTTCAAGAACGTGATAGACAATTTGCATCGCAGGTGAACCACCGATAAAATCGCAAAAGCGGTCACGTTCAATAGCACGGTAATCACTGACAATCCGGCGCAGCGATTGCTGTTCGAGCATATGACGGATCGTTAGCGCCAGACGCTCGGCCGTTACCGGTTTACAAAGATAGTCTTGCGCCCCTGCGCGAATCGCGGCCACTGCGGTGTCTATTGAAGGCTCGGCCGTCAGCACCACAACGGGTGTGTCTATGCCGCTGGCGCGCATATCGGCAATCAGCGCCGTGCCCAGACCATCGGGCAGATGTAAATCCATCAGAATACAGTCGTAGCGCAGCTTGGCGATGGCGCGCTGCGCGGCATCAATACTATGGGCGATATCGGTGCTGTGCCCCGCGCGCGTCAGATAATCGTCATAGGTCAGAGACAGCGCCGCGCTGTCTTCGACGATCAGGATTTTGCCGGTTTGCATCAAGGCCTCCGCGCGATTAAAACATCAATACAATTTCAGATTGTATTGCAAAAATCCTAACAAAGTCTTGCAAACTGCGGCGCAGCGCAGCGCGTACCGCAGGCATAAAGCAACCCTCCGCGCCGCGGCGTCTATGAAATCACAAGTTTTTTTCTATGGCACAGCCTGTGCAATGCATAACGCCGAAATCATCACAGAGCAGCGGGGCGCATCATGACACAGAGCGATTATTACAGCGTATGCCTTCACAGCGAAGCCGGCGACGAAACCTATACCGTTTGCGCAACATCCGATTACGCGGCCGCGCGTCATGTCTATGCCCTGACAGGCCGCATGGCGTGCAGCGAGCGCGATGTGCAGCGCTTGCCGTGCCGTATGATGCCGTTCCCTTTTCTATCCGCACCGGAGCAGACCCGACCCTTCTCTCCCTCCGCCTCCGGTGTTTTTTCCGTGCGCGGCACGCCGCCGCGCGCGGGCATTGCGTAGCGACGGCCGCCGAAGCCCCCCGGCGGTCGCCCGCTACCTTTTGCCTTTTCACAAGAGCCGGACGACATACCAAGGTATGTATTTGAAAAATATAAAGAAAATTCAGGATTTATTAAACCTGTAGTTGTAATATGTTAATTATATGCAACCCCTGCCGAAAGAGGGCGCCATGTCAAAAGAACCGCTTTTCCCCACAGCCGCAGACAACCCCGCCGCCGCAGAACCTTTGGCGGGGATGCTGCCGCTGGCCGATGCGCCACTGCTTGTCAGCCGCCTTGATGCCGATCTTTATCTGGCCGAAGACTTGGATGGGGTGACCGAAAGCCTTTTTGGCTCAGGCAATTTAAACTACCTGCTGCTACAAGCGCGCCAGACCGATGCCGCCGCCGCGGGTGTAGGGGGTGATTCCGTTTACACCCCCTCGGCAGATCCGGCAGGCGTGCTGGCCACACTGGGCAGCGCGCAGCAAGCCGCGATGGATGCGCAGTCTATCGAAAACGCCTTGGCGGCAAACATCGCAGCTGGTCATACACCCGGCGGTGCAGGCGCGGCTGTTTTTGCGTCAACCGGCGCGGAGACATCTTCTCTTAATGGTGTGCCCGCAGCAGGTGCAGGTTTCGCCGCCTCTGTGCAGAGCGGCGCAGCGCTTGACGCTGCCCTGCCCGATAACCGCCCCCGCGCAGACGGGGACGGGAACGATGATGGCGATGACGATAACGCCAACAATAACGGTAACGATGACGATGGAAACAACGGCGGCGGTGACAACAACGGCGATAATAACGGTGGCGACAATGGTGGTGGTGGCAATAACGGCGGCGGTGCACATGACAGCGGCGGCAACAATGGTGATATCGATATTCTGGTTGATAACAATATCGGCCTGCCGGTCATCGACATTAATCTTGACCCGCTGGAAAACATCGTCGGCGATATCGATTTAGGCGTCAGCATCGGTTTTGATCCGGACAGTGGTGTCACAATCGATCTGGACACCACCTTGCTTGATATCCCGCTGATCGGCGCTGAAATCAACATCGACATACCGATTCTAAACCCGGTGATCGGCGGCGTCCTTGATATTGCAAATCCCGTGATTGATAACGTGACCGGCATTGTGCAGCCCGTGCTTGACGGTATTACCGTTACGGTTGAAAGTCTGATCGGCAGTCTTCTGGGCGCGCCGCCGCCCATGGGGGATGATTATGATCTTTCCGTGCATACCGATCTCGGTATTCCGCATATCGATGTGAATCTAGATGTCGTCGAAGATATTATCGGCGATATCGATATCGGCGTGACATTTGCACAGGATGAAAATGGTATCGATATTACGATCGAAACGATTATTGCCGATCTTCCGCTGGTCAATGGCGATGTCCATCTGGATGTGCCCGTCTTGACGCCTGTGGTCAACGGCGCACTTGACCCTGCCGCAGATATGCTCGCCACGCTCACGCACCCTGAAACATTGGCACATATTGTTGACAATCCCGTCGGTAGTCTGCCGGATATCGCGGAAGTAATCGTTGAGGGCGCGGCAGAAGTCATCGGCGGCACCGTATCCGGACTTGCCGATAGCCTCCACACGGCGCTCGGTGATTTGGGCCAGACCGACGACAGCCCGGGTGATGATGATCTTGCTTTGGGCAATAACATCGGCTTGCCGCAGATAGACGTTAATCTGGATCAGGTTGAAAGCATCATCGGCGATGTGGATCTTGGCGTATCACTCGGCTATAGCGATGCGGGCCTGACACTGGGCCTTGATACCGTTCTGGCCGGTGTAGAGGTTCTGGATGACTTTGGCCTGACAATCGATATTCCGCTGGTGAACCCCGTGATCGGTGATGTGATCGATATTGCGCAAGGTCTGCTCGGCGAGGCGGCCAGCGACGAGGGTACCGCCAATGGCGCCATGGCGCTGATCGATGACGTTACACAGCATATCGAAGATACATTGAGCGGGATTTTGGGCAGTGGCCATGATGGCGCACATTGGCCGGAGCTGGGCAGCGGGCTTTTAGGCAGCACGCTTGAAAGCGCAGGCAGTCTGCTGGGCAGCGCAGACGGCGCCTTACACCTGCCGGAGCCTATCGGCAATATTGTCGAAGGTCTGGGTCTTTTACCTTCGGGCAGCGATCATGGCGGCGGCTTGCTTTCGGGTCTCTTCAACGGCCATGGCGGGGGTCTGTTCGGATGAAAACAACAGCTACGTCTTATGCCCGGCGGCATGCGGCGCAAATGCAGCGGCTGCGCAACTATAAACCTGCAGGTGCGGCGCGCGAAACAGGATATCTTTTGCTTGGAACCGCTGCGCTTAATCTTTTGTCACTTGCCCTGCCCATCATGACCCTGCAGGTTTACGACCGTATCTTGCCCAATCCGGAATCGGGCACACTGCTGATTTTGTTGATCGGCGTGGTTTTTGCGCTTGCCTGCGAAACAGGGCTGCGGCTGGCAAGGGCCTGGATGATGGGCTGGAACGGCGCTGTTTATGAACACGCGCTCTCCGCCGCCGCAATGCACCGTATCCTTGACGCCGATATGGCACGCAGCCGCAAGACCGGCGTCGGTGAATTTTTACACCGCATGAGCGCGATTGCACGACTGAAAGATTTTGAAAGCGGATATGTCGCCGTTACGCTGGCTGAACTGGCTTTTATTCCGGTCTTTATTGGGGTGATTTTTTATATTGCCGCGCCCCTGACGCCTGTGCCCGTCGCGCTTTTGCTTGTTTTTATTGCTGTATCGTTGTGGCAGGGACGGCGGCTGCGCGAAACGCTGGCGGCGCGCGATGCGCATGATGACAGGCGCTATGATTATCTGGTTGAATGCCTGAAAGGCGTGCATACAGTGAAAGCCTTCGCGCTTGAAAACCTCTTGGCGCGGCGCTACGAACATTTGCAGGAAAAATCTGGTCTTGGCAGTTTTTTTGCCGCCGAAGCCTCCACCCGTGCCTTTAATTTCGGCACGATGATTTCACACCTGATGATGGCCGCCGTCATGACCGCCGGTGCCATTGCCGTGGTTGGCGGCAGCATTACAACCGGCGCACTGATTGCCACACTTCAGCTTTCCGGACGATTGATGCAACCGGCGCAGCGCGGCCTTGCTTTTTGGACGCGCTATCAGGAAGTCGCGCTTGCCCGCAGCAAAGTGGCGGATATTTTTACCATGCCCGTCCTGAAACGCCAGCCCGCAGCCGATCTGCCCCTGCCTGCGGGTTACTTGGCGGCAGCGGGCGTTTCATTCCGCAGCGTATTATGCGATATCAATCTGTCTTTGACTCCGGGCGAAGCCATCGCCATCAGCGGCGCACCCGGCAGTGGGAAAACAACGCTGCTTGAAATTCTCTCCGGATTCTATCCGCCCGACCGCGGCGACGTTCTGATCGATAATGTCGATGCGCGCAGATACCCGCCCGAAGACCTGCCCGCACATGTCGGCTATCTGGCGACCGAAGGTATGATTTTCCACGGCACCATCCGTGAAAACCTGACGCGTTTCGGAATCATACCGGAAAAACAATCGCTCGATATCGCACGCCAGCTTTACATCGACCGTGATGTGTCGTCGCTGCCCGCCGGTTACGATACCGTTCTTCAGCCGCAGGGCGGTGACGATGTGCCGCCCGGGCTGCGCCAGCGCATCTCGATTGCGCGCGTTCTTGCGGCACATCCTAAAATCATCCTGTTTGACGAAGCTGACCGTGCGCTCGACCGCGATGGCTATAATATGGTCTTCCGTCTGCTGTCGCGCATCGCGCCGCAAACCGCGCTGGTTCTGATTTCCGATGACAGAAACCTGACCGGACTTGCCGCGCGCCATTACCGGCTGGAAAACGGACAGCTGCATGAAACATCGCTGACATCGCCGCTTCCTTCACAGAAAAAGGCTGTATCATGACACGCGCCCGCACAACTGCCGCTCCCTGCCCCGACGAAACGCCCGAAGCCGCGGTAGCCGCCATCGGCTTTCTGATGGACATGATGACAAAAGCGGCATGGCGCGGCGGCATCGACCGCGGCCCTTGGCAGGCTTGCCTTGCGGCGCTGGTGCTGGCCCTTGATCCTGCCTGCAAGTCACGGCGCCTGCTGGATGCCCTGCCTGCCGCATCCGGCGGCGGCGCTGTCGGGCTGCGTAATACCATGGCGCATCTTGGTTATTACTCCGAATCCATGCCGATCCGGATGCAGGATATTGAAACGCGGCTGCTGCCCTGTCTTTTTGTCCCAAGCGGCCGCGCAGATACGCCGCAGGTTATTTTGTCGCACCAAAACAGTAGGCTCACCGTATACGACAGCGCCCGTCATCAAATCCTGCGCATCACCGCGGACAGCAACGAAGCTACAGTATCTGGACAGGCCTGTTTTTTTACACCCTATGACCCGCAGCGTCAGGCGACATCACGCCTGTTGCGCGGCGCAATCGGGCGGGGCTGGTTTGCCGCACTGGTCAGCCGTTTTTCCGGATCTTTCTGGCAGATACTTGTCACTTGCCTTGCGCTGAATATTTTTGCCCTGGCGCCGCCGGTTTTTATTATGCTGGTCTATGACCGTGTGATATCGCCTTATGACCTCTCTGCGCTTGCGATACTCGCCGCGGGTGTGTCTATGGCCTTGCTGGCGGAATGGGCCCTGCGCGATATCCGATCCGAAGGTCTGGCCTGGATGACCGCACGGCTGGACAATCTTGTCGGCAGTAAAATTTTTGCGCATCTGATCGGCCTGCCGCCCGCACTGATCGAACGTGCTTCTGTCGCTGCGCAGGTTGCGCGGGTGCGCACATTCGAATCGGTGCGTGATTTTTTCAGCAGCGCGGTTTTTCTGTCTTTCCTTGAAATTCCCTTTGTGCTTATTGCACTTGGCGTGATGTGGGCGATCGCGGGCACGCTGGCGCTGGTACCTTTATGCATGATTGCGGCCTATGTGGTTTTATTCTGGGGCATGCAAATCAAAATCCGCCGCGCCATGCGCGTGGCGGCCAGAGCCACATCGGCACGGCAGCAATTTATCATCGAAACATTCGAGCGCATGCGCAGCATCCGCATCAACGGGCTTGGCGCGGCATGGGAAGAAAAATTCTCCACCCTGACGGGACGCGAAAGCTTGCTGAATTTTCGGCTTTCTTTTCTGGGTACAATTGCGGAAACATTCGCGCATGCCCTGACTGTTCTGGCGGCGGTGCTGACCATCGGCTTTGGCGTTGCCCTGATCTGGCAGGGCAGCATCACAACGGGCGCACTGGTGGCCGCGATGATCCTTGTCTGGCGCATTTTATTGCCGTTTTACAGCCTTTGCACGATGATCCCGCGGCTGGAACAGCTGCGCAGCAGCATTGCACAGGTCAACAGCCTGATGGACATTGAATCCGAGGCTGATCTCGCCGTAACATCGGCCAGCCTTCGCACTATCCGCGGACATATCATCATCAATGATGTCACTCTGCGCTACGAAGGGGCGAGTGTGCATACGCTTGATGGATTGTCGCTTGACTTGCCGCCGGGCCGGATGGCAGCCGTGACGGGGCGCAATGGCAGCGGAAAATCCAGCTTGCTGAAGCTGGTCAAGGGGCTTTATCAACCGCAGAGCGGCGCCGTGCACATTGATGGATATGATATCCGCCAGATGAATACCGCAGAACTGCGCCGCCAGATCGCCTATGTCCCCCAAAAGCCGGATTTTTTCCCCGCAACACTGCGCGAAAACATCGTGATCGGCAACCCTTTCGCCACAGCGCTTGATGTAGAAAATGCGCTTTTGCTTGCCGATGCCTGGCAAGATTGCAAAGATTTTCTGGACCGCCCCTTGCAGGATGCCACAATAACGCCGTCGCTTGCTGCGCGTTTGTCGCTGGCGCGCGCCTATGTTCAAAACGCCAGCATCCTGCTTATCGATGAAATGCCCAATAGCGTGATGAACAGCACCGCAGGGGAAAATCTGCGCACCTATATACGCCAATCACAAGGCAAACGCACTATTATTGCCGTTGCGCACCGCGGCGATATTCTGGCGCTTGCCGATACCATCATCCACCTGCGCCGCGGCGCGAAAGCCGCAGCGGGCAGCCGCGACGATATGCTCCGCCAGTTGAAGGAGGCCGCATAATGACAAACGAAAATCGCCAGAAGCAATTAAAAATGTTGTCGCAATCCATCCAGCTGAAAGAAACCGCCAGCCCGCGGATTGTACGCGCGACGATGGCTGTGGTGAGCTTTGCTTTTCTCGGGTTTTTATCATGGGCGGCTTTTGCGAATATTCACGAAATTGCACGCACGCCCGGCGAAATCGTACCCAGCGGCTTTCAACAGGCCGTACAGCACCTTGAAGGCGGGATGGTGCGCGAGATTTTAGTACAAGAAGGCGACAGCGTAGAAAAAGGCCAAATCCTTTTGCGACTTGACGGCACCAGTATGGAGGCCGATCTGAAACGCACGCAGGAGCAGGCACTCACGCTGCAACTGCAGGAAGAACGCTTACGCGCCTTCCTTGAAAACCGCGCACCGGTTTACCCGCCCGAAGCCCGCGCGCGGCCAGACCTGCTGCGAGATCAGGAATCTTTCTTAACCAGCATGCGCGCAGCACAAGAGAAAGAGCGCGGCGTCATCCGCCAGCAAATCGACCAGAAAAAACAATATATCGGCGCGCTTCAGGCCGAATTGGACACGGCGCGGCAGAATTTTCGCATTGTATCAGATCTCTATGCCAAGCGGCGCGAGATGAACCGGCAAGGTGTGATGTCTGAATCCCGCGTGATGGAGACGGAGCAGCAACACAACCAGCTGCAAGGACAAATCCGCAGCGTGCAAAGCCAGATTGGCGCGGCGCAGGCAGCCATCCGCGAATATCAGGGCAGGCTGGCGGCACTGGATGCCGGCGCGGCAGAAGACAGCAACCAGCGCCTCGATGGTATTATTTCGGCGCAGGCACAGAATCAGGAGCTGATGGCCAAGCTGCGTGACCGCGTGGCACGGCTCGATGTGCGGGCGCCGGTGCGGGGTACCGTCAAAGGGCTATCCGTGAATACCATCGGCAATGTGGTACAGCCCGGCCAAACATTGATGGAAATTTTGCCCGCCGATGCGCCGCTTGTGGTTTCGCTTAAAATTCCCCCGCGCTATATCGGGCATATCCGCACCGGCCAGAGCGTACAGGTTAAATGCAGCAGTTTTGATTTCTCTCGCTACGGCGCCTTGCCGGGTACGCTGGAATTTATTTCGGCGGCAAGCTTCTCCGGTGATGGCGGGGAGCGATATTTTCAAGGCCGCGTAAGACTTTCCCGCAGCCATGTCGGCGAAGATACACGCAATATCGTCATACCGGGCATGACCGTGATGGCCGATATCATTACCGGTGAAAAGACGGTTTTGCAGTATCTGCTTAAACCGGTTCGAAATGCGATGTCGACAGCCTTTACCGAGAGATAGACTTTTTTACACTGAGGGGGAATATACCATGAGTCCACAGATACAAAATGCCGAAATAGAAACAGATGAAGCAACCACCAGCACAGAAGAAAAACCGCCCGCCATACCGCGCGATCTGCACGCCGGATTTTCGCTGATCGATACCTGTAAGTTCAAGATCCATACCGTGGAGCAAGCCGCCGCCCTGTCGCGCTTTTCCGCTGCCATGTTCCGCGATCCTGTGCGGCTGGAGCCGGGACTTTACGCCCTGATGCTCAATGCCGTCGAGCATGGCTGCCTTGAAATCGGCTATGACCTGAAAAGCCGTCTGCTGGCCGATGGAAATTGGCAGACAGAAATCCAGCGGCGGCAGAGCCTGCCCGAAAACAGGGAAAAAACGGTTGAAGTCGTCATCGCACGCCGTGCGGAGGGGGTTTTTATCGTAATCACCGACCCCGGATCCGGCTTTGACTGGAAATCATGGATCAATATCGACCCCGCCCGCGCCCGCGACACGCATGGGCGCGGCATTGCCCGGGCGCGCGGCGTCAGCTTTGACAGTCTCGCCTATAATGCCGCAGGCAATCAGGTCGCCCTGCACGTACGCGACGTTGCCCCTGCGAAGTGGTAGGCCACAACAGGATCAGTTAACGACATGCACCAATTGGCCGATGCGCTGGCTGACAAGGACGAGCATTTCCAGCTCTACCTTTGGCTGGCTGCGCAGGTCGTCAACCAGCTGGCCGATTTTACCGACCATTTCTGTATGTTTGCCAAACCATTGATCGACCAATTTGGCATCGACGCGTGTTTTTCGGCTGACGCTGGCAAAAATCGCCGCCGTAATCGCTGCCTGGTGGATAAAGTAATCATCCATCAAACCACCCATCACGCGCGCCTGCCATGCATTCGCAGGCACAATGGCAGAAGCCTGCGTGCGCAGCCAGTCCAGCCCCAGACGTTCGCCAACGCGGAAATACGCCGGTGCAATTTCGGCCACATCGTCTTCGGATTTGCGGCTGATATTCACGATGTCACTGGCTGATGACAGCAGCTTCATCACGGCAATATCCGATGCGATGGCGGCGGGAACGCCCCATTCCGTCAGCTTGCTTTCCGTCAGCTCCAATCTGGCGCGGACATCTTCGGGAACCATTTGCCGCACCGTTTTGCGCAGCGTGTCGATACCGGGGCGGAAGGCCTCGATTTCATCCTGCACATCGAGGTTTTCACCGCCATAGCGGAGGAACCAGGTGACAGCGCGTTTAACAACGCTGAAAACTTCCTTGAGTGCGGAAAGCTGGACTTGTGACGGCACGCGGTTGTCGAGCGCCTCGATTTTCTGCCAGATATCATTAAGACCATAAGCGCCGAGCACGATCATAAAAGCCTTGATGACTTCTTCGTCGCGTTCACCGGTTTTGGACACGCGCGAGGCGACGAAAACAGCCCCCATGCGGTTGACCAGCGTATTGACGATTTGCGTCGCGATAATTTCACGGCGCAATTTATGATCGCGGATTTCATCTTCGTATTTCTGCAGCGCCTTGGGGAAGTATTCAAACAGATGTTCTTCCATCGCGGGCGCATCGGGAATGTCGCTCGCCAGAATGCGCTGGTAAAGGACAATCTTGACATAGGACATCAGAACCGCAAGCTCCGGCCTCGTCAGCCCCTGCCCGTCGCGCACCATGCGGGCGAAGGTTTCATCGTCCGGCAGGCCTTCGAGAGAACGCTTGATAAGGCCGGATTTTTCAAGATCACGCACCAGTTCGGCGTGTAAATTAAGATGCTCGACAGCATGCAGCTCTTGCAGACTGAGCGCCTGCGTTTGCTGATAGTTGTCGCGCAAAACCAGCTTCGCGACTTCATCCGTCATGCTTTCGAGCAGTTTATCGCGTGCCTCCAGCGACATTTTGCGGCGCACCGTCACATCGCTGAGCAGGATCTTGATGTTGACCTCGTGGTCGGAACAATCAACACCCGCCGAGTTATCAATAAAGTCGGTATTGATACGCCCGCCGCCGCGCGCGTATTCCACACGCGCCAGCTGCGTCACGCCGAGGTTTGCCCCCTCGCCGATCACCAGCGCGCGCATATCACGCGCATCGACGCGCAGGGCGTCATTGGATTTGTCATCTGCATCCGCATGGCCTTGGCGGGACGATTTGACGTAGGTACCGATACCGCCAAACCACATCAGTTCGACATCGGCTTTGAGAATTGCGCTCATCAGCTCGTCCGGTGACAGCGTATCGCGCTCCAGCCCCAGCATCTTTTTAACAGCTGCGGAAACCTTGATCGATTTTGCCGATCGTTCAAAAATGGCACCACCGGGCGACAGCAGCGATTTATCATACGCATCCCACCCGCCGCGCGATTTGAACAAGCGCAGGCGTTCGGCATAGCTTGTCTCCGGGTTTGGATCCGGATCGCAGAAAATATGCACATGGTTGAAAGCAAATTGCAGCTTGATCTGTTTGGACAGCAGCATGGCATTACCAAAAACGTCGCCGCCCATGTCACCGACACCGGCCACGGTGAAGGGTTCTTTCTGGATGTCTTTGCCCATTTCGCGGAAGTGGCGTTTGACTGACTCCCAGCCGCCTTTTGCAGTGATGCCCATTTTTTTATGGTCATATCCTGCCGAGCCGCCAGAGGCAAAAGCATCGCCAAGCCAGAAACCATGCGCCAAAGACAAACCGTTCGCAATGTCGGAGAAGGTCGCCGTGCCTTTGTCGGCCGCCACCACAAGATAAGGATCAATACCGTCATGGCAGATCACATCTTTGGGGCGTACAATTTTGCCTTTGACGTTATTGTCAGTGATATCGAGCAGCGACTGCACGAAAAGTTTATAGCATTCGATACCTTCCTGCTGATAGGCGTCGCGGCCGCCGGTTTGCGGCGGCTGTTTAACGACAAAACCGCCCTTTGCACCGACAGGCACAATGACGGTGTTTTTAACCGTCTGCGATTTCAGCAGACCCAGAATTTCAGTGCGGAAATCGTCGTGACGGTCGGACCAGCGGATACCGCCGCGCGCAATTTCGCCGCCGCGCAGATGCACAGCTTCGACACGTGCAGAATAAACAAAAATTTCAACATGCGGACGCGGCAGCGGCAGACCGTCGACATTCTTGCTGTCCAGTTTGAAGGCGATGCAGGGTTTCGGCTCCCCCTCTGCATCGGTTTGGTAGAAATTGGTACGCAGCGTATTTTCGATCAGCATTTTAAAGCCGCGCAGAATGCGGTCATGATCGAGCTTTTGTACGTCTTGCAGCATATCCAGAATTTTTTCGCCCGCGGCATCGGCATTCAGCGCCTTTGATCCTTTCGGGTCGTGCTTGGCGCGGAAAAAATCCACCAGCGCGCGCGCAATATGCGGATAGCTGCTGAGCACCTGTTCGACATACACACGGCTGTAGGGGAAGCGTGCCTGACGCATATAGCCGCTATAGCCGCGCAAAATCATCGTTTCACGCCAGCCCAGATTGGCGCGCAGCGCCAGATGGTTCAGCCCGTCGTTTTCCGCCTGACCGTGCCAGACATGCAGGAAGGTATTTTCGACATTCTCCTTAACGGCATCAAGGTCGATGTCTTCCGCCCCTGTCAGTTTGAAGTCATGGATCCAGATCGCCCCGTCAAAACCATACGGGCGCACTTCATAGGGCAGTTCGGATACCGCCTGAAGCCCCATATTGCCCAGAACCGGCATGATGTCGGAAAGCGGAACAGGCGTGCCGCTGTGATAGACTTTCAGATGCATCTCGCCCGCGGCCATGCCTTGCAGACGATAAAAATCGACATGGATCGTGTCGCCGGTTTTCATCATCTGTTCAAGGTGACGGATATCATGCACGGCATTGCCGACATGGATCGATTCATGATACGCCGCCGTAAAGGCGCGGCCGAAAGTAAATGAAAGCTCCGCCCCTTTTGCGCGGCCGTGCGCGGCGACCAGTACCTGCTTCAGACGTTCATCCCATTCGCGGCCGAGTTCGATCAGCTGCGCTTCGATATAGCCCTGGTCATAGCCGGCATCCGCGCCATCTTCGAGCAGGACGGTGAACAAAAGCCGCGCAAGGGGGCTGTCGTCGAGCGTCGTAAAATAATTCACCACCTTGCCGCGATAGCCGTGTTCAAGGATACGCGCGGCCTGAAGACGGAAACGTGTGTTATAGCGGTCACGCGGGACATAAAGCAGGCAGGACATATACTGCTTCATCGGGTCCATATGCGTGAAAAGCGCAATACGCTGCTTGGCCTGCAAACGCAAAATGCCCAGCGACAGGCGGTCGACATCTTCGGGCGATGCCTGAAACAGCTCGTCACGCGGCATTTTTTCAAGGATATGCTCCAGCGCCTTGGCATCGTGAGAGCCTTTGATAAAACCGGCGCGGGCAACCGTCTCCGCCACTTTCTGGCGCACAATCGGCACTTCGTTGGTGCGGCACGAATACGTGCTGGATGTAAACAGGCCGACAAACAGATGCATGCCCTGCAAGCTGCCGTCACGCCCGACAATTTTGATACCCACGGCGTCCAGCGGTACGCGGCGGTGGACGGCGGCGTATTGTTCGATCAGCTTGCTGACCATCACCGGCCAGCGCGCTTCGGCCAGCAGGGACATTTTTGCACTGCTGATGTCATCACCGAAGCCGAGCGTCTGGCCATTGCGCAGAATGCCCAGATCAGACCCCTTCACCACGGCAAGGCTTGCGCCTTCTTTGCGCGATGAAAAACGATATTCGCGGTAACCGAGGAAGGTAAAATTATTCGCCTTGAGGTAATTCAGAAATTCTTCGGCTTCTTTGACGTCGGCGGGGGCGTGGGTTTTGCCATAGGCTTCGGGGGCGGCGAGGATTTCATCCACGCGTGCCAGCATCTTGCGCCAGTCACCCGTTGCACTGCGCACATCCTGCAGCGTGTGGCCAAGGGCATGTTCCAGCTTTTCACAGGCGTCGGGCGACAGCGTCTGTTCCAGATGCAGATGCACATGGGATTCGGTCACATAACCGCTGGCCATGGCTTTGCCGGACTGGATGTCTTGCAGCGCGCCGGATTTGTCGCGGCTGGCGTTCAAAATGGGGTGCAGCAACAGATCGATATTCATGCCCTGCCAGGTCAGCTCGGACGTAATTGAATCGATGATGAAAGGCATATCATCGTTGACAATCTGGATGACGGTGCACGGCACATGCCAGCCATCCCGTTTGTGATCTGGATTGAAAACGCGCAGCTTGTGCGCGCCGGGTTTGCGCGTTTGCGCCCAGCCCTGCATCGATGCGGCAATCTGCGTCAGCTCCGGCGCGGTAAAGCCCGTGATGTCTTCGGCCGGCACATGACGGAAAAACATATCGGCAAAATGTGCGCTGCCGCGTGACACTTTGCGCGTCGGTGTTTTGGCGCCTGCCGCGGTGCGCGTGGTTTTGGAGCTGTTCTTTTTTTGAGCCTTTGCCATGATCGACTTTCTTTTTGAAACAGTTTTCTTTTGCACGGCGGCTGCCGTAAAAATGGCTTTTCGCCCGTGCGCATCATACCTTAAAAATGCCACAAGCGGCAGCAAAGCGGTGCAACAAAAGCACCTCAGAAAAAGGCTTTTTCGCCTGCCCTGCCGCAATAAAAAACGCCCGTCGGTTTGACCCCGCGGGCGCTTTTAAAGTTCTGTAAAAGAGGGGCGCTTAAGCCGCTTTTTTGCTCAGCGTGTCTTCGCCTTTCGTCCAGTTGCACTGGCACAGTTCATCCGTTTGCAGGGCATCAAGCGTGCGCATGACTTCATCGACGTTGCGGCCGACCTTCAGGTCATTGACCGAGACAAAACGGATCATACCGGTCGGGTCGACGATAAAGGTCGCGCGGTTGCAGACGCCGGCTTCTTCGTTGAGAATGCCAAGCGCGGTCGACAATTCGCGTTTGATATCGGACAGCATCGGGAAGGGCAGCGTGTTGAGATCTTTGTGGTTCTGACGCCAAGCCAGATGCACATAGTCACTGTCGGTGCTGAGCCCCAGAACCTGCGTGTCACGGTCGGCGAAATCACGGTTCATTTTGCCAAATGCGGCGATTTCCGTCGGACAGACGAACGTAAAATCTTTTGGCCATGCAAAAACAACCAGCCATTTGCCTTTGTACGTTTCGTTATTGATGGTTTCAAAAGCGGTTTTGGGGTCCGAAGAAACGACGCCCGTAAGATTGAAAGACGGAAATTTCTGGCCGATGGTCAGCATGGCTTTTTGCCCTTTCTTGGTTATTTGTTTTTGCGTTTAGCTGGCGCCGCGGTGGCGCAGGATATGCGGCGGTGCAACAGGGCTGAAAATGAAGCTTCCCCCTTGATTCGTCAAGGGATTTGCGAAACTTTGATTTAAAGTTATGCCCCGGGTTTACCCCGCGCAATTTTTGATATGCCGTGCAGAAAAACGACCGGAAAAATCAAATCTCCGCGTCAGTTCGGCGCGACGTTCACGCCGTAGTCGCGCGCGATCGCGAACAGACCGCCATCGCTTCCGGTGCCCATCGCCTTGAATTTCCAGCCCGCGCCATCACGCTCCAGCTCGCCGAAAATAATCGCGTTGTCGGAAGAGGCATCTTCGGTCAGGTCGAAATGCGCCAGTTCCTGCCCCGTGACTTTGTTGACGATGCGGATATAGGCTTCCTTGACCAGCCCAAAAGTCTGTTGACGCTCTTCGGCGTTGTGGATGGTGACGGCAAATGCCACTTTTTCGACATCAAATCCCATGTTTTCGAGATCAAGTTCGATCGCTTCGTCATCCCCGTCGGCATCTCCGGTTGTGTTATCGCCGGTATGCTTGACAACGCCGCCATCGGTATCGAGGTTGTTGTAAAAAACAAAATCCGTATCACGGCGGACGCGGCCATCGCGGTTCAGAATAAAAGCAGAGGCGTCGAGGTCGACCGGAAAGCCTTCGTTTTCAGGCGGTGCGCTCCAACCCACGCCGACAATGACATGCTTGAGCGTCGGGTCGAGCTTCTCGAGGTTAACCTCGTCGCCCTTGTTCAGCATGGAAATCTGCCCGAAGGAGCTTTTGAGATCTTTTTCGTTTTGTGCGCCGTCTTCAGTAGACATCTTGTCGGTTCCCGTCTGGATTACGTTGGTATAGGGCTTCAGGCTTTTGTCGCTCCGGCCTGCGCGCGGCGCAGGGTCTGAAGCAGGATTTTCATGTCCTGCGGCAAGTCTGCCTGCAATGATATTCTATTTTCGCTGATCGGGTGAATAAATTCAAGCTGCGCGGCATGCAGCGCCTGGCGCGGGAAAGCGCCCAGCGCGGCGGCGGCAGCAGGGGGGATCTTCATTTGCTTGGTGAATTTCGCGGGCGAGGTTTTGCCGTAAAGCGGATCCCCCACGAGCGGGTGGCCGATATGCGCCATATGGACGCGGATCTGGTGCGTACGCCCTGTTTTGAGGCGGCATTCGATCAGCGCCCCCCATAGCCCGAAAGTTTCCAAAATACGGTAATCTGTCACAGCCTCTTTACCGCCGCCGTCCAGCACCGCCATTTTCTTGCGGTTGGTCTTGTGGCGGCCGATCTGCGTTTCGATCCGCCCCTGCGCGGGCGAAGGCACCCCCCAGACAATTGCATGGTAAACACGCGTCAGGGCGCGGCTCGCCAGCTGCGCCGACAGGCCCTGATGGGCGGTATCGTTCTTGGCCACCACCATCAGGCCGGAGGTTTCCTTGTCAAGCCGATGCACAATACCAGGGCGTTTGACCCCGCCAATCCCCGATAAAGCATCGCCGCAATGCGCCAGCAAGGCATTTACCAGCGTACCGTCATGGTTCCCCGCCGCCGGATGCACCACCAGATCGGCGGGTTTGTTGATGACAATCAAATCGCTGTCTTCATAAGCGATATCCAGCGGGATATCCTGCGCCATCGGCACAGCCTCTTCGGCGGGCGGCACGGTGATGTCGAAAATCTCGCCCGCGCGCACTTTACGGGAACTGTCGGTTATAGCCGCGCCCCCGCCCTCAACATGGCCGGCCGCGATCAGGGCCTGCAAGCGCGCGCGCGACAGCCCGCCCGCGCCCGCCGCCAGAACCTTGTCGAGCCGCTGGCCGTCCTGCGCATCGGATACTTTGACCGTGATCGTTTCCATGCTATCAATATAAACCACTTGCCCCACAGACGCCAGACGAGGTTACCCGCATCATGAGCCTTCTGAACAATCAAAAATTCCTTCAAAACGCCATCATGGTCATGTCCGTCCTGATTTTGGCGGGGCTTGCCGTTCTGGTCCACGGCATCATCAAAAAATCCAGCAGTTCGGGCGGCGGCGTCGCGCTCGCCACGCCCAGCGTCGATGCGCCCGAAGGCACAGTGGTCGTCCAGCTGCCGCCCCGCAGCCGTATCAATCATATGACGTCTTACAACGGTGGCGTTGCACTGCACACCAGCACAGCCAGCGGCAATTTCATCTATTTCGTGAATTCACAAACCGGCAAGATCGACGGCGCATTGAAAATAGACCTGCTGCCGCCGCCTGGGCGTACCCCATTGCAACGCTAAAGCCGTCCTTCTAGACCGCTATTCTTCAAGCTGCGCGGCAATGCTGTCGAAAATCGCGCCGGTATCCCATTCGCGCGGACCATCGAATTGTTCGATCACCACGCCGTCCCGCCCGATCAGAAAACTGGCCGGTATGCCGGCATATGTCCATTTCATCGGAATCTGACGGTCGGTATCGACATAAAGACGGATCTGCTCCACACGCCGCGCGGCCAGAAACTCCGCAATCTCGGCAGTGGGTTTGTTGTCGAGCGATACCGGCAGCACATGCAGCCCGCGGTCACGCAGTTTTGCCTGAAGCGCATCCAGCGCGGGCAGCTCTGCCACACAAGGCGGACACCAGGTCGCCCAGAGATTTACCAGCAAAACCTTGCCCGCGAAATCGGCCAGACGTACGGGCTGCCCCTCTGCATCATAAAACGTCACATCGGGCAGGGTCTTTCCTGCCTGCGAGGGACGGGGGGCACGGATGGCAACAGCGGAAAATTCTCCCTCTTTTTCAGCCGTTTCCATATTTTTTATTGTTTTTTCCGGCACCGTTGATGAGGGCTGAATATTAACAAGAATGGTGTAAGATAAACCAATGGCCAAAAGCATGGCCCCGACGATCATCAGAATACGGTGTTGCGGTTTGAGCATATTTTCCTCCCCCCGCCCGCCATGGCGGACGGCCTTCTGCGCCGGAGTATAATAGAGAGTGACATGAGATTAACAGTCTTTTCGATTTGCGCCCTGCTGGCCATCACGGTTTTACCTTCCGGCTGCGGCATCAAACCCTCGTTTGTCGAGCCGCCGCCACAAACCAAGGCCGACGGCACGCTGCAAACCAAGGAAGAGGCACGCAAGACAGACCACTTCCCGCGCACTTATCCCGATCCCGCTCATGACCCCGCCCCCAAACCTGCGCCCGAAAGGCTGATCCGCTGATGCTGACCACGCACTATAAAAACAAAAAATTGCACATCGAAGATGTGGCGCTGGAATCGCTGGCAGAAAAATACGGCACGCCGCTGTATTGTTATTCGGCTGCGCAGATCACACAAAATTTCAACGCCTACCGCGACGCCTTTTTGAAAGTCGCGGCGGCAGAAGATTTCACCATCTGCTATGCCACCAAAGCCAATAGCAACCTTGCCGTGCTGCGCCTGTTGGGCGGGCTGGGTGCGGGTGCGGATATTGTTTCGGGCGGCGAGATGGCGCGCGCGCTGGCCGCAGGCATTCCTGCATCGAAAATCGTTTTTTCCGGCGTTGGCAAATCCGAAGAAGAACTACGCGCCGCCATCGCCAAGGGTATCTTCCAGATCAATGTCGAATCCGAAGAAGAGCTGGCGCAAATCTCCGCGCTGGCGGTGAAGCTGAAAAAGAACGTTGCCGTGTCGATCCGCGTCAACCCCGATGTAGACGCCAAAACCCACGCCAAAATCACAACCGGCAAAAAAGAAAACAAATTTGGCATCGATATCGACCGCGCACCGGCGCTTTATAAAAAGGCACTCAAAATGCCGGGCGTCAATGCCCTGGGCGTGGCGGTGCATATCGGATCTCAGCTGACGTCGCTTGCCCCTTTCAAGCGCGCCTATGAGCGCGTGGCCGAGCTTGTGGTCAAGCTGCGCAAACAGGGCAATACGATCACGCGCGTTGATCTGGGCGGCGGCATTGGTATCACCTACAAAGATGAAACCCCGCCTGACCTGACATTCTATGCGCTGATGGTGCGCGATATCATCATGCCGCTGAACGTGCATGTCGTCATGGAGCCCGGCCGGTCGATTGTCGGCAATGCCGGTGTGCTGCTGACCCGCGTGCGCAGCGTCAAGAAAGGCGCGTCGAAAAAATTCCTGATCCTTGATGCCGCCATGAACGATCTGATGCGTCCGGCCCTGTATGACGCCTATCACGCCATCTGGCCGGCGCGGCAAGCCCCGGCGAAAGAACTTTACGATGTTGTCGGCCCCGTTTGCGAAACCGGCGATACGTTTCATATCAATGAAAAACTGCCAGTGCTGAAAGCAGGTGACGTTGTTGCGCTGATGACCAGCGGTGCCTATGGCGCGGTGATGTCATCGAATTACAATACCCGCCCGCTGGCGCCGGAAGTGCTGGTCAGCGGTAAAAAATCCGCGCTGGTGCGCAAACCGCAGACGATACAAGATCTTTTGAAACACGACCTGATACCGGAGTGGCTGGGCTGATGGATTTTCTGAGGCGCGTATTATACTGGTGGACGATCGGATGGAGTTTTATCTCTCTCTGGGCGGAACGCCTGTGGGCGCGTTTCTGGGCACTGTGTACTGTTCTGATGTTCTTTGGCGCCTTTGCCGTCAGCGGTTTGATTTTCAAATTCGGCAAGACGGGGCATTTCGTTTTGCTGATCGCCTTTCTGGGCTTGGCCATTCTGGCGGCGTTCTATATGGGCCGCCGTTTTATTCTGCCGCGCCGCTGGCAGATCGAACGGCGGATCGAAAGCGAATCCGGCCTGAAACACCGTCCGCTGGCGATGATGCACGACAAACCGGAACAGGGCGCCAGCCCCGCTGCGATCAAGCTCTGGTACAAGCAGCGTGCCGAAGCGCAAAAGGCCTGGGGCGCGCTGCGCGTCTGGCGCCCGCGCCCGCGCGTTGGACGGCAAGACAGATACAACCTGCGTTTTACCGCGATGATCTGCCTTGCGCTTGCACTGCTGTTTGCGCAGGGCCGCGCGCTTGACCGGCTGGAAGCTGCGCTGCGTCCGCCCGCGCTGTTTAAAATGCCCGTCACCACCGTGGCGATGGATGTCTGGATCGAACCGCCCGCCTATACCACCGCCGCACCGGTTTTTCTGGCGACCGCGCAGACCGGCCGCACCACCGCCGAAGCCGCCAGCGTGCCCGATGGCAGCATCCTCAAGCTGCGGATTGGCGGGCTGAAACGCGCGCCGAAACTTTTTTACGACGGCAAGAAAACCCTGCTGTTCGAAGAAGCCGCGCCCGGCAGCTTTACGCTGGAAATGCCGCTGTCCAAAAGCGGCGTCATGGAAATCCGCCGCGGCTGGTGGCAAAGCCCGCTGGGCAGCTGGAACATCGATATCATTCCCGACCGCCAGCCCGATGTGCAAATTCTCAGCGCCGATGCGGCAGAACGCGCCGCGCTGAAAATTACCTACAGCGCGCGTGATGATTACGGCATCCGCAGCCTGCGCGCCGTTATCGAACCTTCGCCCGATATTCCGGCCGAACCGTGGCATGAAACGATTACCTTCGATATTCCTTTTAGCGGCAGGCAAAGCCGCGAGGCCGAATTCCACGTTGAACACCTAGCCCACCACCCCATGGCAGGCACGCCGGTGATGATCAAGCTTGTCGCCACCGATGACACCGGCCATGCCGCCGAAAGCAATATCGAAAAAATCGTCCTGCCGGAGCGTCAATTCAAAAACCCCGCCGCCATTGCCGTCAACCGCGAGCGCAAACGGCTGATCCGTTTCGACGATCCGCTGACCTTCCGCCTGACCAGTGCCGTGCTGGTCAGCCTCGCCAATCGCCCCGGGGTCATCAAGGAAGACCTGCGCGTCTTTCTGGGGCTTGTTGTGTCGGTCAAACGTCTTGGCTATACGCCGACAAAGTATTCGGCTTTTACCGTGCGCGACATCCTGTGGAATATTGCCCTGAGACTGGAAGACGGCGGGCTGGTTCTGGCGCGCGAAGAACTGCGGCAAGCGCTGCAAAAACTCAATCAGGCGCTGAACGACAAAAATATATCCGAAGAAAAACTTCAGGAATTGTCAGAGGATGTAAACAAAAAAACCCAGCAATATATGCAAGAACTGGCCAAGGAAATGCGCCAGCGTATGGAACAGGGCGACGGCGAACAGCAAAAACAGCCTGAAATTTCGCCCGAACTGGCGCAAAAGCTGATGGACAAAATGGACATGTCCGATATCGAAGAGATGATACGCCAGATGCAGCACGGTGACAGCCGCGAGCAAATGCAGGCGATGACAGAAATGATGCAAAAAATGCTGGACTCCACCGACCCCGGTAATGCCATGGGCGAGCGCGAGCAAAAAGCCCTCGAACAACTACAAAAGATGGAAGATTTGATTCAGGACCAGCAAAAGCTGATCGACCAGACCGGCAAAAAGGAGCCCAAACAGGAAAGCGGCGAGGAAGCGGGTGAACAGGGCCGCATCCGTCAGGAACTGGGCGATGTGATGCGCGGGATGGGCGAAAACATGCCCGAAGTGCCCGAACAATTTGGCAGTGCCGATCAGGAAATGAAAGACGCGCAGCAGCAGCTGGGCCGCGGCGAGCCCGGGAAATCCCTGCCGCACCAGAAAGAAGCGCTGAAACAGCTGCAGGAAGGGCAAGATCAGGCCTTGCAGCAAATGGCCGACCAGATGAAAGCCGGCATGTCCGGCAGCGGCAGCGGCGGCACCGGACAATCTTCCAACAATTACGGCGAAGGCTATGATCCGCTTGGCCGCAATCACGGCAAACATCAGCCCTTTAGCGATGTCAAAATTCCGGATGAAAAAGAACGCCGCCGCGTGCAGGAAATCATTCAGGAACTGCGCGGCCGCTCCAACGACTGGGAACGCCCGCGCGAGGAGCGGCAGTATATCGACCGCCTGCTCGACCCTTTCAGCAACTAGCCCGTCTCCCGGCAAACAAAAAGCCCCGCAAACACTGCGGGGCTTTTTGTTTGGACGCGGCAATTACCAATGCCGGACGCGTCCGGTATCGACATGGACAAAATCGCTGCGCGGATAAAAACCAACACCGCCCGATTTCAAATCAATCGCCGCGTTGCGCACAACCGACAGGCGCGTGCCCGGCAATTTCAGGTCAATTGCCTGACCCGTCATATGCAGGCTGTTGCGGGCAACACCTTCGCTGTTGCGGCGCAGGCGCGCATTGGTCGTCGGCGAGCGATACCCCGACAGCACATGATACGGCCCGCTGTTTTTCAAACGTCCGTGCATGACATACAGAATATCCATCAGGCGCGGGTCGATCGGGAATTGTTCGTTGATACGGTGATCGCGCATCAGCTTTTTGATTTCGGCAAAAGCAGACGGCAGATATTTTCCGTTATACCAATATTCGCCGGTGAATTTTTCACCCGTATGTGCATTTTGCAGGCGAATGACGCGGGCTGTGTTCGGCGCGGCAGCCTGCGCCAGCGCAGGTGTCCAAAAGCCAAGAGCAGCGGTAACAAACAGGCCGGCTTTCAAAAAGCCGCGGCGGTCTGAATCATAAGCTTCCGCCGCAAGGGCGTTCTTTTCGATCAGGTCTTGCATGGTAGTACCCCATGTTTTGTGTGTGATTTTATTTTTCTTATTTTTACCCCACCTATAAGAATATCAAAAAAAGCATCGGTTCAAGAGCAAAAACGCCCATGCGACATAATCCTGAAACGAAGATGCGATTAAAAACAATGAATTGAAGCTTTCCTGCGCGGCACATAGGCACCGCACACGGGGCATGCAGCCGTATTCAAATCAGAAAAGATTACTCAGCGCAAAACGGGCTGCGGCAGCAAGCGCTTGTCGAGTCCTTTTTCCGGCACCAGCGTATCCAGCCGTTCGGTGATATCGCGGATGTTTTCCTGAAGTGCGGCGACAGTGCGCTCCAGCGTTTCCACTTGTGCGGCAAGGCCTGCAATGCTTGGCGCGGGCCTGGCGTCTGGTTTTACAGTCGCGCGTACAGCCTCTAATGTCTCGGCCGCTTTCTGATGGCCGAGTGTGCGGGCGGTGATCAGCGCCACATCCAAATTGGCGCCGTGATGCTGCACCAAATGCTGACACATTTCGGCTTGCGCCGCACCTGCGGCATGGCGCAGCATATGTTCGTTGTCAATGTGAATATCAATATCCAGCCGTGGTTTCAAAGCGTCAAAGCCCGCAATAAACCCTGCTTCAGCCGCGGTTTTCAAGAACGCATCCCGCCCGTTCACATGATCGATACCCTGTTTGAGGATATACCCGAGCACCGCCTGCTTGACCTCTTCGGGCATCTTCGCCGTACACAGAAAACTCAGGGGATGCGCCCCGACGTCGCCGCTATTTATTTTAATATCGATGCTTGTAAAAATATCCATCAGATCCGCGCGGCTTTCTGACAGCGCCATCGAGAACATGATCATCCTGATCGAGTTCGAAGAGTCGGACTTGAAGCCCCAGCGCTGCCAATCTTTATCCGACATGCGCTTGACCAGAACCTCTGCCAGCTCCGGCGACATCTTGCCAAAGTCCATATAGTATTGAACAAGAAATGAGCCGCCGAAGGAGATTTTTTTGCCCACCATGCTGGATACCGCTGCGGCGTCATTGGCCTCGAGCGCCTCTTTCACGATGTCGTAGTTTTGTCTGAACATGTTTTTGAATTTCATGAATCGCTCCTCCGGCACGGCGCCAGAACATACCGGCAGCACAACAAGCCCGTGGTAAACTAACCGCGGAGAGAGATTATGTCAAGCGGTCGGCGTTACGGCGCGCCCGGCTTGAACCCTTTGTTTTTATTTGTATTTTGCGGCAATGACGCTGGCCGCGGCTCTTTGGGGGTCAGAAAATGCGTGAGCTGTGCCAGCAGCTTCACGGATTCGGGGCTGATATCATGCCCTTGCCCGCCCAGCACGGCGCAATCGACGCGAAAGCCCTGCGCATCCAGCTGCGCGCGCGTTTTTTGTGCCATAGGATAACCGGAATAATCCTGATGTTCCTGTTCCCCCGCCAGCAAACCCACCGGCGGTTTGGAGACCGGATCGGTCAAACGGTCGAGCGCGCCGCCGGAAAGACAATACACACCGGCAACTTCGGACGTACGCAAAAGACCGCTGTAAAAAGCCATCGTGCCGCCCTGCGAAAAACCGGCGATGATAACGCGGTCTTCGCTGATGCCTTCGCGGCGGATCACATCATCAATATATTTCTGAACATCCTGCGCAGCCTGGCGTGCACGCGGCGCGACCACATCGCAATCAGGGTTATCGAGAACATCGCTGACATCAAACCAGCTGTGATAACTGCGCCCTTCACTGTCGGTGCCCAGCACGATGGGGCCGTCTGGACAATACAGCTTTGCGCTTTGAAGATGCGGAGCCAGCAGATTGCCGACATGCTGCGCCATGCTGGCGCCGCTGGAGCCATAACCGTGGAAAAAAATAATTACCTGCTCGGGCCTTTGGCCGTTCGGCGGGTCAACAACAACATCACGGAGCATACAACTGCCTGTACTTTAAAAATAAGGATCGGGCGTCTGAAAACTGCGTCCAGACTAGCGAAATTGTAATATTATGTCAAGAAAAAAGAGCGGCGGCGCCAAATAAAGAGGACGCGTTAGAAATCTTCTGTCGTTTTCATGCGCTGCGGCTCGGATTTATCGCGGTCGTTTTGCTGTTTGGCTTCCTGAATAGCGCGGCGGAATTCAAGCGGCGCTTCGATGGATGGCAACAGCACCTCGCCCACACCCATCCCGCGGATCAGCACGCGGCCATATCCAAAAATACGGCCCAGCACGCCCTGCCGCACAGACACGCCTTCGATACGGTCTACGTTCAGCTCCCCCACGTGGCGGGCGATCAGGCCTTTTTTATAAACCAGGCGCTCTGACGTCACCGCGATTTCGGTCGTCGCCTTGACGATCATCATATGCGCAAAGAAATAAAGACCGAGCAAAAAGCTTCCAAGAATGCTGAAACGCATCAGCGCATTCAGACCCCAGAGAATTTTAAGATAGCCGCCGCGGCGTTCTACAACAAAATCCCACATCTGCTGGTAAATATGCGCCGGAATTTCGTCGCCCATCGGATTGCTTGAACTGACGTTGCGGATTTCTTCGTTGATCGTCCACCAAACGCCGATATAGCCGATCATAACGCCAATGAACAACCCAAACATAATCCAGAACACCGCGCCAAGCGTGTACATCCAATGGAAGCGTGCCCCCATCAGGATTTCTTCGTTTGGCCCCAGTGACTGCTGGACGTACAACATGTCTAAGTAAATTCCCCCGTTAACGGAAAAAACGACGCTGTGTTCTCTTATGCCCTATATTAGTCAACAGGCGGTTAATCGCCAAGACAAATACCGAGCAGCCGCGCCGTATGGACAAGAGCCCCTTTGGTATCCACGGCCTGATAGCTGGCAATGGCCTCTTCGATCGGTACATCGATGACGCTGCGGTTCGACCAGGCCACCATTCTGTCAAATTTGCCCTGCTCGACCAAATCCACGGCATGCACGCCAAAGGCCGCCGCCAGAACGCGGTCAGAAGGGATCGGCGAAGAGCCGCGCTGTACATGGCCCAGCACGGTGACGCGGGTTTCGCTGCCTGTCTTGGCGGCCAGTTTTTCACCCATATAGTGGCCGATACCGCCATAACGTTTTTCGCCGCCATGATGCTCGACCTTGAGCCCGTCCCCGTCCACCGTCTTGACCGCTTCGGATACGACGACGAGGGCAAAGTTACGCCCCTCTTCTTCGCGCACGCGTCTGATTTTGTCTGCGACCTTGTCGAGGTTATAGGGAATTTCCGGGATCAAAATGACATCCGCGCCGCCGGCGATGCCGGTTGACAGCGCAATATTGCCCGCATCGCGTCCCATGACTTCAAGTACCATCACACGGTCATGACTGGCCGCAGTTGGCTGCAAGCGGTCCAGCGCTTCGGTTGCGACATAGAGCGCGGTATCGAAACCAACCGAGCTTTCGGTATTGCCGACATCGTTGTCGATGGTTTTGGGAATGCAGACCAGATTGAATTTTTTACCGTTATCGGACAGCTTGCGCAAAATCGCCATGCTGCCGTCGCCGCCGATACCGATCAGCGCTTCGATACCCAGTTCATGCAAGCCGGCGACGATTTCATCGGACCGGTCTTTCAAGGTGCCGTCGGGCATCGGAAACTGGAACGGGTTGCCTTTGTTGGTCGTGCCCAGAATTGTACCGCCAAGACGCATCACCGCTGTATCGAACATCGCCTTGGTCAGCATCTTGTAGCGCATCGGGCGGTCGATCAGCCCTGCGGTGCCATCTTCAATACCGATGACTTCCCAGCCTTTTTCTGTTGCGGCATGTACCGCGGCGCGAATGGTCGCGTTCAGACCGGCGCAATCCCCGCCGCTGGTCAGGATACCGATGCGTTTCTTTTTTGTAGACATAATTCTCTCCCTCTGCCGTACCGCCGCCGATGATATTTCACCCGTGAAAGCCCGCCGGATAGCGGGTCTTGCCGTTGAACCAAGTGCCTAAAAGTGCCCCTGTCTGCGGCGAAATGCAATACACAAATAAAGCGCTTAAAAAACCGCGCTTTTCCTGATAAAATGTTTCACCAAAACCGAAGATACCACAAAGGGGCGCAAAGCCACCATGCTGCCGGAAGAACAAGACGAACTCGAGCGGATGCTCGAACAGCTGAAAACAGAGCACCGCGACCTCGACGTCGTGATCCAGCAGATGACGGAAAGCGTACCTGTGGACTTTCTGCGCCTGCAGCGCCTCAAGAAGCGCAAATTGTTTCTGAAAGATTCGATCCTCAAAATCGAAAGCATGCTGGTGCCGGATATTATCGCCTAATTCTGGAAATAAATATCCCTTCAGCGTTTCAGGCAGCACCAAACAAATCACGCACCAGCGGCACGGTCACCTTGCGTTTTTCAGCCAGTGCCTTGCGGTCAATCGCATCCACAATAGCGCCCATAGCGGCGAAGGACCGCTCCAGCCGCGGCAACAGAAACTGCACGACTTCTTGCGGAACAAAAATCTGCCGGTCTGAAAAAAGCTTGGTCAAAACCACCGCCATCAACTGGTCATCGGGTGAACCCACCGCGGCGGCCGGCGCGGCAAGCAGACGCGATTCCAGATCGCGCAGGGCAAACCGCCATTGGCGCGGCGGCGTTTCGGCGGCGGCAAGGATATGTCCGCCACGTTCTTTTTGAATGTTATACAGATGCAAAAGCGTTTCTTCGCGCGCGGCATCACCGATATAATTCTCGATATCGTCCAGCACCACGGCGGCCGGCAGGGCATCGGGCGCTGCGGCATCGTAAAGCGCGGCGCCGGTATCATTTTGCCAGACCTTGAGCAGGTGCGTCTTGCCGCAGCCCCGCGGGCCATGAATAACCAAAAGCGGCGCAGGCCAGTCCGGATATTTGTCCAGCCATGCCACGGCATCCTGATTGGATTCCGACACCCAGAAATCATCGCGGGCAAAAGCTGTGCGGTGGCCAAGATCAAAAGGCAGCTGCTGCGGTTTTACCTGTTCGGCCGTCATCTGTCCGTTCAGCCTTTCGCCGCGATTTTGCGTTTGGGCGGCGCATCGTCATGGTAGTAGCTGCTTTGCAAGTATTGCGCGATCCCGAAGCGGATCAGCACCGCCGACACCGCCGCGACCGGCACAGCAATCATCACACCGGTAAAGCCCAGCAATGCGCCCCCCGCCATCAGCGCGAATAAAATCCACAAAGCATGCAAACCGATTTTATCGCCGACCAGTTTGGGCGTCAGCACATTACCTTCCAGCAGCTGTCCGACACCAAAAATCGCCGCAATCAAAATAAGTTTCTGCGTATCGCCATCGAACTGGAACCAGCAGACCAGCATACCCGTTGCAAAACCGACCAGCGTGCCGACATAGGGAATGAACGAAAGAATACCCGCGGCAAAACCGATAAAGAAACCGAAATTCAAACCCGCGACAGACAGCGCAATCGCATAGATCATCCCCAGCACCAGACAAACCGTGGCCTGCCCGCGCACAAAACCGGACAGCGCAGCATCCATCTGCCGCAGCAGGCCGCGTATTGTTTCGGCATGGCGGCGCGGCAGCCAGCTGTCCACCTTGCCGACCATCACCGGCCAGTCGCGCAGCATATAAAAAGACACCACCGGTGCAATCAATAAAATCGACAGGATATCAAACAGCGCCACACCGCCATCCCATATTTTTTTCAGCGCGCCCGTCGCCCATGACAGCGCCGCTGTGGCCACACCGCCCGCCTGCTGCTGGATTTTTTCCGGCGGCGTCGACAGCACTTGTGTTTGCAGTTTTTCGATCCAAGGCGCGCTCAGTTCGCGCAACTTGGCAATATAGGCCGGCACGGTTTCGGCAAAAGCAATAAACTGCCCCTGCAAAACCGGAAAGGTCAGCATCGCCGCAAGCACGAACAAAGCCGCAAAACAAAGCAGAACCACAGATGTCGCCACGGCGCGTCCCATGCCCGCACGCTCTAGCCGCCGCGTCACGGGGTCCAGAAAATAGGCCACCGCCATGCCGATGATAAAGGGAAGCAATACGCCTTTAAGCACCCAGAGCAGCAAGAAGGTTATCGCCAGCGCCGCGGCCCAAAACCATAAATGTCTTTGCAATACCGTAATCACCGGGGGCGCGGCATCGTTCTTGGTCTTCGCATCGGCTGTCATGGAAAGCGCTCTCCTGCTTGCAGGCGAAAAAATCAGGGATAAAGACGAAGGTCATAGACTGGCGTGCCATAGGCCGTGGTGACCTCGCGCGAGGGCGTCATCACAATCCCCTGCGCCGCCAGCGCGTTTTGCAGCACCGGCACGCTGCCGTCATAACGCATGACAAAGCGCGCCGTATTACGGGAGAGAGAGCGGATATCGATACGCACCGGCGGCGTCATCGCCGAGAGGCGACGCTGCACATTCATCCACGCGTTGAAATCGTTGAAGCTGAGCATGGCCTCGACCTCCTGCCCTGACAGCGTGCCATAGGCCGCGGCGGCTGGCGTGCCCGCATCTGCCATACCGCTATCATAGGGCTGCGCGCTGGTCACCAGTGACGGGCGCGGCACGATCCGTTGCGGCGCGGGCTGGGTGCCGACCACGCTGCGGCTGATGTTTTCGACGACCGCACCACTGGCAGGCGCAGGGCGCTGCAAATAGGCCAGCACATCATACATGGCCTGCTGCCATGCCGCGCTGTCGGATTTTTCGCCGGCATAGGGCGTCAGGGCGTGGCGGCGGTTCAGCTTGCCGTTTTCGTAGAAATAAAGATCAATGCTCATATGCGCGCCGGATTTATTGGCAACCGCCAGAACAATTTGCCCCACGCCATAATTCGCACGGAGTTTTTCAAGCGTACCATAGTCACCCGACCAGACCGCATTGGACGAGCCCGCCGATATATCGGCAATATCGCCAAGCGGAATGACAATCTTGTTCAGAAACTGGCTGCTGATGCCCGACCCGCCGCCCGGCATCCGCTGCCATGTCTGGCGCCACGGGTTGGGATCTTCCCACAGCACTGTCTGGCCGCCCATGTTTTCGTAATAAGGCAAAAGCAAAACCGGCCCTGCCACCCGCGGCGCCGCGCTTGGCGCTGTGACCATGGAAGGACGCATCGTACCTGCCGATGCCGAATAGGCCGCACCGGTCATGTCGTCTTCACCGCCGCCGATGACAAGTGTTTCCGCCCCCGGCTGTGCCGCCGCATCACCCGGCATTTGGCGCCATGTTGTCGTCACCGGCTGGCTGGCCACATCGCGGGGCGCATAGGGGATGTTTATGTAATTGCGAACATTCTCGCGAAAACGCACGGTAAATTTGGCGACGTATCGGGTGGCAGAAAGCTGCTCCCCCACGATTTCAAAATCCTGCACCAGCGTGGCGATGGTTCTGTCGTCCGGCATTTTGAAATTTGCATAGGCGGCAGGTGTCAGATGCCGCTGCGCCAGTTTACGAAAGGCCTGACTGCGTGCTTCGGCAATCGCTTGCTCCCGCGCCAGAACGGCGTTGTCTGCCGTGCGATCAATCATCACATCGTCAACCACAAGATTGGCATCTTCGCGCTGCACAGCCCCCGGTGTCGGCAGCGGCGTCAGCTGGGCGGGCGCGCCCTTTATCAGCCGCTCTTGCGCCGCAGACGGCCAAGAAAAAGCAATGACAATCAATGACGTAGTAAAAAAAATAAAAGTTTTGGATGATTTTGAGGAGAACATGAGGCTTCCGCAGTGAAAAGAAACAGGGTCAAAAGACTGCCTTACCTTACCCGCCGAATGAAAAAAAATCCAGATATTCCATAGATTAAAACACAAAAAGATCAAGCGTTCACGCAACTCTATGTTGCTCCGGCGGGGCAAGCTGGCTATGCTGATGGCAGAAGCAGCTTTGTATGAATATCAACAAGATATTAATGATTTCATGCAAGGATAGGCTTGAGAACATGTTTCTGCTGCCCATCCTTGGGCGCGCATGTACCGGCCAGCATAACCGGCTTCTGACTGGATAAAAAACCTGAACTGCTTTTGTTTGCTTTTTCTTTGTTCTGTCTCATCCAACGGGGGGATTTTTGGGGAGACGTTGTCTTGATTTTCTGTACCGGCACATCACGGCCCGCCCTATGGCGATGGTCGCATTCCTTTTTGCGGCAGGTCTGATTTTTGCACTGCCCGCGGCTGCCCAGCAAAAGCAGGCAGAAACGCAGCCGGTCACTGTCGCCGTCAGCTCCCCGCCCGCGCCGCAAGTGGCCGTTGGCCCCGCGCCAATCCCGGCCGCCATGAAGCCGATCTTTTTATCGAGCAGCACATCCCTCTACGATGTGGTGCCGCACATCCAGCTGTTTGAAGGCCCGCGCGAACAGGTCTCCCTCAGCCAGATCATCCCCCAGTTCAGAAACGGTCAGGGCAAGCGTCAGGACGAAGGCCCTATCCTGATCGGCCAGTCCGGCAGTGCCTATTGGCTGGTCTTCAGCGTCTATAATCGCAGCCAGAGCCGCAGCCTCTGGATGCTCGATTTCGGCAACCGCATGACCGGCAGCGCGGGGGCGGTTGACCGCATCGCGGTTTACAGTGATCTCAGCCCCGATCAGCCGCTGATGCGCGACGGGCGCCTGACCGAAAATAAACTTCACATCAGCGGGCAAAAACGCAATGCGCTGCCCGTCAGCTTCGAGCCGGGACAGGGCCGTATCATTGGTATTTATATAGAGCCCACGCGCGGCCTGCCCCTCAGCCTCGACATCAAAATGCGCGAACAGGCGGATTTCGCCGCGGTTTTTGACAAGCGGGAAATGGAAGAGAATATCCTTTTCGTCGCGGCGCTTCTGGTCTTTGGCATGTATCTGATTTTCTGGAGCAACTATCGCCGCCAGATCCCGCTGCTGCTCAGCGGCTATGTGCTGGTGCATTACACGATTTTTGCCGCCACCGACAGCATCACCCCTTCGGGCAACAGTACCGAAATTCAATATATAGACTTGCTTTATGCTGCGGCAGCCTTCCTCTCGCTTGCGCTGACGCGCCATGTTCTGGCCGTGGGTGAAAAACGCGGCGGGCACAAGACGGTCGTCACCACCATCGCAAAAGCCGCCGTGGTTTTGCTGGCGCTCGCCGCGATCGCCATCGGCCGCGGCTTTGGCCTGACGGATATTCTGCTGCTGCGCATTGTGCCGGTGCTGGTTTGCGGCACCATCATCGCGCTCGGCATCATCACCGTTCTGCGTAGCGAACGCCCGCAATCCCTGCCCTTTACATTAAGCTGGGTTTTGTTGATGGCCGGGCTTGTCATGGGAGAGATCGCGGGGTTTGGCGGCGGTGTACCGGGCGGCGCGAATGTTTACTGGCTGTGCTTTATTGTGCACCTTGCTTTGCTGTCTTTCTCTTCGCTGCGTTTCCTGATTGTCTCTGAAAGTTTCCAGCGCCGCGAGCGCGAAGAACAACGCCGCAAGCGCGAAGAAGAAAACGAAATCCGCAAGACCAAAGAACTGGCCGACCAGACCCGTCTGCTGGGCGTCATGCAGCGTGAAAAAGAACTGATGGCCGATTTGCGCAACCGCGAAGCCGAACGCATTCAGGCGCTGCGCCACGCCAAAGAAGTCGCCGATCATGCCAATAAGGCAAAGTCCGACTTCCTGGCCGTTATGAGCCACGAAATCCGCACCCCGATGACCGGCATCATGGGGATGATCCGCCTGCTGCTGGACACCCGCCTTGACAAGCAGCAGGAAGAATACGCCCGCACCATTCAATACTCCGGCGATGCGCTGCTGACACTGCTGAACGATATCCTTGACCTTTCCAAAGTCGAAGAAGGCAAGATGACCATCGAAAGCATCGATTTCGATCTGCACAAACTGGTCGAATCCGTGGCGATGCTGATGTCCGGCCGCGCAGAAGAAAAGAAAATCGGCCTTAAAGTCGAAATCGACTCTGAAGCACCGCAGATGCTGAAGGGGGACCCGACCCGTCTGCGCCAGATTTTCCTCAACCTTGTCGGCAATGCCATCAAGTTTACCGATGCCGGATTTGTAACCATTTCGGTGCGCCTCTACGACAAGGAAGCGCAGCGGCCGCGTATGTATTTTGCCGTATCAGACACCGGCATTGGTATTTCGGACGAAGCGCAGAAAAAACTCTTTACGCCCTACGCGCAGGCAGATTCAAGCATTTCGCGCAATTTTGGCGGCACCGGTCTTGGCCTTGCCATTTGCAAACGGCTGGTCGAAGCCATGGGCGGCATGATACAGGTCGCCAGCAAAGCCGGCCGCGGCACGACATTTTACTTTATCCTGTCGATGGATTACGGCGCCGAAGAAGCCCACCACCCTGCCGCCAGCAAAGACATCGCAAAAGCCGTAACGCCGATGTCTGTGCTGGTCGTTGATGACAACATCATCAACCAGCGCGTGATTGCGGGCCTGCTTGAAAAAGACGGTCATGAAATGGTGACCGTCAGCGGTGCCGAAGGCGCCTATGCGCTTTTAAAAGAACGCCGCTTTGATGTTATCCTGATGGATATGGAGATGCCCGATATTGACGGTGTTTCGGCGACCGAAACCATCCGCCGCCTGCCCGATCCGGCCATTGCGAATATCCCGATCATCGCCATGACGGCGAATACCCGCCCCGAAGATGTGACCCGCTGCAATGAAGCCGGCATGAACGATTTTGTCAGCAAACCCGTAAACCCCGACGAAATCCGCGCCAAAATCGCCCCCTTTGCCGCCAAGGATAAAAAACCTGCCGCCGCGCCGCCGCCCGCCGCGACGCAGACGCATGCACAACCGGACACCGCGCCAGAAGAAGCCGCCCCCGATGATGCCGCGCTGGTCGAAGCCGCGGCCGCAAAAGGCGAGATCACGCCGCCCGCCATCGAAGATTACGACCCGAACGAAGCCTTCCCCGATCCGGATGCGCTGCCGCCCTATGACCCGAACGAGGCCTTTCCGGACCCCGATGCCACCCAGCCCGCGGCCGAAGATTACGACCCGAACGAAGCCTTCCCCGATCCGGATGGTGATGCCGAGCGCGCCGCAGCCGCCGCAGCCCAGACGCCGCCGCCTGCACCAGCCGCACCGGCAGGGCCCAGATTGTTTGACCCCGATATGCTGGGCAGTCTGAAGTCAAGCCTCGGCAAGGCGCAGATGGATGAAATGATGCAAGGCCTTTACGAGAAAACCGAAGAACTGATCGCCGATGCCGAAAAAGCCGCCGCCGAGGGCGATATCGCCGGTCTGGGCACGCGCGGCCACGACATCAAAGGCATGACCGCGAATTTCGGCATGACCGCCATCAGCGACATCGCCGGCAGGCTGGAGCGTCAGGCCAAGGAAAACTTCCCGCTTGAAACCCTTGCCGATATCGTCGCAAAGCTGCGCCCCATTTATCAGGATACGCGCTTGCAACTTGATGCTTTTATGCAGGAATAAAATCAGGGCTTGGCGTGCGCGCTGCGCAAAACAGTACCCGTGAGCGGCAGGGGCGCGCAGGACGGAATAAAACCCAGCACATCACGGAAATCACGCACCACCGCATCCGCACCGGCAAGACGCATGGATTTTTCTTTTTCCAGCGCCGCCATGCCTGCGCCGAAACGCGGATCAAGATAGGCGATGACGAAAGCACCTGCCGTTCGGCCCGCGACAATTCCGGGCTCGGTGTCTTCGATAACAATTGTATTTTGCGTCGATGACCCGTTCGCACGCATCGCATAAAGAAAGATGGCAGGGTCCGGCTTTTTACGCCCGTCTACCAAATCCGGGCCGTAAAGGCGCGATCCGAAATGATCAATCAACCCTTCTTTTTCCAGCCCGAGCCGAGAACGCCCCGTCGGATTGCTGGACCCGATACTGAGAATATCTCCCGCCGCGGACAGCGCCTGTAAAACTTCGGGCACGCCCGGCACAACCGGCAGTCGTTCGCCGTAATAAATTTGCTGTTTGCGGTCTTCATGCGCCAGCGTCAGATCGGTGATTTCAGCCGCGGTAAAGCACATGCCCGACGTATGCGCAATCGCGGCAAATTTATCTTCGCAGCCCAGACCGGCAAACCGCTGAAAGACGTCTTCGGGCGACATGGCGCAGCCGCGGTCGGCTGCGAGCTCGGCCGTGATGCGCGATACCTCGTATTCGGTATCGAAAATCGTACCGTCGAGATCGAAAATAATATGCCGCTGTTTATGCTGCATGGGGCGCATCCGCTGGAGATACTTCTTTTATTTTATCACGGGCGCCGCAGGCACGGGAAACTAAGCGCCAAGCGTTTGTTTTGCCTGGGTTTGAACACCCGCGCACAAAAAAACCCGCCGGCGAGATGCGCGGCGGGTTTTTCGGGAATCTGTGGCGATTAGCCGACGATTTCGGTTTCGCTGAAGAAGAATGTGATTTCTTTTTTCGCGTTTTCGAGGCTGTCGGAGCCATGCACCGAGTTCGCTTCGATCGATTCAGCGAATTCTTTGCGGATGGTACCGGCATCGGCGTTTGCCGGATTGGTGGCGCCCATAATGTCGCGGTTGGCGGCAACGGCGTTTTCACCTTCCAGAACCTGCACGACCACGGGGCCGGAGATCATGAAGCTGACCAGCTCGCCGTAGAACGGGCGCTCTTTGTGCACTTCATAAAATTTGCCGGCTTGTTCCGGTGTCAGGTGCAGGCGTTTTTGCGCGATGATACGCAGGCCTTTTTCTTCGAATTTCGCGTTGATTTTACCGGTCAGGTTGCGGCGCGTCGCATCCGGTTTGATGATCGACAGTGTGCGTTCCTTGGCCATGTTATTTCCCTCTTGTTTTAATGGCGGGGCAGCCAGATGGCCGTCCCATGCGTTCGTCAGGCCGCAGAGCCCTTTGCCCGGCGGTCGCGCTTTCTATACGGTCTTTTTACAGATAAATCAAGCCCGTGCAAGCCTCTTGATTTACAGGCAGTTAGCGGTGCTTAGCCCGCCAGCGCCGCCTCGATTGCCGCCACAGCGTCATTGGCCAGCTTGCCGTCCGGCCCGCCCGCCTGCGCCATGTCGGGACGGCCGCCGCCGCCTTTGCCGCCCAGAACCGCGGAGCCGGTCTTGACGAGATCAACCGCGCTGACCGTTGTGGTCAGATCAGCCGTCACCGCCACAACCAGCGATGCCTTGCCGTCTTCGCCCGAAACCGATACCAGCGCAACAACGCCGGAGCCCAGCTTCGCCTTCAGATCATCCGCCATCGGCTTGAGCTCGTTTGCCGGAACGTCTTCAAGGACGCGGGCAGAAAATTTGACACCGTTGATCGTCTTGGTTTCCGGCGCGGCGCCCGCGCTGCCGCCCGTTGCCAGTTTACGGCGCAGGTCGGCGATTTCTTTTTCCAGCTTTCTCTTGTCGTTGACCAAGGCTTCGACACGCGAAACCGTTTCAGCGGGCGATGATTTCAAAAGTGCGGCGATGTCCTGCACGCGCGTTTCCTGTTCGGCCAGATATTTCAAGGCGCCGGCGCCCGTCACGGCTTCGACGCGGCGAATGCCCGCCGCGAGTGCGCTTTCCGAGACGATGCGGAACAAGCCGATATCGCCCGTGCGGCGCACATGGGTACCGCCGCACAGTTCAATCGAATAGGCGCTGCGCTCGCCATCCGGATCTGCGCCGCCCATAGACAGGACGCGCACTTCGTCGTCGTATTTTTCGCCGAACATCGCCATAGCGCCCAGTGCGCGCGCGTCATCAATCGGCAGCAGACGGGTGGTCACTTCGCTGTTCATGCGGATACGTTCATTGACTTCGCTTTCGATCACCGCGCGCTGTTTCGCTTCAATCGGGGTCGGCTGGCTGATATCGAAACGCAGACGCGTATCGTCGACCAGAGAGCCCTTTTGAACGACATGCTTGCCCAGATGACGGTGCAGCGCGGCATGCAGCAAATGCGTGGCCGAGTGATTTGCGCGGATCGCATCGCGGCGCTTGGTGCAGATTTTCAGCTCCACGGCATCGTTTACTTTAATCTCGCCTTTTTTGACCGTACCGATATGGACAAAAAGACCGCCGAGTTTTTTCAGGCAGTCGCCGACAACAATCTCGCCGCCTTTGGCGGTCGTGATCCAGCCGTGGTCGCCGGCCTGACCGCCGGATTCGGCATAGAACGGTGTCTGGTTGACGACAATCATGACCTCTTCGCCTGCGCGGGCGGCTTGGACTTCTTCACCCTTGGCATTGACCAGCGCAAGCACCTGCCCTTCGGCCTGTTCCTGCTGATAGCCCAAAAATTCGGTGACGCCGGTTTTTTCCTTGATACCAAACCAGATGGTTTCGGTGGCCGCCTCGCCAGAGCCGGACCACGATTTACGTGCCACTTCGCGCTGTTTTTCCATGGCCGCTTCGAAACCGGCCACATCGACTTCACGCGCCTGTTCACGCTTCAGAACATCCTGCGTCAAATCAAGCGGAAAACCGAAAGTGTCATAGAGCTTGAAAGCCACATCGCCGGACAAAGGCTGTTTGTCGCCCAGCTTTGCCGTTTCGGCAGCCAGCAGCGACAAGCCGTTATCAAGCGTTTTTTTGAAGCGGGTTTCTTCCAGCTTCAGCGTTTCGGCAATCATGGCGCCGGCTTCGTTCAGCTCCGGATAGACCGCGCCCATCTTGGCTTGCAGCGCAGGCAGCAGGCGGTACATCAATGGCTCGGTCGCGCCCAGCAGATGCGCATGACGCATGCCGCGGCGCATGATACGACGCAGGACATAGCCGCGCCCCTCGTTCGACGGCATCACACCTTCGGCAATCAGGAAGGCCGATGCGCGCAGGTGATCTGCAATCACGCGGTGCGACACGCTTTTGGGCCCGTCAGGGTCGGTATTGGTCAGGTTCGCCGCCGCTTCGATGATCGAGCGCAGCAAATCGACGCTATAGTTATCGTGGCTGCCCTGCAGCAGCGCCGTCATGCGCTCCAGCCCCATACCCGTATCGATGGACTGTTTGGGCATGTTGATGCGGCTGCCATCGGGCAGCTGTTCGTACTGCATAAAGACGTTGTTCCAGAATTCGATATAGCGGTCGCCGTCTTCGTCGGCGCTGCCCGGCGGGCCGCCCGCGACTTTGTCGCCGTGGTCATAGAAGATTTCCGAGCAAGGGCCGCAAGGCCCGGTATCGCCCATCATCCAGAAGTTATCCATGGTCGGAATACGGATGATGCGGTCGTCGGAAAACCCGGCGATGGATTTCCACAGTTTCGCCGCTTCGTCGTCTTCGGAATAAACCGTGACCAGCAGGCGGTCTTTGGGCATGTCAAATTCTTTGTTGATCAGCTCCCAGGCGAAGCTGATCGCCTTTTCCTTGAAATAATCGCCAAAGGAGAAGTTACCGAGCATTTCAAAAAACGTATGGTGACGCGCCGTAAAGCCGACGTTGTCGAGGTCGTTGTGCTTGCCGCCGGCGCGCACGCATTTCTGCGCCGTGGTCGCGCGGCTGTAGGGGCGTTTTTCAACGCCGGTGAAAACATTCTTGAACTGCACCATGCCCGAATTGGTAAACATCATGGTGGGGTCGTTGCGCGGCACCAATGCGCTTGACGCCACGGCTTCGTGCCCGTTCTTTTTAAAGAACTCGAGGAAGGTTTTGCGGACGTCGTTTGCGCTGGTCATGTGATGCCTCTTTGCCGTTTCCGTCCGCACGCGCGAACGGTCGATGAACTGTTGGATAAACGCGGAGAAGGCCCGCAAAGCGCGCGCCTTTTCCGGCCTGACATGATACTGGATGGCGGCAGATTACGCCAGAGGGCGCACGCCTAGCGCGTCAAGAAAAAGCCGGATTCGGCCAGGGCGCGTCTGCCCGCACCGTCCTGACCGTTGTAAACCGGCCAATCCCCCTCCACCACGTTGTCGAGAGAGGTCGTGCGCTGGCCTAATTTAATGCGGTAAATCCAGTAATTGGCCAGCACCCTTTCGACAAAAATACGCGTTTCGGCGGCGGGGATCGATTCGATAAACAGCAGGGGGTCATCCTCGTAGCGGACGCTCCGTTGCCAGCGGCTCAGCTTGCCCGGCCCGGCGTTATAGGCCACAGCCAGCTTGAACAGGTTGTTGTCAACTGCACTATGCGACAACAGCTCGGCCAGATATTTTTGTCCAAGGTCGATATTGATCTGCGGGTCGCGCAGCTTGCCGTCTTCCAGTTTTTCGCCATGCTGGTTTGCCACATGCCGCGCCGTGGCCGGCATCAGCTGCATCAGCCCTTGCGCGCCGGACGACCGGTTGATCACCTGCGGATCAAATTTTGATTCCTGACGGATAAACGCATAGACCAGCGCCTTGTCGACATGAAAGCCGCGCTCCGGCACCCAAGGCGCATCGGGATAGAGTGCGGCGTCATAAAGCTCGCCTTTTACATCGCGGAAAGCGCTGCCCATGCGCATCGCCAGATGCGGCATGCCTTTGGTGGTCGCAACGGCAATCATCGCCTCTTGTAGCAGCAAATCACGGCCGGGGTTAATCTGGCGCATTTCCAGCTCGGCCAGATCAAAACGTTCGGCATCTACCAGCGCCAGTGCACGGCGTCCGGCGGGCACGGCAGACAGCGCCTTGACATGGCGGTCGGTCAAAGACGGCACTTTCCAGCTGAACTTGACCTGCTCCATCCCCAGCGCCTTGAGCGAAATAATGCCATAGAAGGTGCGCGGGTATTCGGCGCTGCGGCGCAGCCAATAGCCGACTTTGTTCGGCTGGTGGTTGCGCAGATAAGACCGAGCCGCCCAATAGGCGCCCGCTGCGCTCATCCAGGCGGAAGAGCGGGACGAATTGGCCGTCAGCTCGAAAAATCCGGCCGCATCGGCGTAATTGCCCAGTTTCCACGCAGACAAACCTGCAATCCATCCCGCCTGCGGCACATCCAGTTTTGAACGCTGCGCGGCGGCACGCGCAACGTCGTGGGCTTCGCGCGTCTTGCCGTTAAAAAAGTAAGACCCTGCAATATCGGCACGCAGGCTGTCATATTCTTCGGCCGAGAAAAGACGCCGCGCCTCGTCTGTTTCAAGCACGCGCAGGGCGGCGCTCGGCGAATCCGACAGGTTGCGGCGGATGACAGAAATAATTTCTTTTGCACGCCCCGTATGGTTGCGCTGCACCAGATAGGGCTGTGCCAGCTGGCCGACATCGTAATCCTGCTGGCCCATCACGCCGCGGCCATAACGCGATGGCGGCACGGGACCTGCCCCCGCCGGTTTGCGGCGTTCGGCAAGATCGCTGATTTTCTGCGCGCCGGGGTGGTCGGCGTAAAGCTTGAGCCAGCCCAGAAGTTCATCATAACGCGCCGTATATTTGGGGTGCATATAGCGCTGGTACATGACATGGCCGATCAGGCGGTCATCGTCGAGTTTGGCAATTTCGGCATCGGCGCGGGTAAAATCGCCGGTGTCCTGAAAGGCAAAAATATGCGCATAGCGTGCCGCATCATGGTCGTTCAGACGTTTGCCTGCCGAAATATGGCCGAAAACGCGCGAGAAGATGGATGGGCGCTGCGACGGCACAGCCGAAGCCGCCGCCGCCGAAGCGGCAGCCGCAGGCATGCCCGCCACGGACGGCATCTGCCCCTGCGGCTTGCGGCGCGGGTACATTACATCCTTGGCAAGAATATCGTTTATCGGATCACGCGGCTGTATCTGGCTGGCCTGCTGTGCAGGCTTACGGACGGGCAGCGGTATAGAGGTTGCCGCAATCGCCGTGCCGATGCAGGAGACCAAGGCCGCCACGGCCAAAATCCCGCGGATCTGCTTTTGCATCGTGGTCGTTGTCAAAACACACACGCCCCTGTTGTTCAAAGGTAGCAGAGTCGTAGCGCGAAACCGCCACTTTGGCAAACTTTTACAGCATTATCGAAAATTAAAACGCCAAAACAAGACCTTATTCGGGCTTTTGCGTATCGTGTTTGTATTTATTATGTAAATTAAATACCCCTTTATCCCCGCCCGCCGCGATTCTGGCCGGCGGGGATTTCAGGTGTCTGTGACCGACGTATCAGCCGTCCAGCAAGGCGATGCCCTGTTCGATCAGCATATTCACACGTGCCGACCAGCCCGTGCCTGTCAGCTTTTCAAGCCCCAGAATATCCAGCGCGGTCGGCTGCCCTTTGCGGCGGTCAAACTGTACGGTAAGGCCGGAGATATGGCGGGCGATTTTCTTGATCTGGTCGACTTCCCATTCGGCGGGGGCTTTCAGGGGCATGGCAGCGGCGGCTTTGGACATGGGGTTCTCCTCCCGGTTTGTGGCCAGCCGCATACATACGCGGAGTCTGGCCTATATTCATGTTTCGTTTCTGGTTCTGGGGGCCTGATCGCGCTCAGGCAGCGTTGGTGCGGCGGGTGTCAGATCAATGACAAATTCGTCGCACGCAGGTCTGTCGCTGGGACAGGGTATGAAGTCGCATGATACAGGGCGCGGAGGCCACAGACACGCCATTCAGGCATGCGGCCACGGAGAGGAGGTGAAGATGTACGTTGTTTTGTACGGTTTTCATGTTTGCGCTTTCTGCTGTTTTCAATGCTAGGGGCGAAGACGGGCGACTGTCAAACACCACGTATGAAAAAAGTCAGGAAATAACGCCCAGCGCGCGTAATTTGTTTTTTAATGACAACAAATCAGCCCATGCCAGCGATTTTTGCTGAGGCGAGCGTAAAAGATAGGCCGGATGGAACATACAGATCGCGGGAATCGGCTGAACCATTCCAGATGTCGCAAAATCCGTCCATTTGCCACGCAAACGGGTGATGCCTTGGGTGGTGTCCAGCAAGGCCTTGGCCGACACACCACCGACAAAGACCACCACGGCGGGATTGACCAGTTCGATATGCCGCTGGATGAACGGCAGGCTTAAGGCGATTTCGGAGTCATCTGGCGCGCGGTTGCCGGGCGGGCGCCAGTTGATGACGTTGCTGATATAGGCGTTTTCTTCACGGCTGAGACCGATGCTGGCGAGCATCTTGTCGAGAAGCTGGCCGCTGACACCGACAAAGGGTCTGCCGATGCGGTCCTCGTCGGCGCCCGGTGCTTCGCCGACAAACATCACGCGCGCCTGCGAGTTGCCGTCGGCAAAAACCATCTGGGTTGCGGTACGTTTGATACCAAGCCCCTTGAAACTGTCAATCGCCGCGCGCAGTTCGTCCAGCGTCTGCGCGGCCGCAGCCAGCGTGCGCGCCTCTTCCATCGATTCAATTGCGCCTGCAACCCCCTCGGCAGGGGCCGCCGCGGCTGATGCCGCAAGCGGCGCCGCAGACGATGCCTTTGCAGCTGGCGCGACCATCGGCAAAATTTTTTCCGGAATCAGCGTGCGGTCAAGTGTCTCGTCACCCATAACCTCGTCCACGCCGCAATCCACATAAAACTGGAGCAGCTGAAAAGGCGAAAGGGCTGAAATGGAAAGGTTTTCTTCCATTGGCGGCGGATATACCTATAATGTTGTTCACCCGTTATACCCTAAAGCGACAATAATATAAAGAGAACGCCATGACCGATGTGAACACCCCCGAAGCACCCGCCCGCGATGTCATGACCTATGACGTTGTGATTGTCGGTGCAGGGCCGTCGGGGCTCAGCTGCGCGATCCGCCTTAAACAGCTGCAGCCGGATTTGTCGGTCTGTATCCTTGAGAAAGGCTCGGAGGTCGGGGCGCATCTGCTCTCCGGTGCGGTTCTGGAGACGCGCGCGCTTGACGAGCTGATCCCCGACTGGAAAGAAAAAGGCGCACCGCTCGATACGCCCGCCGGTGAAGACAAGTTTCTGTTCCTGACCGAAAAGCGCGCCTTTCGCCTGCCGACCCCGCCGCAGATGCACAACAAAGGTAATTACATCATCAGCCTTGGCGTCTTTGCGCGCTGGCTGGCCGATCAGGCGCAGGCGCTGGGCGTGGAAATTTATCCGGGCTTTGCCGCCGCCGAAGTGCTCTATGACGCAAACGGCGCGGTGCGCGGCGTGGCGACCGGCGATATGGGCATTGGCAAAAACGGGGAGCGCACAGCCGCCTATCAGCCCGGCATTGAACTGCATGCACAGCAAACGGTTTTTGCCGAAGGCTGCCGCGGTTCGCTGACCAAAACGCTGTTTGAAAAATTCAACCTGCGCAAGGATTGCGACCCGCAAACCTATGGCATCGGCATCAAAGAACTGTGGGAAATTCCTGCGGACAAACACCAAAAAGGCCTGATCGTGCACACGGCAGGCTGGCCGATGGACAGCAAAACCTATGGCGGGTCGTGGATGTATCATCTGGAAGGCAATATGGTGTCGATCGGTTTTGTGATCGGCCTTGACTATCAAAACCCGCATTTGTCGCCGTTTCATGAATTCCAGCGTTTCAAACTGCACCCTGCCGTGCGCAAATATCTTGAAGGCGGGCGGCGTGTTTCGTATGGCGCGCGCGCACTCAGCGAAGGCGGTTTGCAATCGCTGCCCCAGCTGACTTTTGCAGGCGGGCTTTTGGTCGGTGACACGGCAGGGTTCCTGAATGTACCCAAAATCAAAGGCAATCACACCGCCATGAAATCCGGCATGCTGGCCGCCGAGGCGCTGGCCGAAACCTTTGCCGCCGGCGCAGCGCAGGGCGCGGCGTGCGCATCCTATACGCAAAAATTCAAGGACAGCTGGCTGCACACGGAACTGCACCGCGTGCGCAATATCCGCCCGAGTTTTCACAAGGGCTTTATCGCGGGCTTTCTCTACTCCGCCATCGATACGGTATTCCTGCGCGGCCGCGCGCCGTGGACGCTGAAAAACCACGCCGATCATACGCAGCTGAAAAAAGCCAAGGACGCGCCGAAGATTGATTATCCCAAGCCCGATGGCGTGTTGACCTTTGACAAGCTGTCATCGGTTTTTATTTCCAACACCAACCACGAAGAAGACCAGCCCTGCCATTTGCAGCTGAAAGACCCGAGCGTGCCCGTGCGCATCAACCTTGCCGAATACGATGAACCCGCGCAGCGTTACTGCCCCGCCGGTGTTTACGAGATTGTGCATAACGAGGCGGGCGAGCCGCGTCTGCAGATCAACGCGCAAAACTGCGTACACTGCAAAACCTGCGACATCAAAGACCCGACCCAAAACATCAACTGGGTCACCCCCCAAGGCGGCGGCGGGCCGAATTACGGGAGTATGTAACCACCGTCAATACAGCATAAAAAAAAGCCCCGCATAACGCGGGACTTTTTTTACAAAGATTTGAATTACCTCGGCCCGCCAAACAGCGGCTTCGATTTGGCGTTTTTCGCCGTCCATTCCGGATTTTGCGGCAGGTCGTCGTTGGCGGGGACAGCGGGGTATTTTTCCGCGCCGTATTTGGCGCCATCAAACTTGCGCCAGTCGCCTTCTTTTTGCGACAGACGATCCATCAGCGCCACGACAGCAGGCAGATTGGCGATCATGCCGAGGTGGCCGGAGCGCACTTCGATGTTCTCCGTCTGCTTGCCGGCGGGGTTGAGGCAGCTTTCCCACCAGACGATGCCGTCGAGTTTCGAATAAATACCCGTCGTCGGCACCGGCGGCGGCGTTGCGCCGCGCACTTGCAGGTCAATGTTTTCGTGTTCGGATTTCGGATTGAACAGCCCATAGAGATGTTCCAGCGCCGGAGAAGACGAGCCCGGTTTGCCCACCATGCCCGCCGGAGTGCCGAGCGTGACAACGCCGCGCACCAGATCGGGGAATTCCCGCGCCAGTTCGCGCGCGAAAATACCGCCAAGGCTATGGCCGACCAGCGTGACTTTCTGCCCGCCGCTTTCTTCGTAAATTTTGTGCAGCTGTTCGCGCAGCTGCTTCGCCGCGCGGTCGTCAAAGCCCGTATTCATACCGCCGCCCCAGGCATGGACGTCATAGCCCTGCTCTTTGATCGCGGCGCGCAGCGTGGCCGTATAGCTGTCATCCGTCAAAAAACCGGGCAGCACCAGAACGGGGTGGCCGTCGCCCTTGGGCAGCTTGTCCTTGACGCTGTTCCAGCCCGCGCGAAAGGTCATGACATCAATCATCAGCCGCTGCATTTCGCTCGCGGCGTTGAACATCTGGGTCAGTCTTTTTTGCATCTGTGTCCGTCCCGCTGGCTTCTTTTCCAAAACATTCGGTATGTTGCGCTGTAACAACAGCCAGCGCAAGAAAAAACTCATTTTTGTGCGCTGCACACAAGAAAATTTCCCGATTTCGCGGCCATTTGCGCAACATGCTTGCGCGCAGACGCAATCATCTTTCCCTTAAAAAAATCTGACCATAATCGGCGGATAGTGACGGGTTGTTAACCTCTTTATGGGATTCTGTACGTAGGGGAAAAAGCCCTGTCATTTGCACATTAATATGCAGCTGAAGCGAGGCATTCATATTAACAAGCAGGCGGCGCGGCCAAGGAATACGTGAAACGAAAAAAATTCAGGACAGAAAGCCCGCTGAAGGATGACATCTTTTTTCTGCTCTTTTAAAACCCTGACGATGGTCTGTGCGCTGGCACTGATCGGCACCCCGCTGGTCGCCCTTGCCAATTCTGAACAGACGACCGAAATCAACCAAACGCTTTTTGCGCTGACGCCCGTTGCGCCCGCTGATTTGCAAACCGGCAGTACTTTTTCCGGCAATTACCTTGCCGCGCGTTTTGCGCAGCGCCAGCAAGACTGGACAGCCGCACAGCATTACATGAATGCCGTTGTCGAGTTTGACGAAAACAACGAGCTGATGACCAACCGCGCCTTTCTGCTTTCGCTCGGGGCCGGTGAATTGCCCGCCGCACGCCGCCTGGCCGAACGTATTCTGACCGAACAGCAAAATGGCACAGATATCGCCTTGATTTTTCTGGCCAGCGAAGCACTGAAACGCGGTGAATTCCAATCGGCGCTTGATCTGGTCGCCAAATTGCCCGAAGACGGATTTGGCCAATACACCAAACCGCTGATGACCGCCTGGGCGCAGTTCGGGCTGGGGGATCGTGCAGGTGCGGTGGCGCATCTGGCCGCCTATTCCGAAGAAACCGACCCGACGTACAATCTGCATCTGGGCATGATGTACGATATTGAAGGCGACATGACGAATGCCGCAAAGCATTACACCGTTGCGCTTGAAGACAGCCTGACACTGCACAATGCCCTGCTGCTGGCCGATTTTTTTGAACGTCACGGCGATACGGCGACCGCGCAGCGCCTTTACGAAGGGCTTGGCAGCCTTTACAGCAAAGCCGCAGCGCAGAAACCAGCGCCGCGCCACAGCATGATCCGCGGCCCTGCCGATGGTGCAGGGGTTGCGCTGTTTGAACTGGCGACGATGTTGTTTGAACGACGTTCTTTTGACAGCGCGCAGATTTACGCGCGGCTGGTACTGGTTTTATCGCCGCAATCTTCTTTTGGCCGTCTGATGATCGGCGATATCGCCGCCATCAACGAACACCATCCCGAAGCGGTCGCGGCTTATGGCGAAATTGCAAAAGATTCCCCGCTTTATCTGCTCGCACGGCTGCGCATCGCCGAAGTATACGAAAGTGCCGATCTGCCGGATGCTGCGGCAGATATGCTGCGCGGCCTTGCCGCCCTGCCGCAGGCACGGACGCAGGCGCTGACCGCGCTTGGCGATATGCACCGCCGCCGCGAAGATTTTACGCAGGCTGTCGCCATCTATGATGAAATTCTGGCCGAGATTGGCGAGCCGGCAGAGACGCATTGGGCGCTGATCTATGCGCGCGGCATGTCGCTGGAGCGCGCGAATGAATGGGACCGCGCAGAAAAGGACCTCTTGCTTGCGCTGACCTTCCAGCCCGACAACCCGATGATCCTGAACTATATCGGCTATACATGGGTCGATAAAAACGTAAACCTGCAAAAAGGCATGGATTTTATCCGCCGCGCCGTCGCCCTGCGCCCCGATGACGGTTATATTCTGGACAGCTACGGCTGGGCTTTTTACCGCCTTGGCGACATGGAACAGGCGGTTTACTGGCTGGAAAAATCTGTCGCGCTGGTGCCGGACGACTCCACCATCCTTGACCACCTTGCCGATGCCTATTGGCAGACCGGGCGCAAAACCGAAGCGCGTTTCAAATGGCAGCACGCGCGCGGCTTGAGCAAAGACGCGGATTTCCGCGCCACCGTCGATCGCAAGATCAAAAACGGCATCGAACCTGCGGCCACTGTTGTGGTGCAGAAAGACACCTCGCTTTAACCCCTGCGATACGCTATAAATAACGGACATGCGGCGATATGCCGCAGAGATTTTTTATCAACGACAAGCATCCGTGTCTGACATGCGCATCGCCCTGCCGGCTCTTTTTATCCTGATCATTTCAACCGTGATCATCCTTGTTCACGACAGCACACCCGCGATCGGTGATGACCCCGATCTGACCTTGCCGATTTATAGCGCCTGCACGGCCGATAACGATTGCACCCTTCTGTCGCTGCCCTGCGGCGCCGTCGCCGCCGCGCGCAAAGACCGCCGCGGCGAGCTTCAGCATTACTACGATGACGTCAAATTCCGCATCCGCTGCGCACGGATCGAAGAGCCGCAGATGCTGCGCGCAGCCTGCGCCGAAAAAATGTGTGTCGCCGTGCCGCAGGACGATAAAGAGAACTGACATGCGCCACACCAATATGAACAACATGAGCAACATGAGCGCGAAGACCTTCTCGCTCGCGGCGCCCGCCAAGGTCAATTTGTTCCTTCATGTGACGGGGCGGCGCGATGACGGCTATCATCTTTTGCAAAGCATCGTTGTTTTCGCCGATGCGGGCGATCATCTGACTTTTTCGCGTCATGACAGTCTTTTTATCGATATTCAGGGCTATTTCGCCGATGACGTCGGCGACCTGCGCAGCAATCTGGTCTATAAAGCGGCACAGGCGCTGGCGCAGGAATATGATTATGTACCGACCGGCCACATCACGCTGCAAAAAAATCTGCCCGTGGCCTCGGGCATGGGCGGCGGGTCATCGGATGCCGCCACCACGCTGCGCGGTCTTTGCAGGCTGTGGGGTCTGTCCGAAGAAAACGCGCGGCTGGAGCGGCTGGCCGCGCAGCTGGGCGCAGATGTGCCTGCGTGTCTCTATCGCCGCGCCGTCTGGATGGAAGGCGTCGGCGACAAAATGATGCGCATGCAAGATATGCCGGAAATGCATCTGGTGCTGGTGACGCCGCCCGTGCAAACACCGACACCCGAAGTATTCGCGCGTTTTGCGCGGCGTTTTTCCGGACGCTACAGCCCGCCCATCAAGCACACCGGCCGGCGCAAAAACCTGCAGGAATGGATTGCGGATCTTCGCTTTTACCGCAACGATCTGACCGATGCCGCCATCGAAGTCAGCCCCGATATCCGCACGGCACTGGCGGCCATTGCGGCCACACCGAATTGCCACATCGCGCGGCTGTCGGGCAGCGGCGCCACCTGCTTTGGTCTTTACGACAGTGCGGGCGCCGCACAAGCAGCGGTCAACAAACTGCGGCTGGAATATCCGCATTGGTGGATCAAAGCCACCGGACTTTTCAAGGAATAAAAACGCGCCCGCAGCCCGCGGCTAGCGCAGCGAAGGACTTGCTTCGGCCTGCTGCAGACGCGTCAGACGGCGCACCGCAAGGGCGGCATCGCGGTTGCCCTCGGCGGCGGCGACATCGTACCATTCAATTGCGGCTTTGATATCCGGCTTGCCCAGCGCATCCGTTTCATAGATCACGCCGAGATTATAAGCGGCCTGCACCATGCCTGCATTTGCCGCGCGTTTGAAATAAGAAGCCGCACGCACTGTGTTTTTCGGCACGCCGCGGCCTTCGGCATAGACAAGACCCAGATTGTACATCGCTTCGGGATGGCCAAGCTGCGCGGCTCTTTCGTAATGGCCGCGCGCGGCGGCAGCATGAGCGGGCATTCCCAGCCCCTGCTGCGACATCACGCCCAGATTATAATGTGCATTGGCAATGCCCGCATCGGCAGCACGGGCAAACCAGGCGCGCGCACGGGCGTAATCCTGACGCACACGGCGGCCTTCGGCATAAATCGTCGCAAGATCATGCTGCGCTTCGGGCATGCCGTCAAAGGCGCGGGCCTCCAGTGCCGCCAAAGGCGGCGGCAGGCGCGCATCACGCATCAGCGGCGTCTGGGGCGCAGGGGCGAAATCCTGAGAGGGCGCGGCAGATACAGTCGCGGCGGGCTTTTCGGCAGGTGCGGCGGCTTGTTTGGCCGCTTCGGGTGCAGGCGGCGGTGCAGCGGACACCTGCGCGGCAGCGCCGGACGCAAACAGTTCGGCATCCGTTTCATCAAGCGCGCTGTGCGGTGCCGAAGGTTCCGTGAGGGCCATTTCCGCCGCGATCGGGCTTGCGGTCTCTTCACCCCAAAAGGCCATATCGCTTTCCGACGTCAGGTCTTCCAGCGCATCTGCCAGATGCGCATCAAAATCGGCATCTGCCAGATGCGTGTCGAAATCATCTGCATCGTATGCTTCGTTTTTGGCCGCTTCTGTTTCTCTTTCTGGCGTCAAAGGCTTGGGCATATCGACAGCCGGTGACAGCTCTGCGAAGGGTGCAGACGGCTGCGGCGTCAAAGCGGCTTCGGCCGAAACAATTTCCTGTGCGGCGCGCGCCGTTTCTTCGGCAGGGATGCGGCTATGCCAGCCCATGCGCGTCAAGCCCTCTGCCGGCTGCTGCGGCAGCGGCGGCGTGAAGCTTGCTGCGGCGCTGCGCGGCGCCTGCACGGCGGTGCTTTGCGGCAAATCCTGCATCAGGACAGCCCCCAGCGTCAGCAGCGCCAGCACAAGGCTGGCCAGTGCAGCCGGCAAGGCAAAACGCTGCGCCGCGGAAGGCGGCGGCGGTACAGCAGATTCTATTTTGGCAGGCAGATAAAGACGGCCCGTGTTTTCGTCACGCTCGGCGCTGTCTTCGATATCGGACAGGCGGCGGGCAAGGATAAATCTTTCCGCCTCCGCTTTTTCCAGCTTGCGGCCCAGCTGTTCGATGGCGCGGAACATTTCGAAATAGACGCGTTCCTGATGTGATAACGCATCTGCCGGTTTTTGCGGCGCGGCGGGGGCATTTTTGGGCGTATCGATCGGCGAACGTGTCATGCGGATATCGATCCTCGGCGGTAAGGGCGGTCTATGGCGCGGCGGCACAAAAGGACAATGCAGTTCAGCGCGCGGAGCCCATTCTTTATGTAAGGTGCACACCATAACAGATTCTCCCCGCGCCTGACAGACCGGCGATAGACGGGTCCACCCCAAAGCCCCTTGAGCGCGGGTATCTGCAGCGGCTGCCACCATAGCCGCGCCGGCGGCACATACCGCAGCGCCCGGCCAAAATAGCTGTTTTTACTCGCCTTATGTAAAAATTACGTAAAATAAAAACGACAGACGAATTGAGCGCCGCCCCGCGCTTACTTCTTGCGCGGCGCATGAATTTTTTATAGAGTGTCACGACTTTGGTGAGCCGGATTCTGCATAAGACTCCCGATACACGCCAAAGCCCGATTGTTGCGCGTCTTTCTTTGCGCATGTTGGGGTGTAGCCAAGCGGTAAGGCAGCGGTTTTTGGTACCGCCATTCCTAGGTTCGATCCCTAGCACCCCAGCCATTTTTTTCTTCGTACAAAATCAGCCGCAAAAATAGAGCGATATCGTTTTCAGCACAGGCTGCGTGACGATAAACCTCTGTTTTTACAGCATTCCGCAAGGTTGACTTGCCTGCCCCCCTTCCCTACACTTTGGCGGTATTCGATATTTTGTATTATTTCACGAGGCGCAGCACATCGTCTCCCCTTCCAAAAAGCAGGAGAACATGAATATGTTTGGCAAGAAAAACAGCAAAGACACCGCCGCAAAACCCGAAGCCGCCGCCAATTCTAACGGCACAGCCGCTGCCACACCGCCGGCCGAAGAAAAAGGATTCAAAGACAGACCGCGCCCCGTATCGATTTTCCGTGCCGAAGCTGCCAAAACCACGGCTGCGAAGCAGCAAACCGCTGAAGAACGCGCCGTCGTCGATACGCAGCTGAAAGGCCTGCTCGACAAATACACCCCCACGCTGGAAGCGCACGACAAGCAGCTGACCGCCGCGGGCGAAGCACGCATCAAGGTCCGCCGCGAAACGGTTGAGGGTTTGACGCAGGAAGTCGGCGCATCAAAACAGCTGATCGCCGAGCTGGAAAAAAGACTGCAGGAAGAACGCGCCAAACTGGCACGCTCCGAAAACAGCCTTTACACCGCCAACCGCGAGCTGAAAGACGAAAGCGGCAAAATTGCCCAAGAGCACAAAGCCGCCATGAAAGCGAAAAAACAGGAACTGGGCGAAAAAATTTCAGCCGCACGCAAAGAGCGCAGCGCGGTTTACAGCACCACAGGCAAGAAAATGCGCAGCGAACGCTGGCATACCTTTGCCCGCACCACCAGAGAAGGTCTCGCCGTGCTGCCTGACCTTACTATGCGGTTCCTGAAAGCCGCCGGACGCGGCATCAGCGAAATGAAAGCTGTCTTCGGACGTTCGGCCCGAAGCGCGAAGAAGGGCTTTGACGAGCCCACGCTGTTCAGCATCCGCCGCGAAGAGCCGGTAACGCCGCCGAAAAAAGAACCGAAGCCTAAAGCGCCCCAACCGCAACAGCCCTAAGCGCACAGGCACGGAAACAAACAAAAAGGCCGCCTGCATCTGCGGGCGGCCTTTTGCTTGGGCAAGATATTTATCTACAATTAGCGTCTGACTTTGGAAACCTTGGTTCCTTCAAGGCTCAGCCCTGCCATCAGGCCTTGCTGGCCAAAGATAAAGGCATAGGCATCATCTTGCAGTGTCGAGCTGGACAGGTTCTTGGCGACGCCTTCATCAACCAATACAACAGTCGGACCGACACCAATTTCCCAGCCCTGAGACTCATACAGCGTTTCCAGCGCTTTGTCTGTCATCAGAAATACAGCGTATGCGTAAGATTGCGCACCCGCCTGCAACCCCCATGAGCCGCCAACGGAATTATAATAGTCTTCTACTTTTCCGTCTTTGATCAGCTGGCCTTCGCCATAGCTGGCGCCAAAAACAAGACCGGCCTTGACGATATTCGGAAAGATAAGGACAGCTTTGGCACTGCCGGAAAGCTTTTTCGCCAGCGGATTGGCTTTGTAAAGGTTTTGCAAGGCCTGGGCAGAATCTTTATCCAGTTCCTCCGCCGTAGCCGCCTGAGCCTGATGCGTCACCCCCATATGGATGAACGACGCCATAACAAGCATAAGGGTTAGAAAAAACATACGAATATTTGACATTTCACTCTCCTAAAAAAAAATCATTGGAAAGTCCGGCACCCTGAAAGGCGCCGGACTTTTTCTTGTGTGTAGCGGTTATTTTTTAGCGGTATCCTTCAGACCCCCAAGGGCGTTTTGAAGTTTGCCTTCGAGCTTCTGGGCTTGGCCTTCGGCTTTCAGCTTGGCATCGCCTGTCAGCTTTCCGGCAGTTTCTTTGATTGTTCCGGCCACTTGCTTGGCAGAACCTTTGATGCGGTCTTTATGCATGGGGCATTCCTTTGTTTCAGTATCAGCGGTTATTGTACTTTTGGCGATGGTGTCTGTTGTTATAGTCATGATCGACGCTGACGCCGAATTCCTGCAGCGTATGGATCGTCATACCTGTGCGGCCGGGATAGCGTACGGTTTGGTAATCCAGTATGGCCTGCGAAGTGCTGCGACCCCAGATACCGTCAATCTTGCCGCGGTAAAACCCTTCTCTGGCAAGCGACCTCTGTACTTTACGCACATCCTCGCGTGTCAGATCTTCGCCACGGATCACGTAGGTTTCATTTCTGGTGTCTCTGTTGTCATGTTTATAGTAACGCGCGTTATCTGTGTAATATTTGTTGTTTTGCTGGGCTTCTGTCTCGCTATGCCTGTATTCGCGGTTCTGCGTGTTGCTGCCCTGTGGCGCAGCGCAAGCACCCAGAGAAACCGTGGCCGCCAGCGCCAGCATCATGATTTTATTTTTCATCGTTTATTTTCCTTTTTTGTTTACTTGATCAAGCGGCGCGGGACATCACATCTTTTGCGTCAGCACCGCTGAGGATGTCTTTGACTCTCTGCGTACCGGCATCGTCTTTCGATTCAACGGCGATAAGAATACCGCCCTTGCGGACAGCCTCTTCATACAGCTTGGCTTCATGCTCAGGAATACCTTGGCCAATCAGCGCGCCGATCAGTCCGCCCGTTGCCGCACCTGCGCCCAGACCGACAAGACCGCCGATCAACACGCCGGAAACAACCAGGTTCAAACCCGGAATAAGCAACGTACCCGCAGAGGCCAGCGCCAGACCAATTGCGCCAGTAAGGCCGCCAATTGCTGCGCCTGTTGCCGCACCGTCACCGGCTTTGGAGCCTGTTTCGATACCGAAATGCTTGCCGCGCGTATCTTCAGAAATAAGCAGGGTAATTTCTTTTTCGCTGTAGCCCGCGTGTTCAAGCTTATAAATCGCCGAATCCGCTGCAGCACGCGTATCGAAGACAGCCGTAATGACTTTTGATTGAGACATGATTTTCCTTTGAAAGAGTTTGAGCCCTGTAAATGAGGACAAGTGGCCGTTGATAAAGTGGTAAGAACAGGTATAGCCACCCGCTGATAAGGATGCGATGCGGCATACCCCCGCCCGCATAAGGGCGGCGCAAGGAAGCCTCTTTTGCGTTGTAATCCGCCAGATGTGCAGCATGCATTTTACCCTCCCGTTAAAATATTGCCCTGGCAAGGCTGGCAATATGGAACATTCGCAGCCCCTTCATAGACGTCTATAAAAGCACGGCAAAAACCGCACAGATTATTGTTTTCATGCGCAGCACCGCATAACCTACGACCTAACATGACACCAACCGCAAAGGGGATCTCTTCATGAAAATCGGCATTATCGGCGCAGGGCAGGTCGGCGCAGCCAGCGGCTATGCCTGCGTTCTGCGCGGCGTCGGGTCACAGCTTGTACTGGTCGATAAAAATGCCGATCTTGCACGCGCGCAGGCCGAAGATATCTTGCATGCCACACCTTTCGCCGCACCCATCCCCGTCAGTGGCGGCGGCGACTATGCCACGTTGGAGGGAGCAGGTATTGTAATGATCGCCGCAGGTGTGGCGCAGCAACCGGGCGAAAGCAGGCTTGATCTTTTAAAACGTAACGCCGAGGTTTTTGAAGACATCGTGCCGCGTATTCTGGATGCCGCGCCGGAAGCTGTTTTGCTGATCGCCAGTAACCCCGTCGATGTGATGACGCATATGGTCACGCATATCGCCGTACGCAGCCACGGCATTATGCCTGCGCGTATCATCGGCTCCGGCACCATTCTGGACACGGCACGGTTTCGCGCGCTGCTGGCGGCGCATCTGGGGGTCTCCAGCCATTCGGTACATGCTTATGTGCTGGGCGAACACGGGGATTCAGAAGTCCTGCACTGGTCGGGCGTCAGCGTCGGGAATATGCCGCTTGCGGATTGCGCCGCACAGCTGGCCGCGCCCGTCACAGAAGATATCCGCGTGCAGATTGACGACGGCGTCCGCCGCGCCGCGGCGCGGATCATTGCAGGTAAGGGAGCGACATGGTTCGGCATCGGTGCCGGTATGGCACGGCTGGCGCAGGCCATTACAGATGACGAACACGCCATCATCACCTGCAGCATGCTGACGCCCGATGTCGGTGGCGTCAAAAACGTCACCCTCTCCCTGCCGCGCACGGTATCACGCGCCGGTATTGGACATACACTCTTGCCGCCGCTTGCCGCCGCCGAAAAGCAATCCTTGACAGAAAGTGCCCATGTTTTGCGCGCCGCGGCGGGCAGTATCGGGCTTTAACGGGAACCTCTTGTCGGCATGGGTGTTATATTGTAACAATTTGAACCTGCCCGAAACACGAAGGTTTTGACAGATGACAACTCTTGAGCTGACGGATATTCGCCAGCGCGCCGGCGGGCGCGAAATTTTACGTATCCCTGCCCTTTCCGTGGCGGCGGGGGCGCGTTTGCTGCTGCTGGGGCCATCGGGCTGCGGCAAGACAACGCTGCTCAACCTGATGGCAGGGCTTTTGCGCGCGGATCATGGACAGGTCAGCCTGAACGGGCAAGCTTACGGCACGCTCTCCGGCCAGGCCCTTGACGCCCTGCGGCGCAATCATTTCGGCATCGTTTTTCAAAAACTGCATCTGATCGGCCATCTGACCGTGGAGCAGAACATCTGCCTTGCCGCCGACCGTCCGGACAAAACCTATATGCATAGTCTGACGGACCGGCTGGGCATTGCCGATAAACGCCGCAGCGCCGCGCGCAATCTGAGCCACGGCGAAGCGCAGCGCGCCGCGATTGCCCGCGCGCTCATGAACCGCCCCGCAGTTGTGCTGGCGGACGAACCCACATCGGCGCTGGACGATGTGCAGGCGGATAACGTCGCGCGCCTGCTGCTGGATGAAACCAAAACGGCCGGCGCGGCACTGGTTGTCGCCACGCATGATGCGCGGATCAAACCGCTGTTTGACACCGTGCTGGAGCTTGCGCCATGAATGACCTGTCCCTTGCCCTGCATAGCCTGCTGTCGCGCAAAATTGTCAGCCTGCTGTCGGTTTTGTTGACCGCCTTTGGTGTCATGATGGCGCTGGTTGTCTTGCAATTCGCCGCCGCGGCGGAAAAACGCATCCAGCGCGATGGTGTGGGTATCGATATTGTGATCGGCGCCAAGGGCAGCCCGCTGCAGCTGGTGTTATCTGCCCTTTATCATGCCGATATCCCGACCGGCAATATCCCCTATAGCGAAGCCGAAAAATGGATGCATCATCCGCAGGTCAGGCAGGCCATCCCGCTGGCGCTTGGCGATAACTGGAAAGGGTTTCGGATTGTCGGCACCACCGCCGATTATGCCGCGCATTACGCGGCAAAGCTCGCGCAGGGCCGTCTGTGGGAAGCTGAATTCGAAGCTGTCGCCGGCGCAGCCACAGGCCTTGCCCTTGGGCAGACATTTTCCGGCGCACACGGGTTGGGCGCAGACGGGCACAGCCACGATCACCAGCCGTATCAGGTTGTCGGCGTTCTGGCCCCGACGGGCAGCGTGATCGACCGTTTGATCCTGACATCGGTCAATTCGGTTCTGGCCCTGCATGGACAGGAAACAGCCCACAAACATGAAGAACATCACGATCACGATCACGATCACGACCATGACCATGACCATCATGATCACAGCCATAAACACAATCACGATCATTCAAAACCTGCAAAGCAACCTGCGGAAATAACCGCACTGCTGGTCAAAACCCGTAGCCCGCTTGCCAATATCAACCTGCCGCGCAGCATCAACCGCGACAGCATGCTGCAAGCCGCAAACCCCGCGCTTGAAATGGCGCGGCTAAACGCGGTTTTCGGCCTGGGGGCGCGCAGCATGGGTTATATTGCCGCCTTTCTGATCGGTATGGCCGCGCTCAGTATCTTTGCCGGTATCGCGGGCAGTCTGGACAGCCGCAGCGGCGATCTTGCCGTTCTGCGCGCGCTGGGCTATGGCCGCCGCCGCCTGTTCGGGCTTTTGCTCATGGAAGGTCTGGCCTTGACGGCAGGCGGTCTGGTGCTTGGTTTTGTTATGGGCGCGGCGGGCTTTGTGCTGCTGGCGCCGGTCATACCCGCGCTCGGCGCTGGCGGGCTGCAAGCCGATATTCACTGGCTCTGGCTGGCACTGACGGTGCTGGTTGCGGGACTTGCTGCCAGTGTGCTGCCCGCGCTGCGCGCGGCGCGCGCCAACCCCGCGCAGCTTTTAAGCCAGAGGTAGTCTATGCGTCTGCTTCGTTTTGCCTTTATCGTGATTGTGCTTTTTGCCACCCCGCAAAAGGTGGCCACGGCTTTTGAAAAAATAGAAACCTTCACGCAAACCTATACCGATGAATTTATTTTATCGAATGTGCCCGATTTCGTGGCCACACCCGAAGGCGGCACCGACTGGCAGGTTTTTGGCCGCACCAAGCAAATCGAATATACCGAAAAAGGCAAAAGCGGTTATGACCGCATCGGTGTGCGTCCGGAATTTCAGGACGATCTCAAAAAACTTGACGGCCAGAATATCCTTGTGCGCGGATTTATGTTTCCGATGGACCAAAACGAAGAGCAGTCTGTTTTTTTGCTGGGCCCCTTTCCGCTGACCTGTCCCTATCATTATCACGTGTCGAATAACCTGATCATCGAAACGCGCGTCAAAAAACCCCTCGCCTTTTCCTATGACGCGGTGACGCTGCGCGGACGGCTGGAGCTGGTGCCTCGTGACGATGATTACAATACGTTTTATCGCCTGCACGACGCCGAACCGGCGAAATAAGCAGACAAATTGGCGGCCAAAAGCAGATTTTTTGTGCGCCGCAACACATAAACCCCTCATAAAATTGCCAAAAACGGCTATTGTTTTTCATAAAATGTTAGACATATCGTTGCCAATATGTTAATTTTCTGGCAACTAGAAACACTCAAAGACAGGTTTCATTGTTAGCAAGAGAGCGGTCCATGGCACAAAACAGGGATATTTCGGTTTTCGGCAATATATCGGCGGCGGTCGAAGCTGCTTTTAACGCGCAGGAAAAAGAAATCGCTGCGCGCGCCCTTGCACTGGATGCACGGTTTCTGCCGCAATTCACGCGCCACGAATTCACCTATACCCATCACGAAGACCGCATGAAGGCCTATCTGCCCGAAGGCCTGCACGACGATGCCAATCTGGTCAAAACCCAGCAAGTGCCGATTTCCTACAACGTCTGGACAGCACGCAACAACCCCGAAACAGCAGAGACCATCATCTGCCTTGGCGGTATTTATAACAGCGCGCGGCGGTTTGATTTTTTTGCCGAAGGCGCTGCGGAAAATTTCAACGTCATCGCGCTCGATTATCCCGGCAAAGGGCATAGCGGTAACCTGCGCATGCCCGGCGATTATACACTGGAAACCTATGCCGCGATTGTGGCCGCACTGATCGACCACGTGAAACCACAAAACGCTTTTCACATGATCGGCCATTCGCACGGGTCAAAAGTGATTTACGAAATGGTCGACCAGGGCTTTGCCCATCCGCAGTGGGCGGGCACGGTTATTGGCGATATGCCGCCCGAAACACCGGCAGGGCCCAAGCTGCGCCGTGCCTGGCGCAACCGCGAACGCCCCGCCTCTCCCACCGTGGACGAGGCTGTAAAAAAGCTCGGCAATTTCCTTGCCGGACATGGCGCGCCCGTTGATCCGGATTTTATCGTGCATGATTTTAACCACGGTTTTGCGCATTTCACACGCGAGGGCTATGGCTGGGCTTATGACCCGAATTCAATGTACGGCTATGCCGATGAATACCTGAAGCCCTACGATAAATGGGATGCTTTTGCCAAATTGCCCGCACCGGTTTTGCTGCTGGCCGGTGAAAAATCCAATACCGCTACGCCGGAAATCGTCCAGAAAATGCTGCAAAGCCGTCCTGATATGTCGTTGATGCTGTATGAAGGCGTCGGACATTACCCTGAACTCGTCACCGAAAAACGGATTGACGAAGTTTGCAGCTGGATCAAAACCGCGGCGCAGGCACCTGCCCCCTTGCGTGCCAGTGTCCCTGCCGATCCGCAAAAAGATATGCAGCGCCACATCGTGCAGGACAACGCGCCGCAAGCGGCTGCGCCCGCCCCTAAACAGGTGAGCAAAGGACCCAAGCCGTGAGCCCTGCGCCGACTGTCATCTTTATTCCCGGCGCGTCTTCCGACGACACGGTATGGGATGCGCAAAAAGCGGCGCTGCTGCAAAACCATGCCGCTGTGACCGTCGATCTTTCGGATCTGGATGATATATCCGCGATGTCGGACCGCGTGCTGGGTGCAGCGGCCGGCGATGTGATCCTTTGCGGCACTTCCATGGGCGGCTATGTTGCGCTGGACGCACTTAAAAAAGATATCGCCAGCGCAAACCCGCGCATCAAAAAAGCGATTTTCTGCTGCACCACCGCCCGCGCCGATACGCCGGAGCGCAAACGCCAGCGCATGATCGACATCGCTGCCGGTCCCGACAAATGGCACGCGGCACGGCAGGACGACACCCATTACCACGCTTTTCTGGGGCAGCGCGCGCAGAGCGACAAAGACCTGATTGCGCGTCTGCGCGATATTTCGCTGCGCGTCGGTTATGACGGATTTGCCCGTCATCAAAAAGCCTGCGCCAACCGGCCGGACAGCCTTGATTTCCTGCAGAATCTCCAGATACCCGCACTTGTCATCAGCGGCGATGAAGACGCTCTGATCCCGCCTGACCTGCAAAACGAAATGCACAGCCTGCTGCCGCAATCAACGCTCGTCAGTATCAAGGGCGCAGGACATATTGCGCATATGGAAGACGCCGATAACGTTACCGCCGCCATCGAAACCTTTATCACCGCCAAAACGGGGACAACCGCATGACGACGCCAAAACTGAAAGAAGTTTTTTTCGACTGGGATGGTACCATCGCCCATACCGAAGCCGTGAGCATCGAAGTCACGCGCCGCGTGCTGTCAAACTTCGCCAATGAAGCCTTTGGCAAACCCATGACCGATGAAATCGGCAAGCTGGATATGCGCGGCAAAGATTTTGGCCAAATTGCGCAGCAGTTTCAGGACGTCATCAATGCCGGTCTGCCGCAGGATGCAAAAATCACGCTCGATATCGAAGACCTGCGCATCAACAAACTGCGCCCTGAAACAAAACAGGCGATTGTGAATGCCGCGCTCACCCCCGGCATCGGCGAAGTATTGGCTACTTTGCAAGACGATATGCAGCTGGGCGTGGCCATTGTCAGCAACAGCCCGCGCATGCGCATTGAACCCCTTCTCGACAAACATGGGTACAGAGAGCGCATCCCTGCACCGCGCCTCTTCAGCGCCTTTGAAGACGTTGCCGGAAAGCTGAAGGAAGACCCTGCCATCTATCTGCTTGCTGCAGAAAAAACCGGCATCGCCCCCGCCGAAGCCGCTGCGGTCGAAGACAGTGTGACCGGTATGCGTGCTGCCGTCTCTGCCGGCATCGGTATCCGTGTCGGCTTCACCGGCCTTGCCGAACGCGCCGAAGCCGCTGCACTGAAACAGGCGCTGCTGGACGCCGGTGCCCATACCGTCATCGACGATATGCGCGACCTACCGCAAACTCTCAAACGCCTCTCCGCGCCGGCACCCTAAGCCTCGGTTGACTCCCCGCGCGCGGGTTTATAAGATACGGCCTTATTCAACCTGCGCCGCCGCGCGCCGAGGAGATGACCGCCATGACCGCACGCCCCGTTGCCGATATTCTCGAGGATATCTATGCCTCTCTCTATAACGACAATGAAAATATCGACGGGCTGATTGCCGATCTCAAAATCGCCCTTGGCAGTGCCGGCCAAAAAGAAGTGACCGTTGACCCTGCACGGCTGGTGCAAAACAACCGTCAGGGCCGCAAAATGATGCAGTCCTATTTCAAAAAGCGCGGCGTCAGCGTCAGTTTTTCGGAATAATCCGTCACGCCCGCGCCACGCCCGCTGACAACCCTCTGGAATATAATGATATTATCCGCGCCGCAGGCTGCCGGATTAAGACTATGTTGATCTTTTTCCTTTATATTTCAATATTAGACGTTCAAGGTCGTGCCTTGCGCCCTGCCTATCCTGCCGCCTGCCGAGGTTTTCGTGTCCGATAACGCGCCACAGCCTAAAACCGCCCCTGCCGCCACGCCCTCGCCGGGCGCGGGCATCCGGCTTGATATGGCACTGCTCGTTTGCGGGCTTTTATATATTCTGGCCGAATTCATCTTCAACGCGCGGCTTTTGGATACCGCCAGCGATATTACCGCGACCGCCGACGACCTGCGCGATGTCGAATATCTGGGGCGCGCGGTATCCGGCGTCGGGCTGTCGTTGCTGGTGGCCGGCTTTTTTGCCCGCGACCGCTTTCGTATGTCGCGCCTGTCTGACCAGATTGTTTTTGGCTTGCTGGCGGTTCTTTGCCCGCTGCTGTTTTTGCTCTCGCCCCTGTCGCCCGTAGATGGCGGGCTTGATCCGTCCGGCGTTACTTTTACACAGCTGATCACCGGCGCGGGCGCGGATATCCAGATTGATTTCCCGCCGCCCGATGCCTCGATGCTGTGGATCATCCTGCCGCTTTTCGGCATTTTGACGGTGCTGCTGGCGCATTACCACCAGCTGCACCGTGCCGTTGTTGTTGCGGGTATTCTGATGATCAGCTGGCCGGCCATGTTTTTTGGCCAGAAGATTATCATCGAGCGGTTTATGATTCACCCGACCAGCTGGGAAACGCGTCTAGATGCGCGCTACATGCAGATGATGCGCACCGGCTTTGGTCACGGCATTCTGGCGCTGCGCGATTTGCGATTTGACCAAGACGATGATCCGGCGCTGCGTACTTTTCTGGTTTTGATGGGCAGTCTTTTTATGCAGTTCCCCGAAGAAGCCAAGGAAATGATCCGCGAAAAAGAAACCGACATCGTGCAGCTGGTTGTCATGCGCAGCGACATCCAGAATATCGATGCGCGCTATGCCGAATATCAGGATATTGCCAACGAATTCCGCGAACAGGTTTTTAAACCTTACGAAATCGCTTCAAACCGTTATGGCGATGCGCTTTCCGAGCCGTTTTTGCACGAGGCAAGGGATAACGCGCTGCGCATCGCCCGCGCGGCCATCGATAACGGCTGGCTCAAAATGCGTGATGCGCTGGGCACTTGCCGAGCTTTTGCAGGTAAAAATGCCTCAATTTTGTATAGAAATCTTCTGACTTACAACAGAAGCTTTATCGCCTGCGGCGATGAAACCTGCCGTACACGCACAGCCATTAATTACCGGCGTATGATCCGCGATATGATCGACTACAATGTCCCTTTTGATTATTGGTGTGAAAGCAGCGGCCTTGAGCCAGCTGACGTTGTCAGTGCACATATGATGGACAATAACCTGCGCGAAATTGCGCAGCGGGAAACTTTTGCCTGCCGCCCGGAAAGCATCCAGCGCGTCACCGAACGTCTGATGCCTTTCTGCACACGCGATATCCACAGACATACTGGATTCAGCGCCGATATACGCACGCGCGAAGATTTTGCAAATTCCCCCGTCTTGCATAAAGAAGTCCGCAAAAAACTGCTTGATGTGATGCGGCGCGAAAAAAAGCTGATGACCTTTATGCTCCCCGAGGACTGGCGTATTGACGACGTCGCCACACTGGAAGACGCACTGGCACGCGGCATCATGGCGCGCGCCGGCGTTGAATGGACGATGGGTCTGAAACGTGGCGAAGAGCCAAGCCCAGTCACCTCTATCGGTATATCCGGCATGCGCCCCGGTATGCAGCTTGACGAATTTGTGCAAACCAACGTTGTCCAGCGCCAGTTGCGCAATTATCTGGGTGACATGTATTATCCCGGGTTCAGCCTGAGCCTGACGCGCGAAGAATTTGTCGCAAATGTTCTGGTGCCTGACATCAAGCGCCGCGCCGCCGCCTATGTACGCGAAACCGAACTGGAAGGCCGCAAATTTGCCAATGGCGAAAGCCGTGAAGCCGCCGGGAAAGAAGCCGTGCGCTTTATTTATATCCCCAGCATCGCACTGTTCATTTCACTGTTTCTGGTCATGCTGACAGCCGCGCGCTGCCTGATTACCGGCGTACGTCTGGGCTGGCGGTATTTTTATCCCGATGCGCGGCCTTCGCCCTTGCGTCTTGTGGCGGCATGGGCAGCCGTGATCGTGGTTATTGCAGGTTTCCCCTATGTTGCAGGCAGCCGCACCGCGCAGAGCGAAAGCTATCAGGCTTTTCTGCACAAATCATTTGAACGCGCACCGGCAACATCAATTGTGATCGACTGGACGATGCGTGCGCAGCCGATCATTTACAGTGCCGGCAAATCGCTGCTGGCGGCCGCGGGTGCAAGCCCCACGCTGACGCCACGGAATATCGACAAGATGGCCCCCATCGTGGTTTTCGACAAAGCCCGCGATGAAATGATCCGCGCAGCGCAGGAGAAACTGATTGCCGAAAAACTGCTGGAAGGCGTGCACGGCGGCGGCATCATGAACGAGGCGACGCACGAAGCGCTGCGCAGCTTCCAGCGGCGCGAAGGCTTGCCGCCGACAGGCACCCTCGACGACGAGACGCAGCGCGCGCTTGGCCTTGTATCACCAGAACAATGACCGCACCCGCCCCCCCTTTGCCGTCCGTTGATATTTATATTATCGGTGCCGGCCCCGCAGGACTGATGGCAGCAGAGATACTTGCCGCAGCAGGCAGGGCGGTGCAAGTTTTCGAGCGCAAACCCGTACCTGCACGTAAATTTCTCATGGCTGGGCGCGGGGGGTTGAACCTGACGCACAGTGAACATCTGGATACTTTTCTGGCACGCTACGGCAGCGGGCGCGGGCTGGTCGAACAAGCCATCCGTGATTTCACACCTGATGCCCTGCGCAGCTGGTGCGCCGGTTTGGGCGAGGATACTTTTATTGGCAGCAGCGGGCGCGTTTTCCCCAAAAGTTTCAAAGCATCGCCGCTGCTGCGGGCATGGCAGGCACGGCTGTCGGGCATGGGCGTTACTTTTCGTTTTTCGCATGATTGGCAGGGCTGGGATGCGCAAGGAGACGTTATTTTCACAGCGCCGGATGGCTCTCAACGCTATGCCCCTCCTGCGGCCCTGCTGCTGGCTTTGGGCGGCGCCTCGTGGCCACGGCTTGGGGCAGATGGCACATGGCAGCCGCTGCTGGCAGCGCGCGGTGTTGATCTTGCCCCCTTTCGTCCCGCAAACTGCGGTTTTCAAGTAGCCTGGTCACCGTTTTTCGTTGAAAAAGCCGCCGGTCATCCGCTCAAACCGCTGGCGCTCTCTTTTGAGAGCCGCCGCATAGAAGGCGAAGCGATGATCACTGCGCAAGGCATCGAAGGCGGCGGCATCTACGCCCTCTCCGCCCCGCTGCGCGATGCGATAGAAACCGGCGGTTTTGCAACCGTCAACCTCGATTTGCGGCCGGGACTGGATTTAAAAACACTCGCGCAAAAACTGGCGGCACCGCGCAGTGCAAAATCGCTTGGCACATGGCTGCGCAGTGCAGGCGGGCTTTCACCGCTGGCCGCTATGTTGCTGCGCGAAACGGCCGCGTCGGGCAATGATATCAGCACGCTTTCGCCGCAGGCTTTGGCCGCGCGTATCAAGGCACTGCCGCTGCGTCTTGAGGCGCCGTTTTCGATCGACCGCGCGATTTCAAGTGCGGGCGGCATTCGCGCCACGGCGCTTGATGGCTACCGCCTGCGTGCGATACCTGATGTATATGCCGCAGGTGAAATGCTCGACTGGGAAGCACCCACCGGCGGATATCTGCTGCAGGCAAGCTTTGCCACAGGGGTTGCAGCGGCGCGGCAGATTCTCTTCGCTTGCGGCAAAAAGGCCCCTCACTCAGAAAAATGTATATAATTCATGATCTTAATACGTTTCAAATTTGTATCTGTTTTCTGATTGCAAGTTTCATGGCGTTTGCTATACTTCATTTCACATAAACACACGTCGGCCCTCGGGGCGGGGAGTGCTGTAGCATGGCTACAGAAAAAAACGGTCTTGGCGATGACTCGAAAAACGCCGCAGAAAAAAACGCAGCCGCCGGCCGCGAACAAAAGATCAAGAAAATTCACTGGTACAGTTCCGTCCCAAAGTGGGTCTATGGCCTTGCCATCACCGGCACCGTTCTGACGGCGGGTATCGCGGTTGAAACGCAGACTTCTTTTGTACAGGCCAAAATATTTACCGCCGCCGCCGAAGGGCGATCCTTCACCGAGACAAAAACCAGCGGACCCGATAGCGCGCCTTATGCGGCGGGCCCCTATGATATGCGCCTTGGCTATGCCCAGACGCTCGACATCCGCCGCAACCTGACCGAACGCGGATATGAACTGCAAGGTGAAACCGAATGGCAGGAACGCAAGATTGCGGGCATCCGCCTCTTTCCGATTTATAATGAAAAAGCTCAGGCTGGCCTGCGCATCACCGACGATCTGGGCCGCGACCTGCATGACGCGCGTTTCCCCCGTCAGGTCTACGCAAGCTTTGACGATGTACCCCCTGCGCTTGTCAAAAGCCTTCTTTTCGTTGAAAACCGCGAGTTGTTCGGCAACCGCTTTGAAGCAAAAAACCCTGCGATTGAATGGGAACGCCTTGTCTATGCCGCCAAGCAGGATTTAACCGGCAACGGCGGCGCCGGTGCATCGACGCTGGCCACCCAGCTTGAAAAATTCCGTCATTCTCCGGGCGGTGAAACCAGTGGCAGCAAATCGGAAAAGTTTCGCCAGATGCTGACGGCATCGGTGCGCGCCTATACCGAAGGGTCAAACACACTCCAGGCCCGCCAACGTATCGCGCTTGACTACATCAATGCCATCCCCCTTTCGGCTGTGCCCGGATTTGGTGAAGTGCATGGCTTCTCCGACGGGCTCAAGGCCTGGTTCGGCAAAGACCCCGCGCAGGTGAATGCACTGCTGCAAAAGGATGAAACCCGCCTCAGCGATGCGGAAATGCGCGAAAAAGCCATTGCTTACCGCGAAACGCTGAGCATCATCATGTCCGTTAAAAAACCTTCCGCTTATTTCCTGCGTGAACGTGCGGAGCTGGAAGCGCGCGTTGATGCCTATCTGCCGCTGCTGGCGCAGGAAGGTATTATCAGCCCGCGCCTGCGTGATGCCACGCTGGCCGTCCGTGTGACCTATGCCGATCCACAGCAGGTACGTGCCGAGCATGCCACACCGCCCAATCCGCAGAAAGCTGTCACGGCGCTGCAAATTGACCTGCTGCGCGCCCTTGAAATGAAAAGCCTGTACGAGCTCAACCGCCTAGACCTCACTGCCCGCACAACGCTGGATGTGCCGGTTGACCGCGCCGTATCGAAAAAGCTGCACAGCCTTAACGATCCCGCCGTGGCTGAACAGCACGGGCTGACAGGGTTCCGCCTGCTCAAACCCGGACAGGGCGCAAATATCACTTATACATACACGCTTTATGAACGTCTGCCTGACGGTCAGAACGTGCTGCGCGTGCAGGCCGACAATTTCAACGGCCAGTTCAACCTGAATGAAGATTCCAAGCTGGAGCTGGGTTCTACCGCCAAGCTGCGCACATTGGTTTCGTATCTGGAGGCCATTGCCGATCTGCACGGAAAGTTCAGTGCCGTCGATGCCGACAGCCGCCGCAACTATACCGTACACCCGGATGACAAACTGACACGTTTTGTTATCGACCATCTGCAGTCCGCTTCGGCTGATACGTCTTTGCAAGGCACGCTTGAAGCCGCGCTGAACCGCAGCTATAGCGCCAGCCCGCATGAACGTTTTTTTACCGGCGGCGGTGTGCATACCTTCAGCAACTTCGAAAACAACGAAAACGGCCGCAGCTTTACGGTCAAAGAAGCCTTCCACAAATCCAATAACCTGGCTTTTGTCCGTATCATGCGCGATGTGGTGAATTACACGCTCTACCAGAAAATGGATATCGACCCGAATATCTATACCGACACGCAAAGCGAAACCCGCCGCGAATATCTGGAGCGTTTCGCCGACAAGGAAGGCACAACGTTCCTCTTCAGGGCATGGCAGCAACAGCGCGGCAAAACGCTTGAGGAAACCGCCGACATTCTGGCCGGACAGACGCGCAAGACGCCGCTGCAGCTGGCCGTGGTGCACCGCTCGCTCTATCCCGATGCAACGCTGGATGAGATGAGCGGCTTTATTCGCAAACATTGCCAAACCTGTGCGCCCGATGCCGATTTCAAACGCTATTACGAAGAGCATGCGCCCGGAAAATTCAACCTCAACGACCGCGCCTATCTGACACGGATCCATCCGCTGGCGCTGTGGCTGGCATCGCACCGCGCTGAAAAGCCGGAGGCCGGCTGGAGCGACGCCGTTGCCGCTTCTGCACAAACGCGGCAGGAAGTTTATGAATGGCTGTTTAAATCAAACAGCCTGCAAGGACAAAACACCCGCATCCGTACCATGCTGGAAAACGAAGCCTTCACGCATATCCACGCGACATGGAAAGAAAAAGGATTTCCGTTTGATAAAATGACGGCATCCTATGCCTCCGCCCTTGGATCGTCGGGCGATACGCCTGCCGCACTGGCGACCTTGGCCGGCATCATCCAGAATGACGGGCTTTTGGTACCTGCCACAAAATTCACCGATATCAAATTCGGCGAGAACACACCCTACGCGCTCGATTTCAAAGCAGGTAAAGCCGAACCCAAACGCGTCCTGCCCGCCGAAGTTGCGCAGCTGGTGCGCCGCGAAATGCAGAACGTGGTCGAACTGGGCACCGCCCGCCGCGCCTTTGGCAGCATCAAACTGAGCGATGGCACGGTGCTGCCGATTGGCGCCAAAACAGGTACCGGCGACAACCGCTCGCATACTGTAACGGCGCGCGGCGGCGTGATTTCATCCGAAGTGAAAAGCCGTACCGCCACGCTGGTCTATACCATTGGCGATCGTTTTTACGGCGCGATGACCGCCTATGTCGAAGGCCCCGAAGCGGCCGATTATAAATTCACCAGCGGCCTGATGACGCAGACGCTGAAAGCTGCCATTGCCGCGGAAATCACACCGGTACTGGACCGCAGCTATGGCGTGACACCGCCCGCCGCTGCGCCTGCGCCCGAAACGCCGGCCGATAAAAAACCGGCTGCACAGAAAGTCGCCGCCGTACCGTCACGCAGCCCGACGCTTTAAACACCAACGGTCAAGGATGCGGCGCATCTTTTGATTTGGGGTTGCGCGCAGGGGCTGCGCCAAAAATGCGCACGGCTTTTTTACCCTTGAGCGTCCAGCGCGGATTTTTGGGCAGGTCAATCTTGCGCGTCTCCGGATAGGCACGGGTAAAATCCGGATGCGGCGAAAATTTCTTCCACGCGCCCTCCGGCTGCGCCAGCCTGTCGATCACCACGGCAATCGTCAGCGGGTTTACCGTCATGCCCAGATGGCTGCCGTAAACTTCTACGTTTTCGGCTTGTTTTGCTTTGGGGTTCAGGCTGGCATCCCACTCTGCCACGCCATCGTTGCGTGAATAGACGGATGTGGTCGGCACAGGCGGCGGCGTCAGGCAGCGCGCACCGATATCGGCCTGCGCATCATGCACGCTGTCGCGTGTAAAAAAGCGGATGATCTTGTCAATCGGCAAGGGCGAGGCCTGCGCGGTATCCTCCATCCGGCCAAAGGGTGTGCCCAGTGTGACCACCGCACGTACCATGTCCGGAAACTCGCGTGCCAGTTCACGCGCATAAAGGCCGCCGAGACTGTAGCCGACCAGCGAGACTTTGCGCCCGCCGTTTTCAGCATAAACTTCGTGCAGGCGGCGCGCGACATGTTCGGCGGTTTCCGCATCCAGGCCGAAGTTGAGCCCCCCTTCCCAGCTATAGGTTTTAAACCCGGCCCCGGCCACGCGCTCGCGCAGCGCCGAGGTATAGCCATCGGTGGTCAGAAATCCCGGAAAAAACAAAACCGGGTGCCAGTCGCCCTGCGGCAGCCTGTCGCGCACATACGGCCAGCCGATATGCATGCCGCTCCATTCCACCGCCGCACGCTGTGCTTCGGTCAGGATATTGAAAAACTTACGAAATCCTCCGGGCATGGACGGCTGCTTTCTTTTGTTTGCGTCATTCATTGTGCGCCAAAAACAGACAGACCGCAACCACAGCTGTTAATCGAGTATGGGCGCCAGCCAGCGCTCTGCCTCTGCAACGTCGATGCCGCGGCGGCGCGCATAGTCTTCCAGCTGGTCACGGCCGATATTATTGATGCTGAGGTAATAGCTGTCCGGATGGGAGAAATAAAAGCCGCTCACCGACGACGCTGGCCACATGGCCAGACTTTCTGTCAGAGTGATGCCGGTATTTTTTTCTGCATCCAGCAACTGCCACAATGTAATTTTTTGCGTATGGTCAGGGTTGGCCGGATAGCCTGGTGCCGGACGAATGCCTTGATAATTCTCGGCGATCAGCCCGTCGACATCCAGCGCTTCGCCCGCGGCATAGCCCCAGAATTCGCGGCGCACGCGTTCATGCAGGTATTCGGCGAAAGCTTCGGCAAAGCGGTCGGCCACGGCCTTGGCCATCATGCTGCCATAGGCGTCATGGGCCGCTTCGTATTCTGCAACGATCTGCTCCAGTCCATCGCCGGCCGTTACGGCAAAGCAGCCCAGATAATCGGGCACGCCGCTCTCTGCGGGCGCAATAAAATCGGCCAGGCTGTAATTCGGCTTTCCGCCTTCGCGCGCCAGCTGCTGACGCAGGCCGATCACGCGGTTGATTTCCTGCGTGCGGCTGTCATCGCTATAGACGATGATATCTTCTCCATCCGCTGCGGCCGGCAGCAGCGCCACAACGCCGCGCGGGCGAATGCGCGGGTCGGATTTGAATTTTTCGATCATCTCCTGCGCGTCTTTGTATATCTTTTTCGCCTCTTCGCCGATATTTTCATCGTCGAAAATTTTGGGGTATTTCATCATCAGGCCCCAGGTATAGAAAAACGGCGACCAGTCGATATAAGGACGCAGCACATCAAACGTCACATCGTCGAGCACATGCAGGCCGGGCTTTTGCGGTTGCGGCGGCGTATAGGCTTTCCAGTCAGGACGGAAGGCATTCGCCCGCGCCGTTTCCAGCGGAATAAGTTTTTTATTCGGCCCGCGCGCCGCAAAGCGTTCACGCGCTTCGGCATATTTCCGGTTAATCGTGCCCAGATATTCCGGCTTTTGCGTGTCGCTCAGAAGCGCGCTGACAACACCGACGGCGCGTGACGCATCGGCAACATACACCACGCCATGCTCGTAATGCGGCGCGATCTTGACGGCGGTGTGCACTTCGGACGTCGTCGCCCCGCCGATCAGCAGCGGCACGGTAAAGCCCAGACGTTTCATTTCAGACGCCACATGCGTCATTTCTTCAAGCGACGGGGTAATCAGGCCGGAAAGACCGATGATATCGACATTCTCATCGCGCGCGGTCTGCAAGATTTTTTCGCAGGGCACCATAACGCCCAGATCGATAATTTCATAGCCGTTACACTGGAACACAATGCCGACAATGTTCTTGCCGATGTCGTGCACATCGCCCTTGACGGTTGCCAGCAGGATTTTGCCGGCGCTTTTGGCTTTGCCGTCTTTTTCGGCCTCCATATAGGGCAGCAGATAAGCGACCGCTTTTTTCATCACGCGCGCAGATTTCACCACCTGCGGCAAGAACATCTTTCCTTCGCCAAACAGATCGCCGACAACGTTCATGCCCGACATCAGAGGGCCTTCGATGACATCAAGTGCGCGGCTGGAGGCTTGCCGTGCCGCTTCGGTATCTTCTTCGATAAAGGCATCAATACCTTTGACGAGCGAATGTTCCAGACGTTTTTCAACCGGCAGGCTGCGCCAGACGTCGTCGACTTTTTCTGCCGTTTTGCCATCGCTGCGATATTTTTCAGCCAGCTTCAGCAGGTCTTCGGTGGCGCCGGCGCGGCGGTTGAGCACCACATCTTCGACCACATCACGCAATTCACGCGGAATATCGTCGTAAATTGCCAGCTGGCCTGCATTGACAATCCCCATATCCATGCCCGCTTTTGTCGCATGGTAAAGAAAAACCGAATGGATCGCTTCGCGCACTTCGTTATTGCCGCGCAGAGAAAAAGACACGTTGGAAACGCCGCCCGAAATCAAGGCATGCGGTAGTGTCTTTTTGATAATGCGGGTGGCTTCGATAAAATTAAGACCATAGGCATCATGTTCTTCAATGCCTGTCGCAATTGCAAAAATATTCGGGTCAAAAATAATATCTTCGGCGGGGAAGCCCAGCCGTTCCGTCAGAATGTTATAGGCACGCGTACAAATCGATACCTTGCGGCCAATCGTATCTGCCTGCCCCTGTTCATCAAAAGCCATCACAACAACAGCTGCGCCATAGCGCATCGCCAGTTTTGCATGACGGATGAATTCCTCTTCGCCTTCTTTCAGGCTGATGGAATTAATGATGCATTTCCCCTGTGCGCATTTAAGGCCGGCTTCGATCACGGCCCATTTCGACGAGTCAATCATCACCGGCACGCGGGCGATATCCGGCTCCCCCGCGATCAGGTTCATAAACGTTGTCATGGCCGCGACAGAATCGATCAGCCCCTCGTCCATATTGATATCAATCACCTGCGCGCCGCTATCGACCTGTTCGCGCGCGACAGTCAGGGCGGCTTCGAACTGGCCGTCTTTGATCAGCTTGCGGAATTTGGCAGAGCCGGTGACATTCGTGCGCTCCCCCACGTTGACGAAGAAACTCTCTTCGTCAATTGTAAAAGGCTCCAGCCCCGACAGGCGGCAGGCGGGCTTGACTTCCGGCGGCTTGCGCGGCGCGCGCCCTTTGACTGCTTCGGCAAAAACGCGGATATGCGCAGGCGTTGTGCCGCAGCAACCGCCGATGATATTAAGAAAGCTGCGGTCTGCCCATTCGCGCATTTCGGCGATCATCTGCTCAGGCGTTTCGTCATAGCCGCCAAAAGCATTCGGCAGCCCCGCGTTGGGATAGGCGCAAACACAGGTATCCGCGATATTCGATAAAGTTTCGACATAGGGCCTCAGCTCTTTGGGCCCCAGCGCGCAATTCAGGCCGATCGCCACAGGACGGGCATGGCGCAGCGAATGCCAGAAAGCCTCCGTCGTCTGACCCGACAGCGTGCGTCCCGAAGCATCCGTGATGGTACCGGAAATAATCAGCGGCAGACGCATGTTCCGCTCGTCACAGAATTTTTCCACTGCAAAGACGGCGGCCTTGGCGTTGAGTGTGTCGAAAACGGTTTCGATCATCAAAATATCCGCGCCGCCCGCGACAAGCCCGTCGATTGCTTCGAAATAGGCTTCCACCAGCTGGTCAAAGGTCACATTCCGCGCGCTGGGGTTGGACACATCAGGCGAGATCGAAGCCGTGCGGTTGGTCGGGCCGATGCTGCCTGCGACAAAACGCGGCTTGTCCGGCGTCTGGGCAGCATCGGCGGCGCGGCGTGCCAGCGCGGCGGCTTCGCGGTTCAGCTCGAAGGCGAGATCTTCCATGCCGTAATCGGCCAGTGAAATACGGTTCGCATTGAATGTATTGGTCTGGATGATATCGGCACCGGCATCCAGATAGGCGGTATGAATTTCTTCGATGACCTGCGGGCGGGTCAGACATAGCAGATCGTTATTGCCCTTAAGATCGCTTGGCCAGTCGGCAAAACGCTGCCCGCGATATTCCGCTTCACCTAAATTATAGCTCTGGATCATTGTGCCCATTGCACCGTCGAGCACCAGAATGCGCTCTTGCAGCGCGCGGTCGAAAACGGTCTTGCGGAGGGGGGCGATCATACGGGCTTTCCTGTTGGCGGGTCGGTTAAAAAGCGTTACGGTTGTAACATGAGATATGTTTTTTTTACAGCCAAATAAGGGAAAACGCCATGAATGCCTGCCCCGATGATGAAAAATTCATGCGCCGCGCCTACCTGCAGGCACATAAGGGCTATAGCGATGGCGGCTGCCCCATCGGCGCGGTGCTGGTGGATGAAGCCCGCGGCGCCGTTCTGGGCGAAGGGCACAATATGCTGGTACAGGAAGGAAACCCGATCCTGCACGGTGAAATGTCTGCCCTCCGCGCGGCCGGCCGCATGAAGAACCGGCACGGCTGCGTTCTTTATACGACACTGCAGCCGTGTTTTATGTGTGCAGGCACGATTGCGCAATTTGGCATTCCCCGTGTGGTGATTGGCGATACCGTCAATGCGGGCAGCGATGAGACCATTCTCTTTCTGCGCGCCAAGGGAATCGAGGTCACGGTTCTTGACCCCGCACAGAGCGCCGCCGCGGCCGATTGCATCAAACTGGCGGCGGCTTTTCGTGCGGAAAAGCCGGATTTATGGCTGGAAGACTGGGGCGGCGGGCCCAACCCCGCACAAAATATCGAAAAAAACGCCTTGCGGCCAATATGTTAACGTCCTTTTCCATGACAAAAAAATTGATTTTTGAAGGATTTGTTAATTATTTGCTTATCGCCCCCCTGATATAATGGATGCAGCATTGAGACCATGAGGGAGGTTGCCGCGTGTTTGATCTGGACGTTGAGGATATCAGGGTGCTTGTCGTGGATGACCACATGGTTATCCGCCGCCTGATTGAAAGTTTTTTGCGTGAAAACGGCTTTCAAAATATTGATATCGCCGCAAACTGCGACGAGGCGCTGCACAAACTTGAATTTCACAAATACGACATTGTCTTTTTTGACTGGAACCTGCCGGGAAAATCCGGCTATGCCCAGATGCAGGAACTCCGCGAAAGCCGCGAGTATGACAAAATGGCCATCGTCATGGTCACGGCCGAAAGCGAAGAGCGGCACGTGATCGAAGCGCTAAAAGCCGGTGCCACCGCCTATATCGTCAAACCTGTCGCACGCGAGACATTCGACAAGAACCTTGTAAAAGTGGTGGGCTGGCTGGCCCGCGTGCGCAATATCGCGCCCGAAAAAAAGCAGGGAGTACCTGCCTAGGCAAATGACAAACGGGGAAGATGAAAAGATGAAAGAAGAAATGCAGAATGTCGTCGGCAAAACCATGCGCGACACTTTTGAAGGCATGTTTGGCTGGCCCGTACAGCCCGCGGCCGGGCGCCCCGTACTGCCGATGGAAACCCCTGTCAGAAGCCATGTTCTGCTGCGCGAAAGCGATGCCGTCAGCGTTGATGTCGTGCTGGATTTTGATCACCGCCTGCTGTCACTGGCGGGCGCAAAACTATACCCCGAAGATATGCAGAACAGCCCCGAAATGTACGCCGATATGGCTGCTGAAATCGCCAATATTGTTGCGGGCGGTATCAAAGCCTATCTTAATGGCAGCGGCCACAGCCTGCGCATGGTGAGCGAAGCCGAAGCACCCGCCCCGACTTCGGGCATTCCCTCTGTCGATGTTTCTTTCCAGTATGACAATGGCGGTACGCCCAAGCCGCTGGGCATCGTCGTTCGCGTCAACCTCAAAGATTTCTCCGCATAATTCGCCGCAGTTTTTTATAAAACAGGGATGATAAACCCGTGAAAAGCCTGTCACTCAATACAGATGCAGCCGGCCTTCCCGCCGCGCTTGAAACCCTTCTCAAAATTAATCCGCAGCTGTTGATCGCCTTTGCCGACAAACGGTTTTTGGAAGATGCCGCACAGATGGCGCTGTTTCCCGCCGCGCGTGACGACTTTCATATGATCGGATGTTCGAGCGCCGGCGAGATTTTTGGCGGCGGCGCGTCGGTTGGCAAAATCACGCTGCTGGCGATCCATTTTGAAAATACCGGCTTGCGTGTCTCGAGTGCCTGCGTTGCCGGCGACAACGGCTCTTATATGTCCGGTCAAAGCATCGCCATGCAACTGGCCACGACACCGGGATTAAAAAGTATTTTTGCCTTGTCGCCCGGTCTGGGTATCAACGGCAGTGCCTTTGCCGCAGGCCTGGCTGATGGCGCACCGGCGGGCACAGTCATCACCGGCGGCCTGGCCGGTGATGGTACGTCTTTTAAAGATACGCTGACCCTGCTTGACGGAAAAGTCACGAACGACTGTGCCGTGGCCTTCGGGCTTTATGGCGACAATATTTCTGTGGGCAGCGGTTCGCAAGGAGGATGGAAACCCTTTGGACCTATCCGCACCGTGACGCGCGCCGTTAATAACATCCTCTACGAGCTGGATGGCAAACCGGCACTGGAGCTTTACAAAACCTATCTTGGTGACAAAGCCGCCGAGCTTCCTTCCAGCGGGCTCTTGTATCCGCTTTCTATTGTCGATGCACAGCATCGCACGGAAACAGGCCTGATCCGCACCATTCTTGATATCAACGAGGCAGAGAACAGCATCATTCTTGCCGGAAATCTGACGCAAAACAGTCTTGTGCGCCTGATGCATGCCGATATCGATGCTTTGGTCGAAGGTGCCGAAGGCGCCGCACAGGAAGCAGGCAAAGCCGCCCCCTCACCCGCTGCAACATTGATGGTCAGCTGTGTCGGCCGGCGTCTTGTCATGGGGCATGATATTGACGAAGAAGTCGAGGCTGTGACCGCGCAGCTGGGCGCCTCCGCCTATGCAGGGTTTTATTCCTATGGCGAAGTATCGCCTTTTGGCAGCACCCAGCGGCCGGAGCTGCATAACCAAACCATGACCATCACCACTTTTAGCGAAAAAACGGGGGCAGCGGGGGGCAGCGGACGGTGACCTATTCCAAGCGTTTTGCACGCCTGTTCAAACGCAGCTTCGGTACCGCCGAAATCGAGACCGCGCTGCAGATGGTCGCCGCGTTAAAACCCGGCACGGTCGCTGATGCCGAAGTATCAGAGCTTCTGTCACATTTCCCTGTGTTTCTGCACAACCTTGATGAAGTGCACGAGCAATACGAAGACCGCATGAAGGTTGCCCTACGCAATATCGAGATCAGCTCTAACGAGCTGAACGACGCGAATATTGAACTGGAACGCCTGAACCTGACCATCAACGCGATGCTGGAAAGTCTCGGTCAGGGGCTTTTCTTTTTCGATTCAGCCGGCCTGTGCGGCAGCGTTTATTCGCGGGCGTGTCTGACACTGCTGGAAGGCAATCCGGTCGGCAAACCGATCAGCGAGGTCCTGAAGCTTGACAAACAGGCCGAAGCCCGCCTGCAAGCGCTGATGGAAATTGTTTTTGATCCTGCCCGCACGGCGATGTCCTTTGAAGATCTGATCACCCTTGCGCCGCCATGGTATCCACACAGTCAGGGACGGAAAATCGCCCTGTCCTACAGGACGATGTATAAAAATGCCGACGATATACGCGCCATTCTGGTTATCGCTTCCGATGTGACGCGTGAAATCGCGGTGCAGGATGCCATCCATGCACAGGAAATACGTGCCATGCGGATTTTACGTCTTGTGCGTGAACGTCAGGGGTTCAGGCGATTTATCGACAGCCTTAAAGGGCTGGCCGCCCTGCTGCCGGAAAGCACGCCCGCCGCCCTGCGCCACGATCTGCATACGTTAAAGGGCAATGCGCGTTTCTTTTATCTGGACGGCACAGCCATCACGCTGCACGATCTGGAAAGCCGTCTGGCGCCACTACCCGCAAGCACAAAGCTGCCGCCGGACGAACAGGCCGCCGCTGCCGCCGCGCTGGCCGCCGCAATCGAAGATAGTCTTTCTGCCGCGCGCGAAATATGGGGGCATGATTTTGACATTGCCGAAATGACGACGAGTGTCCCGCTGGATACGCTCTATCATATCGGACGGCAGATCGAAAGCAGCGCGGCGTCTGCTGATCTTGCGCATCATTTCTGGCATCATCTGGCCGCCGTACCTGCGCGTTATCTGGTCGCCAGCCTTGAAAGCCAGATCACCTATTTTGCCGAACGCGAAAACCGCGAAGTGGGCATAGATGTTGATGTCGACAAAAACCTGCGCATTCTGCCTGCGCGCTATCAGTCCCTGATCGACACACTTGTACATATCGCCAAGAACATTGCCGTGCATGCCGCCGACCCGCCCGAAATGCGTACAGCCGCCGGCAAGCCGCCGGCGCTTCAGGTCAAAATAACGATCACACCCGCGCCCGACAATCCGGCACGCCTGATCCTGACGATCAGCGATGATGGCTGCGGCGTGGATACCGAACGGCTGCGGGCACAGCTGCTGCAAAAAGAAGGTGCGGACAAACAGGCGCTCAGCGCGATGAGTGCGGATGACATCCTGCAAACCATTTTCGATGACGACATGACGATCAGCGATAGAGTGACCGAGCAAAGCGGCCGCGGCGTCGGGCTGGGCGCACTGCGCCGTGCGGTCGAAAATCTGGAAGGCCGCCTGTCGGCAGAATCCAGCCCGGGCGCAGGGCTTTGCCTGCGGCTTGACTTGCCTGTCCTGACGCGCCCCGTGCCGGCTTAATCAATCATCTAATTGTTATATAACGTTTTTCATCCCCCGCGTCGGGGGTTGTTTTATTTTTCAGAACTGTTTAACATGTCCTCATTATCGATATTACCCTGTTTAAAACCGAGTATTCATTCATGCCCCGCCGTACCGCCCCGTCCGTCGCCGCGCACCAGAACCTCGCCGTTCAAATAGAAGACGGTATGACCTTGCAAGCGCTTTATGCTGCGCTGAAGGCCGGTGCCGATCCAAACATGCCGGATGACGCCGGCATGACGCCGATGCAGGCCGCGATCGAGCGCGACTGGTGGAAAGGCGCGGATATGCTGCTGGCTTATGGCGCGGCGCCACCCGCGTATAAGGGCGATCCGAATGGCAGACCGCTTCTGAGCGTACAGACCGACCGTTCCGAGCGCGAAACGGCACTGACCTATATGCTCAAATATGCGACATGGTTCAGACCTGTCTATGAGATCATCGCCAATAACGCCGATCTCAATCTTAAAAACAAAAATGATGAAACACCCCTTGCTGCCGTTGTGAAGCGCGGCTGGCCGCATGCGGCGGTCGAACTGGCCCTTCGCGGTGCCTGGATTGACCCTGAAAATCCGGATCACGACGAAGTACTTGACCGCAAAACCGGTGCCCCGCGCCTGCTCTGCGCTGTGCTGCAAGGCGCCGATCCTGCCGGTATCGAAACCATGCTCAAGAACGGCGCGGATCCAAACAAGCCTGATGATTACGGCCTTTATCCGCTTGCCGCCGCCAAAGCGCTCAACTGGAAATATATGGCAGACAGGCTGCGCGCACACGGCGCCAGAGAAGAAACGGCAGCACTGCCCGACCCGAACCAGACACTGAAAGACGGCCAACCTTTGCTGGTCTATGCGATTAACTATCAAAATTGCCACGAAAACTATATTCACGCCCTGATCAAGCACGGCGCCGACCCGAATGCGCCTGACAAAGAAGGCCGCACCGCCATGCATTGGGCGGCTATTATGGGGAAAGATAACGTTTTCGATGCACTGCGGCAGGCAGGCGGTGACATTCTGCGCGAAACCGCGCCGGATAATGGTCTGCGCCCTTTGCATTACGCCTGCATGAACGGCCGGCTTTATATCGCCGAAAGTATCTTGGAAGACTGTCCGCCCGCGCATATCAATGCGCCTTGCAAAAAGAACGGCGAAACCCCACTTCATTTTGCCGCGGCACGGCGAAACAACGCGGCGCTGGTCAAAATGCTTCTGGAGTACGGCGCAAATATAAACCTGCGGAATGCAGACGGTCTCACGCCCGTTATGCACGCTGTTGATACGCGCGACCCGGAATTGCTGCGCACGTTCCTGCGCGGCGGCGCAGATATTACAAAGCCCGATACGCAAGCCAGACTGAACCCGCCCCTCTTCCAGCTCGTCAACTCGCCAAGCTCGGACAACGCGGCCGTGGCGGAGCAGCTTTTGGATCATGGCGCGGATCCAAATGACAAAGCACATACCAACCTGAACGGCCCCAATATCGGTGAGAGCCTGATCCATTTCAGCATTCGCTACCGCGCGAATGATCTGGCGCAACTGCTGCTCAAAAACGGCGCTGACCCGCATGGCACCGATGAAGCCGGGGAAAGCGCGGCACATTACTGCCTGCACCTGCGCGAAAAAGAAGGACTGAAAATATTGCTGGAAAACGGATTCGATCCGCTGCGCGTTTTTACCTACAACAAAAAATGGCACCGCAGTGACGGAGACGTTAGAGAAGAAAAACACAAAGGATCGGCGTTGGACTGCGCAAGGGAGCTGACCGAAAAATTCGGCACCGGAACAGAATACAGCGACATGCTGGAAATGATTGAAAAGCATATTGCCGCCAGCACACCACAAGCGCCGCGCAAAACGGCCCTTCGCACGCTCAAAAGATAGGCACAAAAAAGCCGTGCCGCGGCCGCTCGACAAAGCGGGCAAAAACGGATAAACTTAACACAAATTGCCCCCTGTCCGCCGCGTGGCGGCAAGCGCATAAAGACAAACAGGACGGATGATATGAGGCATGCCATGATGAACCACCCCGCGAACATTTCCGATGCGCTCGAGATCCTGATCGTCGAGGACGAATTTGTCGATATCGAAATGACCCGCAAAAAACTGTCGCGCTGCGCGCCGCATGCCACGCTGGATGTCGCCAAGACAACCGCACAAGCGATCAGCAAACTACGGGAAAAGCGCTATAGCTGTATTCTGCTTGATCTTAATCTGCCCGATTCTGTCGGCCCCAGTTCGATCAGCGATATCCGCAAAACCGAAAAGACCACACCGATTATTGTACTGACCGGTTTTGCCTCGCCGATCACCGTCGAAGAGGCTTTAAAAGCCGGCGCACAGAAAGTTCTCTCCAAGGGTGATCTCAACGATATGATTCTGGGCGAAGCGCTGACAGCAGCCTGCCTTTAACCGCGCGCAGCGTTTATTGCTGCCGCAGCGTCGATGTACGGAACCAGAAACCCTCGATCGCCGCCATCAGCCGGACCATGCCTGAAAAATCATTTGCCTTGGTCACAAACGCATTTGCATGGTTCTCGTAGCTTCTGAGAATATCCCGCTCTGCATTTGATCCGGACAGCATAATCACGGGAATAGACCGCAAATCGGCATTTGCCTTTATTTCGGCAAGAACTTCATGCCCGTTTTTACGCGGCATGTTGATATCCAGCAAAATAATATCGGGCCGCGGCGCTTCTGCATGCTCGCCCTGCCGCGCCAGAAAATCCATCACAGCCTGTCCGTCGCGCACGATGCGCAGATCTGTCTTGCAGCTCATCCGGTTGACCGCTTCCTGCACAAAAAAAGCATCCGTCTTCTCGTCTTCCGCAATCAAAATAACAAACGGTTCTTTATTCGCTTTTGGCTGCATGGCTGTCTCCGTCAAATGAACTTTTGGTTTCTATATAATCCGGTAGCGTAAACACAAAACGGCTGCCGTCTGTATAATCACGGTCAAGATAAATCTGGCCGCCATGATAGCGGATAATACGCTGGCAAATGGCAAGGCCGATCCCTTGCCCTGCATAAATACTCTCGTCGCCATGCAGCCGCTGGAACAGCAAAAAGACTTTATCGGCAAAGCGCGGATCAATACCGATGCCGTTGTCTGTCACCGTTATTTTCCAGACGCTGCCGCTGCGCTCCGCGTCGATCCTGATTTTGGGCGACACGGTCTCTTTACGGTACTTGATCGCGTTTTCAAGCAGGTTCTGGAAGACACGGGCAAGCTCCCCCTCGATACCGCGCACGGTAGGCAGACGTCCGCTCTGGATATCGGCGCCTGTTTCCGCGATCAGCGCCGTCACATTCAGCCGTGCGGATTCCAGTGCTTTTTCAAGATCGATATCACGGAAATCTTCGGCGTTTGTTCCAATGCGGGCATAATCGAGCAGGCTTTCAATCATCCCGCGCATCTTCAGACTGCTGTCGGTAATAATGCCCAGAAAGCGTTTCCCCTCATCATCAAATTTATCGCCATAGGTTTCCTGCAAAAATTCGGCACACATGCCCATATGCCGCACGGGCGCCTTGAGATCGTGAGAAACGACATAGGCAAATTCTTCGAGCGCGGTATTTGATCGCAGCAGTTCCGACCGTGCGCGTTTTTGTTCTGTTATCACCTCGGTAAACATGATGATGCCGCCGATATAGCCGTCGCCATCACGCCAGGGGCGCAATTCCCAGCGCACCCATTCCGTGCGCCCGTCGGGGCGAACCCAGGCATCTTCCTCACGCGAGAGGCTTTCACCTTTCATGCAACGTTGATGATGGTCGAGCCATTCCGGCATATTCAGAATTTCAGGAAAAATCTCATAATGTGACCGCCCGATAATATCCTGTTCGCGCAGGACATAGTCTTTCAGCCAGCGCTCACTGGTCATGATATATCGCATTTGCCTGTCAAACATCGCCACGGCCGCCGGCGTATGGCGGATGAGCATGCGCATTTTTTCTTCGCTTGCGCCGATTTCGTGCGTTTTGCGGTCTACTTCTTGCTGCACCAGCTCTGTGCGTCTGGACATCACGATCAAAAACATCGCCAGCAGGGATGTAAAAGTCATGCCGGCAAACAAAATCACCAGCGGCCCGTTACTGTGCATGCGGTTTTCAAGCGCAGGCGCGCTTTGCCAGACAACCGTCCATTGCTGCTGCTTGACGTCCAGCACCTTGCGGATCATAAACAGCGACTTTTCGCCGCCCGCTTGCAGCGTTTCCGCCGTCAGCCCGCGGCTGCTGTAAATCAGATACCGCGGGTCGGCTGTGTCGCCGTCGTATACATCCAGATATATTTCCGTTTCATGATCACGGCTGTTGACCAGGCCGGTCATGAACTTGCGCGCAATAAACGGCGCATATATCCACCCTTCAAAAGCCTGCCGCCGCTCGGCTTCGGTCTGTACCGGTGCGCCGCGCTTGTAAAGCGGATAAAGCAAAAGGAAACCCGGCGTTTTCTGTTCTGCCTGCACCAGCTGGATGCGGCGGGTAATCGCCGTACGCCCGCTGTCGCGCGCAAGCGTTGCCGCATCGTAGCGGTTTTTTTCAAAAGCGATATTCAGCCCTACGGCCTGCCGATTTTTTTCATACGGCTCGACATAGGTGATAATAAAATTTTCTTCGGATTCCTTGTCCGGATGCACATCGAAATCAGGGAAGCCCTCTTCGCGCTGTGCACGAATATAATTTTGCAGGTCTTTTTTTGCCACGGGAACGATATGACCGATACCGCTCATGCCCGGATAATTTCTTTCTATATCCACCCATTCGGTGTAACGCCGCCATTCGTCACGGCTGACCTCTTCGGACCCCGCAAAAAAGCCCGCCCCGCCCAAAAGACTTTTTTCGTAGGAATCAATCCGGTATAGCAGCGCCTTTTCAAGTTCGTCCGCAAGGCTGACGAAAGAAGCGTGGTTTTTTTCAAAGATACTTTCGACCATCACTTTCCATGCCGCAAAAGTGATGACGATCGAGACAAAAAGTGCCAGCAGCGCCGTCGCCGGCAAAGAATATAAAATGCGCTTGTTCTGCGCCCCCGCCGGCCATAGCGTACTGGCCACAATCAGCGTAATCGGCATAAAAGCCAGAACGCCAAAGCTGTCCCCCATCCACCATGTCAGCCAGCTGTAGAGGCTTTGCTCGTAATTCTGTACACCCCCCATATAAAGCGCCGTATTCGAGATACTGGCAGATACCAAACAGCCCAGCGGCGCAGACAGCAGCAGAAAGCTCAGCGCATCGCGCGGCCTTTCGATCGTCAGCGGAAAAGTAAAAAACCGTGACAATAAAAAACGTCCGATGACAGCCTGCAGCACCGCGCCCAGAGCGATGAAAAAAATCACCACTGTTTTGGCAGAAAAAATCAGATCAATATTGCCGAAAATACCGCCAATTTCCGCATTCAGCAGAAAAGATCCCAGAAAAATACCCGGCCACAAACGGTAGCCATAGAGCAGCAACATACCCAGCGCGATGCCCGATGGCGGCCAGATCGCCGTTGCATAGCTGGGGGCCGCAGCAACCATCAAACCCAGCTTTCCGGTTAGCGCATAAAGTACAAACAAAATGAAATTGAGCAGCACCATACGCCGCGCCTGCACAAATTTGCTTTCGATATTCCCTGGCATTTGCATTGCCGTTTTATATTGCATGCCGCGAGATCCCCCTGTCCCGTTCACCCGGACAATGCGCCAAGTGCCTGATTAATCTAGCATGCGAAGGTTAACGAAGCGCAAAGGGAGCCGCTTTGACTTTTAAACAAAAAGAGTATATAAAGTGAACATATAGTGATCATACGCCCTTTTTTGACCGCAAAACCGAGGAGCCCCCGATGTCCCGCCCCGGCATGCCAGAGCCGCCACCAAAGCCCGCGCAAAGCGGCCTGCGCTGGCTTTATGTCGATTTCAACAGCTACTTCGCCAGCGTGGAGCAACAATTGAAACCGGCGCTGCGCGGTAAGCCGATCATTGTCACCCCGCTGGCGAGCGACGCCACCTGTGCCATCGCCGCCAGCTACGAGGCCAAGGCCTTTGGCATCAAAACAGGCACACCGGTTTACGAAGCCAAACGCCTGTGCCCCGGACTGATTTGCGTCAGCGGCAATCATGAAACATATGTCGAATTTCATCACCGGCTGATCGATGAAATTGACCGGCATATTCCGGTCACCGCCGTCTGTTCGATTGACGAAGTGGCGTGCCGGCTGATGGATAACGAAACCGACCCTGCTTTTGTCACCGGCCTTGCACAAAGGATCAAACAGGGGATTGCCGCGCATATTGGCGCCTATGTCCGCTGTTCTATCGGCGTGGCGCCCAACCGCTATCTGGCCAAGGTGGCGACCGATTTGCAAAAACCAGACGGCCTGACACTGCTTTTGCCAAAAGATATTCCGGGGCGGCTTTTACATCTGGGCCTGCGCGATTTGCCCGGTATCGGCGCGAATATGGAGAGGCGGCTGAACGAACACGGACTGCGCGATATTGCCCAGCTCTATGGCTTTTCACCCAAACATCTGCGCGCCATATGGGGCAGTATCTGGGGTGAAAAAATGTGGTATTTGCTGCGCGGCATTGAATTGCCGGAAGAAAAAACCGAAAGACGCAGCATCGGACATAGTCACGTACTGGCGCCCGAGCTGCGCCCGCCGGCCGAAGCACGGCTTGTTGCGCGGCGCTTGCTGATGAAAGCCGCCAGCCGTCTGCGCCGTATGGATTTTCAGGCACGGCGGCTGACCTTGTCGGTACGCATTGAAAATGGCCCGCGCCTTGCTGCCGACATATCCGCAGAAGCCCCCGCCAGCGACAGTTTCTCTTTTCTCGGTATGCTGGACAGGCTTTGGGAAACGCTCGAGCGTGAAATCGGACGGCAGCGCATCAAAAAAGTCTCCGTCACACTTTCCGGCCTTGAAGACGAAGAAAGCGCCTCGGCGCAGGGAGACCTCTTTGCAGCACGCCCTGCGCAAGATGCAGACAAAGACGCGTCAGGAACCCGGGCGACTGCGCCGGCACGGCCCAAAAAAGAAAAGCACGACAAAATGTCTGCCGCCATCGACAGCCTGAACCGGAAATTCGGCCGCGACACCGTTGTGCTGGGGATGACATCCGGGCAGAAACAAACCCGCGATACGGGCACCAAGATCGCCTTTACCCGTATCCCCGATCTGGAGGAATTCTCGGAATAGCCGCCGCACCGCTTTTGCTGCACCGCACAGCCGATTTTTTTGCGGCTGCCGTCAAGACGGGGCTGCCATGTTAATGATTTATTTCATTTTTGCGCGGCATAATGGGGATACACGCACATGTTGCCGCAGCCCGCCTGCGGACGGCATGTCTTACAGACTCTCTTCAGGCAGGATATGCACAGGAAACGCCCTATCGCCCGTACTCTCACGGCCCCCGCGGCACAGCAAAGGCCTGCCCTGCCGGTTATCACGGGTATTTTTCTGGTGCTGCTGATCGCTGTGCTGCTGCTGTCCGGCTGCGCGGGTACATTGCCGGGCGGAACAGATGCCGTCAATAAATCTTACTACGATAAGAATACAGATCTTGAAAACTGGGTCAGCAGCCTTGAGCCCGGTATGTCCAAAGAAGAAGTCTTTGCCCGCCTTGGCCGCACGCAGAAAGATTTCCGCCGTTTGGCCCGTAATGAAATCGTCGGCATCCTGTTCGGCGGTGAAGATGCGGGGATTCCCGTGCATTTTTATACCGACGAGAATATCCTCAGCTTCCTCGAATCCCTCGAAGGGTATCGCATCGAATATAAAAGCGTCAAACGCCGCCACGGGCTGACATCACCCATTCGTATGCAAACGGATTCCAAGGGGTTTGACTATGCGCTCAGTATGGTTTTCAAAGAAGACAAACTATACCAAAAACCTTATCTGACCGGCGGGCAGGTCAACAACAGCTCGACCAAGACGCTGTTCGATTACCTGAACCCCGGCATGATCTTTAATACCTTCGATTGATCTGACGCAGGCGATCAGCGTGCGAAACGTATCGGATTTTCATCGACAAAGGACGGCTTCGGCGCCGGGGCTTTGGGCTGCGGCTCTGTCTTGGCCGCCGGCGATTTGAAAGCCGCTGAAACCCAGTCCAGACGGATCGGATTTGCATCCACAAAAGCATGTTTGGCTTCCGGCGGGCGCGTATCGGCAGGCGCTTCGCTGTGATAAAAGAAAACCGCGCCGCCGGCCAGCAAAGCCACCGCCGTAAAATCGCGCACAGCTGAAAATTTTTGTTTAAACGTCTGGGATGTCAAATCACGCCTCCTGCATATGAGTGAATGTTTGCTTTACGGAAACCATGATGCGTGATTCGGTCTTGCGGATGCAACGATAAATTGCCCCCGGTATATAAATATTCCCGCACAGGCTGTGCGGCGCTGCAGGCCGGTTTTCAGGTCGTTTTCAGGGGCGTGGTGGGGAGCTTGCGCGCGGCGGCCCCGCCTTCTGCGGGGTCATTTCGGGCTTTTTCGCAGGCGGCGGATTATCATTGCCCGCAGGACGCACGAAACGCATGACAAAATCCGGCAGGTCGGCAAAATCACGCATGATGTGCTGCACGCCTGCGGCTTCGATGTGTGCCTTTTTGCGGTCATCGGCAGCGAAGCCTGCAAAATCAAGCCCCTGCTTGGCCGCCGCTGCCGCATCGGCGGCGCTGTCCCCGATCACGACAATCACGGCGTTATCACCCGCATCACGGCGAAAAGCCGCCACAATATCCGCCAGCTGCGCCGCCTTGAGGTCTGATGTCTTCACGCCCGCATCGCGTAGGTTGTCTTTGCCGCGGATATAGCGCGGGTCGAAAAACGCGCCCAGATCGTGATAATCCAGCTGGTCTGCCAGCGCGTCTTCGCGCGTGCCGGTATAAATGCCAAGCGTGACGCCCATAAGCGTCAGCGTTTCCACCGCTTCGCGCACATGGGGAAACAGCCGCTCTTGCCAGTCGGGACGGCGCAGCAGGGCATCGCAGGTATTGTTGCAATCTTGCATAAAGACCTTGCGCGTCTCGTCCGGCAACTCGCCGATAAAATGCCGCATAATATCGGGCAAGGATTTGTTGCCGAGCATATCAAGGATGTCTTCGTCCGCCGGCACCGGATAGCCATGCGCGGCGCAAACATCGGCAAAGGCGCGCACATAACGCGGGCCGGCATCGGTCAGCGTCGATACCAGATCAAAAACCACAAGTGCCTTGGGTGCCTGTGCCGTCATATTCCGTTCAAGCCCATGTTTATCGGGAGCTGATGATATGAAGCGGAGGAAGCTTTTGTCAACCGCCCTGAAAACGTCTATATTTCAACAGCTTTACACCTGCCGGAGCCGTCATGCCTGCCATAGTCCGCCCTTTTCCGCCACTGATCGTTGCCGCCACGCGCGGCGGTATCGACGAAAGCCTGCACCGCGTGCATGCTGTTGTTTTGCGCGGCGAAGGCGATGTTGCCGCCGCTTATGGCGATACCGAACGGATGATCTATCCCCGCTCGACGCTGAAGCCGCTGCAAGCGGTGGCGCTGGTCGAAAGCGGCGCGGCGGCGGCCTTGGGCGTCAGCGATGCCGAGCTTGCCCTTGCCTGCGCTTCGCACAGCGGCGAAGATATCCATGTCAAAACCGCTGCCGACTGGCTGGCACGGCTTGGGCTTGATGAAAACCATCTTGGCTGCGGCGCGCATGCGCCCTATGCCGACCTTTGCAAACCGGCCAGCGCGCTTTGCAACAATTGCTCCGGCAAACATGCCGGCATGCTGACCCTTGCTAAATTTATGGATGCGCCGGCGGAGGGATATCTCGATCCTGCGCATCCGGTGCAGCAGATGATCCTCGCCACCCTTGCCGACCTTTGCGGTCTGCCGCTGAGCAGCACGCAATGCGGTATTGACGGATGCTCTGCGCCCAACCCTGTCATGCCGCTTTCTGCCCTTGCGCGCGGATTTGCGGCTTTTATGCGTGCCGACAAGGCCGGATTTCGCCGCGGCAGCGCCTGCCGTCACCTCTATCAGGCGATGACGGCGCATCCGCTGCATATCGGCGGCAGCAAAAACAGACTGGATACCGTGTTGATGCAGGCCGCGGGCGGAGACATTCTCTCCAAAGCCGGTGCGGAGGGCTGCTATATCGCCGTTATCCCCGAAAAAGACACGGTCATCGCCCTCAAGACCGAAGATGGTGCGGCGCGCGGCGCGCAGGCGGCGCTTTATGCGCTGCTGGAGAAATACGCGCTGGCATCACCCGCCGTGCTGGGCGCCATCCGCCCGCTTTGCCTACCCAGCCAGCAAAACTGGCGCGGCACGGCCACGGGCGATATACGCGTCGCGCCGTTTGAGATTTAATCACCGTCTGCCGGAACAATCTTCCAGCCTTCGAACAGGAAAGACGATATACGGTCGTAGACCTTGCGCTGGGTTTCGGTCATATTGCCGCTGCGGTTATAACGCGCAACGACAACAAGACGGTAAAGGGCCATCAAAGACGACAGCGCGACATTGATATCATGATCGCGGACATATTTCAGCACATCGATAAAATCTTCCAGCCTGTTTACCGTCACCGGAATTTCATCAAAGCCGATGACTTCGTCGCCGTCAATTGACTGGTTTTTGGCGAAATCGATACTGCCGGCGCGCGTTACCCCGACAAATTCCGGTTTGCCGCAGCGGTCAACCCAGCGGAAAAAGCCAATGACCAGCGTATTGTCCTTTATCTCTTTGACATGCGCGTTAAGGCCGGTTTCTTCGGCCACTTCGCGCGCCATGCCTGCGGCCAAAAGCTCGCGCAGGTCTTCCGGATGCCCCGCACGCTGCATATCGGCATAATCGAGAGAGCCCGAACCACCCAGACTGACCGTGCGCGAGCCGATGGCCTTGGTCGACCCCTGAAACAGCATCGCCACACGGCGGTTTTCTGTCAGCAGCAAAGAAGTAATACCGACATGGCCGGAAACACGCTCATGAAAATCATCGGTAAAACGCACACATTCCTGCCCGCCGACAGTTTCTTTGTAGACGGGGAAGTATGTCGTCAGATCGGTATAGACTTCTTTTTGTCCGTCAATATTGGTGCGGAAGATACGGCTGCGGAAGGCTTCTGCCGTCAAAAGCGCATCAAAATAATAGGACTTCCGCAGCGGCACCGGCCAGCCCGACAAAAGCGCATCCGCCGTGCCCTGCAGCGCCAGCTTGACACCGTTTGTAGTATGCTGAAGTTTATCAGCGACACGTATGGCGATATAGCGTACCTGATGGCGCGAGCGGATATAGCGGCGTTCCTGCGCATCATCCCGATAGGTGATTTTGCGTTTGAGCATAAACGTATCGTCAAACGCAGGGCTGGCCAGCGGGCTTTCGCGGCTCATCCCCACAATCGCCATGGGGTAATGAAAGCCGAGCATTTCCTCGACCACCGGCGGATACACACCGGACATCAAAAAGCTCAGTTCTTCATAAGAAATATGCGTGCTGGCCTGCACGGTATAGCGCACCCCGCCCTGCGACGGGCGATAGTCGCGCGGCAAAATCGACATTTCCCTACCCAGCTGGAGCATGATGATTGTAATTTCTATACCCATCGCCACCAGATCCATCCAGTCATCAAGGTCGTAGATGGAATAGGCTAGCAGCGCAAAAGCAAGGATAGTGATCAGCAAATCTTTGCGGTAATCGCTATCCCAGCGGAAAAGGAAACGCAGCAGGTCAAGACGGCCCTTGACGTTTCTGTAGGCGTTCAGATATTTGACCGGCACCTGCATGCCCGCCCCCTTTGTCCTTTATAATTCAACCGTCTCGCCATGTTCAGGCACATGTGCGTCCCAGCCAAAACGCGTTTCGATATGCCCGCGCATCGCGGCGGCGGCTTGCGGCTCCCCGTGCGTGATAAACACGCGGCGTGGTGGCGCGCTGAAATTGCCGAGCCATGTCAGTATCTCGGCATAATCCGCATGCGCCGACATATTATCGAGATGCGCGATTTGCGCCCGCACCGGCCACATCTGCCCGTGGATCGAAAGTTCTTTTTCGCCGCGTGCCAGACGATCACCGCGCGTGCCGTCCGCCTGAAACCCTGCCAGCAAAATCGTATTGCGTTCATCACCGATGTAATATTTAAGGTGGTGCAGAATACGCCCGCCTGTCGCCATACCGCTGGCAGAAATAATAATTTTCGGCATCCCGCTGTTGCGGCTGTTGATCTCTTTCGACTCTTCCGTTGTCTGGGTATAGCGCGTCATGCTGTCGATGGCCGCGCAGATATCCGGCGGCAGGCGGTGGTCGGCAGGATGGCGGGAAAGCAGCGCCGTGGCGCGGATAGCCATCGGACTATCGACAAAAACAGGCACATCGGCGATGCGCCCTTGCTTTTTGAGCAGATAAATATGATACAGAATCGCCTGCGTACGGCCGACGGCAAAAGCCGGAATAACGACCGTGCCGCCGCGCGCCGCCGTATCGCGCACAATGCGAAAAATATCTTCGGTCGGATCGTCGGTATTGTGCAGCCGGTCGCCATAAGTTGATTCAATCAGCAGATAATCCGCTTCCTGTATCTTGGCAGGTGGTTTCATGACCGGATTGTTGAGACGCCCGATGTCCCCGCCAAACAGCACCGACGTCATGCCGTCATCCACACGGATAAACGCCGCGCCCAGAATATGGCCGGCGCGGTACATGGTAAAGCCCAGCAAACTATCTTTGAGCGCATAGCGTTTGCCAAAATCTATGGCGCGGAATTGCTCCAGCGCCGCCTCCGCATCGGCCTGCGTATACAGCGGCAAGGCAGGCTGGTGTTTGGAATAGCCGAAGCGATTGGCGTTGGCGGCGTCTTCCTCCTGCAAATACGCGCTATCCGGCAGCAAGATATTGCAAAGGTCTTGCGTCGCGGACGTACAATAAATCGGGCCGCGAAATCCGTCCTTGACCAGCCGCGGGATATATCCGCTGTGATCAATATGGGCATGCGTCAGCAGAATTGCATCGATATCGGCAGGGTTGAATGTCGGCGGGGTCCAGTTGCGCTCTCGCAGATCTTTGCGCCCCTGAAACAATCCGGCGTCAATCAGTATCTTGCGGTTGTCGTCTTCCAGTAAATAACGCGAACCCGTGACCGTACCTGCCGCACCGAGAAAGGTGAGTTTCATGCTGATACTTTCTGCTCCGTAAGGCTGTCAGCCGGCGGCGCGGCAAGAAGCCCTTCGCCCGCCCAGCGGTCTACAACCGTTGCCGCCACCAGATCGCCCGTGACGTTGACGACCGTGCGGCACATGTCCAAAAGCCGGTCAACGCTGAGAATAATCCCGATCGCTTCGGGCGGAATGCCGATATTTGTCAGGATCACCGACAAGATCACCAGCCCGACACCGGGCGAGCCGGGCGAGCCGATAGACGCCCCGACAATGGTCAGCGCCAGCAGCGCCGTTTGTGCAAATGACAGTTCTATTCCCATCAAGCCGGTCAGAAACAGCGCGACAATAACCTGATAAACCGCCGTACCGTCCATATTGATCGTTGTGCCCAGCGGCACAACCAGCCGCGCAACCGCAGGCCGCACGCCAAGGCGGCTTTCCGCTGTGGCCAGCGTCAGTGGCATGGTCGCGGCAGAGCTGGAGCTGGAAAAGGCCAGCATCTGCGCATCACGTATGGCCGCCAGAAAAGCGAGCGGAGAGCGACGCGCCACAAAAGACACAATAAGCATATACATGACAAGCACACCGCCCAGACCGGCCAGCACCGCACCGATATACCACGACAAGGCGGTCAGCATCTCCGGCCCCGTTTCCACCGTCAGACGGAACAGAAACCCAAAGACAGCGAGCGGCGCCAGTTTAAGCGCCCAGAAAACGATTTTCATGCAGGCCGCCTGCACGCCGGCGCAAAAGGAGATCACAGGCTGTGCCTGCGCCCGCGGCAGCGCCACCAAGGCAAGTCCGGCCAGCAGCGCGGCGATAACCAGTTGCAGCATTTCCTGCTGCATCACCGCCGCCGCCGGATTGACAGGGATAACACCGACAATCAACTGCGGAATGGATTTGCCGCCGCCAAGTTGCATGGCGGCTTTCTCCAGCGTTTGTTCTGCCCCGCCCATACGTGCGGAAAGCCAGCTGTCGGGTACGTGCTGTGCGGGCTGTATAACCCCGCTGATCAGTATACCCAGCAAAACGGCCACGCAGGTCGTACAGACAAAATATACCGCGACACGCGGGCCGATGCTGCGCAAAAAAGAAAACCCGCCGCTTTCGGTGATCGCCAGCAGGATCGAGCAAAAAACTAGTGGGATAACGATCATTGTGATCAGCGCCAGAAAAAGCCGCGCAGGCAGCATGACCCAATCGGTGACCGGCAAGAGCGCCTCGGCCGGCAGCGCAAAGATACCGCCCGGGCCAAACAAAATACCGGCGCCGACGCCCGCGGCCAAACCCGCCAGCATCATGACCCAAAGCGGCGGCCCGCGCCGCCCGCTATTTACGAAAGCATCCGTATCCATGCGGCAAGCTTAGCGGAATTCCTGCACAGGCGAAACCCCGCGGCCAAGGTTTTCAGCGTGCGGGAGGCTTTTCTACCAGTCTCAATTTCGCATAAGGCAGCAAACAGGCCACGCCCGCCGCCGCCGCCAGATGCTTGAGGCTATGGCCGCTGACGGTATGACCCAGCAGGGCAAAGACTTCTGCATCAAAATGCTCCAGCCCCTTGGCGGCCAGATACCAGCCAAGACACCACAGCAAATACCGCGTGCCGCCGGCCGCCGACGGGAAGAGCGCCACCATCATCAAAATCAGCACGACAGGCAAAAACTGCACCAATGCATAGGGCCGCAAATCACCCGCCTCGATGCTTTCGGTATAGGCCCAGTACCAAACACTGCCTGCGCCGATCAACAGCAAAACCGGAAACAGCGCATAGCCCAGCCGCGCATCGATACGCTCTGCAATCACCAGCGAAAAAAGCGACATAAAGGCAATCGTCATCGGCAGCCTGTCCCAGACCAGCGTCTGGTTATCGGGCGACCAGTGATAATAGCCGGAGCCAAAGCCGACCAAAAAAACACCACCAAAGAAAACATACCACAGCAGATACGCTTCTTTATCTGCCGCACGGCGGCCCCACAAAAGAACCATGCCCCACAGGCCGGCAATGCAAAACGGAATATTGCTGAGAACATCCCCCGCATTCGGCACATGTGCCGCTGCCCGCTTGTCGGCAAAATCGTGATAGCTCAGATCCTGCGCGATGGGCGGAAAAACAAAAGCAAGCGCGATCAGCAATAACGCCACCCCGCCAACAAGGTATTTTTTTGCGGTGACGGAGAGGGCGTTTTGCATGATGGCCATATCCTTCGTGGGTTACTGTATAGCCGCTTTGGGCAAAACAGGCCGGCCATCGCGCACTTCCAGTGTGCGGGTCGGGAACGGAATGGTGATGCCGCCAGAATCCAGCGCTTCCTTGATCGCCTTGGTCAGCGCCCATTTCAGCGCCCAGTAATCACTGCGCCCGCACCAGAAACGCACAATAAGATCGATGGAAAAATCCCCCATATTACTGACCAGCACATCCGCCTCTTTGCCCTCTTCACCGCGCAGCAGGCGCGGCTCGGCTTCCAGCACAGCACGGATCACGCCAAGCGCCTTGTCGATATCATCACCATAGCTGATAGCCACGTTGATATCCTGACGGCGGTGCGGGTGGCGCGAATAATTCCAGATGTCTGCTCCCCAGATCTTTCCATTCGGTACAAAAATATAGACATTGTCGGGCGTTGCCATTTCTGTGCCAAAAAGACCGAGCGCCTTGACCGTACCGCCAATGCCGCCCGCCTGAATATAATCGCCGACATTGAACGGACGCAGAATAAGTATCATCGCCCCGGCCGCCACGTTCGACAGCGTGCCCTGCATGGCAAGGCCGATGGCCAGACCCGCCGCACCCAGCACCGCCAGAAGACTGGCCGTCTGCACGCCAAACTGGCCCAGCACGGTAATCATCGAAACAGCCAGAATGCCGTATTTTAGAAACCCGCCAAAGAAACCGGTCAAGGTTGCATCCAGCTTTTTAATCGACGTCACGCGGCGCTGTACCCAGTTACCGGCCAACCAGCCGACAACAAGAATGATCAGCGCGCTTAAAATACGCGTCCCCACCTCGAGCAGAAAGGGCAGATTATCCTGAAGAATTTTCATTCCCTGGTTGAAATCTGCAGGCAGGCTCTGGATATCCATTGATATGTCTCCATTGGTACAAGGCGTTATTCTTTGCGGATACTAGCGGATTTTAAAGGCACATGGCAATCCGGCTTGTGCCTTGTCAGCGGGCGGCAAGGTTTATAGACTGGCTCCCAAGCCGCTTTCCCGAAAGGATACCGCCATGTCTGCGCCGACACCCTCTCTTGAAGCTTATGATGGCCTTGCCTGTGCGCGGTTTGACCCGCCGCAGGGTAGCCGGCCGCGCGGCGATATCGTTGCCGTGCACGGCCTGACGCGTCAAAAGCGCGATTTCGATTTTATCGGCGCCGCGCTCGCCGCACAGGGCTGGCGGTTTTTCGCCTTTGATACCCCCGGCCGCGGCGAGAGCCTGCGCCTGCCGCCCGAAGAATATCATCTGACGCGCTATGCGGAAATCTTTACGGCCCTGCTGGCGCGGCATTTCAGCAGCCCCGTCCACTGGATCGGCACCTCGATGGGCGGGTTGATTGCACTTGAAATGGCGGCGCAAAACGGCGCGGCGCAGATGGCCTCTCTCACACTGGTTGACATCACGCACCGCCCGCATCCGGCCGCCTGCGCCCGCATCGCCGATTATGTCGTGGAAAATCTACCCATACTGCCTTCGGTCGAGGCCTATCTTGAGGTGCTAAAAATAAATCTGCCGCTTGGCGATGTCAGCGATGCGGTCTGGCGGCATTATGCCGAGCATCAGCTGCGCAAAACCGATGCCGGATATATTTTTCATTTCGACCCCACAATCGCACGCCTTGCTGCCCCCGCCTTGCGGGCGGGCATCGATATCAGCGAAGGCGTCAAAAACCTTGCCTGCCCGCTGGCATTGGTCGCGGGCGGGAAATCCGATCTGTGCACGGCACAGGAAATTGCCGATTTGCAGGCACTCAAACCCGACCTCGCCCTACACCTCTGCCCCGACGCCGGCCACATACCGGCACTGGCCGACAAAGAAACGCAGGATTTCATTGCAGGTTTTATCGCCTGCACAAAAGCAGGAGCACATGAACGACGTATATATTAACAGTTTTGGCGCTTTTTTACCCGGCGCCCCCATCGGCAACGCAGAGATGGAGGAATATCTCGGGCTGATTGGCGGTAGACCGTCACGCCACCGTGCGCTTGTTTTGCGCCAGAACCGCATCAAGACGCGCCACTACGCACTTGATCGCGACGGGCGGGCTCTTTACTCAAACGCACAAATGGCCGCCAGCGCAATTGCCGATGCGCATGAAAAATCAGAAGTCTTGCTTACGGATATTTCCTATCTCGCGACTTCGACGACGATTGCGGATGTGCTGTTGCCGGGGCTTGCCTCCCATGTACAAGCAGAACTTAAACTACCGCCGCTTGAAATTGCCAGCTTTCAAAGCGTCTGTGCAAGTGCGCTGATGGCCCTGAAATCTGCCTATGTGCAAATCCGTGCCGGCGAGCATACCTGTGCAGCCGTTAGCGGCAGCGAATTTGCCAGCCGTTATTTCCGGCCTGGATTTTACGAACACACCAAACACTTCCGTAATAAGGGCAGTGTTCCGCTAGAAGCAGACTTCTTGCGCTTCACCCTCTCCGATGGCGCCGGTGCGGCCATATTGGAGCACAAACCGAATGCGCGGCAGATATCATTTAAAATTCTATGGATCGATATCCGCTCTTACGCCGACCGTTTTGACACCTGCATGACAGCAGGCGCGGCACGCGGCGCGGACGGCGCTATCTCCCCCTGGGGCGATTTCGGCAGCCCGCTGGCTGCTACAGAGGAAGGCGCCTTGATGCTGACGCAGGATTTCACGATTTTACAGGAGATGATCCCCGTCTGGGTATCACATTATCTGGACCTGATACAGCAAGGACGTTTCAGGCTTGAAGACGTCGATGTGCTTTGCAGTCATTATTCATCGCACTCGCTGCGCGAGGATGCCGTTGCCGTTTTGCGCGCAGCGGGCGCGCTGGTGCCGGAAGAAAAATGGTTCAGCAACCTCTATACCCGCGGCAATACAGGCACGGCATCGATTTTTATCATGCTTGAAGAACTCTGCCGCGAAAAAGCCCTTGCGTCCGGACAAAAAATCCTGTGCCATGTACCGGAAAGCGGGCGCTGCCTGAACGGATTGATGATGCTGGAGGTTGTCTAGAATGGCACATGCAAAAATGAAGAGGCCTGAAACATCACAGATGGATAGCGAAGCCGTCATGCGCGGCTTGATGATTGTCTGGAGTGATTTTGACACCGCCATAGAAACCGTTCCGCTTATCGACAAACTGCGCCGCGGAAAATTCAGAGAGGAAGATTACAAAGCTCTGCTTATCAACCACCGCCAACAGGTCGTTGAAGGCGCACGTTGGATAGCCCGCGCGGCATCCAGCATAGATTCCCGGTATACGGAACAGCGCTCGGTCTTTCTCAAACACGCCGTGTCGGAACATCAGGATTTCCAGATGCTTGAAAAGCATTATGTTTCGCTTGGCGGTTCACTGGCGGACATCCAGAATGCGCCCAAGAATATCGGCACCGAAGCACTTCATGCCTTCATGTACCACAGCGCCAGCCAGACCAATCCTTTTGATCTTCTTGGCGGTATGTTTATTATTGAAGGCTTGGGTGAAAAAAAAGCTGGTGCCTGGGGTCGCAAAATACAGCAGCAACTGAACCTTTCCGACGATCAGGTCAGTTTTTTTATTTACCACGCCGAACACGACGAAGACCATATGGAGCATTTTGTCGAAACCCTGAAGTCCGGCATTCTTGACGAACCGGACATGGGCCAGCGTATTATAAAAACCGCGAAAATTGTCGCACGGCTCTATCGTCTCCAGCTTGAAGAACTGGGCAACGTATGACCGGCAGCGCGACCAGCCCCTTGCCGGCGCATGATGACCAGAACCCCGATCCGTGGCGCGCGCTGCTATTGGATCGCAGTACGTTTATCGATGAAAAGGTCAAGTCGGCACTTCTGCGCAACAATGCTAGCCGATCCCGTCAGTTTCTACTCCCCCTTGTGCGGCCCCTCGCCCGGCTCAGCATTGGCATCGTACAGCTCTTCCGGCTGTTGCTGCCGCGTCGCTTTACCTCTCCGCGTGCTTTGCACGCCATAATCTGCTGGGGCATGCGTACATTTGTCGCACCGGATGCGAATTATCTTATTTTGCGGCACTTTAACATTGGCAGCCAGATTCTGGGGTTTTTGAACCGTAATCTGGCAGGCGGCACCTTGCCCGCCCATCCGTTGTTGCCGCGTAAAATTGACGATGTCGGCGGGAATGCTTTTATCCAGCACGATCTCAATATCTATAATTTCATTATCTATTTGAATGCGCATTTACAGAGCGAGGGCAAGACGCTTGCGGCCGTGCCCCTGCAGCAAATCGACTTTTCTCCGATTCGCCCTTTTGATCATGAATTCGGACCCCTTCCTGACCGCTGGCACAACTTTCTTGACCTGCAAAGCGCCATTGAAATGTATACGCCGCTTTTTGGCCTTTTGCTGTCCGACAACGATTTCTGGCGTGCAAGTAACTCTCTGCAGCTCGACGAAACAATCGCTACCTATGTCGCCCAGCTTTTCGGCCGGCCCGAGATACTGAGTGTCGTCAATAACCGACACCCGATGATTCCGCTTTCAACATTTGAAGCCGGCTTCCGCCTGATGCTGCACGGATACGACGCAGAAAATCTTTACGGCTTCATCAACGCCATGAAAGAAAGCGCAGGTCATGACGACGCTGCCCTCCATGCCATATCCGGCTATTGACGGTGCGCGCCTGCTTTTTGGCCATATGCCGGAAATGCAGCGTGACACCTACGGATTCTACCTGCGATATCACCGAGCGCATGGTGACTGCCTGCGTTTCAACGCCTACCCTTTTATTAATTTTTATTCCTTTGCCGCGCCGGATGCGCTGCATCATATTCTCGTCAAGGCGCGGCAAAAATACAGCCGCGGCGCAAGATGGAGCCGTATCGTTTCCTATATTGGCGGAAACGGGATCGTCACCAGCACAGATGACGTATGGGAAAAACAGCGCCGTACCGTTACCCCCTATTTCCAGCCGGCACATGTCGATAAATATGCCGCCATGATTGTGCGCAACACTGCAGAGATGGCAACCAAATGGCAGCGCGCAGGCACGGCAGTATCTGTCAATATTTCCCGTGAAATGATGTCGCTTGGGCTTATCAATATCAGCGACATGCTATTTAACTACAATATCCGTCCGCGCGTAGAGACCTTTGCCAGCGCTATGCTGGACGGCTTTTACTATATCAACCGATTTATCCAAAACCCGCTGACGCCGCCGCGCTTTTTGCCGCTGCCTGTTAACCGCCGCTTTTCCCGCGACAAAGCCGCGGCCGATGCCGTTGTCCGCGATATCATCACCGCGGCGCGCAAAGATGACGAACACTCGATGATTAACGCCCTCGTGCGCAGCGGAAATACAGACCGTCAATTGCATGACGAAATCATTACTCTGTTGATGGCGGGCTATGATACCCTCTCAACCGCAATTGCATGGGCATGGTATTCGTTGGCTGGAAACCCGGCCGTACTGGGCAAAGTTCGCGAAGAGCTTCGCGATGTTCTGGGGCCGCAGGGACTTCCTGATGCGAAAAACATAGAGCGGCTTTCTTATCTGCGCATGGTTTTCAAGGAAACGCTGCGTCTGTATCCTTCCGCTTGGGCGATTCACCGTTTCAGCGAAGAAGCCGACGAAGTCTTGGGGTACCCCGTGCGCAAAGGGAGCTCGGTCGTGCTACCCCTTTACGTTACCCACCGTCATCCGGACCTCTGGAAGCATCCGGATCGTTTCTACCCTGAACATTTCGACAAATCCGAAGCCGAAGGTCGCCCGCGCTTCGCTTACTTGCCCTTTGGCGCCGGCGAACATGTCTGTATCGGTGCACATCTGGCAGGCATGGAGGGCGTATTGATACTGGCGACCCTTTTACAGCATGTAACACCGAAAATGGCAAACGAGGCCACAATTATGCCACTGGTCAACTTCACCCTGAAGCCTTCACAAGACATCATCGCCCTCGCTGCCCCGGCAGCTATCTAAGCCTAAGCCCGAGCATCAGTTTCCACATTTTTTGGTGGCGCAGCATAAAGTAGCCCCCATGCAGACCGGGTCACTTGCACTTCCTTTTACGAAATGGGCAGGGAAGCCGGGGTAAAGTCGTTATGCATTATGCAAATATATAGCTTGTGGGATTATTCAATTAAAGCCGTGTCTCGTATATGTATAAGACACAAGATTGCAAATCTTCTAAAACGCTTATAAGTTAGCGCTGCCCGTCTGCATCGGGCAGGTTGAAAGACGAACAACCAATAGGCATAAAACCATCTATTGATTTCGTCGATACCCTCGCCGCAGAGAGCTTCACTCTATGCGGTTTTTGTTAATCTGGAGCTTTGATCAGAATGAGTAAAGTCATTTTCGTTACCGGATCTGCAGGATTTATTGGGGGGCACCTCGTCAATTTCTTGCTCGCGGACCCCAGCGTTCAGACCGTAGTTGGCATAGATAAGCTCACATATGCGACTTATTATTCGGACATGCCGCAAAATGAAAAATTTAAGTTTCATAAACTTGATATTTGCGATGCCCCTGGCCTCAAACGGCTCTTGGATCAATATCGACCTGATGCAATCATGCACTTGGCCGCAGAAAGCCACGTTGACAGATCAATAAGCGGCCCCGAAGTTTTTATACAGAGCAACATCGTCGGAACATTTACTTTGTTAGAGCAGGTCAGAGCTTTTTGGACGCAGCTGCCAGAGGACAAAAAAGGATCTTTCCGCTTTTTGCATGTTTCAACAGATGAAGTTTACGGGGACCTGTCGAAAGACGATCCCCCCTTCCGGGAGACAACGCCCTATGCACCGAGCTCCCCTTATTCCGCCAGCAAGGCCAGCGCAGACCATCTTGTAAGATCATGGTTCAGAACATTTAATTTGCCCGTCGTTATTACAAACTGTTCAAACAACTATGGCCCCGGACAATTCCCCGAAAAGCTGATTCCTTTGATGATTCAGAGGGCACGTGCGGGCCAGCCTTTGCCCGTATATGGCGACGGAAAGCAGATCAGAGATTGGCTCTATGTTGAAGACCACGTCAAAGCCTTGTGGACGGTGTTGACGAAAGGGCGGATCGGTGAGACATATAACATCGGCGGTATGAACGAGATCGAAAACATAAGTATCGTCAAGATGATCTGCGCCCTGATGGAAGAAATGCACCCAAAGCCGCACGGCCTTGACCGGTATGAGGATCTGATAGAATTCGTGAAAGATCGCCCAGGGCACGATACGCGCTACGCAATTGACTGTACGAAAATATCAAAAGAATTGGGGTGGAAACCCGAACAGCGTTTTGAGGATGGCATGAGACAATCTGTATCTTGGTATCTTGACTTGTTTTCGCGCCAAGAAAAGGTTGCCTGCTGATGAAGGGCATCATTCTCGCCGGCGGCACAGGTAGCCGATTGTTCCCCATCACGAAGGGTGTATCAAAACAGCTGCTGCCTGTCTATGACAAGCCCATGATCTACTATCCCCTTTCCGTTTTGATGCTGGCGGGCATCCGCGATATTCTTGTTATTACAACGCCGGAAGATAAGAATGCGTACCAGCGCCTGCTTGGCGACGGCTCGAACTTCGGGATTAACATCGAATACGTTATCCAGCCAGAACCAAAGGGAATTCCACAAGCTTTTATGCTGTGTTCCGAGCAGATCGCCAATCAAAAAGTAGCGCTCATTTTGGGCGATAATATTTTTTACGGCCAAGGGTTCCCTACCCTGCTGAGGTCTGCGGCACAGCAAGAAACAGGCGCGACCATCTTTGCGTACAAAGTATCCGACCCCGAGCGCTATGGCGTTGTCGAATTTGGCAAAGACAAGGAAATTTTTTCAATTGAAGAGAAACCTAAAGATCCGAAATCCAACTACGCCATAACGGGTTTATATTTCTTTGATGAAAAAGTTACATCCATCGCCGCAGAGCTAAAACCCTCTGCGCGAGGAGAGCTCGAGATTGTCGATGTTTTGAGAGCATATCTTAAAGACAAAAAACTTAATCTGGAGTTTTTTGGTCGCGGGTTCGCCTGGCTTGATACGGGAACGTATGACTCCCTGCTCGAAGCAGGCGGCTTTGTCGCGACAATAGAAAAACGTCAGGGTCTAAAAATTGCCTGCCTGGAAGAAATTGCCTGGCGACAGGGCTGGATCGACGATGCAGCCTTATCGGCAATATCCAATAGCTACAAAAACAGCTACGGAGAGTATTTAAAGTCCCTTTTGACGGACAAGCAGAAAAATGCAAGATAACAAAACAAACAAACTAAAAAAAATAGAAGACCCACGAGGCTGCCTGATCGTTATAGAGCACGGCAAAGATGTGCCTTTTCTGATCAAAAGGTCTTATTTTATCTACGGCACTTCTCCGGATGAGCCGCGCGGCTTCCATGCCCATAAACAGCTGGAACAGGTTTTTGTGTGCCTGCGTGGACAATGCGATGTCCTGCTCGACGATGGCCATCACAAACAAACCATCAAGCTGGATGCGCCGGATAAATCTTTATACGTAGGCAAAATGATATGGCACGAAATGCATAACTTTAGCGAAGATTGTATTTTCGCGGCCTTCGCTTCTGACTTGTATGACGAGAGCGATTATATAAGGGATTATCAGGATTTTATGAGGTTGGCAAAAAATGGCTAAGATATTGATTGCAGGGGCCGGCGGTGTCCCATCTGAGAACGTTATCAAATCTTTGATGTCAACGGACGATAGCGACCAAATATATGGTATGGGCAGCGAGCCCAGTGACCTCATTTTATCTGCGGCCGAAAAGAAATATATCGTGCCGTATGCCGTGCACCCACAATACAAGGAAAAGTTAATAAGAATTCTAGCCGATGCGCGCCCTGATTTGACACACTTTCAGAACGATATAGAGATTTTGGAGGCCTCCAAAATCCGCAACGATATTCTTGCCACAGGCACAAAACTTTTTATGCCCAGCCATGATGTGATTGAGAAGTGCGTGGATAAGGCAAAGTCTGCAGCCATATGGGCAACTCAAGGCATACCTATCCCCAAAACGATAGATATAGAGTCTCCTGACGATCTAAAGCGTGCGTTTGATTTATTGGCGAACAAGGACGGACAGATATGGCTGCGCGCCAAGGTCGGCGGCGGCGGGAAAGGGGCGCTGCCAACGAGCGACTATGAGTTCGCCCGCCGATGGATAGACCGCTTTAAAGGATGGGGCGGCTTTACGGCAGCTCAACTACTCACCGACAAAACAGTTACATGGCTGTCGATCTGGCACGAAGGAGAGTTGGTCGTTGCGCAAACGCGCAAGAGAAAGTCATGGAACTTTGGTAACCGCACCTTGTCCGGCGTAACCGGAGTTACGGGCGTTGGAGAGACCTATTCTTCTTCACAGGTGGATAGCATTTCGATGGATGCCATTAGAGCTATCGACCCGCGCCCACATGGCATTTATGGCGTTGACATGACATACGATGATCAGGGCATACCAAACCCGACTGAAATCAACATTTCGCGTTTTTTTACAACCGTTTATTTTTTCACCAAGGCCGGGCTGAATATGCCTAAAATCTTCAAGGATATCGCCCTGCATGACCGCTTCCCCAGCCTCGAAAAGAAAATCAACCCGCTCCCTGACGGGATACTGTGGATCCGGTCGATGGACCGAGAGCCTCTGATGATTACAGAGAAAGAAATGTTCGCATCACTGATAAATGCTTAAAATATAGGGTATAAAAAATGGAAAACGCTACAAACAAAAATATTGATGGCTCGTGGTATATCAATGAGCAATTAGACTTCGACAAGAAAATGGTCGGTTATCGGTACCAAGCCATTCGTCCCTATATCAAACAATCGCACGCATTGGAGCTGGGATCGGCGGATGGGCAGATGACACGCTTCCTTGTTCAAGACTTTGCGCAAGTCACTACAGTTGATGGCTCCAAAGAACTGCTAGACCGTATCCCCGACACGATGAATCTGACAAAAATTCACAGCTATTTTGAAGACCTCACGCCTTCTCAGAAATTTGACACTATTGTTCTAGAACATATCCTTGAGCATGTTAATGATCCTGTTTCTTTGCTGAAGCTGGCACGACAATGGCTTGCGCCAGGCGGGGTGATGTTGATGGGCGTACCTAATGCGCTATCTTTTCACAGGTTGGCGGCAGTAAAAATGGGCATGCTACAAAGCCCCTATCAACTAAATGAACGCGACCACCAAGTTGGACATCAGCGTGTATACGACATGGACACCTTCCAGTCCGATATTCGCTCTGCAGGGCTCACCATCTCTCTGACTGGGGGCGTTTTTCTTAAACCTCTCTCAAATAAGCAGATAGAAAACAACTGGACAGATGAAATGATTGCAGGGTTCTATGAACTTGGAAAAGATTTTCCCCGGCATGCTGCGGAGATTTATGCCGTCTGTGAAATCTGACCTCGCCCAATATATTTTTTTTGATCTGGACGGCACTCTGCTAGATAATAGCGAGCGGCTTTATGCGTGCTATTGCGATATTTTGAAAGCGCAAAACTCCACAAATCTAGGCAAAGAAGCCTATATGGCCATGAAACGTGATAAAAGCCCTATATCCCATATTTTACAACAAAGTGGCAGCAGAGAAGAAGCGCATGTTTTCCATGACAAATGGATGACGCTTATTGAAACAGCCCCATACCTAGCTCGCGATGTGCTGAAGCCCGGCGCCCTGCAGGGGCTACAAGCCGCTCGAAGCTATGGCAAAAAAATAATATTGATTACCAAACGACATAACAGAGATGCTCTATTTAACCAGCTGAAAGACCTACATATTTTTGATTGTTTTGATGAAATTATAACCCCCACAACAAAAAAATCCGAAGCGCTGCGTGCACTCAACCCAGTAAGCGCTGTTGTAATCGGCGACACAGAGGAGGATGCGGACGCAGCTCAAGCTATCGGCGCAACCTTTGTTGGCATTACAACAGGACTCAGAACCGCCGAATTGTTGCCCGCAAAACTGTCATATGAGCAAGTGGTAGATATAAATTGGCCTGATGTGATGAAGGTGATGAATGATTCCGTTCCTTAATCTGAAAGCTATTAATGCACGATACCGCGACGAATTGATCAATGCGGCAACCGATGTGCTAGACAGCGGATGGTATATTCGCGGCTCTCAGGTTGATGCCTTTGAGCAGGAGTTCGCAGAATACTGTGGAGCCAAATATTGCATCGGTGTCGCGAATGGCCTTGACGCACTGATTCTCATTTTACGTGCTTATAAAGAAATGGGTCTCCTTGCTGAAGGAGATGAAGTGATTGTTCCTGCCAATACCTACATCGCATCTATACTGGCTATTACAGAGAATAGACTCGTTCCCGTACTGACCGAGCCCGATCTTTTGACCTATAATCTTTGCCCTTCAGAGGTTGAAAAAAAAATTACACCGAAGACCAAGGCTGTTTTGGCAGTTCATCTCTATGGCCAGCTGGCCGATATGGAGGCAATTAAAGAAATCGTCCTACAACATAACCTCCTGCTCATCGAAGATGCTGCCCAAGCGCATGGCGCCTCGATCAGCGGCGTCAAGTCTGGCAATCTTGCTGATGCAGCAGGGTTCAGCTTTTATCCAGGTAAAAACCTGGGTGCGCTAGGCGATGCTGGCGCAGTGACAACCAACAACCCCGAATTGGCCCAAGTTGTACGTGCCCTCGCCAATTATGGCAGCCATAAAAAATACGAAAATTTATATCAGGGGCTGAATAGCCGGCTAGATGAAATACAGGCTGCGTTATTGCGTGTGAAGCTTAAATATCTAGATGAAGAAAGTGCCGAAAGAAGAAGAATTGCGCGGTCTTACTTATCAGGAATATCAAACCCTTCTTTTGTGCTCCCCAAAGCGAGTAACGAAGAAAGTCACGTTTGGCACTTATTTGTTGTACGCCATCTTCAACGCACTGCCTGTATGGAATTTTTACATAGAAATGGCGTACAGACCTTGATTCACTATCCTATAGCGCCTCACAAACAAATCGCTTTTGGCACGTGGAAAAATATCTCTCTCCCAATAACAGAAACGATTCATAATCAGGTACTCAGTCTGCCACTTTGGCCCGGGATGTCAGAAGAGGAAATTGAAGGCGTGATTTCAGCGGTTAATAAAATAGAATTAGCGGAATCTACACCATGAGAGAATATCCCAAAGTCAGCATCGTCGTGACGTCCTACAATAGCGAGAAATATTTGGCACAGACGCTGCAGTCATTAGTCGAGCAAACCTATCCGAATCTTGAGATTCTGGTTTCAGATGACGGCTCTCAAGACAGCACTAAGGATATTTTGAGAGCTTTTGCTGACCGGCACCAGATGATTCGTTTAAATTTTAATACTAAAAATCTCGGGATATCTCGCAATTATAATCTAGCTGTTGGCATGGCGACGGGAGAATTCGTCATTGGCATCAGCCATGACGATCTACTGCCACCAGAGCATGTAACCAAAATGATCGCACACTTTGACAGCCCTCGTGTAGGCCTTGTACATTGTAATGCCATGCGAATTGACAGCGAAGGCAATCAAATTAAGTTTGTTGCAAACGACTCCGAGAAAATCAAGAAAACCAAAAACCCAATGAAGTGGCTTTGCTTCAATAATTTTATTCAGAGCTGTGGCATGATGTTTCGGCGGCAGGCTTTCCTTGACTTCGGCGGCTGGGACGAGGCTTTCTCTTATGATAGCGAATGGTATAAATATATTCGATATGCTGAAAACTATAGTTTTGTTTATACCACGGATACCTTTGCTTATTATCGCGTGCACGAGAGCAATATCTCGAAGTTTCTAAAAGGCGCCAAAAGCCACGAATTTGAAGCCTATCGACAGCGTTGCAGGGAGCTAGCCCTGAGTAAAGCCAACCTCGGGTTTTTCGACAGAATGCGGGTACAGCTTAAGGCTCTACGAAAAAAAATTAAGCGCAAGCTGAGGGCCTAATATGTGCGAGATGCATATCCTGATGGATGACGGCTCCGCCGATGCAGGCCCGCAATTCAGAAAGGCTGTCTAGGTGCCGAACAATAATAAAATTATCGTTATAAAGCTTGGCGCCTTAGGGGATTTTTTTTCTTCCTGCGAAACCTTCAGCAGGATCAGAAGCCATCATCCCCATGCCCATATTACGCTTATGACGACAAGCCCCTTCGAGGGAATTGCGAAGCAGTCTCCGTATTTCGATGACATCTGGGTTATTGAAAGATTCAAAAGCCTTGAACTTTTCGGATGGCTTGGGATTTTCAAAAAATTAAAGCGCGAGAAATTTGATTTTATTTATGACCTGCAGCGCAATGACAGGGCAAAAATTATAGGCTTTGCGGCTTCACTACTTGCAAAAACGCAAGTCCTTTCCGGGCAAAAGAAAGGCCGACTGGATCGTCTCCAAGACTTCAAAGTGCCGGAAGGCATGCTGGATACACGCGATATGAGCTCGTTCCTTACACAAGATCTCAGCTGGCTGAACGGCAAGACTTACTCTGAATTCGGTATCGACCAGAAATACGTATTACTTGTTCCGGGAAGTGCGCCGCAACACCCCGGCAAACGCTGGCCTGCAACGTCCTATGCAAAGCTTGCAGATCTTTTGCTGCACGAAGGTTACCAACCTGTCTTAATCGGCACGAAAGCTGACTCAGACGTTACGTCCTTGATTAAGAACGCAGTTCCCTCCGCTATAGATTTAACCGGAACGACTAAGATCGAAGATCTCGCCAGCTTATCGAGGACAGCAACAGCTGCAATCGGTAATGATACAGGTCCCATGCATATCGCCGCTGCCAGCGGATGCCCTATCGTATCTCTTTTTTCTTATATATCAGACCCTGATCAGTCCGCGCCTCGGGCAACGTCTATTGAAATTCTGAGATCTCAGAATATAGCCGATATTTCTATAGAAAATGTCTTCGCATGTTTTGAAAAAATAAAGCGCGAAAATCCTTAGATTCCTCAACCGTTATTATCAAACGAGTCTTATCCCCCCTTCCCTGTTTGGGATATATTTATCTATCGACTTTTTCAAAATAAGCACATAGGGTTTTTATATAGCTCGAAGTTTTCTCTCGGGGGAAACGTCTGATAACATGTTGTAAATCTGGTGCAGGCGGAGGGACTTGAACCCTCACGGGATTGCTCCCCACGGATTTTAAGTCCGTTGCGTA